>NZ_CP160680.1:5010028-7507556 GCF_040784935.1 Lewinella sp. LCG006 | reverse complement strand
AATACTCAAAGGTTAATAGCCGTCAAGGCGATTAAAAAATACTGTGGCCTGCTGGAGGTAAAAAACTGAGTATCAGTAAGTTGTAAGTAGATGCAAGACCGGTCTCCTGAAGTGGGCCGATGCTTGTGAGTTGTGTGTAAGAGTGGTATCTTCTCTTTGCCCCCATGTTTAGGAGGATTACAAAAGTGAGGTTTTTTTTCTAAAGTCCGAAACCCTTTTTAAATGTTTTTTATAATTTTTTTTCAACTATGCGTAAACACTGGGTTTAAGCGGAAAAAAGATTGTTGGTGTGTCTTTTACACTATCTTGGTCGTGCTAGATTGCTTGTGGTTTTTAGTAGAAAAGACTAAATTAACCAACAAAAAATGCGCTCATTTTTTCTCTTTAGTTGCTCCTTGTTGTTTCTCTTTGCTTGTGATACAGATGAGAAGTTTTCTGAAACAGGAGCTTTTCAAAACGTGCCTTCCGAACAGCAGTTTATCATCAATGTAGAAAAGGATACTATTCTTTTTGGAGAAGAGGGAGTCAGGCTCTTTTTGCCTGCAAATAGTTTTATCTATAGTAACGGTAATCAGGTGGTAGGAGAGGTCGACATCACCCTTGTCGAAGCACTCTCAATAGCTGATCAGCTATTGATGGACGCTACCGGAGAAAATCAGCTAGGGATTGTCAAGATTGAGGCCAAAAAAGAAGATGCTGTACTCGTCGTTAAACCTCAAGCCAAGCTGTTTTTACAATTTCCTACCAAAGGGCTGGATGGGAACTTTAGCATGCAATCAGGGAATGTTAGAAAAAATGGAAAAATTCGGTGGAGGAAAGGTGAGTATAATGCATCATTTCTTATTCCTGAAGATTTTTCTAATCTTCCTTATCACCCAAGGGAATTTGCAGAAGAGCTGACGGCAGTATTACCTTTTGGCGAATTTAAAGAATATAGCATCGGACTTGCAGACAGCCTCTATTTCTCTTTCTCAGGGGGAGAGATGTTGGAACTGGTAGCGGGATTTCAGCATCTAAAAATAAATGAACCCTACTATCATCGTCATCATGTCCTTAGAAATGGTAAATATACGGCAGAATCATTTGATACAGACCATTCATCCGATATACTATTAGATATTGAGGAATGGCCAGTTATGGAGGCCTCCTGCGGAATTGATCCAGGAAAAGTACAGGCATTAAAATCTGCTGATTTTGCTAATAGTTTAATAGCGACGACCGCTTTTACGGAGCGCCTGGCAGAGATGTTGAGTATAGGAGACGAAACGCTTTTGGGTATTTATTTAAATAACCTGGACCAGGATCTTTGGGAAACAGACCAGCAAGCAGCCACCTATTTACGAGCAAAGTCAGATTCGCGAGCCGATCTATTCACTAGATTTGCCGCTCAGGGATTAACAAACACTAAAGGAGGTGTCGCTTACGCAGAATTGCTCAGGACGACACTTGCTGATCGGATGACTCAGTTGGAACTAGCGATAAATCAGAAAAGGCAAGAAATAAGATCTGCTTTGGCCGCCAAAAACGAGGAGGTGGAGATCCTTAAGGAAGAGTATCGCCAAATTTTGTGGAAACGAGAAGCACACCGAATGCGCCATTTAACCTTCGAACTGGATGATTTAGGTTGGTACTGGCCGAGACGTAACGAAAAGAATGCGACGGATACCGTGCTCCTGGCTCCATTATCCGTGAAGGTTCCCAATGGTACTCAGTATGATGAATTATACCTGTACAATGTCATGCCTTACGCTAGAAGTATTTATCGCTTGAATACGGAGGATGGGGAGCTGTTCTATCCGGGAGTTTTGGACGAAAAGAGGATGTACCAACGATTGCATCAGGCTGCAAAAGTAGTTGCCGTAGGCTACAAAAATGGTAAACTATTTATCGGTGAAGTCAATTACCAAGTCGGTTACGAAAATAGGGTAGAACTTTATTTACAGCCCTCTAATCGACGTAAGCTAAAGGCTCTTTTAGGAATGGAACATCTTTACGAAAATCAGATCAGTATTGATTTACCTTATGTTCGTGCTTTGCACGAGGAGCAAGTAAGACAAAACCAATTATGGGAAGAGCAATATGCGCTTTACTTCCTGGGAGCCAAAGCATATCCAAATTGTAATGAGGAACCAACTGTGGAGGAAGCAAAGCAATTATTCGCCGAACATTGTGCAAATTGTCATTCTATCAATCTAAAAGCCAATCTTACTGGTCCTGCACTATTTGGCGGTCCGGAAGAATATACCAAGATGTGGTTTACCAGGTATACTGAAAATTCTCAGCATATGATCACCACCAGCGACCCCAGAGCCTTGAAACGATGGAAGGAATGGGGCCCTACCGTAATGAATTCCTTCGCCGGCACACTCTCCAAAGCAGAAATCAGCGCTATTTTTAAGTACATTCAATCAGTAAAATAGCCATTCGTTCTTTAATGCCTTCCTATCTTCGCAACACCAACAACCATCAATCATTTGCAAAGTCGGAAGTGGGAAGTGGGACGGTCTTTTCGCGTAAGACGAAAGTGAGTTCGCAAAGCGTTTTATAAGAAAACTGTATGCTGATCAAAGCAGAGCCTGTAGGCGATCTACCGGCGATTAGTCGCCTACTCCAATCGACCGGTTTGTCCCAGCGCGTGGACAAGCACTATCCTACTCATCATTTGTGGCAGGGAACCAGTATTGGCAAGACATTGGAGGCTTTTCTGGTCTATATTCTGAGCGAGAACGATCATCGACTGTACAACGTAGAAGACTGGGCTTTGGGCTTGGAGCGCACGTTGAGTTGGCTTTTGGATGAAGCTGATTTTCAGGCTGCTTATCTCAGTGATGACCGTTTGGGTAGTCTGCTGGACTACCTGTCTAAGGACGATGAGCGCTGGATGTCCTTTCAGCGCGATCATAACCAATCGCTAATTCGGTTTTACGATCTGGACAACGGTACTGATCAAGGTCCCCTTGATACGGTGCGTATCGACAGTACCACGGCTCAAAGTCATCGAGAAACAGAAGGCATTTTTCAGTTGGGGCATAATGCCACGGGTTTGGCCCTACCTCAGGTAAAATTGATGCTACTGGCTATAGACAAAGCCAACCTGCCACTGGCTCTGAACGTGGTAGCAGGGCAAAACAGTGACGACAAGCTTTACGTGCCAGCCTTGGAACAGGCCTGGGAACAAGGTCTCAAGTCCAAAGGAGTACTGGTAGTGGGAGACCGCAAGCTGTGTAATCAGTACAATATGTGTTTCATTGCTGACAGCGGCAACTACTACTTGGGCCCATTGGCTCAACGGCAATACTCACGAGAGGAATTAATGCAAGCCCGTGAGTGGATTGAGCAACAGCAAGAGCCCGCCGAACGCGTAATGCGTCAGGCGGCGGGAAGTAAGGATTCACAAGCCATCGCGCTGGTTAAAGAGCTGCCCGCACGTGAAATCATCTCCGCTGACGGCACGATTCACACCCAAAGGCTATTCGGGGTATGTAGCTTGAATCTACGCAAGCGCCAAGTTGCCCAACTAGAGCAACGCTGCCAGACCGCTTGCCAGGAGGTCAGACTGCGCTTCACGCGCAACCGAGGTCGTAAAACGATCAAGTCGGTAGAGGAAGCTGAACGAACCATCAACAAGATACTGGACAAGCACAAAGTCGCTCACCTATACAGCTGGAAGATCACACTATCTCAGGACCCGGCCGAACCTTGCAGCGTGGAACTTACACTGGACGAGCAGCAAAACAACATCGAACAGCAACTGGCCGGATGGCGCGTGATGGCCACTAACGCTCCTTCGGATAGACTCTCGGCTTGCGAGGTGGTACTTTGTTACTGGGAGGAGTATCGTATCGAGCAGCATTTTCATTTGCTGTTGACCAAATGCACCTCGCTTACGCCAATCTTCCTGAAAAAAGAAAATCGCATCCAAGCCATGTTGCGCATACTAATGCTGGCTCTACAGTACTATAATCTGTGGCAATACACCATCCGCCAAACACTGAAAAGCGAACAAAACAGCTATCTTACCAATCTAGTGCCCGGCAATCCCGGCCGCAAAGTTGAGCGACCTACCACATCGCTGGTCTTAAGCGCGTTCCGAAGCGTCCAGATGATCTACATAATGACTGATGATCACAAAGCCAGCGTACACTTGCAGGGCATCGAAGAACATCACCTGAGGTTGCTTAAGATGATGCGATTGCCAACAGATATTTATCGTCATCCATGGGAGGCGTGAACTCACTTTCGTCTTACGCGAAAAGACCGTGGGAAATCGGAATTAATTAAGGCCTGACTAGCCAACCAACCATCTAACCATGAATAAACCATACACTCTCCAATCCTCCCCCTTCATCGTTCCTACCACCGATGGCAAACTTATTGAAGAACATTTTGGCTTGGCCTCTACGGGCGAAGCACATCTTAGCATCGCCCATATGATTGCGCCTCCGGGTTGGAGCGAGCCTTTCCAAACGCCGGAGTTCGATGAATACACTTATGTCATTCGCGGGAAAAAGCAATTCAACATCGCAGGAGAAATAGTGATCCTTAAGGCGGGGCAATCCATAAAAATCAACAGAAATACCCGCATCCAGTACGCCAATCCCTTTGCGGAGGAATGCGAATACCTGGCCATTTGTGTTCCCGCTTTTGCTCCGGAAACGGTGAATCGGGAGGAAGGATAGAAAAAAGGCCTGACCACCGTGGCCAGGCCTTTTTTTTACACCGTCTCTACCGCCGCAAAAACATCCACTTGGTTGCGGCGAATATCCTCCATGGTTTCTCGCTTGCGCACGAGGTAATCCTTGCCTTCGTGTACCAACACTTCTGCCGGGCGGTAACGGCTGTTGTAGTTGGAAGCCATGGAGAAGCAGTAAGCGCCCGCGTTGTGTAGGCAAATAACATCCCCTTCCCGTACTTCACTGAGCTGGCGGTTAGCGCCGAAGGTGTCGGTTTCACAGATGTAGCCGACCACGGTGTAGATGCGCTTTTTACCCTCTGGGTTACTGAGGTTGGTAATATGGTGATAGGCATCGTACATCATCGGGCGGATCAGGTGATTTAATCCAGAATCAACGCCGACAAAGGCTGTCGCAGGAGTGGTTTTGACGACGTTGCAGCGCGCGAGAAAATAGCCGGATTCACTCACCAGAAATTTTCCAGGTTCAAACATCAACATCAAATCCCGACCGTAAGTGGCACAAAATTCATTGAACCGCTCGCTAAGCTGTTCGCCAAAATCTTCAATGTCGGTTTCTATACCACCTGGCTTGTAGGGCACGCGGAAACCACTGCCAAAATCAACATAGTCCAATTCGGGGAATTCCTTGGCGCAGTTGAGTAGTATCTCGGCAGCTTGTAAAAAAGATTCCGCATTGAGGATGTCAGAGCCGGTGTGCATATGGATGCCCTCCACTTTAAGATGCAGCGTAGACACCACCTTTAATACATGGGGCAACTGGTGAATGGAAATACCAAATTTGGAATCGATATGCCCTACCGAAATTTTGGAATTCCCCCCGGCCATGATGTGAGGATTGATGCGGATACAAACGGGAACGTCGGGAAACTGGTGTCCGAATTGTTCCAGGATAGAGATATTGTCAATGTTGATTCTGACGCCCCAGCCTACAGCTTCGGCGATCTCCTCCAGTGAGACACAATTAGGGGTGTAAATAATATCCTGTGGCTTAAAGCCAGCCTGTAAGCCCAGCTCTACCTCCTGGACAGAAACGGTGTCCAGGCCACTTCCCCAGCCTTGCAGTAGGCGCATGATACTCAGGTTGGTGTTGGCTTTACAAGCATAGTTGATCTTTAACCGTTTTACTGCAAAAGCCTTGGTGATGCGGTCATACTGACGTTTGATGATGGAGCTGTCATAAATGTACAACGGACAGCCATATGCAGTGGCCAATGCTAGTGGGTCGACGCCCGACGGCAGGAGGTAACGATTATCTTCCTGGATCATTTTGAATATTTTGAGGAAAAGAAAGCTGCAAAAATAGGCTTTCTTACAGGTAAAGGCCAGTTTTTTCAGCTAAACGATTACAGGAAAACCGATTTCTAAGCTATTAAATGTAATGGTAAGGACACTGCCACCCACCATTCCCTAAAAAAGTTGCATCTTGTTTTCGGAAATTAATCACACTACCAGGTGACAGAAGAACAACTTATAGCAGCTTGCCAACAGCAGGAACCTCTGGCGCAACGTCGTTTGTACGAAATGCATGCGCCGAAGATGCTGGGGGTATGTCGGAGGTACCTCTCCCGGATAGAGGATGCTGAAGATGTGCTGGTAGAAGGCTTTTGTAAGGTGTTTCAAAATCTGGATCAGTATACTGGTAAAGGAAGTTTTGAAGGTTGGATTCGCAGAATCATGGTCAATGAAGCCTTGATGTTTTTACGTAAGAAGCACGCTTTGCGCAACGCTTACGAAATACAGGAACACCTCGATCTTCGATCTGATCAGAATGTAGTGGCGGAACTGGCAGCGCAGGATATCTTGTTTTTACTAGATCAATTGCCAACTGGTTACCGTACGGTTTTCAACCTGTATGTTTTGGAAGGGTTCAAGCACCGTGAGATTGCGGAAGAACTTGGTATCAGCATCAATACTTCTAAATCACAGCTCATTTTAGCGAAAAAACGCTTGCAAGAATTATTACTGGATGTTAATTATCCCGGTGTACGTGATCGAATGAAAGGTACTGCCGGGTAAATTATAAAAAACAACAACACCATGGCAAAGAAGGATATCTTTGACCTCTTTAGGGAAAAATCAGATGAATTGGAACAGACGCCTTCAGCGCAGGCTTGGGCCCGCATTGAAAGCAAAATGGCTGCTAAGCGGCCGAGTATGGTTCGTTCCACTCGCGTGCGTAAATTGCCCCAGCCGCTTGGTATTGCTGCAGCCTTGGCTCTTTTGCTAGGACTTTCGGTGGTATTTATGTGGTTGTCGGAGCAAAATCATCAAGGGGTATTGGCACATCAACAGCTGCCGCTTGAGCTGGAAGAGCTACAAATTATTGTAGATGATCAATCATCAAGTGCTGTAGAAAAAACGCCTGCTCATTTAGATATTACCCCAGCTAAGCCGATCATAGAAGGCAATTCCAGTCAAAAACTGGTCGCAAAACAGGAAAGTTTCCAAGAGGGTGGCACTAGTCCTGTATCACCTCCTGATTCTATCGAAAACGAAAATCGTAGAAGAACGAGTCGGTAATCACCTCAATCCTTAAACGGATGCCGAGGTTCCCACTCCGGGAGAGGAGCGATAAATTTAGCGACAATCGGTACCAAAGGATTGGCGATGGCGTAGCGTGAGCGCATCCAACAGTATAAATCTTCGGGTACGGCGCCTACCGAACTCTTTATTTCAAGGGCCGTCCGAGAGAAAACCAATGTGCTGCTCCCCGCCAGAATCGCTTCTTGTACCAAATCGTAGAGCATGTTTAAGTACAGCTGGTGACTACGATTGTAATCGGCTTCGAAGCCTAAAAAATGGGCTTCCAGCTCATGGCCATTGTACACTGCTGTGGAAAAACCAATAAACGCTTCGTCCAAAAAATAGCCCCATACCTTAAAACGCTCGGGAAACTGCTCCAACCAGGTGGTGAAGTAATTGGCAGGAAGAACAACCGCATTGAAATCTGATTGCGCTGCAATAATGCAGTACATGCGGTGCATTTCTGATTGGCGCAACTTGATTTCTTCCAAGTTCATTGTCCTTCTCATGAGTTCATCGCCCTTCTTTCGGGCACGACGAGCTCTGACCCGATATTTTGAACTCATAGCTTCGAGGTAATCAGAGAAACTGGACCAGGACTCTTCTAGATGAAGTACCATGTTTGGCTGAACGGGCAAGGCATGGTAGGCGTGCGCTTTGGGATATTGGCCCAAGGGCAAGTCTTTGATCATGATGCCGTGTATGCGCTCGGGCCAAGCGCTGGCAATAGCTTCACCCCCTTCTGCAAGAAGTGCTGCGAGTTCACTCGCTGGTAATTGGGTGTTCCCGCGAAGGCCGTGGTTGCCAGTGAGCAGCAGCTGACCAAAGGAAAGAATACGAAACCGTAATATTTTTGCCAGGACATCTTTGGCCCGTTGCGCCAAGCGTTGCAGACGGCCATATTGCGCATTCTGATCAAGCTTCCCCATTTGCTCTTCCGGGTTGAAAGAGAAAGTTTGTACGACTAAACCAAAAGGAGAATAGCTGGGATGCTCAAAAATAGCAAACCCTGTAGTTACGCCTTTAAGGCTAATTTGATCAATGAGACTGAAAAAATCGCCCGACAAGAAGAAATCTTCCGTTGTAATGAGTGATTCCCAATGCGCTTTGCCATCCGCAAGCGAGGGGAAACATTTTATCTCCCATCCTGATGGTAATGGATTGATATTCAATGAACTGGGTGCTATAGATGATGAGGAGGGAACAGCAGATAATGTGCTCTTATGCATTTCCATAAAGCGACATTCTGATCTAAGCGGCTCCTTCACGGGTGTATCTGTCATGGTAAAGTCAAATCAATCGTATACAGTAACGATATATACCGTAGGATGGTTGAAAAACTAACTAATTTGTCGCAGGATTATTCGATGAACGGCAGTTGGTTTGCTGCCAATACAGGAGGAGGAGATTGGTGGCAATACTATTTTTTCCACTTCTCTACCTCTTGAAGGGCATACTGCTCGTCTTCCCATCGTACGATTTCTACCCCTTCCGCACCTTTATAATTTTGGAACCAGTCTTCAATAATTCGCCGAGCAGCATCGTAGCGTAAGGCAAAAGTCATGAAGTCTTTCGCCCTGATGATCTGACTTTGGGGATCGGCCGGAATAGCGATGATCTTGGTATCAATTTCTTGACGGTCACGCAGCATCAAGGCTCCAATGGGAATAACTTGAATGATACTGCCCGTTGGGACAGACTCTCCGATCACCAGGATATCCAGGGCATCACCGTCGCCACCTCGTTCCTTATCCATTAATGTATTGGGAATAAATCCGTAATTGCCGGGGTAGGGCAGGAAGTCGATCACCCGGTCTTTACCCTCTATTTGGTCATTGAGAAACTGTTTGCTGGCGTAGTCGTATTCAATCTTGTGGTTGGTGCCCGCCGGGATTTCAATGACGGCCTGCAAATACTCGCCCTTGGTCGTGGCGGCAGTTGTGGGGTCTTGCATTGCCTTCTCCCGACAAGCAAAAGCACCTATCAGAAGGAGAACAGATAGCATTGCGGTTTTGGTGCTCATGGCGGCTATTGGTATTGTTGGGCATAATATTCGCGATAAGCTCCCGAGGTTACCCTTTCCAACCATTCAGTATTGTCAAGGTACCATTTAGCAGTACGTTTCAGCCCTTCTTCCACGCCAATGGTGGGTTCCCAGCCCAGCTCTGCTTTGATTTTTGAAGCATCAATAGCATAGCGTTGGTCGTGGCCAGGACGATCTTTTACGAAAGTAATCAGCTTACGAGAACTGCCTTCCGAACGCCCTAGCAACTCGTCTACCACATCGCAAAGCTGATGGACTAAGTCAAGATTGGAACATTCGTTATTGCCTCCGATATTGTAGGTCTCACCGTTTTTTCCTTGGCGGAAAACCAGGTCTATTGCGGCGGCATGGTCTTCCACCCACAACCAATCCCGAATATTGGAGCCGTCACCATACACGGGCAGCGGCTTTTCGTGACGGATATTATTAATCATCAAAGGCAGCAGTTTCTCTGGAAACTGGTAAGGGCCGTAATTGTTGGAACAGTTGGAAATCACCACTGGTAAGCCATACGTGTGCTGCCAGGCGCGCACGAAATGGTCAGAGCTGGCTTTGGAGGCAGAATAAGGCGAACGGGGATCGTAGGCCGTTTCTTCCGTAAACAAGCCTTCGGCTCCCAGCGAGCCATACACTTCATCCGTTGAGACATGATAAAAACGCTTTCCGGTGTAATCGCCTTGCCAATTGTTTTTGGCAGCATTGAGCAAATTGACGGTACCAACCACATTGGTCATGATAAAGGCCATCGGGTTGGCAATTGAACGGTCGACATGCGACTCTGCAGCCAGGTGGATGACACCCGTAAATTGGTGTTCGGCAAAGAGTTGTTCAAGAAAAGCAAAGTCGGTAATATCGCCTTTTACAAACGAGTAATTAGGGGCCGCTTCAATAGCTTTAAGATTCTCAGGATTGCCCGCATAGGTCAAAGCATCCAGGTTGACAATCTGTTCCTGAGGGTACTTTTTGACCAATAACTGAATCAGGTGAGAGCCAATAAAACCGGCACCTCCGGTTACTAAAATCTTTGCCATAACTTCTTACTTAACAACATTTTTAAAGTATTCGTACGTTCGCTTGAGGCCTTCTTCCCGATTTACGGTAGGGCTCCAGCCCAGGATTTCTTTTGCTTTGGTAATATCTGGCTGCCGAATTTTTGGATCATCTACCGGTAGATCGTGGTGGATGATATGGGCTGCTGGATTGTTTACTAAGGCTAAGACCTCTTTCGCAAAGTCCATGATGGTAATCTCATCGGGGTTGCCGATATTCACAGGCAGATGGTAGTCGCTTAAAAGTAGGCGGTAAATACCTTCCACCAAATCATCAACGTAGCAAAAGGAACGGGATTGTGAGCCATCGCCAAAAATGGTGAGCCCTTCTCCGCGGATGGCCTGCGAGAAGAAAGCAGGAAGTACGCGCCCATCATTGGTCCGCATTCGCGATCCATAGGTGTTGAAAATACGAATGATCCTGGTTTCCAGTCCGTGGTAGTTGTGGTAGGCCATGGTGATGGCTTCCAAAAAGCGTTTGGCTTCGTCGTATACGCCGCGTGGTCCTACGGGGTTGACATTGCCCCAATATTCTTCCGGCTGAGGGTGGATCAGGGGGTCACCATAAACTTCTGAGGTAGAAGCAACGAGGATGCGTGCTTTTTTCTCTTTGGCCAAGCCCAGCAAATTATGCGTACCCAAAGCACCAACCTTTAGGGTTTGAATGGGCATCTTAAGGTAGTCGATAGGGCTGGCAGGGGAGGCAAAATGCAGAATATAGTCCAATGGCCCCGCGACATGGACGAATTTGGAAACATCATTATGATAGTATTCAAACTCAGGTAATGGAAAAAGATGGGCAATATTATCTTTGTTACCCGTCAGCAAGTTGTCCATGGCAATGACCTGATAACCTTCTTTGATAAAGCGGTCACAAAGGTGAGAACCTAAAAAACCAGCCCCTCCCGTTATTAAAATTCTTGGCATAATGATGTATCGTGTTGGTTCAATGTTGGTTGTTATGACGGCCCAATTGAAAAAATGGTACAGGCCACATTAAATCAAGGCCAAAGATAGAAGATTCTACAGCAGACCATAAGCAGATGATGTTTTTTAATCGCCTAAAAAACCTACTTCATGGCCTCATGGTTATCTTTGCCTGCAAATATTAAGAAATGAATAATTTTTCCACTTCCGGTGCTTTTGTTTGGAAAATGACAAGTTTACTGGTATTAATGATGTTGCTCCATACGGCTATCCATGCACAAAGCTGGGAAGGAAGCAATTCAGGCAAGGCCATCTTGTTAAATTTTGGCTATGCGCCGCAAATTCCACTGGGTGATTTAGATGATCGCTTCGGGTTGAATTTTGCTCCTGAGGTTTCTGCCGATTTTATTACAGATAACAATTGGCTCATCGGCCTTCAAGGCCTTTATATCTTTGGTAGCAACGTAGAGGAAGATGTTTTGGCAGGGCTTCGTACCGAGTCGGGCGACATCATTGGTAATGACCGCGAACCCGCGGATATTCTACTGCGCGAGCGCGGATGGTACCTGGGCGTGAGAGCTGGCCGTCTGATAGGTTTGTTCGAAGACAATCCTCGTTCTGGTATACGTCTCAATTTGGGTGTAGGTTTGCTCCAGCATCGTATCCGTGTTCAGCAAGATCCATTCCGTTCCGTACCTCAGATAGAAGGAGAATACCTTAAGGGATACGACCGGCTTACCAATGGCTTGGCCTTGCACCAGTTTGTTGGTTACCAGGTGATTGGCCGGAATACGGGTATTAATATCACCGCTGGGTTTGAATTTTACGAGGGTTTTACCCAAAACCGCCGTTCTTTTGATTTCGATACCAGAATGACCGACACCAGCGATCGTCTGGACATCTTAGCGGGGTTCCGGTTTAGTTTTACCTTGCCTTTTTATCTGGGAAATGCGGAAGACGTTTATTATTAGACGTGAAATTTGCCTTTTTGTGTTAATGGAACGCAAGAAATGACCAGGCAAATCTCACCGTACCAAGTACTTAGTACAGGGTATAGAGATTTTGAAAACCTAAAACGGATGCGATACCAAGTACGATCTGCTTTTTACCTGGAACGGTGAGGTTTGATGGGTATATCGTTTGTTGATAATAAAATCTTTACACTCAAAACTCACGTTAGCCCCATGACGGCATTCATTTATCGACTGGTAATAAGTCTCTATCACGCCGTGATCTACTTGGCCTCCTGGTTTAAACCCAAGGCCAAGGCTTGGGTGGAAGGGAGAAAAGACTGGCAGGATAAACTTCAGGTGTGGAGGAGCGGTATTCCGGCGGAAGCCAAAGTCCTTTGGATGCACTGTGCCAGCCTGGGAGAGTTTGAGCAAGGGCGTCCGATCCTGGAACTTATCCGGGAGAATTACCCTGATTATCAGATCGTTTTAAGTTTTTATTCCCCATCGGGTTACGAGCAGCAGGCAAATTATCCCCATGCGGATTTTGTTACCTATTTGCCGCCAGACAGTCCTGGCAATGCACGCCAATGGCAAGCTATACTTCGCCCTGATCTGGCTATTTTTGTAAAGTACGAATTCTGGGTGTTTCACCTTAAGGCACTTTTTGCAGCAGGTATTCCCGTCTTTTTGGTGGCGGGAAGTTTTCGTCCCGGGCAGCTGTTTTTTCAGTGGTATGGGGCTTACTTTCTGGCACTTTTGCGAGGTTTTGAGCATCTCTTTGTGCAAAACCAGCGCGATGAAAAATTGCTGGAGCGTTTTGGCATCGCTGCCGTTACGGTTGCCGGTGATCCCCGTATAGATCGGGTCTTGGCGATTGCGCAGCAGGAGATTAATTTTCCTGAAATAGCCACTTTTAAAGGCAATGACCGCTTATTTATTGGAGGAAGCACCTGGCCCGCAGGGGAACAAATTCTATTAACTCAGCAAGCTTTTTGGCAGAACGGTTGGAAATTACTTCTCGCTCCTCACGACATTAGTGAAACACATCTGAGAAACATCGAAGCACTGTTAACCGTACCGTTTTGTCGTTATTCTCAATTAGCGACTCACCAAGATTTTGCCTCCTGCCGGGTGATGATTCTGGATACTATTGGAATGCTTTCCAGGGTTTACCACTACGGCGATCTGGCCTACATTGGAGGAGGGTTTGGAAAAAGTATCCACAATACATTGGAGCCTGCCGCCCACGGTTTGCCCATCCTTTTTGGCCCCAAGCATCAAAAGTTTCAAGAGGCTTTGACCTTGAAAAACCAGGGAGGTGCTTTTGAGGTGCTAAGTTTTGTAGATTTTGAACGTTATTTTATTGATTTTCAGGATAAAAATGTGTTTAATAAAGCACAAAAAGCAGTGCGCGGTTATCTCGAAGCCAACCAAGGGGCTGCGGGGCGGATTGTGGGGGCGTTACCGCTTAGAAATCAGTAATGGAAAAGGGGAAAGAGAGTTGCGTGAAATAGAAATTTTTAAAAGCGCTGCTGAATGATGGGGCCCCTGTCGACAGTGGGTACACACGAAGTGTCGTCCAAATTTTTTTCTTACTTTTGCTCCTCCTGACAGACTACAACCAATGAATTCAGCCGATTTTTTAGGACAGTTTTCCCAGCTTAATATTGTCGTCATTGGCGATGTGATGATTGACCGTTATCTCAGCGGGAAAGTAGATCGTATCTCGCCTGAAGCACCAGTGCCAGTCGTACATCTGCGTTCAGAGGACAATCGCCTCGGAGGAGCGGGCAATGTGGCATTGAATATTCAAGCCATGGGTGCTACGCCGTATTTGTTCAGCGTAATTGGGGAAGATGATAACGGGAAATTGTTAGAAAAACTGTTGCCAGAAGCTAGTATTTCTGCGAAATACCTCATCAAGCATCCGGATCGAGTGACGACGGTAAAAACGAGGGTGTTGGCTCAAAATCAGCACCTGCTGCGCGTGGATCGGGAAGATGCCAGCCCTATCCATGAGTCATTAGTGAGTCAGTTGATGGAGCAATTGAAAAACTTGCTGGATCAAAAAGAAATTCACCTCCTGCTTTTCCAGGATTATAACAAGGGGGTGCTGACGCCTAACCTAATTCGTGAGGTGATGTTGGAAGCGCTGCGGCGGGATATTCCCACGGCAGTGGATCCCAAGTATGATAATTTCTGGGCTTATCGCCACGTGACCCTGTTCAAACCTAATCTTCGGGAAATCCAACAACAAGTTGATCCCCACTTGAAGGCAGACTTGCCTAGCTTGCAAGCAGCAGCAGCAGAAGTGAGCCGACGCTTGGGCAATGCATATACGATGATTACCTTATCGGAAAAAGGGGTGTTTGTGGCGAGTAAAGAACTCAGCGAGATTATTCCTACTTACGAACGCACTATCGCCGATGTCTGTGGTGCAGGAGATACCGTGATCAGTATCATGGCATTAGGTTTGGCTGCAAAAATGGATTTGTCTACCATTGCTCGTTTGGCTAATCTGGCTGGCGGGCAGGTTTGTGAAAAAGTGGGGGTGGTACCGGTAGACAAGCATCAGTTAGCTGAAGAGTATGCTTCTCTGGTATCCAATTGAGAAAGATTATGCAAATCAGGCGACGATAATCAGTTCAAAACAAGCGCAAACTAGCTAGCTTGGCAATAAAGTTTTATCTTGGGGCTGCATAATAAACTCTTCTTTAGATCGCCTATTTCTCACTTTTTTTAGTTGCAACCAACCCTTTTCAACCTTTATGTTGTTGTAACAAAGTTACGTTAGCTTTCTCTAAAAAACTTCGACGGATCATCACATGGTTCGTCGCTTTTCAAGCACAGGCTTGACAAATTGTTTATTTACAAAAAACTGATTTTATGCAATTGAAGAATTACGTAATCGCCCTGTTCTGTTTGTCGCTGACCGCATTTGGTCTGCAAGCACAAGACTTTTTTACGGAAACTTTTGCCAGCACTGGCGGAGCTGTTCCAGCTGGCTGGATGAATGTAGCAGTATCTGGAGATGGCACTGCCACCGAAGCGTGGTTGTTTGGTACGGATGGTCCTTCTGGTCCTTTCGCAACGGCCCCTCTGGCAAGTACCACTGCTGCTGATGGCTGGGCTACTTTTGATTCTGATTTGAACTGTAGTTATACGAACCAAGATGCTTGGTTGATTTCTCCGGCCATTGATGCTTCTGATAAAGATGCGGTTTGGTTGTTGTTCGAAACTTTTTACCGTAGTTTCAACGACCGTCCACAAATCCGTGTAGGTACGGATCTGAATGACCTTTCTAGCTGGGCTACCTTCGAGGTGTTTCCCGGGATTACGGCCAACTCTTTTGGCGGTGCTCTAGATGGTGATCCAACGCAGAACCCACAAACTATTCAGTTGGATTTGTCTTCCGCTGCTGCTGGTGTAAATGGTGTTCATATTGCTTTCCAATTCCTTTCTGACGGATCTACGGCCAACGGTGGCAATCTAACGGGTTGTGGCTACAGCTGGCAGGTAGACGATATGATCCTTACGGAGACGGACCCACGTCCAGCTAACGAAATGCGCGTAAATGCTTTTGCTGCAGTAATGCCAAATGCGCTTACTCCAGCAAGTCAGGTAGAGCCTATCGGTTTTATCGCTGATATTGCTAATGCTGGTTCTGCGACGCAGGCTACGGTGACCTTAAACATGACCATCACCAACAACGCTGGTACGGAAGTGTACAATGACAATGTAATTTATACGAATATCGTTTCTGATTCAACGGCAGAGAATGTATTCTTCCCTACTGAATTTACACCTCCAGCGGTAGAAGACATCTACACTGCTACCTATTCCCTTTCTTATGATGGGGATGATATGGATGCTATCCCTGGCAACAACAGCAGACAGTTTGTCTTTGCAGTAACCGATACGCTTTTCGCTAAAGAAATTGGTGCTACCCGTGGTGTTGCTCCTGCTGATGACGATAGCTATACTTATGGCAACGTTTACCACATCAACAGTGGTACTACCTTAGATGGTGAGCCATTACACGCTCGTACCATCTCTTTTGGTGTAACCAATGCAGATGAACTGGCAGGTCGTTTTGTAACGGTTCTTTTGTTGGAATGGCCAGAAGATACCGATGAAAGCTTCACTGCTCAGCAAGACGAGTACACCATTGCTGGTTTCAATTCTTATGCATTTACAGGCGATGAAGGTGATGGCTTGATTACGGTTCTAGCCAACGAAGATGGCCCTGTAGCTTTGACCGAAGGATACAATTATATTGCCGCTATCCTTTACTCTACGGAAGATGATCAGGCAATGTTTTTGCAAGGTTCTGAGGATTATGATTACCAAGCAATGACTTTCTACACGGATTCTTTGGATCGTATTCGCTACTCTGCTGCGCTTGACGTAAGCAATGAAGGTGAATTAAGTATGACTGGCTTTGGTCAGGATATTGTACCTGTAGTACGTTTGAGCGTAGGTAACGATATGGTTGTAAATACCAGCGAAGTTGAATTACCTACGGGTGCCGTTACGGTATTCCCTAACCCTGCTAATACTTACGTTAATCTGGATTTCGATCTGGAAGAGCAAACAAGTGGTCAGTTGGTGGTATTCAATACCAAAGGACAAGTTGTTATCAACCGTAAATTAGATAATGTCATGAGCGAGCGCATTCAGTTGGAAACTGCTGGTCTACCTAGCGGAACTTACCTGATTCGCGTTGACACGGAGCTAGGTGTAAGCAATCGTATGATTACGGTTCAGCACTAAGAGAAGTTAGATTTGCCTTGTTTGGATATTGAATTAGATGTTTATACGGGCAAATCTAACTGTACCAGGTACTTAGTACAGGGTATAGGGACTTTGATAGACCCAGATTCGAAGCTTTACTAAGTATTTAGGTAGCTTATTGCTATCAAAGCAAAAAAAGGAGGGCATAGATGAGAATATCTCATTTATGCCCTTCCTGTTTTTAGTAAGCTGGTTTTCTAGAGAGCAAGTCTAATCAACCTGAAGGAACTTTTTTAATGCTTGTTGGCTCAATTCTGAACGGCTGACCCACTGGCTGTAAGAGAGGGCAAAGCAGGGAATACCCAAGCGTTCCAGCATTCTCCACCGTTCCAACGGTAGAGCCATTTCGTAAGCTCCTGGGAAACCGATGAGGTCAATACAATAAGTACGACCTTCATACACTACCACTAGATCGATTTCAAGCCCAGCAATAGGATAGTTTTCCAAAACGAGAGGTTGATCAGTTTGCTTGCTGATGAACTCACTCACCTCCCTCAGGAATGCATCGGTGCTAATGGAATTACCAATAGCCTTGGCCAATGTCGGCGTATATGCGGTATTGACTGCTTGTAAGTAGTGTTTCAACAAATGATCAGCAGGCAATTCTTGAGGCTCGACGGAAAGAAAAAGATATTGCGCAACCCTTGCTCTGGTGATACTTACATTAAAGACATTTTTTTGGCTTTTACCCGCAAAATCGATGAAACAGGATGGAATTCAGATATATTCTATCTTACTCAGCCTACTTACTCATAAAAAAAATCGTAAGCCCATAAGATTTTGCCGACCATCGGGTTCTGCATGATCATTAGGTCATTGGCATGCGTAAGGCCGTGGTACGCGGTTACTTCAGTAGGTTGAGTCGTTACACCCGTTTTAGGATCAACAAATGGTTTGTCATAAATAGGGAAGAGTTGCAGCGATTGTGGTGCTCCATCCTTGGTTTCAACGGTAAAGATGACGAAAGGTATTTGTTGGGTAATCTCCTCCCGTTCGCGGTTCATGTTGTTGTAGCCTGAAGAGATTATTTTCTCAAAATTCATGCGGTAAGCTTCTGCTTTTGCAACTTTTAACGGACGTTGAATTTTCGGGGTGAGCGGGTAGAAGGGGCTTACTTCAGCACCATTCTGGTAATCAACTCGAAATGACTTATTTTGTTGCTTGGGGTACTCAACACTGATCCGAGTAATATCTTCCGGTGCTAACCTGAAAATGGTACGATCTCGCCAGTCATCACCAGTAAGGTTGTAGCGGAAACGAAGGTTACCTTCCCAGCTGGGGATTTCAGTGACATAAGGCTGCTCTGCTCCTTCCAAAATGGCATATGTGCCGCGTTCGTCGTTGGTAGCCCCACCAATGTAGTAGGCTTTAAGCAGTTGATTGTCCTTGTCGTAAACCTCTACTTTGATACCGTTGGAAGCAAGATCTTCGACCATGTTTTTCACTGCCGCTTGGGTAGGTTTAAAGCGCATCCTGATCTTATCAATGGCAGTGAGTAGGTTCTCAACGGCATCAGGACGGGCAGGATATTTTTCGTTATAAGTCCAGCCAGAGGCACCACGCGTGAGAGTGGTACGGTTGCCGTGGCGATCGGCCAAAAAAACTTTGTAAACTTCTTCACGGGGTACCGAAAATTCACGGTCAGCACCGATCATAGAGCTAACGGGCCCTTGTTGTTCTTCGCTAAGTAAGAAATAGGCACCTATGCCAAGAACAACTACAGCAATCAATAATAGCAGCGTACGATTCATTAAGTTCTAATTTGTCTGCAAAGGTGCGGGCTTCCACTCGTTTATCCAAACCCGATTGAGTGAAAGTGCCGACAAACTGCGCAGGGGGGGGATCATCGGATGTGGACAGTAGATTTTCTAGTAAATAAAGCGATCAACCAATTCAAAAAAACAAGCCATTGCAATACCCAAAATAGCGTTTCAATGCCAATCTTAGTGGTAATGGTAGAAGTACCTCCCGGGATGATACTGGTCGCAAACCCAATATGGTCGAATCCTTGAATTGCTAGATGCATACCTGTGTAAATAAGGACCACCCACATTGTTTTATTTTGCCAGAGTTTACTGCCCGAAACAGTTTTGTAACTACCCAATACAATGATTAGCAGGATGAAGAATTCGACAATCAAAAAGTAGGGTAGTAATGGTGAAAAAACATCACGATGATTATTTGAAAAAAAGTAATTCCAAAGGTTATCGTACTGAAGAATCATCCAGTAATTGGTTCCACGCTCAAATAAATAATAAGCACTAATGAGTGCTAACACGATGAAATGTCGAGCAATCAAGGTGTTACCTTCTTCCTTTTTTACCAAAAAATGCAAAAGCCCCCAGAGAAGTCCCCATCCTAATAGCCAGGTATGCATACGCTTATTTTTCTATGCCTACCGCCCCGTACTTTCTCTTGCGTAACAAAAAGTAGATCAAACCAAACAGAAGCAATAAGGCTACCGGGATGGCAATGTTGATGATCCGCCAGAAGGTAGCTTCCGCCTCGGCCCGCTCGTTGTTGAGCATCCGCAGGCGTACTTCCTTGCCGCGGGCCTGGATGATCCCCCCTTCGTCAAGCAGGTATTCTAGCGCATTAAAAAGGAAATCCTTGTTTGAGAACTGGTATTTTTCGTAAACGTTGTACCCCAGCGGCACCACAGATCCATCCGGGCGTACCGGATTAGCAACCACATCACCATCTGCAACGACAATCATGGCGTTGGGTACACTCTGGCTTTTGTATTCCACCCCAATGTCTTCCAATACCGCTAGGTTCTCAGGCGTAAGGCGGTTTTCGTACATACTTGGAAAGGTACCTTCCAGCAATACGCCCATCACCAGCGAGTCTTGTTGAAACTTTGATGGATCGAGATCATAGCGTAGAAAATCAAAATCCAGCCCAACAGGGAGTTTTTGGTAACGGGCCGCATCACTACTCATCAGCAAAATCGTCTTTTCCAAGGGCGTTTTGGTGCGAGGAGAGAGGTCGATAGAGCTGGGGTAGAAAAGATTAATGGCCTCCAGACTACGAACAATCGGGTGGTTACTTTGTGGCAGCGCGAGTACATGATACGGGTAACGAAACAGATCAAACTGAGGCGCATTACCTACTACGCCAGTAGCCAGAGGAATACGGGTGCTGCGTAAATCCTGTACCAGGTCATCATTAAAGCGGAGCCCATAGCGGAAAAGCAAATCGTCGATGTTGAGCTCGTAGGGCTTGGGGTAAAATTCGGGGCGGCCTTGGAGGCTGTCCAAATCTACGGCTACCCGATCGAGAAGCCACATCACCTTGCCGCCATTCATGACGTACTGGTCTATCTTGAACTTGTTTTTGTCCGAGAAGGGTAGGGTAGGCTTGGCGATGATTAAAGCAGAAATATCTTGGGGTATTACAGCTACGCTATCCATTGCTAAACGGCCCACATCGTAGTAAGTCCGCAGTTCTTTCTCCAGGTCGGCTGTTCTGATGGGGGGGAGTTCTCCCTGTCCTGTGGTAAAGGCAATGATTTCGCGGTAAGACCGGTTCAATTTTTGGATAGCATTGGCAAACTTGTATTCCAAAAGCGCTACGGCATTATTCAGAATTACATCACTGGGCACGCCCGGGATTTCGTTTTCGAGAATATTGACGACCACTGATCGTTCGCCTTTATAAAAAATTGCGTACGGGAAAATGGACTTATTAGAGGTGCCTTCCACCCCTTTTACCCTAAGATTAATGGGCACAATTCCTGCTTCCTTGTATTTTTCGCGGCGTGCGTTAATCTCGTCAACACTACCTTCGTTGGGGTTGTAAAATTCATACTCGATATAAGGAGATACCGCGTGGAAGTCTTCCAGCATCTCACGCGTAGCCGACTGCAAGCGCTTGAAACCAGCTGGGAAATCTCCTTCCAGCAAAACGCGTACAAAGATGATATCTTCTTGAGCCTCCAGCAGTGCTTCACTACCTGGTGTGAGGGTGAAGCGCTTTTCTTCGGTCAGGTCTAAGGCTCCGTAAAGTGGCCGCCCACCCATCCGGCTGTTGGCTACGATATTGACGAGCAATAGAAGGCCTAGGCCGAGAAAAAACTGAACGATGGTTTGTGTCTTACGATTCACGCTAAGGAGTTTTGTTGAGGGACATTAAAGCGTACATTACCATTTTCTGCGCTCCAGCGCAAGCATGGAAAGAAACAGAAAAAAGCCAGTGGTACTCAAAAAGTAAATCACATCGCGAGAGTCAATGACGCCACGGCTAAGGCTGTCATAGTGGTAGAGCATACCCAGGTTTTGTACTACATCATCGCCCTTACCTACGAAAATCGGCAAGCGACTCAGGTAATCAAAGCCCCAGAAAAACCAGAAACACAAGGCGGTCGCTGCCAGGAAAGCCACGATTTGGTTGGGAGTAATGGCGCTGGCAAATACTCCGATAGCTACGAAGCCGCCCGCCAGGAAGAGCAGGCCAATATAAGAGCCGAGAATGCCTCCCGTGTCGAGGTTGCCTTTAGGAGCCCCCAATTCATAAACGGTGTAGTAGTAAATCAAGGTGGGGATTAAAGCAAAAGCCACCAATGCAAAGCTCGCCAGGTACTTGCCCATGATGATTTGCCAGTCGGAAATCGGACGGGTAATCAGCAGCTCAATGGTACCACTTTGTTGTTCTTCCGCAAAGGTGCGCATGGTGATCGCAGGGATCAGAAAGACAAAAATATTGGGGGCCATTGCGAAAAGCTGGTCAAGGGTAGCAAAGCCATAATTGAGGATGCTGGTGTCT
Organism: Lewinella sp. LCG006; assembly: GCF_040784935.1. Taxonomy (GTDB): domain Bacteria; phylum Bacteroidota; class Bacteroidia; order Chitinophagales; family Saprospiraceae; genus Lewinella. The sequence goes on along the minus strand of NZ_CP160680.1, from coordinate 7,485,806 downwards.
GGAAAGACAAACATAAATAGACCCAGTACTACCAAGAAGACACCGATAACGATGTAGCCGATCAGGGAGCTGAAAAACAGATTGATTTCTTTACGAAAAATACTGAGCATGAGCTTTCTTTGGTGACGGATCAAAAATGGAATAAGTTATTTCCGTCAAATTACTTGGATGATTGTGTGCCAAATGATTGTCACAAATTATTTGCAAAAATACAAAAGCAATGGTGTTTGTGCTAATCTAATTGGTAGGTTCCGAACGTGCGGGCAGATAGATGGGGTGGCGATCATCATAAATGAGTAGGGTGCGTTGGAGGCGCTCTTCAGCTTCCTGTACTGTAAGGCTTTCAATCGTTTTGGTGAGGGCCACATCATCCGCCATCAGGCGTATCATATTCAATCTATCGTAAGGACTGATTTCGCCGGTGGCCAGGACAAGGATGCGTTCCGTAAGGTGAGTTTTTTCCCGGATGACATTTTGCTGCCGAAACGGTCTGCCAGTCATGGGGTTATAGGCTTTGATGAGTACCGTATCCGGCCGTTTTTGCTCATAGGCATAATAACATAATCGCCCTCTAACACGTAGACCAGCATAGACCGTAAAATTGCGGGTCGTATCCACATACGCGCGGATGTAAGGAAAACCGTTGACGCAGATGAAATCTACTTCCTGGAGCTCAATCGGTAAGTCGGGGCGGCCCTTGGGAAATAAATTTTCTACTTTCAAAAGGTACTCTTCTTCTTGCAAAACCAAATTGCCCGCCAGTACATTAAAGGCCGTACTCGGTTGGTTGGTGCGTAATGCTTCTGCATTGGCATAAAGACCATCTGTAAAACGGAAATTCACATCTACCAAAACGCTGTCAGTAGTTTGTGCATTGAGACCCCAAAAGCATAACACTAAAACCAGGTTCAAACCATACTTCATGCCTTCACTTTTTGTTCGGTCAGTTGGCGGAAAACATCTTCTATGCTGAGTTCATCGCGCCGCAACTCTAGCAAAGGCGCATTTTGCTGTACCGCTAATTGGAAAATAGCCTCACGGATATCTTGTTTACCTACGGAAGCTAGTCGCCAGCGGTTTTTACCAAAAGATTCAACCGTCCTCACACCGGAGATGGCTGCCAGGTCTGCCTTCTGTACCGCTTTTGCAAAAGCAACCGTCACGATGGTTTCTCCCTGAAGCCGCGATTGCAATCTTTCAATTGGATCATTGGCCACGAGCTTACCCCGATTGATGATGATGACCCGGTCACAAAGGGCTTGCACTTCTTGCATGATGTGGGTAGAAAAGATCACCGTTTTCTGCTCTCCCAGTTGCTTGATTAAGCTACGGATTTCCGCCAACTGATTAGGGTCTAGCCCAGAGGTAGGTTCGTCAAGAATGAGCACTTGTGGGTCGTGAATCATCGCTTGTGCCAAGCCCACCCGCTGGCGGTATCCTTTTGACAAGGCTCCAATGGGCTTGTGCTGTTCGCGACCCAACCCGGTCATGTCAATGAGCTCGTTGATACGCTTGTTAGGTTTACTCAACTTGTGGATGCGTGCCACAAAAGTCAGGTATTCTCTCACGTACATGTCCTTGTAAAGCGGATTGTTTTCCGGAAGGTAGCCAATCTCCCGTTGAGCAGTCAGGGTGTCTTCCACAACATCAATACCACAGACACTCAATTTCCCTTCACTGGGCGGCAAGTAACCGGTAATCATTTTCATGGTGGTCGTCTTTCCTGCACCGTTTGGCCCTAGAAAGCCCAGGATTTCTCCAGGTTTTGCTTCAAAGGCAATATGGTCTACCGCGCGTTGGGTACCGTAAATTTTCGTTAACTGCTCAACTTGAACTGACATATTATAGCTTTTGCTACCGCAAAAATAACAGGTATACCGACAACAAAGCAATTTGGGTAGACCAAACCACTTTTTGTCCGAAAAATTGGTCAACAATCCTGTTATTAACGCTCCAAATCAAAGGAGCGTATTTCATAAAGAAGGGTTGTAAATGCAGGCAAATACTTCGGTCTGTACATTTACCCAACACGAACCAAGGGTAAAACGTTAATATAAGCGTAGAACTAATTCATAATTAGTATTTTTACCAACAGACAAAGCCTGAAAACATGAAATACCTGAGTCTTTTTCTATTTTCTTTGTTGCTAGGAGCCTGTGATACGCCAAAACCTAATGCTGCCACCAACGCGGTTCCTGTAGGTGAGGCTGCTTACGTTTCTCCTAAGGTGAATACCTTCAACGAACCACTGGCAAGCCTTCCTGCCGACTCCATCCCCGTTTCCTATTCCATAAAGGGAGTAGCGCAGGCGCCGATTGGATTCAATGGCATGATGGGGGAGTGGGTTGCCGCTTATGATGAAAATGAAGCAGTGAGGTTCCTGCCAGGAAAATACGTTTCCTATTACAATGGAGAAAAAGTGGTAGAAGAAAACATGACTTACTACCAGGTTTGTCCAGAGGCATGTACCGGAGGCCAGGGGCCTGAAGTACCTTGTTTTGTGTTGGCTAGTGCTTATGAAAAAATGTGTTTTGCGATCTTGAATCAAACCGAAGAAATACTGGAGTTAAGTTTGTTGGGAGCCAATGGTGCTACACTCACTTATCACCGAAAACAAGCCAATTAGGGTGTTACTTTGTACCCCGTACTTTGTACCTAATACCAACAAAACCTATGAGCTTTTTCGAACGCTGGTTCGGTCATAAAGACGAAGCAAACGCGCAGCCCGACATCCGTTTTGGACGTTATAGCGATTCTTACAAAACCACCGATTGTTACGATGCTTGGGATACGGCTCTGACTGATTTTGAGAATGGGAAGTACCTCAGTGCTTACGAGCAGTTTCTTTATTTTCTACGTGACGAGGAAGAAGAAAATGTCGTCTGGGAAAAGAGTGAGCAAGGCCTTGCTTTTGAGCTTTTTCAAGGTAGTAAGAGAGTTGTGGGTTGGGCTACGCGCCAACGCTTGCGGGTCGAAGCACGGGTGGCCCGAATCAGTGCTCCACGTCCAGAGTTGCTCCGGCGCCTGGTAGAGCAAAACTACGCCCTCAAATTCAGCCGTTACGCCCTCGATCCGGATTATCATATTACGGTGGTTTTCGAGACGGATACCATCGATGCCTCTCCTTACAAGTTATACTACGCCCTTAAAGAGGTAGCCACCCAAGCCGATAAGCAAGATGATCTCTTGCTCGAAGAATTTGGCCACATGGAGCCGGTAGACAGTTCACACCTAACCCCGCTTTCCGAAGAGGAAACTCGGATCAAACACCAGTACATCACGCAGCAGATTCGCAGGACACTGGAAGAAGCCGAAAATGGAGCGCTGGACTCTGAACAATACCCCAGTGGAACGGCCTGTTTGTTGCTGTCTTTGATCTACAAGCTGGATTACCTCACCAAGCCCGAGGGCTTCACCATGGAAACGCTGGAACGTATTCACCGCCGCTTTTTCTCCAAGGAGAGTGCCATGAGCGTACAGCAAAAAAATGAATCCATCATCAGTGAGTTGCGCAGCCTCCTCGAACGTTCAGAAAAGGAATACAGTCGGGAGATGTACCAGGTCAAAACCACTTTCGGTATTACCGCACCCGTGACCCACGATCGCATCGTCAATCTCATCGATGCAGAGTTGCATCAGATGGATTGGTACAAGGACAATGGTTACTACAAAATTGCGGCGGCTTACCCCTGCTACATCGTGGGTTACAGTCTCTTTATTTATGCCGTTCCACAGCCCGACAGAGAGTTTTTTCACTTGTTTTTTCGTGTCACCGAACCCGCTTATTTTAAGGCACTGGGCTTTCAGCCTGATTACTGTGATCCAGAAACCAAGCAACTGGACAGCAAGGCCATCCGGCGAGCTATTGATCAAATCGCCAAAAAGCACCGTAGTCGCCACCCACAGCTCCGCCCTTCGGTGAGTATACTCAATTTTGATAACCTACTCGATTTCTCCCGTACCTTCTTACTGATGATCCGTGAGCTAGACCTCACTAGGATGGATTAATAGCTGTAGGGTGCGAAACCGCCCGTATCTCATTATGTACTTTTGCAGGAAGTCTGGCTAGCCCCAAAACGTCCGGATAAATCGCTGTGCATTCCCGTGGGCGAGTGCCTTCAATTCTTGCTCGGTTACACCCAGTGTTTCCAGTTGCTGCAAAATTTTAGGATACTGTCCGGCGTCCTCATATTCAGGAAAGAAAAGGGGCTGCCGCTCCGGATCAGGAATTCCAGGCCGGTAGAAAAAATCGGCACCGAAAGCCATGCATTTTGGTGCATTGGCCAGCCCATAGCGGATGTGTTCCAATAAGGAACCAGGCTGCTCACCATCCAGGAAGAGCCTTAGAAAATTGGCACCGATCAGGCCGTTCCTCTTGATAATTTCTACCACCAACTCTGAGGGCAAATTCCGCGGGTGATCCCGCAGGATACGAAAGTTGGAATGACTGGCGATGACCGCCAAATCGTAGCGTTTTTTATCAATGTAATTGATGATATCGTAGGCCATGGCGTCGCTGGTATGCGAGAGATCTACCGGAATATCCTTTTCGGCCATATAGTCAAGCAGCACCTCCCCATCAGGTTTTAACCCGACGGTACTGTAGTTGCCGCCACCGAAGCGATTTTCGGCGTGGTGGGTAATGGTAATGTAAAAGAGCCGCTTGCCTATCGCAAGGATGTTATCCAACCGGCGGAAGGCAGTGTCTAGCGGTTCCTGCTCTGTCGCTAGAATACTCGCATTCTCGATAGCCAGCGTGACGCCAATTTTATCTTCTTGTGGCTGATCCAGTTGCTTACTTTCCGTGAGGGCAAAAAATGCAGGATGTTGGAGCAAATCCTGGTAAGCCTGCAATTGCAACTCACCCAGCTGCACACTTTCGGGGCCAGTGGTGGCAAAAATGGCCAGCACCTGGTGGCTTACCTTCCCTTTTTGCAAATAGGGTAGCGTCACGCCAATGTCCTCCGTTGCCAGGATGTTGGCTCCTGGTGCATTGGCGAGGTAGAGGAGGAGGTCGCAGTGGAGGTCGGTGATGGGGAGAGAAGAATTCATAGAAAAAAGTAAATACTTTGAGTTGAATAACAAAAAAAAGCGCCGGCCAACTGGCCAGCGCTTTTTTATAGTGGAGACGCCGAGAGTCGAACTCGGGTCCAGTGAAAGCACGATAGAGCCTTCTACATGCTTAGTTTCCAGTTAGATTTTCGAGTCAGTGGTAGGATTGGAAACCCTCCCGCACACTCACCTTATCTCCTGAATTTCGCATCACACTCGGAGCGGGGTGGTCAGCTAGTCTAAAGGTTTGGTTGATATGCGGCACGCTGTGTATTAGACGTCAAGCGTACGGCACAACGGCTTTCTAATTCCTAGAATTAGGCAGCCATGGCGAACTGTGAGTTGCCATTTGAATTGGTTGATAACTATTTGGTAACGGAGATAAGTCATCATACTCCGGCATGCTTACTAAACCGTTCACTCTCCTGTCGATGCCATTACGTCCCCAGAAAAATGAATGATGCTCTTTTGCATCAGGTCACAAATATAACACTTCTATTAAGGGTAAAGTTCCTTTTTGGCGTGTTTTCTTCTTTATTAAAGTGCCAAGGATGTTTTGCTGTGAAGACATTTAGGTGCAACGTTGCTACAGCCTACCCTTACACCCTTATACTCTTACCACCCCTTTACGGCTTGTACGAATCCTTCAAACCCACCGTCTGGTTGAAAACGGGTTTAGCCGCTGTCGTGTCCTCGTCTGCAGCGAAGTAGCCCAGGCGCATAAACTGAAAACCTTGTCCAGGTTTGGCTTTGCTCAGACTTGGTTCTACAAAAGCAGTAATGGTTTTTAGGCTTTCTTTATTGAAAAATTCCAGAAAGTCTTTGTCCTCGTGGCTAGTGGGTACGGGGTCGGTGAAGAGGCGGTCGTACATTCTTACTTCAGCTTCTACGGCCTGACCTATACTCACAAAATGCAGCGTGCCTTTGGCTTTAATGCCCGAGGTGTCTTCGCCGCTCTTGCTGTCGGGGTAGTAGGTACAGTAAACGGTCGTCACTTCGCCTGTTGCTGGATCGGTATCGAAGCTTTCGCAATGCAAGATGTAAGCACTCTTGAGGCGAACATCACGCCCCGGAGCCATTCGGAAGTATTTGCGTCCAGGTGCTTCTGCCATAAAATCTTCCTTTTCAATGTATATTTCTCGGCTGAAGGGGATTTCGTGACTTCCGCTGTTTTCGTCTTCGGGGTTGTTGATCGTTTCCAGCATTTCTACCTGGCCTTCGGGATAGTTGGTGATCACTACTTTCAGTGGATCAAGCACGGCCATTACGCGGTCAGCAGTTTTATTGAGCTCCTGACGAACGTGGTATTCCAGGCGTTCTATTTCAATGACATTGTCGCGTTTGGTCAAGCCAATGCCGCGACAAAAATCGACAATTGCCTGAGCGGGGTAGCCCCGGCGACGCATTCCCGCAATGGTGGGCATGCGGGGATCATCCCAGCCGGTAACAAAACTTTCCTCTACTAATTTTAGCAGCTTGCGCTTGCTGGTGATCATGTAACTGACATTCATCCGGGCAAATTCAATTTGCCGACTAGGGAAGATTTCCAGTTTTTCGATCAGCCAATTGTACAAATCACGGTGGTGGCGGAATTCCAGCGAACAAAGCGAATGCGTAATCCCTTCGATGCTATCACTTTGGCCGTGCGCGAAATCGTAAAGTGGGTAGATGCACCAATCATCCCCGGTACGGTGATGGTGCTCGTGTTTGATACGGTAGATGACAGGGTCACGGAGTAGTAAGTTGGGGGCAGCCATGTCTATCTTGGCCCGCAAAACACGGGTTCCATCAGGGAACTCTCCGGCTTTCATCCGAGCAAAAAGATCGAGGTTTTCTTCGATGGAGCGCTCACGGAATGGGCTATTGGTACCCGGAGAAGTGGTATCTCCTTTCATTGCAGCCATCTCTTCAGCAGTAGAGTCGTCAACGTAAGCCAATCCTTTTTTGATCAGATCGACGGCGTAATTGTAGAGCTGCTCGAAATAGTCGGAAGCGTAAAGGACATCACCACTCCATTCGTAGCCCAACCACTTGATATCGTTTTTGATATTGTTAACGTAGTCGGTCTTCTCAGTCGTAGGATTGGTATCATCCATCCGCAGGTTGGTCTTGCCGTTGTATTTGAGCCCAAGATCGAAATTGAGCACTATCGCCCGGCAGTGCCCAACGTGCAAATAACCGTTGGGTTCGGGAGGGAAACGGGTATAAACGTTGCCTCCGTGCTTGCCGTTTTGGATGTCCTCGACAATGATTTGTTCAATAAAATTCAAGCTTTCGCGAGCTTCCGTACTCATGCGCCGACTATTTTTTGGTCTCTGATTTTATAAATACCAGAGTATTTTCTTTTAAAGAGCTGCAAATATACGCAGAATGGCTTTGTCCTGACAAGGAAAAGCATCCTCTGCTTACATCCGTGCAGGCATTTCTATTCCGAGTAGCTTCATACTAAATTCCAGGCTATTGGCTACTGCTTCGCTTAATGCCAACCGGAAATCCCGTGCTTCATCACTTTCTGCTTTCAAGATGCTATGGTCGTGGTAAAACTTGTGGTAAGATTTTGCCAAATTGTAAGCATACTGGGCGATGGTGGAGGGGTCGTATTCTTTCGCCGCTTCCTGAATCACATCAGGGAAGGTAAACAATTGCAGAATGAGTTCCTTTTCCTCTACCTCCAATTGGGTATAGCTGTTAGCTTTGCTAGCCGCGGCGCCTTCCCATTTCCGTAGTACGGATTTGATCCGGACAAAAGCGTTTTGGATATAAGGCCCCGTTTGCCCTTGTAGGTCGACGGACTCTTTAGGGTCAAAGATCATCCGTTTTTTCGGATGCACTTTGGTGATGAAAAACTTGAGGGCTGCCAAGCCTACCTGGTGCATGACCAATTCCTGTTCTTCCGGGCTCAGGTCGCTGAGGGTGTCCCGCTCCTGAGAATTATCCCGTACTTCCGCTACCACTTCGTCGATGAGGTCATCGGCGTCAACAACGGTACCTTCCCGCGATTTCATTTTGCCTTCTGGCAAATCAACCATGCCATAGGATAAATGGTAAAGACCATCAGCGTACGGTTCTTCCAACCGCTTTAACAATTCAAACAATACCTGAAAGTGGTAGTTTTGCTCATCGGCAACGACATAGACCATCTTATCGGCACCAAAATCAAGGTACCGCTGGTGAGCAGTGCCCAAATCCTGGGTGACGTAAAGTGAGGTGCCATCACTCCGTAAGATCTTCTTCTTGTCGAGTTTGGCATCACTCAGGTCGGCTTCTACCGAGCCATCATCACAGGTATAGAATACTTTGTTTTCAAGGCCCTTGTCGACCATCTCCTTACCTAGTAAATAGGTGTTGGACTCGTAGTAGAGCTTGTCAAAGTTGACGCCCAGCTTTTGGTAAGTAACGTCAAAACCAGCGTATACCCAATTGTTCATTTTCTTCCAAAGGTCTACCGCATAGTCATCACCTGCTTCCCAGGCCAGTAGGAGTTCCCGTGCTTCTTTACCGAGTTGGCTGTAATCGTTGAAGTAGGTATTCTTGTACCGCTTGAAAAAGTCGTCAGCGGTTTCCTCTTTTTTAGCCTTGTCGGCAAAAACGGCTTGGCCTTCCGGTGATTGTTGCCACGCCTTGTATTCTTCCCGGAAATGTTGTTCAAACAAGACGTAGAATTTGCCCACAAAATGGTCAGGCTTGGTAGTGGTAGAAATAGGAGTCGTGTCTTTCCCATATTTCTGCCAGGCCAGCATGCTTTTACAAATGGCTATCCCCCGGTCGTTGATGATCTGGATTTTTTTGACCTCGTAACCCACCGCTTCAAGGATTTGCGCTGTCGACCAACCCAAGAGGATGTTTCTAACGTGACCGAGGTGTAAAGGCTTGTTGGTGTTGGGAGAGGAAAACTCTACCAATACTTTTTGGCCATTAGGAGCTTGTTTGCCGTAATCGGTCTGCCCCGCAATCTCCAACAAAAAGGTTTTCCAGTAGTCGTCTTTAACTACCAGGTTCAAAAAACCTTTTACCACATTAAAGTCAGCAATTTCGGCTACTTCTTGTTTCAGATAGGCTCCTAGTTCTTGAGCGATAGCTTCAGGCCCTTTGCGAGCCGCTTTGGTGAAAGGAAAGACCACCACTGTGTAGTCGCCAGCAAACTCCTTGCGAGTAGTACTGATGGGTACTTGAGCTGCGGGAAAATCGGTTTGATAAAGCGAATGTACCGCTTCACTGACCTTGTCCTGGATAATCTGAATAATGTTAGCCATAAGTCAACGCTTGTTTTGAGGGCGCAAAGATAAACAACTACCACACTTTTCGGTGCCCTTAGCTAGGATAACTGTACCAATACACAATTAGTTCCTATGCTGGCGATCCCTTGCAATCACTTATCCACTGATTCAATGCTTTAGGAGAGCGAAAGATCAGTAAGGTCTGCCACGGCTCCAGTTTTTGCAGTTTGCGTAAATGTGCGTAGCTACTGCGAAAATGACAAACGAGGATCAAATGGAAAAATTCAAGGCTGAATCGTTCGGGGCAACCAGGGGCCATATCGTCGCGCACTTTTCCGTAGTTGGTGATGACTCGTTTGAGGGCACGATAGAGCACCAAAAGTAGTGGGTAACGGAGATATATGACGAGCTCGGCACGGGGCAGCCGCAAATCCCAGGTACCACTGTAGTTGCCATCCATGATCCATTTGTCTTGTGTTACTAAACTGGCTACTTGCGACCGCCATTCTTCATCGCTTGGTTCTATCCAGCCAGCTTGCCAGTATTCCTGATCCAAGTGGATGAGTGGCAGTTGCGTAAGTTGGCCTAATGATCTACTCAAGGTGGACTTCCCTGACCCGCAGCAGCCAGTGATCATAATTCTGGAATAAGAGGAGAGGTTGAAGTCGGTGGGCATAGCCGGAAAATCTAATGGTGAAGTAAGTCGCTTGGAGAAAGCAGAAAGCTTTGGGCTGGGGCATAGTTCCCGCAAGTGGGAGGGACCCACCCAGCTGCCGGACCGCCGAGTCCGTCCCCTGGTCTTACGATCCTAAGGGACGTGCGTTTATACCTGCTCTGAACACCAGAGCAGCCAACAACACGCATAATAAAACCGCTGATTTCACCTATTGACCAAATAGGGGTAATTCCTTTGATAGTACAGAAATCGAAGTCACTCAATCCTGTGGAGAAGTCAAATGTAGTGTTTTTTTGTTTGATACTGAAAAAAAATAAACAATAATTTACCGAGAAATGCGAATTGCTTTTACTCTGCCCACAAAGCGGCCAAATGCACCAGCACCTCCGTCGCCTTTTCCATGTCCTGCACGGTCACCCATTCTTGCTTGGAGTGGAAAGCGTGCTCACCAGCAAAAATATTAGGGCAGGGAAGACCCATAAAACTGAGTCGTGAACCATCGGTGCCGCCGCGGATGGAGCGTTTCAACACGGGCATTCCTGCGCGGCGGATGGCTTCTTCGGCTTTGGCTACTACATCGGGGTACTGATCCAAAATTTCTTTCATATTGCGGTACTGTTCCTGTACAATAATTTCACCGGTTGCGCCGGGAAATTTAGCCAGGGTAGCCTCCAGAACGGTTTGCATCTCGGCTTCGTGTTCAGCCAGTTTGGCGGTGTCAAAATCACGTACAATAAAGCGGATCGTCGTTTCTTCTACACCACCGCTCATTTGTACTGGATGTATGAAGCCTTCTTTGTCGCTGGTAGATTCTGGGGTGAGGCGGTCTTTGGGGAGCGCTTCCACGAAGGCTGCTGCTACTTTCAGGGCACTTACCATTTTTCCTTTGGCAAAGCCAGGGTGGGCACTGGTGCCTTTGATGACCACAGTGGCACCGTCGGCAGAAAATGTTTCATCTTCCATGGAGCCGCGCTTCTCACCATCTACGGTGTACCCGAAATCTGCGCCCAGTTTTGCAATGTCTACTTTATCTACTCCTCGCCCAATCTCTTCGTCGGGGGTAAATAGTACCCTGATGGTGCCGTGCGGAATCTCAGGATGGTTGATCAAGTGATCTATCGCTGTCATGATTTCAGCTACTCCGGCTTTATTGTCGGCTCCCAGGAGGGTGGTTCCACTGGCCGTGACGATATCGTTGCCGATCTGCTCCGCCAAGTCAGGATGTTCGGCCATCCGGATAACCACTTCGGGATCATCAGGTAATACAATGTCACTACCATCGTAGTTGCGATGCACCAGCGGCTTTACGTCTTTACCACTGCTGTCGGGAGAGGTGTCCATGTGGCTGCAAAAGCAAATAACGGGCACCTCGTGTTCCACATTGCTGGGTAGGGTGGCGTATACGTAACCGTGTTCATCCAGGTGAGCGTCACCAAGCCCCATCTGGATGAGCTCTTGAACGAGTATTCTGGCCAGATCCAGCTGCTTCATGGTGCTGGGTTGGGTAGGAGAATCGGGGTCTGATTGGGTGTCAATTTTTACATAATCTACAAAACGATCAAGTACGGTACGCATGGTTTGGTTCGGCTTTTATTGTGGTCGCTAATTTATGCCTCTTTTTCGGAACCGGGTAAGGAACCGTCCAAAAATAAGAGATCGAAGTATTTTCTTTTGGCCCCTACCGCCGCTGAAGATGGCGGTCGCTACGTTGCAGGGCTCTCCGCCACCAGGCGGATCGGGCAGCTCTCCCGATTTAATCGGGCTCGCTGTCTGGCTGGTGCCACCCTTCCACATCGCTAGTGGACTACACCATAAGTGCTTGTTAGAATTTACGGAGTGATCCACTGGCCATTCATAGACTTGTTCTGCTGGGATCATTTCGGGGGTAAATCGCGCCTTATCTTCCCACACTGTGCCTTTTTTAAGTCGCTTAGCTACGGCTAGGCTCCTAAAAAAAGGCTTCGCGTGGTCGATAATGCATCAATTTTCCCACCAAACTGACCCAGCAGAACAAGTCTAATCAGCCAGGGATAGCAGTGGAATGCGCGGAGCGGAGCGAGCACATTGGAACGGATAGCCCGATCCCGCCCTTCTGGGGCGGGAGGCTGCCCCATCGGAAGGCATACATAATGGTGCACTTATTAACCCCAAGTGAAAAAAAGATAAAAAAATTGTTCTGCTAAGTAGGGGTTGGACAAATCTTTGGTGTCTAGTATTACAGAAGGCCCAATAAAGGATGCTTTCCTGTCTTAACTACAGAAGCCCGTTTGGGGGGATTAAAAAAACACATTTACGATGAATCTTGAAGCAAAACTTACCTTTTTACAGCAGTTTCCTCTCTTTGAAAGCTTAAACAGCGCAGAACGCGAACAGCTTAGCGAGATGATGGAATACAAAGTAAAACCTCGTTTCAGTTTTATCTATCAACCTGAAGAAGCTTCTGACCATCTTTTCTTTCTGGCTCGTGGTACCGTCAAAATTGGCACTCACTCTGCCGACGGCAAGGAAGTCATCAAGCATCTTATCCACCCTATGGCTATGTTTGGCGAGCTGGGTTTAATTGGTGAGCAACAGCGCACTGAATTTGCCCAGGCACTGAAAGAGGATGTTCATCTTTATGTATTGAAAGTGAGTGATTTGCAGCGATTGATGCGCAATAATTTCCAGTTGACGACCAGGATCATGAACTCTTTTGGTTCACGGTTGGTTTCTGCTGAAAACCGTTTGGAGTCGCTTATTTTCAAAGATGCGCGTACCCGTATCGTCGATTTCATTAAGGACGCTGTTCTAGAGCGCGGCCGCCGTATTGGGTACGAGATGTTGTTGCGTCATAGCCTCACCCACCAAGACATAGCGAATATCACATGTACTAGTCGGCAGACGGTTACGCTGGTATTGAATGAACTCAAGAAATCTGATTTAATCTACTTTAATCGGGGTAAAATCCTGGTTAGAGATATGGCAAAGTTGTCGTAACAGCTTTAGCGCTTTTTTTGGATGCTTTTTAGCATTATTTTAACCCCAAATAATCATTGGTAATCCCGAGTCATGGCCTGGTGCTGTGGATCGGGATTTTCTTTTTGAGGTGCTTGTTTTTGAACTATTTAAGGGTGATTAAGGGGATTTTTTTACCACATAGTCAGATAGTTTTTTCACATAGTCACATAGGAAACCTTACACCCTTGCAGCTTGGTATCCTTGTAAGCTAATGCCACCTTTACACTCTTACACCTTTACCCTTCCATTCTGATGCGCCATTGCTTGGGGTAGTAGTTGTTATAGCGGTTGCCCAGGCCTTTTACCCAGCCGAGGTTGAGCCCTTGGTAGCGGAGGAGTACCCAACCTTTGGGGAGGCCAGGGAGTGGGGGAGTAGCTTTGCGCAAAAAGGCCAGTGCCGTTTCCAGGTCTACTTCAAGGTGGGGGAGATCGATTCGGCAATCTAGTTGGAGGGCCCATTCCGGGCTGGGGACGAGCTGTTTGCCTTTGGGTTCGCCGATGATGGTGCCCACTTCGATGCGGTGGAGGTATTGGGCGAGGATTTGTGCATCCTCTAGTAAGGTGCTGGCCAAGGCGCGCCAGTTTCCTTTGGCGGAGGTAAAATAATGGTAATCGGTCTCAGGGGCTACCCAAGGCCTTGCCAAGGCCAATAGTTTGCGGTCAACGGCTTGTAATTTTTGGAAAGGAATGATTTTATGTGGTTTGTTTTTTACTTCCAAGGAAAGTTTTTGGAAGGCTGCCAGAAAGAAGCCTTCGCCTCGCACGCGATGGGGGTATGCTTGATAGCCGTGAGGGCGTTTTTCTAATTCCCAGTGCGTAGGAAAGTTCAAATCTTTGTAGGTCAATTCACTTTCGTTGGCTAGCCAAGCCGCATTTTCGTCGTTTTCTTGTTGGTTGTAGGTGCAGGTGCTGTAGAGTAAAATGCCGCCGGGGGCAACCAATGCTGCGGCTGCCTTGAGGATGCGCCCCTGCCGCGCGGCGCAGAGGTTTACATTTTCTGGCGACCATTCCTGCCGCGCAGCTTGGTCTTTGCGAAAAAGGCCTTCTCCTGAGCAGGGAGCGTCGACGAGCACGAGATCAAAGAAGCCTTCCAGTTTGGAAAAATCCTCCACATCGTGGTTGGAAGTGAAGGTGTTGGCATATCCCCATTTGTTGAGGTTGTAGCGCAAAATCTGGTAGCGGCTTCTGATGACTTCGTTGGCAAGCAACCAACTGCCCCCGGGCAAGAGGGATGTCAATAGCGTACTTTTGCCGCCCGGGGCCGCACACAAATCCAAAACCCGCAATGGCCGACCTTCGGGGAAGCATTGCCGGAAAGCGGCGGCTATCAACATACTGCTGGCCTCCTGAACATAGTAAGCTCCGGCATGAAATAGCGGATCAAGTGTGAAAGACGGCCGTTCGGTGAGGTAAAGACCACCTTCGTGCCAGGGCACTGCCTCGCCTGTCGGGAACTGTGCTCCTTTCTTCACCGGGTGCAGATGTAAACTTACCGGCGCATCGGTTTCAAGGCTGGCAGCAAAAGCGATATAGGCTTCCTCTGTAAGGATATCTTGCATCTGTGCCTGAAAAGCCAGGGGAAGCTGGGCCATAATTTTTGCTATACAGTTTTAATAGAACTCCAAATTTAGCCAACTTTTAGCGGTTTTCCCTGTTTTTGATCATTGACTTGAGCCAAGTAAATAAACTTCCTATTCTAACTTTCAAGTCTTAACTTTGCAGCATGAACATTGATAAGAGTACTGTCGTAGCCGCCCTTGCTGGCGTTAAAGATCCCCATACTGGCCAGGATTTGATTACTGCTAATCGCGTACGTGACCTGGAGGTGGAAGGAAATGCGATTCGTTTTACGTTGGAACTTCCAAGTTTGAATAACGAATACAAGTCGCAACTGAACTTTGCGTGCCAGGAAGCTATTTTGCAGCATTATCCGGAAGCCAATGTCCATGTGCACATGATGGCGCGTACGGAGGAATCTCAGGCAAGTACCAGTCCATTACCCCACGTCAAAAACATCATAGCGGTGGCGAGTGGTAAGGGAGGTGTAGGGAAGTCTACCGTTGCCACCAATCTGGCACTTGGGCTAAAAGCCCTGGGAGCTAAAGTTGGTCTCCTCGATGCCGATCTTTACGGTCCTTCCATTCCTACGATGATGGGTTTACAGGGGCAACGTCCTAAAATCCAGGATATTCACGGACAGCCCAAGATCACACCGCTCGAAGCTCATGGTATTTTTACCATGTCCATCGGTTTCATTATCGAGCCGGAGCAGGCAGTTGTTTTACGTGGTCCACGCCTCAGCGGCGTCATTAAACAATTTATCAATGACACGGTTTGGCCTCCGCTCGATTACCTGATTGTAGACCTGCCTCCAGGTACGGGCGATATTCAGCTGACTTTGGTGCAAACGGTTCCCGTCACCGGAGCGGTATTGGTGACTACGCCGCAAGAGGTAGCCCTCGCTGATGCAGTGAAGGCGATGAATATGTTCTTCTTGCCCAATATCAATATTCCCGTTTTGGGGGTAGTAGAAAATATGTCCTGGTTTACGCCTGCCGAATTGCCAGACAATAAGTACTATATCTTTGGCAAAGGAGGAGGTGCTGCGCTCGCAAAAGCTAGCAACTCAATGGTACTAGGACAAGTACCCCTGGTACAAGGAATACGGGAAGCTGGCGATGGAGGCCGACCTGCGATTTTGGATGAATCGAATACCGTTTCCAGAGACGCTTTCCTTAAAGTTGCCCAAAATGTTGTTCGCCAGGTAGCACTGCGCAACGAAATGATGGATCCCACGCAAGTGGTAAAGATGGAGCAATAGAAACTGCTGAGTATCAACTTTTAATTGCTTAACTTTGTTTTCCATTTAAAGATCCAAAGACAGTGATCTTAAACAAAAGTAGTATGTCAGTTACGGAAAAAGAAGCGATGATTGCCCAAGTAGATGCTGCCCTGGAAAGTGTCCGCCCTCACCTCGCTGCGGATGGTGGGAACGTAGAAGTGGTAGACATCACGGACGATAATATCGTAAAAGTGAAATGGTTGGGTAACTGTCAAAACTGCTCCATGTCTTACATGACCATGAAGGCAGGTCTTGAACAGACCATCAAGGGCCGCTTACCGCAAATTTCTGGTGTTGAGGCCGTTAATGGTCTGTAATTTTTTAGCTCACCTCTTTTATTGAATGATTAAGCGTTTTCTCTGCTTACCATATACTAGCAAGTAACATCCTGCCGGGAGCTGGGGCAGTGTGATTTCGTTCATGAAGCCTTTTTGCCACCGCTTGATCAGCTGCCCTTGGAGATTATACAAGGCTATTTGGGGCGTCTCAATGCTTGTAGGTAAAACTACGGTTTGTCCTGCACGCACGGGATTGGGAAGGTTCCATTCTTCTTCTAAGGCAACAACTTCATCTGTGCTGCTAATGATCGGAAAGTCGGGTCGTAGATACAGCACGAATCCGTCGTGGTCGCTGGCTCGGGTGGCAAGACTCGGATTAGCAAAATAGGCCGCAGCGGCGTCGGCATTGCCCCGAGCAAAAGCAAAATCCTGGACATTCAGGTTCGTCAAGGAAGTTGTCAGACAATGGTCGATCAACTGGGCATTGCCTTCGAACACAAAGGAGTAGCGCTCTGCTGGAGCGTTGAGAAACGCATGGTTGGTGAGTGCCGGGCTCACGAGTGTTTGCGGAGGATATTCGGCACCTAAGCTGCTGGTGCCAACGAGTTGGCTGAGCACGTCTACGTAGCCGTCGGTGAAAGGGAGCGCATTGAAATCACCGACCACGAGCAAGTTGTCCTCCTGCCGGTCCTGAATCATTGCTGCTACGGAGAGCGATTGTTCGTAGCGTTTTGTACGTACAAAAAAAGCGTTAGACCCCTCAATTCCTCCAAGCGATCTTAGGTGGAGGTTGATGATTTTGATGGGAATAGGCGGGTTGGTCGGTAAATCAGCTTCTAAAAGTAAAGGGGGGCGGTCGTGTAGTCGACCTCCAATGCTGAGTGTCTCGATAGAACCCAGCTGGCGTACCTCTACATTTTGGATGCGCTCACTCACTAGATAAGCGCTGTTGATGGGGGTATTGTTATTGCCCTGAATAAGGTAGGGGGTGTAGTCGAGGCTGGGATCGCGCTGATTGATGGCAAAAACAAGCTGTTGCAGCACCCCGATATCACCCACTTCCTGTAAGGCAATGATGTCTGGTGCTCCTAGTCGTTCCACGATATACCTGGACACTTTGCTGAGTTGGGTGGCCAAGGCATCGCTATCTTCTCTTAGTTGAAGGACATTGATGCTACCTACGGTAATCTCATCGGCGGCAGCTCTGGGCAAATCTCTGGTAGCAATGTTACCAGCTACTGTATAGTTGTTGGGGAAGACGATGTAAAGGTCTTCGCTTTGATAAAAAACACCCGTAGCAGTAACCGTTTGTCCAACGCTGAGAAAGCGGTTGTTGGGTTGATTTAGCGCATCGGGGTCAAGCCAGAATATTTCGGGATTGCCATCCCATACCGGAAGGTTATTTAAACCAGGGTAGGAGATGCCCGCTTCGCGGAAAGGCCGTTCTGTTTTTGTACTAAAAGCAGCAAGATCATTGCCTAAAGCGGGGGCAACAACGGGAGCGGTAAAGCTGACGAGCATCCCTTCTACTTTTTCCAGATCGCGAACCGCTCCGGGCAGGCCACTAGGAAAGTCGTTGGTCAACACCACAGGTGCTGGCAGCGGGGCGGTAGCACCTGTGGCTTGGTAATTCAGGCTAAAGCCGGATATTTCCGTAAGGTTCTCAAATTCCTGAATGACCCCAGTGATATTGACCAATTGACCAACGCTCAGGTTGGGGAAGTTGCCTGTATAGATAAATAAGCCATCCGAAGTATTGTCATTATTGTCACTACGTTCGGTGGGCGTTTGGACAAAGAAAAAGTCAGCTCCGACAGCCGTCACTACATTGTTGGGTAAACTTACCTGCTGGCCTAGAAAGGGACTGGTATTTCCTGTGCCCTGGATTTCCCAGATTTCCAAATTTTGAGCGATTAGAGGAACATTCAAAAAAAGCAGCAAGAGTAGTGCCGAGAAAAAGTGTTTGTCGGTTAACAATGTGCTAACTTTACTGTTACAGTTGAACATACAGTGCATTATGAATAATCAATCAGAATCAATATTTAGCAAAACGATTAGTCCTGTTTACCAAGCAGCCATGGCTTTGGGCGGAGTTGTCGTCATTTCTTTGCTGGCAAAGCTAGTTGGATTAACCGGAATAACCGAGGTTCCCCAAAGTTTTCCGTGGATGTCGGCAGCCTCCTTCATGTTACTCTTTGCCTTGTTTAACAGCGTTCTTAGTGTGAGCTCCAAAGACTTGATGAAGTATTGGGGGACGTCCATTTACTGCTTTTTAGGTTTAGCGGCTGCAGCGGCGGGAGTAGCTTATGTACTCTCTTCGCTGAGCATGAGCGAAGCGGGTTCCTATCGCTGGATATACATTGTAGTAGGAATCGGTTACCTGGTGTTTCTTAGCTTGATGGCTATGCTACGCAAGATCGTAGAATTTGCTCAGCGCGAGGAATGGAACCAGCCACGGATTCGTCGCAAATAGGACGTTCTCAGTGCATTCGCGATCGCAGAAGCAACATTGCTAAATAAGGAAGTGTTCAGAGAAATAAAAAGTCGATTATGTTCAAGCAATATGAATTTTTGTTCACCTTCATTTTATTCTTTTCACTAACTTCCTGCAACCAGGCGCAGGCCTTGCAAAAACAAGCAGGAGAAGACAAAGAAATGGCTACTGCTAGTGCTTCGGCTGTTTCTGCATCAACAGTAGCGGAGTTGGAGTTTCCGGAAACCATTGTGAAAGTTGAGAAAAGCGTAGAAGAATGGCAGGCACAACTGGAGCCACTGGCTTTCAATGTACTGCGTCAGGCTGGTACCGAGCGTGCCTTCACGGGTAAATATTGGGACAATAAAATGACCGGTATTTATACCTGTGGTGGTTGTGGGCTACCGCTGTTTTCTTCCGCTACGAAATTCAAATCTGGCACCGGCTGGCCCAGTTTCTACGAGCCTATCCAGGAAAATTATGTAGTGGAACACGTTGATCGTGCTTACGGCATGGTGCGCACCGAAGTGGTATGTGCTCGTTGTGACGGCCACCTCGGCCATGTTTTTGATGATGGTCCGGCACCTACGGGATTGCGCTACTGTATCAATAGTGTCTCTCTGGGTTTTGTGCCGGAAGAGAAGTAGCTCTGTATCTCCGTAGCGCAGGGTTTTAAACCCGGCGCTACGGAGATACTCCGAAAAAGAGCAAGCATTAGTCGAAACCAACCGCCAGTTGTAGTTCCTTGCTGATATTTTGACGGATAGACATGCCGTTGAGTGGATCTTCTGGAAGGAGGAGCCAATTGTTTTTACCTTGATCGGCACTCGCTAAAACGGATAGGTAGGTATTGACACTAAAAGCAGCTTTTTCCGCATCGTAGCTTACCGCACCTGGGTACATTTTTTCTAGTAATGCTTGTTGTTGAGCAACTTGTTCGTCGGTGATGGTTTCGCCCTTCATTTTTACGTCCATCATTATTTGCAGACTCAAAGCCGTGTATTGCTTACCATCTAATGATGATAACTGCTGGATATTTCCCACATTGTAGCCTTGGAAGACAAGCATGGTTGCTTCGTTGTCCAGCATTTGGTAGGCTTGTAGAAAAGGAGCAGTGGCCTTTTCCTGTGGCAAGATCATAGTAGCTACTTGGTCGTAGCTCTTAGCTTTTAAAAGCTGGAAATAACGACCCGCAACTTGTGGCAATGCCTGCTGGTAGGGAAGTTGGTCAGACAAGGCACGATCACCGAAAAAGGCTTTCCACACAGCAGGTGGCAAGATGCCATACGCCAAATCAAGCTTGGCGTCAGGGAAGTCGATCAACTGCCATGTTGTAGATTCCGTAGGCCTTACCGCAATAAATTGATGATCTCGCTGAAGGTAAATGGTGCTGGGGTTGAGTAACTTGACGTTATCGGAACCATAGGTCTTGGCAAACCCGCTAATGATCTCTTTCATTACCATCTGGTCCTTGCTGATACTTTCCTGTTCGATGGAGAGCTCTAAATTTTCCATAGAGGTGAGCAGCAGGTAGTTTTGGCCGTTATCCGTAACTATTTCCGAGCTTTTGGCTGGCTGAAACCCTTTGGTATTCATCGCCATATCCTCATTGACTTTTGATTGCTGGGCAGCCAACCAACGATCGGCGGTCATCACTTCAAATACAGAAGGATGGAGTTGCGCTGTAGCGGCCTCGAAAGATCCAGCGATGAGTTGTTGCTGGTAAGCACTCAGCTGTGTTTTGAGTCCGGCATCTATCTGTGCCCAACTGGTGCTGAAAAAGAAAAAGCTTGCCAATAGCATGGCGAAGTTACGTGTAGTTGTCATGTTGTTGTGTTTGTTAGGAAAGTGCTTGTTTAGACGCTTAAATCTCAGTAAAGATACGCGTTTAAGGGAGATAGGTAGCTAATGCACTGACCATTTGTTGTTGTAATTCCTGAGCGGCTTTACGGGCTGCTTCCGCAAAATCTTCACCTTGTCCAGCATAAATAATGCCGCGAGAAGAATTGACGAGCAAGCCGCAATGATCATTCATACTATGACGGGCAACAGCGGCCAAATCTCCTCCTTGCGCACCAATACCAGGAACGAGGAAAAAGCTATCGGGTGCCAATTGGCGCAGCTCACGGAATTTTTCCGGGTGAGTAGCACCACAGACGAACATCAGCTCGTCGGGGCTGGCCCATTCCTGGGCTTTGGTCATTAGTTTCGCGTATAGCGGCTGTCCGTTTTCTTGAGGAGTGAACTGAAAGTCTTCGCTACCTGTATTGCTCGTAAGCGCTAACAGAATTACCCATTTTTCCGGAAAATCGAGGAATGGTTTTACCGAATCTTCCCCCATGTAAGGCGCTACGGTGACCGCATCGGCGTGAAGGGTCTCAAAGAAGGTCTGAGCGTACATCCGAGAGGTATTGCCAATGTCTCCCCGTTTGGCATCAGCAATTTTGAGGTGATCATCGCCAATGTATTCCAGGGTAGCGTGGAGTACCTCCCAGCCTTGTGGTCCCATCGCTTCATAAAAAGCAGTGTTAGGTTTGTAAGCCACACACAAGTCGCGGGTCGCATCCACGATTTGCTGGTTGAATCGATAGACCGCGGTGGGGCCTTCTCCCAGGTGTTTTGGTAGTCTGGCCGGGTCGGGGTCCAGGCCGACACAAAGGAAGGATTTTCGTTCTTTGATGAGCTGAAACAAGGCTTTACGATCCATGGTAGTTAAATTTGCCGCAAAGATAGGAACTTTGAAAAACAAAACCCGATGGCAAAAACAAATGCAGTAAGAATACTCGATCAGGAGCAAATCCCTTATCGATTGATTACCTATACCTATGATCCGGATAATCTGGACGTGGCAAAAATCGCTACGGACAATGGGTTAAGTCTGGGGCAAGTGTTTAAGACCTTGGTGTGCAAAGGGGAGCAGACAGGTCCGTTTATGTGCGTCATTGGTGGCGATGAGCACCTCGATTTAAAGCATGCTGCCCAGACCAGTGGCAATAAAAAGGTAGCACTGGTAGCTGTGAAGGAATTGCTTGCACTAACGGGGTACCTAAGAGGGGGCTGTTCCCCCTTAGGGACTAAAAAAGCACTACCGATCTACTTGAGTCGCAAAGCACTTTCGTACGATGAAATCCTCATTAATGCAGGGAAACGGGGCGTCCTTTTCGGGGCGAATCCGCAATCATTGCAGACCACCTTTGGCTGGACGCTGTTTTGATATGCTGGTGAGTAAAGACGAATACCAATCAAGAGGCTTCTGAGGTAAACAAAACAGGGCAAGCACCGCGAAGTACCTGCCCTGTTTTCTGTTACAGAAATGGTTTTTACAAAACTACCTTGAACTAGAGAACCTCCGGCGGTTTCCTCCCCCAGATCGGCTGCCTGATGAGGAACTATTACCTGGTCCGCGACGGCGATTGTTGTTTCCTCCGTTGCTGCGTGAACGCTGCTGTTGGGAAGAAGAGGAATTTTCAGTCACTACTCTGGTTCCATCATCAGGGTAAGGGTGATCTTCTACAACCGGAACATCTTGCTTGATCAAGCGCTGAATGTCGCGTAAGTAAGCTCTTTCTTCCTGATCACAAAAGGAAATTGCAATTCCGCTGGCTTGGGCACGTCCGGTACGACCAATACGGTGAACGTAAGTCTCTGGCACGTTAGGCAAGTCAAAATTGATGACAAAGGCCAGTTCGTCCACATCAATGCCACGGGCGGCAATATCGGTAGCAACCAATACTTGCAGGTCGCCGTCGCGAAATTCCTGTAGTGCTTTCTGCCGAGCAGTTTGCGACTTGTTACCGTGAATAGCAGCCGCTCCAATACCGTCACTGTTGAGATCTTTCACAATCCGATTGGCGCCATGCTTGGTACGAGAGAAGACCAAAACGGATTCCATTTTTTCTTCTACGATCAAGTGATGGAGCAATTTGCGCTTCTGCTTTTTATCGACGTAGTACAAAGCCTGGCCTACCTTTTCGGCAGTAGCCTGCTGAGGCTTGATGGTCACTTTTTCTGGGTTACCCAATATTTTACTGGACAATTCCATAATGGCCGGAGGCATTGTAGCCGAAAAGAAGAGGGATTGCCGCTTCTCGGGCAACTTTGCTACGATTTTTTTGATGTCGTGAATGAAGCCCATGTCAAGCATGTGGTCAGCTTCGTCCAGTACTACGTATTCCACGTCGCGGAGGCTAATGAAGCCCTGGTTCATTAAGTCGAGTAGTCGTCCCGGGGTAGCTACCAAAATATCTACGCCTTTCTTCAGGATATCTACTTGCTTACCTTGTTTTACCCCACCAAAAATAACGGTGCTGCGTAAGTCGGTAAATTTGGCGTAATCCTGAAAGCTGTCATTGATCTGGATCGCGAGTTCGCGGGTAGGAGCTACTACGAGTGCTTTGATGACGTAAGGGCCATCAAGATTAGCTTCACAAAGTTGTTGAATAATCGGAATGGCGAAAGCGGCTGTTTTACCAGTGCCGGTTTGGGCACAACCCAATAAATCCTTTCCTTTAAGTAAAATTGGAATTGACTGCTCCTGGATTGGAGTAGGCTTGGTGTACCCTTTTACTTCAAGGGCACGCAGGATGGGGTCAATAATCCCCAATGAATTAAATGTCATTTATCGTTAAAATGGCTCAATACCTTTACGCTGAAGTCTTATCGGCTGGAGAAGTTGCCCGTTGAGGTAGGGTTGACAAACCGTAGGGAAAAGTATTGAAAGTTGGGCCGGATTTTGTTGGCCGCGAACTTGTTTGTTAAAGTAATTTTTCCCTGATACGCAATCTCACAAATTGTCAGAGAACCATGTTGTAAACGACAAAGGTAAGCATATAGTTGAGATATTTCTTTTTTATTTTATTTCAACACATCTCTAATACTCGGATCCTTGTCAAAGACACTTTTCGCGAAAGGACAAAGCGGAATGATTTTCTTTCCTTGTCGGCGCGTCATGGCTACAATCACATCTAGCAAGAGGCGGCCAATCCCTTGGCCTTTTAGGGATTCCGCGACGTAAGTATGGTCGATGATGAGTAGACTGTCGCCAGCTTTGGAGTAGGTCATTTCAGCTAGTAGTTCTCTACGCTCCTCCATGAAAACACGGCCGCGGGTTTCCTCTTCTTCTAATTGGATATTTAAATCTTCCATGTTGATCTATTAAGCGTCTTGGAAATTGATTTTATGGTGGCTGCCATCACAGAAAGGCTTGTTGTTGGAAGCACCACAGCGGCAGAGGGCGGTTTTATCCATCTCTTTGGTACTGCCATCAAGCAATTCGATTTTGGCTGGGCCTTTGATCACCAGTGGTCCATTGGCGGAGACCGTGATGTGGGGAGCACGGTCACTTTTGGTAGTGCCAGCTTCAGCTTTATCGTTGCGGTAGTAACTCAAAGCACCGCTGGGGCAGCGGTCAATGTGTTGCATGATCTGTTCGCTGCTAGCTCCTTCAGGATCAATCCAGGGGCGCTTGTTAGGGTTGAATACGGCAGGTAGTCCACCTTTTTCTTTGTTCCAGCACCGTTCAGAGTGGGCACATATCCCTGGTTGCCAGACAATGGTGATTTCTCCGTTGCTGTATTCTTTAGTGATGTTTTTATCAGGCATGTTAGTTAGATTTTGTGCTGCTTTTTATGCTATAAAACGGCACTTAAGGGAAACATTTTTGAAGATAAAAAGATTATTTGAGGTTTTGGGGGTGGGTGTCCTGTAATTAGGGCAAACGCTCCAAAATTAATTTGCCGCGGACCTGCCTGCCAGCAAGCTGGCCTTGCAGGCAGGGGTACGGAGACACGGAGGGTTTTTTAGCCACTAAAGCACAAAAACACGGAATTGTACAGTTTTTTGCCCAGAGAAGGCTGCTTGTAGATTGCGTATAAAATGTTTTTTAGTCCAACACCAGCACCTTACCAAAATAACGCCCCTCCTCATTGGATACCTCAACAAAATAAACGCCCTGGCTGCGTACTGGCAAGGAAAGACCTGCGGCTAAGGCATAGGCATCTGTTTTCTGGTGCATCACCAGCGAGCCTCTACTGTCGTATACCTGAAGGAGTAAGTCACCACTTGTTTCACTAAGGCCAGGCAATTCAATGTGCAGTACCTCTCCCGCTGTTAGTGGATTGGGGTAGAGCTGGGCTACCTGGATGTTGTAGAGATCAGCGTCCACAGCCACCATGTTATCACTTATATTTAGTTTGCAAATGAGCATATCACTTTGGTACTTATAACTGCCCGTAAAATATAAGCTTTGCTGGTCTGCTGATAATTGTATTTGGTTAATTTTATTTGTACCCCAGCCATAAATATTGTGATAAGTAAATACACCATCCCCTCCAAAATTGGTATTGCGTTGCCCCTCACTATTTAAACAAAGCACACCAAAAGAAAGGGTTGCACTAAAGCCCACCAAAACCTCATCTCCCCGCACCACTAGGTCTACAGGATTGGCCGGATCAATATCACCGGCATGAATAAATTCCCTAAAAACACCATCATTGGCAAAAGTGCTGTCGAGGGTGCCGTCCGGTAGGAGCCTGGCAACTGTAGTATAAATTGGCATTGTCAAACCATCAGATATTAATCCTGCTACTACAATCTTGCCATCTTCATAAATGCCCAGTGCCTTTGCCCAGCCTGCTGTTGTAGTCACATCGGTTGTGCCGGCTTCTCCAAAAGTAGTATCAAGGGCTCCATCTGGCAAAAAGCGCGATACATATATGGTGGGTTCACAAGCCCCTATAGGATCCAGGCTTCCGGGATAAGGAAAATAGGTCTCCGCAGTAAGAAGGAATGCGCCATCGGGATAAAACACCAGATCGCCCAGGATGCTGGAGGGACATCCATAGCGACTTTTGTAAACGAATCCATTGTTCCCAAAGCTCTCGTCTACGCTGCCGTCTTCGAATAAGCGGCCGACAAAAATGGAGGTAGAATCAGGATAAAGATAGGAAGGGCCGAAGTAGACATTGCCCGCAACCATAATCTTACCATCCGGAAGCGGATGCAGGCGGGTGATCATCTCGTGTTGCCCCGGTAAGTCCAGAAATAGTTTTCCCTCCTCTCCAAAGCTGCTAATGAGTTGGCCGTCAAAATCCGTTTTGATCAATAAGGCAGAAAAACCGGCTTCTCCGGCTTGTTCCGCACTGCCTCCCATCAGCATTTGATCGGAGCCGTAGCGAACAGCCGCCAGGCAGGAATCGCGTTGTAAGCCTAAGTCCAGTTGTATTTTGCCATCTGGGCCAAAATCCTGGTCGTATTGCCCATTGGCGAGCAAGCGGGTAAAGGCAAAATCACTTTCTTCTTCACCGGCCGTGTGCCCGGCCATGATGATTTTGCCGTCGTCTAAAAAAAGCATCGAATAGGCCTTGTCCTTTCTATCGGAAAAATCGCTGGCGGTTACTCCGTAAAAATACTGACCTGGTGAAAAAGAATACGGTTCGCCAAAAGTGGAGTCTACAATTTGGGCGTGGCTAGGGGAAAGAACGCATGTGAAAAAAATGAGGGATAGGTAGAGAGGTTTCATAGCTATTGTTTTTAGTCCTGTACCAGCACCTTCCCAACATACCGCCCCTCCTCATTGGATACCTCAACAAAATAAACGCCCTGGCTGCGTACTGGCAAGGAAAGGCCTGCGGCTAAGGCATAGGCATCTGTTTTCTGGTACATCACCAGCGAGCCTCTACTGTCGTATACCTGAAGGAGTAAGTCACCACTTGTTTCACTAAGGCCAGGCAATTCAATGTGCAGTACCTCTCCCGCTGTTAGTGGATTGGGGTAGAGCTGAGCTGCTTGGATGTTGTACAAGCCAGCATCTGTAGCCACTGTTTGGTCGCTGATATTTAGTTTGCAGATAAACATGTCACTTTGGTATTTACTGCCGCCCGTAAAATATAAGCTTTGCTGGTCTGCTGATAATTGTATTTGGTTAACTTCACATAAGCCCCAACCATAAATATTGTGATAAGTAAAAACACCATCTCCTCCAAAATTGGTACTGCGCTGCCCCTCATTGTTTAAGCAAAGAACACCAAATGACTTTAAACCTATATGGTTCTCTGAACTAAAGCCTACAAACATTTCATCGCCTTGAATAATCAGGTCTATGGGATTTAACAGAAAAAGGCCCGACTGATTTAGAGGTTCTCTAAAAACACCTTGGTCAGCAAAGGTACTGTCGAGGGTGCCATCCGGTAGTAGCCTGGCAATTGTAGTGTAATTTGGCATTGTCAAACCATCAGATGTTAATCCTGCTACGATGATTTTTCCATCTTCATAAATACCCAGTGCCTTTGCCCACCCTCCTGTTGTAGTCACATCGGTTGTGCCGGCTTCTCCAAAAGCAGTATCAACGGCTCCATCTGGCAAAAAGCGCGATACGTAAATGGTGGGTTCACAAAGACCAAAAGGATTCAGTATTCCAGGATAAGGAGAATAGGTCTCCGCAGTAAGGAGGAATGCACCATCGGGATACACCACTAGATCGCCCAGGATGCTGGAGGGACATCCAGTGCGGGTTTTGTAGATGAACCCATTGTTCCCAAAGCTCTCGTCTACACTGCCATTTTCCAATAAGCGGCCGACAAAAATGGAGGTAGAATCGGGGTAAGGATAGGAAGGGCCGTAGAAGACATTGCCCGCAACCATAATCTTACCATCCGGAAGCGGATGCAGGCGGGTGATCATCTCGTGTTGCCCCGGTAAGTTCAGAAATACTTTTCCCTCCGTTCCAAAGCTGCTATTGAGCTGGCCGTCAAAATCCGTTTTGATCAATAAGGCAGAAAAACCGGCTTCTCCGGCTTGTTCCGCACTGCCTCCCATCAGCATTTGATCGGAGCCGTAGCGAACAGCCGCCAGACAGGAATCGCGTTGTAAGCCTAAGTCCAGTTGTATTTTGCCATCCGGGCCAAAATCCTGGTCGTATTGCCCATTGGCGAGCAAGCGGGTAAAGGCAAAATCACTTTCTTCTTCACCGGCCGTATGCCCGGCCATGATGATTTTTCCGTCGTCTAAAAAAAGCATCGAATAGGCCTTGTCCTTTCTATCGGAAAAATCGCTGGCGGTTACTCCGTAGACATTCTGGCCTGGTGAAAAAGAATTAGGCTCCCCAAAAGTGGAGTCTACAACCTGAGTGTAGCAGGGGGAAAGAATGTAGATCGAAAAAATGAGGAATAGGTAGAGAGGTTTCATAGCTATTGTTTTTAGTCCAACACCAGCACCTTACCAAAATACCGCCCCTCCTCATTGGATACCTCAACAAAATAAACGCCCTGGCTGCGTACTGGCAAGGAAAGACCTACAGCTAAGGCATAGGCATCTGTTTTCTGGTGCATCACCAGCGAGCCTCTACTGTCGTATACCTGAAGGAGTAAGTCACCACTTGTTTCACCAAGGCCAGGCAATTCAATATGCAGTACTTCTCCCGCTTTTAGTGGATTGGGGTAGAGCTGGGCTGCCTGGATGTTGTACAAGCCAGCGTCTGTAGCCACTGTTTGGTCACTAATATCTAGTTTGCAGATAAACATATTATCAAAATGGATAAGCTTCCGATAGCTGCCAACAAAATACAGGCTTTGTTGATCTTCTGATAACCGTAATTCTTTTATGCGATACCTTGTCGCAGGATAAATGCTGTGATAGGTCAATAAACCATTGTTGCCGAAATTAGGTTTCCGTTGCCCCTCATTGGTTAAGTAAAGGGCACCAAAAGAGAAATAACCTCTATACTCGGTTGCACTAAAGCCCACCAAAACCTCCTCTCCCCGCACCACCAGGTCTACAGGATTGGCCGGATCAATATCAGGACTAAATATAAATTCCTTAAAAACACCATTATTGGCAAAAGTACTGTCGAGGCTGCCATCCGGTAGTAGCCTGGCAACTGTAGTGTAATTTGGCATTGTCAAACCATCAGATGTTAATCCTGCTACAACAATCTTGCCATCTTCATAAATGCCCAGTGCCTTTGCCCAGCCTGCTGTTGTAGTCACATCGGTTGTGCCGGCTTCTCCAAAAGCTAGATCAATTGCTCCATCTGGTAAATAGCGTGATACGTATATACTGGTTTCACAAGGGCCTTCTGGATATTGGAGTCCAGGATAAGGATTATAGGTTTCCGCAGTAAGAAGGAATGCACCATCGGGATAAAACACCAGATCGCCCAGGATGCTGGAGGGGCAGGCGTAGCGGTTTTTGTAGATAAACCCGTTAGTTCCAAAGCTGCTGTCTACGCTGCCATTTTCCAATAAGCGGCCGACAAAAATGGAGGTAGAATCGGGATAAGGATAGGAAGGGCCGAAGAAGACATTGCCCGCAACCATAATCTTACCATCCGGAAGCGGATGCAGGCGAGTAATCATCTCGTGTTGCCCCGGTAAGTTCAGAAATACTTTTCCCTCCGTTCCAAAGCTGCTAATGAGCTGGCCGTCAAAATCCGTTTTGATCAATAAGGCAGAAAAACCGGCTTCTCCTGCTTGCTCCCCACTGCCTCCCATCAGCATTTGATCGGGGCCGTAGCGGACGGCGGCCAGGCAGGAATCGTGTTGCAAGCCCAAGTCTAACCGTACCTTACCGTCTGGTCCTGCCTCTTGATCATACTGACCATTGTCCAGCATACGTGTAAAGGCAAAGTCACTATCATTTTCGCCAGCAGTGTGACCCGCCATAATAATTTTGCCGTCGTCTGAAAAAAGCATTACGTACGCTCGATCCTCTCTTTCTGAAAAATCATTTCCTGTCATACCAGGAACATAACCACCTGACACAAAAGAATTGGGCTCGCCAAAAGTGGAGTCTACAACTTGTGCGTGGCTAGGGGAAAGAACGCATGTGAAAAAAATGAGGGATAGGTAGAGAGGTTTCATGGTTACTTCGCGTTGTTAATTCTGCCTTGGCAGACGGGTATCAATTCATGATATTAGGTTTACTTACGGTTTTGTCGAGGATCTGTTTCAATTTCGATAAAAAATACCAGTTAGAGGGCCGCTGACAGAAAACGGTCTCCTATTTTCGGTAAGATGTAAGGTTTTCAAAAGTATGCATGATTTCGTTCATTGTACCTCATTAGCTGAGGAGCTTAGTTCACTGCATTGCCAAAAAAGTTTGCCCGAAAATCTTTATCTTCCCCAAGTTCAAAACATACCAAACCAAAACGCTCATGATTAACCTTATTTCTAAATTATTACTATTCGTACTAATTGTCAGTGCTTATTCGAGCCTTGCCGCTCAGGAATCAAGCGAATATCAACGACTGGCTGAAATTGCCGTCATTGAGCAAAAAGTAATGATGCCGATGCGCGATGGCGTACGGCTTGCTACCGATATCTACCGCCCGAAAGGGGATGCTAAAGTCCCGGTTATTTTTTCGCGGACGCCTTACAATTTCAATCCTTACGGCGATGGCGAAGAGCGCACCCGTACTTATACCAGTGCTTATGAGGCCGTGTCGCGGGGCTATGCTTATGTAGTGCAAAATGAGCGCGGCCGTTACTTTTCGGAAGGCAAATGGGACATTCTCGGCGTACCGCTCACCGATGGCTACGATGCCTTTAGCTGGATGAAAGACCAGGAATGGTGCAATGGCAAAATCGGCACCTACGGATGTTCTTCTACCGCTGAGTGGCAGATGGCCGTTGCTGCCCTGGATCACCCTTCCCACGCGGCCATGGTACCCATGGGCTATGGCGCCGGGGTAGGTCGTGTAGGCGATATTTACGAACAGGGCAACTGGTACCGCGGTGGAGCGCAGCAGATGCTCTTCACGGCCTGGCTGTATTCCGTTCAGCACGACCCCATGGCGCCGCGCTTGCCGGAAGGGATTTCAACGGAAGACCTGCGCCGCCTACAACGCTTTTATGATATGTCGCCGGAGTACCCTCGGGTTGACTGGAAGGAAGGACTGGCGCATTTGCCGGTGTCGGAAATTATTGAAAACCAGCAAGGACCAAAAGGTATTTACGAAGACATGATCCAGCGCAAGCCCAATGATCCCGACTGGTACAAGGGCGGGCTTTACCACGACGATATGGTATTGGCGGTGCCCAGCTTTTGGTTCTGTAGCTGGTACGATGTATCCATCACGCCCAATTTAGCTTTATTCAATCACGCCAGAAAGAATGCGGCCCCGGATGTGCGCGATCACCAATACCTCTTTATTGCACCCACCTTACACTGCCGCTACACGCGCGCAACGGAGAATACCATCGTTGGCGAGCGCTCGGTAGGTGATGCCCGCTACGATTACGATGCGCTGATTTACGGCTGGTTTGACTACTGGCTGAAGGGCGAAAAGAACGATGTCCTGGAAAAAACACCACGCGTGACTTACTACACCATGGGAAGCAACAAGTGGCAAACCGCTGAGCAATGGCCACCCGCTGCTGCAAAGATGGAGACCTACTACCTGGACAGCGAAGGAGGTGCCAATAGCCTCTACGGCAATGGTAAACTGACGACCACCATGCCCAAAACTGATCGCCCCGATAGTTTTACCTACGATCCCCACAATCCGGTGATGTCTTACGGTGGAAATGTCTGCTGCACCGGCAATGCCGTCGAAGGAGGTTCCTTTGATCAGCAACAAATGGAAACCCGCAACGATATCCTGGTATACAGCACCCCGCCGCTTGCCGAAGGGGTAGAATTGACTGGATCGGTAGAATGTACCCTTTACATTAGTTCTGATGCAAAAGATACCGATTTTACGCTAAAACTTATCGATGTTTATCCCGATGGCACTGCTTACAACCTGGATGAAACCATCCAAAGAGTGCGTTACCGCGAGGGCTACGACAAGGAGGTGTTTATGAAAGAAGGAGAGGTCTACAAAGTGGATCTTACGGCGCTTTCCACCAGCAATTACTTTGCTAAAGGGCACCAAATCAGGATAGAAGTTTCCAGCAGTAATTTTCCTCGTTTTGAGCGTAACTTAAATACGGGTGGCAATAATTACGACGAAGCCAAAGGCGTTGTAGCTCATAACAAGGTACACCACTCCGCAAAATACCCGTCACAGGTGCGTTTGCCATTGATTCGGAACTAATCAAATGAAAAATAATTCAAAATTATTTTCTTGAAACGCACATTTGATGGTGACACCTTGTTACGGTTATAGTCTAAAGTATTACTATCAAAATTACTAGACTTGTTCTGCTGGGTCAGTTTGGTAGGAAAATTGATGCATTATCGACCACGCGAAGTCTTTTTTAAGGAGCCTAGCCGTAGCTAAGCGACTTGAAAAAGGCACAGTGTGGGAAGATAAGGCGCGATTTGCCCCCGAAATGATCCCAACAGAACAAGTCTACTCTATCAACCACCCAAAATTCAAAGTCCTTATGAAGTTTATGAAAAGTCTGTTGGTGATGCTGGCAATACTGCCCTTGTTGATTTCCTGCGTAAGCAAAAAACAGTACGATGCCTTACAGGCAGAGCTGGAAGCTGCAAACAAAATGGAAGAGCAATGCGCCATTGATATTAGCCGGTTGAGCAACCAATTTAATACCTGTGAGCAGGAAAGAGTACGCCTTACTGCTTTGCTGCAAGGCCGCACTGAACAGATCCAGCAATTGCAAGATCAGATCAAAGACGTGCAAGCACAGCGTGACCGTACCGTAGAACAATTAGGCAATTTGACGACCCTTTCTCAGTCTGCAAGCAACAATGTTTCTACCACCTTGTCTCAGCTGGATGGCAAAGACAAATACATTCAGATGCTACAATTGGCCAAGACGAAAGCCGACTCTATCAACCTGGCGCTGGCGGTCAACCTGAAAGGGGTATTGGCGAAAGGCATCGAAGATGAAGATGTGGAAATCGAAGTTGACAAAACCGTGGTTTTTATCAACTTGTCGGATAAGATGCTCTACGAAAGTGGTAGCTACAACATCACAGCA
This sequence comes from Lewinella sp. LCG006, assembly GCF_040784935.1. Taxonomy (GTDB): domain Bacteria; phylum Bacteroidota; class Bacteroidia; order Chitinophagales; family Saprospiraceae; genus Lewinella. Next base: position 7,453,388 of record NZ_CP160680.1, on the reverse strand, counting down.
CGTGCTACGGAAGTATTGGGTAAAATCGCCCAAATCGTGAAGTCTCGCCCTGATATGGAAGTGATGGTAGAAGGCTACACCGACAATGTGCCGATCAGCAGTGCTTGTGTGAAAGACAACTGGGACTTGAGTGTACTACGGGCAACTTCGGTAGCTCGCGCGCTGCAAATTACCCACGGTGTTGATCCCAATCGCTTGATTGCTGCGGGACGTGGTCAGTACAATGCACTCGCCAGCAATGATACTGCTGCCGGCCGTGCTACCAACCGCCGTACGCGGATCATCATTCTACCTAAACTGAACCAGTTTTACGATCTGCTAAACCCAGATCTGGCTGCTCAGAAGATCGACTAATGTGAAGTTTAACTTCACAGTACGAGGTACTTGGTATAGGGTATAGGGATTTGATAAACCTAAATGGATGTTATACCAAACATCAGCTTTTTAACTAAGTACTCGATGTATAGAGAGTTAAAATCAGCCGCTTGTTGTCTTAGGATAGCAAGCGGCTGGTTTGTTTTATATACTTAATGAAGGTAAAATTTTGCAAGCTGGAAAAAGGGTAAAGGTTGGGTAGGTGTTAAGGTGTGTAAGGGTTAGTCTATACGCACCCCCGCACCTAAATTCGTATCTAACTCCAATCGTAGATTGCGATCACACAATTACGGCCGGACCTCGCACTTCGCACTGAAAATCGCACCCCGCACCTGAAGGCTTCCTACTCCACTACAAATCGGCCACTTCCTATCAGTACGCCAGCCTGTCTTATGCTGAAGAAATAAATCCCTGCACTTAGACTTGATCGTTCCAGTAAGAACTGATTGCCCTCTTGAGTAAAGCGAACGGGAACCTTCTGGCCAATGTCATTGGTTAGGTGAAGGGTCATTTCTTCGGCACTGGCATTCGGCAACAGTATCCGGCAAGTATTCGACCAAGGGTTGGGAGCTACCTGTAGTGATTTCGCAGGAGGAGATGCCGAAGAGTTGCCCGTGATGTATTCTGAGCAAGCGTCAGTCATGTTACCCACGCGCAAAAACAAGTCATCAAAATAACTATCATTATCCGTGCCGGCATTGCGGGTGCCTGTGAGTACAAACTCAATCAAGCGGGTTTGGGGAGGAATACTATGAAATTCATCTACCAGCGTCCAGTTGCTGCTTAAACTGGCAAATTCAGCGATTGTGTCCAATACCGTGCCCGCTTCATTCAGAAATCGCAAGTAGAGTGCCGGGCGATCACTGCCGGAGAAATTGGCAAGGTAGCCGCCGAAATTGGCCTGCCAGTTGCCGGTATCAATCGAGTCAGCAAAGGCGACTACATTGATTTCCTGGACACATTGAGCAAAAGGACTTTCTTCGCACAAGCCGCCTACGGCAAAGTAGTAGCTGCCACTGTGAGGAGCAATGCCATTGCATTCTCCAGAAGTCAGTGCTTCGGTGATCCCTTGGGTAGCATTCCAGTATTGGAGTAGGTTTTCTGCCCCGGGATTGAGCAATAGATTATTGGAAAAAGAAGAATTGCCTGTGGCAAAAGGTACGATTTCCGACCATTCACTCCAGTTAAGCTCGCGATCGCGGTAGCGTACCCGCCAGCAGTAGTTGGTATTGGGAGCGAGCCCGGTGATCCGCTCATCGGTGAGGTCGTCGCCGGCTTGGGTGTCTTCGTTGAAGTAGAGGTTTTGGTAGCTTTTCCAGCGTTCAGCTACGGGATTGGAGAGGTCGTCGCAATCGGCGAAAACCTGCCAATGACTTTGCCCGTGGGTGGCGTCTGGTACAACGGAAGAGAAATCACCCGCCTTGAGTAAAACACATTCTGGAGAAACAAGGTCGAAATTAGGGAAGATGGCAGTAGGTTGATCTACTTGCTGATCGGCTTTACGTACCGTCAGGCTATCAACCAGCATATTGTCTAGAAAGTTGGCTTCGTTCCCCCGGCTGATTCTTTTTAGGGTGAATTGTGGTGCTTCACCAGCTGTAATATCCACCGTTACAAATCCCCATTCATCGCGGGAAACCGTAAATTCATCATAATCCGCCTGCGGGTAATCTCCCCAATGGTCGATGGCGCCACCTGCCGTAGCTACATTCACCCAAAGGTGTTTGTGATCCCGCGACTGGCCACGAGAGTAACCATGCGTGTGTCCGAAAAAATGGATGCTCGGCTTGCCGCAAGAGCTGCTAAAATCCTCTAATCGCTGGATGACCTCACCGGTGAAATTAGACTCTCCTGGTAGCCATAATTCCGAAAGATGAGGATGATGAAGCTGGGCGAAGACGAAATCAATCTCCTCATTGTCACAAGTCGTGGCCAAAACATCTGCCAACCAGTCCAACTGTTGCTGCGTGGTGTAAGGACCATTAGAGTCGAGCCCAATGATGCGCAGATTACCATAATCATGGTACCACCAATGTTCTTCCGAGCCTGCGCTCCCATTGTCGGGCAGGTTGAAATATTGGAAAAAGGTATTTGAATTATTTTCGTGATTCCCGGGCACCGGATAGATGGGGATGCGGCTAAGGAGTGGCTGCGCTGGTGTGAAGAAGTGGTCTTTCCACTGGCTGTAGACATTGCCATTTTCTACCAAATCGCCAGGGATCATCACCAGTGCCAGCTCCTCGGTAAGGGTACCGCTGAAATGATCATTGAGGTAAGGAATCACCCCATCCTGGATAATCTCACGATATTTATCTGGTTGGTTACCGTCGCGTTGCATATCGCTCATGGCGAGTAGGCGAAACGACTCATTGTCACTGGCAAAAGGAGGCGTTTTAAAACTGAAGATGTCAGATACCGCACTGCCCGTTTTTACGCGGTAATAGTAGGTCGTAAACCGTTCCAGGCCCGTCAGTTGCACCTCGTGCATGCGGGTGCTGGCAGTCGTTGTCGTTGTATTGCCTGTGGTCGTATTGCCTAAATCGGTTGTTGGGCCCCATTCTAGCGTGCTTTCTTCTCCCTGGTCGGTTTCCCAAAGAACGTAAATACCGTTAGGTGTTGCTTTTTGGAGATAGGGGAGAACTTGTATGGTTTGTGCGGAAAGAAAGGAACAGATGACCGTAAAACCAAAAGTTAGCAATAGTCGCATAAGTCGTTGTTTTTCTTTGATCCCTAAAATTACAGAAAATGCGTATCTTGAAAAGAGCTAAACGACCAAATTATGCCAAGCATTCACCATCTCCTAACCATCGAGGCCTCCGCTGAGCGTGTTTTTAAAGCCATCACCACCCCGGAAGGATTGTGCTCCTGGTGGACCACAGAAGCCGCCGGGCAGCCCACACTGGGTGCAGAATACCAGTTTTTCTTTACCAAAGATTCCGACTGGCGTGCAAAGGTCGTTGAGATCACAACACCCCTGCAAATAAGCTGGCAAATGACCCAGGCAGACGCTGACTGGACGCCTACCCAAATCCATTTTCAACTCAAGGAAGGGGAAGATGGCATTACCACCCTGCGATTTGCCCATACCAGCTGGGATAAAATCAACGACCATTTTCGCCGAACCAGCTTTTGCTGGGCAATCTATTTAGAGGCACTCCGAAAGGTGGTGGAAAGGGGGAGGTAAATGCGTTCGGGTAGGTTTCGACCCCTTAGCGCACTGATTTAGGCTATTAGAGTGGATTCCGAATGGATAGTATGCTTGCTACTAGCATCATCAAAATGTGTCCCGCTGGAGGGGTCGATCCACAGGATCGATTTTACCAATTTTATTCCTATCTTGGATGTCTTAGTATTGCGCATAAAATAAACTGCGATTTTTCTCAGGTTTTTCAAATAGTTAAAACGCCTGTCCGGCTGGCCAGACGGGCTTAAAATGAAGCGCTTATTTAACTATTGTGAAAAACAAAATCGCTTTTTATTTTCGTGCTGTTCCTTACTTCCACGCTTAGCCCTTCTTTCATGCAAGCTCCCCTCGCTATTCTCGCCATTTTAGCCTTGAATATTGTCATCAGCGAATGGCTCAACAGGCATACCATTCTACGGTATTTAGGTACTACCTTATTGGTCATCTTACTCACGGCGGTAGTGGCTAATTTAGGGATCATCCCTTCTGCTACGCAGGGGTCTGTCTTGTACGACGGCATCTTTCACTACGTTGCGCCTATCTCTATTTTCTTTCTTTTATTAGGTGTCAATTTGAGTGAACTCAAGAAAGCGGGTTTGCCCATGTTGTTCATGTTTGTCATCGGTTCCCTGTGTACGGCTATCGGGGCGGTTTTCGCGGTCTGGTTGGTAGGTGGGAGCAGCGCCTTGGGTGAGAGCTATCGCGCCCTGGCGGGCATGATGACGGGCACTTACACGGGCGGTAGCGTAAATTTCAACGCCATCGCCATCGAATACAACATGATGGAAGAAGGCAACCTCTACGCCGGCACCGTAGCGGTAGATAATATCCTCACCGCCCTTTGGATGATCGCTACGCTCCTGATTTCCAAACTGCTTCAAAGCTGGTGGCCACGTCAACAACTTACTGGCCAGACGCCGCTTACGGCCGCAGAAATTACCGCCATCCAAAGTGAAGACGAAAACATAGATCCCATGCAATTGGGCTTGTTACTTGCCCTGGGGGCGGGCACCTTGTGGGTGGCTGATGCGCTCACCCAGCTGCTGGCTAATTATGGCCTATCGGTTCCATCTATTCTCATCCTTACGACCATTGCCTTGGTTTTAGCACAAATCCCTGCCATTCAAAGGATCAGCGGAGCCAAGCTTTTGGGGTTGTTTTTCGTTTATCTCTTCTTGGCGGTGATCGGCGCTTTTTGCGAGCTGGCCGCCCTGGGCGAGATCGGCGAAATGGCCCTCACCATCACTATTTTTACCACCAGCATTGTCTTGGTACATGGCCTGCTCATTTTCCTACTTGGCGGCTTGTTCAAGCAAGACTGGGACCTGGTGTCCATCGCCAGCCAGGCCAATGTCGGAGGGGCATCTTCCGCCATGGCTTTGGCCAAAAGCCTCCATCGTACCGACCTTATTCTGCCTTCTATCCTGGTGGGTACGCTCGGTTCAGGACTAGGCACTTACATCGGTTTCTTTGTGGCGGAGGTGCTGCTTTAATTGTTTTTTGAGGTCATGCCTTCTCCCGTCCCCACTAGAAAAGTAGGGACGGGAGAAGGCACCAGGCTATCCGCTACTCCCTACATAGCAGCTCCTATCCTTTGCCCTTGGTTGCTCCGCACCCCGCGCTCCGGCCTCCTACCTGCGCGCCAATTCGTTCAACTTTGACCCATCGGGACCTATTGTGCATATCTAAAACGGTATTTGTTCGGCCTCACTTTCGAGCAGGTTTCGTGTGCTTTAGCGCGCTATTTTTGGTCGCTACTAAGTGTTTCTGCTCGTGCCTTCAGCGCCTCGTTCATTGCTACAAACCCTGCCTTGGTACTCTCCCCAATCAATCTAAGGATAAGACCAGCAAATAGCCCACGAAACTGCTCGCCGTGGATGAATTTCGTCTGCTTTCCGCCGATATCCTCTAGCAAAAAGTAATGCTCTCCGTCAAAGATGCCAGGAAAAAAGAGATGACCCAGCCAGCGAAACTCTTGCTCTGGCTGGTTCACCTTCACGAGCGGGGTAAAGCGCATTGCCTTTTGCCCCGGGGGCTGGATGATGGCTTCAATGGTATTGCCAGAGGCAAGATCACCCTTGAGTTGCTGAATAAATGGATTCCACTGAGGGTAAGCTTCCTGATTCATCAATATCGCCCAAACACTAGCAATGGGGGCGTCGATTAGGATAGAAGTGCTGATGGTTTTCATCGTTGTTGATTTATTTTTTACAAAGATCAGCTAATAAAATCAGGTTTGCTTGACCACAAATGCCAGTCTGTTATCATTTCGCGCCAATGCGGAGAATTTGTATCTTTGAGTATGGCATTTAATGGAAGATTTGTACTCAATGTAGCCGCCTTTGCCGCTCGGCAGGGAGCAGATTATGAGCACTTGATTGCCCTGAGCGGGCAATCAGAGGCTACTTTAAGCACCCCTGAATGTGTCTTGAGCAGGGAGGTTTATAATACCATTCTTGAAGCAGCAATTGCCAAAACGGAAGATCCCTGCCTCGGACTTCACATGGGAGAGGGCTTGAGCCTTTCGGCAGCGGGTCTCATCGGGCAGATTACCCAAACCAGCGCAACCGTAAAACAGGCCTTGGAGTACTGCTGCGAGTTTGCTAATCTGGGGTGCAGCGAACTGCCCATGCAGCTGGAAAAAGAAGGTGCTTACTACAAGGTTTTACTTCAGCAGAATAAGCTTTGGGAGCAGCAATCTCCGCTTGCTTATCGTCATACGGTAGAAGGGGTACTGGTCTTCACACTGCGCGAGTTCCAGGCACTCACCCTACGGCTGTATCATCCGACAGCTATTCACGTTCCCTGGGCAGAAGGGCCTGCATTATCCGAATACCAGCGTATCTTTAAATGTCCTCTGATTTTCAGAAAAGGAGAGATTGCCATCGTTCTTCATCAGTCTCAGGTGGAGCAACGCATTTCTACGTATGATTTTGGATTACTCCGCATCTTGGTAGCGCACGCCGAACAGAAATCTGCCCAGCTAAGCCAAAAAACGGGTTTCGCAAACACCGTCCGACAGTCGATGCTCCAGCTCGCTCAAGCTGATTTTCCCAATGTGGAGCAGGTGGCCCACTACTTGAATGTAAGCCCTCGTACCCTCCAGCGCCGGTTGAAGGAAGAAAACTACACTTACAAACAACTCCTCAAAGAATTGCGGCAGGATTTTGCGCTAAGCTATCTTCGGCGCTCAGACATTGGTATTAGTGAGGTCGCTTATTTACTCAATTACGCAAGTACCAGTGCTTTCTCGCGGGCTTTCAAAGCTTGGCAAGGTGTAGGTCCTGAGGCGTGGAGGGAAGAGCATGCTGCTTGATTTAGACCTCCTTCCCCGTCAACCACCCCAAATTAGCGGTGATCTTCTCCAGCGGCCAATCCCACCATTGTAGCTCCAATAGGCGAGTGATCTCTGCGTCAGAGAACCGCATTTTGATCACCTTGGCGGGATTACCACCTACCACCGCATAAGCAGGTACATCTTTGGTGACGGTAGCATTGGTAGCAATGATGGCCCCATCACCCACCGTCACCCCCGGCATGATGGTCGCCCGATGTCCAATCCAGACATCATTTCCAATAACGGTATTTCCTTTGCTAGGGTAGGTTTTGCCCTCCATAGCTCCTTCCCAGCCGTGACCAAAAATGGCAAAAGGGTAGGTAGATACCGCGTCCGTAAGGTGGTTGGCGCCGTTCATGATGAAGGTGACATCGGAAGCGATCATGCAAAACTTGCCGATGATCAGCTGGTCGCCCACAAAGTCAAAATGATATTTGACGTTTTTTTCAAAATTATGCACATCTTCAAAATCATCATAATAGGTGTAATCGCCCACAATGATGTTGGGATTTTTGATAATGTTTTTCAAAAAACAAAGGCGGTCGTAATTCGCTAGTGGGAAGGTAGTGTTGGGATTGGGGCCTTGCATGAAGAAGAGGTTTTAGTAGAGTTGTTCTGCTGGGACAAGTTTTGCTGCAAGCGGAAAATTTCATCCTGAACTTCGTTAGATTTTTCGCCGAATTGCCCGCATTCGACTGCAAAATCTGCCTCGTTCAGAATGAAATTTTAGCGCTTTCGCTAAAACAGCCCCCAACAGAACAACTCTAGTGAAAAAACGTGAAGGACTAACGCCGCAAAATAACAAGACAAAGATGAGGTGCTTTGCTAAGTCAATCGTTCGGAATTACAATATGCTACTTTTTTATATGGAGCCTTCTTAATACAATACGTCATAAGAGATGATCTGCATCCCTGAAGGAAAGCTTTTGTTGTCTTTCAAAGCAAGGTGATAAGTTTTCTTAACATCACTAAATAGAGAAATCCCTTTTCCTAGAATTATTGGATTCAGTTTGATTTTTAATTGGTCAATCAAACCTTCATTAAATAACCAACCGGCAAATTGCCCACCACCACAGAGGTAAATGTCGGTGCCTTCTTGTTGTTTGAGTTCCAAAATAAAGTTCCTGTCTATTTTCTTGATGTGAACCTTTTCGTGAAGATGCTCAATAACAAGTGAGTTGGAAAAGATGAAATGATTCATGTGGGGGTAGGCAGGCTGTCCGGGAATCAGTCCGTATTGATAACCAAATTCATAGGTTTTGCGCCCCATGATCACCGTATCAAAGCTTTGTAAATCTTCTAGATATTGAGTTACGCCGTCACCCTGTTGAACGAAGTCGCTAATATCATCGCCGGGTCCCGCAATAAAACCATCCAATGAACTTGCGACGTAATAAACAATTTTTCTCATCAAAGTTAATTTGAACCATATAAGACCTATAAGTAAGTATCTTTTTTAGAAAACTTATATGCCTTATATGGTTCCCAATTGTGCGTAATTTTCTACTTGATCAATGCCACATCTCCCTTCACCATGACCACCTCACCAGTATTGAGTCGCAGTTCGATGTAGTAAACGTAAACACCGGGAGAGACCTGTTGCTTACGCGAACGACCGTCCCAGCCCAATTCTTCACGGTTAGGTGGGAAATTGGTGCGTACGTAGACCTCACCTCCCCAGCGGTCGAAGATGATCATTTGTTGTACTTCTTCTACACCCGTTGCGGCGTAAACCGTGAAATAGTCGTTCTGCCCGTCATTGTTGGGCGTAAACGCATTTGGGACGTAGTAGGGAATCCTGCGATCTACTTTTACGAGTATGTCATCCACCTCGGTACAACCGTTTTGGTCGGTGACTTTGAGGAAGTAGCGGGTCGTCTCTTCTGGTTGAGCGATCACCTTCTCACAGACCGGACAATCGAGGCTACTGCCTGGGGTCCATTGGTAGCTGGCTCCCGGGCCAACATCAGTGGTAGGCTCGATCGCTAGGCTTTCGCCCCATTTGATGGTTTGGTCTTCGGGCAAAGCCAGGCTGAAAGTTTCCGGACCGGGAACGGTGATGGGTTCGGTTACCACACAACGATCGCCATATTTTACGTACAAGGTGTAATCTCCTTCGGCGAGCCCACTAAGTATTGGCGTTTCACTGAAGTTGACGCCGTCTAGACTAAAGCTGAGGGTTTCATCCGTTGGCTCGGTTTGGATGCGGATTTCGCCGGATTGAGGGTTGTTGCAATTTGGTCCAGCCACCAATCCCCACCAGGGTTGGTTGTAGGGGCGTATAGTGAATTCAACGGTATACATACAGCCGTTGGCACTGGTCACAATCGCTGTGTGTTCGCCAACTGGAATATTGTTAATGGTATTGTTGACCACCACATTGCCATTCCAACTCACCGTATAAGGCCCGCCGTTTCCATTGGTATTGATGTAAACAATCCATGATTCAGGATCACTAGGGCAGGGTGGGAAAATGTAAGCACTACCAGAGAAGGTTTCTTCCGTAAGGGTAATCACGTGGGTAGAATCACAACCATTGCTACCGGTGTAGGTCTCTTGGTAGGTGCCTGCTTCACTGGTCTGTTGACCGAATATTTCCACACTCTCGCCATCGCAAATGAATACTTCTTCCGTAGTCGTGAAGGTTGGCAGGACGGTAACGGTGATGGTATGGGTGGAGTCACAGCCGTTACTCGCCGTGAAAGTTTGTTGATAGACCCCATCTTCTGTGACGGTTTCACCAAAAACTTCTACACTATCTCCTGCACACAAGTCATCAATGGATTCGCTGGTCGTAATGCTTTCCAATTGAATAAGGGTAATGGTATGCACCGAATCACAGCCATTGGCGGCGGTAAAGGTCATACTGTATTCACCTGCTTCGTCTACGGTTTGGCCGAATACTTCGGCACTTTCGCCGGGGCAAATCCCAATGCTGGCACTGGTACTAAAGGTAGGCAGTACGGTCAGGTTGATGGTATGGGTAGAGTCACAACCGTTTTCGGCGGCAAAGGTCATGCTGTAACTACCCGCTTCGGTCGTTGGTGTACCAAAGATAGCAATAGGCGTTCCTTCACAAGTAGTCAAATCTTCGCTGGTAGCAAAGGTGGGGAGTACCTGAACGGTGATCGTATGCGTTGAATCACAGCCGTTTTGATCACTGAAGGTCATGCTATATTCGCCGGCATCGCCGACCTGCTCTCCAAAAACATCCGTCGTACTTCCAGTACAAATAGCTACGGACTCTTCGGTATTGTTGAGCTCAAAGAGACTTAGGGTAATCGTATGGATAGAATCACATCCATTTTCGGCGGTGAAGGTCATCGTGTAATCCCCCGCCGCTGTTTCAGGGTTGCCAAAAATGTCGATGGCGGTACCTTCACAAGTGCTCACTATTTCACTGGTAGCGAACGTTTCTAAAACTTCCAGGATAATGGTATGGGTAGAATCACATCCATTTTCGGCGGTAAAAGTCATTTCGTAGATCCCCGCATCTGTCTCTTCGTTGCCGAAAATCGTTGCACTTTCCCCTTCACAAACCTGCAGTGTTTCGCTAGTAGCAAAAGTATCCAATAAGCTGAGGACAATCGTATGGACAGAGTCACAACCACTACTGCTGGTAAAGGTCATTGCGTAAGATCCGGCAGCGGTTTCTTCGTTACCGAAAATAGAGATACTCTGTCCATTGCAAACCGCTAGTGCCTCACTGGTATTGATTTCCTCCTCGACACTCAGAACAATGGTGTGTGTCGAATCGCAGCCATTGCTTGCGGTGAACGTCATGTTATAAGTGCCAGGCTCCGTTTCTTCGTTGCCAAAAATGGTGGTGGACTGCCCGGCACAGATGGTACGATCCTCTTCGGTGTTGAAGGTTTCGAGCAAGGCCACTTCCAGACTGTCGATGGTCAAACAAGTTCCTGTAGAGACGGTGTCCAGATAGAGTCCTGCTTCCGTGATAGTTTGATCACCAAAGGTAATCGATTCACCGGGGCAAATACCAGTTGACGTGAAGCTGCCGGGTTGGGTGGCATCAATGGTGACCAACAGCGTATCGGTACTGATACAGCCCGCAGCATTGGTTCCTACAACGATAATTTCCGTATCTACTGTTGTTGTAAATACCACAGTCGGACAGGTATTACAATCAAAATTGCTTTCAGGAAACCACTCGTAAGTCACAAAACCATCGGCGGTTAAGGTCAGGGTTGCGCCCGCGCAAAGGGTGAGGTCAGGACCTAGGTCAATTGCACTAGCTGGGTCAACACTGATGAGGAGGGTGTCACTCTGAGTGTTACCGCACTGATCGGTGACCGTCACACTGTATTCGCCGGGGAAGGTGGTGGTGAGCGTCTGCTCGGTCGTTAGATCCGACCATTGGTAACTCGTAAAGCCAGGGCCAGCATCCAGAACGAAGACGCCGTTTTCACAGACCACAATGTTTTCTCCAAGTTCAAGGACCGGAGGCACGTAACAGCAGCAATCATTAGCGAGTTCAGGGTCATCACAATCTACCAGTCCGTCGCCATCGTCATCGATGCCGTTGTCGCAGATTTCCTCGCAATCACAATCAGGGTCTTCACAATCCACTAGTCCGTCGCCGTCGTCGTCAATGCCGTTGTCGCAATCTTCTGGCCCGCAAGGTGGAGCACAGCTTATTGGCAATGGAGCGAGTAGGGTAGGGCTGAGGTCAAAATCACTGCTTCCGTCTACTTGTGTGTTGTAAGGTGATAGGGCATTGAATCCATCATAAGGGGAGGTAATAAACTGCTGTGTGATCTCGACATCTTCATTACTGATACAAGCATCAGGAAATGATCCTGTTTCGAAATCAATGCGTAGGAGGGCCAGCTCGGTGTTGGTGTTGCCCGTATGTTGTGCGGTGAGATAAAGATAGTTGCCGATCTGAACCAATTCGTCGCCTGCACCAATACTGGTGAGGTTTTGGAGCTGTTTCGCCCAAATGACGGTACCAGCACCATTTACGCGAGTAAGGTAAAGATTGTTGGAGGTGCGGGCGCGGGCCAATATGACATAGCCATTATCGACTACCAATATTTCTTTACCATCCACGGGTTCGGGCAGGGTGTATTTGATCGCCCATTGGGCACCGCCCACCAAATTGGTGCGAATGATCCAAAAGTCATTGTTGTCTGGTGCGGTACCATTGTCGTCTCCATGGGCAAGTGCCACCAGATTGTTAGGACCGTCAAGGCTGATGTCAGAGCTGTAAAGACGAGCATCCTGATTGACGTTTACCAAGTAGAGTCGTGACCAAACTGCTGTCCCAGTACTGTTAAAACTGGTAATGGCAGGGCGCATGCGGTTGAATCCGCCACCAGAAAAATTGTAGCGCCCCGTTACGTAAAAGTTATTGTTGTTGATGACTGCTGCCTCAATGCCTTCACAGGAACCCAAATGGAAGTGGATACGCTGAGACGTAATATCTCCATCATTACGATTGATGGAGTAAAAAGCAGCATCACAGCCCAGTCCGTTGGTATTACTAAACGCAGTGCCTAGTACAATATAATCGCCATTGGTTGGCGATTCAAAAATATCAGATACGTTGAAATAGTCACTTGCAGGATCGGTATAGGTGCGCGTCCAGACTGTAGCACCGTTATCGGGGTTAATTTTGAACGTAAAGGAGCCTAAATTACTACCCGTAAGCGCACTGCCAGCACCGATAAGCATTCCTTCACTATCTATCTTAAGGTCTACAATGACATTGGGGAGGTTGTTGATCGGCCGCATGGTTTGTGCCCATATCACCTCTCCGGCGGGAGTCATCTTGGTCAGCAAAGCTTCGTCGCCTCTTTGGCCACCAACGAAGATGAATTCATTATAAGCCAGTAAAGTCCGCCCGCTGTAATCTGCATCTTCTCCGTAGAAGTAGACATAGGGTTCGTCACAATCTTCGGGGCAACACCCGTCCATCTGATCTACCAGTGTGCCGGGGTCTCCATCGAGTTGAATATTGGGTTCCTGCAGTGTTGACAAATCAATGTCTCCCGGTATCAGCTGCTGTGGTATAAAGTTGTTGGGGTTAGGGATAACAAAGAGCTGGTTGTTGAGTCTTTTGGAGAAATAAAGATTGCCGTCAATCGAAGTAGCGGGAATGTTCTCCGCCCCCCCTTGGTGGACAATATGGGATACAACCGGGATGGTGTAAGGAGGAACAACCGTTTTTAGATGAGCTGTTTGTTGGTTTTGGTAGTAAGCCTCTTCCAGTGCTTCTTGCTGTTGGAGAAGATGGGGCTGTTGTTGCAATAGGCGTTGCCAGGTCAAATTACTACCACAGTAATCAGTTTCAGAAGTTAAATTAGCAGCGTTTTCGACCGAATAAGGCTGATCGTTGAGGGCATACAAAACGAGAAAAGTAGTAAAGACCAGCAAGGAGAGTAATGCTTTACGCATAATTAATAGGATTAGTGAGGTGGTTAGGGATGCTAACATAGTATCCCTAAGGGAGGATTACGCCTAAAAATAAGACTTTTAGCTAATATCTAAGCTAAAATATGCTTGACTTTCAGGCATAAAAAAATCCCGAATTTCGGCCGTAGCTAAAATTCGGGATTTTTCATTTTCAACTTATTCCGGTTTACACCGTAATTTTCTTACCGCGCTTGCGTTCTGCCTCGCGAAGCAGCATTTTCCGTAAACGGATGCTCTTAGGCGTTACTTCTACGAATTCATCGTCTTGGATAAATTCAAGAGCTTCTTCCAAGGTAAATTGACGAGGAGGAATGATCCTGGCCTTGTCATCAGCACCTGAAGAGCGCATGTTAGACAGTTTTTTGGTTTTGGTCACGTTGATCACCAAATCCGATGGGCGGTTGTTTTCGCCAATCACTTGTCCTTCGTAGATTTCTGCACCCGCTTCAATGAAGAAACGGCCACGATCCTGAAGGTTATTGATAGAGTAGGGGATCGCCTTACCTTGTTCCATACTGATCAGCGAGCCATTCAAACGACCAGGAATCTCTCCCTTCATGGGTTGGAATTCCTTGAATCGGCTGGTAATGATGGCTTCACCCGCAGTTGCTGTGAGCATATTGGAGCGCATTCCGATCAAACCACGGCTAGGAATCTCAAATTCCAAAATCACCCGATCACCTTTAGGAAGCATGCTCAGCATAATGCCTTTGCGTTGGGTCACCATGTTGATTGCAGTACCACTTACAGCTTCCGGCAAGTCGATGGTCAATTCTTCGATGGGCTCATGCTTCTGGCCATCAATCTCTTTGATGATAACCTGAGGCTGTCCGATCTGCAATTCGTATCCTTCCCGACGCATGGTTTCGATCAAAACCGAAAGGTGAAGAACACCACGACCAAATACGCGGAAACAGTCTGGCGTTTCGGTTGGCTCAACACGCAGTGCGAGGTTTTTCTCTAATTCGGCCTCCAAACGGTCCTTAAGGTGACGAGAAGTAACGAATTTGCCTTCCTGACCAAAAAATGGAGAGTCATTGATATTGAAAGTCATACTCAGGGTAGGCTCATCAATAGCAATGGTAGGCAGTGCTTCTGGAGCTTCTGCATCCGCAATGGTATCACCAATATCAAAGTCATCTACACCGAAAATAGCACAAATATCACCTGCCTGAATTTCGTCTACTTCCAAACGACCGAAACCTTCGTATTCATAGAGGTTTTTAATACGGTGTTTTTCCATGCTGCCATCGCGCTTGACCAGTGTAATCTGCTGGCCTGCTTTCAATTTGCCGCGACTCAGACGACCAATGGCGATACGGCCAATGTAGCGAGAGTAATCCACACTGGTTACCAGCAACTGGGTATTCCCTTCCTCTACTTTTGGTGCGGGGACATATTCCAAAATAGCATCCAACAAGGGCAGGATATTATCGGTTTGGGTTTCCCAAGTGGTGTTCATCCAGCCAAATTTGGCGGAACCAAAAATGGTAGGGAAATCCAACTGGTCCTCCGTGGCACCGAGGTTGAACATCAGGTCAAAAACCTTTTCCTGAGTTTCTTCAGGGGTACAGTTGGGCTTGTCTACTTTGTTGACAACAACGATGGGGCGCAGACCAAGTTCGAGGGCTTTTTGAAGTACGAAACGCGTCTGTGGCATCGGTCCTTCAAAAGCATCGACCAAGAGCAGCACACCATCGGCCATGTTCAATACCCGCTCTACTTCTCCACCAAAGTCGGCGTGACCAGGGGTGTCAATGATATTGATCTTTGTGCCCTTGTAGGTAATGGAAACATTCTTGGAGAGAATGGTAATACCACGTTCCCGTTCCAGGTCATTGCTGTCCATGATTAATTCACCGGGAGTCTCATGGTCGGAAAAAAGCTTTCCTGCCAGTAGCATCTTATCAACCAAGGTGGTTTTGCCGTGGTCAACGTGAGCGATAATGGCAATGTTGCGCAAATCTTTCATATAGGTAATTATCACTTTGGGGAAGTAAGCAAAACTGGATTGTGTTGGTTACCACCAAATCGGGCGCAAAGGTAACTCTTTTTAGCTATTTCGAGTGGGCTCTGGTGAAAATAAATCGTTTATGAAAGTTATTTTAACTATTTGATAATTAGCTTGTTGAGAAGAATTCACTTTCAATAGTGGTTGATTCCTGAGAAAAGTTCGTGAAATCATTTTTCGCCAAATTATAACGCGTATTTCCTGGGAATGGAAGAAGTTATTTTGTTGGCACCATTGCTTATTGTTCTACGCTGGAAGTTTGAAAAATGGCTGCTTGGAAGCGACTTAGCTGTTGCCGGAATTCACGATCCAGGTCCGCATCCAGGATACCCTCTTCCTTATTGAAGTTATTTCCAAAAAACGGCAGCGAGAAATCAAGGAGGATATTGCTGTTCATGAACTTGAACTTGTTGATGGCAATATCCAATACTGTTCGCCCCCCACGAGCACCCGGAGAGGTTGCCATTAATAGCATGGGTTTGCTGGCCCAAACATCCTTTTCGATGCGGGATATCCAGTCGAGGATATTCTTGAAAGCAGCCGTGTAAGCACCATTGTGTTCGGCAAAAGAAATGATAATACCATCACTTTCGCGAAGATGTGCTTTAAACTGAAGGGCTTCTGTGGGGAAACCGGTCTCTTTTTCTCGGTCGATACTGTAGATGGGCATCTCGAAATCATTCAGATCGAGGATATTTACTTCGGCGTTCGCTATTTGCTGCGCAGCAAAAATGGCTAGTTGCTGGTTGATGGAGTGTTTGCTATTGCTTGCGCCGAAGGCGACTATCTTGGGGGTGTTTTTCATAATGTGGATGTCTAAACAAGAATAGATGTAGATACATTTAATAAGGCAAACAGCATTTACTTAAAAAGAGTTTTATGATTTACAGTGTATCTTTGCCACTGCCATCTTTTTGATGAACACCCTAAATCATTTGCTGGTCAGAGCTTGCGATTGTCCAGCAACAAGAACCTTGTTTATGCGCTATTTTTTGCAACTTTCTTACGACGGTACTGACTATCGCGGCTGGCAACGGCAGGATGGCGTCGTAAGTGTGCAGGAAACATTGGAGAACGCCATGGAGAAGGTGTTGAAAGTACCGATCAATATTATTGGTTGTGGACGAACAGATGCGGGTGTACACGCCAGTAATTATGGTGCTCACTTTGAGGCTGATGTGAGCATGACCCCACAGTTATTAACTCACTTGAATTATGCTTTGCCAGAGAGTATTGCTGTTCACAAGTGCTTAGAAGCGGAAGCACAGTGGCATGCGCGGTTTAGTGCTACGGAGCGTAAGTATGTTTATCAGTTGCACACCAGCAAAAACCCTTTCCTTGGTCGGTTTAGTACGCTTTTCCCATGTGAACCAAAAGATTTAGATTGGGTAAATATGGAGGCAGCATTAAAGGCCTTGTTGCGCTATGAGGAGTACCGTAGCCTTTGCAAAGCCCCAGATCGACATAAGACAACCCATTGTAGCATCACGTCTGTGTCCTTGGAAGGTGCTGGTAAAGAACAGTTTGCCTTTCATATTTCGGCCAATCGCTTTTTGCGCGGGATGATCCGGATTCTTGTTGCTCAATTGCTAGATATAGGTTTGGGGAAAGAAAGTGCGGCAGCATTTGAGCACCGGCTGTCACGAAGCGAGCGACCACAATATTTTAGGCTGGCTCCGCCCCAGGGGCTAAGCTTGGTAGAGATCAAATACCCTTTCTTGTGAAAATGTTTTATTTTTAATTGAATAATATTTTTTGTTTTTAAATAATTTTTCTTTTACCTTTGCGAAGTAACAGAAGGAGGTGACGTTCCAAAAGTTACTCAGAGGTAAACTTCCCTCGCTTGTCGGCGAGAAAAATCAGCGTTTTTTTTTGCGTATTGCTTGGCTGCTTCCCTAGTGGGAGCAGAGATAGACGCACGCCCTTAATGGTCATTGGGCCAAGGGGCGGTTTCGGAGATCTGGCAAGAGGGTGGGCCCTCCACTTGGGGCCCTTGAGCTTCTTCCTCATCCCCCTGTTTTTTCTCCCAGTGCAAATCTATGGCTACTCATCCGTCACTGATGGCAACTCGTCGATTTGCTTTGTTTTCCCCGCAACATTCCACCGATATTGTGGTCATTATTATAAATCACACCGACAGTTATGAAAAACATGATTACTTTTTTGCTAGTCGCCTTAGGGGTGCTAGTACAAGCACAAGCGCAAACAGCTAGTATCAAGGGGCAACTGCAAACCCCAGAAGGCGAAGCTGTTGTATTTGCTAATGTAGCGCTCTACAATACTGCTGATAGCAGTTTGGTAAAGGTAGAGACGACCGACGAAACCGGCATCTTCCGAATCAAGGGTTTAGCCGCTGGCCGTTATAATCTCTCTGCTACCTACGTAGGCTCAGCTGATCTTTGGCAGAATGACATAGACCTCAGTGCCAACCAACAACTGGATTTGGAAATTCTAAAGTTTTCTTCCACATCAATAGATTTGGCAGAAGCGACGGTTACCGCAACCAGAGCACTGGTGGAAGTAAAGCCAGATCGTACGGTCTTTAATGTCCAGGGCACCATTAATAGTACCGGAGCAGATGCCATTTCCCTTTTACGGAAAGCTCCTGGTGTTACCGTGGATAACAATGACAATATTAGCGTACTAGGCAGGGCAGGCGTACTCTTGTATGTGGATGGAAAGCGCTTGCCTCTCACCGGACAAAACCTCACTTCCTATCTACAGAATCTTCCGGCAGAACAGATCGATCATATTGATATCATCTCCAATCCAGGTGCAAAATACGAAGCTGAAGGCAATGCCGGAATCATTGATATCCGTTTGAAAAAGGATAAAAATCTAGGTAGCAATGGCTCCTTAAGCGGTACGTATAGCCAAGGGCGGTACGCTCGTATCAATGGCAGTGCCAGTGGTAACTATCGCAATAAATGGATGAATCTATTCGCAACGGTGGGTGCTAACGACGGAGAAATGTATAACAACATGGATTTTTTTAGTACCCAAAACGGTATCCAGCTCGATGAAACCAACCGAATGCGGAATAGCTTTCAAAGTGCGAATGTACGGCTGGGAACGGATTTTTTCATCAATGATCAACACACGATCGGCTTCTTGGTAAGTGCTAACGATTTTTCTGGCGAACATTTAGGTTACAACCGTATTGCAATTGCTAGTTTGGAAACGCCTGGTATTATTGATAGTGTTCTTATCTCCGATAATGTATCTAATGATATGCGCCAACAGCAAACCTATAATATCAATTACCGTTTCGATAACAATAAGGGACGTACCGTCAATATAGACTTAGACTACGGAAATTATGACAACGATAGCGAACGGTCTCAGCCCAACCGCTACTATGATGCCCAAGAACAAGTATTATTGACCGAATTGATTAATGCTTTTAATACGCCTACTCAAATTGATATCTACACTGGTAAGCTTGACTATGAGCAGGATCTATTGGGTGGTAAACTTGGTTTGGGTACCAAATTGAGCCGAGTTGCTTCCGACAATACGTTTTTAGTATTCGATGTTCAAAATGGGGTGTCGGTTAGAAATGACCGCTCTTCAAACATCTTTGATTATCGCGAAAATGTCTATGCTGGTTATGTCAGCTTTTCGCGGCCGATCAATGAAAAATGGAATTTTTCAGCAGGTTTACGCGCTGAGCAAACAGATGCGGAGGGTAACCTACAGCCTTTTGAGGAGGATTTAAAAGAACCCCCAGTATTGCTAAATTACCTCAGCTGGTTCCCCAATGCAGGACTTACTTGGCAGGTTGCACCCACCCATAGTCTTTCGCTGAACTACGGCCGGCGGATCAATCGCCCAGATTACAACGTATTGAATCCTTTCAATAATCAGTTAAGTCAGTTGTCTTATGAGAAAGGTAATCCTTTCCTCCAACCAGAAATTGTCAACAATGTAGAGTTGAGCTATACCCTCAAATATCGCTATAACTTTAAATTGGGATACAGCCGCACCGTCGACCAGATCACTCGCTTGATAGCACCGGATGAGTTAGATGAAAGGGCCAGCTTCATTACTTGGGCTAATCTGGCTGACCAGACGGTTTACAGTATGAATATCAGCGCACCTTTTCAGGTGATGGAAGGTTGGAATTCTTATATCAATGTTAGTGCCTCCCATATAAATAACCAAGCTGATTATGGCGGTGGTGCCATCGTCGATGTGCAAGCATTCACTTATTCGATTTACCAGCAGCAGACCATTGATCTGCCAGGTGGATTTAAAGGAGAAGTTTCGGGTTATTATAGTGGTCCGGGTGTTTGGGGCGGAGTATTTGTCTACGAGTCCAGCTGGAGTCTTGACCTGGGTTTACAAAAGAAATTTCTCAATGACCAGCTTAATGCTCGCCTCAGTGCAAGTGATCTTTTCTACGAGACAGGTTGGGACGGTGTCTCAGAATTTGATGGCCTGATTTCAACAGGTGGAGGCAATTGGGACAGCCGCCGGATTAGTCTGAGTCTGAGCTATAATTTTGGTAATCAAAATGTGAAGTCTCGTCGCCGAAATACAGGCTTAGAGGATGAAGCTAAGCGATTAGGAAATTAGTAAGACAAAAAAAGGAGAAAGCTTGCCATTAAAGCAAGCTTTCTTCTTTTTATAGAATAAAATCTACTCCCTCTTTGACCATTTTCTGGTAATTGTCAGCATTAAACTGGTAGAGGTAGGCCCCTTTTCGGGAACCAGATTTGTCCTTTTCCTCAAGTTTGTCTAGCAGGCCCATGGAGAGGATTTTCTTTCGAAAATTCCGCCGATCCAATTCTTTTTGGTAGATCGCTTCGTAAAGGAGTTGTAGTTGAGGAATAGTGAATTTCTCGGGCAGTAGTTCAAATCCTATCGGGCTGTAGCGTGCTTTAGTGCGTAATTTAGCCAAAGCATCTTGCACCATTACATTATGGTCGAGCATCAGTGGAGGAATATCCTTAAAGTCAAACCAGTGGGCTTGATGGGTTTCTACTTTGTTGAGCGCTTCATCTTCCAAATGAATCAAGGCAAAATAAGCTTGAGAAATAACCCTCGCACCAGGGTCTCGCTCGGGATCACTGTACAAAGCCAATGGATCCAAAAAAATATTCTCTAAGCCAGTATGTTCCTGTAGTACTCGAATTGCAGCAGCAGAGGTGCTTTCATTTTCCTTTACAAAGCTCCCAATTACTGACCAAGCTCCAAGGAAGGGATCTATTTTTCGCTTGAATAACAATAACTGTAGCGTAGACTGGTTGAACCCAAAAATAATGCAGTCTACGGCTACTAATATTGGCTTAGCGTGTTGGTAGAATCGGTTATCCTGTGGAGGCTCCATAATGAGAAAGGGAAAAGAGTTGTGAGTCTCAAAGATAAACGTTTATTCTACACTTGTCGGTGCAGGGTTAAATCCTTTTACTGCTTCCGGCAAATGCCGAAAGTCCAGCTTAGGGATGCTTTTTAGACAGCCTCCGCAATTGAGGTAGGACAAGGCTGAGGTTCTATGTTTATTTCCATAAATTTTAGAGGATAAATTTTGAACGATGTTGTAAGCCTGGTGTACATAGGTGCAAAAACTATAGAATACCATGCGTGTTTTACTCCTTTTTTCACTGTTGACGATGTTCTTTCAACAAGGTAGTGCCACCACGCCGGAACCAATTAAACCGCTCTCAAAAGTCATCCATTCGCTGGATTACTACCAACAACAAGCTCAGCTTTGGTCAGCGGAAACACAGCAACATCCAGAGCAGGCAGATGCCTGGCTAAATTATTATACGGCGGCTCGCAACATCAACGTCTTGCAAGGATATGCCGCTTTTGATTTGGAGAGCATCCTTGCAGAAGTAAAGGCGAATATTCCAAGGTCTTTTGAAGCCCATTATCTCACTTATTGGCAGAGCAATCTCTTCGAACGAAATTATGAAGCATTGCTGAAAGCACATGAGATTGCTCCTGATCGCATGGAACTGGCACACGATTTTATTCACTATTACGAAGTGAAGGGAGACCTGGCCAATTATGCCCTTTGGTGTGAAAAATATTTCAGAACCGGCGAACTAAGCTCGGGTATTCTGAGCTGGAATTATAACGCACTTGCCTCTGTTCGGTCCAATGGTGTATTGCTGACACAAGGAGATAATGATACTTATCCGGCCTGGGTATTACAGATGGTAAGAGGCGTTCGCCGCGATGTTAGGATTGTCAACCTTTATCTACTGTTAGCAGAAAGGGAATACCGGAGCCGAGTTTTTGCGGAATTGCAGGTGCCCGATACCTTCGAACGCCCACAGGAAGCGACGATCAATACCCAATTGGAACTTTTACTTCGCCACGTATTACAGTATTGTGCTCGTCCAGTCCACTTGGGCATCGCTACTCCTGCGTCTCAACGCAATGCTTTTGATAGTGAACTTTATCTTACGGGACTGGCCTTTGAACACAGCCAACAATATTTGGACAATGTCCGTCTTTTGCGGCAGAATTTTGAGAACAGTTTTTTAACGGAACAGTTAGAAAACCCACTCTATTACGATCCTTCTCAGTCGGTGGTCGATCATATGAATATGAATTATATTCCTGCGCTGGCGATTCTTTATGATTTATATGGAAAGGAAGGGGCCCAGGAAGAAGCCGAAGCTATTGCTAATATGGCACTACATATCGCTGGTCGCGCCGATAAAACCCAGGAAGTAGCAGGGATTTTTCGACAAGAAACAAAGACGGTTCCTGCAACGACCAAGATAGATTTACGCGCGCAGGACAAGGAAATGTATCCTGTAAAGGGTGCTTTGTATGCCTCTGCATACGAAGTCAGCAATGCACAATACCATGTGTTTTTACAGGATTTATTGGAAGCCAAGCAATTTGATTTATTAGCTGTTTGTAAAACCGAAAACATTGATTGGCTGTCACTTTTACCGGAAGCATATCGCGAATTGCCAATGTCGGTTCTTTTTGATAGTGGCGGCAATCCTGATGATGGAAATCACCCGATTACTAATATTTCCCACGAGGCAGCTATAGCTTATTGTGAATGGCTCACGCAGGTTTACAATGCTTCTGACCATCGCCGTAAGCGTTTTCAAGAGGTTCGCTTCCGTTTGCCCACTGTCGAAGAATGGGAACTAGCCGCTAGGGGAGGAGCTACTTACGAGGCTCCTTACCCTTGGGGTGGTCCTTATTTTCGCAACGCCAAAGGATGCTATCTTTCTAACTTTAATCCGTATCTGGTAAGTTTGAGTGAGAAAGAACCCTTGTTTGGTCCTGCAATGGAGAACCCGGAGTCGCCGGGAGATGATGGTGCTTATTTCACCGCTCAGGTGGATGCCTTCTTTCCTAATAACTTTAACTTGTACAACATAAGTGGGAATGTGGCAGAGATGACGCAGACAAGCAATGCCACCAAAGGCGGGGGCTGGCTAGACCCTTCTTATTATACCCAAATCGGGGTTACCCAAACGGCAGTATTGCCAAATCCTAATACAGGTTTTCGCATTTTTATGGAAGTGATCAAAGAATAGGTGTTTAGCAATTATTCTAAATGGACAGATGAAAAGCTGATGCGGCAGATTCAGAAAGGCCGGGAAGAAGCTTTTAACGTACTGTACGAAAGGTACGGTACCAAGCTATATACCTATTTTTGGCGTGCCTTGGCACAAGAGAAGGAAGTAGCTGAAGATTTCACCCAACAGCTTTTCTTGAAACTTATTGAGCAGCGTGCATCATACGATGCGCGCCGTACTTTTAGTACTTGGTTGTTTACCATTGCGTCCAACATGGTGAAAAATGAATACCGCAGACGAAGTCGACTGACAAAAAACGTGAGCCGCTATTTTCAGGAAGATATGCACTTTGAGATACCTTCACTGAGCCAGTTGGATACTGAGTACCATCAAGCACAACTCAATAAAGCGATGAACCAATTGGCCGAAAAGCACCGACAGGTTTTCTTACTTCGCTATCAGGAGGAGATGAGTGTAAAAGCCATCAGTGAAGTTGTTGGTTGCCCGGAAGGTACTGTGAAATCCAGACTGTTTTATGCCGTGAAGTATCTGGCCAAGGAATTGGAAAATATTCGTTATTAAGCCGCCACAGAAAACAAAAGGAAATGGAAGATTTTGAAAAATTAGAACATTTGCTACTCAATAAGCCCTACGAAGAACTTACGCCCTCTGAAGAGAGTTGGCTCGCGGTGCAAGGGATTGGGCGGGAAGCGTTTCATCAACAAAGAGAAGTACTGCTCTCCATGAAACAGCATTTTTTAAGCAAAACGCCACGAGTAGTGCCTTCACCTAACGTTTTCCGTGAGGCCTTAGCCGTACAGCGGAAAGTGCGGAATAGCCGCCAGAGAAGCATCTGGCTGGTGGGCTCTGCAATGTTAGTCATCGGTTGTGTTATTGGTTGCTGGTTTGGTGCAGCAAAAGAGAGCACTCTTCCAGAAGTAAGTAAAGCTTTGCCCGTAAGGGAAATAATTAGAGATACCGTATTTGTGAAACAAGCACCTCAAGCGCTCGTTCCTGCTCGGGTGATCTACCGCGATCGTATTCAGAGAGATACCATTTACATCCCCATGCCCATTGCTAATAGTGTTTCGACTGAAGAACTGGCACGTGATGTACTGTCCGTGACTACAGTAAAAGATTTGCCAGACTTGTCGCGCAATGCCAGAGAAACGGAAGCTTTGCTAAAAGTATTGGTGCAAGTATACTAAAAAAGCCTTCCGGGGGAGGGAAGGCTTTCAATTTTCTATTTGGTTAAGCAGGTACTTCTATTGATACCTGTCAGGGTTACCGGAGTTGGAAGTGCTGGATCGTTTGGCGGTTGACTTGTGGGTGCGATACCAAATCGACGTTCAGCGTACAATTTTCGTAATTCAAGGCGTAACGTTCGCGGACGGCATTGCCCATTTTAGAATTACTGATGGAGTTGAGGCCCAAAAAATGTCCCGCCTCATCGGCGAAACTTGTCATTAAATCTTTAACGGCATTAAGCGCATTGCCGTCGGTGTTTTGATTGATTAATCTTGCTGTTAAGGCAAGTTTGATTTTACGGGTATTCATGTTCAAATGGTTTCAAGAAGTGGGTATCAATATTTGATTAAGAAACTTGGATTCCTGCCTTTATGTTGTCTGTAATGTTTTAAAGCTTTGTTAAAATTTCTTAAAAACACTAAAAACAGGAACTTTTGTCGCCTCTGCACCTATTTACGAGACACATCCCCTAAGTGGATGTCGGTTTTGGAAATTTTATTTTATTTTTTTCCTTTTCCTTCTGCTCGTAAGTTTTTACAATATTAATACCCTTACATTCAAAAACGTTACCCTAATCGCTGAACTGTCATTTTTACTGTATGAATAGGGATTTTGGGGTGTAAAAGTTGGGTAGGTGTAAAGGTGTAAAAGTTATTTCCCTTACACTCTTATACTCTTACACCCTTAAACCCCTACTTCAACTCAAACACCTGCTCAGAAGTCTGGTCTTTCATTTTGATGATGACCTTGTATTTTCCTGATAAGAGGTAATATTTGCCATCATCGGCAGGCTCCATTTTGGGGAGTGTTTCTTCCTCTTTCAGATTTTTCTCGAGGTACTGACGGTAGGCTGGCCAAGCGTCTTTCCCGTAAGTGTAATCGTAGGTGGCATATTGCAAACCTTTCTTCAAATTTACGGAATAGGTACTCAATACTGGACCATCCTCGACCTGAATGCTTACTTGTGCATTCCCTGCTTGGCTAGTGTAGACGGGAAGGTCAAGGCTGGGAACATTGTCGCGCGACCAACTGTCTTGCCCCCAAGAACGGCCACGACGCTGATCGTCGATTTTGAAAAGATGGATGGTCTCTGCCAAAACTTCTTTGGTAAGTGCTTGCAGCTCCTTGGCAGAAGCCCGGTAGAGGGAACGACCATGGGTGCCAATAATAATATCTTGATCACGCGGATGAATGACAATATCGTGAACAGGGGCACCTGCTAATCCTTCGTAAAATGCCTGAAAACTTTTACCCCCGTCTAAAGAAACATAAGCGCCATGATCGGTGCCTACATAGATCATATCTGTTACTTTGGGGTCTTCCTTGACTACATTTACCGGTTCTTGAGGGAGATCACGACCGATGATTTCCCAGGTTTTACCATAATCATCCGATCGGAATAACATGGCGTTCCAGTTGTCCCAGCGGTAGCCATTGAGAGCTAAATAGACGCGCCCCTCTTGGTGTTTGCTGGCCTGGATACGGCTTACCCACATGTCGGCAGGCAAACCAGCGGAGATGTCTTCCCATTGGAAGCCGCCATCTTTGCTTACGTGAACCCGTCCATCATCAGCACCTGCGTAAAGCAAGCCAAAACGCAAAGGCGACTCGTGCAGAGCACTCAGCGTACCGTAGGGTACATCTCCTTTTTGACCACCATGGGTAAGATCGGGGGAAATGACCGTGAAATCCTCACCTTTATTCAGAGAGCGGTGCACAAAATTAGAGCCCATGTAAAGAATATCCTGGTTGTGCTCAGAAAGGTGAATTGGGGTTTGCCAGTTCCAGCGATAAGGCCGTTCTCCGAGGTCGTGGGTAGGGGTGATATAGGTGCGGTCATCGGTTTGGGTGTTTAACCGAAAATAGTTGCCAAACTGAAAACCAGTGTATACGGTCGCATTGTCACGGGTATCTACTGCTACTTGCATCCCGTCGCCGCCCATGATCATTTCGTAGGGGTACCGCCCACTTTGTTGCCAGCGACTAGAGGGTTCGTAGGTATGGTCGCCCATCCACACGCCATTGTCCTGCAGACCACCATATACGCGGTAGGGCTTGGCCATGTCCACGGCAACGTAGTAAAACTGCCCCAAAGGTGGATGATTGCACTTGATCCAGTTTTCCCCATCGTCATAAGAGATATTGATTCCTCCGTCGTTACCTAGAATGAGGTGCCCGTCACGATCGGGACTAATCCATAAGGCATGGTGGTCGGAGTGGACATTGGCTCCATTGATCCCGCGCCAGGTTGTACCCCCATCATCACTGCGTATAACGGGTACGCCCATGATGTAAAGGCGATTGGCATCACGTGGAGACACCTTAATCTGGCCAAAATAGTAGCCATAAGAATAGTAGACATCATCAATAAAACCTTCGTGTGTTTTCGCCCATTTCTTGCTGTTATTGACCATACGGTAGACTTCCAAGCCGATTACTTCGGTATCGAAGAGCAGGCTATTGGCATTCTCGGTGTATTCTACCAGGGTCAGTGGTGTAATTTCGCCGGCAGCGATCATTTCCTGAACCTTTTTGGGAGTGTACTTTTTGGGGAAACCATTTTGCTGAAGATAGGTCTTGAGTTGTGTTTCAGGAACTTTTGCAAAATCAGCTTTACTCATGGTCCGTAAGGCATCTTTGGTCAAGCCAGGCTCTTCGTCGGTTGCTTTGGGGCGTCGGTTGTAATTATCGATAGACGCATAGAGAATAGGCGTACGCCCCTGATAGCCTATCGCCAGCCCAATACGGCCAGCACCTTCCCCGGAAGGGAAACCACTTTTAGGACCCGTAATATTTGACCAGGTATTCCCGCTATCGGTACTTTCATAAATACCAGAGCCCTTACCTGCTTCGGTGAAATCCCAGGCGCGGCGTGTGCGTTCCCAGGTGGCAGCATATAAATGGTCGGGGTTCATCGGGTCAAGGACCATTTCAATACCTCCGGCATTGTTGTTGACAAAGAGTACTTTCTCCCAGCTTTCGCCACCATTGGTGGTTTTGTAAATGCCTCTCTCGGCATTAGGAGAGTATAGATGCCCCAGAACGGCTACCCAAACGATGTTGGGGTTGGTAGGGTGAAGGAGGATGCGGCCAATATGATGACTCTCTGGTAAACCACGATGTTGCCAAGTTTTTCCACCATCGGTACTGCGGTAAACGCCGAGGCCTGCATAAGAAGACCGACTGGAGTTGACCTCTCCAGTACCTAACCAGATGGTATTGCTTTTCCAGTCTACCGCTACAGCGCCTAGCGTCATTACATCTTGTTGATCGAAGCGAGGTTCAAAAGTTGTACCGTTATTGTTAGTGTGCCACAGCCCCCCCGAGGCATAGGCAACATAAAATTGGGTAGGATCATCGGGGTGTACCGCCATATCTACTACGCGGCCACTTTGTACACTGGGTCCGATATTGGTAAATGGAAGATGCTGAACGAGCGAATTGTCACGCAGTTTTTTTCGTTGTTCAACGGCTTGTAATCGTTGTTCCGCAGGTGTTACGAGTGAAGGTATTCCCTGGCTAAAACCATCAGGAAGGAAGAATAGGACAAGTAGACAAAAAAATAGCGTTCTCATGTAGTTGGTATTGATGTGACTGCGTGAAAATAGGAAAATATCACGTGAGCATACCGATCAAATGGTTTACAAAATAAAATCTTCCGCTAAGAGCCCTTGAAGGCACGGATACTGGGTCTTTCAGGAAAGACCAAAAGAGGATAAAGTAGCCAATCAATCCCCGCGATCAAGGCAACTGATCATGTCCCGATTTTTGCTTGAGCTAATAAGTCGGGGTTCGAAAAGCAAGCGCCTGAATGAAAATAGAGTTGTTCTGCTGGGGGCTGTTTTAGCGAAAGCGCTAAAATTTTATTCTGAACGAGGCAGATTTTGCAGCCGAATGCGGGCAATTCGGCGAAAAATCTAACGAAGTTCAGGATGAAATTTTTCGCTTGCAGCAAAACATGTCCCAGCATAACAACTCTAATATATAATCCTGCCTTGAAGGTCTATACATCGGCACGAGTTACGTGACTATATTTTAGGGTAGCAACAAAGAAGGTACCTCCAATAAGGTTACCAAGAATGGCTAACAGTTGCACGGGTAAATAATCAGTCCAGCCAATTTCTGGAGACAAAAGCAAACCGGCAAAGATTTCTATCGAGCCTACAATGGAATGATGCAGACCTCCCATTCCAATGACGATGGTGATAATGATGACAATCAATATTCTACTAATAGTTTCCTTGGCGGCACTGAGCAGCCAGGACAATAGCCCCATCAACCATCCCGCAAGTAGAGCACTACCCAAAATAACTGTATAATCAAACTTTAGCATTTTGTCGGCCAAATGGACAAAGGCCTCGCTACTGATGATATTCATAGCTGGCCCAATCCAACAAAGGAATGCCCCAATAAAAAAACCTCCCAGAAGATTCCCTGCTAGAATGGTTCCCCATAATTGGAATAGCTGCAAAATAGATTTTTTCTTTTCGAGGATGGGATAAAGTGCCAGGTTGGTATGTTCTGTGAAAAGCTCTGAACGTCCAATTACGACGAGTAGAAAACCAATCGGGTAGGAGCATGCCAAGGCAATGTGAAGGGCAGCCTCACTCATTTGTCCGTGAAACAGGGTATAAACGATTCCCATCAGGAAAACACTGAAACCAATTTCTAGTCCGGCGGTCAGAGACGATATGAATAGGCTGGAGGAAGATCTGTTGTATTCGGCCAAGCCTGTTTCTAGTTGGTCGGCCAGGATTTCTTCGATCTCTTTAGGACCAATTATTTTTTCTGTTTTCATAAAGTTGTACAGAGGCTGTAATAATGCTTTCTGATGGAACACTATTTTTTTCGAGGTGTTCATTCGTCCTTTAGGCAGACTTTAAAGATTGATTGGCAGCGAACAGGTACTGCAATAAAGAGGTTTAAAAAGTAAAACAATAATATGAGTACGCGATCAGAGACCAATCTTACGCAAGAACAATTAGAAGACTTACGAGAACGATTAGAAGATAAACAGTCTCGCCTGGCAACGGAATTAAAACGACTTGAAGAAGAGGAGCTTCCTAACTTGTACCGAGAAGAAGAATCTAATGATGGCTATGGAGATGATGCCAAGAATGACCAAATCCGGCAACGTATTGTTGCGCAAATTAAGCGCCGGCGTAGTGATCTTCAGGCCGTACAAGCTGCTTTAGGACGTATGGAAAACGGCACTTACGGTCTCGACCAACGTACGGGTGATCCTATTCGGTTCGAGCGTTTACAAGCACTTCCTACGGCCCGTACCGCTATCTAGAAAATAAAAGTACTTACTAATGGTTCTGCCTTTGCTGTAAATATTACAGTAAGGGCTTTTTTATGCTATAAATAAAACTAAGCCGGGCTTCATAAATCAATGAAGTCCGGCTTTTATTGAATAGAGGTAATTGATGTTGTTATCAATTATGCGGTTGTCAACGCATAGTAGAAAATAGCATTAACGTCTGATGTTGGACGTGGCATATCTTCTCTGTCGAGGAGGTGTACGGTACCTCCCTGGTTGATAACCGACAAGGAAAGGTCGTTGTAAAGAGGTTGACTATCATCCTTGCGACTGCTGTGTAATTCTACGCTGTGGTCCACGGGATTGTACTTTCCCCAAGTCTCTTGATTGCGTACCAGAAATAGGGTCTTTATCTGTCCGGCCATCGCGGCTGGGCCAATGGTTTGAATATCAAAGGTTGCTGTCTCGTTGGCGAGTGCTGATTCAAAGTTATCCAGTTCTTCCTGATCCATTGCTGCATACCGGGGCATCAGCAGTTCGTAAGACTTCTCGTGAATTTTCAACATATCTTCGTTTTCAGGATTTCCTTCAATGAAGTCTTCCATGAGATGAGGGTAAGTATTGATTTTTCGGTAAAGACCCGCCAGCGTTGGCGTGGAGTAGAGTACCAGTGGCGTCTTATCATCGTCACAGCTCATGGTTTCGATTCCTTTGTCTACCCGCCGTAGGAATTCTTCCAAGCGAACGTTTTTGACATCTTTGCCCGCGCCCTGGCCATGAAATACGGCATTTTCACCATTTCCACTGTGATGCTGTAAAGTGCTTTCTTCCTCGTAAAAGCGTAAAATTTCCTCTAAATTCTCTGGAAAGTCGCTGTTTTTTTCCAGTTCAGCAAAGGTGAAATCGGTACCTTCAAATACCCGTACCTGATTTTGGCTCAAGGCCAAGGTGTAAAACTTGTGATTGTTGTTGACCAATGGGAGCAAGGGTAAAAGGTAGAGTTGATCACCAATGAAATGAAAGCTTTCAACTTCAATCGGGAGGGTATGAAAACTGGTATTACCATCGTAAATAAATACCGCTAAGGCATCGGATAAATGGCGCCAGAATTTTTCTTCTTTCAGCTTAGCCTCAGCTTCCTTCATGATTTTATTGATTTCTTGATCACTAAAATCTCTCTCAGCCAGTACTGATTTTACTTCACTAATACTGTTCTTATAGCGAATTTTATCTTCCTGAATACCATCTACACGATGGGTAGGTAAATAAAACGAAATACTATTCGGACTGCTTACGGCAGCCAATTGATTTAATTTTTGTTGATCTAACATTCTTATTTGTGTTTTATTTTTAAACAAGAATTGAAGACCTGATGTTTGCAATAAAAAAGCTTCTAGAAGAAAAATCTTCTAGAAGCTTCAAATATATTTTTAGCATGCACTATTTATGCAATAGCTTCCGCTGAATTTTTTACATTTTTGCGGGCGGCAGAGATACCGCGCTTCAGTTTTGTTTCTGTCTGTTCTACAGCCTCTTCTGCTTGGTCGGCCAAGTCATCTACATTACTAGTGAACTTGTTTTTCACGGTTTGTGCAGCTTGCTGAACGGCTTCTTTACTTTGGTCAAAATACTCACTTGCCGTTGAACTTAGGCTATCAGCTTGTGTTTTGATGTATTCGGTGGCTTGATTGGTATATTCTATGGCTGAGGTTTGCATCTCTTTGCGTACCCGACGGCCTTGATTAGAATTGAGCCAGTATCCGGCTAGTGCACCTGCTAGTAATCCGAATCCTAGTTTCCAGTTTTGATTTTTTTGGTCTGACATGTTTTATTTAATTTTAGTTGCTGTCAATCGAGACAGTTAATGTTACTTTATACTTCTGTAACCTGGTTTTTTAGACAGATGTTCGTTGTCAATTGAAATTATTTTTCTCGACGGAAATAATTTAAGATGCGGTAACGATCTTCATCGTATTTCTCTTGAAAAATATGCTCTCTTTGGTACAGGTCATCCCGGAAAAGTTCACTTACGGGTTCAAGGAGTTCTACATTGGCCATGAATATTTTTATGACAGCCATCATTGGGAGTGCCAGAATCATTCCTGCAATTCCCCACAATGCGCCACCAATCAATAAGGCGAGAATAGCCACGAATGGGTTAAGGCGTACACTTTTACCCACAATCTTGGGGGTGATAATATTTCCTTCGATGCTTTGCACGATGATGTAGAAAATAACAACGGCCAAGGGTTGCCAACTTAATCCGTAATTGGCCAAGGCGTAGATCGCTGGTAATAAGCCTCCTAACGTAGTACCGATAAAGGGAATGATCGCTAAAAAAGCACCCAACACTCCCCAAAACAAGGCCAACTTAATACCAATGAGGTATAAGCCCAAAGAATTGAGACTCGCTAAAATAACAATCACCAGTAGTAGTCCATTGAGATACTCTTTGGTGATTTTCACCACTTTACGCATCATCAAACCACCTTTTTTGCGATCTTCTTCGTCGAACTGGTAAAGGAGAAACTGATAAAACGAAGTTCGATAGAGCAAGAGGAAAAAAACAAAAAGCAAGCATAATAAAACAGAGCCCAGTACATAAGCGGAGGAGCCTAAGCCGGAGGTGAGAATTTGGGTAGGGACGTCGGCCCAACTGGAAAGATTTTCAGTAAGCCAGTTTTCCACTTGGTCTCCGCGCATACCCATCAAGTTGCCCACTAGTCGAAAGCCTTGTTGTAGGCCTTGGTTTAGCTTTTTACTGATACTGTCAAAATCTCCAATGATTTGACCTAACTGCATACCAAAAGCGAGAATCACCACAAACACCACCGAAATCATGGAGAAAATGCTCAAAATAGCAGACCACATACGATTGCCCAAGTGCTTTTCAAACCACATAGCGAGTGGCTTGAGCAGGAAGGCTAGGAAACTAGCGAAGATTAAGGGTACAATGATCGACTTTCCAATGATAAGCAGATAGCCAAAGAGGATAATGCTAAGCAAAAAAGCTGCGAAACGCAGGATGCTAAAAGTGGATTGATTCATGAATGGGTGGTTATTTACCCTTAAACTCCATTTTTAAGGCGATTTGTTCACTAGCTGTTGAAAGCTATGAATTTTGTGGATGGATCACTTCCCTAGCAGGTGTCTTGTTGGTACTTGCTAGTAAGTTTTGTGGGAATGCTTCAGCCAGTTTTTCGCCACCCTTGATTCCAAAATCCAGGGTTCTGATGGGGAATGGAATCATGATATCATTTTCATCAAAGGCTTTCTTGATGGCAATAATGGCATTGCTTTGGGCCTGCAAATAG
This sequence comes from Lewinella sp. LCG006, assembly GCF_040784935.1. Classification (GTDB taxonomy): domain Bacteria; phylum Bacteroidota; class Bacteroidia; order Chitinophagales; family Saprospiraceae; genus Lewinella. Next base: position 7,420,722 of record NZ_CP160680.1, on the reverse strand, counting down.
GCTTTTTGCCGATAGTCATTGATCCAAAACCTTAGGGTGAAATTGATAGAACTACTACCAAATTCGTTGAAGAAGAGCTCTACTTCGGTGTTTTCCTTAATGGCAACGGTCTGCTCGATGGTCTTAATAGCAAGACTACGGACTTTTTCCAGGTCATCTCCATAGGACACGCCACAGCTTAGATCTATGCGACGCCGATTGTTGGTGCTGTAATTTTTGAAAGGATTTTGGTAGGTGATTTTATTAGGGATGACCACTTCTTGCCCCTGAAGGGTTTCGATGACCGTTGAACGTAGGTTGATGTTTTTGATGGTTCCAAAAAAATCGTTGCTTTCTACCAAGTCGCCCAGATTAAATGAACTTTTTGTGGACATCATGATTCCGGAAAACAGATTGACAATGGGGTCTTGTAAAGCCAAGCCGATGGCGAGTCCTACCACTCCTGCACCCGCTAGCAAGGATTGAAGCGCGGTGTCTAATTGTAAAATACTCAACACTACCATGATGACCATTAAGACAAAAATAGTGGTGACGATGCTCGAAATTAAGCTGTTGACGGAGCGATGGTGAGAAAAACGACGGATGATTTTTTGCACATATTTGTTTACGTAGCGCGCGAGAAATATGCCAATAGCCAGTACTACAGCAGCCAGAATAAGGTTAGGCACAGCGACAATGATATTGTTGATCCAGCCTTGAAGTTTTTCACTTAAATTATTGAAAGAGTTATTGAATTGTTGCATCCAGTTCTGCATAATTGATTTTTTACAGGTCCATATTTAACTAGTGTAACCAGCGGTTGCTTGCTCAAGTTCGTTCGAGCATGTTTAGGAAAAATTTAATTTTTAAACGAACATTTTTTTAATTATTTGAGTTGCAAAAGAAAACAATTATATAAATGAATTATTTAGGATTAAACCAAGAACAAGTTGCTAATACTGGTAAAGCCTTAAATCAGTTGCTAGCAAATTATCAATTATACTACCAGAATTTGCGTAATTTTCATTGGAACATTTCTGGCGAAAATTTCTTCGATCTGCACGAAAAATTTGAAGAACTCTACGAGGATGCTCGCTTGAAAATTGATGAGATCGCCGAGCGTTTGTTGACCCTCCGTTTGCGTCCACTCTCAACGATTTCCGCTTACCTGGAATCAGCTAAAATTGAAGAGGCTGGCAAAGTGATGGATAGCCATAAAATGGTAAAAACCATCTTGGAGAATCACCAAGTCCTCATTGCTGACATGCGTACAATCATTAGCCGTGCTGGTGAAGTAGAAGATGAAGGTACCATTGATATGATTGGTGGTTTTCTTAGTGAAATGGAGAAAAAAAGCTGGATGTTGGATGCGTGGCACGCCCGCACTGAAAAAAGTATACCAGCTGAAGTATAATCCCCATCTCTACCAGCATTGGCGAGAGATGTTAATCTAGTTCGAATAGGTTAAGCAATCAATAAAAAGTGGTCTTGCCAGACAATAAGCAAGACCACTTTTTTTTACCCTAAAAATTAAAACGAAGCAAATGGATATTATAAGTGAAAGTAAACTTGTTGGCAATGCACAAAAAGATAATGCTGAGCCTAAAAGAGTAAGCAGCGAAACTCGGAGTAGTTTTTACCGAAAAGCCATCTTTTTGGGGCTAGGTGCTGGCGTTTTGATGAGTTTCTTTATTGCTACATCCGGCTTTTATATCACTGGAGATAGTGCAGGAGTTGGTTTCGCAAAATACTTGGTGCTAGCAGCTGCAATAGGTGTTTTGTTGTCACAAGTAAAGCGAAGAACACCCGTAGGAAGAACTTTCAAGAACGGTATTGGAGTAGGTATGCTCTTGTCGTTGGTCTCCGCTGTTACGACAGCAATACTGACCATTATTGTCAACACTAGCTTTGATTTTGCCTCCATTCAACCTTATTTCCAACAAGGAGCTGGAGCTGCGGTTAGTAATTTTACCCTGGCAGGCGTCACTTTTTTTGAAGGGATTGTCGCTGGTATGATCCTGACTTTTATCTGGTTGCAAATACTTAAGGATCGCCGATCTGGTGAAACAAGTTAAAAGTAAGGATATCTTTAGTAAGCGAATGGGAGCACACCGTCACTTTTTTGTAAACAGCACTAAGAATAATTGCAGGACATTGTTATTGTCTTATGTTCAACAATTCCGTTTCTAGCTCCATTTTGGCATTCGCCTCAGCGGGCGTTAAGGTCCCATTCAATAAATTATTTTGCTCGTAGGGATCGGTAGCTAAGTTATACATTTCCGCATTTCCATTGGCGTTGATGATCAATTTAAACACATCGTTTCTAATGGTCCATTTGTTATCTGCTCCGTCATCCATTTCTGAATATTGGAAGTTTCTTATCGTTGTTGCTTGAGTTAGCAATGATTTAAAGCTTTTACTGTCGTGGATTTGTGGGGTATTGATGCCCACGATTTCAGCAATTGTAGCGAATAGATCAGTACCGTTTATCAAGTTGTGGTCTACTCCAGTACGGGCGACCCCTTTTCCGGAAATAAACATTGGCGTATTGATGCCTCCTTGATACAGGGTGTTTTTTACGGTAGAACTCGTATAAGGGCTTTGTGCCACTTGGTTGGGAGTGCCATTGTCTCCCACAAAAATGATGATCAAATTTTCTTTAGCAGTAGCGGGAATATTGTCCAACAGTCGGCCTATCTGATAATCCATTGATTCTATTGCGGCCAGGTAATAGGGAAGTGGGTCGGAAGCATTTGTGTAATCAGTCAAATTACCTTGACTATGGGTACCACTTGGCGGGACATGAAAGGGGGTATGGGGGGCATTGTACGCCAGCCATAAAAACCAGGGTTTGGTTTGTTGATGCACCCAGTCTATGGATAAATCAGTAAGCTTCTCTGTGATATAATTCGTTTGCAGGCTATTTGTTCCACTTTCCGAAAGTTGCCATTGATAGTAGTCGTCAACCGTACCACGGATTAAGCCAGCGTAGTAGTCTATCCCAAAATTTTCGGGATTTACATTGGCATTGCTGCCTGATAAATGCCACTTCCCAATTAAGGCCGTGGCGTACTTACCATTGGTTTGGTCATTGATGTATTGCTGTAGGGTCGTTTCGGATTGCGCTAAAACATCCCCAGCTCCTTTTACATTTGTGCTGTAACCGTATTTTCCCGTAATTATTGACGATCTGGTAGGTGTACAAGTAGGGTTTACCCAAACATTGCTGAAGGTGATACCATTGTTTCTAATCGCATCGATATTAGGGGTGTTGGGTTTTATGCTGCCTTCCGTAAATCCGCTAATCGCATCTTTTCCGAAATCATCTGCTATGATGAGCAATAAGTTAGGGGACTCATCCTCTGGGGGGACAATGACGACAGGGTCTTCATTGCAGGTGGAGAGTAGAAAGACAACGATAATTGCTACTAGAGAGAGATGAGGCTTTGTTGGATTCATTTTGCTGGATAGTTTTATTGCGGTGTTCCTTTGAAGCAGCCAATGTTATAGGGAAAGTCGTAAGTCCAGTGGTAATGATACAAATTAATCATTTCGCCATCCCATAAAACCGGATGGGTATGGCCATGACACTCATCTAAATCTGCAGAAGAAAGCAATTTCCCATCTTCACCGTAAGGGCCATAAATACCAAATCCATCTAGCATATACCCCATGATGGCAGAATGGCCACTCGAGTGCGGATGAATGTGATCCTGAAGGTCTTGAGCAGGAAAGTGGTAGTGATACCTTTCCGTCCCATCTGTGTGCCCACCGAATCGGTCCAACATTTCGTGCGCAGCGGCATCATTTCCCAGCGTTGATGAACCATGATAAATAGCACTACCGCTAAGGGAAATACCGGAGGGACCAAAGAAAACGCAATTGGGTTCTTCCGCTATTTCAGGAATTTCTGGCAAGACATAATAAACCTGGTGCTCTGAAATAATATTTGGGTTGCCATCATATTGGTACGCAGCACTACCTGGGGTGATAGGAAAAATGCCGGTTGGATGACTTGGTAAAGCATTGCCCGTGATTATCCGATTGCCATTGCCATCCAGCGAAACATCAAATTCACTCATCCAGGTAACATTGCCTTGTACTTGAGGTTTTCGGGTATAGTCCCAAGTACCATCCGGGTTAGTCCAGTCGCTTGCGTCGGAGTTTCCTGCTCCGTTAGCTGGTAGGCCGCACAACCATAGCGATAACAAATTCGGCTGTCCATTACCTTGGTTCCTGATTAAGATATTCGTAGGGGTATTGCCTCCAAAAGGTAGCTGAGTAAGGTCTGGTGTTTCGGGTTCTGGAGTTACCATTTCAGTGGTATCATCTGATTTGTCGCAGCTGATTATTGTTAGTAAAACGACACTGAAGAAGAGGTAGGTCAGTTGGAGTGACTTAGTGAATTTATCCATTATGAGTAGGTTATTTTCAATGTAAGACTCCCATCAGGTGAAATGGTTTATCCAGCACATTTTTTTCAATTAGGTGCTAATCTGAGTGGCTATCCTGAGATAAGGGCTCGACTTGTTCCATGTCTTACGCCAATGCCAGTCCCTCCGCAATTCGCTCCTCAGCGAGTTGTTGGTCTTGCTGATTGGGGTGGCTCATGTCGAGTGTTTGGGTGATGCTGGCCTTGGTGGTGAGTGCCAGGGTGACGAAGATGGGGAAGTGATCGGAGCCCATAGCGGGCATGCGTTTGATGTCAATAAGGCGAAAGTCGGAGCTGCAAAAGATCTGGTCGATGGGGATGCGCATCAGCGGGATTTTGGCATGGAAGGTAGGCATGATACCGCGCCCACGGCGGGGATCAAGCAGGCGACTGATTTTCTGGAAAGCCGTGGTCAGATTGCTCCAGGCCACGTCGTTCATGTCGCCAAAGACGATGCAGGGATGTTTCGCAGCGCTTACTTCTTGAGCAATCAGTAATAGCTCAGCATCTTTGGGAGCTTTGCTGGTGCTGTAGGCGGGGTAAGGAGGAATAGGATGTATGCCAAAGACCGCAATTTGGTGTTGACCCTCAAGCGTGATGGTGGCCCTAATGGAAGGCACGTCTTCTCCGACCAAGCTCTTTACCTGGACATCATTGCAAGGATGACGCGAGTACAGACACATCCCGTAGGTATTCTCCAGCGGTACTTCCTGGTGGTAGGGATAGCGGTCTCTGATTTCTTGTAGCTGGTTGGTCCACCACTCATTGGTTTCACACAATAATAGAAGATCAGGGTTTTTCTCTTTGACCAGTTGGATAAAAGGTTGGTACTGCTGGTTGAACTGATAAACATTCCAAATGAGCAGCGAGAGGGTTGTTTTGGTTTCTACCGTGTCGTCCAGATCCAAGAGTTCTTTTTTCCCCAAACGGGTATAGGGCTTGATAATTCGGAAGATCAACAACACATTGGTTAGCATGAGTACCGCGAAAATAATGGTCCACTTTTCCGCACCGTAGGTTGCGAAGACTATGACCACCGTAACCATCTGGATACAAATAATCTGGATACGGGGGTAAGTGAAAATATTAAACAGCCAGCTATTGCTGGGTAGCAGCGGAAAGATCATGGCGATCAGGCAAAAGGCAACCAGCAGGACAGTTATCCAGACCATTTTTTGGGAAGTTAATATGCTTTCGTATTAAGCCCTAAAATGGGGAGAATAGTTCGATGAGAACAAACATCTCTTCCTTTTTTTAGGTTCAATGGATGTAAGTGTCACATTTTGAGATAATTACAATTGAATAAAATAGCTTCTTCTGTGGCTGCATGAAACATTCAGATAAAGAAGAAGTCCATTGATAACCTAAAAATACAGCCAATGAAAAATTTATCATTAAAAATGGGTAGTAAACTTTTAGCCTTGTGTATGCTATTGGTATTTACTGCTTGTAACCAACAAAATACCAATTCGGAAAACGAGACCGCAGCTACTGATACGGCAATGGTAGACACGGACTATGTTTACCCTGCTGAAACGGTGCCAGTAACTCCAGAAAAAACCAAAACCGAACAAGATAATACGGAAGTAGATAAGAATTATCGCAAGATGGTCAGTGATGATGACAATGCGCAAACCAGCGCTCGGGCTTCCAAAGCAAGCACCAGTAGCAATGCTGACCGGAAGTCGCCTCAGAATAGTGACAGCCAGCAAAGCAGTATTAATTTGAATCCTCTGCCCGATAATATGTCAGATATTGATGTAACCAAGGTAGATGATATCTGGTGGGAACAGGACTATGTGATGCCCAATGCTTATTACAATTTTTTCCTGTGGGATATTATGAATGATTTGCCCGATGCGACCGTCTACACTGAAGCATTTGTGGAAAAAAGAAAGAACAGCAAGGATAAAGTTTATACCGAGCTGGCATTGCTGGAGCGCCCACCTTTATTTACGAATGCTTGTAAGGCAAAAGAAGATAGTGAGGAAATGCTCGAGTGTTCAAATGATGCCATCCAAGACTATTTTCAACAAACGGACTATCCTGTTGATGCCCTTCGCAGAAACCGCGAGACAACCACGATCGTATCTTTCGTCGTAGACGCCAACGGTAAAATTCAGGATGATAAAGTGACCGCGCGAAGTAAGAATGGTAACTGTGCTGCTTGTCGCGAACAGGCAGTAGAAATGGTGAGGGCCATGGACAACTGGATACCTGCCCGCCGTAATGGCAAAGCCGTAGCAACACGCTTGAACTTGCCCATCAATTACAATATCATCAACGCAGTAAGAATGAAATAGGCACCTTGCAGGAGAACCTGTTTTCCCCTACAATGACGCTATTGAATAAAGTGAATTTGGGTATTACGACTACTTGTCGGTACCCAATTCACTTTTTTAACCTTAAAAATACAACCAATGATTAAGCACTTATCAGATCAAGAAGCCATTGAAAAAATGCAAGCCATCGCCAATCGGCAGGTTTGTTTTCTATGCACCTACACCATGCCTTACCGACAAGAAGCAAGACCCATGACTACGCTAGAAGTAGATGCGGAAGGTAACTTCTTGTTTTTTGTGAAAAACGACGAAGACGGCACGCAGCAGATTCGTCAGCGCAAGGAAGTTGATCTGCTGTACAACAACGGCAGCTCCTATCTGGCCGTGCATGGAGAAGCTACCATCTATCGCGACCAAAGCAAGATTGACAAATTTTACAACCCCATCGCGAATGTATGGTTTGATGGAAAAGACGATCCCAGCTTGATGATCTTAGAAGTGAAACCAACAGATGCTCATTACTGGACAACCGCTGAGGGGAAAATTGTTACCCTGTACAAGATGGCTAAGGCGACCCTTGCCGGGGAAGAAGTGAACATCGGGGTGACGGGGGATCTTAATATCTAAGCTGGGCTTTCGTCGAAAGACCGTCTAGAGATGGGGCCCTAAGCTAGAGGGGATATAGGGATATAAACTCGCCAGAGGCAACTATACTTTAATGTGTTGTACACACCTACTTGATTTCCCAACTTTAGTAGCGCATTTTCGTTTTATCTTCGAGACTTAGTGACGGATCAAAAATAACTTACGCTTCAACAACAAGTTTTCTTTCAAGTGTAAAATGGAACGAACACTGTTCATCAAACCATGGTTTACAAAATTAATTAATCACCCCGCTATTGTTGCGCAAAGGAATAAAATGGCTGCTTAAGGCAGCAATGTGGCTCTTGCTGACGCTCGTGTCATTGATCGGCATTGTGGTGGTGGCCCTGCATACGCCACCCGTACAAAAATGGGCGACGGAGCAGGCAGCATCCTTTCTGGAACAGACCTTGCAAACGGAAGTTGGCATTGGTGGTTTCGGCTTAGGAGTTCCTCGGCTCTTGCAACTGCACGATGTTTTCATCAATACACCACAGGGCGATACCTTGGCCCGACTCGGACACCTTAAGCTGGGTTTGGATATGTGGGCCTTGCTACGACAAGAGATAAGCGTAGACAATGTATTGTTGGAAGACGTGTATGCCAGGATCATCACTACCGACAGCACAAGTAATTTTCAATTCATTATTGACGCCTTCGCACCCGTCGATACGACGGCCGTGAAGCCTGCTGCGGAACCTGCGGGTTCTTCTGGTTGGACCTTCAATTTACAACAAACCCAACTGAACCTGCAAGGCATTGACCTCTATTATCAGGATGATCCCGGCGGATTGTTGCTGGATGTAAAGTTGGAGAATGGGGTGCTGATCGCTGATGCGATTGATCTCGAAAAACAGTCCTTCTTATTGGAACGGCTTTTTTTGCAGCAAGCTAAAGTCAAGGTGGTATTGGGCCAGACAGAACCTTCTCCTGTGGACACCACTGCAGCGGCGGCCATCATTGCTGCATGTCAGGATTTGCTGCTGGATGAGGTGGATTTTAGTCTCTCTATGGATAGTCTGGATATGCAGACAGCCTTTGCCGCTTTACAAGTAAGAGAACTGCGGACTACCTTAGGGGAAACTACGGCTGCCTCGTTTACGGACCTGACCATGCGTGGGGGCTCCATAACGTACGATACGCCTGCTCCGGCGGCGAAAGGTGGTTTTGATGCCAATCATCTGGCCATCCGTCAAATCAATGGGGAGTTATCCGCATTCGATTTTTCTGGGACGCAGCTGGTGGCCAAGATATTAGAGCTACAGGGGCAAGACCAAAGCGGCTTGCAGCTTAATCACCTAAGTGGAGATATTACCTACGATTCTATTGCTTTGGTCGTGGAAAATTTAGTGCTCGACACCGAGCAAAGTAGCCTGAACGCTACGCTTTTTCGTTACGGTTTCCCTGAAGATAGCCTCTCCAATAATCTGGATCTTACCGCTCGCGCGCAGGGAGATTTAGCGATCAGTGAATTGCTGAAGTTGCTACCAGATAGCCTTACTTCACCCTGGCTGCAAGATTATCCGGGGAGTAAGATCAGCTTTGTGACCAATTTGTCTAGTGAAGGCGAGCAGCTGAATATTGGCCAGTTGGATGTTCAGGCACCAGGAGTAGATCTACGCGCTAAAGGAGAAGTATACCGGCCGCTGGACCCTGAGCAAATAGGGGGGCAGTTGACCCTTGATCGTTTTCAGGTGGAACCCGATAAGGTACGCGTACTTTTACCACCGGATTTATTGCCCGACTATATCGAATGGCCCCGCCTTGTGAGTGCCCAAGGGCGCGTCAGCTATCTCAACCAAAATTTGTCCCTCAACCTACGCGCCCGCGAGGAACGCCTAACCACGCCACTGTGGACCCAGTTTTTGCTGCAAGGGAAAATCCTCAAGCCCGCCGATTTCAAGCAAGCGACTTTTGACGTCTTCATGGATACCCTCTTTGTAACCCGACAGAGCATTCAGGCTTATCTCCCCCCGAAAGCATTGCCGGAAGGCTACCAAATCCCCGACTATCTGGAGGCTTCAGGTTCAGTCAGCGGCCCCATGAATAACCTGGTCGTCGATCTGCAACTTTTTCTTCCCGGTCGCGAAACCTATCTGAAAGTGGGAGGTAAGGTAAAAGAAGTGCTGGACCCAGAAGCGCTGTTCCTCGATCTGAAATTGGCGGACCTCAATGTGAGAACTGCCGATGTCTTGCCCTTGCTACCCGATAGCCTTTTGTCGCCAGATTTTAATCTTCCTAATCTGCGCATCCAGAATGCTAGCCTTACGGGTAAACTGGATGATCTGGCATTCAATTTACCCATCAACACCAGCAATGGCAACGGCAATGTTAGCGGAATTTATAAGCCCAAGGACTTTTCCCTTGATCTGGATTTGTTTGATACCGAGTTGGCCGAGCTGTTTACAGGAGCTATTCATGATACCATTGCCAGTTTGGAACTCCAACCTTTACGTATGGAAATTCAAGCCGTTGGCAGCTTGGAACCGACCTTTACGGCCAGCATCCACACCCGCCTGACGGAAGAAGAACGCGGCCAACTACTAGATCTCAATGCGGAAATTAGCGAGAATGACTACCGCGCACAGCTGGTTTTTTCGCATCCCTATTTGCAAGGAACAGGGGAGGGGCGTTACCAACTCCAGGATAGTACTGCGCTGGTACGAGCAAATTTCGATCTCAATAAAATAGACCTGGAGCGTTGGCAACTAAGTGATCGTCCCTTGTTAGGGTCCGGGAAGCTGGAGGTGAATAGCATTGGCCTGAAAGCCGATCAATTGGATGCTAGGATTCTTTTAGACAATATACTGCTGCGTGGCGAAGGCTCTACGGCTTACATCGATAGCATGCTGATTTTGGCCAACTTAAACCAGGAAGAAAACCAGGTGACCATTAACAGCGATGTCTTGCAAGCTCGTCTGACCGGCGTTTTTGACCCACTTAAGATTATGCCGGAAATCGTCAGGTTTTTAACATCCTATTTAGACGAAGAACCTTTCGCTGGCGATCCCGTCATCAATGGCCAGAATTTTGAGTTGGAAATGGAACTCACCAACCCACGGCCCTTTACCTCTGGGATTATTCCCGGCTTGACCGAGCTGTCTCCTTTTAGCGTTGATTTTAGCTATCGCGACAAGGAACCGGCTTTGCTTTTTGATCTGCAATTAGGACAACTCAGTTATGGTGGAATTAGACTGGAGGGGATGGCCATCAAAGCCGAAGGCGATGAACAGCAGCTTGCGCTGAATGGTGATTGGCGGAATATTGTGATCGGAGAAGATATTGCAATCGGCCGCACCAGTATCGTAAGCAAACAAATTCAGGGCGGTTTGAACACAACCCTTAAAGTCTTTGCGCAGGATAGTGTCCGACATCGCTTTTCTTTCAATTGGAGACAGACGACAAGAGGACAGGAGATTTCTTTGGAGCCCCGTCAGGTGATTAATTTTTCTGAATGGCGTTTGCCGGAAGGCAATGCAATCGTGATTCTGGACAGTACCTTAACGGTAGAAGATTGGGTAATGAGTCGCAATGATCGTTCTATCCGTATGGAGGATACAGAACAAAACGGGCTAGCCATCAGCTTTGATGATGTGAATTTGGCCCGTTTCAGTCGCTTACTCAATTCGGAGGAGGCCTTGTTGGGAGGGATCATGAATGGTAATGTGTACCTTGATGAAGTACTCACCAATCTGGGTATTCGTGCCGACCTGGGAATTGCACAATTGGCTTACTACGAACAAGCAATGGGTGATTTTGCCGTCGCCGTCAGCTCTACTGACAATACCAATTTTGAGATGTCCGCGAGTTTAAATGGTGCTGGGAATGATCTTTCCGTAAGGGGTACTTACCGTGAAGGAGGTGTTTTGGATTTGCAGTTGGCAATGAAGCAGCTACAGGTCGCTAGTGTTGAGCCTTTTTCGCTAGGGTATCTAAAAAATGCAGAAGGTTACCTAGAGGGCAATCTTGCGGTAACAGGTACCATCAACGAGCCGCGCATTGATGGACAGGTCAGTTTTCAGGACGCCGCACTGGCAATAAGTTTATTGGGGAGCCGGTATCGGCTCGATGATCAAACCATCCGCTTTAATGGTAAGACCATGCTCTTTGAGCAGTTCACCCTACTGGATGAAAATAACAACAACGCTACCTTGGACGGAAGAGTCATCGTCAATTCGCTGGAAGATATTCAACTTGACCTACAGGCTCGAACCAAAGATTTTTTGGCCGTCAATTCTACGGAAAAAGACAACGACCTTTTCTACGGTTACCTCCGCGTAGATGCCGAGGTAAGCATCACAGGAACGGCTGCTGAACCCCGACTGGTTGTTGCTGCGGCTCCGAGTAGCGAATCCAACCTGACGTATGCCTACTCTACCGGTGACCAAGCTCGCCTGGAGACAACCCAAGGGGTCATCAAGTTTGCGGAAACCTACGAGTGGGAAGAAATCATCGCCAATGAGCAACGCGACACCCTCACAAAAAGTGGCAGTGGAGCTTACCTGGAAACCAATTTGCAAATCAATGAAAAACTACGCATCCGCGTGATCATTGACCCAATTACGCAACAGGAATTTTCCGGAAGGGGCAACGGTACCATGACTTTTATTCAGTATCCCACAGGGCAACAACAGCTGACCGGGCAGATCAGGATGGCTGGAGGTGCTTATGACATGGTGCTTGAAGGCCTGCAAACCTATACTTTTGATTTGCAAGCTGGCAGCGAAGTCATCTTTACCGGCAACCCATTCAACCCCCAATTTGATCTTACGATCACCAATACCGTCAAAGTGAGTCCACTGCCACTGGTGTCGTCTGTGACATCGGGGGTGGCTGATCAAACTGCTTTGCGACAACGCCAAACCTTTCTCGTGGCGCTTGATCTCAAGGGAGATTTACAAGGGATGGACATCAATGCGGATATCCTATATCCAGAAGACATTTACGGTAATCAAAACCTTGATGCCGTGAAGGATGCGCTTAGCCAATTACGCAGTGATCAGAGCCGAGTTTACCTCACAGCCATTATGCTGATAACCTTTAAGAGTTTTGTGATTCCTAAGCTAGATGTTGGAGGCAATCCTCAGGAAAATATCGTTAATGGCGTCGCAGGTGCTGTAGGAGATGCCCTTAGTCAATTGGTCAATAGTCAGTTGGGGTTTGTTGACTTCAACCTGGGGGTAGAAAACTACGAGACAAGTACAGGGGAGCAGAACTACAATCTGCGCTTGAGTTTACAAAAAAGTTTCTTCAATGACCGTCTGATCGTCAGTGTTGACGGGGTCACCAATACCGCGGCCGATACGGGCACTACGGAGGGAGATGCGCAGACCTATATTGATAATGTCTCCGTAGCTTACTTATTAGATCCTGATGGAAACCTACGCATTAAGCTCTTTAATGATCGTGATCGTAATGAATTTGTAGGGGGCAACACCATTCGCTTTGGGGGCAGGCTGGTATTCAGTAAGGATTTTAATCGTTTTTTTTGGCAGAAAAAATAAGATGTACATTAGGCTATACCCTTTATTACTATTTTTCCTCCTGGTCTTGTTGAGCAATTGCCAGGTAAAGCGGTATTTACCCGACAACGAATACCTTCTCAAAGGAGCTGGTTTGGAGTTGATGGCCGCAGACAGTGTCAATACTGCCAATTTACGTGAGCAAGCCATGGAAAGCATCACCCAGCGGATTAGCCCTCGTTGGCGGGTTTGGTGGTACTATCGCGAGCATGCACCACTGCGCTGGTTAGGTAAAAGAATAGGCCGGGAACCCGCTTTTTATCAAGATCGCCAAAGCCAGCAAATGCTGAGTGTTTTGCAAAATCGGGCAACCAATCTGGGGCATTTTTACAGCCTGGCTACCTACACCACAGATACTTTAGAGAGACAAAAGGCTATTCGGGTAAACTATCAGTTGGAGCTAGGAGAAGCTTATACGATAGATACCATTCGCTACGCTATCCGCAACCCTTCAATAGCAGCTATCCTTGATAGTTTGCGAACAAAAAGCTTGTTGAAAAAAGGAGGCCGGTATTCGCTTGGCCAGTTAAAGTTGGAGTTGCAACGGCTAGAGGATGGATTAAGACAAAAAGGATACTATTATTTTGCCGCCCAGGACCTGGAGTTTTTGGGCGATACGATAGGCAATGACCACGGCATTAGGCTGCTTTTGAAGCTTAAGGATGGCCTAAGTCCCCGCCATTTGCAAGCCCAGCGCTTGCAACAGATTATCATCTACAGCAACTATCAGCGAAGTGATCAACAAGGTGGGGCCTCAGATACAACGATCTACCAAGGTTTACAGATCATCTGTAAGGATTGCCCATTGAAACCCAATATCATGGCGGAAGCAGTCGCCCAACGTCCGGGTATGCTGTACAATCCCCAAACGCACGAGCAGACCATTGAGCGCCTGGCGAATTACAATACCTTCCAATATATTAGCCTGAATTACGAGCCCGTTGAAGGGCAGGATAGTCTGCTCAATTTACAGATTTACCTGTCACCGCAAAAACCTCGCTCCATTGCTGGTGAGGTAGGGGCGGCGTACAATAGTGGCCGCTATTTTGGACCTGAATTTGGGTTCAAATACGCCAACCGTAATTTTAATCAAGGTGCCGAACTGTTTACCCTGGAAGGAGATGTGACCTATAATTTTTTCCTGGGACCCGCCAACGAAAGCCGTATTCCTCGGTCAGGAATTTTTAGTCTCAAAACGGGCGTGGAAATTCCGCGCTTTTGGCTTCCCCAGCGAGAAAGGTTATTACCTGCTTTTTTGAAAAGCAGCACCAGTATTCAACTCGGTTTTAAGATGGAAAATATCCAACTACAGTTGAACCGCTTTGCTACGGAAATTGAAGACAATGATTACCAAGACCTGGGAATGCTGCTAGCTGCTGACGCGAATGCTACTTCGGCGGTGCGGCTTTGGCAGCTAAGTGGAGAATACGCTTATAGCTGGCGAAGGAAAGCCACAATTTCTAATACTTTGACCGTACTCCGGCTTCGCTATCAGAATCCCGAAGTTGCTACAGAGGAATTGTTGAGTTTGAGTCGTTCGCTGGGTTTCACCCAAGGATTGACGGGTTTAGGGCGCTTGGATAGAATGTTCCTTTGGGGGCCTGCCTACCGCTGGACCTATGATTCCCGCTTGCGGCGTAAGACGACCAAGGCCAGCCCACACCATTTCTTCGCTAATTTGGACTTAGGGCTGGTCTTCAATCAAGTATTACCAGTGGGGAGCAACGAACGTTCCCTAAAAGCAGAGAAGAGCAATTACCTACAGCCAGAGGCCGATTTGCGTTATTATTTTGATCTTAATCGTGCGATTACGCTTGCGGCTAGGGTTCATTTTGGTATTGCAACCCCTTTTGGTGGGCGGGCTATCGTACCTTATTTTGATTTATACACCGTGGGCGGCCCCAACAGTTTACGCGGCTTTATCCCGAGAGGCCTTGGGCCGGGAATCACCGTGCCCTTAGATAATAACCTGCTGGGCCAGAATGGCTACGGTAATGTTTTGTTTGAGAGCAGCCTGGAGCTGCGCTATAAGTTGGGGTCTATGTTTCAACTGGCAGCATTTGCCGATGCGGGCAATGTGTGGCTGTACAAAACAGAAACCGATCCAACACCTGGTGATTTCAGTGCGCAAAGATTTGTCCAGGAAATGGCCGTAGATGCGGGAGCAGGCGTGCGTATCGACTTGTCTTTTCTGATCGTGAGAATAGACATCGCAAAGCCCATTGTAATTCCTTACGAAACGAACCCAGCTACACCCCCAAATCGTAAACCACGTTTTGTACTCGCTTTTGGGCAAGCATTTTAGGGCGATATTTTTCATACATTGATTAAATAAAATCAAAAATAGAATCTTTGGAATTGGTAAGTTTTTGATTTTTAGTGTCTTATGTTTTTGGCACGCCCATTGAAATAGGATTGGCATTAGCGTTAACTAAAACAATCCTAATATGTCTACGATCGATTTCACAGAGCAATTAAATGGTTTGCAATTGTTTCTTTACAACTTTGCCTTGCGCCTGACCAACAACCAGGAGGCAGCTAAGGACCTAGTACAAGAAACAAGCATGAAAGCATTTCGCTACAAGGAAAAATTTCAGGTAGGCACCAATTTTAAGGGATGGATTGCGACCATTATGCGCAACACCTTTATTACAAACTACCGAAAGAAACAGAAGAACCGCACCGTGAGTGAACCTGTGGAGGAATTGGCTTACGGCTTGGAAAGTACGACGATTCTTAGCAACCAGGCTGAGGTCAACTTACGTCTGCAAGAATTGATGAAGATGTTTGACGAGATCAGCGATCTTTATACCGTTCCCTTTCTATTGCACTACCGGGGTTATGAATACCAGGAAATAGCTGAGCAACTACAGCTGCCGATAGGAACCATCAAAAGTCGAATTTTTACTGCTCGCCAAAAAATGAAGGATTTGATTGAGTCGCGCTACGAGGCAAGATAAATTAGACTTGTTCTGCTGGGTTAGTTTGGTGGGAAAATTGATGCATTATCGACCACGCGAAGCCTTTTTTGAGGAGCCTAGCCATAGCTAAGCGACTTAAAAAAGGCACAGTGTGGGAAGATAAGGCGCGATTTGCCCCCGAAATGATCCCAGCAGAACAAGTCTATTATCCCAAGCTTTCAAATACTTTCCCAAAAGGTCGGAATACGTGTCGAGCGTATTACCGGCCTTTTTTATTAGAAGAGAAGTATTTTCTTTCGGATTCTACTACATTTTTTTCTGATCGTGGTAGAATGCTATATCAGGGTTATGCATCTTTGCATAATACAACCGTGCATTAGAACAAAATATCCCCTCTTAAGAACATAAGAGGGGATAGATTGAAACGCTTTCCAAAAGAACGCTATTACGCCTAACTGGCATTTAGTCTTGGGGTTCATACGACGCTTTTACCTTTACTTTATCAATAAAGGAAACAAGCTGCATGTCTGCATCTGTAGAATAGCTCATGATGACGGTACCTTTTTCATCGGTGTTGGTTTCGATCGCAAAAATGACGGAACTGTCTGCTGGATTAGTCATACCTTCAAAACGGTGATATTCCACAATTTTTAAGGCATCTGCTTGATAAGCGTGTTTGGTATCAATACTAATCAATTGGTTACCGTCAAATTTGAATTCAGTATCAAAACCTCTTTTACTCAATTCCTCGGTAGCTTGAACCAGATTATCGTAGTAATTTACAGTCATATCATTAGTTATTAGTAGACCATTGTTTCGATTGTGAGTATGTAGGCGACACAATTGAAACAATCGTACTGGTTAGGTTAGTAATTATTATGTCTTGCTTCCTATAGTTGTAACGGGGTAGTTCTTTTGGATGTTCGCTGCTCAGAGAGGAATATGTTTATCCTAAAGTGGTAAGCTATAAGGGCAAGAGGTATAGGATAGGCTTGCAAATTTTACCCTATAAATCATACTTACCTTGTCTCTTTGTGGCAGCAATTATTACTAACTTAGTCGCTTTACTTTCAGATCTAATGGTTTTTAAGTGAATATGCCCTAATAAAATGATGTTATTTGATTTTGGATAAATTGTTTATACCACCCCAAGCGGCGTTCATCAAGGCCTTGCCTCATCCAGTATTACTGGTTGCTAGCAATGGCTTTGTTCATGCTATTAATGAATCGGCAACTTGCTTATTACAGTACACAGAACAAGAATTGCTAGGTCGTTCATGGGCAGGGATTGATGCTCATCTCACCCTTATTGCCTGGAAAGCAAACTGGAAGGAACTGCGAAAAGCTGGCTTTTTACGCTATTCCACAGACTTGGCCATGAGTGGTGCGCTTCTCCGACCAGTAGAGGTTACTATGGTGCCTTTTGACGATAATTTGGCACTGGTGTTGATCACTGATAAAATTGAACGAACAGGAAAAGAGGCACTGCTTTCAGTACTTAGTATTAGAACCAATACGGCTCACTGGCGTTACGATTCACTGCGTAAGCAGTGGCATATTTCTCCTTTGCTGATGTCTTTTTTTGAATGGGGGGAAAGTGAGGAAGAGTTGGTATTAAACGATGAGGATTTTGAACAAAGAATGACGGAATGTCTGATTCCTGGGAGTTGGTCTAAACTTAAAGAGAAATTTAAGTCAGCACTAAGGGAAGGGAGCCCTTTTGAAGAGGAAATCTTGTTGAAAGAGGGTTTCAAATATGCGCGTTTAGCGGTTAGTGGGATCAGTTTGTCCAATGCCTTGCATACGGTACAAATGGTAGGCACCCTCAACCCTCCGTTTTCAAATCAACAGGAGTTGGAAGGGAACAAGCTGGCACAGTTTGCGCTGGATCACGCACGGGATTTGATTTATTGGCTCCGTGAAGATGGACGGGTAGTTTACGCTAATCAGTCTTTTCTTGACCGTTTGGATTTTACCAGGAATGATCTTCGTAATTTAACAATAGATGATTTTGTTGTAGGTAATACAGCGGAAGCTTTTCAACAGTTTTGGGATAGTCAGCGCAACGAAAAATTTGCCACAGGAGAGTTTAAAGTGGTTTCGAAAAAAGGTAACGAAATCATAGCGAGCTATAATACGAATTTTGTCAAGCAGGATGATGAGGAACTGATGTGCGTTTATCTTAGAGACATCACGCATTTTAAGGAGCGTAATGAGCTTTTAGAACTCACTCAGTTCAGTACCGACAATGCTCCCGATCTGATTTTCTGGACGCGTCCGGATGGTACTTTTCGCTACGTGAATAACAAAGCAGCGCAGAGGCTAGAATATGAGCAAGAAGACTTTCAGACGATGGAAGTTACGGATATTGCTCCTTACTTTGATGAAGAGGCAAAGCGGCTATTTTGGGAAAGATTGCGTAAGGAAAATAACTTTCAGGAAGTTTTTGTGCTTACCAACAAAAACGGCGAGCTTATCGAAACTGCTGTAAGTGTCAATTATCTGAATTTTGCTGGAGAAGAAATTGCCTGTAGTTTTTGCCGTGATATAACAATGGCTAAAGTCCGTCGCCGTCGCCGGGATTTGCTGGAATTTACCCTGGATAGCACCCGAGAGATGATTCTGTGGTCGAGGCCCGATGGTGTTATCCAATATTCGAATGAGCAGTTTTTAAAGAAGACCGGATATCTCGCTGAAGAAGTCAATGGAAATAGCATCCAAAGCTTGTTTACCGTGGAGTCGTTCCGGCAAGGAGATATTTGGGATGAGCTGCGTGAATGCGGTGAAATTCGCAAAGAAGTCGTTTTGTTGAATAAGGAGGGCGAGGAAATGGTACTAGACGCCAACTTTAATTACATCAACTACAACGGGGAAGAGTATAAGTGCATCTACTTTCGAGATTTAAGCAAGAAAAAGAAACGTGATTTAGCGCTCAAACTTTCCTATGGGGCTTTAGAAGCGGCAGCTGAAGTAGTGGTATGGTTGAAAGAGACGGGTGAGGTAGAATACCTTAATCAGGCAATGGTCGATTACATCGGTGGCCAAAAAGAAGATTGGTTGGAGCAACAACTACACCGTGTTTTCCCTCAGTTGAAGTTGTCTAAAATCGTTCCAGGAACTTCGATCGAGTACAGTATGCCTTCAAAAGATGGTCATACCGTTTATTTGGAACTCACGTTTAGTGAAATCTACCAGGCAGGTAATCGCTACTTTGTAATTATTGGGAGGAATTTCACCGAACGCTACTTACGCCGTAAAGAAATTGAAAAGGCTCAGCGCCGGATTGAAGAGTTGAGTGCACGCTTACAGGAAGAGAATATCATGTTGCGGGAAGAGGTCAGCGCGGATTACCGTGTAGATAATATCGTTACCGTGAGTCCTCGTTACCAGAAAGTATTACAACAAGTTAGCCAAGTGGCTGATGCTGATACGACAGTCTTGATTTTAGGTGAGACGGGTACGGGAAAAGAACTGCTTGCGCGTGCGGTACACGAGTTGAGTGAGCGAGAGGATTATCCGCTCATTAAAGTGAATTGTGCGGCATTGCCAGAAAACCTCATCGAAAGCGAGCTGTTTGGCCATGAACAAGGGGCTTTTACCGGAGCACATACCCGTAAGAAAGGACGCTTTGAACTAGCAAATAAAGGCACTATTTTTCTTGATGAGGTGGGAGAACTCCCGCTTGCGCTACAGGCAAAATTGTTGAGGGTTTTGCAGGAAGGGGAGTTTGAAAGAGTAGGGGGGACTGAAACGATAAAAGTGGATGTACGGCTGATTGCAGCAACAAATAGATCGTTGGAGGAGATGGTCAAGGAGGGGCGCTTTCGTGCCGATCTATACTACCGTCTTAATGTATTTCCTATTGTAAATATTCCCCTGCGGGAACGCCCAGAGGATATCAAAGTATTGACAGAATATTTTGTCCGGCGTTTTGCTACCCGTTTAGGGAAGAAAATCGTCAAGATCAACGTAGCAGACCTCAATAGTTTGCAAGAATATCGCTTTCCCGGTAATGTCCGTGAGTTAGAAAATATTATCGAAAGGGCCGTCGTCTTATGCCAGGGAGAAACCCTCCGTATTCCCTTGGATAACCAGCAAGGCAGCGATCTTTTTGACACTGCTTTCCCAACTTTTGATGAAATGCAGCGCAATTACATCATTGATGCACTCAAGCGTACGGAAGGGCGTATTACTGGCCCTGCAGGAGCAGGAAGGCTCTTAGGCTTAAATGATCGAACACTGATGTCTAAGATTCGAAAATTTGGGATTGAGAAAAAGGAGTACCTTTTATAGTAAGTAGGAAATAGAGAAAGGGCCAGATGTTTTAAATCTGACCCTTTCTTCATTTTAAGGTGTTCGTTGCAGTGTTATAGCGTTTGTAGGCTACAAGTCTATTCAATAATCTCAGCCATCTGCTTGTCGATTTTATCAAGTGCTTGACGAGTATCGGCTTTGAATTCTTGCCAGCCGTCGGATACTGAATCTCCGATTTTATTCATACGGTTATCAATATCTTGGCCCCATGATTCAAGGCGCTCAACCTCATCGGCCATATCTGCTTTAGCTTCTGCTGAGGCATCAGCCATGTTGTCGTTGAGCTTCTTGATGCGTTCGTCGATAGCAGCACGCATGTTTTTTAAATCTGCTTTCAATTCCTGGCTTTCCGTGCGGAAGGCATCAGCAATTTCATTGCCAGCATCATCGAGGTCATCAGCTGCTTCTTCCATCTTGTCCTCCGTCGTAGTGTTGTTGTCACAACTGAAAAACATTCCGAAAGAAAGGAGTAAGACAAGGGCGGGATACAAAATTGATTTCGTTTTCATAAGCAAGGTGGTTTTGGGTAATGTAATTTGGTTTTTCATTAAGGATATATTATCCTCCGATCTTATCGATCATGTCTTTGACCTCAGCTTTTGTCTTACCAAGTTTCTCTTGCAGACGACCTACCAATTCATCTTCCTTGCCTTCTTCAAAAGCGAGGTCGTTGTCGGTGAGTTGGCCATATTCCTGCTTAAGCTGACCTTTAATTTGATTCCAATTTCCTTTTACTTGATCACTAAATGCGCTCATAATTAATTGTTTTTGATTCACTCTTGAAACTGAGGTGGAGCAGTGTATGTTCGGTGATGGGGTAGAAAAGATTAAATCCATTCGTTTTATATACTGAAGATGGTAACGAACACATAGCTATTAAAGGAGGTTTAAGGGATAGAGCAAAAGAAAAATTGAAAAAACGATGCGATCAACAAAAACTGACTTTACCGAAGACATAGGGGAAGCAATAGGTTACCTAGAGGTGTTAGCGGAGCGGAAAATTCAAATGGCAAAACTAGATGCTGCTGAAAAGCTTGCTAAAACGACCGCTTCTTTAGCAACGGGGTTTATCCTGCTTGCGCTTTTGCCTGTCTTTTTGTGTGTGCTAAGTGTTGCCTTGGGATGCTTGCTAGTAGCGTCTTTCGGTTTTTCTTTTGCTGAAAGTTTCTTTTTGCTGAGTGGATTTTACTTTTTGCTGGGAGTAGTACTGTACTTAGGAAGGCAACAATTTTTCACCAACCCTATCTTGGGAATGGTGATCAGTGACATTTTTAAGGAAAGTGCACCGAAATAAATTAAACTTATCACACCAATATGGAACTTCATAAAATAGACAGTATTCAAAAATTAAGGCAGGAAAGGCTTCGATTACAACAAGAAGCCAATGTTGCACAGGAGCTTTTGCATCTAAAAGTTCAAGGGACAATTGATAGCAGTAAGGTGCGTCTGTTGGGGAGTTGGAAAGTACTCCTTCCAGTGGCAATTACTGCGGGAATCCAACACTTTGTGAAGAATAGTGCGCCCCGGACAACAACTGCCGCTACAGATGAGAATGCCTTTTTTGCTACTTTTCAAGAAGGTTTTCAAGCTTTTCAGCGACCCAGCCATGAAAGATGGGGGGCTTTGATTCCTGTATTACTACGTTTATGGGAGTTGTGGCAGAATGACCAGACGGAAAACCCAGTAGCTCCTGTTTCAACACCAACGACAAAAGAAACGGCTCCATTAACACCGGTATCTTTTTGAATAAACTGTGCTTTGAAAAATTCTTTGTAATGATTTTGGTAGAAATCGAACTCTTAGCTTATATTATGGTTAATGATGACAGATAGAATCCTCAATACCAGCATCTGAGTCAAAATTTATTAACTAAGTTTTTTTATTTGCAAAAGCCCCACTTGTTTTGTCTACAGATAATCCAGAAAAAGAAATAATCAATTCATGGTTAGAGAAGAGCAAGCATCAATTGATCATTGTGGTTTTCTCTTCTTTGTGGTCCGGATCAACGCATATTCTTAAAACTTATCTTAGGGCTATCATTGATGAGTTTTCAGACGTAGAAAAAATTTTCGTCGATGTTGAAGAGCAAGAAAAAATTGCTCAAGCGTTTGGGATCAGCCAGGTTCCAACGATGATTCTAATGAAGAATGGCGAGGTCTTAGACACGATTATTGGAACTATGTCTAAAAAGAAACTTCGCATTTTAATAGAAAGTCATATTTATCCCGACAATTAATTAGGGTTTATTTCTTCGGAGTCAACTCATCGTTTCCATGGCCATCGTTTCCTGCACTTGGTTGGCGTAGTACCGAGGTGTAACACCATATTTTTCCTTGAATTTTTTTGAAAAATAACTGGGATGGTTGTAGCCCACTTCCAGTGCGATATCTTGTAGTTTTAGTCCACCGTTTTTTATGAGTATTTCGGCTTGCTCTAATCGCTTGGCGTTGAGATAAACATTAATTGTTTCCCCGAAAAGCTGTTTGAAACCTTTCTTTAGGGTTTGTTGATTAATACCTGCCATTTTTGCCAATTCTGGAATAGTGGGAGGGTTTTGTAAGCGACTAACTAGAATATTCCCTGCATCCCGGATACGAACCAAGCCATTGTCCGGCTTGACGATTGACTTTTGAGGTTGTTCCCTATTTTGTTGGTATTGTTGAAGCTGTAGGAAAAGAATTTCGTAGAGCTTGGCTGTAGCAAAGGTGCTATTGAGCAAACCAATATCTTCTTGCTGGAAAATGTCGTTTAAAGCCTGGACAATAGGCAGATGAAAAATATCCTGGAAGAGGAAGTTTTTTTTGCCAGCAATATCTTTCATCGTCGCTAGCAAATCTTCTGGTATCTCAAGGGTGGCACAATCGACTTTAGAAAAGAAAGCCTTTTTATGAAGAAGAATCGCCAGAAAAGCAACTTCTTGGTCTTTACCAAATACCCACTGCGTAGTCGTTCTGGCAGGCTGGGCACAGATGGTGCTTTGGAGGGGCTCCAGCATGAAATCTTCCTGGTATTTTCCTTTGCGGGAGCGCTGAAATATACCGTTTGCCAGCGTATAAAAAATAACTGGCGCTGAGCTCCCTCTGGCAAAATTAATCGTCCAGTCGCTCTTCAGTTTACCATTAAGCAAAAAGGCATCCATACCATCGCTTATTTTGTAAGTGATCATCTCTCCCTTACCTAGCCTACGAGGTATTTGGATACTACTTCTTTGACAATCTACATCAATGGTAGAACGAAATTTATCCCCCAATTCCTTGATAAGGACTTCAGCATTCCTGAGTGCAGTGGTGAATTGCATAATCAGATAGTTGTTAGTTAAAGTAGCTGTCGAACTTATTCGCTTAGGCTTATTGGTGATAGGATTTTCTGATAATAAACCGCCGTAAACTGGGCACCAAAGTAAAAGATAGCAGAAGCATAAAAAATCCATACCATGATGACCATTATTGAACCAGCCGCCTCGTACATATTGCCTGTATTAGATAGACCAATATAAAAGGTTATAGCATACTGTCCGATAAAGAAAAGAATAGTCGTTATGGTTGCTCCTAAACGCGCTGTAGCCCAATCAATTTTTCGGTCAGGTAAGTACCTAAAGATAAAGGCGAAGAACAAGCCAGTCAAGAAAAGAGGAAGCGTAAGTGAAATAAAATACAAAAAGGCAGTTGACAAATCGGGAATATATTCAGAGATATAAGCGGTAAACCGCGTAATTAAAGCGTTAAGCGTTAAAGTGGTTACCAAAATAAAGGCAATTGATAACAAAAGTGCCAAGCCAATTAATCGACCTCTTACGTATTGCCACCATCCCATTTTCTTACTGGCTTCTTTAGCAAGGAAGATGATATTCATAGTTCCCTGAATCGTTACAAAGATGGTGGTAGAGGTGAAAAGCATTCCCCCAATGCCCACCATTAATGACCAACCTTCACGGTCAAACAAACCAATATTATCAATCGTAGCGGACAACTGAGCGGCACTTTGTTGACCAAAATAATCACTTAGCTGACGGAAGATTGTCTGCTCAATAGCTGCTTGGTCATAAAAGAAGGAGGTTGCCTGAAGGAGAATAAGTAAAAAAGGAGGTAGCGAAAAAATAGTGTAATAAGACAATGCCGCAGAACGCAACATGAGGGCATTTTCACCAAACTGAAACAAAGTCTCCTTAAGACAGGCCCACAAAAAATTGAAAGCAATGGGTGAAATCATGTATGGGAATTAGGAAATTAAGAAATTATTGCTCAATCGTTTCAAATTGATAGTCTTCTAATGAAATAGCAAAATTTTCAGTGGGAGAGAAGGTTCCGTCATTGTTTTGCTTTAAGACTTGTGTATATTCATCAATAGGAGCTCCCATGAGCGTAAATTGTACCACACGTGCTTTTTTAAGGATATCTAAACGGGTATCTCCATCAAAATCTTGCAACCAGCTGTCCATCTGCCAGCACATACTGTCATTACAGTAATAACTGGCAAGTGTCTGAATATAAACCAATTGGTCATCTTCTTTGGTGAATAACCCTATCATGTTTTGTGTGCCAGGGCCCTGAAACCTTAGTAAGTAGGCATCAGATGCACCATAACGTATCTTATAAAGCGCATAGGTGTTGAAATCATGGGGAAGTTCATCACGCCAATTGGCCGAAAAAAGCCGGTAAAGGCCTCGATCTATAGGGGTGCCGTAAAAGGTGAAGTCGGCATTGTTCTGGGATGCTGTAGGTGCAAATAAGTGCAAATTCCCTACGTTCGTAACTTCGAAGTTTTTCTCGAAGGCAGTCCATGCTTTGGAGTTGGGGTTTTGACCAAAGAGCACAATACTGGTTAGTAGGGTAACCAATAAAAAGGAAGAGCGCAAAAGCATATTTTTTATTAAAGGAATAAACATTGTCATTTATTTTAAAACTTAGATGATTAAGTAACTTTTATTATTACTCATATTTCAATAATGAAACCTCATGTTTTTAAGAGATGTTCGGTACTATTACTTTATCTTGCTTGACCAAGAAATTCTTACTAATTTTTGTTTAATGAAAAATATCCTGCGTCAGCTAAAGCAAAGAATTAAAGCTGTTCCCCGCAAAATCTGGTTTTTACCGCTTCTTCTGGCTTTGGGTTTTCTCTTGCTCAGTTTGGGAATTATAGCCCTTCGTTCTTCGGAATTTATTCAGCAACTCGACGAAAAATTGACTTTTTTGGCACTTGCTTCGGTGGATACTGCCCGTTCTATCATCAGTACGCTTACGGGGGGGCTGATTTCTTTGGTTGTTTTCAGTTTCTCTATGGTGATGGTAGTGCTCAATCAAGCTTCAGCGCAGTTCTCTCCCCGATTATTACCAGGATTGATTTCTAAACGGCAGCACCAGTTTATTTTAGGCTTTTACCTCGGAGCAATTATTTACAACCTGACAGTTTTGGCCAGAATTGGACCTTCTGATTTAGAACAATCAGTGCCAATTATTTCCGTGTTGTTAGCCATCATATTTGGGATCGTTGGACTAATTCTATTCATCTCTTTTATCACGACGATCTCAAACGCAGTGCGGATAGACACGATTCTTAATGACTTACATATAAGTACGCAAAAAAAACTAAGCGAGAAAAGTAGCTATAAATTCCTGAGGAACGAGGAATTACCAGAGGGCACCCAAGACTGGCAACCACTAAGCAGCGATAGATCGGGCTATCTCTTACAGATTGAAATGAAGGATTTATTGGCTTTGTGTGAAGCGCAAGAGTTGCAGGTGAAGGTATTGCCTTATGCTGGCAAGTTTGTAATCCGTGGTCAGGAGGTCATACAACTATCAAAAGGGGTTGACGAAGAGGTTGAGGAAGAGTTACTCAGTTGCCTGCTAATCACGGAGCAGGAAGACCTGCAATCGGATCGCCTGCATGGGATGAAGCAAGTTGTTGAAATAGCAGTGAAGGCCATGAGTCCAGGGATCAATGATCCTGCTACCGCCATCAGTGCCGTAGATTTTTTGACGAGTTTGCTAGATACCTTCTTACAGCATTGCCCCAACAATTGTGCAGTGGATGGAAATGGAAGTGCACTCATCTGGTTGACCGCTCGCCCCTTAGAGGAAATACTTTTCAGTCTTTTTAGTCCATTAAGAACTTACTGCACGGGGGATGTACTAGTAACTAGAAAAATCATTTATTCGCTAAGGCAAATACAAGCAAGCACAAGGCTTTCTGCGAGCGAACGACTTTTATTCCGGCGAGAGGTACAAAAAATAAAAGAAGACTTCTTGAAGCGTTCTCTTAACGTAGCTGATCAGAGGTTGATAAGTCTCCTTTAGACGATTGACGAGGAGGCCTGGGAATTCTCAGAAAGGTTAAAGTAAAAAAGACACCGTACGTAAAACGTACGGTGTCTTTTGTGATAGGTGGCTAGTGAAATTTTATATTTTTTTCACTGCGCCTGATAAGAGGGATACAACTAATAATACCAGGAATATCCAGAAAATGACTTTAGCAATAGCAGCAGCTCCGGCAGCGATACCGCCAAATCCGAAAACACCAGCAATAATTGCAACAATAAAGAAGATCAGGGCGTAGCGTAGCATGGTTTTTAATTTTAATTAGTAATTGAATGTATAATAGTGAAACTGAGCGTTTGATGCTGGTGTTCGATGAAGGCGAAATAAATTATCTACTTTTTATCTTTTTTTTCTAATAACCAATAGGATAATGGCACCAATAAGAATAATACTACCTATTGTCAGTGGATGGGAATGCCAAGTAGTATGGACGGCAGGATCAAAGGTTTGGTCACTGTAGGGACTTTCACTAGAAGATTGTGCAAGTGTTTGATTAACAGTGATTAGAAAGAGTAAAAGGCTGGTAAGTAATTTCATTTTTTTATTTTTGAAACTGACAGAAGAGGATAGATGTTCATCTCGGAGGGGGATGTTTTTTAAGGATGGGGAGCCCTGTAATTCTTAGGTTACTGCACGCGATCCGGCAATTATTTTGATGTTGAAAATCGAACACTGACTTTGGAGTACTGTTGCTTAGTTGAATGAAATTAGTAACAAAATAAATTATGAGAAAGCTATTTTTAACCTTTTTTAGTATTGGATCATTTTTAAATTTTACCGCTGCCCAAACACAAATGGTAAGTAAAATGTCGTTCGAAGATGCAGAAATGTCAGCTTACCAAATCGACATCAATATTGCTCCCGATCAGGTCATTGATCTTTGGGACGAATTTTGGGATGATCATTATAATATTGATGTAGATCGAGAGGATCGTAATCGGGAACGAGAGATTTATCTGGCGAAGGAAGTTAGTGCAGAAGCGATCAGCAATAAGCCTTTTGACATCTATTCTCTGCTTACGACTACCGCGGAAGACAAAACTACAGTAAGCTTAGGATTTGGTTTAGGGTACGATATTTATGCAGGAAAAGATCAATTTCAGGAAGTTTTTCAATCTGCCGAACGAATACTTAATGAATTCGAAGCTTATAGTTATCAGAAATTCTACCGCCAACGAGTCGCAGATTGGCAAAAACAGCTAGAAGATGCGAGAGAAGAAAAAGCAGACCTGGAAGAGGATATGGCTAAGCGAGAAAGTAAAATTGAAGACTTGGTGAAAGACATCAATGATTTGAGAAATGATCTGGAAAAAGCAAGAAAGAAAAATGAAGAAGCTAGAGCAGACCTGCCACAAAAAACGCAGCGCGTATATGAGTTAGAACGAGAACTTCGTGCTGCAGAACAATTACTCACTAAATGGCAATAAAGCTATAGACTTTGGATAAACTGAAAATAAAAAAAGCCACAGTCGAAAAACTGTGGCTTACCTTTAAAATTAAAACGGGATTAAAAGTAGTGTCTACCTAGAAGTTGTAATCTCTTTAAGAAGTGACGCGCTCAATAGCGTCCTTCAGTTTCTTGCGGGCCGTAAAAATTCGGCTCTTTACAGTACCCATGGGGAGACTCAAGTAGTTGGCGATTTCCTGGTATTCGTATCCACGATAATGCATCAAAAATGGTACAGAGTATAGTTCGCCGATTTGGTCAATCTTGTGATGAATCTCTTGCATGCGCAGGTTGATTTCTGCAGCATAGCTAGGAATAGTTGTACTTTCTAAACTATAAGCCAACTCTTCTACAGGCTCACTAACAGTGCGTTGACGCTTTTCTTTGCGATAATTATTGATGAAGGTATTTCGCATTATGGTAGCGATCCAGCCTTTAAAATTAGTACCCATCTGGAATTTTTCACGATAGCGAAAAGCTCTTAGTGAAGTATCCTGTACGAGGTCTTTGGCCTTCTCATGGTTGTTGGTAAGGCGCATGGCGAAATTAAATAAAAAGAGTTGTAGGTTGTTGAGTTGTTTTGAAAAATCGGTAGTAGACATATTTGAGTGGTTTGATTACATCTCTTATAGTTCAATAGGTGTGCCAAAATTTCAAGTAGCTGTTAGTCAGTTGTTTATGATAAGGGAGAGAAACGATAATGATTATATTTAATCATTTTACTTTATTTGGTAAGCTTTGTTTACGGTGGTATTGGGTAAAGTAGGATGGTTAATCTCTAGTAAGAGATTAGGTTTTTAAAATGGAAATACTTTTAAAATGAACGAACATGTGTTTAATAATTCCCGTTGCAAAGCTGTATTTAAGAATTAAAATCAAATGAATATTATGTTCAACAGAATAATGATCCCATTACTATTTGCCTTATTTATGACTACTAGTGTTTTCGCTCAGAAGAGCAATAGTGCCATGAATACTACGGCTGATACGAATCAAGAAATGACAACCAATGAGGTAACCAATGAAGATTACGAACGAATGTTGGATGCCTATCTACGAGTCAATTTCCGGGAGTATGCATACGAGTCATTAAATTTATCGTCAGACGAAATTATAGCCCTAGATCCTTTGTACATGGATTACATGAAGGAGCGTAATGAATTGATGGATGAGCGTATTGACCTCATGAACGAATACGCTGCTGAAATGAAGGAAGATGATAGAGCCAAAGATGAAGCGGAGGAATCAGCAGAATATGTAGAAGATTATTGGGAAATCAATATCAATGAGCAAAGACTTCGAAAGGAGACTTTTGATAGAATGGAAGACGTCATTTCCTACCGTAAAGCATTTGATTTTTTCCTGTTAGAAGAAGCTATTTCTAATCGTATCAACTACGAAAAAAACATTGAATTTATCCCTGTTTTAGTAGCATTAGACAATCCTGAACTGACTTACTACCGAGATGTAGACCGTTATAATGTGTGGATGAAACGCAATGAAGTAAAGATTGACGGAACAGCTTCATTAGATCATAATTATACCCATGATGGTTTAATGAAACTTACCCGCGTTATGGAATCAACGGTGAATGCTGTAGATGGTGAAGTCGATAACTTTTCTACTCATATAGCTACTATTAAGGAAAAAGCTAATGAGATGACGCAAGACAAATATGCAAACACTCACGCCGACGCAGCAAGTGTAGCTTTCAGTACGGTAGCCACCTTGATGGAAGAAATAGCCGCTTTAGACGGAGTAGTTATCGCTAATGAAAACTTGAATGCGTTGAGAGCTGCTGCCGATAAAATCGATCCTGACAGACTCTACTTAGATCAATCTGAGCATGCATACAACTTTTTCAATACGGCCCAAGTAGCTCTGAATAACCTGTATACCAAAGAATTAAAAAAGGCATCAGAGATGAGTGAATATCCTTCATCATCTGACCGCAAATAATAATCGGGGTCTACACCAAAGTAGACATGTTTTAGGGTGATTGTCCCGGGAGCACATGTTCCCGGGCTTTTTTTTTGCTAGCTTCTGAAGTTTCAAAGGGACCATAAACGAACACGGGCAAGTCTTTTCCCGTTTCAAAAATAAACACTTATGCAAGTCTCCTCCACTGTGAAAAATAGACAAACAACTGCTGGTTATCTCGCTACACTTTACCTATATCATCAGCAATCAGCCGAGCAGTACCGTCAGCTGATGGATACGCTCGTAGACCGAAAAGAAATTTTATCACTTACCAATAGTTTAGCTGATTACCACTTGGATCGGGAAAATACAATCAGAGTGTTACTGGAAGACATGGCACCTAGCCCGGTAAAGCCCAATGCTGATATGATCAGCGAAGTAAAAGTACTTTCTGCCGAGCAGTCCAACAATGATGTGAGCTTACTGCAACATTATAAAACCCAAGAGGAAAGAACACTGAAGTACTACAGTGGTATGCTGGATAACGATGGTATTCCGCAGGGTTTGTACGAAAAGCTACAGCAAATGTCGGAGCGGGCACAAGATGTGTGCAGCAAATTGCATCGGATAATATCCAGTGGAATGCAACGCGACATGAGCATCTAGCCCTAAATAATAACGAATAAGTGTGACTGGTTTGGCTGATCTTTCTAAAGCAATCGCCAAATCAATTCTCAATCATCCTGATATCCTTCATAGGATCATCAGGGTGATTTTTTATTTTTATGCTATTGATTTATAGTTGGTTATATTTTGTCCCCCTCTTTGTCCCCCCTCTTGGTTTATATGGCGCTTGATAGATTTCGTAGCTTTATAATCATGTGTTAAATCGAGTGATTGCTTAGTTTTTTCGACCTAAAAACATCGCACTAATTTACTTTGACCAGACAAGGGCATCACTTGCTAGTTAATCGTTGATAACAAATTATTATTTACAACAAATTTCTCATGACAAAAAGAATTGTACTCTTTTTATGGTTGTCCATAATGCTCTTTGTGAGCGGACTGGATGCCCAAGCTGGCTTCTTTACGCCGGTCGACAGCAAGGATTTGCCCCGAGCTGTTGACGTGGTGGATAACATCAAAAAGATGAGTGTCATCCGCCTCGATGAAGTCGCTCTGCGCGAATACCTTCGAAATGCTCCGGTAGAATTTCAAAACAGTGGAAACACACTGTCTCTAGATATCCCCTTACCAGATGGTCGGATAGAAACCTTCGGCTTGGTAGAATCCTCTATCCTATCTTCAGAAGTAGCTGCTCGGCACCCTGAAATCAAGTCCTACACCGGGAACGGACTGAGGTATCAAACAGCCGTTATTCGGGTGACCTTGACTTCAGCGGGCTTCCACGCGGTCATTCTTGACCTTGCAGGCGAAGAAATTTACTTTGAGCATTATTCTGATGAGGACAAAGATGTCTATTTCAACTATTTCGTACGTGATGCCGTAACACCACCCGACTTTGAGAGTGGTCGATGCCTTGTAGAAGACGAAATCCACGAACGCGGCCATGGTGATAATGGCCCACAACGTAACAACACTGGTGGTACTTTGCGAACTTTTCGCTTAGCAATGGCAGCCAATGGTGAATTCACCCAACAAAACGGAGGTACTCAAGCCAGTAGTTTTGCTGCCATCGTTAATTACGTTGCCACGCTAAACCTCGTTTATCGTAAAGAACTTAGTATTCACTTCAGTCTGGTCAGCGGGACCAATCTGATTTATACCGATCCTGGTACAGATCCCTATACCAATGACTTGGACTTGGATATAGATATTAATCAAACCAACTGTGATGCCGTGATTGGCAACGCCAATTACGACATCGGACACATTATGGGGTATTCTGGTCCTAACTCTGGTGGAGGATTAGCTGCTTTTCAATCGGTTTGTGATGATACTCAAAAAGCAACGGGAGGTAGTAACGAAGGTGGAGGCCCCTACGCTCAGGTGTTTTTTGACCAGCTGGTACTGCACGAAACGGGCCACCAGTTTGGCATGTCGCACAGTTATAATAGTGTCATTCCAGTTTGTACCACCCGAAACCCGGGGACTTCGGTAGAACCAGGCGCTGGAGCAACTATCATGAGCTATGGTTTTACCTGTGGTTCAGATGATTATTTCACCTCAACGACTTCAGGGCCTTTCCTGAATTACCATACGGTGAGTTACGCACAGGCAGATGCCTACATTGGTACTATCAGTTGCCAGGTTACTACTGCTACAGGTAATAATCCACCAGTAGTGACCATGCCCGGTGCTTTTACTATTCCCCGTTCTACCCCATTTTCACTCACTGGTAGTGCGGATGCACCTGAGATGGGCGATGCTTATACCTACAGTTGGGAAGGTACCGATATCGGGGCCGGAGTACCTGATGCTAGCACCCTGGATGACACCTCCGAGCCTCCGTTTTTTCGATCTTATGCTCCTAGTACTTCACCCACGCGAACGTACCCGATTTTGTCGGCTATCCTCGACGGTACCAACCAGGCTAAGGGCGACAAATTGCCTTCGGTGAATTTTCCGACGGTGCACCGTTTGACCGTAAGAGACAACAATGCTGCTGGCGGCGGCTTGTCCTACGGAGAGGTAACGATTACGGTAGATGGAAACATTGGTCCCTTTTTGGAAACGACCAACTTGGCAGCTACCTACCCAGCAGGCTCTACTCAAACCATCACTTGGTCGGTAAACGGTACAGATACCGCTACCCCCAACGTTAATATTTTATTATCTGTTGATGGCGGACTAACGTTCCCTTATACACTGGCCATAAGCACAGCGAATGATGGAACTGAGCTGGTTACTTTCCCTAATATTCAAACCAGTACGGCCCGTATCAAAGTAGAAAGTGTAGGAAATATCTTTTTTGATATTTCAAATTTCAACTTCTCTATAGCTATTCCTGGCTGTACAGCGGCAAATAGCAATATTTGCCCAACCGGTGCCATGACTTTTGACCAAGGAGATGCAGGGCTTAATTTAAGCTTGAGCACTTCCTTTAGTGAAAGCGTTACTCAAAATGTTTTCAACCTTACCGCTGGAAGTCCAACCGGGGAATTGGCTAATGCAATGACAGATGGTGGGACGGACTGCCAAACCGACTGGGGAGTAGAAAGCTACGAAATTTTTGACTTTTCAGTTTCTACTTCGGGTAATTACCAATTTAGTGATGAGTCCAGCTCAATTGTCTATTCTTTATTTCTCGCGGCTGGATATAATCCCGCTGCGCCCTGTGCTGGTACTTTTCTTGGCTCTAATGCCTTTGGTGTACTTTCATTCCTTCCAAGCAGGACACTGTCATTGACGGAATGTACCGAATACAAATTGGTTGCCTGGACAGTGAATAACAATTTCGGGATGAAAACGGTCACGATCTCGGGTCCTGGCGATGTTTTTCCCTCAAGTACCGCTCCTGCTAATACAGGTTACACCTACGTGGCAGTGAATACGGTAAACAATCAGATTGTAGCACAAAGCCCAACGGCTGATTTTACTTCCTTAATGGGAGGTACTTATAAAGTATACGGTGCTTCTTACAAAAACGGTGGTGCATCACCTCCAGCTGATGCTAATCCGGCTGGCTGGATTGGTCAGACGCTATCAGCCGTTCAAACCTCAGAATGTGTGGTTTTCAGTTCCAACTGTAAATCACTGACAGTAATAGCAAACAATGTTTGTTCTATCACCTCTTCCTTAGCGAAAACAGATGAAACGGTATTCGGTGCAAATGACGGAACCATCACGGTGACGGCATCTTGTTCTGGTACTTGTGGGACTTTGCAGTATGCCCTGAATGGAGGCACGCCTCAGGCGAGCAATGTCTTTACGGGTCTTGCACCTGGCATTTATACGGTGGTAACTTCTAACGTAGGAGCAGCTACTTGTAGCGATACGCAGATGATTACGATCGACGCTGCACCAGCGAACTGTAATATCACTTCTTCTCTGGCAAAGACCGATGAGACCATTTTTGGTGCCAATGACGGCACGATCACGGTGACGGCCTCTTGCGCTGGGACATGCGGAACTTTGCAGTATTCATTGAATGGAGGCACGCCTCAGGCGAGCAATGTCTTTACGGGCCTAGCACCTGGCACTTATACGGTGGTAACTTCTAACGTAGGAGCAGCTACTTGTAGCGATACGCAGATGATCACGATCGACGCTGCGCCAGCGAACTGTAATATCACCTCTTCCTTAGCGAAAACAGACGAAACGGTATTTGGTGCCAATGATGGCACGATCACGGTGACGGCATCTTGCGCTGGTACTTGTGGAACTTTGCAGTATTCGCTGGACGGCGGCACGCCTCAGGCGAGCAATGTCTTTACGGGTCTTGCTCCTGGTACTTATACGGTGGTTACCTCTAACGTAGGTGCTGCCACGTGTAGCGATACGCAGATGATTACGATCGACGCTGCACCAGGGAACTGTAATATCACTTCTTCTCTGGCAAAGACCGATGAGACCATTTTTGGTGCAAATGACGGTACGATCACGGTGACGGCATCTTGTTCTGGTACTTGTGGAACTTTGCAGTATGCCCTGAATGGCGGCACGCCTCAGGCGAGCAATGTCTTTATGGGTCTTGCACCTGGCATTTATACGGTGGTAACTTCTAACGTAGGAGCAGCTACTTGTAGCGATACGCAGATGATCACGATCGACGCTGCGCCAGCGAACTGTAATATCACTTCTTCTCTGGCAAAGACCGATGAGACCATTTTTGGTGCCAATGACGGCACGATCACGGTGACGGCCTCTTGCGCTGGTACATGCGGAACTTTGCAGTATTCATTGAATGGCGGCACGCCTCAGGCGAGCAATGTCTTTACGGGCCTAGCACCTGGTACTTATACGGTGGTAACTTCTAACGTAGGAGCAGCCACTTGTAGCGATACGCAGATGATCACGATCGACGCTGCGCCAGCGAACTGTAATATCACTTCTTCTCTGGCAAAGACCGATGAGACCATTTTTGGTGCCAATGACGGCACGATCACGGTGACGGCCTCTTGCGCTGGTACTTGTGGAACTTTGCAGTATGCCCTGAATGGCGGTACGCCTCAGGCGAGCAATGTCTTTACGGGCCTAGCACCTGGTACTTATACGGTGGTAACTTCTAACGTAGGAGCAGCTACTTGTAGCGATACGCAGATGATCACGATCGACGCTGGCCCAGCCTGTATGCTTGATGTTATTTGCCCTCCCATATCTTTGGGTATGATCGAATGTGATGGCACAATTCCAGCTGCAGCTACTACCGAGGAGGAGTTTGAAGCAATCGGTGGGGACATTGCTAATAATCCTGGCCCTTGTGGCACATTGGTAATTACATCTGTTGACGTTTTAGATCCGCTTTCAGGGTTCTGTAACGGTGCAACGCTTACTCGTACCTACACTATCAGTGATGATGTTTCCTCTTTCACTTGTGTGCAAACACTTATGATAGAAGATAATACGGCACCTACCCCACAGTGTAATACAATAACGATTTCATTATCGGCTGATGGCCAATACACCTTGACCCAAGCCAATATTGATGCGATTGCACTAGGTAGCATGGATAACTGTGATCCTGATTTTACTTACAGTGTTGATCAGACCTCCTTCGATTGCTCGGACATTGATTTAGCTATCGGTACAATTGGTGGAGCAGAAGTAGAACTTTCAGTCACTGACTGCGCAGGTAACAGTGATGTTTGTACTGCAATCGTAGAAATCAATGATAATGCAGTTTCTTTCGACTTTGGTTGCATTGCCGATTTAAATGTAACCCTTGGTACAGACTGTGCCGTGACGATTGCACCAGATATGGTAATCACTGGCTTCAATGACTGTATTGATAGCTATAATGTTTTAATTGATGGTGCTGAAACGGACGTAGTTGAAGGCTGTGGAACACACACCTACATGATCGAACTGATCGAAGACGGCGAAATTGTATACACCTGTTGGGGTAACATCTTCGCCGAAGACAAGACCAACCCAGTAGTTACTTGCCCAGCGAACACAAGCACCGTAACGCAGGACTACGCTGCTCACCAAGCAAGCGGTAACCTCAATGCTGCTGATGCAACCTTGAACTTCAACAACTACAGCTGTTTGAACCAGGGCTTCCTGGCCGACGGTGTGCACAACTATGACGTAGTAACTTTCACTACGCCAGACTTTGCTATTCCTGTTGACGTATACACGATCTTGATGGAAACTGCATGGGGTGATGGAAGCATGTTCCTGTTCCAGGGTGGTTTCGATCCTGCATCTCCATGTGAAAACCTTATCGGTTCCTCTGACGATGCTTTCGTACCTGGAGGAAATATTTTCGACCCAGCACTACGTTTGAGCCTGCCTTTGTTGCCTAACACGACCTATACCTTGGTATTGACCAACTGGTTGACGACGCAGTTTGGTAACTGGACGGTAAGCATCTATTCTGATAACAACACGGGTGTTTCTGGTCCAGAGTTTACCCCTGTAAATATTACCGATACCCGTGATTTGGTATGTGACGATATCAACTTCATCCGCTTCCAGACGCCTCAGTCATGGATTGCTAGTGCAGATGGTACCTTGAACTTCACGGCTACACGTAACACCTTCTTCGGAGGTAGCACTGCTGCTTTGAATGCTTTCATTGCAAAAGTAAACTTGACTGGTTTCCCTGTAGTTGGCGACAACTGTGGTCCTGTAAAAGTTACCCTTTCTGATGCAGTAAGCTCTGCTGGTGATTGTGGTGATGTAACGCTTTCACGTACGTTCACGGTCTCAGACCGTTACGATGGTGTATGTGTAGGTGCTCCACGCACGGCAGCATGTACGCAGACGATTACTTTCCGTAAGCCAACGATTGGCGACTTGGTATTCCCACCATTTGTAGCTCCTTTGGAGTGTGACGAGAACTTCGCTGTTGATGCAAACGGTAACCCTCACCCATCAGCATCTGGCTACCCATGGTTGCGTACGGCATTTGGTTTCTACGACCTTGATCAGATTTACTGTAACATCGGAGCTTCTTACTCTGATGAGCCACGTATCGTGGTGTGTGAAGGTACTTACAAACTCCGTCGTCAGTGGAACATCATCGATTGGTGTAACCCAGGTGGATCTGGGACCTTGAACCAATTGATCAAAGTATTTGATGCTACTGGTCCAGTAATTTCTGGTATCCCTGCTATTATCAACGTATCTACCTCACCATTCAGCTGTTTGGCGAACGTAGCGATTCCATGTCCTACCCTTACTGACGGCAACGGATGTTCAAGCGTAGCTGGCACGACTTACACGGTACTTGCTTTCGGCGAATCATTCTTCGCTGGTGGTGACTTGTGTGACGGTGATGTAGTATCTGCACCAATTGGTGAGCACATCCTGATCATCTGTGCCGAAGATGCTTGTGGTAACGAAACTTGTGAAGAATACACGGTAGTGGTTACCGACGACATTGAGCCAACAGCTTCTTGTAACGACGACATCAACGTATCCATCGGTGGTGGTGATGTAGCCAACGATATCGAAGGTATCGCGCGCCTCTTCGCTGCGGATGTGGACGAAGGTTCTAACGACAACTGTGGTGAAGTAACCTTGGAAGTACGTCGTAACTACTGGCGCAACAACACTTGTGATGCAAGTGCCAGCCGCTGGAGCCCATGGGGCGACTTTGTAGACTTCTACTGCTGTGATATCGACAACGAAATCACGATTGAACTACGGGTAACCGACGAAGCTGGCAACACCAACATTTGCTGGCAAGTTGTTACTCCTGAAGATAAATTGAATCCATTCTGCTACGCACCAGCACCAGTCACCTTGACTTGTTCTGATCTGCCATTGGCATTCCCTGGTGATATTGCTACGGCTTACGACGAAGACTTTGCTGCTACTTCTACCATGATGAGCGCGATCTTCGGCGGTGCTACCGGTACAGACAACTGTGCGGTGGATACCATCGTAGAGCGTACGCCAAACTTGCAGGTTAACGATTGTGGTTGGGGAACCATCACCCGTCGTTTCGAAGCTTGGCAATTGCGCCCAGAGGGCGATGCTAACGGCAACGGAGCTATCGACATCAACGAAGTATTCCGTTCAACGAACAGCTGTAGCCAGCTGATCACCATTACGGAACGTCATGACTTCACCATCGACTTCCCAGAAGATGCTGACGCTGATTGTGGCGATCCTGATGTACCAACGATCATTACGACCACTGTAGGTTGTGATGTATTGAGCGTAAACATTGGTGAGCCAGTGATCTTCTCTGCTACGGGTGATGAATGCTACAAGTTCTCGATCACTTACGATGTGATCAACTGGTGTGTTTGGGATGGTGAGTACGAAGGACTTGTTCTTCCTCGCATGACCGAAGACGACGGTGAGGCACTTCCTGTAGACCGTGCGGTAGAAGGCAACGAGCGCCCAGTAGTACGGGTGGTGAGTGGCTTTGGCCCAGTAGACAACAACTGTGATGGTGTAGCTGATGCTCAGCAAGGCATCCAGTACAGCGTAGTGATCGATCGCCGCCACAATGACCGTGACGGAGATTCTGACATCGCTGATGTGATCTATGACAACATCCCAGGCAACACTCCTGGTTGTATTCCTGCCGACCAGTTTGGTCGTCGCAACTACGGTCGCTACATCTATACGCAATTTGTGAAAGTGTACGACTCTACCGCACCAGTGGTAGCAGTGGGAGAGTACGGTGGCCCAACGGCTAACTGCCCTAACCTGCTTCCTGGCCAGTTTGGTGATGACGACGGCAACTGTGAAGAAGCAGTAAGCATTCCATTCAGCGTAGCTGACGAGTGTGAATTGTTTGACGGTGACGGAAACTTGGTAGTAAGCCTGGTATCTGCACAGCTAGACGCATTTGCAGTAGACGCTAACGGCGACGGCGACATCAAGTCGAACGAATTCGTAGCAGACTTGAACGTATTGGGTAACATCACCGACAACGGTGACGGTACTTACGTATTCGCAGGTACTTTCCCAATCATTACTTCTGCAATGGGTGATAATATCTACCACGCAGTACGCGTATTGTTTGAGGACGGTTGTGGTAACCAGACCAGCGAGACCATCGTCTTCGATGTGATCGACTGTAAAGGACCAGCACCAGTATGTATCAACGGCTTGACTGTAACCTTGATGCCTCAGGAAGATGGTGGTTGTGCCATGGCAATCTGGGCTTCTGACTTCGAAGGTTCACCAATCAGTGACTGTACTGGTCAGGGACCAGAACTGTTCGGTGGTCTACCTCGCGTGACGAAGTACGCTATCTACCGTGCAGCAGATGTAGAAGCTGATCCTAACTTCGTACCAAGCCCAGATGATACTGGACTGGTATTGACGCAAGATGACGAAGCTACGACAGTAGTCTACGTATACGCTTTCGACGAAGAAGGTAACTACGACTACTGTGAGACGTATGTATTGGTACAGCAGCACGTTGACTGTGGTGATCCTGGTGATGGCACCATCGCTGGTGTAATCATGACGGAGACCAACGAAGCAGTCGAAGGGGTAGAAGTGAGCATCAACGGCGGCATGACCGCTACGATGACTACAAATACGACGGGTACCTACAGCTTCAGCAACCTGACCCAAGGCGGTGACTACTCGGTAACGCCTTACCTGAACGCCAATCCACTGAACGGGGTGACGACGTTTGACTTGATCCTGATCAGCAAGCACGTCTTAGGAACGCAACTGTTGAACAGCCCTTACAAGCTGATCGCTGCGGATGCCAACCGTAGTGGAACGGTAACGACGCTGGATATGATCCAGATCCGTAAACTGATCTTGAACATTGATACACAATTCGCGAACAACACGAGCTGGCGCTTTGTGGATGCAGCTTACGAGTTCCCTGTAGCGACGAACCCATGGTTCGAAGCATTCCCAGAGTTGATCAACGAGAACAACCTGGCGGGTGATGTACTGGATGCCGACTTCGTAGGTGTTAAGATTGGTGACGTAAACGGTTCTGCACAAGCCAATGCTTTGGCTGGTGACGATCGTACGTTGAACGGTCAGTTCAACTTCGAAGTAGAGAACGTAAGCGTGAAAGCTGGTAACGTATACACGGTAGCATTCCGTGGTGCTGATATGGCATCAGTAGAAGGCTTCCAGGGTACCTTGAACTTGAACGGAGCAGAGTTGGTAGACATCGAGTACGGTGTAGCTACAGCTGAGAACTTCGGTATGCGTTACGCTGCTGAAGGTGCCATCACGATGAGCTGGAACCAGAACGGCGGCAGTAGAGACGGATTGACATCCGTCTCCCACGACGATGTTCTATTCAGCCTGGTGATCCGCCCAACAGTGGATGCTGAGTTGAGTGACGTTATCAACGTATCTAGCCGTTACACTGCTGCGGAGGCCTACCCCTCTGTCCTCGCGGACATCTCCCCTGAGAGGGGAGAACAGGTGCTTGGTTTAGGGGTGGTGTTTAACAGCGGAGAAGTTATTGCTGCAGGTTTCGAAGTATACCAGAACACGCCAAACCCATTCGCAGCAACAACCTTGATCGGTTTCAACCTGCCTGACCGGCAGGCAGGCTTGCCTGCGGATGCAGAAGCAACCGTAACGATCAGCGACGCAAGTGGTCGCGTACTGACTGTAGTACGTGGTGATTACGCAGCTGGTTACAACACGATCAACTTGACCAAGGAGATGATCCAAGGTGCAACGGGTGTATTGACTTACACGGTAACGGCCGGTGAGTTCACTGCTACCAAGAAGATGATTGCTGTAAAGTAATGATAGATGGTTATAGGGCAAATATGTGAATTTGCTCTATTCCGATAAATACGATTACAGGCGGCGGTATCCTTCGGGGTGCCGCCGTTTTTGTTTTTTGTACTTAAACAGACTACACAAACCGGAATTTTGCGAAGTAGGCATAGACAACGGAATACAGCGACGTAGGCACAGCCAACGCCGAACGGGGATTATAAGGGAATTTAAGGGGGAGCTTACAGGGTGAATTCATGAATTTGCCCGATTTACCCAACCCCGATTTGTCCAACCCTTCCGGCGATAAGCGCGCAGGCCGGAGGCTGGAGCGCGGGCCTCGGAGAGGACTGGACGAGGGGTAGTAGCAGCAACTGGGGTTGTGTAAAAAGCCCTCAAGTTGCTTAACAGGCTTTTGATCGGCTGATGGCTGACGTTTCTTGTTTTGTTTGAAAAACACTGCTGGTGAGTCCTCCCTTAGAGTTCTCACTAGCATTTTTTCCTTTTAGGTTCAAAAAAAGAGTTTTTAAGCTCTTTTTTTGTGTTTAGTAGCACTTCTTGCTGCTCTTTGGACATAGTGATCCTCCCAGATCCCTGTCTGAAGGCAATAAACCTTCTTAAGATTGTGAGCTATTGCTAGGAACTGGAACTCAACATTGACTTTGTCGATGCCTCGGAGAAGGAACCGACGATGTCCCATATTGTGTTTTATATTGGCAAAGGGCGTTTCCACATCGATACCACGTTGGGATCGTTTCTCTAAGCCTTTTTCTGATGCCAGTCGTTGTTTGACCTCTTTTTTAAAAGCCTCCAATTTCTCCCTCTTTTTCACCCTTCGATGAGTACCCGGTTTAGCATTTGGGCCTCGGCATTGTTCATAAAAAGGACATTGGGCACAGCTTTCTGATTCATAAACCCGTGTTCTACTTTCATATCCATTGTTGCTCTTACTTGTGAACTCATGGCTGAACAATAGTTTCTTCTCATTGGGGCATTGGTAATAATCCTGATCTGGATCATAATACCAATTGGTGGTATTAAAAAGTTGTTTGTCCAGTTTGCCGGTAACTTCCTGGTACCACAGCGGATACTTCACATAAGCCGTATGGCCTTTTTCTGCTAAAAAACTATAATTCTCTTCACTGCCATAACCGGCATCTGCCGTATAATCCATCTTCCAATCCGATTCTACCAGTCCACTCACCCGTTGTTCTAGTTGTAGGACATGAGGGGGCAAAGTAGGGCTGTCAGAAGCACCCTGATGAACCGTAGCATTGACAATAAATTGATCCGATGTCGTAATCTGTATATTGTACCCAGGCAACAATTGATCATCTTTCATGCGCAGGGCTGTGGCATCTTCGTCCGTCTTAGAATAAGAGTTACGACCCGCCAGGATCAATTCCTGCTCTTCGTATTTATCTAAGTTGACTTGTTCTTTTGACAAATGACGATGGATTCTTTCCAAAGATTGTTTTCGTTTTTTGTCTCCTTGTTCTGCTATAATTTCATTGAGGTAACGAAGCTGCCTCTCTAAGTCTTCACTGTTCAAGACCAGATAAATTTGTTCGGCCTCTTGACGCTGGAGTAAATCCTTAGTCCCATAAATATTATCCTCCGCTTGCTGCAACTCCCGCACCTCTTCTAGCAGGCTATCTATACGCTCTAATACCATGGCCTTATAGCGTTCCGTGTTCTTGCGCCAGACAATTTTATGTTTATTGGCATTTGCAGCCCACTTGCTGCCATCTACATACAAGTCACTCAAGTTGACATAGCCCTGCTCTACCAAATAAAATAACACTTGGCTCAAGACTGTATCTACCAAGTCCTGCATTCGACAGGAGCGAAATTCACTCAGTGTTTTAAAACAAGGACGCTGACCACCAGACAGCCACATGAAAACCAAATCTTCGCCTAACTTCTTCGCTAAGGGACGACTCGTATACACCTTGGTACAATAACCATAAATCCATACCTTAAGTAACATCCGAGGATGATAAGGAGGCCGACCTATACCACTGTAGTAACATTCCAACTCTTTGATCTCTATTTCTTGTATTACCTTATTAATGATCTGCGCCAAAACATTGTCTTTTACCAGCTCTTCGATCCGTAAAGGAAGATCTATTACAATGTCTTGGGTGTAAGCTTTAAAGCGAATATTCTCTCTTTGTGTTATCTTTGTTGACATGAGCAGGGGGCTTTTCTTTTTGGCTTCAACTTAAAGTTAAAACACTCTGCTCATATCTTTTTCTATTTGGCGCTTTTTACACAACCCCAGTTTGTTAGACAACCCGGTACCGATCCCGACTTTATCAGTCGGGAGACGGGACGGCCCCAAAAGAGGAGAGGGCTCCGGAATACCCAGGGCCCTCTCTTTCAATGAAAAGAACAAGGGAAATTGTTCAATAAATTGCTAC
This sequence comes from Lewinella sp. LCG006, assembly GCF_040784935.1. GTDB lineage: Bacteria > Bacteroidota > Bacteroidia > Chitinophagales > Saprospiraceae > Lewinella. The sequence goes on along the minus strand of NZ_CP160680.1, from coordinate 7,377,720 downwards.
TTCTCTTGGTCTAACAAAACCAAGTCGCGCCGGATTTTATCAACCAAAGTAGCTACATTTTTGCCAAAATCAGGAGCATCCTTTTCGTTGATCTTATCAGATTTTCCCGCATAGGCATCTAGCTGCTGTTGATATTCTTGTATGAAGGAGATTTTTTTATTGATAACCGCAGTTGCTTCTTCGCCAGCACCATTAAGGTCAGCTTGGAGGCTAGCGATTTTGGATTGCATCTCTTTTTGGATGCTTTCAATCGCCTGCTTCATGGCTGCGGGCGTTTTATAGGTGAGTACTCCTGTGCTTTGTGTTTTTTCCTGCAAAGCGTTTTGGGCATTAGTGGTTGCTTCTTGGGCTTTTTCTGAGTGAAAGCCCCAAATGCACCGCAAGAAAGGAAGGTTTCCTGGTTTGTACAAAAAAATCAAATAAACAATTCCTGTATCTTTGCACACCAAATTTCAACTGGTTTGATTTTTCACCGTTGAATCGAGAAAAAATGCAGACAATTACCGTACAACGTCCGGAAGAAACGCAGCAATTGGCCGCTGCATTAGGCAACATACTGACTCAGGGAGACGTGGTTATCCTGAATGGTCCACTCGCCGCTGGGAAGACTTTTTTCGTGCAAGCGCTGGCGAGAGCATTGGGGTCGGAGGATTACATCTCAAGCCCTACTTATACGATTGCCAATTTTTACCACGTGCGTAGTGGCAGTTTCTTGCATATGGATGTTTACCGATTGGAGAGCATTGAAGCTTTTAGGGATTTGGCACTTGATGAATATTTCGAAGAGGCTATTACGCTCATCGAATGGGGTCAAAAGGTAGCGGATGATTTTGAGGAATACCTACTCATTGATATTGCCTTTGTAGAAAAAGAGGCTACCAGTCGAAAATTCACCTTTACTCCCTTAGGAGCCAAGTGGCAGCAACGCCTATCTGAACTCAAAGTAGATTAATGTATGAAAGCAACGGAGAAAATAAGTTTGAGTATTGAGTCGTCAGCATTGCCATACGGGATTGTGTTGAGTTCGGACGGAGATGTTTTCTTTGATACCACTGAACACCCTGATTTGCAGGAGCTAAAAGATGTACCCGCCCTGGTGAAATATGCCCTGGACGCCACTGGTCGCAAGGCTGCTGATCTCGAACGTATAGCTATCAACATTGGGCCTGGAGGTACCAGTGCTATTAGGGCCGGGGTGGCTTTTGCCAATAGTTTGGCGTATAGCCTGAAGATTCCGGTCATCGGCATCAATACTTTTGAGTTATTGGGAGCTCCGGCAACGGCGCAGTACGGTTGTCCGACTTTAGTAACGGTGAAATCAGTGCGGGGCAATGCCTACGTGGGCTTGTATAGCGATGGGGAGGTGCAGCAAACATTGTATGGTCCGATGGAGGCTACGGTACGGCAAGCTCTTGGTGCTCATACCACCTGGGCGGTAGCAGGAGCACATCGGGAAAAGCTGATAGCTACCTTTGCCGAGCACACGATCTATGACACAGGCAAGAAGTTTGGGCTGGCCACAGATGTAGTGCCGATGCTTCCTCGTTTGGCGAGCAGAGGACTGCACTTTCCGGATTTTGTGATACCCATTACGGAACAATCGTTGTTGTTTAAGGCAGGCGAATAAAACTAATCTGGGAAATTTATCAATAGGCGCTAAAGAAAAGTGACGCATGGCAAAATATGTGCTTGGAATTGAATCTTCTTGTGATGACACCGCCGTTGCGGTAGTGACGGAACAGGGCAAAGTATTGTCTTCAGTGATTGCCTCACAGGCCGAAATTCACGTTCAATACGGGGGTGTGTTTCCGGAGCTGGCGGGCCGCGCCCACGTGCAGTCGATTTTGCCAGCCATTGAAAAAGCGTTGCGCGACGCAGGCATTACCCACAAAGACCTGGAAGCCATCGGTGTGACCCGCGGTCCTGGGTTGATAGGCTCTTTACTCGTGGGCCTTACAACAGCTTCTGGTCTTGGACTTGGTTGGGACTTGCCAGTGATTGGTGTCAATCATTTGCGGGGGCACTTACGTAGTGCTGATCTGGAAGAACAGCGTGTAAAATATCCGGCACTCATCTTATTGGTATCCGGTGGGCACACCTTTTTGGCGCACATGAAAAGTGCTACGGAGATCAAGTTGCTGGGCTCAACCCGCGACGATTCGGTGGGGGAGGCCTTCGATAAAGTGAGTCGTATGCTAGGCCTTGGTTACCCCGGAGGCCCTTTATTGGATCGAGCAGCCAGAAAGGGAAATCCGACCATTCCCTTCCCGCGGCCTATGCTGCACAAGGGACTGGAGTTTTCGTTCTCGGGTCTAAAATCAGCTGTTGCTCGTTATTTAGATGCGCTAGAGGAGCCGCCAGTGGTAGAAGATGTAGCCGCCTCTTTTGTAGAAGCAGCCATGGAGATATTAGTGACCAAATGCCGTAAAGCACTGAAGAAGTATCCCGTCGAATCGCTGGTGATCGTGGGTGGCGTGGCGGCTAGTTCGCAACTCCGTGAGCAAGCTGCTGAGCTTTGTGCCAAGATGGGTGTAGAACTATGCTTGCCGCCCTTGCAATGGTCTACAGACAACGCCGCGATGATCGCCCTGGCTACTTGGGACTATTTGCGCTGGGGCAAACATCCAGCACCAGTGCCACAGTTACAGTTGTCGATCAGTGATTTTTAGTGATGAAGAAAGGGGAATATCTTTTAATGCTTGTTGATCTTGGGAGTAGACAAGAAGAGTTTTGCCGGATAAAAATTTGATATTTTTATACAGCTAATATATTGAAAATATATACGATATATTCTCTCGTTTAGAGGAGAGTTTGGGGTATTATTTTTCCTAAATTACGCTTTAATACTATCCCCAAAAAACAAAGAAAATGGTCTCAGGTGCGAAGCGTCCAAAAAACTTTCTTCGGTTTATTTTTCTCTTATCTTTTACCATCTTAAGTACAGCCGTTTTTTCTCAAACCAGCATTCGAGCTGATTATGAGTCAACTGATCCTGTACCAAAGGATTCCTCTTTGGAATTTGAGGAAAAGCTGGAAATTCATTTGGGGTTTTTAGTCAAGGCAAAAGCGGAGAAAAATTTGCAGCATGAATTTTTTGGTCAGCTTTATGTTTTTTATGATCATCTGAAGCTCAACGACTTTGTCACAGCTGCCAAGTATCTACTAGCTGGGAAAAAAATTGCAGAAGAAGCTCAAAATGATGCTTGGTTGGGTTGGATGAATTACTGGCAAGGTGTTTTAAAGACTTATCTGAAAAACCAAGAAGAAGCACTGGTACACTACCAAGATGCTGTTCGCTATTGTGCCACTGCAGGCGATAGTTTATGTTACGGGGAAAGTCTGGAGCAAGTGGCATCGAATCTAATGTATTTCGATAGCTTTGCCTTGGCCGAACAGTATTTTCTGGAAGCTATGCCTCTGTTGGAAAAATTTGGTGAACAAAAACACTTGGCTACTGCTTACGGAAATTTTGGCGGCTTTTATTTGCTAGCACGTGAGCCTGAAAAAGGTATTCCTTGGCTTGAGCGAGCACTCCTGATAAACCAGGAAACCGAAAATTACAAAGGAGAAGCCAAAAATAGGAATAATCTGGCGAGTGCCTACCGTCGACAGGGAAATGCCAAACGTGCGATTGAGGAGTACAAAAAATGTATCGCCTTTAATGAGGAGCACGGTATGCCCAACAATCTTATCAATAATTACCTCGGCTTGTATTTTGCTCATCTGGATTTGAATGATTACAAATCAGCACTCGAGAGTGTATCGAGGCACGAAGAGCTCAAAGACAGTCTTATTGGCTTAGAAACTCAGCAGAAGATAGCACTGCTTGAAAGCCAATTTGAGATGACCAAGACGGAGCTCGCCTTAGAACGTACGGAAGCGAAGCTGATAAAAGCAGAATTGAGTAAAACCAGGGCGATAATAGGGGTGGTTGTTGCTGTTTTTTTAATTGGGTTTATCATTTGGCGCTGGCAGGCACAGCAAGCGCAAGCCCGAAAGGAAGTCCAGCTAAACAAGGAAAATTTAATAGAAATTACCAAGGTTCTAGCGGATAAATCCAGAGATGTTGCTCGACTAAAGTCAGCATTAACTAGGTTGGAGTCAGAAAATAAAGACTTGGCGAAGGCTACTGATGACCAAGAAGTAAACCTCTATATTAATACCATTTTGACGGATGAAGATTGGAACAGCTTTCGTACAAGTTTTGAAAAATTGTATCCTGGTTACTTGTTTCGATTACGTAGTGTTTTTTCTGATTTGACACCGGCGGAGGAAAGGCTTTTTTTGCTATTAAAACTTAACTTGGGTAGGAGAGAGATCGCGGATATGCTTGGACTTTCGGTAGGAAGTATAAAAAAGACCAGAACCCGCCTGCGTAAACGTCTCTCTTTAGAATTGGATGATTCACTGGAAGATTTCATTAAGAACTTCTAACAAAATTCAGGTCCCCAGAGAAAAAAATAAAGGTTGATAACATATTTACATATTTCCCACTATTTTTGACCCAGGCTTTGTAGTTGTACCCTATGCAGGGGATAATTATAAAGTGACTGGACCAGCCCAGCACTGCGAAATTGGTAAAAATACTTCTGACTACCAGTAACGTTTGGCCACCTTTATACTATTAACTACTACTATGAAATTCCAGATTACTGCTCTTTTCTTTTTTGCTACTACCTTGTTTTTCCTGGCTTCCTGCGGCGATGACAACGCTGTGACTAGCACTGACCTGGCGGGGCGTTGGGTCATCCAAAATGCCACTCGCAACGGAGAACCCACCACGACCATGGAAGGTATGTATTTTGAGTTTTTGGATGATGGCAAATTACTGACCAATATGACCGGCGCCGAAGAAGCTTACAGCTACGAACTGGACGGTGGAGTGATTCTACAACGCGATGGTACCATAGACGCCGACTTACTCATAGAGTCCTTAAAAGAAGGCGAACTGGTATTGACCACGGAACTAAGAGATAAACAATTCCGCATGGTACTTCGTCAACCCTCGAACTAGTAGGGAGCTAAGGGTACAGGAGTATCCTTCTCAGGTAAAATTTTATAGCGAGACTATCAGCTTCCTGACTTTTGAGGATAAAAGTCGGCGAGCGACCTGTGTTTATACGTATCTTCGTAGGATACGTACCAATTCCGATGATTATGAAAAATCTCTGCTTCCTTGCCTTTTTGCTGATCCTGACCTTGCCCTTACAAGCACTGGATGCCAGCCTTTCCTTTGCCCGGTTTACTGGCCCGCAAGGGGCTTACGTAGAATTGTATCTGCACGTATCTGGCCAGACGGTGACGACGGTGACGCAGAGCGACTCTACAGTGCAAGGTGCGGTAGATGTACTGGTGTTTTTTGAGCAGGGCGAAACCATCATTAAGTACGATAAATTCCGCTTGCTGAGCCCGGTTGGTACCCGAGTCGTTGATTTCATTGACTTGAAGCGGTATCCACTACCAGTCGGCGATTATAAATTGAGGGTAGAAGTGACGGATGCCAATATGCCCGAAAAAAACCGCCGCTACAGTACCGATCTGACCCTGGATTTTCCGGAGACCCAGCTAGCACAGTCGGATATACAACTGCTGGCTGCGGTGAGCCCAGCTACAGAACAAGGGCCCATGGTGAAGAATGACTTACTCATGGAACCGCTACCTTTTAATTATTACGGCAGAGGAGCTAATGTACTCACCTTCTACCAAGAGATTTACAACAGTGACCAGGCCATAGCGCAGCCATTTGTGTTGAGCTACCGGATTGATAAACTAGAAAATGACGAAGCGGAAACTGTATTATTAGCCCACAAACGACAGGATCCCGCAGCCATTAATCCACTTCTGTTAAAGATGGATATTGGTGATTTGCCTTCAGGGAACTACCAGTTGGTGGTGGATGTACGCAACCGCGAGCGTGAGCTGTTGAGCTCCAAAGCCATCGTATTTCAGCGCAGTAACCCGCTGGTGGATGCACAAAATTTTGAAGAAGCTATGGCTTCAGTGACCATAGAAGACGAGTTTGTACAAAACCTCACGCCAGAGGAGTTGGAGTACAGTCTGCGTGCCATTACACCACTTTTGCCACAGCGCGATGTAGAATTGGTAGACATCCTGGTGCGCAACGACAGCATGCGTGCCCAGCGTATGTATCTCTACGGCTTCTGGTTGCGAGAAAATCGGGTAGATCCGGAGCAAACCTACCGCGAGTTTATGGAAGTTGCTGCGGCCGTTGACCAAATGTTCCAGTCGGGATTCCGGCATGGTTTCGAGACCGATCGCGGCTATATGTATATCAAATACGGCCGTCCTAGCGATATTTCCCGCAGCGAGAATGAGCCTTCAGCGCCACCTTACGAAATCTGGTCGTACAACGAAATAAAGCGAACCAACCAAAATAACGTCCGCTTTATTTTCTACAACCCATCCCTGGCCGCCGACGATTTTGTGCTGCTACATTCAGACGTCATTGGCGAGCGCAACAACCCCCAGTGGGAGCTGGAACTCTATCGTGATTCCCCCACCGAACACCCCGGCAACTACATCGATGGTGATAAAGTCAATGATAACATCGGCCGCCAATCACGGAGGTTGTTGTCAGATTATTAGTGGGAAAAGAAAATCATTACTGCGAAAAGCTGTGACTATGCGGAAATCTACACTTTCATCAGCTAATATTTGCTTCATTACTTGTTTTATGGCTTTAGGAAGCTAACAAGTATGCTTCTTCATTACGAATAAGTGCAGCAGCATATGCCAAACTACGAGGAGTGGCCTGGTTCAATCGAAGGGCGAATAAGGGGGAAACCTATCATCTCTGATTTCCAAAAAAAACATTTTTTAAACGAAATGACGAAGGTGAAGCCAACAGTAGGAATCTCACTGTTGATATAGCCTACTACATATTACTAAACCCTCACTTCGGTGAATTTTGCCTCATCTACCACCTCTTTTATTAAGGAAAGTAAGAAGGCAAAATTCACCAAATACCTCCTAATTCATCGAAAAATAGCGGGTAGCATCACCTACCGTCTGAATTTTGCTCACTTCTTCAGGGGTGAGGTATACTTTGAGGTGATTCTCCAGTGCGGCGATGAGCAACATCATATCGATGTCGTCGAGGTGCAGGTCATCGACAAAGTGGGTGTAGGGGAGGAGCCGCTGGGGAGCTACATTGAGGGTCCAGCTAATGGTATTAACCACTTGGTTAATTTGGGGTTTTGGAGATACGATCGCTTGGCTTGTCATGGTCATGATAATAGTGTGATTGTTCCGGTAATCGGGGTTAGCTAATAGAATGCTAAATTATTGCTGCGAATTTTCGCTAGTTGCGAACTAAGAACGGCTAAGCCTATCAATTGGTTGCCTGCGCAACTGAAATTAGTGCAAAAAAAATGCTGAACCGTCGTTTTTCGGGATTGAACTACTTTTAAGATGATTCGAGATGCTATTTACCCCCATTACTAATGTTCAAAATGAGGCTCATCCATAGCTTATTTTAAGGGAAGTCATCACAAGCTTATATCTTTGTGGCCATACTTAAACCTATCCCGACTACAGATGAGTACACCTTTCCGGCAGGAACATCCACTTCTTGATAAACTGGTCACCATAGAGGCTTTTTTGGTGCAGCTGGTCATCTACCTCTTCCTTTGGTTTTGGAACGATTACCTCGCGCTGATTCTCAGCATGATCCTTGGAGGTATAGCCCTCTCTATTTTGGTGATTTCTAAAATGGTAGAACTCGTAGAAAGCTCCCGCGTCCCTAAGGTCTATTACCGCTTTATGTTCATCTGTATCTTGGCTCCTCTCCTGGCGGGTATCGCCGGTATTCTCCTTCGTAATGGGGTGAGTTGGATGGAATAAAGGATAGTCCTTATCCTCTGCTCGGGCGGAGGTGGGAAAACCTACGAAGCCATCTTAAAATCAGAAGTCAGAAGTATTTGATCCACCAACTTTTCCACCTTTCCACCCTTACACTTTTCCAACCAATCAAACCATCACCCCGCTTTCTCCTCCACCTTCCCATCAATATGACGGGCAAAGCGCCCTTGTTCACGAGGGTGAACAGGTGCTGAACTTTTCCAGGGCCAGCCACCAAACTGGGTGCGCTGATAATCTTGCATAGCTTCCATAATTTCTGCTTGCGAGTTCATCACAAAGGGGCCATGCTGTACTACGGGTTCATTGATGGGCCGACCTTGCAAAAACAAAAGGAAGGCCTCCTCTTCGCCATTCTTAAGCACCGTCTGCTGATCGGCGCGTAATTCCAGGCTATGGTTGGGACGGATGTTTTGTCCGGCAACATTGAGCTGGTCGCCTTGGTAATAGTACAAAGAGCGGTTCGCTTCGGCTGAAGCCAGCGGCAGCGTCCACATTGCGCCTGGTGCCATTTTGATCGTAAAAATCGCCACCTCATTGGCCGGATCAGCTGCCCAGGAATTGGGCGTTGGTGCTGGAGCGGAGACACCGTCCACCGTACCGGCGGTGAGTTCTATTTCGGTGGTGCGTCCGTTACTATCTTTATGAAGCACTTTGGGAATCATATCACTCCACAGCATCCGGAAGTGGGGCTCAACGAATTTGCTCGCCTTCGGTAGGTTCAGCCACAATTGAAACAACACCAAGGGATTCTTCTCTTCTTTGTTGACCAAAGGAAACATTTCGGCGTGTTGCAATCCTTTGCCAGAAGTGAGCCATTGTACATCGCCATGACCAAAACGGGCCATTGCTCCCAGAGAATCAGAGTGATCAACCAGCCCTTTTTTGACAATGGTTACGGTCTCAAAACCACGGTGGGGGTGAGCCGGAAAACCTGGTACCTGGCTACCGTGGTACATCCGCCAACCGTCCTTGATCACAAAATCCTGACCGAGGTTGCGGCCCGCCAAAGAAGCATCGGGGCCCATGATATCATTCCCTTTCGGGTAATCATCGGCGTGGTAAACACAAAATAAAAATGGATCCTGGGTTTTCCAGGGAAAACCTAAAGGACTGACTTGGAGGATAGGAGAAGAATTCATGTAGCTACAAGTTATTTTTATACATAACGACGCAGGGGACGAAATGGTTAGAGAGAATCGCTAAAAATAAAGATAGGAACTGCTCCACTCCCTAGGATCTGGTTTCAAACCCGATCCTAGGGAGCGGAGCAGTGGATAGCCTAGTTTCGACTAAGCTAAGACAGCCTCAAATCAGGCGGTATCTTTGCTGAAGCTAGGGGTAGCGCTGTAGCGATCTACGAATTCCTGCATCTCGTCTACCATAGCGGGTGAGCCAATGGCGATAGATTCTCGCTGGTGGAGGTGTTTTACTTCCAAATCCAGGATGCGTTTGAGTTGGCAGGTTATGGCCCGTCCTCCGGCTTGTTCGACAATGAAGGCGAGGGGGTTGCATTCGTAAACCAGACGCAATTTGCCACGGGGGAATTTACGGGTGTTAGGGTACAAAAAGATACCTCCCTGGAAGAGAATTCGGTGAATATCACTGACCATGCTGCCTATGTAGCGCAGACGCAGGTTGAGATCAGAGCAGTGGTCGATATAGCGTCGCATCTCTACATCAAATTTGAGATAGTAGCCTTGGTTGACAGAGTAATAGTTGCCGCGATCGGGGATACGGATATCTCGATGACTGAGGCAAAATTCACCGATGCTAGGATCAAGGGTGAATCCGTTGACACCACGTCCGGTAGAATACACCAATAGGGTAGAGGTGCCATAGAGTACGTAGCCAGCAGCCACCAACTCCGTTCCTTTTTGTAGGAAATCTGATTTGTCGCAAGGCTCGCTGAGGTTACTTATCCGGCGATAAATACCGAAAATAGTACCTACTGAGACATTGACATCAATATTGGAGGAGCCATCCAATGGGTCAAAAACTACTATGTATTTTGATTCTTTACCATCAACGGGGGTTAGCGGGATGAAATCTTCGTCTTCTTCACTTGCAATCCCGGCACATTCGCCGCTGTTACGCAGGCATTCAATAAGCTTTTCGTTGGCAAAGAGATCCAGTTTTTGTACTTCGTCGCCAGTAGCATTTTCTGCGTCTGCTCGTCCAAGGATGCCGATCAAGCCGGCTTTATTGACTTCCCGGTTAACGATTTTGGCGGCTACGCCAATGTCGCGTAGCAAGCCGGTCAACTCGCCAGAGGCATAAGGAAAGTCTTTTTGTCGTTTGATGATGAACTCGTCGAGGGTAACGATTCTATCCATTGGTGGTGGTGGTTTTATTTGAGGGTAAAGGTACAAACCAATAGCTTCTTAAGCGGTGATCAAACTCAGCTTATTGGGAAAGGAATAGGGAAAGTGAATTTTTAGTGTAAAATTTATTTTGTTTATAAATAATTCCATGCATCACATCCTATTCGACCGTTGCAAAAACGAGACATCACTCAAAAAAACAAAATAACTATCTTAGATTTCTTATCATTGCTTTACAAGGAGAGAAAATGCAAGCACACGCCGATCACCAAATTATTGAAGCCCTAAGGATGGGAAACTTCAATATTCTCAAAGAGGTCTACCAGGAGCACGCTCCGGTTATCCGTTCCTGGATCATGAAAAACAATGGTCACGAAGAGGATGCGCAGGATGTTTTTCAGGAAGCCATCATCGCCCTGCACCAGAAAGCCAATGATCACACTTTTGTACTGACCTGCCCACTGGGAGCACTGATCTTTCGTATTTGTCGTAACAAGTGGCTGAACCAGCTGCGGAAAAAAAATCGGGAGGCAGAGGTAAGAAACTGGGAAGAGGAAAGATATACTGATGAAAGTTCGCTCGTACCCACGCTGGAAGCGATTGAGGAAGAAGAAATTCGGCAGCGTCGGCTTGATGTGGGCTTTCGACAGCTAAGTGAATTGTGTCAACAACTACTCCATTTACTGATCTCCGGCGTATCATCGGCTGAGGCAGCATTGCAATTGGGGATGAATGATGCCAATACCGTTTACCGCAGGAAGAACGCTTGTATTGGGCGTTGGCGTACTTTGTATCAAGCTCAAAACTAATGAACATGAGGGAAGAGGACTACAAATTGCTTGATCAGTATTTACAAGGAGAATTGTCGGAGGAGCAAGAGGCGGCAATCCTGGAACGACTATCCACTGACGAGGATATGGCGGCTGAACTACAACTCAGGCAGCAGATGCACACCTATTTGCGAACCAAGGCCCAGCAGCCGGGCTTGGAAGAGGTGATGAAAGACTTAGGCAATATCTATTTTTCGGCTGCTAAAGAGGAAGCGAAGATCGTACCTATGACTCGCCGAAAATGGTTCGTAGGTGTAGGCATTGCTGCGGCCATTGCCCTGGTCTTACTCGTCTGGAATCCCTTTGCTACAGATAATCTGTATAAGGCTTTTGCCGATCATCCGCCGTTGGCACTGGTAGAAAAGGGAGCCACCCAAGACTTGGCCCAACAGGCTGAACTTGCCTACCAGAACCGAGATTTTGCAGAAGCATACAGTTTGCTCAATGAACTGACGGATTTGTCATCGAAGAATGTACAACTCCAACTGGCACTCGGGATCAGTGCGCTGGAAACGGGGCGTACTACCAAAGCCCGCCAATTGTTTGAAGAGCTGGCCGAAGGCAACAGCGCACTGCGCAATTACGGGCGCTGGTACCTGGCCCTGAGTTATTTGAAAACAGAAGAGTTGGCTCAAGCCAAAAAAGAATTACTGAAGCTGGATAATTCAGATCCGGCCTTGTATGCTAAAGCAGCTCAACTACTAAAAGCGCTTTAGTTTGATTTTACCGAAGTCGGAAATTATTTACCCTTACAAACCTGTTAACACTTATGAACTTTTTAAAGCGTAGCTATTTGGTTGTGTTTTTAATGGTCTGCACAGCCTCTTCGTTTGCTCAAGTATTACTGGACGAAGATATTTTCGATAACGACCTCAATGGCTGGACCAGTGACACTGGTTGGGATTGGTCGGAGGATGGCCGTGCCATTGGGCCTAACAATTTTTGGGATAACCGCCCACCAATTGGGTCAGTCTCTGGACCGGGGGCACTAGCTTACCGCGCCGCAGAAGGCGATACAACCAGAGTGGTTTCAAGGCCGTATAATTTTACGGGGAACCCCACGGTTTTTCTGCGATTTACCCAGTATTACCGCCGTTGGATGGGATCTACACGCCTGAATATCCTCATTGGCGGAGCTGAAGTACAAAGCCTCCAACTGAATGACAACGTTGGTATCAACATCGAAACATCACATCGTGATCTGCAAATTCTTGATTTAAGTGAAGAGGTAGGCAACAGTGAAAACGTTCAGTTGGAATTTATCTTTGAAGGGGCCAATTACTTTTGGCTCATTGATGATGTCCAGTTTTTTGATAGTTATCCCTACCCGCAAACCCGGCCCGCTTTTTTCGGCGATAGCCTTGTCATTTTCGGTGCACCTTACGACAATTATCAGGTCGATACCGCTGGCTGGGCCTATGTCCCCAATCAGCTAGTCGTGCAGTTTGCTGCGGGCGTTACCGAACTAGAAAAGCAACTTATCCGTGACACGGTGGGTGCTGTAAAAATATCCTCCTGTGTTTGTGATCGACTCGAACTCTGGGAATTGACCAATGATCCCTTTAATTACGGGGATGGTCAAGGCCCGAATGGAGGCTCCATCGGCATTCTTTCCAATAAAAAAGGAACCGGTAGTACTGCCAAAGTGGATGGTGTAGATTACAACTACTATAACGGTACCCAGCTGCAAAGCATAGATGATGTACCCATCCAAGAACTTACGCCTGCGGAATTGGCACCCTTTGCACTCAGTCCAGCAGATGCACTACGTATTGCTATTTTGGATACTGGCCTTGACTTTACCCACGAGCGGGTAAGAGAGTTTATTTACCGTATACCTGATGCTAGTGATCTGGATTGTCTGATCAATGACCCCATTGGCTGGAATTTTGTCGACAGCCTCAACAATGTTTTTGATGACAATAGCCACGGCACCCATGTAGCAGGAATCGTGGCCGAAACCCTGCGAACACTCAATCAAGGTCAGGACAATTGTAGCTATCAAATACTGCCTTATAAAACCCACGATGAACATGGTATTGCGACCCTCTTCAATGTCACCTGCGCTACTTATCAAGCTATTCAGGACAGTGCCCGCATCATCAACGACAGTTGGGGATTTTACGGCGATCCCAGTGAAATTTTACAGAATGCTCTGGACAGTGTAGAGCTGGCCGGTGCCTACGTCGTGTCGGCAGCAGGGAATGAAGGTCTACGATTGGACACTTTATTGCAATATCCAGCGTGTTATGACAACAACAGCATGGTCAGCGTAGCCGCAGAATTATTTGACCCTAACGGGATCATAGCTATAGCCGATTTCTCTAATATTAGTAATACACTAGTAGACATCGCCGCTCCGGGAGATAACATTCTGTCTTCTTTGCCCAGGCCTAGTTATGGGGCTGCACAAACGAATTTACTGGACTTTAAATCTGGTACATCTATGGCCGCTCCGGCAGTGAGTGCTGCCCTGGCTGTTGCTTACTGCGCCGGGCCGCTGGAGGCTAAGGAACGTTTACTTGATTGTGCCGAAAAATTCGCACCCTACTTCCCGGATATTATCCAGGGGAGCCGTCTGGAACTCAATAAGGTCTGTATTACTCCTGTAGATGCTGTTCCCGAAAGCCAATTCCCTCAATTTACGCTCTATCCCAACCCTGCAAGCCACCAAATTCAGGTGCGTGCAGAAGCCGAAGCTGGGTTTACCCAAATACGGGTCGTCGACATGAGAGGCGTCATCATGCAGGAATACCAGCAATCATCCTGGTCGGCAGGCCAGGTGACTGGCATAAACCTGGATGCGCTTCCTGCGGGCAGTTACTTCTTGCAAATCCAGCAGGAAGATGCTTACTGGGTAGCTAAGTTTATCAAAATTTAAAAAAAATAGTCCGGTCCATTATGCCCTTAAAGTGTCGATTCGTACTTCAAAAAATATTTCCTTTAGTCTTGCTCGTGATGCAGGCAAGCTTGCTGGCAGCCTCTACTCCTTGTGATTTTCCAAAAAGTATCCACACTGTTATTGAGCAGGGTGATGTAAAGGAGCTGAAGCAAACCCAACACGAATTGACTAAATGTGGGCAATGGCCGGACTCTTTAGCACTGGTTTTACATCGACTAGGTACTGCTTATGGTGAAGAACAGTTGGACTCAGCGATATTTTTCACCCAGGCTGCTCAGCAACAGTGGGAGCTCGTGAACAAAGGTACTTTTACCCTGGCGCAGGGCAAATCAAATTTTAATCTCGGTTATTTTTTGAAAGCACGAGGGAGTTATTTGCAGGCAAAGCCATATTTGCAAAAAGCAGTAGCCATTTACGAAGACCTTGATCTCAAAGGTCGATTACAAGTCAGTTATCGCCAATTAGGGCAAGTTTGGCAAAATCAGGGAGCTTTTACCGAGGCTGCGGCTTACTTTCGCTTGGCGCGCGATATAGCGCAAGCGGAAGCAGACCAGCTAAGTCTGGCAAAAACTTACCTGGATTTGGGACAGTTACTCTGGGAAAAAGGGCAAGGGGCACAAGCGCTGGATACGCTACAACGCGCCCTCACCCTTTTTAAATCGGTAGAAGAAGAGGAGGATCTTTTTGCTTGTCAGAACCAGATAGCCCTGGTTTATGATCAATTGGGAAACAAAAAAGAAGCCATCGCTTATTACCAGCAAGCCCTGCGGGGGTACGAAGATTGGGACAATTGCGTGCGTGCCGCTTTGGTCGCAAATAACCTGGGGGTTGCCTACCTGGAGACGAAGCTTTTTCAGAAAGCAAAGGAGGTCTTGTTGAGAGGCTTACAATTGGCAGAAGCTTGCGAGTCACCCGAAATTATTGCGCAAAGCCATGATAATATCGGAGAACTCTACCTAAGCATGGGCGAACCTCAAGCAGCCTTGGAGACTTACCTTAAAGCCGTGGAGACCATCCTGCCAGCCCGTAAGGGCGTTTCGATGTACCAACTGATTCGCTACTCGCCGCACAAGCTGGATTTACTCACTTATTACACCGATATAGCGCTTGCTCATAAAGCAATTTATGAGGAAAGTAAAGATGCCGGACAGTTGGTAATGGCATTACTTGTTTACCAAACTGGCGACTACCTGATCGATCAGATTCGCCAGGGACATTACGATCAGGCTACCCAATTGTTTTGGCGAGAAAAGGTGCTTCCCTTTTACGAGGATGCTATCGAATGTACCTACTTGCTGAATGATGGGGATCAAGCTTTTCATTTTTTTGAAAAAAGCCAATCGGTATTGCTCTTGGAAGCGGTACAAGGAGCACAACGGTTGAGCAGTGTTTCCGATAGTTTAAGAATCGTCGAACAGTCGCTGAAAAACGAATTGCGCGAAGCAGAATTTGCTTTTCAGACCACTGCGCATGAAGGGCAGAATAGGGTAGAGGAGGCCTTCCTGGTAGCACAACAAAAGTTGCGAGAATTTTATGCCTACCTCGCGGCTACCTATCCTCAATTTAGCGATGAGGAAGAGCGCCACCAATTGATCGATAGCGACCAATTTCAGCGACAGTTTTTGGCGGAGGCGGGTGATGGATTGTTGCATTATTTTTGGGGCGCCCGCCGTGTTTATGCCCTGAGTATCGACAAGGGAAAAGTACATATTGTTGATCTGGGGCCGCAGGAAAAGCTAGCGCAAATATTGATGGATTATCTCCTCTTTTTTCAGTCCAATGAAGTGATCGAACAATCGCCTGATCTCTTTTTGCAAAAAAGCAATGAGTTGTACCAGCTATTGATAGCCCCTCTTTTTTCGGATCTGCCCACGCAGCTAATCATTATTCCTGCTGGACCACTGGCTTATTTGCCTTTTGAAACACTGGTCACCAAGAATGTTGTAAATGCTCAATTGGCTACAGCAAGTTACCTGCTACGTCATTCACGTTTGCTTTATGCTTATTCTGCGACGCTTTATGCGCATTTGAAAAAACAACCTATTCGTTTGTCTGCGAAACCCTTACTGGCTATGGCTCCCTTTGCAGGGAACGGTCGGAGTGGATATGCACAGCTTTCTTATAGTGGAGAAGAATTGGCGGCTATTCGTCAATACTTCCCTACAGAGGTGCTTAAGGATCAAGTTGCTACGCGGCAGGCTTTCCTCTCCCGGCAGAAGACTTGCCAAATTTTACATCTTTCTACCCATGCTTTTGGCTACACGCCAGAGCAGCCACCACACATTGTTTTTTACGACAGTCTGCTTACTATGGCTGATATTTACAAGCTGTCTGTTCCTGCTGATTTGGTGGTACTGAGTGCTTGCCAGACTCAAACCGGGCAACTCGCTAGCGGAGAAGGGGTACTGGGCTTGGGTCGCGCATTTATCTATGCTGGTACGGGCAGTGTTATCGCCAGTTTGTGGAACCTCAATGATCGCTATACCAGCCAGTTGATGGGAGATTTTTACCAACACTTAGCAGCACACCAAACCAAAGCAGAGGCACTGCGGCAGGCAAAACTATCTTTCTTGGATAACCCCACTGTTCCTTCCTTTCAAAAATCACCTTACTACTGGGCGGGATTAACTTATTACGGCGATAACCAACCCTTGCCTCCTTCGGGCACAGGATGGTGGAAGTACACCTGGTGGGCACTGGCCTTATTGGTTGGTTTTGGCGGTTATTCCTGGTGGCGAAAGCACAGGAGGTGATCTTCCATTGACAACTTAATGCTAGTCGCAATAGCTGAAAATCAAGCTTAGATTGATTCTAAATTGATGTCAATACAGATGGTGTGTAAGCATTAATTATTAGCTTGGTCTTTTAAATGCTAACAATCAAAAATAAGATGGAACAACCAAAAATTGCTGCCAAAGCACCTGTACGTGTGGAGTTAGAGGCGGGAAAGAATTACGCATGGTGTGCTTGTGGAGCATCATCAAATCAACCTTTTTGCGACGGGTCTCACAAAGGATCAGCTTTCTCACCTGTAATCTTTCAAGTGGAAGAAACCAAAAGCTACGGGATGTGTCAATGCAAGCATACCACTAGACCTGGTTTTTGCGACGGCAGCCATAAAGCACTCTAAACCAGCTGGTTTTTTAAGGCATAAATGACCAAGCCGGCAGTATTGCGTACCCCGGTTTTGTCGAGCAGATTTTGCCGATGTCCTTCAACTGTTCTTTTGCTGATAAACAATTGCTGTGCGATTTCGCCGGTAGTATGTTCTTCGCAGATCAGTTGGAGGATTTCTTTTTCGCGAGGGGTGAGTGTGAACAAAGCGTCCTTTGCCTGATCGGAGGAATAAGTGTCTTTCTTTTTGATATTGCTTAGCAGTGCCTTGGCTACATAATCGTTGAGATAATACTCCTGGGTCATTACTTTCTGAATAGCTTCCCGCAAAATAGCTGGTTCTTCGTTTTTGAGTAGGTAGCCATTGGCACCCAAGGAGAGAACGTGGTGGATAAAGTGCTCATCATCATGCATAGTGAGCAAAATGATTTTCACCTCGGGGGCGATCGTCTTTAGTTTTTCGGCCACTTCTATGCCGTCCATGCCGGGCATCTTCAGGTCGAGTAATACCACGTGTGGTTCCTCTTTTGCTACGGCAGTCAGGAAATCTTGCCCATTGTTGGCCTCTATTACAATGTCTATTTCAGGATATTCTTCAAGAATCAACCGAAGGCCTTTTAAAAATAAGGTTTGGTCATCGACCAGGGCAACTTTAATGGGCGACATTTGGCAGTGGTTTTGGAATAATGAGTAAAAGGTTCATCCCTTCACCCGGGCTAGTGTCCAGGTGGAGTTGTGCATCCATGAGTTGCGCGCGGCTTTCGATATTGATGAGGCCAAAACTTTTAGTAGTGTTGGGTTTAGGTGCCTCGTGATCAAAGCCCTTCCCGTCATCGTGGTAAAGGAAGTGGAGATGATCTGGCAGGAAACGCAGACTAAGGTCTATTTTACTGGCTTCAGCGTGTTTGAGGGTGTTGTTGACGAGTTCTTGCGCTACGCGAAACAGCGAACTTTCCACCTCTTCGGGTAAGCGAATAACTTCTCCTTGACACTCAAATGTTACTTGATGGCTTTGTAGCTTTCTTACGCGTTGGCACAAGTCTTCAATGGCTGCGACCAACCCATAACGCTGTAAGCTGGCAGGTGAGAGGTTACTGCTCAACTCACGCATGGTACGCATACTTTCGTCGAGAATACTTCCCGCTTCGATGATCAGTGGTTTAGAAGCTTGTACGGACGTTGAGCTCTCAATTTTTTTCAGATACAATTTACCCGCAGAAATAAGGCTGCCGATGCCGTCGTGAAGTTCCGATGCCAACTTGCGGCGCTCTTCTTCTTGTGCAGAGACGACCGCTTGCATCAAGCGTTTTTGCTGACTGGATTCAATATCGCGAATTTGTTTTTGCTGTAAAAGCAGGCGCTTTTGGTACACAATAAAGAATACCACAATTGCAATTGCCAGCGAAAGCATGGCAATGACAATGAAAAGCAACAGTGAAAAAGATAGACCTACTTCGTTGGCTGTACCCATAATGCAATCATAAAGAACAAGTTGTTAAAGGTATTGAATATTCCGTGCACTCCCCACATCGAAAAAGACATGGATTCATTAGCTAATATGTAGTTGCTTATGATGAAAAGGATTAGACTGCCAGAAAAATAAATTAAGCTGCCTGTTGCTACCCAGAAAAGGGGGTCTGTTTCCAGGTTCTCCAGATCAAGTTTGCGCAGCCGTTGGTAAAAATAACTTAAGCAAAAAACAATGATGAGGATAGCACCAAAAGAGCGGGCATGTGCATTGAAGTTGAAGATCCCGTCTATCCAGATTGCACAAACGATGGCAAAAATCCAAAAGATACCTAATATTCCCCCAAAAAGCTTTTTGGAGAAGGGAGGGATTAATCGTTGGGCAAAAATGAGCCACAGCAGGGTAAATTGGACTACTGAAAAAACATGCAGTAAAGGTAGGTTTCTTAAGTGGAGTAAGCGGCCCAATAAAACGGCCGCCAACTCCACTAAAATGGAAAAAACGATCAGGGCGAGGACATACCGCTGAATGATTTGTAAACGCTTTAGCCTCAATAGTCCTACCACTAGTGGCAATGCTACAGAGTAGGTAGAGGTAGAAATAAAAAATCTGGCGAGGCATTCTTCCATGGTCTCAGAGGTGCGTTTCTAAAAGGGATTATTCACTACAAACGGGTGGACAAGGAGAAGAAAAGTCAAAAAAGCTACTTCCACTGCCATCTCCATTTAAGGTTTTTGTCTTTCTGCTATTGGTTATCGGACGAATTTCAATGACGGGCCTGAAGCCGAAAGGATGACCGGATACAGGGATGCTATTGCCAAGATAGAGGCAAACATGCGTTTCATTACTTGCCAGGCCCTTCTCGAGGTTGGAAAGGAGAGCTGCGGTTTCGTCTTCTTGGAACGTGTAGGATTTTACTCTTTGGACCAGATTTTTGGAATCATATCCTTCAAAGGCATCACCGATCATATTGTAGGGCGTTTCCATCCAGGCTTTGGCAAAAAGGATAGCCCCATCGGGTGGAATTTCATCGGGTCCACTATTGGGACCGTACGTACCATCTTCTAAAAAGGGGGGATTAGGGTCCCATTCAAACGCTAGGGTAATATTAGTCCCCCCTTTGGTGAGCCCCTCGAAATAAAATTCTACAGCAGGGCTAGACGGGACGGTATTGAAATCAAAACCCGGATCGGCTCCCAGGTGAATTCGTAGACGTTCAGGTTTACTTAGCAGCAGATTATTCAGTTCTACCTGATCCGTGATTCTGAAAGCAGCTACACGCTCTGTTTGATTTTCACTTTCATCAAAGGCATAAAATAAAGTCGGTAGGTTTCCAGGTAAGCAGGTTTGCCAAGCTGCATAAGAACGAGTGGACATAATGAATTGAATTAGGGGTAAGTGAGTGAATAAAAAAGGTTTTCACGACATTAATTTAATACAATGTTGCCAGTTTTATAGTCTGCTCGCCGAAAATAAGTGAAACCCCGTATAAATACCCGGATAGCACTGCGTGTTTATACTTTGTCCAAAACAGGTAACTATGCCTGTTTTATAAAACAAGCTTTTATACGCTCCCAAAGCTGCTCTAATTGACCTTATCTTTGACCTATCAAAAGAGCAACTGAAACCCATATTCACACCTAATAACCCATTTGTTGCTCGCCGAAATAAATAAACACACTGTTGAATTACTGTGCTTAAAATATTTTAGGGGAGAAGCTTAAATATTCTTCGGAATACAAGAGCATCTTTAAATACAGGCTCTGTTGGTGACAACAGGGCCTTTTTACTGCATTTAGGCAGGATTAGAACGCATTTTCAATAAAATCCAACGCTGGCTTTCTACCTTTGTAATTTTACGGGGTTGTGTAAAAAGCCCCCGTTACTTTGTCAAAAATTGAAAATTATGCGTTATTTCCCAATACTTGGTCTAACACTGGTTGCCTGCTGCTTGTTTTTCTGGAATTCTACTTCAGAAACAAAATCTTCTCCTGTTGATGATACCACCATCGAGTGGTTGAGCTGGGAGGAAGCCATGACCCGAATGGCATCCCAACCTAAGAAAGTTTTTGTTGATGTTTACACGGATTGGTGTGGATGGTGCAAGCGCATGGATGCCAGCACGTTTGTTGATCCTGCGGTGGTAAAGCAAATGAACGAGCATTTCTATGCCGTAAAATTGGATGCTGAGCAGAAAGAAAATATTCTTTACGATAACCATACCTTCACTTACCGATCTGATGTAGGCCGCCGAGGTGTTCATGAACTGGCCGTCGCATTGCTTGATAATCGGATGAGTTACCCCTCATTTGTTTACCTGGACGAAAACCGGAATCGGATCACGATCTCACCGGGCTACAAAGAGGCGGCCGCAATGGATTTGGAATTGCAGTTTATCGGAGAAGATCATTTTAAGACCACTTCTTTCGATGATTTTAAGCTTAGTCAGGGTAAATAATCTAACAAGGCAACTTTTTCGTACAGCCAGGGTTAATACTTGTTAGCTGTCTATCATCTCTTACCTTTCATCTTTATAGCACACTGTGGAGCATTTAAAGTATCTGAATAAGTTTTTCTGGAAGTACCGTACGCGGTTGCTGCTTGGCATCGTATTCGTTACCCTATCCAATTATTTTCGGGTACTCCAACCACAGATGATCCGTGAGGGTTTTGATTTGGTGGTCGAGCACATCAGCATGTATCGCCTCTTCGATGGGTTTGCGTTGCAATCAGAATTTTACGGCGTTTTAGCACAAACCCTGCTGTACTACGGGTTGTTGGTCTTGTTCCTAGCCCTGGTTATGGGCGTATTTATGTACTTGATGCGGCAAACCATCATTGTCATGTCGCGCCTTATTGAGTACGACATGCGCAAGGAAATCTTCCAGCAGTACGAAAACCTCACCCAAGCCTTTTATAAGCGAAACAAGACGGGCGATATGATGGCCCGAATTACGGAGGACGTTGGTAAAGTCAGAATGTACATCGGCCCTGCGGTATTGTATGGCATCAACTTGATTTCTACCGTGGTATTGGTCGTCTACAGTATGTTGCAGGTAAGTGTAGAATTGACGCTCTATTCCCTGGCACCACTACCTTTTCTGTCTATTAGCATTTATTACGTCAGTAATATTATCAATAAACGAAGCTACCTGATCCAGCAGCAACTTGCCAGCTTGAACAGTACCGCACAGGAGTCCTATAGTGGTATCCGGGTCATCAAAAGCTATGTACAAGAACGGGCGATTCGCAAGTTTTTTACTGGGCAGTCAGATGAATTCAAAGACAAGTCGCTAGATCTGGCCAAAGTCGATGCTTTTTTCTACCCTCTCATGCTGGTAATGATTGGTGCAAGTACTATCCTGACGGTCTACATTGGTGGCTTACAGGTAGTGAAAGGAACGATCACCGCCGGAAATATTGCAGAATTCGTTATTTACGTCAATTTGCTTACCTGGCCCGTAACGGCCGTAGGTTGGGTCGCTTCGATCATTCAGCAAGCTTCCGCTTCGCAAAGGAGGATCAACGAATTTTTGGATCAAAAACCAGAAATAGCCAATCCCGTAAGCAATGGTGTTCCTCAACCCTTGCGCGGTGCCATCGAATTTGATAAGGTCACTTTTGTGTATCCAGATACGGGTATCAAAGCTATCGAAGGGCTTAGTTTGAAGCTTGAGCCCGGCCAGAAATTGGCCATCGTTGGTAAAACTGGGGCGGGTAAAACTAGTATTGCCGACCTTCTTTTACGTATGTATGATGTGAGTGAGGGCTCCATTAAAATTGATGGAAAAGACATCAGGGAACATGACCTGGCCAATCTGCGCGAAAGAATCGGTTACGTACCGCAAGATGTATTCCTGTTTTCTGATACCGTAGGGAACAATATCGCTTTTGGTAAACGGGATGCAGCGCAAGCGGAAATCGAACAGTTTGCCCGTTATGCTGCCGTTTATGAAGATATTGAAGGATTGAAAAACGGCTTTGCTACCTTGGTAGGTGAACGTGGCGTGACCCTCTCAGGTGGACAAAAGCAAAGGGTTTCGATAGCCCGGGCCTTGATCAAGCAGCCAGATATTATCATTCTCGATGATTGCCTTTCAGCAGTCGACACCAATACCGAAAAACAAATTTTAGGTTACTTTAATGCGTCGTTGGCGGATAAGACCACCATCATCATTACCCACCGTATTTACAGCTTGCTTTCTTTTGATAAAATCATTGTTCTTGAAGATGGCCAAATTGCGGAACAAGGTACTCACCAGGAACTCATTGAGCGGAAAGGCTACTACGCGGATATGTATGAAAAGCAGTCTTTAGAAGAAGCGCTCTGATTTTTAGCCCAATTGTTTTGGTTTTTTCGCCAAATATTTACTTTTGTAGATCAACCACCTCATTTGGCAAATAAAATCAGCAGTCTTGGACAACGATAACAACAACAGGCAGCGTCAGGAAAGTGAATATTCGAATAAAGTCCGCGCTGGAAAAAGGAGGACCTATTTCTTCGACGTGCGCCGTACCAAAGGCGATGACTTTTATCTTACGCTCACAGAAAGTACCAAGCGATTCGACAATGATGGCTACGAGCGGCATAAAATTTTCTTGTACAAAGAGGATTTTAATCGCTTTATCGCAGGTCTCGAAGATGCCATTAACTACGTGAAAACGGAGCTGATGCCAGATTATGATTACGACGAGTTCACCCGTCGGCACGAAGAATTTGAAGCGCAGCGTGATACGGAAGACAGTTACCAAAAGGCTCCGATAGAACCCGCTGAGCTGGAAAATGAAGAAGATATGACTTGGTAACAAGGGTTTAAAAAGATAAAAAAGAAGCTACTCCACTAGGGGTAGCTTCTTTTTTTTATTCTTTTTTTATAGAAATAAATCCAGCTGGATAGTTTTCCTCGTAAGTAAGTGTGAATTAATTCTCCAACTAACCACATTATACTATGCGACAAACCGTCCAACTCTCAATCATGCTTCTTTTAGGAGTCTTTCTTTCCTCCTTTTCATCTCTTAAGGCAGGAACAATCATCGTGTCTACCAATACAGATGATATCGTTGGTTCTTTAAGGTCTTCCATCAACAGCGCTGTAGATGGAGATACACTAGTTTTTGCTTCAGCGACCAACGGCTTGAACTTTAACCTGGTCAGTGGACCAATTACCATTAATAAATCTTTGGTGATCCGGGGTAACGGATCGGCGATGAGTAATATTAATGGCCTTGGTATTTTTCAGGCTTTTGAAATTTCCGGAGATATAGCAGTAGAAATTACCGGTTTACGGATTTTCAATGCCTCCTCTACAATTAGTGGCGGTGCGATTTCCAATACCGATGCCACGCTAGTAATAGACGATGTTATCATCGATGACTGCCAAGCTCTTGGGCTATTGGCCACACAAGGAGGTGGTGCTATTGTCAATAGCGGTGGCGCAGTCACGATTAGCAACAGCCAACTTACCAACAACAGAGCTGTTGGGCTCAGTGGCAGCGGTGGTGCTATTCTCAATTTAAATGGTGGTAGCCTTACTATTATTAATACGACGATTAGCGGCAACTCCGCAAGTCGCGCAGGTGGAGGCATCGAAGATAACGCTGGTGCTATGGGCCTAGTGACGCTCACCAATGTAATGCTTACTGGAAATAATACGGGTAGCGCCCCTGGTAACGGCGGTGGTTTGCACGTTACAGGTGCTGGTAATGTGAACATTACTAGCGGTGTAGTGAGTGACAACACTGCTGCTGCCGAAGGAGGAGGCTTGTGGAATGGAGCCGGTCTCATGAACATAACCAATGTTACTATTCAAAACAACAGTGCTGCTGGCCCTGGCGCCGACCAAGGTGGAGGTGGTATTTATAACCTCAGTGGTACGGTAGAAATTACGGGAAATACCATGATCATGGGGAATATGGCTACCGGAACCGCTGGTTCAGGTGGTGGTATCCTCAATGATGTAGGTGCAACCTTAAGCGTTACAGGCGCTACCATCAGTGGCAACAGTGCTGTGCGTGCAGGTGGAGGCATCGAAGATGTATCTGGTGCCGCAACTACAGTGACTCTAACCAATGTAACCTTGAGTGGGAATACCACTGGCGGATCACCTGGTAATGGCGGTGGTTTGCACATTACAGGTGCCGGTAATGTCGAAATTAGCGGCGGCATAGTGGTGGGCAACACCGCAACTGCTGAAGGCGGTGGTCTATGGAATGGTACAGGCACCATGACGGTAGCAGGAGTGATGATTCAAAACAATACCGCTGCTGGTGCAGGTGTCGACCAAGGCGGTGGCGGTGTATTCAATGCTGGTGGTACCGTGATAATAAATAACAATACCACTATCACAGGTAATATGGCTACAGGCGCAGGTGGCAGCGGTGGTGGAGTCCACAATGATGCCGGAGGTACCCTTACGATTATTGACGCTACCATCAGTGGAAACAGCTCTATCCGTGCTGGTGGAGGTATTGAAGATAATTCTGGCGAGATGGGCTTTGTCTCTCTTACCAATGTAATGCTGACAACAAATACTACTGGCGGCTCTCCAGGCAACGGAGGTGGTTTCCATATTACTGGGGCCGGTAACGCTAGTATTACTGGCGGTGTAGTGAGTGGCAATACCGCAACTTTAGAAGGTGGTGGCTTGTGGAACGGTGCTGGTACCATGGCGGTAGTAGGGGTGACTATCGAGAACAACAGTGCTGCCGGTGCTGCACCCGACCAAGGTGGTGGTGGTATTTTCAACCTTAGCGGAACGCTAAACGTAAGCGGCAACACTACGATCAGTGGAAACATGGCCACTGGAGCCGCTGGTTCAGGTGGAGGTATCCTTAATGACGTAGGGGCGACGCTGAACGTTACAGATGCTACCATCAGTGGCAACAGTGCTGTACGTGCTGGTGGCGGTATTGAAGATGTATCTGGCGATGCTACGATAGTAACTTTGACCAACGTCATGTTGATGAACAACACGACGGGTGATGCTCCTGGCAACGGAGGTGGTCTGCACGTAACTGGAAACGGTGATGTCGATATCACTGGTGGTGTCGTGAGTGGCAACACCGCAACTGCCGAAGGCGGTGGTCTATGGAATGGTACAGGCACCATGACGGTAGCAGGAGTGATGATTCAAAACAATACCGCTGCTGGTGCAGGTGTCGACCAAGGCGGCGGTGGTGTATTCAATGCTGGTGGTGCCGTGATAATAAATAACAATACTACTATCACAGGTAATATGGCTACAGGCGCAGGTGGCAGCGGTGGTGGTGTGCACAATGATGCCGGAGGTACCCTTACGATTATTGACGCTACCATCAGTGGAAACAGCTCAATCCGTGCGGGTGGAGGTATTGAAGATAATTCTGGCGAGATGGGCTTTGTCTCTCTTACCAATGTAATGCTGACAACAAATACGACTGGCGGTTCTCCTGGCAATGGTGGTGGTTTCCACATTACCGGTGCAGGTAACGCTAGTATTACTGGCGGCGTCGTGAGTGGCAATACCGCAACTTTAGAAGGTGGTGGCTTGTGGAACGGTGCTGGTACCATGGCGGTAGTAGGAGTGACCATAGAGAACAACAGTGCTGCTGGTGCTGCACCCGACCAAGGTGGTGGTGGTATTTTCAACCTTAGCGGAACGCTAAACGTAAGCGGCAACACTACGATCAGTGGAAACATGGCCACTGGAGCCGCTGGTTCAGGTGGAGGCATCCTTAATGACGTAGGGGCGACCCTGAACGTTACAGATGCTACCATCAGTGGCAACAGTGCTGTACGCGCCGGTGGCGGTATTGAAGATGTATCTGGCGATGCTACGATAGTAACTTTGACCAACGTCATGTTGATGAACAACACGACGGGTGGTGCTCCTGGAAACGGAGGTGGTCTGCACGTAACTGGAAACGGTGATGTCGATATCACTGGTGGTGTCGTGAGTGGCAACACCGCAACTGCTGAAGGCGGTGGTTTGTGGAACGGTACTGGTACCATGACGGTAGTAGGCGTAACCATCGAAAATAACAGTGCTGCCGGCCCTGGAGCTGACCAAGGCGGTGGAGGCATTTACAACCTCAGTGGCACGGTAAGTGTAAGCGGTAATACGACAATCAGTGGAAATATGGCTACCGGAACTGCTGGTTCAGGGGGTGGTATCCTCAATGACGTAGGAGCAACCCTGACCATCACTGACGCTACCATCAGCGGTAACAGTTCTATCCGCGCCGGTGGCGGTATTGAAGATGTATCCGGCGATGCTACGACAGTAACTTTGACCAACGTCATGTTGTTGACGAACACGACGGGGGGATCTCCAGGAAACGGAGGTGGCTTACATATTACTGGCGCTGGTAATGTTAGTATCACTGGTGGCGTAGTAAGTGGAAATACCGCAACTGCCGAAGGCGGTGGTTTGTGGAACGGTGCTGGTACGATGGCTGTAGTAGGAGTGACCATAGAGAACAATAGTGCTGCTGGTGCTGCATCTGACCAAGGTGGTGGTGGTATTTACAACCTTAGCGGAACGCTAAACGTAAGCGGTAACACCATCATCAGTGGAAATATGGCTACCGGAACTGCTGGTTCAGGGGGCGGTATCCTCAATGACGTAGGAGCAACCCTAAACATCTCGGATGTTACGATCAGCGGCAACAGTGCTATCCGTGCCGGTGGCGGTATTGAAGATGTATCCGGCGATGCTAGTATAATGACCTTGACGAATGTAATGTTGATGGATAACACAACGGGTAGTGCACCCGGCAACGGAGGTGGATTACACATTACCGGTGCTGGTATTGCTAATATCTCTGGTGGTGTCGTGAGTGGTAACACTGCAACTGCCGAAGGTGGTGGTTTGTGGAACGGTAGTGGTACCATGACGATTACGGAAGTGAGTATCATGAACAACACTGCTACTGGTAGCGGAAGTGACCAAGGTGGTGGTGGTGTATTCAATGCTGGTGGTGTCATAGAAATAGTTGCTTCAACGATTGCCAACAACACTGTTGACGGTAGTGGCGCAGGTGGCGGTGTTCACAATGATGCCAACGGTACCGTTAGGGTAACTTACAGTACCATCAGTGGTAACAATGTGACTCAGAATGGAGGTGGTTTCGCGAATAATGGAACGCTAGACGTGACGGCATCTACGATTACCAATAATACTGCTATGGTTGAGGGTGGTGGATGCTTTCAATCTACAGCTACTTCCACTACAACCATGAACAGCACTTTAGTTGCAGGTAACTTTACAGGAACTACCGGAGTCGATGTTGCGGGTATGGGAACTATTGGCTCTGCTGGCTACAACCTTATCGGAATAGATGATAGTGGCGCATTTACTGCCATGATGACCGACACCGTAGGAACAATGGCGCAGCCAGTAGATGCTAACCTTGATGTGTTGGCTGACAATGGTGGAGCTACCATGACCCATGCCCTTCAGTGTCCAAGTCCAGCTATTGATGGAGGAAATCCTGATAATACAGAAGCTGATCAGCGTGGATTGATGGTCTTTAACGATCGTCGTGACATTGGTGCTTACGAATACCAGGAGGAATGTATTACCTCAGTAAGAGATGTTGTGGTATTGGAAGGAAGTCGCATTTATCCTAATCCCGCAGTTGATGGATTCGCTTGGTTAGAAATTCCAGCAAGCTTTGGTGAAGAAATCATCGTACGTATTAGTGCGATGGGATCAGGCCAACTGATGCAATCAAGAGAATTCAATACGACAGGAACAGTTCGCTTGGATTTATCTGGTCTTCCTGCTGGAATGTATCAAGTACAAATATTTGCAAAAGGAGGAGTGGTATCTCACAAGGTGATTACTGCCAAATAAGATATAGTGAGCGTGTGATTGCATGCACCTCGTAAGACTACCGAAAATTTAAGTGATACGGTTTAAGCACGAGTGTGATGTGAGACTGCCCCGAGTGAAAGCTCGGGGCAGTTCTTTATTACGGAAGTATCAGCTTGGTTGTCTTAAAACCGCACAGCTACTCCAGCAGTTGCTATCGACAGGCCATAGCTCAATTCACCAAAAAGGTTAACATTGTTATAGACCCGGTAGCTAGTGCCCAGGAAGGCGGAAAATAAAAGTCCGTCTCTTTCCTTGGGCGTAGGAAAAAAGCTTGGTTCGCTATCTTTTTCATCACCTGGTAAGGTGTATTCTACATCACTATTGGTATAGGCTATTGTCAATCCACCATAAAGCTCGAGTTTTTCGAAAGGATTAGAGTGGATAGCACTACGCAGGGCAATCATTTTAAAATTGTTGCGTACCATACGCGTTTCTCCAGTATGGTGTTCTTGCATGGCCTGGCTGATAGAATTTCCTGCCAGCAAGCCTAAGCTGAATTTTTGGGCAGGTCGGTAGCGTACCTCCAATGACACTGGCTGCAACTCGGTTTTAGCGTGATCTTTCAAAAAGGTAGGAAGTAAACCAATGCCGGCTCGAACTTCCCAATGAGGCATCTTTTTTCGAGTTTGTGCCTGAAGAGGAGAAATCGTCAGGAAACAAAAACTGATAATGGTAAGGCTAACAGAAAGTAATTTGAAGTAACGCATGATATTCGGGGTTTTATTATTGATTTCACTTTTGTTAGGGATTTGAAATCAATATTGATAATGGGTAATAAAAACCTGTTTTTTCAATGATGTTACTCACTGAAAATTAAATAAATATCCAAGGACTAACGTTGACGCTAGTCTATTTTGAATTCCAAAACCAGATGCTCAAATGACTACTTACAGAAAGTGAAAGTAGGTTTAGAGCGCGTTGTTGTTCAATGTATCCAGAGAATCAAAAAAAAATGGTGTTTTAGGTTGTTAGAGATAATACCTTAGGCTTATCTAGGTGGTGTTGTAACTGCTTTCGCAAATATAACGGGGTGAAACCCAATTGTGCTCCCTCATTTGTAAAAATTAACGTTTTTTTCAGATATAAATTCTGCAATTTAACATAATGGTTACGTTGAGGGTGAAATAATGAGGTATTACATTTACAATATGCTCAACGTTCCCAAAACGTTGCATTTAACCAAAAAATATTGGAAAAATATCTGTAAAACAAGTTATGCTGAGTAAAAGCGTCTTTTGAGTGAGTAAACGTTTTATGCTCTCTCATAATGCAGTACATTAAAAAAGACACAGAAAAAAATACCAACCCCTACAGAAAAAAATAAATTTAAAAATAATGACAGCCTGCCGACATAGCGAGAAGAGCTATTTTTTACTCAATCTGGCCATAAAGAAACCATCGTAGCCTTCATTTTGTGGCAGAATGATGCGTTGTTCTTCTAACTGAAAAGACTGGCCTTGCTCACTTGCCAGAAAGGTTTGTACCTGTTCCTGGTTTTCACTTGGAAGTATACTACAAGTGGCGTACACCAGTTTACCTTCTTTTTTGACCATACGGGAATAGGATTGCAGTATATCCTGCTGTACGGTTTTGATGCGCTCGATGAAATCAGTACTTATTTTCCATTTTGCATCTGGATTGCGGCGCAGCACCCCCAAACCAGAGCAGGGGACGTCGAGCAATAAACGATCAGCTGATTCACTAAGGCGCTTAATCACTTTGCTACTGGTAATAGGACGGGTATCTACAATGTGGACACCATTGCGGCGGGCGCGTTTACGTAGTTCATCTAATTTCCAGCTTTCGGAATCCAGGGCGATAATCTGACCTTTATTCTCCAGAAGATTAGCTACATGGAGTGTTTTTCCTCCTCCGCCCGCACAGGCATCAATGACCCGCATACCTGGAGCAAGATCCAGAAAAGGAGCAACCTGTTGACTACTGTAATCTTGTACTTCAAAAAGACCAGCCCTGAAAGCTGCTGATTTAAAAAGCGATTTGCGTTTGGTGACGAGCACCGCAGTGTCGTCAATCATTTTACAGAGAATGTCTTCCTTTTCCAACGAGGCTATCAATCCTTTGGCGTCACCTTTAAGTGTATTGACTCGAAGGACAACCTCCGCTGGGCGATTGAGTGCATGTAGGGTAGGAGCCCATTGATCCTTCAACTCTTTTTGTCCTAATTCATCTAACCAATCAGGAATAGACTCAATAACAGCACGTTGTTCTTTGGCTTTTCGATAATTTTCCTGAATGAGCTCCGGTCTCAGGTTTTTAAACTCTTTCCAATCTGGAAGTTTATGGCCATCTATAATGTAGCGGATACCTATGATTTCCCACCAGTCGTTTTCGGTACGTGGTTCGCTTCCTCGTATCGTGTACAAAAGTCGGTACCATCGAACGATTTCATAGATATTTTGAGCAATGAATGCCCGGTCGCCAGCTCCTCGGCGTGGGTCGGCTTTGAGGGTGCGTTCAATGACTTTATCAGCATAGAAGCCATCTTGAAAAATAGCCGAAAGTGCTTCGGCAATAGCCCGCAAATGCGGAGGGAATAATGCAATAGTTTTATCTTGCGCCATTAGGCAAAGATACCATCAATTAGTAGCTTGTACCTAATACTGCTCACTTTTTATCTATGGAAGAGAACGATGTCTTAGATGATTTGAATGATCTGGAACCCGAATTACCTGAGCATCGTCAGCGGTGTTTTCGTTTTTTGTGGTATTCCCTGGGGATTGGCGTGGTGATGATGGGCCAAATTTGGTTGACACGTGGTGGCGAATATTCCTACGAGGGAATAACGACAACTTACCTGTTTTCTTTGGGAGTGGTAGGCATTTGGCTCTTTGCTGGCTTGGGGAGCTTGTCAGGAATACGTGCCATCAAACAAGAAAAAGCCGATTCCTTACTAGTAGCTGCATTGATGATGCACTTAGTAACCTTAGGTTGGAGTACAGTATTTCTTTACAATGTTGTTTTTGTTCCTTTAAAGTGAACTTTAGGCATCTTCGAGCCTTTCCTTACGGGCAATCTTTTGGTCATTGTTGCTCTCGTAGATGGTATAATTTTCATACTTGGCCAGATCGGTTTCGGCCCAAATATCTTTACCAATATTACAAAGGGTCACTAATTCATCATAAAGAACATTTCCTTGTTCGGTGCGTCGTTCTACGGCAATGTCTCTTTCTGCTACTTTATCTTGCTGGATATTGAGGGCGTTTTCGAATTGTCGACAGGCATCTACTACTTTTTGAATCACATTTTCATTCATGCCGACCTCCGCCAAAAAATCCAACTGTTGGCGAGCAACCCTGGCAACCCGACGGCCACAAAAAAGGAGCTGAGCATCGGTCATATCTCCTAGTTTGGCGGTGCCAAATTTGCGGTATCGCCCGGAGCGGTTGCTGTATTTCATCCCTACTCTGGTCATAACGGAGCGGATGGCTCCTTTAAGTTTCTCCGAGGCCGTATTTTTCTTTTCGGTGGTTACCATTTGGTCACCTAGTACTTCATCATCATCAGGGAGCTGTCGAAATTTTTCACACCGGTCCATGAATCCTTTTAAGCGGTGCTTGTCATAGCCGTATTTAGTAAATTCAGCAATATCACGTTGTGCATACCGAATACGTTCAAGGCATTGAACGTATAAGTCGGCATCAGGAAAATTATACTTGCGATTAACGGCTTGTTTTTTCATCGTTTCGTGGTATTTCTACAAATATAACCTCTTTTTGTTTGCAAAAATATGTTTTAGCTAAGAACATTTTGATTTTTAGTAGGATTTTCGCTTACTCCGTTGTAAAAATCTGTATTTGCTGTAATAGCATTAAGCCCTTAATTCTTGAACTTCCATTAGTTTAGTCCGATAAAACCAGGTTTTTTATAAAAAATGTAGTGCCGCTATCTACGTTCTTAGACCTATAAATGCCATTCCCTTGTGTTAAACTACCGTTTCCTAGTTGGACGGTGTGCTGCACAATAAGTAGGCTACCGATCCCTGATGAAATGTGTCCAAAATGGGTGGATTTTATACCGTTTTCTAAGTTGCCAAGAATTAATAGGGTACCACTTGGTAATTAGTGTACCTTTGACACATCGACCGAAATAATAGCAACTATCTTTCATCCTGCTAATAACAAATTATAACTTTTTTTGGAGTTTAACTCCCAGCAAATCACTATCTCATGCTTTGCGGATGTAAAAGATAAAAGGAAGATAAATCATTGGTACGACTCCCCTCTAACTAGTGATTTATTCTTCTATAAGATGTATCAGATGGAAAAAATTTGAAGAAGCGGCTCGCATTTGCGGGCCGCTTCTTTTTATGGTCACCTCATTGCAAAGGCATACATTTCTTGATCAGATTACGTAGACTTGTACACGTTGGGGTAATTTCACCCGTCTGCCATAGTTTTTTTAGTTCCGTCACTTAATAAATAAAACTACAGCCACAGAATTATTATAAAGCGCTGTCGTTTACTGGTGGTATTACCCAAACCCTTAATTTTATCCACCAACCATCAACCACCATGAAATATTCATTTTTACTTCTGCTCTGCTGCATCTCACTGAGCGTATTTGCCCAAAGCGAAACCTCCAGGGCGGTGCCTAAGGGTGCCGCGGAAGGTATGAACTTCGTAGAAAAACCATTTGAGGCACTATTGGCCCAAGCCCGAAACGAAAACAAAGTTATTTTCATAGATGCCTACACGACCTGGTGCGGTCCTTGTAAAATGATGGCAGCGAAAGTATTCCCCGACGCCAAAGTAGGGGAGGTTTACAATGAGCGCTTCATCAACGCTAAGTTTGATATGGAAAAAGGAGAAGGCCCAGCCATGGCACAGCGCTACAGTGTGATGGTTTACCCTACCTACTTGTTTGTTGATGGCAACGGAGATATTGTTCATAAAGGTATTGGCTACATCCCCCAGGAAGAATTTCTGGCCTTGGCCGACGCCGCCATTGGCGAAAACAACCTTGGCGCAATGAACAAACGCTATGACGACGGCGAACGCAGCGTAGCATTCCTTGCCGAGTATAGCGATCTGCTTACCAGTGTTTACGAACAGGAAAAAGCGAGTAAAGTCTCCAATGAATACTTGGATATGCAGGAAGACTGGTCAGATCCTGCGACGCTGGAACTTATCATTGCTAACCCCGGAGAACTCGGTGGCAAGCGTATGACGTATCTCGTGGAAAACTCCGACAAGGCGATAGAAATAGCAGGTGCCAGCACCTTTGTGATGACCATGCAGCGAGCCATCATCGGGCACTATATGGAGGAAAACAATTTGGGCGAGCTTCCTGAAGTAGCCGACATCGCAAGTACCTACCAGGAGTACGGCGGTGGAATGGCTACCCGCTTGATGGATCATTACGCCATGCTCCACGCCGAGCAGATGCGAGACAACGATGCCTACGTGCCCGCTGCCGTAAAGTACTACAGCACCTACGGAAGCGATAATGCCATGGAGTTGAACTCCGCCGCCTGGACGATTTTTGAATCAAGTGATAATAAAGAACATCTCCAGCAGGCTCTCATCTGGGCTAAGATGTCCGTTGAGATGGATCCAGGATACGCCAACATGGATACGCTGGCTTGGCTCTACCACAAGACGGGTAATAAGAAAATGGCCAAAGAAACGGCTTTGAAAGCCATCGATCTGGCAAAAGCCACTGGCCAGGATTACTCGGAGACGGAAAAAATTCTGGAAAAGAAGTAAGAGCTGGACTTTCAGCATTTTGCCGAAAGTCCAGCTAAGCCAGCCCCTACGCTAAAATTTTATTTTTATTTGCGCTGCGAGTTCGGTACGGGTAGGCTGTCCGGTGCTTTCGAGTCCGCTACCGATGGTGGCGGAATTGGCCCAGAAGAGGCGCGCATAGCGGGCTTCAATGGTCATGTTGCGGATACCTTTGTAGCGGAGGTTGAGGTAAAAGCGACTGCCCTGGTTATAGTAGGCAGGAATGCGGAAGTTGTAAAGTAAGCCGTTTTCGTAGTTGTAAAATCGAACCTGGTAACCATCCGTATCAAACAAGGCAATACGACTGGTAAAGCTAAGGGGAAAGCCGATAGGGCTATAGAGGAGATCCTGGTAAATAGCAAAGCCTGATTGTTTGTTGTTGACAGGATTATCGGTGGTGCCCCAGTCGATGCGACTACGATACTCCAGTGCTTTGTTGATCTGGTAAGCGCAGTGCAGGCGCATTTGTAGGCGGCGTTGCGGCAATACGGCATCGATTTGGTTATCTAGCAGCCTGACATTGACTTCTTTGGTTTCATCACGTAATTCGACGTAAACATCAAGTTTGCGTTTGAGGAAATAGGTGAGTCGTAAGCGGTATTCATGGCCAGTGGACGGTGCATCGACTGTTGAACGGAGCCAAGGATGTTGCCAGGCATCATAATAAGCATTAATGATCCAGTGTTTGCTGGGGAATACCTCGATACCGAAATAAAGGCCATTTTCGTTACGTCCACCAGTCGTTTCACCAAAAGGATTACCGAGTAGCGCTTGAAAATCGCGGGGATAGGCGCGGTGAACAATGGCCAGATTTACTTTTTGGTCAAGGGTCGTGAGCAGGCCATTGATCGTAGCGATGGCACTGTTATCGCTGGCCGCAGTTTCGCCAAAGAAAGTAAGGTTTCGCCAACGATAGCTGTAGTCGAGACTGAGATTAGTGAGCTGATCTCCCTGGAAGTAATAGCGATTGTAGATTCTAGGAGCAAGCGTGAGGGCCTTGTCTAAACGGTGATGGATTCCGTTGAACGCTACGTGGCCTT
Source organism: Lewinella sp. LCG006 (assembly GCF_040784935.1). Classification (GTDB taxonomy): domain Bacteria; phylum Bacteroidota; class Bacteroidia; order Chitinophagales; family Saprospiraceae; genus Lewinella. The sequence goes on along the minus strand of NZ_CP160680.1, from coordinate 7,342,563 downwards.
TGTTGGCTTGCCACTTGAGAGATCCCCCAGTGGTGAAATAACCAATGGTATTGCGATCTTCAATTTCACTGGCCGTACGATGGAGGCCGCTGAGTTGTAAGGAAGAAAATTCAGTAAAAGAACCTTGTAGTTCTATATCGATACTGTCATTGATAATCAGTAGGTTACCATCTCTATTTCTTTGTGAAATGAGTGCAGTAAATTCTAGTTGATCACTCAGCTTGAGCGTGGTTGCCGCACCACGGAGGAAGTTGGCCTCATTGACGGAGGTGTATTGCCGAAGTGGGCGCCCTCCTCGGCGAACACTGGTGACGAGGGTACTCTTGCCGTAGCCAAAGCCAGTGAAAAGAATGAGCCCTTGGCCAAAATTGGCACTGTAATCACCCAGCGCTACTGCTTTGACGGTGCGGTTGTAGTCTTTGAGGAAAACGTGAGCACTGTAATAATCAAAACCTTTCTTGTTGCTACCACGAAAAAATTCTTCGCCCCGATCCTTTTCAGCCGTGAAGCCATAGCTTAAGCGGTTGCTGTAGGTATGACGATAGCGCAGATAAAGCTGGTTGGGATCGCCAAGATAGGGGGTGCTGTCAGGACGTTCGGGTAAGGGCGTAAAGCCGCGCTGTTGTTCCAGTATACGGTTCCAGCGCATGTATAGCTCGTTGTCGCCGGTCGTAAACATTTCTTTGAAGGAAGCTTGAAAGTCATCTACTTCTTTGCGCAATCCTACAAAAGGGAGGATTCGCCGAATGGTTTCGAGGTCAAGGCCAGGGATGGCTTGGAGTTCGTAGATGGCGATGAAACCGCCGAGCTGTTCGCGGTAGTTGAGCAGGTTACTGATTTGGACATCGCTTAGAAGGCCTAAGTCTCTGAGGTCTTCCTCACTTGCAGTGTTGAGATTGATAGGATTTTCGCGGTAGATAGCGAGGTCTTCAAAGATAGTATTAAGGTCGAAATCACTTTCTTCTTCGGCATCTTGGAGGAGGTCTTCGAGGCGCTGCTCACTCAGATCTGGCGTAGGGTCAGGCGGTAAGCTGTCGGTTTGCGCAGAAAGAAAGAAGGCTAGCAGGCCCACAGCAAGAGTTAGTAATAAACGCAGCATAGTAAACGAGGACTAATGATGACCAAAGATACAGGCCAAGTGGGGCTACACAAAAACTTTATTGGGCTTAGTGGGATTTATTATTTTTGCTAAGAGTAGAGAGTGGTTTTTTATAATAGAGGTACTTAGATAAATGGTGATGATGATTAGAAGTGTTTTTATTTTGGGGATTCTTTGGTGCTGGATGCCAGGAGGGCAGGCCTGGGCGCAGTCTTTTGCTACGCCGCTGTCGCCTCGTACGGCTAGTTATGAGATGGAGGTGTATCTGGATGTAGAGGCAAAGAAAGTCAACGCAAAGCAAACGCTGGTTTTTACAAATCCTTCGTCAGATACGATTCGAAATATGCGTTTCCACATGTATTATAATGCATGGAAAAACAATAAGACAGACTTCTTCACGGAGAGTGGCCGGATACCAAGAACCAAGGATCAAGAGGAGATAGATCAGTGTGTTTGGAGCTGGATAGAAGTGACCAAGGTGTTGGATGAGCAACGCAATGACCTTACCGGCAGAATGCGCTACGTACAGCCAGATAACGATAATACCAATGATGATACAGTACTCGATTTGACACTGGAGGTACCGGTGATGCCTTATGGTACTTATACCCTGGAAATGGAATGGGAATCACAAATCCCCCCTTTGATGATCCGAACGGGTTACAGCAAAGATTACTTTTTCATGGTGCAATGGTTTCCTAAGCTTGGTGTATACGAACCTGCGGGTACGCGTTTTGCGAAAGCAGGTCATTGGAATTGCCACCAATACCATCCAGCGACGGAATACTTTGGAGAGTTTGGAGTGTATGATGTGAAACTTAATGTACCCCGCGACCATATAGTAGGAGCGAGTGGTTTTTTGGTGGACAAAAAAGATGAAGAAGATCGCACTATCCACCATTACTTGGCGGAAGACGTTATCGATTTTGCCTGGACAGCGCACCCTGGTTTTGTCGTTGTGGAGGACCAGTGGCGAGATACAAAAATCAGTTTACTTATCAGGCCAGAGCACCAGTGCAACCAGGATCGCTTTTTAGGTGCTGCAAAACATACCTTAGACTTTTTTGCAAATTATCTAGCTCCGTATCCCTATCCAACGCTGACGATTGTGAGTCCACCGTTTTATGGGCTCAATTCCGGCGCAATGGAATACCCCACCCTGATCACTGCACCTACGCTTTGCAGTCTTCCCGCAGGCATAAAGACCACTGAGACCTTGGTGATTCACGAGCTGACTCACCAGTATTTTATGCAAATGTTGGCGACCAACGAGCAGGAAGAACCCTGGTTGGATGAAGGGTTTACTTCTTATTTTGAAGCGAAAATTCTGGACAAGTATTACCCAGAAGGTACACTTTCCTGGCCCTATATGACCATGAATGTAGGCTCGGAGGAATTACGGCGTGGTCGTTTTCTTGCTGCCGACAATATCAAGGTAAACCCCCTGAGTGATTTTGGTTGGCATTTCGAGCATGGGAGCTACGCACAGATTGTCTACGGAAAAGCAGCAGTTGGGCTGCGCACTTTGGAAGGATTGGTAGGGGAGCTGGTAATGCAAAAAATCATGCAGCGCTATTTTGAGCAATGGAAGTTTAAACACCCTAGTCGACATGCTTTTGTAGAGGAGGCACTAATAGTGGTGGGAGAAACGCTTGGTGAGGAAAAGCAGCAGGAAATTGCCGATTTTTTAGAACAACTCATCTACGGAACAGCCGCTTGTGACTACGAGGTACACGACATTGTAAACAAAGAAATAACCGCTGCCGTAGGCTTTTTCGACAATACCGAAGATTGTATAAGTGAAATGAATAAGGACCAAGTGCTGTACGAAGCACAAGCTATTGTTTTTCGCAATGAAGCTTTTGTCGTACCCCAAGAAGTGAAGATCGTTTTTGACGATGGAGAAGAATTAATAGAGCAATGGGATGGGCGGAGCCGTAGTATGGAGTGGACGTACACTGGTACGCGCAAGATAATAAGTGTGGAAATTGACCCGGCTGGAAAAGTACCGCTAGATATTAACCTGATCAACAATAGCAAGACATTGGAACCAGAGCAGACCGGAATTTTACGTTACTTTACTGCCGTACTCACCTGGTTGCAGGCGACCATGGTGAGTATGGCCACGTTGGTGTAAACAGTATCAGCGAAAGATAAACTAAACTTATTTTGACAAATTTAGACACTGCCAGCAACGCTTCTTCCCAAAGTGTATTTGCCGCGCTAAAACAAGGCATCTCTGCTGCCTGTAGGCAATGGTGGATGAGCCTGCTGCTCTGGGCCACAACCTTGGTTTTGGCTTTACTAGCTGCAATCCCCGTTCGGAGTTTACTGGCGGCCGAAGCTGGCAAATCACTAATGATAAAAGACTTGGTAAAGGGCTTTGACTACACTTTTCTCAACGACTTTATGCAGAATTATGGATCGGGTTTTACACCGATGCTTAACCAGTCTTTACTCTTACTTGCAGTGCAATACCTGCTGTTGGTGTTTTTTGTCGGAGGAATAGTAAAGGTATTGTGGGAACAGCCTAGCCAAGACCAGCGCCCTATGTTTTGGAGCAGTAGTGCTCGGTATTTTTGGAGAATGCTACGCCTTTCTCTCTTCTTCCTGGTGGTGCATCTGCTGGTGCTTGTGATCTTTGGGTTGCTCTATATGCAAGTAACAAAAGGCTTATCGCCGAAGGCGCTGGATAGTGAAGGTATCATTACTTCCTCCTTGCGGTGGTTGGTGCCGCTTTATGTATTGGTAGCAGCAGTACCTATGATGTGGCAGGATTATGCTAAAGTGTATCTGGTGAAAAATGATCATCGTTTTATCTGGTCACCGATAGGAGAGGCTGGCCGGTTTCTGATTCGCAGGTTCCCAAAAGCTTATCCTCTTTATCTACTTAATATTGGCATCTTATTGCTGCTGTTTGCGGTGAATTATTTCCTTACAGGCCTTTTCGAAATCTCTTCTTTGAGTACCATCATTGGTGCTTTTATATTATCTCAGCTGTTTGTCTTTGCCCGTTATGGACTAAAGATAGTCAATCAGGGGAGTATTGTTGGGTTGTTGCGATAGTCAGCGTTTTTTAGGGAAAACGATATTTTGATATCGATTTATGAGAAAAGTTTCATTTTTATTTGTTTGAGTGTAAAATACAAGTGCATCGTTTTTATTTAAGACTGTCTGTTGTTGAGTGGCGTCTTGTTTTAAAATTAAATATCTAATTTTTTTACCTTACCCCTTGCGTCACATGTGTATATAGTATATATTTGTAATAGTATTACGATCATTATGAACTGATCTCTAAAGAAACCCTTAATTGAACAACACATTTCTTGCTAGCTTCTTGTTAGCGTTCAATTATTGTAATGGAAGCACTTTGGGTTTGTGTCAAATGTGCTTATTCAATAAATATTTATATTTCAAGTAGAGTACTTAGGTACTTGCGTCTAGTGTTTATCTACCGTTTAGTCGAACAACACATACACTGATTCAAAACAAGTTTGGTTGTCGTAAATCACTCTTTATGAGTTTTTTCGATACTTGGTCGTTAGTGCTTTTTTATGCATTAACGGACTGTTTTTTGTCCTTGCCTAAACATGGACTTTCCAGGTATTGAAGTAGATGAATAAGGTCTAGTTGTTTACGTGTTTTATCGGTGTTTTGTACACTGATGAAAAGTAATTCTATTTTTTTTGATTTACAGTTAGGTTTAAGTTTTAGTGCGCTTTGTTGCAAAGCGTAGTAGCTCCCTTATGTTTAGGTTTAAAGGGGTGTTTTAATCACATGAAAATAATACAATATGTACCTTAGGCAATTACAGCTTTGGCTTTTGTTGTTGGTTAGATTTAATCTTATTCTCTTTTTTTTTCTGGTTTCTCCTGCTTTTACTGCACTTTTTTCAAGTGAAGACCCAACCACTTCTAATTTTTCTTCTAGTCTGATTATGCCACCTCCTCCACTTGTAGGCTGTAACGATCCCATCGTGGGGAAAGGAGTTGTAGTAGATCAGCTTGCGGGTAGTCTGGTGAGTGCTCTATCCGGCTCCAGTGATTCAGAGGTAATCGTAGATGGAGATCTAACCAATTTTATTGCATTTAATGGTACTGATCTTATCGGGGTGGGTGCTGTTTCTTTGGTGTCGGTAAAAGATGTCAATAATACTTACCCTGCGGGCCAGCGCACCGGTTTCGTGGTTTCCGCCGAAGGTGGATTGATTGGTGCAGATGTGTTGAATGATCTGGAAATTCGTACCTACCTCAATAATCAACTGCAAGAAACAGCACAGGTTGGGGGCGGAGGTTCGCCAATTTCTCTGGCTTTACTTGCTGGACCAGGAAGCAAGAGGAGAGTGGACTTTCTTACGACGCTGCCCTTTGATGAAGTTGAGCTTCGACTGACGGGCATAGCTAACCTCAGCCTGATTTCTGCGCTTCGCGTTTATTACGCTTATGAGGAGGTAGATGGATGTGACTATAATTGTGCTACGGCCCTTACCACGGCTAATTATCCACTGGCTTCCGCTAGCACCAATTGTGAGCTCTTTGTAATAGGCTGTGTTGAGGTGGGTTTCAATAACTTCTCTAACACTACCAATGCGGATACAACAGACTTTGCGTCAGATGTTTTTCTATTAGCAGAATCTAATTATCTCGATATCAACATCGGTGAAGATATCCCCGCCAATTATGAGGTTGGCTTTGCCGTTGAGCAAGTTGGCTTACTAGGTTTATTGTCTCTTGATGTATTGGGAGGTATTACGATCCAGACTTATGATAATGGTAGTGTGGTGGAGACTTTTGTTGCGAGTAACTCATTAGCAAATGTAGGTGTGTTAACAGGAAATATCAACCTGATCAGTTTTCCTACGACCCAAGCTTTTGATCAGGTAAGAATTACGATTTCGAGCGTGCTAAGCTTGGCCACCACCTACCGTATATATTACGGTTTTGTCCGTCCTGATATGGATGGCGATGGTTTTCCTGATTGTGTTGATCAATGTGCGGGAGGTGACGATAATTTTGATGCCGATGGTGATGGAACCCCCGATTTTTGTGATAACGACTGTATGGTTAATGCAGGAATTGATGCCTCGGCGTGTACTTCTGCTACGACCTTTACCCTATCACCAGCAGGTGCCGGCGAAACCTGGTCGCCGGTTATGGGAAATCCTAGTGCTGCAAGTATTGATGCTGCCGGAGTTATTACGGGATTAGATACAGAAGGAACTTACTTGTTTGAGCTTTCGAATGGAATCTGCGCTGACACAATAGCCATAGCTTATTTCACATCCCAAGGGCCACTTGAGTGCAATGACCCAATCGTTGGCCCCGGCGTGATCATCAACGATAATGGTTCTTGTTCCAACTGTGGCAATGTTGATGCCGATAATGTGGTTGATGGAGACCTGAGTAATTTTACGGAAGAAAGTAGTCTGCTCAGTTTGAGTCTATTAGGAGGCAATACCCGTTTGATTTCAGTTAGAGATACGCTTCAAGAATATCCTGCCGGATTGAGAACGGGCTTTGTGGTGAATTTTCCTAGTGGTTTATTAAGTCTGGATTTATTGGATGTTTTCGCAATCCAGACCTACAACAATGGTGTCCCAGCAGAACAGGCAGGAATAGGAAGTGCAAATTTACTCAACCTTGATGCCTTGGGTACGAACGGGCAACAGCGTTTGTCTTTCGTGACCACCCAGCCATTTGATGAGGTGGAGTTGATTATACAGGGAGGTCTTGCTTCATTAGATTTATTGACGACTGCGAGAATCTATTATGCTTTTACCGAACCTACTTCCTGTCCCGATGCCAATACGATCACAGATGTCACAGAACTTTGTGGAGTTCCACTTACTGCTTCCTCTGATTATTGTGGAGGAATCGTTTACGAAAGAAGTGGCTTTAGCGGTGTCGCTTGTGTAGGATGTAGTGTTGATTCTCTTTCCAACCTTATCGATGATGACTTGACCCAGCCCACAACGATTGATTTGTTAGCTGCGGCCTTGGGGGATGTAAGCTTATCCGTAGCGACCACTACCGTGGTGGATGGAGGAAGCATAGCCGGTTTTGCAATCGGCATAGCATCCAGTTTACTGGATGTAGGTCTGCTAGATAATATCTCTCTCACAACTTATCTGGGAGGTACACCACAGGAAACTGTTGTAACCAGCAATCCTTTGGTAAGCGCTAGTTTACTTAACAATGGCAGCGATATCACCTACCTGAGCTTTGCTACCACCTTGGATTTCGATGAGGTACAAATCACCTTTGATGCAAGCCTTGCAGCGGTGTCTGTGCTTGGTGGAACCATTAGTGTGTATTACGCTTACGTCCAAGCGGATAGCGATGGTGATGGTACACCTGACTGTCTCGATAAATGTTGTGAAGGTCCGGATACACTTGATGCTGATGGGGATGGATTACCAGACTCGTGTGAAAATCTGGCGATTGTCAAGAATGGTACATTCCAGGATGAGAGTGGCGATGGCTTTGCGCAAGTAGGCGAAACGATTACCTACACGTTTACAGTGACGAACCTGGGCAGCGAAGCGTTGACAAACCTAACGGTTACAGATCCACTCGTTACTGTAAGTGGAGGTCCTTTGGCAACTTTGGATGGAGGTGCAAGTGACAATACCACCTTTACGGCGAGCTACATATTGACGCAAGCAGATATTGATGCAGGCAGCGTTACGAATCAGGCTTTGGTCATGGGTACGGACATCAATGGCAATCCGGCCATGGATGTGTCCGATGACGACAGTAATTTCGAAGACGACGCTACGGTGACTTCTTTACCTCAGAACACGGGAATAGCAATCATTAAGGTTGGTACCTTCCAGGATGAGAGCGGCGATGGCTTTGCGCAAGTAGGCGAGACGATTACCTACGTGTTTACGGTGACGAACCTGGGCAATGTCACGTTGACCAATGTAACAGTTACAGACCCACTGGTTACCGTGATTGGAGGACCTTTGGCAACTTTGGCTGGAGGTGCAAGTGACAACACCACCTTTACAGCCAGCTACGTACTGACGCAAGCGGACATTGATGCAGGCAGTGTTACGAACCAGGCTACGGTCATGGGTACGGACATCAACGGTGATCCGGTAACAGATCTTTCCGATGACGACGATAACCTCGAAGACGACGCCACGGTGACTTCTTTACCTCAGAACCCTGCAATAGCGATGATCAAGAGTGGTACGTTCCAGGATGAGAGCGGCGATGGCTTTACACAAGTAGGTGAAACGATTACCTATACATTTACAGTTACGAACTTGGGTAACGTTACGTTGACCAATGTAACGGTTACGGACCCACTGGTCACCGTAAGTGGTGGTCCTTTGGTAACGTTGGCAGCAGGTGCGAGTGACAATACAACGTTCACGGCGAACTACGTATTGACGCAAGCGGATATTGATGCTGGTAGTGTTATGAATCAGGCTACGGTCATGAGTACAAACCCTAACGGTGATCCGGTAACGGATGATTCAGATGACAATGATCCGTTGGAGGATGATCCAACCGTAACGTCATTACCTCCATCACCTCCAGTTGTGGGCTGTAACGATCCCATCGTAGGCAAAGGGGTTGTAGTAGATCAGCTTGCGGGTAGTCTGGTGAGTGCACTATCCGGCTCCAGTGATTCAGATGTAATCGTAGATGGAGATCTAACCAATTTTATCGCATTCAACGGTACTGACCTTATCGGGGTGGGTGCTGTTTCTTTGGTATCGGTAAAAGATGTCAATAATACTTACCCAGCGGGTCAGCGAACCGGTTTTGTGGTTTCCGCCGAGGGTGGATTGATTGGTGCAGATGTGTTGAATGATCTGGAAATTCGTACCTACCTCAATAATCAACTGCAAGAAACAGCACAGGTTGGGGGCGAAGGTTCGCCAATTTCCCTTGCTTTACTTGCTGGACCAGGAAGCAAGAGGAGAGTGGACTTTCTTACGACGCTGCCTTTTGATGAGGTCGAACTTCGTCTGACGGGCATCGCTAACCTCAGTCTGATCTCTGCGTTGCGCGTTTATTACGCTTATGAAGAAGTAGATGGATGTGACTATAATTGTGCTACGACCCTTACAACGGCCAATTATCCGATGGCTTCTGCTAGCACCAATTGCGAGTTGTTTGTGGTTTCTTGTCTGGAAGATGGTTTTGATAACTTTTCAAATACAACGAATGCCAATACAACAGACTTTGCGTCAGATGTTTTTCTATTAGCAGAATCTAATTATCTCGATATCGACATCGGTGAAGATATCCCTGCCAATTATGAGGTTGGCTTTGCCATTGAGCAAGTTGGCTTGCTCGGTCTGCTTTCCCTGGACGTTCTGGGTGGCATTACGATCCAAACCTACGACAATGGTAGTGTGGTGGAGACCTTCGTTGCTAATAGCTCATTAGCGAATGTAGGGGTATTGACAGGAAATATTAACCTGATTAGTTTTCCTACGACCCAAGCTTTTGATCAAGTAAGAATTACGATTTCGAGCGTGCTAAGCTTGGCCACCACCTACCGCATCTATTACGGTTTTGTGCGTCCTGATACCGATGGAGATAGTTATCCCGATTGTGTTGACCAATGTGCGGGTGGCGACGATAATTTTGATGCCGATGGTGATGGAACCCCCGATTTCTGCGATAACGACTGTATGGTTAATGCAGGAGTTGATGCCTCGGCGTGTACTTCTGCTACGACCTTTACCCTATCACCAGCAGGTGCCGGAGAAACCTGGTCGCCGGTTATGGGCAATCCAAGTGCTGCAAGTATTGATGCTGCGGGTGTCATTACCGGATTAGATATGGAAGGCATCTACCTGTTCGAGCTGTCGAACGGTGTTTGTGCGGATACAATAGCCATAGCGTATTTCACCTCGCAAGGGCCACTTGAGTGCAATGACCCAATCGTTGGCCCCGGCGTGATCATCAATGATAATGGTTCTTGTTCCAACTGTGGCAATGTTGATGCTGATAATGTGGTGGATGGAGACCTGAGTAATTTTACGGAAGAAAGTAGTCTGCTCAGTTTGAGTCTATTAGGAGGCAATACCCGTTTGATTTCAGTTAGAGATACGCTCCAAGAATATCCTGCCGGATTGAGAACGGGCTTTGTGGTGAATTTTCCTAGTGGTTTATTAAGTCTGGATTTATTGGATGTTTTCGCAATCCAGACCTACAACAATGGTGTCCCAGCAGAACAGGCAGGAATAGGAAGTGCAAATTTACTCAACCTTGATGCCTTGGGTGCGAACGGGCAACAGCGTTTGGCTTTCGTGACCACCCAGCCATTTGATGAGGTGGAGTTGATCATACAGGGAGGTCTTGCTTCGTTAGATTTATTGACGACTGCGAGAATCTATTATGCTTTTACGGAGCCTACGTCCTGTCTTGATGCCAATACGATCACCGACATTAGGGATCTTTGTGGAACTCCGCTTACTACGTCCTCTGACTACTGTGGAGGAATCGTTTACGAAAGAAGTGGTTTTAGCGGAGTAGCTTGCGTAGGGTGTAGCGTTGATTCTCTCTCCAACCTTATCGATGATGATCTGACGCAGCCCACAACGATTGATTTGTTAGCTGCGGCCTTGGGCGATGTAAGCTTATCTGTAGCTACGACTTCAGTCGTAGCGGGGGGGAGTCTAGCTGGTTATGCTATTGGTATAGAGCCGAGTTTACTAGATATAGGTCTGCTGGATAATATCTCTCTCACTACCTACTTGGGAGGTACTCCTCAGGAAACAGTTTTGACAAGTAACCCATTGGTGAGTGTCAGTTTACTGAATAATGGTAGTGAAGTTACCTACCTGAGCTTTGCTACCACCTTGGATTTCGATGAGGTACAAATCACCTTTGATGCAAGCCTTGCAGCGGTGTCTGTGCTTGGAGGAACCATTAGTGTGTATTACGCTTACGTCCAAGCGGATAGCGATGGTGATGGTACACCTGACTGTCTCGATAAATGTTGTGAAGGTCCAGATACACTTGATGCTGATGGGGATGGACTTCCGGATTCGTGTGAAAATATAGCACTCATCAAGAATGGTACCTTCCAGGATGAGAGCGGTGATGGTTTTGCGCAAGTAGGCGAAACGATTACCTACACGTTTACCGTAACGAACCTGGGCAGCGAAGCGTTGACAAACCTAACGGTTACAGATCCATTGGTTACGGTGAGTGGAGGACCTTTGGCAACTTTGGCTGGAGGTGCAAGTGACAACACCACCTTTACGGCGAGCTACATATTGACGCAAGCAGATATTGATGCAGGCAGCGTTACGAATCAGGCTTTGGTCATGGGTACGGACATCAATGGTAATCCAGTCATGGATGTATCTGATGACAATGACAATTTCGAGGACGATCCTACGGTGACTCCTCTGCCTCAGAACCCCGAAATAGCGATTATCAAGGTTGGTACGTTCCAGGATGAGAGCGGTGATGGTTTTGCGCAAGTAGGCGAGACGATTACCTACATGTTTACGGTAACGAACCTGGGCAATGTTACGTTGACGAACGTAACAGTTACAGACCCACTGGTTACCGTGAGTGGAGGTCCTTTAGCAACTTTGGCCGTAGGCGCAAGTGACAACACAACCTTTACCGCCAGCTACGTACTGACGCAAGCGGATATTGATGCAGGCAGTGTTACGAACCAGGCTACGGTTACGAGTTCGAACCCTAACGGAGATCCGGTAACTGATGTGTCAGATGACAATGATCCACTGGAGGATGATCCTACGGTAACCTTACTGTCACCTCCTTTAGTTAAGCTAGAGGTCAAAGTTCAGCTACATGGTGCATTATTGGGTTCTACGGATGGTTTGATGCGGGACGACCTGCGTGCACGCGGCATGCTCCCTAGCACTGAGCCCTACACTGCGTTGGCGGCGTTTACCCACGTAGGAGCCGGCGGAGGCGAAACGGTAGCTGACCCCGGGACAGTCTTTGCGGACTTAGGCGATAATTCCATCGTTGACTGGGTATTTGTCGAGCTTCGCTCGTCCAGCAATCCGGTTATGGTGGTAGAAACGCGCGCCGGTCTTTTACAGAAAGACGGTGATGTCGTCGATGTAGATGGAGTAAGTAGCTTATGCTTTACACAATCTACGCCGGGTGACTACCATGTAGCAGTCCGCCATCGCAATCACTTAGGGACGATGACTGCCAATGCAATAACGCTTACTTCCTCAGGTGTCGAAGTAAACTTTATGGATACGAATCTGGATTTGTGGAATAATCAACCAAGTTTCGATAATCGAGAACAGATAGTTGTCAATGGACAATATGCCCTTTGGTCAGGGAATACACTGAGTGATGATCGCGTAGTTTTCGCGGGGCAGTTGAATGACAAGGACCCGATCTTTAACCAGATTGACAGTGCTCCTGGCAACTTTTTCAAGATTCAAACTTACATCCTTCCAGGGTATAATCTAACCGATGTTAATCTGGATGGTGATACCATTTATGCGGGACAAAGAAATGATGTGGATCCCATCTTCAATAATGTCGACGGGCATCCTGCTAACTTCTTTAAGATACAGACCTTCATCATTCTTGAACAGCTAGCACAAGAATTAACTCCCTAAAAAGGATTGAGAGAATAATTGGATTCCTCTGATTTCCTCCTCTTTATTATCACGTCATTTGATTAAAATTACTAACTATGAAGTTTCACTATAATGTGATCAGTATCGTATTTCTTTGGTTGCTTTCCTTTTCCTCCCTTTGGGGACAGAATGAAGTTACCTATGGTTTTATCCAGGATCCAAATGATCCTTTGGATATTACCGCGGTTGCTTATCCGAATTTCACTTCGAATAACGTAACCATTTCTACAGCTGTTTTCAGCTTTATTTTGCCAGAGGGTACTGTTACCGATCCGGCTATTCCTCCTTTACCTGGTTCAGGACCTTTTATCAATATTACAGGTTCCTGGACTGCACAGCTGTTAACGGAGGATCTTTACGATATGTTTGCGGGAACAACGAATGGCTTCGGCGGCTATGATGTATATCAGGTTGTTTTGCAAAACTCACCATCTCCTAACGCAACTTCGGGAGCTCCAATTGAGCTTTTCTCTTTTAGATTACCGAATGACTGTATGAGCGGCAACGTAGAAGTGCTCACCAATGATGGTTCTATTCAACAAGGGGTTTTTGCAGTTTTTGGTGCGAATTTCAATAACCAAATGTCGATTAGTGTAGATGACGCACCTTCTATGGATATTTATGCAGGAAATAATCCTGCTTCTTTCTCTTTACCTTGTATGCTATTAACCGCAGAGATCGCGATCATCAAGAGCGGCACGTTCCAGGATGAGAGCGGTGATGGCTTTGCCCAAGTAGGGGAGACAATCACCTATGCCTTTACAGTAACCAACACAGGTAATTCACTGCTAACCAATGTGACGGTCACGGATCCACTGGTCACGGTGATGGGTGGCCCACTGGCAAGCTTAGCTGTAGGTGCGAGTGACAACATGACGTTCACAGCTTCTTATGTGATAACACAGGCGGATATAGATGCTGGTGGTGTTACGAACCAGGCTACGGCTACGGGTACCGACCCCAACGGTGATCCAGTAACAGATTTGTCTGACGACAATGATAACTTGGAAGACGATCCGACCGTAACGTCTCTCCCTCAGAGCCCCGCAATAGCAATCATCAAGAGCGGCACGTTCCAGGATGAGAGTGGTGATGGCTTCGCACAGGTAGGCGAGACGATCACCTACGCGTTCACGGTGACGAACACGGGCAACGTCACCCTGACCAACGTCACGGTCACGGACCCGCTGGTCACAGTGAGTGGCGGCCCATTGGCGAGCTTAGCTGTAGGTGCGAGTGATAACACGACGTTCACTGCTTCTTATGTGATTACCCAAGCGGACATAGAAGCAGGTGGTGTTACGAACCAGGCTACGGCTACAGGTACGGACCCGAACGGCAATCCTACCACGGATGTGTCTGACGACAATGACAACTTGGAAGACGATCCGACCGTGACGTCTCTCCCCCAGAACCCAGCAATTGCGATCATCAAGAGCGGTACGTTCCAAGATGAGAGCGGTGATGGCTTCGCACAAGTAGGCGAGACGATTACCTATGCGTTCACGGTGACAAATACGGGCAACGTGACCTTGACCAACGTTATGGTCACGGACCCACTGGTAACGGTGATGGGTGGCCCACTGGCGAGTTTAGCGGTAGGCGCGAGCGATAACACGACGTTCACAGCTTCTTATGTGATTACCCAAGCGGACATAGATGCCGGTGGTGTTACGAACCAGGCTACGGCTACGGGTACCGACCCTGACGGTAATCCTACCACGGACATCTCCGATGACAATGATAATTTCGAGGACGATCCAACGGTGACGCCGCTGCCGATCAACCTAGCGATTGCAATCATCAAGAGCGGCACGTTCCAGGATACGAATGGCGACGGTTTTGCACAAGCAGGCGAGACGATTACCTACGCGTTCACAGTGACGAACACGGGCAACGTAACCTTGACCAACGTCACGGTTACGGACCCACTGGTAACCGTGATGGGTGGCCCACTGGCGAGCTTAGCTGTAGGTGCGAGTGACAACATGACATTCACAGCTTCTTATGTGATAACACAGGCGGATATAGATGCTGGTGGTGTTACGAACCAGGCTACGGCTACGGGTACCGACCCCAACGGTGATCCAGTAACAGATTTGTCAGATGACAATGACAATTTGGAAGACGATCCGACCGTGACGTCTCTCCCTCAGAGCCCCGCAATAGCAATCATCAAGAGCGGCACATTCCAGGATGAGAGCGGCGACGGTTTTGCACAAGTAGGCGAGACAATCACCTACGCGTTCACGGTGACGAACACGGGCAACGTAACCTTGACCAACGTCACGGTCACGGACCCACTGGTCACAGTTATGGGTGGCCCACTGGCGAGCTTAGCGGTAGGTGCGAGTGATAACACGACGTTCACAGCTTCTTATGTGATTACCCAAGCGGACATAGAAGCAGGTGGTGTTACGAACCAGGCTACGGCTACAGGTACGGATCCGAACGGCAATCCTACCACGGATGTGTCTGACGACAATGACAACTTGGAAGACGATCCGACCGTGACGTCTCTCCCCCAGAACCCAGCAATTGCGATCATCAAGAGCGGTACGTTCCAAGATGAGAGCGGTGATGGCTTCGCACAAGTAGGCGAGACGATTACCTACGCGTTCACGGTGACAAATACGGGCAACGTGACCTTGACCAACGTCACGGTCACGGACCCACTGGTAACCGTGATGGGTGGCCCACTGGCGAGCTTAGCGGTAGGTGCGAGTGACAACACGACGTTCACCGCGAGCTACGTGATTACTCAAGCGGACATAGATGCCGGTGGTGTTACGAACCAGGCTACGGCTACGGGTACGGACCCCAACGGTGATCCAGTAACAGATTTGTCAGATGACAATGACAATTTGGAAGACGATCCGACCGTGACGTCTCTCCCTCAGAGCCCCGCAATAGCGATCATCAAGAGCGGCACATTCCAGGATGAGAGCGGCGACGGTTTTGCACAAGTAGGCGAGACAATCACCTACGCGTTCACGGTGACGAACACGGGCAACGTCACCTTGACCAACGTCACGGTCACGGACCCACTGGTAACCGTGATGGGTGGCCCACTGGCGAGCTTAGCGGTAGGTGCGAGTGACAACACGACGTTCACCGCGAGCTACGTGATTACCCAAGCGGACATAGATGCCGGTAGTGTTACGAACCAGGCTACGGCCACGGGTACGGACCCGAACGGCAATCCTACCACGGATGTGTCTGACGACAATGACAACTTGGAAGATGATCCGACCGTGACGTCTCTCCCTCAGAGCCCAGCAATTGCGATCATCAAGAGCGGCACGTTCCAGGATACGAATGGCGACGGTTTTGCACAAGTAGGCGAGACGATTACCTATGCGTTCACGGTGACGAACACGGGCAACGTAACCCTGACCAACGTCACGGTCACGGACCCGCTGGTAACCGTGATGGGTGGCCCACTGGCAACTCTAGCAGTTGGCGCGAGTGACGTAACGACGTTCACAGCTTCTTACGTATTGACGCAAGCGGACATAGATGCTGGTGGTGTTACGAACCAGGCTACGGCTACAGGTACGGATCCGAATGGCAATCCTACCACGGATGTGTCTGATGACAATGACAACTTGGAAGATGATCCGACCGTGACGTCTCTCCCCCAGAACCCAGCAATTGCGATCATCAAGAGCGGCACGTTCCAGGATACGAATGGCGACGGCTTTGCACAAGTAGGCGAGACGATCACTTACGCGTTCACGGTGACGAACACAGGCAACGTAACCTTGACCAACATCACGGTAACCGACCCACTGGTCACAGTGGTGGGTGGCCCACTGGCGAGCTTAGCGGTAGGTGCGAGTGATAACACGACGTTCACCGCTTCTTATGTGATAACACAGGCGGACATAGATGCCGGCGGTGTTACGAACCAAGCTACGGCTACAGGTACGGACCCTGACGGTAATCCTACCACGGATGTGTCTGATGACGATGATAACTTCGAGGACGATCCAACGGTTACCCCGCTGCCGATCAACCCTTCAATTGCAATCATCAAGAGCGGCACATTCCAGGATGAGAGTGGTGATGGTTTTGCGCAAGTAGGGGAGACGATTACCTACGCGTTCACGGTGACGAACACGGGCAACGTGACCCTGACCAACGTCACGGTCACTGACCCACTGGTAACCGTGATGGGTGGCCCATTGGCGAGCTTAGCGGTAGGTGCGAGTGATAACACGACGTTCACAGCTTCTTATGTGATAACACAGGCGGACATAGATGCCGGTAGTGTTACGAACCAGGCTACGGCCACGGGTACGGACCCGAACGGCAATCCTACCACGGATGTGTCTGACGACAATGACAACTTGGAAGATGATCCGACCGTGACGTCTCTCCCTCAGAGCCCATCAATAGCAATCATCAAGAGCGGCACGTTCCAGGATGAGAGTGGTGATGGCTTCGCACAAGTAGGCGAGACGATCACCTATGCGTTCACCGTGACGAACACGGGCAACGTGACCTTGACCAACGTCACGGTCACTGACCCACTGGTAACCGTGATGGGTGGCCCACTGGCGAGCTTAGCGGTAGGTGCGAGTGATAACACGACGTTCACAGCTTCTTATGTGATTACCCAAGCGGACATAGATGCTGGTAGTGTTACGAACCAGGCTACGGCTACGGGTACGGACCCTGACGGTAATCCTACCACGGATGTGTCAGATGACAATGACAACTTGGAAGATGATCCGACCGTGACGTCTCTCCCCCAGAACCCAGCGATTGCGATCATCAAGAGCGGCACATTCCAGGATGAGAGTGGCGACGGTTTTGCACAAGTAGGGGAGACGATCACCTACGCGTTCACGGTGACGAATACGGGCAACGTAACCCTGACCAACATCACGGTAACCGACCCACTGGTCACAGTCATGGGTGGCCCACTGGCAACCTTAGCGGTAGGCGCGAGTGATAACACGACGTTCACCGCTTCTTATGTGATAACCCAAGCAGACATAGATGCCGGTGGTGTTACGAACCAGGCTACGGCTACGGGTACCGACCCTGACGGTAATCCTACCACGGACATCTCCGATGACAATGATAATTTCGAGGACGATCCAACGGTGACCCCGCTGCCGATCAACCCTTCAATTGCAATCATCAAGAGCGGCACATTCCAGGATGAGAGTGGCGACGGCCTTGCGCAAGTAGGTGAGACGATCACCTACGCGTTCACGGTGACGAACACGGGCAACGTAACCCTGACCAACGTCACAGTCACGGACCCACTGGTCACAGTGGTGGGTGGCCCATTGGCAACCTTGGCGGTAGGTGCGAGTGACGCTACGACGTTCACAGCTTCTTATGTGATAACACAGGCGGACATAGATGCCGGTGGTGTTACGAACCAGGCCACGGCTACGGGTACGGACCCGAACGGCAATCCTACCACGGATGTGTCTGATGACAATGACAATTTCGAGGACGATCCAACGGTGACGCCGCTGCCGATCAACCCAGCGATTGCAATCATCAAGAGCGGCACGTTCCAGGATGAGAGTGGTGATGGTTTTGCGCAAGTAGGGGAGACGATCACCTACGCGTTCACGGTGACGAATACGGGCAACGTAACCCTGACCAACGTCACGGTCACTGACCCACTGGTCACAGTCATGGGTGGCCCACTGGCAACCTTGGCGGTAGGTGCGAGTGACAACACGACGTTCACCGCGAGCTACGTGATTACTCAAGCGGATATAGATGCCGGTGGTGTTACGAACCAGGCTTTGGCTACGGGTACCGACCCCAACGGTGATCCAGTAACAGATTTGTCTGATGACAACGATAACTTCGAGGACGACCCGACGGTGACGATCTTGATACCAGAACCATTGGTTAAGCTATTGCCACGCGTAATGTTACAAGGTGCTCTTCTTGGTTCTCCTGACAACCTGATGCGTGATGATTTGAGACAGGACGGTGTGATTCCTACTACGGAGCCTTACACTGCGCTTGGTTTCACCCATGTGAATGGTGGCGGAGAAACGATTAGTAACCCTGGGGTAGTATTTGCTGATTACGGCGCTAATTCAATTGTTGATTGGGTTTTTGTTGAGCTCAGAAGCGCAGTAGATCCTACGGAAGTAGTTGATACTCGCTCCGGGTTAGTGCAGCGGGATGGAGATATTGTGGAGGTAGACGGCGTTAGCCCGCTGTGTTTCACCCAATCTTCTCTGGGCAGCTACTACGTAGCGGTACGGCACCGCAACCACCTGGGAACGATGAGTGCTGATCCGATTGCAATGTCGCCCACGGCAACGGTAGTTGATTTTGTTAACCTCGCTACTGAATTGTGGGAAAACACCCCTGCATTTGATGGCTTGGAGCAGATTACGGTCAATGGTCAGTACGCCTTATGGGCGGGCAACACCAATGCCAATCGCTCGGTTATTTATGCTGGTCAGGCCAACGATAAAGATCCGATTTTCAACGAGATTGATCAGGCCACTGCTAACTTCTTGCGCCTTCAAACTTTCATTTTGCCAGGCTACAATCTTGGCGATGTTAACCTGAGTGGTGAGACGATTTTCGCTGGGCAGAACAATGATGTAGATCCGATTTTCAATAATGTTGATGGTCATCCCCGCAACTTTATTCGACTGCAGACTTTCGTAATACCTGAGCAATTACCACAATAATTTGATTTACTAATAAGGGGAAGCTGACTTTAGTCGGGTTCCCCATTTTATGATAAATGACATGAAATACTTAAAGCAAAAATATCTTTTGTTTTTGTTGCTGTGCCTTTCTCAAGGACTGGTTACGGGGCTTTTCGCACAGTCGATTCGTTATGGTTTTGTACAGGATACGGAAAACCCATTGCGTATCACGGCGGTAGCTATCCCGAATTTTTCCTCGGACAATGTGACCATGGTGACGGCAGTTTTTTCCTTTTCAATACCGTCTGAAGTAGCGATTACCCCTTCCATCGAGGTGGTTCCTGCTGCTGGAGCTTTTGTGGATCATAATGGCAGCTGGTCAGCTCAAAAGCTCACTCCGCAGGTGTTTAACAGCGTTGGGCTGAACGGGCAAGCCTTACAAGGTAATGATGTTTACCAGGTCGTATTAAGAAGCTCTCCGGAGTTCAATAACATCGTTGAGGGGGAAGGAATTCCTCTGTTTTCCTTTACCCTGGTTGACGACTGCTACGAGGGAAATATTGAGGTGCTGACCAACGATGGTTTGATCAGAGGGGTAGTGCTGCAAAACCTGGGCGCTAATTTTAACAATCAAATGTCTGTAAGCATTGCGGATGAACCGGCGGTAGATATTTACGACGAAAAAGATCCTTTCAGTGCTCAAATAGCTTGTCCCTTGCTGCTTGTGTCGACGAACGAATACCAAGCGATAGCACCTAAGCTCAGGGTACAGCCAAACCCTGCAACAACTTCTACGACCGTAGTAATTACGTCTAATATTAGTGCTGAGGGAGAACTCATTCTCTATGATGTAAGACAACGCGAGGTACTTCGGCAAAAGACTCATTTTATTCCCGGAATAAACACCCTGGAGCTAGATCTATCACAACTTCCTGCGGGGAGTTACCTCCTGACCAGTAAAGCTGAAGACTTACTACTCAAAGCGAAACTGGTAAAAATCGATAATTGATAATTTAATCTCATGTATAAAAAGACGAAAATGAAACGACCATTACTTTTTTTACTGCTCCTGTTGAGCTTGGTTTTTACCGGCTCGATACATGGGCAAGGAATCACCTACGGGTTTCAACAAAGTGCGGGAGAACCACAGGTGATCACCGCTTTGGCTTACCCTGATTTTTCCTCTACTGACGTGACGATCTCTACGGCAGTCTTTACATTTCTTTTACCGGAAGGTACGGTGACCAATCCTTCGATAAGTCCAGCCCCTGCGGTGGGCTCATTTGTGGATATTACCGGACTGTGGGGAGCACAGCTGGTGGATCCTGCGACTTACGATATGCTGGGATTTGATGAAGCCGACCTGCAAGGAAACGACGTTTACCAGGTAGTGCTACAGAATTCACCGATACTGAACAATGTAGTCAATGGTACACCGATTCCTCTTTTTTCCTTTGAACTGCCAGAAGGTTGTAATGGAGGAAATATTCAGGTCTTGATCAATGACAGCGCGATCCAGCAAGCTATCTTCAACAATCTGGGTGCGAACTTCAATAACCAAATGTCCATGAGCATTGATAATGCTCCTAGTGAAGATATTTACGAAGACAATAATCCGGATAGCTTTATCATTCCCTGTGATTGTGACGATCCTATTGAAGTAGGCTGTATTGCTGATGTCAACGTAACCCTGGGAGCTCAATGCACAGCTACCATTGTAGCACCAATGGTAATCACTGGAAATTATGCCTGTGCCGATGAAGTGATTGTGACGGTAGATGGCGGTAACTCTAATGTGATCACTGGTTGTGGTGAGCACACGTACATGGTAGAAATTTATGTAGAAGGCGAACTGGTTTACACCTGCTGGGGCAACATCTTCGCCGAAGACAAAACCAATCCAGTAGTTACTTGCCCAGCGAACACAAGCACCGTAACGCAGGACTACGCTGCTCACCAAGCAAGCGGTAACCTCAATGCTGGCGATGCAACCTTGAACTTCAACAACTACAGCTGTTTGAACCAGGGCTTCCTGGCTGACGGTGTGCACAACTATGACGTAGTAACTTTCACTACGCCAGACTTTGCTATTCCTGTTGACGTATACACGATCTTGATGGAGACTGCGTGGGGTGATGGAAGCATGTTCCTGTTCCAGGGCGGTTTCGATCCTACAGCACCCTGTGAGAACCTCATCGGTTCTTCTGACGATGCTTTCGTACCTGGAGGTAACCCATTCGATCCAGCGCTACGTTTGAGCCTGCCTTTGTTGCCTAACACGACCTATACCTTGGTATTGACCAACTGGTTGACGACGCAGTTTGGTAACTGGACGGTAAGCATCTATTCTGATAACAACACGGGTGTTTCTGGTCCAGAATTTACCCCAGTAAATATTACCGATACCCGTGATTTGGTATGTGACGATATCAACTTCATCCGCTTCCAGACGCCTCAGTCATGGATTGCAAGTGCAGATGGTACCTTGAACTTCACGGCTACGCGTAACACCTTCTTTGGAGGTAGCACTGCTGCTTTGAATGCTTTCATTGCAAAAGTAAACCTGACTGGTTTCCCTGTAGTTGGCGACAACTGTGGTCCAGTAAAAGTTACCCTTTCTGATGCAGTAAGTGCTGCAGGTGATTGTGGTGATGTAACGCTTTCACGTACGTTCACGGTCTCAGACCGTTACGATGGTGTATGTGTAGGTGCTCCACGCACGGCAGCATGTACGCAGACGATTACTTTCCGTAAGCCAACGATTGGCGACTTGGTATTCCCACCATTTGTAGCTCCTTTGGAGTGTGACGAGAACTTCGCTGTTGATGCGAATGGCAACCCTCACCCATCAGCATCTGGCTACCCATGGTTGCGTACGGCATTTGGTTTCTACGACCTTGATCAGATTTACTGTAACATCGGAGCTTCTTACTCTGATGAGCCACGTATCACTGTTTGTGAAGGTACTTACAAGCTTCGTCGTGAGTGGAACATCATCGACTGGTGTAACCCAGGCGGTTCTGGTACGCTTCAGCAGTTGATCAAAGTATTTGATGCTACTGGCCCAGTAATCACTGGTATTCCAGCAGTAATCAACGTATCTACTTCACCATTCAGCTGTTTGGCGAACGTAGCGATTCCATGTCCTACCCTTACCGACGGTAATGGTTGTTCAAGCGTAGCTGGCACGACTTACACGGTACTTGCTTTCGGCGAATCATTCTTCGCTGGTGGTGACTTGTGTGACGGAGATGTAGTATCAGCACCAATTGGTGAGCACATCCTGATCATCTGTGCCGAAGATGACTGTGGCAACGAAACTTGTGAAGAGTACGACTTGATCGTAACGGACGAGATCGAGCCAAGTGCATCATGTGACGACGAATTGAACGTATCTATTGGCGGTGGTGACTCCGCTCAAGGTATCCTGGGTATCGCACGCATCTTCGCTTCTGACGTTGACGAAGGTTCTAACGACAACTGTGGAGCAGTAACTTTGGAAGTACGTCGTAACTACTGGCGCAACAACACTTGTGATGCAAGTGCTAACCGTTGGAGCCCATGGGGCGACTTTGTAGACTTCTACTGCTGTGATATCGACAACGAAATCACGATCGAACTACGTGTAACTGACGAGTCAGGAAACGAGAACATCTGTTGGATGGTGATCACTCCAGAAGATAAATTGAACCCATTCTGTTATGCACCAGCACCAGTAACATTGACTTGTTCTAACTTGCCATTGGCTTTCCCTGGTGATATTGCTACGGCTTACGACGAAGACTTTGCTGCTACTTCTATCATGATGAGCTCTATCTTCGGAGGAGCAACGGGTACAGACAACTGTGCTGTTGACACCATCGTAGAGCGTACGCCAAACATCCAGGTTAACGATTGTGGTTGGGGAACTATCACCCGCCGTTTCGAAGCTTGGCAGTTGCGCCCAGAGGGCGATGCTAACGGCAACGGAGCTATTGACATCAACGAAGTATTCCGTTCAACGAACAGCTGTAGCCAGCTGATCACGATCACGGAAGTACACGACTTCACGATCGACTTCCCAGAAGATGCTGATGCTGATTGTGGCGATCCTGATGTACCGACGATCATTACGACCACTGTAGGTTGTGATGTATTGAGCGTAAACATTGGTGAGCCAGTGATCTTCTCTGCTACGGGTGATGAATGCTACAAGTTCTCGATCACTTACGATGTGATCAACTGGTGTGTTTGGGATGGTGAGTACGAAGGACTTGTTCTTCCTCGCATGACCGAAGACGACGGTGAGGCACTTCCTGTAGACCGTGCGGTAGAAGGCAACGAGCGCCCAGTAGTACGGGTGGTGAGTGGCTTCGGACCAGTAGACAACAACTGTGATAACGAAGTTGATCCTCAACCCGGTATCCAGTACAGCGTAGTGATCGATCGCCGCCACAATGACCGTGACGGAGATTCTGATATTCCTAACACCGTATACGACAACATCCCAGGTAACGGCATCGGCTGTATTCCTGCTGACCAGTTTGGTCGTCGTAACTTCGGTCGTTACATCTACACGCAATTCGTGAAAGTATATGACTCAACCGCACCAGTAGTAACTGTTGGTGAGTACGGAGGTCCTACGGCTAACTGTCCTGACCTATTGGCTGGTCAGTTTGGTGATGACGACGGCAACTGTGAAGAAGCAGTAAGCATTCCATTCAGCGTAGCTGACGAGTGTGAATTGTTTGACGGTGACGGAAACTTGGTAGTAAGCCTGGTATCTGCACAGCTAGACGCATTTGCAGTAGACGCTAACGGCGACGGCGACATCAAGTCGAACGAATTCGTAGCAGACTTGAACGTATTGGGTAACATCACCGACAACGGTGACGGTACTTACGTATTCGCAGGTACTTTCCCAATCATTACTTCTGCAATGGGTGATAACATCTACCACGCAGTACGCGTATTGTTTGAGGACGGTTGTGGTAACCAGACCAGCGAGACCATCGTGTTCGATGTGATCGACTGTAAAGGACCAGCACCAGTATGTATCAACGGCTTGACCGTAACCTTGATGCCACAAGAAGAAGGTGGTTGTGCCATGGCAATCTGGGCTTCTGACTTCGAAGGTTCACCAATCAGTGACTGTACTGGTCAGGGACCAGAACTGTTCGGTGGTCTACCTCGCGTGACGAAGTACGCTATCTACCGTGCAGCAGATGTAGAAGCTGATCCAAACTTCGTACCAAGCCCAGATGATACTGGATTGGTATTGACGCAGGATGACGAAGCTACGACAGTAGTATACGTCTACGCTTTCGACGAAGAAGGTAACTACGATTACTGTGAGACGTATGTATTGGTACAGCAGCACGTTGACTGTGGTGATCCTGGTGATGGCACCATCGCTGGTGTAATCATGACGGAATCCAACGAAGCAGTCGAAGGGGTCGAGGTGAGTATCAACGGCGGCATGACCGCTACGATGACTACAAATACGACGGGCACCTACAGCTTCAGCAACCTGACCCAAGGCGGTGACTACTCGGTAACGCCTTACCTGAACGCCAACCCGCTGAACGGAGTGACGACGTTTGACTTGATCCTGATCAGCAAGCACGTCTTAGGAACGCAACTGTTGAACAGCCCTTACAAGCTGATCGCTGCGGATGCCAACCGTAGTGGAACGGTAACGACGCTGGATATGATCCAGATCCGTAAACTGATCTTGAACATTGATACGCAGTTTGCGAACAACACGAGCTGGCGCTTTGTGGAAGCTGCTTATAGCTTCCCTGTTCCAACGAATCCATGGTCAGAAGTCTTCCCCGAGTTGATCAATGAGAACAACCTGGCGGGTGATGTACTGGATGCGGACTTCGTGGGTGTGAAGATCGGTGATGTGAACGGATCAGCGCAAGCCAATGCCTTGGCGGGTGATGATCGTACGCTGAATGGCCAGTTCAATCTGGTTGCTGAGAATATTTCCATGAAGGCAGGCAACACTTACACCGTAGCGATTACGGGTGAGAATATGTCGACTATTGAAGGCTACCAGGGTACCTTGAATCTGAATGGTGCAGAACTGGTAGACATGGAGTACGGTGTAGCAATTGCTGAGAACTTCGGTATGCGTTACGCTGCTGAAGGTGCCATCACGATGAGCTGGAACCAGAACGGCGGCAGTAGAGACGGATTGACATCCGTCTCCCACGACGATGTTCTATTCAGCCTGGTGATCCGCCCAACGGTAGATGCTGAGTTGAGCGATATCATCAACGTATCTAGCCGCTACACGGCTGCAGAGGCCTACCCCTCTGTCCTCGCGGACATCTCCCCTGAGAGGGGAGAACAGGTGCTTGGTTTAGGGGTGGTGTTTAACAGCGGAGAAGTTATTGCTGCAGGTTTTGAACTGTTCCAGAACACGCCAAACCCATTCGCGGTAGAAACCTTGATCGGTTTCAGCCTGCCTGACCGGCAGGCAGGTCTGCCAGCGGATGCGGGTAGAGACGGATTGACATCCGTCTCGGTAACGATCAGCGACGCAAGTGGTCGCGTACTGAATGTAGTACGTGGTGATTACGCCGCTGGTTACAATACGATCAACTTAACCAAGGAGATGATCCAAGGTGCTACGGGTGTATTGACTTACACGGTAACGGCCGGGGAGTTCACTGCAACTAAGAAGATGATTGTAGTAAAATAATCGTTGTCTACAAAATCATGTTAGGGGGGCTTGAATTCCCCCTAACTTGATTTTCCTTGTCTTGAAAAAGATTAAATACAATGCTATGAATAAATGTAAAAAAACACTCCCAATACAATCAAAGAACTTAACAGTGATCAAAAATGAGATTTTAAAAAAAGAAAACCTAATTGCTAAAAAGCCAATAGAGGAAAGAGAATTTCCACTTGATGAACAACAAAAAATACATTTGAATCGAAATGAGGAGCGTCTAATTTTGAGCTGGATTAATCCTTTTTGTTAGCAATAAATCTTAAGCAGACTAATGATGAATACAGAGAATAACAAAAGGAACAGGTGTGCTTACCATTACTTTTCTAACCGTTAGTTCACAAACAATCAAGGCTGCAATATCAAATCCTGTAGAAGCAATTAGGCAGGAATAAGTCGTAGTAGGCTTTAACTACTCCTGTAGTTTTCTCGATGCGGGTGAGGTGCAACTTTAGAAAGCAAAATAAGTACCTACAACAATGCTAAACCGACTGGCTTCGGGATTGTCGAGATAAGTGAGGCGCCAAAGTGCATCGACGCGGATGAATTTAAGGATGTTCTCAATACCCACTCCGGCTTCCAGGAAGGGACGATCCGTAGGAGAACGGAAGCCGGTATAAAGAGCGACTCCGCTTTGAGGTTGGAACGCATTGAGGCGATTGGCCATCTGGTTCTTTTCGGACATGCTGCCGATGACGGCTTTAAAGCTGGCTACTTCTCGCAGTTTTAATTTACGTAACAGCGGAATATGGTTGAAGAAAAAGCCTTCAAAATGGTGTTCCAAAAAAACACTGGCATAAGTATCACTGACAAATTCGTAGCTGTTCATGGTATTGAACACGGAGCGCGAAAGGAATACGGCCTCGTTGCCAGGATGTACTTCCTGGAGCAAGAAAGGCAGTGTGCCAAAGGTTTTTCCGGCGTTAACCCGGTAAGAGAACCAACCAATAGGGCTGATGTTGAACCAATGCCTCAATTTGAGCGAGAACTTGTGGTAGCTGAATTGGCTGCCAAAAACATCCTGTAGGCCAAGCGTATATTGTGCTTCTAAAATAGGCTTCGGTGTGCCAAAACTAACCCGGTTAAACCTTTCTCCTAAAAAGGTTTCCCCAGGAGCATAACGAAACTTGACAATCACTTCCGTGGTATTGAGGGTCGTATCAATGGCCTCACCACCTGGTTTGATGAAGGCATAGTTAAAGCCTCCTGTTTGGGTATTTCCGTAAGGGTCCATTTGGCGATTCAGGAAGGTTACTCGATTGGAAATACCGCTGTCCCAATACCTTTCGTAGTAGACTTTTGTTTCGGTAACATCGATCAGCTTAAGGTATACATCCCGACGGAAGGAGTAGGAAAACAAGTTGCCTTCTTGAAAGGCTTCGCTATTTTCGCTGTTCAAGCTAATATCTTTACGGTGCGCGGCGCCGACAATGGTCCAGGGATACTGACGAAGAAGCCACTTGCCTTCGAGGCCATATTTCCACTTTTCGTCGAGGAAACCGTAGGCACCATAAGCATCAATGCGCAAATTTGGACTTAGGTCGTCATCACTACGTAGGCCCAGACGTAGGCGAGTGCCTTCAACGGGGTTACTGCTGTAAACAGAAAAATAAGGACCTACTTCAAATTTTCCCAAGTCGAAATATCCACCGAAGATGGTACCGAAGATATCTCCATAGGTTTTGAATGCGGGCACATTTTGAATACTGTCGACCAGTGCGTAAATCGTAGATTCGGTCTCGGTGAGCGGCTCATGCCGTACGCTTTGCCAATAATCTTCATCGCTATTCAGCGGTGGTGGCTCACTCGATCCTCTTTTCCTTTCCGGAAAATTATTTTGGATAATAGATGGATTGAGGCGGTAGTCACGGAACGATTCTGTACGGCGGGCAATCATACCGGGCGATTTCTCGGTAAGTGTAAAATCGACGATCATTTTTTGCTTAACGGGTAACCACAAGGTCTCATTCAACTCGTATTCCTGGTAAATGATGATTCTTTTTACCAAATTGATGTTGACATCAGGGGCCATCCTCATGTTGAGCCTTTGGATGGCAAAAGTGCTGTCGGCAACCCAAAAGTCACCGTAGAAAGTGTTCTCTTGTTTACGGCGAGGTTTAAATTTCAGTTTGTAGCTCCATTGGCCATTGACCAGTGCGCTGTCCAGAATGTAATATTCGTAAAAGCCTAGTCCGGCATCAGAAAATGGACTGATAAACCGCTTTTCAATGATGTCAATATAGTTGTTATAGACATTAAAAGGCGTATGTACTTTTTTTACGAACTCGATAAATGATTGGTTGTCAGTGCCTGAAGCACGTTGAGCTTTGATCACCTGGGCTGATCTACCTACTTCTTCGGAGTAGTAAACATCGCTCAGTGCTTCATTGATATAGATAGGCAGGAAAGGCTTTTCATCAGAAGTACTGTCTATATTTTCAAAGACAAATTCAAAGGGATCCATCAATCTGTTCTGTCGAATCCGGTCGGGAATTTTTTCAAAATCAAGCTCTATCTTGGTGTAGTTTTCGTATTGATAGGCAGGCTGTTGCTCAAGGTCATTGCGGGGCTTGTTCTGAATAATTCCCTTCACAATTGCATTTGCGGGATTCTCTCCAGCAATGACTACAATCTCGTCGAGGGTAGTATTGGCACTCTCCAAGCTGAAGTTGATGGTCTGTTGGGCTTCGGTATTCGTGGGTTTAGCTATGGACGTATAGCCAATGGCCGAAGCGGTAAGATTCGCTTGCAGCACCGGGACACGCAATTCATAATAACCGTCTACATCGGTGGAAACACCCATGGTTGTTCCTTCGTAGTAAACATTACAAAAAGGAATACCTTCTTTGGTGTCGGCATCGATAACTCGTCCGGTGAAGAGGTACTGCTGAGCAGTTAAAGGGTGGAGCAGGGAGAATAAAAATAACAACGACAATCCAGCAGGTAACATCTTGCTGAACCAGATAGCAATAAGTGGAAGTTGAATTTTAATAGTTTTCACGTTTTTCAAGCTGTTTTGGGGAATTGGGGCTTGATTTTCTACAATGTTAAAATATCAACAAGCAATGTAACGGATTGCCGTGATTAAAGCAGTGGAAGTGGGGTTTTTATATGATTTTTAACCAAGCTCTTACTGATCATTGATGCCAGGGCAGGGCATTTCCCCCTATGAAAAGAACATTATCTATTTGTTTAGGTTGCCTGAGGAACTTGTCATCATCATTAAGGGAAGGTCAACCATCAACCACCTTCTCCATCCAAGCAATAATATCCAGGTACTTTAGAAACATCTGTTCCCTTGGTTGGGTTGCTTTTTCTCGGAAAGCAATCAGCTGCTGCTGAAGGAAGGGTCTACTATTTTCAGGGTAGAGCTGAAGTAAGGCCCGCAACATTTTGTGGGTACTCAGTTGTAGGCTGGTCGCCTGTTGGGTTTTTACTACACTTCGACCAAAGGAAATCAGGCGATAGCTCATGCGATCAAAAGCTGAGGTTTCATAAAGGCAGAGGAGCTCCAAGAGTCGAGCATTGATGTCCATGTCTTTACGCAGCAGTTTGTCTCCCTGGTGGAGGATGGGGTGAAGGCGCTCTAACGCAAGTTCATATTTACCGTAGCCAAAGGCAGCCGCTGCAAATTTATAGTGGAAAAGAAGAATTCGGTGGTCGTCCATGAGATCTCGATGCTCACTCAATTGAGCAAAAATTTCCTCACTTAATAGGTAAGCTTGCTTAAAATCTTTATTGAGAAAAAAGTAGTTGAGTTTGCTTAGGTTTTGGTAGACAAATTTTACGTGTTGGCTATTGGGATTAAGCTGTTCCTCTACTTCCTCCACGTATTGATCAAGCTGCTGCAGGTACTTGTGGTATTGCCCGGTATCACCGGTAAGATAGAGCAGGGTTAAGAGGTAATAAAGACTTCGTAGGTATAAATCGGGGTCCTTGTATTTCATGGGTTCGTGCACCTCAAACAGCATTACCCATTCAAGGGCATGACTAAGGGCACCTGCAAAATCGAGTTGAATATACCGGTACCACAAATAGGATTGGTAACGATGTGTTTTTTCGAAAAAGGTATCTGCGAAACGGTTGTGATGATGTTCTGGCTGCATTTTTCGCCAGGCCTGATTCAAATCTGCGACTTGTGCTTCGGTGTATGTAAATCCATGAACAATATAGTAGCCATGAATCTGAATGTAGAGATTGATCATCTCACTTGCCGTCTGGGTGACCCGACTTCGTAGCGTTGATTCTTCGAGTAAGCGTTCCATTTTTTTCTCTACCTGTCGGGAACGGGTAATGTGTCGGGATTCGATCAGTTTTTGGAACTCAATGATTTCTAAGTGAAGGATATCCTGATGGTGTTCATTGGCGATGTCCTTGATGCGCTCTAATAGCCTTAGGCTCTCCATATAAAGCCCCTTACTATAGAGGATACGGGCAAAATCGAGTTGTTCTCTGATTTCAATATCAATAAGCTTATTGATGTAGGTAAGCCGTAAGCTGGTCAGCAATTGCTTGAAAAGGTGCCTTTTTAGGTTGGAGAGCTTGCCCTTTGTGGTTTTGCCGGGAAGTTTTTTGAGTAATTGTTCGTGGTCATACGCTTCCTGCTTGTCCAATAAATCAAAAAGAACAATGAATTTTCGCTCCTGATCACCCATCGTACGGTTGACATAGAGGCGAAAATGGCGCTTCTCCGGTTTGCTTAAAGATTTTATCAACCTGAATAGAGGGTCCTTATTGCTGGTAGACATGCCAGATTTTTTCTTTTTAAAGGTTGATAGTCAGTTGTTTATTCTAGTTAATGGTGTGGTGGAGGTAACAGTAAAAGGACAACAATGGTTAGGGAAAACTTAGGCGACGCCCTAGATTTGCTCTTGCAATGAGGAAATAAGAAAGGGTCATTGCTTCCTTCCTTTTTCCTGGTGACTAGAGCTCTGGTCAGGAATCAAAAAAAATATTATTGACCACAAATCTAACAAACTGATGAAGAAAATCGAAGCTATTGTTCGTTTATCCCGCTTCGAACGTATTCGGGATGCGCTGGCAGAAATCGGCGTCAACTTTTTCACCCTTACCGAAGTGAAAGGTTTTGGTTTGCAAAAAGGCGAACAGCTCATGTACCGAGGCAGCGTTTACGATGCTGATTACATCGCTCGCTTGCGCATTGACATATTCTGTAATACTGATAAAGTTGATGAAATCATTAACGCCATCGTATCTTCTGGTCGTACCGGTGAAGTCGGTGATGGTAAGATTATTGTTATTGATTTAGAGCACGTTGTGCGTATCCGCACTTTCGAAATTGGCGCCGAAGCCATCTAGTTTTTTCTGATCCCAAAGGATCGCCCTACCCACCAACCAGATTTTTATTCAACCAATTACGAAAACCAACGCGAAAGAAGTACCTCTTTGAAAATCAGGTACCTGTTCGTGCTAGTTAAACAATCTTACAATCTAGGGCAATCATGGAACAAGGATTATTTACAGCAAATAACGTTTGGATGCTGGTGGCAACCTGCCTGGTATTCCTAATGCACCTCGGCTTTATGACTTTGGAAGCCGGGTTCGTTCAAAAGAAGAACGTTGTCAATATTATTTTTAAGAACGCAATGATTATTGCGATAGGTTTGTTGACTTACTGTGTTGTAGGTTTCAACTTAATGTATCCTGGCGAAGCTTTTGCGGGGGGCTTTTTCGGTTTTAGCGGCTTTGGTCTGTCTATGCCCGAAGGCGATGCTGGAGCTATCGACTATGCCAGTGGTGGTTATACCTACTGGACCGACTTTATCTTCCAGGGCATGTTTGCGGCTACAGCCGCTACCATTGTTTCGGGAGCAGTAGCTGAGCGGATCAAACTTAATTCCTTCCTCATTTTCTCGGTTGTTTTAGTTTCCCTTGCTTATCCTATCACCGGGATGTGGAAGTGGGGTGGAGGCTGGCTCAACGAGGCAGGTTTCTACGATTTTGCGGGTTCTACCCTGGTACACGCCATGGGAGGTGCTGCTGCACTAGCTGCTGTTTTGGTCTTAGGCCCACGCCGAGGAAAATACACGGCCAGTGGAAAAATCAAACCTATTCCTGGACATAGTATGCCACTCGCGGCAATGGGTGTGTTTCTACTTTGGTTCGGCTGGTTTGGTTTCAATGGTGGTTCAGTTTTAAGTGCCGACCCCGTAGCGGTTTCTCTGGTATTTGTCACTACTTCGCTTGCTGCTTCCGCAGGTGCTATTGGCGCATTCATTGTTTCTTATGCAATGTTCAAAACCCATGACCTTTCGATGGTACTAAATGGTATTCTGGGAGGCTTGGTCGGTATTACCGCAGGAGCGGATCAGATGGGCCCTATGTCGGCTATTTTGATTGGTTTGATTGCGGGATTCATTATTCCTCTGTCTGTTGTTTTCTTTGATCGGGTGAAAATTGATGACCCGGTAGGAGCTACTTCTGTACACCTCGTTTGTGGTATCTGGGGAACACTAGCCGTAGGCATTTTTGGAAGCATGGCTGGTCTCAAGCAGCTGTGGATTCAGTTGTACGGTGTACTCGCCGTTGTTGCCTTCACTTTTGTTTTTGCTTATGGATTGATGTACCTCCTCAAGGTGACCATGGGTATCCGCGTGACGGAAGAGGAAGAAGTGAAAGGCCTTGATGTAGAGGAGCACGAAATGCACGCTTACGCGGAATCGGTCGAAGAATCGTCGTTTCAGATGAGCGTAAAGTAATAAAACAACGAGTCCCCGCGGTGCGGCAACACCAACGGGGACTGTAGATAACGGTAAACCGCTAACTAACTCAGCTGTAAAAATACAGTTTCAGGCTGTTTTGTTCAAGTATTGTATCAAATTATCCCGATCAGGAATCATTTAGGCCTTGCCTGTATGTCTTCTTTGCGGGGGATACTTGGAAAATGCAGTGTGGTTTACCGTTGGCAAAATTAATTTCTAATTCTTTTTGATCAACAAGTAGGGCAACCTACCCAACAATACACACTGTTATGAAAAAGCTTGTACAAATTTTCAGTTTAGTTGTATTTTTTTGCTTATCATTCGGGGCAAAGGCTCAGAATGTGACTGCGGGTCCTGTTTCAGTACCAGCTGTCCTTGAACAAGATCCTCCCGTTGGAGAGGAGGAAGAAGAAGACGAAGAGGAGGCGAAGTTTACGCTTTCTGGTTCTGCCGATGCTTACTTCCGCGCTAGTACTAATGATCAGGCTCCGGTGACTTCATTTGCCAATCTGCCTGGTTTTAGCTTGGGTATGTTTAATCTTATTGGTACCCACGAAGGTAAGAAAGCAGGTTTTGTTGGCGATTTGGTGTTCGGCCCTCGTGGTGGTGATGCCGTATTCGCTTCTGCCGTACCTACCTTAGGTGGTTTAGCAGCAAATGCTTCTACTTTCGTGAACCAGCTGTACGTGTACTTCAATGCTAGTGATAACGTAACCTTGACTTTGGGTAACTTCAATACCTTTCTTGGTTATGAAGTGATTTCACCTACAGGGAACTTCAATTACTCTACTTCTTACATGTTCTCCTACGGCCCATTTTCTCACACTGGTATCAAAGCGGACATCGGTTTGGGAGAAGACATCAGCTTGATGTTGGGGGTATTCAACCCTACTGACCTGACGGAAGCGAACTACATTGGTTCTTATTCCTACGGTGCTCAGCTTGGTTATAAAGGTGTTTACCTTAACCTGCTATATGGCGACCAGGATGGTGATGCAGAAGGTAGTGCTGGTGCACTGTTTCAGGTTGATTTGACAGCAGGATTTGATGTTACCGAAGATTTCTACGT
Organism: Lewinella sp. LCG006; assembly: GCF_040784935.1. GTDB lineage: Bacteria > Bacteroidota > Bacteroidia > Chitinophagales > Saprospiraceae > Lewinella. The sequence continues at coordinate 7,308,688 of NZ_CP160680.1, read as the reverse complement.
AGGTGTTAATGCTACCATGAACTCTTACGAACCAAGTGAGGGCACTGATCGCCCTGGTTTTTACGGTTTTGCCGGTTACTTACAGTATGCACTCAGCGAAAGCTTTGCACTGGGCCTAAGAGGTGAGTATTTCGGTGAGAACAACACCGGCTACGGAATCATTGGTGCTTATGATATGGATTTGTCTGCCAGTATAATTGACTTGACACTATCTGGCAACATAGCCATAGGTAACTTGACATTGATCCCTGAAATCCGTTTGGATTCAGCTTCAGAGGATGTGTTCCTAGATGGTGACGGAAAAGCTACGTCATCACTGGCTTCTTTCGTTCTGGCAGGGGTTTATGCCTTTTAAAGCAGTTGATTGAAATTATTTTAGGGAAAACCCAGCGGCCGACTTGGTCGGTAAGTTGGGGTTTCCCATTCCTATTGCAGAACTATAAATTTTATTGTTAAAAATGACAAAGTTCAAATTAGAGTACATTTGGTTGGATGGTTACAAACCAACCCAGACATTACGGAGCAAAACCAAAATCGTTAAGGATTTCAGCGGTAAGCTGGAAGACTGTCCCATGTGGTCATTCGATGGTAGCTCTACCCAGCAGGCACCCGGCAACTCTTCGGATTGTTTGCTGAAGCCTGTAGCTATTTACCCTGATCCAGGCCGCCGCGATGGCTACTTGGTGATGACCGAAGTACTGACTTCCGATGGTAAGCCACATCCTAGTAATGGCCGTGCTACGATTGACGACCAGGATGATGATTTTTGGTTTGGTTTCGAACAAGAATACTTCTTGTGGGATCCTGCAACAAACAAGCCCTTAGGCTTCCCTGCAGAAGGGTACCCTGCTCCCCAAGGGCCCTACTACTGTAGTGTTGGTGCTACCCACGCTTACGGCCGTGAGATCGTAGAAGAACACATGGATTTGTGTATCGATGCTGGTCTGAACATTGAAGGTATCAATGCGGAAGTTGCTGCTGGCCAGTGGGAATTCCAAATTTTTGCTAAAGGTGCTCAAGATGCAGGTGACCAAATTTGGGTAGGTCGCTACCTATTGGAGCGCACTGCTGAAAAGTATGGTGTTGTTGTAAATTGGCACTGTAAGCCGGTAAAAGGCGACTGGAACGGTTCTGGTATGCACGCCAACTTCTCTAACTCAGTACTTCGTACTTGTGGTTCAGAGGAGACCTATAAGAAAATTCTGGAAGCTTTCCGCCCAGTTACTGCTGAGCACATTGCAGTGTATGGTGCAGATAACCACATGCGTCTGACAGGCTTGCACGAAACGCAGTCAATTGATCAGTACAGTTACGGTATTTCTGATCGTGGTGCTTCTATTCGTATCCCTGTGGTAACGGTAGAAAACGGTTGGAAAGGTTACCTGGAAGATCGTCGCCCCAACTCTGAGGCTGATCCTTACAAAGTGGCTGCTCGTATCATCAAGACGGTTAAATCTGCGCTTTAATAAAAAAGGGTTCGCTTATAAATTGGCTCTAGTTCCTGCATAGGAATTGATTATATCGCTCACCCCAACCTTGGTTGGGGTGAGATTTTGCCAATTTATGTAGATTGATAATAATCCCGAATCTGTACGCCTACAGGTTCGGGATTTTATTTTGTACTGGTTTCCAAATGGTATAAAACCAACACTTCCCTAATTTATCGGCCTTCGTTTGCATTATATTACGACAAAACACTATCTTTATCACCGATATTTGAGAAACCACTCTGAGAGACTCCCTTTTGTAGATTGAAACTTAATAACACTACTACTTTAGTGGTACCCTATGAGTATACTTTTCGTGAGTATATGCAGGTTGTCTTAAACCATAATCCCATGACTAACAACACTACTCTTTCTCAAGAGTACCAGTGGCAGTTTACTGTAGCTGGTCGTTCTGCTTTTTTAGTATTTTTCCTATTCTTTTTTGCTGTTCAGCATGCCCAAAGCCAGGTTATTTGCCCTACCATTGGCGCATTAGAGGCTCCACTCAGTTTTTGTGAAGGCTTTCCTTTTAACCTTGCAGCCACTGGCTTGGAGGACTTTGATGCTGCGGAGAATAATGAAACCAACTTTGAAGTTCGTTTTGTTTATTTACCTGCTGGGGCGACGGAAGATCCTTACATTGACGGTATTGAATTAGGTCAGGTTATCCCTGACAATGGTATTGCCGAGCTACTTGAAGTGGGGGATCAATTGGCAGTAGGTAGTTATGATATTTACGCCCTGGTAAGTCCTGATCCAGCTGATGATGCTTGTCGGCCTCAGGCGATGGCCACGATCTCCATCATCCTTTGTGATGATTTGGGTGATTTTACCTTTATCGATTTCAATAACAATGGTGCTTACGATGGTAGTGATGTGCCCTTGCCCCAGGTACTAGCACGGATTTACGATGCAGATACCGACGAAGAAAGCCTGACAATGGGACCTTTTACGTCTAATGTCGACGGTAATTACTGGTACACAGCTGTACCTGCTGATAACTATTTTTTTCTATATGAACCACCAGCTGGTTATTTGGCTTCTGGTACGGTAGTTAGTGGCAATAACGGTAATAAAATAGACCCCGCCGCGGGCAACGGCCCAACCAGTACGGCTGATTTTGCATTTTCTGCAACTGCGGTGGATTACACTTTTGATGCGGGTTTTATTGGCCCAGGAACGATTAGTGGTGCCGTTTGGCCAGACAATGATTTTGGCTTCGATTTTGACGAAGCAGGAATTGATGGTGTTGCTTTTACCCTCAACTGGCATGGTGTAGATGGTGTATGGGGTAATGCCGACGATGTTGCCCTGGCACGTACTTCAGCAGCAGGAGGAGTATTTGTGTTTAATCATCTTCCTTACGGTGAATATCGCCTTAGCTTAAGCAGTGTTGCCGGTACGATGCTTGCTGCTGGTTACGACCTTGTTAGTCCGGTAGATAATCGCTACGAGTTTACCATTGACGATGCAAATACGAGTTTCTCCAATAATAATTTCATCTATCAACCCCAGTGTTTACCAAGTCCAGGACGACTCTCCACCACCAATACCCTGGTGATGTGTGGCAACGCTACTTTAGGCATTTATGCGGATCAGGAAATCACTGTGCGCTTAAATGATTTTATAGCTCCCCTGTCCATACCAACTGATTACAGTTATGTGATCCTGGTGGTTAACGAAAGCGACGAAATTGTCCAGGTTCATCCAATAGCCAACCCAACCAATGGAGCTACTGTCGTCGTTGATTTAGAAGGTTTACCAATTGGTGATTATGGAATACACGGCCTGCATTACCTGACGACAGATTTAGATTTAGTTACACCATTTGATTTTAATATTGGTGCCAGTTTTAGTGCAATCATTGATCAGCTTAGTTTGGTTGATGGAGGGGCGAATACAAGCGGTGGTTTAGTATGTGGAGATGTGAGTTTAACCACTAATAATTTAATCGCTAGTATGAACCCACAACCACCTGTTTACCTGGGTTGTTTGGGCGCTGTTAATGTGAGTTTAAATCAACAATGTGGTGCTCGGGTGACGCCACAAATGGTGTTGGTAGGGGATTGGGGATGTTTGATTCCTGCCGATTTTCAAGTCAGTATTTTTCAAAATGGAGAGCTCATTTCACAAGACGGAACCCTCAGTGGGTGTGGTACTTATGAATACATGGTTGATGTCTTGGTAGATGGTATAAGTGGCTTTCCCTGTTGGGGTTATGTAGTTGCGCGCGATGTCACTGCGCCCGTCATTACCTGCCCGCCAGCCGTTACAGGGGGCAGTACTCCCGAAGGGATTGTTGACTTTCTTTGTGAAGATATTGACCAGATAGTTTTCAATACGCCCGTAGCTTATATCGTCGATGGCGATGGTCAGGTGGTGGATATTGATCCAGCAGTAGCGGCTATCTTGGATCAAACAGGCTATCCTCTTGTACAGGATGGTTGTGATTTTGTAAGAGTTTATGTTTCTGACCAAATTGTACAAAATGGAAATTGTGGCTTGACTTATATCAATCGTACTTTTTTTGCGGAAGATAAATTTGAATCTGCCTGCCAGGGGACTTCTAATTTATCTAATATTTGCACCCAGCAAATTTCGTTTAGAAAACCTGCATTAAGCGAAGTTATTTTGCCACCCAATATAGTAGAATTAGATTGTGCTACTTTTAGTGGCAGTACCAATCCCAGCCCACAACAAATTCACGAAGCACTTGGTGTATTAGCTTACCCTGCCGTATTCAGCTTCTTCGATGCTGATCCCTCAACGCCGGAGGTGGATCCTCATCTGCTCGATCAGACTTATTGTAATTTGGGCGCTTCTTTTCAGGATCGTCCTCGCATCGAATTGTGTGGTAGTACCTACACTTTCATCAGGGAATGGTTTATCGTTGACAAATGTAATTTATCCAATATTATCGAGTTCAATCAGTTGATCAAAATCAAAGATTTTACTGACCCAACGCTGGTATTGCCTACGGTAGATTACAATAACGATGGTATACCCGATGTACGCCGATTTTCTACCACACCCTATTCCTGTGAAGCGAATATTGCAATCCCCGCTCCGACGGAACTCTACGATTTTTGCTCAGGGCCTCCAGAATTGGAGGTAACCGTTAGAGACATGGCTGGTAATTTCCTTTTTCTTGGTACATCGGGGCAGGTATTTACGGTGCCACCAGGAAGTTACCAACTAGAATACTGCGCAACGGATGAATGTAACAATGAGGTGTGCCAAATCATGCCCATTATTGTCCGTGACGAGATCGCTCCTTCGGTGATTTGTGATGATCAACTGAATGTACAAATTGGCGGTGGAGATATCACCAATAACTTGTACGGCATTGCCCGGGTATTTGCTACTAGTGTTGACGAAGGTTCTGTGGACAATTGTTCCTCAATATTGGTATTGGAGGTTCGCCGGAATTACTGGAACAACAATACTTGTGGACTTAGTTCTAGCCAGTTCTCTCCCTGGGGAGATTTTGTTGATTTTTACTGCTGTGATATCAACAAAGAGATTACGCTTGAGTTGAGGGTAACGGACGAAGTGGGCAACAGCAACCAGTGCTGGCTAGTAGTGACTCCCGAAGATAAATTGCGACCAACCTGTTTTGCACCAGCACCACAAACACTTAGCTGTGCCGAGCTGCCATTGCTCTTTTCGGGGGATATAGAAGACGGTTACAACGATGACTTCGCAGCCACTTCCCAACTGATGAGCGAACTTTTTGGTGGCCCAACGGGTACCGACAATTGTGCCGTTGATACCCTGGTGGAGCGTACGCCATTGATCAACATTAATGCGTGTGGTTGGGGTACGATCACCCGCCGATTTGAAGCGTGGCAGTTGAAGCCAGAAGGGGATGTCAATGGCAATGGAGCTATTGATGTCAACGAAGTATTGCGTTCTACCAATGCTTGTAGCCAACTCATTACGATCACCGAAACCCACCAATACGTTATTGATTTCCCCGCTGATGCCGATGCGGATTGCCTTGATCCTGATATTCCAGGCTTGGTCACGGAAACCAGCGGTTGTGATAATCTCGTCATCAACGTAGGTACCCCCCAGCGGTTCAGCGCTACTGGAGATGAATGCTACAAGCTTAGTATCACCTACGATGTGATCAATTGGTGTATCTGGGACGGGGAATCTGCCGCTTATCAAGTAGCTCGTGATACAGACATCGACAACGCAAATGTAGATGCTTGTGAACGCCCCGTGGTAAGGGTTACCGATAGTGGCGCAATTATTGATCGTAATCATCCCGAACCAGGCTGCGACTCTAATCTACCTAACAGCACAGCGGTACCTGCTGTACAGAACGTTGGTCGCTGGGCTTATACCCAGTTCATCAAAGTTTACGACAACTCCTTACCGACCTTTACCGTGGCTCCCTATGGTGGCCCTACGGCAGATTGTCCTGATTTGTCTATTGGAGAGTTTCCCGCGCTGAACAACGAAACATGTGCAACCCAGGTGAGCTTTAACATTAGCCTGGATGATGCCTGTGAGGTATTCGATAACGCTGGCAATTTGGTACTATCAATTCCGACGGCAACCGTCGATTGGTTTGCTGTAGATAATAACAATGATGGCCAAATCGATGTCAACGAATTCATGGTTGAGGAGAACGTTACGGCTCAGCTTATGAGCAACGGAGATGCCACCTTTTCCATTAGCTTCGATGCTCCTGTCATCTACCAATCGCAGGGAACCAATGTTTATCATACCCTGCGACTGGAAGCAGTAGACGGTTGTGGCAACCCGAGTGTCCGCTATATTTCCTTCAAAGTCATTGATTGTAAAGCACCAGCCCCGATCTGTCTTAATGGCCTCACGGCGACCTTATCTCCTAATGATGAAGGGACTTGTGATGCGAGTATATGGGTGTCGGATTTCCTGGGTAGCCCGATTACGGATTGTAGTGAACCCATTGGCTACGCCATTTACCGAGCTGCTGAGGTGGAGGCTGCTGGGCCTGATTTCGTGCCTAGTCCTTTAGATACAGGCTTGGTTTTGACCATGGAAGACGAAGCAACAACCGTGTTGTACATCTATGCTATCGATAGTGAGGGCAACTTCGATTTCTGTGAAACCTATATTTTGGTGCAACCAGGCTTTGCTTGTTTGGCTTTCGGTGCCATTGGGGGGATGATTGCAACGGAAGAAGAAGAACCCATTGGCAATGTCCGTTTGAGCCTCAGTGGCCCAATGCCCATGACTACCATGAGCGCACCGGATGGCTCTTATCTGTTTGATAACCTGGAAGAAGACTTCGATTATACGGTTACTGCTTATCGCAATGATGATCCGCTAAATGGGGTGACGACCTTTGATATTGTACTGATCAGCAAGCATATTTTGGCACTTGCCCCGCTTGATTCGCCCTACAAGCGCATCGCAGCGGATGTCAACCGTTCTGGATCGATCACCACCCTTGATATTATCCAATTGCGTAAGCTGATCTTGAATATTTATACAGAATTCCCCAGCAATACCAGCTGGCGCTTTATCGACCAGGATTATGTCTTCCCGCAACCTGAAAATCCCTGGGTAGAATTCTTCCCGGAACTGATCAATCTTAATGACTTGATTGGGGAAGAACTGAACGCTGGGTTTATCGGAGTGAAAATTGGTGACGTTAACGGTACTGCGGATGGTAATTTCTAGGGATCAGCACGAAAATGAAATGTGCATTTTTTCTGCGTAATGCTAATGGACATAAAACCGGAAAGTATGCCTATTTTGGTGTACTTAATCTGTTGCAATTGGAGAACAACAACAGACCATGTATTGGCGATTGTCAATAAGAACGAAGGAGCATAAGTTTATCATTGACCAAAAAAAAGTACTTCTAGGGTGATGAAAAAAGGTAATTTATCTTACCTTTAGGCTGATTTATAAGGTCTCGGGGCTGGGTTTTGTTTAAAAACCTAAATCTTGGATTCCTTGAAAATCGACGACGACCTTTGTATTATTGTTAATAACCAGGCTGTTACGTTTAGTGATGGCGGGTTATTTGGATGTTGACCATATAACTTTTTTATAACAAATTGTAATCTTATGCGACAAGCGTTAACTAAAATTAGTGTTAACATGAATTTTGGCAGGCATCTGTCTTTATTTATGTTACTACTTGCACTTCCTCTTTGGGTAGCCGCCCAGGGAACTTGTGCTACTGCAATTCCCCTTACTCCCGGTATTCCTCAGTCGGGGAACACTGCTACAGGTGGGGATAACTACGACAACAATGTATGTTTAGGCAACTATGATGGTGGAGACGACTACTTGTTTGTCTATACTGCTACTGTTGCCGACGACGGACAGTTCATGGATTTAACCATGACCTCTCCAGGAACTTGGACGGGTATCTCTATCTCTTCTGCTTGTCCTGATGTGGCAGTAGCTGCTGATTGTTTAGGAGCTAGTACCTCTTCAGGTGGAAATGAATCTATTACGGGTGCTGGGCCTTTGGTGTCAGGAACCACTTATTATATTCATATTTCTACTTTTCCTGCTCCTCAGTCGGTAACTTTCACATTGAGTACTGCCATTGTAGGTCCTCCGCCTATGGCAGATATTACTCACCCTGTGGGTGGTGCTACAGTCACTCTTACGGCAGGTGTTGACTTTGCAGATGGAGCTACTTACGCTGATGCTGGAGATTTTGCTTCAAATTATCCTGATAGCCAAAGTGGTACTTTGATCTTATGTCCAACGGACATTACTCAAGCTATTTCTGTTACCTATAATTCTTTTAACTTAGAGAACTGTTGTGATGAATACTTTGTCGACGGTGTAGATCTAAGTGAACCATTAGAAACTGGTGCGATTACTACCGTACAGGGAGCTTATGGTGAATGTCTGACTATTTTGTTTACTCCAGACGGAAGCGTAAATGCTTCTGGTTGGGATGCGATTATTAATATCGTCGACAACCCTGCATGTGTAAACGATACGGAAGGACCAATGATTCCTGCATGTAATGATCTCGTATTCCCAATTGAGGATGGTCAAACCATTACGATTACGCCTGGTGATGTTTTTGCCGGTGACGGCTTAGCGGCTGTCTTGGCTAATTTTGATCAGGAAGCAGGCGCACTTCTCGGATTGGTACCTGATGCTTTTTCTTTTACTGATGGTGTTACTGGAACATCCATTGGAGACGGTGGAAGCGACATGTATGATACCGGAAATCAACTTAATACTGATCTTGCGACTTTAATCCCTTATTCTGACGGTGTAGTTACTACAACTGCTGCCGTAGGTGCGGCTGGAGAGTACTTTACGCGTAAGCAGACTGGACTATTCCTTTTCGCTGCTGACCTCGACATGGTAGACGAGTTCTTTATCAGCGGTAATTTGGGTGCTGATGGCGGCGGCTCTACGAGTGCTGCATCTCTTAGCTACACAGATGCTGATGGTAATGCATATACAGGCTTTGTGAAGCGTGTGTTCGGTACGGGCGATGCGTCAGTTAATCATTTAATCATCGTTCCTGATGGTGCAGGTGCTACTCAGACAGTTCCCGCTACTACGGATTTTGATGACCATTCCGTCAGTGGATTGGCGGCTGATCAGCGTATCTACTACCTATTATTTGCTACTGAAAACGGAGCAGGTAACGGAACGGAAGTAAGCAATACCGAAGTTCAAGCCATCATGGACTACTTTATCGATAATGTAGTTAATGGGCAGGCTTTTGTAGTTACTGATAACTGTGCTTTCGATGGTGACATTACCTTTTCTCAAACTGATTTCACAATCAATGACACTGGTGTAAATACGGTAACAGTAACCGTTACGGATATTAATGGTAATTCAACCACTTGTGACTTCACGGTGACGATCGAATCATTGTCTGTGAATTGTGTTACTAGCATTGATGTTCAGCTTGATGCAGATGGAAATGCTAGCATCGATATTGCCGATCTAGATGATGGTAGTGTTGGTGTTGTAACATTCTCTGCTTCTCAGCTTGATTTCGACTGTACCGATGGTGATCAAGTCATCGTAACACTGACAGGTACTGGTGCTGGAGGGACTTCGGCAAGCTGTGATGTGACTGTTAACATAGATGATGCTAATGTACCCTTCGACTTCGGTTGTATTGGTGACCTTAACGTTACCTTAGTTGCAAACTGTAGTGCTACGATCACTCCTGAAATGGTACTTACAGGCCAATATGCATGTGCTGATGACTTTAATATCATGGTAGACGACCTGAACACCGACGTAATCACTGGTTGTGGTCCTCATACCTACATGATCGAAGTGATCGAAGATGGGGCAATCGTTTATACTTGTTGGGGGGATATCTTCGCTGAAGATAAGACCAATCCAATTATCACTTGTCCTGCTAATGCAAGTTCTGTAACACTGGATTATGCTGCTTACGAAGCGAGTGGTAACCTCAATGCTGGTGATGCAACCTTGAACTTCAACAATTTCAGCTGTTTGAACCAGGGCTTCCTGGCTGACGGTGTGCATAACTATGACGTAGTAACTTTCACTACGCCAGATTTTGCTATTCCTGTTGACGTATACACGATCCTGATGGAGTCTACTTGGGGAGATGGAAGCATGTTCCTTTTCCAAGGCGGCTTTGATCCTGCAGCACCCTGTGAGAACCTCATCGGTTCTTCTGATGATGCGTTTGTACCTGGTGGAAATGTTTTCGATCCAGCACTGCGTATGAGCTTGCCACTACAGCCCAATACGAGCTATACACTGGTATTGACCAACTGGTTGACGACTCAGTTCGGTGATTGGAAAGTAAACATCTATTCTGATAACAATACGGGTATATCAGGTGCAGCGTTTACCCCTTTAATGGTCACTGATACGCGTGATTTGATTTGTGATGACATTGATGGCATCCGTTTCACTTTCCCACAAAACTATATTGCTAGTGCAGCTGGTGTATTGGATTTCACTGCTACACGTAACACCTTCTTCGGAGGTAGCACTGCAGCCTTGAATGCATTCATCGCAAAAGTTAATATCACTGGTTTCCCTGTAGTTGGTGACAACTGTGGCCCGGTAAAAGTTACCTTGTCTGATGCAGTAAGCTCTGCTGGTGATTGTGGTGATGTTACCTTGACACGTACCTTTACGGTATCAGATCGTTACGACGGTGCTTGTATTGGTGCTCCACGCACAGCTACTTGTGCTCAAATACTTACTTTCCGTAAGCCAACGATTGGTGATATTGTGTTCCCTCCATTTGTAGCTCCTTTGGAGTGTGACGAAAACTTTGCACTTGATGCAAACGGCAATCCTCACCCTTCTGCTTCTGGTTTCCCATGGATTCGCACAGCATTAGGTTTCCATGATCTTGATCAAGGCTACTGTAACATCGGAGCTTCTTACTCTGATGAGCCACGTATCGTGGTGTGTGAAGGTACTTACAAGCTGCGTCGTCAGTGGAACATCATCGATTGGTGTAACCCAGGCGGATCTGGTACCTTGAACCAATTGATCAAAGTATTTGATGCTACTGGTCCAGTAATTTCTGGTATCCCTGCTATTATCAACGTATCTACCTCACCATTCAGCTGTTTGGCGAACGTAGCGATTCCATGTCCTACCCTTACCGACGGTAATGGATGTTCAAGCGTAGCTGGTACGACTTACACCGTACTTGCTTTCGGCGAATCATTCTTCGCTGGTGGTGATTTGTGTGACGGTGATGTAGTATCAGCACCAATTGGTGAGCACATCCTGATCATCTGTGCCGAAGATGCTTGTGGTAACGAAACTTGTGAAGAATACACGGTAGTGGTTACCGACGACATCGAGCCTACAGCTTCTTGTAACGACGAGTTGAACGTATCCATCGGTGGTGGTGATATAGCCAACGGTATCGAAGGTATCGCTCGCCTCTTCGCTGCGGACGTGGACGAAGGTTCTAACGACAACTGTGGGGAAGTAACGGTAGAAGTACGCCGTAACTACTGGCGTAACGAAACTTGTGATGCAAGTGCTAACCGCTGGAGCCCATGGGGTCCTTATGTAGACTTCTACTGCTGTGATATCGACAACGAAATCACGATCGAACTACGTGTAACGGACGAAGCTGGCAACCAGAACATTTGCTGGCAGGTTGTTACTCCTGAAGATAAATTGAACCCATTCTGCTACGCACCAGCACCAGTAACATTGACTTGTTCTGATCTGCCATTGGCTTTCCCTGGTGATATTGCTACGGCTTACGACGAAGACTTTGCTGCTACTTCTACCATGATGAGCGCGATCTTCGGCGGTGCTACCGGTACAGACAACTGTGCGGTGGATACCATCGTAGAGCGTACGCCAAACATCCAGGTTAACGATTGTGGTTGGGGATCAATCACCCGCCGTTTCGAAGCTTGGCAGTTGCGCCCAGAGGGCGATGCTAACGGCAACGGAGCTATCGACATCAACGAAGTATACCGTTCAACGAACAGCTGTAGCCAGCTGATCACCATTACGGAACGTCATGACTTCACGATCGACTTCCCAGAAGATGCTGACGCTGATTGTGGCGATCCTGATGTACCAACAATCATTACTACTGCAGTAGGTTGTGATGTATTGAGCGTAAACATTGGTGAGCCAGTGATCTTCTCTGCTACGGGTGATGAGTGCTACAAGTTCTCGATCACTTACGATGTAATCAACTGGTGTGTATGGGATGGTGAGTACGAAGGTTTAGTACTTCCTCGCATAACGGAAGACGACGGTGAGGCACTGCCTGTAGACCGTGCGGTAGAAGGCAACGAGCGCCCAGTAGTACGGGTAGTGAGTGGCTTCGGACCAGTAGACAACAACTGTGATAACGAAGTTGATCCTCAACCCGGTATCCAGTACAGCGTAGTGATCGATCGCCGCCACAATGACCGTGACGGAGATTCTGACATCGCTGATGTGATCTATGACAACATCCCAGGCAACACTCCTGGTTGTATTCCTGCCGACCAGTTTGGTCGTCGCAACTACGGTCGCTACATCTACACGCAATTTGTGAAAGTGTACGACTCTACCGCACCAGTGGTAGCAGTGGGAGAGTACGGTGGCCCAACGGCTAACTGCCCTAACCTGCTTCCTGGCCAGTTTGGTGATGATGATGGTAACTGTGAAGAAGCAGTAAGCATTCCGTTCAGTGTATCTGACGAGTGTGAATTGTTTGACGGAGCAGGTAACCTGGTGGTAAGCATCGTATCTGCTGAGCTTGATGCTTTCGCCGTAGACGCTAACGGCGACGGCGACATCAAGTCGAACGAATTCGTAGCAGACCAGAACGTACTATCCTTGATCACTGACAATGGTGACGGCACTTACGTATTCGCAGGTACTTTCCCAATCATTACCAACGCGATGGGAGACAATGTCTACCACGCAGTACGCGTATTGTTTGAGGACGGTTGTGGTAACCAGACCAGCGAGACCATCGTCTTCGATGTGATCGACTGTAAAGGACCAGCACCAGTATGTATCAACGGCTTGACCGTGACCCTGATGCCTCAGGAAGATGGTGGTTGTGCGATGGCGATCTGGGCTTCTGACTTCGAAGGTTCACCAATCAGTGACTGTACTGGTCAAGGACCAGAACTGTTCGGTGGTCTACCTCGCGTGACGAAGTACGCTATCTACCGTGCAGCAGATGTAGAAGCTGATCCTAACTTCGTACCAAGCCCAGATGATACTGGATTGGTATTGACGCAGGACGATGATGCATCAACCGTAGTTTACGTATACGCCTTCGACGAAGATGGCAACTACGACTACTGTGAGACCTATGTACTGGTACAGCAGCACGTTGACTGTGGCGCTGGAACAGGCACCCTGTCAGGTGTGATCGCTACAGAATATAACGAAACGATTGAAGGTGTGGAAGTAAGTGTGAATGGTGGTGCTGTAATGAGCATGACTACAAATACAGACGGTACTTACAGCTTTGATCTTGAGCTAGGAGGTGACTACTCTATCACTCCATATTTGAACGCTAACCCACTGAATGGTGTGTCTACGTTTGACTTGGTATTGATGAGCAAGCACGTTCTTGGAGTACAGGTTCTTGATAGCCCTTACAAGCGCATTGCTGCGGACATCAACCGTTCTGGAAGTATTACGACGCTTGATATGATCCAGTTGCGTAAGTTGATCTTGAACATTGATACGCAGTTTGCTAACAACACGAGCTGGCGCTTTGTGGATGCTGCTTACGAGTTCCCTGTACCTACCAACCCATGGCACGAAGCGTTCCCTGAGTTGATCAATGAGAACAACTTCTCCGCTGACATCCTTGATGCTAACTTCGTAGGCGTGAAGATTGGTGACGTAAACGGTAACGCTCAAGCCAATGCTTTGGCGGGGGATGATCGTACGTTGAACGGTCAGTTCAACTTCGAAGTAGAGAACGTAAGCGTGAAAGCTGGTAACGTGTACACGGTAGCATTCCGTGGTGCTGACATGGCATCGGTAGAAGGCTTCCAAGGTACGCTGAACCTGAACGGAGCAGCGTTGGTAGACATCGAGTACGGTGTAGCTACAGCTGAGAACTTCGGTATGCGTTACGCTGCTGAAGGTCAGATCACTACTTCTTGGAACGGTAAAGCTACTTCTGAGGACGTATTATTCAGCCTGGTGATCCGCCCAACAGTGGATGCTGAGTTGAGTGACGTAATCAACGTATCTAGCCGTTACACTGCTGCTGAAGCATACGGAAATGGTAACACCATGAACGTAGGAGTGAGCTTCTCTAACGGAGAGGTTGTTGCTGCAGGTTTCGAAATGTTCCAAAACACGCCTAACCCATTCGCGGTAGAAACTTTGATCGGTTTCAACTTACCACAGGATGCGGAAGTAACGTTGACTATCAACGATGCTAGCGGTCGTGTTTTGACAATACTTCGTGGTGATTACGCTGCTGGATACAACACCATCAATGTTGCTAAGAGCCAAATTCAAGGTGCTACTGGTGTACTGAGCTACACCATTACTGCTGGAGAATTTACGGCTACAAAGACAATGGTTGCTGTTAAGTAATGAAATTTGATTAGAACCCTTGCGAAAGCAAGGGTTCTATGACAATACATAACGCAAGAGAGGCGCTTCCTGCAAAGGAAGCGCCTCTCTCTGTTTATTGGGCTTGGTATTCTAGAATAACTTCCATAAAGGCGTCTCCATACAACTGGAGTTTACGATCACCGACACCAGAAACGGCTTTCAACTCTTCGTCATTGACTGGCTTAGTAGCAGCCATTTCTTCAAGGGTGGCATCGGAAAAAATGATGTAGGGAGGAACGCCTTTTTCCTGGGCCAGTTTACGACGAAGCTGGCGTAGTAATTCAAAGAGTTCATCGCGTACCCTTTCAGCTGTGGTTTTCTTTTTGACTTGTTCTTTTTCTTGCGCTTTACGTTCTTTCAAGGTAGCTGGACGAACGAGTTGGACGGTTTCTTTTTCAAAAAGTACTCTCTGGCTAGCAGGAGTCAGCCGGAGAACACCGTACTGGTCATAAGCAATATCAAGGTAACCGAGGTTAATGAGTTGAGAAAGGTAGTTTTGCCAGGTAAAAGTTGGAATGTCACGGCCTGCTCCAAAAGTTTTTATCTGGTCATAGCCTCGGTCGCGAATATCTTTACGACGAGAACCGCGCAGGACATCAACGAGTAAGCCCAGCCCTACCTGTTCGCGAAGGCGGTATACCGCTGAAAGTGCTTTTTGAGCTATTTGGGTACCATCAAATGCTTGGGGAGGATTGCTGCAAATATCGCAGTTGCCACAATTTTCTTTATGATCTTCGTTGAAATAGTTGAGCAAGATGCGCCGCCGACAAGCCATGCTTTCGGCGTACTGTTTCATACGGTCGAGTTTAGCGAGTTGTACTTCAAGGTTCTCGCTCTCGTTTTTTTGGAGGATCTCCGTTAGCATCATGACATCCTGATAGCTGTAGAAAAGCATGGTTGCAGCGGGGGCACCATCACGGCCTGCCCGACCAATCTCTTGGTAATAGTTTTCCAGGTTTTTGGGGAGGTTAAAATGGATCACCCAGCGGACGTTGCTCTTATCGATGCCCATGCCGAAAGCAATGGTTGCACAAATAATGGGTACTTCGTCTTTGAGAAACTCATCTTGTACCTTGGAGCGTTCTGTGGACTCTAGTCCAGCATGGTAGGCTTTGGCATTGAAACCTGCTCTCTGTAAGTCCTCCGCTATTTTTTCAGTGCTTTTTCTACTCAAACAGTAAACGATACCACTTTCTTCAGGGCGCTGTTTGATGAATTGGATGATCTGTTCCTTGCGACGTTGCCCAGGCCGAACTTCCAGGCTCAGGTTGGGGCGATCAAATGAGGCCAAGGATATATTCGCTTCTATCAGTTGAAGTTGCTGAACAATATCGTCACGGGTAATCCGGTCGGCAGTAGCGGTAAGCGCAACCATTGGGATCTTAGGAAATTGCTGTTTTAGAAACCGAAGCCGGGTATATTCAGGACGAAAATCGTGTCCCCAGGAAGAAACACAGTGGGCCTCGTCGATGGCGAACAACGAAATAGGAGCGCGCTGGAGTAGAGGGAGGAAGTCAGCAGAGCAAACTTTCTCAGGAGATACGTATAGAAGATCCAGTTTGCCTTCAAAAAAATCGTTTTCAACCAGGCGTTGCTCAGTACCATCAAGGGAGCTGTTTAAAAAGGCTGCTTTGACACCATTGGCACGCAGGCCTTCGACTTGATCTTGCATTAGCGAAATAAGTGGAGAAACGACCAAGGCGGTACCAGGCATAGTGATAGCAGGAATCTGAAAACACATGGATTTACCACCACCCGTAGGCATGAGGACAAGATTATCCTTCTTTTCGTAGATAGATTGGATGATTTCCGCCTGCATGGGTCGAAATTCATCATAGCCGAAGTACTGCTTCAGGGCCTGTCGCGCGTGGTCTAAATTCATCCTGCTAATACTATTTAATCCTTAATTCACAATAATAAAACATTTTTGTGATAAATAAATATTTTACACCATTTTTGTTGAATTATCCTCCGGCAAATAGCCACGGCAAGATCCATTGGCTGAGCGCGGTAATTAGGGCGATAGCGATTAGGTTGAGCCAGAGACCAGCTTTGGCCATATCAGCAATACGGAGATGACCGCTAGCGAAAACAATAGCATTGGGTGGGGTGCTCATGGGGAGCATAAAAGCACAACTGGCGGCGATGGTGACGGGGATACAGAGGAGTAGTGGAGAGATATTCATCCCCAGTGCTACGGCACCTACGACGGGGAGGAAAACAGTTACGAGCGCTACGTTGGACATGATTTCGGTTAGGAAAAGGCTGACGGCAGTGAGGCCCAGGATAATCCAAAATCCGGTAACATTGGCATCAGAAAACTGGGCTCCGATAAGGTCGATAAGGCCAACAGCTTTGAGGGCATCGGCCAAGCTGAGACCACCTCCGAAAAGCAGAAGGATTCCCCAGGGAAGGCGCTGGGTGTCGGACCAATCCAGAAGGAATTGCTCTTTTTTCCAATTGACGGGAAAAAGAAAGAGCGCTACCGAGGCAAAGATGGCGATCATAGGGTCGGTAAGTTCGAGTAGACTATCCCCTTTCGATAAGCCTAAGAGCGTATTGATTTGGGTGCGAAAAATCCAGGCCAGTGCGGTGCAGGTAAAAACAATCAGGGTTCTTTTTTCTGCCAAAGTGATAGCACCGAGTGCCTTGAGCTGGGTGCGAATCAGCTGCTGTGCTCCGGCAAAAGAACCAAGGCCATTGCGAAAAATAAGGCGAGTGAGTAGGCCATAGGTGACAAGCAGGAGCACCAACGCAAAAGGAAACGCAAAGGCAATCCAGGTAGCAAAACTGATTTGGGTCTGGTAGGTACGTTCAATGAAACCAGCAAAAACCACATTGGGAGGTGTACCAACAATGGTTGCTGTACCTCCAATATTAGCGGCGTAGGCGATGCCAATCATCAGACTGACCGCAAATGCTCGGTTGCCCGCTGAGGAAGCGAGATCATTGTCTCTACCATCCCTCAGCAGGTCGATAACGGAGACACCAATTGGGAGCATCATGACCGTAGTGGCGGTATTGCTGATCCACATGCTTAAGAAGGCCGTAGCGAGCATGAATCCGAGAATAATACCGTTGGCATTGGTACCCGTAATACGAACGATATTGAGGGCAATACGGCGATGGAGTTCCCATTTCTCCATGGCGAGGGCCAACATGAATCCCCCCATAAAAAGGAAGACAATCGGACTAGCGTAGGGCGCTGCTGCTTCGTCCATTGTGTAAATCTGTAAAGCTGGTAGTAAAACCATGGGGAGGAGCGCTGTGACTGGAATGGGTACCGCTTCACTGATCCACCAGATGAGCATGAGGGCTGCAATAGCAAGTACGCGCCAAGCGGGTACGGGCAAACCAAAAGCGGTGCCACTGAGCAACATACCCACAAAAATGATAATACCTAAAAACAGACCGATCTTCTTCATAGGGGATGAAGTTAAGGAATACTATCTTAGCGGCAAATAGCAAAACCTAACCAAACTTTACCATGAAAATAGGAATTATTCGGGAAGGCAAAGTGCCCCCTGATACCAGAGTTCCTCTGGATCCCAAACAGTGCGCTTACTTGCGCTCGGAGTACGGATTAAATGTAGTAGTACAACCTTCGCCAATACGGATATTTAAAGATGAAGAATACGCTGCAGCCGGCGTGCCTCTTGAAGAATATTTGGGCGATTGCGACCTTTTGCTGGGCGTGAAAGAAGTGCCTAAGCACCAGTTGATACCAGGAAAGACCTATAGCTTCTTTTCACACACGCACAAGCAGCAGGTTTATAATCGCCCTTTATTGAAAGCTATTCTAGATCGCCATATTCATCTGATTGACTATGAGGTGATGACCGATAACATGGGCAGGAGAATCATTGCCTTTGGCTATTTTGCGGGCGTAGTAGGTGCCCATAATGGCTTCTGGACCTATGCCCAACGTACTGGAAGCTTTAAGTTGCCACGCATGAAAGATCTTTACGATTACGCCGCGGCGAAGAAGATCTATGCCGAGCTGGAACTGCCACCCATGAAGATCGTCCTTACTGGCACGGGGCGCGTATCTACGGGTGCTGCGCAGGTATTGGAAGACATGGGCATCCACCAGGTTTCACCACGCGATTTCCTGCGAGAGACTTATGATGAGCCTATTTACACCCAGCTGGTAGGGCGTGACTATCTAAAACATAAAGATGGAGCCCCTTTTGATAAGCTTCATTTTTACCAGCACCCTGAGCAATATGTTTCTGCCTTTCAGCCTTACGCACAGCAGGCGGATATGATGATCAATGGCATCTATTGGGATAATCGGGCTCCCGCTTTTTTTACCAAAGAAGAAATGGCTAGTCCCGACTTCAAAATTCAGGTGATCGCTGATGTGACCTGTGATATCGCTCCAGTGGCTTCCATTCCAGCTACCCTGAGAGCTTCTACCATTGCTGATCCGGTATTTGGCTACGACCCGCAAAAGGGCGAAGAAACAGCACCCTACCAGGAAGGAGTGATTGATATGATGACCATCGACAACCTGCCCAGTGAATTGCCTCGCGATGCTTCGACAGCTTTTGGGAAGATGTACATTGATCAGGTGATTCCACATATTTTAGCACCAAACAGTGCTATGATCGAGCGAGCTACCATTGCTCGCCACGGGCGCCTAGGACCTCAATTTGGGTACTTGATGGAGTTTGTAGAAGGGTAATCTCCGTAGGGTCGGGTTTTACACCCGGCCCGTGATGGAATTTGTAGAAGGATAATCTCCGTAGCTCCGTAGCGTTAGGTTTCAAACCCGACGCTACGGAGCTACGGAGAGAGATGGCCTTAAAGCGTTGCCAAGATATTTTCTTCTACCCGCTCTACGATATCGTCGGTATCAGCTCGTTGAAAAGCTTGCCCCGTAACTTGTTCGTAAAGCTCGATGTAGCGGTTGGAAACCAACTCAACGAAGGCATCAGGCATCTCAGGCATGGTTTGGCCATCTAGGCCTTGGAAACCATTTTCGATGAGCCATTCCCGTACGAATTCTTTGGAGAGGTGCTTTTGCTTTTCACCACGATCTAGGCGTTCCTGGTAGCCTTCGGCATAAAAGTAGCGGGAGCTATCGGGGGTATGAATTTCATCGATGAGATAAATTTTTCCGTCTTTTTTACCAAACTCGTACTTGGTATCAACCAGAATGAGCCCTTGCTTAGCCGCCATTTCAGTGCCACGCTGAAAGAGCGCACGGGTGTATTTTTCGAGTAGCAGGTAATCATTTTCCTCAATAATACCTTGAGCGATGATTTCCTCCCGGCTGATGTCTTCGTCGTGCCCTTCCTCGGCTTTGGTTGCCGGGGTGATGATGGGTTCAGGAAAAGGCTGGTTCTCTTTCATCCCTTCTGGGAGGGCCACGCCACAAAGCATTCTTTTGCCCGCACTGTATTCGCGCCAGGCATGGCCTACGAGGTAGCCACGGATGACCATTTCAACCCGATACGGATCGCAAGCGTGACCAATAGCTACGTTGGGATCCGGAGAAGAAATGAGCCAATTGGGGCAAATATCGCGCGTAGCTTCAAGGAAATGGATCGCCACCTGGTTGAGTACTTGTCCTTTGTAGGGTATGGCTCGGGGTAGAATGTGATCGAAGGCAGAAATACGATCAGAGGCGACCATGACAAGTAAGTCTTCGATGGTATAAACATCACGTACTTTTCCTTTGTAAAAGGCCGTCTGGCCAGGAAGTTCAAAGTGAGTAGCGGAAAGGGCTTGTGCTGGCATGATTGATTTCCTCTGGTTAGGGAACGAAGGTAGTAACTTTATTTTGGGCTGAAAATCTTACCTTTCAAAAAGTTTCCTATTATTCATCGAGTGAGGAGCCATTATCAATTAACTAAATACGGTTGTTTTATGAAATTTTCCTATTTTATTTTTTTTATAAGTTTTTGTTTATTAAGCAGTTGTGGTAATAAAACTACAGTTGGTAGTGAAGGGGGAAGCGCCTTAAGTGATAGCGAAGCAATGGCCGCAATTAATACGACTCCATCGGATACAGCCGGAGATGTCAACACAGAAAAAACAAGTGCTATGGGGGAAGAGCAGGCATTACAATCACGAAGTGCTGCTGTAGGAAATGGTTTCCCAATGGATCAGCGAGTAGCGTTTACCTCGGAGATGCTCAATGGCTTGTGTACCTCAAAGTACAGTTGTCTGGAGCAAGTGATCTACCCCTTGGGTTGGTCGGAGGATGGTAAGTTTGCCTACTTCATCGAAGAAGCCAATGAGGCCGTTTACAACTATACCCTCCATTTTATTATTCAAGATACAGAGACCGATAAGCAATTGGTCAAGGAAACCTTTAAAGCCAGCGAACAACCCAAGTACGAACCAGACGATACGGCTATTGACTTTGAAAGTGTATGGCCAAGCCGCAAAGACCGCTACAACCAGCTGCTTTCCGAACACAATATACGCGCGGGGAATGGCACCCAATTTTACGGTATGCCCTGGGTGGTCTCACAACGCCCATACCGTTTCAAGGCCATCAATAAGATGGCTCACAGTGACCTTTTTGACTTGGATTTTGTCTCAGAGCATCGTCTGGAGGCTAGCGAACAAGGCGGGGGTAAGAAAATTATTCTTAAACATACCTTTGGAAAATACGACCTGGCATTAGCCACCCAGGCTTTAGGTTATTTCCAAAGCCCCTTTGAAGACCGGGTTGCCGTAGTGGATGCCTATGAAAAACGGGGCTACGAAGGCCCACCCAATGTCTTGAAACTGATGGTGGTAGGCTGCGACCTTACCCAGTGGGGAAATTAGGCCCAATTTATTTGTTTAGGGAAAATTCGTACAGGGCAAATGCATGAATTTGTCCCAGCAGAACAACGCTAATAAAAATGTACCAAGAAAAACGCCGGAGGCGCAAAACGCGATCCCGACGAAAGGTCGGGAGAGCACCCCCGCGATCCCAAGCAATCGGTAGAGCACTTTCCACGAGTGAGCGTAGCGAATAAGTCCTACCGCGAATGCAATGAGCACCCCCGTGAGGAGCTGAAAGCGACGAACACTAGCGAGCGTCAGCGAGCACCCCAAACAAATCATAATCCGTAGCATCAGTGATGCGCACCTGGGCATAGTCACCCAGCCGGACGTATTGGTTTTTAGCCGAAACAAGCACTTCATTGTCCACTTCTGGAGAATCAAATTCGGTGCGGCCCACAAAATGCTCGCCTTCCTTCCTGTCAAAAAGTACTTTAAAAGTTTGGCCTACCTTTGCTTCGTTGTATTCCAGGGAGATAGCTTGTTGAATCTCCATCAGTCGATTGGCACGTTCGGCTTTGATCTCTGCGGGAACATCATCTTCTAACTCGTAGGCACGGGTATCTTCTTCGTGACTGTACTGGAAAACACCCAGTCGATCAAAGCGCATATCTTCCACAAAATCACAAAGCTCCTGAAACTCTTCCTCCGTCTCTCCCGGGAAACCAACCAGCATCGTAGTGCGTATGGCAATGCCAGGCACTCTTCGGCGTGCTTCGGCAATCAGTTCGCGGGTTTCAGCCTGCGTAATTTGGCGACGCATACGCTCCAATACGGTATCACTGGCATGCTGAAGAGGAATATCCAGGTAATTGCATACCTGTGGCAATTCCGCCATAGCGGTAAAAATATCCAGCGGGAACTTGCTAGGGTAGGCGTAGTGTAAGCGAATCCATTCAATTCCTTCTACGGCAGCCAGCGCGTGTAAAAGCTGAGGCAACTGGCGTTCTTTGTAAATATCAAGACCATAATAGGTCAGCTCTTGCGCGATGAGCATCAGTTCCTTGACCCCCATTCTAGCCAGGTTTTCTGCTTCTTTTACGAGTGCTTCTATGGTCTTGCTAACGTGTTTGCCCCGCATCAGTGGAATGGCACAAAAAGAACAGGTACGGTTACAGCCCTCGCTGATTTTGAGGTACGCAAAGTGCTGCGGAGTCGTCAGCACCCGCTCGCCGATGAGTTCGTGTTTGTAATCCGCATTCAGCTTGGCCAAAAGGCCGGGTAGCTCCAAAGTGCCAAAGTAGGCATCTACTTCCGGGATTTCTTTCTCTAGATCGTCCTTGTACCGTTGCGATAAGCAGCCCGTAACGTAAAGTTTATCAATCCCGCCTTCTCGCTTGACATCAGCGTATTGCAGGATCGTATTGACGGATTCTTCCTTTGCCAGATCAATAAAACCACAGGTGTTGACAATGATGATATTGGCGTCTTCTTCCTCGCTATCATGGACGACGTCGTAGTCATTGGCTTGCAATTGGGTAATCAGATCCTCAGAATCCACCAGGTTTTTTGAACACCCCAGGGTGATCACATTTACCTTATCTTGTCGTAACGTTTTTGTCTTCATCAGGCAGCCTCTATTTAAGCCTGCAAAGATAAGTCGATTATAAT
The DNA here is from genome assembly GCF_040784935.1 of Lewinella sp. LCG006. GTDB lineage: Bacteria > Bacteroidota > Bacteroidia > Chitinophagales > Saprospiraceae > Lewinella. The sequence continues at coordinate 7,285,745 of NZ_CP160680.1, read as the reverse complement.
AGCTGTCGCAATATCTTGGCAATATTCCGCGCATCATCCACGCCACGGTGATGCGTACCCTCTAGAGGAAGTCCTGTTTTTTGCAAAGCAGCATCCATTCCTACGGGGTGGGGGAGGCGGTGCCGCAAAGCAAAGAGTGCTTTTACGTTCAGGTGTTGTGCGCTTAACGGAAAAGGAACACCCTCTCTGGCGCATTGCCCTTGGAGCTGGCTCATGTCGTAAGCGCCGTAGCTGGCCCAGGGATGACGATGGGCCTTATACTTTTCCTGCAGGTACCTGGAGGCTTCTCCGAAAGAAGGAGCAGTAGCTACCATTTCGGGAGTAATCGTAGTCAGTTCGGTACAAAATGCACTGACGGTGGAAGAGGTAGGTTTGACCAGTATTCCTTCATTTGCTACGATCTCTCCGCTTGCTACGTCTAGTACAGCCAAACCATATTCAATGATTTCATGCTGTTCGCCTTTGGGCGTTTTGCCCGACCAACAAGTGGCTTCCAGGTCGATAATGATGATTTTAGTGAAATCCAGTGCCATATTTTTATTCGTTTAAAAAAAATGATTGGGATAGAACCTTTCGAGAGAGGAATAAGTTTCCGTCGAGCTTTTTTTATAGTCCGTCAAGGCAGGATTTGTGGAAAGATGACGCCGCTATTTTGTCAACTCGCAAGGCGAAAAACGTAGGCAACGCAGCGCGTTGGCGAGGCTTTTTAACGTAGCGAGGTGGGAAAAGAGCAAGTTAGAATTCACAAATCCTGCCTTGGAGGACTATACTTTGGGCAGGCCCCCAGCCAGCGCACTGGCTGGGGCCGGGCTATCCGCTACTATGTGCTCGCTGTGCTGCGCGCATACCGCTACTATCCCTGCCTGATTAGGGCCGACCCCTAAGTTTGGGAATACTTACACGAAGCGTTTTTTTGATTGTTAATGTGAAAAGAAAATTTGGTTCAATGAAAAAAAGGAAATATTTTAGAAACAATATTTAACGCGCTCATCTTCATCAGATGGCCACTCCAACTTCTCTACTTAACTGATTTTTCCATCTGAAAAAGAAACGTTGCTCTCGTGCTTTTTCTGAAAATTTAATAATTATGATTAATGCTTCCAAGCGTTCGCTTTTGCTGTGCATAGCACTGCTAATTCCGTTTATTTATCTTTTGGCAAATTCAACGGACTATCACCCTCCTCTTAAACCAACAAATTCTCCTTTTACTTTTACAGAAACGGAAATTACGGCACACCCTGGTGAAACGGTGCAGGTTTGTGTGGATAAAGCAGCAGGAGGTCTAGTCTTTGGAACCACGTCAATTGTTGTTGATGCTGTTGGAAATACATCCCCTCATTTGAGTGGTTTTGCACCTGTGACGTTGATTTTTCCTTCTGGGGTGACAAGGGCTTGTTTTGATTTGGTTGTCAATTCTGATGAGGTTACATCAGAATATCGATTAGTTATTCACGGTACTTTTGAAGAGTTAATAATTCTTGTTAAAGAAAGGGAAAGCCTACATGGACTATGCGGAGTATTTCCACCACATACCGCTGAATCCGATAATGGCGAAGTTGTATTCTATGATCGGTTTGGAAACTCCTATCCTCAAAAAAAACTTCAATCTAGCAATCATCAAACCGCTCGGCAGTTGCTGGGAAATGATGGTGACTCCGGCTATTTTGACTTGATTTTCGACCCTGATGTTCTCGCCTTGAATGAGGAGGAATTACAAGTCGTTTGTGATGTTTTTCGAGACCTTTCAGAGATTGTACAGCGCCCAATGAGTCAAAACAACTGTGGTACAACCGAGTTATCTAATGTTCATATTGAACTCACAACAAATGTACCTGAAAATCCCCTTGTACTGGGGTCGGCAGCCCATATTTTTTACCAGATATTTGGTCTGCACCTGCATATCCAACAATGGAAAGCTTAGTTTTTCGAAAAATAAATGGTGGTGGTGTTTGGTCAGAGGATGGCATAGATGGCAGCTTGAATATTAATCCCAATATCCTATGGCATACCGATTGGGAAAATGCTCCTGATCCTGCCGCTGTTGTTTTTGATTTGTACTCTATCGTTTTACACGAAGCACTTCATATCCTTGGATATGCCAGTACTTTGGCTCCAGGAGATATTTTCGAAGAAATACCTGCCCCTGAAGTCAACGAAACTGAATCGCTTTTTGCCAGTAAGTGGGATCACCTTCTGCGATTGAGAACATTGGACAATATTGGAGTGGCTGATCCGAGTTTTACACCTTTATTATCTCAGATAGACCAGACCGTATTTTATGAATTTAATGACGCTACGTTCCCAAATACAAATGCGTTGTTTGCTCAGGTAAATGATAATTGTACTGATCCGCTAAGCACTATTACTGTAGGTTGGGATATCCCCGTAGCTGTAAGTGGCATGGACGGTGGAGTAATAACAACTGTCGGCAGTTATCTTAATGCTTTGTCTCATTTGCACCGTAACTGTGGCAATGGAGATCGGGATTTTGTCATGCTCCCGGGGTTTAATGTTCGAGAACAGCGGCAAGAAATCCTCGTGGAAGAACTTGCAATATTGTGTGATTTAGGATACAATATTGAAGGATGTAATTCTTGCTTCGTTTCGCCCAATCTGGAAGGGGTTACTTCTTCTGTTGCCAACTATGATTTCTTCACAACATGCTGCACTTTTGAGACAAGATTGTGTGTGGGAGAAGAGCATTTATTCTCCTTTAATGATCTGTTATGTAATGAAATTCATAACATCGATGCTGAGGTCATGATTACGGGGTTTTCTGTTTTTGGACAAGCACAAGACATTATACAGGTGGACTACGAAAGTGAGACGATTAGCCTTACTCCTGCCAGTGAAGGAGATTTTCAGATATTCTATAATTTGGAAAGTTGTGAAGGAATGCCTGTTCTTAGTACCGTCTTCTTCACTAGTATCCCCTGTTTTGATTGTGCGGAAGTTACTGTTTGCGAAAATATCATCTGCACCAATGACTTTAATTTCGAAGAAAACACTGGTGTTGGAGATTTAATTTTTGGTACACCCTGGGCTATCCTCAATGATAATACTCCGGATATATGCGTGGACAATGAGGATAATGGCGTATTGCTTATAGCAGCCTTTGAGAGCAATAGGGAAGGTGTTTCAATTGAACTTGAAGCACCTATTCCTCCAGGGTGCATAGTTAATATTTCATTTGATGGGCTGAGTTCGCAAAACACGGTGGGCACCTTAGAGTTCTATGGCAGCATGATAAGGCCGTGCCCTATATGGGAAACCAGAATCAATGCAGGGGAGGAACCTACGCTTTGCGAAAACAATACATACAATCCGGTAAGAATGCAAGTTGTCCCAATTGAAAATACCATTGTTGGAAATGTTGTAGGTTGCCAACAAGATGAGTACGATCTTGTAAATTATGATTTCAGCTGGGAAAATAACACGAATGAATCACTCGGCTTTATTACCTTTTACTCCAGTGCTTCTGAAAATTTTATTGTGCTCGATAATCTGATCGTCAATCTAGACTGCACTACTGCTGGTTTTGAGTTCGAAGCGAACTGTCTGGAAATTATATTAATGGCAAATATAGTGGATGAGAATATCATGCACAGTTGGGATTTGGGAGATGGTAATACAGAAAATGGAAATACCGTCGAATATGCTTATGCCGAAAGTGGAATTTATACCATTACACATACGGCTACAGATATTTGCGGAAATGAAACCACGACGATGGCAGAAATAATAGTAGTAGATTGCTGCTTTGACCTCGACCCCGCATTTACCTATACCCAAGACTGTGAAGCAGGAGAGGTAATCCTTACTGCTAGCAATAATGATGGTACGCACAGTTGGGAGGTAGACGGCGTAACCTACGATGGCCTAAGCGTAACATTACACATCACAGACCCAACAGTGCCTTTCACCGCTACCGTGACCCATACCGTAGAAAACGAATGCGAGGAGAGCAATGCCATTACTTTAGTGATTGATGATTTGGAGGCTTGTGAAACTTCGTTCACTTGCCCGTGTGAAGGAGAAAACGCTATTAATATTGATGCAGGCGAAGGAACCTTGCTCAGCACACTTATTATTAATGGAGACATGCCTGTAGGAGGAATTAATAACCAGTGTCTAGCAATTAATGGTCATCTTATCATAGACGAAGCTGCCAATGGAGGGAACGGTTTTTATACATTTGCGCAAAGCGAAATACGTATGCAACCTGGCGCGAAAATTACGGTGCAGCCTGGGGCCGCTTTAGCTGTTAGTAACAACTCGAATTCTGGTGTACATGGCTGTGAATTTTTATGGCAGGGAATATATCTTGCACCTCAAGCAGGTCTTACTAGCGGAGGAAGACTCCGATTAAGTGCTACACTTATAGAGGATGCTATTCACGCAGTGCATTTGGGAAGTGGTTCTGTTTTCGAAATGAGTTTTACAACGTTTAACCGTAATCATATCGGCATTTATGTGCCTCCGTCTCCACAACTACAATATGTGGTACAACCCACCTCTATTAACTATAGTAACTTTAGATGTACGAGTGATTTACTTCCCCCTTATCCTGGTCAAATAATAAATACTGGCTCTATAGGATTAGCAGGTGTTGAACTCAATGACTGTAAGTATTTCCAGATAGGTGGCGGTGATATTTTTGGTGTCCGCATAACGGACACTAATTATGGTGTCATTGTGAGACGTGCTGGTGTAGAAATGCTTAATTCACGTATACACGACCTGGTATCTGATGCTAGTTTGCCTCAAAGTAACACAGGAATATTAGGAGATGATGGGATTTGGATTCGATTGAAAAACAACCGTTTTTACAATTTACAACAAGGTGTGCATAGTGTAAGTTCATCCTTATCAGCCAGCAAGAATATTGTTGGAGAAGATTTACAAGGTAATAGAGGGAATGTTCGTATTGGTTTCAACCTCCGTATGGGGATGGGAGACATAGTTCGAGTTTTCGATCAGAATAAGTGCTACACTCAATCCTACGGTATCCTTACTTCCAATACGCATGCTGCTAACAAGGTAATTATTGATGATAATATTTTTGAACTCCTCTCACCACCTATGGGCGTAACTAATTTTGATGCTATTAGGTTAGGTGATGCATTAGAGTCAGGAATTAACGACGATGATTTACAAATCAGTAGCAACCAGATTAATCTGCATCATCGTGGTTCCGGTATTAGTCTATATGGTGTCAATGGCGCAGATATTGCTGATAATGACATTAACTTTCTTTCAACGGTAGAAGCGACTGGCCCAGGGAAATTGGGCATCAATCTCTATAGTTCCAGCGATAATTATGTTTATGATAATCGGATATTTGGAGCAACCCCTTCTGATTATCAGACGGGTATTTATGTTTATGAGGGTGATCGTAACAAGCTTTGTTGTAATGCCGTTACCAATACTTACTTCGGGGCATTGTTTTACGGCACCTGCGAGGTGACTTTACTTCGGCATACTACCTTTACGGGGAACAGCAGAGGTTTGCAATGCAACCAAAATACTCGAATTGGCGAGCAAATCGCTGCGGGAAATACGTGGGATGAAAGTCTGGTGTGGCAGGCAGCGCACTATAGTACAAACTTTAACGATGTGTTTGAATCTCGATTTTTTGTAGTTTCTCCACCAGGAAGTTCGGTATGGCCAGACGATGTCTTCACTACTTTAAACAATATTGACTGGTTTGTGGAAGGTGCCGTAGCTCCATCTTGTGCTGATGATCTAATGAATTGTGAACCTCCTTCACTAGAACAGTTAACGACAAACGATCAATTTACTCAGAAGTTGATGCAAGGGGATTTTTATTATGGTGCTTATCCAGCTACATCGGATTGGGAAGCGAAACGCGTATATTACCGTAGCCAACGCGCTACCAGTGTAGAGGATCGCGGAAACTGGACTTTTGAAAGTGCCTCTTTCTATCAACAGCAGGAGAGTCAAAACACCGATTTACATCAACTTACCAGTGTTGCCCAGCAACTTGAACAGGCTTATGCGCCAGATACTGATTTATCCGATGTTGAAACTAGAATTCATTCGCTTGCAGAGGAGCTACAAGCCCTGGATGTCACGCTTGTAGAAGGCACTAGCCCAAGTGCGAATTATTTGGCAGAACGTGAAGCTCTCTTCATGGAATTAGAGGAAATGGTTGTTATTTTCCATGATTTTAAGGAAGTAAAGCGTAATGAACTCTCAGCAATTGTTGCTCAACTACTTCCTCAGAACAGTAATATAGTTACCACTGGTGAAGCTGCGACAAAACAGCAAGCTGTCAATCGTTGGTACCTGGAGACGATAGCCCAGGGAATAGTTGACTTGCCTGTAGCAACAGAGGAAGCACTGCGAGAGATCGCTGAAAGCTGCCCACTTCGCTATGGTTCAGCAGTTGGACGAGCACAATCCCTACTGATCAACTACGGAAAATCATTTGCAGAACCTATCGACTGCCAACCCACATCCAATTTGCAGTCAAACGATCCTGTAAATAATGATTCCTCGCTGGAATCAATGAGTGACTGGTTACCTCATCAGGTGAATTCAAAGCACCCAGAACAAGTAGCTGTTTATCCAAATCCTTCTTCTGGTATTTTTACCGTAGCATGGCCAATTATTGGTGTGGAAACGCATCGACAAATTGAAGTATTTGATCTGAGAGGCAAGCTATTGCTCACACAGCCAGTATATGGAGAGCAGTCACGTTTAGATGTAACTCATCTTCCACCAGGACTGTATTGGATCAAGCTTAAAGGTGTTGACTCAGTGATTAGTCGACGAATCATTATTCAATAAATTTACCAGGGTAGGTTGGCCTTCAACCTACCCTGATTATTATCATAATTGCCATGACTAAGTATTTTTATTTTGCCCTAGTAATGCTACTAAGTACCTGTATATCTGCCCAGTTTTACGATAACCACTGGATGATGGGCTATTTGGGTGGCACACAATCCGAACCCAATGACTCTTTTGGGATTTCAATATTAAGCTTTTATGATGCCGATTTAAAGGTAGAGAATAACCAGGAAATTGACCTATTCATTCAGGATGGAACTGCGTTGTCGGATTACTTTGGAAATCTTCTTTTATATTCAAATAATTTAGAAATCAGAAATGCGGAGGACGAGGTAATTATTAATGGCACCTTTCCTGACAATAGTGATCCAGAAACAATATTGCCCCAATCGTTTGTTTATTTGCCGTTCAATTCGTTGAATATATTGTATTATGTCTATATGTCTTACACCGATGATTTTCCAAGGCTAGGAGGAAGTGTTTCTTCTGCTATCGTTAGTAATTTAGATAACCAGATCGGTATTTATGAACAAATACAAAACATGGTAGGAGATTCCTTGACTACTGGTGAACTTACCGCTTGTAAACATGCTAATGGTAGAGACTGGTGGGTACTGGTTCCTGCTGCTGATAAGCCATTTATCTATTCTGTTTTACTAAGTCCTAATGGAGTAGATTTAATTGATACTACAGAAGTATCCAACGTCATGAATAATGGATTAGGTCAGGCTGTGTTTTCCCCAAACGGAAATCATTATGTGAGATTCAATTTAGTAACAATTAACGAGTTTGATTATCTTGATATATTTGATTTTAATCGTTGTACCGGAGAAATTTTTAATCATCGACAAACCAACGTTGGCACAGATGCAGGAGCTGGTGGTGTAGCTATCTCACCCTCTTCCCAATATCTTTACCTATCTCATTACAACCATATCTACCAATACGACCTTTGGTCGGACGATGTATTCGCTACGAAGGATACGGTAGCGACCTACGACGGTTATACGGAATGGAATTTCTTTCACGGGCGTTTTTTTATGGCACAGTTAGCCCCCGACGGGAAAATATATCTGAATAGTGCTTCTGGCATTAAGAAATTACACGTCATTGAAAACCCTGATGGACAGGGTTTAAGTTGTAATGTTCAACAGCACGCGATACCTTTACCTAACGCAAACGCCTTCACCCTCGCCAATCACCCCAACTACCGCCTCGGCCCCATCGACGGCAGCCCTTGTGATACCCTTGGAATTGATAACCTCCCCCGTGCGTATTACCGCATAGATCGTAACCCGGAAGACACCCTGGATTTTCACTTCCAGGATTTGAGTTTTTATGAACCTGATACCTGGGCCTGGACCTTCGGTGATGGTGGCATGAGTACAGATCGGCATCCTGACCACACCTATGCCAGCCCTGGTATTTATGAAGTATGTCTTACCGTAAGCAATGATTTGGGCAGCGATACCGATTGCCGTATCCTGGAACTTGGCCCAGTAGCTGTTGATGACCCACAGGCACTCACCTTTACGACCTTTCCCAATCCAGTGCAAGATGTTTTGGTCTTTGACCTGGGGGATTACTATCCCCTCAACGGGCAATTCCGGCTTTACAATGCTGCTGGACAATTAGTGCTTTCTCAGCAAGTACTCTATTCACAGGCACGGATGCAGTTAGCTCTTCTGCCTGCGGGGATTTACTTTTATGAGTTTTGGGATGGTGGAGTGAAGCTGGGGCAGGGGAAGGTGGTGAAGGTGTAGGGGAGTTGGAAGGGTGTATGCCGAAGGCCCTGCCTGCAAGGCCAGCTTGCTGGCAGGCAGGCCCGAAGGAATCGCTACGTGGCATGGCTATGCCTGAGATAGGATAAAGTTTCTAGAGATGCATTGAACGAGTAGCTGTTAGAGGTGTATAGACTTTAGGGTATAGAAATAATACTCAAAATAAAACGTTCATTCACCGTATCAAATCTCTGCTCATGCGCCGTAGCATTTACCTCGCACTGTTTTTCCTCGTAGCTGTTTCGCTGCACGCACAAGTTGGCTTATCCGGGCACTACCTCAGTGGCCAGGCCGAGAAGTGGCAATACACGCCCTTGAGTACCAACCAAGAATCCGTAGACTTGCCGGGCACGGGTTGGCAAGCAGGAATTGACTATTGGTTCAGGTTGAAGAATGTCCGGATCGAGTTTTTACCTACCCTGGCTTATAGTACACAGGAGCAAACGATCGAAGGTGAGTTCAATGCGCTGGATACCCGTGCTAATGCCTTTCATTTTTTCTTTAACACCAATATCTATTTTCTTGATTTGGAAGGAGATTGTGACTGTCCTACTTTTTCCAAGCAAGGTCCTGGTCTTCAAAAAGGCATTTTTTTACAATTATCTCCAGGGTACAGCTTATTTGATTTCAGCATCAACAATGAGGCCATCGGGGAGGAGTACACTACCGATGATGCGGGTTTTAACATGGGCTTAGCCCTGGGCCTTGATCTTGGGATCGCTGATGTTTTAACCATTACGCCCATGATTGGTGCGCGTTATTATCCATCACTAACCTGGTCTACCTTAGGAGAAGAAGCAGGGTTGGGACTTCCTGAAAAAGTGGAATCGGAAAGCAGTTTGCTGCAATATCACGCAGGCATCCGCTTGGGTTTTCGCTTTGACCAGTAGCTTTTCAGTCCTTTTATCTTAATTCCATCCAGCTTTATCTAATTTTCTTACACAAGTTCTTGCTTAAGCCCTTTATTTGGAGAAAGTTTTACGTAGTAGATGTTAACCAGGGAAAACGCATCAAAAGTAGAAAGACCCCTAAAAACAGGATAGAACACAGATTTAACGGATCAGACGGATCTACACGGTTTTATAAATCTGTGAAAATCCTGTTATATCCGTTAAATCCGTGGCCTATCCTACTTAGATAGTTGCCCTTGGGAGTACTTCACTATTTGATGCGTTTGCCCTAGATTTTAATAGCATTCTTAATCACTTGACAGTTGCACCCACAAGTGCCACTCCAAAACACGCCCCGCTTATGAACGATTTGAAGCAGTTCTTCCTGTTTTGCGCAGGTATTGACCAGCAAATACTAAAGCAGTGCCCCTCGGATGAAAACAAATACCTGGGTATTGGTGCTACCGTCTTCTTCACGGGAGTATTAGCCTTTTTCTCTTCCGCTTATGCCTTGTTTACCGTTTTTGATAGTTGGCTGGCAGCCGTACTCTTTGGTACGGTTTGGGGCTTGATGATATTCAACCTCGATCGTTATATCGTTTCCAGCATGAAAAGCAAGCGGGGCTTTTTTGGTAACCTGGGCATGGCATTGCCACGCTTAGCCCTGGCCATTCTACTGGCCTTGGTGATTTCCAAGCCGCTGGAGCTGAAGATATTTGAGAAAGAAATCAACTCCGAGGTCTTGATCATGGAGCAGGAGAAATACAAGGAGCAAGAAGATCGTATTCAGGAACGTTATGCCCCACAAATAGCGGCGCATGAAGCAGATGTATTGCGCCTACAGGCTGAAATAGACGCGAAGACCAGTGCTCGCGACGCTAAAGCTTTGGCTGCTTTACAGGAAGCAGATGGCAGTGGTGGTTCGGAAATCCGCAATATGGGTCCAATTTATCGTGCTAAGAAGGCCGATGCCGATCAGGCCCAGCAAGAGTTGGACCAAACCCTGGCACTCAATCAGCCTTTGATATTGGAAAAGACAACGGCGATTACTGCCTTACAAACACAAATCGCCACGGATATTTCCACCCTTGAACGCGGTGCTTTTGGTGGTTTGGCAGCACGTACCGAAGCTTTGTCACGCCTGGCACAGCAGAGTGAAGCCATTCACTGGGCCAGCTTATTTGTGATGCTGTTGTTTGTAGCAGTAGAAACGGCGCCAATTTTGGTCAAACTGATTTCTCCACGTAGCCCTTACGATCATATTTTGGCGGAACACGAGCAGCAATTCGAATTGGCAGCTAAGGAAAGCATGGACGTGCGCAGCAGTGAAGTGCTCAACCGCATCAGAGAAAAAACAGAGGTAGGGCTCCATCAAACGAAATCTGATATCAAGTTGCGGAAAGCAGAAATTGATGCCGAAATGCAGAAACAGATGGATCGTTTGCGCAACGGCGGCTGGAAATACGAAGTGTGATAGTGTAGAAAGCTGCGGGCTGCTTCGCGCCGTCAGGTAGAGGGTAGAGGGATGGTGAACGATTAAGAATAGATTCCGAACTTCGATTATTTAACCGATGTTGGAAAATTGATAAACCTATTCTACTTGCGTTATAAAAATCCCTCTACCCTCTACAGAAAGTGGCAATTTCAATTGCCTCTCATCCCTACAGCGGATTCGCTGCAAAAGTATCACCCTGACCCAAATCCCCCGTCTTCAATCCTTTGGCAAACCAGCGCTGACGTTGCTCCGTAGTGCCATGGGTGAAAGACTCGGGAACAACATAACCTTGGGATTGCATTTGGATGTTATCATCTCCTACGGCACCAGCAGCACGGATGGCCTCTTCAATATCCCCCTCTTCAAGGAAGTTGCGCTTCTTTTGACCATGGTGGGCCCAAATGCCTGCAAAGAAGTCGGCCATTAATTCCAAACGTACAGATTTGTCATTGTATTCGGCCTGAGGTACACGACCACGAAGGCGATCTACCTGTTGGGTAATCCCCAATAAAAACTGCACGTGGTGTCCCACTTCGTGGGCAAGCACATAAGCCATGGCGAAATCACCAGGAGCTTTAAAGCGATTTTTGAGTGTATTGTAGAAGCTCAGGTCAATGTAGAGTTTCTGATCTGCCGGGCAGTAGAAGGGGCCCGTACCAGCATTGGCGCGCCCGCAGCCCGAAACCGTTTCTCCGCTGAACAGTACCAGCGTAGGTTTTTGATACTGTTTACCAAATTGCTTGGGAAAGAGATCCGTCCAGACGTCTTCTGTATCTTTTAAAACAACTGAAACAAACTCCGCCAGTTCATCTTCCGCAGCGTTACCGGTGCTTACAGGGCCGTTGGTGCTCTCGGTTGGTGCGGAAGTCATACCTCCACCACCATTGAAAATTTGTAGTAAATCTGCAGGGTTTTTACCCATGATAAGGGCAAAAATGACAATGAGAATAGTACCTATCCCAAAGCTTCCACCCACTTTACGACCAGTAGAACTACCCCCTCCGCGGCGGTCTTCTACATTCGAACTTTTTTGTCTGCCTTGCCAACGCATAGTATGATTTTTTTAGTGATGATTGTGCCTAAGGAATTTTCTCCTGCCACCAACCAGATTTTAGACAGGCAAGGGGTGATTTAGTCACGACACCTTGCTACAGCTAAAATAAGACTTACGGCCCAATGGCGAGCCCTAAAGGTAGGAAAACCATTTTTTGTGAGGACTTATTTTTATTTCTAATTGAGCTTTGAGCCGTAAGTAAAGCTCATTTTATTCATTGATTTACAGTGTGTTATGTGGTGTTTTGGGCCTATGCTAGATCGTAGCAGTTAGCTTTATTCATTCTTCTAAGGAAGGGAGAGATTATAATTTTGATAGCTAAGACATTAAAAAGTCAGGAACTAGATGAAAGGATTGAATAAATACAGCCGCGTGATCACGCAGGATCCGACCCAACCCGCTGCTCAGGCAATGCTGCACGGGATTGGTTTGACCAAAGAAGACATGACCAAGGCCCAGATCGGTATTGTAAGTACAGGATGGGAAGGCAATACCTGTAATATGCACCTCAATGATTTAGCGAAGGTGGTCAAAGAGGGGGTCAATAATGCAGATCTTATTGGCTTGATTTTTCATACCATCGGTGTCTCCGACGGAATCAGCATGGGGACCGACGGTATGCGCTACAGTTTGCCTAGCCGAGACCTGATTGCGGATAGTATTGAAACGGTTGTGGGTGCGCAGTGGTACGATGGGGTAGCAGCGGTAGTGGGCTGTGACAAAAATATGCCGGGTGCTATGATTGCCCTGGCTCGCCTCAATCGTCCTGCTATATTGGTCTACGGTGGGACCATAAGTCCGGGCTGTTATGCAGGCAAAAAACTGGACATTGTTTCCGCTTTTGAAGCACTTGGTCACCGGATTGCTGGCGAAATGGACGATGACACTTATCAGGGGGTTATTCAAAACGCCTGCCCCGGACCAGGAGCTTGTGGTGGGATGTACACCGCCAACACCATGGCCTCGGCCATTGAAGCCATGGGGATGAGCTTGCCCTACAATTCCAGCTATCCTGCCAATACCAACGATAAAGAAGAAGACTGCCTGCGAGTAGGCAAAGCTTTACGCCACTTGCTCGAAAAAGATATTAAGCCACGGGATATTTTGACCAAAAAGGCTTTTGAAAATGCGATTACCCTGATCACCGTTCTGGGGGGGTCCACCAATGCCGTATTGCACCTCGTAGCAATGGCCAAGGCCGCAGAAGTAGCCATAACCATTGATGATTTTCAGCGAATTGCTGATAAAACACCTTATCTCGCAGATTTGAAGCCCAGCGGTAAGTACGTCATGGAAGATTTGTCGATGGTTGGCGGAGTACCAGCAGTAATGAAAATGCTGCTGGAAGCTGGTTATTTACACGGCGATTGTATGACAGTAACCGGGAAAACCATTGCGGAAAATCTGGCGGAACTTCCAGGCCTGACGGAAGGGCAAGACATCATACATCCCATAGATCAGCCCATTAAAGAAAGTGGGCATATTCGGATCTTATACGGTAATCTGGCTGAAGGAGGAGCTGTTGCTAAGATCACGGGCAAGGAAGGTACGCTGTTCCATGGCCCCGCACGGGTTTATGATGGTGAAGCCGCCGCAAATGCTGCCATCACCAACAAGGAAATAAAAGCTGGAGAGGTCATCGTTATCCGCTACTGTGGACCTAAGGGTGGGCCAGGAATGCCAGAAATGCTGAAACCTACGAGTGCTATCATGGGGGAGGGGCTAGGTAAAGAAGTAGCGCTTATTACCGACGGTCGTTTTTCTGGGGGAACCCACGGCTTTGTAGTAGGCCATATCACCCCAGAAGCCCAGGTAGGTGGATTGATTGGTCTGCTGGAAGATGGAGATATGATTACCATAGATGCGGTCGCAAATTCCTTAAGTGTAGAGTTGACAGCAAATGAAATTGCAAGACGGAAAGCCAATTGGCACCCCAGGCCGCTGGTGGCAAGCAACGGGGCATTGCGCAAGTATGCACAACTGGTAAGCAGCGCCAGTGAAGGCTGTGTCACAGATGAGTTTGTGTCTGCGACAGACAAAATTGAGCGGTAGGAAAGTGAATTTTAGCAGCGAATCAGCCAGAAACAAGCCCTGTGACTTGTTTGGCTTGCGTTGCCCAAAAATGAATGTGTATGAAACATGAAACTGAAACCGTTGGGCTAGCACCAACACCATCCCGCGAAAGGATGACGGGCGCAGAGGCTATTCTCCGCTGCCTGCTTGCCGAGGGGGTAGATACCATTTTTGGTTACCCTGGTGGGGCCATTATGCCCGTTTATGATGCGCTCTATCACTACGAAGATCGCCTTACCCACATTCTGCCGCGTCACGAACAAGGTGCCATTCATGCTGCTGAAGGCTACTCAAGGGTAACGCGCAAAACGGGGGTATGTATGGCAACTTCTGGCCCAGGAGCACTTAATTTGTTTACGGGGCTGGGTGACGCCCTGCTGGACTCTACGCCATTGGTTTGTATCACCGGGCAGGTTGCTAGTCATCTGCTGGGAACGGATGCTTTCCAGGAAACGGATGTGGTCAATAGTACCATTCCCTTGACGAAGTGGAACTACCAAATCACCAAGGCAGAGGAAATTCCTTACGTTTTCGCCAAAGCATTTTACATCGCCAACTCTGGCCGGCCTGGGCCAGTAGTAATAGATATTACCAAAGACGCACAGGTGAGTGAGATGGATTTTTCCTACCAACGGCAACCGCGTATTCGGTCTTATTACCCATTACCAGTATTGGATGAAATGCAAATTGAAGCCGCCGCCCAAGCCATCAATGGGGCAAAAAAGCCATTCATTCTGGCGGGGCACGGTATTCAAATTGCGGGAGCACAGGAAGTGTTCAAGGCCTTTGTAGAAAAAACGGGTATTCCCCTGGCGTGCACCATCCACGGTTTGTCCAGTATTTCCTCCGAACACCCCTTACATATGGGAATGTTGGGGATGCACGGGAATTACGGCCCCAACATGAAGCAGAACGAATGCGACGTACTGATCGCTATCGGAATGCGCTTTGATGACCGCGTGACGGGGCGACTGAGTGGTTATGCTAAACAAGCTAAAGTCATTCATGTCGAAATTGACCCTTCGGAGATTGATAAGAATGTTCCTGCTGATTTTCCGGTATTAGGAGACGCTAAACAGGTACTGGAAGCCCTTTTACCTTTGGTGGAAAAGAAGCGTTATCCAGATTGGTTGGAAGAATTCCATCAATGTGCCGCCATCGAGCAGGAAAAGGTGATCAATGGAGCTATGCAACCTACAGCCGATGGGCAGATCAAAATGGGCATGGCTGTAAAAGCAGTAAGTGATCAGACCAATGGTTTGGCCATTGTTGCAACAGACGTAGGGCAGCACCAGATGATTGCCGCTCGGTATTATTCCTACCGCAGTACCAACCAGTGGGTTTCTTCAGGAGGAGCAGGCACCATGGGCTTTGGTCTTCCTGCTGCTTTCGGCGCAAAATATGCACAACCCGAAAGGGAAGTCGTCGCTTTTATTGGCGATGGTGGGTTTCAGATGACCATCCAGGAGCTGGGCATGTGCGCACAGTGGAACGTGGGTGTGAAAATAGTCTTACTAGATAACAATTACCTGGGGATGGTAAGACAATGGCAACAGTTGTTTTTTGATCGGCGCTATTCTTCAGTCCACTTAAAAAACCCCAATTTCATCAAGATTGCCGAAGGTTTTGGGGTGCCTGGTAAATCCATCAGTGATCCTGCGGAACTAGACGCGGCTATTGCCGAAATGCTGGCGCATGAGGGCCCTTATCTACTGCATGTTAATGTTGCGCAGGAAGAAAACGTTTTCCCAATGGTACCTTCTGGTGCAGCGGTAGACGAAATTGTATTAACGCCGGAAGAATTGGTGAAATAGCCCTTCCCTTAAACCATGTATCATGGCTAAACAAGATTATACCATCACTGTTTTCTCGGAACATACTACTGGTATGCTTTCCCGGGTTGTTTCCATTTTTACTCGGCGACACATCAATATTGAAAGCCTGACAACGAGCCAATCTTCCATTGAAGGCATCCACCGGTTTACGATCGTGGTAGAGGTAGAAGAGGACATGGTGAAGAAGCTGGTTGCTCAACTGGACAAGCAGATCGATATCATCAAAGCTTTTTATTACGAACACGACGAAATCGTTTATCAGGAAATAGCACTTTACAAGATTCCATTTTCCATGTTTTGTAACGGAACAGTCGTAGAGCGATTAGTACGTTCGCACAATGCACGCATTTTGGTCATTGAACCGGAATACGTAGTGATTGAAAAAACGGGGCATCATGACGAAACAGAGCAGCTACTAATAGAGCTCAAGCAAGTGGGAGATATCTATGGCTTCGTCCGTTCCGGCCGGGTTGCGATCGTGAAACCCATGGAACGCTTGAATCGCTACCTGGAATCTCTGGAGTCCGCTATTGAGCAGTTGGATTAGCGATTAGTGCACCAGATTTTTGAGCTGCTGCCGATATTCGCGGGGACTTACACCAGTGATAAGTCTAAATTGCTTATTGAAATGAGAGAGGTTATTAAAACCACTTTCAAAAGAAATGGCTGCAATACTGAGGTGATCTCCCTGAAGAAGTCGGGAAGCATAAGTAATACGAAATTCATTCACCACCTGCGTGAAAGTACGATTAGTGAGTTTCTTAAAATAACGACAAAATGCTGGGACCGTCATATTGATGAGGGAAGCTACTTCTTCCAATGGGATGACCCTTTGGAAATGCGTTTCTATGTAAGCATAAATGATTTCCATTCTATCTTGGTCCTGAGGATTCACTTCTACAGCGAAGCCATTGGCATTCAGCGATTGATAGGCATCCGTAGTGGCCATTTGTTGGAGGACTTTAAGCAAACTGATCAATCGCTCAAAGGCGGGCATCTCACTCATGGCCAATAACTGACGGCCAATAGCATGCTTTACCTCACCGTGAAAGACCAACCCTGTTTTTCCCCTTTCAAACAAGCCTTTTATTGTTTGCATTTCTGGTATGGCCAAGAAATGCTGGCCCAGAAAATCCTCCGTCATTTGCAAGACCAATTCATTACCCTCCGCAGCGTAGCTGAGATGAGGTAGGTTTGGCCCCAAAAAGATGAGCTCTCCATCTTCGTAACGACCGATGTGGTCACCAATATGTCTTTTTCCATCACCTGCTGAGATGTAAACGATCTCGAATTCAGGATGGAAATGCCATTGAGGTTTATCGTGGCAGGATTTATCGACAAATTTTTCCACGTAAAAGGAATTGCCAAAAACGGGGTCGATTTTTTCAAAACTTGCTCTTAGCTGACTGGGCATACCTTAGATTGAGATGATAAAACCAAAATTGGAAAAATTTGTTTCTCTTTATTTACTAATACAAAATTACCATATAATTGGTTTCAAGTAGGTATTGTTGTTAGAATTGTAGTTTTTTGATAGAGGTATTGTCGTTTTGTGAAGTAGTAAAAAGGAGTGTGGAGTAAGCTTTTTATTGTAATTTGCACATTCACTAGAGCTAATTAATGACACGTATTGCTCAACGATGCATGCTGGTAACTGGTGCCTCTTCGGGTATAGGTTATTCGACTGCTGAATTTTTTACAGGTCAGGGTTGGATTGTTTACGGACTTTCTCGTTCTGGTAAAGTTCCCTCCGGCGTTTTCCCATTGTTGGCTAATGTGACGGATGCACAACTTGTTGAGAAGCTTGTAGCAGAGGTGTTTGCCACAACTGGCCGTCTGGATGCGGTAGTAAATGCCGCTGGTATTGGTGGAGCAAGTAGCATTGAAAATTTACCTTTAGAGGAAGCAAAAAAGATATTCGATACCAATATCTATGGTACCCTAGTAGTTTTGCGGGCCACTCTGCCTTTTCTACGGCAGCGGCAGGGAAGTATTTTTATTGCCGTCAGTTCAATTGCTGGATTGGTTGGGGTTCCTTTCCATGGTATTTACAGTGCTAGCAAATTTGCGGTAGAAGGAATGATTGAATCTTTACGCCTGGAACTACATGGCACTGGCGTCTCGGCAGTAAGCATCTGCCCAGGTGATACTGCGACACCAATCATTGGACATCAATTCAGGGCTAAGGCAATAGACTTGCCAGAGGTGTATCGGATAAATTACGAAAAAGCCGAACGCGCTATGCGGGAAAGCGTCAGTAATGGAATTGCGCCTTTACGGATTGCTGAAACAATTCAACAGATCATTAATACTTCTTCTCCTTCATCCCGCTATCCAGTGGGAGGTGTTATCCAGCAATTGGCACCTATGGCTAAGCGCTTTTTACCTCTCAAATGGTTTGAGTGGCTTCTGAAAGTTTATTACGGGGTCAACTGAGTAAGTAGCTTTACCCTATTGGGACATTATGGCTTCGCCCCGGAGGCTCTAACATTGACGATTTTACGTAGCAAATCAAACCAAAAAGGAGCACCCATTGAAATGGCTAATGCGGTGACGAGGTAACCCAGAATTTTGGCCAGCCAATCATAAATACCGTAGTTGCTAAAGTCATTTTCCGCCCATCCAAGCCCCAATGGAGACTTAATACTGTTGATCTCATTGTCTACAATGGAACGCAGGTTTTCAAGCGATGCTTCAAAAGCAGGATCGGCTTGCCGGATAAGGGTGTTTTCCTCGTTTTGCGCAAAATTCTCAGCTAGTGACACGATTTGCTGGAGGGCTTGAGGGTCACTCTCCAGGCTAGTGTAAATGGAAAAGGTATCAGCATTAAAAACCAAAGCAATCAGGATACCTACCCAGATCAGAATCTTTTGGGTATATCTTTTGTACCAACCCGACGCCCGATCCATCACATCATTGTACCATTTTTCAATACCACCCTTGAATTTATCCAGATTATGATCCGCATCTCGTAAAAGTTGGTTAAGCACTTTTTTGAGATCTTCATCAGGCAAGGTATCAATTTTATCCTTTAGCTTTTCAACCCCATCTTCTTTGAGGATAATATCAAAAAGAATACTCTGAAAAGTGGTAGAATCCATGTAAGAAGGTGGCCCCTGGGTGTTGTTACTGTACTGCTGAGATAGGTGCTTGTAAAGCGAGTTGTTCTTGAAGTCTTTCAGCAACACTTCCCCCTTGTCTGAGCTGGCTAGCATATTGTGGAGTGCCTTGGTAAGGTTTCTTCCCCGTAAGTGGAAAAAGGAGGCCAATAGCTCCATGATGGTAGTTGCTAGTAAACTAAGGAGCAACAAAACAAAGACAATACCAATAACAACAGTTAGAATAGCCATAGTGAAAAGTAAATGATTGGAGTGTAGGGTGTTGAGTAATACCACCTGCCAAGATAAAATAAATCAGCTTATTTTCGTCAAAATGATAAGAAGGATATGGATGTTTATTTTAGCTCGAATACATGGGGTTAAATATGTAAAATATAAAAATAAGTAGTGGCTTTTAGGCTTTATTGAAAACTTCCTTAATTTTGTTTAGCCGTGTAATCTTCTTTCCCAGTTGTAAAATAAATTTTTCCATTACAAAAGTTAAGAAATGTCTCTTACTTAGAGGACTACTACTTGTTTTGTATTCTTACCGGAGCAAAAGGGAGAAACAAAAAATTCAACAAAAACCGAATGTACATTATGAAATTATTTTACTTATTGCTAACTGTTCTTTTTGTTAGTACAGCGTCTTGGACGTACGCCCAAGAAGAAAAATGGGACGGCGGCTTTTTTCTTGGAGCAGCCAATTATGCGGGAGATTTAGTAGAACCTAACCTTGCAGATTTGTCTAATACCAATCTTGCCTTTGGGTTTATGCTCAAGCGCAATATTAGCCAATCCTTTGGTGTACGCTTAGGGTTAACTACCGGAAAATTAACGGGTAGCGATCTAGACTATCCCGATAATGCATCGCTCTTTCAACGAGGATTCTCTTTCGAAAACCGGATTACAGAACTATCTCTTCTTGCACAATGGGAGCCACTAGCTGGCAATCGTTACAAGGGCGGTAATTTTCGTAAAATTCTCTCGCCCTATCTATTTGCAGGGCCTGCCTTGGCTTTCAGTAATCCAGAGACGGATTACAACAATCGCACTGGAGCCAAAGTACAAGAGGACATGAACGCAGAGGAGAAGACCCTTTTCGTGATGGCAGGTGGAATTGGGCTACGCTATGATATCACCCGGAAGTGGAACCTGGGCCTGGAAATGGGGCTACGTCCTGCTTTTAGCGACCGTCTGGACGGCGTAAGTGCTACGGGTAATGCTGATAAAGATGATTGGTACACCTTTGGTGGTCTTACCCTGACCACTCGCTTTGGCGCTAAAGATACGGATGGTGATGGTATCGCTGATGATAGCGATGATTGCCCAACCGTCGCAGGTATTTCTGCTACTTCTGGTTGTCCTGATGCAGATTTAGATGGTATTCCTGACAACAAGGATGCTTGTCCTAATGATGCTGGTGATGCTAAATTCAATGGTTGTCCAGATACGGATGGTGATGGTGTCGCTGATAATCAAGATAACTGCCCGGATACCCCTGGTATTCGCCGCTTCCGTGGCTGCCCAGATACGGATGGTGATGGTATCGCTGACCCCGTAGATATTTGTCCTACGATTGCTGGTGTTGCTGCCCTGGATGGTTGCCCTGATGCTGACGGCGATGGTATTACCGATGCCGATGACGCTTGTCCTCAATTGGCAGGTACAGAATCAGCCAATGGTTGTCCTGATGCTGATAATGATGGAATTATAGATCCTAATGACAAGTGTCCTGAAGTGGCTGGCCCCGCTAAGTTTGGAGGTTGTCCCGACCGTGATGGTGATGGTATCGGGGATGGTGATGATGCCTGCCCAACAAATCCTGGTCCTATTGAAAACGATGGTTGTCCAGTAATTAATGAAGATGACCAAGCAGCACTTGATTTGGCTATGGAAAATATCCGTTTCCGTACCGGTAGCGATCAGCTGCTGTCTCAGTCTAATAAGACTTTAGATGAGATTGCAGAAATCATCTCTCGTTATCCAAATTACAACCTCAAAATCAGTGGCTATACCGATGATGTGGGGAATGATGCTGCTAACCAAAGCTTGTCTGAGCGTCGGGCCTTAGCTTGTTTCCAGTATTTATTGGTTAAAGGAGTAAGCAGAGACCGAATGACTTATGCCGGCTACGGAGAAACCAACCCGATTGAAACCAACGATACACCTGTTGGGCGTGCGAGGAACCGCCGGGTAGAGTTTGATCTGATTCTACGTTAGGAATAATTGAGTCGAATAAATTATTAAAAGGGAGCTTCCCGTAAGGGAGGCTCCCTTTTAGCATTTTTTAAGGCACGAACTGCGTTGGTAAAGGATAAGTTCATTAACTTAACAAGCAATAGTAAATACAGGTAAAAAACGGAACCATTGCGCCTAAAATTTCAGCTTTCTTGTTGCTTGCCCTTACTTGTTGGGCTGTGTTTATCACTGGTCGCTACCAATTTACATGCCACCCATATTGTCGGCGGAGAAATGGGATACACTTGTTTGGGAGACAATCAGTATGAAATCAGGCTTACCATTTACCGCGATTGTGAAAATGGTAACCCTAATGCCTATTTTGATGACCCTGCTTCCATTGGGGTTTTTGATGTCAATAATGTGCTATTACAAGACATCAGAATAAATTTGATGGGGGATGATACCCTTTCTCCGGTATTGACGAATGAATGCCTGGTAGTCCCTCCTGATGTGTGTGTACACACAACAACCTACCGCACCATCGTAGAATTACTGCCCCGCCCTGGAGGATATCAACTGGCCTACCAACGGTGTTGCCGAAATGTAACGATCCAGAACATTGTTGAACCGCTCGCAACGGGAGCCACATACGGTGTCGTTATCTCTGAGCGCGCTTTGCAAGAATGTAACAGCAGCGCGGAGTTTTTGCAGTGGCCACCCCTCTATATTTGCGCCAATGAACCCATTATTTTTGATCAGTCGGCGATTGATATTGATGGTGATAGTATCGTTTATCGACTTTGTACTCCACTGCAAGGAGCTACGCCAAATATCCCGCAACCACAACCGCCCAATGCTCCGCCTTATGCGGAAATTGTCTGGAATGACCCTCCTTACAATGTCAACAATATGCTAAATGGCATTCCAGGAAGTGCCCCCCTGGAAATCAATGCGATCACTGGCTTACTCACCGGTACACCAACGACCCAGGGGCAGTTTGTGGTAGGTATCTGCGCAGAAGAATACCGCGATGGGGAACTGATCTCTACTTCACGTCGTGATTTTCAGTACAATGTTGGCATTTGTGGCGTAACAACGGCGGCCTTTTTTGCCCCGGAAATTCAGTGTGACGGCCTGGAAGTAGATGTGCTCAACGGTAGTGTTGGTACCACGAGTTTCTTGTGGATATTTGGTGATCCTGAAAATCCATTAGGCACCTCAACAGAACCAAATACTTCTTTTGTTTTTCCTGATACAGGTTTGTATTCCATTAGTCTCATTGCTGCTCCGGGAGAACCTTGTGCCGATACCTTTTTTCAACAGATTCAACTCCTCCCACTTACTTTGCAGCCTGCCTTTAGTATCGATACGCTGAGCTGTGGAGATAGCTTGGTACTGCAGCTCAATGACCTTTCGGTGGATGAACTCTCGGAGATACAATCCTGGTCCTGGTACCTCAACGGCGAGTTGTTTAGCATGGAACAGTCGCCGCTACTGGTGATTACAGAACAAGGAGATTACAACATTGAGCTAAGGCTGGTCGCAGCCAATGGCTGTGAGAACGCTATCCTTACTTCGGTAGCCGATGTAAGTTTTATTCTGGAAACCCTTCCAAACAACGATTTCCTGATTTGCCCTGGGGAAAGCGTTTTTCTCAACCCAGCTTTCCTGCCTCAATACGATTACCTCTGGAGCCCGGCAGCGAGTTTGAGCGATCCCACCGCACCTAATCCCGAAGCGAGCCCCACCGAAACAACCACCTACGAGCTAGTGCTTACCGACCCCCAGAGTGGTTGTGTCGCCAACCGTAGTATTGGCGTCATGGTCAGTGAAGCCCTTGAAGTGAGCATCGACTCTGATCAGCAGCCTTGTGCTGCCGAGATAACACTTACCGCCACCAGCAACAATGGCATTCGCTATTTGTGGTCGCCCGTGGCGGATTTCAGTAGCCAGGTCACCGAATCAGCAAGCTATCAAGTGACTCCTTTTGGTACACAAACGTATTACTTACAGGTTTTTAATGAGGCCGATTGTATGGTCTTGGATTCGATCACGATCACGAGCCTGGCCGTTAATTTGGCAGTCAATACGCCAGATACTGCAGCTTGTTTAGGCGAAAGCCTACAATTAGAGGTAACCAATCTGGACCCTGCTGATAACCTTACCTATCAGTGGCAACCTGCCGATCAGATCACTTCTGGAGCAAATACCGCAGCACCCATCATCACCCCCATCGGAGCGGGAGAGCAATGGTATACTTTCACGGCGATCAATCAGCATGGTTGCGAACTTATGGATAGTATCCAAGTGACGGTAGTTGACCTCACTGAGTTTGGTGCAGGTCTTACTTTCGATCAGTGCAGTGGTTCTACGGTTGTTTTTTCGGCCGAAGACCCCGCAGCAGGTATCTACCAATGGCATTTTGGTGACCCCTCCGCGCCGACAGCTACAGGCAATGGGAGCCCTGTACTTTACACCTATCCTAGTGCTGGAACCTACGAGGTAATAGTGACGATTCCAGCCTTTCTCGACTGCCCCGATACCCTTTTACTCGAAGTTGTGGTGGAAGAACAAGGTGAGGTCAACCCCAATTTTGATTGGGAATACCTCAGCTGTGGTGACAGTGCTACCGTGCTGATAACAGACCTTACAACAGCCCAAAACACGACCATCATCGGTTGGGAATGGCTGATCAATGGGACCCCTTCAGGAAATAGTCCAACTTTGGAAATTGACCTGGACAGTACGCAAATGATTCCTGTGAGTCTTTTAACAACGGCGGAAAATGGTTGCCAGGATACGCTTAGCCAAATCCTTACCATTCCGCTAATTGATCTTGACCTGGAAGAAGAACTAAGTCTTTGCCCCGGAGCATCAGTAGCTTTGAACCCGCAGGGGAGTAGTGCGTATGAATACCAATGGTCACCAGTAGGCGATCTCGATGACAGTACGGTTGCTAATCCACAGGCGAGCCCATTGGTCACTACCACTTACAGTGTCACTGTTACCGACCCCAACTCTATTTGTAGCAGGGTGGGAGAGGTGTTGGTGAATGTAGCTCCGGTGATGGAATATACAAGTTCCCCTGATACCACGACCTGTGCCAATACTTGGCAGTTGTTTGTGGAAAGCGATCAGGCCGTGACCTATCTCTGGGCGGCTGATCCTGATTTTCTGAGCGTATTAGGGAATACAGAAGTACTGGAAGTGAATCCTGGCCCGGGCTCAACCTTCTATTTCCAATTAACGGATGGGCAAGGTTGTTCGGTGGTGGATTCCGTAAACATCGATGGCCAAGGAGTAAATCTTGAACTGCCGCCCGGTGCAACCATTTGCCGGGGAGATTCGGTATCTTTAAGCGTAGCATCGTTGGGCCCTGCGGTCATCACGGATTATCTCTGGTCGCCAGCACCTGAAGTACTTTTGGGACAAGGGACCAGTGAAGTTGTTGTGACTCCTTCTAATACAACAACATTTACGGTGTCAGCTACCAATGAATTTGGCTGTACGGGCGAGGCCAGCACGCTGGTCACTGTCTTTCAATTGCAGCCACCACTTTCTGTCACACCGGCGATTGATACCTTGCGTCCGGGTGAGTCTATAACCTTGATGGCGACAGACGATCCTAGCTACAATTATTTTTGGTCGCCAGCGAGCAGTCTCAGTGCAACGGACATTCCCAACCCTGTAGCTAGCCCAGAGGAGACTACAACGTATGAACTGGTCATCACCGATGCCAATGGTTGTACCAATCAAGTGGAAGTATTACTGGTGGTCTTCGATGCTCCTTGTATGGCACCTTATATTTTTGTGCCCAACGCTTTTACACCCAATGGTGATAACTTGAATGATGTCTTAAGGGTAGAAGGCAATGTCATTGATGAATTTTACTTTGTGATTTACAACCGTTGGGGAGAAGAGGTTTTTGCTACCAACTCACAAAGTGATGGGTGGGATGGTACTTACAAGGGCAAGGAACTCTCGTCCGATGTTTACGGGTATTATTTGGAAGTAAGCTGTTTTGGTGGCGAACGCTATACCGCAAAAGGAAACGTAACCTTGTTAAGGTAGTAATTAACAAAGGAATACTTTGTGTTTTTTTGACAACAAGTGAAAAACCTGTAATTTTAAGCATCCTATTAAAACGTAAGAATTTACCTTAAAATTCACTCTTCAATCACAAAACATTTACAATGAAGAATCTTTACGTTTTCGCATTTACATTATTGACTTTCGGGGCATTAACGGCCCAATCAACGGGGATTTCTGGTTGCAACGATCCCAATGGTGGTATTCAAATTGCTTTTGAGGAGGCTTTAGGTTGTAATGCCGGCGCATTGGCAGGCATGAGTGCTATCGGTTTTCATTCCGGTGCCAACATGTGGTCATCAGTTGTAGACTGGAATGCCTCAGGAGCAGTGACTGCCTCTAATAATGGTAGTGATGTTTTCACCGCCTATATTGCCGATCCTAATGCTTACTACGGTACGAGCGTCGACAATATCTGGTTCGTTTTCAACCAAGGGCCTACTGATCCTAACAATCCTTGGTCGGCAGAAGGAAAAAGAAACGATAATGGCAACTGTGCGGATTTTTCTATCAATCTATCCGAGATCACGGAAACTTGTGCTATTTCAGCTTCTACTAAAGACCTTTTGTTGGAACTTGATTTCCAGGTTTTAGGTAATCCCTTTACCGAAAAAGCTATCGTAAATTTTGCCAATCTTAATGGTGATACGTACACCGTCCAATTGAACGATGCAATGGGGCGTACGCTGCGCACCTATACTGGTATCAATACCAACCAATTGACCGTTGAACGCGATAACTTGAGCAGCGGTGTTTATTTCCTCACCTTTATCAATGAGGCTGGGAAATTTGCTACCCTCAAGTTGTTTGCACGATAAACGATATACCCAAATCATTTAGTAATGGGTTATTACTGCTGCTGGGGCTCCTCAGCAGCAGAGGCTAGGTAGCAACACGAATACTTAGTGTCGCTACCTAGCCTATATTTACTTTCCTCTCTTTTGTCCTGCCGGATATACTGGACTTTCATTTAGGCCTTGCGTCCTCACTATTTAAAAGCCTGCAAACGTCCCGAATTCCTGTATTTTTGCTTTCTTTGTCGGCCCGCTTTTGGGTATTACTTAGTGACGGATCAAAAATAACTTATTCCATTCCTGCCTGCTTACCGCAGGTAGGCAGGTTTGATTCGCTAAAATTTTCTAAGCAAGCAACTAAAAGGAGCTTGCGTGAAAATATTCGCGAATCGTTGGAAAAAATGGAATAAGTTATTTCCGTCAAATTACTTATTGTAAAGTTTTGTATGAAATACTTTCTGTTTTTTTTGAGTTTGGGTCTTCTGTTAAGCGCTTGCCAGCAAGATAGTGGAAACAGTACCACAGCGACGGATACCGTAGATTTGAAGACGGCCTTGCAAGGAACATGGCAGACGTTCCAAGTCAACATCGCCGTGAATACTGCTGATGGTAGGGATACTTTTCGAACCGAATCCCTTACGCAAGAAGTGTGGGAGCAAGGCTATGGTATGGAGCCCCCCATTTATTACTTTCAGCCCGATCAAAAGTTTCGCTTGGTACACCGTAGCCTAAAAGGAGAGATTTTCGACGAACGCCGCGGGATATGGAATACTTTTGGGGACACCCTGGTCTTGATAGAACCCGAAAATACCGTGCAGTATCTCGTCAGAATAGGCAATGGCAAAGCTACCTTTCGCAACTTCCAAGACTGGGATGGCGACGGTGCCAAGGATGATGAATACCAGGGCCTGCAACGCCAAATCAGCATCAGCACAGACGGCCAGTAAATTATCCAAAAAGGCTCAATTGATTGGTTGCTATTTTGGTGCGCTGTGGTTGTGTGATTTCTTTGCGAATCGCCTCGGGATACAAACCCAGATGACTGAAATTCTTATCGGCGCACTTCAGAAAGTACTGTGCACGCTTGATCACAATCCCCATCTTTTTGAGATGCTCATAACGCAGCTGCCCATGTCGTCTTGCCGCTACAATTTTGCGCGCTGATTTCACCCCCACACCAGGAATCCTTAATATCATTTCGTAAGGAGCTTGATTGACATCAATCGGGAAAAGCTGTGGATGACGCAGCGCATAGGCCAATTTAGGGTCTACTTCCAAATCAAGGTCTGGATACTGCTGGTCCACAATTTCATCAACTTTAAAGCCGTAGAACCTCAGCAACCAGTCGGCTTGATACAGCCGATTTTCTCTTACTAGTGGTGGTTGGCGCAGCGCTGGCAGGCGGTTGTCTTCACTAATGGGGATGTAGCCCGAATAATAAACCCGACGCAAACTTTGCTCCGTGTACAAGCTGTCAGCCAGGTTCAAAATATGTAAATCGTTTTCCGGAGTAGCACCAATCACCAGTTGGGTGCTTTGCCCTGCTGGTGCGAAGTTGGGGGTAGACCGAATTTTTCTCTTCTCTTCCTTATGCCCTACAATAGCGCCTTTGAGATAGTTCATCGGTTGGTAGACATCGGCATAATTTTTCTCTGGCGCGACCTTCTTTAAACTAATTTCAGAGGGGATTTCCAAATTCACACTCAACCGATCGGCGTATAAACCTGCTTCGTGGATGAGTTCGTCACTGGCTCCCGGGATGGCCTTGAGATGGATATAACCGTTGAATTTATGCTCAGTACGTAAAACTTTAGCAATACGCACCAGCCGTTCCATCGTGTAATCCGAATCTTTGAAAATTCCAGAACTTAAGAATAGTCCTTCGATATAGTTGCGGCGGTAAAAATTGATGGTGAGATCGACCACCTCCTGCACGGTGAATGCCGCACGTTTTACGTCATTGCTTTTACGACTGACGCAGTACGCACAATCGAAAATACAGTGGTTGGTGAGTAGAATTTTAAGCAAAGACACACAGCGACCATCTTCGGTATAGCTGTGGCAAATCCCCATGCCGGTGGCATTTCCTAATCCATCTTTGGTGTTTTTTCGCTTGCTCCCACTTGAGGAGCAGGAGACATCGTACTTGGCCGCATCGGCCAGGATTTCGAGTTTTTCTTTGACCCGTTCGTTCATTTACTGCTGCATTTTTGTCAACAGTAAATTTAATACAGAAAATTTATTAAAACAATTTACTTGACAATATTTGTGTTTTTTTTGATAAAAAAAGCATATTCCTTTTTACCGAACACCTTATTTTTTCCCCGCAAGGGCGTCAATCATTCCGTTGAAGATAAATCCATGAAATGGCAGCACCGCATACCAATAAAGCCTGCCCCAGATTCCTTTCGGTCGGAAGGTCGCAGTTTGTATCAATTTTCCCTCCTTCAGCTTAAACTCCAGCCAAGCTTCCCCAGGTAGTAACATCTCCGCAAAAAGCATCAAACGACCCTCTTCTTTGTCTGCGTACAAAACGCGCCAAAAATCGAGTGCATCACCTACCGAGAGCTGGTCGCGGTGGGTTCGGCCCCTGCGTAAGCCTACTCCTCCAACCAGCTTGTCCATGTATCCGCGGATTTTCCACAACCAATCGCCATAGTACCAACCCGTTTTTCCTCCAATTTGCCAGATCCTATCTAGTGTTTTTTGCGGCTCAGGTACTTCGCGGATGCGCTCATCTACAAAACAACCGTAGGTGGGAACATTGATATAATCCGAAAAATTGTTTTCCAATAGTCCACTAGAGAGGGCATCTGTCCAACTGGAAACAATCTCATTTTTCTGAATTTTCTGGAAAGTGCGTTCCAAAGCCAATAAATAAGGCAAGGGCTCAATCCCCAATAATTCCGCCAAGCGGTTGTCTTGGGCGACCACCTCTATTTTCATGCTATTTACCAAGGCCACTGCTAAAGGGTAGGAGGTGGAAGTGATAAAATAAAGCCAATAGGAGGATAACCTTGGGGTCATAACGGGTACCGTAAAAATGTACCGCTTTAATCCCCTGACCTGAGCGTACCCCAACAGCATTTCTTTGTAAGTAAGTACATCAGGGCCACCAATATCGAAACTCTGCCCATAGGTACGCTCGTCGAAGAGGCTTTTCGACAGAAAGTCAATCACATCTCTTATTCCAATAGGCTGACACCTGGTTTTCAACCATTTTGGCGCGATCATGACGGGCAACTTTTCGGCCAGGTCTCTCATGATCTCAAAGGAGGCACTTCCCGATCCAATGATGATGCCCGCCCGCAAGGTGGTCAGTTGGTAATGGCCCTTGCCCAGTTCTTCTTCCACCGCCTTGCGCGAGGCCAAATGCTTGGAGAGATTGTCTTCATTGACGATTCCGCTGAGGTAAATCACCTGCTGCAAGTCGGTCTTAGCGACAGCCGCTCGAAAATTAGTAGCACATTGTAATTCTAAACTGGAAAAATCATCATTCCCTGACATGGAGTGAATCAGGTAATACGCTCCCTGAATATCTTTCGGGATATTACCCAGCGTCTCCGGTTTGAGAAAATCTACTTCAATGACCTTCACCTGGTCGACAAAATTCTGAGGAACATCAAAGCGCTTGCGATCTCGTACACAGCAAACCAGTTCATGCCCTTCCTGCGCAAGCACAGGAAGCAGTCGTTGGCCAATGTAGCCGGTCACGCCGGTAAGTAAGATGCGCATAGGAGAAGAGGGTATTGATGTATCGTTATAATCCCAAAACAGGTCAGATTGTTTTGGGTCATTACACAACGCCCTTGGAGCCCTCTATACCGAACACACTATTTGTATAAATACATTTATGCATTTACACACACACACACACACACCTGCGGAGCTTAGCGTTCAACGAACGTTACTCCTTAAACCCCTCCGGCCGTTTCCAACGCACGGGCGCTTTAGGTTCATTAGGCAATTCAAACGTTTCCTCTTCCAGCATCCTCAGTGCTTCGCTTACGGCGCGTTCCAGTTGTGGATCATGCCCTTCAAGTACCAATTTGGGATCCTGGATGACCTCGATGTCGGGCGCTACACCTTCACCCTCTACGGCCCAGTTTCCGTTGGTGTCAAAGAAGCCACCGCGTGGGGCTACCATGCGGCCACCGTCTACAAAACGCGGTGTATCCCAGGTGCCTACCAATCCACCCCAGGTACGGGTACCTACCAGCGGACCAATGCCTTTGGCTTTGAACATGTAGGGAAGGAGGTCGCCGCCCGATCCAGCTCGCTCGTTGATCAGCATTACTTTGGGGCCCCATATTCCTGCCATCGGTGTTGTCCACGGGCGGCGGTCATTGGCCTTGCTGTTGAAGAAGCCAAACAGCGTCCGCGACATCACATCAATCATATAATCTGCGGCCGATCCTCCGCCGTTGTTGCGTTCATCAATAATGACGCCTTTTTTATCTTGCTGGGCAAAATAGTAGCGATTGAAGGAGGTAAAGCCACCGTTACCCGTATTGGGTACGTAGACGTAAGCCAGCTTCCCGTCGGAAAGCTCGTCTACCTTGCGGCGATTGCCTTCGATCCAATCCCAGTAGCGGAGGTCGCGTTCATTGGCAACGGGTTTTACCAAGAGCTCCCGGCGGTCAGCCCCATCCGGTGAGCTGGCTACGGTGATAGTGATTGCCCGGTCGCTGGTTTGTTCAAAAAGCTGGTAGGGGTTGGTGGGGGCACTCAGGCTTTTTCCGTTAACGGCCAGAAGATAATCGCCTTCTTTTACGTTCAAGCCCGGCAGGTGAAGCGGTGCTTTTACATCGGGATTCCATTGTTCACCCGTATAGATTTTGGCAATTTGGTAATACCCATTTTGTTCTCTAAAATCACAACCTAGTAGTCCCACAGGCACCCGATCGGTATCGGGAAAGTCGCCACCACTTACGTACGAGTGCCCAATGGCCACCTCCCCACTCATGATGTCTACTACATAGTTCAGGTCGGTGCGATGACGGACGTGGTCAATCCACGGGGCGTACCATTCGTAGACTTTGTCCCAAGGCGCGCCATGGACATTATCCACGTACAGAAAGTCGCGCATATAGCGCCAACCTTCCTTAAAGATCTGGTGATATTCTGCTTGTGGATCTACAGCTATCTTCAAATCAGCGTCTAGTTTTCCATCGCCCGCTTTAGGAGTGCTTTTGGTAGCTACAATGTGCCAATTGCTGGTTTGATAAAGCAGGTGAGCTCCATCATTGCTGGTGATGAAATTTCTAACACCCGTCAAAAATTCTTCTTTCTTATGGTCTTCTAGCTTGTACTTGTGTACAGTAGCCCCGGGTGTTTTGGGTACGCTTTCCAACAAGAAGACTTCATTGGCGAGGCCTGCTTCTAAGCCCATATAGTTGCCACTGGGTACGTTGAGAGCTACCGTTCTGCCAAAGAGCCCTTGCGGATCAATGTTTACCGTAATGGCTTCGTCTTTGCTTTTTTCTTCCTCTTCCTCTTCCTTCGGGCCAACCGGCTCCTCGTCGCTCTCTACCAAAGTTGGTCCTTCTGCTTTTGCTGACAGCACCAGGCAGTACAAGCTGCGGCTGATCGCTGGATCAAAAGAACTCATGTCCAACCATCCAGAGTTCAGGCCATAATCGGTACTGGCTAAAAAGTAGAGGTATTTTCCTCCTTTGTCCCATACCGGTGAAATCACATCAGCCATCCCATCCGTCAACTGGATGCGTTCGCCGGTCTCTACCTGAAAGGCAAATGCCACCTTAAAATGACTTTCCAATTGTTTGGCGTAGGCCAGCCATTTGCTATCCGGCGACCATACGGGATTCATCGCGCGATTAGGATGCGCGTACCGATCGGTATCGGCTAGTTTTGTGTTTCCGGTCGTGAGATCAAGGCACCAGATGTTGTAATCAGTATCCGTGTAGGCAATATATCGCCCATCTGGCGACCAGGCCGGCCGGAAATAGAAGGTAGGATTAGGCAGGGCATAAGTCTTGATGAGCTTGCCTTGTTGGTCGGCCAGTTGCAGTTGGTATTCTCCACTAACATCTGAAAACCAAGCAACTTGATCACCTTTGGGCGACCAGATCGGGTTGCGGTCGGCAGCACCAGAATTGTTGGTGAGGTTGCGCCAACTGCCTTTTTCTTTGGGTACCGTAAAAATTTCTCCCCGATGCTCAAGGATGACCCGCTGACCGGTAGGGGATAGCTGGGGATTGTCCCAGTCACGAGCAGAGATGTCTTCCCAGCGAGGCCGGGCAAAGTTTTGATCACCTTTTACTTCTATGGCAATTTGGGTGCTCTTTTTGGTGGTTGGGTCTAGCACATGAAGGTAACCTCCTTGCTCATAGACCAGGGCATCGGGCCCGGCATCAAGGCTTTTGACATCGAATTTTTTGTGGAACGTAACTTGCTCTTCGTTACCATTAGCGGGGTCGTACATCCAGATGTTACTGGCGAGGTCTCGTTCCGAGAGGTAATAAATTTTACCCTCCCACCAAACGGGGTCAAGGTGCCGCTCCTGGGTTGGCTGTGGCGTGCGCGTAAGTGCTTTGGTTTTGAGATCGACAATCCAGATGGGCATCGCCTGCCCGCCACGATAATTGCGCCATTCAGGATCCCAGGAAGTGATAGGGACGTAGGCGAGGTATTGCCCATTGGCGGAAATTTCGCCGTAAGCAGCACGCGGTATGTCCAGTGCTACTGGTAGCCCACCTTTCAGGGAGACGGAATAAAGCTTATTGGTCTGGGTAGGTCGGCCCTCTCTGCCGGAGCGAAAAAGCACCTGTCCATCCGGCGTCCATCCAGTAACAAAATCACCATCCGGGTGCCAGGTAAGGCGTTGTGGCGTGCCTCCCTCGGCCGGGATAACGTAGACATCGGTATTGCCATCATAAGCTGCCGTAAAGGCGATCCATTGCTCGTCAGGAGAGAAGTGCGGCAGGGATTCGTAGCCTTCATGAGTGGTCAGTCGTACGGCCGTTCCTCCCGAACGGTCGGCCTTCCAGAGGTCGTTGGCGTAGACGAACACCACGTGGTTTCGGCTAAGCGTTGGCTGGCGGAGCAGCTGGGTGCCTTGGCCCGCTAAAGTGCAAAACGAGAGGGCGAAAAGTAAACTGTAGAGCAGTTTCATGAATGGTAGGTTTTATTTGGAAGGTAAAATAAGGTAAAATATTTATAGGTTTGTCTCTTGTACTAGCTGCAGCCCCGCTTTCTGCCAGAGGATTACCCGTCCTTGGGAAGCTAATCTCCCTCGATACGAAGCTGATATTTCCCTAAAAGGCCAGCCAGAGAATGGGCTGAAAAGTGAGCTTTCCTTAAATCATTCTCCTCGGGATCAATGGAGAAATGGTCGGCTGTTCGAAAGTCGGCACCTACTAAATGGGTTCGAAAGAAGACTGCACCTTCGAGGTTTACGGCGTCAAAAATGGCACCCTCCAATTGGGTTTGGGTGAAGTCGGTTTCGATTAATTGGCACTTCTCAAAACGAGTACCTTTCATGGGAAGTGCTTGAAAAGAAGCCCAGTTGAGTTGGCAGGCGAAAAAGTCTACTTTGAAGCGAAAGGTGCGGCAATCGGAGAAAAGAATGCCCAGCAATTTACAGTCGCTAAAGCGCACTTCTTGAAAAGCAGTATCCTGGACAACGGCATTGCTCAAGTCACAATCCTGAAATTCGCAATCCGTAAAGCGCAGGCCACTAAGATCACAATCCGTGAAAATACAATTACGGAATCGGCAGTCTTCATAGGCGCCTGAAGGCACACCTTGGCGAGAAAAATCATCACCCTGATAGGTGATTTCGGTAAAGTAGTTCTCAGGCATAATTTGAACTTGTTTTTATGCTGTTCTCTATTAAAGATAGAAAATATACTCCCTTTCTTAAAGAAATGAAAATCCTTGTTATATTTGCCGGGCAACATCTACTGCAAAGCGTACGTCGGCTGTAACAGGCCATTCTATATGCGCTACTCCATTCTTTCTATTTTTTAAAAAAAACAGTAACACCTATTAGTTATAGGGAGACTAAGCTATGGACAGCTGTGTGAAAAGTAGTCTTTTTTATCACTTACTAAATAACCTTATTATGACCCGTTTACGTTTTATTGTAATGACTGTTTTTTGTTGTGTACTGGGCTTCAGTAGCTTGCAAGGGCAAGACTATCAAAAAGCCATTGGTCTGCGTTTGGGCTATCCCGCCTCAATTTCTTACAAGACGTTTCTTGGTAGCTCTAATAATGCCATTGAAGCATTTGTGAACTATCGTTCTCAAAAAGTATTTTCTTACGGATGGACCCGCATTGGTGTAGGTGGTGCTTATCAGGTGCACAATCCGATCAGTGAGGTAGATGGTTTGCAGTGGTACTACGGAGGTGGTGCTTCTGTTTATTTCTGGTCGTATGATGACGAATTTTCAGGTTTTGCCGATGAGGCCAGCTTGTCACTTGGGATTCAAGGCTACCTCGGTTTGGATTACAAATTTGCCAGTGCTCCGGTAAACCTAAGCCTTGATTGGGTACCTACCTTCTACATCAGTGGCTATGGTGATGGTTTTGGTGCTGATAATGGTGCACTTGCTATTCGCTATACGTTTTAATAGCCTCGTACCAAATAAGCTCTAAGCATCCAGCATACCTTAACGATACTTTGGTTTTGTCTAAAGTATCGTTAAGGTTTTTTAGGGAAGATGTTATCTTTGTGGTTTGTTACTCTATTCCCCCTTAAATTAGACAATCATGATCCAACATCGTTATTTTTTACTTTTCTTCTTAGGCATCTTCCTTACCATCAGCAGCCTACAAGCTCAAGGCTACAACAAAGCCATTGGTCTGCGGCTAGGCTACCCGGCCTCTGTTTCCTACAAAGTCTTTTTGGGCGGCTCAAACAATGCTGTAGAAGGTTTTCTCTCTTTTCGTAACTATGGAAGCAGAAAGAATAATGGTAATTTTAGATACAGTAGTTTCGGAATAGGTATTGGTTATCAGGTACATAACCCTATCAAGGAAGTAAATGGCTTGCAGTGGTACTACGGTATTGGCGGTGGCGTCTCCTTTTTTAGCGATAACAATGGCTTCATCGATGATAGTGATCGCACCGGTATCGCGTTGCTTGGCTTCCTAGGCTTAGACTTTAAGTTTCCTGATGCACCGATTAACATCAGTCTCGATTGGGTACCTGCTTTTCGGATCACAGGTTACAACAATGGCTTTGGTGGCGACAATGGTGCACTGGCAGTACGCTATACGTTTTAATCGCAAGGACGCCAAAGCCTCTCAGACATCTTGTTAGAACAAATCAAATAAGTGCCCCATATCCTGTTGTTTGGTCTTTAGGTATCCTGCATTTTCGTCGTGGGGAGAAATGATGATCGGTTGCCGGGAAATAACCTCTATAATGGATTGGTCGAGGGCATCCACTTTTTCGGGGTTATTGGTCAATAAGTGGACTTGTTTTACACCCAAATCCTGCAACATGGAAATCCCAATATCATACTGCCGGGCATCCACTTCCAATCCCAAGTGCAGATTAGCGTCAATGGTATTCAGCCCCTGGTCTTGTAACTGATAGGCCTTTAATTTGTTGATAATCCCGATACCTCGGCCTTCCTGACGAAGGTAGAGCAAGATGCCTTTTTCTTCCGCAATATGTTCTAATGCATAGTGAAGCTGCTCTCCACAATCACAGCGTTTTGAACCGAACAAATCCCCCGTGATACACTCTGAATGTAGGCGAATCAAGGTAGGTTCTCCCTCTTTGTAATCTTCGTGGACGAGAGCGATGTGAGGCATCCACTCTTCTTCACTTTCTGCGTAGGCCAACATCCGAAAATTACCCCACGGAGTGGGGATGAGCGCTTCGGCTTGCCGCTTGAGGTGCTGTCCTGACATGCTTGGGTGCGTGATGGTTTCCGCTTTACATTCCATAAAAAAAACAAAGGTAAGGAAGTGAAGGCTCTAATTGAACAATATTAACACCTATTCCCGGTGATTGGTTGTGTATTCTTTACTTACAGCCTTCAACACAAATGCCCACTGAATCACTCAGCGGGCATTTGTGTTTTTTCGTAGTACTAATTTCTAGTAACCGTCACCACCACCAGGCTTTAGGCCAGTAGGGCGATCCATTTCTACATCGGTAGGGCCTGCTACCCGGAACTCTACCCGACGGTTCATATAGCTTGAATTAGAGGGTACAAGGGCGTCTTCGAAACCTTTGTACTGAATAACCAAACGTCCGCGGCCAATCCCGTGTTGGTTGACCAGGTGCTTGGCAACTGCATCTGCGCGTTGGTAGCTCAGGTTCGTATTGTAAGCTTCAGGGCCTGTTTTGTCGGTGTAGCCGGTAATAACCAGGCGCATGTCAGGGTTAGACTTGAGCATACGTGCCAAACTGGCCAGTGTACCGTAATCAGAGTATTTCACCGTAAAGTTGTCTGTGCCGAAGTGGATCATTGGCAAAAACCATTCTGCAACATTATTCTTAGGCTCTGTTAGGCCGTATTGGCTCAGGGCTTCATCGATCATTTCTTGCACCCGCTCTTCCGTAACGCCTCCACCCGGACCAGCAATAGGGTTGATGACCACACCATCTTCGTTGACGCGCTCACCTGCACGTGGTGGGTAGTAAGGCTCCAGGTCTTTGTAGTCCGCAACACCGTCTTTATCACTGTCAAGGGTACGGCCTTTAGTGTCTACAGGCACATTGGCAGGAGTATTAGGCTCTTGGTCAATGGCATCAATAACACCATCCTGATCCGTATCTGCCAAGGCGGTATCCTGACGCTTCTTGACTTCATCAATGCTGGACATAATGTCTTCGCCCAGGCTTCCCCAGTAGAGGGGCTCGCTGCGCGAAGCAGGATTGCCAAGGTTGAAGTTCATTTGCAGGCTGGTGAAATGCAAAAGATCTCCAGCTACCGAGGTAGCTCCGCCAACCGCTTCTTTGTTCAAGCCGTCCAGTAAGTCAGAGCGTTGTCCAAATAGGCCGGTGACCTGGTGTTCAAAACCGACATTGATTTTATTACTTAAACGGAAAGAGACACCTGCTCCGAGTGTAGCATGAGGAGCGATTTCTGAAGCGACCGAACCGGTTCTTGGGAAAACAATACCAGGGGTATTGTATTCCACTACTTCGAACATGTTCAAACCGCCGCCTACCATGGCGTAAAGATTCACTTTTTTCTTTGGTCGATCCAAGCGGACGTTATTTAAGCTAAATACGCCTAAAACTGTAGCCGCAGAGTAGTTGGTCTCAAAATCCCACAAATCACTACCGTCTTTACCCATCCCTTTGGCATTACCCATCATGAGGTCAAGGCGAAGAGAGAAGAGGTAGTCAGTAGCTTTGCGGAGGTGGATGCCATAAGCATAACCAAATTCAGGGTCGATTTCGCCAGCAACGAACAGGTAACCGCCTTGTACACCTAATTCGTACATATCTTTTGGCTTCGAATTAGAGCCAGTTGACTGTGCTTTTAGGCTTACACTTCCACAAAGGAGAAGTGCCATAGTGGTAAGGATTGCTGTAATTTTCATCATCATAGGAGTTATTTTCAAATTCATGTTCAAGGGTTCTTGTTTTTGGGAAATAAATAGAAAAGGCCTGACCCATAAGGTCAAACCTTGTTTACGCTTGATAATGGTAAGTGTTTCACCAAACTTTATACAGTTTTTGGGTAGTTTTCTTTAGCCCCAAAAATAGGCTTTTAACTCAGCAAAGATATTGTTAATTTTCCTGCTCTACCAAAAATTGGGCCAGAAAAGCCATCTTTCTGACCCAAAATCAGTAATTTATGAAGCCACGGAAGCTTTTTGGTCTGCCAATAACTGTTCCAAGGCGATATTTAGTGCCGTCATTGAGATCCCCTTCGGTTGAGGAGCAGCTTCTTGCACAGTGCGTAAAGCACGTCGAATCGTTGCTGATACATCTTTAAAGATGGCTTGATCCGTCACTTCAATATCCGGCTGCATGAGATAGGCAAATACCCGAGCCATCCCACAATTCGCAATAAAGTCAGGAATTAAGGCAATTTCCTGGTCAAGGCGAGTAGCTGTTGGTCCAAAGAAAATGCCATCATCAATAAAGGGTACATTGGCACCACAGGCAATAACCTCAATGCCACCAGCCTGCATCATCGCTACTTGTTCGGGCGTGACGAGTTTGGATGCGGCGCCAGGGATGAAGATATCTGCGCCCAGGGACCAGATTTTATCGTTCACTTCATCAAAGGAAAGCATATTATCTACCTCCAGTGCGTTGCCTGATTTATTGATAAAGAGCTCCTTGATTTCTTCAACACCTAAACCTTCAGGGGCAATTAGCCCTCCTTCGCGATCGATGATACCTATGATTTTTACACCTTGTAGCGTAAGGTAAGAGGCTGCAGTAGCCGCTACATTGCCC
This sequence comes from Lewinella sp. LCG006, assembly GCF_040784935.1. Taxonomy (GTDB): domain Bacteria; phylum Bacteroidota; class Bacteroidia; order Chitinophagales; family Saprospiraceae; genus Lewinella. Next base: position 7,247,234 of record NZ_CP160680.1, on the reverse strand, counting down.
CAGCCTTGTATAATGGCCGTTTTCCCAGCAGCTGTACCTTGGTGGAAAAGGTCGTAAAAATGACGCACCGATTCGGCAACACCGTACCCCGTGATTAAATCAGCTACGGCAAACTTCTTAGGGCCATCGGGGGTGTATTCAGCATCTTCTACCAATTTGGCACAACCATAACGTAACTGGCCGATGATATTGATCTTGTCTCCTTTATTGGTATTCAAATGGCCATTGACAATACCTTCCTGCGGATGCCATAAACCCAAGTCTTCCGTGATTGGAATAACGTCTTTGAGTTCGTCAACATTCAAGTCTCCACCAGTACCGTAGTAGCTTTTCAGGATGGGAAAAACGGCTTTGTACCAACGCTGTAATACTTCGTGGCGACGCGGGTCTTTGGGGTCGAAATTAATGCCTGATTTTGCTCCACCAATGCTAGGGCCCGCTACAGAAAACTTGATTTCCATTACTTTGGCCAGCGATACTACTTCTTCTTTGGTGAGCCCTTGGCGCATTCGTGTGCCTCCTCCAGCGGCGCCGTTTCTTAAACTATTGATGACAATCCAACCTTCAGCTCCGGTGGGCTCGTCGTACCATTCGAAAACAATTTCAGGGCGCTTCTGCTGATACAGCCGCAATAAATTATTCATGTTTTGGTTCTGTTTGGTAATACTTGCTAAGGCAAGTAATTTTTGGCGTAGCAAATATAGGAAATTGGAAGAATAATGAGTTAAAAGCGAACAAAGCGGTGTCAATTTCCTATTTTCGGCGCATAGATTATTTGAGCATCAATTACTTTGTCGGTATGTTTGATCACTGGTTGGAACCTACGGCTTTTACTTCTGCAACAGCTTTTGCACCACACAGCTGGGGTCAGCATATTACCTTCTATAAAGGTGGTAAGGGAAGCCTCAGTCCTAAGCAATGCGTTTTAATCGGCCTGGATGCTACTGCGGCGGATGCTGTAAGAGAAGCGCTTTATCCGATGAGTTGGGCCTTTACAGATCTGAAATTTACCGATTTAGGCAACTTACGTAAGACCAATGAGGATTTTGTCATCCCGCTATTACGGGAAGTGATGGATAGTCAGTTATTCCCTATCCTGATCGGGGGAAACCCTCATCTTTTTTATGCACAGTTCCAATCCTTTTTAAACCTACGGGATTTGGTTAGCATTGCCCTCATTGACGAGCAGGTTCCCATTAGTACGGATGGGAAGAAATCTTCGGCGAAATACTTGAATCACTTATTTCGTCACCGGCAAGAAAGTGTATTTCACCTTAGCCTCATTGGACCTCAGGCACATTTTACCGATCCGGCAATCATAGATTGGTTGGAAGAACAACATTATGAGTACCTGCGTTTGGGCCAAGCCCGAGAAAACCTTGCGGAGGTAGAACCTCAGCTGAGAGATGCCGACATTATTGCACTTCATCTTGATGCGCTCAAGCAGTCGGAAGCACCCGGGCAATTGAATCCCAGCCCTAGTGGGTTCTTTCTCGAAGAGGCTGCTCAGTTATGTCGTTATGCAGGGATGAGCGATAAACTTCGTTCCTTTGGCATTTATGGAATTGATAGTAATTCGAAAAGAAAATTACCAGCAACAGCGCAGGCGGTAGCCCAATTGGTGTGGTATTTCACCGAAGGTTACCATCAGCGATTGGGTGATTATCCGGTCACCAATAAGGGCCTCACCGAATATGTAGTTGATTGGAAAGGACAAGAAGAAAAACTTACTTTTTGGAAGAGCCCACGTAGTGGCCGCTGGTGGCTACAAGTACCCACTAAGACCAGTCGGAAGCAGCAGCGCCACCGCCTGATCCCTTGTAGTTATTCAGACTATAAGAAAGCTACACAGCAAGAATTACCAGATCGGCTGTGGAATGCTTTCCGGCGATTTTAGTGCTGGAGTAGGAGGGGACGTCAATCAATAAGTGCTGATTGAAAATATTTACTGTACCAATAATTGTTCCAATTTCATCCCCCTAGAGCCTTTAATGAGCATTTCTGTCCCTGCGAATGTCGCCCAATCCAGGGCAGCATTCACTTCTTGTACATTGTTGAAATGAGGTACCCCCAATGATTTAGCTGCTTCAGAGAAATGAGGACCCACCAGTATAATATTCGCAAAGGAAAGAGCGCTTGCCAGTCGTGCAATTTCCAGATGCTCAACTGCTGAAGTTTGACCTAATTCCAACATATCACCCAAAATGACCGTTTGTGCTCCTTTGGATTCCGCAGCGAAATTTTGCAAGGCAGCTCGCATGCTCGATGGGTTGGCATTGTAAGCGTCTAGATAAATACCTACTCCACGGTGTTCCAGTCTTTGTGAACGATTATTACTAGGCGTGTATTCCGAGATTCCTTCTGCAATCAAGTGGGAAGAAACTTTGAAGTATTTGCCCACAGCGATTGCAGTCATAATATTTTGTAGATTATGCTGCCCAGAAAGGCTGCTTTCTACGGTTCTGATATTGCCATCGGGTTTCAGAAACGCTACCTTGATGGTAGGGTTGAGTTGATCTAGGCGTACCTCATAATAGGGAGTCGTTGGATCAGGCGTACTGCTCAGGCAATAGTCAATTTTCCGTTTGACCCCACGTTGCGTCGCCAATTCTTCTAAATGATTTTCTTCTAAATTGATGAAAGCAACTCCTTGATGAGCTGCTAAATAAGCATACAGTTCTGATTTTCCTTTTTTGACCCCCTCAATACCTCCAAATCCTTCCAGGTGAGCCTTGCCAATATTGGTGATCAGCCCGTGGGTTGGTTCGGCAATATCACAAAGTTCAGCGATCTCTCCTTGGTGGTTAGCTCCCATTTCAATGACTGCAATTTCAGTCGTTAAAGGCATCGCTAACAGGGTGAGTGGAACACCAATGTGGTTGTTAAAATTACCTTGTGTGAAATGTGTTTGGTGCGCTTTGCATAATACGGCAGCCACAAGTTCTTTGGTCGTCGTCTTGCCATTGCTGCCCGTAATGGCCAAAATGGGAATGTTCAACTGCTGGCGGTATGCACGGGCCAAGTCCTGTAATGCTATCAAGGTATCTTCTACCAAGAGATAACGGGTGTCTTTTACCACCTCTGCATTGTCAACAACAACATAGGCCGCTCCGTTGGCTAAGGCTTGATCCGCAAAACGATTGCCATCGAAATGCTCTCCTCTTAAAGCGAAGAACAAATCACCTTTTAACAACTTACGAGTATCCGTACAAACCCGCTTACATTCTAAAAAAAGCTGTAATAAGCTATCGATTGTTGTGAAAGCCATAAATATTTACAGAAGTAGACTGGATATTTTTAACATCTCAGTTCTGTTAAGAAAGTAGGCCCAAATATAACAGAAAAGCCATTCTACAAAGAGCAGAATGGCTTTTCTGAAAGTAAATTTTCAGTACCGCTGAAAATTTCTAGCGACGACGGCTGCTACGTTTCGTCTTGAAGAAGTGTCCACTTTCTTCTTCGTTATTGGTAGGTGCACCCATCCGGATCATCGCACAGCGGAATCCAATGGCGCGGTCCCCTTTGTTCTCATCTTTGAAACGACGTGTACCAGGAGACAACCAGTAAGCACGGTCAGCCCAAGAGCCACCTTTGTATACCCGAGCTTCATCACTGATCAAAGTGTGACGACCGTAATCGTAATAAGCTTCAGACTGCTGGTCACCATCAAGGAAGTTATAAGCCATACCTACTTTGTAGTTCTCGCGATCAGCAGCTTCTTCATCCTCAACGTAGCGGTAACGAAGACGACCAAGGCTGTCTTTTTCAATAGGACGGCCATCCTCATCCAATTCCATGTGCTGGAATTTGTTACCACGGTAAGGGTTCATATCGTGGTTGTCAGCATCTACCAGGTCAGTAGTGGTCAAAGGACGATAGAGGTCAAGTACCCATTCGTTTACGTTACCAGCCATATTGTACAGACCAAAGTCATTAGGCAGGTAAGCACGCACTGGTGCAGTAGGACATGCATTATCGTTCAAGCGACCGGCAACACCCATGTAGTCACCTCGGCCACGCTTAAAGTTGGCCTGAATGTAACCTTGGTATTTGTCACGTTTCTGATAACGTACAGAAGATCCATTCCAAGGATAAATGCGACGATCGGTATACAATTCGTCTTTTTCATTTTCCTGAAGACCGATCAAAGCCAGAGCAGCATATTCCCACTCCGCTTCCGTAGGGAGGCGGTATTCAGGTAATACGATACCGTCTTCGAAACGAACAGGTCTTTCACCTCCTGTCTGTAGATCTTTGAGGTTTTTACGTACATCTCCCTGGTACTGACCTACAAGGTAAGCTTGAGTGTTGAAGTTATCTTCATCCTTTTGTTCCATGTTAGGGTTAAGAATGCCGCGCTCAATGAGGATAGCCTCATTCACACGATCAGAACGCCACTTACAGAACTCATTTGCCTGTGACCAGCTTACACCGACGACTGGGTAGTCGTCGTAAGAAGGGTGACGGAAATAAGTTTCCACCAGTGGTTCGTTGAAAGATAATTCATCACGCCATACCAGTGTATCAGGTAAGCCATTGAGATAAACTTCCGGATAACTTTCTCCAAAGACTCTCTTGGTCCAGTAGAGGTATTCACGGTAGTTGTGGTTGGAGATTTCAGTTTCATCCATATAGAATGACGAAACAGTAACCCGACGAGGAGTATTATCCCAGTCAAACGTTACGTCTGCTTCGGTGAAACCCATTACAAAAGTACCACCGGGGATTAATACCAGATTTGGTCCCGTAGGTTGCCCTTCATAATCAAGATTCTTTTCGAAGCCACCCCATTTGGTGTCATTGAAATTCCAGCCGGTGATGTCCGAGGATTCTTTTTTTCCACACGAACTCAACACCAGCGCGAGGCCCATAGCGATGGAGCCCAATTTTAACAGATTTTTCATTCCCTTTACCGAGTTAATTTTGCGAATCGACCAACAAATATAGGAGAAAAACGGTAGCGAGCTAACGTCCTCCGCAATCCTTGGACACAAAAATGCGAACTTTAACATTTATTATGGTCAACTGGCTTCGTTTAATTAAACATTTTGAAGCAGTTGTTCCAGCGAGAGGAGTGCCTTTTGCGCTCCAATACTTTACTATCTTCCAAGTTGATAATCAGGGCTATCTCGTGAGTGTTTCCTGTACCACTAGGCACATCAGCCAAGCTGGAAACCGTCATATCATAGCTGTAAGCAATCCGAAAAACACCCTGGCGAACACCAACGGAAAAAACAGCAGCATCAGCGAGCGTGAAATTGTGACGAAACCACGCACCACCAAAAATACTGCCAGTGCCTAGATAGGTTCCGAGCATGATTTGCCCTACATCCCCCTGCTTTACAAACATGGCATTCGGTGAAATAAACGTCGTTCCTCCACGCTTATTGCGCCGACCTAGATCAAATTCTGCCCCTCCGTGTAATGTTATTCGTAGTGGCCTTCCTGCAAAGAGATTTTCATTGATGGCAAGGAAGGTTTCGTTGGGGCGATTGAGGTGTTTTAGTGTAAGCCCACCGTATACATTGCGGTTGTAAAACAGGATACCCGCTGAGGCATCGAACAAAGTAGTCGTAAGTGAAGCAGGTTGGTTTTCTTCCGTTAAAAAAGGAATACCATTGCTTGAAAAACCATCCGTTTCATCAATTTGATCCCCAAATTGTAGACGATCCCAAGCAACACGTGCTTGATAAAAGCCTGCTTCTAAACCAATCCGTACGTTGGTTTCACGGCCCAGCTGTATGCGGTAGGAATAAATTCCCGACACCTGATGCGTTTTATAAAGACCATCACCCGCGGCATCTGTCATGACTTGAATGCCAAAACCACTGTTGAGCGATTCAATTTCTTGCTCAAAAGAAGCTGCATAAGTAATATACGCATTGGGCCAGTTGGGGTATTGGTTGCGATGATTAAAAGTAAAACGGGGGGCTATTGTCGTTCCGGCAAAAGCCGGGTTGAGCTGAAGAGGAGCAGCATAAAATTGGCTAAAAACAGGGTCTTGGGCTTGCAGGGAAGCCGTCAATACCAACAACAAACCCACTAGTACGTGTAACTTTCTCCTCATAGCTGCGCGATTATTAGGCGATTCTTAATTTTTCAGAAGACCAAACTAACAAACCCTATTCGCATCCCAAAATTTTTAACACAATTGGTCTGCCAGCAGTGACAAATAATAATTGCTATGCAGTTAAACGACATTTTAGGGGCTAATTGCCGTTAACGAAAAATAGGTATTGGCTGTTTACGTTCCAAATAAGTTAAATTTGTGCAGTACCAAGTCAAGTTATGAAAAAACTACTCCTTATATCATTTTGTTGTGCGCTTTTTGGGGTGCAACTTTTCGCGCAGACCGTCATACGTCAGGAATTCCGCTGGGAAGATGCGCCCACCACTTATCGTATTGGTGAGCAAAGCTACGAGCAATGGTCTTTTACCGACGCTAAATTTGGCGATGCTGCTCCCTCTCATCCTTATTGGATTTATCGGTTCCCCGTCAGTGGGCCTGGACAAATCAACCTATCGGTAAGCAGTCTCAGCTTTGAACCAATGGATAAGCGTTATGCACCCGAGGATGAGGCACTGGGGGCTGAGCTCCAATTTCGCACCAATATTGTTCGGGAACCAGAGGGATACTTTGCCAAAGTCTCCGTCGTACCGATTATCAAGGATGGCAATACCTACCAGAGAGCAACAGCTTTTGTGCTTAATGCCAACTTCGAACCGAGTGGTACGCTACGTGGCGGGCCGCCCTTCAATTCTGTTTTAAGTGATGGTGAGGTATACAAAATCGCAATACCCGAGACGGGGATGTATAAGTTGAGCTACGGTTTTCTCAAAGATCAGTTAGGTATCAGTAACCTGGATGATATCGATCCACGTACGATAAAGGTCTATGGCAATGGCGGCGGATTGCTACCTTATGATGTTAATGAGGATCGTGCTGAGGACTTAGTAGAGAATGCTGTACGTATCGTTGGGGAAGAAGACGGTAGCTTCAATAGTGGCGATTATATTTTGCTGTACGCTGAAGGACCTAATAAATGGCGCTATAATGCTGCTCAGGATCGTTTCGACTTGCAAATGAATATTTATGATGTTCGTAATTATTACTTCATCAAAATAGGAGGCAATGGCAATGGCCAGCGCGTCCAGGAACAAACGAGTTTATCTGCTACCGAAGGCAACGCCACCACCTATGATGGGCTCTTCCATTTTGAGGAAGATCGGGTGAATCCTCTGCACGAAATTGAAGCTACCGGTACGGGCACTGGCCAACATTGGTACGGCGATTTCTTCAAATTTGCCAGAGAAAAGAATTACGATAACTTGTTTGTCTTAAAAGGGCTGCAAACCAACGAGCCCGTTACCATCAGGGCCTCCATGGCCTTGCGTGCACGTCCGAGTTCTCGCTTCTTTCTGGATATTGCTGGACAAACCTTGTCAAGCCAAACGGTGCCAGGCGTACCCATTGGGGACCAAAACGAAATTTACAACGACCTGGCCCCAAACAGTTCTCTCAATGGTACCATAAGCCTTACGGACGAAAGTCTTGACGTACTCTTACGGTATCCCCATCCTGGTGGTGCGGATCAAAGCTCTGCCTGGCTCGATTATATTCAGGCCCGAGCTCGATTGAGCTTACGGATGGAAGGCGACCAAACCTTCTTCAGAGATACGCGCAGTATGAGTCGTAATACGACGACTTTTGTACTTGATAATGCAGGCAGTGACATTACCATTTGGGATATTTCTGATCCACTACAACCTCAGCAACAGCAGACCATTAGCAGCGGAAATAGCTTGAGTTTTGGTGTGCCAACAGCTGATCGCTTGCGAGAGTTTATTGCTTTTAGAAGCAGTGCCGACTTTGCTGTTGCAGAGGCTATTGGTAAAATAGAAGCGCAGAATTTGCACGCATTGGAAGCGCAGGAAATGTTGATTATTTACCACCCTGATTTTGAGGAGAAAGCCCTCGAATTGGCAGAACATCGTCGTAGCCACAGTGGTCTTCAGGTGGCAGCATTTACAACCGATCAAGTCTACAATGAATTTTCTAGCGGTCGGGTAAGTCCGACGGCGATTCGAGATTTTGCCAAATTGATCTTTGAGCGCGATGGTAGCTTGCGTTATTTGCTGCTGATTGGTGATGGTTCTTTCGATTGTCGTGATTTGTATGGCTTTGGTGGCAACTTTGTTCCCGTCTATCAAAGAGACGAAAACCACGAACTTAAAGGCTTTCCGGCCGACGATTTTTTTGTCATATTTGACAATGAACCCGGTGCCGACCCACTGGCCAATGATATGAGCATTGCCGTAGGGCGATTGCCCGTAAAGACACCAGCAGAAGCCGCTACCGTTGTCAATAAGATCATCCAATACGATACCAATGCAGATTATTATCAAGACTGGCGCACAAGAATGACTTTCCTAGGAGATGATGAAGATAATGCTGCCCACTCTGATGATTCTGATGAAGCTTCGGAACTCGTAAGGGAGTTGAAGCCCCAGTTTAATATCAATAAACTCTTGTTTGACCTCTTCCCTCAGGAATCTACTCCTGCCGGAGACCGCTACCCGACAGTGGAGGAGCAGCTGGAACGAGCAATTACCAGAGGAACCGTCATTACGACTTACCTAGGGCATGGAGGCCCACGAGGCTGGGCCCAGGAGCGCGTGCTGGATATACCGATGATTCAAAATTGGGAAAACCTCGACCGCCTTAGTATTTTCCTCACCGCAACCTGCACCTTTGGTGATTATGACAATGGTGCCTTCGTTTCGGCAGGGGAGGAGCTGATCCTCAGCCCGCGAGGGGGAGCGATTGCGTTACTCACGACGACTCGCCCGGTATTTGCTAATCGGAATGCAGCTTTGACCAACCGTTCGCTGACGCAAATGCTGCAACAGAATGAACAAGGAGACTGGACTCGCCTCGGTGATGTGATCCGGGTAGCTAAAAATGCACTGAGTGCCCCAGGGAGCTTTGAGAATGAACGTAAATTTACCCTGATGGGCGATCCGGCAATGCGTCCGGCTTTGCCGCGCTTTCGAGTTGCTACCACTTCCATAAATGGTATTGAGGTAGACACCTCTAGTCAGGATACCCTCAGTGCCCTGGAAACTGTCACCATTACGGGGCGGATAGAAGATCTCAATGGTAGCCTGTTGAGTAACTTTAATGGAACGGTCTTTCCTACTATTTACGATAAACGCGTAGGAGCACAAACCCTTCGTAACGACCCCGAGGGAAGTCCGGAGAGAACCTACATGGTTCAGCGAAATGTCCTTTTCCGGGGGCGGGCTACGGTCACCAATGGTCAGTTTAGCTTTTCTTTCGTTGTTCCTAAAGATATCAATTACGAATACGGGCAGGGCAAGATCAGCTACTACGCTGCCGACCCCAGCCAGCGAATTGATGCCGGAGGGAGTGAAGAACGCTTCATTATTGGCGGTTCCAACCCCGATGGTGTAGTTGATGATCTACCGCCGATTGTGGAAGTCTTTATGAATTCTGAAGACTTTGTGGCCGGCAGCCAAGTGACGGCCAACCCAACCTTAGTGGTGAAACTATCGGATGATTTTGGGATCAACGTTACGGGCAATAGTATTGGGCATGATTTGGAGGGTTTCCTCAACGAAAATACCCAAAACAGTTATCTGCTCAACGATTTCTACGAAGCAGCAGACGATGATTACACCAAGGGAGAAGTACGTTTTCCATTGAAAGACCTGGCACCTGGCACTTATACCATGCGCGTACGTGCCTGGGATGTAGCGAATAACTTGGGCGAAGGCATCACAGAGTTCATTGTTGCCGATGATGGTAAAATTGCCCTGCAAAACGTGCTCAATTATCCCAATCCATTCACCGATCGTACCTGTTTTCAGTTTGATACCAATATCGCTGGGGAGGATTTGGAGGTGTTGATCCAGGTATATACCGTTTCGGGCCGTCTGGTGAAAACCATTGAAGAAAATATCCCCGCCAATGATGGCGCACTCCGCCTAGATGATTGTATCGAATGGGATGGTAAAGACGATTACGGTGACCAGCTGGCTCGTGGCGTATACCTGTATCAGGTGCGTGTACGCACCCAGGGAGGGCAAGAACTCAATGGCCAAAGTGATTTCGAAAAACTGGTGATCTTGAAATAAGCTGGCTTTTGGTAAGCCGAAGCACCTGCCTGGCCAGTCGGACAGGGGATTTGTGGTAGAGGGTATTAATTTTCATTAACAACAAAATAAAGCCTGCCTGTTTAGGGTTTTCTTGGTGTGAAAATTACACAGCAAGAATTTTTGGCAAGGCTTTTGCAAACTACTTTATAAGCTGACCCTCAAATTTGTCACAGAAGGAGCTATATTTGCTCCGATTTATTAGAAAATGAATTCAAACTCATGAAGAACGTACTACGTTTTGCAGCTCTCGTACTGGTATTGACTGCGTTTAATAGTGACCTAAGTGCTCAGGGCAATTGTTTCCTGGACTCAGATGGTAAATATTACAATTTGGATGGAACACCTTGTACCAATACCGTAGCGACTGCTGTTCCTTTCTTACGCATCGTAGCGGATGCTCGCTCCGGAGCTATGGGAGACGTTGGCATTGGCCTTTCTGCTGATCCTAATGCTATGCACTTCAATGCCTCGAAGTTGGTATTAGCGGAGGAAGATCTGGCTGTTTCAGCGACTTACACGCCTTGGTTGCGGTCATTAGGACTGAACGATGTTTACCTCGCCTATTTGACTGGCTACAAGAAATTGGATGACTTGCAGGCACTTGGTTTTGGCTTGCGTTACTTCTCCCTGGGTAGTATTCAATTTACGGATGTAAATGGTGAACCTCTCGTAACGGGCCGCCCCAACGAATTTGAGGTTGCGCTGGCCTATTCGCGTAAGTTGTCGGATAACTTCACCGCAGGTTTGACGGGTAAGTTTATCTACTCTAACCTTGCTGCCGGCCAACAATTGGATGGTGGAGACGTTATCGAAGCTGGCATTGCTGGTGCGGCTGATGTTTCCTTTACTTACCAGAAGGATTTATCTTCCAGCTCACTAGAAGATAGCGAACTGACTATAGGCTTGGCACTGACGAACATTGGTTCCAAGATCACCTATACCCGTAATATTGATCGCGACTTCTTACCTGCCAACTTTGGCATGGGAGCTGCCTGGGTGATGGCTTTTGATGATTTCAATACCTTGACGATCGCCGCAGATGTCAATAAATTGATGGTGCCAACACCTTGCCAAGGGCCAGATTGTGCTACGGATACACGTAACCAGCAATCACCAGTAAGTGCTATGTTTAGCAGTTTTAGTGATGCTCCTGAAGGCTTCAGTGAAGAAATCAAAGAATTTGTCTATAGTGTAGGTCTGGAATACTGGTACGATCAGCAATTTGCAGTTCGTGCAGGTTATTTCAACGAGCACATCCAAAAAGGAGGTCGTAAGTACCTTACTTTAGGAATGGGCTTGAAATACAATATTTTCGGTTTGAACTTCAGTTACCTGGTTCCTACGACCAATCAGCGTAACCCATTGGACAACACCTTGCGGTTCAGCTTGTTGTTTGACTTTGGTGCTTTTGAACCTGGTAGCTAATGTGAGATTTGCCCTTTTAGTGTTCTTAAAAGGGAGTGAAATTCAAGGCAAATCTCACGGTATTAGGTACTTGGTATAGGGTATAGGGATTTTGATAAGCCTAAATGGATACTATCCCAATGTATCATTTACTTTAACCTAGGAGAGTGAAGCATCTAAGAAAGGAAGCTTCTTATTAAACAAAAAGGATTTTTGCCGCTAGGCAAAAATCCTTTTTGTAATTTAAAAAACCGGTGTACGATCATAAGCCGGATTCTGTGCAGTGCACGTGGCACTGCCCCGTCATTTATCTACCCGGATCATCACTGATCCGATCTATCTGCCTACCCCCCAGTCAGCAAGCGAGCAACTTGTAGCCTTCTCCGAAGATCAGACAGACTGGTGTACATGGCATTTCAATCCGCAAGGTTTATCACCCTCCGATATTACTACCGAACGGCGTGCGCTCTTACTTTAAGGGCCAAGGCCCCGCACGTTTTCACCCTTACCGACTCCGAAGAGCTGGCGGTATATTTTCTGCGACACTATCTGTAGACCAAGAATTCCTCCCTGACCTCCCACCTCTTAAGTGGTGCGGTGCTCTGTATTGTCCGGACTTTCCTCTTTTCGCACGAAGCGAACAGCGACGGGGTCACGTACAACCGGAATGCAAAGGTAAGGTTTAAAAGACAATCGTGGGATTAAACTTCTCAAAAGTAGCCATGGAAAGGAGTTCGTGCTGCGCTGCGTGGCGAGCAGCATCCTCATAAGAATGAACCAGTAGGGTAGGGGTGCCAGGAATAGAAGAAAGGACTTCCTGAACGCGGGCAGCTCGCTGCTGGCTGCGCACGTCCCGGATATAGATGGCCTTGATCCGGCCAGGATATTCCAGTGCTACCGAACGGTAGATATCGGTATCCTTTTCTCCACTGTCACCGATCAGCACAAAAGGAAGCTGCGGGTAGAGTTCCAGGATACGGATAATTTGTTCGTGTTTATGCCCCCGATAGTTGGCGGGCCTTTTTTCGTAGGGTAAGCCGAAATCGCGCAGCATGATCGGGCCACGAGGCAGCTTGTTAAGATCCAAAAATTCTTCCAGTAAATCGTAGAGATTCCACGGACTATTAGAGACGTAAAAGAAAGGATTATACTCTTCTCCTTGCGCTCCCCGCCGTAATGCCTGATAAAATGCAGCTACGCGTGAGAAAGCCTGACGGGAAAAAGCATTTTTCAAGATGGTTAGATAAATCATCCGCCATTTTAGCCAGCTGGTAACGTAAGTTTTTAGTATCGTATCATCAATATCACTGATGATTCCAAAAGAAGCGGCAGAGCCAGGAATGAGTACTTCGGCGTTTTGTTTCTGATTGATTTGTATTCCTGGGATCCGCAAAAGCTCGACGGTTGCTTTTTGCCAAAAAGGAGGATGAGCGGGAGGAGGAGGTAAAGGCTGCTGTAGGTAAGTGTCGAGGGTATAGTAACCTTCACTATCTGTTTGCAAAGAAAAAGATTGACCACCAAAGTGAATGCAAATATCAGCTCCTCCGATTTCGCGAGAATTAAACCTCTTAACGGTATTGCTGAAGTTTCTCCAGGTAGTATCCGTTTTTCCTTTACGGATAAATTTATCTCGCAACACCCGACCGCTTAGAAAAAGATAATTGCGACTACCAAATCCCCGGTAGGAGTGTACCATCACTGGATGACCAGTCCCCAATCCTAGGATTGATCTTAACTTTCCGAAAGTACGGCTAAGTTTTTTTGACCAGCGATGTAAGCGGGAAGCAGCCATACGAGACAGAAATAGCAGGCCCTGCTACGCTTCAAAAATGGAGTCAACAAAAGCCCGTTTATTGAAAATTTGTAGGTGGTGAATACCTTCACCTACCCCGATGTATTTAATAGGTACCTTAAACTGGTCGGAAATGCCAATCGCTACACCGCCTTTAGCGGTCCCATCGAGTTTAGTGAGTGCCAAAGCCGAGACCTCCGTGGCTTTGGTGAAATGGGTAGCTTGCTCAATAGCGTTTTGGCCAGTAGTCGCATCAAGTACTAAGAGTACTTCGTGAGGAGCTCCGTCCAATCTTTTACTGATACTATTTCGGATTTTACTTAGCTCTTTCATCAGGTTAAACTTGGTGTGTAACCTTCCAGCAGTATCAATGATTGCTACATCACATTTGTTTTCGATGGCGTAATTGACGGTTTCAAAGGCTACAGCAGCCGGATCGGTATTCATCCCTTTACTGTAAAAATCGCAACCTACTCGTTCTGACCATATTTTTAACTGATCTACTGCTGCTGCGCGGAAGGTATCACCCGCGCCCATGACTACTTTCAGTCCTTGTGCATGGTACTGGTGAGCCAGTTTACCGATAGTAGTTGTTTTTCCAACACCGTTTACGCCTACAACCATGATAATAGTTGGGCGGTGCTCACTGGGTAGTGTATATCCTTCCAGGTCGGTGGTGTTGTTTTCTGCCAGCAGCTGAACGATTTCATCGCGGAGAATCTCGTTGAGTTCACTCGTGTTGAGGTATTTATCTCGCGCAACGCGTTCTTCAATGCGTCCGATGATCTTTACCGTTGTTTCCAGACCAACATCAGAAGTGATAAGGATATTCTCCAGTTCATCAAGTACTTCTTCGTCAACAGTCGTCTTCCCGGCTATAGCCTTACCCAATTTGCCCAGGAAATTGGTTTTGGTTTTTTCTAAACCTTTATCGAGATCTTCTTTTTTTTCTTTATTGAAGAACTTGGAAAAAAAACTCATATTGAAAATTTATTTTTGGCGGCATACATTGGCCAAGATACTAAACAGTAGCAAACTAGGGTAGGTTGCAGCTCAAGTTTGGTAAAGATAATTACCTCACCGCTACGGAACAGTATAAATACAAAAAAGGCTTTTCCAGGACAACGCCAAGAAAAGCCTTTTTAAGCTGATAACATCAAAGAAGAGCGAACTATTTCTTTGCTAGAAATTCGTCAACTTTATCTTTGTGCACCATTACTTGCTTGTAAGAGTACTTACCCGTTTTCGGGTTTTTGATGCTCTGTACAACCTTCACGAAATCACGACCAGAACCTGCGTTAGCAGCACGCTGGGCAACCCGTGCGTTTTTCGATACTTTAGCCATTGTTGCTTATTTTTCGAAATTAATAATTGACACAATATTACGGAAATTCAAACGCAAGGTCAAGTACCTTTATTATTTGATTTCGCGATGTACAGTCATACGCTTAAGTACTGGGTTGTATTTTTTCAACTCCAGACGGTCAGGGGTATTCTTGCGGTTTTTCTGCGTTACGTAACGAGAAGTACCTGGCATACCACTGGTCTTATGTTCGGTGCATTCCAGAATAATCTGAATGCGATTACCTTTACTTTTCTTTGCCATGATGGGATAGCTTAATAAATGAGCAAATTACAGTCTAATGCCAGTATCAACGCCCTTACGCTCTAACTTCTTCAAGTAAGCGAGCAGACCTAATTTGTTGATATTGCGCATCGCAGAAGTAGATACCGTTAAGGTAACCCAGCGGTCGAGTTCCTGAATATAGAAACGCTTCTTCTGAATATTAGGAACAAAGCGACGCTTTGTTTTGCGGTTCGAGTGGGATACGTTGTTCCCTGTAATCGGGCGCTTTCCAGTCAGTTGACAAACCTTAGACATACGTCATCCGTATTTTTTCCAATTAGGGAATGAATCCCATCGGAATGTAAAAAAAAATATTCCCGAGCAAAAGCCCGGGAATAAATGGGAAGTGACTTCGGAAGGATTCGAACCTTCAACCTCCTGATCCGTAGTCAGGGACTCTATCCAATTGAGCTACGAAGCCATTAATTTTCGCTTCATCTCCCGAAGCGGATGCAAATATAAGGACATTTGTAAATAGAAAAAATATTTAGTGAAAAAAGTTCCAACAAAAATGACTTTTTCTGCTTTACTCCCTGATTATAGGCCTTTACCTTTGCAGGGACTCCCAATTTCAGCGCGAAATTAGTCATTGGTTCGCAATTCGCAACTAAAATAGTACCATAATTAACTAAAATAGTATGCGTTTTTTTCAGCCCCCCATTTTATCTTTACAACTACCTTAGTTATTTGACGGATCAAAAACGGGGGACAGTTATTTCCGTCTTTTTACTTATTGACAAGGTGTCTACTTCCTCCAACCTCTCCCTAAGTTGCTACAGAGCATCTGTTTTTTGGTAAAAGCAACCAAACCATCAACTAACAACCATCAACTAACAAAAACCATCCAATCATCCAACCAATAACCACCATCATCTTCGACCTCGGCGGCGTACTCATCGACTGGAATCCGCGTTACCTATATCGGAAGCTGCTTCCTAGCGAACCTGAAATTGATTATTTCCTCAATAATATTGCTACCTCCGATTGGAATGAAGCCCAGGACGCGGGCCGCTCCTTGGCCGACGGTACAGCAATACTGGTCAGCCAACACCCTGAACACGAGCAACTGATTCGAGCCTTTTACGGGCGCTGGCCAGAAATGCTAGGAGGCCCCATCATCGGGACAGTAGATCTTTTAGCGCAACTGAAAAAAGAAAATGCCTACGACTTGTTTGCGCTCACCAATTGGTCGGCAGAAACCTGGCCAGTAGCACTCCGGGAGTATGATTTTCTCTCGTGGTTTCAAGGGATATTAGTGTCGGGGGTGGAAAAAATGCGAAAACCAACGCCCGCCTTTTATCAATTACTGGAAGAACGTTTTCCTTTGCAACTCGCTACCTCCTTATTTATTGATGATAATTTGCGTAATGTAGAGGCCGCCCGAAGATTGGGACTACGTAGTATACATTTTCATTCACCAGAACAACTAAAAGAGGAGTTGCTCAAATTTGGAATCCTTTAAGCCGAAAAAATAATATTATGAAAAACAACAACCTATTAAATCTCTTATTGATCTTACTTATGACGGCCAATGGTTATGGACAGCAGTGGGGCCCCGGTGTAACTTCTCCCGAAATTCATGAAGACAATTCAGTGACGTTCCGGCTAATAGCTCCTAATGCTGATTCGGTCTTTGTAACAGGTGATTTTTTACCCACAGTCAAAGTATCAACACCGATGGGGGAGGTAGATGCTCCCGGAAAAGCGCTACTCCAAAAAGAGGAAAATGGTGTATGGTCTTACCGAACAGCCCCTCTTACCGCTGAATTATACAGCTATTCCTTTGTAGTTAATGGGCTTAATACTATAGATCCTTCGAATCCATTTGTGATTAGAGATGT
This sequence comes from Lewinella sp. LCG006, assembly GCF_040784935.1. Taxonomy (GTDB): domain Bacteria; phylum Bacteroidota; class Bacteroidia; order Chitinophagales; family Saprospiraceae; genus Lewinella. The sequence continues at coordinate 7,230,391 of NZ_CP160680.1, read as the reverse complement.
GGGCAATTTGTATAATATCTTTGTTATCGGTCAGAAAGAAGCACATCTGTATGCAATCAATGATGTACCTCATGGTACCGTAAGTCATCGTTGGTATGAATCTCCTGGCTTAAACATGGATCGTCGACTTACAGTCTATACCCCTCCAGGTTACGAAAATTCGGGTGAACAATATCCGGTACTTTACCTCTTACATGGGGCAGGAGGCGACGAGGAGGCTTGGATCACCCTCGGCCGTACTGCCCAAATCATGGACAACCTGTTGGCCGAAGGGAAAATCAAACCTATGATTGTTGTCATGCCCAACGGCAATGTTATTCAGGATGCAGCTCCAGGTGAGGGGAATACGGGCTTTTATAAACCCCAATTTATGGTTCCCAAAACAATGGATGGTACCTATGAGACTCATTTTATGGATGTCGTGCACTTTGTAGAAAACAACTATCGAGTACTTAAGAATAAGGCGAATCGCGCTATCGCAGGCTTATCTATGGGTGGTTTTCATGCCCTACACATCTCCAGAATTTATCCCAATACGTTCAACTACGTCGGATTATTCTCCGCGGCTATCTTAAATGGTAACGATCCTACGGGAACAGTATATGCCAATATCGATGAGACTTTAAAAACACAAATGGACAATGGCTACAAGTTGTACTGGATCGGTATCGGAAAAACAGACTTCCTGTACAATGCCAATCAGGATTATCGGGAAAGGCTGGATAAGATAGGGATGGAATATACCTATCAGGAAACAGAAGGTGGGCATATCTGGAGGAACTGGCGAATTTATCTTGCCGAATTTGTGCCACAGCTATTTCAATAAGGGGCATTGCAAAAAAAAATACTATCCATCGGTAACGCTCTTGTCCTTAGCGGTATCAATGAGCGATTTGCACCTAAAACTTAGTTGTCCCTTACACTACTTTTAATCCCAATTACTCAATAATAGCACTATCACTTTTTTATCAAGTGTTTGTTTGACAAAAATAGTAGCGGCCATCCCAGGTATTTGGAATGGCCGCTTTTTTTAAGTCGGAATTAAACGGTGTAAAGGTGTAAGCGTTGGAAAAGTGTAAAGGTTGAGATTCGTAGACCCAACCATCAACCATCAAACCCTCTTTACACATCCTACACCCAATGCACCAAGTTCAACCCTTGGCGATTGGCCAAAAGTGGGTGGTGAGGGTAGATGCGGAAGCCAAATTCGTATACGCCCGCTAGTTTAGGATCAATAGCTACTGCATAGGTGGCCTGACCATTACCTTTGTCTTTCAGTTCCAGCTGGGCTACTCGTACCAAATCCAGCTCGTTGTCATTGATTCTCTTGAAGAAAACAAGTTCCACGCCTACGTATTCGGCGGCCAAACTACCCAAGGCTACAGTGATTTTCGCTTCCATCTTCTGACCAATTGGTAGCGGATGGTTCGACGCATCGAAAGTGTCCACCTCTATGGTATGTACCTTTGACCAATGTTGGCGAACGTAGTCCTTCCAAGCAGCCAATTCTTTAGCGGGTTTAAAGTCATCTTTCCTTAGCGTATCAATTGCGCTGAAAAGCTTATTGTAAAATCGCTCGTAGTAGTGGTGCAACATTCTTTGCATCGTGAAGAAAGGTGCCACTTCCGCAATGATGTTCTTTACGTAGCTCACCCATCTAGGAGAGATGCCCTCTTCGTTGAAATCGAAATAGGTAGGAATGATCTCCGTTTCCAGAATATTATAGATGTTTTCGGCATCCAACTCATTCTGGAGGCTTTGATCTTCGTAGGTGCGCTCTAATGAAAGGGCCCAACCTGAGTCAGGACGATAACCTTCTGCCCACCAGCCATCAAGTACGCTGAAGTTGACAACACCGTTCATCGCAGCTTTCATACCACTAGTGCCCGAAGCCTCCAAGGGGCGGGTAGGCGTGTTCAACCAGATGTCAACACCTTGTACCAGAAGCTTGGCCATCTCCATATTGTAATCTTCCAGGAAGATTACTTTGCCCACAAATTCGTCGCGCTTGCTGATGTCAATAATGTGTCGGATCAAGTCCTGACCACCTCCGTCGGCGGGGTGAGCTTTTCCTGCGAAAAGGAAAATGACTGGCCGGTTTTGGCTATTGACCAGTTCTCGCAAACGATCCACATTCGAAAACATCAGATGTGCCCGCTTGTAAGTTGCAAAACGACGCGCAAAACCAAGCACTAATGCATCTTCACGGATATTGTTGATGACCTGAAAAATAGCACGCGGCGACTGCCCACGACGGGTAAGATCGGATTTGATCTTATCCTTGACATAACTTAAAAGGCGTGATTTGAGTTCCCGACGGGTGGCCATGATTTCCGTGTCAGGCACCTTGTGGATCTTGCGCCAGTGATCGTGGTTGTACTGGTCACGCAGGAATTTCTCACCAAATGTCTTGGTGTAAATCTGGTGCCATTCATTGGCAATCCAGGTAGGGTAGTGGACCGAGTTGGTAACGTAGCCAATGTGCAACTCGTCAGAGGTATAACCAGGGAAGAGTTTGGTGAACATTTTCTGCGAAACAGTACCGTGTAGCTTACTTACACCATTGACTTCCTGAGAAAGACGGATGGCCAGGTGGCTCATGTTGAAGTCTTCTGCTGCATCCGCGTTGACGCGGCCCAATGCCATAAAGTCGTGCCAGGAAATACCCAAATCATTGGTGAAATGGTGCAGGTATTGCTGGATCATGTACTCCGGGAAGTGATCATGACCAGCAGGCACGGGCGTATGGGTTGTAAACAGGGAAGAAGCCCTTACTACTTCTACCGCCTGAGTGTAGCTGAGGTTGTTGTCGTTGATCAGATGCTTTAAACGTTCCAGACTGAGGAAAGAAGCATGACCTTCATTAAGGTGGTAGATGTCAGGTTGCAAGCCCATGGCCTGAATCGCCCGAGTACCACCAATACCCAAAAGAATCTCTTGCTTGAGGCGGTGTTCATTGTCTCCTCCATAGAGTTGGTGGGTCAAAGAACGATCTTCCCAGCTGTTTTCCTCTAGATCCGTATCTAACAGGTAGAGATCAATGCGTCCTACCTTCAAGACCCACAATTTGGCTTGTACGGCACGACCTTTAAGGTCAATAGTGATGCGAATCCAGTCACCATTGTCATTACGGACCGGCGCAATGGGGAGCTTGGTAAATTCTTGTGGTGGGAAATTGTGGATTTGGTCACCATTGAGCGACAAAGCCTGCTTGAAGTACCCGTAACGGTACAGTAGCCCTACGGCAAAAAGATTGGCATTGTCGTCGCTGGCTTCCTTGAGATAATCACCTGCAAGTACACCAAGACCACCGGAATACAAGCGCAAACTGATGTGCAAACCGTATTCCATGCTGAAATAGGCTACCTGTGATTGGCCTTTTTGCTTAGGCGTGTTGAGGTAGTCTTTGAATTTTTTATCTACTTTTTTGAGGCGGGCGAGAAAAGCCTTGTCTTCGGCCAGTGCTTGGGCTTGTTCCAGACTCAGCTGGTCCAATAATGCAACTGGATTGTAGTTCAGTTCTTTCAGTGCTTCGCTGTCAATGCTATGGAAAAGCTCAATGGCATCCTCATTCCAGGACCACCAGAGGTTGTTTGAAAGTTCACGCAATGGCTCTAATACTGCGGGAAGTTGGGACTCAATAAATATGCGTTTAAGCTTAAATTGAGCATCTTTTAATTGACCAATCATACATGCTATTTTTGAACATTCGGGCAAAGGTAAGCATCCCGGTGCAATCTCCTATAGTTCAATGTTGTATTTTTTACACTAAGGGGTGGGCGAATTAATGGCAATCCTTACACCTTTACACTTTTCCAACCCTTACACCAATCTTACTTCCGACTTTTGCGGTGCAACGTCTCTACGGGATCCATGATGTGATTTGGTGGATGATTTCCTGTGGTTGTTTTGCCCAATTGAAATGGTTGTAACCTTGGCCGTTTTCATCTTGCCACAACACCAAATGGATGCGCCCATTGAGCGGCATCTGAGGTGTGGTGTTGGCGAATTTTTTCACCAGGTTTTCTGTAGCTTTTATGGGGGCCAGCTCGTCACCAGCGATGGAGATGGCCAGGCTTGGGGTTTCCATTTTTTGTAGCGCGGCCTCATAATCAAAAAGACTGCCCGCCAAGCGGTATTTGCCGTAAAGGCCATTGTAGCACCAGTCGTGCATTACCTTACGGGCCTCCCTGTCGCCGAAGCCAATACTTCTACCTGGGAAGTAACCTACAATTTTACTGATGGGGTGAAACAGCTTAGCCGCCAACCATACCCGCCAGGCTCCTAGCCCTTCCCACCCTTTGTAATACACAGAGCAAGAAGCGATGAGTACCAAACCCTGTATCAAGCCAGGATATCGGGCAGCACACAAGCTGGCAATTTGCCCACCCAGACTATGGCCTACTACGTAGACTGGCATGACCGAAAACCAATTTTCGACATAATCCAGCAATTCCTGTAAATCATTCACCAATTCTTCGTAGCCAAAATCGATGGATCGTCCTGCTCGGAGGTTGGAATGTCCATGCCCCCGCCAATCGATGGTGACCACGTGAAACGCCTGCTCCGACAGTGCCTGAGCGAAGTCGTGGTAGTAGGAAGCACGAACCCCCAAGGCTGGTAGACAAATAATAATTGCGGTGGCTTCCTCAGGGGCGGGAAAGATACTGGCTTGATTGGTGCTACCATCACGGTAATGTATAGACTTGGTTCCCATCAGAATAAGCTATTTGGGGTGGAAACACAAAGAGGATAGAACCAACTGATCCTATCCTCTTTGAAATTAATTTGCAAGGTGCTTAGTTGATCTTGATCAACTCCACTTCGAAAATCAAGGTAGAGTAGGGCTTGATGGCTTGTCCGGCAGCTTGCTCCCCGTATCCCAGTTGGTAAGGGATGAAGAACTTATATTTAGCACCAGTAGACATAAGTTGCAGACCTTCCGTCCAGCCTTTGATGACCTGGTTCAAGCCGAACGAGGCAGGAGTGCCACGGTTGACGGAGCTGTCGAATACCGTGCCATCAATCAAGGTGCCGTGGTAGTGAACCGTTACTTTATCCGTAGCGGCAGGCTTAGCACCTGATCCCGGGTTGAGCACTTCGTACTGCAGCCCGCTTTCGGTGGTAACAACGTTGCCACGCAAAGCGTTCTCCTTAAGGAAAGCTTCACCCGCTTCTTTATTTTCTGCAAACTGAGCTGCTTGCTTGGCCTGCATGTAAGCTTGTACATTGGCATTGGCCTGTTGTACATCAATCTTCAAATCATTGTCGGTAAGAACGTCCTGGATGGCGGCAGCCATGCTGCTTGCTTCAAGATCTTCAAATCCCTGGCTCTTGAGGTTTTGGGCCACCAGTACGCCCAAGCTGTAGCTAAGAGAATCCATATTGGTTTTTTCTTCTTGTGCTTGTAATGTAAACTGCCCGGCTAGGGACAGTACCACTGTTAGTAATAGAATACGCATGAGGTAAATCATCTTATTTGGTGCCGCTTTAAGACGTTCAAAAACGTCAATTATTACACCGGTTGTTCAGAAAAAAGCTCATTCGGGCGGCAAAGGTAGGCATTCTGCCTGTAATTCAAGAATGAGATTTGCCTTGAGAAGGTTATTATCGCTACGATATAAGTGAGAAGGAGGGGTAATGGTTGTAAGTTGATGGTTGTAAGTTGACCATCAACCATCAACCATCAACCTGATACTCCCTAAAACCGGTACCCCGCAAAAAAGGAAAAGTTGAAGCGCTCGGAATCCAGGTTGTATTCTGCGGTGAAGCGTAAAGGCCCCAGTGGGGTGACACTACCCAACTCCAGGCCGAGGCCAGAGAGTTTATTTTCTTCGAGCACCTCTCCGCCAACAAGTAGTGCAGATAGCCCCTGGTTGTACCCAATGGCCAGGTAGTTGTTCGAGCCGATTTCGGCGCGTAACTGCAGGCGTCCAAAACCAAAGGTGCTTATTCTTTGCTCACTCAGTCGAAACCCGTACAACTCGTAAAAACGATTGTGGTTGGGAATCTCTCGCCCTAGATAGAAGCGCAACAGAGGGTGGTCTTCGGTCATTTGACTATGGCCAGCACCGGCAGTGGCATCCAGCCAAAGGTGTTTACCCAATTGGAAGGCTTTGTGCACTTTCCCACCAATGGTCCAATTGCCATCCGTTTCAAAATTGGCACCTCCTGCTTTGGCTTCTTCCAGTTTGCCCGCCAGGTTGTATTCTACCCACAATTGGGAGAGCGATCCATCCTCGGGGAAGTAAGTCCGATCGTAGGTGTCTCTAATCAACTGCCCGTAGGCCAGCCAGCGTTGGGCGCGGGCCTCCAATTCCGTCAGCGAAAAGAAGCGCGGATTTTCAGAAAAGTGCTCCCCTCCGGCACCGACGCGGAAATGCCACTGTCGACTCAGGTTGGTTTGCAAATCCAGGCCGGCATTATAATGGTGAAAGGTAAACTCGTCTACCAGCTCGTTTTGTGCAAACAAGGCACCCGGAATGATTTGCCCACTTGCGTATAAGCGTACACCAAAGCTGGGGCTGGTACGGGTATTAATGGTGTAATCAAGCCAAAAACCAGGGTACTCGGATACCCGTAAGTCAGCACTTAACAAGCTGCCGTAGCCCAGTTGATTGCGCGCGGTAAAGTTGATAAGTAAGCCCGCATTAAAATCCACATCGTAGTTGATACTTCCTCTGATATATATATTAGGTGTGCTTTCGGCGGCAAACCGTAAGAGGTAGCCGCCGCCATCGGCGTGTACCAGTTCGTAGTCGACCACACTGTAAAAGCCCGAAGCGTATAGGACACTGATCCATTCTTCTATTTCTTTGATGGTAATCACCTGGGGTGTTTTGATCCTCACCATCTGCGCCAGCGTCTTCTGGGTAGTGCTATCAGCAGCAATAAACGCGACTTCCTTGATGGGAAAACTATCTCTCCGGCAATTCGGCCTTTCGGGGATGGGCTTGCTTTGCCAGCCTACGGAATCGAGGTAAGCCTGCAAGGCAGGCAAGGCAGCTTGTGCGGCATCTTCTCCTTTTTGAATCAGGGCAGGAGCTACATTGTAACTCAAGGTGGTAAACGGTTCCAGGTCAGGATCAATAATGAAACCCGCTAGGGCTCGTTGCTCCAGGGTAGAAGCCGCCATCACGTAGCTACTGGTTTGTTCCAGTACCCGGAGTACGCTGGTGAGCTCTTCCCGCGGATAAAGCGCATCCCCAACATCCACGCCAATCACGATATCTGCCCCCATCTCCAGCGCATCGCTTACCGGAAGGTTGCGGGCCAGCAGGCCGTCTACCAAAATTTTGTCTTCGTAGACCAGCGGATCAAAGGCCGAAGGGATCGACATACTCGCCCTGATTCCTTTACGTAAGGGTCCGGCCTTAAATACAAATGCTTCCCCCGTTTCCAAGTCTGTAGCTACACAAGAAAAAGGGCAGTAGTATTTGTCGAAGCTGTCCACATCGTGCACACAGGCCGTCAGGCCCGTGAGGAGCGTCAATATTTTCTTGCCACCAATCAGGCCACGGGGGATACTTAGCATACCATCTTCCAGCGCGAAAGTCAGCTGGTAGCGATCGGCTTTGTTTCGTTGATCAATGGGGAGGTAGTTGCGCGCGTAGCTGTCGTTGAAGTAGTCGCTCCAACGCAAACTGGTTGCCAGTTCTTCCAATTGGGTCGGGGTATAGCCAATGGCGTACAAGCCACCCACGATACTTCCCATGCTGGTGCCGGTGAGGTAGTCGGGGAAGATGCCATTTTCTTCCAGTACTTTCAATACACCAATATGTGCCAAGCCTTTGGCACCGCCACCAGAAAGAGCGATGCCTAGTTTTGGGGGAGGAGCATTCTGGGCCATTCCTGGCGATGCCAGGCACCAGAGCAGCGAAGCGCATAAGACGGATGCTATAATAAGGTGTAGTTTCATGCTGTCGGGATTGTTGGGGAGCAAAGTTACGCCATTCCTCAATATTCAGGTCTTCGTTTGAGCGAGAGTGCTGTGATCATGAGGATAGCTTAGCTAATTGTGGTCTTCTTGCTACTAGCACCATCAAAATGTGTCCCGCTGGAGGGACCGATCCACAGGATCGAGGCCTGCTTGCCAGCGGCACGTCAGGCAGGGAGGGCAGCCCTTGCGGATTGTGCTGCCCCCTCCGTCCTTTGGACACCTCCCGAGGGAGGACATGGGTTTTGTTTTGGCTTGTTGGAGACTTATGCGGGGAGCCCGACCACAGGAAGGGCCGAACCAACAGAGAGTGGAGGACGACCCGACCCCGGCCAAGGGAAGGGGGAGTGCCCGAGAAAGATAAAAATCACCCATTTTTACCACTCCCTTCCCACAATTTCCCACGCAGTAATCGCATCCAAAGCCTCCCGTTCCCACAAATTTCCACTTTTGGTGAACTTTCAACTTACGGCTTTTGAGCAGTATTGAAAACAATGAAATCAAAAAAGTTACATTTGTGTCATCTAAAAAATGAAATATTTGTTTTTGTTTAATCCAGTGGAACTTTTTGCGAAAAAAGTTGCTTAAAAATGTGGTAGAAAGTGGTAATATGTGTCAAAAGTCGTTACTTTTGATACTACAAAGTAAAGTTGGAGGGAAATTCCAACGTTATTAGAAAAAAGTTATGTCCTTTAAACAACTACTAGGTGAGTACGAAGTACGTCTGGATGGCAAAGGCCGTTTCCGGATGCCTAGTGGTTTGTTGACCCAACTTGGTGATTGGCAGCGTGGCAACTTTGTGATCAACCGGGGCTTTGAAAAGTGCCTCGTGTTGTACCCCGAGCCGATGTGGAACGAGGTAACTGCGGAGATCAACGAATTGAATCTCTACAATAAGAAGAACCGTGATTTTGCACGCTACTTTTTTCGCGGTGCCTCCGAGGTGACCCTCGATAGTGCTGACCGCATCCTGCTGCCTAAAAGGTTGGCGGAATACGCCGATATCGACAAAGATATGATATTAACGGCATATTCTGGTAGAATTGAAATGTGGTCTTTAGCAGAATACGATAAGTGGATGGAAGAAGAACCCATCGACTTTTCTGAACTGGCTGATGATGTGCTTGGTAATTTGGGTGCAAAAGAAAAAGAAGCATGAGTTATCACCTACCGGTAATGGCTCGGGAATGCTTGGATTATTTGCAGATTGATCCAGCGGGCACTTATGTCGACGTCACCTTTGGTGGGGGCGGGCACAGCAAGTTGATCTTAGAGCAATTGGGGCCTGATGGCCGACTGCTTGCTTTTGATCAGGATGCAGATGCAGAAAAAAATCTGCCCAGCGATGAGCGTTTGCTTTTTGCGGCAGCTAATTTTCGTCATCTCAAACGCTACCTGCGCTTATATGGCATCAAGCAGGTGGATGGTATTCTGGCGGACCTGGGGGTTTCTTCGCACCAATTAGATGTGCCGGAACGAGGTTTTTCCTTTCGTTTCACTGCAGACCTGGATATGCGAATGAACCAGCAGGACGGACCTACGGCGGCAGAAATTCTGGCGCATACACCGGTCGATGAGTTGCAGTACGTTTTTGGTACTTACGGAGAAGTTCGTAATGCCCGTACCCTGGCTCAGCGCATTGGAGAAGCCCGCGAACAGCAGGCCATCACCACGGTTGACGAATTTGTACAGATTGTAGAGCCACTGGCCCGAGGCAAAGTAAATCGCTACCTCGCTCAGGTTTTTCAGGCTTTGCGCATCGCGGTTAACGACGAGATGCGCGCGCTGGAAGAAATGCTCGAACAAGCCACCACTGTTTTGCGGCCCGGTGGGCGATTGGTAGCCATGAGCTATCATTCTTTAGAAGACCGCATGGTGAAGAATGTACTGAAAACCGGACAAGTTTCCGGTGAACAGACGAAGGATTTTTACGGCCATATTTATCGGCCGTACCGATTGTTGACCAAAAAGCCCGTGGAGGCCAGCGCTGCTGAAGTAGCGGAAAATCCCCGGGCACGTAGTGCTAAGTTGCGCGTTGGTGAAAGACTGGAAAGTCAGCCGCCAACCGAAAATTGAAACCTTCTCCATTAGCTCGGCTTTAGCCGGGGGAGAAAAACAAGGCTGGAGATGAATAACCACTTTGCTTTTAGCGGGTGGTCATTGTGGAGCATATCCTGTCTTCAGCTGAAAAACGGAAGTAATGGCTAAGAAAAATGACATTTTCAGTCAAATCCAGTCGTTTCGACTATCCGGGTTCATCCTCACGAACCTGGGCTACTTCCTATTTCTCGGTTTTCTCGCAATTCTGTACATCGGCAATGCTCACCTGGCAGAGCGCAACGTGCGCAACATCCAGGAGCTACAACGTGACATTCGGGAGATGCGGTGGTCATTTATGTCCCTGCAATCTGAAAATATGTACAATAGTTTACGCTCGGAAGTGGTAGACCGCGTCAAAGACGATGGACTACGGCTACACCGGGGTAAACCTATAAAAATTGTTGTTCGCGACGAGAAATAAATTTTCCAGCAATGGATATTAAAAACGAAGTACTTTATCGGGTTTATTTCCTGCTCTTCGGGCTCCTGTTGCCCGCAGCCGGATTCCTGCTGTACAGTACCGTAAATATCGCAATTCTGGAAGGGGAGTACTGGCGTGAGCAAGGACGGGAAAACTACGTAAAACCCCGCGCAGTACCTGCTGAACGGGGTAACATTTACGCCAAAGACGGTAGCTTGCTAGCGACTTCGGTGCCATATTTCGATTTGTATTTTGATCCTTTCGCATCCAGCGAAGAGGATTATTTTGCCAATATCGACTCGCTGTCTTACTTGTTGGCTACTTACGTGGACAATACCTATACAGCAGGTGGATTTAGGGATTACCTGTACAACTTGCGGGACACCTCCAACAACCGCCGTCCCAACCGGAACGTGCTGTTGAAGAAGTCGGTCTCTTTTGCTGAGAAAGCCAGGATTGAAGCATTCCCGCTGTTCAATCTGGGGCAATTCAAAGGAGGCTTGATCGCCAAGAAACTCAGTGAGCGCAAGCGTCCGTTTGGCTTACTGGCGCGCCGTACCATTGGTTACGTGCGGGAAGATCAGCAACCGGTAGGATTGGAGGGCCGCTTCGACTCTATTTTGGGCGGACAGGCTGGTACCCAAATGATGATTAAGGTAGACCCAAAGAGTGACTTGTGGTTGCCGCTGGGGAATTTGAGTGAAGTAGAACCACGCAGTGGAGATGATATCGTTACGACCATTGATGTAAATCTCCAAGACATTGCGGAAGAAGCCTTGTTGGCGGGTATGCGGCGGCACCAACCCGAATGGGGAACGGCCATTGTGATGGACGTAGAAACCGGTGCCATCCGGGCAATTGCTAACCTCGGGCGTGATGATGCCGGAGAAGGCTATTACGAAATGTACAATTACGCCATTGCGATGGCGACAGAACCGGGCTCCACCTTCAAGTTGGCTACAATGATGGCACTACTCGAAGATGGTCATGTGAAACTGACCGACTCGGTGGATATAGAAAAAGGAAGAACCATTTTCTCTGATATAGAAATGGAAGATGCTTCTTCATATAGCTTTAAGCTGGACAGCATTACGGTGCAGCGTGCTTTCGAGATTTCTTCGAATGTAGGTATGGCCAAACTGGTAGATCGCTACTATAATTTGCCGGACAATGGTGACCAAAACAAAGGTGCTTACCAGTACCTACAGCGTATGCGGGATTTCAACCTTGATCTGCCCACCAATATTGAGTTGGAGGGCGAGGCCAATCCGTATTTGAAGAATGCTTACAGCGAAGAAGACGACTGGAGCTTGGTGACGTTACCGTGGATGGCTACGGGTTACGAAGTACGTTTGACGCCCTTGCAGACGCTGACTTTCTACAATGCAGTAGCCAATAATGGCCGCATGATGAAGCCTTATCTGGTAGAGCGGGTAGAACGCAACGGCGAGACGATTGACCTCATCAAGCCTACGGTAGTGAAGAAAGCTATTGCGAGCAAATCGACCATAGAAAAAGCACGTCTCCTACTTGAAGGTGTTGTGGAAAGAGGTACTGCTTCTGGATTGCGTACCAACCAGTACCGTTTCGCTGGCAAAACAGGTACCGCGCAGGTGAATTACTCCCGTAGCAGCAGAGGAACTAGGGTAGGAGGATACCAGGCAAGCTTTGCGGGATACTTTCCGGCTGATAAACCCAAATACTCTTGTATTGTAGTGGTGTATAAACCTCGAGAAGGGGGGATTTACGGGAGCGATGTGGCAGGGCCTATTTTTAGAGAGATTGCCGATAAGTGCTTCAACAGCATGATTGATTTACACGATCCCTTAAACGACGGACCACGCCCGGTACTTTACGAAAGAAACCTGCCCGGCTTTGAATTGGGGGATGAGAAAGATATTCGAGTGGTTTTGGATTACTTGAGAATTCCTTACTACGGAGACCCGGAAACACCTATGGTCATCATGACGGCCAGTAGCGATAGCCTATTTATTCAAAACCGCTCCATGAGTGACAACAAGGTGCCTAGTGTGGTGGGGATGGGTTTGAGAGATGCGGTGTTTGTACTAGAGAATCGAGGGTTAAGAGTAACGACAGAAGGCGCTGGGCGGGTCGTCCGGCAATCGATTCTTCCCGGTACCAGTACTAGAGGACAAACCATAAAGCTGATCCTCGGATAAGCTTGAAATAATAACAACAGGATAAATAAAAACATGACCATTAACCAACTTATCGAAAACGTAGAGGTACTCCAAAGCTGGGGTGATCTCAACGTGGAAGTCCACCAGCTGGACTTCGATTCGCGTAAGGTGGTTCCTGAGAGCCTTTTTGTAGCCGTAAAGGGTACGCAAGCCGATGGTCATGATTACCTGTCTCAAGTGATAGCTGGAGGTGTTACCGCCATTGTGGCCCAAAGAGCACCACAGTCGGAAGAAGAAAAACAGATAGCTTGTTGGTTAAACGTAGCCAACAGCGCTGCTGCATTAGGACAGATGGCCGCTGCCTTTTTTCATTATCCAAGTCGTGATGTGAAATTGGTCGGTATTACAGGGACCAATGGAAAAACGACCTGTGCTACGCTGCTGTATCAGTTGTACCAAGGCTTGGGCGAAAAAACAGGCTTGTTGTCGACGGTGGAAAACCGGATAGGAGAGGAAGTCGTTGCGGCTTCACACACCACTCCTGATGCCGTACAACTTAATCGCTTGCTGGCGCAGATGGTAGCAGCCCAATGCACTTATGTTTTCATGGAAGTAAGCTCCCACGCAGTTGATCAGGAACGCATTGCCGGACTGGATTTTGCGGGAGGTGTCTTCACCAATATGTCGCACGATCATCTTGATTATCACGGTACTTTCAAGGCGTACATCGAGGCGAAAAAGAAGTTCTTTGATAATTTACCCAAAGGGGCTTTTGCGCTGGTAAATGTAGATGATAAGCGCGGTAGTGTGATGGTACAGAATACTGCTGCAACCAAGCGCAGCTACAGCTTGAGAGCTATGGCCGACTTCCGCGCGCGAATTCTTGGCAATAGCCCGGAAGGTCTACATTTGGAGTTGGCAGGGCACGAGTTGTTTGCGCGTATGATTGGCCATTTCAATGCCTACAATTTACTGGCTGTTTACGGAACGGCGGTATTGTTGGAGGCGCCCACCCAAGAAGTACTGCGCATACTCAGTGGCTTGCCTGGTCCTGCGGGGCGGGCCAGCTACGTACGCAACGGACAAAGTGGTATTACAGGGGTTGTAGATTATGCGCATACACCAGATTCGGTAGAGAAGATATGCCAGACGCTACGGGAGATGCTGCCACGCAATCAGCGATTGACAACCGTCCTTGGTTGTGGCGGTGACCGCGATCGAACCAAACGACCACTGATGGCCAAAGCTGCTTGCGATTACAGCGACCTGGTGATTTTGACGAGTGATAACCCTCGGTCAGAAGATCCTGAAACCATTTTGAATGAAATGGAGCAAGGAGTGCCTGCTGATAAAAAGGATCAGGTGCTGAGAATTACGGATCGGCGATCCGCCATTGTTACTGCTTGTCGGCTGGCAAAACCAGGAGACATCGTACTGATAGCGGGCAAAGGACACGAAACTTATCAGGAGATCAAAGGTGTGAAACATCCTTTTTCGGATGACGAAGTTTTGCGCAATGCCCTGGATACGATAAAGCAAACGAACTAATAGACCTAGGAACCACAAAACGAAAAAACAATGCTCATTTATTTGGTAGAATGGTTAGATGCGACGTTTGGACTGGGGTCCTGGACGCGGCTATTCCAGTACATCACCTTTCGGGCGGGAGTAGCGATCATTCTATCCTTGATCATCTCGATGTTGTTTGGTGGGAAGATTATTCGGTTGTTGCGGTCATTGCAAGTAGGGGAGGAAGTTAGAGACCTGGGATTAGATGGCCAAAAATCAAAGCAAGGCACGCCAACCATGGGCGGAATCATCATCGTGATGGCCATCTTGGTGCCTTGTTGGTTGATGGCTCGCCTGGATAATATCTACATCGTCATGATGCTGGTAGCGACCAGCTGGATGACGGTCATCGGTTTTATTGACGATTACATCAAGGTCTTTCGCAAGAATAAAAAAGGATTACACGGCCGCTTCAAAGTGATGGGCCAGATCGGGCTGGGCCTTTTTATTGCCCTGACGATGATGAACAACGAACAGATTGTAGTTCGCCTCGACGTTGCGGAAGCGCAAAGTATTGGGCTCACCAAAGATCACATGGTGGGCAGCCCAATAGAGGTGAAAGCAGCCAACGATGTGGTGACGATTAAAGCAGATTACAAGACCAATCTGACCAATGTTCCCTTTATGAAAGGCAACCGGTTGGATTATGGTCGCCTACTGCCCTTGGCACCTCATTTGGCCTGGATCATCTTTGTACCCTTAGTGATTTTTGTTGTCACAGCAGTGTCGAATGCGGCCAACTTGACGGATGGCTTGGATGGTTTGGCTACGGGGGTCTCGGGTATTATTGGGATAACCCTGGCTGCTTTTGCCTACGTATCTGGCAATAGCATTGCCGCCAACTACCTCAATATTTTGCATTTGCCGGGTAGTGGTGAACTGGTGATTTACGCAGCTTGCTTTTTGGGAGCTTGTTTGGGCTTCCTGTGGTACAATTCTTACCCCGCTCAGGTTTTTATGGGCGATACGGGCAGCCTGACCTTGGGAGGGATCATTGCTGCGATGGCCATCCTGTTGCGCAAGGAATTGTTGATTCCCATCCTGTGTGGAATTTTCGTTGCAGAAAATCTCTCGGTGATGGTTCAAGTGGGGTATTTCAAGTACACCAAGAAAAGATACGGTGAAGGGAAACGGATATTTTTGATGTCTCCTCTTCATCATCATTATCAGAAAAAAGGAATGCCGGAAACCAAGATCGTAACACGTTTTTGGATTGTCGGAATTCTACTGGCGGTAGCTACCGTCTTAACGCTAAAACTTCGCTAATGCTAACGGACAGCCCCATGCATATTGTGGTTTTAGGTGGCGGCGAAAGCGGCGTAGGAGCGGCTTTGCTGGCGCAAAAGAAAGGAGCAAAAGTGTTTCTTTCTGATCGGGGAAATATTAGCCCTAATCAGCAGGTAGAACTGGAACTGGCAGGTATTGAGTTCGAAAGCGGACAACATACCTGGGATCGGATCTTCGCTGCCGATGAGGTCATCAAAAGCCCGGGCATTCCTGATACGGTACCGCTGATCAAGCAGTTGCACGACCAAGGGATACCCGTTATCGGAGAAATTGAATTTGCTTCCCGGTATACTGATGCTCCGCTGGTAGCCATTACTGGTAGCAATGGTAAAACCACTACGGCCTACCTAACGCATCACCTGCTGAAAGCAGCGGGCAAAGATGCGGCTTTGGTAGGGAATGTGGGTATTAGTTTTGCCCGCCATCTGGCAACAGAAGGTGAACCAGAAGTTTTTGTGATTGAAGTGAGCAGTTTTCAATTGGATAGTATTCATTATTTCCGTCCCCAAGTGGCGGCTATTCTCAACATTACGCCCGATCACCTGGATCGCTATAATTATGAGATGGATGGCTACATTGATTCGAAAATGCGCATCACCAAAAACCAGGAACTAAGCGATACTTTTTGGTTTTTGGCCGAAGATGAAAACATTGACAAAGGGAGACAACGCAATCCGGTGGCCGCACAGCTTCGCCCTGTCAGCAAAGCACAGTTGACCGAAAAAGGCATACTGCTGGGTGGCGAGGAAATTGACCTGACGCGTACACAGCTAAAAGGCAAACACAACGCCCTCAATGCCCTCTTTGCGGCAGGCATGGCGCAAACTTTTGGCATCAGTACCGAGGAAATCAGGGCCGGGCTCGAAAGTTTTCAGCCGATTCCTCACCGCTTAGAACCCGTCGGCGTCGTGGATGGCGTAACCTACATCAACGATAGCAAAGCTACCAATGTAGACGCCGTCACCTACGCACTTGATGCCATGGATAAAGACATCATTTGGATTGCCGGTGGCACTGACAAAGGAAATGATTACTCACCGCTCTTTGAGGCGGCTCGTACTAAAGTAAAAGCCCTGGTTTGTCTGGGTGCTGATAACACCAAGCTGAAAGCAGCTTTTGCAGGAATTATTGACAAGATTGAAGAGACCAACACCGCGCAGGGTGCCGTAATGGCCGCCAAAGCACTGGCCAAAGAAGGACAGGTAGTATTGCTATCGCCAGCGTGCGCGAGTTTTGACCTTTTTAAAAATTATATCGACCGGGGCGATCAATTTCGCGCCGCCGTACAGACGTTGCGGTAAAGACGTTGCACTGCAACCTTTCTCTACCACAACCTCTAAAACAAAAAAAAGACATGAGTTTTTCAACCAGAATAGCAGCAGAATTACGTGGAGACCGGGTGGTCTGGGCGATTCTCGTCCTGTTGGGGCTGTTTTCCATTCTGGCGGTTTACAGCTCTACGGGTACCCTGGCCTACCGGGAACGCGGCGGAAATACCGAGGCTTACCTCTTCAAGCACGGAATCATTCTGGCAGCGGGTTTGGTGGTTACCTACTTTGCGCATTTACTACACTATCGACGGTACATGAACTGGTCGCCAGTGTTGTTGCCGATGGCCGTGATTTTACTGATGTATACGATGATATTAGGGCCGGAAATCAATGAGGCTCGTCGCTGGATTGTACTGCCAGTCATTGGTTTGAGTTTTCAAACTTCAGACTTTGCCAAGTTGGCGTTGATCATTTATGTGGCGCGGGCTATCAGTAGTAAGCAGGATTATATTGAAGACTTTAAAAGTGCCTTCTTGCCAATTATTGTGCCGGTTGTAATGGTCTGCGCTCTGATTGCACCAGCGGATTTGTCGACGTCAATTATCCTGTTTCTGGCTTGTCTGCTGATGATGTTTGTGGGCCGGGTAGCCTTAAAGTACATCGGTCTATTGATGTTGACGGGGGGGATTGTTTTTGTGATGCTGATCATGCTGGGGCGAACTTTCCCTAAGCACATCCGCGTAGCAACCTGGGAGAGTCGTCTGCAGGAGTTTTACTCCCCCGAACCAGGAGGAGAAGATACTTACCAGATCGATCAGGCAAAGATCGCGTTGGGGAATGGTGGACTGACGGGCATGGGCCCCGGCAATAGTACCCAGCGTAATTATCTGCCCTACGCTCACGCCGATTTTATCTACGCGGTGATCTGCGAAGAGTACGGCGTCATTGGTGGAGCAGTAATTATTGGATTGTACTTGCTGCTGTTTTTTAGGGTAACCCGATTGATAACCAAAAGCCCCAAAGCTTTCGGGGCGATGGTCGCACTAGGGTTAAGTTTGGTGGTGGTCATTCAAGCATTTTTCCATATTGGTATCAACGTCAACTTGTTGCCGGTAACGGGGCTAACGCTACCATTGATTAGTATGGGAGGAACCTCCTTATTGTTCACCTGTATTGCTTTCGGGATCATCCTGAGTGTAAGCAAATACATAGAATCCGTTGCCGAATGAGCCAACAGCAAGAACAATTGAGGATCATCTTTAGTGGTGGCGGTACTGGTGGGCATATTTTCCCCGCAGTAGCGATAGCCGACCGAGTAAAAGAACTGGTACCTACGGCTCAGATCAGTTTCGTAGGTGCGCAAGATAAAATGGAGATGGAGCGGGTCCCGAAAGCGGGCTACCCCATTGAAGGACTTTGGATCAGTGGTTTACAGCGTAAGCTGACGGTTCAAAATCTGCTTTTTCCAGTAAAAGTACTGGCCAGTCTTTGGAAGGCCGGCCGGATCGTTCGCCGGATTCAACCACAGGTTGTGGTGGGAACGGGTGGATTTGCGAGTGGTCCTTTGTTGCGACAAGCAGCGGCCCAAGGCATTCCTACCCTTATCCAGGAGCAAAATGCTTACGCAGGACTGACGAACAAGTGGCTGGCTAAAGTGGCTTCGAGAATTTGTGTGGCTTACCCTGGAATGGAGCAATTTTTTCCAGCAAATAAGCTAATGGAAGTGGGCAACCCTGTTCGTGAGGACATGCTGGCTACCCAAGAAAATCGTGCCGAGGCATGTGCTCATTACGGTTTTAGCAGTGATCAACCCGTAATTCTGGTAACGGGAGGCAGCCTTGGCGCTAGAACCTTGAACCAGGCATTGGCTGCGGCCTACGAACAACTAGCCGCCAATCCAGAAGTACAAGTACTGTGGCAATGCGGAAAATATTACAACGAAGAATACAGCAAGTGTGCAACGGCACAATTGCCCAATGTGAACTTGTTGCCTTTTTTAGATCGGATGGATCTCGCCTATGCTGCGGCAGACATCGTGATCAGTAGGGCAGGCGCATTGACCATTGCTGAGATCTGCTTGTTGGGTAAAGCTTCCATTCTGGTGCCTTCTCCCAATGTGGCCGAAGATCATCAAACCAAGAATGCCCTGGCATTGACGAACAGGAAAGCAGCTATTCTGGTAAAAGACCAGGATGCAAAAGCCAGCTTGATTGCAACGGCAATCAATTTGCTGCAAGATGAAAAAGGACGCAAAGCACTAGCACAAAACGCCCAGCTATTGGCTTACCCCAATGCTGCCGATAAGATCGCCAGAGAAGTGTTACGCCTGGCCAAATGGGAAATAACCAACCAACCATCAACCAACAACTAACAACCATCAACCAATCAATGAAACTTGACAACATTCATAACATCTATTTCGTCGGTATCGGCGGTATTGGCATGAGTGCCCTGGCGCGCTACTTCCACGGTCGTGGTGTGAAGGTGGCTGGGTATGACCGTACCGAAACGACCCTTACGAAGACGCTGGTGTCGGAAGGCATTGCCGTGCGCTATGTAGCCGAGGTAGAGACCTTGCCGCAGGATGTTGATCTGGTGGTTTATACGCCGGCGGTTCCCGCCAACCACGCCGAGTTGGTATGGTTTCGCGAGCAAGGTTATCCGGTGCTTAAGCGAAGCGCGGTGCTGGGGATTATCAGCGAAGGCATGCGGGCAGTGGCGATAGCGGGTACCCACGGCAAAACGACAACTTCTACACTTACTACGCACTTATTGCGTAGCGGTGGCGTCGATTGCAATGCCTTCCTGGGCGGTGTGGCCCGTAATTTTTCTTCCAATTTTGTGGAAGGAGACAGTGAGTGGGTCGTCATTGAGGCCGATGAGTTTGATCGTTCCTTCCTGACCTTGCATCCTGATATTGCGACCATTATGTCGCTGGATGCGGATCACCTGGATATTTACGGCGACCTTTCTACCCTCATGGAAACTGGATTTTTAGCTTTCGCAAAACAATTGAAACCAGGTGGTGAACTGTTGGTGAAAGCAGGCTTGGAAGAAAGCTTTAGTCATCTGGATATAAAGGTGAGTACGTTCGGTATAGCAACCGGTGATGCACAAGCACAAAACCTGCGGGTAGAAGATGGTTTCTTCGTTTTTGATTACCAAAGCGGAGCAACCCGAATCAGCAATCTGCGTCATCCTCATCCTGGAAGGCATAATGTGGAGAATGCCCTGGCAGCAATTACCGTTGCTTTACGATTGGGGGTAGCTCCCGCAGCAATCGCTGATGGCTTGTTGAGCTTTCGGGGGATTGCGCGCCGGTTCGAGTTTCACATTCGTGAGAAGGAACTGGTGTACATTGATGATTATGCACACCACCCGACGGAACTGTCCGCTGCCATTGGAGCCGCGCGAGAATTGTATCCTGGAAAGAAACTTACGGGAATTTTTCAACCGCACTTGTTTTCGCGCACGCGTGACTTTGTAGAAGGGTTTGCCGCAGCTATGGACATGTTGGATGAAGCCCTTTTATTGGATATTTATCCAGCCAGGGAAGAACCGATTCCAGGGGTAGATTCCCAGTTGATTTACCAGCACATGAAAAATAAAAACTGCCAATTGTTGACCAAAGCAGAAGTTTTGGCAACCCTGGCAAAGATGGACATCGAAGTACTAATGACCCTCGGTGCCGGAGACATTGACACCTTAGTAGACCCTATTAAAGAACAATTGCTGTCAAAGACAACACAGCACTAGGATAAAAAATGAGTACAGCTAAAAGCGATATCGTCAAGGTTTTAAGGATGCTCCTCTGGGGAGTAGCCCTAATTGCCGGTGCCTCTATAGTACTAGGGGCGATGCAGCGCAAGGAGAATGCTCCAATTCATGACATTGTTATTGATATAGCGCCTTTGGCTAGTGGTGATTTTTTGATCAGTGAAGAAGATATTCCCGTGATGCTGGAAGAGCGCTTTGCGCATCCAATCACCGCTTTCCCAGTGGGCAAACTTGATGTTGAACGCCTGGAAAGAGTACTGGAAGAAGATCCTTTCGTCAAGAGTGCGGAGGCATACATTGATGCGCAGGACAGGGTGAACATCGAGCTGGTCCAGCGCGAGCCGATCCTGCGGATAATGGACAACAATGGCCTGAACTACTACCTGGATAAGGAAGGGAACCAAATACCACCGAGCAAGCATTATGCCGCCCGGGTGAGGGTAGCCACGGGCAATTTACCGCCCCACGAAACGGATTTCCTGACGCAGGAAGATCATCTGCTACGCCAGGTATTTGTATTAAACGAATTACTGTTGGAGGATCCTTTTTTGGATGCTTTGATTGAACAAATTTATATCAACAAACGCGGAGAATTTATTCTCAGCCCAAAGATTGGCAAACAGACGATTATGTTTGGGCGCTACCAGCAAGCTGAGGGGAAATTGAGCCGATTAAAGACTTTTTACCGGGAAGGTTTGCCTTACAAAGGTTGGCAGGCCTACAGCTCCTTTGACCTTCGTTATGAGGGACAGGTAGTGTGTAAAAAACGATAAAACACTTAATGGGCACTAGAGCCCTGATTGACATTTTTTTATTTTAAAACGGAATGCAATGGAATCAAAATTTGTAAACCCACCTAATGACGCGATTGTAGCTGTCGACATCGGTACCACCAAAGTGTGTGCAGTTGTAGGACGACGCAATGAGCATGGTCAACTCGAAGTCTTGGGCTTCGGGAAAGTTGAAAGTGAGGGCGTCCTGCGGGGTGTCGTCTCTAACATCGAAAAAACGGTGAACGCCATTACCGAGGCGGTCCGCATTGCGGAACGACAAAGTGGACTCACCTGCAAGGAAGTGCACGTTGGCATCGCCGGCCAGCACATCAAGAGCCTGCAACACCGCGGAATGCTCACCCGTGATAACGATCATACCGAAATCAGCCGCCGCGACATTGAGCGTCTGATCAGCGATATGTACAAGTTGGTATTGCCTCCGGGCGATAAGATCCTACACGTTATCCCACAGGAGTACACCATTGATAGTGAACAAGGCATTACCGATCCTATCGGAATGTCGGGCATTCGTCTGGAAGCGAATTTCCACATTATCACGGGGCAGATCACGGCTTCCAACAACATCCACCGCTGTGTAGAACGCGCCGGGATGCGGGTGAATAACCTGACCCTGGAGCCTATTGCCAGTGCAGCAGCAGTGCTTAGTGAGGAAGAAAAGGAAGCGGGTATTGCACTCGTTGATATCGGTGGAGGAACTACGGATATAACCATTTTCAAAGATGGTATTATTCGCCACACCGCAGTGATTCCTTTTGGTGGCAACGTCGTAACCGGTGATATCAAAGATGGTTGCAACGTGATGGCTCATCATGCGGAAAAGTTGAAAGTAAAGTACGGATCAGCCCTGGCTCAGGAGGTGTACGATAATCGTATCATCGCTATTCCTGGCCTGCGTGGCCGTGATCCTAAGGAAATATCAGAAAAGAACCTGGCGCGGATTATCCAGGCCCGTGTAGAAGAAATCTTCGACTACGTGGTATGGGAAATTCGCCGGTCTGGCTACGATCGCAAACTTATTGGCGGCATTGTCGTGACGGGAGGCGGTAGCCTACTGCGCCACATCGACAAGCTGGTAGAGTTGCATACTGGCCAGAGCTGTCGGGTAGGAACACCCGTAGAGCACTTGGCACACGGTTACCACAAAAACCTGAGCAGCCCCATCTACGCAACGTCGATAGGCTTGTTGCTCAAAGGCTTTGAAGACATGGACCAAGGTAAAATCATGGCCGCTACTGCCGCACCGGAACCTAAGGAGGAACCCGCAGCAGAAGAAGCGATGGAAACTGTTGCTGAAGGCGAAGCCGGTGGCAAATGGTTGGAAACCATCTTCAAAAAAACCAAAGAATGGTTTGAAGCGGAACCGGATTCTGAGTTCTAAGCTCGGAATTCCATTTGTGATATTTTCTATTAACAACTGATACCGAAGAGCAGCGATTTACTGATACCAAATCATCTTCGGCAGCATAAAATTTTAAGATCATGATTTTCGATCTGCCAAAGGGCGAAAGCCCCATCATTAAAGTAATAGGCGTTGGCGGCGGCGGTAGCAATGCAGTCAACCACATGTATAAGCAAGGTATTGTTGGCGTAGATTTCGCCATCTGTAATACCGATAATCAGGCGATGGACCAAAGTCCGATCCCAACCAAAATCCAGCTCGGTCCTAACCTCACGGAAGGCCGCGGAGCAGGCTCAAAACCCAATGTGGGTAAGTTGGCCTGTGAAGAGTCGATTGAAGATGTAAAACGCTACCTCGGCAACGACTGTAAGATGCTGTTCGTAACGGCAGGTATGGGCGGTGGTACGGGTACCGGAGCAGCTCCTATCATTGCCCGCACGGCGCGGGAAATGGACATCCTGACGGTGGGAATCGTTACCTTGCCTTTCACCTTTGAAGGACGTCGTCGTACCTCTCAGGGTACCGAAGGCCTGGAAGAACTGAAGAGCCAGGTGGATACGCTAATCGTAATTTCTAACGACAAATTACGTCAAATCCATGGTAACCTTAGCCTGTCGGATGCCTTTGGCCAAGCCGATAACATTCTGACCACAGCAGCGAAAGGCATTGCCGAGATCATCACTGTTCCCGGTTATGTGAACGTTGACTTTGAGGATGTCAATACCGTTATGCGAGAAAGTGGTGTAGCCATCATGGGTACCGCTATGGCAGAAGGAGACGACCGTGCCCGGGTAGCTGTTGATCAGGCCCTGCACTCTCCGCTGCTAGAGGACAATGACATTCGTGGTGCCAAGCATATCCTGCTGAACATCACCAGTGGTACCCGTGAGGTGACCATGGACGAAATCTTTGAAATCACAGAGTTCGTACAGGAAGAAGCGGGCTACGGAACAGACCTTATCTGGGGTAACTGTTTTGATGAAACCCTGGGCGATAAGATCAGCGTGACGGTTATCGCTACTGGTTTTGAGAACAAGCGCAAGCGCATTGAGAAGGCAGAACCAAATCGCGTAGTGGTGAGCCTGGATGATGAGCAGGAGGCTGCCCGCAAGGAGCAAGCACCCAAAATGCCTAATCAGCCGAACCAACCTAATAACCTTTCCCGTATTGGTTACGAAGGTGAAGATACGCCCCAGGCACCCACTTTCGAATTTGACGATGTGCAGGAAACCGTTTCGCGTTACCAGCGTCGGAACTATGCTTACGAAGATCCTCACGCCAAGGACCCTTCTGAAATCGCTGCGGAGCAAGAGCGCGCTCGTGAGATGGAAGAACGGCGCCGAGAACGCTTGCGTAGCCAGCACGTAAAATTGAATAACCCACAAACCGTGAACGAGATGGAAAGTGAGCCTGCTTACCTGCGACGAGGCGTCCAGTTGGACAATATTCCCCGCTCGGAAGGCCACGACCTCTCAAAATGGACCATCGGTGATGAGGAAGAACCGGAATTGCGTAGAGGCAACTCCTACCTCCACGACCAGGTGGACTAGATAGTTGATGGGTTCAATCCCCATCAAGACTTTTATTTTATTGCTTCCGTTAATAAGCAACTTAGCATTTAGGTAAAGCGCCCGCTTGTCGGGCGCTTTCTTTTTTTTCTTTCGATTCTTTATAGAAAATTTCTATTTTTGCGGCATCATTGGAAGACCGACTTTATTGTCATGGGTCTTCCTATCTATGCGTTTAAAAAATTAGCGCCAAATGCCAAGAGAATTTAGCAAACTCACCGAAGCGGAAAAGCAGCACATGGTTGATGCAATCCCCTTAATTACCATTCTTGTCGCTGGAGCCGACGGTAATATGGACGATAACGAGCTGGAGTGGGCAGAGAAGATTACGAAAATTCGCAGTTACGACCACGCTAGCAAGTTGAACGACTATTTCAAGTTGGTAAGTGATCATTTCACTACCCGTATCAATGAAATGGTGATCCGTTTGCCAAAAGATACCGCCGAACGTACCCAGGTCATCTCCGAAGAACTAGCAAAGTTGAACCCTATTCTCCACAAGTTGGGGGCTTATGATGCGGCGATTTACTACAAAAACTTCCGCACTTTTGCGGAGCATGTTGCCGAAGCATCGGGAGGAATCCTTGGTTTCGCCAGTGTCGGTCCGGAAGAAGAAAAAGTTGTTCATCTTCCTATGTTGGAAGTTTTTGAATAATCATCTCTGAGAGATATATAAGCCATTCGGCTTCCTTACAGTCATCCTTTTTTGCTCATGCAAAGGGGGATGACTGTCTTTTTTGGGGTTTTGGGGGGCTTATGCGTATTTATGTCACCTAAGAGCATGTTTGGAGCTTGCTTGCACCGAAAACCAAGCATTTAGCTAGAATGCTAAATCATTTATTTTCAAAAGTAATCCGCTCCAAACATGCTCTAAATGTTGTGCAACGACTCACGAGGTCAACCATTGAACCATCCAACCAATAGCTATCCAACTTTTAAACTTTTACACCCTCACACTTACCCAACTTTTACACTTTTCGCCGACCCCTAAGGCTGAACCTCGTACACCAACCACCACTGCGATCTACCTAGCCAATTGTTGAAATTGAGGTGCATTATCCAGTCAGGAAAGCTGCTATAGATAAGGTCTTTGTCGCCAGGTATACGGTCGATTGGATAGCCTTCACGACGATCAACCACCAGTAGGTAAGGTTCTTTTCCGTAAAGGGGAAGCTTGTCGAGGCTGCTAACCTCAGCGACACACAAATTGGAACGTTTATAGTAATGGATGTACAAAGCTGCTTTGTAGGGGTGATCCTGAACACCGTAAATCGTGATGGGCGTTTCGTAGCGGTCGTAAACGGTACGAAAAATGTTCATTTCCATGACAATGGGCCAGAACATAATGAACAGGGTGAGTAGGGCATTGTGCGTCCAGAAAATTCGCCAGCCTAGGCGATAACCTCGCGCAGACCAGAGGGGACCTTGGCGGCGATCTTCCCACCATTGCAAGGCAGTACTGAGCGCGATGGGGAGGAAAGGCAAAAGGACATATAAAAAACGCAACTCCTTGTGGGCAATCAGTAAGTGAATACCCACAAAGGGAATGGTGATCCAACTCAGGAGGTCTTTAGGCTTTTTCCAGATGAATAGACCTACTGCAAGCAAGTACAAAAGCCCGAAAGGAGGAATGCCTTTGATGATTGTTTCTTCAAAATACTTCCACCAAGGGTCTACACCAAAGGTAGATGCTTTGTCTAGCAGTATATTCTGTTCGAAATAGTGCCAGGGACTGAATACCCATTCGCCGTAAAACCAGCGGTCGACCATTGTTCCAATGCCTACCATCAGTAGTCCTCCCAAAATAAAAGCCATTAGCTTTCCCACCTTTTCTTTTTGGATGAAAATTAGCCACAGCCCAAAACCAGCAATCATGAAAGCTACCTGATAGCGAAAGACGAAAGATAAACCCACTAACAAACCTAAGGCCAGGTATTGCCGCCAATGAGGAGATTTCCAATAGCTGAAAAGTCCTACGGCCAAGGCAAAAGTGTTGGCAGACCAGGTTTCAGAGTTGAAACGTACCCCATTGTAAATGCCAAACCAGAGGAAAAAACTGAAGAGGAAAAAGGCCCAACGTTGATGCCCCTCGGTAAAGCGCGAAGCATAAACACGAAAGAGTAGCCAGCTGACTACCAGCGAGAAAGCAGCACTGAGCAGCCGCAACAACCAAGCAATGGTGAAAGGGTTTTCGCAGCCGAATATTGCAGCTGTTTTATGAGCTATGACGACCATTGCAGGCTGTAATGTCGGGCGCATCCGGGCCTGGTATTCCCAGGCGAGATCGTGCACTTCATTGATGCCTAATTTGAATCCCGCAAATTCTGAAATTTGAAAATGCTCATCGGATTGGTTGAACCCCGTAGAAAACCAGGAGGTGACAAGGAAGATACTGATTGCTAAATATAGCCACTTAGCTAGAGAGGGGAAAGTGTCAGAAGTAGACAAAATGATAGCATGTTTTGAAGTGGCGAAGGTAATGATTTATAGTCTCTAAAATAAAAGTCTTACCTTGATTGCATTAACTTATAGTGAATAATTATGGGGTTTGTAATTTCGGATAACAGTATCATCGTTTACGCAATCATAGCGGCGATGCTCATTATTGTTCTTGCGCTTATTTTTCACAGTGGATTCCGAAAAGACATGCAGTCGGCAGAAGGCGAGGTCAATTTTGCTGGCTTGGCACTCAAAGGAATTGCCCCGGTTTTAATTTTTGGACTATGCTTAATCGCGCTGTTTAAATTCAAAAGTGAAGTGCCGGAAATAGATACCGCATCGGCCATCAATCATTTGAAAAAGGAAACGCAAGACCAGTACCTTACGTCTGCTGGTGGTGGTGGCGAAAAAGTTGAGTTATTGGTCAATACCCAAGAAGATCAAGGAACCATCATCGGGGAGGTAGAACTCCCGAAATCAAAGGCGCAAACACAGGTACAAACGGTTTCAGAAGTGAAGGAGTTAGGATTGGAAGAGATGTTTGATCTAGCCAACTTTTACAGTGTCAGTAAGAAAGCCAAGTGTGGGGATTATGTTTTTCAGCTGTTCAACAAGCGCAAGGCAGAAATCAATGATTTAGCGAAAGAAGATCAGGAAAAACTGGCCTTGGTCATAGCTGGTTTGGGGGAAACCTACTATCTGGAAACCTCCAAAGTTGATACCTTGTTGGGATTTATTGATGCCTTGAACAATCTGAGTCCTAAATACAAAGCATTGCGTCAGGCGGAGCTTTTGTATAATGTAGGTATCTATACTAAAGACAATGAATGGCGCTTCAAAGCTTTAGACAAATATTTTGAGCAATACCGCTATGCCAGTCTACCAGAGCAGAGCAAAAAAGAGGCGCAAGAGCTGTATCGTTTTCTATCTGTGACCTCTAAATATCGGCGTCAAATAGCCGAAACCATCGGCAAGGATAATGTAGACGCTTTGAATAAGGTGATTGAGGAGAAAACGAATGCAGGGTAAGTTTTACTATGCTTCTTGAAAATTGCGCTATGCTCCGATTATTATTCTCCTTTTTTCTATGCAGTTGTTGCTTCGTTGCGTTGGCCCAACCTCGTCGGGTACAGACGTACAGCGTGAGTGATGGTTTGGCACAGTCGCAGGTCTACGCCTTGTTGGCCGATAGCAGAGGTTTCTTGTGGGCGGGTACCCAAGGTGGTGGATTGTCGCGTTTTGATGGTCAAAAATTTAAGACGTTTGCGGATGCAGAGGGCCTTTTGGGCAATAATGTAGCAGCCTTGTGGGAAGACGCTCGCGGACAAATATGGGTAGGAACTGAAGGAGGCTTGTCGGTTTATGACGGTACTACTTTTCAGGAAATAATACGCGAACAAGAGGTACTTGACATCAAGGGGGATGAAGCTTCCATCTGGGTTTTGACGACGGAGAAAATTTATTTTTCCAAGGATCAGGGCAATGATTGGGAGGAGCTTGGTTTTCCCAAGCCTTATTTGCAGGTTTACTGCTTGTCTTACGAGCAAGATCGGCTACTGTTGGGGACCGATCGCGGCGTTTGGGCCTGGAAAAACAAGGCTTGGACTGCTTTAGTAGGGGAATATAATGGAAGCCGCCAGATTTGGTCGATGTACCGTTATCTGCGGGGGCAAAGTTGGGCGCTAGCTCCTGGGGGGCAATTTTTTTCTGTAGAAGGAGATACGCTCCATGCCCGTAAAGTGCCTGCGCGCAATCCTACCGTTTTTTACGTTTCCGAACAAGGAGACAGTTGGTTGGGTACGCAGGATGAGGGCTTGCTGGTGCTTCCTAAAGGTGGTCGACAATGGCTGCCTTTGGAACGTAAGGATGGCTTGGGTAGCAATCATATTCGGGCCATTACCGGCGACCGCTGGGGCAATATCTGGGTAGGAACTTCTGGCGGCGGGCTCAGTTGTATCCGTTATGCCCCCTTTGCTGCTTTTGATCAAAATAAAGGGCTGCCGGATCGAGCCGTATATGCGCTTTGTGAGGTAGATACCCAAGGCATCTTTTTTACCCTTGCCAATCATGGGGTCTATCGCCAAACAGAAAGTGGTCCCGTTGCTCAGCTATCAGAACCAGAAATCAGCGGTGAAAAAATAAAATCGATGGCACACGACTACCGCGGCTGGTGGTGGTTGGGTACACCAGGAGATGGCCTCAAAGTACGCACCGATAGCAGCTGGGTAGAGGTTGATGCGTGTGGGAAATATATTTTAGCCATTTCACCCGCCGGAAGAGACAGCTGGTGGGTAGCAACAGCTTACGAAGGCTTGAGCTTGCTGCGCATGACGGAAGATTCAACGGGGCTGACCTTTCGTTGCCAAACTTTTGGTAGAGAACACGAGCTACCAATCGGTAGAATTGAAAGTCTTCAAAAAGACCAGCAAGGACGCCTGTTAATTGCCTACCGTGAACAAGGATTAGCGTGTTGGGAACCTAATAAGTTACACTGGCAACTGACCAAGCAAGATGGCCTGCCTTCCAATACCGTGAGAGCGGTGCGCCAGGACAGCCTTGGTTACTATTGGCTGGCCACCGCCCGTGGCTTGGTGCGAGTGGGAGAAACTGCTGAAGGTGTCCGCTTGTCTACTTTTCAAAATCAAGATGGCTTGCAATCCAACAACCTATACTGTCTTGCCTTTACCAATGCCCAAGAGCTATGGGTAGGTAGTGAGCGGGGGATGGATCGGATTACACTTGATGCTGCGCGAAACATTAAAGCCGTGGAGTTTTATGGTGAGAAACAAGGATTTACGGGCATAGAAACTTGTACGGATGCTGCACTGGCCGATGCTCAGGGCAATTTGTGGGTAGGTACCATGAATGGACTGATGCTCTTTGAGAATAAGCCGATGAGGGTAACCCGGCTGTCACCACCATTGCTCTCCTTGGCGGGAATTCAGCTGTCGTACCGACCCATAGAGGAAGTTATTCAGCGAACAGTACTTGATGGTTGGGGAAAAGTTGTCGTACCTGGCCTGCAACTGGCACACCACCAAAATCAAATTCGTTTTGAACTCACGGCCCAGGATCTGGCACAACCCCAAGAGGTGCAGTACGAATGGCGTTTGGCAGGTTGGGAAGACGCATGGACACCGCCCAGTGACCAGCGCATTGTTTCTTACGCAAAATTGCCACCGGGTAGCTACACCTTCATGGCCCGAGCAATAGGAGAGGGCAACCGCAAAAGTGATGTGCTACAACTGCCCATTGAAATCGTTCCAGCCTTTTGGCAAACCTCCTGGTTTCGTGGATCATTGATAGGAGGGATGGCCTTGTTTTTTGTACTGCTCCTCTGGCGTATCTTTCATCGCCGCCTACAAAAGCAACGCCAGATAGCGGAAGGCTTACGACTCGAAAACCGACTGTTGGAATTGGAGCAAAAAGCCTTGCAATTGCAGATGAATCCTCATTTTTTGGCCAATGCTTTGCAGGGAATACAATATGAACTGAACCAAGGCGCCTACCAGCGCGCCAGTGCTTACCTGACCAAGTTTGGGGCTCTCATGCGCTCAACGCTCTACCATTCTCGAGCCAGCAAGATTACCCTGAGTGATGAAATCGATAACCTGCAACATTATCTTGCCTTAGAGCAGTTTCGGATGGGGGATCGTTTTTCTTATCGTATTGAAATTCCGGAAACCCTGGAAGTCGATTTGATCGAAATCCCCCCCATGTTGCTTCAGCCTTTTCTGGAAAATGCGGTTCATCATGGCATGAGGAACAAGGAAGGAGATGGCCAAATCAGCGTGACCTTCGCCGAAGAAGGCCCCTCGATACTATTGGTTCGTATTGAAGACAATGGCCCTGGCCTCACAGCAAGTAATACCCAACGCAGCAGTGATCACCGATCTACGGCCCTCAAAGTGATTCAGGAAAGGTTGGAATTGTTAGCGCACAGCACTGTAGTCACGCCTTACCAGATCAAGGATATTGTCGTTGGCGACCAGGTCAAGGGCGTTGTGGTGGAAGTGAGGATACCGGTTTAGGGAAGTCGGAATTGGGAAAGCGGAAGTTGGAAATAATATGACATACGTATTTGTGTATGGGGTGTTAGTTCATTCTGTCTGAGTTCTTCCTGATACTAGCTGCCCTAAATACTTCCGACTTCCCACTTCCGCTTTCCGACTTTGAAAGATTTACTTCCCATGATTAGTCAAAACCCTAGGAATCAAATACAACTCCGTCTGCCGACCGTCGATGTAATTGCAGCTTTGGCCATCGAAGAAAGCATCTTCTTCGAGCATGATGCGGATTTTTTTGTTCCATTCGGGAAGAAAGATGGCGTTGTTGAGCTCGATGGCGTAGCAGGTGTTGGGGTAGAGGGGGTAATCGCCATTGTAGGGCACGCCACCTTGTTGGTCCCACATACCGATGGTAGGGCCCGCAGCGTGGCCGTGGTAGCCAATCGGGTGGGTATAGATGGTAGGTTCCAGTCCTTCGGCTTTGGCCTGTTGTAAAGAAGCTGCCAGTATTTCGTTACCCGAACGGCCGGTACGGTAATTGTTGGTGAGGATATCCATCAGGCGTAAGCCTTTCTGATGTGCAGCTACCAAATAATCGGGCGGAGCGGTTTCGCCAAATTTAAGCACATAGGCATTTTGTTGCGTATCGGTATTGAGGCCCAGGTAAGTGATGCCAAAATCTACGTGCAGCAGATCACCTGGCTGGATGACTTCCTCGGCGGGCCGTCCGGCAAAACTACGGTTGCTCTCTGTATTCTCAGGATCAGCGCGTTGTACATCAACAGTGGGATGGAACCAGGCGGTAAAGCCGAGTTTGCGAATCCGTTCGCGGTACCACCATACGACCTCATCGGTGGTAGTTACCCCTGGGGTAATCACTTGTTCGGAAAAGCCCTCGGCAATGATTTGATGAGCTATCCGCATCACTTGCCGATAGACGGTCATTTCTTCCGGCAAGCGGGTTTCCAGCCAGCCAATCGCCAGGCGTTCGCCACTGACGAGGCGGTTGCGGTATTTCTCTGGGAGGTAGTTCTGCAACTGATCGTAATGATAGGAGGTCAGCCCATCTGCAAGCCCAAAATGCTCGGAGCGATTGATGGCTATTTTCTGAGGGTCACGCTCGGCGATGAGTCGGGCGAGGGCTGCCCATTGGTCGGGTTCGGCCTCTTTGTCCCAAGCTTTCTCAAAGATGCTGCCCACCGCGTAGCGGGCACAGGCCAGGCTTTCGATTTTTTCGCCCGTATCGTACATCACCAAGATCGTCGTCCGCCGTGCCGACAGCCAGGTGCTGGGCAGGAAGGTCTTCAACACTGGGTCTTCATTGTATTCCCTGCTGATGAGCAACCACATGTCGATGCCCTCGCGGCGCATGAGCTCGGGCAAAATCCGTTCCACTCGCTGCTCCAGCCACTGATCGCGCAGGTGAGCTTCTTCTTCGAGGGTGAGGATGGCGGGCATTTGGGCGGCAAGAGAGCAGCTGATGATGAATAATACAGCTAAAGCAAGAAGTGATTTGTGCATGACAACGGAAGGATGGTGAATGGGGGTAAGATAGGAGGTTTTTGGGAAACTTAGGAGTTTCCTACACAGTTGCGCAGCGTTGTATTGATTCTAAATCGGCTTCGTTTTGCATCACATCAAAGGGATCTTCTCCCTGCCTGACGTGCCGCTGGCAGGCAGACCGCTCCTGTGGATCGGTTCTTCCAGCGGCTACTAATTACACACAAGTAGGCTCCGGTCAATAGAGCGAAAGTTGAAAGGCACCCTAAAGGTTTCTTCCAACTCCCCTAGCGCAAATATTGCCTGGAATCTCTTAGATGCCTGGCAATTTAAGCTACCAGCACCAAATACAAGGCTGCGCAGTTGAGGGGAGCTACCCACCAGGAACACGAAGCAGCCCGCAACAGATTTTTGCCGAAAGTCCAGTTTGGCGTCGTTTCAAGGGAGACGATAGCACTAACGACTCCCCCGCGCCAGCTGCCTGGAAGGTGCGAACACAGTGAGCAGTGCCGACCTATTGTCTGTGCGGTGAACCCACCGCCAGTAGTCCGGGACGAACCCTGGAAGGGAGCGACCCTGAAGGGGAGGCGCCATGATAAAAGGTGTAAAAGTTGTTGGGTGTAAAAGTGTAAATGTTTCCACCTTTACACCCTTACACTTTTAGACCTTTACACCTAGACTGTTCAATCTGACCAATCTGGGCTGAGATGTATTTCAGCTTGAATTCACGACCCACCCCAACCCCTCCCTAACTAGGAGAGGGGCTTTTTGAGTTGTATTAAATTTTGATAATCAATACTTTATGAACTCAATTTCTCCCTCCATCACTAGGGAGGGAGTCAGAGGGTGGGTCTTGAACATAGGCCTAAAAGCGTCTCACTCCTTCCTCCCTAGATTGAACAGCCTACCCTTCCACTTTTACACCCTTCCACCCTTACACTATTTCTTAAATCCAAACAACCACTCCAACAAGCCCGGCTCGGCAAAAGCATGGTCCCAACTGTTGTGGTTGACGCCAGGGTACTCGGTATAACGAGGGACAACGCCAAGGCTTGCCAACTGCTGGACGATGCGGCGCGAGTTTTCGACCTTCACCACCTCATCCTCTGCGCCGTGGAAGATCCAGAGGGGGACCTGCTGGGCGTAGAGCCCCACCAGTGCCGGATTGGTACCCCCACAAATAGGGATGGCGGCAGCGAACGTCTGCGGTTCGCGGGCGAGCAACTCGAAGGTAGCCATACCACCCATGCTCAACCCCATGAGGTAGACGCGGTCGGGGTCAACCTTTTCGGTGTCAATGTAGGTGTGGAGTAGTTGCTGTACGGCTGCCAGGCCGGGGTTGGGGCGCTCGTTGAAATTGAATCGACGCTGGTCTTCGTCCTTGACCATCTGGGCCCAGTAATCTTCGGTGGCGCATTGCGGCATCAGGACAATAGCGGGAAACTGCTGCTGATTGTCCAGGAAAAGAGGTGTGCCGTGGGTGAGCTGTAGTTGGTTGTCGTTGCCCCGCTCGCCAGCTCCGTGTAGGAACAATACCAGCGGATATTTTTCTTCTTTATTTTGGTCGTAACCTTGCGGCCAAAGCACTCGATAGGGGAGTAGGTAGCCGGATTGCTCGTCGGTAAAAGTACGGGCTTCGAAGGCGGCTAAGGCCGCGGGAGGTTGGGCTTTTAAGGAGGTCATGGTAGTAATGAGTAAAAGGAAGAGGAGAACTTTTTGCATCTGAAGGAATATGATTTGAAACACAAAATACTAAAAATCTTAGCGTAGTTGGTACTGGGTATAGGGTATAGGGTATAGGGATACAGCGATCATCACTGCTTGATTATCAATATTAGTCTAATATATCAATATTGGAAATTATAAGTTGAGTTCCGCTGGGAAAATCAAAGTCCCTCTACCCTCTACTCAGAGTGCGCAAAGCAGCCGCATCTTTCTACAGACTTTTGACGAAAGTCTATTTACCTTTGTGTTAATGGGCCAAGATCAACCAAAACAGGAATTAGCGGGTTTGTTTTACCGTGAGCTGTACAAGATACGGACGCATTCGTCATTGTCGAATGAAGACCAGACGGTGGCTTGTTTGCATTTGTTGCAGTTGATTTTTGAGGAAGTTACCCGTAGGGAAAAGCTGCCTTTTACGACCTATTTCGCTCGTATGGCTTATGCGGGGCACAAGTATTCCCTGCCGAAGTCTTTGCAGTATTACGTGCATTTGTTCCGACGCTTGGCGCGAAAGAAAGAAGCACAAGGAGATGTAGCAACGGTAGATTTGGGTTCAAAAGTGATCGCCGACCTTATTCTGGCTATCTGGCGACAACCGCCGAGTGAAGAGGTAGCGGTAACCTTGCCTCTGGAATGGGCCCTGCCGATGCAAGAGGTGGCCATTGCGGCCTTCCGGGCCGAAGCAAGGGTGTTGGTGTTGGGAGATGATCCTGCCCTGCAGCAGCTTATTGCCCGCGATGAAGATTACCCAGATCAGGAAGTACGTATCCAATATCATCTGGCCGACCGCAATGAGTTGTTTGATCCAACCATCCAGCTGATGCGTAAAGTGACTGGCTTCCCAGTGAATCTCAATATACTGGATGTGGAAGTGGGGGTGGATGGTATTTACCGTCCGAGGGCATTTGTGCTGGAACCCGATTTCTTGATTGATGTCTCAGCGGTAGCAGAGTGTTTTCACGGCAAGGATACACACCCCTGGGGCTATCTGGTGAAAAAGTTTCTACCCTTTGAGCAAACGGTCGCTTTGATGCTGGGAAACGTAGCCAACTTTTTTCTGGATGAGCTGATGAACGACCCGGAGGTGACCTTCAAATCACTGGCCACCAAAATTTTCAACCTCAATCCCCTGGCATTTTGCTTGTTTTCAGATCGCCAGATTAGGGAGATGATGGGCAAGGCGCAAGGGCATTTTGTGCGCCTCAAGCAGATGGTGGTGCAGGGTTTTGCGCAGGAAGGGATGAACAACGAATACTGCTATCTGGAGCCCACGTTTTACAGCGAACGCTACGGCCTGCAAGGCCGCCTGGATTTGCTTTACCGGAGTCCGCAATTCAAGGGCCGCACCGTCATTGTGGAATTGAAAAGCGGGAAGCCTTACCAACCGAATATCCACGGCATCAGCCCTAATCACTATATCCAGACGGTGCTTTACGATTTTCTGGTGCGTTCGGCTTACGGAGGAGATACCAATGTGGGCTGCTACATTCTTTACAGTAGCCAGGAAGAACGCCCACTGCGATTTGCTCCGGCGATCAAAGCCCAGCAGTACGAGGCCTTACAGCTACGCAACCAGTTGCTAGCCATCGAATATTTGTTGGCCCAATTGGGAATTACGGAAGAGGATTTGTTGGGGCAAACCCGGCGTTTGTTTAGCAAGCTCAATGCAGACAAATACCCCCACTTGAAAGGTTTTGCCGCCCAGGATTTGCAAACCTTCGCGGATGCTTTTTATCGACTTACTAGCGTAGAGCAAGCTTATTTTGGCGCTTTTTCCGGCTTTGTCGCACGCGAACACCGACTGGCGAAAACGGGGGTGCAAGGAATGGACCAGATGAATGGACTGGCCAGTTTGTGGTTGGACCATCCACAAGAAAAAGAACAAAATTACCAGCGGCTCGCCCAGCTTAAACTGGCCGTCAATAAAACCAAGGAAGAGGAACCCATCCTGATCCTTTTACGTGGTGAACAAACCAACACCCTGGCCAATTTCAGGGTAGGAGACATCGCCGTGCTTTTTCCGTATTCTGAAGACGGCAAGGGAGTACTTGATCATCAGGTCTTCAAATGTACCATCCTTTCGTTGGATCAGGAACAGGTGACGGTCCGCTTGCGTAGTAAACAGTTCAATGATCGCCTATTTTACGAAGAAGAATATTGGACGCTGGAGCATGATTTGCTGGATAGCAGTATTAACGCCTACTACCGAGGCTTGTTTGAGTGGGCACAGTCGCCACCTGATCGTCGGCACCTGCTATTGGGTGCACGTGCTCCGCAGCGGGAAGAACCCACTATGCGGGAATGGCCCAAGCTGCTCACCGAAGAGCAGGCTGAGCTGTTGGATCGGATGCTGGCGGCTCCTGAATATTTCCTATTATGGGGCCCTCCGGGAACAGGCAAGACCAGTGTGATGCTTCACTATTTGGTCAAGCACCTTCTGGAAAACACCGACGAAAACGTCCTCCTTTTGGCCTATACCAACCGCGCGGTGGATGAAATCTGTGAGTCGATTGAAGCCATTGGGGATCATGTCAAAGGGCAGTATTTGCGGATCGGCTCCAATTATGGTACGCACCCCAGGTACCAAGACCAACTTTTGCAAGGGGCCATCAAAGGCATCCACAACCGCAAGGAACTACGAGAGCTGATTGAGCAACGCCGCATATTTGTGGGTACGGTAGCTTCTTTAGCCAATAAAACGGATCTGTTTCAGCTAAAGAAATTTCAGCGCGTTATCATCGACGAAGCATCGCAGATATTGGAGCCGCTGCTGGTAGGATTACTTGGGCGTTTCCCCCAGTGGATACTCATTGGCGATCATCGGCAACTGCCGGCCGTGGTGACGCAGACCAAAGAACTTACCCGCGTCCGTGATCAGTCGCTCCGGGAAGCAGGCATTACGGATTTGAGTCAGTCCCTTTTTGAACGCCTTTATCTAAAATGCCAGGCAGAAGCTTGGGATTGGGCTTATGGGCAACTCACCCATCAAGGGCGAATGCACCAGGATATCATGCAGTTTCCGGCCAACGCATTTTACCAAGGGCACTTACAATGTTTACCCGCAAATACAGCCCGTTTTGAGCTTCAGCAAAAGCCCATCGATTGGCAACTGCCACCCGATGCCAATGCGCTGGAACAGGCGCTTTGTAAGCAACGACTGGTTTATTTACCTACGCCCATCGACGCTGGTAGTTCAACACTTAAAACCAACGAACACGAAGCACGCCTGCTGGTTGATCTGGTAAAAGCCTTTGAACGCCTGGCCCAAGAAAATGGCGCACCCTTGAGTGCTGGAGCAATTGGAATTATCACTCCTTACCGGGCACAGATTGCTCAGATTCGGAGCATGCTGGAAGCTGAAAAACTAAACCCTGAGGCTTACACCATTGATACAGTAGAACGCTATCAGGGTGGCGCACGCGATATTATCCTGATCAGCTTATGTACCAATGCTGAAAGGCAGATGCAATCACTGAGTGCCCTCTCTACAGAAGGTGTCGACCGGAAGCTGAATGTGGCCATGACGCGTGCACGTTCTCACCTCGTGCTTTTAGGCAACGACAAAATCTTGGCGACCAGCCCGGTGTATAAGGAGTTGTTGGACTTTTGTCGGAGGGATGGTTGATTTTTTGGTTGATAGTTGATGGTTGAAAGTTGATTGTTAACCATCAACCATCAACCAACAACCAACAACCATTTTCACTTCGTAGCAAAAATCATGCTTTGATCTTTGAAAGCCTTGAATTCCAGTGCGTTGCCGCTGGGGTCGAGGAGGAACATAGTGGCTTGCTCGCCTACTTCGCCTTTGAAACGAATGTAAGGTTCAATGATGAATTCCTGACCGTCAGCTTTTAAACGTTCCGCCAATGCATTCCAGGTATCCATATCCAGGATGGCACCAAAGTGTTGTACGGGGACATTTTTGCCGTCTACCTGATTGGTGGGACCTTCGGGGAGGCCGTTGTCTACGAGGTGGGCCGAAAGTTGGTGTCCGAAAAAATCAAAATCTATCCAGCGTTCGGCGGAGCGGCCCATTTCACAACCAATAAGGTCGGCATAAAAACTGCGTGTAGCGGCCAGGTCCGTTACCGGAAACGCGAGGTGAAAAGGTGGATTTTGCATGGTCGTTATGTTTACTATTTTAGGGAGAATTAACTTCGCTTCAGGCTTCAGGGGGGCATGGGTAGATGGCACTTGGTAGGGCGCCAAAGCTGGAGTCATCAAAATCCCTGTACCCTGTGTTAAGTGCCTGATAATGTAGAGGTTGCCATTTGAGTACAGCGCCTTTGCTAAATGCCCAAAGGCAAGCTTCATACTATTTTCCAATCGGCCCCAACTCAATACCTTCAGAGTAGGAAACCTGAACATTGTGGCTGTTAAAGGCCGCTTTGATATTGCGATTTACGGCAAAAGTCACTGGCCAATAATCATCAGGGTTGACGTAAGGACGGACGGTAAGAACGATATTATGGCTGTCAAATGTCTCAATACCCACGGCGGGGGCTGGTTCTTCCAGTACGCCTGGCGTATTACGCAGTACATCCATAATAATACTTTCAACCCGAGGAAAGTCTTCCCCGTAAGGCATGGTCACGGCCAGTTCGATCCGAACGTGCCCTTTTTCAGAAAAATTGGTGACGATGTTATCAACGATCTGCCCATTGGGGATGATTAAGGTCTTGTTGCCTGGTGTGACAATCAAGGTGTTGAATACCTGGATTTCCTCCACTCGGCCAAATTTTTCACACACTTCAATCCATTGCCCTACTTTATAAGGCCGGAAAATAAGGATGATGATGCCCGCAGCAAAATTGCTGAGACTTCCTTGTAGTGCCAATCCAACAGCAAAACTGGCCGCTGCCAAAATGGCCACAAAAGAGGCAATATCGATACCAATAATACTGGCAATCAGCAGTAACAGAATTATTTTCAAGCCTACAGAAACGACGGAACTTAAAAATGGCACCAAACTCTCACTGATCCCTGCCGCCTCCATGGCCTTAGCGACGAGGGTGTGAATTTTTGAGATCACTTTCAGGCCAACAATAAGGATGATCAGCCCCAACAATAAAGGAGGTCCGTACTTGAGCGCAAAGTCGATAAGTGTACTCATCCAACCTTCAATTTGCGAAGTATCAAATTCCATGTGTGATAGATTTGCTGCAAATGTAAGCATCACCTTGATTATGAAGGGAAGAATAGGGAGAACAATTAGCAACGGATTGAAAGGGAACAGTTAGGCGGGGAGTAGCCTTTGGGTATAAGAGCATGTTTGGAGCTTGCTTGCACCGAAAACCAAGCATTTAGCAACCTGGCGTCACTCAAAATCACTTACTTGACCCGCCAAGCGCGTGATTTTGAGTTTAGCCAGAACGCTAAATCATTGATTTTCAAAAGTAATCCGCTCCAAACATGCTCTAAATAGATAATGTCTATTGTTTTTACTGAATTTAATTTTACTCATTTAAAAATCTCTTCTTTTTTAATTCTTGAATTACTTGTCATCTCCTTTGATAAAACAGGCAAGTTACCTGTCAAATTCACCCCTGTTTTTTGTCTCGACAGGGCATGGTATTCACAGCAAGCTATGGCTTGTCTAAAGCTTTCGGAAAACCTTCTGCCAAGTGACTTGTTAAAAATTTCTATCTTCACCCACCCAAACCAATCGTGATTATGACTGATCATCCAACTCATTTGGAAAAGGATACCGAAGATGATACTCCGCCCATTCTGGGTAGTTGGCGCAACCTCTATGTGTTGGTGATTGCGCTGCATTTTATTTTTATTGGTTTGCTCTATTGGTTTACCCAAATTCACGCTTAAATTTCCTGGAATGCATTGGCTCGACTGGTTGGTTATGCTGGGCACCTTAGGTGCGATTGTTTTGTATGGTGTTTATCATACCCGTAACATAAAAAGCGTTGAAAGTTACCTGATGGGTGACCGTGATCTGCGTTGGTGGACCATCGGTTTGTCCGTGATGGCTACTCAGGCCAGTGCCATTACTTTTCTGTCAACGCCTGGCCAAGCTTTTGAGGATGGGATGCGATTTGCGCAATTCTACTTCGGTCTGCCACTGGCGATGGTGTTTCTATGTATTTTCGTACTCCCTATCTATTATCGACTGAAGATTTACACGGCTTATGAGTACCTGGAAGGCCGTTTTGATTTGCGTACCCGCACGCTTACCGCCATATTGTTCCTCGTTCAACGAGGATTGGCGGCAGGGATTACGATCTACGCGCCGGCGATTATCCTCAGTACTTTATTGGAATGGCGGCTCAATTGGACGATTTTGGGCATTGGAATTGTGGTGATATTCTATACGGTCATGGGGGGCACCAAGGCCGTGAGTGTGACCCAAAAGCAACAGATGATTATCATCCTTTCGGGGATGTTTATCGCGGCGCTTATTCTCTTGAATCAACTGCCGGAAGGGGTAGGGTTCATTGATGCGGTGGATGTCGCAGGAAAATTAGGGAAGCTCAACGTAGTGGACTTTTCCTTTGACATGAGCAACCGCTATACTTTTTGGTCGGGGATGTTAGGAGGCTTCTTCTTGTTCCTCTCTTATTTTGGAACGGATCAATCGCAGGTACAACGCTATCTCAGTGGGCGCTCTTTGTCAGAAAGCCGTCTGGGGCTGTTGTTCAACGGAATCATCAAGGTTCCCATGCAGTTTTTAGTCTTGTTTGTGGGGATTTTGGTATTCATCTTTTTCTTGTTCGTCAAGCCACCGATTCACTTCAATACAGCCAACCTGGCCATTGTTAAGGAAAATCCGGTGACGGCATCCCAATTAGACTCCCTCGAGTCTACCTACGATGAGCTGTTTACCCAGCGAGAAGCTGCTGTCAATAACATGATCACTGCTTTGGATACGAAAGACGAAGCCACGATCAATGCTTCTGCCGAGCGCCTGGAAGTACTACAAGTGGCTGATGCTGACATTCGGGAAGAAGTAAGATCCCTCATTGACGTAGCTAGTAATGGCACCGCCAAAACCAAGGATACGGACTACGTATTCATCACCTTTGTTATTAATTATCTGCCGATTGGAATGGTTGGCTTGTTGTTGGCCGTCATTTTCTCTGCTGCTATGTCGTCTACGTCTTCTGAGCTCAATGCCCTTGCTACCACCACTGTTATTGACATCTATAAGCGCTCGTTAATCAAAGACAAAGAAGATCATCACTACCTCAACGCCTCAAAGTGGTTTACCATTCTTTGGGGAGCTTTGGCCCTCATCTTTGCACTGTACGCAGACCTTTTCGAAAACTTGATCCAGGCCGTCAATATGATTGGCTCGTTGGTTTATGGTTCGATTCTGGGGATTTTTATGGTCGCATTCTTCCAAAAGCGTATTGGCGGGAAAGCAGTATTCCTGGCAGCGATCTTAGCAGAAATAGCAGTGATAGTGATTTTCTACCTCGACCAGATTGAAGCCGTAAACGTCGCCTATTTGTGGCTCAACCCTATTGGTTGTGGGCTGGTAATGATCTTGTCGGAATTGATTCAAGGGCGAAATAAAGCTGTTGCTTAAAAATCACTTCAGATACCACTCGGTCGCTTCTTGCACAAATTTTAGAATCATCTTCATACTCCCTTTGCCGGGAAGTTGGGTGATGGGCAGTACAGCTCCTTGAAAATGGTCGCTTAGCAGCCAGTGGCCATTTGTCAGAGGCGGCTTTCGGTGATAATCCACCTCACCTTTCTGGGGGTAACCCGATAAGTAAAAATAAGGGGCTTCTACCATCTCGTCTTGCATCGCCAGACCGTAGCCGATGCCCATGTAATTGTCAACAATACAGTAGGTACCCGTATCAAAATGATGGGGCCAGATGCGAGCTTGCCCTTCTTGTTGGAGGAAGCCTAGTAGCGCATTCCCTACCTGATTAGCCATTCGACGATAGTAGCGCCATTCGCCTACGGCCTCTTCAGTGAGAGGCATAAAAATATCGGGATGCTCATATTTAGGGATTTCAAAATGGAGTGGCTCCAAAAAGGTCTGTTCGTCCAATCCTGTTTCCAATAGCTGGCCAGCAATTAGTTGCTCCAACTGGGCCATGGTTTGTCCGGCCAGCTTGGTGATCATGCTTGGCCGCTGACGGGCATCCACCCATTCAAAAGTGCTGTTGTATAGGTGGAACGCCAGTGTTCGCTGCGGATCACCAAAAGGATGGGTGTGGATACGCTGTGCTAGCGCATCAAAATAAAGATTGGTATGACTGTCATCGTCCTGCTTGGGCACAAAACTGCGTCCGGCTTTGGCCAGGATTTGGCAAATTTGGTGGAGCGTTTGGTCGGTGTTATTGTATCCCTGCATAGTTGATTCCGGTTAAGCGGTGCATGGAATAATCCATGGTGCTAAGGTCATTGAAATTAAATTTTCTGACATCGTCATGGCCACAGGCGCGCGCCACAACTTTCATCAATGATGTCGTCGCTTCAAAGAAGTTGTGGAGTTGCTGCGCGGAAGCTTCAACGATCAACCTACTTCTAAGGTCTTCTTTTTGGGTCGCAATACCTACGGGGCAATTGTTTGATCCGCAGGCCCGCATTCCCAGGCAGCCGATCGCTTGCAAGGCGGAATTGGCTACAGCAATAGCATCAGCACCAAGCATCATCGCTTTCGCAAAATCTTCGGCTACCCTTAGTCCACCAGTGATGACCAAGGTAACGTCATTGCTATTACGTTTGTCTAAATGTCTACGAGCTCTCGCTAGCGCTGGGATAGTTGGTACGTTGATATTGTCTCGTAAAATGGTGGGTGCGGATCCTGTGCCACCACCACGGCCATCAAGGATAATATAGTCGACGCCTACTTCAAGCGCAAAGTCTATATCGGCTTCAATATGACTGGCGGCAATCTTGAATCCTACGGGAATACCTCCCGTTTTTTCTCTGACTTGCGCTGCCACTTTTTTGAAATCATCGACTGTACGCAGATCTGGAAAAGCAGCTGGGGAGATGGCTGTTTCTCCTTCGTTAATTCCACGAACTTCAGCTATTTCGGCAGTTACTTTGTTACCTGGAAGGTGGCCGCCTGTACCTGTTTTCGCACCCTGGCCACCCTTGAAATGAAAAGCTTGTGCTTTTTTTACTTTTTCCCAACTGAACCCAAATTTTCCGGACGCGAGCTCATAAAAATAACGCGAATTATTTTCCTGTTCTGCGGGAAGCATTCCTCCTTCACCACTGCAAATACCAGTACCCGATAACTCAGCACCCATTGCCAGCGCCGTTTTGGCCTCTTTGGAGAGTGCTCCAAAACTCATGTCAGAAACAAAAATAGGGATGTTTAACATGAGCGGCTTTTTGGCTTTCGGGCCAATGACGACCTTGGTACTCACCTCGTCTTCGTCCATCAGCGGACGACTCGCTAACTGAGCAGGCAGAAACTGAATATTTTCCCACTTAGGAAGGGTGTTTCGGTCAACCCCCATCGCGGCAGAAGGCCCATGGTGACCATGTTTTTTCAAACCATGTTTTGCCAACTCCTTGATGTACCCCGTGTAAGGTTCTGTGCTTTCCGGATGGGTATCAGCATAAGCCCCTAAGTAAGCATCACGGTCGAAAGGCTGTGGATTGTTTTTTAAGTAATCGTCGATCTCCGCCTCATCAACCCAGACGGTACCGTCTTCAATTTTTGTGGTGAATTTGTGGAGCGCTTCCTCATTGTTGTATTCACTCACGCCAGTGTCATAGCGATAATCCCAACCATGGAGACCACAAATGAGGTTTTCCCCTTCAATGAATCCATCCGAAAGGAGTGCCCCCCGGTGATGGCAGCGCCCGTAAAGGGCCGATACCTTTTCGCCATAGCGAATGATAACCAAATCGAGATTGTTGACAAGTAAATGGGTAGGTTGTTTTTCTTCCAATTCAGATAGAGAAAAAGCTTTTATCGGGTTTTGCATAAAATTTGTAAAGTGATTTAAACTCAAGAAGCATTAAATTTTCGACCTAGCATGTCCGTTGATGAACACTTGGGGTACTTACCCTTGCAATAGACTTTTTTCAGCTTTTGTTCGCTACCTCACCCGTGCTAAGCTGGACTTTTAGGGTAAAGTCTTTCTACCATCTACCAGAAGTCCCCTGTCCGACTAGCCATGCGGGCCTGCCTGACAGTCAGAACAATTCTATTAACCCGGTACTTAAATGACGCCAACGAGAATATCTAAATTGCCCAGATAAGCCATGTTCTCCCGGACAACTATATCCAGTGGAAGGAGTTTGTCGGGGGGGATGGTTGCTTGGCGCAAAAGGTAATCCGATAAGGTGGAAGCACCGAGGTAGCCCTGCGCTTTCGGATGTTGGTTGATAAGGAATTGAAGATGTCCCTTTTGGAGGGCTGCAAGGTTGGCAGGAATAGGATCGTAGCCCACCACCGGTGGGAGATTTCGTTGGCTTGCTACCAGGGCATGGGCGAATAAATGGGCCCGGGAATTGGAAATAAAGACACCACCGATACGGTCATGTTTTTTGCGGATGATGTCCCATTGTTCCAGAATGGATAGCGGCCGATGAAAAGATTTGATCTCTTCCGTTAAAGTGGTAATAGCGATGTCTGTTTGGGCAAAGTAAGCACGGAACCCATGCGCTTTTGCCAGTAAGTGGGGCGCATTGTCGACCTGTTGTTCCAGGTGTAAAATCAGAGGTTGTGTTCCGGGCGGCAGGTGAGCGTGTAGCAAGCGGGCACCCAAAAATCCTGCCTGGTAAGCATCCTGCCCCACGTAGCAAAGGGCATTGGCTTCGGCCAGACGGGTGTTGATCATAACGTAGGGAATTTCCTGCGCTTGCAGCCGCCGCGCCAAATCCATGCCCTCTAATTGAAAAAGAGGTGCAAAAAGAAAGGCTGCCGGCGGTTCGGACAAGAGTTGGTTAGCACATTCGGCGAAGTGGCGGGGGTTGGCCAATTCGAAGTTGAGAATGTTTAATTCCAGACCGAAATGTTGTAGCGAATGCTTAGCCCTCTGCACGCCCTGGTGAATGGCCAACCAATACTC
The DNA here is from genome assembly GCF_040784935.1 of Lewinella sp. LCG006. Taxonomy (GTDB): domain Bacteria; phylum Bacteroidota; class Bacteroidia; order Chitinophagales; family Saprospiraceae; genus Lewinella. The sequence continues at coordinate 7,185,448 of NZ_CP160680.1, read as the reverse complement.
ATCCGTATCAGGGTAGGGGAGTAGTACGGCCATGGTCAGGGTTCGATTGTAAGCCAGGGTACTGGCAATGAGATTACGCTCATACCCCAACTCCTCCATCGCTGCCTTTACCTTCTCACGAGCCTTTTCGGAAACATCACCTCGCTGATGAAGAACACGGTCGACCGTACCGGTAGAGACGCCGGCCTTGGCCGCAATATCTTTGATCCGTATTCTTTTCATGAATTGTTTGCACTGTTTCCAAGTCCTAAAGTACCACTATTTATTGGTGGAAAGTTATGTTTCTGTATTCCGAGACTATTCCGCAACGGGGAATTGCCATCGCTGAAAAGCCTCCATGGCCTCGTATTCTGCAAAACCCAAGTCGCGGTACGTCTGAGCGGTTTCCCGGTTGCGTGCTTCGGCTCGTTCCCAAAATTCACGCTCGTCATTGCCGGGAAAGGGTGGCTGGTCTTTTTGTGACTGGTGCATGTAAATGGCTTTCCGCTTTTTTACAACTTCTTCAGGACTCAATGGTACGGCCATTTCAATCTCGTGGATAGGCCACTCCTGCCAAGCACCTCGGTAAAGCCATAGCCAACAATCTTTCATCCATTTTTCATTGGACAATTCCTGAAAGGCCGCAGTAATGATGTCAAGACATACCCGGTGTGTACCATTAGGGTCAGCCAGATCACCCGCCGCAAACACCTGATGAGGGCGGATGTTGTTCAAAAAGGCTTTCGTCTGGTCTACATCAGCAGGCCCCATCGGATTTTTTCTTACCGAGCCCGTCTCATAAAAAGGAAGGTCCATAAAGTGAATCTGGCTATCGGGCAAGCCGCAAGAGCGAGCACCAGCGCGGGCTTCACCCCTCCGAATCATCCCTTTGATGCTACGTACTTCGGGGCTGTCGGGTACCCCCGTTTTCTTGCGTTTGAGGTCTTTTCTTGCTTTTTTGAACAGCTTGCTGGCCGCTTCGTTGGTGAGTTCATAGGTGTTGCCAAACTCTTCCATGAATTCAATGAATCGCAAGGCATCATAATCGTGTACAGCAATGTTACCGCTGGTCTGGTAGGCAACGTGCACTTCATGCCCTTGTTCTACCAGCCGTAGAAAGGTACCCCCCATACTGATGACATCATCATCGGGGTGTGGACTAAAAAGGACCACCCTTTTTTGAGCGGGTTGACTGCGTTCTGGCCGGTTGGTATCGTCCACATCGGGCTTACCTCCCGGCCAACCCGTGATGGTATGCTGTAGGCGATTGAAGATTTTTATATTGAGGCTGTAAGCGGATTCATAAGTAAGAATGAGTTCACCCAGACTGTTTTCTGTATAGTCTTCGTTGGTGAGTTTCAGGATGGGTTTTTTTAGTTTTTGGGAGAGCCAGATCACGGCTTTGGCCGCTAGTTTATCGTCCCAGTTGCACATACCTACCAGCCATGGGGTTGCTATTTTGGTAAGCTCTTCCGCGGCGGCTTCATCTACGAAGAAACGAACATTGGGGTGGTTTTGTAAAAATGATGAGGGCAGATTGGGCGTGATGGGCCCCTCTACGGCATCTCTTACTACGGATGCCTTGTGTTGTCCCCAGGCAAGCAGGTAGACGGTGCGCGCCTGCATGATAGACTGGATGCCCATGGTAATGGCCCGGTAAGGAACATCTTCCAGGGTGCCAAAATCCTTAGCGGCATCTTTGCGTGTCAGGTTGTCAAGGCGAACCAGTCGGGTGACAGAGCTTTCCCATGATCCTGGCTCATTGAAACCGATGTGCCCCGTACGGCCAATCCCCAGTAGTTGGATGTCGATTCCGCCGACCATTTTGATTTTCTTTTCGTAAGCCTCGCAGTAGGCTCCGACCTCCTCAAGTGGCACCGTACCATCAGGGATATTGATATTTTCCGCAGGAATATCAACATGGTCAAAAAGATACTCATGCATAAAATGCACGTAACTCTGCTGGGCGGTGGGTTCCAGCGGATAGTATTCGTCGAGATTGAAAGAGATGACGTTCTGAAAACTCAATCCCTCTTCTCTATGGAGTCGGATCAACTCTTGGTAAACCCTGATGGGGGAAGAACCGGTTGCTAGCCCCAATACAATGTTTTCTCCTTCTTGCTGGCGTTGCCGAATCGCCAGGGCAATCGACTGGGCCACATGGCGAGAAGCCTCTTCAGGAGAGGTCCATATTTTAAGCGGAATACGCTCTACAGATTTGAAAGCATACTGTAAATAACTATTGGTGTGACCATTGGTTTTGAGCAGGGACATAAGGATTCTTGATTAGGTTCCAGCACAAAGGTAAGGGAAAAATTCAAACCGTGTGCGCACACGGTTTGGTTTGTGTGTTAAATTTTAGCTGTTTTAGCTTGGTCAGCACCCCCTCAAAAACTTAGGAAGTGAAATTTATCGGAACGTATTCCCAAATCAACAAACAATCATCAATAAATAGGAGATCAACCATCGAACCATCAACGATCAAACAATCCAACCTTTTTCCGTACCTTTGCCCGCTGTTTTGGGATTTGCCAAGAAGTGCTTATTTTCCCGAAGCATTGAATAATAGAAGAAATGGGAAATATAGTTGCAATTGTCGGTCGCCCCAATGTGGGTAAATCTACTCTCTATAATCGTTTGATCGGAGAGCGGCAGGCTATTATTAATGATGAAAGCGGAGTGACCCGCGATCGCCAATACGGTATCAGCCACTGGAATGGCAAAAACTTCACCGTCGTCGATACGGGTGGTTTTGTTCGCAATTCTGATGATGTTTTTGAAGCGGCTATTCGTTCTCAAGTGGAAATCGCTATCGAAGAAGCATCCGTCCTCATCTTTATGGTGGATGTGACTACGGGCCTTACCGACCTCGATGAGCAGATCGCCATTATGCTGCGCCGTACCAAGCAGCCCGTCTTATTGGCGGTCAATAAAGTTGATAACCATCAGCGCCAACTCGATGCCAATGAGTTTTGGAGCCTGGGTTTTGAGCATACCTATTTTGTCTCTTCCGTCACGGGTAGCGGTACGGGAGAAATCCTAGATGCGCTCACGGAATTTATTGTGGAAGAAGAACCCGTCGTAAGCGATCTACCCCGACTCGCTATCGTAGGGCAGCCCAATGTCGGGAAATCGAGCCTCACCAATGCCCTGCTAGGCGAAGATCGCAACATCGTTACTGATATTGCGGGTACTACCCGAGATTCCATCAATACGCACTACAATAAATTTGATAAGGAGTTTATCTTAGTCGATACTGCAGGAATCCGCAAGAAAAGCAAGGTACACGAAGACCTGGAGTTTTACTCCGTCATGCGGGCCATCAAAGCCATTGATGAGTCGGATGTTATCATCTTGATGATCGATGCTACCTTAGGCGTAGAATCGCAGGATATGTCCATTTTTCGCCTCATCCAAAAGCGTAACAAGGGCGTCGTTATCCTGATCAATAAGTGGGATTTGATGGAGAAAGAAACCAATACTGCACGTGATTATGAAAAAGAAGTACGTCGCCGTATCGAGCCTTTCACCGATGTACCCATCGTCTTCGTTTCTGCCCTCGAAAAACAGCGCATTTTTAAGGCCGTTGAAGTAGCATTGGAAGTCTATGAGAACCGCAGCCGTCGGATTTCTACTTCGGTACTCAATGATAAAATGCTTACCGCTATCGAACGTTATGGCCCTCCCGTACACCGTGGGCGTGTTGCCAAAATCAAATACGTCACCCAGTTGCCGATTGCTTACCCTGCATTCGCGTTTTTCTGTAACAATCCTAAACACATCAAAGACAGTTACAAAAATTACCTGGAAAACCAGATCCGTTTTCATTTCAATTTTACCGGGGTACCCGTCAGCGTGTTTTTTAGGAAGAAATAAGGTCTGGGGTCGTGCCTGCATATAGAGAGGAACGAAAAATAGACCCCGATTTTGCTTGGCAGTCCCATTTCTATGATCATATTATTCGTGATGATGCCTCGTTTAATCGGATCACTTCCTATATTGCCGAAAATCCGGCCCAGTGGAGCCGTTAGCGGCCGGGCAAATGAGTTTGCATGCTACGTTTTTTACGTACCCAAAAGGAGGAGACTTCAGATGCTGACTTGCTGGCACGCTTCCAGCAGGGTGGAGATCGTCAAGCCCTGGCGGTGCTGTTTGACCGTTATATCGAACTCATTTACGGCTTAAGCCTACAGTATCTCAAAACACCTACCCGAGCTGAAGATGCAACCTTGGCCATCTACGCAGAATTGCAGCAAAAACTGCCTCACCACGAAGTGAAGTATTTCAAAAACTGGCTCTATACCTTTATTCGCAACCATTGCTTGATGCAATTGCGTAAGGAGAAAAAAATGATCACCGTCAATTTTGATCCAGCGTTTATGCAATCTGATGCGAGTTGGCATCTAAGTGACGGCCCATCTGAAGAAGAGGAACGACAAACGGCCCTGGATTTTTGTTTAGAACAACTAAATGAGCAACAAAAAGCCTGCGTCCAGTTGTTTTACTACGAAGGCCATTCTTACAAAGACATTGCGACAATGCGCAACGAAGACGTCGGTAGAATCAGGTCGAATATCCAAAATGGTCGCCGTAATTTGAAAATTTGTATCGAAGGACAGGAACAGCGGAATGAATAAAAAGGAACAACATATCAGGGATTTACTCCGACGTTGGACCACGGGTGAAATTACCGCCCTGGAAGAGGCTGAGTTGTTGGCTGCCGCTCAGCATGACCCGTTCCTGGAGGAGGCACTGGCTGCTTATCAAGCTCAAGCCGAGCACGATCATGCGGCACATCTAACGCGTATCCGAAAGGAGACCGCTCGTCGTGCTCCCGTTACTCGAAGCATTGGTCGATGGACGGCCGTCGCTGCTAGTTTGTTGTTACTGATTACCGTTGGTTGGTGGTCGTTGCGTCAACAAGCTACATTGGATATGGCTCCCGTAGCGATGGAAGAAGCTGTGGTCGAAGAACAAATCACTTCTGACACTAGGGAGGCAACCGCGCCAGCAGCTGCCATAGCAGAAAAAGAAGAAATGGCCAGTGAGGCTGCTGCTCCTTCTGCACCTATTGCCGGCACTACACAAAAAGAACCACCATCGGAGCCTATTGCTCCTCCCACCAGCTATGCTGCCGAGGCGCGTTCTGCCGAAAATACCGCTAAAGATCGCGCACAGGAAGAGGAAAGACAGCGAACCGCAAAGCTGAGCACTACACGCCTTGACTCCGAAGCGTTTGTTTTGGAAACCAGGGATGAGGCACCTGAAGCCGATGAATTGATAGTTGTGCCACCAGCTTCGCCGCCACCAACTTCGCCGCTTACCATAGATTCTCCTGTTCAAAGCCAAACCTATAGCCGTCGCATAGACGATCCTACCCGGATCACCAATAGTGGTGTGCCGGTGTCTCCCCAAGGCTACCGTGTCATCGAAGGATACGTTACTGACACCGAAGGTTTCCCTTTGATTGGAGCAAGTATCCTGACGCCAGGAGCTGCCAATGGTACCGTGACTGACCTGGATGGCTATTACCGGATTACGGTTGCCAAAGAAGTCAAGTCATTGTTGATAAGTTACACGGGCTTTGAATCCACCCAAGTCAGTATTGATGATAAGGAGCAACTGGATGTTGCTCTTGCTGAAGGCATGGCACTGGACGAGGTTGTGGTAACTGGACTTGGTACTAAAAAACGGGTACAAGCTGCTATTGCTGAAGGTACAGCTCAACCTGTCGGAGGTTTCAGCGCATTACGTGATTACATTGCCTCCAATACACCAGCAAATACGCCTCGCAGTAGGATAAAAGTTCGTTTTCTAGTACAGGCGGATGGCCGTCTAACCGACTTTCTGGTCCTTAAAAGTACCAATGTCGGACAGAATAGCCTGGCGATCCAGCTGCTCCAACAAGGCCCAAAATGGGAGATTACCGAAGGGGATGGCCCCGTAGAAACCGACTATGTCGTCAGGTTTTAGAAGCCGCTCTACTCCATAGCGTCGGGTTTCAAACTCGACGCTATGGAGCGGGACAGCGGACAGTCTGATACAGGGAGAAGGCACGACCCCAAATAAAATTAGGACAAAATATATCTTTACGCCAACCACTGATACACCGCGAAACTCGCCAGGTAAGCTATCCCTGTCATCAGGAAAAACTGAAAAATAGGCCATTTCCAGCTTTTGGTTTCCCGTTTCACTACCGCTAGCGTACTCATGCACATCATGGCAAAGACGTAGAAAATGAGCAGAGAAGCAGAGGTAGCGGTGTTGTAGACCCGTTCACCAGTAACCTGATTACGCTCGTTGGTGAGGCGTTCGATAATGCCTGATTGATCGTCGTCATCAGCACTACCGACACTGTAGATGGTCGCCATCGTTCCAACAAAAACTTCCCGAGCAGCAAAACTACAGATAATGGCGACGCCCATTTTCCAGTCGAACCCAAGGGGTTTGATGACTGGTTCAATGTATTTGCCCATTTGCCCAGCATAACTGGCTTCTAGTTTCAGAGAAGCTTCGAGGTCTTCCTTGGCCTGGGTGTCAAGATTTTGAGCAGTTGCAATAGCTGTCGTTTGTACTTCTGCTGCGGCCATTTTCTCAGCAGGACCATAGCTGGCCAGTGCCCACAGAACGATAGAGATAACCAAGATTACCTTACCGGCTTCAAGGACAAAGCTGCGTACTTTGTCCCATACATTTAAGCCAACATTGCGGAAAAGTGGCCGACGGTACTCAGGCAATTCCAGCAGGAGGGTGCTCCGCTCTTCGGTTTTTAAAATGTACTTAAAGAAAAGTGCAGTGCCTAAAGCGGCAAAAATCCCTAGCAAATAAAGCCCCATAAAAGCCAGTCCCTGCCGATTGAACAATCCATCGCCATTGCCAGCAGGTACCACAAAACCAATGAGCACCACGTAGACGGGTAAACGTGCGGAACAGGAGATAAAGGGTGCGACCAATATGGTGATGAGTCGCTCTTTCCAATTGGCAATCGTACGGGTACTCATGATCGCAGGAATGGCACAGGCACCACTAGAGATGAGAGCGACCAGGCTACGACCGTTGAGGCCAAAGAAATGCATGAGCGCATCAAACATGTACGCCGCTCGAGCCATGTAGCCTACCTCTTCCAAAAGGTTGATCAGGAAGAAAAGAATAGCGATTTGCGGGATGAAAATTACTACACCGCCCAAGCCTGCAAGGATACCATCCGTCAATAAATCCGTGACCCAGCCAGCGGGTAATGCCGCTTTTACCACCTCATTGAGTTGGCCGAAAATCCATTCGATACCATCCATTGGGTAGCCGGCCCAGGCATAGATGGCCTGGAAGACAAAAAACATCAACAGCAGAAAAATCAAAGGGCCAAATACCTTATGCGTAAGAATGCGGTCTACTTTTTCGGTAAATCCTGGGGTATCGGTGGCTGTTTCCTTGATCGTTGCTTTAGCTACGGGCTCAAACTGATCGAAGCGCGCCATGGTTTCCTGCACTTGATGGCGAAGGGCTTTAAAATCGTATTGTTTGACCACCGCTTCAATCAACTGGCGTTGTGCTTTAGAAAGATAGGGCAGCCATTGATAATGATGGGCGAGTAAAATGTTTTGGTAGGTCGTATTCGCTGGAAATGAATCTTCCAGTGCTTCCGCCACTTGTTTTTCAATATTGCTGGGGCGGTAAAAAGAGGAGGAGGAATTTACTGAAGTTTCATGAATAACTTGATGAATGTAGTGTTCAAGTTGTTGAAAACCTTCTCCACTATGACTGCTGAGTACGACGACAGGGGCACCGATTTTTTGGCTCAACAGTGCGGTATCAACTTGCCGCCCACGTTCTTCCGCCATGTCCGCCATGTTGAGGCCCAGGATGGCAGGCAAGCCCAAGTCTCTGATTTGAGTGAAAAGCAAAAGATGTTTCTCCAAGCGGGTAAAATCAGCCACATATAGAATTGCATCAGGGTAGTTCTCGTCTAAAGGATTGGCCAAGGTCTGTACGACAATCTTTTCGTCCTGAGCAGTAGGGTAGAAGCTGTAGGCTCCGGGGAAATCAATCAGACTTATTTTTTCACCACTGGGGAGCTGATAGCTGCCGAGCTTTTTATCAACCGTAACGCCGGGGAAGTTGCCTACCTTTTGCTGGAGACCAGTCAGCCGGTTAAAAACACTGGATTTACCACTGTTCGGATTACCAATTAAAGCTAGACGAAACGGACGGGAAGAAGTCTGGGAGTAACTGTTGTTCATTTGCGGATTACTATCGCCTCAAATTCTGTTTTTCTTAAAGCCAGGAAGTGATGATCAATGGCTAGGTAAAACGCACCTGAGAAGGGAGCACGACGAACATAACGGATTTTGCTACCAGGTAATACCCCCATCGCCATGAGGTTGGCGGCCAGTTCTTGGGAAGAGAAGCCGACAATAACCCCTTCCTCACCCGGCTGAAGCAGGTAAGCGTTGGGTTGAACAATGGGTGAGGATAAGATAGCCGTCATGTTTTTCTTGTTTTTACTTCTTTTGCAAAAAGTAGCACTGTAGCTTGTTCATCATCAGGAGTTGTCCTGTTATTTGGCAAAGGTACAGAAAGTTTCTTATTTAGATTGAATCTAAGTAGAGACTACAAATTTATTACTTTAGCTTGACTATCTTTGGTGATAAGAATCACCACTAAGAGAGAATAAAATAGCTTTCTTTTTTCAAAAAAAAATATATATCTGATGAATTCTACCAGTGCTTATCTTACCATCTTACTGAGTGTTTGTTTTTCGCTAGCTGTTTCTGCTCAGACCTTGGTGAGTATTTCCTATAAAGGACAACGCAGTCAGGAAGTACTTACACAACAATACGGATTTCTGATTCAGAATGGGGTAGAGTTATGGAAGATTACCTATACGACGCCGGATGTTTTTAATCAGCTGGATACCGCTTCAGGTTTGCTGATTTTACCCGTACGGGACGAAACAACAATTTATCCAACGCTAATTTACCAGCACGGTACGGTAGATGGTCCACAGGATGTACCCTCCAATTTGCAGGGTGGATACCAATTGGGTTTGGTTTTTGGGGGCTTGGGGTATGTCACTTTAGCACCAGATTATTTGGGAGCTGGCACCTCGCGTGGCTTTCATCCTTACGTGCATGCGGCGTCTGAAGCTTCGGCGGCAGTAGATATGTTGAGGGCGGTGCGTGGTTATGCCTCCCAAATTGATTTGTTGCTTAATGACCAACTCTTCGTCACGGGGTATTCTCAGGGAGGGCACGCCAGTATGGCACTGCACCGGGCATTAGAATTGGAGTTGGCCGATGAATTTGACTTGACAGCTGCCAGCCACATGTCTGGTCCTTACAGCATTAGTGGGGTCATGCGGGAATTGATGGTAAGTGAAGAGCCCTACAATTTTTTGGCTTATCTGCCGAATACTTATCTTTCGTACAATTATGTCTACGACTTTTATGACGATTTGGAGCAGTTTTTTAAGCCAGCCTACACGACGGCCATCCGTAATTTTTATGAAGGAAATATCGGATTGGGTGCGCTAAATAACTTTTTGATCACAAATCTCACCAATGAATACGGAGCACCGATAGCTCGCTATATGCTCCAGGATAGCATTGTGACTATCTTGGAAGAGGCAGACCCCAATCATCCAGTCATCGAGGCTTTGGCGAATAATGATACCTACGAATGGGCACCCCAGCAGCCTACCCGTATTCTCTATTGCACGGCGGATGACCAGGTAAAGTACCGCAACAGTATTGTGGCCGATTCCGTGATGCAAGCACTCGGCGCGGTAGATTTGATCACATTTGATGTTAATCCTACTGCTGATCATGGTGGCTGTGTGGAGCCGGCAGTCATCCAGACCGCCTTGTTTTTTAACAGTTTTGCCGATTGGACAGTGGATACTAGAGAAATAGGAGACGATTTGGCCGTACGCGTTTTTCCTAATCCCGTTAGAGAAAAGCTGCAAATTTATGATTTACAAGAAGCTGCAGAGGTGAGAATGCTCAATCAGCAAGGGCAGTTGGTATTGTTCAAAGAATTATCTGCTGGCCAACAAGAACTGATGATCAATACCCTTACCCCAGGAATTTATTGGTTACAAATTCGTACCCAATCAGGACAGGCGGTTAGGAAAATGATCGTAGAATAAAAAAATACCCCGTGGCTATCATTTAGCAGCTACGGGGTATTTATCTCTTTTAGAGATGCAGATAGATTTAACTTAAATATACCAATTCTGCATTAGGGAGTTGGTAACGGTCCAATAAGCTTTGGACAAAAGCCTTGTGCCCACGGGGAGCCAGTAAGTACAATTTTCCACCTTTCATGGACGCCAAAGTACTGAGCAACTTCCATTTTGAAACCATAGAAGTGGTGTTTTCATTCTTCATGGCAATTTCAACGTAGAATTTTTTAGCCAACCTTCGCCCAGTGATATCAGGGATGTAGGAGATGTCTTCGTCAGCACGTTGAAAAGTTCTTGGTGTTTCAAAACCTTCAAAGTTGGCTTTCATATCAGAAAGGCGAAGGCTCTTTGCCCAATTAAGAGCGTCGGGGAAATAATCTATTTTTTCCATTTAGATGAAGTTTATTTTGATTAAGGTATTTGAAGGTCAGAGGCTTTAATGGCCTTTGCTTTACACGTTTAGCTAGCTGAATAGAGTATACCCAGGCAAGTGTAGCGCTTACAAGGGAATGAAAATTGGCGACAGCGCTAATCTGGAAGCGAAAGCTGAAAGGAAGAGGTGTTTTGAAGCCTGCATACTAATAAAACAAGACAAGCTGATAATTTGTTTATTTTCAATGAATTAAATCTATTGTGCTACACTGTGTTCCTAAGGTTTCGGGGCAACCCAACCCTTTGGCATGGAAAGGAAGTCTTGCCTTTACAAGTCCTTTTTAATCATCACCAAGACCTTTTCGTATGTCTAAGCCCTTGAGTACAACTATCCTTTTTGTTTTATTCCCCCTTTTGTTGAGTGCTCAAGCAATTTACAGTGGGCGTGTTCAAGATGTTGCGACTGGGCTCCCCATTGCTGGAGTACAAGTGGATTTATTGAACAGTTCGTTGACACAAAACGCTAACCTGTTTGGTGATTTCCTTTTGAAAAATACGGGAATTGACAGTTTGGTTCCCCCACGAAACAGTTATCGTTTTTACAATAACGCGATGATTTGGGAAGGTGAATTTCCCATTGGATTAGAGATTTATGCCATTGATGGCCGTTTGGTTCGCCACGAAAGGAATCTGGGCAATGCGGGCAGTTATTTATTCCCAAAGCTGCCTTTTGGGATTTATTTACTAAGGGTGAGCACGGATGAAGAGATACAAACGTTTAAGGCGTTTTCCAATGGTGATCGTACCTCTATAGCGGATAAGGGGGCTGTCTGGCACCGTTCTTCAGTGGCTCTTCAACCTGATACCCTGTTGTTGAGCAAACAAGGCTATTATCCGCGCCAAATTCCATTGGTGGGTAAGGATACTTTTTTGAGAATTAATCTCTTAAAGAAGGAAAACGATGACCTTCATTATTTCAATGAACTCATTGATCCTATTGCTTTTGATCTGATCAGCAGTCTCCCTTCCAGAACCAATGATGGTGAAGTAGCTTCGGTCAAAATCATTTACAATCAGGAGGATGGGTTGATGTATTACATGAACACCAAACGCTACGCCTTGCATTACACGTTTGCGCAGGCTCAACTGGGCTTTGATCAGGGTAACAACGTTTTTAATCAGACACAATACCGCCGTAACGACGGGCGCTATCTTTTTCCCGCCAATCTCAATTATTATAAAAATCAGGACAAATACGTGCTGTATTTCGTTGCCGCCAATGAGGTGAATTGTGAAGATGTTCAATTGCTGTTTGACAAAATACTGGCAACTTCCTATCTAGAAGGTAAGTTGTTTCTCTTCGCGAATCGTCCGGAATTTAATGCCTGTGATGTCCCCAAAATCACGCCGGAAGAACTCTATGAGGGACAAAACTACCAAGCGCTGAACCTGGCAGAAAACTATGGTTACCTCAATAAAGTACCGCTAGAAGATTTGGAAGAGACCTACCTTGGGCGTCATGACATCGTTTTGCTCAATGGGGTACCCAATGATGTGTCAGTTGTAGCGGGCATCATTACCACCGAATTTCAGACACCACTCAGCCATATCAATGTACTCAGTCATAACCGGAATACCCCTAATATGGCGCTGCGAGACGGTTGGGACAATGAAAAACTCGACGCTCTGCTCGGACAATTGGTGTACTTGAGAGTAGCGGCTGATTCTTTCGAGATACGTCCCGCTTCCCTTACGGAAGCAAATGCCTTTTGGGCACAAAATGAACCGCAGGACAGTGTCATTCTGGATAAGAATACGACCATGCAAGGGCTGGTAGACTTGGAAACTGCTGATTATACTTTTGTTGACATCATTGGTGGTAAAGCCGCTATTTTTGCTGAAATCCTTAATACTTCGGTCAATGGACTGCCGATCCCTACGCCGGAGTCTTCTTTTGCCATTCCTTTTTATTACTACGACAAACACCTCAAAGACGCAGGCTTGGATGTATTTCTGGAAGAAATGTTGGCCAATGAGCAATTCATCAATAACCCATCTTACCGTCGAGCCCGCCTCAACGATTTCGAAGAAAGAATCAAAGACGCACCCCTTGATGAAACATTGATTTCGTTGGTGGAAGCTCGCATTCGCAATTTTGCTGATTTTCCGTCCTTCCGATTTCGATCCTCCACGAACGCCGAAGACCTGGAAGATTTCTCTGGCGCTGGCTTGTACAGCTCCTATTCTGCCAAAGCCAATGACCCAAATAAAACCATTGAAGCGGCCATTAAAAAAGTATGGGCCAGCCTCTGGGATTGGCGTGCTTTTGAAGAGCGGAGTTACTACAAAATAGCCCACACTTCTTGTGCGATGGGCATATTGGTGCACCGTTCTTTCCCCGACGAAGATGCCAATGGGGTCGTAATCACCAAAAACTTGTACAATACCAATCCCGGGTTTATTATCAATGTACAATACAAAGAATACAGTATTGTGTTTCCAGAACCGGGTATCCTACATGACCAGATCATGCTATTTACGTGGTCCATCGTGCCCGGGCAGCAGTTTACACCGGAATACCTGACATTTTCCAATATCCCTGAATTGAACGGCCAAACGGTGCTGACCAATGCGGAATTGATGGAACTGGGTAACTACTGCCTGGCCCTCAAGAAGTATTTTTACCAAAATGTCCCCCATGATTGCAATTGCACCGAGCAGGATTTTGGACTGGATATTGAATTTAAAGTAGACTCTCAGGTGAGTGAACGGAAGATTTATATCAAGCAGGCAAGGTTGTACAAGTAGGGCGAGCTTTTGTAGGGGAGGGGGTAATCGTACCAATACGATCATACGATTGGCGTCAAAGTCGGAGATCAGAAGTCAGAGGTCGGAAGTAGTGGGATATACGGAGACCAAGAGGAGTGTACATCACTAGGTAGACCTAATAATACCCACTTCCGACTTCCCCCTTAACTCCTTACCCTGATCGTACCAACACGATCATACGATTGGGGGGGTGATCGTACCAATACGATCATACGATCAGGTGGGATGATCGACAAATACGATTATACTTTCCTCTCAGAGACTCTTCGTAACTTAGCAGCAACAAGACTACTTATCCTCCATGAGCCACAAGATTACCTTCCGCCCAGCGCTTTGCCTGATTCTCTTTTTGCTGACTTTGGCTACGCCGCTGATTTCCCAAGACATCGGGGCCATTCTGGCCGTTCAAGAAATTGATACCATGCTCTATTCCGGTGCAAAAGACAACCGGATCAATTGGGTGATTCAAAACCGTGGGGATTCTTTTAATGACAAGGAGGATTTTACCACGCTTTATGAAAATAACCTTTTGAAGGCTTTCGAACAAGGGCACGAGCTGGCCCAAGTGCCTTACGCGCAGTACCGTAATTTTTTCAACCTCTATACCTTTTGGTGGCCCGATGCGCCAGACGATAATACCGGTTGGACTTTTGGTACGATCCAGGCATTACGCGATGCGGTATTTCTGCCTTGGGCAAATGATCGCACTGGATGGGTAAGCTTTTTCTCTTCTACGAAATACGGCGGCGGTGGTGGTGCCGGTCTCAACCGGGAAGCCAGGGTAGGGGATGGCAAAATGTACGGTATGGGGTGGGAGACCTTCCTGCACGAGTTTGGCCACACCATGCCCGGTTTGTTGGATGAATATTCGGCCAGCGGCGAATGGTCGAATAGCCAGTGTTGGGAAACACCCAATACTACCGGACAGCTCAACGTTGAAGACATTCCCTGGCGCTTGTGGATTGAGCCCGGAACGCCAATTCCTACACCTTACACAGCAGTCTACCTGGATAAATTTGGGGCCTTTGAAGGTGCAATGACCAACTACTTCGGATGTCATCGCCCGACGGCCCGCGGCTGTTTCATGGGTGCCGGAGGCTTTGGCGAGGATTATGGTTTGGAACTGTGCTCTCCCTGCATTCAACGCGTGATTTGCTATCTGTACAAATACGTTGATGTCATTGAAAATCCACAACCGGCTACCGGCGATCTGATAGTAAATGGTACGGAAACCCTCACTTTTTCTGTAAACGTAGTAAAACCTGAGCCCAATACCCAAGCTTACGAGTGGCGGCTAAACGGCAAGGTCATTGCTACGGATACCGAAACGGTTGAGGTGACTTTCGACGCTTGCGATAGCTATGAGCTGGTTTTTTCAGTGCGGGATAACAATCCATTGGTCCGATTTGATCCCAAATTTGCGGATACCTATCCTGAACCCTATCAAGAACTCAAATGGACAATCAACCAGGCAGCGGTGAGCACTTATACACTCGCGAGCACCCCCTACGTACAAGGAGCCGATTGTTCAGGAACGGCCAACGGCTGGGTAGATTTTTCCATCTCTGGAGGAGAGGCGCCCTACGAAATTTACCTCGATGGTGAAGCACAAGCCAATCCTGTTACGAATCTCCCTGCGGGTGATTATACCTTCTTTGTGGTGGATGCCAATGGTTGTGGAATCAAGGAGGAAGTCAGTATCATGAGTGAGCCGTTACTCAACCCAGAGATATGTTCTTCCTATGCAGATGGTAATTGGACTTTGACATTGGAGGACGAGATTTACCCCTCCGCAGCTTTGAATTATTTGTGGTCTACTGGGGCTACTACACCTACCATTGAGGGTTTGCCGGATGGTGAGTATTCTGTTACGGTAGCTGTCGGCTCGGGTTGTTCAAAAATACAAAGCATCAGCTTGATGACAACGGCCGATCCAATTGCGGTGACGGAGATGGTCTTTCCTTCCGGCCTGGACGTCGCTTCGGGGAGCATTTATCTGGATATTACGGGAGGGCAACCTCCTTATACCATTGATTGGTATGATCAGCCTAATACGGATCTTACCAGCCCATCGCCCAGCAGTATCCTGGTCAGTGGCACCACTTGGGGGCATGAGCCCGCATTTGCTTTTGACGATGACCTGAATACCAAATGGCTGCACGCTATGGCCACCAATACTTATATCGGTTATCAGTTAGCAGCACCCACGCCGGTAAGCTATTACGTGATCACTTCGGCCGATGACGTGCCGGAACGCGATCCTAAAAATTGGCAATTTCAAGGTTCCAACGACGGCACAAATTGGACGATACTCGATCAGCAAATAAACCAAAATTTTACCAGCCGTTTTCAACGTAGGAGCTTCGTATTTAGCAATAATGTGGCCTACCAGTATTACCGTTTATTCGTACAGGAAAACCACGGAGACATCGCTACGCAGTTGCAAGAGCTGGAAATCGTTGGTACGGATGCGACGGCCGACTTTGTCCGCAATCACCTGGTTCAAGGTCAGGCTACCCGAAAAGACCTGGTGGCTGGGGCTTACCGTTATGTGGTTAAAGATGATAACCAGACGGCTTCCGTCAACACCCTTTTGGTAGGGTATACAGCACCATTTACGGCTTTAGACCTGGTAGTGGTTCAAGATGGTGATTGCCAGGTTAGGATAGCAACTCCTTCAGCCGATCATACTTATTATTGGTTTGCGGATGCCAAAGCAACGCAGCTTTTAAATATCGGCACGACTTTTCAACCGCTTTTGTCTGGGAATTACTACGTTGCGGCAGTCAATAATTCCACTGGCGCGCTCAGTGAAAATATCCAGGGTTTTGCCGTCATCGTGCAAACGACACCCGATGTTGAAGCCTTAAGTGATACAGAACTAGGGATTGTTGATCCCGATCCGGCATTAATTTACCATTGGTACGATCAGGAAAGTTGTGGTACGCCCATTCATACCGGAACTGTCTTTGCTCCTCAAGAAGCCGGCTTCTACTATGTAGCAGCCCAGCGACCACCTAATGCCATTGTTCCTCAAGATCCAGGCACCATTCCCGGCCTGATCATTCGCATGGATGCCGCGGATTTAAACGGCGACGAGACCATTGACAACCCTCAATTACCTACGAGTTCGCTGTATGGTTGGTCGTTCAGTAATGGCAATAGTTGGGCCGATGACAATTGGTATGCCTATCGTTCAAATTACCAAAATGGTCTGGGCGTCGCCGATTTTGCGACCATCTGGTTACAGCGCATTGCGCAAAGCGAGACAGGCTACCAAACCATCTTAATGGCTTACGAAGAAAACCCGATCACTTTCCCAAATCGTGCTCCTTTCGAGGGCCTTTCGGTCAATATCCCTAGCCATTCCGATCCTACCCAACTCTACAGCAACAGTGCCCCAGCGCGTACCCTCAATGGCACCACTTATCTCAACGGGGCAATAGTGGATCCACTAATTACCGCCAATCCGCTGGAATTTTGCATTCTAGGCACCGTCATGACGGAAAGGTCTTTCGACGAAGTCTACTACACGGATACCCAATGGGAAGGAAAAATCGGAGAGTTAATCTTGTACGATCGCGCGCTCACGGAGGTAGAGATGCAAGCCGCTTCGGCCTACCTTCGTACCAAATGGATCAGCACCGCCGACCTGGAGAGCCCCCGCAGAACCCTCAACTGGGATGGCATGGCCCTCGATAATGAAACCTTGACGGCTACAACGCCCCTGTTCATTCACCCCAATCCCACCTCTGGTAGGTTTACCGTATCCGGCTTACAAGCCCAAGCGGATATCCAAATCGTCTCCCAGGCAGGGCTTATCGTCCAAAATATCCAGTGCTTGCCCGGACAAAACCATCTGGATATGCAGCATTTATCCGCCGGCCTTTACTTCGTAAAAATAAAAGAAGAAGGAACCGGTAAGGTAGCGGTGGTGAGGATGGTGAAACTGTAAATACCCTCTGTGCCTATGTGAAAAATCTATTGTGTGTCCCGTCCTGAAAAAAGTTGACACTTAAACTGGTCGTCCTAGAATAAGTTTACATTCACGAAGTTAGTCCTAAATTAGGTTGTCAACAAATACTGTTAGTCCTAAACTAGGTTGTCTATTGAATCCGGGGATAAAAGATCTAAGCGAGGTGTAGTTTACGTAACCGTAGCAGATTTTTATCCCCGGATTCAAGTTTTTAAGCTGATGGAATATTATCATCTTGCTTAGCCTTCCATCTTTTCTTTAATGGGCCCGTCATTTGATGCGCTTGATCCGGAGTCAAATAATCACAACTTGAGTGAGGACGAATATGGTTATAGCAATATACCATCCGAGCTATTTTTTCCCTTGCGTCAGCCAGGTTTTCAAAGCGCTGATCCATTAAGAATTCACCTTTGAATATACCGTTAATGCGCTCCGCAACAGCGTTCTCTCTTGGGTCACCATCTTGAGTCATACTGATCTCTATATTTGATGCCTTGAGCCGATCGGTATATAAAGCAGAACAATATTGCACTCCTCTATCAGAATGATGAATGAGTTGCTCCTCTCTATTCTCCCATTGAGACAAAGCTTGCTCAAGGGCTACCTCACAAAACTTCGAACTCATGTTATCATCAACGTTATACCCAATTAATTTATGGGAATAAGCATCAGTTATAAAGATAACGTAGTGCCACTTATCACCAACATTTATGTAAGTAATATCACTAAACCACAACTGATTAATCCCCAGGGAATTAAAGCTCGATATTAGGCATTTGTACTTGTAAAAATGATGCCAACTGTGCGTCGTTCTCCTACTCCTGCGCCGAGGCCGAATAAGCATATTATGAACCCCCAGTAGCTCAAAAAAACCATCACGACCCAACTTTATTTGATGCTTCTCCAAGTCTTTTCCAAGCATAAAATACAGCTTTCTTACTCCAACTCGGGGAAGATTCTTTCGTATTGATTTTACCAAATCTAGGATAATCCCAGCTTCCAAGGCTTGCTTTTCCTGATGTTTTTGACGCTTATAATAAGCTTGTCTTGTCATACCAAACAGCTCGCAGATAGTACCAAGGCTAATATCCTGATACGCCTGCTTCATCAGGACTACTGTTTGGTACCAGACTTTTTTCTGATGTCAATTTCAAGCTCCTTCTCTGCTACTTCTATCAACGTCTTAAGGCCCGATATTTTTAGCCGCGCAGCAACTAATTCAGCTTCCAGTGCCTTAACATCAAGCTGACTGTATCCATCATCGCTATTTTCCGACAACAACTCTTTCTCAATATCTGATGCCATTCTTTCCGACTGCTCCGTTTTTACATACCACTTTACGAACTCCTTCACAACTCCTCCATTGCGAAGACCATAAACTTCCGCACCAACGGAATAACTGAATTTGCCAGCAAGGTAATCTTGCGCTACCTTACGTTTCAAGGTTTTACTGTAACGGCGATTGCCATTCTTTATTTGTTTCACAATTTAATGGTTTTTGACCATCTTTTGTGTAAACCTATTTCAGGACAAGACAGTGCCTATGTGATTAAAAAAACTTATACACCCTTTATACTCCCTCATATGTTCAAAAAAAACTATCTAAGGTCCCATATCTGGTTCAAAAGGCGATTACACCAACCTTGTAACCCCCGTCTGCGCCACAAAACGGAAATCCGCTGGCCCATTCCCTTCTAGTCCAGTCAATAGGTTAAGCCCTGGCGTTTTACCTACCTCAATACTGCCTAGATCCTGATCAAATTGCAGGGCCTCCGCACCGTTGAGGGTCGCCCACTGGATCAGCGTAGAGAAGGGGACATAACTCTGAAAACGATGGATGGTCTTGAGTTCTTCCAAAACGGATAATTGCCAGTTGGAGGTCAGGCTGTCTGTCCCAATGGTCATTTTAGCGTTAGCATCTAGGAAGTGCTGGTAATTGGGTAGGCGGTTCTCAATGTAGAGGTTGGCATTGGCACAAGTTGCCCAGTAAGCGCCGTTTTGGGCCCAAGCTTGCGCAGCGGCAATGTCTTCAGGCGTGGTGAGGGTATTGTGGACAAACAAGGCCCGGCAGCGCGGATCCATGTGATCCATAGCATAGTGGATGGCTGTTTTTCCTGTTGCCGAAAACAAGTCCAACGGAATTTTGAAGCCATCATAAAAATCCAGAAAGTCGCCTGTTTTGTATTCAAAAAGCTCATTCTCCGGCGGTGTTTCCTGATTGTGGATACTTACGGTGCCTTGTCCTTGGTTGAGCTCATTGAGGCGACGAAATAATTCTTTGGAGACAGAATAAGGCGCATGTGGCACTGCCGAACGCCGATTGCCGCCACCTTGTGCTTGCCCTTCATAAACAGGGAAGTTATTGGCTACACATTGTTCTGCCGCCGCGTCTTGCAGGAAGTCGAACATTTCCACGAAAGTGTAATACCTAATCAAACTGGCCTCTTTACGGACCGCAGTGTCTAGTTTATTGGAAATATCTCCCACGGCAACAATCCCGCCATCGTACATTTCTTGATCGGCTTGGTCAATGGCAGCAAGGATTTCTTCCTGGGGCATGTCCCGAAACTGAACCACATTGGTAATAAAGGGAATTAACTTCGTCCCCGTAGCGACTTTCCCTTTCATATGCGACAACTCCAAGTGACAGTGGGTGTTGATAAAGCCGGGGATCAATACTCCTCTATGAGATTCGACACTAGCAGGATCGTGTTGGTTCAGTGGATCGATACTCATTATTTTACCATCATGATCTACAACGATCACCTGGTGCTGCATTGGGGCACCTGAGGCAGTGAATATATAATCGGCAGTTAGTTTACGCATGGTAGCAGGTATTGGGTGGCGTTAGAGGACAGTCGGTTCAAAGTGCCGCAAGATAAGCAACCATCGATTTCTAACAAAAGATAACGACAAAGGGACAGAATTTAACATCCTTTTAAGTGGCTTTCTGACCATTCGCGCGTTGTTTAGTATATTGGTGCATCAAGATCATGATGCAGCGACCCGATTTCGCGAATTTTGACAATAAGAACTCAGCCCCTAAAACTAAAAGTCTACTTAATCCAACGTATCATGGACCCTAATGCCACCCTGGCCAATATCCGTAAGCTTATAGCTGAAGCAAAGAATGAAGAAGCTGCCGAGCGTTTACTCGAGTATCTAAATCAGGATCCCGAACCAGTAAGTAGCTGGCGGGATACGGTAAGCAATTTGCTAGCCCAATACAAGCGCGTGAAGCTGCAACAACAGCGCAATACCATCAGCTTCGACGAAGCACGCCGCGCGGTCAATCAAATTACTGATGGTCTGCTCGCTAGTCTTGCGAGTATTGAAGAAGGCCTCCCAGCACCCAGCCTTAAAACTACCGAAAGTGGAACGAACACTAGTAGCCCGCCCTGGATGGTTATCGGCGTGGTCGCAGCCTTGGTGTTGGCTACGGCTTCCTTTTTTATGCTTCGTGGGGTTTTTCAAAATAATAACAATACCGCCCCCACTCCAATCGTGGTAGACCAAGGGGAATCCGAAGAAGGTAAATGCCCGCCTTACGAGGCTGATTCTGAGTTTAATATTATGGTCTTGCCTTTTCAGCCTCTTGATGGGAAACTTACTCCGATTGAACGCTCCCTCCGGATTCGTTTGGCCACTGAAATGGAGAAATATGGGCTAAAGGGTTCCGTATTTACCAAGAAAATCGATGTCTTTTCCGATGAGTATCCGCTTACCAGTAGCCAGGCTTCCATTATTGGTTTGCCTTGCAAAGCACAGTTGATCATTTGGGGAACCACCGAAGAAGACAGAAACGGTAATGATATCGTGACCACCAAATTCCGTTTTATCGAAAACAGTCATTTTTCTCTCACCGATTTTGAAATCAATAATGAAGCTACCGTTGATACCATAAGTAGCTTGTCGAGTATTGCCACTAGTGCAGAATTGACAGAAGAAATCGAAATGACTATTCAACTGATTCTTGGTCTGGTAGCTCACGAAACAGACAACCACGAAGTAGCAGCTTCGACCTTGGAAAAAGTGATCGAAGAACGGGGTGGGGTAGCGGCCAACCCCAAATGGGGCCTTATTCAGGCAGATAGCTACATCAAAACCGGCCAGGAAGAACGAGCCATTGAAGTGTACCGCGAAATGCTGAAAACCGATACTACGAACGTGCAAGCCCTGCTCCAAAAAGGCTTATTGGAATACCGTACGGGCCATAATGATGTAGCCCACGACGATTTGACCAGAGCACTGGAACAAGATCCAGAAAACACCAAAGCACTTACCGCCCGTGCCGCTGTGAGCGTGAAACGCAATGATCTCAACCAGGCTCGCCATGATTTGGATCTTTTGGACAAAACTGCTGATAAGAGTATCGCTACCCAAGTGATCCGAAAAAAATACGATGAGCGTCACCTGGAAGAACAAGCGAAAATAGCTACTGCCAATACGCAAATTCAGCAAAACCCCAAAGACACCTCTGCCCTGCGTATCAAAGCACAAGCTGCACAAAATCTGGGGGATTTTTCTACGGCCAGAAAGACGGCCTCCAACCTTTTGGAAATTGACCCCAACAACCTCGCGGCCATCAAAACACTACAGTCGGTCATGGCCAAAGTGCCTGATAGCAATGCAGTCCGCCGCCAATTGGAGATCGCTATCCCTCGCCTCAATCCCGAAGAATTGAAGCAGGTAAGGGCGCTAATTCCTCCGCGTAACTAGTTTTGAAATCATTCGTACTGCAAAGCCTCGTCGGCAAGATCGCCAAAGCGTAGCGAAACCAGGTCCTTGAAGTAGTTTTGGTGTACTTTCCACGGGCCACCTGATCCCTGTTTTGGTAAGTCGTTCAGTGCGCGCTGTACGTAGCCCGCACTCAGGTCCAGGAGCGGCTCCGAGTCGTAGGTGCTGGCATCAAAGCGGGGCGTACACACTTGGTAATTGTGCTCCTTCATATAGTTGAGCAATCGACAAATATACTGGCAGTTCAGGTCGCATTTCAAGGTCCACGAGGCATTGGTATAGCCAATGGCCAGACCCAGGTTGGGCAGATCACTCAGCATTACCCCCCGATAGGCGTGTAGTTTTGCCAGGTCTTGCGCTTCCCCGCCTACCTTGTATTGAATGCCGCCCAGGATCTGGATTTTCAAGCCTGTAGCGGCTACCACGAGGTCAGCCTTGAGTTGTGTACCCGATTGCAGCTCCAGTCCTTCTGGGGTAAAGGTTTTTATCTGATCGGTGATTATTTGTGCTTTCCCTTCGCGTAAGCTGTGAAACAAATCACCATCAGGCACCAGGCACAGTCGCTGATCCCACGGCCCGTAGGGAGGGTCAAAGTGCTCAATGGCAATATCGGGCCCCAGTTCCTTGCGGGCGGCTTTTTGCAAAAAGCGTTTGATGGTATTTGGCCAGCGTTGTGAAACTTGGTAAAAGAGGAGACCAACAGTGATGTTCTTCCAGCGGGCCAAGGTATGCGCCCAGCTTTTGGGCAGGAATTTCTTTAGTTGATTGGCCACCCAGTCTTCACTGGGCAAGTTCATGATATAGGTTGGTGTACGTTGTAGCATGGTCACCGATTTGGCCTGTTTGGCCAGTTCAGGCACCAAAGTCACCGCTGTAGCACCACTACCAATCACCACCACATCTTTGTCGCAATAATCCAGGTCTTCCGGCCACTGCTGGGGGTGTATGAGCTGGCCTTGGTACTGATTTACACCCGGAAAATCAGGCAAATAACCCTGGTCGTAACGGTAGTAACCACTGCAAATAAATAGAAAATTACAAGTGTAGCTGACCTCCTTTGTTCCATTTGCTGTACGAGCTGTAATGCGCCAGTTTTTCTCATCGCTGTTCCAATCCGCCGTGCTTACCCGGTGGTCGTACCTGATCTTTTTATCGATGTCAAATGCTTCAGCGGTGCTTTTGATGTAGGCCAAAATCGAAGGGCCATCTGCAATAGCTTTTGGGTCTTTCCACGGACTGAAAGAATACCCCAGCGTGTACATGTCTGAGTCGGAGCGAATACCAGGATAACGAAACAAATCCCAGGTGCCGCCCATGCTTTCCCTGGCTTCCAAGATCGTGAAGTCATGATCAGGGCACTTGTCCTGAAGATGGTAAGCCGCGCCAATACCCGAAAGCCCAGCTCCTACAATAATGACCTTAAAATGTACGGTATCAGACATGTAAGCGAATGAATTTTGGGTGAGTAGAATATCGTACAAGGTACGTGGTACTTGGTGGAATTTCGAATTTGGAACCATCAAAGTCCCTTTACCCTCTACTTGGTACCTGATTAGTAATTCTCTTTTGGACGCCGTCCTTGCGGTCCCCTCACTGCGTTCGGGTCTTCCAGGCAGCTTGCCTATTTGGGTGCAATAAAAGTTTAAATATCATTTTATTTAAAACATTTTGTAAATTGCCCTGTGGTTAACCTTGAATACTAAGAGCATGGCGGATCCTATATTACTGGCTTTTCTGTTTTTGATCATCGGGCTACTACTAGGCTTTGTGCTTGGTTACTGGTGGCAACGATTGAAAGTCAGTAATGACTATGTTTCCAGCGATCAAATTGCAGTTACTTATGTCCCCAAAGCGGTTCACGAAGCACTGCTGGAACAAGCCGATGTATTACAGGCCAACCTCCACGAAAAAACGGAAACCGAGCGCGATCTTTCTGCAGCTCTGGCTACCGAAAGAACACGCTTGGAATACCTTCAAGAAAAACTAGCGGCACAGCTCCAGGAGATGCAGGAATTGCAGCAGACCAACCGCCTGGCCTTCGAGTCGATGGCCAACCGCCTCCTTGAGGAGAAAAGCAAGAAGTTTACAGAACAAAATCACAATCAACTCCAGCATCTGCTGGATCCCCTGAAGGAAAAAATCAAAACCTTCGAAGACAATATTGAGCGCCGTTATCTGGAAGAAACCCGTGATCGTGTAAGCCTGAAAAAAGAAATTGAGCAACTGCGCGATCTCAACCAACAACTCAGTCTTGATGCCAGCAACCTTACCGCCGCCCTCAAAGGCGATAACAAAACCCAGGGCGACTGGGGAGAGGTGCAGCTAGAACTCTTGCTCGAAAAGGCTGGCTTGCAAAAAGAAGTGCACTATCGCACGCAATCCTCCTTCCGTGATCAGGAAGGCAAACTCAAACGGCCCGATTTTATCATCAACTTACCGGAAAACAAACACCTGGTGATCGACTGCAAAGTTTCACTTACGGCTTACGATCGCTATTGCAGCGCCGAAGATGATACCCAGCGGGCCACCGCGTTGAAATTGCATCTCGAAAGTGTTCGTGCCCACATCAAAGGTCTGAGCAAGAAGAAGTACCAGGATTTGTATCAAATCAATTCCCCGGATTACTTGCTCTTGTTTATTCCCATTGAGCCCGCTTTTGCCCTGGCCGTACAGCAAGACCAGCGCTTGTTTCTTGATGCGTTGGATGATAACATCGTTATGGTCACCAATTCCACACTTCTGGCTACCATGCGTACGGTTTCCTACATTTGGAAACAAGAGAAACAGCAACGCAGTGTACAGGAAATAGCGCGCCAAAGCGGCCAGTTGTACGATAAGTTCGTTAACTTCGTAGAAGACCTCCAACTGGTAGGCCAGCGCCTGGACAGCGTACACAACGCCTATTCGGCGGCCATGTACAAGCTCTCCGAAGGTAAGCGTTACAACCAGACCTTGGTCGGACGTGCCGAAAAGCTACGAAAACTAGGTGCTCGTACCTCCAAGCAACTGCCCGAAGCTATGCGCCAGGAAGAGGAAGAATAAGCTGCACTTTCGTCGAATGTCCAGCTAAAACTTCAATATTATGATTAACGCGCAATTCACGACCAAACTCTTCTTCTTACTTCTCCTGCTTTCCTTTCATCTTACGGCCCAAGATTGGTGCGCCAGCCGCGCTACAACCCCCTCCCCAAGCGTGGAAGTAGCTGCTGCTCCATTGACGACCATCACCATTCCGGTAGTGGTGCATAATGTTTACTACAATGATGCTCAAAGGCTTACGGAGGCCCAAATCAACTCCCAGATAGCAGTGCTCAATGAAGATTTTAGGGCCGCAAATGCTGACTTAGATAATGGGAATGGAGTCATTAATTGGTACCAAAATAAGTTTGCGGACATGGAGATCAATTTTGTCCTGGCTGACCAAGACCCTTTGGGGAATCCGCATTCCGGGATCATTTTCACGCCTACTTCGGTGGAAGGCATTGGCAATGATTTTACCGAGGGGCGCCGCAATCTTTGTTATGATGAGCTGGGAGGAAGCTCAGCCTGGTGTACCGATTGCTACCTCAATATCTGGGTGGCCGACCTTGATTTCAATGGTGTTGCCGGGATTGGTATTTTCCCTACAGAGATAGCGAGTGGTGAAGTACCTCGCGCCGAAGACGGCGTTTATATCCAGTATGATCGCTTTGGTAGGGGGGGGACTGCTACTGCACCTTATGATTTGGGGCGTACTTGCACCCACGAGATTGGCCACTATCTTAATCTGTTGCACCCGTGGGGCAATGTGACTCCTCCGCCGAATTGTAATCCTGGTGTCTGTTGCCCTGACCCCGTCTACGATGATTTGGTGGCCGATACGGAAAAGCAAACCCAGACCTACGCAGGAACCTGCCCGAGTGGATTCCAGGATAGCTGCCCGGGTAATGGCGGGCCAGATAATTACCAGAATTTTATGGGGTTTGTAGATGATGCCTGTGCAGTGATGTTTACCCAAGGGCAAAAAGACCGTGTATGGGAAGCCCTGCAAACCTACCGCCCGGGATTATTGAACGCCGAATGTATTGCGCAGTGTGTGGTAGGAACTAAGGAACCACAGCAGGTTGATAATTTGTTTAAGCTGTTGTCTTCTATTAATGGTGAATTGACCTTGGAGGCTTTAGCCCCAGATTTGGATTGGGTGCTTTACAATGTATTGGGGCAGGAGCTTGCCTCTTGGAAAACTGAGCTTTCGGGTGGTTTTACCCAGCGGGTACCCGGTGCCGTTTCCGGAATTCATTTTTTAGTCGCGAAGAAGGGCGAACTTTGGCAGGTGAGGAAGGTATTGTTATAAATCTCCAAAAATGTTTATCATTGCACACAAACAAAAGTTTCCCTGATTATGCGTAAGCTACACTTCCTTATCCTGGCCGCCGGTGCATTTATTTTTCTGGCGGCAACCTGCCGACCATTGACGACCAAAGACCTGGACCAGCTTGATCCCCGGATTGAAATGTTCAAAGGCCCTTGCTTTGGTAGTTGTCCAGTGTATAAACTTACTATTTATGAAGGTGGTGTTGTGGCTTATGAAGGCCAGCAGTTTACCAATCGGATTGGTTTGCACACGAAATTATTGGATCAGACGACTTATCGCAATTTGATCAAAGACTTCGAGTCATCCAATTTTTGGAATTTTCAGAATGCTTATAAAGCCCAAATTCCGGATTTGGCGACGGTAACCATTTCCTTCCATGATGGCGAGCAGTCAAAGTCGGTGAAAGGTAAGGACGGGCGCCCTGCAAAGATTATGGAACTGGAAGAAAAACTCACGGCCATCGCGGAAAGTGGTGGTTGGGAGAAACAAGCGGCAGGTAGCAACTACGGGATGCCTGAGAACGTCATTGCGGATGAGCTATTGGTAAACTTGTCGTCGGAAGTAGATCCAAACGTTTGGATTATTCAGTTTGCTAAACAGGATTTGCAGATCGTTAAACGGCTCGCCCCAAATAGTCCTTATTGGTTGTTTCGATTTAATCCTGAGCGAATCAACCCGGAAGAAATGCTAGGATTAGTAAGGCGGAATGAATATGTGTTGAGTGCGGAGTTTAATAAAACAATGAATCTTTCACCACGAAATTGACCATCATGAGATTATTTGTTCTGCTCCTTTTCGTACTGTTTGGCCTTGAAGGCAATAGGCTTCAAGCCCAATCTATGCCCATCGATACCGTAGGTTTTCAGACGTTCAGCCATCAGTCTGGTGATACTACTTATTTGATGAAGCAGTATTTTATGTGCTTTTTGAAAGTGGGCCCACGCCGTGACCAGGACGAAGCCACTGCCGCAAAAATTCAAGAAGGGCATCTTGCACATCTGGCAGAACTAGGTCGGCAGCGGAAAATTTGTCTGGCGGGGCCATTTGCCGATGATAGTGGTATTCAGGGTGTTGTCATCTATTCTACTCCCACTTACGAAGAAGCGGTAAAACTCGCGAGTCAAGATCCCGCGGTGCTTGCTGGTCGACTGGTGGTGGAAATTCACCCGTTTTGGGCTGCGGTGGGGGCACAGTTGTTCTGAGATGGACTTTCGACAAGCGATACGGCTCACTTCGCGTTTTCAAATCCTAATACTTTCTACTTTTAATCTTTTTACGGCATCCGGTGAATGCGAAAGTCCAGCTTAGATGATTTGTTAGGCTTGATTCATTAGAAATAAATTTATAATAAAATTTTATATATGGTATTTTTTACCTTATCTTAGTCGTAGACATTTAACAATACCACATCATCTATTACACCCATCTGCACTATTGTGCATCTGGCTTTCTAAAGGAATGAACCCTGTTCATTAGTTTTCGCGTAAGAACAACAAACACACTCCCACAGTAGTGGTGCAGCAAAGGTCAAGGTCTTTGCTCATCGCTTTTTTAACGGACACTTTCAACAGCACATCTTTTTGGCGTCTTTGATGGGGTACTGCTTTTGTGCAGTACTGTTGTCATGGCTTTTTCAGTAACTGTCTAACTAAAAATGATAATGAATTAATGAACTGTTATCCGCAGCGATAACGGCTGTTCTCTTGTATTAAACACTATCAACAGCACAAGGCGACTTTTCGATTTTACACATGAAAGAAAATTACTATGAGAAGCCTAACTTGTGCCAACAAGCTTGTACTGCTATTGTTGTTTGTGGCGCCATCGCTATTATTAGGGCAAAATTGGGAGCGTTTTTCAGGAACAACAGTAGTGCTTGAAACTACGGAATTGAATAAGTATTTCAGCAACTACCACCTGGTGCAGTTGCCGGCCGAGGAGATCAATAATTATGTTCAGCGTGCAGGTAATGATATTCAGATGGATTGGTTTTTTCCAAATGGGATGAATTGGTCCTTGCGTTTAGTGCCCGCTCCGGTGCGTACACCTTCCTTTTCTTTGGCTCTACTCACCCCTGGAGGAAGACGGCAGGAACGACTGCCCGATAATCGTGTAACTACTTTTCGGGGCGTCGAGGGGAGCAGAGATATTCGCCTGACCATTAACGATGATTTTATTTATGGATATGTTGATCTGGGAGAGGAACTATGGTACATAGAGCCGCTTAAGCGTTTTGTAGCAAATGCCGAGTCAACGACTTACCTGATTTACAGGACAATGGATGTACTGCCACAAACCGATCTGCGGTGTGGTCAAACAGAAACTGCTCGCCTAGGTAATGAAGTGGCCGGTGGCGCCAGGGGCGGATGTGTGGAGGTAGACTTGGCCATTGCTGCAGATTATTCAATGCTAGCGCATTATGGTTCTGTCGGGGCGGTATTGGCCCAACTGGAAGGAGTGCTGAACAATGTCAATGGCAATTTTGACGATGATTTTTCCCAGGGTGTTTACCTCCGTATTTCAGAATTGGTGATGCCGCTGGTGACAGAGAGTGACCCCTGGTACAGTGGAGAAGAAGCCCTGCCGCTACTAGAGAGTTTCAAAGCGTGGAGCCTGGCGGGTGGTTTTCAGGAGGAGCATGACTTGGGGCAATTTTGGTCGCGGCGCAACTATCAGAGCTCAGGTAGTGGCAGTGTGATTGGGCTGGCTTACGTGGGGACTTTTTGTAGTGAAAATGGTTATCACATTTTGGAGGACTTTACAGGTAGTGCAGGTTACCTGAGAGTGATGACCGCCCATGAGATAGGACACAATTTTGGCTGTAGCCACAATTATACCGGTGCGCAAATCGAATGTTATACAACAAATCGTCCACCCTATATTATGGATCCTACGGTGAACCTGGCTACGGAATGGTCGCGGGGAGATTGGGCTTTTTGTGAAATCAATGCTGCGAGTATTGTAGATAATTATCTTGCTAATAATGATTGCCTTTCCGCTTGTTCGACAGTTTGCCAGCCCGTTGATGATTTGGTGGCTACGATTGATGCTTCGGAGCCAGCCCTCCACCTTGAGTGGTCACCTAGTGGAGGGGCAAATTGGGAAGTGTTGCTCACCAATATGACCTCTGGCAAGACGGATACCTTTGCCTGTGGTGAACCGGCGCTTTCGCTTACCGAAGAAATAGACCTTTGTACCGTTTACCGTGCGCGCGTAATACATACTTGTAATGATGAGATGATGAGTTCTCCCGTGCTGATAGATTTTGGTACGGAGGACAGTTCTAAAATAACCTTGGAAGAATGCCGAACGACGCATTGTGAGCTGAGTAACAACACCTATACCCTAAATTTGAAGGTCAGTTTTGAGACGATTGCTGAAGAGGGGTTCACCGTTTTGGTAGGAGAACAGGCTTTTCCACAGGATTATGGAATGAGCCCGCAGGAGATAGTTATCCCCAATTTGCCCGTGACCACAGCACCGAGTGTAACCGTAAAAGTGGTTCCTAATAGCAATGGTTATGTATCCTGTGGTCAGGTTACTTCCTACCGACCGCCAGCACCAGCGTGCCGGATCGTTGTAGAAGAAAATTTTGATGATTGCAGCCTGCCTGTAGGCTGGCAATGCCTGAGCGAATACGCATCTGGTGCTCAATGGTTGACGGGTGATACTACGCGTGAGACATCCAACTTTGGAGGGATTCCCAATACCATCAATGGGAGTTGTATGCTCTATTTTGATGATGATGTACTGGGCCCTTATCAGGAAAACACGGGCGTAGCTTATTTGTATTCTAACGTTTACGATTTTGCGAATTATGAGTCGGTTGAGCTGGCTTTGGTGTACAATTTCAATGCCTACTACTCCAATGCTTATTCAGCCTTTACCATTGATGTTTACGATGGGACGAGTTGGGTCAATGTTCTAAATGATGCGACCACCAGCGGGTGCTTACCAAGTAGTGCTTGGGAAGTGTCTTGTCTTACTCATTACCAAGGGGATCTCAGCTTGTACGCTAATGCCAATTTTCAAATCCGCTTTGGTTACCATGATGGTGGCCAATGGGCCGAGTTTGTGGCCTTGGATGA
Source organism: Lewinella sp. LCG006 (assembly GCF_040784935.1). Lineage (GTDB taxonomy): Bacteria > Bacteroidota > Bacteroidia > Chitinophagales > Saprospiraceae > Lewinella. The sequence goes on along the minus strand of NZ_CP160680.1, from coordinate 7,154,933 downwards.
TTTTCGATTGGAAGCAGTAAAAAGCCTGTCGGTATTACCCGTAGAGTGGGGCGCTTTCACCGCAAAAGCGGTAGGAAAGGAGGTTCGTCTGGATTGGACCACGGAACAAGAATATAGTAATAGGGGCTTTTATATTGAGCGCTCCGGTGATGGTCGAGATTTTCACGAATTGGCTTTTGTGGCGAGTAGTGGGGACCATAACCAATTACAATCATATTTCCATTTTGATACGTATCCTCTGCCTGGAACCAGCTATTATCGCTTGCGGCAGGAAGATCTTGACGGGAGCTTTACTTACAGCGAAGTAAGGGAGGTAAACCTGCTTGATCTGTCTGTAGATTGGCAGGTGTACCCTAATCCGGTAGGCGCTGATGGTCAGCTAAAAGTGAGTTGGTTACAGGTGGAGGACTTTACTAGTACGCTGGAATTGCTCTCTGCAACAGGGCAGCGGGTGCGCCAGTTTCAGTTGAGTGCCAGTCCTGGATGGACTTCTACCACGATTAATCTGGCGGGCTTGCCAGTGGGGGTTTACTTTTTACGTCATCAGGATGGTAGTGTGAAGCGTGTGGTTATTTAGGGACGTAAGGCGGACCGCCACTACGTCCCTAAATGATTTTACACCCCTTGAGCAGCCTTCTCTTTGTCAGTAAGGTTTTTCAAAATAAATAGCATAAGAAACAAGATGGCCATAGGGATGAGGGTGTAGCTAAAGGCTGTCTCTGCCCCCACTTCTTTGAAAAGGATGCCAATGAGGCGGGAGCCCAGCGTGCCGCCAATGGCCGAGAAGATGATGATGAGGCCGGACATGGGACTGTGCAGTTTTTTGGGCAAGGCGCTCAGTACTACAGAGTTGAGTAGAGGGTAGATAGGTGCGATGAACAAGCCTACCAAAGGAAAAGCATAACCGATGGGGGGAATATCGGCCAGGGTTTGGACGATACCGATATCTGCACTTACGGCTCTGGGCAGGACAAAATAGACCATGGCCATCGCACCAATGAGACAACCGCTAAGAACGATGATCCAGGAAACGCGTTGGGTGAGTACACCTGCCATGATACGGCCAATGCCTAGGGAAATAGCAAGGATACTGGCCATAATGATAGCGAGGTTTTCGGGGAGTTCGAGTACCCGATTGTTGAACGTAGGGAGCCAGGTCATGATACCCTGCTCAATCATAACAAAAAGGAAGGCACTGATGACAAAAACGATGACGAGCAAGCGGCTGATCAGGCTGATCATGGCCATGAAGTCTTCTTTAAGATCGGAGCCAGGTATTTCATAATTTTCCTCAAATTTTGCGAAGTACAAAAAGAGGAAAGAGAGGATGGACAGTCCAGCCAATAGCCAATAAACATTGAGCCAGGCATTGGGCTGACCTTCCGTGTTGAAAGCTGGAAAGAGGAAATAGGCCAAGGCAATACCAAACATGAAGACCCCTTCAATATTGCTCATCAGGCTGTTGTGGGCTTTTTCACCATCGGTGACAAGACCAATGACGGAATAGACGGATACCTTGATCAGCGCAAAAGATACCCCTACAGAGGCAAAGAGCATCTTGGCCGACCAGAAGGAATTGCCAAAATACATACTGATACAAGCTACGGTGACGATGAAAAGAGCGGCAAGCATGGCCTTTTTGTAGCCAATACGAGGGAGGAAGGAAGCCACAAGGAAGGAGACTATAGCGATGGGAAGGTCTTTGAAGAGCTCTAGGGTACTGGCCGCTACTTCGTCTACGCCATAGACGTTTTGGGATTTGAGAATGACGATGCCGACACTGTTGAGCAGGATGGCAAAAACAAAATAATTGATGAACAGCGATAGTTTGATGGCCTTGTCTTGCATGTTGATTTTCGTTTGTAAAGGTAGTCGTTTTGTAAACCGTGGCTTAAGATAGGATTTTCCGAGAAATCGGTATCTTTCCGGCTGGCTTATGGGATGTTTTTATTTTGAACCACATTAGGCACATAAGGATTTGTTAGAACCATACGAGGGATTATAAGGGAATTCAAGAGGGACTTCGCAGAGGGAGGTGTTTTTTTATCACATAGACACATAGTTTTAATAATAAGATGATGAAGCAAGTTGATTTTTCTAGATGTCTTACCTTATTGATCGTGCTTTTAGCGCCTTTAGGGACTTTACTAGCACAAGAGCAGGCGGTTTTCGCGGCGGAAGCAGTCCGGTTCAAGGCCCAGGTAGCAAAAGATGGTCTGGCCTTACAGACCTTATTGGATGATGATCTTTACTATTTGCATTCCAACGGCCTGGTAGAAAATAAGCAGGATTTTATCACCAGCGTCAACGGCGGAAAGATTGTCTACCAGCAAATGACAGCTACGGATCACCGTATCCGCCTTTACGGCAAAACAGCTGTAGTGTATGGCTTGGTAAAGGTTGCGGGAGCGTACCAGGGGGAGCCCTTTGATATTAGCTTGTACTATACCTCGGTGTACCGCAAAAAGCGTGGAAAATGGTTGCTGATGAATTGGCAGTCGACGAAGAAACTTTAGGGGAAGTCGGAAGTGGGAACGCGGAAGTCGGAATTAAAGAGATACACGAAGATAAGGAGGAACACAGGCCCCCTGGCAGCTATCAAATACTTCCGACTTCCCACTTCCGATTTCCGACTTTGAAAATCCCGACTTCTCTACTTCTCCCTCGCCTTAGCCCTAATAATCAACCTCAGCCCTTGGTCATAAGTAAGGTAATTCCAGACCCAGTTGAGGAAGACGAATACCTTGTTTTTGGTGCCCAGAATAGCAAACAAGTGGACCAGAAGCCAAACGGCCCAGGCAGGAAACCCCTGGAAACTGAGTTTTGGGAGATCCACGACGGCGCGATTGCGACCGACGGTAGCCATGGAGCCCTTGTCGTTGTAAGTGAAAGGTTCCCATTCCTGGCCTTTGAGCTGGCGTTGGAGGTTTTTGGCCAGATTGACGCCTTGTTGGATAGCTACTTGAGCTACTTGTGGATGGCCTTGGGGAAACGCTTCCTCCTCCATGTAGGCGATATCGCCAATGGCGTAAATATTGGAGGTATCTTTGACTTTGGAAAAGCGGTCGACGGCGAGGCGGCGACCGTAGGTGAGGGCACTTTCGGGAATGCCCGGGATGGTGTTGCCCTGGATGCCAGCGGCCCAGATGACCTTGTTGCTGCGGATTTTTTCGCCATCGCTCAGGTAGGCATACTCGCCGTCGTAGTTATTGACGCGGGTATCGAGGCGTACTTCTACGCCCAGGTCTTTGAGGTAGGCCAGCGACTTTTCGGAGGATTCTTCCGACATGCCCTTCAAGAGTTGTGGCGCACTTTGGATGAGGTAGATGTCGATCTCATTGCAGTTTAGCTCGGGGTAATCCTTAGGCATGATGTACTTCTTCATCTCGGCCAGTGCTCCTGCCAGTTCTACACCTGTAGGCCCACCACCCACAATGACAATATCAATATAGCCCTGGCGCTCATCGTAATCGGTGGTGGTGAGTGCTTTTTCGTAATCCGATAAAATGGAGTTACGTAAGTAAAGTGCCTCACTTACGGATTTCATAGACAAGGTGTTGCGTTCTACTTCTTCGTTGCCGTAATAGTTGGTATCGGCACCAATACCTATCAGCAGGTGGTCGTAATTGCAGTGCCCCAGAGAAGTGATGACCCGGTTGTTTTCCGGCTCGATGGAGAGCACTTCGGTTACCCGGATGAAGACATTGTTGTGTTTGCGAAAGAGCTTACGAAAGGGGAAAGCGATAGAGCTGGGTTCTAGCCCAGCCATAGCGACTTGGTAAAACAAAGGTTGAAATTGGTGGTAGTTGTTTTTATCCAAAAGTACCACCTGGTAATTAGCTTTCGCGAGTTGGCGGGCGGCGGCCAGTCCGGCAAAACCACCTCCAATGATGACGACGCGTTTCTGGGGACTTTCGGGGATGTTGATTTTCATAGCTTGGAGCCTAGCTCAGTTTTTTGGGTATCAAATCCTCGGCCTGGAGTTGGTGCATGCCCGTAGGGAAGGATTGTTGTAGTAATTGTACGATCGACTGGTAATGCTCAGGATTTTGCACAAAGTCTATAGATTGAACATCCAGGATGACAATTGGGATGTCTTTGACGGTGCGAAAATAATCGAAATAAGCCTGTTGGATGCGTAGCAGGTAATTGGGGTCCATTTGTTGCTCGTAATCCCGCCCGCGCTTTTTGATATTGTCCATTAATTTCTCCACGGGCTGGTGCAAATACAGCAGTAAGTCTGGTTTTGGGAAATTAGTACTCAAAATATTGAACAGCCGCTGAAAGAGGCGGAATTCTTCACTTTTGAGGGTGTTTCGAGCAAAAAGGAGGGTTTTTATAAAGATATAATCGGAAATGATCCCTTTATCGAACAATTGAGGTTGGCTCAGTTCTTCCTGTAATTGCTTATGCCGTTCGGTCATAAAAAACAGCTCGACCGGAAAAGCGTAGCGTTCCGCATTTTCATAGAAGAAGGGCAGAAAGGGATTGTCCGCGAATTCTTCGAGGATCAGCCTCCGGTTGAAGTCTTGTGACAACATAGTGGAAAGGGTGGTTTTACCCGCGCCAATATTACCTTCAATGACAATAAAAGGGTGGGGGATGGCCGCTTCCTGCATAGTGGTCAATGCTTTCTGATGATTGTGAGCGGCTAAGATCGTAAGTTTGCCAGGGAATGAGAAGTTTGGAAGCAAAAATGATAATTTCGTTGTCACGCTTTTTCAAAGCCGTAACTTTTACGCCAGATTGAATACCCTACGTTTACACCCTTCCAGATTTACACTTTTCCAACAAACCAGCAAACCAAATCCTCATGAAGATGATAGGACTAATTGTTGTTGTATTATTAATGGTCACTCTTTGGTGGGCTGGCTATTCCGACTGGCATCTAAATCGCAACCAGCACAACCTGCTCCCTATGGGCCAGTTGGTACAAGTCGTGGGAACGACCTACCAGGATAGTAATGGCCGGAGATGGGAGTTGCAGCCCGCGAGTAAAAATATTTTTCACCAACCAGATGAGACTCCGGTAAGTTTGCCCAACTTGCCCTATCCCAATCTGGCAGGCGCACCCATAGCGGATGCTATGAATCCAAACCTAAAATTCTTATCGCCCACTGGTAAAGGTGGTTCGTATGAGGCGATCATGCAGCCCAACGGCGATTATCTGGTGGAGGCCCCAAAAATGGGCACTTACAATTACGGTCACCCCAGCGGCATTTGGGGCAGTCTGAAGCACGTTGTGTTGGACGTTGCTCCGCATTTTATTTGTGGGGATTATTGGTAGGGGGGGCAAATGATCTCTCCTCCAATTTAGCTGCAATTTTAGCCTCTTCTACCAAGGAATGATTATTAAGTATTTGATCTAATTCAACATCGCTTTTTCTGGAAAATCTTTGCTTATAACCATCAATTTTAGACCTTTTTCTGGACGTTTCAAGTTCTTTGATTGAGCATTACTTTTTTCTTGTATTGGCTCACCAAGAATTTGATTCTCCATTTGTTCGTATATAATGAGATTGTCTAACCATTCTAATCCTCCAAAGCTAGCCTTTTAATTTTCTTGCCTTTTATTTCTGAATTATTATTGCATGGCTTTTCGGAAAAACACCAACTGGATCGAAACCGAGTTCAAAACAACCATTTTTGTGATAGTGCATAATGTCAGGAAGTCCACGGTCATCTGTAAAATGGTCATTCCGAACAACAACGTTTCTGATAATTTCCCATTCTAAGGCAAAAGAATCGCGATATCCAATAATTCTCATATGCTTAATCTTTTCTAGATTCTAATTTCTGAAATTACGTATTTATCCCTAAAAATTAAAGCAAATCCTAATCATGCCGCTAACCCCAAAAATCAAAACCTCCATTACCAAGAGCGTCCTCTGCTGGCTAGCGACGACTGATGGTGATGGCCAACCCAATGTATCCCCCAAGGAAATATTTACCTTCTGGGGCGACGATCAGCTCATCATTGCGAATATCGCCTCCCCTCAAACGGTGAAGAATATTCGGCAGCAGCCGATGGTCGCTGTGAGCTTTATTGATATCCTGGTGCAGAAAGGCTACCAGTTGAAAGGTAAGGCTCGGATTGTTGACAAGGGAGATACTGATTTTGCCGAGTTGGCTGCACCGCTGGAGGTCATGACGGACGGAAAGTTTCCGTTTGCGACGCTGACGTTGATAAAGATTGAGCAGGTAAAACCAATTATTGCGCCGCGCTATTTATTGTATCCAGAAACCACGGAGGAGCAGCAGATCAGGGCTGCGCGTGAGCAGTATGGAGTTGGATGAAGCTTGATTTGAATCATATAAGTTCATAAAAGAAAATATACCTAGGTCTTTTTTACCACTTAACATGATCTTATATTAATTTAGGAAACAGCTATATCGGCGTGAAAATCATTTTATAAGAATTCTATGAATAAATTACTACTTGTTGTATTGACCCTTAGCCTAGGCGCTTGTCAAACAACGAACAAGGAGTCCCGACCTATTTTTCCTGATGGGAAATGGATAGACCTTACCTACGCATTTTCCGAAGAGACCATCTTTTGGCCGACGGCGGAATCTTTTCGTTTGGATACCGTTTTTGCGGGAATCACGGATGGTGGTTACTATTATTCTGCTTTTCAATTTTGTTTGGCGGAGCATGGCGGTACGCACCTGGATGCCCCTGTTCACTTTTCGGAGGGCAAGTGGTCGGTAGATCAAATTCCGTTAGAGCGCAGTATTGGGGAAGCCATTGTTGTGGATGTTTCTGCGGCAGCGCTGGAAAATAGGGACTACCAAATTTCGGTTGCCGATATGGAGCATTGGGAGGCTACTTACGGGCAGGTGCCGGAGGACGCGATTGTTCTTTTTCGGACGGGTTACGGAAAGTTTTGGCCAGATCGAGAGGCCTATATGGGAACGGCAGAACGAGGCCCCGAAGCTGTAGCAAAGCTCCACTTTCCCGGTATCGCTCCTGATTTAGCCCAATGGTTGGTGAAAAACCGGCGCATCAAAGCAGTCGGGCTGGATACCCCAAGCTTGGATTACGGGCAATCTACCTTGTTTGAAAGCCACCAAATCCTGAACGGTGAGAACATCCTGGGATTTGAAAACCTGGAAAACCTGGAGCTTCTGCCTCCCGTCGGAACTTACGTCATCGCTTTGCCGATGAAGATCGCCGGGGGTAGTGGTGGGCCGTTGAGGATCGTAGCTTTGGTGTCAGATCAGCCGGGGTTATATGAGGAGTAGGGTGTTTTTTCTAAAAAAAGCTTTATCGATTTTTTTCGATGAATCTGTCAGTTTCGTGTCTTATGCTAAGGTTCCTGCTTATGCCTTGCCGTGAAATGACTATCTTTCCTTGAATACTCATCAACCTTCCAACCTGTTATGAAAAAGTTGCTTCTACTCTCCCTCGTCCTGATGATAACTGCTTTGGCGCAAAGCCAAACACTGGAACTGGTCCCCTACGCTACGGGATTCAGCTCGCCAGTAGATGTGACCCACGCGGGCGATGAGCGTTTATTTGTCGTGGAACAGAGTGGGCGCATAAAAATAATTGATGGGACAGGAACCGTACTGGGAACACCATTCTTGAATATCAGCAACCTGACCAATAGTGGCGGCGAGCGTGGCTTGCTGGGGCTGGCTTTTCACCCTGATTATGCGGAGAACGGTTACTTTTATGTGAATTATACCGACTTGTCGGGCGATACCCGCGTGGTGCGTTATAGCCGGAGTGCGGATGACCCTAATATCGCTGATCCCAACAGCGCCATGCAGGTCATCTTCATTGATCAAACCCAAGGTAACCACAACGGCGGCTGCATCAAATTTGGCCCCGATGGCTATCTGTACATTGGTATGGGCGACGGCGGCGGTGGTGGTGATACGTCTAACAATTCACAAAACACGAACCTTTTGCTGGGCAAAATGCTGCGTCTGGATGTAGACAGCGAAACACCCTATGCTGTTCCAGATGACAATCCATTTGTAGGCGATGCAAACTTAAGAGACGAAATATGGGCCATTGGTCTGCGCAATCCCTGGCGCTTCAGTTTTGATCGTGAGACCGGTGACATGTGGATAGGTGATGTGGGGCAGAACGCCTTTGAAGAAATTGATTTTCAGCCTGCGGATAGCCCTGGAGGAGAAAATTATGGCTGGCGTTGTTACGAAGGCAATAGTCCCTACAACTTGAGTGGCTGTACTGGCGATTATGTTTTTCCTGCGTACTCCATTCCGCATACGACGGGTGTATGTTCCATCACCGGAGGCTTTGTTTACCGGGGGACAGCCTACCCGCAGTTGGTGGGTAAGTATATTTTCGCCGACTTTTGCTCGCGCGACTTTTTTATGATTGAGCCCGATGGTGACGGTGGCTGGATCGGTCAGCTAATTGGAGAATATCCCTATTCCATTACCTCTTTTGGCGAAGGCGCGGATGGCGAGCTCTACTGTACCCATTATGCCGGACAAATTTTGCAGGTCACTTTTGATGCCTGCTCCAATTTTTCGGCAGGCATAGAAGTGACGAGCGATGCCTGTGCAGGCGAGGCCGATGGTAGTGCCACTGTTGAAATCAATGGGGGTAATCCTCCTTATTCGATCAGCCCTTCTTTGGATTTTGCTAACCTTGCTCCGGGCGAGTATAACCTCACCATTACGGATAATGGCGGCTGTAGCATTCAGGAATCATTTATCATCAGTACCCTTCCACTTCCCGGCTTGACGATCGGCGTAGACGGTAATGAGTTGACAGCTCCAGTGGATTTTGTCAGTTATCAATGGTTACTCAATGGTACTGAAATCGAAGGTGCCACCAGCAATACTTATCTGGCTGTAGAAAGCGGTAATTATTCCGTGTTGGTAACGGCAGTGAATGGTTGTAGCAATACCTCTGATGTAGTAAATGTGATGGTAGTGGACTTGGACGCTCCGGCGACGCTTGAGGAGTTACGCCTGACCCCAAACCCCTTTACCAGTGAGCTGACCCTTGCGTTGCGTGTATCGGAAGCCACTGATTTTCATTTGGGTCTTTTTGCCCTGGATGGAAAGCTGGTTTTTGAACGCTCAATTAGCACCACCAAGGAGTGGAGCCAAACACTTGAGCTGGAACACCTTCCCGCGGGTGTCTATTACTTTAAGCTAACGACACAGCATGGTGCGGTGATGCGGAAGGTAGTGAAGCAATAGGGGTAGCTAGTTGTTTGTTGTTTGTTATTGACAAGATACGGTCCAAGTCGGAGATCGGAAGTGGGAAGTCGGAAGTGGTGTGACACACGAGAACCAAGAGGAGCGTGCGTCACTAGGTTTCAAATACTTCTCCTTTCCGACTTCTCGTACGGAGAGTAATTTGTACTTCCGACCTCCGATTTTCCCCTTCTGACTTCGGAAAATACCGCCCTAATCGTACCAATACGATCATACGATTTGAGTCCAAGTCGGAGATCAGAAGTGGGAAGTCGGAAGTGATGTGACACACGAGAACCAAGAGGAGCGTGCGTCACTAGGTTCAAATACTTCTCCTTTCCGACTTCTCGTACGGAGTGTAATTTGTACTTCCGACCTCCGACTTCCCCCTTCTGACTTCCGAAAATACCGCCCTAATCGTACCAATACGATCATACGATTTGAGTCCAAGTCGGAGATCGGAAGTGGGAAGTCGGAAGTGATGTGACACACGAGAACCAAGAGAAGCGTGCGTCACTAGGTTCAAATACTTCTCCTTTCCGACTTCTCGTACGGAGAGTAATTTGTACTTCCGACCTCCGATTTTCCCCTTCTGACTTCGGAAAATACCGCCCTAATCGTACCAATACGATCATACGATTTGAGTCCAAGTCGGAGATCGGAAGTGGGAAGTCGGAAGTGATGTGACACACGAGAACCAAGAGGAGCGTGCGTCACTAGGTTTCAAATACTTCTCCTTTCCGACTTCTCATGCGGAGAGTAATTTGTACTTCCGACCTCCGATTTTCCCCTTCTGACTTCGGAAAATACCGCCCTAATCGTACCAATACGATCATACGATTTGAGTCCAAGTCGGAGATCAGAAGTGGGAAGTCGGAAGTGATGTGACACACGAGAACCAAGAGGAGCGTGCGTCACTAGGTTCAAATACTTCTCCTTTCCGACTTCTCGTACGGAGTGTAATTTGTACTTCCGACCTCCGACTTCCCCCTTCTGACTTCCGAAAATACCGCCCTAATCGTACCAATACGATCATACGATTTGAGTCCAAGTCGGAGATCGGAAGTGGGAAGTGATGTGACACACGAGAACCAAGAGAAGCGTGCGTCACTAGGTTCAAATACTTCTCCTTTCCGACTTCTCGTACGGAGAGTAATTTGTACTTCCGACCTCCGATTTTCCCCTTCTGACTTCGGAAAATACCGCCCTAATCGTACCAATACGATCATAAGATTACCTTTCCTCCCCACCAAAATCATCTGCGAACATCTTTTCCTTTTTGTGAGTTTCGTTATTATACCAACTTATTCTCCTATGCCAATTGTCGGAAATCTGATCAAAACTGCGCTTGAGCTCAACAGTAAACTGCAAAGCCTTCCCGAAGATGCACGTCAGGCACAATCAGATCAGCTGCAAGGGTTGTTAGAAAAAAGCAAAGCTACTGCGTTTGGTTGCTACCACGGCTTTTCAACAGCGCTCGAATCCGACGACCTTATTGGGGCTTTTCAGCAGCAAGTACCTATTCACGACTACAATAAGCTTCACCAGCGGTGGTGGAAACAGCAGCAAGATTTCCCAGATATCACCTGGCCGGGACAGCCCAAGTACTTTGCGCTCAGTAGCGGTACAACAGGTAAAACGAGTAAGCGTATCCCCGTTACAGACGATATGCTGGCTAGCTTTCGGACTGTGGGGCAATCGCAAATCGCCTCGCTGGCCAACTTTGATATCCCTGCCGATTTTTTTGAAAAAGACATTTTGATGCTGGGGAGTTCTGCCGACTTGAGCGAGCACAAGCAGCATCTTGAAGGCGAGATCAGTGGCATCAATTCGCTCAATATTCCAGGTTGGTTTGATAGTTTTTACAAACCAGGAAAAGAAATTGCCCAGATCAGTGATTGGGATGAAAGAGTAGCCGCTATCGCCAAGGCTGCTCCAGAATGGGATGTGGTGGCTATTGCCGGTATCCCTTCCTGGGTGCGGATGATGTTGATCAAGATTATCGAAGTTCACCAGTTGGAAACCATCCACGATCTGTGGCCCAACCTACGTATTTATGCCAGCGGAGGGGTAGCTTTCGCACCACATCGTAAGAGCTTTGAGCAACTACTCGCCAAGCCACTTACCATCATGGATACTTATTTGGCTTCGGAAGGATTTTTTGCGTTCACTGCCCGGCCGGATACGATGGCAATGCAGTTGGCCGTAGAACATGGTGTTTTTTACGAATTCATTCCCTTCGACGAGCGTGGCTTTGACGAAACAGGGAAGTTGTTGGACGATCCACTAGTGCTGCATTTAGGACAGGTCGAAGAAGGGCAAGATTATGCGTTGCTGGTCAGTACTCCTGCGGGAGCTTGGCGTTACCTGATCGGAGATACCATCAAGTTTACCGATTTGGCACGTTTCGAAATGGTGATCAGTGGGCGTACCAAGTACTTCCTCAATGTGGTTGGGAGCCAATTGTCGGAGGAAAAACTGAATACGGGCATTGAGCAACTTTCCGATGAACTGGGCGTAGAGATCAACGAGTTTGCCGTAGCAGCTATCAAGGAAGATGGCGAATACCTGCATCAGTGGGTATTAGGAACCAACAAAGATATTGATGAACAGGCCGCTGCCCAGCGTCTGGATAAGCTCTTGCAAGCCCTTAATAAAAATTATAAGGTAGCACGTAGTAAGGCCCTCAAAGCAGTTCGGGTAAAAGCAGTTCGCCCCACCCAGTTGTACAGTTGGTTGGAAGCCCGAAAGGATAAAAAGGGAGGCCAGATTAAGTTACCAAAAGTGATGAAAGAAAAAATGATGGTTAAATTAATCAGTCATTTAACTTAAATCTTGTTCTTTAGCTTGCAAGATGGTCTCCAATTCTGTGGGGGAAAGGTAATATTTTCGGATACGTTGCTTGTAAGTGTCGGGGAGTTTAGACTGTTCTAGAATATAGTGCTTGGTTGCCATCAGTGCGTCCCCAAAACCGTGGTCAATGGCGTAGAGATCAGCCCTTCTTTCGGCTCCCATCCGGTAGTTGGGTACGGCCAGGTAGCGAACCAGGAAAGAGATCATATTCAGTGCTGAGCGTTCGCGATAATCCATAATATGCCCCAATTCGTGGGCAAACCAGCCTGTGAGCACTTCTTGGGGCAGCTCTTCTATTTTGATATATTCGCGTAGTTGGAGATGGTCACTGGTTTGTACCCGATAGTGTCGGGTAGCGCGGTGCCAGAACGCCCAATTTATAATGGGCTGTGCGCGCATGGTGTAGTTTTTCAGCGAAAGCTGCTCCAGCGTAAAGGGGTGATCATGAAGTGCCTTAAATCGCTGATAGGTCTTAGTGAAAGTATCCTCAATGTGCTGGCTGGTTATATTCTTAAACACAAGTTTTTGCATGAAAAGACAGGGACTTTATTCTTTAAACTCTTCTAGGATAGCTCGTGTTTGGCGGGAGTGAATTTACCAGGAGTTCATTAGCTATGGAGGTATTCAATTTGGTGAAAGTCTGGCCAAAGAAATCTATCTTGTTGTCCTTATTTGTAAAGCTTTATTACATCACTGTTAGCGTTTTTATTCCATGCAAAAATTCTCTTCTTTCGTTGCTTCAGAGGCACTTAACCTCTCCGTCGGTTACCTGGCTGGACTTTGTGCCTCTACGCTGGTTTCTCGTTTCTTTGTCAAGAAAGGACTGGTCAATATATGGGGGTTGGCCGCCCGCCGGGAAGCACTCCAAAAAGATGATTACGAATGGTTGCTGTTTATTGCTTCCTACGTGATTGGATTGGGGGTGTTGTTGCTGGTGCAATACGGGATGCGGCGACTGCGAGGGCAGCGGATGGTCTGAGCGAGAGGTGCTGAAAAATTACTGGTCCGCTAGCTTTAATCCTTCTGAAAGAATTGTATTAAGACGAAGGTTAGATTGGGAATTCATCCGCTTTTCGTAAGAATATCTAACCTTGTCTACAAAACCCAGTTCCTGCATGATCTTGTTGATTGTAGTAGCAGCCAGCCAAGAATTATCTATGCTTTTTGATGCTAACACAGGCAATAGATCATCAATAAATTCCGTACTGCGATCACTTAGTGCATAACGTCCTGCCAATATAATAGCATATTTCTGTTGTAGACTAACTTCTTTTGTAATTGCTGCTTTCACAATAGGCTTCAAGTCGTGATCTAGCGGATACAAGACCTCTTTTTTTAGCATCAGTTCCGAAAAAAGGAAAACAAAAGTATGGACGTTTTCTGAACTATCTTGTGCCCATCTACTGATTTTTATCGCTAACTCTTGATTGTTATAGTATCTACAAATTTTGGAAAAGGAAGATACGATAGGATCATAATAGCTCGTGATCTTGTATTTTTTTAATTCAAAAAAGCGAATAAGGTAATCTAGTAACCAAATTGGTGAAGGTTGATGTTTGCTAGTATTTAGATGGTTAGCAAAAAGCGATAGAACCCTTTGGAAATGTTCCGCCCAATTGTCTTGTGCTAAAACAGTGATCAAATAATCAACGATTTCCTGATCTTCTACTCCTCGCTTTTTAATTAAATCACAGGCTAGTGCCCCATGGTCTTTATCCAATAAGTTATTCCAAGCCAATGCCAGTACCTCTTCTTTGTCAGAATCTCTAAGGGCTTCTAGGATGGCTTTTTTTTCGTTATAACTAAGAGAAGTACGCTTTGCGTGTTGGAGAAAAAGCTGGTGCGTATCGTCGTGTTTATAGGCTGAAAGTCCAATGATGATATTTTCTATTCCCTTATTGTTGTTTTTATCTTCATAGGCTGCTAAAAGTAACTTTTTGGCTGCCGCTTGGGGATAAATTTTCAGCGATTTATAAGCTTGAAAACGTTGTTCATCTGTAAGTACAGGTATCCAATCTAGAATCATTTCTCCAACACCAGGTGTTCGAAAAGATCCATGATACTCAATAGCAACACGTAGTTTTTCCGGATTTCCTAAAAACAAATACTCAAGTGATTCAAGCTTTGCATTCTTGCCGTTATTATAGAATTTCCTAATGCTTTGGACACACTCTGCAAATGTAACATACCATATATCAGTAAGTTGTGATAGTGAAATTTGCCGTGGAGGTAAACCAATTTGTTGACGAGCATGAACAATTTTATCGAGTAATGGGCGTAAATCATCTCCTTTCCTAAGCTCCAACATTTGGGCAGCAACAAAGTATCGAAAAAGCCGTCGATAACCTTCTACTTTAGGTGCAATTACTTCCCAGTCTTTGCCTAATATCAGTTTTTGGGCAGCTACAGGAATATCCCCAAAAAGATTTTTCACCTGCTGTACTTCACCGTGTATATTAGAAGTTATCTCATAATCAATCGCGTGTCCTTCTATCTCAAAAGTGATCAACGCCTGCACTGTTTCATTTGGTTTCATATGGATGGAGAGCTATTGCTTACGATAAGGTTTTCCTTGATGCATTAGTGCCAATAACCAGTCTTTAAAGCGAACCGCCCAATGGCGTTTGTTTTTTACTTTAGCTTGATGGGTATTTATGTTTTTTTGTAAGCCCTCCATTAAGGCATGATAGCTCGCAAAATCGTTGTTGCCAGAGGAAGTTAATTGATGGAAATCATCTTGAATACGAATGGCAAATCGCTGTTCTAACCACTTAAATACCGATTGGTCTGCAGACATTTTGAGCGCAATGAAAATTTCATTTCGTGCTTCCCAATTTTTTACGATTTCAGTATTTTTCAGAAGCTTCAAATAGGGTTTTGTGACAGCTTTTTCGTAGCCGATCTCCCTCATTATCTCATTGATGGCTTTAAGGATATGTTTAAAATGATGCAAATTTTCGATGTTTAATACTTCAAGCAGTTGAGTGATTACCTTTTTGTCGTTTTGAGCAATTGCTAAGCCTTTTAGTAAACTAACTGCGGTGTAGAAATGTGGGCTAGTATTCTCGGTAATAAGTTCTTCCACTTTTTTTCTCATCGTAGGTAGAGGGAGTGCTTTTGGGTTGTATTGCAATAAATTAGCGGACACCATCAAGGCAAACTTCTTTTTCGTGATATTTTCTTCTTGGAAAATCTCGTACAAGCGTTTAGGGAATTGATTGTTGTAAACGCAATGCAAGATTATTGATATACTGTAATATTTACTGAGATTCGGTTCTATAAGAAAAAAGTTCTGATACAAGTCTAATATCTCATCCCCGCTAGGAAGCAAGTAGGGGTTTCCGTTAATGTAGATTTTGCTTAGTGTTTCAAAAAGGCACTCGAAATTGTTTTTATCTCTGGTTGAATTCAATACTGGCCAAATAGCTTCAAAAATTGCTAGATCGGAAATTCCACGATCTTTTAATAAATCATAGGATTGAAGAGAAGCATCAGACTTCGTCAATCCTTGCCACGCAATGTCGATCACTTCTGGCTGCTCAAAGTTAGCGAAAATGGCAAAGAAAAAATTTGTCGATAGCCAGCGCTTTGTTCCAAGACTTTTCCAAGCGTCCAGCGTGAGTTGGTATATGACCTCATCTTTATAAGCAGATAATCCGTAGAGTATGGATGAGAACATTTTACTCTCGTTGCCTTCTAATTTTTCGTAAGCCTTTAATAGAAAGCTTCGGGTATCCTCACTTGGGAAAGATTTTAGGGCACGATAGGCAGCTGCCTTGTTTTCATCGGATAAAATAGGAATTTTGGCCCGCAACAATTCCTCAGCTACTGAAGTTGGATGTTCAGATTGATGCCTGATGACCTTAAACAATATTTTTTCGTCTTTGTCCTGAAAGAGAAACATCAAGGCGCCGTAGCGCTTATCTTTCTTGTCTTTGTTGTAGGCTGCCAGAAGTAAACTGCTTTCTTTCCAAAACGCCCTATGCCAGGGGTGCGTTAAATCTTTGAGATGATGGCTTTTTGGCGAAAGCCCGGCCGACTGGCGCAACTTTACAAGCTCTTCTATCAATGGCTGTAAATCTTCTCCCTTGCGCATTCCCACTAATTGCGCGGGTACATAAAAGTGAAATAATTTGCCCCAAGCTTCGATCTTGGGCTTAATTATCTCCAAGTCCTTAATCATCGTCAACCGTTGAGCAGCTTCCGGTAGCTCTAAAAAAAGACTTTTTACCTGCTGTACTTCACCATGAATATTACTGCTAACTTCATAATCAAAGGAATGACTGTCGATCTCGATAGTGATGATAGCAGAAACAACCTTTTTATTATTTTGAGTCATTCAGAGAGATTTTAAAAAAAAAGATAATGGTAATCAAAGCTTCGCTAAATCAATGCCAATGACAGAAGCGGTATTAAACGGAGGCATTGGAGGAGTAGGGTAGGAGGTTCCTCCTCGATGGAAAATACCAAACAATAAGCTTACTTCCGGCTTGCTTGTCGGCCATGGCGTAAAACCATCCGTTAATACAATTATGACATCAGGTTTCCTGGACAATTCCAAGGCTGCCTTTATTCCAGCGTTCATGTTTGTTCCACCGCCGCCGCTGAGCTGATGAAGTTTTATGCGCTCACTAGAAGTATTGATCTTTATTGGCTCGTAAGCCCTGGCGTCACATGGAATAACGGTCACGGGTACACGTAGCCGCTTCATAATACCACAAACCTCTCCCGTAGCTTGCGCTAACATTTGGGCTGAGATGGATCCAGAGGTATCCACCACTACAGCTATTTCCATCTCAATATCGCCAGAGAGACTTGGAAGAAAAATGGGGTGGTAAGCTGATTGACGACGACTAAAGCGCTGGTAGGAATAGTCTAGCCTTCCCCCTACACTGAGCTGTAACGCCATTTTTACCCGATGCCGCAATACCTTGCGCCAGTCTACCTTAGGTTGCAAGATTTCGTCTACCCACCGTTTCCAATTTGCGGGTATATTCCCTGGAGCTTGTTTCAATTGCTGTGCAACCTCTTTGCGAACCAACGATAATACCATGTCATTTATCACATTTTGCCTCGCCGTTCCGGGGGCAGATCCGAGTTCCCATATTCGGGAATGACTGTGCACTCCGCTACCTTCGTCCATCACTAAGTCGAGTAGTCTTTGTAGCCGTTCACTTTTATCTCCTTCCTTTCTCAGAAGGCTGTAATAGTTCTCCGCTAATTGACCATTAGGCAGCAAGTAATCTCTGGGAAGTAAGCCCGGAAAATCCGTAGGCATAAATAAGCCCTCCCAATGACCATCGTTGATTTCAAAGTCAGCCGCGATATTCCATAATTGAGCAGAGAAGCCATTTTCCCTTGCGCGTTCTGCATGGCGTCTTAAAATGTGGCTTATTTCGTGAATCCATAAAAAGCCGAGTTCACGGAGTGATTTTTTTCTTTCGGAAGCACTAATTTTCGCAACGACGAAAGGATTGAAGTAAACGTTCATCTGTTGATCAATACCCGCGATGGGTACTTGTTCCGTAATTACAATGCTACACCGATAGAGAGCCGGCGCAAACCAAGGAAGTTGCTCTGCAGCATAAGCCCTACTGAAACGAAGAATAGACTCTTCTGCCTTGTATTTACTGGTCTTTTCCATACCTCGTATTAGCTCTTTTACGATTCGAATACGTCGATAAAGTCATTCAATCCTTCATCAATAAATAGCGATTGAATAGCAGCCAGTACCACTGCTTTATCTTCATTTGAGCGTCTTTGTGCTTGGCCTAATGTTTTTGTCAGTAATCCTTTCTGACAAATATGTTTCAAGCTAGGGTAGATAACATCTCTTCGTTCATCAGCAAATACGGTTTGCACCAAAGAGAAATATACTGTTGCTAGATCTACCAACTTCTCATGGGTGAAATGACGTTCCAGGTAATGCCCTAAGGCACCAAAAAAGACAAAGACCTCACTGTCGTTAAGCTGTGGCAAATCTATTTGTGTCTTTTGGGTAAGGATTTCTTCAGGGTCAGGCAAGCGTAATTCTAGTAAAAAAGAAATAAAAGCGACACCTAAGCCTTCCCCGATACATCCGCGAACAAGTTCCAAACAAGCCGTGCTGGCGATCGTCTCCGGCATTGGTGCTTCACCTTCTATTTCACAGGTAGCCAGCAATGCAGCCAGGTATTCCCAACTTCGGGGACTAGCAAAAGCGAATTCATCTTCTTCCATATCTCCGTGTAGAGCATCAGGCATTTGTCGTAAAAATGCAGCAATCTTCAACTTCCAATTATCCATAAGGATACGGTGTTGGGCAATTGGAATTTTGGGTGAATCAGGTTGAGCAAAACCATTGGTCATGCCAGCCAAATAAACATCCATAGGTAAATCCCATTGGAGATGTACAAAGCGATTTCGAAGAGGAGGGCTTAGATCCCATCCTCCAGTCATCATATCAGGTGGATTGGCGGCGGCAATCACCCTTACGTGATCCGGCAGGGGAAAAAATCCCACTTTTCTTTCCAACACAACTCTAAGCAAAGCTGCTTGTACTGCTGGAGGAGCAGTTGTTAGCTCATCAAGAAACAATATTCCTTGTTTTTTTTCTGCAAAATAGTCCAACCATTCTGGTCGGGCATAATGCACCTTGCCATCTGTAAAAACAGGCAGTCCTGAGAAATCTGTCGGGTCATGAATAGATGCAATGAGTGTTAATACAGGAAAGTCATCTTTGGCCAAGGCTTCCACAAAACTAGATTTACCTACTCCAGGGCGACCCCAAATCAATGTAGGGATACCGATATGTCCTTTGGGTGAGGGCGTTTGCATCGCTAAAACGAGGGCGCGGGCTCCGGCGGGGAGTAATTCTTTCATAACTATAAAACTAAGCCAAAGCTATTTTTGAGGCTCGGAAAATACTATTCTTTTCTTAAATCACAAGAATACTTATCACAATATTACCCTGCCTAGCGGAGATTCAATGCTAAGCGAGATGGCTGCTTGGTCTGCTTTTTTTACAGAAAAGCCAATTGCTAATGTGCCAAACAAACTTTCAACAAGCATTGGTTCCGGATGATAAAGGATGAGTTCATGCCAGAAGCATTTTTCCTCCAATCGTTCTGTAGGATGAAAAGCCGAAGCTCCCCAATCCACCATAAAAGGTACTACCTCTACCTCGGGTTCCGGCAAGGGTAAGAGCATTTCCCAAGCGAGGAGTTCACCGGAGGCAGTTTGGCGCTTTCCACTCCACTGCTCTCCCATTTTTGGGTCGTAGGCTTTCAGGAGTGCTTGATCTTTAGCCAGGTTCTCCGACTTCAGGCACCAACGCGTGATTTGTGGCTTTTGCAAGACATCTAAGCCCATCCAGCGAGGAGGGGCCACACGGGTATTCCATTCGTCGATAGCAATGATTTCGAGGTAGCAGCCTTTTCCCAAGTTTAGCAATGCATTTTTGGTGCCTCGATCTTGGTGGTGTCCACCAAAAACAGGAGCTATACCCAGTAATTGAGTAAAATCAGCGATGGCACGGTCAAGGTCAAAAACGGCGTAGACGATATGGTCGATGGTGCGGGGCATGCGTTTGTTGATGGTTGATTGTTGAAAGTAGGGAAATACATTAAGATTTGCCAGAGAAGAGACAAATATCATAGAGGAATGTTGACGACAATCAACACATCAAGCAGGCGAAACGACCAATTTTAAGAGGCTAAAACCACCAACTGTTATTTTCTAAAAAAACCAGCTCACCTCCCCACTTAATAACAGACCACACATGTTTGGCTAAACAAAAACCTGCATATCAAGAGAGGTGTCCCCGGTGAGCTGGCGAAAGTTTGTTAGAAAAAAAACAGTTTCTAGGTGTTTACATTTCTTTTATCAAGTCTTGTAAGCAAAGACTTAAGTAGAGACAGCGACCCTTGATGCTAAGGATTTATCCAACCTCGATCCAGGGCGTATTTATAAGCATCAAAGGTGCGCTTTGCTCCTACACGATGGCGAGCACGACGCAGGAGTGTGTGCACGGTGTGCTTACTGAGTCCCATCCGATCCGCAATCATATCTTCCCCAGCGACTTCCGACCATATCGTCAACACGTCCAATTGTCTTTTTGTGAAAATCACATCTGTGTTATCTTTGGTTGTATCATTGTTCATGAGTAGCCTCTTTTGGTTACATTGTTAGGTTGCTATTGTGACATAAAGATGGGACTCCTTGAATTTTTCTTCTCGGACATTTTTTGTCGATTTTCACTCGAAAATGCTACAAAAATAACCACTAAATATTGTTTTTTAAATTTGTAATATATTGGTAGTCAATTGAATAAATGCCGAAAAAGATGACTGTGACTCACATCGTTTGGGAGCAAGAAAAAGAAGGCGAAGAAGCATTTTTGTACTTTAATAAGTTGTACGACTTGTTTCTTGGAGAAAGTGATAAGGAATTAACTGATTATTTGGCCTCTCCTTTACTCAATAATAACAAGCGTCTTATTTATCTTTTTGAGCGTATTCAGTTAGCTACAAAAAATAATTATGACAGTATTAAAGGATCATTTATTCTCAATAAATGGAACAAGGGCCGCAAGCAAGAACTGAGCATTAATTACCTCTGTGCTTGCGTCGAAAAACTCGGTGATGCCATCATTGACATCGTTGTCTTAAGAGAGATGCAACCCGAAAAAACGCATCGTTGGCGTTTGCTACAAGCTATCTTACGTAACCAAACGCTACCCGATGAGCTAGCTAAGGCTATTCAGCAATTACGAACCCTTAATGCGGAGGCTCCTCAAGGTATTCAACAGCTCTCAGATGATTTCGAATTAGCTTATCAGCACTACCACGCGCAAAGCACTGATCGAGAACAAATAGGAATGGCATTGTTGAGTGAAATGGAAGGAAAGCTTGATGCGCTTTATCAAACCTATAAAAGTAAATTTGCGCTAGAGCGGATCAATTTAGAAAAGACAGCCAGAAAAGATGAAAAGAAGATTCCTCCAACGCCTCCTGCATCTACGGTGAATCTTATGGAGCTCTATCATCGCAACTACCTCATGAGTAAGTATGATCAAGAAGATTTTCCCAAGTATTACGAAGATTTTCTAACGCTTTTTGAAGATGAACAGGAAAAATTAGATCCTGTAGAACGCTACAGCTTGTGTAAGTATACCCTAAATGCCCTTTCTCGTGCTTTGAAAAATGGACATTTAGACCTTTGGCCAACCATCCTATTGTGGAACAAACGCAGATTGGCCTGGTCACCCGAAACTGTTATCGAGGAAGGCATCAATGATTATCTCAACGTAGTTATTACAGGTTGTATCTGTGGAGAAGATGAATTTGTTGAAAACTACATCAATACCTACAGCAGCAAACTTACTGGAGGTAGCAATGACCTAGCCGTTAATTACGCTCGTGCTGAACTGTTTTTTTTACGCGAGCAGTTTTCTGAATGTCTGACCATTTTGTACAATACTTGGGAGGAAGGTAAAGATTATCATTTGTTGTACGTTTTGCGGTACCGAAAATTGATGATTACATCCGCAGTAGAATTGGTTTACTTAGATAATTTCGACCTTACACTGGAAGAAATAATCGAGAAAACACTTATTGCAGGGGTGGATACTTTTCGTAAATACCTGGAGAGAGGCGATGGCAAAATCTCCTCCGATTTGGTTGAGCAGCACCTGAGTTTTTTATCGCTTGTGAGAAGATTAATTAACTTGATCTACAAGCGTTTCACCGAGGACGTTACCTTGGCTACCAAGGGATTATTGGTTGAAATAGAAGCGACACCTAAGTTGGTCGGGCGCAAATGGTTGCTAGAAGTAGGTCAGCGCTTGCTGCTTTCATCATAAAAAGAGGCGAAGTCAAGCGCGACTTCACCTCTTCTGTTAAAAATTTACTAGCCATTGATAATGTCATCAATAACTATCTCATTAGGATCTACCGGAGGATTACTATCTCCATTTCCACCCTTTATTTTAAGCATTTGCTCAGTGCTTAAAATTTGCTTTTGGGTAGTGGTAATTTGCTTCGAGGACAAAGGCTTTTTCATAATGTTAAATTTGAAATGAGAAAACCTCTACATCCTTTTAGGCATAGCAATAGCAGGCTCAGTGATCGCCACTGAACTTCAAAAAGCCATGATGTTTTAACTAATTAGATGTAGAGAACACTACAAATTTAGAGGCAAAAAAAAGCAATCAAGGAGCTTGAAAAGCCTTCCAAAATTTTATGGAAATTGATGGAAATTTCTAAATTTACTCACCAGCTTATCAATAGAAAAAAGTGCTATTTTGAAGGCTAGAAAACCAACACGCTAATGTCAGTACGTCAAAAAAACCTTGATCTCATCAAGGCTGCACTTGGGATTTTAAAGGAACAGGATTCGGTCATTTATACCCAGGCGGTCATTTGTCAAAAAATGGATGTTTTAGGATTTGGTGTGTCGACTTCTCTCTTTAATAAATTGATTAATAATAAACGTGTTGGAGATAGTTCGCTTTTGAAAATAAAGATGGGGTTAACCAAATTACTCGAATTGGAATTAGGTTGGTACTACGACCCGGTCTCAGAAACTTATATAAAAAGGGAAGACAAAAACTGGCAGAGAGAGATTATAGATGTACCTGATGAAGCGTCGACGGCTGTTAAAAGAGAGCCTGTTTTTCATTTTGATGGGCGCAGAAGTATTGAAGAAAAAGTAGAATTCCTTCAATCCGCTAAAAGAGAAATAATTTTCTTAGGAATTCGACTGCGGCAATTTGTTGGCTTTTTTTCAAATAGGAAAGATGCAGATTTCAAAGATCCCATTCTTGCATTATACCCGTCCCTAAGTGGTTTGGGCGTATACAGAAGTCCCACCTACTGAACGAAAATTCAACGTTAGTAGCCTGCGTAACTCTGACTTGTGTGACTTAGTGTCATTGAGAAAATCAATTATTCCGTCTTTGAATTTTGAATACGTATCGTAGTAAATAGAGCTGATGACTTTTTTACGCATAAACTTCCAAAGCCGCTCTATTAGATTCAAATTAGGAGAATAAGGTGCGTATTCCGATCTATCTGACCCCCTCATTCCGGAGCTTTGACCCCCTTGTGGATAAGTTTGGTATTTGATGGTGTTAAGATAAGTGATTTGGACGTTTTCTGAGGCTTTTTCCTTTGAGTTCGATACGATGAGCCCTGGGGATGATACGATCGAGGATAGCATCAGCAATAGTGGGTTCATCGAAGTACTCGTACCAGCTGCCTACGGGGAGTTGTGAACAGATCATCGTAGCAGCCCTTTCGTAGCGGTCTTCGAGGATTTGAAGAAGGAGGAGTTTGACGGTGTGGGTGATGGGTTGCAGACCAAAGTCATCGAGGATAATGAGCTGTGCTTTCTGGATTTGATTGAGCCACTTGATAATAGAACCCTCAGCTTGGGCCAGGGTAATCTGTTCGCACAAACGGTTCATGTTGAAGTAAAGGGTTCGGTGGCCATTGACACAGGCGTGATGACCAATGGCGCAGCCCAGATAAGATTTTCCACACCCTGTAGCCCCGGTGATGAGTACGTTTTCTCCTCGTTCGATCCAGGCACAGTCGGCCAGGGTGGCTAGTTTTTCCTTACTCAGATTTCGCTGGTTGGAGCATTCGATGTCCTTGATATTGGCCTGGTAGCGTAGCTTACTGAGCTTGAGGTACATGTTCATGCGCCGTAAGGCTCGGTGTTGCTGTTCGGCATCGACGAGTCGGGCGAGGAGTTCGTGGACATCGGGTTGCTGGTTGATGGGTAAACTCAGGGCTGCCTCGTAAGCGGAGGCCATACCGGTGAGTTTGAGTTGTCGTAAGAGGTCTAAAGAAGCATTCTTCATGGTGGAAGATTTATGGTTAAAAAAGATTATTGATAAGCTTGAGGACCACGGATATTATCGTGGGTCGGTGGAGAGAACAAGTCGGGCTGCTCCGGTTCTATATCCAGTTTTCGTTCCAGGATATTTTTGAGCATGGTGTAGGTTGTTTTTCCAGCGCCCTGGCAGCGTCGGCAGGCATTTTCGAGGCGTTCGGGCGTGTACTTCCTGGCCAGCGACATGACGCCCAGGCAAGACTTGTAGGTATGAGCCTCGTGGCGACGGGAGAGCAGTATTTGGGCGATAGCCCATTCGGTAGCTGGGCCGATCTTTGTGGCCTGTGAGGTAAAGTAAGCCGCATCATACCCCTGGGCCTTTTTCCATTCCTGATGGTTACTGGGCAGGTGGCTTTCGGTCGTCTGATAAGTGTAGGTGTCGTGACGCGATAAGCGGGTATGGGTGGCTACGCGCTGCGGGCCAACGTAGATCTCAACGGTTTTAGAGCTGTAGATGACGGTGGCTTGTTTGCCCGCGTATTGGTAGGGCACAGAGTAGTAGTTTTTCTCTTCGCCCAGATACACATGGTAGTTGCGCTGGATTTTGGCCGAGACCGTTTTGCGGGGCTCGAACAGCTCATTGGGCAGCTGGCTGAGTTGCTCTTTTTCGTAGGTCTCAAAGCAGCTTTTACGGCTACCTTCCCGCTTCTGAAAGGGGGTCTCGTTGTGGATCGCTAGCTGGAGGCCAATGGCCTCATTGAGTTCCTCAATGCTGTGAAAGACATCGTTGCGCAAGGGCGCATAGATACGGCTGTAGGCCGTGCGAACCATGTTCTCCACGCTGGCCTTGTCTTTGGGTTTGGCCACGCGAGTGGCCTGTAAGTCACACTGGTAATGAGCGGCCAGTTGAACGCACAGTTCGTTAAAACTGGGCTCGTAGCGATTGGCCTTGGTGACATAAGCTTTGAGATTATCCGACAGGATCACCGCCGGTACACCACCAAAAAAAAGCAGCGCCTCATTGATCCCCGTAACGAAGTCCATCACCGACTGGGAGGGCAAGGCCATGGCAAAGGTATATTGACTGTGGGCCAGCACCCCGACGAGCACTTCGCAAGGCCGGAGTTCTCCCGTCTTGGGGTCTACCAGATAAAGCTTTTTGCCAGCAAAGTCGAGTTGTAAAACGTCACCAGGTCGATGTTCGATGGGCAAGGTAAGTTCCTGGTAACCGATCTTTCTGCGCAGTCGTTCGCAGAACTGGCTGTAACCATAACTATCAGCATGTTCCTCGCGGTATTCCTGCCATAACAGATAACGCGTCACGCCCACCTTTTTGAGCTCTTCAAGCCAGCCTTTGACTTGCTGTTCAAAGACGGCTTCCCGGCCTTGAGCTTCTTGCTCCTCCTTAGCGTAGAAAATCTTAAACAACTGATCGTCGGGTAACTCCAATAAAGTCCCAATGTCTATATCGCAACCCTGAGCAAGGCGAAGATAATCACGTACCGTGTTCTTGGAAACGCCCAGACGACGAGCCGTGCCCTTGATCGAATGACAATGAAGATAAGTTCGTAGTATAGTCTTGATTTGATCCATACGTTTGGTCTTGGCCATACTGTGCAGCTTTGATAGCCACACGAGATAGCATTTTAACCAAACTTCCACTTTTTACTAGGGGGTCAGACCTCCGGAAAGTTATTAACATCCTAGGGGGGTCAAAGCTCCGGAATGAGGGGGTCAGACCAAATCGGAATAGGGGGGTCAGATGGACCGGAATATGCAATAAGGGGGTAGAAATACAAATTCTATGCGCTGATCAGCGGCCCAGTCCTGGAGCATTTTATTGCGATTATAGCGGGCATTATCGCAGATCAGATATATTTTCTTCTTTGGATGTTTCTTCAATAATTGCCGGCACAGCCGTTGGGTAGACTGTGCATTGATAGAATCAGTGATGTCATAAACCAGGTGCTCAGGCTTAAGTGCATTGATCGCACCGTTGATATTTACCCGTTTACGACCGCTATTACAGTCCACCTCAAAGTCTCGGCCCTTGCGTATCCAAGCTCTCCCCGTTTTGGTATTATGGGTGGGATGACAGCCATCAGCGTAGTATACTACTGCTTCTCCTTGTACGGCTTGTTCCAAAAGTTTGGGCAGTACGTCATCTAGAAAATCCAGCTGATCTTGTTCGTTAGCTTTGCTGGCTACTGCCTTGGTCTGCTTGTATACAAAGCCAATGCGATGCAGGAGCTGAGTCATACCAGATACCGAATAAATAACGCCAAAGGTTACTTGAACATACTCACAAATGGAAGCGGCTTCTTCGTACAAGTTCTCTTCCAAGTGAGCTGTCAAGAGTAAAATCTCTTCCTCGTTCAGTTTTCCTGAATAGGGCGTAAACCCATCCAAGAGGTAAGCCGTCAATCCCTTTTCATAAAAGGCTTTCGCGTAACGTCTGATGGTATTATCATCCAAACCCAGCGCAGCCTCAATGACCTTGATCTTATGTCCCTGATGCAACATAATCAAGACCGTAACCTTGCGGAATTGACGCGGGGGCAAATTCGGATGCTTCTGAATTTGACGTAATTGATCGTACTCGGATTGACTTAGCTTGATTTTCACGCCAAAAAATACGAATTTTTCCCAAACTACTTAGTGACGGGTATATTAGGTAGGGGGGTAGTGATCAAATGTTACCTCGCTGATCCAGATAGTAATTTAACGCGCGCCTATTTTACAGACCGTGCTACGGTATTACCGGAAGATGCTTTTGGTGACGCACTAATTCCTCAAATTATCGAGGATCTTAAGAAAATTAAAGCAGAACTTGCGGCATTATGTGAAGGGGCCCAATTTGAAATTTACACCTATAAACATTTTCCTACTGCTCATTTTTTATCGGTAGACCGTAGTAGCTTTGCGGGTAAAATGCTGGTATCTAATTACACTTTCGGAATTCCTCGCAGTAAGATTCCTGTCATTGAGGTAAATAAGGAATACAACCCCAAGTTGTTTGACATGTATAACCGTTCGCTGGAAGCAATTATCAAAGATGCGAAGGAAATTCTTTAGTAATGATGAATCCTTCATCCCCTCAATAATCATCCACGAAATAAGCTTCCCGTGGTTCACCACCGTACAAGTGCCGAAACGCACGCCGCCGCCGGTAGGGGTACACGGTGGCAATCTCTCCCCGGCGGTGTAGCTCTTGCACCCTTTGCCAAAAATCGGGCGTAAAAAGATCCGGATGGAGTTCCATCAAAAATGCTCGATGTTGCTCATTGGCAACCAGGAAGCGCGGAAACTCTTCGGGGAAAACATCATGAGGCCCCACGTGGTAGTAGGGCTCTGCCGCCATCTCGTCCCAAGGGTCGCGGGGAGCAGGGATAGACCGGAATTTGTAATCCGTCAGAAAACCGATCTCATCATAATCATAAAAGACCACCCGCTTGAGGCGAGTAACCCCGAAGTTTTTGAGTAGCATATCCCCTGGGAAAATATTCACTGCAGCCATCTCCTTGATCGCCTTGCCGTATTCGTTGATGGCTTCGCGTGCCTCGTGATCATTGGCTTTTTGCAGATAAACATCCAGCGGAATCATCCGTTTTTCAATGTAGCAATGTTTGATGATCAAAGTGTCGGAGGTGACCTCAATCTGGGAAGCACATTCTTCTTGCAGCTCCTTGAGTACCTCCTTTGCCACGCGGTCCAATGGCAATGCCAGTTGCTGAAAAAGGTAACTATCGGCCATCCTGCCTACCCGGTCGTGTTTGTTTACCAGTTCATAGCGTTCTACTACATCCTGGAAGGTAACTTGCTTAGGTGGCTTAAATTTGTCTTTGATCACCTTAAAAACAGTAGGGTGGGAGGGCAAGGTAAATACCGTCATCACCATCCCTTTGATTCCTGCCGGAAAGCAAAACTCGTCCATCGTTTGGGCCAAGTGGCGTTCAAAATCGCGGTAGAATACCGTTTTTCCGTGTTTTTCGAACCCAATGGAATTGTACATTTCTCCTAAACTCTTCGTCGGCATGATTGACCGTAAAAAGTCAACCATCTCACTGGCGATATCTACATCCACTAAAAAGTAGGCGCGGTTGTAGGAAAAGATGGTGCTAACCTCTTGTTCTTGTAAAAGCAAGGCATCCACAATTAGCCCATTTTTTCCGTGTAGGATAGGCATCACAAAGGGGGTAGGTTTGCCGTATTGTAGCAGCCGTCCCACTACGTAAGCTGCTTTGTTGCGGTAGAAAACGGATTTCAAAACTTGCAACTGTGCCGGAAATCCCTCCACTGTATTTTCAGCTGCCCATTCTCTTAAACTTCGCAGCAGGTAGCCCAGGTCACGCTCCTGATCTTCATAAGGGATATCAAAAGCGTAGTATTCAAGGATATGCTTTAGTGTCAGCTCGTAGGAGCCCGTCAGCGGTAAGGTATAGTAGATGGGGATGGTACTCTTGAATTCTCTATAGCTACCCCTACCGTGGACAAACATCAGTTCGTCGTCTTTGCCCAACTCGCCGTGATGCGCATGCCGGAAGACGGAATTGTAAAAGGATTCCGCAATATTACGAGTGTTGAAGTTGGCCACCTCTTCTGCATAATGCACTTTCGTATGTAGCCACAAGTCTCGATCGTGGGCCCTTTCCCCCAAAAAGTCTAGCAGCCGCTTGGTGGTTTCTCCTACTGTTTCTTTATAGAGCGTAATCCGCCCACGACTATCCTCCTGAATGCCATGCCAATCCTTGCGCTCAAAGCGAATTTGTGCTCTTTTAGTGATCCGCTTGTACTTCCCGTGGTAGGCAATATAAGCCTCCATGATCAGGCAAGCAGCTTCGTAGGGGATGAGTTTTTCGAATAGCATAAAGGAAGGTTTAGCGAGATAAAGCAAGTGGGTATTAAATGCTTTTCAAAGTGGGAAGTGGGAAGTCGGAATTAACGAGATACATGTACATATGAAAAGGTGGTGTTTCTTCATTCCTGTCTCAGTTTATCTTGACACTAGCTGATCCAAAACACTTCCGCTTTCCGCTTTCCGCCTTCCGACTTCATTATACCAATATCCGCTTTAAAAACCATTCTTTTTCCGCAAAACTGGGAGCATCTACGATTTCTGAGCGAAGTTGCTGACGGGCTGCACGATCCCCGGGAGCAAGCTGCCTTAAACGACGGCAAAAGTGGAGCAAATGACGGTAGCTTTCACCACGGTAGCCCAGGTCATTTTTTCGTTGGAGGTATACACGTAGTTGGTCGAGTAGACTATCCAGAGCATCCCACTCTTCCAGCTCTACGAAAATGCGTACTTGCAGACTTTTGGCTCCCAAGTAGAGGAAAGGCTCTTTGGTGTCTACTTGCAAAATAGCACGCAGGGACTGCTCGTATTCCTCCTGTGCATGATAGAGGCGGGCCAAGTTGAAATACACCACCGACTCCCGCTCGGGCCCTGGTAAGTCTTTTGCGTAGGTTTGAATAAATGTAGCAATGCCCGCATAGTTTTCCAGCTTGAGCCCCAGTGCGACGATGTTGGTAAAAGTGCTGCTGGGGAGTTGGCCATCTTCTAAAAGATAACCACCGGCCAGACTTTCCTGGTAAAGCGCCTGGGTTTCTGCGATAAATTCCGGTCGCCCCTGGTTCATTGCCCGAATACAAAAATTGATGGCTAGTAGATAAACGTCTCTAATTTCTGCCGACGGGAAATTATCCTGGAAATGTTCCAACACCCGGCGCAGACGACGAAAATCCTCTTCTTCACCACCTTCGGCAATGGCCTGATAACAACTCGCGTACATCACAATCGCAGGCACTTTGAACAATTCCGGGCGTTCGTCCAAATCCATCAAAATTGCTTCCAGATAGCGTATGGAATAGTCTTCCTGGTTAGCCAACCAACGACTGTGGGCCAAACAGGCATGCCGCAACTTCTCCGCTATGAAGAAGTGATCCAGCTTATCCGTAACCTCTTGCAGGTTGGTGCGCTCGCCGCGTTTAGGGCTAGCGATATAGTCGTAGTACTCTAGCTCCAATTGGTATTCCCACAATAGGTGCTTGGCCTCGGCACGTTTTTCCTTTGCTGCGGTTTTCTTTGTTTGCCGAAAAGTTCGTTCAAAAAATACTGGCAACTGCAATTGGCGTAAAGCCCGCAAAAGGGACAATTGCTGCTGGGCTTTATCTTCTTCAAAATGCCGTAAACCAAGGAAGGATTCTGTAGCCGCCTGTAACCTACTGACCATCAGGTACCAATCACGCTTATTGAACTTTCGCTGCGGTTTTGCTTTCGCAAAAATCATCTCCTTGTCCAACGGCTTCCCCTTAAGCGACTGCCAGCCTTTCAACAAAGGGGCCAACTCCTTGCTGTTGGAGAAAAACTTACTTTGCAAATACACCAGCAGCTTTTTTTGCTCGCGCGTATCCAAAACAGACAGTATTCTGAAGGCAGATGGCTTTGCCATTTTGTAGTTATTTTTTGCTAATCTATTGATAATAAATTAAATAAGGATGTTTTATTATGTTTTTTTTATAAACAATGTTCTTTTTTTAATAAGCTACTGATTGCATCTTTGGTAATAAGAAAAAAATGATCCCCATGATGAAATCACTCCTTACCCTTCTTCTTAGCAGTTTGTTCCTGGTTTTATCGGCCCAGCTCTATCGCGACCAGGTACAAGTGATGCTTGATCAGCAATACCTTGATGATATTCAATTTGCCGATCTGGACCAGGATGGCGACCTGGATTTTATTGGCAACCGTTTTGGCTACAATGGCTCCTACCTTGCTTTTTTCAACCAGGACGGGAATGGCAATTTCAGTACACCCGTACCTTTTGGTGACACGACTTGGTGGGGGTTACCGGACCTCGCCATCAATTTTGTACTCAACGATATGGATAATGATGGTGATCCAGACCTGGTACCTGGAAACATAGCTGCGGGTACAAATCCCTTTTGGCCCAACGATGGGAGCGGTAATTTTGCTACCGATGGACAAGTAAGTTTCGGTAATAATGTTCAGGATGATCACTTCTTCCGCATTGCTGATCTGGATAATGATGGCCTTAAGGACATCGTCATCTTGCGGAGCAATACCCGCGAGTTGTATCTCAACAAAAATCAAGGTCTTGGCCAGGATTTTGCTTATACCCTGCTTTATGATGCTTTTAATGATTTCAATAGCGAATACATTTCCGATTTTTTAGTATTTGATTACGATCAGGATGGCGACCTTGATTTCGGTTTCCTATCCTACGAGATCTTTTATGGTGAGTTTGATAGCGAAAACATTTACTTTACCCTTTACGAGCAAACCTGTAGTCTATGCTTTGAGCAAAAATCGCGAACCATCATAGATGAGGATTTGAAGGATATTGTAAAGGGGAATGTAACGACGACCGATCTGGATAATGATAGCTATCCAGACTTGCTTATTAATTACGAAAAATCGGATGACCCCGGCGATTATCGCGAATATTTGCGAATACTGCGAAATGAAGATGGTACCGGGGCCTTCCATCTGGCTTTTCAACAGAATGATATCCTTGGTATCACAACTGGCGATTTCGACCTGGATGATGATGAGGACTTGTTTTTGGCCATTGATCCCGACAGTGTGAGTACTTCTGGTGGCCATGCGCGCTACTTCTGGGCAGAAAATCTTGGCAACTTCAGCTTTCAGACCTATCATATTGATGACCTGTATAGCGGCGAACAGCTTCTTGTTCAAGATCTTGACCAAGACAACCAACTTGATCTAATTACTTTGAGAGGTCCTTATACCGGATCAGTCTTTTTGAGACGTGGCAACCCTGATCTGAGTTTTTCTTCCCCCGAGCTTCTAAATACGGCAACCACTACGATTACGAAAATAGCTACGGAAGACTGGGATGATGATGGTGATTTAGATCTTCTTTTTTGCGGAGATGTCTCTCCTTCTGGTGCTCATTTCGATGGTATTTATCGCCAGACCCAGGCTGCTGATGGTACTTTTGGAGCACCAGAATTAGTTTATCAACTCATGAAGAATGGATTTGCCAAGGAGTTTGTCGATCTGAATAACGATGGTAAACTTGATGCTATTGGTATTGAAGACATTTTCGGACTAAATACTAACCGAAAGCTCATCTACACGCTTCAGCAAGCTGATGGTAGCTGGAGTGAGGGAATTCAAACAGGCCTGGATCTTCCTGCATTACCTGATCAGATGGTGATTCGTGATTGGGACTACGATGGCGATCAGGATGTGCTGACCAAAAACCATAATGATGATTACTATCTACTGCGTAATGATTTAGCTAGTACGGGGGAGTTTACGAGTAGCTTTTTGCCAGACCTTGTCTTGAGCCTTACTCCTAACAGCACTCAATCCCATTGGGCGGCCGATGTAAATGCTGATGGTTACTTAGACCTTATCGCACAAACTGGAAATGTTCTCCAATGGGCGGCAGGTACCGCTCAACCACTGGATTTTTTGGCCTGGGATACGGTTCCTATTCCCCTCAACGAGAGGTTGTTGGAGGTATTTCCTACTGATTGGAACAATGATGGTTATGTGGATATTCTTTTTAAAATACGAACGCCCTCATCGGCGGTGAAGATAGGTGTGTCCTTATTTGATCCTGTAAATCCCTACTTTGGTGCCCCCATCTTCCTGGCGGATAACGGGAATGTCACAGCGCAAGGAACCGTTGTTGATTTGAATCAAGATGGTTATCCCGATTACTTCAGCGTCTTGGGTTATCGCATTAACCAGTTAAATGGTTTACTCCTCTCTGCGCCTTACCTCCCTGAACCTATTGTCTCCTATTCGATCTTTCCATCGATCCCGGGGGCTTTTACACACAATGCAAATCTGGCAACTTTGATGCCGAACGAAGCACCTAAACTACTGACGGGCATTCGCGAAATCCTCGCTTATCCCATCGATTTTCTCAGTACCAGTACCCTCAGTGGTTTCGTCCGCTGGGACACTACGGCTCAATGCCAAACGGATAGCATCCTGCCCCCACTCGAAAACTGGAATCTGAGCCTTACCAATGACCAGCGCGACTTATTGACCAGCACCAATGCTAATGGCCAGTACGGCTCGGTCTTGCCCGATACGGGAACTTATCTCCTCAGGGTACTTCCTCCCAGCGGTTATTGGGCGGCTTGCCCTGCCGATACTTTGCTTCAAGTAGCAGACCAGCAGAGTGCCTATCAGGTAGATTTTTCTGCGGAAGCCCTGGTAGATTGTCCACTCGTAGTGATTGATATTAACAGCACCACCGTCAGTCAGTGTTTTGGATCGACGGTGAGCATTGGTTACCACAATGTGGGCACGGCGCTTGCTAACGAAGTAGAGATTACCTTGCTGCACGATCCCCGCTTGCTGCCTGTAAGTAGTAACCTCCCCTGGAGTATGGCCACAGACAGTACGCTTACCTTTTCCATTGGCGAGGTAGCTATTGGCGAGCAGGGCTTTGTCAGCATTCAGTTGGAACCGCTCTGCGAAGAGCTGATCCTGGGGGAAGAAATCTGCTTCGAAGCCAGTATCACACCCAATGAACTTTGCGATGAAATGCTCCTCAACTGGGACGGTGCCAATCTCGAAGCCGATGTCCTTTGTCAAAATGATACCACTGCTTATCTGATCAGCAATACTGGCGAAGGAGCTACTGCTATGCCAGTCAGCTATCAGCTCAGTATCGTCAACGATGATATTATTCTTTACCTGGATGGTACCGTCATCTTGGGACCGGGGGAGTCAGATACCATTCCGCTTCCACCTGGTGATAATATCTGGTACTTGCAGTTCAACCAAACGACCGGCCATCCCTATCCGGCTCCAGTTGGCTTGTTTACCAATAACTGTAGTGCCGGTGATTCGCCACACCTCCCCGAGTTGCTGCCTACGGGGACGGGAGATCCGTTTCGGGTAGTCCTTTGCCGCGAGGTGGTGGGTCCTTACGATCCCAATGATAAGGCAGCCTTGCCAATTGGTCTGACTGAGGCACATTACATTCAGCGAGAATGGCCGCTGGACTATACCATCCAGTTTCAGAACGTGGGGAGTGATCGTGCCCGCAATGTGATCCTCGAAGATACCCTCTCTCCCTACCTTGATTTGAGTACCTTCACGCCACTCAGTGCTTCGCATC
Source organism: Lewinella sp. LCG006 (assembly GCF_040784935.1). GTDB lineage: Bacteria > Bacteroidota > Bacteroidia > Chitinophagales > Saprospiraceae > Lewinella. The sequence continues at coordinate 7,120,944 of NZ_CP160680.1, read as the reverse complement.
CTTACGAATGGCTTATCTCTGACGATCGTGTCTTGCGCGTGATTTTCCTCGATATCAATCTGCCCGACAGTACCAGTAATGAAGTCGGTAGCCACGGTTTTTTCAGTTTCCGAATCAAACCCCAGCCCGACACCCCTTTCGAGACAGACCTCCTCAACTTTGCGGATATTTTCTTTGACTTCAATGCCCCCATCCGCACGGGAACTACCCAGCACCGTATTCGCAAACCACAGCGGTCCGCCAGCATCTTTGAAGAGCTTTGTGCAGGGGAGGAGTACCTTGGTCAGATGATTACTACGGATACCATTCTGCGGGAAACACTGGTGTTCTCCGATTATGACAGTACGACCTTTTATCACCTTAGTGTATTGGCCAATTCCATCACCACGGTTGGAATTGAGTTGGCCGAACCCGGTATGTGGGAGGGTATTGTTATCCAGCAGGATACGCTTATCCAGCAAGTATTCCTGGCAGAAAATGGCTGCGATAGCATCGTTAATTATGAACTTAGTATTCTTACGAATACCAATGAACTAGCCGCCGAATTACAACTACAATTGCATCCCAACCCCGCAGCTGATGCCACCCAAATTAGTTGGAGGGGTGGGCAGCAGCTAAAACAAGTACAGCTCATCAATAGCATTGGCCAGGTGGTGCAGGTGCTTAAGCCATCGGGAGCGACCAAGTCTTTCCAGCTTCCTGTTCGTCTCTTGAACAGTGGCAGTTATCAATTGCTCCTGTTTTTCGAAGAAGGGCAAGTCCGGCGGCGTTTGCAAGTGGTACATTGATAGCATCACACGTTATCTAAACTCAAGATCCCGAATACCAGCAGTTGCCGATATTCGGGATCTTGTGTTCTCAGAGGGGTATTGCTCCGATTAGACTTGTTCGTCCGGGGGGCTTTGGTGGGAAGACGCTGCTATCTTTTGTTCCCGCAAGCGATCAAAGTGGGAACATAGCCTTACAGGGTGACCGGGAATAGGATTTGGGAATACATGAGGATAAATAAGCAAGTGTAACTCCTGCGAATTGATCCATTGGTTCCGGCCAAGTTCTTTGAAAAATCGGGTTAAACAAGATGTTTTGTGCCTTGAGAAGCCAAAATATGGCCTTTACTGTCCAAATTGATGGAAAAAGGAGGTACTTGGCCAATTTACGTAAGTTATTGGCCAAGCACATCAACGTAAATTCCGCTTTTACTTTTTCCAGGCCCCGGAGTAAAAACCGAGTATATCCCAGATTGTATTTCAAATGGCCAAAAATGGCTTCAATGGGGTGTAGTCGTCGGTTATACATCTTTTTGCCTTCTGGGATATTTAATCGCTGCTTCATTTGGTCTCTTAATGCTTGTCTTACTTCTCTTAAGATCGTACGATAAGGAGACCTCTTAGGAGTACATTCATCTTTGAAAGGGCAGTTTTTACACGCCGTCGTGCGATATTGGCGATATTCTTTATTACGAGTCCGGTCTATTTTAATGCTTTTGAACGATAGGGTGTGCTTAGCCGGGCAAGTGTATACATCTCGTTGATCGTCATAGTCAAAATGAACACTATTAAAAGGTTGATTTTCAAAAGTGGCATTCATGTCTCGGTAAGGGACGTATCCACAGATGTTGTTGGTGTCCATGTATTCAAAACTGTCGAAAGTGCCAAAGTCAGCATCGGCTAGGACAACCTGGACCTGTTGACCAGTGTTGGCTTGAATGCCTTGAAGAGCAGGGATCAGTTGTGCTTTATCATTGCCATCTAAGACCACATTATTATAGGAGATAATTTGATCTTCACTACAGGCTACCTGGATATTATAATTCGTATCAAAGTTTCCTTTTTTACCTTTCATGATCGGGGCATCCGGATCGGTTAAGTTCATCGTCTTTTTGGACTCATCGGTTTTCATGACCTCAATGGCATCACTGATTTTTTTGTACAGGCGTTTGTTCGCTACTATTTTTTTTTTGAGATCCCTCATCAGAAGGCTCTTTTTCTAATGAGGCAATATCATCCAAGAGTACCTGTTGCCATTTTTCATATTGTGCTGCCGTTTTTGTCCGACCCTTGGAGCTATTGGATTCCTCTTTGCTACCATCCACAATACTAAAAGTGGCATCCCCCAAACCAAATTCCTGACACTTTTTTAGTACTTGGACGAAAAGATCTCCAAAATGCAGATAGTTATCTCTACGAAAATCATTGATGCAACTCTTTTGAGGACCATAGTTTTTACTCAAATAAATGAAGCCAAGGTTTTCCTCACAGGCTTTGGCTAACTTCCGACCGCTCCGAATGCCTACGGCATATCCATAAAAAATGATACTGAGCAGTAATTTAGGATGCAAAGCATTTTGTCCAAGACCACTATATGTTGCCTCAATGGCACTTGTATCTAAGCTGGATATTATCCTCTCCATCTGCTTGCTTAGGTGCTCGGAAGGAAGATGTTGGCTTAAATCAATCATCACTGAGTGATCAGACCCGATTTCATAATTCTTAAATTTCGCCATAGTTACACATGATAACATTTTTCTATGCCTTAAACTAATCCTATTCCCGGTCACCCTGCTTAGCTACGTGACCACTTTGGTTGCGAAGTGGGAGCGGAAGAGAGCAAGTCAGCCCCCAAATGTTCCCGGCCGAACAAGTCTATTAGATGTCTTCTAATACGCCCTTCCATTCACCCGTTAAGGTCTTTCCGCCTGACACAGTAAGGTTGAACGTGATGGTTGTTTCCATACCATTAATGGCGACATCTACGGTACCAGCGGTAGCAGTTAGTGTCGTACCTAAATTCGTGGCAAAGTTATAATCAACATAAGCCTGGCTACCAGGAACAATGGAAAATGCAGTACGAGTATTTGCCCAGTTGTAAGTACCTGCTTCCAAGCCGGTGGATGAATTGGTGTTCAAATCGAGGTAAATGAGATCGCCAGTACCTGTAATTGTACCGTTATTGTTTGAAAGCCCAGAACTAGTAAGGTAAATATCAAAATCATGGGTACCATTAAGATTGGAACCTACATCATTCAAATAACCCTTAACCAGGTCGTAGGTATTGCCATCGTAGGTAAATTCATTTTTTACCGCAGTGTCATCATCATCCTTGTTACAACCAGAGAATACGGTAAAGGCAACCATTGCGATTAAAGCAAAAAATAGATTTTTCATCAAATTGTGTTTTTACGAGGACTTTATTGAGTCCGTTTTCAATAATAAGTGAGGTGTAAATAGGCACGCTAAGCGCCGTTTCAGTGATACATGTACGAAATGAATGCTGAGGTAGGTGCTGATGTCAATTTTTTTTATTTTTTTTCCATTTGCCATCAACCCAAGCATGGCTTTTCCCTATGTTTGCTACCTCAAAACCAATCCTATGCAAAACTTCTTCTTCCTTCTCCTTCTGACCAGCGTACTAGTGCTGGTAGCCTGTAAAGCCAAAAAGACAGCAACGGAAGTCGATCCTAAAGATTCGACTTTCGCTCCAATGGATGAACGCCTGCACGATATCTGGGTACTGACGACCATGAACGGGGAAGAACTGGACCGCATGAAACCCCGCCCCCGATTGGAGCTTTACCCTGGTGAAGGTCGTATCACTGGCAACGGTGGCTGCAATGAGCTTTTCGGCCAAATGGAAGGAATGGGAAAAGAAATTACCTTTCGTAATGTGGGAACGACCAAAATGTTTTGCCGAGACCTCATGGAGCAAGAAAACAATTTCCTCAGCCTACTCCAACAGGCTCAAACCTACCGTATCAAGGAATTGAAACTCTACTTGTTTGCAGGGAAAAAAGAAATCCTGGTCTTCCAAAAAGTGGATTGATGGAAAACAAGGTTTCTACCATTAGCGACCATGCGTACAATGATGACAACTTCAGCTACGCCAGCCCTAATGACTCCCGCACCAAACAATGGCTGATCAAAGGGGTGGAACGGATTACTGGGGCCCGCCACTTATTGAGGATTTATCGACAGTTGAAAAAGGAAAATTCGGACCCCTTCAACTTTTGGGAACGCGCGCTGCAACGACTGGATATAAAAATCGACTATGACCAGGCACAATTGGAGAAAATACCCAGACAAGGGCCCGTCATTATCATTGCTAACCATCCCTTTGGCTTAGTAGATGGCGCCATTCTGCTTCACCTAACTACTCGAATTCGAAAAGATTATTTCTTGCTCATCAATGAAATGTTGGCCCGTGAACCTTTTCTAAAAGACCATCTTCTACCAGTAGATTTTAACGAAACGCCACAGGCTTTGGCAACCAACCTGGAAACCCGCCAACTGACCAGTGAACGTCTTCGTAGGGGAGAGGCATTGGTCATCTTTCCCGGTGGAGGGGTTGCGACTATCAAGCGCCTGGGTGGCCCAGCGGAAGAATTTCCCTGGCGACCTTTTATTGCGGGCAAGATTCACGAAAACAAGTGTCCCGTAGTTCCAATGTACTTTCACGGCATCAACAGCCCCTTGTTTCATATCGTCAGCAAATTGAGTATGACCCTCCGCTTGGGGCTACTCATCCGGGAGGTTCTCAATAAACGCGGCCAAACAATCAAGGTCAATATCGGAGATCCTATTCCTTACGAAGCAATGAAACCTTACCGTAAACGTGCGGAACTCATTCATTTCCTTCAGGAGAGCACCTTTGCACTAAGGGATGAGCTGTGAACGACCGAAGGCTCTACAATATCAAGAACTTAGCTTACAAAGTCTGTAGTAAGACACGGCTTGCTTCGCACGCCTATGGTAAAGGGTAGAGAGATGAGGAAAGACACCGGGTTCAATTCCCAATAAGAGCGTGAAAAAACGGAGTTGAAAATGGAATGATCAACATGTTCTTTCGTGTTTAAATCCCTATTCCCTCTACCTCTAATCCTTGTACGGCTTTCGTCAATTTGACGAAAGTCCAACTTAGGTGCCTTCGGTGGTTCAAAATCTGCTAGTATCCCAAAATGTCCAACATGCTCTCCGGCGTTTGTTCTTCGCGGTAAATGGTGGAGACAAGGTTTCCTTCCTTATCGCGATCCAGCAGGATGTGCTTGGGCGAAGGAATCAGGCAATGTTTGATTCCACCGTACCCGGAGATGTTGTCTTGGTAAGCACCCGTATGGAAAAAGCCGAGATACAATGGCTCTTTATCTTTGTTGTCAATTACGGGCAAATAAACCTGTGATTCGTGGATTTCAGAATTGTAATAATCGGAGTTATCACAAGTCAATCCACCGATGTTTACTCGCCGGTATTCGTTGTCCCATTTGTTGATGGGAAGCAGTACAAAACGTTCGCCAATGCCCCAGGCGTCTGGTAGGCAAGTCATCAATGATCCATCGATCATGTACCACATCTCCGAGTCGTTCTGCTGCTTTTGAGCCAGTACACTAAAGATGGTGGCAGTACTTTCGCCAACCGTGTATTTCCCAAATTCAGTAAAGATGTCTGGTTCCGGAACATCAGCTTCTTCGCATGCGATCAGGATGTTGTTGACAATCTCCCGTACCATGTACTTGTAGTCGAATTCAAAACCCAAGCTATTGCGGATAGGCATACCTCCACCAATATTGAGGGCGTGCAGTTCTTCATTGTGTTTCCACAGCTCGCAATAGATTTTGAGGGCTTTACGTAATTCTCCCCAATAGTAGAGGCTATCTTTGATGCCTGTATCCACAAAGAAGTGGAGCAGTTTGAGCTTGAATTTGGGGTTGTTTTTTACCTTTTCTTCGTAGAAAGAGACCACTTCAGCTGCCCGGATACCAAGTCTGGAGGTATAGAACTCAAAGTTGGGTTCTTCCTCGGTGGCAACGCGAATACCCAGATTGCATTTGTCCTTGACGTGAGCGGAGTAGTAATCAACTTCCTCTTTGTTGTCACAAACCGGGATGACGTTTTCAAAACCATCATTGATGAGCCCTACGATGCCCTCCAGGTAAGCCTTTGGTTTAAACCCATTACAAACGATAGTGGCTTGTTTGGTGATCTTACCCTTTTCGTAAAGCTTCCTGATGAGGTTGATATCAAAGGTGGAAGAGGTTTCTAAATTGACGTCGTTGTCCAGTACTTCATTGAGCACGTAGCTAAAGTGATTGCTCTTGGTACAATAGCAATAGTGGTATTTTCCAGCATACCCCAACGATCGCATCGCTCGGTTGAAAAGATTGCGGGCACGCTTGATCTGGGTACCAATTTTAGGTAAATAGGTTACCTTAAAAGGGGTACCGTATTTCTCAATCAAGTGAATAAGCGGGATGCCATGAAATTCAAGATAATTATCCTCGAACTCGAAACCTTCCTGTGGGAAAAAGAAGGTCTGGTCGATCAGGTCGGAATATTTGTTAGCCACGGGCAGGCAGTCTTGCGTTGTTAAAGAATATGCTGGGAACCAGCAAGTGAGAAACGCCGCAAAAGTACAATTAGTTGATTAATTCTCTTATTACAAATGGTAATCATTCTGCTTACTAACAGATAATAATTATGTTTGCCACCAAAATATACCACAATGGATCAATTGGATGCCCTAAATCAGGTTGCAGATTTTCACCGAACATTTAAACACCCTATTGAGAAAACGCCGGTAATTCCTGCTCCTGAACGCTGTCAACTACGCGTTTCGCTACTGCGGGAAGAGCTACAAGAACTGGAAGACGCTATCGCTGCTGGTGATTTGGTGGAAGTTGCGGATGCGCTGTGCGATATCCAGTATGTACTTTCGGGGGCTGTGCTGGAGTTTGGACTGGGAGAAAAATTTCGTGAGCTATTTGATGAAGTACAGCGCTCCAATATGAGCAAAACCTGCGCAACTGAGGAAGAAGCCGAAGCCACTGCCGAACACTACCGCCAAAAAGGTACGGAATGCTACATCCAGGCATCAGGAAATCACTGGTTGGTTTACCGCCAAGGGGATAATAAGACCCTGAAATCTATCAATTACTCCCCAGCTGATATTGCTGGCTTACTGGCAAAAAAATAAGCACCATGGCAGAGAATGCTGCTCCTGTTGTCCTTTTTCTGGCTCCTTCTGAGCCGGTGTTGTGGGAACGTCTCACTGCTTTAGGCTACGCTTGTTGCGATTTGCAGGACGCTCCCCGAGAAGCGGTTTTTGCGGCGCTACCCACCGCATTTGGTATCGTAATTCGTAGCCGGTTCAACATCGATAGGGAGTTTCTTGATGCCGCAAAGCAGTTGGCTTTTGTTGCTCGATCAGGGGTAGGGGTGGAGCACATTGACCTGGACTATGCTGCCCAGCGCAACATCACCGTCTTTACTTCCCCGGAAGGTAGCCGCGATGCAGTAGGCGAGCACACCATTGGCTTGTTGCTGATGCTAATGAACCACCTGTCTCGTGCTGATCATCAAGTACGGCGAGGGGAGTGGATAAGGGGCGGCAACCGCGGCCACGAAATCAAAGGCAAGACAGTAGGCATCGTTGGCTATGGCAATATGGGGCAGGCTTTTGCCCGCCGCCTGCAAGGTTTCAGTTGTGAGGTGATCGCTTACGACAAATTCAAAACCAACTACGGTGATGAGTACGCCCGTGAGGTGAGCCTGGAAGAACTCCAAAGCCGCGCCGATATTGTCAGTCTACACATTCCGTACCTACCCGAAAATCACCATCTGGTAAATACGGAATACCTTACGGCCTTCCAGCATCCGATTTGGTTGGTGAATACGGCCCGAGGCTTGGTGGTAAAAACTACCGATTTGGTAGAGGCACTGGAAAATGGTCGGGTCAGAGGTGCCGCCCTGGATGTGATTGAGTACGAAGATCAGTCTTTTGTACACCTTGATCCCAAACAACAACCACCCGCTTTTCAGCGCTTATTGGAGCTGCCTAATGTGGTGCTGAACCCCCATATTGCGGGCTGGTCTTACGAAGCCGAAGAAGGCCACGCTCAGACGCTGGCCGATAAAATTGAAAAAACCTACGGACCACAGTAATAAGAAGCATCATGCAGAAAACCTTTCGTTGGGGCATTATCGGCCCTGGAAAAATAGCGCACCAATTTGCCCAAGACCTGGAACAAGTACCGGGTGCGCAGCTTTTTGCTGTTGCCGGCAGAAATCAGGAACGCGCCCAGCGTTTTGCGGAGGTGTACAACGCACCGCACGTTTTTACGGAAGTAAGCGATCTGCTGGCGCTACCCGAATTGGATGTCGTGTACATCGCAACACCGCATACTTCGCACTGCACCTACACTTTACAGTGCCTCGAAGCAGGTAAAGCGGTGCTCTGCGAAAAGCCCTGGGCCATGAATGAAGCCGAAGCAGCCCAAATGCGCGACCTGTCCCAGACGAAAAAGGTCTTTCTGATGGAGGCCATCTGGACCCGATTTTTGCCTACGACCAAGAAAATTCTGGAGTTGATAGCGGCGGATACCATTGGCACGGTCCACAGTGTTAAGGCCGATTTTGGCTTTCGTGCTAAAACCATGGACCCCGAAAACAGGCTGTTTAATCCAGCTTTAGGGGGAGGTGCTTTGCTGGATATCGGTCTTTATCCCGTCTTCCTCTCGCAACTTCTCTTCGGGACACCTGTCAAGGTTCAAGCCGCTGCCCGCTTGGCACCCACGGGTGTGGATACGGAAACAAGTATTATCCTCAGCTACGCAGGCGATCAAATCGCTAACCTCCATTGTACTTTTAGTGCCAACACCAAAACCGAGGCTTTTATCCACGGCAGCAAGGGCAGCATTCATTGGCATGGTCGCTGGCACGAACCCAGTCATTTTAGTGTGTTGCTACCTGATCAGGGGCCAGACAATTACTTTTTTGAATACGCTACTAATGGCTACAGTTACGAAGCCATACGTGTTCAGGAATGCTTGTCAGCGGGTTGGATCGAATGCCCGGAATTGCCTTTGGATTTTAGCTATCGGATGACGCAGTTGCTGGATGCCATTAGAGCGGAAGTGGGGGTTGAATACTGATCTGGTTTTAGATCCCCAGAGAAGATTCAGAAAATTATATCCTGTGGATTAAATCCTTTTTAGCATTTTGAATTAATTCTTCCTCATCGGCAAGCACCAGCAGTGTATCACCCGCTTCTATCACGGTAGAGCCTTTGGGTATGATGTATTTTCCCTGTCGCTTAATCATGGCAATGAGTAAATTTCCGGGGAAATGTAAATTGACAATCTCTTTACCCACCGCAAAATCACCTGTGTTGATTGTTATTTCTTCCATACCTGCTTTGGGGTAATCCATCAATAGCATATCGGTAGGATTAAGCTTCTTTGCCGTTTCCGGAATGGCAACCTTCAGCCATTTGGCAACCACTGAAAGGGTCGTACCCTGCAAAAGAATTGAAGTAACAGAAATGAAGAACACAACATTGAAAATCATATCTGCTTTTTCAATACCTGCCAGTAGAGGATAGGTCGCAAAAACGATAGGCACTGCTCCTCGTAGCCCTACCCAGGAGATGTAAAATCGTCTGCGGTTCTTCATTTTGAAAAACGACAGACTGATAAAGATCGCCAGTGGCCGCGCAACGAAAATGAGAAACAGCGAAATAATTAACCCAAATCCAATCAGAGGAACAATTTCAGTAGGGAAAACCAGGAGCCCCAAAGTAAGGAACAAGACGATTTGCATCAACCAGGCCAATCCGTCAAACATTTTCAAGATGGTCTTCTTGTGGATCAAATCCTGGTTGCCTAAATAAACGGCACAAATGTAAATCGCCAGAAATCCATTGCCACCAATATCTTCGGTCGCTGAGAAGGTGATGAACATCAGGGCGATCACCAAAACCGGGTAGAGCCCTTCAAAATCAAGCCGGATTTTATTGATGACATATTTGCTGGCATACCCGAAAAGAAAACCGGTAATGCCTCCTAGGATCATCTGCTGTAGGAAAAATGGAATGATCATAAGCACTCCCTCTTCTGGGTTCATAACCAGCGATAAGAAAGCAATTGTCAGGACGTAAGCCATCGGGTCATTACTGCCACTTTCTAGCTCCAGCGTAGGCCGCAAATTGGTTTTTAAGGCAATACTTTTAGAACGCAAAATGGAGAACACGGCCGCTGCGTCGGTTGAGGATACAATGGCCCCCAACAGCAAACTTTCATAAATAGTAAAATCAGTAATGTACCAAACGAAGGTTCCCAGAGAAACCGCCGTTAATAGCACCCCTAAAGTAGATAAAACCAGCCCCTCTTTTAGCACGGGTTTTACCGTATTCCAGTTGGTATCAAGGCCACCAGAAAACAAAATGAAGTTCAGGGAGATAATGCCTACAAACTGTGCCAACTTGGGATCGTCGAAATTGATACCTCCTATCCCGTCAGAACCCGCCAACATGCCGATTGTCAGGAAGAGCAATAAGGTAGGGACCCCAAATTTATAAGAGGTTTTGCCCGCAATTACGCTGATCAATAAGAGCGAAGAGCCGATCAATAAAATATTCTCAATCGTAAGGTGCATCTATTCTTGGAGTGGTTATTTCTCAATAGTACACTTTATTTAGGAGACAGGTTCTATGCTCGCTAAAATTACCCTCTCATTAGCTTAAAGCTTTGGTAAGACAAGGGTTCGACCATACTGTTGAAAATAAAGTGAATCATTTTGCCAAGAAAACTCCAGTGCATCTTCTCCATCAGGGAAACCATCCAGATAAAATCCATCTGCTGTTGGGTAAGCATACATTTCGACCTGTTTTTCAGGAAGATAGAATTTGTGTTCAAAGATGCCTTGTACGCGTCCTTCTTCATCAAAGTAAAAAATGATATCCTGGACACCTTCTGAACCGTTCATTCGCGCCAAGCCATATTGCTCGTTGACGAAATAAGGGATTATTTCCTGAAGATCTCCTGTCTTTTTCTTCATCATCTTAAATCCAACGGAGAGGAGCCCTGTGTAAGCAACAACTTTCATCTCCCCATCACAATATTTGGCGATCTTCCAATATTTGCCGCGCCGCAAATACCTGCACAGCTCCGTCAATTTTTCTGACATTGCAGTAGTTTCTTTAAGCGGCGTATTGGTGACAATCCTGGAAGGATAGCGGTCTTTGATGCTCAAACGGATAACGGTATCAGCGGGAGTGAGGTGTAGGGTGTCGCCGTCTGGCAAAGTATAGGCCCCATGAGCAAGCACTCGGTTTACTCTGGCAGGAAGCGAGGGAATGGATTCGCCGTTAAGATGAGCCCAAATAGCCGTTGCCCATTCGCGGATTTTGGCCGCACTATTGCCATAAAGATGGATGGGTTCGAACCCTCGGTTGGTCAGTATTACTATTTGTTGTCGTGTGGATGGATCAAAGCTTACAAAAGCGGCAAAGCCAGTGTTGATACCATCGTGCTCAACATGCCCTTCCTGAGATCGTTGCCATCCATAAGCATAACCCGCGCGGGTGTGAGAACGCAAGTACTCCTCCCTCAGCGTGGTGTTTAAAAATGTGTCAGATTGAATAACTTCTACCCAACGCACCAAATCCTCCGCGGAAGCATAAACTCCTCCTGCACCAACCATCCACGAGGGGTGATACACAGGAGCAGGACGCTTTAAATCGCTACGGTAGCCGTAGTATGGAAGAGCAGACTCGGCCGTTTGTCCCCAACTGGCGGAGGATAAGCCGTAGGGACGAAAAATCTTTTGGGTTAAAAAATCACCGAAAGACAAACCAGATATTTTCTCTACCACCACTGCTAAGAGAATGTAACCGGAATTGCTATAGGCAAACTCCTCGCCTGGAGAAAACTGTAGCTTGGCATCCTGAAAGCGTTGGACAAGCATTGCTCTCGAAATTGGCTCCGCTTCGGGGAAAAACGTCTCAAGGCCTTGCTCCGTTTGGTACAAACTAGGAATTCCGCTGGTGTGGGTGAGCAAATGATGAAGTGTAACTTTTCGCCAGCGTTTACTGGCTAGCTCGCCAAGGTATTGATTGACAGGGGTATGCAATTCCACTTTTCCTTCGTCCACCAACTGTAGGATAGCCGCCGCGGTAAATTGTTTGGTCAAAGACCCAATATCAAAAGGGGTATCCGTAGTGATAGAAATTCCGGGGCGGGCGTCACCTTCACAAATTTCATACTGTCTTTGTAGGGAATCCTGAACGATGACGACGCCATTGAAGTGACCATACTGCGCCGCACGGGTAAACATTGTATCTACTTGAGCATTGCCTAGAGCGTACATGAACAGGAAGACTAACCAATAGTAATTTTTCATTTTGTTGTCTTTTGAGTGATTTTCTGCGAATTAGTAGCAAAAAATCAACACCAAGAAGCAACAGGGGTAAACAACTGAGAAGAGTATGTCAACGACCAAGCAAATTTTCCTTGGAATTATCAAAGTCTTTAACCAGCTATCTCCTCAAAGCCTACGGATACACCTTTTGGTTTGGTTTACTGGCTTGATCATCATCAATCTTCCTGCTTTGCAATTGACCATCGGTAATTTTCACAGCGATGATTATTCCTTATTGGTTCCTAGTCTCTACGGTGTACTTCTAAACGGCTTTTTAGGCTACGGGACTATACATTTGATCACCAGCCAGAGCAAGCCCGATTTGCATGGTTTTTTTCGTAGTTCATTACCGTTACTGGGGATAATTTCCTTGGTGGAAAGCCAGCTGGATGCTGCTTTTTTCCTCTTCTTCTACGGAGATTTAAACTTCTCTATTTACCTGGATATCTTTTGGGGAACGGTATTAATGAATACGCTCTTTTTTTATGTACCCGCATCAGTGTTGGCCGTCTTGCTGTGGTGGAGATCTACTCCCGCATTTTCAATGCCACGAATTGAGATAAAAGATGGCCAGCAGAAGGTCTTTTTAGCACCCGAAGAAGTGTATTTTGTGGAGAGCGATAGCAACTATGCGATCTTCCACACAGTACGTGGTCGATTGCTTCAACGTACCAGCCTCACCCGTCTTGAAGAAGAGCTACCTCGTCAGTTTACGCGTTGCCACCGTTCTTTTATTGTCAATCAGCAGCATATTCAGAAGCGAAGCGCACAAGAAGTCGAGGTAGCGGGAAAGGTCGTTCCTGTAGGCCGGAAATACAAAAGTAATCTTTAGCTCCTGCTGCATAGCTACAATTTCTCCCCACAGTGTGGGCAATACTTGAAAGGTTGGGTAGGAGCCTTTTCTGGTGTGGCCTTTTTCTTGTTGTTGCTTTCTATTTTTTCAATGAAACCCGCACTCAGGATACCCGTAGGTAAGGCAACCAGGCCAATGCCTAAAATGGCAATAACGCCACTCACTAATTTGCCCCAACCCGTAATGGGGTACACATCTCCGTAACCAACAGTCGTAAGTGTCGCTACCGACCACCAGAAGGTGGAAATAATATCGGGAAATTGTTCGGGTTGAACGTCGCTTTCAAGGTAGAACATAATGGTTGACGACATGAGCAGCAGTAGAAACATCACAAATAAGGTAATGCCCAGTTCGTTGCGCTTCTCGAAAAAGACACTGGTGAATAGCTTCAACGCTTGGGTATAACGATTGAGTTTGAAAATCCTCAACAAGCGAGTGATGCGAAGAATACGGATAAAACGTAGATCAAACTGGAAGAAGAAAGGCAGGTAAAACGGTAGGATCGCCAATAGATCAATGAAACCCATAGGGGAAAGGATAAATCGTAGCCGGGCGCGCCAAGGGGCATCATCAGGGAATTTGAGGTCAGCCGTCCAGACCCTTAGTAGATATTCCACCGAGAAAATAGCTACCGTAAACCATTCAAAAAGCTGAAAAATTATTCCGTAGCTTTCCTGCAGCGGGGCAAAGGACTCTAGAATAATTCCCGTCACGCTGAGGAGAATCAAGCTCATGATCGACAGGTGGAAAAAACGATTCCAGGGTGATTTTTTGCGACCTTCCTCGTCGATGAGAAAGAAGATGCGTTTTTTTAAGGCCAGCAGCATATCTTTGGTTGTTGAAAAGTTCGCCAGGTGATGTTTAGTAACGGGATAAGGATAAATTATTCCGTCATTTTGATAGATTTTGAACATCTGTTATGCTAACGGATAGTAAATTTGACACAGACTTTTCTAAAAGTTCATCTATTCTAGATTCAATTTCTTTAAAGTCCTCTTTGTCTACTAAGGTTTTTCTCCAACCGGGCTTTTGCACAATACCCTTCTTTTTTATCCATGCAACATTCATAAGATACCATTTTGATGAGTCCACCCCTGTAGAGCTAAAATGTGGCTGAATAATTATTGCCTTATTTACTTTCCCATCAATCCAATCTATTCTTCTTTCCTCGAATGTTATTAATGGCCGAGGATAGTTCGGTCTATCAATGGAAAGTCTAGCATTGAGTTCTTCGGCTACCTGTTTAATTTTTTTGTCTATGTTTTTAAACTTACTCACTTTAGATTATGATTTTGATATTCCAATAGCACACAACTCGTCACTAGGCTTCTTCTTTATCCTCCCAGCCCATGGTACGTTGCACGGCTTTTTGCCAACCGCGGTACAATTTCGCTCGTTCTTCAGGGGACATGTCTGGGGAAAAACGGGCGTCCAGGTGCCATTTTGCGGCAAGCTCTTCTTGCGACCAGTAGTCAACGGCAATCCCTGCCAGGTAGGCTGCCCCCAAGGCTGTCGTTTCAATGATGGAAGGGCGCTCAACGGGAACGTCCAACATATCTGCCTGAAATTGCATCAGGAGGTTGTTGGCACTGGCTCCTCCATCTACTTTGAGGGTGGTGAGTGGCTGGCCAGCGTCTTTTTCCATGGCATCGAGGACATCTTTGGTTTGAAAGGCGAGCGACTCAATAGTGGCCCTGATCAGATGGCTTTTACTGGTACCTCTGGTAAGACCAAAAATGGCTCCGCGGGCATACATATCCCAGTAGGGCGCTCCTAATCCCGCAAAGGCGGGCACCACATATACCCCCTCTGAGCTACTGTGTTTCATGGCGTAATACTCCGAATCGGGAGCATCGTCGATAAGTTTGAGGCCATCACGCAACCATTGGATGGCAGCTCCAGCAATGAAAACACTCCCTTCCAGCGCGTAAGTGACTTCTCCGTTCAGCCCCCAGGCAATGGTACTGAGTAGTCCGGCTTTGGACTGCACCAGTTTTGCGCCTGTATTCATAAGCATAAAACAGCCCGTACCGTAGGTGTTTTTAGCCATGCCCGGTTCGTGACAAATCTGCCCGAAAAGTGCGGCCTGTTGATCTCCCGCAATACCCGCAATGGGAATAGCGGCACCAAGCAGCTCCGCAACCGTTTCGCCAAACAAGCCGCTTGAGGGTTTTACCTCTGGCAAGATCGCAGCGGGAATGTCCAATACATTGAGCAGTTTTTCGTCCCAATGCAGGTGTTTGATATTGTAAAGCATGGTACGGGAGGCATTGGAGTAATCCGTCGCGTGCACCTTGCCACCCGTGAGCTTGTACACGAGCCAACTGTCGATGGTGCCAAAACAAAGCTCTCCTTTTTCGGCCCGTTCGCGGGCTCCTTCCACCTGCTTGAGTAGCCATCGAACCTTGGTGCCACTGAAGTAAGCATCAATGACCAGTCCCGTGTTTTCGCGAATATAATCCGCATGCCCAGCGGCTTTCAGTTCATCACAATAAGCGGCGGTGCGCCGGTCTTGCCAAACGATGGCATGGTGGATAGGCTCACCCGTATGGCGGTCCCATACCAGCGTGGTTTCCCGCTGATTGGTGATGCCAATGGCCGCAATTTGCTCGGCTTTGATGTTGGTCTTGGCCAAGACTTGCCGGGCAACCCCCAGTTGGGTCTCCCAGATTTCGTTGGCATTGTGTTCAACCCAGCCCGGTTTGGGGAAGATCTGGGTGAATTCTTGCTGGGCAGCACCCACAATTTGCCCATCGCGATTAAAAATAATAGCCCTTGAGCTGGTAGTGCCCTGGTCGAGGGCGAGAATAAATTTATCCACGATTGACAACTATTTAGGAGTTTGAAACTTTAGTATACTAGAGTTGTTCTGCTGGGAGCTGTTTTAGCGAAAGCGATAAAATTTTATTCTGAACGAGGCAGATTTTGCAGCCGAATGCGGGCAATTCGGCGAAAAATCTAACGAATTTCAGGATGAAATTTTCCGCTTGCAGCAAAACTTGTCCCAGCAGAACAACTCTACTAGCTCAAAAATAGAATTCCCTCATCAACTGGCAAAAAATCCAGCCCTTCAGTATGAAAATCCACCGCATTCCTTTTGCTGATGTCAACGAGTTGTCTGCTCGCGATGTGGCTTACGCTTCTCGTGACGAAAAGCTTCGCCCTTTTTACCAATACGAAACGACGCTCGAGGCGTTTGCTGAAGTAATCGCTGATAAAAGCAAAAAACCGGTTGATCGGCAGGCACTAGTCACTGCACTTCGTGATCAATATAGCCAATTAGCGGAAAGCCCCCAAGCAAATGCACAAATCGAGCGCTTGGGCCAAAGCAATACCTTTACGATCATTACGGCTCACCAGCCCAGTCTCTTTACGGGCCCCCTCTATTTTATTATCAAAATCTGCTCAACGATCAACCTGGCGCGCCAATTGAATGCGCATTACCCTGAGCAGCATTTTGTGCCCGTATTTATTACCGGTGGCGAGGACCACGATTTTGAAGAAGTCAACCATTTGCATCTTTTTGGGAAAACCCTGGAATGGCACAATGAAGAACACGGTGCTGTCGGACAAATGTCAACCGCTACGCTGGAAGGCCCCTTGGCCGAACTGAAAGCCATGCTGGGCGATGACGAAAAGGCCCAGGCAGTTTTCGCAGAATTGGAAGGTGCCTATACGCGACATAAGCAATACGGGATGGCGACAGTGGATTACATCCATACGCTTTTTGCCGAAGAAGGGTTGATTGTGGTGGATATGAATAAACCTGCCTTAAAGCGGTTATTTATACCCATTATGAAGGAAGAATTACTGGAACAGCCTTCACAAGCTTTTATTGAAAAAGCGCAAGCGGAACTAGAAGCCGCGGGGTTTTCGGGGCAGGCTCACGCTCGCGACATCAATCTTTTTTATCTGCGCGATGGTCTGCGTGAACGGATCGTATTGGAGGATGGTAAGTACGCGGTGCTGAATACCGATTACCGTTTTACGAAAGAAGAGCTGTTGAAAGAACTAGAAGCTCACCCCGAGTTTTTTAGTCCCAACGTGATCATGCGGCCTTTATACCAGGAGTTAGTGATGCCCAATTTGGCCTACATTGGCGGCGGTGGAGAGTTGGCCTACTGGCTGGAACGCAAGGAGCAATTTGCGCACTTTGGGCTTAATTTCCCCATGTTGATTCGTCGAAATTCTCTTTTATGGCTCGACCAAGGGACGGTGAAACGCATGGAGAAATTAGACCTGAGCGTAACTGATCTTTTTATCGAAACGGAAGCATTGCTCAAAAAATTCGTGAAAAGCCAGACGGATAACGAACTGACGATCCAGGAAGAGAAGCAACAATTGGAAACACTCTTCAAAAGTATCGCCGACAAGGCCAGAGAAATTGATCCAACCCTGGCGAAAGCGATTGAAGCAGAGTACACCCGCCAGGCCAAAAGTGTAGACAACCTGGAAGGGCGCCTGATGCGGGCCGAAAAGCAAAAACACGAAAATGCCCTCAACCAAATTCGCAAGCTCAAAGAAAAACTCTTTCCAGGCAACGGTTTGCAAGAACGCTACGATAACTTCCTCGCTTTCTATGTTCGTTACGGGCGTTCTTTTTTTGATGATTTAATTGAAGTATTGGATCCGCTGGCCGATGGGTTTGTCGTGGTGGAAGAGGAATAGTAGCGTTTGAAGTGGACTTATTTGGTGTGTATTCGTTAAAACTGGCAAAATTTATCTATTTTGTCTTGCTTTTATAGAACACCAAACACCATATCCTATGGCAGATGCAAATGCTCCCGCCAAGAGTCTTCTGTTGGACACACAACTGATTGTTACCAACAAGTTTACCGTTTTTTCCAGTGATGCTGCGGTTGATAAAACCAAATTGACCTCACTACAAAAGAAGGCTGACGAACAAATTGAGTTGTTCAAGCAGCCCGAAGTATGGTTGAAGCAAGTGACCATTGATCGCACCAAGGTTTTTTCCTGTCTGCTGGCCATCAATCAAGTAAATGTCCCTGATATTGATGATTTAACCACCCAGGTAGACCTCCTAATTGGTATATTACAAGCTTCCCTGGACAACGCTGTCGGAACGGTAGAAGACGAAAAAGCTGCTACGGCAACTGCTCCTAATCGCAACCAGGAAGCGTTGGAAGCACTGCAAAATATCCGACGTAAAACCCTGGGGCGTTTCCAGTTTTTTATGGCTCGTGGTATAGATCTTGCTACCAATGCTGATTTCCAGGCTTTGCGAAAAAGACAAGACCCTCTGCGCGATAATTACACCAATAAATTAAGGGATGAATCAGTGTTGGCCGATGAGATAGATGTGATGCTGCTCAATGGATTTGCCAATGCGTTTCAAGCTTCGGAGGAGCTACCTCCTTTTTTCAAGCACTACGGTGAACTCAGTGATTTTATTGAGCAACGTTGTCCGCTACCCACTGCCTGATGGCTGGCTTTGAATCGTTTTTTTTAGTTTCTTCTATCCATTTGACCCTATCGACTATGAATAAGATGATCGTTTTATTGCTGCTTTTTTGCGGGCAACTGCAAGCGCAGAGTTTGTTCCAGGATGCCAAGCTCCTGGCCAAAGCGAGCAGTGTATTGGCTGATTCTACGTCAAGTCAAGATGCTCGTGCCCAAGCACTAGGCGAGCTCACCGCTATTTTATGGTTTTACAATGATGATCGCCGCAGTCCTACGATGGTTCCAGATGTGGCGCAAGTGCTGAAAAGCTATCAGGACAACAATACGATCAATACGCTGCTTGGTGGGCTTCCTCAGTTATCGTCCGAAGCAGATGGGGTGTTTCAGCAAAGTTTCCAAGCAACCTTAGCTAGCCTGGAGGCTGGACCTCGTAAGCAAATTCTACAGCTCTTATATGCGGAACAAGCTACTGATCCGGCAGAATATCTGTCTTTACTGAAGACCATGCGAGAATACCAGGAGCCACCGCTGGATGCTATCGCCGCCTTGCAGGCACCTGCACAAGCGAAGCAGGAGGGTGGTTCCGGAGGTGTTGGGTTGTTCAATGAAGCCGCAATTATCCGAGGTTTATTTTCCTTTTTGGTAGAACGAGCAGGAGAGGAGCTGGTGGTCACGTTTTTGGATCGTTTATTGGGTAAAGAAATGCCTACGGTAGCGAAGCTTTTTCCAACCGTTATTACACTATACAGCAATACGGATTATGCTTATTCTGATTCCTTTTTGGCGAGTTTGCGGGATGCCTTCCTTCAAGACTTGCAATTGTTAGATATTCGCTTACCGGAGCTCTTGCTCACCGACGATCTGTTTGCCGAGTTGCAGGCCGATCCGGTATTCTACTCCATACTGACGGTTTACAGCGTGGTGGCCATCACGAAAGAGGGCAATGTGCCCATTGAGGAGACGGTCCCTTTGGTGTCCCGTAATTTGTACAAACGTTATCAGGATACCGAAAAACAGCGTAACCTCTTGCTGGCTGATAATGCAGAGGACACCCCCGAATACCAGGCGGTAACCACTGCCGTTCAGGCGGTGATAGACCAGTGTCAGGCTATCTATGCAGACATTGAAGTAGCAGAGACAGACATGAACGAGCGGGCCTTGAACTTTGCCTTTGATCCGGATATTCCTGGTGATTTGCGGATGCAACTGGCAAAGTCTTCTCAGCTTTCGGAGGCCAATGCGAAACGATTTTCGAGTGTGTTCAAAGCCCCAGATAAAGGGGGCTATGACCTGGCTTTCATCCCTAGTTTACTGGATGGGAAATTGCCGTCATCATTAGTTGCTACGATGGGTACCCTTCAGTCGTATGATAAATATTTTAGTGAACCGGTGAGTCCACAAAATCGTCGTGCAGCAGGTTTGGCATTGACACGGCGTTTGGCGGGCGAAGAATTTGGTACCGCTACCCTGGATCAATATTTTCGTGAATGGCGGGACAAACTGGTTGCTTATGACAACAGTTTGCAAGAAGCAGAATTGGCTGCCAAAACAGCGGGTGACTTGTTGAGTGAACGACAGGGTAATCTGCAAATGGCGCAATTGACGCTGGAAAGTACCTTGCAAACGGCGATTAATCAGTGGCAAAGTCTACTCTCAGGCGATGAAGCTGGTGCGTTGCAGGTACTGGAAAACATTGTTAACAACCTGACGGTGACGATGCCGGGCAATACTGACACTGAATTTCAGCAACTCCTCAATCAGGAAGGCACATTAGCAGCGGTAAAAGAACGACTAATAGCCCTACATACCCGAATTGAAAGTAGAACTGGTGCAGCTGCGCTGGCCCCCGATCCGATTGCTAACTATCTGAATAGCAATATTAAAACCAAGGAACTGCAAAGTATTGAAGATAAGTGTGGGCAACTAGGAAGTGATTTGGAAACTTTGCGTAAAGCCTTGCAAACTTTGGACAATCGCTACGCGAAGAACCTCAGCAGAAGCCACGAGAACACGCAACCTTTGTTGCAAATGGGAGAGGTACTGAGCCATCTGTTTTACCTTTTGCGCTCGGATGCTCCCGACAGTACGGCGCAGCACTTCATTGATATACGGCAACTGCAAAGCTTGTTGCTGGATGCGCCACAGCGTTCGGCTTTCCTGGGATTGATGGAGCAAAGCCTGGGTAAAATTGATCGCATTGGCACTTTTTCGCGCGATGGACTCTCCTTTTTGGTGCAATCTACGGTACAGGACTTGAACCTGCTTCCTACGAGGGTGAATGAGGTGCCGGACTCTTTGAAGTTTTACCAGGAGTCGGCCTTTGTGATCAAGACGCTGAACCGGCTGTTGGAGACGCCGCTGCTGATAGATCCACTCCAGCCGGATTCGGTGTATGCCCTCGCCCAAAAATGGGGAGGCTTGGCCCAGGTACCGGAAATCAGTCAGAACGTGTTGGATCTGGTGTTTTACATCAGCACCAAAAACTACCGCCAAGCCATCGATAAAACACTGGAGACCACCATCCGACTTACGGAAGAATTTTCGACCACACTGCCGGATGGTTCGCAAGGTAAACAGCATGGTTTGGTTCATTTTTTGCAGCAATATGGCGGTTTTATTGGTGGTATGGTGGATGCCGATTCTGCCAGTCAGGTACAAGCATTGCTCAATGCTTTTGCCGACCCTCCGGGTAGCTCGCGGGTAAAACGACAACTGCCATTCACGGCGGGTCTCAATGCTTATGTAGGCGGCCTATATGGGCAAGAAACCTTGAGCGGCAATGCCCAAGCCGCAGAAACAACTTTCAATACCCTGGCACCGACCATGCCGGTGGGCGTCACCTTCAGTTTCTTGTTGGGTAAAAAATATGCTGCCTATCGACCGTCTTTTAGCCTGTTTTTTTCGGTGATTGACCTGGGGAGTCTTGCTACCTTCAACCTCAGCGAAGACCTGGCAGGAGATAGCCAGTTGACCTTCCGAAATATTTTGAAACCTGGCTTTCAATTGCAGTGGAACATCCCGAAATCGCCCTTCTACCTGGGTACGGGTTATCAGTTTGGCCCTCACTACCGTGAATTTGATGGTGAGCTATTGGAGCAACGCTCGTGGCGATATTTTGTGAGTTTCGGGATCGATATAGTGATTAAACGGCTTTATTAGGGTGTAAGGGTTGGAAAAATTTAAGGGTTGGGAGGGCAGCAAGTAGATTGTATTTATCAATTAGCACGTGCCAATCAAAACGTGATCACAGCCAAACCAATTTCCTGTCCTCCCCCGGGAGGTGTCCGGAGGACGGAGGGGAATAGACATCTCTATTAGCGAGAAGCTTGTTTTTATAATTCCCCACCTCCGTCCTGTCGGACACCTCCGCCCGAGCGGAGGACATTGCTGGTTTGGAGTTGATTGCTCCGAAGCTGGAATTCGACAAGGCTTGACGAATAATTTTGCGGCGTCTGCCAGGGGGTGTTGATACCAGGGAAACTCAAAATAACCCTTACACTTTTACACGCTTACACTTTTCCACCCTACTACTTCCGCTTTCCTTCTTCCGACTTCAAAACTGGACTAGCGCTGCGCAGCCCCTTGGACCCGGAACGTAGAGAAGGGGCTGCCCGCGCAGGCGGGTAGGGCGGAGCATAGCGACCCCGCCATCAGCGGGGTAGGCCCCAGATTTAATGAAATATTAACAGCATTTTCGATAATTTTAATATCCTTTAAACAACCCTGGGCGTTTAGTTATCGTCACAAGAGTGATTAACTTAACGAAGACCATGCTAACTTTTTTTTCACGCCTGCCCCTTAGAATTTCCTTCCTGCTTAGTTTGTTCCTGCTGATTGGGGGACAATTCTTGCATTCTCAAGTGATTACGGGGAGAATTATCAATGAGTTCAGAGAGCCTTTGCCCTATGCCAACGTGTATGTGCAGCAATTGCAGACAGGTACGGTGAGTGACGGGGAAGGCAACTACGAGATGCGCGTGGATGTAGAGGGGGAGTACAACCTGGTATTCTCTAGCTTGGGTTACGAGAGCAAGTCGGAGCGGGTGATGCTGGTAGGAGACACGGCTTGGGTAAATGTTCAGTTGTCGACTTCGACTTTTGATCTGGAGGAGATTGTAGTGTCGGCCAAAGACAAGGACCCGGCGTATGCGGTGATCCGGAAAGTGATTGAAAACAAAGAGCAGCAGTTGCGCTCGGCGGATAGCTACCGGACCAAAGTGTACCTGAAGGCGGTGGAAGAACGCGAAGTGACCCCAGCGACCGATGCTCCTAAAGTAGAAGTAGACTTGTCGGCTCCGGATGCCGATCCATTTGCGGCGGAGAAGGCAGAAAACCAGGCTTTGTTGTCGGGTTTGAATCTGGTGGAAATGGAGGTGATGCTCAATTACCAGTTTCCTCGTCAGTACAAGGAAGAGCGGACGGCGTATCAGGCGTACGGTAATACGAACGGCTTGTTTTTGCCGGTCTTTGCGGAGACGGATTTCAACTTCTATCGCAACCTCGTGTATCTGCCCGGCATTGCGGATGCCCCTGTGATATCGCCCCTGAGTAATAATGCTATCCTTTCTTATAAATACGAATTGCTGGGGACGACCTACCTGAACGGTGCACTGGTGAACGAGATCAAGGTGATTCCGCGCAAGGAAGGTAACTCTACGGTGAAGGGGACGATCTGGATTGTGGAAAACGAGTGGACAATACAGCGCCTGGAACTGGAGCTGCCTACGGGGACGCTGTTGTTTGGCGATAACTTCCGAATTGAGCAATCTTATACGGAGATTGGCGACAGCCTATGGACGGTAGATCGCCTGGCGTTTTACTACCAAAGTAAGCAAGGCAAGCGCAAGACTTTTGAGGGGTCGACCGTTTTGCGGTATTCTGATTACGAGCACAATTACGTTTTCCCGGATAAGTTTTTTGGCAACGAAGTGGCTGTTACTACCACTGAAGCTTATGAGCGTGATGGGGAATACTGGGCGGGCACCCGTACCGAGGCGCTGGCAGAACGCGAAGCAAAGCTGATTCACCTGCGCGACAGTATCCAGGAGGTGCGCAATAGCCCGGTATATAGGGATAGTGTAGAAAATTTGTACAATCGGATCAGTTTGTTGGAGCTGGCCTGGGATGGGGTAGGTATCCAGAACTGGCGGGAGGAATCGCATCTTTATGTAAGCTCGCTGGCGGCTATGATCGATTTTAGTCCGGTAGGTGGTTGGCGGGTAGGGCCTTATGTGTCTCGCTTCAAACGCTATAAAAGTGGCCGGGTATGGAGCAATTCCGGTAGTCTTAATTACGGCGTACGGAATGGTGATGTACAGGGTAATTTTAGCTCCTGGTTCCGCTACGATCCCTTCCGATTGGGGAGTGTTTCGGTAAGCGGCGGGCGCTCCTTCGAGGCGATTAATCAGTACGACGCTTATCTGAATCTGCTGCGGCCGAGTAATTATACCTTGTTGGATGCGGTACGCGTAGGCCATGAAATAGAAATAGTGAACGGGCTGCGCTTGACCAGCAGTTTCTCCTGGAACGATCGGAGCCCCATCACGGGATACGAAGTAGGTTCATTCCTGGAGGATGTAGTGACAGACCGTGACGAAGTGGTAGATTTTGAGCGCTACCAAGCCTTTGTTTCTACCAATACCATCAGCTATACTCCTGGGCAGCGCTACATGCGCGAACCCAACCGCAAGGTGATTTTGGGCAGTAAATGGCCGACGCTGAGTCTGCTGCACCGCAGAGGTTGGGATAAAGCGTTGGGTAGTGATATTCGCTTCGATTATCTGGAAGCAGCTCTGGAGCAAGATATTATATTGGGCGCATTGGGAAACACTCACTACCGTGCCCAGGTGGGCCAGTTTGTAAATACGGATGATTTGCGCTTTATCGACTGGAAGCAGTTTCGCCAGAGTGATCCCTTTCTGTATTCCAATCCGCTGAACTCTTTCCAGTTGTTGGATACTTCGCTGACAACAACTAACCTGCACTTTGAGCTACACTTCATTCACCACTTCAACGGAGCGATCATCAACAATATCCCACTGCTGAAAAAGACCCGCATCAAGACGGTTGTAGGTGGCGGGATGCTGTGGCTACAGGATGGCGACTATCGCCACCAGGAGCTTTTTGCCGGCTTGGAGAGGGTGTTTAAAATCGGAACCCGTCGCCGCCTGAGGGTGGGCGTATTTGGGGTTGTCGCTGATGCCAACAACCGCAAACCGGATAGCTCCTTCAAGATCAGCTTTGATTTGATTGATGTATGGAAGCGGGATTGGAGTTATTAGATTAACGTGAGGTGCTATATTGACATAGCACCTCACGTTAATTTACTGCACCACCACCTTCTTCATTCCTCCCCCAAAGGCATCCGTCTCCAACCGGAGCCAATACACCCCAGCGGGCAAGTTTAAAGACAAAGGCGTTCGGTAATTACCGCTGGGTAAGCTGATGCTTTGTCGGCTCATCTGTTCTCCCAGGGCGTTGAAGATTGTCACGGTGCCAGCTGTGGTTGTAGGCCAGTCAATCACTTCCAGCCATACACTATTGCGAGTGGGATTGGGGTAGAGTCGCCAGGCCATTTGTAGGTCGACATCCTCCAGACTAGTCGTCATAATGCTGACTGAATTGCTAATACTCACCGTTCCACAATCATTTTCTACTATCAGTGTGACTTCGTATACGCCGTCTTCGAGATAAGTGTGTACGGGGTTTTCTTCCAGACTGCTGTTGCCATCGCCAAAAAACCAGGTATAACTATTTGCATTACTGACGGTGCTGGTGAAAGCAACGGTCAGGAGATCGACCTCGGCCGTAAAGTTGCCAAATGGAGGCGAAAGTACTTCGATGAAGTCTATCTGCGTCAGCATACTATCTCCCGTCTCATTGGTGGCGGTCAGCTGTACGGGGTAAGTGCCCGGCGTGTTGTACACCACGGTTGGGTTTTCGTCCGTTGAGGCTGAAGGATCAGCGCCGGGGAATGACCATTGGTAGCTTACGGCATCGGTGGTCTGATTGAGGAAGGTAACACTGAATGGTGCGCAACCTTGTGTATCCCCGTTGGTGGTAAATGCTACACTGGGGATGGGGCGCATGACGCCAACTTCTTGCGTCAATAGGGTCGTTCCACATGCATTGGTCAACTCCAGGGTGACGGTGTAAGTCCCGCCCATTTCGTAAGTATGAGAAGGGTTGGCAGTGGTGCTGGTTGTGCCATCGCCAAAGTTCCACAGGTAGCTATCTGCGTTTTCAACGTCGCTCATGAATTGTACATCTAGCAAGTTATTGGTATAAAAGAAGTTACCATTCGGTTCTGGATTCACCTCTACATAAAACTGAGCTACCAAAGTATTCGTGCCCGTTTCATTGGTCGCATTGAGTTGTACATCGTAAATACCTGGGATATGGTAAGTAATGGTAGGATTGACCTCTGTAGAACTACTCGGCTCCCCACCAGGAAATACCCATAAGTAAGTATTTGCATTGGTACTTTGATTAATGAAGGTGATGGTCAGTGGCGCGCAGCCTTGCTGTGAATCTTCTGTTGTGAAGATCACAAGAGGAATGGGCCGCATGACGCTGACAGCCTCCGTGATCACCACCGTTCCACAGTCATTGGTGATGGAAAGACTGACAGTGTAAGTTCCACTCAGGCCATAAATATGAGTAGGGTTGGGTTCAGTACTCGTAGCCCCATCACCGAAATCCCATAAATAGCTATCGGTATTCATAACGGAGCTGGAAAACTGAGCGGTGAGTAAGTCGCTGCTATAACTGAAACTTCCCGTTGGGGAGGGGAATACCTCCACGAAATTCTGTGTTTCGGATGTACTGCTGCCTGTTTGGTTGGTGGCTACTAAAGTCACATCGTATGCTCCCGCATCTAGATAAGTAACCGTGGGATTGGGTAGGGTAGAGGTAGCGGGTACTCCGCCTGGGAAAGTCCACACATAGGAATCGGCATTCAGGCTTTGGTTGAGGTAGGTGATGGTCAGTGGTGCACAGCCGGCTGCCGACTCTAGGGTAGAAAAGACAGCCTCTGGTGCTGCCTGCTCAACGTCTACCTCTTGGGTAATCACTTCGGTTCCACAATCATTCGTAATGGAAAGGCTTACCGTGTAGATGCCGTTGGCCGAATAAGTGTGCAATGGATTAGGAGCGGAACTCGTGTTGCCATCTCCGAAGTCCCAAAGGTAAGTGTCCACGTTGCTGGTGGTGCTGGTGAATTGGGCGGTAAGTTCATTCGTAGCACTAGAGAAACTGCCGCTGGGCCCAGCGAACACCTCAATATAGTTTTCCTGACTGCTGGTGGTTATTCCGCTTTCGTTACTGGCAATAAGTTGCACTTCATAGCTGCCAGGTAAGTCATAGACTACGGTAGGATTCTCTTCGTTAGACGTGCTAGGGGTACCCCCATCAAACGTCCACTGGTAGTTGACAGCGTTTACACTTTGGTTAAGATAGGTAACGGTCAGTGGTGCACAACCTTGTGTTGCGTCCATCGTCGTAAAGATAACTTCGGGGGCTGGTCTTTGGACAGTAACTTGTTCGGTAATTACTACTGTGCCACAGCTATTGGTGAGCGATAAACTTACATCGTAGGTACCAATGGTGGCATAGGTATGTTGTGGGTTGAGACTGTTGCTAGTCGTACCATCTCCAAAGTTCCAGAGGTAACTGGTAGCGTAATTTTGATTGCCAGTAAATTGTACCTCGAGCTGATTGGTATTGAAGGAAATACTGCCTACCGGCTCATAGCCTGCTACCTGTACCGCACTGAAAGTGGTTAATACAACACTGGTGACCTCATTGGTGGCCGTCAATTGTACCTGATAACTTCCCGGCGTATTGTAGGTAATTATGGGGTTTTCTTCTGTTGATGAACTTGGGTTCCCTCCGGGGAAATTCCATTGGTAAGAATCGGCATTCAAGCTTTGGTTGATAAAGGTGACCGTTAGCGGCGCACAACCCTGGGAAATGTCGGTAGTGAAATTTGCTTGTGGCGGTGGCAAAAAGCCTATTGTTGCGGTGTAGGTAGCTAGCCCACAGCGGGTCGTCACGATCAATTCTACTTCTAGGTTATTGCCAGTGGCAAAGGTGTGGGTTGGTGCGTATTCCGTAGAGGTATTACCATCACCGAAGTCCCAGAAGTATTCCGTATCAGCGTATTGTGGTGCTGTAGGTTGGAATTGATACGTCAACCCATCATTGCTATAGGTGAAATTTGCATTGGCCAGGTTGGTGGAAAAGATACTGATCTCCTCCGACCGTTCACAACCGTAAAAATCAGTAGCGGTAACACTGTAGATTGAAGTTGATCCAGGTATGGAAGGTACATAGATACTTGAAGTGGTGGCCCCGGTACTCCAAAGGTAATTGTCTGCCGGACTGGCCACGAGCAGTGCTGAGTCACCAGGACAAACAATGGTATCTAATGAAGTTAACGCTAATCCAGGGCCAATGAGGGTGACGCTGTCTTCATAGCTACAACTCAGGTCATTGTAGGTGACAAGAACAGGGATGGTGTTTTCTTCTCCTGGGCTTAGGTTGTCAAAGATCCTGGGGTTTTGCGGAGCATTCAGGTCTGTCCACAAGACAATGGTTTCGCCATTGTTGTCGGGGAAGCTTACTTGTCCTAAGTTTGAAGCGCAATCCTCTAAGATGAACTCGTAAATGAAGGGTGGTTCCGTAAGGTAATCGACCGTGAAGTCGAGCGTATCACTGCACCCTTGGGGGTTGTAGCCTACTAGGCGAAGTTCTAAATCTTCGCTGATGACTCCGAAGTCCCAGAGCTGCTGACTTGGAGAATAAGAGGGGCTTAATATTTGGCCAGTGTTGGCTTCCAGCCATTGGTAGCTGTTGATGCCCGGTGCTGCTCCAGTAGCGGTGAGTTGTAAGCGGTTGTCAGCACAGGGCGGGCCGATATAGTAATCGATTTCGAGTGGTAGGGAGTCTCGGAAGGAAACCACAATTGAATCGCTAATTCTACAGCCATTCTCTCTGACGGTCAAGTAATAGGTTCCTTCTTCGTAGACAAAAGGATCTTGTAAGGTACTGTTGAAGTCATTGGGTCCACTCCAGCGGAAAGTGGCGGTTTCTAAAATGGGCCAGGTCGCCCCGCGCAATTGGATACTGTCCTGGCTACAGCCTTCGAGTACCCGAGGCAGCACCTCGAAAGGATAGTCGACATGGACAATATCTATGATGCCGGTATTACAAAAGTTAAAGGGAGATAGATTATTTGCTTCTACGAGAATGCCGTAGTATCCCGTATCTAATTCTGCGGGTGAGACAAAGGGCATGGTCACGCCGGGGTAGTAGTAAAGCAATTCATCATAGAGGCTATAGACCGAAACATCAAATGGGCCTATCTCAGGCAATGGGCTATTAACAATCAGGAATCCATCCATCTCTCCTGGGCAAGAGATATTCTGTTCGTCGATAGTGGCAATCCAGTAGTCGCAGTTTTCTAAATTACAGGTATCGTCTAACTTTAAGGAAAGGTACTCGTCTGGGTCGTCATCACAAGTGTCAAAATTCCACGAACCAGTATCTCCATCACCATTTACCCGGATTGAAACGCTTAAATCCAGAGAAGAAGGCATAGGATCCGGCGGGCAATCCGCTACGGTGATGGTCCAGCAAAATTCACGCGGGATAGGAGGTACTGTTGTACATTCACCCTGGCCATCGCCCCAGTTGTTGCCGGGGTCGCCGTCGAAGAGAAGGGCTCCACATTCTAGTCCTTGCGGGCTTTCATAAGCGAAACCAGGACCATATAATTCACCGGTCGCACAACCCACCCAGAAATCATACCAATCCCAATAACCTTGGGTATTGCAACTTTCAGGTAGTGCATAGTTTAGTGTGGAATAATCCCAGCCGTCACCAAGGAAGATTTCTACCGAGTGTATCCAGTTGTCAGCTACAGGATTCCACTGTTCAATCGTATAGCACATATTCACTACCTGTCCTGGCTCATAAGTGTTGCCTGGTTGGTTGGGCAGAGGGCTAAGCTGAATATTACCGTCTACTAAACAGGAGGGGTTATCAGGGTCTTCATTAACTATACAATTTACTTTTTCTATACTTAGTTCAAAAATATTTTGGTCGTAGTAACTGCTACTACCAACTCTTAGATAATAAGTTTTTTGAGCATCTATTTCCACCGTTTCGTAAATATAGTCTTGGTTTGTACCGCCTGCGCAGATTACTTCTAAACCCTCTCCACAAAAATTACTTTCTATAAGATTCAATTCGGGAGATTCAATCAACCCATAAACTTCAATCAAGATACACATACTGCTAGGTGCCGTAAAGGTATACCAAACATCCGCCCCAAAACTGCTGAATAAGCCTACCCCCTGAGTGCAATCCTGATAATAATGAGGAAGTTCAGGGGTCGCTCCAATGTTACTGCCTTGGTAGATAATAGATTGTCCGAATACAGAGGGAATAGTAATGACACGCGCCACTGCACAGCTATCATTGCTAGGCTGTGCTAATAAATCATTCCCATCCAATAGTGTTAGCAAAATAACCAGCAAACAAAACCGATAAGCATAAGCGTGACCTGAAGACAGGTGACCTGTCAGTTGATTCCAAAACATAGTAAGCGTGGTTTGTGACGCAGAAAAATAGTTCAGAGAAGAGCAGGCGAGTCAACAGTACACGAGTAACGCATTGCTACTTTTATTGAAACAATGGCAATGGTTGATTTAATTTTATTTTTTGGGGTGGGGTACCAGTAAGACCCTGCCAGATGAAAAACCGCTGCTTTGCGCCAAATAAAAAGGGGAGCTGCGAGGATATTATTAACTTTGTGCCAAATATTAAAAAAACCAGCGTACAAGCAATGGATGTAAGTCAATTTCCCTCTCCGTCTTTTATTTTGGAAGAAGAAAAGTTAATCGCCAACCTGGAGAAAATAGCGGCGGTACAAGCTGCTGCGGATATTCATATCATTCTGGCCCTCAAGGCTTTTTCCATGTGGCCGATGTTTCCGCTAGTGGGCAAATACCTGACGGGAGCTACAGCTTCGTCACTGGGAGAAGCACGCCTGATTTTTGAGGAGATGGGTGTGAAAGCACATACTTATTCACCCGCTTATTTGCCGGAAGAATTTTCTGAATTATTGAATTATAGTAGCCATCTGACTTTCAATTCTCTGGGGCAATTTTATCAATTTCAAGAGGAAATCAACAACAGTGCGGTATCCGCAGGACTCCGAGTGAACCCTGAATATTCGGAGGTAGAGACAGATTTGTACAACCCGGCGTCACCTATTGGTCGCCTGGGGGAAACGCGTCCTAATTTGCCGGAGGTTTTGCCACAAGGGATCGACGGTTTGCATTTTCATACCCTTTGTGAGTCTTCCAGTCATACCTTTGAGCGCACGCTGGCCGTGTTTGAAGAGAAGTTTAGCCCTTACTTTCCCCAACTAAAGTGGGTCAATTTTGGTGGCGGTCACTTGATGACGCGCGCCGATTATGACCGCGATCATCTGGTGGGTGTTTTGAAAGCCTTTAAGGCGCGCCATCCTCATTTGCAAGTGATCATGGAACCCGGCAGTGCCATTGCCTGGCAAACGGGCTTTCTGCTGACGCGGGTGCTCGATATTGTCGAAAACCACGGCGTGAAAACGGCGATCCTGGATGTCTCCTTCACGGCCCACATGCCCGATACCTTGGAGATGCCTTACCGTCCGGCTATTCGCAATGCTAGTGATCCAGTAGCGGGCAAGCCTACTTACCGCCTCGGCGGGGTGAGCTGTCTGGCGGGCGATTACATGACGGAGTACAGCTTCAATCAGCCACTCAAAGTCGGTGATCGCCTGATCCTGGAAGATATGATCCATTACACCATGGTGAAAACGACCATGTTCAACGGGGTAAAACATCCCGATATCGCCGTATTGCGCGCTAATGGGAAGCTGGATGTATTGCGCACCTTTGGCTACGAAGATTTCAAAAATCGCCTGGGATAATGAGTATCGCAACGGCCTATCGCCAGCTGGTCACCGACTTATCCCCAAGGGTAGGAGAGGGGGAGGCTCAATCTATTGCGCGTCTGTTTTTTGAGGACCTGTTTGCCTGGCACCGAGGCCGTCGCGATCGTGAACTTAGGCCCGAGGAAGTAGCTTTGCTGTCAAGCAGTAAGTCGCGATTGCTGGCTGGCGAACCCGTCCAATACATTACCGAACAAGCTGATTTCTTTGGCTTACGCCTAAAAGTAGGCCCAGGTGTCCTCATCCCCCGCCCGGAAACGGAGGAATTGGTGGAGTGGGTATTGGAGGAAAAAAGCACCACCAAGAAGGCCCCAAAAATCCTCGATATTGGTACAGGCAGCGGCTGCATCCCACTGGCGATCAAGAAAAACTGGCCCGCTGCCGAAGTTTGGGCCATTGATGTGAGTGATAAAGCCTTGGCGATTGCCCGCCAAAACGGCGACCAGCTAAACCTGGAAATTCACTGGCGGCAAGTAGATATACTGAATGCCGCCGCATGGCCTGACTTGCCTCTATTTGACATCATCGTCAGCAATCCCCCTTACATTCCACACCAGGAAGCGGTGTTGATGCCAGATGGCGTCAAGCACTACGAGCCTGGTCTGGCGCTGTTTGTGGAGGACGACGATGCCCTCCTTTTTTATCGAAAAATCATGGAGCTGGTCATCCAGCGGCCCTGCGTCCTCTTCTTTGAGTGTAATGAATTTAATGCCCAGGAAGTGGCCGATTTAGGCACGGCCCTTGGCTTTGAAAAGGGCCAGTTGCGCAAGGATTTGCAGGGGAAATGGCGGATGTGGAGGGGGGAGCTGCGGCGAGATTAAGCGATTATGCTTTTGTATTATTGTGGGCAATGCCTTCATTACTTGGCACCAGGCTGTCCGCTGCTCCGCTCCATAGCGTTGGGTTTAAAACCCGGCTCTATAAAGTCGGAGTTCAGAAGTGGGAAGTCGGAATTAAAGACCAAAACCCATCCAACCAACGTTAAACCACATCCATCCCCACTATCCGTTCTTCAAGCTGAGCAATTAACTCCTCCAAATCCCAGGCATCTTCGATGCGGAAATCACCTACCTGGGTGCGACGAAGTTCGGTGAGGTAAGCGCCGCTGTTGAGGGCTTGCCCCATGTCGTGAGCGAGGGAGCGTACGTAGGTGCCTTTGGAACATTGCAAGCGGAAGCTGACGTCGGGGAGTTCTATATTCGTAAGTTCAAACTCGTGGATGTGCACGGTACGTGCCTTGATCTCGATGGTTTCTCCTTTACGTGCACGTTTGTAAAGCGGTTGTCCGTCAACTTTGATGGCAGAAAACATGGGCGGCACCTGGTCGATGGTACCTAAGAATTGCTGGCGAGCAGTCTCCAGGCTATCCTTTGTGATATGTTTATATGGGAATTCGTTATCCACCTCCGTTTCCGAATCGTAGGAAGGCGTAGTGCCCCCAAGGCGGAAAGTGCCCGTGTATTCCTTGTCGTGCCCCTGGAAGTCGGTCAGCTTTTTGGTGAACTTACCGGTACAGATAATAAGCAGGCCCGTGGCCAGAGGGTCGAGTGTACCAGCATGGCCCACTTTGATGCGTTTGATGCCTGTGATTCTTTTCAGACGATGCCTGATTTTGTTCACAACATCAAAAGAGGTCCAGTCCTGAGGTTTGTCGACCAAGAGGATTGCGCCCGCTTGAAAATCCATGTTTTTTATGGAAGGAGGTTCCGATTCGTTCATCCTATAATCTGATTAAAGCGCCCAAGCTAGTATGGCGATAGTAGCAATGATAAAGCAATAGATGGCAAAATAAGATAATTGGCTGTTTTTCACAAGTTTAATCATCCACTGGCAAGCAAAGAGGCCGGTAATGAATGCCGCGGTAAAGCCAATCAATAGTGGAACCAGATTAGGCGTTTCAGCAAAATCCCCATCCAGAACATCTTTGGCTATTTTTCCGAGAATAAGCGGCACCACCATCAAGAAGGAGAAACGAGCAGCCTTTTCCCGATCAATGCCCAGTAAAACCGAGGTGCTGATGGTTGCGCCAGAGCGCGAAATACCAGGGATAATGGCAATGGCCTGGGCAATACCTATGATCAGAGCATGCGACCAACTGACTTCTCTGCCGGTAGTTTTTGCCCGATCAGCCAGGAATAACAACAATCCGGTGATGACCAGCATACCTGCTACCAGTGGTACTTGTTGGGCAAACAATTGCTCAATGGCATCTTCGAAAAGCAAACCAACCAGCGCAGCAGGAATCATCGATAAGATGATCTTTCCACTAAAGCGAGCAGCTTCATTGTTTTCAAAAGCGAAGAGTCCACGGAAAATTTCCAGGATATCCTTACGGAAAATAACGATGGTACTCAGGGCCGTAGCGGCGTGGAGTACAATGGTCATCAATAAGCTTTCTTCGGCAGCACTGGTGTCGCCCAGGAAGAATTTGGCGAGCTCCAAATGTCCACTGCTGCTGACCGGTAAAAACTCGGTGAGACCCTGAATAATACCCAGTAGGGCGGCTTGTAAAATCTCCAAGAAATATTACTTTTTGAAAATGGCAAAGACTGCAACAACCAGGCCGGAGAGGATGACGATGGGAGCCAGTACTGTTCGGCGGAAACTGTAGATAATATCCTCCTCCCAAACATCAGCACTGGGCATGTGGCCACCACTCATGAGGGCCATGCCCACCAATACCAGCGCAAATCCAATGCCCATCCAAATGTAGGTCTCGCGGTTGAAGGTGAGCGCACGCTGCGTACTCGTGTTAGCGTTGCGAGTACGGGCAGTAGCAGGGCTACGATCAGCATCTTTTGAAGTTGTACTTACCACAACTTTCTTCTTACTAGGCTTATTACTCATTGATCATTTTGAATTAACCCGACAAAGGTAAAGGTTTTTTTAATAGAGTTCATCTTCCCGCATGCGCAGGTATTTTCTGACCACAAGGTAAGTACTCAGCCAATTGATCACCATGCCCAAAATAATGAGCCCGGCGAATAAACTTGCAAAGGCCAAGGGGTGCTGAAGTGCTCTGATTTCAGGAATCTGCTGTTGAAACCAGAACTGAAGCAATAGGAGCAAGCCAATTGCAAGCAAAGCACTGATCAGGCCATGCCAAAGGGATTTTCGTAAATAAGGTCGTGAAATAAACTCCCAGCGAGCACCTACCAATTCCTGGGTCTTTATCAGGAAACGATTGGAGTACAAGGCCAAACGGATGGTGTTGTGGATGACGGTGAGTGCGAGAAGAATAAATAAGGTAGCAATACCCAATAATATCCAACTGATTTTTTTGATGTTCCTGGTCAACTGATCAATCAGGCTTTCCTGATAATAAACATCATTGATGATCGGGTCTTTAATCAATACTTCGCGAATGCGTTGTAGGCTGTCTGGTGTGAGATACAGGGCACTTACATTAAAGGTATATACATCATAAAGCGGATTGGGTAAGTCCAGGCTGAGGAGGTCTTCTCCCAGATCATCGGCCATCAACTCCAGGGCTTGTTCTCGTGAGGTGTATTCTACCGACTGCGGTACCACAAAAGAGCTTTTGCTGAGGCGGTTTTCCAAAGCTAGTCGCGCGGAATCCGTAGGAGAACTATTCAATTCAACGATGATATCTACCTGCTCTTTCAGTACTTTAGTAAGCCGCTGACTTTGTAGCAAGAGCAGCCCGAAAAAACCTAATAGAAAAAGCACAGCTGCTACACTGATGATGGTGTAGAGATAGTTGGGTTGCTGTTTTGGCGGAGATACAAGGGCCTTGCTCATAGCAACAAATGTAGCTAATATTCGGAATTAATTATTCAAGGAACTTTTGAACCCTAGTTTTTGTAAAAATCGCGTCCACCGAAATTGGCGCAGGTACTGACCTTCTTCAGGTGTTACAACGTGTTCATCTCCTCGCCACCAGGCCTCACAATAGCCTATCATTATGGCTATCCCCGAGAGAATAAAGGGAGGGTTTTTTAAACCAGATTTTACAGCACTGATCAGACTTATCACAAAACCGTAGCGGATACGGAAAAAACCGTGACCAATACGGCGTTTTACTTTCAGTAGTCCGGTATTTGTACCTGTCACCCGATGATGACGAATCAGTAATGCTTCATCGACCATGACTTTCCAGCCGTAATAGCGTGCCAGCATTTCGTCGGCAGAATCCCAGCCGATGCTTGGTCGCAGGCCGTTCATAGCTTCCAGGCAAGCTTTGCGGTAAGATTTACAAGGGCCTTTTACATGGTCGGGGTCTCCTACTGCTTCGTAGACCCATTCATCATTTTCGAGAACGAGTTGTTTGCCGCCGGCAAGACCCAGTTGAGGGTCAGCTGCAAAATGTGCGGCTATACGGGCAAAATAATG
The DNA here is from genome assembly GCF_040784935.1 of Lewinella sp. LCG006. Lineage (GTDB taxonomy): Bacteria > Bacteroidota > Bacteroidia > Chitinophagales > Saprospiraceae > Lewinella. Next base: position 7,085,132 of record NZ_CP160680.1, on the reverse strand, counting down.
GGTTGGCAGCGTGATGTCGGCGTCGAGCTTAACGACAAACTCAAAATCAGGATCAAGAGAAGCATAACCAAGGTTGAAGTTTTGCACCACCACATTACCAATACGGTATTCTTGCTTTTGCGCTTTGTGGATGACCTTGATAAATGCGTAGCGTTCTGAATACTCAGCAATGATCTCGGGTGTACGATCTGTAGAGCCATCATTGACGATGACCAATTGATCAGGGCGTAGTTCTTGGGCTACTAAGGAGTCCAGTGCGGCTCGGAGGTAAGCCTCTTCATTGTAAACAGGGAGAATAACAGCATATTTCATCCTCAAAGCAACGAATTTAATTGATGATGACCAATTTTTTTAAGTGTTGTTGTTGATCAGATTCACAGTTGCTTACCAGATAAGTCCCGGCAGGTAAACTTAATTTTTCACCTTGTTGGATGGTTGTTAAATATTGGCCTGCGATGGTGTAGACTTCTATAGGGCGGTTAATGGGTTCATTGTTTTGGTTAAACAAAAACAAGTTACTCCCACTCACCATGGGGTTGGGAAAAAGGGAACAATTGGCGTTACTTTCTTCTTGTTCTTCTTGGGAGAGGGTTTTTCCTGCCAGTACGGAGCATTCTTCCTCGGTCAGAGATCGGTTGTAGAAGCGTAATTCATCAATACTACCGGTAAAAGGCCGTCGATAAGTGTTGGCAAGATGCCGAATGCCCAGCGTTAAATCCATGCTGTTGGAAAGGTTACAAGTGGTATTGTCTTGGGTTTCTGCCTCCAGATTACAATCAACAAAGAGGCGTAGCATACGGTCTTCTGTACGCATAAAGACAACGTGGTGCCAGTTGTCGTCATTAATCGGGGTTACGCCTAAAATACCTAGTGCATTGACGGGGCAAGTAGCAGCGTAGCTTTCAAAAATTGCTGCTGAAACAAGACCGTTTCTCTCAGGTTCTGTTTGATTGTAAATTCTTAGGGTATAGGAATAAGGTTGGTTGCCGCTATTTGACCACTTGCTAATGATATCGTTAATGGCACCTTCGGTGCTGTTCTGGGTAGGTGGCACTTTAAGCCAGAGGCTAATACTAAAAGCTTCTCCTGGATTGAAATTAAGTTGTGAAGCATTCTCAATTGCTACGTAGGAACCGGTACCTGAACCATCAAAATAGATGGCTTCATTAGGCGTATCGTTCATGTCATTAACGAAAGTAGTACCAAGATTTAAATAGGCGTTGTTTTGAAAAGAGGATAGGTCATTAAGATGATCGGCAAAATCATAGTAGGCGACCAACCCGGTTTCCAGGTCAACTTGTGCACTAAGTGTAGTCAAGACAGATAGCAAGAGTAGGAGTGTAGGGAGATTTTTCATTTTTGAGCGCTTTAAAATTCAGGTTAAATATAATCAAAAAATCTAATATTTTTACAAATTGATGGTAGATACCAATTGAAGGTTTACAGGATCAGCATAGTCATATTGTAAAATGGCTTCTGGCCCAATCACGAGTAGTTTGTCATTTAAAACAATCACATCATTGGCATGAATATTGGTCAGTTGGCTGATAGTGTTGACTTGCTGTACGTCGCTGACATCCAATACTTTTAATCCGTTAGCACCCTCACAGAGAAACAGCAGGTCGCCCGCCAAACCAAGGCCGCGCGGATCATTCATGGGGTAGCTTGCGACGGGGGTGGGGTTCATAATATCCTCAACATTGTAAATATTCAGTACATCTTCTGTCACCAAGGGCCGAAATAATCCTGCACAACTTTGAATACGTAGCGTTACGAAAGCGAACTCCTCATTGGCTACCACAGGGTCACAGCCTACTACATGCTCCACTTGAGAGTGAAATACGGGTTCTCCAGTACTGCTGATTTCGAAAATACTAAGGCCCGCAGTGGAGCCGAGAAACAATAAGCCATCCAGGGGGAAAATGGTTTCTTGCCCTTCATTCAAACTTACTTCTCCCTTGGGGGTGAGGCTGCCGTTTTCTTCGGTCTTGAACCATTTGAGCGTATTCACCTCCAGGGTGTAAAGGAAATCACCCACTACCGTGAAACGAGCCAGTGATCCGCCCTGCCCGGTATTGCTACTACTCAGTGGGGTAGCAGCATCCTGAGAACAGGCCAAGAGGCCAAAGCACAAGAAAAAGCAAAGTAAATTTTTCATAGCAACTTTTATGGTTGATTGGGGGATTGATGCCCAATTGTTTACTATCTCTCTACCCTTTACCCTGAGGGCGCGAAGCAGTCCAAGTACGCTCTAAAGCTTATTCCCGCCAGCATTCTGGCTCGCGCAAGGTCGTTTCGTACCATCCAACGACCTGCCCCAAATTGGGATCAACACATTCAAAATATCCCAGGTACCCTTCGGGAAAGTCGCTCCCAGTGACCTGGTAAACATTGGCCAGGCGTTCGACAATTTTCAAGTCGGAAAGATCACTGATGTCGATAGCGACCAGGTCATTGACATTGTTGGCGTAGAGTATTTGATTGCGAATAGCGAGGTCGGAGTTGCCTGCTATTTGCAGGAAGGCTTCGTTCTTAGGTTGCGCGGGATTACTATTGTCAAAAATGTGAATGCCACGACCGCGCTCGGTAGCATAGATAAAGGGAGCTTTGTAGTAAATTTTCCCCAAGTTATCGATACTCTGAGGAGCCAGGATTTCGATATGCTGCCAGTCGTCGCTGGCATAAATGGGAGCCAGGCCAATCACTTCTGCGGGGATGGTCTGGCGTTCCTGGATACAGGCACTAAAGAGCAATGCAAGGGAACAACAGCAGATAAAAGTTCTCATAGCTTAGGTTTTGCAGGGGTGAAATTAAGGTAAAATCTTTCACTAAAAAAAGAACCATTTGCACGTTTGCACAAATGGTCAATTGTAATAAATTAATTTCTGCCGGTTTTTCGGGTGTCAGTAGAGGCGTAATACAATGGGTAGTGTTGCTCCGAAACGAATTTGGTTTTAATAACCGGGGCGCATTTCTAAAGGAGCTTTTCAGCAATAAAAATTAAAATTAAACTAAAAACGTCCTTTTTTGGATGATTTAGTCCATTTTAGCAAAGTTTTAACGCTTTTGTCAGCTGTATTGCTGCTTGAGGCGCCAAACATAATGCACGATACCTGCTTGTCGATAAAGGAATAAGGATAATTTTCTGGAATCGTTTATCTTCGCAGCCTATTTCCCGGCTTGGTTCGGGAACTAATGGCCTGGATCAGGCTTTGTTTTCTTTCAACCAGAAGCATTAACCAATGGATTATCAAGCTCGTGACATTGAGCAGAAATGGCGGCAGCGCTGGGAAGACCAGGGCACTTATCACGTTACCAACGACAGTGACCGACCAAAGTATTATGTTTTAGATATGTTTCCTTATCCTTCAGGAGCAGGACTGCACGTGGGGCACCCACTCGGATACATCGCCTCGGATATCTATGCACGCTACAAGCGGCTGCAGGGGTTCAATGTGCTGCACCCAATGGGCTATGATTCTTTTGGTTTACCTGCGGAGCAGTATGCTATCCAAACGGGCATTCACCCATCTGTTGCGACTTCGGAAAACATAGACCGCTACCGTCAGCAGTTGGAAAACCTGGGTTTTTCTTTTGATTGGAGCCGTGAGGTACGTACCAGCAGTCCGGAATATTATCGCTGGACGCAATGGATTTTCCAGCAGTTATTCAAACATTATTTTGATCAGACGGAAGGGTGTGCCAAACCGATTGAAGAGCTGGTCGTCCGTTTGGCTTCGGCAGGTAATGCCAAGATCAATGCGGCTTGCGAAGAAAATACACCCATCATTACTGCTGCGGATTGGAACGCCATGAATGAGCGGGAGCAGCAGCTGTTCTTGTTGAATTACCGCCTGACTTTCCCCGAAGAGAGCTACGTCAACTGGTGTCCTGCAATGGGTACGGTGTTGTCGAATGACGAAGTAAAAGACGGCGTCAGTGAACGCGGTGGCTATCCCGTAGAGCGGAAGCTGATGGCACAGTGGAGCATGCGCATTACTGCTTATGCAGATCGCCTATTGGATGGCTTGGAGGATATCGACTGGCCTTATAGTTTGAAGGAACAGCAACGCAACTGGATTGGACGATCGGTAGGAGCGAGTGTTAAGTTTTCGTTGGCCGAAGATGCTGCCACCAAGATCGAAGTGTTTACCACGCGGGTAGATACCATCTATGGAGCCACCTTTATGGTATTGGCACCCGAGCACGATTTAGTCGATCAAATCACGACCGACGCTGAACGCGCCAAGGTGGATGAATATCGCACTTGGGCGGCCTCTCGCTCAGAGGTAGAGCGTATGGCCGAAGTAAAGAAAGTGACGGGAGCTTTTACGGGGGCTTACTGTATCAATCCCTTCAATGAGCAACCCATTCCTATTTATATTGCTGATTATGTGTTGGCGGGTTATGGTACGGGTGCCGTAATGGCCGTACCCTCTGGTGATCAGCGTGACTGGAACTTTGCTACCCATTTCGATTTGCCAATCATCCCTATTCTGGATGCTCAGCAAAATCTGGAGACCGAAGCAGATGCCACCAAAGAAGGAAAGTACATCAACTCCGGCATGATCAATGGCCTGGGCTACGAAGAAGCCACACAAAAACTGATTGCCTGGCTGGAAGAAAAGGGCTTGGGCAAAGGAAAAGTACAATACCGTTTGCGCAATGCGGTATTTAGTCGCCAACGCTACTGGGGAGAGCCCGTTCCTGCTTACTGGAAGGATGATGTGCCTTACCTGGTGGCAGAAGAAGATTTGCCACTGGTATTGCCCGATGTTGATAAGTACTTGCCCACAGAAACGGGCGAACCCCCATTAGGGCGGGCGGAAAACTGGAAGTACCAGGGTAAATACGATTACGAATTGAGCACTATGCCCGGTTGGGCTGGGTCTTCGTGGTACTGGTATCGTTATATGGATCCTCATAACGACTCAGCTTTCGTAGGAAAAGAAGCAGTCGATTACTGGCAAGGTGTAGACCTTTACGTTGGTGGATCAGAGCACGCTGTAGGGCACTTGTTGTACAGCCGTTTTTGGAACCATTTCTTATTTGATTTGGGGCTCGTGCCACAAAAAGAGTACGCTACCAAATTGATCAACCAGGGAATGATCCAGGGCGTGATCGAATACATCTACCTGGTGAAGGCGGACGAAGGAGACAACAGCCGGGTATTCGTATCTGCGGATAAATTGGGCGAGTATCCCGATGCTGAGTTTGCTCAAATTCCGGTTCACGTTGATTTTGTTAGCGAATATGGCCGCGAAGAATCTTACTTAAATAAGGAAGGGATCAAGCAATTTGTCGAATGGCGCCCCGATTATGCGCACGCAACTTTTGTTACCAATGAAGCTGGTCAGCTGGTGACCAAGTCAGAGGTGGGCAAGATGTCGAAGCGTTATTTTAATGTCGTCAATCCTGATGATGTGGTGGCAAAATACGGTGCCGATTGTTTCCGGATGTTTGAGATGTTCCTCGGCCCGGTTGAGCAAGCTAAACCTTGGAATACCAATAGTATCAGCGGTACCAGCCGTTTCTTGAACAACTTCTGGCGCTTGTTTTATCAAGACGAGCAATGGGTGGTCAGCGAAGAACAACCGACCAAGGAGGAATTGAAAAGCCTGCACACCGCCATCAAAAAAGTGACGGAAGATGTAGAGCGTTTCTCCTTCAATACCTGTGTGAGTGCTTTTATGGTAGCGACCAACGAATTGGGCAAAGCCAAGTGTCACAAGCGCGCCATCTTGGAGCCACTGCTGGTGTTGATGGCCCCGTTTGCTGTGCACATGTGTGAAGAACTGTGGGAAAAGCTGGGACACACAACCAGTGTACACCACGCCGCGTGGCCAGCACTGGAAGAAAAGTGGTTGGTGGAGGAAAATATCACCTACCCAATCGCTATCAATGGCAAAACCCGTGCTACGGTTGATTTTCCTGCTGATGCGACCAAGGCTGACCTGGAAGCCGCTGCACCCAATTTGGAAGATATTCAGAAATACCTGGAAGGAAAGACCATACGTAAGATCATCGTCGTGCCTGGCCGCATGATCAATATTGTAGTAGGGTAGAGGTGTATCTCACCACATAGTCACAGAGAAAAAAACTATGTGGCTATGTGGTAAAAATTCCGTATGATCAATATCGTATAGGGAAGAGGTGTATCTCACCACATAGTCACAGAGAAAAAACTATGTGGCTATGTGGTAAAAATTCCACCCCTCTCGCTCCATTAAACCGCCTGTAAAATATCGTACTGCGTCACAATTTGCCAAGTTCCGGCCTGGGTCTTGGTGACTACAGCAGGAATACGCTTATTGAGGTAAGGGCGCAGCTGGCTCAATGGTGTTTCACATTGTACGATAGGGAAAGGATCATCCATAATTTCGGTGATGGCTTTCTCTCCGTTGTTCAGCGGGTTGTCGAGCAAGAAGGAAAGGACGGTGCTTTCTGTGAGTCCACCAATGATTTCTTCTCCTTCCATTACAGGTAGTTGAGAAATATCTTTATCCTTCATGATTTGGAAAGCCTGACGTACAGTATGGTCTTTCTGTACGGCAATGAAGTCTTCGGCTTTGCGGCCTTTAATCAAATCCATTACCCGTAATTCGGTATCCAGGAAGCCACGTTCCCGCATCCAGTCGTCATTGTATATTTTGCCAACATAACGGCTACCGTGGTCGTGAATAACGACAACTACCACATCTTCAGGCGTGAGTTGGTCTTTCATTTGTAGCAAACCAGCCATGGCTGATCCTGCCGAGTAGCCTAATAATAAACCTTCTTCTCTAGCCAAACGTCGTGCCATTACCGCCCCATCTTTATCGCTTACCTTCTCGAAGTGGTCGATGATGCTGAAATCGACATTTTTAGGAAGAATATCTTCACCAATGCCTTCCGTGATGTAGGGATAAATTTCTTTTTCATCGAACTCTCCTGTTTCGTGGTATTTTTTGAAGACCGAACCATAGGTGTCGATGCCCCATACTTTGATGTCGGGGTTTTGTTCTTTGAGGTAGCGACCAGTACCCGAGATGGTGCCACCCGTACCTACACCTACAATCATGTGGGTGATTTTCCCTTCGGTCTGTTTCCAGATTTCCGGGCCCGTACTTTCGTAATGAGCGAGACGATTAGAGAGGTTGTCGTATTGGTTGAACCAGTAACTATTGGGGATTTCCTTACTTAGGCGTTCGGCTACGGAGTAGTAGGAGCGGGGGTCTTCGGGCGTAACATTGGTGGGGCAAACAATGACTTCGGCACCCAGGGCCTTAAGGAGGTCAATTTTTTCTTTGGATTGCTTATCACTGGTAGTGAAAATTGAGCGGTAGCCTTTGACACATCCGGCCATCGCTAATCCCATACCCGTATTACCTGAGGTACACTCAATGATGGTTCCACCGGGCTTGATTTTGCCCGCAGCCTCAGCATCCTCCAGCATCTTCAGTGCCATACGGTCTTTGATAGAGTGGCCTGGATTAAAAGTCTCCACTTTCATGAGCACGAGCGCTGGAACGTCGACGGTTACTTTGTTGATCTTCACCAAAGGAGTGTTGCCGATGGTGTGTAGAATGTTTTCTTGGTATTGCATTTGGTTAGATCCTTTTTAGCTTTGATCCCGCCCAAAGGCGCTTAAAGCGGGATTTGGCTGCAAAGGTAAAATTTTCCACGTGGGTTTTAATAAAAAAGGCTTCCTGAGCACATCTCAAGAAGCCTTTCCGTGGGGTATTTAAGCAGAGCAGCTTAGTCGGTTACCACAAACTTTGTACTAGATTTGGTCGCAGTATTCGTATTTATTAGAAAATAAATACCCGCTGGTAAATTGCCTGTTTCAATTGATTGTCGCGTGCCACCTACCAAAGAAAAATTGTTCATTATTTGTCCTTGGCTGTTAAGGATGCGGAAAGTCATTGGTTGTTGAGGGAAATTAGTAAGATCTATTTCCATGCTTCCGCCAGATTTTACCACATTGGGGTATAAGTTAAGGGAAGGCAAGCCCGTTTTTCCATTAAAAGTAGCGGAGACGATGTTGCTGTAATTGATGGTGCCATCATAGTCTACTTGTCGCAAGCGGTAGTAGTTGATGCCATTGTGTGGAGCTGTATCTTCTAGCTGGTAGCGAAGGATGCTATTGCTATTACCAGCACCAGCTATTTTTCCAATTTCGGTAAAAGAGCGGGCATCACTGCTGCGCTCTACAGCCATGTAATCGTTGTTGATTTCACTAGCGGTTTCCCATGCTAGCATGACACTTTTTTCTTTGGGGGTTGCCGTGAAGCGAGTCAACTCAATGGGAAGAATAGCTGCAGCGCAAATATTCGTCAAGGTCAGGGTGACATCAATGACACTGGCACTGATGGTGGCAGAACTTACATCAGGAAATGCGTTCGAGAACATCAGGTTAGGACCAGGGCCACCCACAAGATTACCCAAACTGTTGTTCCATAACTGAGCAGCCCCAGCACCACCCACGGTAACGGTGCAATTTCCTCCAAGGTCGAAGGTCGTTTGGGCCGGGTCGTTCATATCGATGCCGTTGTTGGTAATATTGGCAGCGGTTCCATTAGAAAACGAACTGCTATTGGTGCGGTAGAAGCCATCGTTGGTGGAAAGTCCAGTAAGTGCAGTAAATACTCCCGGTAGGGTTGGGTAATTCGATACTATCAACCCATTGTTTTGGAACGTATTTAGATTTACATTAATTCTTCCTGTACCAGTATTGATGGTTCCTGTAGGGCCATTGACTGATACTCCTTGTGTGAAAAACCTTTGATTAGGGATTCCATCATTAAGAATAATCATGCCATTATTGGTAAATGTGGTGACTGGATTAGCACCACCAGGGCCAGGAAATACAGCTAAAGCTCGCCCAATGGTATTACTGCCATTGACTACCTCAATTGTACCATCATTGATAAAATCAATTGCGGTTGTCGTCGATCCAACAGATAATCCTATATGGTTAGCTGTAGTGGAATTAGGAAGACTCAAGCTTATCGAACCTGAATTTGTGAAGGTTCCTCCTTGTGCCTCGATAGCGTCGTCCAACATGCTACCAATGATTATTTCTCCAGTAAGTTCATTTTGAAAACTTCCTAAGGAGAAGATGCCATCATCAGTTGTTGCTGGGACGGATAAGTCCGTAATAGTGATGGCACCACTATTACTAAAAATCCCGGAAGGTTTGTTGTAGATGCCTTTGGTATTTGAGCTGGAGATGATTAAGTCACCATCGTTGTTAAAAACACCTGAATTATCGATACCCTCACGATTTGTTGCGCCAATGGTAAGGTTGCCATTGTTGTTGAAAGTGGCACCTGGACCAAGATTAATTCCGTCATTGTTACATGAGGCTATTAAAATGGTACCGTTGTTGGTGAAAAGGAAGGAGCTACTTTGTAGGTGTAAACCCCTGTTCGCAATGATAATATTGAGGTTAGCCCCAGCTTCAACAGTCATTGAAGCATTGACCGTTGTAGTTCCGTTGTTTATCGCATTGTTAGCGTTAGGAGGGAAGAGGTTGATGGTTCTACCTGCCCCTATTATCAATGATGCATTACTGTTAATTTGAATAGAATGTACAGCAGTAAATCCGTTACCTATAGTGAGATCTAAGTCGAATTTTACGATAGTTCCAGCACCACGGACTATTACTTGAGCAGGAGGAGCCACTGCGCCCGTACTAATAACGTCCACTGATTGAGGAAATACAACAAGCGCACCAACTGCTGGTACTAAGTCTGTGTCCCAATTGGTTGGGTTATTCCAGTCATTATCCATAGCATCACCATCCCATATTTGGGAATAAATGTTAGAATAGAAACATAGGAAGGAGAGTAAGAAAAGGAAATTTTTCATAGGATGTGTAGTTTTGGGAAGTTGTTGCTTCTTTTTTCTTGCGTATGCAAAGGTAAAAATAAGCTTCTTTAGCAAGCTTCGCTCACTTGCTTATATATTAATTTATTTTTAATGCGTATGAGACTTTACAATAGGTTAACCCAAACAGCTTTTATGATCCGTTTCTAATAATGCTTCAAATGCACATAAAACCGATCATCTCGCACGCCTAATGCCTTGGCGGCTAATGGAGATACAACTACTACTGTGTTGCGGTCATAAACACGCTCAGGTAGTCTGCCGCTTACCTTAAGGTACATGGTTTGCCGCGTAAGTGGGTTGTACACCTCGACCAAACTGTTCACAGGAGCAGTACGGTGTAGGCAAAAGAAGCCGGAGTTGTCATCAAGATCTTTGGGCCAGGTGGCCGCTCCTCTTTCTTCGGTAATACGACGATCAGCAGAGCGACGGAAATACTCCAATTTGAGGGGGTGGTTGAGGCGTGCATACGGTCCACCACGTACTTCTCGCCATTCGGCAGGAATACCCAGTGTTGAGACCCAGCCAATACGCAAGAGTTGTCCGGGCTTTAGCCCGTTGGCTAGCTCTGGGTTTTGTTGCATCAGCCATTCGGGAGTCACCTCAAAGGTGCGTTTGCAGATACCGTATACCGTTTCTCCACGCTGCACCCGATAATAAACCAAGGCCAAACTTGGCAACATTGCCGGAGGAGGAACCTGCCGGACGATAGCCTTGAGGGGCAGAGGAATACTTAAGCGGTCACCAGGGGAGTAATGAGCACTTACGTGCGGATTGTAAGCATAAAGCTCTTGGAGGGTGAGTCCATAAAATTTGGCAAGTGAAAAAAGGGTTTGTTTAGCTTTGATTTCATGGGTGAACATCACTTCTCCCATGGGGTGCAAATAAGTAAAGAGGGTATCGGTTCGGGAAAGATACGGAACACTGTCTTGTTGGGCCTGCAATTGGACGCAGCCAAGCAGGAAAAAGACCGACACGAGTATAAAGCGCATAGGGTGTATATTGTTTTCTCTTAGTCTAGGCAAATATAAGGGGAATCACTATTTTAACGCTATGAAATTTACTGCTATTATCCCGGCACGCTATGCGTCAACTCGATTTCCAGGAAAGCCACTGGCGCTTATTGGTGGAAAGCCAATGATTCAGCGGGTTTATGAACAGGCTAGTGCTTGCCAATTACTTGCTGATGTGGTGGTGGCTACGGATGATGAGCGCATACGCCAAGCTGTAGAAAGTTTCGGTGGTAAGGTCATAATGACGCGTTCTGACCACATAAGTGGTACGGACCGCATTGCAGAAGTCGCCATGAATTTGACGGACACGGATGTGGTTGTAAATATACAGGGTGACGAACCCTTTGTCAGGGTGGAACAATTGGAACAGCTGTGCTCCTTTTTTACACAACCTGAAGTGGCGATTGCCACCTTGGCCCACCCAATCGCAGAAACAGCGATGATTACGGACCCTAATGTGGTCAAAGCTGTGTTTACACCGACCGGTAGAGCTTTGTATTTTAGCAGGGCCTCCATCCCTTTTTTACGTGGTGTTGATCACCAAGATTGGGGCAATAAAGGAGCACATTTTCAACATTTAGGACTTTACGCTTACCGCAGGGAAGTGTTGTTGGAACTAACTAAATTGCCGCCAGCTCCCTTAGAACAAGCTGAATCACTAGAACAACTACGTTGGCTAGCTGCCGATTATCCCATCTACATTGGAGTGACAGCACATAAGTCTTTAGGGATAGATACCCCCGAGGATTTGGTAAAAGCTGAGGTGTATTGGGCAAATACGACAAGGTAAAATCAAGTAAGTGGCACCTAACTTTCTCCCAGCTCAATTGCTCGTGCCAAGGCGGCCTGGGCACCCGCCACAATATCTTCGTGTACTAGCCTATCTTGGTAAGTGCGCATGGCTGCTTCGGTGGTACCACCTCTGGAACTCACTTTGGCGATCCATTCCTCACAAGAAAAGTTGCTCTTATTGTAAAGGTCTACTGTTCCGCGAAAGGTTTGGCTCACCAACAGTTCTGCCTCCGATGCATTGAAGCCCATACCGCGTGCCGCTTGCATCATGGCATCCATAAAGTAAAAAACATAAGCTGGGCCGCTACCACTGATGGCGGTGGTGGCATCGATGGCGCTTTCCTGTTCTACATAAATGGTTTTTCCAGTAGTGTTGAGCAAGTTTTGGACCATCACCAGTTCAATTCGCGTCACCTCATCACTAGCGGTGTAGGCAGTCATTCCCATGCCAATTTGTGCTGGAAGATTAGGCATCGCGCGGATGATCTTCCTGGCACGTAGCCCATTGGCGATGGTACTTATTTTTACCCCAGCCATGATGGATAAATAGACTTGTTGTTCTTCCACCAGTGGGCGTAAAACTTCGAACAGGGTAGGGGCGTCCTGCGGTTTCACCGCGAGAATAATCAAGTCTGCCAAGCTCAGGCAATCTTTCGGATCACCATAAACAGAACCAATGTTCAATTGTGCCAGTTGTGCTGCTTTTTCTGGAGACTTCTCCAGAATCATCATATCTTCCTTTTGGGTAATATGGGAACGCAAAAAACTTTGAGCGTAGGTAAGGCCCATATTACCTCCTCCAATAACAAGAATTTTCATAAAATGCAGGGAATTTATACAGTGACTGGCTAGGGACTGCAAAGGTATAATTTTCGAAGGTTTGGTAGCCAATAAACATTTGCGTAATTTTATTGTTACTTTTCTGCTTATCTCAATATTTGCGACCACCATTATTATTTATGAAATTAGAGGAGGCCATTCAACAGACGAAATTTATCAGTGAGCATCAGAAAGCTCATCTCAATATCTTGTTTTCTGCTTCCTGGCTAAGTCAGCGTAGCGTAGCCACATTAAAGCCTTACGGGTTGACCTGGCAGCAATTCAATATCTTACGGATACTGCGGGGGCGTCACCCTGAGCCCGCTACAGTGAAGTTACTTACGGAGCGGATGATTGATAAGATGTCAAACGCTAGTCGCCTGGTAGATAAATTACTCGCTAAAGGTTTGGTGGTGAGGATAACCTCTAAGGAGGACCGCCGCCGTGTAGATGTAAGTATTACCGATAAGGGACTAAAGCTATTGGAAGAAGCTAGTGCTGATCTTGAGAATGAAATGAGATTTCAGAAAGGTTACCTGACCTGTTCCGAGGCAGAAGAGTTGAATCGCTTACTGGATAAGATGCGCACGCTTCAGGAAGAGGCTAGTGAAAGCTGTTCGTAATCATTAACTTTCCGCTTCGTCCATATTCATTTGTGCTTCCTCCCATTCCTCCATGGCTAAGATAAGTTCCTCTTTCTTTTGTTGGTGGAGGTCTATCTTTTCTTGTGCATCACTTTTAGTGTAAAAGTCAGGATCGGACATGAGGGTCTCCAGCTTTTCAATGTCTTCTTCGAGCCGCTCGACTCTCTTTTCCGCATTGGAAAGGGCACGGATGAGTTTCTTACGTTCTTCGTAGGATAATTCTACCTTTGGTTGTTTATTGGTTTCCGCTGATTCTTCTGCTAGTCCTGTATTGTTAGATTTGCTCAACTCCACTTCCCGCATGTTGGCCATTTGACGTTTTTCGAGGAAAAAGTTAATGTCTCCTAAGTGATTGTAGAGTTGGTGATCTCGGAATTCAATGGTTCGATCGGTCAAGCCTGCGAGGAACTCCCGATCGTGGCTAACGACAATCAGCGTGCCGTCATAATCCATGAGTGCTTGTTTGAGGACATCCTTGGAGATGATGTCAAGGTGGTTGGTAGGTTCATCCAGGACCAATAGGTTAAACGGTCGCAACAGCAGGGCGGCCAAGGCCAAACGGGCCCGTTCTCCTCCCGATAGCACCGACACCTTTTTATCAACATCTTCACCGCTAAAGAGGAAGGCCCCGAGGACATTCCGCAATCTGGTACGCATTTCCGGAGGGGAAGAATTTTCGAGAGTCTCTAAAAGCGTCAGGTCACCCTTTAGTGCTTCAGATTGATTCTGGGCATAATAACCGATGGATACATTGTGGCCCAATTTTATTTCACCACCAGTAGCGGGAATTTCGTCGATGAGGATTTTTGCCAGGGTGGTTTTCCCTTGTCCATTTTGCCCTACAAAAGCCACACGATCACCACGGTCAAGCTTGATACTGATGTTGTTGAGGACATTTAGCTTGCCATATTTTTTACTAATGCCCTGTCCATCCACAACCACCGTGCCGGAGCGTGGTGCAGGAGGGAAGCGCAAAACCATTGCTTTGGTATCGGCTTCATCAATCTCAACGCGCTCCATCTTGTCGAGCTGCTTTTGCATCGATTGTGCCAGCTTTGTTTTGGTCGCTTTGGCCATAAACCGATTGATGGTCTTTTCCCGCTGAGCGATTACTTTTTGCTGGTTGGCGTAAGCTGATCCCAATTTTTCGCGCCGTTCTTCGCGCAAGGTTACGTACGCAGAGTAAGGAGCCTTGTAATCGTAAAGCTTCCCTAGTTCAACCTCTACCGTCCGTAGTGTCACATTGTCCAGAAATTGCTTGTCGTGGGAAATGACGACCACCGTACCGGGGTAAGTCTGCAAAAACTCTTCGAGCCAGATGATCGACTCAATGTCGAGGTGGTTGGTAGGCTCATCCAGCAAGAGGTAATCAGGTTGTGCGAGCAGCATTTTGGCCAACTCAATACGCATCTTCCAGCCACCACTGAATTCGTCGGTCAGACGGGTGAAATCCCCTTGCGCAAAGCCTAGACCTTTGAGGACGGTCTCTGCTTGAGCTTGCATACGATCACCACCCAGAAAAAGGAATCGATCATTGAGACTAGAGAAGTCTTCCAGCATTTTTAAGTAGGAATCCGACTCATAATCCGTACGAACCGCCATTTCTTTGTTGATCTCCGCGAGCCGCGTCTCAATTTTCCGTACTTCAGCAAATGCCGTCAGTGTTTCTTCCATCACTGACTTACCCTGTGGAATGTTCATCTCCTGGTGCAGAAACCCGATCGTACGATCGGAAGGAATACTGAGCGTACCTTCATCCGCTCGTTGGTACTGTGCGATAATCTTTAGTAGGGTAGACTTTCCTGCCCCATTACGACCTACCAGTCCCATTTTGTCTTTGTCACCAATGACCAGGGTGACCCGATCAAGGAGAATTCGGTTGCCGTACTGTACGTAAATATCGCTGAGGGTAATCATATTGCTGAATTTGCGGCTGCAAAAGTACGCGTTTGTGAAGACTTATTTGAGGTAAAGTAGACGGATTTTTGGATGTTGTCGGGAGGAGGAGGGAGGATGGTTAAAGAGTGCAGTGGTAAGAGGGGTCGGAAGTGTGCTGGTATAACAGCCCCAAGTGGAGCAGCGTTGTATTGGTTCTATACCTTTTACCAAAGGATGTTCTCAAAAAGCCAGATTAACGTAATACCTCTTCCCTTAATCAATGGTATTCATGCTACTAGCAAGAACAAATGTGTCCCGCTGGAGGGACCGATCCACAGGATCGAGGGAGGAGAATCCCTGCCCCAATGGTCATTAGGGACGTGCGCCATCATCTGCTCCCATAAGAGGAAGCAGCCAAGAAACACGCAAAAAAAAAACGCTGAATGCTCTATTGACTACTGCTTCTCTGCCTTGATTTCATGGAAGAAAATATCATCATTGGGCACATCAAAGCCTAGCCCAGTCACTTTGCGGTTGTTGTCCAGTTCAAACTGTACCGTTCCAAAGTCAAACCAGGCGTGGGTTTCTTTCCAGTTGATGAGCCAGGTGTCGTAGTGCCAATGACTGAGTGTCGCGTTCAGTTTTGGAGCAGTCAGGAAGTTGAGCTCCAAGGTTTCTCCTTGCTGTTTTACTTCAATTTTGCCGTACATAGGATCAAAGTATTCTCCTGCGTAGCTAGCCATTGGTAGGCTAGGGGAGGTATTCATTACTCGGGCATTCAGCCGTTCCTGATGGCGCTCATCCCAGGCTTGGTTGCCTCTTTCCTGCTGTTTCACCGCGTCTGTTAGCCAGCCTTCGGTAGCGATGCCGAGGTAGCTGTTCACGATGTAATTAGCTAGCGCACCCGACAAGCCTGTCATGCTGTTCGTCAGTACCACCACCCCCAGGTTATCATCCGGAGCCATCATCACCTGCGAGTACATGCCGTCGTAGCCTCCGCCGTGGTTCACCAATCGGTGGCCTTCGCGCATCCGCAGAAACCATCCCAGTCCAGCACTGGTAAAGGAGGTGCCTCCTGCCAGCGGATTATGTGGCCGCCAAGTGGTGGCAGTCAAGCCTTCCGGGAAAACCGTTTTGCCCTGCCATTGTCCATGGGCCATTTGCAACTCCAACCACTTTAGCATATCCGCTGCGCTGGAGATAATCCCGCCAGCCGCACCCATATTGTCCCAATTGACGTAGGGAATGGGCTGGTTATCGTGCCGACTCAAATGTGGGGTGGCTACATTGTCCAGCTCTGCCAGCGGCGTCACCGAGGTCTGTGTTCTGTTCATCTCCAAAGGTTGCAGAAAGTTTTCCCGCACGTATTCGTCCCAGCTTTTACCGGTCACCGCTCTGATCACTTCGCCCGCAGTGATGAACATCAGGTTGGAGTAGCCATAGCCCGACCGCCATTCGTAAGCTTGTGGCAAGTACATCACCTGACGGATAACTTGCTCCGCACTCAGTGCACTTTTGTACCAGATCACATCCCCACTAAACGTTCCCAGCCCCGCCCGGTGACAGAGCAGATCACGTACCATCATGTGGCTCGACACGTATTCGTCGTACACCTGAAAATAGGGGAGGTAATCGCGCACTGGTGCATCCAGATCCAGCTGGCCTTCCAAGTGCAACTTCACGATGCTACTCGCCACAAATGCCTTGGTGTTCGAGGCTATCGCAAAGAGGGTATTCCCATCTACCTTTTCGGTCTTTCCAGCGGTGCGGGTTCCAAAACCTTCGGCCATTACTACCTTACCATCCTTGATAATCCCTACCGAAAAGCCGGGTACTCCAAAGGCAGTTAGTGCTTCCTGGGCAGCGGTGCGAAAATCTTCGGCCGTCTGAGCAAAAGCAAAAAAGGGCACGAGTAAGCTGAACAACAGTACGCTGGCAAAACGTGGGAAGGGAAAGCTTTTCATAGCGATAGTATTTTTCCCAAAAATAGGAAAAGAGAGCTAGTCTCGATAATTTTTTTGGCCCTTCCCCGCCTGCTGCGGGGCCGCTACGCTGCGCAGCTCTCTATTCGTTCGGCCCCAGGAGACCTGGGTCTGCCAGCCTAAAGCTGGCCCTGCTTCGCATCGCTAGGGCAGTTAAATCACCATTTGTCCTGGGAATCACACTTCTTATATGCCCTCATAATCCCTTATACAGTTCAATAGACTTGGCGTCTTGGATGATTAAAGTATATCACCTAATACGCCCAAACAGACTACCAAAACCTATTCCAACGTAAAAACTCTTGGTACTGATCTGCAACAAAGGAGACAGTGAAAACCCGTAAATACCTGAAAATGGGAACTCAATTTTAGGGTTAAGGACAAGACTGATGGTTCGTTGCTTACGGAAATCGTAGGTGTAGTTGGGAGCCAGCCATCCTGAGGAATTTGGCTGCCAATCAGTAGGAGTGTTAATGGTCGTATAGCCCAGGCCAGCAGTCAGATTCCATCTAGGAGAATCAATATGCTTGCCAGGGAATATTTTTCCCGCACTCACCTGGAAGGTTTCAATGCGCTGTAGGGCATTGGAAAGGCCAAAAGAAATCAATCCACTAAGTCCATTACTGAAGTTTTCCGGCGTGTTGGCCGATTTACGAAGCACGCAGGAATACCCAATTTTGAAAATTTGATCGCGCTTGTTGATAAAATTGAAATTCATATCAAAGCCCTTATAGTTGCCAACGGTAATTTCATTTGATGTATAAAATTTGTTTCTCGGTTGTTGTGCATTTAGCTGAAGTGATGTGATGGATAATACCAGTAATAAAGTTAAAGTCTTGAATGCCATAATGTCGTGATTGGTCAGAGAATCTGTTTTATGATCAGCTAAAATGCAGGCTTTGGCATGATACAACAACCGAAATGAATAGAATACCTAACTACTATTCTACGATATAGAGAAAATTGAGAAGCGAGTTGAGTTTTTTTATACGTTTTGGAAATAATTTAATGCGGTAAGCAAATAGGTTAGAATATCTACTGGACATTGATACCTTAGGGATAACTCACCATCATGGCCCGCTCGGTCTGTGTTTTAAAAAGGAGAAGGTTTGCTTCTAGTTAGTTGAAAAATACCTGCCAGGAAATGGTAATTAGGGTACAAGTATCTATCTTTCCAATTCTCTCTTGTTTCCTAATCATTATTTCATGATCAGTATAGAACTTAAACAAAAATATCAGGCTTATCCAGATGATAAGTTGTTGTCCATTGTCAACTCAGATGAGAACACATACACTTCAGAAGCAATGGAGATTGCGAAGATGATCCTGTTTGAGCGTGGTTATTCCAGCACATTTGATCAACACATCAAAGATGCTATCGAAGTATTACCGGATGAAGAATTGTTGCGTATGATTGATTCCGAGAGGAAAACTATAACGAAAGTAAAAAGAGAAGCCGTAGAGGAGGAATTAATTAAAAGAGGGTACACTATCAAAAATAGTGACGAAATAGAGCAGAATGAAGCAAACTCAGGAGTAAGTGAGGATATTGGGTACATCAAGGACCTTAAACCAATGACTCCAGTAACAAAGGCATTCATAAAAGCAGCTGGTTCTGGTAAGAAGAACTGGGATTATATAGGCGTATTAATGATTTTTACCGTAGGAATTTACTTCATCTTCTGTTCAAGGGAACTATATAGAGATGGGTCTGATTTTTTTACCCCATTGTTAATTATAGGCTTAGTTACACTTGCTATTTCAGGTTTGTTGGTCAGGTCTGTAAAGAATTCAAAGACCAACGAATATTGGATAGATGTACTAGAAAAAGGCAGACCCAAAGTGGTATGGGTACAACCAACTAAGGTCAATCATAAGGCTGCATACGTATTCACATTATACTCGCATTTTGTTTTTACTATTCACACTGCCGATTACCAAAAGGTAAGTTTTACATGTGGATTTGAAGAAGATGTTGATTTCTTTTATTCCATTGCGCTTCAATATTTTCCAAATGCGCACTTGGGTTACACGAAAGACACTGAGATGTTATTTCTTCGAAATGCCGAAGCGTTTATCGATAAGTTAAATAGTTATGGGGAGTACAAACCAATTGCTTTGGTAATTGCTAGTGAGATGCTCAAAAAGTAAACTGCTCTGACATTGTTTGGTGGTTTGTCAACATAAGAAATGGACAGAAAACTTCCCGGAAAAGATAACCACCAGAAGTAATGTTTTCGGAGCGCCGCTTGATTTTCTCTACCCATTTTTTGGAGTATTCGTAAAGTGCCTGGTCGTGAGAAATCATAAATTGGGGCATATCAAATAGCACTAACCTACTTCCCCAACCCCACCGACAATTCAATCTTCGCACTAAGGCCGACAAAGGGGCTTATGTACGCATCTTTCAACTGGGGCTCCATGGCGGTAGCGGCCGTGGTCTTCTCCAGTAAGGTAGCTCCCAGGTTGAAGTGGACAAACTCAAAAAGCTTGTAGTCGAGGCCCAGATAGAAGGCCGCCCTACGATCAACCCACTGATCTCGTTGCCTTGCTTATCGTTGAAATTGTCTAGAAATACACCCATACTGACGGAGGTATTTCGCAAAAAGCGTGGGGCAATAGTCAAAAAAGCGAAGCCCCGTTACCGGAAGCTTCGCTTTCACAAATTCTCAAATCGTTTATCTTAAATAATCGTAGACATACGATCACTGATTTTTTCAATCCGCAAGCTGTGATTGTCGGTATCTTCAACGATATCGGCGATGATATCACCCAGCTCCGAGCAGCTGCATTTTATTTTTGGTTTCAAATCCTCGGTACCCAGACCTTTTTCCATCACCTGAGCTACGGCAGCTCTCACCACTTCGGCTTCGGTGTGCAATTTCAAACTGTCGAGTAGCATAGCGGCCGAAAGGATAGTCGCCAATGGGTTGGCACGGTCCTCTCCGGCAGCTTCAGGGTAGGAGCCGTGAATGGGCTCAAAAAGGGAAGTATGGCTGCCCACGGAAGAGGAAGGTAGCATTCCCAATGAACCCGCCAACACGCTGGAAGCATCGGAAAGAATATCACCAAACATATTGCTGGTAATGATGACATCAAACTGGGCAGGGTAGAGGATAAGCTGCATGGCCGCATTGTCAACAAACATGTACTTGACCGTCACTTCGGGGTACTCCGGCGCCATTTTTTGCACCACCTCTCGCCATAGGCGACTGGTTTCCAGTACGTTTGCCTTGTCTACCAACATGAGCTGCTTGCGGCGATTCATAGCTTCCTGGAAGCCTATTCGGGCAATGCGCTCAATCTCATACACGGAATAGGTACAAGTGTCAAAAGCAGTTTGACCATCTTCCGTTCTGCCGCGTTCACCAAAATAGATGCCGCCAGTGAGCTCGCGTACAATCAGCATATCTACGCCTTCCACTCGTTCGGGCCGCAAGGGGCATAAGTCTCGCAAGCTAGGGTAAATGGTCACCGGCCGCAAATTTGCATAAAGCCCTAGCGTCTTGCGCAACTTCAATAAGCCTTGCTCGGGGCGTACCTTCGCACTGGGATCGTTGTCGTATTTAGGATGACCAATGGAGCCAAACAATACTGCGTCGGACTCTAGGCAGGTTTCAATCGTCTCTTGCGGGAGTGGATCACCAGTTTGGTCAATAGCAATAGCTCCCACCAGCGCGTGGCAATATTCAAAACTATGGCCGTAACGCTGGCTCACTGCATCCATCACTTTCATCGCCTGAGCAACTACTTCGGGGCCGATTCCGTCGCCTGAAAGGACGGCAATTTTATACTTTTTCATAAGCTTCTATTTCTGCCCGCTGACTCAGCAGGTAGTCGATATCATCATAGCCTTTCAGCAGGCAATTCTTTTTGTAAGGATCAATTTCAAACGTAGCGCGGGCACCAATGGCATCAATTTGGAAGTACTGTTCTTCCAACGAAACGGTAAACGTAGCACCAGGGTCTTTTTCAATAGCTTGGAAGATTTGATCCAAAAAATCTGCACTGACCACAACCGGTAAAAGCCCGTTGTTCAAGGCATTACCCCGGAAAATATCCGCAAAAAAGCTGGAAACTACTACGCGTAAACCATAGTCGCCAATGGCCCAAGCGGCATGCTCACGGCTGGAGCCACAACCAAAGTTTTTGCCAGCTACCAGAATCTCTCCTCCGTAGGTGGGATTGTTTAAGACAAAATCTTCCTTGGGATTACCTTCGCGATCAAAGCGCCAATCCCGGAAAAGATTTTCACCAAATCCCTCCCTGGTGGTTGCCTTCAGAAAGCGCGCCGGAATGATCTGGTCTGTATCCACATCCTCAATCGGTAGTGGAATCGCCGTACTCTTTATTGTCGTAAATGCTTGCATAAAGCAGTTTTTTATGTCGAATCCTGAAGGGTTTTGACTTTGTTAAAACCTTTCAGGATCATTGTTAAATTTTAAATGCCTTTATATTCCCTTATATGGTTCAAAAAAGCACCCTTGTTCGTCGTGGGTTGCACCTACGCCAGCCGACAAATTCATGAATTTGCCCAGTTAAGCATAGCTTGCACCTACGCCCCGCACATCTACAATCTCCCCCGCAATAGCCGCGGCCGCTGCCGTCAGTGGGCTGGCCAGGATGGTGCGAGCACCAGGCCCTTGACGCCCTTCAAAGTTACGATTACTCGTTGATACACAGTACTTGCCAGCTGGCACCTTGTCTTCGTTCATGCCCAGGCAGGCCGAGCACCCAGACTGCCGAAACTCAAAGCCTGCCGCCGTGAAGATTTTGTCCAACCCTTCGGCCTGCGCCTGGGCGGCTATTTGCTGTGAACCGGGAACGATCATGGCTTTTACGTGCGCAGCCACTTGCTGCCCTTCTATCAGGGCCGCCGCCATCCGTAGATCTTCCATACGGGAATTGGTGCAAGAACCAATAAACACATAATCAATGCGTTGGCCCAGGAGCGACTGACCAGCCTGTACATCCATGTAGTTCAAAGACTTCAGGAAAGTGGATTCGCTTTCCCCTGCTTTGGCCTGGGTGGGAATCTGCTCTGCTACGCCCATACCCATGCCCGGATTGGTGCCATAAGTGATCATCGGCGAGATATCCTCCGCTCGGAAGTGGTATTCTTTGTCAAAGGTGGCACCAGTGTCGGTGGGTAGCGTTTGCCAGTAGGCCAGCTGTTTGTCCCAATCTGCACCTTTGGGAGCGAATTCACGACCCTTTACGTAGTCAAAGGTGGTATCATCCGGCGCAATCAATCCACCCCGGGCGCCCATCTCAATGCTCATGTTACAAATGGTCATCCGGCCTTCCATGCTAAGATTGCGGATCGCTGATCCAGCATATTCTACAAAGTAGCCCGTACCTCCACCTACGCCCAGTTGGGCAATGATGTAGAGAATAATGTCTTTAGCGACTACGCCCGGAGCTAGCTTGCCATCTACGGAAATGCGCATTTTTTGCGGCTTGCGCTGCAATACACACTGGGTCGCCATCACTTGTTCTACCTGACTGGTACCAATGCCAAAGGCAATGCTCCCAAAAGCACCGTGGGTGCTGGTATGGCTGTCGCCACAAACGATGGTCATGCCCGGTTGGGTAATCCCCAGTTCCGGGCCAATAACGTGGACAATACCCTGGTACTTATGCCCCAGACCATAAAGGTCGACTCCAAAGGCTGCACAGTTCTCCGTAAGGGCATCAACCTGTTTCCGCGAAAGCGGCTCTTCAATGGGCAAATGCTGGTTGATGGTCGGCACGTTATGGTCAGCAGTAGCGATGGTTTGTGCTGGGCGAAAAACCGGCAGTCCGCGTTCCCGTAATCCGTCAAAAGCTTGCGGACTGGTGACTTCGTGGATAAAGTGGCGGTCGATGTACAAAATTTGCTGGTCGCCTTCAATGGTTTTCACAACGTGGCGATCCCAGATTTTGTCAAACAATGTCTTAGCCATTATTTTATTGGTTAGGTTCCTTGATAGACTTCAAGTGGAAAAAGTCTAGGATTAGGCAGTAATTTGTTCGCTTTTCAAGATGGCTTCTAAGTCTGCATCATTGACCTCTTTTTTGATGTCAGCGACTTGTACGAATTGGGCGTAAGCACTGTCCAATTCTACCTTGCTCAGGTCGTAGCCAATGTTTTTGAAACGGTAAGCCAGGGCTGCGCGGCCACTACGAGCCGTGAGGACAATCTTGCTGGTATCTACACCTACTTCCTTAGGGTCGATAATTTCGTAAGTATCCCGCCGTTTGATGACACCATCCTGGTGGATGCCACTAGAGTGGGCAAAAGCATTGGCACCCACAATGGCTTTGTTGGGTTGTACAGGCATACCCATGCTTTCACTGACCAACCGGCTGGTTTGGTTCAAAAGACGGGAGTTTACACCTGAGTCCAAGTTTAGATAGGGGTGCTGACGCATAATCATTACTACTTCTTCCAGCGAAGTATTGCCTGCTCTTTCCCCTACACCATTGATGGTACATTCGATCTGGCGCGCACCATTTTGAATGCCCGCAATAGAGTTGGCGGTGGCCAAACCGAGATCGTTGTGGCAGTGGGTGGATAAGATGACATTATCTATGCCCTTGACGTTATCCCGCAAGTAAGCAATTTTTGCGCCATACTCTTCGGGTAGACAGTAACCTGTCGTATCGGGTATATTCAATACCGTAGCCCCTGCTTTGATGGCGGCTTCACAAATGCGGGCGAGGTATTCATTTTCCGTACGTCCAGCGTCTTCGGCGTAAAACTCAATGTCTTCCACAAAAGATTTTGCGTACTTTACAGCGTGCACCGCACGCTCCAGGATTTCTTCCTGGGTGGAGCGCAGCTTGTGCTGAATGTGAGATTGGGAGGTGCCAATACCCGTGTGAATCCGCGGATGCTTGGCGAAAACAAGGGCTTCAGCAGCTCGTTTGATATCGGCGTCAACAGCTCTTGATAAGGCGCAAATACGTGCGTTTTTGATGACTTTGCTGATCTCAACCACGGAGTTGAAATCTCCAGGGCTTGAAATTGGAAAGCCCGCCTCAATGATATCTACCCCTAGTGCTTCCAGCTGAAGGGCAATTTCTATTTTTTGGGGGGTGGCCAATTTGCAGCCTGGAACTTGCTCTCCATCGCGCAAGGTGGTGTCGAAGATAAAAATATGCTCTGTTGCCATAGGAATAGAAATAATTCTAGTTTGTATGTTTGTAGAATCCAAAGATATTTGGATATGACTACCTTCAGCGGTTAAAATAGTCAAGTAGTACAAGATGCTATGAGACTTGTTTTTTATCTAAAATATTGTTTATCAGGGTTTTAGTAAAGGTGAAATTACAATGCCAAAGCAGAAAACAGACGATTTACTCCAACTGATTGTTTCTCTTACCCGGGCAGAAAAGCGACACTTTCGTTTATTCGTAAAACGAAACCAGTCTTCCAATGATATTCTCTTCCTCCAGCTCTTTGATCATTTGGATAAACATCAGGAATATGATGAGCCTACTTTACTGAAAAAAATTCCGGAGATTAAGAAAAGCCAGTTAAGTAACCTAAAGGCCCACCTTTACAAGCAACTGCTGACCAGTTTGCGGCTGTTGAGTAAAAATTACAATGAAGATATCGAGATTCGGGAAGCCATTGATTACGCCAGGGTACTTTACAACAAAGGTTTGTACCAACAAGCTTTAGATATTCTGGACAAGGCAAAACAGAAAGCCCGCCAGTCTAAATTCGATACACTGACCCTGGAAATCTTAGAATTTGAAAAACGTATTGAAGGCCAGTACGTTACCGGAAGTATGGAGGGGCGCGCCGATGCTTTGAGTTTAGAGGCTACTGAGCTCACTGAATTGTTACACAAAACCAATCAGTATTCCAACCTGAGTTTGCAGATGTATGCGCTTTACCTCAAGGTAGGCTACGTACGCAATGAAAAAGAGTACGACTTTGCCCGGGAAACTTTTGAAGGGCAATTGCCGCAAGCTGATTACCATCAACTGGATTTTTGGAGCAAGGTGTATCACAGCAAGGCCCACTATTGGTACCATCACATGCGACAGGAGTTTCCGCAGTGTTACCGCTATAGCGAGCGTTGGCTGACGCTGTTCAGTGAATCGCCTGAGTCTATTTCATTGCATCCGGTAGAATACCTAAAGGGCTTACACAAGCTGTTGAATGCGCTCTTTAATACCTTACAATACCAACGTTTTTGCGAGATCATGAAAATGCTGGAGGCATTTCCAACGCATTACGACATAAGTAAGAACAAAAATATAGAGGGGCTTTATTACTTGTTTTGGTACATCCACCAAATCAAATTCCATTTTCTGCAAGGTACCTTCACGGAGGGCATTGTGCTGGTGAAGCCGTTAATGAAAATCATTGAGGAGGAGACCTATTATTGGGACAATCGCCGTATTCTGGTCTTTTATTACCGGATCGCTTGTTTGTATTTCGGTAGTGGTAACAACAGCAAAGCCATTGATTACCTCAACTTGATTATCAATCAGAAAAATCCTGATTACCGGGAAGACATCCAGAGTTTTGCGCGCATCCTTAACCTGATTGCCCATTTTGAATTGGGCAACCGTCAATTGGTAGAATACCAGGTGAAATCCGTCTACCGCTTTCTGGCCAAGCAGGAAGAGCTCAATGAGGTGCAAAAGGAGATTTTCTACTTTATCAGGAAGACACCTCGCATCAGAACCGACGAGCTGCAAGCAGAGTTTAAACGCTTGAAAGAAACCCTCTCTAGTTTAGAAGGCAAACCTTTTGTCCGACGCCCCTTCCTTTATCTGGATATTATCTCCTGGTTGGAAAGCAAGATGGAGGGGATTCCCGTTCAGGAAGTTATTCGTCGGAAATTTTTGGCGCGACAGGAAAAAGCGCAACAACAAAAGTAGGTTGGGCTTCCGCCCGAACTTGATCAGCATTTAAAATGCATGCTAGTAGCTTACCTAATGGTTAGGTATAAATTAGGGATAGACCTTATTTGAAGGGCAAATAATTCTCATAAATGGGGCTGGCATACTACATTTGCGTTGTTATTTAGATTTAGTTTAAATAAATACAACCAAATGAATTTTCGATTAATCACCCTGCTTTCTATATTGAGTATCACCAATTTTTTTGCCTGTGATGATGACGATGTACCAACCCCAATGATTGAGGTACCTACAACGTATAATTTTCAGCGCAATAACGTCTCTACGGTGGATTTTAGTGGGCAAACGACCCGACTCCTGATGGGAGAGGAGTTGGTGGATGGCTTGTTGAGCTTTTCTGCTACCGAGCAAGACTTGCTCGCCATGTTTGCCAACCCTGATGGTGCCACCCCTTTTGCAAATCCAGAGCTTAATGCTTCCACGAAAAGTATTCGTTCCAAGGTTGCAGCCTCTAAGGATTATTTTGCTACCAATACGGTAGGTTCAGCGGCGATTCGCCAAGCTTTTGACCAGTGGATCAGTGCCCAGGTTAACGAGGTTTTTCCAGCCAGCCAGCAATTAGCTACTCCTGGTACCCCTGGGCAAATTGCTGATGGAAACAGTACTAGGTACGTCAATGCGCAAGGTTTGGAGTATGATCAGATGGTAAACAAAGGGCTGATTGGTGCCCTGGTCGTCGATCAAATGTTGAACAACTATCTTAGTACCACGGTGCTAGACGAAGCAAGCAACCGAGAAGACAATGATGATGGTGTCACCGAGGAAGGCGAGGCTTATACAAGCATGGAACACAAGTGGGACGAAGCTTACGGTTATCTCTACGGTTTGTCGGTCAACCCTGCTGAGCCCAACCTGACGATTGGTGCTGACGATAGTTTTTTGAATAAATACGTTGGCCGCATGGAAGGTGACCCTGATTTCCAGGGAATCTCTGCTGACCTTTTTGCAGCTTTTACAAAGGGCCGCGCGGCAATCGTCGCAGGAGAATATGGTATTCGTGATGAGCAGGCAGACATCATCAGGGAAAAAATTTCAGAGATCATAGGGGTACGCGTTGTCTATTATTTGCAACAGGCCAAGTTTGTATTAGCCAATACTCCCGTTGCTTATGGTACTGTTTTTCACGACTTGTCAGAAGCTTATGGTTTTATTTACAGCCTTCAGTTTACCCGTCGGCCAGGTACGGATGCGCCTTATTTTTCAGCCAGTGAGGTAGATGCTTTTCTAGCGGATTTGCTGGATGATGGCCCCAATGGCCTGTGGGATGTTCGTGCGGAAACGTTGCAGACGATGTCGGAAGAAATTGCGGCTGCTTTTAAATTTACCGTTGCCCAAGCGGCAGAGTAACCCTTGCTGCGTCCGTTATAAAGTCCGTCAAGGCAGGATTTGTGAATTCTACCTTGACGGACAATAAAACTAGTAAACAAATGAAGAAGCTTTTATTACTCTTATTGGTGGTCAATTTATTTGCCTGTGGGGAGGAGGAAAACCCTCAACCTACCGACAATTTCGACCGCCAGGCGATGTTGAGTCACTGGACGGACCAGATCATCATTCCTGCTTATACCGCTTTTGCGGAAAAGACCACCGACTTACAGGAGGCTACTGATGTGTTTATTGGAGTACCTACGGAAGTTCATTTGTTGAACCTACGCACTGCCTGGGAAGCAGCTTACCTGGGCTGGCAAGCAGTTGCCATGTTTGAAATCGGTAAAGCCGAAGAACTACTTCTGACCAATAACCTGAACATTTACCCCGTAGATGTGATGGCTTTGGAAGCAAATATTTCCACGGGTACTTACAATCTGGAGCTGCCTTCTACCAATGACCAGCAGGGTTTTCCTGCTCTGGATTACCTGCTCTATGGGGTGAGTTCAACACCCGCGGAGGTGGTTGCTATTTACGCAACCAACGAAAACTATCGCAATTACCTACAGGCTGTAGTTAACCGTATTAATGGCCTAGCGCAAGTAGTACTTAATGATTGGACAAGTCGCTACCGTGATGAGTTTGTGGCCAGTAGTGGAAACTCTGCCACGGCTTCGGTAGATCGCTTTGTGAATGACTACATCTTCTATTACGAAAAGCACTTGCGTGCCGGTAAAGTAGGAATTCCAGCGGGCGTTTTTTCTGGCGCTCCCCTTGAGAATACGGTGGAGGCTTACTATCGAAGAGATTTCTCCAAGACGCTGTTATTGGCTAGCTTAGATGCCGTTCAAGATTTTTTCAATGGCAAATCTTTTGCTGGCACAAATACAGGGCCTAGTCTTGCAGCCTATCTTACAGATTTGAACGCGGAGAAAAATGGCGTTCCCTTAGCGGATGTCATTAACGAACAATTCAACACTGCTCGACAGCAAGCAAGCACCCTGGCGGATGACTTTACGGAGCAAATTGCCATGGATAATACTGCTATGCTGGCCACTTACGATCAGCTGCAGATCAACGTGATCAACCTTAAAGTCGACATGCTGCAAAAGCTGAACATTAACGTAGATTATGTCGATGCGGATGGCGATTAACGAAAAGCTATCAGCCTATTTTCAATCCACTACCAGTGCTGCTCCATTGGCGGTCTTTCGGATTTTTTTTGGCATCCTGATGCTGATCAGTCTGATCCGCTTTGCTGCACTTGGGTGGATTGAAAAGCTGTACCTGGAACCTTCGTTTCATTTTACGTTTTATGGTTTTGATTGGGTCAGGCCATTGGGCGGGTACACTTACCTGCTCTTTGTGCTTTGTGGGCTGGCCGCTCTTCTGATCACACTTGGGTACCGTTACCGACTGGCCGTTGCGGTCTTTTTCTGTACGTTTACCTACATCGAATTGATGGACAAAACGACCTATCTCAACCATTACTACTTCGTTAGTGTGCTGAGTTTTTTGTTGTTTTTCCTGCCCGCTGCCGCGTATTACTCCTTGGATGCGCGCCAAAAATCGGAGCCATTGGTGCCACGTTGGGCCATTGATGCGGTGAAACTCCTGCTGACCATCGTTTATTTTTACGCAGGCCTGGCGAAGCTCAATTCCGATTGGCTTTTGGAGGCAAAACCGCTGAGCATCTGGCTGGCTACCAAGGAGAGTATTCCGCTGATTGGGCCCCTGTTAAAGGAAACCTGGGTGGCTTATGCCCTCAGTTGGTCGGGTGCTTTGTACGATCTCTTTATTCCTTTTCTACTGTGGTATCGACCTACCAGGGGATTTGCCTTTGTAGCGGTGGTCGTTTTTCATTTGCTTACGCGAATCCTCTTTCCCATCGGCATGTTTCCTTACATCATGATTGTGAGTACGTTGATCTTTTTTGAACCAGCAGTGCACGAAAAAATATTGAAAGCAATCAGTAGGCTAGGGGAGAGGCTGGCATTAAAGCCGCTTATTTCTAAAGTCCCTCTACCCTCTACTCAAAGCGGCGATGCAATCGTCACGCATCCTTCTACCCCTAAACCCTGGCGGAATAAATTGACCCTCGGCATCCTTACGTGCTTCTTCGCGCTACAGTTATTATTGCCTTTTCGATACCTTATGTACCCCGGCGAGTTGTTTTGGACGGAGCAGGGCTTTCGCTTCTCCTGGCGGGTGATGCTGATGGAAAAGGCGGGTTACGCCCAATTCAAGATTGTGGAAAAAGCATCCGGCCGCCAATTCTACGTAGATAACAGCGAGTTTCTCAACCCCTTTCAGGAAAAACAAATGGCTTTTCAGCCGGATTTTATTCTGGAATATGCGCATTACCTGGCGGAGGTTTATCGGGATAGAGGTGTGAAAAACCCGCAAGTGTACGTGGAGAGTTATGTTGCCCTCAATGGTAGAGGAAGTCAACCTTTCGTTGATCCTGACGTTGATTTGGCGCAGGTCGAAATTTCTTTAAAGCACAAAAACTGGCTCTTGCCTTTTCGCGATGAGATCAAAGGAATATAAGTCTTTGGTAGAAGGCATAGGGATTTTATACAAGCCTAAGCGACGGAACAAAATCTGCCTACCTGCGGTATGCAGGCTGGAATGGAATCAGTTATTTTCGTCAACTCTGAGAAGGTACGACAACTCCGAGGAACGAAGTGACGATCACCGAAGGTCATCAGCGAAGCTAAATTACTAAGATCGTTTTATGAAATTATTAATGACTGGTCTGGGCGGAGAAAGGATAGGGGAGGAATGCAATGCTTACTTCCTACCTTCTAATGCTTATCCTCAGCACCTACTTCTTTTGATCTTGTTTATTGCTTGTCTTTGGGGGGGCAACCTGCAAGCGCAACACACCTTCAGTGGCCACGTACTTGACGCGGCTACCAGCGAACCCATCCCCGGCGTAGAAGTATTTCTTCCGGGCATCAGCAGAACCGCCTTGACGGATCGTAAGGGGGCTTTTTCGATTACGGAACTCCCTAATGATACTTATACCGTCTACCTTTTTCTGGAGGGGTACAATACGATTGAGGAAGAATTGGTGATCAAAGGCCAGGATGTTGAACAAGATTTTCGCTTGACGGACTTGCAAGTACAACTCTCGGCCGTTGTGGTGCGCGAAGAGCAGGAGCGCATCTACGCCCTCAAACGCTTGCGGGCCGTGGAAGGAACGGCCATATACGCGGGTAAAAAGACCGAAGTGATTTTGCTAGATCAACTGACCGTCAACGCCGCAGCCAACAACGCTCGCCAAATCTATGCTCAAGTCAGCGGCCTCAATATCCAGGAAGCCAATGATGCCGGGCTGCAACTCAATATCGGCGGGCGTGGCCTTGACCCCAATCGCTCTGCCAGCTTCAACACCCGCCAGAATGGCTACGATATAAGCGCCGATGTGCTAGGCTACCCCGAAAGCTACTACACGCCACCAGCGGAGGCCCTGCGGGAGATTCAAATCATTCGCGGTGCGGCTTCTTTACAGTACGGTACCCAGTTTGGCGGCTTGGTGAATTTTGTTTTTAAAAAACCATCGCCCGAAAAAATCGCACTGACCAGCCGCCAAACGCTCGGTTCCTTTGGCCTGCGGACGACTTTCAATAGCTTGTCGGGTACCTTGGGGAAGTTCAGTTATTACACCTTCTACAATTACAAACAAGGAGACGGCTTTCGGCCTAATGCTGATTTCAAATCCCACAATTTTTACGCACACTTCGGGTATCAACTGACGCCCGCTACCAAGTTGGCCGCTGAAGTGACGTACCTTGATTATGTAGCCCATCAGGCGGGAGGCTTGACGGATGCTCAGTTTTACCGCGATCCGAGCTACAGTAACCGTACCCGCAATTGGTTTGCTGTCGATTGGTTGTTGTATGCCTTACGGCTGGACCACAAGTTTTCGGTGAATACGGATGTATCCGTGCAGTTTTTTGGTTTGGACGCCAGCCGTAAAGCGGTAGGCTTCCGTACCAATCGGGTGAGCCAGGTAGATGATCTGGAAGCCCCGAGAGATTTGCTAATTGGAGACTTCAATAATTGGGGCGTAGAAACCCGCTTATTGAACCGCTATAAAATTGGCCGCCATGATGCTGTTTTTCTGATTGGCAATAAGTATTACCATTCCACCAACGAAGCTTTCCAAGGCCCTGGCACCAATGGTACGGATGCGGATTTCAGGCCGGCTTTGGCGCAATTTCCTACCTACGATGCGCAGTCGGACTTCACCTTCCCCAACCGTAACCTGGCATTCTTTATCGAAAATATCTTCTACCTCCGTGACAATTTGTCACTGACCCCCGGCTTGCGTTACGAATACATCCGAACTCGTAGCGACGGTGGTTTCCGGGCCATTGATCGCGACCTGGCGGGCAATCCCATTCGTGATCAGTACTTCGAAGACAATCGCGATTTTGCGCGCAATATCTTCCTCGCAGGTTTGGGACTCAGCTTTAAACCAGCACCCAACACAGAGTGGTACCTCAATTTTTCCCAGAACTTCCGCTCCGTCACCTTCTCCGATATTCGGGTGGTCAACCCCTCCGATCAGGTAGATCCCAACATCAGCGATGAGCGTGGCTTTACAGCCGACATGGGTTGGCGCGGCCGCTTGGATAAAGTGACTTTTGAAGTCGGCGGCTTTGGCCTCTTGTATGATGATCGCCTGGGTGAAGTACTGCGCCCACGCACACGCGTAACTGCCGAGGGGGTAACCATTGAAGTACCAGGTCCCCCGGTACGCTGGCGCGGCAATATCGGCCAAGCTTTCATTTTTGGTTTAGAGGGCTTGCTGGATTGGAACCTACTGGGCACTTTTTCGCAAAAAGAGCAGTCAGAGATGCAGCTCAACTACTTCATCAATTTAGCCCTTACGCACTCCGAGTATTTCGCTTCCGAAATTCCCAACGTAGCCGGCAAGCGGGTAGAGTTTATGCCCGCTGTCAATGTAAAGACCGGCCTGCGCTTTGGCTACAAAAACCTGCTGGGGTCGATCCAATATACCTACCTCTCTGAGCAGTATACCGATGCCACCAACGCCCCCCAAAACAAGCAGGATAACCTCAGCGGCATCATCGGCTCTGTACCCGCATATAGTATCCTGGATTTGAGCCTATCGTATCGTTTCCTCAAATGGCTAAAAGTAGAAGCCAACGTCAACAACTTGCTGGATAACAGTTACTTCACCCGGCGGACTACGGGTTACCCAGGGCCGGGAATTATTCCCTCCGCACCACGGAGTTTTGGTGGTACTTTGGTGATGGAGTTTTGATAATGTGATCCAGGTTACTGTTTGAGGTGGTTTTCTTCCCGAGCTTTGTTCAAAACAACTGCTTTATGGGAGAGAGTAACACTTTATTATATGTGATCGCATTTGTCGTTATCCTTCACATCGTGGCGGGTATTGGTTTTTTGATCTATAAGATCAGTACTGCTCCTACCGTTGATCGCACGCTAGAGGAGGAGGAAGGCAACTTGGAGTAGGCGTTGGGCGTGAAGTATTAACGTGCCATTCGTATATACCCGGCACTAAGTGGTCTGGGAATATTATCGCAACGTCATTTTTTGCTCTGCCAAGGCGAAAAACGTAGGCGAAGCCTAAGCTTCGGCGAGGCTTTTTAACGCAGTCAGAGCAAAAAAGGACAAGTGAGAATGTCCCAGACCACTTAGTAACGGGTATAAATACATTCATGCATGTTTGGACGCCACTAGAGGCCTCACCAACCCTTACACCATAAAACTTTTACACCCTTACACCTATAAAAAAGCCCTCCGTACTTTTGGTGCGGGGGGCTTTTTTTTAAGCTATACAGACGCGATGCATCGCATCTCCACGACACATTTTGCGTCTTTACGGCAAGATTTACATCATGCCGCCCATGCCACCCATGCCGCCGGGCATACCACCAGGCATACCTGAACCTTCGGGCTCGGGCTTGTCGTTGATGACACATTCGGTGGTCAATACCATACCAGAGATCGAAGCAGCATTCTCCAGGGCAATGCGCGTCACTTTGGTAGGATCAATGACACCAGCTTTCTTGAGGTCTTCGAAAACGTCGGTGCGAGCGTTGTAGCCATAGGCTCCTTTGCCCGTCATCACGTTTTGTAGGATCACACTGCCTTCTACACCTGCATTGTCAGCAATGGTGCGTAGTGGTGATTCCAGTGCTTTGCGAACGATGTTGATACCGATCGTCTGATCTTCGTTATCGCCTTTCATGCCTTCAAGGGCAGCAATAGCACGTACCAGTGCTACACCACCACCGGCTACGATACCTTCTTCTACCGCTGCGCGGGTAGCGTGGAGGGCATCATCAACGCGGTCTTTCTTCTCTTTCATCTCTACTTCGGTAGGCGCGCCTACGTACAGTACAGCTACTCCGCCAGACAATTTAGCCAGACGCTCCTGGAGCTTCTCGCGGTCGTAGTCAGAAGTGGTAGATTCGATCTGCGCCTTGATCTGGTTGATCCGGGCTGTAATCTGATCTTCTTTACCAGCACCGTCTACGATAGTGGTGTTGTCTTTGTCAACCGTGATTTTCTCGGCCTGACCCAAGTGAGCCAGCTCTACGCTGTCGAGCTTGTAGCCTTTCTCTTCGCTGATCACAGTACCACCTGTCAGTACGGCAATATCTTCCAGCATCGCTTTGCGGCGATCACCAAAACCAGGAGCCTTCACGGCAACGATCTTCAACTGTGCACGCAGGCGGTTGACCACCAATACGCCCAGTGCCTGGCTTTCGATATCTTCGGCAATGATCAATAACGGACGACCAGCCTGAACTACTTTTTCCAACACAGGAACGATGTCCTGCATATTGCTGATCTTCTTGTCGTGAATCAGGATGTAAGGATTATCGTATTCCGTTACCATGTTTTCGGCATCGGTCACGAAATAAGGAGACAAGTAGCCGCGGTCAAACTGCATACCCAGTACTTCCTCCACGTAGGTGTCGGTACCTTTGGCTTCTTCTACCGTGATCACACCATCTTTGCTCACGCGCTTCATGGCGTCGGCGATGAGAGAGCCGATTTCATTGTCGTTGTTGGCCGAGATCGAACCTACTTGCTGAATTTTTTCAAAGTCGTCACCAATCACTTCACTTTGCTTCCTGAGGTCAGCGATTACTTCTTTGACGGCCTTGTCGATACCACGCTTGAGGTCCATGGGGTTGGCACCAGCAGTAACGTTTTTCAAACCAGCAGCGATCATAGCTTGCGCCAAAACGGTAGCAGTAGTGGTACCGTCACCCGCAATGTCAGCAGTTTTGCTAGCCACTTCTTTTACCATCTGGGCGCCCATGTTGGCTACCGCGTCTTCCAGTTCAATTTCTTTGGCAACCGTAACACCATCCTTGGTCACCTGTGGTGCACCAAAGCTTTTTTGGATAACCACGTTGCGGCCTTTCGGTCCGAGCGTTACTTTAACGGCGTTAGCCAGGGCATCTACACCATTGCGTAGTTTCTCCCGGGCGTCTCTGTTGAAGCTAATTTCCTTAGCCATATTTATAGTTCGTTTTTAAGTTTTTTGGAAAAATCTGAGAAGGAGGAAAGGAATCAGAAGATCAAATATCCTTTGCCAAACTTCTCGAAGTTTGATGTGAGCGTTGTTAAGAGCTACAGAATGATCAGGACGTCGTCTTCGCGCATGATGAGGTAGTCCTCTCCTTCGAAGTTGATTTCCTGGCCAGCGTATTTGCCGTAAAGTACGACATCGCCGACTTGTACTGTCATTAAGTTGCCGTCCTTACCAGGACCAACTGCTACAACCTCGCCGCGCTGTGGCTTTTCCTTGGCTGTATCCGGAATAATGATACCACCCTTCGTGGTTTCTTCCGCCGTAGCCGGCTTGATCACTACTCGGTCGTTGATGGGCTTCATAAATGAATAAGTTTGATTATCAATTGAATTAATGAATTACATGGAAAGTTGCCAGTCTGGCAACATTGGTCTATTAGCATAATACGTGCCAAAGGCAACCAAGCTGACAAAGCGACAGGTTGTCAGCAAATGCGGCAGAGCATCCGCCCAAAATCAAAAGTAGCAGGTGAATTTTTGACAGGGTTGTTTTGTCAGTGGGGCGTTTTTTTGGGCGCTCCCCTGTGGGACAGGCTATCCGCTCTTTCCGCTCCGTAGGATTGGGTTTCAAACCCGATCCTATGGAGCGACCGATCCTATGCTCGGTACCACAAAAAAAGCCTGACCGAAAACTCGGTCAGGCTTTTTTAAGCTAGTGTGCTCTTTTTTAGAGGCCCATCGCATCAGTGGCAGAGCTATCTGCTACCAATGAAGTGATAATGCACAGCGCGAACAGTGCAATGGCCAAGTACCAGGTAACCTTTTCGATAAAGTCCGTAGACTTCGCAGCACCGAATACTTGGTTAGCTGAACTACCACCGAAAGTAGAATCAATTCCACCTCCTTTGGGGTTTTGAATGAGAACGGCTCCCATCAGCAACAAGCATACCAGAGCGGTCAGAATTGTCAAGCCGGTGATCATATTATTATTGTTTTAGTTTCAGTTCTTCAATTGTGGCCGCAAAGTAACGGCTTTTTTCTGGATATAACAAGCTTAATCGCTCATAGATTTTTATGGCTTTGCGGTATTGCCCCTGCCGCGTCAGCAGTTTGGCCAGTGTTTCCGAAGCGAGGTTGGCTTGATCCTGCACACTTTGTTTTGCCATCTCCTTGGCTTTTAACGGATTTTCCTCGTCCGCAGTACTACGTACAGAGCGCTGGCGAAGCCTTTCCCAACGGCTTGCTGTTTCCTTGCGCTGGCGCTGGCTTTGCCAACTGGCAAAATTCTCCTTCGCTTTTGGCACCAAAGGAGTACCTACTAACAACGACCCACTGATGAGGGTCTGGAGTAAGGACGCAGGTATTTCAAAGTCGGATCCCGAGGCATCGGGAGGAATTCGGAATTCGGAAGTATTTGGTTTACCTAGTGGCGTACTTTCCTCTAGGTCTTCGTGTGTCTCGTTACTTCCTCCCGATAGCTCGGGATCCGCCTTCTGACTTCCGACTTCAAAATCGGAATTGTCAGCTTCTGCTAGAGGCGAGATTTCCTCCTGTGCAGAATCGTTACTCCCAACAATGAATTCGATTACCTGCTCCTCCTGGTCTTCGTGTGTCTCGTTACTTCCGACTTCCGACTTCTGACTTCCGACTTCAAAATCGGAATTATTAGGTTTTGCTAGAGGCGAGTTTTCTTCCTGTGCAGAATCGTTACTCCCAACAATGAATTCGATTACCTGCTCCTCCTGGTCTTCGTGTGTCTCGTCACTTCCGACTTCTGACTTCTGACTTCCGACTTCAAAATCGGAATTGTCAGGTTCTGGCAGAGACGAGTTTTCGTCTAGTCCTTCTGAAGCGGCACCAACAATAAATTCGGTAACCCGCTCCTCTTGCTCTTCGTGTGTCTCGTCACTTCCGACTTCCGACTTCTGACTTCCGACTTCAAAATCGGAATTGTCAGGTTCTGGCAGAGACGAGTTTTCGTCTAGTCCTTCTGAAGCGGCACCAACAATAAATTCGGTAACCCGCTCTTCCTGGTCTTCGTATGTCTCGTTACTTCCTCCCGATAGCTCGGGATCCGACTTCTGACCTCCGACTTCAAAATCAGATCCCGAGCTATCGGGAGGAATTCGGAATTCGGAAATATTTGGTTTACCTAGTGGCGAACTTTCCTCTAGGTCTTCGCGCATCTCATTACTTCCGACTTCCGACTTCTGACCTCCGACTTCAAACACGTCTTCCTCTCGCCGTACAGGTACTTTCTCTGGACTAACAAGCTGCGTAAGGTCTTTGAGTTCGAGGCGCTCCTCAGGTTCTGTGTCCAATTCGAGTAATTGGGGAAGTTTTTCGTGGATAAAAGTGTAGAGGTGTTCCCGATCAAAGGTATGAGCGGCTAAATTGTGGAGGTATTGCTCAAATTTGGGATCTTTTTCGATCCTGCTTTTTAGAAGTAGCAACTGGCGGAGGTTGGCAGAATAAGGGTATTCCTCTACCAGGTTTTTTA
Organism: Lewinella sp. LCG006; assembly: GCF_040784935.1. Classification (GTDB taxonomy): domain Bacteria; phylum Bacteroidota; class Bacteroidia; order Chitinophagales; family Saprospiraceae; genus Lewinella. The sequence goes on along the minus strand of NZ_CP160680.1, from coordinate 7,047,793 downwards.
TTTCCTGATACGGTAGTTGGTACAGTTTAGCTGGCTGTGCCAGGTATTCCATGAAATTTTCTGCGTTCATTCCTGCTGTTGTACGGCCTGATCAGTTCTAAGTGACGGAACAAAAATAACTTATTCCATTTTTGATTCGCTAAAATTTTCTAAGCAAGCAACTAAAAGGAGCTTGTGTGAAAATATTCGCGAATCGTTGGAAAAAATGGAATCAGTTATTTCCGTCATATTACTAAGTTGCAAATGTTGCCGGGGATCAAAAATAGACCTTATTGCGAAAATTAGCAAATTCAGCAGGAAGACCCTTACATTTACGGCTCTTTTTAAAATCAAAAATTACCCTTCTCTGGAAATTTTTGTGGTCAAGCTAAAGTGAAAATCTTAAGCGACTGGTAAGGAGCGTGATTTTTACTTTCGATTGACCTGAAACACAAAAATTTCCAGAGATACAAAATTATTGTGATGAGAACGTTTTTTTCTTTAGTACTGGCGTTGGCCTTGTTATGGAGCTGTGAGAACAATGCTTCACCGGGACCTGCTGCTGCGACCGAAGCCTCTTCTATTTCGATTGGTAATTATGAAATAACACCAATTCCTGGCACCAGTGCCTCCATGGCCAAGCTATTGACGCCCGATGGGAAAATTATGGAAGCCGGCCCCATGATCAATGGTAAAAAGAACGGTACCTGGGCATATTACAGCGCAGAGGGTAGTTTCCCCGTAAAAGTGATCAGTTTTGTTGAAGACCTTTACACCGGCGTGTACATGGAATTCAACGAACGCGGGCAGGCAGAGTTGATGGCTACCTATAAGAACAATAAGCTGGATGGCCCTTGGGGTAAATATCGCTTTGGCCGCGAGGAAATGACCGCCAATTACAAGGACGGTGAGCTGGATGGCGTGCTGCGCGAATACGATTACCGCGATGGTAAACTGAAAAAGGAAGCTTCCTACAAAGCGGGCCAACTAGATGGTCTTGTACGCGACTATGATCCCGAAGGTAATATCATGGTGGAATACATGTACCGCAATGGAGAGAAAATCAGCGGTGGCGTGGTGAATAAGTAAGTTTTCCTTGATCTGGCCTTCTAGGGCAAATGCATGAATTTGCCCCAGAAGGCCAGATATGTCCCTTGTGACCTGCATGCACTCACGCGACTTTTTCTTTTCCGACAAAAGCCCGGGAATAGTTGTCCATTTAAATTCCCCTCTCTATTTTTGACAGTCAGCCAAAAAACTGACAACTCACCGCATTTGTACCTTCAAGACTATGATCGAGACCTCTAGGGCTAACCTATATTTGAACTGGATGACACTGGTTGAAGACACTGATTTGGCCTACAACTGGTTGAAGTCACTGTTGACTACTGGTGCCGCAGAAATTATTCTTCAACCGCGCTTTGACCAGGAGAAAAAGCTTTGGCATTTTTTCAATGAACAACGCGCTGCACAGCGCCTGGAAGGCCGTCAGGTCTTGTATTTTACTTACCCCTATCTATTGCGCAAGGAAGCTGGGCAATTAAACAGAATTCCCCTCTTACGCTGGCCTTGTATCCTGGAGCCGCCCGTCAATAACCGCCCTCATTGGGTGCTGAAAACCTACGTGGGGACAGCAGGAGAATCCAATGGAAAAGTAGTTGCCGCATTAAGTACTACCGCGCCCAACGACTGGGAAAAGCTCTTGGAAGCAGCCCTGCAGCCTTCCACGGAAGCGCTACAACAATTGGGGCTGTTTGCGCAAGCACTTGCCGAAAAAACGGAATATTGTTCTTCCAGTTGGCAGCCCGCATTGGCGCAAATGCCTCAAATAGAAATAGATCCGGAAGGGGCGGGAGAGCTTTGGTGGTCGGCCCGACTAGTGGTGGATACCAGCCACTGGCGCAACAATGGAGATTTGCCCGTACATTTCCATGAGCCGTTTACCCACGAAGAATCGGCGATTGGCAATTTGGCATTATCGCGTTTAGCACCTGCACAGTATTATTTTTTCAAGCAAGTTTTGGGCCAAAGGTACGCACTAGCGGAAGGTAACCCGGAGAGTGGCCTGAGCTCCATTAGTGCCGAACTGCTGAAGCTAAGCCTAGCACAGGGTAAGTCTTGCTTGATCGTTTCCCGAAAAAAAGCCAATCTGGAAGCCCTTTATCAACAACTTGATAAAATCACGGCTTTAAACGGTTATGGTTTGCTTTGGCAAGACCCGTTGCTGGACTTACCCATTCTCAAGGGCTTGATTGCTTCTTTTGATAAAAACAAAACAACGCCCGCTACTTACGACCCCCTGCGTTGGCGAACCACTCTGAGTCGGTGCAATCGCCTCCAGCGTCAGTACGATGCCTGGTACGAAGCTTCCAGGAAAAAAATCTTTGGTGACAAATCCTGGTCTGACCTTCTCGGGTTTTACCTTTACTATGCCCGGGCAGAAGGCAAGGAGCTGTTGGCAAGCCAGTTAAATGCTTCTCAGTACAGTTTTACTCCTCGCGAATACCAGGAAATCAGCAAGGCCCTGCTCGCTACCAAGCCACTCTACGAAGCCATAGGTACCTTGCACCATCCGCTGAGCAACCTCAGTGCAGCGATTTTTATTCACCAGGATTTGAGGGAGAGCCAGGAGTTTATTGCGACCACAAGTCAAAAGTTGTTGGCCCAGGCGCGTAAGTTACACCAGCGTTATGTACGCATCCAGAGCCAGTATGCGGATCAATTGGCTGGCTTCCACGAGCAGCGTTACCTACAGTTGAGGAACCTCTTCGAGCGGCTTGAACAACGCCTGGAAGACAGCCACAATGCCTTCGGCGCAGATACGCTCCGCTCAGGCGATCGGACTTTGAAAATCTATGGCCGCTTTTCCAACAAGTACCAAAAAGCACTTGAAGAGAAAAATGCTTTGCAAGCCGATTATGAGGCGCTGAAAGATTTGCATACCCAGTTAGATCCATTTCCTTTTGATTGGCCTAAACAGAAACCACGTCAGCTTTTGGATAAGCTGGCTCCCTTGCTGATCTCGTTTCGGGAGACCTTGGACAACTGGCGCAATTATCTCTTTCAGGGGATTCAGGAGGAGATGGTTCGCCTGAACTTTAAAACAGCTATTGCTGATTTAGATGCTTCTTCCGGGATTGAGTTGCTTGAGCGCGACCTCGAAGTCTTTATCGACGAAGTCAATGCCAGTGGATTGTACCAGCTTCCGCTACAATCAAAAACCTTGACCCTGCCTCGTCAGCAAAAGAACCTCGAAGAAATCATCGACCAATTGGAAAGGAGCCAGGAAGGGCTCTTGCAATACGAAGGGTTCTATAATTGGCAACGCAACTGGTTTTCCTTGTCTGAAATCAGTCGTAAAACCATCCAGGCCATTCTCCGATCTCGACCCAAAGATTGGGAGGCATCCTTCTCAAGTTGGTATTTTAATGAAGGGCTCCAAAAGCACTATACACCCTTCTCGCCGCTGGGGTCGGCAGCTAAAGAAAAGTACATCCAGGAAGTGGAGCAGTTGAGGGCACAGCTACCCGGTTTTATCCAGTACGAGTGGACCAATCGCAGAAATAAAGCACAGCAGCAACTTAAATCTGCACTAAAAACCTGGCCCGAAAGCCTAGGGGTTTTGATGCAGGAATACGGAGAACAATTCGTCAATGCTTACCCCATCAGCTTTGCCAACCCGGAAGTAGCAGCCGAACTGGTGCCTTATTATGATTTGGTTGTTTTAGAAAAAGCTCAGGATTTGAGCCGCTCCGAAGCGGAGACCCTGTTGAGTCGCGCCAAGCAATTGGCGGTAGTTGCGGATACCAATCAGTTGACTCTTTCGGAACAAGGGGTAGTAACGTACCTTAAGCAAGGTAATATTCCCACCGTTTTTTGTGCAGATGATCGGGTGCCAAATCTTGCCGAAAAATGGAGCAGTCGCCAACCGCAGGTGTTTTTTCATCAGGTAGATGGCCGCTTTTCCGAGCAAGACCAAATCAATGAGGTAGAAGCCCAGGAAGTGCTAAAATTGCTGAACGCCATCGAAAAGCAAGGCTTGAAAACCTTCCCGAGGGTCGGTATTATCACCCTCACTGCTACCCAACGCGACCTGGTACAACAGCTGCTGTTTCGCATCAAAAAGGAACGTAGTCCTGGAGCGGAATTAGTACAACAACTGGAACGCAACGGCCTCACGGTACTCCAGGCAGCGGATGCGATGTCTCAGCAATTCGAGGTGATCATTTATACCCCGGTTTATGGCCCTGTTGACTACAAAGGGCATTTGTCGTCCCTGTTGCCTCGCCTGAATCAAGGGCGGGAACTTGCCAGTCTGGAGGTTTTACAACAAGTATTTTCTCAGGCTCAAACCATTCATGTGCTCAACTCGCTGCCGCTGGATGAAATAGCCGTTCGGCAATCTTGGTCGGATCGCCCCGGCGAGCAACTGCAAACCCTGATGATCGGTCTGGCCCACGCAGTGAGTACCCAAGATTACGGGGAGATCGATCGCTTACGCCAACAATGGCCCATTTCCATTCCTCAGCAGCCCGCCTCAGATTCGCTGGCCCGTGAATTGACCTATCGCCTCAAAGCACAATTGCCCGGATGGGAATGGCGCTTCACCAGGGTGAGAGGTATCGAGGTGAAAGTATTGTTAGCCACAGCCCCCACGGGCGATGAAATTATCCTCCTGACGGATGGCTTTATCGCCCAAGGTACGGTCACGACCATCGATTGGGAAAACTGGCAAAAGGATCGCTTACGCCTTTCTGGCTATCGCCTGTTGAGTTTCAGCTCCGAAGAGTTATGGAAAAATCCAGGACTCACCTGCCACCGTCTGGCCAGTCAATTGGCTGGACTGGCGACTAGTGGAGAGGAAGAGGAATAGGTGATTGAAGTCGGTTCCGATAGCTATCGGAAGGAAGTCAGAAGTAATGGAATACACGAAGACCCAGAGGGCGTCGGTTGCACCTACGTCGCTGGAAAATTTTGCCACCATCCTCTGTTCGGCGTCGGTTGCACCTACGTCGCTGAATACTTCGCTACCCCGTTAATCTTTCCATAAAGTTTAAAGTTTTAACAAAATCTTAACTATTCTTTTGAAAGGTCCTCCGTTGTAACGGTTGGATTCGACTTCAAACATAAAACGACGAGATCATAGGCTTCGGTCAATCTTCTTGTGAGCCCCAAACTGATTATGAACACAACTTCACGGGTAGTCGTAGTACTGAGCGCTGGCCTGTTTTGCTTCTTTGCATTTCGTACTTATCTTCCTTTCCCCATTGCTGAAATGGAGGTTCCCGCTGCGGATACCTCTTCCCTGGTCGATAATTATGGTTTGGACCGCTTCGAAGAAGAGGAGCTGGAATTGTCAGATGATCACTGGTTGCCAGAAATTGCCGTAGGCGGGGTAGCCGGTGGTGCCGTCGCTGGCCACTTGTTGGATACCATTGATTTTGCCGCTTGGCAGCGTTATACGCATCAGATTGTCTTAAACCATAATTTTGGAAATATTTTTCCATTGCATCCGGCCCAGCAAGTAAAGCTGGTTCGACCAGTGAATACCATCTTTCCCGTTTTCTCAAATGACTTAGGCGAGCGCACCAACTTTCGTGAATTTACCTGGGAAGGCACATTGCCAACACTGCCCGAAGCTTGTGAAGAACAGGAGATCACCTTGTTGCTGTTGGACCATGCTTCCCTCTCGAATTTCAAGGCAGATTTTGCTGGCTTAATGAAAATGTATTCAGAACAGCCACTGGTAATCTTGTTTTTTGGTCAATCAGAAGACGACTATCTGGCGCAATTGCCCGTTCCTGTATTGTTTTTACCCGATAATGCGCCTACCTCTCAGGCCATGGCGGCCCAATTATTGTATGGTGCCCAAAACCTGAATATGTCTTCTGGTGGTATGTTGGCTGCTTCTCGACTGGGGCATTGCCCACCGGAGGTGGCGGGCATTGACCGGGAAAAATTGGCCAGTATCGACGATTATGTGCAACGTGCCATCCGTAAAAAAGCCATTCCTGGTTGTCAGGTATTGGTGGCCAAAGCGGGGCATATTGTTTATGACAAAACCTTTGGTTACCATACCTACGATAAACTACAACCCGTTGACCCACAGGATGTGTACGATCTCGCTTCGCTGACCAAAGCTGCGGGAACCACCCTGGCTGTGATGGAGCTCTATGATAAGGAGAAGGTTGATTTATCTGAACGCCTACAAACGTACCTCCCGGCCTACCAAAAAAGCGGCCTTAAATATTTGCGTTTACGCCATTTGCTGGCGCACCAAACGGGCTTGCAAGCCAATTTACCTATCGCTCAGTTCCTGCGTAAAGACGATCTGTTTCACATCGAAAAAAGTGAAAACTACCTTACAGCCATTGGCAAAGACTTTTATATAAAAAACGGTGTTAGAGATGATTTGCTCACAGAGTTAGGACAGGTGCGCACCCCTCGTCGACCCTTTTACCGCTACAGTGATGTGAACTTTCTGTTGCTCCAGCAAGTCGTCGAAGAGGTCGCTGGACAGCCGCTTGACACTTATTTGCAGCAGTATTTCTACAATCGCATGGGCTTGCACCGCCTCCAGTTTCGACCCGGCTTGCAGATCCCGGAAGAAGAGATTGTCCCTACGGAGCTAGACAAAAAATGGCGCAAGCAAGTCGTCCGCGGCGAAGTACACGACGAGAGTGCCTTACTACTAGGAGGTGTTGCTGGCCACGCCGGACTTTTCAGCAATGCGCGTGACCTGGCCGTCGTCTTTCAAATGCTACTCAACCACGGATCTTACGGCGGCCAACAATTCCTGCAGCCCGCTACCATCGATAAGTTTACCAGCCGCAATGGCTACAACTACCGCGGCTTCGGCTTTGATCGCCTGGCCGGTCACTCCAAATCCCTCCAAGCATACGGCGCCTCCAAAGAAACCTTTGGCCACACCGGCTTCACCGGCACCTGCGTCTGGGCCGACCCCGACAACGACCTCGTGTTCATCTTCCTCTCCAACCGCATTTATCCGGACAAGTACAACAATAAGCTGCAAAAACTCGGCTTGCGCGAGCGTATCCACAAGATCATCTACCAGAGCTTGGATAGTTTTCAGGAGGAGGTTTAAGCAAGGGTGTAAGGGTTGGAATAGTGGAAGGGTGTAAAGGTACCACCCAACCACCAACTGCTCAAGGTCGGAAGTCGGAATTGAGAAGTCGGAATTTTTAAACCGCACTCCGCACATTACCGCACCCCGCACTGATTGGAAAAGTGTAAGATTGGAAAGGTGTAAGGAGAAGATCATGTTTGTTTGTGATATGATGTTTTTAACGCGCTAATTAATATAAAATGATGACTAAAATCTACGTCCAAGCGGATAAGAAAAGCTCTTTTTTAGCTTATTCCATCAGCCTTTTTTACCAAGCCCAACGATTATTCCGGTCTTTGTTTTTTATGTTGACTATTTTTATTGCTACAAGTTGTGAGAAATCGATGGAAGAAGAATGTCCGGAAGGAATTAGCTTGACCTCAGCCATTGTTGGAGAATGGGAACTGATCGAACAACTAGGTTTCCCCTATTCATCAAATCAATTTGAGCCGGTAGTTAACACCTCCTTGTACGTAATCTTTACAGATGATGGGACCATCACATTTGTAAATGAAACAGCATCTGATGTTGCGGGAGTTTATCAAGTCGATGATACTACTGAAACAATATCAATCACAACAACAGTTTCTTTTGAATGGCAAGTCAGCTATTATTCGACTTGTGAATTCATATATGACTTGATCACAGATGAAGGGTTGTCAAGGTTGAAATTTAGAAAACGGTAATTAAGAAGAGGCTTACTACGTACCAATAGCCCATTAAATTATAACAAATGTGCCTACGGGGTCTTCCGATTTTGAAGTCGGAAAGCGGAAGTGGGAATTCGGAAGTAGCCAGGTTCACGAAGAGAAGGAGGGAACCCACCACAAGAATTTATCAATGATACTCCTTCAGAAGTACAGGGAGAGTGCACACTATTAGCGAATCCAAATACTTCCGACTTCCCACTTCCCACTTCCGACTAGCCCATTAAATACTAGCCTACATCTAATCAATACCCTGTACCAAGTACCCATTATCTAGTACCATAAGGCTTGCGTGGGGAATCGCCTTTATTGGATACTCAAGAGCAAGCCTCACCATCACCTCACCAAAACCACATCCCCCTTCAACACCAAAACCGTCCCATCCGTGAATTCGACTTCTACAAAATAAACGTATACGGCACTCGGTGCCGGGCTGCCATTAAACCACCCATCCCAGCCAAATAGCGGGTCATTGGGAGGAAAATTCTTTTGGGAAAACACTTGTCCGCCCCAGCGATTAAAGACTTCCAAACGGCGGATCAGGGCCACTTCGTTGGCGGCGAAGGGGTACCATACTTCGTTGTCGCCCACGCCGTTGGGGCTGAAGGCGTTGGGGAGGTAGACGCGGCGGGGGAATTCTACGATCATCGGGATTCGGGCACTGGCGGCGCAGCCAAAACTATCCCTTACTCGGAGGTAGAACACCGTGGTTTCCTGCGCGTAGATGGTGGGATTGAGGCAATCATCACAACTCAGCTGACTGGTCGCAGGTAGCCACTGGATGAAGGTGTCGCCGCGGACGTTATACAGCGGGATAAAGAGGGTGATGCTGTCGCCATAATCCAAAATAATCTGTTCTGGGGCATCCAAAAAGAGAGGGAGTGGCTCCATCATTTCGGCTTCGTCGGTGAAGAGGCAGCCGTTTTGGTCGCGGATTACCAGTAAGTAAGTGCCAGGGCCGGCGTCGATGCTGGCGTCTTCCGTAAAGGTTTGGCCCCCGTCGGCAGAAAAGACGTAAGGCGGGGTGCCTCCATCGGGAAAAAAGGTAAAGGTACCCTCCTCTCCGGAGCAAGCCGGGTCCAGACGTTCCAAGACATTGGTCAGTGGCGGAGGTTGCGGCACTGTGTAACTGGTCGTAAAGAAGCAATCATTGTCGTCCGTAAGTTCAAGGGTGTAGCTGCCTGCCTCAAGGCCCGCCAAGGTAGGGTTGATGGTACCATTTTCCCACGCGTAGCGGTAGGGTGGGGTACCTCCGCCAGCTTCCACACTGATCTGTCCATCGGCAAAACCAAAGCAACTGATGCCTTCGATCTCAAAGTTATCAATGCTCAAGGCCGAAGGTTGTTCAATCATCAGATCGGGCACCAGTAGGTTACAGTTTTGAGCATCGGTGACCAATACTTCGTAACTGCCAGCCAGTAGGTTGGTTAAGGTTGGAGCATCCGGACCGTGCGCCCATTGGTATTGATAGGGGCCGGTGCCGCCCATCACCGAAACCGCTATTTGGCCATCCGCCAAACCAAAGCAACTGACATTTTCCTGCTCCAGCGAATTAACTACCAAGGGGGCTGGCCCCGGAACGAAGTAAGGAATAAGCGTGAGGCAATCGTTTTCATCCGTAATAGTCAAGTTGGCTTCTCCGATGGGGAGATTCGCGTTCGTCAAGCTACTGGTGCCATCTGGCCAAAGGAGGCTCAGGCTGCCCGTACCACCGCTAAGGTTGCTGATTTGCACCGAACCATCGCTGCTGTAGGAACAGCTGGTAGCATCAATACTGAGTTCATAGCTGATCGCAGGCGGTCGATCAAGCCAGAGGGTGTCGCTTACCAGCAAGCAATTGTTGGCATCGGTGAGGCTCAGCTGGTAAGGGCCCGCTGGCAGGTTGTTCTGCTGCGCAGCATTGGGCAAACCGCCCGACCAACTGTAGCTGTAGCCAGGGGTGCCGCCATTTACTTGTATCTGAATACTTCCGTCAGCCGTATTGGCGCAACTGGTGCTTTGCAGTTGGGCGTCCAGCATCAAGCTGTCTGGTTGGTCAAGCATGCCTTCGGCGATGGAGGTACAGCCGTTGGCGTCGGTGATCATAAATTGGTAGCTGCCAGCGGTTAGGTCTGTAAAAATGGGATTGTCCTGAACTTGTCCGTTCAGCTCATAGGTCAGTGGCATTTGTCCCAGGGTGGTGCTTACGGCCAGGGCTCCGTCGGCGGCACCTGCGCAAGAGATAGCTTGGCCGTTGTAGTCGGAAGCGACGGAGGTCGTGCTTCTCAATTCCGGCAATACCGTGATCTGAACCGTATCCCGCGACACACAATTCGGCCCGCGCTGGGTTTCCAGCTGAAAACTATAGGTCTGCGCGGTCAGGGAAGAATTTGGCCATTGAAAGAGCGTAAAAGAGCTGTCCAGCGGGGTGATGGCTCCCAGTGGACTACTACCTAAGGCTGACCATTCAAAGGTCATGCCATTCAAGCGTTCGTCAGTTCCTAGCCAAATGCTTTCATCACTACAAAGCAACTGATCCGGACCAGCATTGGCCAAAATCGGGTTGGGTAGCACGTAGACCAGGGGAGGGTCGCAGGCACAGGAAAAACCGCTGTTGCGATAGGTGACCAGCAGTTGGCAAACCTGATCGGTAGTAGCCGTATAGGTGATGCTGTCGAGCCAACTCGCATTTGCTGCCAGGGTAATCGGACGCGGCAGACTCCCATAAAGCAGCTCGTCACCAGGAGAAATGGTGCCCGATAAATCATCGTCTACATAAACTTCCCAAATGATACTGTCCGTCCTGGCGGGGGCATTTTGAAGGTTTTGCAGGCGTAACAAGGTGGTCAATGTTTCCCCCGTCTGCCCGAGGGGTAAGCTGCGATGTTCAGTAATCACAAAGTCCAGCTCGTCTTTGAGGACAGCGGTGGTGATGGTGTCACTGTTCAATACCAAAAGAATGGCACAACTGTCGGTCGGGCTCAGCCCGCAGGCTACCTGGGCTTCCAGTACGGCGGCCAGGCTAAGTTCTGCTGCTTCGCAATCTAATTCCGTGTTACGTAAATCGGTGAGCGAAAATGGTAAGACGATACTGTCTCCCGGCGGCACCCCGGCGGGCATTTGAAACCGCAAGAACCGTCGATCCTCTATGGTGGTGTTGCTGGTCAAGGCCACCGTGGGAGGATTCGTTCCGGGCAGTAGATCAAAGGCGGCAGGCAGGGTGATGATAGCGAATTCAATATCCCTGCTGGGAAACGGCCCCAGGTTGATGAGTTTGGCGTTGATTTGGGTCGTGTCACAAGCTTGCAGACCTCCTTCGGGCGTACCCAGGAAAAGCGCGTAATTGTTGGCCGTTTCCGGCAAACCCTGGATGAGCAGCCGCTCGGAGAAAGCCGTACGTTCTTCAAGTGCGCCGCAACTATTGCTAGCTTCGGTACTAAAACCAATGCGCAAGCCTGCATTCAACCCACAGCGTGTAAGCAGCTTGAAGGACAGTCGGTAGGTATTGGCGGGTGCTTGATTGACGCCGGGGAGGATCGCCAAGCCATTAGGGTCATTGCTCAGGGGCCAGGAAAAGGTATTGTTGCCCAAGGCAATCGGGTCCGCAAGGTTAAACCAGTTGCCGGAATTGGCGGGTATTTCTATCGTACTGGTCCCTGGGATGATTTCCGCACCCAAAGGCAGTTGGGTCCGCATTTCGTGTTCGTAGGCCGCAGGCAAATTGACATTGCTCACCACGATACTATAATCCAGCGGTTCACAGAGTGGTGCTGGCAATGGCGGACCTTCTACGTTGAGATTGAGTGATACCGGTGTGGGTTGGATGTACAGCGCCAGCTCTTTGTCAGCACATTGAAAGAAAGTACCCGCCAATTGGTAGCCTGCGCCTGGATGAGGGTTGGGATAATCCAAACAGCTGTAGCCCATGCGCAGCAGCAGTTCCTGCCTCGCACAATCAGTATACAAGCCACTAATGCGGAACCGGCGCGTTGCAAAGGCGGCAACTTGCCCAATCTGAATCCAGTAACTACCCCCTGCATCATAAGTCTGCCACGGAAAAGCAATCGGGTTGGCCGGATCGGTAATGTCTTCGATAGCGAAAATAGCTACGGCACCTGCTTGCTCCAAAGCCAACCAAACGTGCTGTAGGAGCTTATCTGGGTGACCATAGCTGGTATTGTTATTGATATTAACCTCCCAGCGAACGGTATCCGAATTGGGGATGAATTCTTGTGGGGAAGCTAGCAGCAGGTTGGCCCGTGGCCCCAGGTAAGTCTTGTTGCTACTCGTATCACGGGAGGTGATGGTATCTCTCCATTCCACAGGAGCGTTGAGGTACCGAATCATGTCGGCCTCCATCTGGATTTCAAAGGGTGTATCATTGGGCACCAGACAGCCTGGAATGGCCCGGAAACGAATGTTGTGCACAGGGTTACTGCCACCAATGACCAAGTCGCCTTTGGGCCAGGTGCCGGGATTGACGTAAGTAAAAGTCGTGTAAGCACCATCAAAACTAATAAGCGGATCGGGTAGAGGAATGGTCACAAAAGGAGCTCCCGCAGCTATACCATCATTTTCATCAAAAGAGCCATTAGCGAGCAGATCGCTGCTCCCGCTTTGGTGCTCCCAGTTGCCTTCCAAAATCATCCTCACCTCGCTGACATCGACAATGGAACGGACTTCATTGGGGAACTGGTCGGCGTCGTAAATATGGCCGGGGTTAGTGATCGCATTGTTGTTGAAGTAGATGGCTGCGCATCCGTAGTGCTCCTGGCTGGAATATACGAGACTAGCATTGGGGATGACCTGTTCCAAAATGAAATTATCGAGGTATTCGTTACAGCTAATTCGTTGACCATTTTGCAATAGGAAAAACTGTCCTTTCAGCTCTGGTACGGGAACGGCTCGACGCGGCGTGTTTTCGGTTACCCGAGTAAAGATGCGCAACACCATACTGTCACCTGCCATCCGTGTGACGTTTTGCAGACAGCCACCTGCTTGAAAAAAGCTCTCCAATTGGGCCGTAATCGTATGTTCTCCGTTGCCGGGATCGAAGTTGGTCAGGAAGGGCGGATCGACACAGGAGTACACAGATCCGTCTTGTGCAAAATAGTCAAAGGTCGCCCCAATGGGCGCAAAGTGAGGGAGGGTAGGATCGGCAAAAGCGGCATCAATGCCTTGGTATACCAAGCGGACATTGAGTGCGTCAAAAGGACCGCTACCGCGCAAAATACCATTCAAGGTAAGGGCCACGGAATCGCGGTTGATAGCAGCTCCTGTGTTAATGCTTGGATCGGTGTCGGGGTCTACTTGCTGGGTATGAGCGCTATTGGTCCAGCCCATACTGATTCGTTCGGCTGCAAAGCCACGGGTTTCTACACCTTCCAGGCAGGTCTCACACTGCGGAAGGTAATCGAGGACGATCTCCTGGCAGTTGATCCTTTTCATAGGCCCGCAATCAGAGTCGCAAAAGTAGAGGAAGCTGATGTTCAGAGTGGTGTCAACAATGGTTTCGTTGCAATCCATGCTGACGTTGAGCCCCCAAGGCTGGGTGTAAGTACCTCGTTCGTTGCTGGCTAGCCAGATGGTATCACCGCTTTGCCCAACAATGCCCGAAAAATCGCCAGGACCATAGGCGCTAGGTTCAGCTACTAATCCATCCGGCAAGATGATTTCTAGAATAAAGGAATCGGTCGCGCCACAAGGGCTGTTCCAGGCGCCATCGGGCCGGATTTCCATGGTGGTTACCTGTCCTTGACTGAGGTTGTTCTCTGCAAGAGTAACCGTATAGATAATAGAACGATGGGTGAAAAGAGAGACAATGTTGGTACCCACATCATTGACGCTGTACCAATAGGCGCGTGGTTGGGAGCATTGATCCTGGTATTGATAACCGAGGCGGAAGATGGTTTCTGCTCCTCCGTTGTAAGGATAGCCGCTGAGAAAAGCACAGCCGGAGGTGGCATCAGGGTCGTAGATAATCAACACTTCCAAGGTGGTGCTACTGCCCACGGGGAGGTCGTCAAAGAAGCCATCATTGTCTATATCCCTTAGCCCGCCAGGGCCATCAGGATCGCTGATCATTTGGCGAAAATCCAGGTTGTAGCCTCTTAAGGGATTGGGGTTGGGGAATTGATAATTGCCTAAATCCAGTAATACGCCACCCATTTCTACCAAAATGGTCCAGTTGGGGAAAATGCTTAAATCAAAGGGTAGCGTGCTACTGAAGAGGTTGTTGTTGAGCCCCATACCCAGAACCAGGTCGTAAACGGCACCAGCCCCGGGAGCATCTTCTCCACCTAGGTTTTCCAGTAAGTAGCTCAGTCGCAGCGTATCGCAAAAGCCTCCACCTACGATACTTGGCGTATTGGCCGCTACCTGATTGGCAAAACCATTGGTATTGGTAATCCGCAAATCAGGCGAACCCGTTGCTTGGGTAAGAATGGTATTGCTGATAAAGCTCTGGCAGACTACGCTGCCACAGCGCCAAAAAAGTTCGATAACAGAATTGGCAGGAGCGCAATCCAGCAGCCTCACGGTTTCGGTCAGGAAGAGGGTATCACCAGCATTGAAGCCATTGTCTCCACCTGGCATGTCAGCCCCCGTCAACATAAAGGTATCAATGCCGGGCGAACTGCCGAAAAGACTACCAATATTCAAGCCCAAAGATTCCATCCCTGGATCATAGCGATTGATGAAAAACAAAGTATCTAAGATCGCACCGGGCGTCGATTGAATGACGGTAAATGTTCGTTGCCCGCTGGCAGCTACGGCCAGGTTGAGCACGGGGGCATCAACATTAGTAATGACGACCTCCGGAAAGAAGTAATTGGCTAAGGGCTGTTCTTGGGCTTGTTGCACACCAGAGGGCAAGGTCAGTAGGTAACGCGGCCCACTACTATTCGTAAAAGCACAATTGATAATACAGGCAATACTTATCTGTTGGGTAGACAGTGCCGGTAGCGAAGGATAGTTGAACTGGGGCGAAGAAAGATTACCAAGGTTGGCCTCCGTAAAGGGCCCTTGCAAGGAGCCAGGAACATATTCCATGCCGGGAGGCAGAATAATCTGCAGTGGCAGGTTGGAGAACCCCATACTTCCAGCGTTAATCACCGAAAGCGTGAAGCGTTCAGCACTACCACAAGCGACCATTGTCTCAGGCGCGGAAATAGGGGTAAGAATTACTTGGGCATGACTAGTCGTCAGACCTAAGCAAACCAGCAATATAGAAAAAATACAGTGTTTCATGGGGTACTGATAAAGCGGTGCTTATCATTCCATGTGATACTTAGGCAGGCAGTGTGTTGTAAAGGGAAGGTACGCGTTTAAAAGCGTCTCAATAGTGCACAAGATAGAGAAGAACAGGGGTTTAATGAAATTGTTGGGAACTGATTTTGGAAGGGAAGAGAGCTTAAGGCATAAGTTGTCTCTGTAGATGCAAAAAAATGTCAGCGAAAAAAAAGCTACCACGTCAAAATACGAAGAGACGCAGTAGCTTTTTTAGCGGGTATTACTTTTGATTAAAGGACAAAGCCAATTACCAGAATAACCACGAGTACCAATAAGCCATATAAGGCAGAAGTAACCAAGTCGCGATCAATCAGTAATGCGATCAAAACGCCCAGTAGTCCAAGGAGCAAGCCAAGTAAGAAACCACCAAGATTTACGGTGGTGCCAGCCTCCGCATGTGCTGACTTTAGGTCCACGCGCTCACCTTTTTTAAGCTGGCGTTTTACTTGACGCTGGACGACTTTCAGGACGAGTTTTTCTTTCAGGCTTAGCCGTTCTCCCGTTCTTGCGGCAACATCTTTAGCACTCAAATGAACAAAGTCTTCGAGGTTGTCTGTGCCGAATTGACTTTCAAGGAATGCTTTGTTGCTAGCGTCATTAATAGCAAATACAGCAGCATTGGCATTAGAGAAGCTGAAGGCTAAAAGTGCCACTAAGGGTAAAATGCGTAATAATTGTTTCATGAAACTTCAGGTTTAAATGTTAGATTTTCGTATCGATTAAAGGCATGAAAACGCCTGGTTAGGCGAACTCGAAACTTCAAGGAAGTTATTTATGTTCGCTTTCCCTGATAAACATAAGGCTTTTTTATTTTCCTTTCCACGAAAAATTCCAGGTGATGCTCGGAATGACCGGGAATAACGATACCCGAATCGCTTTTGCTTGCGCAGTACCTGCTGCTGCATCGGTGCTCAAATCGTAGTAGATGAAGAAAGGATTTCTACGGTTGTAAATATTATAAACCGAAAATACCCAACTGGAATGAAAGCGCTTCTCTTGTGCTTCTGGTTTTCGGGTGTAGGTAGCTGAAACATCCAGGCGATGATAGGGCTGAATGCGAGCGCTGTTGCGAATGCCGTATTCCTGCACCAGATTTTGTTCAATAAAATAGAGGCTTTGTAGTGGGGTATAAGCCTGACCGGTGCCATAGACGAAAGCACCACCAACTTCCCATTTGGGGGTAAGCTGGTAATTGGCTACTACTGAGATATCGTGCCTTCGGTCGTAAACGGCGGGAAAGGGATTGCCGTCGTTGATGTCCGGGAATTGCCGTTCGGTTTTAGATAAAGTGTAACCAATCCAGCCAGTGAGGTCACCTTTGCGTTTGTTGAGAAAAAATTCTGCCCCATAGGCTTCCCCCTGGCCAAAGACAAACTCGTTTTCGAGATCGTCGGCCGCGTTATTGACGTAGTTCTCCCGGTAATCGATCTGGTTATCCAGGTCTTTGTAGTAGATTTCTACGCTGGTTTCGTAGGTGTTGTCATTGAAGTTTTGAAAGTAGCCAAAAGCGTACTGAATGCCTCGCTGAGGTTTTATTTTTTCGGTACTCGGCACCCAGATGTCGGCGGGTAGGGTAGAGGTGGAGTTGCTCACCAGGTGAATGTACTGATTGGTGACGGTTATGCCCGCTTTCAAACTTGCCGCGGCTCCCAGCTTGTAGCGACCACTCAGGCGAGGCTCAAACCCGGTGTAGGTCGTTACGGGTTCGTTCTTACCGTACACGGTGCCGTCAAAAGGCGAAACATAAGGGCCCAGCTGGGTGAAGGTAGAGAAGCGAATACCGTAATTGATACTCAGGCGGGAGCTTAGCTTCCAATCGTCGAGGATATAGGTGCCGGTTTCGTGGGCGTATTTAGGTTCCAGGTTATTAGAGAAGGTTTCTTCGCCGTTGGTGGCGTTAGCAATGTTGGGCGTGAGCTTGTGGTAGGTGTAATGGACGCCAAACTTGACACTGTGTTTTGGGTTAGGAAAAAAGTCGAAATCGAGTTTCAAGTTGGCATCCCGAACGCCACTGGCAACATCGACGGAAAAGTCGGCCTGCCCGCCTTCAAAACCAAAATCATAGTCGTTATAAATAGCCGACAGGTTGAAGAAGAGCTTATCGTTGAAGAGATGATTCCAACGCAGCGTAGCGGTAGAATTCCCGTAAGGTAGATTGAAAAAAAAGTCACGAACACTGCTGCGGTACTGGAGCACATCGCGGCCAAAATAGCCGCTGAGGAATATCCGATCCCTGTCCGATATGCGGTAATTGACCTTGGTATTCAGATCGTAAAAATAGTAGTTGGTCCCCGCAAAGTTGGTGTTGTTGATGATGGGCTGCGCCAAATCCAGCGCGTAGGTCCGGCGGCCGGAAACGATGAAGGAAGATTGGTTTTTAGCAATGGGCCCCTGTACCGTAAAGCGACTCGCTACGATGCCGATGCCACCATCAACTTCATAGCGTTGCTTGTTTCCTTCCTTCATCTGAATATCCACTACGGAAGACAGGCGCGAGCCATAATTGGCAGGCATCCCTCCCTTGATGAGGGTCGTATTTTTGATGGCGTCAGGATTGAAAACGGAAAAGAAGCCCAGCAAGTGGCCCGAGTTGTAGACCGTCGCCTCGTCGAGCAAGACCAGGTTTTGGTCGGGGCCACCACCACGTACATAAAAGCCTGAGCTACCTTCTCCCGCTGACAGTACTCCCGGTAGCAACTGGATCGCTTTCAAAACATCCACTTCACCCAACAGTGCGGGTAGTTTCTTGATTTGATCCGTAGATACCTCCAGCGTTCCCATTTGGGTATCCTGCACGTTTTTATCCTCTTGTTGACCAACGACGACCACCTCCTCCAGCGCTACACCGACACTCAACTCAATATCAATGGTTCTCTTCTGATCCAGGTTTACCGGGATGATTTTATCCTGAAAACCCAAGTAGCTGACGACGAGGTTGTATTCCCCTTCCGCCAAGGTCAGGGAATAGAAACCATAAACGTTGCTGACCGTACCCTTTTCTGGGTTTTCTGCCACGTAAATATTGGCACCGATGAGGGTTTCGCCGCTGTCGCCATCCGTCACGTAGCCACTAATCGTATGATTAGTCTGAGCGATGGAGAGGAGCGGGAATAAGGAGAGGAAACAGGATGTTAGTAATAGAATTTTACGCATTTTGGGGTATATTGGGAAGGTCAGTCATGAAATGGAAAATAGACCAATAAAACGAACCTTGGAGGTAAGAGGTTCAAATAGTATCTTTTTCTTTTCTAGAGTTCTTTTTGTGTTAACGAAATCTAATTTAATGCGATCTCTTTTGTTCCTCTTGTGCTTTACTCAAGCATGCTATTTGTTGGGTACCACCTATTATTTAGATTTTACGAATGGTAGCAATAGCAATGATGGGTTAAGTAGTGCTACCGCATGGAAAAACTTCTATAAGATCCGGGAAGTCAATAGCCCGGGAGATGTTTTTTTGTTCAAAAGAGGTGAGGTTTGGGCGGGAGAGCAACTCTATCTGACGACTTCTGGGACCAATACCCAACCGATTCGTTTTGATAATTATGGTGATGGTTCAGCTCCTTTGCCAATCATTACCAGTGTGACGGAAATTGCAGGTGCTGATGATCCTTTACAATGGACGGAAATGATGACCAATGTCTGGGTACTTTCCTTGATTCGATCTCCTGGGCGATTACTTCTAAATCAGGTAGAATATTTGCGGGCCAATACGGCAGGCGAAGTGGGAAGTACCGATGGAGAAGGAGCAACAAGTTACTGGTATTATGACGGAAATACCAGCTTGCTTTACCTTTATGCTAGTCAAAATCCAGCACTTTTATACAGCAGTATTAGCGGAAGCAAGGACTTCTATGGCACACTCATTTTTAATGCAGATTACCTTACTTTTTCTAATCTCGATTTCCAGGGAGGTAGTGGTGCCTCTTTGGCTATCCTGGGTGGACAGCATATTGAGGTAAGCAATTGTTCGCTGGGAAGTTGGGGCGGCACAGGTGCTTTACTGCTTGAATCCAATGTTTCCGGAAGTCGAAGGGCTTGTAGCGATATCCTCTTTTTTGAGAATAATGTTAATTCCAACTTTCAGTTGATGTACGGCCCTTTTTCTGAGCGTGGTTGTGGAGATGGTATCCGGCTGCGGAAGGCTGCCAGTAATTGCATCATAAGGGATAATGTGTTCAAAAACTGGGCTCATAATGCCATCGAACTTCTAGGGGATGATTCCGCGGCCGATGGGGTGAATAATAATTTGATTTATAACAATAGCATTTCTGCACCAGATATTCCCTATGCTCACCCTCTGGGAGCCGATGGGGTTTACGGTAAATGCCAGTTCAACGAGTTTTACTACAATACAGCTACCAATTGCCGTACGGCTTGTCAAATCAATGGCAACAACAATTGGATACATCATAATATCCTACGGAATATGCGCCATTCGCCCGCCAAAAACTCGCCAACAGCGCATGGTTTCATCTTGGCTGTCTATGGTACAGATTTAGTGTGCGAAGACAATCGTTACGACCATAACCTCATTTACGATACCGACGAGGCTGGATTCCTCCTTCGAAATTATGGATTCGGTCAACAGGTTACCGGAAATATTATTCGTAACAATGTGATCATCAACGGTGGTCAGAACCCGTATGACCTCGACTACGAAGAAGGAACGGCTATAGCCATTTATGACAATGGGGTAAGTGGAAATACCTTTCAAAACAATGCTTTCTACAATTATTCCTCCGGTACGGAGTTTGTCTATTTGGCCTCCGCAGGGGGCAACTACTCAGCAGATGACTTCAATGGTCTGGATGGGCAACAAGGCAATACCATCAGTAATAACCTGGACGGTGATCCACTGCTCACCAATGTTGCGGGAGGGAATTATTTACCTACGAATAGCTCTCCCCTCATCAATGCCGCTATCGACGTAGGGCTTCTATTTGATTTGGTGGGAAACGATCGCATTTATGGTGCGGCGCCGGATATTGGGCCACTAGAAACCAATGTACTCGTACCGCTGCCCGTGACCTGGGGAGCGATGAGTGTACAACTGACCGTCGAGAAGGACGCTTTAGTAAAGTGGGAAATTGTGACCGCTACCAACCTTCGCTCTTTTGTAATAGAAAGAAGTACCGATGCCCGTAATTGGGAGGCAATAGGGGAGCTGCCCGCAGAAAATGGCGCGCGCTTATATCAATTTCTGGATCGTGAAATTGCAAGCAGTAGCTACTACCGTATCCGTCAGCTGGACTGGGATGGAGCCTTCGATTTTTCATCGATGATTTACCTGGAATATCCAAATTCAAAGGACTACCAACTGACTCGAATAGCTCCTGATCTTTGGCGCATAGAGTGTCAGTTACCCGAAAATTGGTCTCAAGCAAACATTGTGGTCTACAGTGCTACGGGAGTGCCTTGTTTGCAGGTCAACGGCCAAGCGGATTTCGATACGCATCAGCTTCCCTCAGGAACTTACCTGCTCCTACTCAGCAATGGTATGCAGCAGCGTAGTTTCAAATTGATTAAATAGTTAGGTAGTAGAATCCTCGTTGACTCCGCTACTGTTTTACCATGTTTTGAGCTCCTAGATAACCCTTTTCCGACCAAGCAAGGACGAAGTACATTCCTGGTAATAATGCTTCAATATTAATGGGAGCTTTTCCAGAACTACTTCCACTACGAATTATCCTGCCATCCATGGTGACAATTTGATAGCGAAGGTTAGAAAAAGCTGACTCATCCTGATAAATAAGGCTTACCTGGGCTTGTGCTGGATTTGGGTAAAGCCTAAGCGGAGCTGATATTTCGTCTGTTACCTCCATCACCTCAGTGGGTATCCCCAACTTGTGAAACGCGTATTCTGTCAGGATAGGATCATTAAAGTCAAAGTAGATGCCTGCCCGGTTGTTGATGGTGGTACCCAAGGGTAGACCGGGTTGCATTTCAATATCGTAACGCACATAACCTTGTGAACCGATCACGTTGACGTTGCTATCGGGCAGTAAAATCTGTGGGAAAGTAAAGATCAAGATACTATCTTTTTCTACGGCCAATTGGTAGGGATGAGAAGAGACCCCAGGGCGGAGACTAGCGCTATTCAGTTCAGTGGGTAAAGTATCTCGAATGACAACTAGGAAAGCGGTGTCAGTACCGGTGTTTTGGAAGTTGATGGTGTACACCAGCGGGGTGTCGGGTGGGATAATATGATCTTCGCCCATTCCCAAGGGTTGAGCCTGCTTGTCATTTGGGTCATAGCTAGCGGTGGTTCTTACACATAGCTGATCGTCAGGATTGGGTATGCTATTGCCGTCGCATTCGAAATCGGTACTCAGCGTAGTTTGTAAACAAATGTCTATGCTCAAGGGAGTATCACAGTCCAGTAACACTCGGAATGAGGCTTGCTTGCAGCTTCCGGGAGAGATGTTGTAAAAAGGAAAGCTCCAATCGGTAAGTTCAATACCGGCAAAATTTTGGATACTCGTGATATATTGGACAACTTCTTCCGGGAAACTTATGGTTATTAAGGCGCTATCCAGTGGTACATTACTGTTATTACAAACCCTGATACTTAGGAAGTTGGAAAAGCAAGGCCGCATCCGGGGTAGTGAAATACTAGAGGATAATTGCGGGCACGGAATTTTTTGGCGCAGTAAGAAATCCTGTTCAACGAAAGAAAACTCTTCACTCAAAACGGTGGTTTGAGTAGGTGTGCACCCTTCCCAAAAACTAGTGTCTACCAACAACTCAGAGGTATAGGTGCCAGCCACTAAAGCAAAGGTCGCCTGTCCGGAGGAGTTGGTCGTATTGAAGTAAGTGTCGTTATTTCCCGTAACCTTTACGGTTAATCCGGGGATGGGAGTGGCTTCGTTATTGAGACAATCTTCGTTGATATCTTCAAAAGTGTTGATCCATAAAGGAAACCGTTTTTCGGTGTCGTTTTCGTTGATTTGCAGGGCTGCACTATGATTGTGATAGGCTTGTCCGGTCCAGAGGTAACGGTAAAAAGTTACGAAGAAAGCTTCCCCATCCAGAGAGAAAAGACTGGTCGTGCTGATCTCCGAAGCATCATCAAAAAAAACTTGTTCCCAGATTAAGTCGCCATCTATACTCAACTCGGCAGCCGCTACGCCGGAGAGTAGGGAGTAAACATCACCGACTACAATGACATTGCCACTATTTGTGAACTCCGTAAGTCGCAGGATAACATCTCCTTCCAAAGTAAGCGCGTGTTCCCACAGTTGTTCCCCATTGCTATCGTATCGGGCTATTGCACCAACGTAAAAGAGGAGATCGTCATCGAAGTAAGTACCAGCAGTAACTATATCCCCAGCAGGGAGTACTAGCAAGTCTTCCACGGAGCCAACCGTCTCAATGGTATTGAGCAAAACACCCGCTTGCGAGAGCACAAAAACACGATTGTATTCAGGTATGTAATAGTTACCATCTGCTGACTCAAAGGGCATTCCGTAGCGGAAATTGACGGCACCTGAGACTTCGGGGATTTCATAGCTCCAAAGCACTTCTCCTGTAGGAGTTAGTTTTAGGGCGTACTTGCGTTGTTGTCCACCAGGGGATAAGTTCATAAAGGCTCTGACCATGATATTCCCATCAGCGGTCGGGATAGCCTGAGTCATCTCCCCGTTCAAATCCTGCTCACTGTAATTGAGTTCCCAGAGTAACTCGCCACTGTTATTCAACCGCCAAAGTTTAGGGTGGCTGACAAAGGGAGGAGAAGACCAAGTATTTCCAATGACCAGAAAGGTACCATCGGTCAAAGTAATCATTCCTACACCGCGTTGATTCACGCTGGGGTCGGGATTGCGGTAGACTTGTTCCCAAATTAAATTCCCCTGCCGATCAAGTTTATGTAGCGTCATAGCGGAGGGAAGGAGGTAGCTAGAATCCCGTTTGATACCAGCCATCAACAAACTACCATCACCAGCATCCTGAATGGCCCACGACTCACCAATAGTGTAAGTATGGTCCCAGATTTGACTAAGTATGGACGTGTTTAGGCTACAGGAGAATAATAATGTGAAAAATAAGTAACTGTACGTTTTTGGGAAAGTGTGATTCATTGCGCGTCTAAAATTTGTTTATCGTATTCGAATTTTCGTTGAAAACCTGATTTTGTAGCATAACTGAATATGCTCACAGATAGACAAACATGATAAACAAAAGTCAGCCACTTTTAGCGAAGTGGACGCTTTTTAACACTCATTAATCACTGAAAAGGACGCTCTACGACAGTAATATTTACACCACCCCATACAAACTCCCCCCCTTCGCAAACAAACGATCTACCTTGGCACTCACCGCTGCATCGGGCACCAGCTCCGGCGCGTGGTGCGGCTTCGTACGGGCATCAATGATCAGCGGCCCGCGGCAGCCCCAGTGCTTGAACTCCGTAAAGGAGTCTACACCATAAATGTCATGGCTGGGGTTCGAGCGGGTGAAGGTCACCCAGAGGAAGTTGTTGAGCGTCGCTTGTACGAAGCTGGCATCGTCGCACAAAACAATCAAAGGCACGTTTTGCCATTGCTCTGCAGAGAGGTGATCGGCCAGCTGCTGGGCCTGGGTGTAGCTCTCCTTGCCGGTAAAAGCTGGCCCTTCAATGGCTACAATACCCGGCTGAGCCAGTTGCGGATTGCCAAAGCCTGTCGGTAAGGTAATCCCCGTTGGAAGTTCCGTAGCCAGCTCCCGCAGTTTAGGGCCACAACAAGCCATCACTACTTTCGAGCCTGCATTCCAGTCGGTACCTGAATAGTCGAGGGTATCAATGGTGGTTTTTGTATGGAAATGCAGGTCACGCGTCCAGTCTATACGCTCCAGCACGTGGCGGAAAAAGCCAGGCATATCGTGGGTCGTCACGGGGCCGTCGCCCTCCGCAGCGATAATCAGGTACTTGGAGAGCGAGGTTTGTCCCGAACCAATAATCCGGTTGGCTTGCGCCAAAATCTCCTCTGGTCGTCTTTCTCGGAACGGCATGTAGCGCTCAGATCCTACCGCGAGTAAAAGCGGGTGAACCCCTGCGGCATCTACTGCTTTGATCTCCTTGATGCCAGGAAACTCTTGCGGTGTAAGCAGCTTCACCAACTGGTGAATCAGGTGTCCAAAACTGGAATCTTCTTGTGGTGGTCGGCCTACCACTGAAAAGTGCCAGATGGCATCCTTTCTATGGTGTACTTTATGAACATCCATCACCGGAAAATCATGCTCCAGGCTATAATAGCCCAGGTGGTCGCCAAAAGGCCCTTCCGGTTTCTTCTCCCCTTTGCGGATAGTGCCCGTAATCACGAAATCTGCATCACCGGAAAGGAAGTAATCGTCTTCAAAAAGATAGCGAAAACGGCGGCCACCCAGCAGTCCTGCAAAGGTCAACTCGCTCAATCCTTCGGGCAGCGGCATGATGGCCGAAAAAGCGTGAGATGGCGCACCACCAACAAAAATAGAGCAACGGAACGGCTCTTCACTGGCATTGTACTGCGTGTGGTGCACCCCAATACCACGGTGCAGCTGGTAGTGGAGCCCTATTTCTTTGTTCAGTTCGTACGCGTTGCCACTCAGTTGTATACGGTACATACCAATGTTGCTTTGCATGGCCTTTTTACTGCCCGGAGGCAGGGTGAGCACTTGTGGCAAGGTTACAAATGCACCTCCATCCATGGGCCAACTTTTTACCAGCGGGAGCTGGTCGATGGTCGTGGTGCCGTATTGAATAGGTGCTTTGCCCAACCATTTTTTCATGGGCAGCGCTGTTAGCGCTGTAAAAGGCGCGGAGAGGTAACGCCCCGGTTTTTGGAGTAACCGAGTAGGGTCGGCCTTAAGTTCAATCACTTTTTGTACCCTTTCCATGGTGTGCCTGAACAACCACTCGGTACGCTCAAAGGTGCCGTAAAGATTCGACAAAGCCTGAAACGGACTGCCCTTGACACGTTCAAAAAGAATAGCTGGTCCCCCTTCATCGAAGATACGTCGGTGCACTTCCGCCATCTCCAAGTTGGGATCAACCTCCTCTTTTACACGTACCAATTTTCCGTGACGTTCTAAATCATTAGCGGCTTCCCGCAGGCTTTTGTAACTCATGGTTATTGAAAATCTGAATGGTCAAGCATATCAAAAGAATATACTCAAAGAAACCCCAAAGGTCGGTAAGGGTTGTGAAACTTTCAAAGTTTTTTGAAAATCCAAAGACCAGGTTGGGGGGTTTAGATATGTTGGGCCTGGTTTGGGCCATGCCGAACGGCAGCAGGCTCTGCTGAACGGAGCGGCACCCATTCTTTGTCCTTACGCTCCCGACGACTAGCAACTCCTGCTCGGGGTTGTGTAAAAAGCGCCAAATAGAAAAAGATATGAGCAGAGTGTTTTAACTTTAAGTTGAAGCCAAAAAGAAAAGCCCCCTGCTCATGTCAACAAAGATAACACAAAGAGAGAATATTCGCTTTAAAGCTTACACCCAAGACATTGTAATAGATCTTCCTTTACGGATCGAAGAGCTGGTAAAAGACAATGTTTTGGCGCAGATCATTAATAAGGTAATACAAGAAATAGAGATCAAAGAGTTGGAATGTTACTACAGTGGTATAGGTCGGCCTCCTTATCATCCTCGGATGTTACTTAAGGTATGGATTTATGGTTATTGTACCAAGGTGTATACGAGTCGTCCCTTAGCGAAGAAGTTAGGCGAAGATTTGGTTTTCATGTGGCTGTCTGGTGGTCAGCGTCCTTGTTTTAAAACACTGAGTGAATTTCGCTCCTGTCGAATGCAGGACTTGGTAGATACAGTCTTGAGCCAAGTGTTATTTTATTTGGTAGAGCAGGGCTATGTCAACTTGAGTGACTTGTATGTAGATGGCAGCAAGTGGGCTGCAAATGCCAATAAACATAAAATTGTCTGGCGCAAGAACACGGAACGCTATAAGGCCATGGTATTAGAGCGTATAGATAGCCTGCTAGAAGAGGTGCGGGAGTTGCAGCAAGCGGAGGATAATATTTATGGGACTAAGGATTTACTCCAGCGTCAAGAGGCCGAACAAATTTATCTGGTCTTGAACAGTGAAGACTTAGAGAGGCAGCTTCGTTACCTCAATGAAATTATAGCAGAACAAGGAGACAAAAAACGAAAACAATCTTTGGAAAGAATCCATCGTCATTTGTCAAAAGAACAAGTCAACTTAGATAAATACGAAGAGCAGGAATTGATCCTGGCGGGTCGTAACTCTTATTCTAAGACGGACGAAGATGCCACAGCCCTGCGCATGAAAGATGATCAATTGTTGCCTGGGTACAATATACAGATTACGACATCGGATCAATTTATTGTCAATGCTACGGTTCATCAGGGTGCTTCTGACAGCCCTACTTTGCCCCCTCATGTCCTACAACTAGAACAACGGGTGAGTGGACTGGTAGAATCGGATTGGAAGATGGATTATACGGCAGATGCCGGTTATGGCAGTGAAGAGAATTATAGTTTTTTAGCAGAAAAAGGCCATACGGCTTATGTGAAGTATCCGCTGTGGTACCAGGAAGTTACCGGCAAACTGGACAAACAACTTTTTAATACCACCAATTGGTATTATGATCCAGATCAGGATTATTACCAATGCCCCAATGAGAAGAAACTATTGTTCAGCCATGAGTTCACAAGTAAGAGCAACAATGGATATGAAAGTAGAACACGGGTTTATGAATCAGAAAGCTGTGCCCAATGTCCTTTTTATGAACAATGCCGAGGCCCAAATGCTAAACCGGGTACTCATCGAAGGGTGAAAAAGAGGGAGAAATTGGAGGCTTTTAAAAAAGAGGTCAAACAACGACTGGCATCAGAAAAAGGCTTAGAGAAACGATCCCAACGTGGTATCGATGTGGAAACGCCCTTTGCCAATATAAAACACAATATGGGACATCGTCGGTTCCTTCTCCGAGGCATCGACAAAGTCAATGTTGAGTTCCAGTTCCTAGCAATAGCTCACAATCTTAAGAAGGTTTATTGCCTTCAGACAGGGATCTGGGAGGATCACTATGTCCAAAGAGCAGCAAGAAGTGCTACTAAACACAAAAAAAGAGCTTAAAAACTCTTTTTTTGAACCTAAAAGGAAAAAATGCTAGTGAGAACTCTAAGGGAGGACTCACCAGCAGTGTTTTTCAAACAAAACAAGAAACGTCAGCCATCAGCCGATCAAAAGCCTGTTAAGCAACTTGAGGGCTTTTTACACAACCCCGTCATATCCTGCTGGTCTCCTGACCAGCGAGCATAACAGCCATTCTTCATAGCTTCCGCTGACGGAATGAACCCATCGCATTGAGCGTAGATCACTCCTTGCAAGGTGGTATAAATGCGTGAATGTATTTATACGAATGGCCTCTCGCGCTAGCAAATATGATAATTGTCCAAGTAAACACGTAGCCCAGAGGGCGAAGCGCACCGCATCCCGATTCATCTAGAGAGGGAGCACCAAGGATGGGAGCGGTGCATTGGACGATCTTCCAATAAAAGTGTTAAAATTCAAGCCAATTCTTTTTATACCTAAGATAATTATGCATCTTTGTATTATGTATTCAACAGAACTCTTTAAAGGTACCCTCAAAACGCTGATTTTGCACCTGCTGCAAGCAGAAGGCAGGATGTATGGTTACCAGATTACCCAACGGGTGAGAGCACTTACGGAGGGAGAATTAGAACTTACGGAAGGGGCACTCTATCCCACACTCCACAAGTTGGAAAAGGCGGGCTTGATCATCTCCGAAAAAGAAAAAGTAGGGGGGAGGGTGCGTAAATACTACTTGCTCAGTGATTTGGGCACGGCAAGTGCTACTGATTATGTAGATGAGTTTCGTGAATTTGTACTCACGATGAACCGCATCTTTAAGCTAAAGCTCGATTAATGGTGATACTGGATACAGAACAGACCAGGCAAGTAGCAGCTTTTTTGCAGCAATACCGAAAATTGACCAAGACCCAGCATACGGAATTATTGGATCATCTCTGTTGTGATATTGAACACACCATGGGAGAGGGGCAAAGCTTCGAGGAAGCTTTTACCCGCTGCCGGGAACGATGGAATGAAAGTGAAGTTGAAAAAATTCATTCATCCACCCAAAAAAGATTTACCATGGTAAAACTGATTGGCATTTTGCTCATAGGAATGAGCACACTTACCTTTTTTTCTCCCATTAATGGGACAACCGCTAAAGAGCTATCGCACAAAACAACGGAAGCTTCCACAACGGTTCCTACGACGGTGTACCAAGCACCTCCCTCTTTTTGTCCCCTTACCGCTGATTTTGAACTGACTTCTGAGTATGGGAATCGTATCCACCCCATCTACAAAAAAGAAGTCTTACACCGCGGAGTCGACTGGAAGGCTCCACTTGGATCGCCAGTTCTAGCGGCGGGCAGTGGCATTATTCTTGAAGCAGGAGCCAAAGACAAATACGGCAATTGTATCATTATCCTTCACGATGAAATCTACCAAACCCTTTATGCTCACTTAGACAATATTGATGTAAAGGTAGGAGAGCAGATTGTAGCTGGCCAGCAGATCGGAACGGTTGGAAATTCGGGATTATCTATGGGGACCCATCTCCATTATGAGGTGATCAAGAATGGCGTTCCCGTCAATCCGGCAGATTATCTGCCTTAATGTAAAAGAATAACTTCATTTTCATTCGCAGGGGGATTTGCCTGGTCAAATCCCCTTTTTTTGCGTGAGGTTTCGCTAACATTAAGACGCTGAAGGCTCCTTGTAGTCTGGGAACAAACATGAGCGGATGAGTCCCTTTACAAGACTTTCAGCAGAATGCTGAAAGTCTTGTAAACAGAAAACGCCACTGCGGTTGAACCACAGTGGCGTTTTATTATTCCAATCAGAAAGTAAACTACTTCTGAACTTTAGCAACAACCTCCTTGAATACATCAGGGTGGTTCATGGCCAAGTCGGCGAGTACCTTACGATTCAGATCGATATTACTCTCTTTCAGGGCGTGGATCAGACGGCTGTAAGACAGACCGTGCATACGTGCACCTGCGTTGATACGTGCAATCCACAGACGGCGGAAGGCGCGCTTCTTGTTTCTACGGTCACGGTAAGAATACTTCATGGCTTTATCCACGGCATTCTTCGCTACGGTATAAACATTTTTACGGGCGCCAAAGTATCCTTTAGCTGCCTTGAGAATTTTTTTGCGCCGACGACGTGAAGCGACGGCATTTACTGAACGTGGCATAGTTCGATTTTTTGTTCAGTGTAGAGGCTCTTCAGGCACTTATACCTACACTCTCGTGAAAAATCACTGAATTAATAA
Organism: Lewinella sp. LCG006; assembly: GCF_040784935.1. Classification (GTDB taxonomy): domain Bacteria; phylum Bacteroidota; class Bacteroidia; order Chitinophagales; family Saprospiraceae; genus Lewinella. Next base: position 7,018,405 of record NZ_CP160680.1, on the reverse strand, counting down.
TAAATTACTTACAAAGCATCCGCCGTACGCGGGGGCTGTCTGCGTCACTCACCAAAGCAGAATCACGTAGATTAAGCTTGGCTTTCTTGCTTTTGTTCCGCATCATGTGCGAAGTGTAAGCCTGAAAACGCTTGATTTTCCCTGATCCAGTCAACTTGAAGCGTTTCTTCGCGCTGGAATGGGTCTTCATTTTTGGCATAACAAAATTTGTTTTCTTTAAACGGTGCGCAAAGGTAGTGATCCTTTAGAAAGAAACCAAGAGATAGGCTATTTTTTGCCTTTTTTTGGTTGGATTATTACCGTCATCCGGCGACCTTCCATTTTTGGCAATGCTTCCGCAGCACCATGTTCTTCCAATTCTTTCAGAAAACGGAGTAGCAAAAGCTCTCCCCGATCTTTGAAAACAATGGTACGGCCACGGAAATGTACATAAGCTTTTACCTTAGAACCTTCCTCTAAAAATCGCTGAGCGTGGCGCAACTTGAATTCGAAATCATGCTCATCGGTGTTGGGACCGAAGCGAATTTCCTTCACTACGGTCTTCACAGCCTTGGACTTGATTTCCTTTTCGCGCTTTTTCTTCTCGTACAAGAATTTGTTGTAGTCAATGATTTTGACTACTGGCGGCTCAGCATTAGGAGAAATCTCCACTAAGTCGAGTTCTAGGCGCCGTGCCCAGTCAATGGCCTGACGGGTATTATAAATGCCCGGATCTACTTTACGGCCAGCTATTTCACTGACCTCCTCCAGGTTATCTCCTACTAATCGAACTTCCGGAATCCGGATTTGATCATTAACACGAAACTGGTCTTTTGGGTCTTCTCGTCGTTGGTTTCTGTTTTTTGAACCTCTTCTCTTTGCCAAATGATATTTAATTTAGTTAAAAATACAAATGAAAGCACGCTTTCCGGACAGTACCCGAAAGCGTGCTTACAAGATAGGACAATTTTTATTCTTCTACGTCAGAATTTACTTCTTCCGTAGTGAGGGTGATGTCCAAGCCATCCTCTTTTTCATTCATAACTGCCTCAAGGACAGCACCTGCAGCAGGGTTATTGGTTAAAATAAACTCTGCCAGTGGGTCTTCAATATACTTCTGAATTGCTCTTTGCAGGGGTCGTGCACCGAATTGAGGATCAAATCCTTTTTCAGCAACGAACTTCTTAGCTGCTTCCGACAATTGGAGCGTATATTCCATTCCCGCCAAGCGATCAAACAGATCTTTGAGCGTGATATTGATGATTTGAAAGATCTCATCCTGATCCAAACTGTTGAAGATGACTACGTCATCAATCCGGTTGAGAAACTCTGGAGAGAAGGTCCGTTTCAGCGCGTTTTGGATAACACTCTTACTGTGGGTCTCTGCAGCTTCTTCCCGAGCAGACGTTTTGAATCCAACACCTTGTCCGAAGTCTTTCAATTGGCGAACACCAATATTAGACGTCATAATGATCAGGGTATTCTTGAAGTCTACTTTGCGACCTAGTCCGTCCGTCAACTGCCCATCATCCAGTACCTGGAGGAGGATATTGTAAACATCAGGGTGTGCTTTTTCAATTTCATCGAGCAAGATCACCGAGTAAGGCTTGCGACGAACGCGCTCGGTAAGCTGCCCGCCTTCCTCGTAACCTACGTACCCCGGAGGCGCACCGATAAGCCGACTGACGGAGAACTTCTCCATGTACTCACTCATATCAATCCTTACCAGCGCATCATCGCTATCAAAAATGTAGCGAGCCAGTGATTTTGCCAATTCTGTCTTACCTACCCCGGTAGGACCGAGGAAAATAAAGGTACCAATAGGCTTCTTAGGATCTTTTAACCCAACGCGGTTACGCTGGATAGCTTTGGTAACTTTAGCAATGGCTTCGTCCTGCCCAATGATCACGTCGCGCAAGTCATTGGTCATACCTACAAGTTTCTTGCTTTCAGACTGTGCCACCCTACGTACGGGGATGCCTGTCATCATAGAAACAACTTCGGCAATATCTTCTTCCTCTACTGGATAGCGCTTGGTCTTCGCTTCTTCTTCCCAAGAAATTTTAGCCTGTTCCAGGTTGCGCCCCAGCTTGGATTCCTGGTCGCGCAAATCAGCAGCCTTTTCGTACTGTTGATTGCGAACGGCCTGGTTTTTCTGTTCTTTAACCTTCTCGATCTTGGCTTCCAATTCCTCTATGTGCTTGGGCACGTGGATATTTTTGAGGTGGGTACGAGCACCTACCTCATCCAAAACGTCGATAGCTTTATCTGGTAAGAAACGATCGGTAATATAGCGGTCACTCAGTTTAACACATGCTTTGATGGCATCGTCAGAGTAGATTACGTTGTGAAACTCCTCGTACTTTGGTTTGATGTTTTCCAGGATATGGATAGCTTCATCCGCACTTGGGGGATCGACCATTACTTTTTGGAATCGACGATCCAGGGCACCATCTTTCTCAATGTGTTGGCGGTATTCATCAAGGGTAGATGCACCAATACATTGCAATTCGCCTCGTGCTAGAGCAGGCTTGAAGATGTTGGAGGCATCCAGTGATCCAGTTGCACCACCGGCACCTACAATCGTATGGATTTCGTCGATGAACAGGATCACATCACGGCTCTTTTCGAGTTCGGTCATGATGGCCTTCATCCGCTCTTCAAACTGACCACGGTACTTGGTGCCTGCTACCAATGCCGCGAGGTCAAGCATAACGATCCGCTTGTTGAAAAGGGTCCGGGATACTTTTTTCTGCTGAATGCGCAAGGCTAGGCCTTCTACAATCGCGGTCTTACCAACACCGGGTTCACCGATGAGGATAGGATTGTTCTTTTTACGGCGGCTAAGAATCTGGCTGACGCGCTCAATTTCGTTTTCCCGACCAATGATGGGATCTAGTTTGCCTTCATCAGCTAATTTTGTGATATCGCGACCAAAATTATCGAGCACTGGCGTGCGGGATTTGGTTGCGCCTTTGCCGCGTTGCTGATAAGCACCACCACGGCCTTCTTCTTCCTCGTATGGCTCCTCTTGGTCACCCGAAGCACGGGTGTAAGGGTCGGTACCACTGGTGAAATCTTGTTCTTGCTTCACGTATTCTAATTCTGCTTTGAATAAATCGTAATCTACGTCGTACTGACGCATGATTTTTGAAGCGGGGTTATCCTTGTCTTTAAGAATAGAAAGGAGTAGATGCTCGGGGCTAATTTCTTCGCTTTTAAGCATTTTCGCTTCCAAAAATGTCACTTTAAGTACTTTTTCTGCCTGTTTATTGAGGGGCAGGTTGCCCACATTCAGACCCGTATTCCCAGAACTAGGGATACGGTGTATGCTTTCCACAACGGAGTTGCGCAACTCGCCGGGGTCCACTTCCAAAGATTCTAGTACCCGCAGTGCTAAATTGTCGTTGTCAGTCAAGAGACCCAGCAACAAATGCTCGGTGCCAATAAAGCCATGCCCTAGCTTGACCGCTTCACTGCGGCTGCGGGAGATGACTTGCTTGACTTGGGGTGAAAATCTGCGGTTATTATTCATATCGTTTGCTCGCTTTATCTTAGGACTGTTCAAGGATTATGGTGAACAATAATAGGACTCTTCTGGTAGAAAACAAAGTTTGTCTTGATGAAGTTTCATCCTTTGTATCCTTTTTTTCCGAAGCCCGTTCTGGCGAAATCAATGCGCCAGGAATGACTACCTAACAGAAAAAATGGTGCCACGTTTAAAATTTATCCAAATATCTGCCAATTCGGCGGTAAAAAGATCGGCTACTTGACAGATTAACATAAACTTAATTGACTGTAGCTATTGGCAGGCAGTTTTTTCTTGCTTACATTTGCGTCTTGCGGTTTCACCAAGATGCCGTATTAGCAAAGTTCAGCTTAATGAAGTACAGCATAGACAAAAAAGAAAAGTACGCCGTTTTTCAACTTGCAGAAGAGAACCTCAACTCTATTCTAGCACCACAGTTGAAGTCGGAATTAGTCATTTTCGCAAACGAAGGAGTGCGTAACCTGATTTTCGATCTCTCACAGGTGCAGTATGTTGATTCTTCTGGCCTAAGTGCCATCCTGACAGCCAATCGCTTGTGGAAACCACTAGGGTCGTTCATCTTAACGGGTGTGACACATCCAAGTGTGAAGAAATTAATTGAAATTTCCCGCCTCGATTCGGTTCTTTCCATCATCCCTACGGTTGAAGAATCCATCGAGTTTGTTTTCATGGAAGAATTGGAAAGAGAAATCAACGCGGAAGATGGCGACCAGGCACCTGCTGATCACTAATCTATAGCATGGATTTTAAGCTAACGACCCTGGGCACTTCCGCTGCTGGCCCTATTCCAGGGCGTTGGGCGAGCGGACAATATCTGAAAACTGGTACAACCGGGTTGTTGATAGATTGTGGCGAAGGTCTACAGATTGCCCTCCAGCAACATGGTTTGGGCTGGAGTAGTATTGATGTTATCCTCATTTCACATCTCCACGGTGATCATATTTATGGCTTACCTGGTTTGCTTACTTCCTGGGGATTATATCAGCGGAATACGCCTCTAACGATTATTGGGCCTGCAGATTTAGCGCCCTACCTCGATGCTGTTTTTGGCTACAGCCATACGCGCATGCCTTATCCCGTGCACTATATTTTTGTAGATGCCAATGTAGATAGGACGCTGGTGTACGAAGACGAATGTATTGAAGTCTACACGCTTCCCTTGTCGCACCGTATCCCTACAGTAGGTTATCTGGTCCAAGAAAAAGAACGTCCTCGAACCATTCTGGGGACGGCCATCAAGGAATATCAAATTCCTTATAAAGAGATTCCTGCGATCAAATCAGGAGCTGACTACCAGGCCGCCTCGGGAGAAGTTATTCCTAATGCTTTACTAACGCATGATCCACCACCTATTCGGTCGTTTGTTTACGCGAGTGACACGCGTCCCAATCCGGATTTACTACCTTATATAAAAGGTGTGGATATTTTGTTTCACGAAGCGACCTTTCTACATGAATTAGCCGACCAGGCCGATCTTTCAGGACATTCTACGGCCAGGCAAGCGGCAGAGATGGCCAGACAGGCTCAAGTCAAGCAATTGATAATCGGGCATTTCTCTCCCCGCTACGGCGATCTGCGCCCATTATTGGCTGAAGCTCAGTCTATTTTCCCCAATACCGCCTTGGCAAAAGAAGGCAAGGTATTTGAAGTACCTTATGGTGGGCGTACAATTTAACAGTAATCCTCTGCGATTGGATACCTCACGGAAAATAATACACATCGACATGGACGCCTTTTACGCGTCGGTTGAGCAGCGGGATGATCCGTCACTGCGGGGCAAGCCTATTGCGGTGGGTGGTGGTGGTTTACGTGGCGTAGTGGCGGCTGCTAGTTATGAGGCCCGGCGCTATGGAGTACGCTCAGCCATGCCCAGTGTAACGGCCCAACGCTTATGTCCTTCCTTGATTTTTGTTCGTCATCGTTTTGATGTATATAAGGAGGTATCCAATCAGATCCGGGCAATTTTTTACGAATATACTGACCTGGTAGAGCCGCTTTCGCTGGATGAGGCTTATTTGGATGTAACGGAGCCAAAATTAGGTCCCCATTCTGCTACCTTGATTGCTGAGGCCATACGGGCAAAAATTCTCACACAAACGCAACTGACGGCATCGGCGGGGATTTCTTATTGCAAGTTTCTGGCCAAGGTGGCTTCTGATATCAACAAACCCGATGGGATGAAAGTCATCTTGCCAGAAGAAGCCTGGGATTTTCTGGGGGAGCTACCTATTGAAAAATTCCACGGCATCGGCAAAGTCACGGCGGGTAAGTTACAGCGGATGGGCATCCGAACCGGCGCGCATTTGCGGGAGTTGTCGGAGATACAGCTGGTCAAGCGCTTTGGTAAGGCTGGTCGCCATTATTACCGTATTGTGCGAGGCCAGGATGAACGCCCGGTGAATCCCAACCGGATTCGGAAGTCCATCGGGGCGGAACGCACCTTTTCCGAAAACCTAAAGGAAGTGGCCACAATGAAAGAAAAGCTGGCCTACCTGACGGAAACGGTCTACAATTACATGAAAAAGACCCACAATTTCGGGCGTACCGTCACCTTGAAAATGAAGACTCCCGATTTTCAAATCCACACCCGCTCGCGCTCTTTCAATAGCGAAGTACGTAAACTATCCGAGCTGCGCAAAGTCATATTCACCCTTTTGGAAGAAAACATCGTCGAGGTAGCAGAGGTACGCCTCTTAGGAATGTCGGTCTCCAACTTGGAACGTGAGCAAGAAGGCGAAGGGGTTCAGTTGTTGTTGGAGTTTCCGGAGGAGGAAGAGTAGAGGAAGAGATATAATAAAACAGAGACAAATAATTTTTTTTTCCTTTTGTTACTTGATTATTAACTCGTTACGATTTTTCCAAAAAAATGTTGCTGATTTTCTTGTTTAAAAGGAGATAAGCGTCGTATATTTGCGTCGCCTTAGGAAACAAGGGCACTGGTTCGGTAGCTCAGTTGGTAGAGCAATACACTTTTAATGTATGGGTCCTGGGTTCGAATCCCAGCCGAGCCACTCTCAAAAAAAGCTTATTCTGGTTCTCAGAATGAGCTTTTTTTTGTTTTTGACCTTCCTTTTTTCTCTTTTTCCTTGTTTATCAATGATTTGTGAACAGTAGCCATGTTGCCCAGGGAGGGCCTTTTCTGGCTTATTTAGAAACACAAAAAGTTTGTAAATAATTTTTTACTTCTTTAATGTTTTTAAAATTCCTATTTTTGTCCAGTCTTCTCCTAAATAGTTCTAAAAAGGAAATTGGCCATTATGAATTTTAGAAACCTACTTTGGACGTATGCTCCTCGCCGCGACGGAAGTTGTGACATCAAGCTTTACATCAGTCACCTGGGCAAAAAGAAATATTTATCCACCGGCCTGAAGGTAAAACCTGAACAATGGGACGACAGTAGGGGAGTGGTCCGCAAAAATCATCCCCTGTCCACGCGCTACAACGCCAAGATCAACCGCCTGCGCCTCGACATCGAGAAACACTTCCTCGATGGTGGCAAGTGGTCTAACCTCTTCAAGGAGGGCAAGACAACGAATCTGATTGACTTTATCGGGACTATCATCCAGGAAGGGAAGTCAGGCCTGTTGCCGCTTTCTAAAGGCACCCTGAAGAATTACCAATCGTGCCTCACCCGCCTGGAGCAGTTTAAAAGCAGCTACGGCATCGAAGCCGAGCTGGAAACCATGGACCTGGCCTTTTACAACGAGTTCACGACCTTTCTCTCCTCACACTGCGATTGTGGTCTGCCGGGCATCAATAAGCACGTGAAGATCCTTAAAAGGGTCATGAACATGGGCCTGGAACGCGGCCTCCACAACAACCGCACCCACCAGGAAACCGGATTCCGTCGTCACCGCGTTGGCGATAGCCAGAAAATCTTCCTCACCGAAGCCGAAATCCACAAACTCGAAAACTTCGACCTCAGTGATCGCCCCTTCCTGGAGAAAGAGCTCGACCGCTGGCTGGTGGCCTACCACTTCATCATGCGCTTCTCCGATCTGGTGCAAATCTCCAAACTCAACCTCCACCGCATCGACGACCGGCTCTACTTCAAATACCGCAGCGAAAAGACCAACAAAGAGGCCACCATCCCCGTCAAGCAACGCGCCCTCGACCTCCTCGAAAAGCACAACTTCGACTTCAGCTGGGGCAGCAACCCCCAGGCCAACCGCAACATCAAAACCGCCGTCTCCCTCGCGGGCCTCAACGAAGTCGTCCAGGAAGGTAATCGCTCGGCCCCCAAAAGCGCCTTTGTCACCATGCACACCGCCCGCCGGAGTGCCGCCACCAACCTCCACCTCAGCGGCCAGTTCAGCGTCAAAACGATCGCTGACCTTGGCGGTTGGGATAGTATCAAGACCTTACAAATCTATCTAAGGAGTAGCAATTTGGATAGCGCGAAGTTGGCGGGGCGGAGTGAGTATTTTTTGTGAGAATATCAATTCGCCGACCATCGACTGGAGGGTAGCACGGAGCAGTATCAAAGTAATCGGGAGGATGAGCTAAATCGGCTATTACGAAATATCACCCGTTGAAATGAATTTTTTCATCATAAAAACCGTTAACTTTATGGAAGCAGAAACAATACCAAAGATTATGAGTACCACTGACATGCGCAAAGAAAGCCACCAAATCCTGGATCGGATAGATGAACGCTTTTTGGCAGCTGTGCATGCTTTGTTACAGACTTACGATCAGCAAGATGACAGTGAGGAAGTGATTGGTTATAACGTTGGCACTAATGAACCACTTCTTGCCAGCGAAGCGGACGATGTCTTTGAGGCTATTGTTGAAGATGTGAAAAAAGGTAACTACATGGAAGTAGATGACCTGATCGCGCAAAAGTCTGCTCGATGGTGAAACAGATGCTATTGTTATCGTCATTGAACTGGTACACGATAATATGTCAATGAAACGGTTAGGGAAAATTCTTCCATAGTTCCGACCCGCTTCAGTCTAACAGCAACGTAGGGGTTCGGTGAGCCTACTCGTTTTAGGGTCTATGCCGACTTATCCCGAACCCTGTCGAGCTCATCATGAGGTCAAAGAACATCCTCTGGTTAGCTTTTTTGATAGACTATCAGGCAATGCACATCGCCCGCCGAAGCGCCTCCACTAACCTCCACCTCAGCGGCCAATTCAGCGTCAAAACGATTGCTGACCTTGGCGGCTGGGATAGTATTAAGACCTTAGAGATCTATCTTAGGAGGAGCAATTTGGATAGTGCGAAGTTGGCGGGTCAGAATGCGTATTTCTTGCAATCTTATTTCACTGACCTTTTCGATAAAAAACAAAAGAGTCACCTTCTTTTAGGATGACTACGGAATCTCTACTCATTGCCACCACTCGAATTCCTTCTTTTTCCTCGTCCAAGCGATAGGTGATGCCTTTGCCATTGAGCTGTAAGCGAACACGCGTAACTTCGCTGTTATTGATGGAATAGCCTTGATAGATCAGTTTTGGTGGGGAGATCACTTTGGGTTGCTCCTCCAAAATGGAGGGAGTAGAGGAAGATGGGTTTTTCTTTGTAGAAGCGGGTACTGTTCTCTGACCTGACTTAGCACTTCTGGTGGAGGTTTTACCCGTAAATGGATCGGGATAAGCTAAGGACAGGGAGAAGGTGTCCGGCACTAACACTGCTTCTGCTGGTGAGTAATCCCGGTTGGTGTAAAGTGGCTGATCTTCATCTTTGCCCAAATAAGCCCACACCTGGTAAACAATTGCTCCCCAGATGATGGCTACTAAAGTGAAGAGTAAATACTGTATCGGCTTTGAATTCTTCATTCCACAATGAATTTTCGACTTGCAGATAGATCGGAAAGGTTACCAGCGGCATCCACTGAACGTAATAGCCAGTAATAGTCGCCAGGTGCAAAGTTCATGCTCTGATCGTCTAAGTCAGTATTGCCCATAAGACTGACCTTTTTGAAAAAGAGACTATCCAGGAAACTGTCGGCAAAAATATAGAGGGTATCGCGTTGGCTGTCATTACTGCTCTGCCAACTAAAGTCGGGGCTTTGGGCACTGAAGAGCAGGGTGTCATTTTCAATTGGTAAGTTCAGGACGGGTGATGGAGGAGGCGTTAAGTCGATGGTGAAATTTCGAGTACTGTAATTGGTGAAACTATTTGAAATTTCACTTTCTGCACGAACCCGCCAGTAGTATTGGTTTTCCTCAAAGTCGTCTAAGGAAATTGAGGTGTTGGGGAGTAGGCTATCCTGGATCAGCGTGCTGAAGTCAGCATTTGTGCTGAGCTGAAAGCGATAGTTGGTAGCTGCTGCGAGTGGCAACCATTCCCAATAAACATTACCATCTCCAACGCTCGCATTGTCGGAGGGAAGAAGCAGAGATACCGTTTGCAAACTGAGATCAGCACTCGCGTTACTTTGCAACTGAAAACTCCATTCCTGGCAACAGGCGGAAGCATACGCTTCGTTAAAAGCGACTACCCTCCATTCATAATTTCCAGGTGTGAGCATTACGGTTAGATTGCGGGCTGTGGTTATGCTGTCGATCACCAGTGTCTGAATATTTTCAAAATCCGGGGTTGCTATTTCTATCTGGTAATCAATAGCATCAGGGAGGTATTCCCAGCTTAAGGTAACCGTTGAGCCAATCAGTTGGCCCCCATCCTGTGGAGCCCGAAGCAACACTTGCTCGTCTGAAATGTCAGGAATGATAACATCTGAACAATGCCAGAATAAACAAGTGGTCAGTAAGATCAGAAAGAGGTATTTCATAGCGCATTAATTTTCGATTTCAATATTTTGCAGATGCAGTTCTGCTTGTAATTCTTTTTGTCGGGAGCGCCTGCTTTTTTCCACCAAGGCCAGATTGCAGTGTACCAGGTAGCCGAGATGTTCTTGATGCTCCAAATAGTACATCAATCTCAGAATGTCATGATACGAACCCGCAATTCGAATGGGACTGGTGATGAAGTTTAGTTGCTCTTGTTGCCAGCGTTGGTCTTCCCCGAATTCTAGTAAATTCAGTTGATGTTCTGTACAAAAAGTGCTCACTTTCGCAAATAAATTATTCCTGTTGTAGGGGCCTTGAAGAAATTGTTGATCGTTTACCTGAAGCTGCTGCTCTAATTTGGCAATGACATGAGGGGCATCATCAATGTTTTGTAACTGGATTGATTTTTCCGTTAACTCACTTTTTAGCTTTAGGGTCTTGCGAATGCTTAAAAAATAGGACGCTAATGCCAGTAGCACCAGACCGCTCACGGTAATCCACCAACGTTGCTGAGATGTATATTGACTTAAATAATTCATAAGCTTATAATCCAAAATTGGTGACTAATTTGAAAATCGGCAAATACATAGAGACTAAAACGATACCTACCGTGATTGCCAGGAAAACGATCAACAAAGGCTCCAGTAGGCTGCCTAGTAATTTGGTTTTTTGCTCTACCTCTTCATCGTACTGCTCTGCAATTTTTTCCAGCATCTGTGGCAAATGATTGGTTTCTTCTCCAATTTTGATCAGTGCGAGCATCCGGTCCGGTACGATCGATACTTCCTTTAAACTTTGGTACAAGGCATTCCCATGTAAAATTTGCTGTTGCACACCTGCCAATTTACTGCTGATCGGATGAAAAGCCACCATGGCACCAACCAATTCCAATGCCTGGGTAAGCGGAACACTGGAAGATAACAAGAAGCTAAGTCCATGATTGAATCTACTCAGGTATACTTTTCGAATCAACGGCCCAAACAAGGGTAAACGAATCATCAGTGCTGCGCCAGTTCGCTTGACGACATCTGCTTTGCGAAAGTAAAATCCAATCACAACCAAAACCACTGTACCAACGATTAGATAAGGCAGCGATTGATTGAGTTGTTCCGAAAAATCGATAATAAACTGAGTAATTCCTGGCAGTTCCTGATTGAGTCTGGCGTAGATGTCACCGAAAAGGGGGACCAAAAAGTTGAGCAAAAAAAGTAAAGAGAAGCCCGCAACAACCAACACTAAAATCGGATAGGAAAGCGCACTCAACAATAATCGCCGCAATTGGATGTTTTTGGCAAAATGAGTTGCCAGCCGTTCTAAAACCGGCAACAACTTGCCACTTTCTTCGGCAATACGGATACTGGACAATTCGTAAGTGGAAAACTGTTGGGTTTGTTCCATCGCCGCTGCGAGGCTGGCTCCATCGATTAATGTTTGGTAGACACTGGCAAAAATATTGCGAATTTTCTCCTTAGGCTCATTGGCTTGAATGAGTTCCAGGGCGGAGCGAATATCCAGCCCGGCACGAAGCAGGACGGCTAATTCCGAAAATAAAGCCTCTTTGTGTTGCCAATTAAGCCCTCCTCCGAATAACTGAATATCCCGATTAAGAATGTCCGACCAGCTACCGGATTGGGCCGTATTTGTAGCCTTGCCTGCGACTTGGCCACCCGGATTTTTTTGCTGTTTTAATTGTTTTAAGTCAATGCTCATTTTCCCATAGTATCAGATCGTAAGCGCTATACGTTTTATTCAGGTTGACGGTTTTTGCAAAATCAGTGAGTCCAACCACCATTCTCACTTGGTCAATTAGCCCCTCTCCCTGCTGTTGATCAAAGGAAGATGCCTGTATTATTAAGTTTACGGTAAAACTATCCTGGTGTTGCATTCCGTTTTGTCGAATCAGCAGCGAAGGCAAAAACGTGTACCTGATACTGTCCTGCTGGTTAAGAAAAGTCAGCGAAGCTCCTTGTCGGACAATGTATTGACTGCGAGCGAAATCCCATTTCAATAAAGTAACACTTCGTCGGGCATCTTCAACTTTTGCCTGTTGATCCTTGAACTGATCAAATTGTAATTGGATGAGGCGCAAACCGGAAAAGGACAGCGAAACAATCACTGCGGTAAGGGTTAAAACGACCATCATTTCCAAGAGGGTAAATCCGGCTAATCTTTTCATTCCGCCCGTTTTTTAAGGGTTTCGTAATAAAAGATACGCTGGTCGGGGGTCTCACAACGGAGCATCAATTTATAGAGGCTTTGGTCGTTGTTCAGGGGTTCTACGGTTTGGGTGATGTTGTACCCCAAGGTATCCCAACTGGAGGCATACCATAAATCTTCCTGCTCTATTTGTGTGGCGCGTTGCCTTAGTAAGAGCGCAGCGTGGAACTCCTGTAGGGTACGATTATTGGTCAGTAATTGTCCAAAACAAAACCAGGCTGTTCCTAGCGCGATGGTCAGGATAGCTAAAGCAGTGGTAGCCTCTATGAGTGATGATCCTTTTAGTCTAGCCATTGTGCTACAGCTTTATTACCGGTATTCCAGATCATTGGTTCCACCCAGTGCTCGGAACGAGAAGGAGCGTCAATACGCCCGTTAACCAGATAATTAAAAAAGAATTGTCCACTATTGCCCCGGTAAAAAAAGTTGTCACAGTAAACGCTTCCGGCAATCTGCCCGGAAAACTCTAATCCTCCTTGCCAAATGACCCTGCCTTGGAGTTCTGTTTGTTGCAGGGTAGCCAGCAATTGCTGGTCATCGGCATCGTTGGAGTTGTTTTTTAGGCCCAGGAGGGTACCTTCAATTTTACAGTCCTTTCCAATACGAAGCCGACCGGATTGCCGTCTGGAAAAGCTACTTTTGGGTAGAACCGCTAGTACGGAAGGATACGTGAGATATACCTGTGTACCAAGAGTGATTTCAAGACTGGCAATAGCTTGTAGCTGCCCTGTGAATCCGGTGTCTATTTCAATACTGGGAGCCCTTAGTATTAGCCCGTTCAAGCGAGCTTTTCCCCCTATCCGAATCAGCGAATCGGCTTCCAGTACGATAGGCCCCGACCAATTTTGGCGCTCCAATTCAAGCACTTTTCCTTTAATCAGGATAGGTGTTTGAGTAAAGGAAAGATGAAAGCTGTCGGCCAGATCTCTGATATTATACGGGTCATGGATTAAGCCAGGCTGAGTGTTGTTGAGAACATCCAAATCCAGTGAGGGTAGTGCCCCGTCGCCACTGGAGCTACTGCCAATGATGGCTTGTCCTGACTGAAAGGGAACTCCGTTTACTGTAGTGGTGGTAATTCCGCCCCTGGGCACAATGGCCTGGCCAATGAGCTGACTGGTGCCACTTAGTGCTAAAGCTTTACGGGTGTCCAGCATTTCAAGGCAGATACGTGCGGGCGATTTGCGACCAAGCAAGGCCGTTTTGGTGATGGTACTGGAAGACGGGCTGGCAGGTGTACAGCTGATGAGTTCAAAAAATCCCCAGGGGCGTTTAGTCATCAAAATACTGTCGGTGGAAAAAGGAAAGTATTCCTGGTCCATGATGCCCTCTTCTGATTGCGCATAGAGAAAAGCCGATTCAACCGACTCTATGCTTTCCCAAATGGCCAGGTCTCGCTGATGGGCACCCCGGTAGTATATCCAAATGCTTATTAAAGCCGTAAGGAGAATACCAATGAGGGTAGTGATCAGGAGTGCGTAAAACAGTGCTGTCCCTTCAAGTCGTTTAGCGAATAGCTTAGAAGGGTTCATCACGAACGTAGGCATTGATTTGGGTCACCGATTCAAAGCGTTGGCGTAGTGCCGCCGCAGCACCTCTGGAATCTAAGTTGCCGAGACAAACGGCAAAGTAGCCCGAATCTGATAACTTGACAATTTGTGCATCATTGAAACCGGCAGCTTTTACCTCTGCTAAGCGACTTTCGGCGTTGCTACGACGGGAAAAAGTGCCCGCTATGACAAAAAAGGAAGCTTCATTGCTTACTGTTCGGAAAGGACTGGCAGCAGTGTTTCTTTGCTGGTTAGCCGTAGTTGTTGCCTGGCGATTATCCGGCTCGGCTTCGGCAATCCTGGTGTCGGGACGAGCAGGGGTGTACTCCGGCTGAGCACGTGGACGATCACTGGGTAAGTACAGCACCACATCCTGGGGCAAGTCAATACAGTTAGCGGAGAGAAAAACACGCTCCTGCAAACGCTGGTACCCTTCGCTTTCAATAATGATATCGTAAGCTTCATTACAAGGCAGGCAGACCGAAAAATTCCCGAGATTGTCACTGTAGGTTGATTTTAACAAGCGTCCACGTTGATCTTTTATATGGACTGCGGCTCCTGCGATGGCCGTGTTTTTAGCTGCTGGTTGTACCGTTCCACTGAGCTCTCCACAATCGGACCTGGGAATCAACTCTACAAGATAGGTGTCTTGATTTTGCGCGGCATTAATTCTTAGTTGCAAAGGGCTATACCCTTTATGGGTGATGAAGAGCAGGTAATCCTGGTTTTCGGCATCAAGTTGATACAAGCCATCTTCATCGGTATAGCCAAAAAACTTAAATAAAGCATCTTCTACTGAAAGTTGAAGCTGGCTTATTTTGATAGACACTTGCTTGAGCCCTTGCCCAGTCTGCTGATCCGTGATGTAAATCTGAATCTTGTGGTTTTGATTAGATGAAACAGAAGTATTATTGGCTTCCTCTCCTGATTTTTTTGCCGGAACAGGTTGGTCAACATTGGGATTACCCCTACGCGTACGTGTGCGATTAGGAACATTTGTTTCCGTAGGAGTGTCACTACTTTTTCTGATCTCCGGCGTAGCTTGTTCTTTACTTGATGGTCTATTTTCTGTTATTGCAATAGAATCAGTGTTCGCCTTTTTTTCTTTGCTCGGAACAAATTCACCATTACGGTATTTTTCGGTGCTGCTGAGTGTTCCTTGTTCGTAAATTTCTCTTTCTCCGTGTAGCTCACCATTCTTGTATTGGGCTTTTGCTTGCAGACTGCCTTCGCTATCGTACTCCTCAAAATCTCCGTGTAATTGGCCATTTTTGTATTCAGCAATCTGAGATAATTGACCATCTTGCCAGTATTTCCAATGATCGACTTGTAAGCCATACTCAAAATGGCCTTCTTCCAAGAGGGTCATATCCTTGCTGAATCGTTGAAATTTCCCGTGCAAGAGCCTACCTAAGTGACTACCCTGAGTGACGATAATTCTATCCCTGTAATAGGTATAGTAATGAAGGATAAAGCGGTGCTTAATGTCAGATTCTTCCAAAAAGACATGCATTCTGACGACCGAGGTGTCATCTTGAATGGTAATGGCCTGAATTTGATCAGGATTTACTTTTCCGCCTTGGGCAGGAAGGTTACTGATGACCAGTACCCCCAATAGAAGAGAGAACAAACAGTTTTTCGAAAACATTTGGGATGATCTTAAATCTGCAAAAGAGATTATACGTACAAGAGCGCTGATTGTTTCTAATGATTATAAAGATAACACATTCTGTGGAAAACTTATATGAATAAATGTTAAATATCGGTTTTAATTGCAGTGCTATTTTGTTTAATATGATATATTTGAACAAAAAAAATGAAACGACGCGACTTTCGACTCAAAGCATTTACCCTCACTGAGCTATTGGTTGTACTGGTCATTATCGGTATTTTGATGCTTATTGCATTACCCAATTTAATGCCCTTGATTGCCAAAACGCACAGCTTGGAAGCCCAGCAAGCCCTTACGACCATTCAGAAGCTGGAACGATCTTACCACCAGATGCACGTAAAGTATACGGGGGATTTATTGGAATTGGGTTTTGAACCTGAAAAGACCATCCCAGAGGGTGGTAACGCTAAATACGCTATCCAAATCACTAGTGCTGATCCGACCAGTTTTGTCGCTAGAGCAGTAGCCGTCGTAGATTTTGACCAGGATGGTGTTTTTAATGAGTGGGAAATAGATCATAACGGTACCTTGCGGGAGATCGTAAAAGATTAGCTGTGCTAGCGCTCTTTATGCAAATTTCAATACTTCTTTACCTGGCCAGGGAAGATTGGAAACACCGGTCCGTTCCTCTTTGGAGCTTATTCCTTTTTTTGGCGATAAGCTGGTTCAGTATCCATTTTAATTGGCAATGGGCTGATCTGGCGTTCAATTTTAGCTTTCTATTCGTACAATTCTTTTTATTGATGCTCTATTTCGTTTTACGAAAGCATTCCTGGCGTAATGTGCTAGGAGGAATGCTCGGCTGGGGCGATGTTGTTTTTATTTTAATGACCGCTTCCTACCTCTCTTCTTTTTGGTTTCTAGCCAGCTATTTGCTTGGCTTGATCGGATCATTGCTCCTTGTTGTTGTAACGGGAGCACATCGAAAGGATCACTTCACGATACCTTTAATTAGTGGATTGGCTTTAAGCCAAGGAATTATATTGATAATTAAATATTTCATTTTTTTCTAAGAAACATTTTACAATAGAATAACGTAAACACCCCTCGACGACACGAGAAAACTACAGCGCTTCGATGAAACTATGGGAAAACATAAGCGCAGAAGCCCTTCAGGTACTTTCTGCGGAGCAAGCTTGGCATTACCAGGTAATACCCTATCGAGTAGATGGTGGTAAACTTTATCTGTTTAGCAAGCAAAATGCGTCCTCCTCCTTGCGGGAGGAACTGGAAATTCTTTTGGGACTAAACATTGAGCTGGAGCCGTTAGATACCGAAGAATTACAACGCAGTATTGGGAAATACTACCGAAAAGTCAATCTTGATAAAGGCCAGGTACGTACGGTTGATAGTGGCGATCGCAATTTTCTCAACCAGCTCATACAAGAAGCTCAGCAACTAGGCGGGAGCGACATCCACCTGGAAGCCTTTGAACATGCTGCCAGAGTTCGAATCCGAATTGA
Organism: Lewinella sp. LCG006; assembly: GCF_040784935.1. Classification (GTDB taxonomy): domain Bacteria; phylum Bacteroidota; class Bacteroidia; order Chitinophagales; family Saprospiraceae; genus Lewinella. The sequence continues at coordinate 7,001,236 of NZ_CP160680.1, read as the reverse complement.
TGGCGTTTTGATTGAAAAATATAAACTGGAAAAAACAGCCTATCCAGGCTTAATCAATCAAATAAAGATCAAAGCCAATCTGGACATTTCTGAAAAAAGACTGCCCCAGGATGGCCGCATTTTTGTGGGGCAGGGATCGGATCGTCTTGATATCCGGGTATCCAGTCTTCCTACACTGCACGGAGAAAAGATAGTGATGCGCTTATTGGCGCAAAATGCCGAAGCACTCTCGATCACGTCGCTTGGTTTTTGGGAGCAGGAATTGGAATATTACCTGGAGAGTATTCGCCGCCCCAACGGGATTGTGCTCATTAGCGGACCTACAGGCTCTGGAAAAACCACTACCCTCTACGCCACACTACGAATACTCAACGAAACCCGCCGCAATATCATCACCATAGAAGACCCTATCGAATATACCCTGGAGGGCATCAATCAAGTGCAGCTCAAGGAAGCCATCGGGCTGGATTTTGCCAGTGCCATGCGGACCTTTTTGCGGCAAGATCCTGACGCTATCATGGTGGGGGAGATTCGGGATTTGGATACCGCATCTATGGCCATCCGGGCCTCGTTGACGGGGCACTTGGTCTTGTCTACCATCCATACCAATTATGCTTGGGGTATTATCAGTCGACTACTGGATATGGGCGTACCAGCTTATTTGTTGGCCGATACCCTGAATGCCGCTGTCGCCCAGCGACTGGTGCGTTTGCTTTGCGCGGACTGTAAAGAGGCTGCTTCTTTTACCGCTGATTTGTTGCCTCGTAGATTTGTGACCAGTGAAATCCCTACTACACACTACCAAGCTAAGGGCTGTGAAAAATGCTTTTATACAGGATACAAAGGCCGTAAGGCCATCTATGAAGTAATTCCCATTGATCGGGAATTGAGCCAACTTATTCGTGATAAAAACCTGGATACCCAAGATATACTAAAAAACAAAGGAATTATCTCTCTGGCTGAAAACGCTTTTGCATTATTAAAACGGGGAGATACTTCTCTCCAGGAAATTGCTCCGCTACTTTCTTAGCTCAAATACTTAAAGACCAAATGAAGAATACACGCGCTTTTATTTTATTCCTATTACTATTCGGTCTGGTTGGACAAATAGCCGCCCAAAAAGAGGCCGAACGACTGGCCCGTATTGATAAACGACTCAATATTTTGATTGAAGAGGGGGCTGCATTGGGGAAACCCGTGACGATTTCGCTTACCGGGTCTTTACAGGAATTGGTGGCCTTTTTGGCAGAAAGTACCAATACCAGCATTACGGTGGAGCCGGGCTTGAACCGACAAGTATCCGTAACTTTTAACAAGATTCCGGTCAATGATATACTGTTGTACCTCTGCGATAATTACCAATTGGATTTGCAGCCCACTGGCGATATTATTCATTTGCTCACCTATGTGCCGCCGCCCGATAAACCCAATGTTCGGGAGCCTGAGATAGGCTATGACGCCCGCAGTGGCCTGCTGCGTATGAATCTGCGCGGAGATACCCTCAGTGAAGTATTACGAAAGGTTTCCCAAGTGAGTGGGCAGAGTGTGACGGCCGCGCCCTTGGTTCGCAATCGCCGTGTTACCACTTACATCAATAACCTGCCGCTGGAAGCAGCCCTAGACCAGTTGGCTAAAAGCAATGAGCTGGAAGTGACCTTTGCCAATGGCTATTATCTACTTGAAGACGAGGCGTCTTCTGACCCATTTGGCGAAGCCAACAATCCATCAGGGAACACGGCCACCAATGATAATCAACGCCGGGATCGCAATAATACCAGTGAGACCAGCTCCACCGCGAGTAACCTCCGATTGCGCCGCTCGGGGGATGACCGCATCAATGTCCAGGCCGAGAATATTCCGATGACTGAGTTGATTAAAGCCGTAGCGAAAGAACTCGACCTCGATTATTACATCCTCTCCGGGATGCCTGCGGGGAATGCGGTAGCTGGCAACCGTAATACGGGCAACCGCAATACGAGCGTAAGTCCTGCCACCGTTCCGCTGGATCAGGAACTGGTGAGCCTTCAGGTGAAGGATAAAAATTTTGCAGAATTGTTAACCGATCTGTTTCGTAATACAGACTACACTTTCGAGTACCAGCGCAAAACTTACGTGATCGGGCCGAGAATAGGAGAGGGGCTGCGCAGCACCAGGATATTTCAGTTCCAGTATCGCTCAGCACGCGGCGTAGAAGCCTATGTGCCGGAAACCCTTCGGGAGGGCGTAGTGATTGATACCCTCTACGAAATGAACAGCCTGGTGCTTACGGGCTCGGAAAATAACATCGAAGAAATTTCCTTTTTTCTCCATAAACTGGATCGGGTAGTTCCCGTCATCACCATTGAGCTGACCATTGTAGATGTTCAATCCAATAAACTGGAAGAATACGGTGTCGAGGCTGGCTTGGTGAGTGGCGGGCGCGAGCGAGGCGGACGCATCATCTCGGGCGAGGATGGACAGAATGGTCTGGACTTTACTTTTAGTCCCGGTGCGGTCAACCGGGTTTTGGATTTATTGGAAGGACAGGGCTTGGTGAATCTGGGGCAGGTTTCGCCAGACTTTTACTTGAGCTTATCGGCCTTGCAGGCCGATGGTTTGGTAGACATTAAATCCACGCCCAAGCTCTCTACCATGAACAGCCACCCTGCTTATTTGAGTATTGGCGAGACACGCTATTACCAGGAGCAGCAAGTAAATTTTCCCGGTTCGGATCGTCCTATTCCGGTACAGTCGGTGATTTTTAAGGAAATCGAAGCCAATCTGCTGATTGAGATCAATCCTATTGTTTCCGGTGATGAGCAAGTAACCCTGGAGATCATCTTCGAGCAATCGGAGTTTTTAACAGATACGGGCCCCAATGCACCACCACCGCAGGTATCTCGCCGCTTCGAGAGCATGATAAGGGTGCGTAACGGCGAAACCATTGTTTTAGGCGGATTGGAGCGCGAGCTGAAGTCAAGCTCCATTAATGGCTTGCCCTGGATCAGCCGGGTGCCGGTCATCGGTTGGCTCTTTGGCAAACAACGCAAAGCACGGCAGAAAAACAAGCTGCTGATTTTCCTGAAACCCACGATTATCAACGGCTGATGAAAGAGCAAATTAGAAATTGGCTTTACCGCCGGGTAGTAGGCGTACAGTGGCAGCTGGGGGCGAGCGAGCAAGCCTTTCGGGCAGTCGTATGTGCCCAGCAGAAAGGACAATTGTATATAGAGCAAGAACTGTTAGGCCTGGATAGCCTGGCTGAGCTGAAAGCTGCTGTAGGTGATTACCTCCCTGTTGTCTTGGTCGTAACCGGAAAAGGCCTTTTGGAAGGAGTTGTAAATGTAGGGGATAGAACCAACTGGCCCGAGCTATTGCACCAGCGCTTGCCTGGCGCTGATCCTACGGCTTTTGTGGGGCAGGTTTCGCAAACCCCTACTTGGTTAAGCGTACTTCGCAAAGATGCCTTGCAGGAGATTCAAGATACTTTTAGTGCAGAGGGGATACCGCTGGTAAATATTTACCTGGGCTTAACCGCCATCACTCAAGTGTTGTCTTTTTTGCCAGATCATCAGGCTTTGGCAACTGCGCCCTACACACTACAGATTAAAGACCATCGCCTGGTCGATTTTGCGGCCCTGTCGGAGGAACAAACCGCTGAGGGGATCATGATTGGTGAGCAAATGATCAGTAGTCGACTACTTTTGCCCCTGGGGGCAGCCATTGACCAATTGATTGGCCACCAGCCCATCGCTTATGGCTTTCCCTCGGATTTAGGTCAGGATTTTGAACGCAATCAGTATACCCGGATATTGGGCCTGGGCGGGCTGGGCATCCTCTTTTTTGCGCTTTTGCTTAACTTTTTTGTCTACAACCAAACAGCGCGCTCGCTGGCACAGGTAGAAGGAGAGCTCTATTACTCCCAAAGTCTCCTGAGCAAGATGGATAGCCTGAAGACACAACTCAGCCAACGCCAAAGGGTATTAGAGGATCAGCCACTGCGCCCCACCCAACTGTCGCTCCTTGCCGATGAAATAGCACAGACCATCCCTCCAGCGATAAAACTCTTGCAGCTACAGTGTTTTCCGGTGGAAAAGCCGAAGGCAGGTGAGCGGGAAACAAGGCTTACCTATACCTCCTTTATCCTGGTACGGGCCCAAACATCGAATACTCAAAGCATCAATGAATGGATTGATCTTTTGGAAGGAAAATCCTGGTCAGCAACAGTAAAGCTTCAACCTTTTCGGAACAACCCGAAAAACGAAGGCGAATTCGAGTTGCGAATAGAAATACCCCGAAAAGAAAAGGAAAGTTGAAATAAATTTTAAAAAACTGACAGAAAGGTTTGTATAATTGAAATAATATATATAAAATTGCTGTCAGATATTACAACTGTAACTTGTTCCCAAAGCAAGTAATGATTTAAGATACAAATGCGCTCCTCGCTCTGTTTTTAGTTTCCCGTAATAAAAAGAGGAGTTTTAGTTTTGAAAATGGTACAAGTCGTTATGACTTGTAGCTAAATGCTATTACTATTATTTAAATTTCATGGTGCTCAGTGCCGTGGGTAAATTCCTATGTGTGATGTCGAAAAAAATGCTCTTTCTGATTCTTGTAGTTTTAACTTCGGCTACTTTCTTTCCTTTTCACCTTTCAGCTCAAGATGACGGAGGAGGTGACAATAATGTCTCCTTTGACGCAGAAGGCTGGAAAAGACAAAACAATGTCATTCCGCCCTCTCCAGATGCAGCTTCACTGGGTAGTTACGGAAATACTGGAGTAAACTACTATTCAGGAGCAGCAAATATCAATATCCCTCTCCAAGGAATTGGTGGGAAGTTTCTTTCTGCACCATTGTCTCTGAGTTATGATGCCAGCTCCGTAAAAGTAGCAACGGTCCCTTCCTGGGTAGGGCTAGGTTGGACATTGCAGGCGGGAGGCGTTATTACCCGTGCCGCTCAGGGCATGCCTGATACCTGGAATTTCTTTGACTGGGACGAAGAATTTTCGGAATTTGCTGGTGTCCTTGATCCTGATAATATACTTTATTGCAATGATCAGATTCGGCTGCGTAAATTCTACAACCGCGTCTCTGCTGGTGATATCGACCTCCAGCCGGATGTTTTTTATTTCAACTTTCCTGGAGGTTCTGGAAGTTTTATTTTTGATAAAAACAAGAACATCATCCAACGTGATCGTTCTGATCTGATCATTGAAGCAACGGCAAGCGGTGATGATTTTACCACTTTTGTGATAACCACTGTAAATGGCACAAAGTATACATTCGGATCTACGGCTATAGAAAGAACGGAATATACCTCAGATACAAACGATGGCGGCGATGGAGCCCAGGAATTACAACCCTGGACGAATCCAAAACATTTCAAATTTAATTCTAGTTGGTATTTGATTTCAGTGACTACTCCTGGGGGAGCAGAGAGTCTAAGTTATGATTATTCCAAGGAAAACACGAGCGAACCGTATTCATTGCCTATTAACGTAGAAAATGACAACTCGGTAAATTGTTCACAGGACCCAGTAACTTCGGTATGGACCTGTCCTACTGGAGCTTTTGGTGCTGGAACGCCAGAAGAGAGTAATCCGAAAATTTTCAATCGTCAATTTCTAGACAGTATCATCTTAAAAATTGATGGTCTTAAAACGGAACGCATAAGATTTAGTAGAGATACAGTAGTAATTGATCCAGTCAGTCCCACCTCTGGCGGATTTAAGTTGGATAATATCATTATTGAACGGCGTTGGGAACTAACCGCCTGGGAGCCTTTTATTGGTTATGACTTTAAATATGCAGGTGATGATGATGGTGATCTGCCTAATCCTACGGGTAGATTAACGTTAGAATCGGTAAAAGAAATAGGGCCTACTGAAAATCCTCCATTTGAAGGAACAAAGCCTCCTTATACATTCGAGTACTACTCAGGTGCACTGCCCTCCTTTATCTCTAATGCGATTGACTTTTGGGGCTATTTTAATAATGAGGGAGGGAACGACAATCTGCCTGTACATAAACTAGTACCTACCTATAGCCTTTATGGACTTTTATTGTACAGTGGAGCTAATCGCAAGGCCACTGGTAGAACGGAAGGAGTACTCAAATCTATCACCTATCCTACGGGAGGGAGCACGGCCTTTGAATACGAATCCCATCAGGCAAATAACCTGACGGACGATTTGATTGATAATTTTGGTACCAAGGTTGGGGGTCTCCGATTGAAAAGAATGATTGATTACGATGGCCTCGGGGGTATTGCCCTGAGCCGAAGCTTCAGGTATGTTACAGAAAGTGGTGAAGAAAGCGGCATCCTCATGAATGGTCCCGTTTATGCCAAAGAGTCTTCCTATACAACGGAGCGCCCTCCCGGTGTGGCAGATGATCCAAATAGTGGGAATTTCTACGGTACTCGCAATAACATTACCTTATTTGCTTACAATGCCAGTAGCTTTGGCACAATTCAGGGGAATCATATTGGATATAGCAGGGTAGAAGAAGTTATTGGAGGAATTGGTAAGAATGTCTATCACTACAAAGTCGATCCCAATGGATCTGGATGGGATCCTACTGATGGACGCTTACTGAAAAAAGAGGTCTTCGGCAAAATTGGTGCTACGGTACAGGTACGTGACAATCCTCCTACAAACTTAAGCTTGGGACGCTTAGATCGGAAAGAAATCTATGAGTATGGGATGGCTTCTCAAGATTTCAATCCTCCAACTTTTTATGTGTTTAGGGTGGAATCTGATGATGATCAAGACAATAAAATAAAGCTATGTAAAATTGCAGCAAGCAGTGACCCTTGTGATCCTGCCCATCAATACGAATGGCGGCATACGACGGGAAATTATAGCAATCAGCCAGATTGTGATGAAGAACACAACTTCAGTACCCGTTTCCATCATAATATTTATGGCCTAAGTACTACCTGGACTCGACCAGTAACCACAACGACGACGGACTATTTCTATGACGCAGTTAGTGAGGATATTATCCCTTTTAATCCGGCTGTTGATGGCGAAGTTCCGGATGACTGGGAAGATTATTTTTTCGGAAACGGTCGTTCCGTGACCCAGGTTACCAATTATGAATATGATCGCCCTGACCTCACTTTGGCTACTGCGGTCTCACGGAACAATAGTGATGGTACGATCCACCGAACGGAAATTGAATATTTCGGTAATGGTGACTATGATATTAGAGCTATCCCTGAGGTAATTACTAAAAAAGCAGGTGGCGAAATTATTGGAGGAACCAGATCTGTATTAAACCCCAGAGGATGGACTTTACAGATTCACGAAAAACTACGCGGTGGAAGTGAATTGTTGCGTGCAACAATCGGAGGATATAACAATGCTGGTCGGCCAGGAACCTATCAATACATGACTTTCCCGCAGGAAACATTTACGTGGAGTAATGCACTATTGACAAATCGCACCTATGGTGCCTGGACCTGGAGTTTTGATTACAATGAAAAACGCTTATTGATCAACCAGGTTGATATTGACCAACAAGAAGTTGACTTTAAGTACGATGCCTATAATCGCCTATTGACCGCAACGGCCAGAGAAGGAAATGTCATTAAAGATTACGAATACCTCTACGGAGGCCCGAATGAAGTAGTTCAAACTACTAATTATAGTGATGCTCCCACTCAGACCGTTATTAATCAATTTGATGGTTTAGGTCGTCCGTTAAGTACCATTGTCAATGGGGTAACGAAAAATCAGGTTATTTACGATGGAGAAGGTCGTGTTGCAAAAAAGACTTACTTACCAGGTTCTTTCACCACCTTTATTAACGAAAGCAGCCCCCTTAGTCGCTTGCTTAAAGAGATATACCCTGATGGGAATGATGTGAAATTTATTCATGATGCGGAGGATAATCATTACGTAAATACCCGTATCAACGAGCGGGATTATCCTACTATCACCACTACGGATTTATTCGGCTGGCAAAGGAAAATCGAGGATGCCATGGGCAATGTTACCAGCTATACTTATGATGGCAGGGGCAATGTGGAGTCCATTAACTCTCCAGCAGGAGGATATAGCTACGATTACGATGACCGTTTCAGGCTAGTCAGTAAGAAAGTCCCAGGGGCATTACCAACGACTTATGCTTATGATGATGCCAATGACTTATTATGTACCTCTATAGATGGAAATGGCAACCGGATGAGCACCCTCTATGACATCTACGGTAGGGAAACAGACGTGTATCATGTTGTCGTTGATCCTGATGGAGCTGATCGAGGATGTGGAACTGCTGGGCAAAAGGTGCTGTCTTATCAATACGATGGTGCAGGAATAAATCAGGATGGAAACCCCATCTATACTGGAAAGTTAAGTTACCGGGAAGCTGCATTGTTGGGAGCCTCGGGTATAGCCACGACTAGTTACGCTCTTGATGATTTTGGAAGGATTGTTGGTCAGGGTGACGGTGCAACCATTGATGGTGTTGGGATAGGCGACGGCCAAACTTTTACGCTTAATCATGCAGATTGGACGCTTAAAACAGAGCATACCGCTGCTGGTTATATCCAAGATTTTTCCTATGATAATTTTGGTCGAATGATTTACGAAGCAACTCACGGTGTTGTTACTGAGATGGAGTACAACGATAAAGACCAGTTATTGTACAAAATTTTTGATGGTGGTCTTGCCCGAGAAGATTATGAGTATAATGAGCGAGGTTGGCTAACGCAAATAAATACCCTTAGTACTGAAGTGTTAACTTCTGAAGATTTACAAGTCGGTAAAGATCCTGAATTCTGTCAGATACCATTTGGCGAAAGAGAGACTTATGTTAGTCAACGTACAGTTACTCCTGCGGAATTCTTTGAATTATTATGCTCAGGAGCCAATGTAAACGTTCCTGAAGTTGATCCATGTCCCACAGGGGGAGAAGAAACCTGTTACACAACAATCTATGATAATTATTCAAATGAACTTTATATTAATAGTGGTATTTTTCTCTCTGAAAATGAAGAAACGATAAATTTCTTACAAACTGCAAAGTCTGCATGTGATAGAGAAGGAGGAGTATTATGCATTCCTTATGGATTCAAAATAGTTGGGATAGAGGATCATTATGGCAACCTCTTAAACCTCAACTACGACTACAATATCATAAATCCTTATGATATGGCTGTTGGTTGTCTTCCTGAGATGAATATCAATCAGGAAGTTGATAGATTAAGGTCAGATGTAATAAACTGGCTAGATACGAATGGCTATAACTATGATGAAGTGAACATTGAAGTGATATGGGGGAACGAAAATGCTCCTAGTTCGCCTATCGGATCAACTAGGGCTGTAAGGTTACAGTTTGAAATATTAGGTTCATCTAATTTCAGGCTAGGAAACGTTAATTTGGAATATAATCTATACTGTTATGATATTAAAGAGGGAAAAGTTATCAATGACTACTCAATAGTAGTAACTAAACCTGCTACGATTGATGAATATCTTTTTTATACTTGTGGCCCAATAAGGGTAAATCCAGGAGGAGCGCTGCCAGCAAATACATCTTCGGGAAATACCAATGGAGATTATACAGATTTTGAAAATTCAATCAAGCAAAGTCAATATAGTAATGAAGCGGATTTATCCAAGCTATATGAAATTATGACTGATGACAAGCATAAATTTTGGTTGTTTGAAAATGAGCTTACAAGCATTGGCAATACGAAATATCGTATTCTTAAAATAATAAAGATCAATAATGCTGAACAATTATTTAGCATCAAAGACTTGAATGGAGAAATTTTTGTCACAAATTTATCTGGCTTTTTCAATCATAGAGGTAGCAAAATCTACTTATCTGAAGTAAATCCGATTATTAACGAAGGGTCTTCACTAGGACAAACACCAGGAGTGGCCACGGACGGTACAACGGTACCTTGTCCACCAACTCCTTCTGGTTGTGATGAACAATCCCAGCAGGCTCAACAAAATTCTTTAGAAGCAATATGTACCCAAACACTGGCACTATTTGATAGCGGTAATATTCCAACTCCGTATAATGTGGCAATGATTCAACTTTGTAATGGGGAAATCACATATGTGCTTGAAACACTATTGGATCAAGTAGTCGGTAACTTCCAGATACTAAATATATTTCCGATTGATGGTAATGAACTTTTCATAGAGGTAACCTCAGAAGAACCTTTCTTCGCCATGGAATTTGATCATCAGCCTAACGGCAATATTGAACAAATCAAATGGAAAGTAGGTGACCGGGCTACTTCGATCTATGATTATAGCTACGATCCTATTGATCGAGTGACGAGTGCCGGATTTTGGGAAGAATACTATTTACAAGAAACGGTAAGTCCACCAAGCGGGGTGCCTTATGTTACCCAGACACTGGTGCAGGATTTCAATAACCGCTATGACGCCGGATTTAGCTATGACGGGGCTGGGAACGTCCTGGAAATTTTCCGTAATGGAGTAGGGTACGCTTGTGGCCCGGAAGGGATGATTGACGACCTGACGCTAACTTATGGCGGATTGGATGGCCAGCAATTGATCAATGTGATCGACGAAGCACCTGATCTTGGACTTCGCAAGCGAGGATTTCGGCCATTTCCTGCTGCTAATAACCCAAGTTCGGAGTACGAGTATGATGACAATGGCAACATGACCCGTGATCCACACAAACTCTTGACTATCGAATATAATTTCCTTAACTTACCCGAGTTAATGAAAAAAGGAGCCCAGGATAAGTTGAAGACGGTTTATGATGCTACTGGTAGAAAGTGGAAGAAAACCAGTATCATTGATATACTGGACATATACGAAGAACCAACAGGGGAAACCTACACCGAATCCAGGGCCTACATCAACGGAGTAGAGTTTGTCGGAGAGGGAGAGGTTGCTAACAAACTAGCATCCATTAGTGCTACTTCCAGTGGTCGTTTGGCCTACCAGTATGACGAAAATGGTGCCCCTGCCGGTAAGCGCGTAGAATACTACCACAATGATCACCTGGGCAATATCCGACTAGCCTTCAGCGATCTTGATGGAGACGGAGCGATCACCGTAGGAGATATTTACGACCCTAAAAATGAAATCACCCAAGAGCGACACTACTATCCATTTGGGCTTACTCATAATGGGCCTTGGTTTGCGACGGTAGCACCGGATAACGCGTATCGGTACAATGGTAAGGAGTTGGATGAAGCTACGGGGCTGTATGATTATGGGGCTAGGTACTATGATCCGGCGGTGGCGCGGTGGGGGCAGGTGGATCCGCTTGCCGATCAGTATGCGCCGTACTCGCCGTATAATTATGTGTTGGGGAATCCGATTAGGTTAATTGATCCGGATGGGCGAAGTGTAGACGCCACCTATAAAATAGCTGAGGATGGTGAAATATCTAAGGTAGATGATCAAGTACATTATGATGCTGATGGAAATGAAGTTGATATTTTGATAGCTGGCGATCGGTTGAATACTAACAAGGATGGGTCAATAAAAAATCCTCATATTCAAGTAGGAAAAAATTACCTTAAAGGAGCTAGAGAATTAACTGTGAACAAAGGAGGTGAAAATGAATTAACAGGTTCTGTTATTAACTTTGGAGAAAATGAGGAAGAAGCAAGGAATGTATTTGAATTTGCAGCAGAGAACACAGATGTAGAATGGTCATTGTTTACCACTGAAAACAATGGACTCATTAGGTCTATGGTCACCACTTCTTTTGAAGAAGATCAAGAGCGTCTTGGAGCTTCTTTAGCTAAAGAGAATGCCAGTGGTCTCTTATACCACGATCACAGTCATCCCCGAAGTGATAAAATTATCGACACCTCACAGCTACGACCTTCTGAAGGCGATAAGAATTTTGCAAGAGCTGTACGAACGATTAACCCTGATGCAAGAGTAAGAGTTTATTTTAATGGTGCTTATCACGATTACTAATTATGAAATTTTCAGTATATATTTTCTTATTGGGAACCCTAATGGGCTGTTCTTACAATCAAGCTAGGTATTTAGATAGTGTAGATTCAAAATCTTGCGATTTGGATTCTTTTTTAGTATCCTTACCTCAAATTAGGATAATAAAAGGATTACAATTAGCTGAAAAGATAGACTCTATAAGTAGTCGGTTTAGTGAGGTTACAGAAGGAGAGATGATGCCTTTTATTCGAGTTGATCCTCATGTAAAAGACAGCTTTGTTTTATACAAACTTAGTATTACAAGGGCTTATGCAATGGAGTTTTGTGAAAATGATATTAATTGCGAATTGGTTGATGATTTAGGTCTAGGTGTCTTTTGGCATAATGGGATATTAGTTAAATTGAATGGCACTTTTGATTCCTATGGTTTTACAGCTCCTATCACTGGAGAAAGAAAATATTTTATTGAGAACACAGGTTCTAATGCCACATTTTATTCGTATGTGTGCCTAGATAACAACCAAAATCCAATTTTGGATTTATCTTTAAGTATAGCAGCGTACTACAGAGAAACTAACGGGGAATTCACACTTTATTATTCAGAGTAACCCCACTGGCTAGCTAGACGCCGTGCGCCTTAGCGGATGGACGTATAGCGCCCAGTGGGTGCAGTGCCAGCTTTGCTGGTATTGCATGATCGGAGGATGATCTAAAATTTTTGCAATTTAAAAGCCCATCTTTCAGCCGGACAGGCCTGTCAGTTTATCTGACGGGCTTTTTCCTGAAATCGTGAGTTGAAATCCATTAGGTTGTTTATCTTTATCGTTCTCTCGATTAAACCGCTTTGCTTATGCGTCTCTTTCTCTGCTGCTGTATTCTCCTGTATTTCGGATCACTTGGTGCCCAACAGTTTCAAAACCCGGATTTGGAAGGGGTGGTAGAGTTTGACGTGGCGAGTGGACTGCCTCCGGGTTGGCAGGCTGTACCTGCGAGCGCACCTTTTTGTGCCGCTACTGCTTTAGGGATAACAGATACGCCTGATCTGACGGACCCGCTAGGGCCCGTGCCTGATGTAGGGATGATGGGTAATCCCTACAGCGGCAACACTTTCATGAGTGGACTTTCTTCCCGGCAAAACGACATTCCTTTCGCTCGTTTTCACGAGGGGATTATGCAGACAGTGAGTGGTTTTACGGTGGATTCTTTCTATCAGCTTAGTTTTTACCAAGCGGTCGTCAAACAAATCAATGCCCTGGATACTTCCGGGCGCTGGGCTGTTTATCGTGATAACAGTCAGTTATTTATTTCTCCCACCTCCCGAAGTGCGGCCGCCTATAATGCACTTGATTTCCCCTGGGATTTCAGGTCGTTTGAATTTAAAGCGACCAGTGAAACACATACTTTTGCCTTTATGCCCCAAGATGACGATAGCATCCTGTATATGAACGACGAGCTAAATGGCGGCCTGCGCATGGGGATTGACGCTATTTATTTGAATAAATCCTGCATGCTAACCGACGATTTGGGACCACCCCTCTATTTTTGCCAAGAGGATGAAATCAACGTGGTCCTCGATGTACTGACCTCCGAGGGAAGCTATGTCTGGAGTACGGGTGAAACGGGCCCTGCAATAACTGCTACTCAACCCGGCACCTACCAAGTAACCATTACTGGTGCTGACGGTTGTGTCAATTACGACCAGGTAAATATTATTCGCAATGAATTGAATTTAGATTTAGGTGCAGACACTACGATCTGTTCAGGGGAAACGATTGTCTTAAGCGCTGTCACCTCCGGGGCCTTTTATACTTGGCAAGATGGTAGTAGCAGTACTACTTTTTCAGTAACAGATCCTGGTTTGTACTGGGCTGAAATCCGGGTAGGAGAATGCCGAGCACGTGATAGTGTTTTGATTGTGGAAAACCCAGTAGCTACGATCAACTTAGGGCCAGACGTCGAGTGGTGTGCAGGCGATAGTATTGTTGTTTCCGCTAATCCACAATTGCCAGGAGTAGACTACGAATGGCAGGATGGAAGTACGGAGAGCAGTTTTTTGGTCACAAATGCTCCCGCTGAAATTACCCTTCTCGCAAATTTAGACGGTTGTACCCATGCGGATACGCTACAGGTCACTCCCACTTTTTTACCCTTTTCCTTGGGTGCAGACACTACGCTATGCACCGGTGACAGCCTTTTGTTAGATGCGAGTCTGCCCAATACGAGCTACCTCTGGCAGGATGGCACCACAACACCTACTTTTCTGGCTACCTCAGGGGGTGTTTATACGGTAGCGCTCAGTCGCGACGACTGCACCATCACTGATACGCTGCAAATTACGGAGCTCTCTTTTGGAGCTTTAGACTTAGGGGCAGATACCACCCTTTGCCCAGGGAACAGTCTTACCTTAGCGGCAGACATACCTGGTGCTAATTACGTTTGGCAGGATCAATCTACGGGTGCTGATTTTACCCTGTCAGCTCCCGGCCTCTACTGGGTTACGGCCAGTGTGGGGGATTGTGCCGCCACGGATAGCATCCTGGTGAGTCCGCATCCGCTGAACCCGGTAGATTTGGGTGAAGCGCTAGCGATCTGCGCGGAAAGTACCTTGTTGCTAGACGCCACCCAAAATGGCGCTAGTTACAGCTGGCAAGATGGGAGTAGTGCGCCTACCTACGAGGTGGCAACTTCCGGTAATTATTCGGTAACGGTAACACTAGGAGCATGTAGCAGTAGTGAGACGGTACAGGTAGTGAACAGCCTTTTGCAACCTTTCAACCTTGGTCCAGACCTCACCCTTTGCCAGGGCGAAACCCTTACCCTGACCGGCCCATCCGTTGCCGAATATTACCTCTGGTCAAACGGCGCAAATACGCAGAGCATTAACGTAGGTACCGCCGGAACGTATCGACTTACAGCCACCCTGGGCGAATGTACGGAAGAAGAGGAGCTGGTACTTAATTACAACCCTTTAGCTCCCTTTAGTTTAGGAGTAGATACGACGCTTTGTTTGGGCGATTCGCTGCTACTGATTGCCGAAAATACTGCAGCAGAAATCCTGTGGTCGGATGGTACAACAGGAAATACATTATGGATAAACACCCCCGGAAATTACGGACTCACCCTCACGCTCGATGATTGCACCCAAAATAGCAGCCTTGAAGTAACCTACTACGAGGCTACCAGCTTGGAGCTGGGTCAAAACATAACCATTTGCGAAAGCCAGCCATTGGTTTTAGACCCACTGGTAAGCGGTCCACCCCCAACATTCTTGTGGCAAGACGGAACCAGCACGGCCACCTACGAAGTACAAAATTCGGGTACTTACACCTTGATGCTCACCAATATTTGCGAAACTGCTACTGATGAGATCAGTGTCACCATCGAAGATTGCACCTGCGAAGTCTACCTCCCCAATGCCTTTTCACCGAATGGTGACGGTACTAACGATACTTTCTGTTCCTACACCACTTGCCCCATCACCGATTACGACCTCCAGATCTTTGATCGCTGGGGTGGCCTGCGTTACACCAGTAACAATATGGAAGAAGGGTGGCAAGGCTTGGAGGTCAATTCCGGTGTCTACCTTTACACCCTCCGCTACCGCGACCGAGATGGCAAGTGGCAACAGCGGGTAGGGGAGGTGCATTTGTTGAGGTAGCATAGGGCGGTGGGAGGCTTAGTCTGCAAAAATCCACTCCAAAACCTCTTCTTCTCTTTGGTGTTAAGTTTAGCTTTCACAGTAGCCTTTTTCTCCGGATCAGCATCCACCCCCGCCAGATCATACCCCCCAGGCGACTTTGCCCACCTCACCAAATTATCCAGCGTCGGTTCGAGTACCTTGCGATTGGTATTTTGGGCATCTTGCAGGGATCACCGTACCTTTTGCACCAATGGCCGTAGCGTAATGCCAATGCGGATAATCTCTTCTTTATAATATGTACCCCGTTTTGCTTAACTTTTTTGTCTACAACCAAACAGCGCGCTCGCTGGCACAGGTAGAAGGAGAGCTCTATTACTCCCAAAGTCTCCTGAGCAAAATGGATAGCCTGAAGACACAACTCAGCCAACGCCAAAGGGTATTAGGGGATCAGCCACTGCGCCCCACCCAACTGTCGCTCCTTGCCGATGAAATAGCACAGACCATCCCTCCAGCGATAAAACTCTTGCAGCTACAGTGTTTTCCGGTGGAAAAGCCGAAGGCAGGTGAGCGGGAAACAAGGCTTACCTATGCCTCCTTTATCCTGGTACGGGCCCAAACATCGAATACCCAAAGCATCAATGAATGGATTGCTCTTTTGGAAGAAAGATCCTGGTCAGCAAGGGTAAAGCTTCAACCCTTTCGGAATACCAGGAACGACGAAGGCGAATTCGAGTTACGAATAGAAACATCCCAAAAAGAATAGGAAAGTTGAAATAAATTTTAAAAAACTGCCAGAAAGGTTTGTATAATTGAAATAATATATATAAAATTGTTGTCAGATATTACAACTGTAACTTGTTCCCAAAGCAAGTAATGATTTAAGATACAAATGCGCTCCTCGCTCTGTTTTTAGTTTCCCGTAATAAAAAGAGGAGTTATAGTTTTGAAAATTGTACAAGTCGTTATGACTTGTAGCTAAATGCTATTACTATTATTTAAATTTCATGGTGCTCAGTACCGTGGGTAAATTCCTATGTGTGATGTCGAAAAAAATGCTCTTTCTGATTCTTGTAGTTTTAACTTCGGCTACTTTCTTTCCTTTTCACCTTTCTGCTCAAATGATTGGAGGGACTTCGACAGGCCAAATGTCACCCAAAGAAGCACAGGCCGGTTCGATTATCTCCGGCGGAGTGTCTGGTGATGTAAATATGTTCACTGGTACATTCAATGCATCTTATGATTTGGGATCAGTTTCAACCTTGTCAGGAATGAGCTTTTCTTTGTCGATGTCTTATAATTCTACTTTTGCTACTGGGGATAACGTACCCGCCTTATCTGGTGTACCTTATGGGGAAGGGTGGAGCTTAAATGTTCCAACTATCAGTGTGAGTACAGAAGATTATAATAAATATAGTGCTCAGGCAAGAAGGAATATGGGAGGTGGTCGTCGCCCTGTTTATTTTTCCGATGAGGCCCAAAAAGAAGGCGATCTTTATTGGTTTGAACCCATGATGAATATACCTGGAGTAGGAGGTGGACGAATGGTATTGAAGAGAACGACTAATCAAGGACACATTTTCGTTCTAAATAAATTTGAAAAATACATTGAGGCAATTTTTGACGGGAAAAACTGGCAAGTTATTCTGGATGATGGGACCAGGTATGAGTTTTCTCCACTGGTTAAAGCTCATCGTGAGGCTTCAAATCAACGTGTTCATCCTCAAGACGCTAACTGTTCACCAGATTACAATGCGGGCTATGCCGGAACTAGTAGTCTCGTCATGCCCAAAACAGAATATTTGAGTTGGTATTGTACCAGGATTTGGCACCCCGATTTAATTGGCTCAATCAATTTTTCTTACAATCTCTACGGAGAAGAGATTGACTTTTTCAAACGCTATAAGCAAGATATCCATAGAGACGCTCGAGATTTTATTGATGATGTAGATATTAATCCTCATGAATTACCAAAAGTGTATCGTGATGTACATCTATCTTATATACAATCTTCCTACGAGCGTTTACTACTAGACTATTCCGTTATAGACTTGATAGGAAGTAATGGATTATTAGATCCCAATGACCCTGCTGTAACCAGAGTAGATGACCTGTACTCGAAAAAAATGGTTTATAACAATCAAGGAAGTGATTTTACTGATTGGTATAGATATAGGCATATCAAAAGTGTTAATGCTAATTATAATATTTCTGGTCAGAACCCTTATTTGTGGGTTGGTGGTCAAACGGATAATTGTGGACAGAGTGCTTCTGCTCCACAAGGTGCTTATTATGTTGAAAACGCTCAAAATGGTTTGATTGATCATTCTTTTCTGGAATCACCTCGTCTAAGCCCTTTTAACTCAGGAAGAGGAAGTGGTAATTTAGTAAATAACCTGGAAATGCCTCCCGGTGAAATATATGAAGTAAAAGCTAGCATCTCAGGAGGAAATCAAGCAGCATTGTTTGATCTGAATATTTCAAGTGGCGATTTCTCTATCCTACATGATATGCCAACTGGTAATCAAGGTATATGGCTACCTGCTTGTAAATACGCAGATACGAGAGGTCATGCTATTCATTCTACGTTTGACAAGGCTGTCAAGTGGCATGTTTCCGATGGGGTTAATGCTCAAATTTCTGAATTTTTTGTACTACCTAATAACCCCATAGATTATGCAGGCTTTAGTATCCAAATTGGTCCTGCAAATTCTGACAATAATTATGCAGCTACCCCCCTTGACGTTTGGGTGAGTGGACTAGAGGCTCCTTTTCCTACTAAGTCTTATTTTAATTGGGGTATAGGGCTAAGTGATGATGATTTGTCTATTGCATTATATGGACTTCCTGGCCAACACAATGGAGAGGATTCAGGCATATCTGTGATTGAACCTCAGATAGGTCTTTTTCCTACGGATAGGATTAGTAACAATTTCGGAATTGGGCTACCCTGGCATAATATGCTGGATTTTTATGAAATCAGTGATCGTCTGCGTTTGAAAATGTGTCCCGAACAGTCTGCTCCTCATTTTTGGTGGAATACTACCTTTCCTCATTATAATTATCCCTCACAGCCAACCTTGGCTGATGAAGATTATTCCCTATCAAGCATAGAAGTATGGCGATACAGTAAGGTGCCACTCATGCTTACAGGAGTTACCAAGCAAAATTTTATCGGTACTGAAATTACCAGCTTTGACCCTGACAATCAATCCGCTGGCTGGGAAACAGTTGCCAGTCTTAATTTGCGATATAATATTGACACTGTTGCGATCACCAATACAATAATTCAAAATGGTTTGCCTGTTAATGAGAGTACAGGCTACTTCCGGAATATAGTGCGTTTAGATAAGATCATAGTTTCCCCTACTTTGCTTATTGGTGGCGAAGACGAGACGACCTATCCTACTACTCATTTTGAGTATGAAAACATGAGCCATCTGGTAAAACTGAATGATGTTTTTAGTAACTATTTCTTTACACAAGGTGACCTGAAACAAAGTAATTATTTTAAGGTACTTAGTCAGATAGTTAACCCTTTAGGACAAATTACCGAAGTACACTATCAAAGCGTAGATAACGATTCTGGTAGTTCGTACGCTATTCCAAAATACCTGGGAACACAGGGTCTTGCCTATGTTCCTCCGACTTTTTATAATACACCTGTGCCTTTAAGCGGAGGCACTTATAAGGCTCCCGGGTATGCCTTTCAGGTCAATATGATCGTAAAAGATAAAATGGTTCACCAAAAAGGAGGAGAAATAGCAACGTGGAAGTACAGTTTCAGTGATGCTGCTGCCGTGAATGACCGGGTGCCGCTAATCCCCAATTTACGTCAGTCAAATCCAAACAGGAACCGCCAATTAGGGTTTGGCAGAGCTTCCGTCAGCGGTCCTAATTCAGCAACGCTAAAAACAGATTATGTCCATTCTACAAATTGGCTACTATGGGGTAAACTTAAAGAAACAAGATCGTACGATAATGATGGAAATTTATTGAGTGAAACCATTATCGACTATGATTCGTGTGTGGCTTTTGAACCTGTTCAACTGAGGATAGCTCCCCGGTTTTACGAAGATCCTCTTAACCACATATATGCTTACTACGATTATGCGGAAATCTCGAACCGGCCTGATTTACCATCAAGCATCTACCAGCAAAATCAACCGGATGGATCGAATGGGTATACTCAGTATTATGAGCAGATTATTAATCTATTTAAAAGCATAGCTGGAGATCCAAGCCCTCAATGTGAACCAGGTTATGATGACTATCTTCAGGATCTATCAAGTACCTGCTATACGCTTCTATTTGAACGTCCGGCGAATGATCCTTTAGGACCAATGTTGAATGAATGTCTTGAAAATATCGCTTTTTATGACCCTGATTCTGATGAATATTCAGCATGTAATGAGCTGTTTATTTGTTACAATGAATACCTGAGTCTTAGACCTAACTGTTCTAATGCTATTTTCTATGATGATACTGCTTTACCTCCTAATATTAGTGGTAACGATGGAGGAGAATTTGAAACACCTTATTTCTATTTGGGGCAGAGGAAATTCTTTGAGTATGTTATTGGAATAGACCCCTCTTCCCTTTACAGCTACTTTATAAAAAAGACAACAGAGACAAGCACCTCTTTTGACAGGTCTTGTGACCTTGCCGATGGTGGTTTTACGAATATTACCAATTATGAATACTATGATGCCGATTACCGCGGGCAAGTTACTACTGAGGGATTTGACAAAATGGGTATTACGGCTAACCAGGATAATCAGTTGGAGTGGGAACCTTCTTGGCAATTGTATAAAGTAGAACAAACTTCACCTTCTGTACCTAGCTGGGGGCATACAGAAGAGTATTTCTATATCTATGATTTGATTAATCATCCACAATATCAGGATGCTGACACCAAGAAACCTAAGCGAGGAATGTTACGCCAGATATTTGATGTAAAAAAACGCCGCGATCTTGTTTACGAGAAACGAGTAACTCGTACAGGTTCTGGGGGAGGTAGCAATATCCATTCTACCTTTTACGTATATGAAGATGATTGGGAACCTACCGCAATTTCTTCTAAAATTTATACCTTGGATGGTCTTTTCGGTGATGGAAGCTGTGAAAATGACGGTACTATAGGCGGTAACCCATATTTAACTTGTACCACTTCGCCTCCTAATAATCAGGATTTTTGCCAGTTGCCAGGATCTAACCTTTATTGCCCTTGTACAGTAATTGATGAGACACCAACTTCTTCTGGTATTACACAAAACTCGGCTAGCGATGGATTTGATGACGGAGGAGGAGTCGATCCTGGTGACGTAGAGGCTTATCTCGTCAATTTTATACAGGGAAATATCTATTTAAAAGAAACCTATATACAGACGGCAGCTGCGTCCTCTAGTTCAACCCTGGCAACTTTTCCTGATCCAGATGATTTCTCAATTGTCGATTTTGCTTGCCCGGTATTAAAAACCCACACTATTCTCTCGCGTAATAATTTAGGCCAGGTAGTGATGGAAGAAGACGAAAAAGGGCTGAAGACGAGAGTAAATTATGGAACCATTACTACCGTAGAATATGACTACTGTTTTGCTGGTCAGATTTACAGACAGTCGCAAAATATCAGTTCCTACCCTGGGCTGCCAAAATCTATTACGGTAGGAGCAGAACTGCCACCAGAGCGGTTTCCCCTCACCACTGCTTACGAGTATCACCCTAGCCGACAAGTGAGACAAATAACAGACCCTAATGGGATAAGACTGGATTTTGACTATGATGGTTTTAACCGTTTAATTCGTAAAAAAAGAAATGGCGACCTTATCCAAAGTATCGACTATAACAATTGGCCTAATAACCATAACTATACTTTTACTCAAAGAGCGTTAAAGAATTTTGTGGCTGTTACGGATTTTACAGAAAGCGAGGAGGGTACCACCAATACACAGTATATAGATCCTTTAGGACGTAATGTTTATACTACCTCTGATGGGGGAGGAAGCAATCCGCTTGTTACAGATAACTATTTTGACATTTACGGAAGGGTCTTTTTAGCAGGCCCTCCTACGGGTAGCTTGCCGGATTTCTTTGATGCTGACACAGGCCTAACTGATCTATGTGACGGTATGAATTATAAATTAGATGTGGCACCACGCAATCGACCATTGGTAGCGGCTAAAAATGATTTATGTCTAACATCAGATCCAAATGTTATCTATGAATATTGTATTGCTACTGGTGAGGATATTATTTTAGATCACATCGAGAATGGAGGAAGTGCAGATGACTTCGGGACTCCACCCACTGGAGGAGGAAATTTATTGAGAACAAAAATTACCGACGAAGACGGTAAGGTTGTAATTGAATACACCAATGGAGTCGGCCAGAAAATAGCTACCCTGGGTGGAGGGATTGGCGGCGTAATTTACACGTATGATGAGTTTGGTAATGTGAGCCGTACGATTAATGCTGAACAGCAAGAGACTGAATATTTTTATAATTATCTTGGATTATTGCGGCTTAAGAAAACGGTAGATGAAGGTGAAACTCGTTATTATTATAATCCTTCTGGCCAAATGATTGCATTAGAGACCTCTGAGCATGGCCAAATGTGGGGATATGATGAATTTGGTCGAATGACCCAACAAGTAAATGCGGGAGGCATTGAAGACGAATCAGGCCAAGGGCTACCTTGGGTCGAACCTACCGCTACGATGTCAACGGAAAACCATGATTTGGTAGTAATGGCTGATTATATTAATTTATTAGCCACCAGTGATCCAGAAAAAGAGTGGTATTATAATGAAGCAGCAAATGATCCAGTCCTGAATGAAGGTCTCGAAAGCTATATTGGCGAGATGGGAGGCCTAAATGGCAAAGTCGCCCAAACGATCAGTTACGATGGAGAGGATCCCATAGAGTCGCGGCTACTAACTTACAATGAAGACGGATTTCTAGGTTGGGAAGTGGTTCGTTACCTTGGTTTTAGCAGTGATTTGAAATATCAACTATCCTATCCCAAGTACAACTTGCAAGGAAGTTATTATGAACAACAGGTCAATCTTAATTGTGACGGGAATATAGATTTTAATTATTTGTATAAATATGATGGACGGAATAGAATCAGGAATGTAGGCATTGATTATCCTTCTCTTGGGGTGTTCAATGCAGCTATTGCCAGCTATACTTATCACCCCTCTTATCTTAGTGTCTCCAAAAAAGCATTACATGATTATGAGTTTGGAGTAGGGTGTACGGAGGAGAATGTAGATGTGGTGGTTTATGACTACGATACGCGACAACGTATGAAGTCAGTTGTCAGTGATCTATTCGTGGAAAATTTAGTGTACGATGGTGATAACTACAATGGCAATATCGATGCGGTAACATTTGAATACGAGCTGGATCGTTTTGAGGGCGTACCTCTGATATTTTCCGGTAATACTGCATACCAATACCAGTATGACGGCATGAACAGGCTAACGAGTGCTGATGCCTCTGTTGGCTTTGACTTGATTGATGCTCATCTGTATACTGGTGATTTTGATGACTTTGGAGATGTGACCTATCAGTACGATCGCGTTGGTAACCTCACCAAAATGAGTCGTGGTATACTTGATCACGATCTTAAGAAGATCGGGTTTGAAAACCTTATTTATGATTTGGTCAATGGAACCAATAAGCTGGGGCGTCTTAGATACACCGGGCTTGACGGAATTGAACAAGAGTACGCTTATGGTTACAACGGTATAGGATGTATGACCTCCGACGAAAAGCGAGGTATGGCTGGTATTGACTATGTGCGTGGGGTTTATCCTACAGGGGTAGGGTCTAGTGCCTACCTTTATGATGTAAATGATATGCGAATTGCCAAAAGTGGCCAGGATAAAGAATATTATCTTCGGGATGCAGCGGGCAAAGAATTGGCCATCTTTAATTCTGATCAGGGGCTTTCCTGGTACATCCATGGAAATGAAAGGGTTGCCAAAATTGCAGCAGACAAATGTGGAGAAAGCCTCTGCCGTCCTAAAAAACCGGAATGCTCTCCTGAAACACAGCAACAGCAATCCGCTCAATTAGCAGCCATACCTTATGTCTATGATCCAAATGCCATTGTTTACCCCAATTTACTGGTAAGGGTACAGTTTTGTGATGGAAAAGACCGGTACTTGCTTTTTGAAGAATTGAAACTGGTGGATGGGCCTTACAATATCCTACAGCAAATTGTACTTACAGAGCCCAACGCCGTTCTCGGAGTGGCACTGAATGACAACCCTGTGGAAGCAATGCTATTGGAGCAGTTTTTCTTTGTCCGGGAGAACGCGGAGACCCTCAATGTGAATAATTACCAGGCTTGTGCTGTTTTCTGTCCAGGTGAAGTCTATACCTGCTCCGAGGAGACATCCAACAATCAACTTTTGCATCTGAATAACCTTCACGATGCGCTGGCTGGTAATATTTCCAATTTGGTATTTCCAGATAAACTTCACCGGATGCGGATGTGCAATGGCGTCGAAGTCTATCTCCTGGAACAACAACTGGCAAGTTTCCCCGGCTTTGGCATGATTTTACAAACTTTTGAAATCGGAGCACTGCAGGAAGAATTTATAGTGAGTGTGAATGGCGGAGAAGCATACACCATTACTGGAACTCAACTGGTCAGTTCCTATCTGGCTGAAACGAACGCTGAGATTCGTTTGGAGGGGTATGCTCCATGCTATGAAGATTTGCCTTGTGATCCAAGTTTACCTGATTGCTCTCTGGCAGATGCCTTAAATGGCGGACCTAATCTGAGCTTCTTGTATGACGCTATTGCTAATACGACCTCATTGCCTACCGGGAGTACCTTCCCGTTGGAGATGTTCCGCTTGCGCTTTTGCGATGGACAGGAGTACTATGTCCTGGCCAGTGAGATTCCGCTGATTGCCAGTAGTAACTACACATTGTTGCAACACCTATTTATCCCATCCATAGGGACGCTTGTAAATGCCAAAACCACGGCAAACGAAAATACGAACCTTACGATTACCCAGCTGCTGGAAGCCCGTGCCAATGATCAACTATTGAGCCTTCTTGGTTATGAAAGTTGTGGACAAGTAGCCGAATGCGAGGGGCCAATCTGTTCACCCGCAGAAACCGAACAGCAAACGGTAATATTAGATCAACTCGAAGCAGGTTTTGGCAGTTTTGATCCGGCTACGCTGACTTACCCCAATACCATTTACCGCTTCCGCTTCTGTGAAGGCAGGGAAATGTACTTTGTCAGGGAGGAACTATCCATGCTTCCTTCAGGAAGAGTGATGCAGCAGGAAATTGAAGTAAATAGCCCTACGGACATCATCGATCTGGTGAATATTCAGGGACAAACTGATCCAGGTACCTTATCTGATTTTATCAACATGAGGGGGGCGAATCAGCTTTATACTATAGGGAGTTTTGTGCCTTGTCGTTATCGTCAGCAGCGTTGTAGAACGCCAGAGGCCGGAGAATGCGGGCCAGCGGAAATTGCTGATCAATTGGTGATTTTAGATCAAATTAAGAATACCAATGTTTTTGCTAATCAACTAAGCTATCCCTTAGAACTCAAGCGTGTTGCCCTTTGTAATGGCCGAGAAGTGTATCTACTTGAAGAGGAGATAGCCTTGATGCCGCATACCATTGCTGTATTGGAAACGGTGCCAGTAAATGCCGCGTTTACACCAGAATTCCAGCTGTGGGTATATGATGGTGGCATTGAAGAACAAAAGAATTTTGCATATATACTAAGCCAACGCTTCAACGATGCGCATACGGATTTCCGAATTCTTGGTTTTAATTGTGAAGCAGTGCGAAAAGATGGTGATACAAACTGTGAGTATGATATCTACCTCACGGATCTGTCTTTTGATGCGGTTTTGAACGACCCAACGAGTATAAATATTAACGCAACTTTTGACTGGGAGCGTTATTGCGATGATAATTCAACGCAAGGTGTTCAAGGAGTGGTAGTCACGAATGAGAGTATTAAGAGTTGTGTGTTTATGGAGTATCGCTTCGACTTAGCTAACATGGGAAGTGATGATCTCTTTTACATCGACCGATTAGGGTTTTCAACACGAAACCCAGATGGAAGACTTGTAGTTGATTTGAACCCTGCTACGGTACTTTCAACCTATCCAAACCTTGCTTACACCGCGGATAATGGTATTATTAATTGTGATGATTTCATTTCTGCCTGTCCAGACGTTCCTGATGCTAATGACTTCTTCCTCTCTCTAGACGAAAACACAGAACCTTGTTGTACACAATACATGAATGTTCTTAATAGTACTTTAGATCATGCTCAGGGTAATTGGGCGGATTCACATGGAGGAACCACGCAGGGTAGTCCATTCTTTGTTGAATTTGATCCAGTAGGAAAAATACTCTCGATCAAAGTGGCTATACAGCATTATCTCAGCGACCCTTACATTAATATCGACCACCTATTGCCGGAAGCAACAGGTTATATTAAAGGGGCACCTGGGTTGAAAATTGATGCTAGTGTACATAAGGTACTATCAGGATGCAATATAGGAGTTGACATGAATGTGTGTGACGAGAGTCAATATATTGACCTTAGTAGCCTATTGCCTGATGAACTACCGCTTGATGCTAATGATATAGATGAATGGTATTCCCTGGAAGAACAAATTCTTTGTTGTGGAGGCAGTGGCCTTAGCCAAAGCGGCAGCGGCTCTTGGTGCTGTACAAATGGCCCCTTGCTGGTAGGAACTGTTTCTTGTGTCGATTACGGCTGGGAACTGGAATGTGATCCACCCGAAGTCTATCATTGCGTAGACGGCATCTGCGAAGGTTGCCCCACACCAACCGACCTCACTTGTGAACCAGAAGACATCGAGCCTACCCGGCAAGCATTAGCACAGGTAGATGTAGCCTTAGCCTCCGCTACGGCGGCCAGCTATACCTACCCGACCGTCCTCTACCAACTGTTCTTCTGTGGTGATGAACGACGATACCTCTTCCAGGAAGAGCTGGGCCTCGTCAGTAATCTAAGCTATGAAGTGAGGCAAAGGATTATTGTAGAAACCCCACTCGACGAATTCCGCGTGACCTTTACAGACGGTAGTGCGGCGATCAGCAGTATCAACCAAATACTGGCATACCGCAAAGAACAACGTCTTGCGAGGGTAGACCCTCTCCCCGATCTGGGCCCACCACCAGGAGACGACACCCCAAATGACCCCGGCAATGAAACGGAATTGTTCACCACTGGCGGAGAACAAGATTTACAAATAAGTTACTATCTTTATGATCACCTCGGCAACACCCGCATCGTTTTCCATACCGTGCTGGATTGCAAGGGAGAGGTCGAATACGTAGCGGAATACGTAGCGGATTATTACCCCTTCGGGAAAATACTCCGCGAATGGGTCGCCTGCGACCAGGAACGTTATTTGACAACTTACCACGAGCGTGACATAGAATCAGGCTACGATTATCGAGGAGCCAGGTTCTATGATAGTGATTTGGGGCGGTTTTTGAGTGTGGATCCGCTAGCAAATATTTATCCTGCGTGGAGTACTTATGCTTATGTGCTTGATAATCCAATAATTTTTATTGATCCTGACGGTAGGGAAGTTGTACTTGCAAAGAAAAATACAGAAGGAGATGAGATCGATTGGTCAAAGGTCACAAATGAATTAGAACAACTGACTGGGCTTAAATTATCTATAGGAGCAAATGGGAAGTTAATGTATTCTATTCCCGACGGAATGCTTCATGGAAGTGCAACGGCTAGAAAAATGCTAATTGACGCAATTTCCAGTACTGATGTTATAAGTGTGATGAATGACCCGCTGGACGAGTCACGAGTATTCATGAATGGCAGTACAAAAAGTCGACGAAATACTATTAATATTAATTTTGATCAAATTAAAAGCTTTGTTGATGGTACATCTCAGGACTTAAACCCGCTAACATACGGATACGGAATGAATTTCCTTCACGAACTTGGTCATACTGAAACTATGGGAGCGATGTTGGATGTGAACGCAAAAAAAGAAGACTTTGCCGCAGCTAATGTAGATAATGTTAATAAAATTAGAAAGGAGATGTCTAAGTCTACAGGCAGTGATTTCGGAAGGAGAGTTGATTATCGTTCGGGGATTTCATTGACTGACCCTGGTTTCCAATACCAAATATTCAGTCATCATGCAAGAAGGAAATTAAATCAACATCGAACTCCAGAAAGGGGTTATGTGAAACATAAGCCTTTTACTATTCTTAGAGCAGAGTTAATAAAAGATCGACAATGATTATATTATGCATTTCTAAATGGTTATTGATTACAGTATTTCCATATTTTTCTATTTCTCCAAATACATTTGGAGAAATAGAAAAGTATGGAAAAGCCTACGAATATGTACTTACGAAGGAAGATGAAATAGACCGGATCAGACTGCTCTTTGAAGGATTCTCTTTTGAGGTTAATCGAGAGGCTTTTTGTATCGATACATTAGCACAACCATTAACAATAAGTGGTTTTCATGAGGTTAATGATGAAGATCAAAGAAAAAGTATAAGAGTTGCAAAAATAGCTCCAATGCCTTATGTAATAAAGCAACTGTCTCACTGTGAAAAGCACCCTGCTTTTAATATGACTTTTTCAGTAATTAATGGTGATTTTTTGACTTTAGAGTTATCAAGCAGAGAACTAAATCCTTTGGGAGGAAATTCTCAAGGTCCATCAATAAAATGGCTTTTTGAGTTTGATAAGCAGAACACGATTGTAAGTGTTCTATGCCAAACTTACGTAAATGGGTAGCCCACTCATTAGCGCCTATGTTGTCTACCAAGACAACATAGGCGCTAATGAGTGGGCGCAGTGGCAGCTTTGCCGACATTGCGAAGCTGACCTGAACCTATTTTGTCGGTATAGCTCTGAAAACCCCAACAACAATTCAATTGACCATAAACCAACTATTTAACATGAAAAACATCGCGCGCTTATGCTTTGCCTTACTTGGGTTTTGTTTCCTGGAAGCCAATGCTCAAGCATTATTTTTTGATGACTTTGAATCCTACGCTTACAATCGCATTGGTCCGCAATCAGCGCGTTGGACGACTTGGAGCGGTAACGAAGGAGGACAGGAAGATCCCTTTGTCACGGACGATCCTGCGTTTTCTGGCACTCATAGCCTGGAAATAAAAGGGAATATGTTCTATCCCAATGGCGGGCCAGTAGATTGCATTCTGAAACTCGGGGATCTTACGAGCGGGCGCTACGAGCTGAGCTTCCAGATGTACTTTGAGGATGCTGATGGTATGTACTACAACTTCCAGCATTTTGAAACGCCCGGCGAAGAGTGGGCCTTCGAGGTCGAGTGCCATAGTGGTGGCGTGATCAATGGCATGACAGACTGTAGTGTACTTTTGGGTGGAGCCCGTGAGTATTTCACAATTATGCGGGGAGGGTGGACAAAAATGGGGCACATCATTGATCTGGATAACGATGAGGCTACTTTATTGATCAATGATGTTCCCGTTTATAGCTGGCCTTTCAGTTGGCAGGCCAATGAAACTTCGGGCACTAATCAACTTGGCGGGATCAATTTTTTTCCCAGGGATGATTTTGATGCCTACGTGATCGATGATGTCAGTTTTACCATTCTTACTTCCACCGAGGAAGTGACTGTTACTACCCCTAGCCAACTCCTGCCGAATATCATCAGCGACCGAGCCACCCTCGCTATCAGCCCTGATCTATATACGCAGAACCTTCAAGCCCATATCTGGGGGACAGATGGCCGCCTGCATCAACAAATCGAACTAGATGGTGCCATAGAACAACAACTTGATCTTAGTGGTCTACCTTCAGGAAGTTATCTACTGGTCTTGCTCGCAACGGATGGTACTCTATTAGATCGTTTGCCATTTCAGAAAATGTAGTGATTCTTTGCTGAACGGAGTTCTTCGCAACGCCCGATTACAGGGCGTTGCGAAGTCCTATTCTGCAAACAACCACTCCAAAAAACCTTTCTTTTCTTTGGTGTTAAGTTTAGCTTTCACTGTAGCCTTTTTCTCAGGATCAGCATCCACCCCCGCCAGATCATACCCTCCAGGCGACTTCGCCCACCGTACCAAATTATCCAGCGTCGGCTCCAATACCTTGCGGTTGGTGTTTTGGGCATCTTGCAAAGTTCCCCGTACCGATTGCACCAATGGCCGTAGCGCGATCCCAATCCGGACAATCTCCTCCTTGGTGATGCGCACACCGTCTTTGTCCAGGGACTTGATTTTGCGCTCTACGTAAGCGGTGTAGTTTTTCTGGTCGGACTTCGCGGCCAGGGCTTTAAGGTCTTCCTTAACCTGCTCCTGGTCGGCCTCGGGTTTTTTGTAGGTGGTACGGATGTGGTCTACTTCTTTGTCAAAGCTTTGGATGGCTTTGGTGTAGTCGCTGGGGGCTTTGGGGGTGGTCTTTTTCTTGGTCGTAGCCTTCGGCTTACTGGCTGCTTTCTTTTTGGTCGTAGGCTTGGCCTCCGTTGTTTTTTGGGCAGCTGGTTGCTCTACCGCAGCGGTAGTACACTTCTTCGCAAAGCTGCCCGCTTCCATGATGTAGACGGCATAACCTTCGTGATCGAAGATGATGTGATCTCCAGGCTGGGCCGTGACGACCATGGCGGTTTTCCCAGTTCGTTTCAGACTCACCTTGGTGGCCTGGTCGATTTTGAGGTGATAATGCTGGCAGCTCATGTTGACGGCTTGCAGCGCGGCTAGATCCGTCTTTTTTTGCCAGGAGTATTCCGGCGTGTTATTCGCTGGAGGGCTCGTTTTAGTGGTGGTCGCCGTCTTGGTTGGTGTCGACTTTTTAGTAGCGGTTGCTTTCTTCTTTGCGGGACGCTCTTTCACTGGCTTTTCTACCAATGGCTCCGGCTCCGACATCCCGGCCAGCTGCGCTTTGGCGGTCTTTAGGGATTGCTGCAAAGCTTCGCGAGCGGCTCCTTGAATATTGGGGTTTTCCAATCCCTTTTCCATTTTGGCGATCTTCGCCTGTAGTTCTGTTTTAGTCATGGCGCGTTTTAGTTTTATGCAAATTCCAAAGCCACTTGCAGGGCTTCGATGGCAGATGAGAGTTCTTTTTTGGCGGATGCTTCGGCAAATTCGGTGGCTGTTTTCAGGGCCTCGATGGCGGCTTTGAGGGGATCGTTTTTAGCGGTGTCCATCCCTGGTATTTTAGCGTGCGTTTTGCTTGCCTCCATCCCAAAGGTGCCTTTATTCAGATCAAATTTGAGCAGGTAAGGCGCTTTATCCCCTGTCTCGCTGAAGACGGGCATCGTGAGGGTAAACAACTGCTGGTACTGATTGTAGGCCGCCTGGTCAAACCCTTTTTTCGGGAGCATCACCACGGCTTTTTCAGCACCGAAAAAGAAGATTAACACCTCTTCGTGCCCCAGTTGTAAAAATGCCTTGATGCTTTTTTTGAGTAAGGATAAATTGATAGAGACATCCTCTCCATTGTGCGTAAACTTGCCTACGGGGTAATTCCCCGAGTAACTGTCAAAGCCATTGTCTTCCAGTAAACTGATCAGCTGGTACCACTGTGAGGTTGGCAAAGTATATCCTTGCTGACCATCCGCCAGCATCGGGATGATCTGTTTAATATCGTGGGGGGTAATGATCACCTTGTCCCCGGTGGCCATCTCGAAACACTTCTTCGTGAGGCAATAGATCCCCCGGTTTTTGGTAGGGTTTTGGGGATAATACAGCAGAGTAAACGCATCGGTTGCCGCGATGTAGTCATCAGCATAGGTAGCCCCCAGGGTTCTCAATCGGAGTTGATCGGTACCCACAAAAGGACTCATCAGTTTAGCCAGACTTGGATTATTTGGTTGCCAATCCAAATCCTTGAGTTGGGTGGGATTTCTAGTGTTGCTATCCGGGAGCAGTTCCAGCAGATCACCACCCAATTTGCCAAATGCCTTAATCGCCGTTTTCTCATCATCAGCAAAAAGCTCGCTCACTAAAAAACGGTGCTTTTTAGCTTTGATCTGAGCCCGCATGGCAAATAAGTCCTTCAGGCGTTCGGGCTTATTAGCTACTTCGGTTCTGAAGAAACTGCGCAACACCGCTTCGGCGGAAGACCACAATTGCCGCTTTACGGCTTGCTCAAATTGTTCTTTCCAGTTCATGTTATAAAAATTCAATGGCTACGCTCAGCGCGTCAATCGCTTCTTGCAGTTCTACTTGCTGTGGGCCTTGGGAAAACTCCATGGCCACTTGTAGGGCTTCAATGGCTTGTTCGATAATTTGTACCTCATCGACTTTGATTTCTATTGCTGGTGCTTCTTTTTCTCCGAACAGGCTTGCAAACGGAACTGGCTGCCAATAGAAGTCGAGCTCCACCAATCTGGACTGGCTGATCTCGTCTATCGAAACATAGCCCCACTCGGCATTCAATTCATCTCCGCCAAGAATAGCATAGCCAAAGGCCAAATTGTCCTTGGGATCGTACTCAGCGATGTACCAATCGGAGCTGCCCTGAAAGAAGTGAGCGTAGATGATTTTCTCACTGGTGGGCACACTTTCGGTCGCGTACAGCTTTGGAATGGATTTCACCTGCTCATGCAGCGGATCTAGTACCGTCTTGGCGTAACCTTCGGCACTTTCTGTTTCCCGCAAAATGTCGCGCACGGCGGCTTGCTGTGCCTTGGGCATGAACTTCTTCAGCAAAGCTGGCCACTGGTACTTGAAAGCCGTATCCGTTTCCAGCTTGCGCTCCGGCTGCTTGATGGTGGGCACTGCTTTTCCGGAGCTGATCTCTTCCACCCGTCCGTAGATGTCACAAGTATGGACTTTGTGGTGACAGTCCAGCAAGTAGTTCAATCGCTGAAATTCATTGACCCGCTCGGATACCGGGCGGCGGTTAGCGGCTTCGGCTTCCTTTTCCTCGATCACTTTGGCCAACAGCGTTTCCTTGTGCTCCGGCGACTTCAAATGGGTGATTTCTGCCAACAAGGTACTTGCCCGCTGATGATAGCGATCAATCAGGGCGGTAAAGTCATCGAAGATGGTCAGCTGTTCTTTGGCCAACAGCTTGTCTTCGATGTTTTTGATGCGCTTGACGTACTTTTTGTGTTCATCAATCACCGAGCGGGTACCCAGGCGCGAGTAGTAGCCTTGCAGCTGGGCATAGCGGTAGAGTTTGCGGTAAGCAGCTCGAATGTCACCGCTTTCCATGGCTTGCAGCCCTTCCAACTGCTCGGGCGTGGTGCTGTATTCCACATCCGGACGGGTAGTGATTTCGGCCAACAGTTCCTCTATCCTGGTTTGCAGGCGGGCAAATTTGTCCTTTAGCTCCTTGGCCTGCTCCAGGGCATCGCGGTTGCTGACCGCAATTTCAAATTCTCCCTGAAGCACGGATGCCTGTTCTTCCAACTCCCAGCGGACGATCTCCTCGGGGTCATTGATCAGTCCCCGCTTGAGTTCTTCGGCGTTGAGTTCTTTTTCCTCGAAGAGCTTGCTCTTGCCGCTGCGGGTCCAGATGGAATTCAAGCGACTCATCTTTTCACTGAGCTTTTGCCAGGTGAAGATGTCCGAACTGTTTTCCATCAAAGGCACGACGATGCGCACGTGGCTGAACTTGTTGCCAAAACGCCAGATCCGGCCCATCAACTGATGGTGATCAGTGGGGTTCCAATCCAAAAAGCAGTTGTACAGAACGGTGCCGAACTTTTGCAGATCTACGCCTTCGCGCATGGTTGAAGAACCGATGATGATCTTGATCTTCCCATCCAAAAATCCTTCCTTGATGGTTTCCCGACGACCTTTGCTGACTTTTCCGTAAAAGATGGCCACTTCCTTATCGGCATAACCGACGTTCTCCACCAAATACTGCTTGATGTGCCCAAACCATTCGGTACCGCGATCGGCATAGATGATCTGGCCAGAAACGGGTGTGCCCTGCGCTTCGTGGTACTGCTTGACGGTGCGTATGCACTCACAGACGTACTTGATCTTGGGCGAGCCATCCACAAATTCCTCGGGCGTTACTTTGCTCAGGTCTGACTGCGCATCCCCGCCCAAACGCAAGGCGTAAGGTGAAAACGTTACCGTCCGCGAAGCATTCAGCGCGATAAGCACCTGACCAGGCACATTGCCTTTCTCATCCTCGGGATAAAAGCCCGAAAGGACGCTATCGCTTCTGACACTACGGTCTTTACTGGCAAAGAGCTGGATTTGCTTGAGCCAATATTCCTGCTTGGTGGAGGGTGTCAGCTTGGTGTCCACCATGTACTGCGCTTCCAGGGGAACGCCGTTTTCATCGTTGGTCAGCGGTAGGATCACTTTCTCCGGACGCTGAATATTGGCCTCTTCGCCGGTCTTGTAGTTGATCGAGCGGAAGATCATCGACTGCAACGACGGTAGATTGTTGTACCCTCGTATCACCGCATTGATCTCAAACTTACCCGCTGCCGTCCAGGTGCTTTCCAGCGTTTCGTCGATGTACTTGCTACAAAATTGGGCGATGTTGTACACATCAAAGTCTTTGAGCCCCTGGTAATCGTAGTGGGCCATCATGGAGTAAATCTCGGTGGCGCGGTTGGTAAAGGGCGTTGCCGTCAGGCCAAAGGTGTTGCGGCGGTTGTTGTTGTCGTGCACGTAGGCGTTCAGCATAAACAGCTTGAGTGCCCGGCTGGAAGGCTGGCCACTGCCACCGCTGAAGAAGTGCTTGGCTTCCCGCTCGCCGTCTTCGCCCACATCGCCTTTCACCTCCATGAAGAGGTTGCGGAAGTTGTGCGTTTCATCCACGATGATGGCATCAATGCCCATCTCCTCGATGTCCAGCTCGGTTTCGGCCAGGGCGGCATCCACCCATTCTTCGGCTTTCTGTTCGACGATGGCCGCAGCTCGTCCGGATTCACCTTGGGAGAGCATGGCTTTGAGGCGACCGGCCAGGTCTTTTTCGGTATTGGGGTTGAACCCAATTTTCATCAAACCTTCGTAAGTCACCATGGTCACGGAATACTCCGCTACCGTTTTGGCCACCCCGTTTTCGTCCACGGCCCGACTGATGAAGTTGACGCCCAGGTTATCGTAATCGTTGATCTCAATGTGTGGTAGTATCCCTTCGGAGATGATGTCTCCGGGCTTGGCAATGACTTTACCTTTTTGCTTGATGATCTTATCGGCTTTTACCCCGATGATCTCCGCGATCCATTTGTTGTAGACCTTTTGGGGCACCACCACCAAAGGCCGTTTGAACAATCCTTTTTCAAAACCATCGCTGATGCCCAAAATGGCCGTCATGGTCTTACCTACACCCACATCGTAAGCGACGATGCCGGTGCCCCGGTGATTCATAAAGGCGACTCCTTCGCGCTGCGCTGGACGGATAGACAGGCTTCCTCCTTTGAACATGGTGCCCATACGAAAGCCCACCGGGATGCGCGAGTAATCAATGTCCTGGTAGTTGTTCGACTTGCGGTTCCACAAATAGGCGATCTTGGCCTTGTCCTCCTCAGTTAGGCTATTGAGCAAAAACTGATCAAAGTGGTGGCTGCCGATCAGGGTTACATTGCGGCGGATGCTGGCCCATTCGCTATCGTTTTTGCCCCGTGGACGGCGCTCTTTTTTGATCCAATACTGGTAAATCTCCCAGGCGGTGGTGGATTTCTTTTCCAGGGTCAGTTCTTCGCGGGATAGGTTCTTCAGGTATTCCGAATAGAAAATGCTACTAATACTGGTCTTGGGATCGACTTGGGTGCCATCGGCCAGTTCGGTAATCTCAATGTCCTGCCAGATTTTATCAAAAGGACTGAGGAAAAGCTTTTGGCTTTCATCGTCGGTGAGGTAAAGCGCTTTGGGCTTGGCGGCTTCCAGGCGTTGGAGCTGCTCGCGGTAGCCCTCTTCACCAATTTCACTGACAATGGCCGCTTCGCTGGCTTTAGCAGCGACGATCTTATCGTAAATGTTTCCGGAATAGTAAAGCACTTGTGGGATGTAGGCCTGGCCATCGTAAGCTACCAGTCCGGCCTGGTGCCAGGCTTGGTAATTGGGTTCCTCGATGAGGTATTTGCCCCATTCGTTGTTGTCGATGACGCTGCGATCGTAAAGCCCTTGACCGGCCTGGTAGGTCACCCACACCTCAATTTCTTCACGGCTGATGCCGGGATTGTATTTCTCAATCGTTTCCTCCAGGCATTGCAGATTGGTGGAGCAGGAATAGCCGCGATCTTGTTTGGCTGTATTTTCGGCTTTGGACTGGGCAATGACTTTAGCGATACGGCCCGTCTTCTTCTCCGGAGCACGCACGGGCAGCACGGTGGCATCAAAGAAGTGATCGTAGCGTTTGGCTACGGGTGCCTTGATGCGGGCCATGGCCTCCGCCATTGTGCCCCGTACTTCGGGCCTGGGCTTGCCGAATTGGTCGGTCAGCTCACGGCCCGTATTGGGGTTATGGGTGATTATTTCCCCGAGCACCTTATCGGGAGATGCTACAAAGTATTCGCCAGAGAAAATTTCCCGTGGTTCACCAACAACCAAAAATTCAGGATCATTAGGGTTCACTGGCACCTGACGACCACCTTGTGAATTGGTATGAACTTTCTGGTAGGTTAATCCATCTGCTTCGTTCTTGTAGCGCCATCCGGCATGGTTCTCGTAAATTTCAACACCCTTATAGTTCTTTCCAATTAAGGTACTCATAACTGATAGTTTACACGTGACCTAGTTCCTGTTCCAGCTCAGCAAGTGCCGTCTGGACAGATATTTCTTCTTCCTCATTGCCCAGTAGTCGATCTATGACCAGCTCTTCCAGGCGGGCATAATTGGCATCACGAAGCGCACAGACTTCGGGGTGCGTTTGGCAGATCAACTGCTCGCTTTCTTCGCGAATGATGGCTTGCAGGGCGGCTAATTGTTCCATGGCTTACTTCTTTTTGAACACGACAATGTCGGTTTGAATGTCGGTTTGGGTGAAAATGCTTTTGGGGAGCCGGTAGGCATCCAACAGCTCGGCTTTCGCCAAAATATTGGCCTTGACTTCGGTTTCTTTTCCATCCAGAAAACCGGAAGGAATGATGTAGATCAACAAGCCTCCGGGTAGTAGCAAATCCAGTCCACGGGTGATGAAGTAGTCCACGTAGGTATTGGCCTTGGTGCTCCGCTTTTCGACTTGGGTGCCTTTTCCGGCAAAGTCGCCGTAGGGTGGATTGCCGATCACCAGTTGGTATTCCGATTTATACGCCTGGCTATTCCCGCGCCGATCGACAAAAAGGGAGTTGAACGATTGATGGCGGATATTGTAAGCGGGAAAGTTGGCCTTAGCGATCAGGGAGCTGATTTCGTCCAGCTCGATGCCGGTGACTTTCTCCTTCGGATCGAAATAGTGGAGGAAGCGACCAATACCGCAGCTCGGCTCCAGGACTGGTCCCGATTGATAACCGTAGCGATAAGCCAGGCCCACCATTTTGGCGACGACTTCTGCCGGGGTGTAATACTCGTACAGTCCCCGCTCTTTGGTGAGGGCTTCGTCGTAATTCCACATACCACCAAAGCCCACGTACTGATTGACGTAGGCTAATTGTTCCTGCGTGTAAGGCTCGCCACTGGCAGCTTTATCGAGGACAAAACGGGCAATTTCCTGATTGAGTGAGTAGGCTTGCTTGCTCATGGATAAGTTGTAAAATCAGCTTGCTGCCCTAAGACAGCAAGCTGTAACAAACAATAATCAAATGCGAAAACTAGGCTGCGGACTTCAGTTCTTGCTTGCTCGCTTTGAGCAGTTTTTCTTTGCGGACAATATCACCAGGCGTATCCGGTGTCGGTGCGATGCGTTTGACGAATAGCTCGTAGACCTTGGTGGCAATCAAATAGGCAAAGATCAAGCTGAGGCCATTGGACCAACCACCGATCAGGAAGATACCAGCACCCACCAGGGCAATGGCGGCAATTCGCCAGGCTTTATCCGGAATGTTTCGGAAACCGGGAATAAAGGCGGAAAGCCATCCACCGATCAAGACAAAGGCTCCGTAGAGCAGATCTACCCAGGGGAGGTATTTGTCTACACCATCTTCGGGCGTAGGCAGCGGAGGCAATTCACCCGTTTGGGCAAACACCATTCCTCCGATGAGAAGCAGGCTGAAAAGCAATGCTACTTTTTTCGCTACTTTTTTCAATAAAGTCTTCATGTTAAACGCGTTTTGATAAAGTAAAAGAGAGAAGGGCTTAGCGGGAGAAAATCCTCCGCAAAAAGCCTTTTCGTTGTGGTTTACGGATGGCCATCACCTGGCCGTGTTCAGTTTGTGCGGTCAGGATGGTCAATCCTTTGTCGTTGGTGAAGCTGGTGATCTGAACGGTTTCGGCACGATCAAAGGTGTACTGAAGGCAGTTTCGACCTTCTTCGTCGGTACCTTTTGCGGCGGTAACTTGGGCACCAATGCCCTGGTTGCGGCTGGTGTATTCGTAGAACTGGCCCGACCAGTAGGTCGTCAAGCAATGGCCCCACGTAGGGTCATCGGGAATGATCAGGCGTGTATTCTTGAAATAGTTCTTCGTCCAAGTATCGTTTTGGTCGTAGACGCGATCGGTGTTTCCTTTTCCGGAGACGGTGACCACCATGTCATTCAATTCCAGTGCTTCAAATTTGCGCTCGGATTGGCTGCGGTAGTACATCTTTTCGCCATTGACCTCGTAGGTCAAGGTGCTGGTAAATTCTGGCTCTTCTGGTTGTTCTGGTTTGTCGGGTGTATCTGGATCGTCGGGGTTATCCGGAGGCGTAGGATCATTGATCAAAAGATCAAGGACAAAGGAGCCATGGCCGGTGTACTGGTCCCAACCTTCGGGGTCAATGTCGTAGACCTTGTCAAAAAGAATGGCTTTGACGCCTTCGCTGTCCAGCTCCGGGTGAGTACTGGCGATGATGGCCGCACAAGCCGCCGCCGTTGGGGTGGCCATGCTGGTACCGTCGTATTCGCCTTCGCCTTCATTGGGCAAAAGCCCTAGGATGCGGACGCCTGCCGCTGCGGTTTCGATTTCTTTACCATAGTCGGAAAAGCTGGCTTTCTTGCCATTGCGATCATGTGCGGCTACTGCTACGGCTCCGGGACCATTGGCTGGCGTGCCTACATTGGGGCTCCCGCCATTACCCGCTGCGGCAAAGACTAGAATCCCGGCATCTTCGGCTTTTTGGATCACGGCATCCATGGCCGCACTTTGGCCACGTCCGCCCAACGAGAGGTTGATGATACAGAAATAGCCTTGCTTTTGTAGTTCGATGGCTTCGGCGATCACCGCCTCGATGCCCGCTACAATCCAACTGGTGTAGGCACTGCCCTGATCGTTGAGTACCTTATAAGGGATGATCTTCAGTAGACCCATTTTGACCAGCTCAGCGGCCAGCCCAATGGGTTTGTTCGGATCAACACCACCAATGGAAGAGCTGACGTGAGTAGAATGCGACTGAACATCAATGGTGTTTTGCTCCCCAGTGAAGCTGCGTCCTTTCTCGCGCCACCATGCGGCATTCATGCGGCTGTTGGTGTACCCGGCTCCGGTATCGAGCACAAAGACGGCGATCTTTCGCTGTGCATTGGCTCGTATCCATGCAGCATTGTTGGCCGTGCCGTGCCAATCGGTCGCCCAGTTGCCTGATGCCTGGCTATAAGCCGATGGAGCCAACAAAATGCGTTCATTGGCCGGTATGGTAAAGTCAAACTCATTGAGTTGAAGACGTACATACTCTTCGTAGTACGTTTTGAGGGCTTCATAAGCCTCTGGCGTTTCGGCCACTGGCTGGGCAAAGCTCTGCACAAAAGAGGCTATTGCAAAAAGCAGGAGCGTAAATAGCTTTTTCATTCAAGCGCGTTTTTAAAGTGTTATTTATCCAGCTCGCGGCGGAGCTGTTCTTCCTTGATTTTCATTAGGCGCATATTGGCCTTGTGTTCATTCCAGCGGATCACCCCCAACAAGATGGCTCCCCCCAGGGTGACCATAAAGCCACCGTAGTCGTTGAGCAGACCACTAAAGCCCGCCGTGATCGAAGTCCCCAACAAGGCGACATCGGTAATATTTGTTTTCATGTGCAGAGAGCTTTCCATGGGGTAAGGGTTTATTCCTCCTCCACTGGAGGAAAGAAATCGTAGATTTTGCAAGTCTTATCTATGCGTGCTACGCTTGAAATGGCTACCACCTTTGCACCTTTCTCCTGCGGAGGAACGATCTGTAAAAGTGTTGCGATCGGTGGGCCTTTCTTGCCGGGAAACTTGACGATGTAGGGCTTATCCTGGTGGTAGCGATCGGTGGTCGGCAGGGCCGGAAAGTTGCCAATTTTGAGGGTGTCGTAGCGGACTTCCACGGCTTGTACGGAGTAGTCGCAAATGAATACTTTGCCCTGGCTTTCGGCTTGAGTGGCTAGGTCAGCGAAAGTTTGTACTTCCACCGGCTCAACGGCTTGCTGGATAGCGGAGCCAAAGTCCTCGCGGAAGATGCCGATAAAGGCCGCCAGTGCGGAAATAATGGTAAAAAAGAGAGGGAAACGTTTCATTGTTTAGTTATTTTAAATTCGATGTCAATACTCATTTTCTTGATTGCTCGACCACCGTATGGGCCCGGACTGTTATTTTTTCCAGCGGCGAAAGTGCCAACTCTTCGACCTAACCAAAATGGGTCGAAATAGTGTGTTTGAACGGGCGACTTGCTGCCTTCACTCGCCATCTGATAAATGGCTTGTGTTTCTTCAAAATCACAATCCAGCTTCCAACTTTCATTCGATTCAACGAGGATCGGTTTGCCAGCTATAAACCTTCCTTTTTTGGGGTTGGTGTAGGGTGTTATCTTGTAGGTTTCATAATCTTTCCCGAAGGAGAAAGCGAACATTGCCGTTTGACTTGAGTTCGCTGACCAAAAATTGGTAATGCCTCCTATTTTCTGCCAGTCATCTATGTCACGGTCGACTACGATATTTCCTTGTTCGTCCTTGTAACTCCATTCTTCCTCGCTGCACCAGCCGCCTGGCAGGAATTTACCGGATATTGAAAAACCGCCGGGTTTCCATATTGGCCAAATGGGTTCGTAGGGACGAAAGTTTTTTTGACCTGCGTGGATAGTGTAGGTGGTCATTCATCTTGTTTTTAGCGCACTAAGTGCAAGGGGCGGCACCTTAGGGTAGGTTGTCCACGAAGGACGACCTCTTAGGGTAGATCGCCAACGAATGGCGACCTCTTAGGGTACGCCGCCCTTGCGCTTAGGCATCATCTAAGTTCCACGACGGCTATACGGAACGTCATTGACGAACCATCTTAGCCCTTCTTCATTCTTCGTTATCACCAACTCGGAATTAGACATCGGCCCGTGGAGCTTTCGGTAACGGGTATTGTTCTCTTCGTTGGGATTGTCGATGACGATCCCGAAGCGGAATATTTCTTTCTCTGCGGCATTGTAGGGATGTAAAGTACCATGTCCTGCGGGCCTTAATTCTCGGAACCACTTGTCCCAGTCGGTTTCTAAAAGCAGCTTTGCAAAAGGAGCAGTAGGGCAATCCCATTCTGATTCGCGGCGTGGTGGATCGAGCAAGGGTACTTTGGGATCATCTTCATGCTGTTTCTTATTGGTAATATCAGGCCTCCCGGAATACAGATTACTGCCACTGTATTTTTCGCCCCACAAGTGAACCGGGTGGACAAATTTCTTGCGCTTGATCGTTCGGCCTTCAGCCACTCGCGTTGAGCGTTTGTAGCGGTAGAGCCATACTTCCGGATTGTATTGCAGGAAGTCGAAACCTTGCGGACGCCAAAAGGCAAACACTTCCAGGCCCTCTGACAAAGACGATACCTGAAAATCCAATTGTGGG
This sequence comes from Lewinella sp. LCG006, assembly GCF_040784935.1. Lineage (GTDB taxonomy): Bacteria > Bacteroidota > Bacteroidia > Chitinophagales > Saprospiraceae > Lewinella. The sequence continues at coordinate 6,959,873 of NZ_CP160680.1, read as the reverse complement.
ATGCTTACCTCTGAATTGGAAAGATCATCAAATGCCAATTGTAAGGCTTGGGCATAAGCGTATTCCTTGCCATCCACACGAATAGTTCCTTGATAAGCTCCCAGTGATTGTCCTTCGATTTTTCTTCCCATTACGAGGTCTTTTTAATACTGTCCTTTATAGATCAATGTATACGATGCCAAATCGGCGTGATCAATATGAATCGAGCACCTTGATTATCTAAAGTCACGGTATTGTTCACCTGTCCCCCTAGCTGACGAAAGGAATAGTTTTGACTATCAATAGTTACAATTGCAGCCGATGAGGCTGTAACATCGAACGTATCACCGTTTTGAAGCCCACTGTCATTAATCGTCACGGTATAGTCTTCCGCAGGTAGTCCCGAGCCATAGAGAAAAAAGCTCGAGGTAGGAGTAATTGTAGTCTCAGCGGTAGCCACAAATGTCTGGAGACTGGAACCACCCCCTCCACCAAGGCCACTAAGATCAACGCTATTGCCGTCCTCAATCGAAAGTGTCGTCCCTGTCAATGTAAGGTTCTGATCGTCCGTACCTCCACCGCCAATACCACTCAGATCTACATCCGTGGTGGTACCGTCTTCGCGGTCGTAGCTAAGGATGTTTCCCGTTAAGGCTATATCAGTAATCGTTTCGTTGAATTCGACAATAGCTAAACCATTCCTATGCTCTGCTATTTTGTGCCCACTGTTAAAAGACTCTGCTTGTGACCGAAGACTCCCCAGACTTATAGAGTTGCCATTTGAGATACTGAGCGTGTTACTAGTAAGTGACAAAGTCTGATTATCTGTATTCAGCCCAGCCAGGTCAACACTATTGCCGTCCTCAATAGCCAACGTAGTACCCGTCAGCGTAAGGTTTTGGTCATCCGTTCCCGTTCCGTCTTGCAATGCGGCAAGATCAACCGAGTTACCATCTTCAATACTCAGTGTGGTACCGGTAAGGGTTAAGTTTTGATCGTCCGTGTTGAGTGCAGCCAGGTCAACGCTATTACCGTCTTCGATGGCCAGCGTGGAGCCGGTTAGTGTAAGGTTCTGGTCATCCGTTCCCGTTCCGTCTTGCAATGCGGCAAGATCAACCGAGTTACCATCTTCAATACTTAGTGTGGTACCGGTAAGGGTTAAGTTTTGATCGTCCGTGTTGAGTGCGGCCAGGTCAACACTATTCCCATCTTCGATGGCCAGCGTGGTGCCCGTTAGCGTAAGGTTCTGGTCATCCGTTCCCGTACCGTCTTGTAGCGCGGAAAGATCAACCGAGTTGCCATCTTCAATACTTAGTGTGGTACCCGTAAGGGTTAAGTTTTGATCGTCCGTATTGAGTGCGGTCAGATCGACACTGTTACCATCTTCGATGGCCAGCGTGGTGCCCGTTAGCGTAAGGTTCTGGTCATCCGTTCCCGTGCCGTCTTGTAGCGCGGAAAGATCAACCGAGTTGCCATCTTCAATACTTAGTGTGGTACCCGTAAGGGTTAAGTTTTGATCGTCCGTATTGAGTGCGGCCAGATCAACACTATTCCCATCTTCGATGGCTAACGTAGTTCCTGTCAGCGTAAGGTTTTGATCATCCGTTCCCGTGCCGTCTTGCAATGCCGAAAGATCAACGGAGTTGCCATCTTCGATACTTAGTGTGGTACCGGTGAGGGTTAAGCTTTGATCGTCGGTGTCTACACCTGACAAGGCGCCCAAATCAACGGTATTACCTTCCGAGATAGTAAGCTCGGTTCCCGAAAGGGAAAGGGTTTGATCGTCGGTATCGAGCGTGGCCAAGTCGACGCTATTGCCGTCTTCGATGGCCAGCGTGGTACCGGTCAGCGTAAGGTTCTGGTCATCTGTTCCTGTACCGTCTTGCAATGCCGAAAGATCAACGGAGTTACCGTCTTCGATACTTAGTGTGGTACCGATAAGAATTAGTATTTGATCATCCGTTCCCGGAGGCACAATGTTCCACCGATCACCTACCGATCCCAATGGATTGTACCAATACTTATCACCCGTCGTTACATCGACGGTCAACCAACAGTTATTTACATTCGCATCTCCAAGTGTTGGGTGCAAATCGGGATCACCATCCACTTTGCATTCGCCGCCACCTCCAAGGATGTCGGTTTGTGCGAACAATGGGTTAAATCCCGCAATAATCAACAGTAAAAAAAGGAATTGTTTCATAGCTTACAAGAGTTCAATGACTGTTCCAGCAACACCGCCCTCGGTGTTGTTCTGACTAAGTTTGAATCGATCTCCAGAGGACAAGCCTGCGGCTAGGGCATCAGCAATGGAATCGTAAACGGGGAGAGTCCCACCACCAGTTGCCGGTTGCCATTCTGCTCGGCCCGAAACTACATCAACCAGGGTAAGTACATGGCCCACTGCTCCGCCCTGAGCCGAATCCATCTTGAATTCCAACCTTTTTGCCAGTACTTCTACTTTAGCAATATCCATGTAGAGGCGATTTTCAATGTTTCCGGCCAGGCTAACAATCGCTTGCCAAGTGATTTGCGTCATGCTGAGTTGTGATGCCTCCACTGAGCCTTTGTTCACTCCATCTACCTCAATGATCACACTGTCGGGCAAAAGTCCTATGCTGGATTCTTTGCTATTAGCGTCATCCCGTGTAAATAAGTCAATGCCAGCCAGGGCTGGACGAAGCCGGAAAAGTGTTTGCAGAAATGAGCCACCTTGCGGAACATTACCGCTCATTAAAAACTGGAAAGCTTCGGTATTGATGGTCGTGTTCTTCTCCAGCGTACCACCCAGTTCGATGTCTGCGCCGGTCTTGGTCAGACCATTGCTGGCCACCACGGCCATGATGTTCCACTGGGTTCCATCCCAGGTGTAAACGTTGCCGTTGGTGGTGTCCTGGTAGACTTGCGGCTCCCCGGCACCAGGTGCTCCGGAAGGCGTGCCAGCTCCTTCGGTGATGTCATTTTCGCCGCCGCCAAGAAGTACCCAATTGGTGCCATTCCAGACGTACAGGTTGCCATTTACGGTATTTTGGTAAACCTGCGGTTCACCAGCACCGGGTGCGCCGGAAGGAACACCCGTCCCTTCGGTAATATCATCGTCACCGCTGCCTGCTACTTCATTCCACTGAGAACCATCCCAGACGAAGATCGCTCCGGTGGTGGTGTTTTGGTAGATGGCGGGCTCACCCGCTCCCGGCGCACCAGTAGGATCGCCAGCGGCTTCGGTGACGTCGTTTTCGCCTCCCGTACTACCACCGCCCAAGTTGTCCAGAATGTAAGTGAGCAGCTCACTTTGAGGAACCGGGTTGGTTAATCCTTCCACCCAATACTCAGGATCGTAGGCACCTATCAAGCGGCCACGAAGCCTCACGTTGTTCAAATCATTTAGAGTAGGCATAGCGCGTTATTTACTTCTCAAAATCACCACCATGATGATCATTAATATTAGTGTCCCTGCGATCAAAATGACGTAGGGGGTATAATCGGTTTGTCGTACCTGATCGGGCGTTATCCAATCGGGCAGGTTTTCGTATTGGGCGCGTTTTCCGGCTCCGAAAATCGAATCCGGCCCGAAGATGCTGCCCACGGCATTGGCGACTGCTGATATCGGGTCCATTTATCTTCGGATGACGTAAACAATGGCCAGTGCTGCTACAATAAGCAGGCCCAGGCCTAAGAAAATTGGTTGCAATCGTTCCCACTGCCGATCGCTTGCACCAGCGACTTGTCCGGCGACGGTATCGCCAAAGTCGATGTCATCACCCAGGCAAGGATCATAGCCCAGTTGCAAAATGATGCTATGCTGGTCTACGAAATTGCCCGAGCAAAGAAACTTGTCGCGGTTCATGCTGGAGTCTCCTTTGCAGGCGCTCTTGCAGGCATCAATCAGAAAAGGGATACCCGGAAAGTAGCTCTCGCAGCGGTTTTTGCACTTGCAGACTTTTCCACAGAATAATCCCATTTACTTGACCATTTTGTAGATGATGAAAAGCAAAACCAGGATCACTATCCAGGTGATGATACGTCCCAGGCCCAAGTCCAAGCCTTGCCAGGAGCGCGTACCGAACTGGTTGCACATGAAGCCGGGCATCCAATCAGGACAAGGCTTGGCGTTGAGCAACTGACCGGTACCAACGCTTTTTCCGGACTGCGTGATGTACTTGTCCTCGTTTTCGGGGTCAGGCGTAAGGCTCCAAGCCGAAAGGGCCACCTGGAGCACCTGGTCACGGGTGATCTCGTTTTTCTCCAACTTGAAAATCGCCCGCTGCCGATCAACATCGTAAACGATCAGTGCTGGAAGCTTCTTGATTTGCAGATCTGCCAAGTCTCCATTGGAGTTGTAGGCCAAAAAGCCGTCGTACTCCGAATACTCATCGGTAAGTTGGCTCCAGGCTTCGGCGATTCCTTCCTCCGCCGCATTGATGTACGGTTGGTTGAAAGCGTGGCTGCGGGCCTCGGCTTCCTCGTAGTAGGGCGTGATGAAGTAAAATCTCAGATTCATACGGATGCTATTTGAGCCTGTAAATAATCGCCCGGGCACTGGGTGCAGCCTGGACATTCCCCTCGGTGAGTGGTCAGCTCCAAAGAGCGGCCCACCTTGCGTTCAATGGCTTTGATGGTTTTGTGCAAAGCCTTCAGTTGTGCCCTGGTCGCTGGATAGTTATCGTAATTACCAGCCAGGACGACGCCGACGGAGCGGGTATTCTGCCCGGCCAAATGCCAGGCGATCGTTTCGAGTTCGTTGACCTGGTAAATCTTACCCGATCGGGTGATGAAGTAGTGGTACAAAATGCCTGGACATCCCGAATCGCAAACGTGGTTGGGGCCAACGTGATAGGTGGCGACTTGTTTGGGCGTTTGATTCTCAGGTCCGGCAGTATGATGCACTACAATCTGCTCAATCTGCGAGGTATTCCTGGTTGGGAAAGTCCTGGTCGCATGACGGGGCAGCAGACGGGTAATATTGGTAATGGTCGATCCAAAAACCCTGCGGATCAGGAGCAAGATCAAAAGCAACGTTACCACGATTACCAGTTGTTTTTTCATAAGAGCATATTGGGAAATTTTGCGAACTGATTTTTAACGATTTGCGGTTCTGGCTAAGGGATTAAAATTGAGTTTAGCGGGCTAAATGAAATTTTCATACCGACGCCAGGTTCGAAAATCCTTAAAAAGCAGGAAGCACCAATAACTTTTATCCTTTCGGTTTTGAGGTTTGTTTTTTACTCAATGAAATTTCCCAAAATGCTCTTAGATATCACAGCGTTTGCCAATCCAGCGGACAAGGAGCATGAGCAGGATGAAGTATAAAAAATACTGCACCGGCTTGCTTCTGAATATTTCCATTAGATCACTCATCAGATCAAATTGTAAGCGTTATCAAAATCGCGGCGCGTCATCACCACCCGTCCGTTTTCCTGGCTTTCTATGGCCTGAGCGATCGCGAAGAGGCGATCTTTATCATTCACATCAATGACCTGGTTTTGCGGGATGCCGGTGACACTTTCCACGGCTGCGATATAGTTCTCGGTACTGTTCTCGCCGGGTGGTGCCCAGCTGTAGATCAATTTGCGGATGGAGTTGTCGCCATTGCGCGTCATCTTGTTGCGCATCAGCTTGAGCATGGCCCGCAGGCCGTAGCCGTAGAAGACAAACTGCTCAAAAACACCATCGGTGTTCTCACTGCGGTCGATGCTGCCCAGCCAGCCTTGCTGCGGGGTGGTCATCTTCAGGTTACCGGGATTGTTGTTGCGGATGCCGCGGGGCATCTCTGCCTGTCCCAAAAAGGATTTGCGTTGGGTACCTACCCCCAAATTGGGCGCTACCACATTGGCAGCTTTGGCCAGCTCACTACTGAGAAGTAAGAGCAAGCCCACGGCAGCCACAACGATGATCCATTTTTTAGCACTAGCAGTCATAAGCTTAGACGATTGGGCCGGTTCCGCTATCTGCCTTCTTGTCCTGGCATCCGCAATCCGCCGTGGCCGCCTGGTAGGTAGCCCATTGGAAATACAGTGATACCAAGGCGATAGTCAGCAAAATGATAGGTCCGTACTTGGAAATGAGTTGCATAGCTTGATTTGATTATAGATTTAAACCATTAGAGGAAGACTTAAACCAAGTCTTCATAGTTGACCTCCTGTTCTTCCGCTGCTGCGATAGACAAAAGAGCCGTCTCTTCTTCTTGCTGGTACCTGGTCAAGTCCTTGGTGCTACCACCAGATAAGACGAGTGCTTGATAGCCGCCAGTAACCGTTTTCTCGATCAGTTGACCGCCCGTACTGCGCAGGTGATCGACCAAGGAAACGATCTGACCAGCATCGTTTTGGATGAGGGGCTGATTGGCTCCCAGCATTACGCCGGTGATGGGGGTAGTGCTACCCGATTGCCGGTATTCCGCCAAGGTCGTAACCGCGCCACCTTCCAACTGGATGATGGTTGCGTAAGCACCGGTAACAATTGCGTTGATTGCCGCCATTTTTATATTACTTTTTAATTATCCGGCAACTTTTTTAGCCACGATCAACGCCAGGGTGATCCCAACAAAGATGGCAAGGGTGACGTAGATAATTGTCGTCCACTCGGTGGCAACGACTACGGTGGCTTTGACGCCGTCTTCTCCAAAAATCATCGGATACTCAAACATTTGTGTGAGGATTACACCTTCGCTATTCCATCATCGTATTGCGCAGAAAATACATGACGATTTTTCTAAGTTTTCCAAATAGTTAAAACACTTAAAATGAAGCGTTTATTTAACTATTTTGAAAACAACCACGAAGTAGCCGCGAAGCGAAATCGCATTGTATTTTCGTGCTGTTCCTTAGTGAAATAGCGAAGGCATTTTTATTTGATTGGAATCAAAGGCTTAGTCCACCGAAGGAGCCTTCTTTTCCATGTACTTATCAGTGGCCATATTGCCAATGAGGACGGCAACGGCGATCACTACTACGAGTGCCAGTGCGCCGACCCATTTGTTACTTGAGAATGACATGAGCATAGAATTTTAGTAAGCGGATGCTCCGCGTTAATGTTGAGGAATGAAAGCGATAACTACCGCTTAGATTTTGATCAGTTTGAACTTGAGCGCGACGACGGCCAGCAAGACCACGCCAACACTGATACCGAGGGCATACCAGAGAACATTCCGTTCCTCCGACTTATTCACTTCCTCGATTTCGTTGTTGACGACTTCAGAATTATCGACATTGGCCGTATTCTTGGCCGCAACAACCTTGATGTCTTCTTGTGGCAGGATACCTCGGACACTACCACCACTGATGTGGCGAATCGCCGTGTTTTTAGAGCTCAATGCTGAGCGTTGACTATTCATGGCTTCTACTTTTTTAGTGCGATGATAACGATACCGATAACCAGTAAGAGAACGACGCCCAGGCCCACGTAGAGCCAGGTATTGTCTTGCGGAACACCTGCCCCTCCGGGAGCACCATTATTATTTTGGTAGCACCCCGGAGCGGTAGGATTTGCCGCACATCTTACCCGATCATAAACATCAAAGCCATCGTCTACCCGGCCCAAGACACGGTCTAACCAACCGCTGTTGTTAGCAGGCTGATTCTGGCTAATGACGTCGGACGCATTTTGCCAGCCTGCGGTGTTAAATCCGGGCATGAGAATGGTTTAATATTTACGGCCCAGCTCCATCGACTGATAGAAGGCCAATAATGCTTTCTCTCCTGGCTGAATGGTGAACGTCAGTGCGTGGCGCTGCGTAATTACCATATCGGCCTGGAAGGTCGCACGGTTCAGGTGGTACTGATTCTCGGAAACTCCCATATCCGGGTGGATCGTCTTGATCAGGGATGGCTTCTGTCCGCGCTGGCAATACATCAAATCCAGTGATGGAAAGAAGTTGAAATTGCAGTTGGGGTCCGCTGAATTGCAGATTTGCATCTGCAAAACATCTACCACCGCAGCCACTTCGTTGATGTCGTCGATCAGTGCCTGGTAGCTCACATCAGTGCGTGACTTGATGATCAGCTCCAAGGGCATGAAATAATTGGTGCGTTGCTGGTACTGACGGTTGGTGTCAAAAAGTACCACCGGGATAGGCACGCCAGCGTCTACCAGTGCCTGCGCCGTAGCGTCTACTTCAATAGCGAAGTACGGACTGGCATTGGGCGTCCATTGCTGTGCATTCGGGCCATCGGTACCAACAATCGTTGGTTTATTGACCATGTTGGGAGGAATGACCGGGGTGCGCCCCTTTCTTCCGTTTAATACAGGATTCATCGAATGAGATTGCGTTTTTAAAAGAGCATTTCTTGCGAATTAAGAACACAATGATAAGGGGCAAAAATGGCCCTGGCAATAGATGTCCTGAACTCGCCCCGAGGCGATTTTAGGTCACGGGGCAGGGGTGGGACACGGGGCATTTTATCGTTAGGGCATAAACTTTATGAGTATATTTGCCGTATCAGATGTTCATTAATGCTCAACTACTCTGAAAATGAAGTTTCTTTTCAAAGATTATCAAGAATCCGTTTCTTTTCAAAAAGTGGAAAAAATGAGGACCATTTTTTTGAGAAACAACAAGTGGGAAAGGTTCCCTAATATAGGTTGCGACCAATATCTTAGTGAAGAAATCGGAATATCCTACGGCTCTAAATTGTTATTTCCTGAAATACAGGATTTTATAGTGAATAGATATGCGATGGTAGATATTAATGCCACTGTAGACAGCACCTTACAATTCAAGCTTCCCACCTCATTATTAAATAGGGAGTTCACACTCGAAAATATTTCTAAAGAGACTCTTTTGGCTGAGATCGAATCAAGAATTTCTCCCTTTTTTAGCTTTGGCCTTGAACAAATGGACAATCCATTCATCTTGCATTTAGGGTTAAAGAACTATATCAATGGATATCGACTAGCTAGTTTCCCTGGTACTGGCAATACCTTTCTCTTCGAAGATGAGGAACGTTACTGTCACTTTTATCTTTCTGCATCATAACACAGCATGAGGACGGTTTTTAGGCACTACGTTTTTATCAATGTCATCAAATACTTATTAAGGTGTATTGCATCTGCATCACTTCAGCATCACGGAGTGTTTGGGAGGAAATATAAGTCTCCTACCATTTCGTTTATTCAATAATCACTTTCCCGCTCGCAAGTAGCTGCTCCCCGTGGACTTCGTAGAAATACAATCCACTTGCCAGACTGGAGACTTGCAATTGCAGTGTGGCTGACGTATTAGTAAGCGGGTAAGCTTGGGTGCTAACGATCTTCCCTAAAGCGTCTTTGAGGAGTAGCGTCAGATCAGTATACTGTTGTACTCCTTTTATTTCAATGTTTAGCATCGGGCCGCTGACTGGATTGGGCCATACGTTCACGTGAACGCTGGAAACAGTAAGTTCCGAACTGTTAGTCGTACCTACAAACAGCGTTTCGCAGTACAAATCGGAACCAGTGACATTACTTACCTGTAAGCAAACTTCGTAGGTGCCAGAGGCAGTGTAGGTGTGTAGCGGATGCTGATCGGTGATGGAAGGCGAACCATCGCCGAAGTCCCATTCCCATGTGCTGGCGTAATGACTGGCATCGAAGAATTCTACAGCCAGCCCCAGGGAATCTGGCGTATATTCGAATACGGCCTCCGGTACGGGATTGTCGATATTCAAAGTGTCACAGGGGCTGCCATCCCAGGGCCCCAGGCCATAGTAGGGGAAATTGGGGATGCCATTATATGTCCAGGTAGGAAGATCGAGCACATGCTGCTCCATGCGGCTAGCATAGCCGCGTTTATTGGGTGCCTGGAGAATGTGAAGAGATAAAGCAGAGCCTGCATTGGTCAGGTAAATTTTTCCATCTGGAGCCAATTGGGCGAAGGAAAAGGTAGTATTAGTAATGTCTGGATAATTGCCAGCATAATAGCCATCGTATTCTGCGACCAGGGTACGCGTAGCGAAGATGTCTGGAGCCGTTAAATCATATTGATAAAGATGCGTATGCGCTGATTCATAAGCAAAATGACTGTTTTCAGAAATAGCTATACCAGTAACGTAGGCGAAGGCCGTATCGTAACGTGTTTGGGCATTGGTAAGTAACCCGGTGCAGCGGTCGAAATCGTAGATGGTAAGATAGTTGCTGTTAAAAAGATGACCGCGATAATTGAAAAACTTGGTACCATTGGGGGAGAATTGGGCTTGCCCTAAGCCAGAGGGTAAAATTTCGCCTTCACTGAAAACTCCTCGATCTTCAAGGCCTGATTGATTCAACAAAAATAGATGGTATGTATTGCTATTTGCGTAAGGAATTACGATCCACCAATCTCTGCCATTGCCATGTCGGCAAGCCGTAACTTTTCCAAAATCCAGGGTATCGATGATCAAAGGGAAGTCCTTTTCTACGAGTACCCCCGAATTGTTATCACTAAAATCAGCCAGCGCATAATGAAGACGAAGCACTCGCGCGGATTGCTGCCCCTCCTCATTGATAATACGATACGGTTCTGCATAAATAATATGATAGCTTTCTTCCTCAATAGAATGGGGTAAAATAATGGCAGCCTGTGGCACTCTATTTCCTGAATTTACCCATTCGTCGATCAGCGAACCTGGGTTGATGCGAAAGCCGTTTTCCAGGTAACCATTGTTGCCATTTACTACTTGTATACCATTCGTGTACATCTTCAGTTGCCCTTCTTCATCACAGATACTGGCAATGGTACCGCTGAAGCCGATGGGGCGTTGTGCATACCTCACTCGTACTGGCGTTTCGTTGAAATCGAGGTGTTGATCGTCGGGCAACAGCCAAATATGATCCAAGGGGAGGCGTTGGAAAATTGTTTGGGCGCTGGTGAAGCCGGTAGTGAGCGAGAGGAAGAGGACAAAGGGGAGGTATTTCATAGGAAGGAGAATAGGCACGAATCTTACAAAGATAAGATTCGTGCCTATGGATTAGTGGGTAATGACTATTTTTTTTGTAACCGTGGTTTCTTGGCTTTGTATCAATTTCAGATAGTAAATACCGGGAACTAAAGAATTTATGTCCAATCGCACAGATGTTTGCCCTTCCGCCAGTGGAATATTCATGATTATACTTCCCAAAGGGCTAATTAATTCCAGGTGGCGATTATCTTCACTAAGTATCTTGGGAAACGTTACGGCTATTGTATGCTTAGCTGGATTAGGATAGACCTCTACTGCTTGCTGCTCGGTAAATTCGTTGAGTGTTTTTTTTGTGGGCAGCAATGGACTTACAGAGCTATTAGCCATTTGGAAATCAGATATACCGCTACAGTTATTTGAAAAACGGTATTCGGGGTCAAAGCCGGTATATAAACTCCTGGCTTGATGAACCGAAGAACCACCAAGCAGAGGACATTCGTTAGCCAATTCCCGTAAATTTTCCAGCTCGTCGGAGGTGAGTAGATCGCCTTTCTGGATTTTGAGTAGTAGACTATTGACACTAATTTCGTGCGCTTGAGGTATCAGATTGTCGTGCAAATTTGTTATTGCTTGCTCGGCTATATTGATCGCAGCACTACTTTGTCCTTCTATAGTTTGCCAATGCGTGTGAAGTGATGTTGCTGTATTTTCCAAGCGTTCCCTCAATTGATAATATTCGTCCCAGTCTGCAGCAGTACTATTGTTGCTAAGGACAAGTGAAAGATTAGCTATTGCTGCTACCACTTGTCGTTTGTTATTCCATTCAGTGTTCCAACTGGAAGCACCGTAAGGGTATTGAAAAATACTTGCGACAGCCTGAGAGGCATCGTGGAAAGCTCCCAGATCACCTTGTTCGGCTTGCTGCTGAAAACTGTTTATCTGAGTATGATAGGGAGAGTTAGACAATACTACTGTCGTTCCCGTCAGTTTTTCGTACAGTGCCCTCTCGGTCAGCCAAGTACGCTCGATTTGGTAAGGTCCATTAAAAGAATACCCATTAGCCAATCGAATATCTAGTTTAGTAGGTTGTTGTGGTCCAGGAGGGGGCAATGCATCAAAGGCACAGATTGGCAAACGGTCAATGGTTGACTGAAAACGGAACCACGGTTGACCAGAGCCATTGTAATTAGGAAGGTCGATACTTGGAGGGAAGAGAAAGTTCTCACCTGGGACAACTACAAATTCTTGAAGTCTTACAGTTTGCTGATCATTTGTACTAATCTCATTGAGCGCAGCCACTCCATTGTAATCGGTCGCATCCCCTAGCCAACGATTATCTTTCCACTCTTGAGCGTTGATCATAAGTAAATCGCGGTACACTAAACCATTGTCAAAAGGAGGGTTGAAGGTGTTTTGGGCAAAGTCCGTATCGTTACAAGTACCGGCTAGAAAAGATGCTCCATTCTGTAGACGGGAAAAAGTGTTGCAGCTGTAAATGCTAGCAGGAGCATTCTCTACGATTAATCCGGTTCCCAGTAATTTACCGTAACTATCGTAAGAACCATTTATCGTATTACCGGAAATCTTGTTTGCTTTTCCACCTTGTACCAGGACGCCTACATCATATTGAGTTTTACAGTCAATTGCTGTGTTTTCTTTTACGCTTACTCCTTTCGTATTGTTTAAATATATACCAATTCCTCTTGCTTCTACAGCATCGAAGATCCAAGGAGTGAAATCTGAGGATATTTCTATTGTATTGTCGTGAATTAGTGCACGAACACCGTCAGGACGTGCTGCGTTCTCGTGGAGTTCGATACCTTTTCCGCCGTTGAGACCAAGAAGATCTCCGGGGGCTGTCACCACATTGATTGTGTTCTCTTCTACTAATATGTCTGATGCAGCATCATTGTATAATAATCTAATCCCGTGTCCAAATCCCGGGACATTTATTTCATTATTATTGATGTTGATTCCTGTAAGTACATCCTGTACCTGAATACCGATTGTATTACAATCCATTTTTGTGTTTTGTATCCGAGTATCGGCTCGGATAACTTCAATGCCACGATCGCAATTTAGAAAAGGAATAGTATTTCCAAGATTACTATTGTCTACATATATTGAAGCAATAGCTCCTCCTTTCAGGAAGAGTGCATGACCTTCTAAAGGATAGTCTACTGCTGTAGAACTAGTGATATTACTAAAGGTATTGCGTTTCAGGATTGCATCGATATTTCCCCGTAGAATGACCCCCGCAGACAGATCTTCGAAATGACTAGTAATCATCTCTACAGTAGGAAACAAAGGAGAATTTCCATAGTCGAGGTATAAACCCGCAAAGCTTTTGCTTTGTACCTGAAATGGTAAATTGTCGCTAGTTACGAAAAGGGGCAGGAGGTTGTCTGTGCCATTAAAAGAATTGGCAGAAAAGGAATTTGACTCAAAACCATTATCATTATGATATATACCTATGAAATTCTTATTAAAATTACATAATGACACATCTAAACGTGCATTGTTGGCAGGGTGCACCGCAAAAAGAGCATCCTCAATATCAAAGTTGGCTATATCCAGCGCAGCATTGTCTAGCAATGTAATACCCTTCCACAGTGCATTACAACCCGTTATCGACCCTACCCCTTGGGGCGATCTTAGCGTCACTTCTTCGGCTGCATTGATTACGATCTCTGCACCGCCTTGCATTTTTAACTCGCTGACATTGATCGCCATACTACCTATGATAAGTTTGCCTTTGATAGCAAGGCATAATCCTTGGCGGTTGATCGCCAAACCTCCTGTGGTAGGATCTATGTCTATGATGGCACCCAGATCCGTATCCATAATATCAGTGCCGTCTCCGGCATCTATATTAAAAGTAAGTGGACCCAAGCCTTCACATGGGCAATCTAAGCCGACGTTGTTACATTCTGTAACGGTGACTGCGGTATCTTCAAATACAGTTATACAACCGTTCGAATCTGTAACACTAACACTGTATCTTCTACTTAGAACGGGGCTAACGGTAATCGATTGACTAGTCTCTCCAGAATCCCAGATATAAGAAACACCACCATAAGCAGTGAGCTCTACCTCGTCACCTCGACATATAATTCCGTCATTGAGATGCTCTCCTGAGTCTTCATTAATGGCTACCGTTACATTAGGTAGAGGAAGAAAATTTATGGTTCCGGTGATGATTTGCTGCACCCCCGTGCACCCTCCTACATCGGAAACGGTCACGGAATAGGTAAGAGAAGGATTTAAAATCGGCTCCTGAATTCGGATAGTAGCACTGGTGCCTGACTGCCCGTTACTGAGTGACCAATTATAAGATGCACCTAAATTGGCTGTAAGTGAAAATGGAACCTCATACGCACAGAAAGAAAGTTCACTTCCGATTTGTCCGTTCACGATTACATAGGCTTGGATTGGGGCATCACTGATAGTAATTGAACTAGAGGAAGTACATCCATTAGGATAAGTGGTAACAACGCTATAAAAACCAGACTGATTAACTTGAATAGAAGGGGATGTCTCTCCGGTTGACCACAAGTAGGAATAATTCTGATTGGAGACGGTTAAAGTAACCATTTCACCAGAGCAAATAAAGTCTTGATCGGAGTTAATATGTACCAACGGATACCCAGAACAACTCTCTCCTATACATTCCAAGGCAGCTAAGGCATCTATTCGTCCGGCTCCCAGTAAACTGACAAACGGTAGGTTATTTGGAAGCCCATAAATGTCAGCGTTTGCTGAACTCCGTAAACAGGAAATAATCTCTGCATTGGTAGAGTTAGGAGCATAAGAACGCATTAACCCCAGCAACCCGGCAACGAGGGGCGAAGACATGGAAGTACCGCTCTTATACCCGTATTCATCGATAATGGCTGTAGTTTCCTGAGAATTAGCAACCGTGCTATATATGGAATTACCGTAGGCAGTGATATCTACCCAGTGACCGTAATTTGAAAAGGATGAACGACTGCCATCGGCATCAATAGAAGCTACTGCTATCACTAAATCAGAATCAAGGAATTCATTAAAGCTTGTTACGGTACCTTCTCCGTAGGCAGCAGGATAATTTGGAAGTACACTATTGGCATTACCAGCTGATGCAACCAGAATAGCACCATATACTAAGTGAGCTTCTCTCATTGCAAGATATTCCATTTCAGATGAAACGGGAGACCCCCAAGACATATTGATGATATCCGCTCCCTTAGAGGCTGCCCAAGCTACGCCTTGTGGGCCATGAGTAATTTGATTTGGGAAATTCGTCGCTCTGATGGGCATGATTTTAGCATTCCAGCTAATAGAAGCAATCCCTGTACTATTGTTAGATACGGCTCCGGCGATGCCCGCAACGTGTGTCCCGTGAGAGAAATAGTTGGGACTGACAGTGCCGTCTTCGAAAGGAGGGTTGGGGTCTTGGTCATTATTGGCAAAATCGTAGCCATCTATTATATTGTCTTCTAAATCCTCATGAGTAGTATGCACCGCATCGTCGACAATAGCAATTATTACGTTACCTCCCTGATGAAGGTCAAAGGCATCAAAGGCATTGACTAAGGGTAATTGATAAGGCAGTAGAGGGTCATTAGGAATTGTTTCCGACGTTCTGTGCAAAGGAACCCTTTCCGTTTTTTCTACAAAGGAAAAGCTATTCAGGTCAGACATCAAATTAGATATATCATTGACCTGTGGAAAGTAAACCTTGTATATGCGATCAAAAACAGCAGTGTTATAAACCTCAAATGGTTTTTCTACCTTGCTCACTTGGTAGTTTTGCAGTGTTTGATGAATAGCGTTTTCTTCAGGAGAACCAATGGCCGAAGGAATATTAAGTTCGACCAAAGAGCTATTTTTAATTTTTAGATATATCACACCATCTTGATAATGTTGACTATCCCATGTTGTTTGAGCATGGGTACTCGAGAGAATGAGAAATAGAACGGCGAAAAAAATAATTTTTGCGTTAAACATAATTCAGAGAGATTTTTAGGTTATAAAATTTATGTCCTTGAATAACTTGTAATTATATGGCTACGAAATTATTTTAGGCTTGAGCTAAAATATTTTAAATTTATAAAAAAGTTTGAATGTTTTAAAAAGAATTTGACAGAAGATCAGGGGCATTTCAATCTATACTCAACAAATAAATATTTAGATTAGCCAAAAGAACAGCTTGTATTTGCCATATCGAATAGGTCTTTCAATATTATTGACTCTTTACCTGAGTTGACTGCCAAGCGTCCTCAAAACAAAAAAAGCCCGCCAAACCATGGCGGACTTCTAAATCGATCACAATTGAAAACACAATAAAATCCCTACTTGAGCTGGAATTGCTCGCGGTATTTCTTGACGACGGTATTGTAGATGATGGTTTTGGGGGGCACGACCACGCCGGTTGATTTGATGACGTTGAAGCTGTCGTCGCTCAGGCGGTAGACGATATACTCGGTGTTGCCGTGTTGAATGTGCTCTACGTTGACGGTCTTTACCTGGGGTGCCGGGGCCTCTTCCTTACCTGTACTATCGGCCTTCGTTGAGGAGGTAGACAGGCGTGCTACTTTGATAAAGACCTGTTGTAAGGTGTCGGTATGCGCGACCTCCACCGGAGGAAGCGTCAGTTTTCCTGTTTCGACTTCGAGGGTTAGGCCAATGATGGCTGATTTTCGGCGGCCATCTGCGTCGACGAATAAGTTATTGATAAAGGCTTTCCAGTCATCAGGTTGCATAAGTCGGGTATTTGAGAGGATCGGTTTTGATGATCATAACTTATTTGTTTACACAAATGTAATTAATTTGATTAAATTTGTAAGCGATTTTCTCTAAATAATGATGCAAGATCTTCTCTACGGTACTTATCTCACTTTCCGGATCAAGGAAATACTGGACGCTGCCAAGCGACCCCTAACGGTACGGCAGATCACCAGACAATTGGCTAAACTATCGGAAAGGGAACACTACAACCTTTCTCGGCGAGTACGCAAATCCATTAACCAATTGGTATTTCAGGAAGAAGTAAGTAAGAGCTGGCACCGCAGGGAGAACAACCTCATCATTTTCACTTACCAAACCAACGCGCATGAATCCACTGGAAAAACTGAAGAACCTGGCCAACAGCATGACTCCCGAAAAAATGGCAATGGGGATGTTGGAGCAGTTTCTTCCTCAGATTAAATCCTTTGCCGACAATCTCAATCGACCACAATCCGATGGGGGAGTCCTCAATGAGGAGGAAGGGCAGGCTGTACTAATGATTGATTTTTCGGACGAGAAGCCTAATGTCTACGTAGCTACTTTTCGATTAGAAGGAGAAGCGACGGTACTTAGTCGGGCTATTGATATTCAGTATTTAATCAACAAAAAGAAAACCGATGGGAAGCCAGACTAACGTAGAAGAACAAGCACCGAAGCAGGAAACCGTCGTAGACCAACCGACCGGCGAGCAGGCTGCTCCCCAGGGCGAAAACTCGGTAGGGAGCCTGATTGACCGAATGCGCGTCAAACGCGAAGAGGTGGAGCCACCTAAGTTTTTAGACGAAAGCGATTTCGTAGGCGGTGAAGAAGGGGAAGATCCTGAGGGCGAACCCGCCACGGATGAACCCCTCACCGATGACGACAAGAATAACCTGGAATACCTGGATTATTCCGATGAGCATAAGGTCACGGCGACTTTTATGATTATGACCTTTGACCGGGGAATGGGTATGCTCTGCGGAATGCTGGCTCGTGAACCCGGCGAGGCTTACCGCAAGTTCAACAACAAATCGGACATCAGTAATGACTACCTCGATGTGACCGCAGCGCTGGTGAAGAAGTACCAGGCCCGGATGAGTCTGGAGTTTATCCTGATCGGCATCATGGTGGCCATCTACGCCCCCAACTTCTCCCTGGCCTACAGCAAAGGCAAGATGAAAAAAGCCCAGGAGCAAGCAAAAAAGGAAAAGTAGCATGGCTAAACGCAAGACAACCAAGAAAACAGCCCGCAAGCCGCCCGAAAAGCGGCTTTGCGAGCTGATCATCATCTGGGGCCGTAATGGCACGGGAAAATCCACCCTGGCCAAGCAGCTCATGGATGGCATCGGTGGCCGCCGCCTATTGGTGACCAAAACTGGCGCTCCCAAAATCTGGCACGATGTGCCCATCATCAACGTGACCAACAAGGCGCACTATAAGTTCCAAAACGAAACCCGCCAGGTGTTGGCTCGGCTGCGGGATGATCACCCGTCACCCGGCAAGAACGATACCTTCATCAACATCTACGACAATTACCGCAACGGCATCCTCATGCTCGATGATTGTATGCAATACCTGGAGGCCAACACCACCAATGTACCCGGTCTAAAGGATATCCTCATTGAATACCGCCACCGGATGCTGGATGTGTTTTTGATCGTTCACGGCCCGGAGCAGGTGCCACCCAAGATTTGGGACCATGCCAGTGGGGTAGTAGTGATGTCCACCCCGCGCCTCATCAACCCCAATCGCGTAAAGATCGACGGGGTGGAGGAGATGCTGGCCGCACAAAAACGCGTGAACGAAAAGTTTAAAGCCGCCAAGGCGCGGGATGATGGGACGCAGTATGGGATTTATGAGTTTATTGCGGTCTAGGAATGACTGATATTCTCCTTGTTGTAGAAATAAAAATATACCAGTTTAAAGATGCTGTTCTGGCGTCTAAAAACTGGTATAACTCGAACTTTAGTTGGGCTAATGCGTATTTTGGGTTTATCTCACTAACCAATGCTACAGTTTCAATACTAAATGTTGTAGCTGGGTCTACAGAACCAACGGCAATAAAGGCAACTTTCCTAACAGCAGTAACATGTCCTGCGAATGACTTTACTAGCTGCTTTAGTAGTTTACAGCCTTAGCCGCAACTGTTGCTTTGATGATAATTAGCTTTTTATTATTATAGCAACAGCGGTTTCAATGATCATAGATTTATTTTTTGTAGCCTTTTTATTGTTTAACGAAGAATTGTGATTTTGTACTTCCTTCCATAATAAGTTGAATAAGATAGGTGCCTTGGGGTAAGCTTGAGATATCAATCGACTGATTAACATTAGGTTCTGGAAAAAATGTGTAGCATATTGTAGCCGTATTGATGTCTCTAATGAATATTTGCTCGATGGTACTTCCATTTTTTTCAGAATAGATTTGTATTAGGTCTCTACATGGATTAGGATACAAGAATACATTATCATCTTCTATTATAAATTCAAGCATGATAATTTCTGATAATGTAGCTAAGCCAGAGAAATCAATTTGCCTTAAACGGTAGAAATTAGTTCCGATTAGTGGAGATTCATCAATGAATTTATATTCATTGGGGATGGTAGAAGTTCCTGCTCCAGAAATGGAGCCGATTTGTTCCCATTGATGGTTTATGTTTCTTTCTATGATGAATTCTTTATTGTTGGATTCTGATTGAGTTCTCCAAATTAGGTGAACTTGTTGCTCTATTTGATTAACAAAAAAAGATTCTAAATTAACAGGTAGAAGTACTTCACTTGAAAAAGTTATATCCATATCAAACGCTGCTCCTACCATAACATAATAGTTCTGATTTGCTTCCACTCCTGTACCGACTCCTAGCGTTGAACCAAAACAGGGCGAAACAGGAACCAAATCATCAAAAGAATCTGCATTTAAATCAGCAGAGGTGTAAAATATTGATACAATATAATTTGCTTGATCATTGTAGACCCCTACTATACCATCCGAAGCAGTCTGGAATTTATACCAAACCATTGGATTGTAATCGTAACAAGGTCCATCCGAAGCTGGTAAAACGCCTTCAGTGTCTGCCGATGAAAACTCTACCATCAAATCCTCAAAAGGAAAAGAAACAATCTGAAATGCAGTCGCAATTTCATCATTTTCTGGTTGAGCAGCTATTCTTAAATGCAATAAAAACACCCCCAGGAAGATCAAAAATACTGGAAATAATAACCTCATAATATTTATGGTGTAAAGAGTTTATAGAAAATTTAAACCTTAATAAATGGGTACCAATTTGTTAGTAGTCTTATCCTGTAAAAGCCTGGATTTAAATGAGAAATATTTATTTTTTGCTCGTCGCCGTTCAATTGTTTAGTTTCTATGAGAACTCCTTTGCTATCAATAATGGAATAAGTACAATTACTGGTGTTTTCAAAAGGAGTTATAGTCAAATATTCTTTAGCAGGATTAGGGTAAATCAATCTCTTCGAGCCAGTCCATGTAGCTGCGATAATATGAGTAAAATCAAAACTTTGATCTTTATCTACTAGCTTTAATCGGTAATAGTTGTTACCAAAGAACGGAGACTTATCGGTGAAGGTATATTTTATTTTTTCTGTAGTGTTGCTACCGTTGCTGTTGACTATTCCGATATCTTTCCAACTCTCTACATCAGTAGACCGTTGAATCAAAAATCCTTTTAAATCCACTTCAATTGAAGTTACCCATTCCAAAAGTATTCCGGTCCCTTGAGAATTTGCCTCAAAACTAATTATATCTACAGGTAGTACTGTTGTTCCGATTATGCTTACAGGGCCAAGAGTATGAATATCCCCAGAAGCATTGTTTTGAAACGAGACAATTATGGTTACTCCAGACCCAATTGCCTCAAAAGTTATTGCTTCGCCCTCATAGTTGCCGATGATTTCAACAGAATAGTCATCGCCTTCCTGAACTATAAATGATATAATCATTCTATCAAGCCCAATTCCCGTGCTTTCTAAATTTCTTCCTACTACGGGTACTGTAATTAAGGCAGAGCCAGTTTCTAAAGGGAAAAATTGAGTAGTCATGGATGCCAGCCCACCGTTAATAAGTTCAAAATTACAGTTTGCTGTTGTATAGTTCCCAAAACCATTCCAATAAGAATCTGATAAAGGATCACCATAGCATATTGTAGTATTTTGAGCTAGTATAGTTGGAGAAGTAATAAAACATTCTTGAACAAGAAAAAGAAAAAGCCAGATGAATAGATACTTCATTTTGATTTAATTTTTGGGAGTATATTGGCTGGTGTTTGGGCATTTAATAACATCGAGGAATTAGTATATTGTTAACACAGCCCAATTTTCCTTATTTAGAATAAATTTAAATAACTCAATTTGTATTGTCAAGAGGTAAAAGAATTTACTTTTAGCGAATACCTAATTTATACCTAATTATTAGGTACTTGTTTTTTTATGTTTTCTCCCACCCATCTGGCGCAATCAAATACCCCGCCTGATAATTACTAAGCTTCGGCAGCTTATTCAGCGAAATATTCCGCACCGCATTTTGCACATAGAGATCGAGGCAAAAGCGCCCCCAGCCATTATAAATTGCCGCCTGGATGGCCATCTATTCCACCGAGCTGAGCTTGATGTTGAATGGACGGCCAGTATCGACTAAGGTTTTGGGGTGGATCTTCTTGACCAATACCTCTCCCAGTATTTCCATCTGGATGCGGTAGTGTAGGCTTTGGCGCACCAGCTCCTTGCTGTGGGCCATGATCTCCATCAGCCAGTAGTGGAGGGCGCGGAGTTCGGAGAAGCTTATTTTGAGGGTGGTTTTTAGTTGTCCGTGTGCTTGCGGCATACTTGAGTTAGTCCCATTTAATCTTGGCCATACTGATATTTACCCAGGCGATTCTTTCATCTTCAGATAGCTCAAAAGAAGCTATTATTTTATCAGCCATATAAGTACTTATTCTTTTCGATCTAAGTAATCGATCAAGTACTCTGGCAACTCCCACATAAAAGAGAACTCTTTTTAGCGAGTCGCTGGTAGCTTCATATTCGGTTAATATTTCTTGGAAATTAGAAGTGTTTTTCATTTTTACTTTGCTTTTTAGGGTTCCCCCGCTCGCCTCGACTTACTTCCTGATGGTGGCGGGCAGCACTGCGGAGGAACCTTTGTTTTGATGTATAATCTATTGTACAAAATCCTCCACCTCCACAATCACCCGAATCGTCCGGGACTTCTTAGCCGATTTGGGCGTTGACTTTCGCCACCACTCATCGTCTACTGGTGGCTCGAAGGGCTTGGTGGTTGTTTTGTGGGTGGTTTTCCGGGGCGGGGACTGTAAACCGCCTACCAGGACTTGAAATCCGAAGATCAAGACACCGGTAAGTAGGATGTAGATGACGTACAAGACATCTTTCACTACCACCAGACAGAAAACCACCCCGCGTACCGTCTTCCTTACCCAAAAGGAACGGGTAATTCGCTGCCATCTGACCACAATTACCTGCATGGTGCGAGTAAGCAATTGGTGGGTAGTTGTCAAGAACTCGTTTAATTCTCTGGTTTTGTTCCACCACCACGACTTACCTAATTCCTCGTACCGCAGGGGTTCAAAAGCGGTGGTATTTCGCTGGTAATTGGTGTGTTTTTCCTTGGAGACTTTGATGGTAATTCGCTGCTCTTTCATGCCGTTTGCTTTTTGCGGGTGAACAAACGGGTCCAGGTGTCTACGGGTTCGGGCTCTTCGGGGAAACGGATGCCTTTTTGGCCGTGCATTTCTCTGAGGTAATAATCTCGACCCTGAGAGCGCTCGATCTCCTGGTGGCGGAGGATGCGGTCGTTGGCGATGGTGGCGGCTACGCGATCGGTGTACTCCTCCCAGGTTTCGCTGGGGTTGTGGGCATCCTGGTAAAAGATGGTAATTACGCGGACGCCCATCTTGTGGCCAGACAGTTGGAGCCACTCTTGGTGCTTTTGCGCCCGTAGGACCACCTTTTTGTCATCAGGCGATTGTTGCCACTCGTAGATGTTCTCGAGGCGGTGGCCGTAGTGGTGAAGCTTGCTCCGATAGCTCATTCGTACGTAAAGCAATACGCATCCGATGATCCATGCCACGGTGATAAGAACGGCAGCCAGTGGGCCTATTTTGACCAGCACCAGGAAGTAAATAAGCAGGGTTAAAATGACTAAATATTGCATTTATGATCGTTTTTGGCGTGCGAATTACCTGTAATTACCAGTCAATTACCTGTGGTAACTGGTAATTACGAAAAATGTAATTCTTTGATTTTTAATTAATTACAGTGAAATGGTGGTGAATTACCAGTAATTACCTGCCCTATTCCTCTTCCCCCCTCTCGGTTTCGGTAGGGGAGGTGCGGAAGTTATTGAACAAGGTCCAGTACCGGCGTACGGTTTCGTAGCTGTAGCCCCGCTCGGTGAAGCTATCGGCGGCTTCTTGCGCCGTCATGCCGCTGGCCCAGAGGATCTTCAGGACTTTGCCTTTCTCTACCAGGTAATTCTTGGTCGTTTGCAGGTATTCCAGCTCTGCGGGGAGCAGATTGCTGCTGCGTAGACCGAAGTCTGTCCGATTGCCTACTTGTTGCCAGGTGTGGGTGTCCGAATCTTCGCGGACATACCGCTCGGGCTTCTTGGTAATCCGGTTCGTCTTTACATCGTCGGGGAGGTCGCTTGTCCGTTTTGCTGTCCGCTTTTTGTCGCTGTCCGTTTTGGGACGGGGCTTGCGTGCGTCGCTGTCCGGATCGTAACCAGACAAAGCGAATAGGATCCAATTCATATCGTGTCCGTTTTTTCGTTACGCCTTGCGGCAAATATTTCTACGTAGCTGTAGATCGTAAAGGCGATCAAAGCGGACAAGAGCAGGCTACGTGTCCACTCTTCAAATCCGCCACAAACGGACACCCCCTTGATCAGCTCGCAATGTGCCCAGGGACGGTAGTGCAGCAGGTTGATCGCAAACTCCGCTACGGCAAATGCTCTCAGGTAACCGAGATTGCCCTTGTACAGCGTCATGGCCAGGCCCGTAAACTGGATGCTAAGCGCATACGCCCAGGCTTGCAGCCATTCGCCGCCTACGACCTGCGCGGTATGGTTCATCTGCACGTACATACTCACCATGGCGATTAGTGCCAGCAGAAAGTCTTTAGAAAGTTCGGCGTAATCAATACCTGTCCGTTTGTCCGTTTGGTGGAGGGTGTGCGCTTTGCCGATCGTGTCCGCTTGTCCGTTTTGGGGCTTGTCCGTTTCTAAGGGAAGTCTGTCCGTTTGTCCGCTTGACGGGTTGCTTGTCCGTTTGTCCGTTTTCGGAAAATTGTCCGTTTTGATCAAATCGTGTCCGCTTGTCCGCTTGTCCGTTTCTAAAGAAGATGGTCCGTTTTCGATCTTGTCCGTTTTGGGTGGAACAATGTTCACGGTGTCCGTTTGTCCGTTTGGCGCTTTGTCCGTTTCTAAAGAAGTGGACAAGGTTTGCGCTCCTTCTTCGTGTCCGTAAGTTTCTAAGAGTACCTGGACGGTCTGCTCGTCCATTTCGGCGTGGCGATTGAATCGGCCTTCGACCAGGCCCATTCTTTTCATCTGCTTGCGCAGTGCTTCTATGCTGATTTCTAAGAACTCAGCCAGGGTAGCGGGTTGATTAGGAATTTCCATTAACATCCTGCGTGTGTTTTGAAGTTGTGATAGTGAGTTCGGTCCCGAGGTCGCGATAAGCTTCGAAGACCTTCTGCAACATGGCCATCCGACTCATCTGCGAAGTGTAGGCTTCCAGGAACAGCCCCTCGATGATTTTCAGCTCTTTCCTGATCTTCATGGTTGGAAACTTGGGCGCTGTCGGAAGCATCATGCTCGGATGCGTAATCGGCCCGTTGGTGGTGATGGTCGCTTGCAAGCCGCGAAAGTTCATCTCGATTTTTACTTCGCTCCGCTTGGGCTTCCTCGCCAGGGGCACACTCACCGCCGTAATCAGTAGGGGGCTACCGAAAATGCTCGTTCTGATTTTGTCAAAATTTTCCATTGTGTTTTTGATTTGCAATTCTCATTTTTCTTAGCCGCGGAGGCACGGAGACACGGAGGTTTTATCTCTGGTTGGAACCGTTTCACGGTACCTTTTTGCCTTCGTAGTTAAGTTGTGAGAAATACTGGTTTTAATTGTCGTCGTTAAAATAATCGGCCAGGGCATCCAGCGTACCAAGCACCCGGTTCTCCCACCAGACTTGGTACTGGTAAGCCCAGCGACCCAGTTGGGCAAATGCCCGGTACAGTAGTCTTCTGTGCATAGTTTGTTGTGTCAAACGCTGAGGAGCCTGCGACGATGAAGGGATCAAATCCCTATACCCCTGTCCGCTTGGCCAGGCGGGCTCTACTAAGTACCTAGTACAGTGAGGTTTAGCTTGGGATAGGTCTCCTTTCTGGGAATACTCCTGAGCAAACCTCACTTTAGTTGGTGAGGTCTTTCCAGTAGGGCAAGCCATCCTGATCCCAGTCGCGGAATTCGGCGATCTTTTTGGTGCCGCTTTCGTAGATGGCAGCCCAGTTGACGCGCCCGCCCCAGTTGTCGCCTTTTTCGGTGTTGCGGGTACCGGCGACGAGCCCTTTGAACTTTTCCAAGACAGCGGCCAGCTTTCGCGTTGAGCGGTCTTCAAAGTCTTTGGTCTTCATGCAGTACGGCGGTCGGCCCTGGATGTGGTCGATGAAGTAAATCTTGACGGCGAAGCGCCCAGGGGCGGCTTTCTTCTTGCTTTTCTTGCTAGTGCTTGCGGTAGTTGCCATGATGTTGATTTAAGCAGCTTGTAATTGAGCAATACGCTCCTGGAATTCCCGAATGATATCGGTTCCATATTTCTTACGCAGGGCCTGGGTGAGGACGTGGTAAGCTTGGTCGGGGCCGTATTCGGCACCCGGTAAAAGGCTCTTTTCGTACTGGTTGACGGCTTTGGTGATGGCTTCCTTGCGTTTGGCTTCAGCGATGGCCGCCTGGCTGGCGTTGTACCACTGCTGCGTGACGTGAAAGCCGTGTTCGTTGCGCATATCGAAGTAGCGATTCGGCAGCGGTAGCCAGCGGGTAGGACGAATGTTGTCCAGCTCGCCCAGCTTTTGTTTTCTCAGGGCGGGATCTCGGTCCAACCACTTGCGGGCCATATCCACCCGGCGCAGGAGGATCAACTTGGCTTTGGCATAGCCGCCAGGCTTTACCCACCAGGCCAGGTATTCGGTGATGGCTACCTGTGCTTCCCACTTCACGCTATTGCTCAGCCACTTGTCGCCGTAGAGGGTGGCGTGGGCGTAGGCCCAAACCGAACGACCAATGCGCTCCACCTCGTTCCGATCCGGCAAATCCAGATGGCCAACGGCATCATCCAGGTCGATGGGCAGACTTTCGGCGGGTTCCCGGCGGGGGGGCGCGGCGCAACTCGGGGGGGAAAGTTCCCGACCACGGGCGATGGTGGGGTTCTCGGTCGTTTCGTACCCTGTTCCCTGGTTATCTTGTGCGGCTTCCGTTGCGGCCTTTTCAACAGGCTTTTCGGCCTCTTTCCACGGTTTTAGCGACTTCTCCACATCTTTGATAACCGTAAATGGTTGATTATCAACGCCTGTTGGAGAGGCTGCGCCGCTCTTATTTATTAATTTATTGGTATCCTGTAACAGGTTACCTGTCTCTATATGGCGCAAAGTTTTCACATCAACACAAAAAAAGAGGCTGTTCTGGTTGTCGTTCACCTGCTTGGTTTGCAGGTGCAGGATCATGGGGTTGATGTCCAGCTCGTAGCTGCTATTGGTGCCGTGCCAGGCCGCGTAAGCGATCAGTCCGGCCTCCTCCAGGCGTTGGCGCAGGTTGATGATGGTACGCTTGCTGACGCCCATCTCCTGGGCCAGTGCGCCATTGCTGGTACGCAGGGTCGGCAGTGGCTGTCTGGGGACCAACACACGCCTGCCTATTCCCTGCGCACTCTTCAGGCGATTGTAGTACAATACCAGCAGGTACTCCGCCAGCTTGATGTGGCTGCTCCTGAGGCGTTCGCCCAAAGGCTTGCCCTCGTTGTATTGTTTGACCAAAGGACGCAGACAGTTACGCTTGCTCTTGGTCAGGTGAAGTTCAAAAATGTATTGCTCGGTCTGGGTCTTACACATGGGATAGCATTTTCGGGAGTAGGCAGGACAGTAGCCACCAGAGCGGCCACCGCCTGCCTTTCTCGACCGTTTCGTCTTATTGGTGCTGTAGCTGGGGTGTCTCCACCACTTCCACCGTTAGTTCGTAATAGTATTTGTGGGCCTTCACGCCGTGCTGGCCAGCCGCATTAGCACCCGCCTTCTCATAGCGTTGCTGGAGATCCTTAAACTTGTTGACCTGGGTGATGCGGTACCACTGATGGCCGCCACCGTGCTGCTTGGGCATGTGCCACGGAAAGTAGTCGCCCACCTGCAGCAGCTCATTGGTGATCATGGCTGTTTTATGGCTGCAAAAGACCGGTGGGATACCGTTCATTGGCTCCCATTGTTCGATGATCTTACTCATGTTTTGTGGTATTAAGTACTAGGTATTGGGTACTTAGTATTAGTTCAGATTTTTGGCTTTTACAGATCCTTATACCAAGTACCAAGTACTCAGTACCAAGTACCAGAACTTCAGCTCCTGCTGAAGTTAGTAGGCACCACCACCTCCCCTTCACTCATTTCCGGGGCCAGCTTTTCGAGGTCGGGCCACCAGTAGTAGGTTTCGTTGCCGTTGCGGGTGAAGCGTTGGATGTGGCCCTCCTGGATCAGGTAAGCCAACTTGAGGCGCAGCTTGCCATTGATGGGGATGCCCAGGACAATGGCTGCCTCTTCGGGATTGAGCCAACTGACGATGCCTTTCTTCGCCGCCAGCGTTTCGATGGCCAGCTTGTAGAGAATGGCCGCCTTGAGATCCTGGTCAATGTCCTCGAATTTGCCGAGGGTCGCTAAATCTGCACTCATAATCTTTTGCTTTTGAAAGGCTCCGACCCGTAGGCCGGAGCAGCTACCAACTGACACTGGGATTCGCCCAGCAGGTTATTTTTTAGCAGTTCTCCCTTTGACTTTTTATAGTCACAGTGACAAAGAGATTCTATCGGTGAGTCCTATCAAAAAAAACTCCGTGTCTCCGTGCCTCCGCGGCAAATTATCCTCCCAAGTGAGCACTGCTATATAATTTTTGAGTGGGGCTAAGGGTGGACTGGCAATGGCACCAGCCCACCAACAAAAGATAACCCCATAAAACATGTCTTATTAAGCGACCATCATGGTGCGATCCAGGTATTCCCCTTCTTCCTTGAGGATGGAGTCCGCATCGTCGAGATCGATATTGGTTTTGAGTCCTTTTTTGCGCAGGGGCATCACCAGCTCATCCCACCAGTGGAGGCCCAGTGCGTCACCAACCAGCTTGGCTTGACGAGCTGTCCAGTCATCGGAATTGTTCAAAAGACGGCCCGTTTTGCGGGTGGTTTCCCCGAGCGCAATAGCCAAATCGGCCAGGGTGATGCCTTGGTTATTCATCTGGTCTTCAAACCAGCCGCGAAAATCGAAGTAAATTTTTCCTTGCTGAGTATTCATTTTCGTTGAATTTTTAGCACCTTTATCTAAAGTTTATCCCTAAAACCGATCACAATGAATACACTACCTGCTCACCGCAGGCCGCACGTTCTGTGTGGCTGGAAACGACCTTCGGAAAAGGCACGGCGATTATATTCCGGGTAGAATGGTTATTCTAATCGGTGAATATGTTTTTGTAACCGCAAAGGCTTATATTCGCCTTATATGTTTGTTTAAGACAAATATAAACTCCTTTTGGATTAAAAATCAACTTTTAAGAGAATTTTATCTCTCAAAAAGATAAATTTATTTTTGTATAATGTATTTATCCGAGAACATCAGGCTGTTAAGAAAAGCTAGTGGATTTTCGCAAAAAGAGCTTTCTGATAAATTACAGCTATCAAGTAATCAGGTCAGTAAGTATGAGAAGGGAGATGCTCAACCTCGAATTGAGACGCTGATCTTATTATCTCAGCTGTTTGATGTTGATGTCTCAGACCTTATTCTTCTTGATCTTTCTACGGAGAAGGCAAAAGCACGTCCAGCAACAATCGCTCCTAAGTCCGAAGAAGAACAAGATAAAATGCTCAACGCCCTTAATGACCTCCTCATGAAGCGGGTGATGCAGATCGAGGAAGAGCTGAAGAAGGTAGACCCGGAACGGGCGCGGGAGTTGGGGATAGAATGATAAATTAAAACCTATTATAATGCGCAAATTTTTCTCTCTGTTAACATTTACCGTTTTACTTGCTTGGGGTTGTAACCCCTGCGAATTTGATTGCCAAAATGGTGGCGATTGCAACGATGGCACCTGTGAATGTCCTGAAGAATATGAAGGGGCAGATTGTAGTATACACAAAGATCCGCTTGGAATAAAATTCCTAACGATTGAAGCTAGTAATATACCTGCTCTGAATCCTGATAATGAAAGTTGGGATGCCGATGGTTCTGGTCCTGATATTGTCGTAGCGTACAGGCGGAACACCTACTATGGCGACCTTACCCCTGTCACAACTGATTTTAATGGAAGTTCCATGGCTCATACAGGTTATGTGAGTCTTGTAAATCGCGGAGATAATCCTCTTTACGAATATTACATTGGCGTATTCGATAAAGAAGAAGGATCAGGAGTCGATTCTTTTGAATTAATCGGCGAATACCGTTTTGACATCAGTGAACTTGCTCGTTCTTCCAATTATGGCACTGAACTACATTTTGAAGCGCCAGGGCTTCCTACGATTGATTTGGTGGTGGAGTATTGGTATGAGGATTAGTTGAATAATCGCTGCGCTTAATAACTGACGTCCCCTCTAATCTAGAGACAATGAAAAATGTAAGTGAACTGGTCGATTTTTGTGCTAACGTTGATAATGCCACCCTGGAAAAGGTAGTCGATCAGATTTATACGCATCAGCCCTTCGTGGTATCGTTATTCCTCGGCTATAAGGATGACGTAGATATGTTCCAACTAGATGAATTACTCCGGATTCTCATTGTTATTTGGCTCTTCTTTGAAGATCACCCGAGGGTAAAGCAAAAACGCATCACCCAAAAGATGTTTGAAGCCAGACAGAAGAAAAATGTGACCTTCCTTGATTACATGGATGGTGAACCTTCCCAATCTGCCAAGAATCAGCTGGTAGCGGAGAACCTCAAAGCACTTCACTCAAAAGAATTGTGGACCATGGTCTTCTACAAGTTTAAAGAAGGTGCCGCTCTAAAAACACTCGATCCGCAATTATCAGGCATCATATTGATCGGTATGAAATCTTTGATGGAGTGTTTTGAAGAGGTTGTTTGAGCGACGAGCTGAAGGAGGTCTGTTTAGCTATTCACCAAGGTTTTTAAGGCAATGTTAATCACGCTCATTAGTAATTACTAATCGGTTTTTCTCCGATTAGTTGCGTATTCCCTTTTCCTTCTTTTTCTTTCCTAAAACAATTTTTCATTTCTTACGTAAACAGTATCTTGTAGCTCTACTAGAAGATATCAAAGTATTCGATAAAGATTGAATCCCTTATCTAGAGACCAAAATCTTGCTTTTAGTCCTTTAATTAGAAGTAAAATTTGAAACATAGATTCACGTAAAACAGGATTGAGTTGTCACTGCGCGACTAAAACTATATGCTTAAAACGATTAACTTCCCTACGAGTAACGAATATCGAACCGGTTCATCTAATGAACCTATTGCGTTCTTTTTGGAGGTGCTTCCAAATAGCATCCGCTTTGATTTGCTGCTAGGGTATTTTAGTTCTTCCGCAATAAATCTTCTTTCTTTAGGCTTTGCTCAGTTTTTATACAATGGAGGAACTGTCCGAATGGTAACTAATCACATTCTATCTCCAAATGATAAACGAGCTGTAGTGGAGGGGCTCCAAGCCCAAGCTTCTCAGTACGAGTTTTCAATAGGAGATTATGAGCGTATAAAAATGACACTTGACGAGTATGGCCGTCATTTCTTTCACTGTCTTGCTTGGTTGTTTGCGTCCAAAAAGATCGAAATTTTAATCGTAAAACCTAGAGGTGCTAGGGGGATTTCTCATTACAAGTCAGGAGTTTTTTATGATAAAAGTGGAAGAGCTGTCAAATTCAAATCTTCGTGTAATTTTACCGCATATGGCTTGATGGAAAACTTAGAAGAATTGGAAGTTAAGCGATCTTGGGATTCAAAATCAGAACAAACGGCAGTTGAAGAGTATGAACAATATTTCAGGTCGATTTGGAATAAGGAAGCCTCTTTCGTAGAATACCTTTCCACTAATGATGTGGAGCATGCTATCATGAAAGATTTTGGCGACCGGTCGATCGAAGAATTGATGGTAGACGAGCAGAAATTACTCCGAAAGAAACGCCAGGTACTTGGTAATTATGAAGTGCGAAAGATCATAGACCGATTAGAACAGGACGTAGAGCAAAGAGTTATCTCATTTGTAAAGGAACCTTTCTTTCCCTATGAAAAGCCAAGAGCCTACCAGGATGAAGCATATACCAATTGGAAAGTAAGGGGGTTCAAAGGTGTTTTTGCTATGGCCACAGGTACTGGTAAAACACTTACTGCACTCAATTGTGTACTCCGAGAACAAAAAAAAACGGGAAGCTATCGTGTGATAGTTATTGTTCCAACAATTGAATTGGTAAACCAATGGGTAGAAGAAATCAAGGGCTTCAACTTCGAAAATATCGTTCAAGTTTCTTCTCAAAACAAAAATTGGCGGGAGGAAACTCAAATGGTCACTGTGTTGTCATCCACGAAAGAGAATTATTCATTTTTTGTAGTAACAACTTATCGTTCTTTTACCCACCGAAGGTTTCAGAAGTTGTTGCATAAATTTCCTAAGGATACCATCCTGATTGCTGATGAAGCTCATAATTTAGGATCGAATAGTATCTTGCCTTTGCTTGAAGATTTTCCTTTGGCAAAACGGATTGGGCTTAGTGCTACGCCCGAACGGGTCTATGATGAAGAAGGCACAAAAGCTATTGATGCTTTTTTTGATGACCATCCGCCTTATACCTTTGAATATTCAATGGCAAGGGCCCAAGAGGCAGGTTTTCTTTCTAAGTATCTGTACTACCCAATTCTGGTAGAGCTTACAGCAGAAGAGCTTGAGAAATATACTGAAATCAGTGCGAGTCTTGCCAAGTTTTTTGGTTCTGATTCAGAAGAGTCTAATGCTGCAAAGGAAAGGCTTTTGTTGCTACGTAAACAGATTATACACAAGGCAAGTAATAAACTTTCAGCTTTTGATGATTTGATCAAGTCATTGAAAGAAAAAAACAAGCTCAATTACACCCTTGTATATGCGCCGGAAGGCTATTTTGATGATCTATTCGACGATTCGGAATCTTTAGGTTCCTTTGATAAAGAAGAACATAGAATTTGTGAATTATATGCCAACCGTATTCGTCGAATATCGCCTGAGACGAAGATTTCGCTTTTCCATGCCGGAACCAAAGACCGTGCATTTACTTTGGACCGTTTCGCTCAATCAGATCTAGATATCTTGGTTTCCATGAAGTGCTTAGACGAGGGCGTTGATGTACCAAGGACTGAACAAGCCATCTTTTGCGCTAGCACTGGAAATCCCCGACAATTCGTGCAACGGCGAGGGCGTATATTACGTAGATCGACTGATAAGCATCTTGCAACCATTTATGACATGGTGGTAGTGCCTAGTATAAGCCGCAGAGTAGGCAACTACAATACTGAAAAGCGGCTGATTGAAAACGAGTTAAAGAGGGTTTACGAATTTGCCGGTTTGGCGCTTAACCAAATGGAAGCTCTGGAGCGAGTGCAACCAGTTTTAGACCTTTATGATATTGACAAACAGATATAAATGAATGCAAAGGAAATTCTAAGGGCAATGCTCTCTAATGAGAAGCTAATGGAACAATATAATTACACAAAGCGTGAGGTTGTCAACATAGATTTTGAACCTCCGCATGATAATGAGTTTTTGAGGTTTATGCAATCCGCTGTGAAAATCATGGACGAAACACAGGAAGAAACCTCTCGTGTCATGGCCAACCGTTTGATTAAATTTTTCGAAGAAAACTATAGCTATGAAGATCCTGAAAATTGAGTTGGAAAACTTCATGTGCTACAGTGGCACAAGGAATGTTATTCAGTTTACAGAAGGTTTAAATCTTATTCTAGGAGGAAATGGTTATGGAAAGACCAAACTCTATGATGCTTTTAATTGGGTGTTATTTGATAAGATCACAGATCAGGATGGAAGGTTAACCCTCTCTACTCAATCGATAAAAGAAGGTCTGATATCCAAGAGGGCATTGGCTGAAGTTGAGGACAACAAAGAAGTAACTGCTGTAGTGAGGCTGGAAGTCGTCAATGATAAAAGCAAACATATAATCTTAGAGCGCAGCTACAAAACGATGAAGCTTTCCGGGATGGAGTTCTCCGGATTAGGGAAAAGTACTCTGGTAATTAGTGAGAAAGATGAGTTTGAATACAAGCCTTTGGCCTTAGATGGTCTAACTGGTATCGATGAATACATCCGAGAGCAGATTATTCCTCT
The DNA here is from genome assembly GCF_040784935.1 of Lewinella sp. LCG006. Lineage (GTDB taxonomy): Bacteria > Bacteroidota > Bacteroidia > Chitinophagales > Saprospiraceae > Lewinella. The sequence continues at coordinate 6,926,703 of NZ_CP160680.1, read as the reverse complement.
AGATATCCTGGAGTATCTTTGGTTTCAAGGAGAACGGGGGATCAAAAGAGCAGTAGATACTTCGAGCACGACAAAGCTACAGCAAGTAATCAATAAGCTTTCCTATATAGATACCTGGGAGCGGTTTATAAGTGCAGCTATCGATACTGACCGCCGGACAAAGGATAAATTTGACAAAGCGGTAAGGAGGTCTGATAAGAATCAAGAGAAGTCCAATAAACTTCAAAGTGATCTTCAGTCCATCCAAGATAAATTAGCTAAAGTTGAAAAAGAGCTAGGGATCAATAAGCGAGAGATCGAACGTGCAGATGAGCAAATAGATAATTTGAGTATGAGCGAAGGAGTAAGAGATGACCTCCGTAACCTCAGTGATGAAGAGAATAAACTAAAAAGGGAGCTAACAGAAACAGAAAGGGAATACAATGACATATTGGACAAGGCAAATCGTGACCTCTTTGAGGATTTCTGGGTGATCCATGGTACCGAACACATGGCAAAAAAGTTCGAAGGCCTAAGAGAAGACTACATATATAGTAGACATGAAGATAGGAAGCGGGCTGAAAATGGGCTACCTCCTATACCTAAAGGGCACCCAACCGCAGCCCACCTTAACAAGATGCTAAAAGACGAACATTGTAATATTTGTAACCGCCCGGCAGAAAAGGGGAGCGAGGCGTATGAGCATATTAAGAAGTTGCTTCCAGAAAACTACCCCAGAGTAGAAGACAATTTTGATCCTTATCATCATGAAGGCTCTTTGCAAAACCTTAGTAGCTCTAAATATAGAGTTACTCATCACTCTGAGGACTTCGAAGCTGCTTCGGCAAAGGTCACTCAACGGTATTTTATGCTGAAAGATAAGTGGAAAAAACTTGAAGAAGAATCGAGAAAGACGGAGGAACAAAAAGCAATTCTTCTTTCGCGGTATGGGTTGGAGTCCGTAGAGTCGGGTATGAGGCAAGGAGAACAATATATGTTGTTGGGTGAGAAAAAAGCTAAGCTTAGTAAGGAAATTGGGAGGCTTGAAGTCCAAAAAGAGGAGCTTTCGGAAGAACAAAAGAAAAAAAATAAAGATTTGGAGAATTTGCTTGGAGATGAAATGGATCCAATTTTGTCTAAGCAAATGAAGTACTTCGAAAGCCTGCTCTCTGCCGCCAAAGAAGCTAAAGAAGCTCAGTATAACAAATTAGTAGACCTCTTGTCTAGGGAAACTAATCAACACTACGAGGCTATAAATAAACATTCTGGTGCATTTTTTGGGAAGGTAGTTTTCCGGCAGAACAGCAAGGGGGGATATTTCCCGGAAATACAAAATGAAAATGGCGAAAGTGTTACGAGTGGGATGAGCACGTCCCAGCTTTTATCCATGCAGTTTTCTATTCTCTTCGCTATCCTCAGCGCCAATAAAGAATATGGTTACAACAAGCGCTATCCTTTAATTGCCGATGCACCCAATTCGGCCTTTGACGCCAAAAAGAAGAAGCATCTGCTTCGGCAGATTGGTACTACCTTCGAACAGTCAATAGTCATGATGTTTGAATACTTGGAGAATGACCCGGACCGTGCAAATCGGTATAAAGTGGATGAGGGAGGTTTATCCGAGTTAGTGGACACTATGCGCAAAGAGGGTGTCAACGTAAATATCATTATGTTAGATGTACCAGATGGAATTAACTCTCGTGACATAAACGAGCTTACTGTACAAATCAAAAATCTCTGATGCCATGGAAGAAACCATCGTACATAAACTGATGATCAAAGAACCGAAGTTTGCTAAAAGGTATGAGCACTTATTTGAGCGTTTTTCCAGAAAGTGGGGTGGCTCCGAGCAAGACCGGCGTGATCGAGTGAAGGTTTTTGCTAAAAACTACGAGCTGTACATGTACGCCTTTTTCCTTGGGCTTAGAAAGCATAAAAGTGTTAAATTGGAAAGCCCTGAAAAGAGCAGTTCCAATGTTATGGCTATAAGGGATTGGAAGCCGGAAGCGCTGAGGGATTATTTGGTAGCCTGTACTTTAGCTGAGGACGGCACACCCTTCCGGGATTATGATTTTATGATGGAGGCGGAGTTGGACAAGAAATCTTTGGAGCTCAGGGAAATCGTAGAAGCCTATACTAATGGGGGATTGGCTATCTTGGAAGAGGAATTTAAGCAGGATAAAGCTTATTTTGATAAGCCGTTTTCTTTTACGGAGTTTGTGTTTGAGTGATTAATTATTCTCTTTTAAAGAGAAAGACTCTGACATTACTATATACAACTCATCTTCCACATCCAATTTACTTATAACGAATTATTGCATAAAAAAATGAAAGTCAGAGGTGGGGCGGAGTACCTATAATAAATTCCTGCGATCACAAGGCTAGAGTAGAATGACTAGACCTTGCGAAACTCTTGAGGTATTCTATACCTTGATCTAAGGTATAGAATACCACGTTGCTTGTATCATGAACCATTTTGTAGTACCGGTCAAAACTAGAATCCTTAGGCGATTTTTCATCTACTAAGATGATGGTTTTTCCCTGAGCCTTAGCAAATCCGACTTCTAGTGCAAGCCCATACCCAGAGGGATTATCTGTTTCCATGTATCCAAAAAGTATGTCGCTTTGCCCTAGAAAATGTAAATCCCAAGTGGTATACTCCCTGCTATTGTTCTCTAAACCATGCTCTCTTGGGTTAAAAAAGATAAACTCATCATCAAAAGCTTCAATGACTTTTTTCTGCCAGTCACTCCGTAAACCTCCAGCGAGATAGATTTTATTCTTCATCTTGCTTTGCCTTAGTTAAGTAAGCGGTGAACATGGAAAAAGGTACCCGTATTGCAATGCTGTAGAATCTTCTTCTTGTTTTACCGAGAAAGATTGTAAATATAACGAGAATAAAGCAAAATGTAAGAATACAACTATTCTGGTTGCATGCCAGAAGAGGCTTTAATCTTGCTGAAAAAAATAAAACGCCTCCTAAAATTACATAAAAAATAAACACTGTACTCAAGTGTCTACACAAATCTGCTCGAAAGGTAAATGTATAAATTTTAGTGTTGTCAGATTCCGATATATATGACATTAAAAGATTCCTGACATCTCTAACTCTTTCATTTATTTGATAGTCAAAATTTTTAAGATGTACTCGTAGTAGTTGGTTTGAGAGCTTCCATGCCTCACCCTCTTTAATTTTCTTATAGAGGTTGTCTTGGAAAGCTTCGAAAGATTGTAAACTCCAATCCTTATCCGGCTGATGCTTTTTGTACCATTTTAGAACACACCATCCGTAGTAAATCTTTCCAGAAAAAATTGAGTCCCTGAATTCACTAGCACCATAAATTATATAGCCTAAGACATAGGCTATCAGAATTAATAAGGGGGCTTGGTACGAGCCATCTATTTTGACCGATACTTCGTTAAGGATTTTATCATTCAATGTAACAGATAAGATGAATACGAATATTAAACCGGGGATAAGAAAGCCAAGTACTTCTAAGAAGAACTCTTTGACAATTAGCAAAGCTTCAGAAAATTTCATATCATTCTGCATTGTCACTCAATGATCTGAGTGTTTGGTGAAGCAGTCGAATTTCAATCGATTAATTTATTTGCTTCAGCAATTTCCTTTTGCAGTTTTGCAAATAAATGTTAGGTTACACATTGTAAACCACTTATCACTGAGTCGTTATTCAAAAATCCAAGGTGATATTTCATCCCACACAAGGCCAAGTAAGTTTTCCGCCCTTGATTCAATTATTTCTTTGCTCCAAGGTGGAGTGGACGACAAAAATCCAACAATTGGAAGTTGGTTTCCATCTTGAAGAACTGACATAGTTTTTTTTCCAAAATTAAAACCTCTAGATTCCGCTTTTTCTATTGCTAAAGATAACTCTTCAGGCGTACCGCTGGCAAAAGCTTCAAATAATATTTTTTTATCTTCCCATGACCTATCACCTAATACTGAATTCTCTTTTTGTGGCAATAGAATTAGATTGCCAATACAATCTTTTGTATGTGGCTGAGTATATATGTCCTGGTCCCACCCTGGTTTTGGGCCGCTTTCAGGGGCAATGTGCTCTAGTGTACTCATTTCTAATCCTCTCCAAATACTTACATTCATCAAGTCTACCTCTCGGCTAGGACGAGTTTTCCTTAATTTCCACGGATCATTTGGATCTTGTCTTGCATTATGAAAAGCACTTAGTAGTAGAAATCTACATAGAGGCCCCGAATGACTATACAAAGGTTGTACTGCTGCTCTTTCAATCCATGACTCTTTTTCTGTGATATTTATTCTAGGTTTTGTCAACCAATCTTTGAGATATTCTTTAAAGGTTGAAATTGAAACAATATTTCTACCTTCAACAAGTCCTACATTTAAGGGGACATGCGTTGGCGGATTTGTTCTTCGCCTAGGGCCATTCTGCATAATACCCCGTAAGTCACTATCAATATTTGCAGTTCCACCTGTAAAAGCTCGTCTCAGGACAACAAAAGCAGTCAATGCTTTCACTGCGTCCGAAAACAAACTGTACTCGCTTTGTTCCAAAGCAGAAAAATAGAACCTAGCCAGAATTGGAATAGAAAGAGCATTCTTTAAATCCCTTAAGAAAGTCAGGCACAAGCTTACTAATTCCCTTTCCGGTATATTATGTTGTAGTTCTAAGTTATCACTTTCCCAAAAACAGCGCCGGTACATAGCGACTTCAGCAAGGTTCTTAGTAAAAAGTCTTTTATTTGCTGAACTTTGATTATCTTCTCCAATACCGTCATATGAATTTTTTAAATATCTTCTTTGGTCGTCTAAACTTTTAGAGCGCTTTTCTCCATTTTTATAAAGAGCAAAAGTAACTACTAATTCTTTTGCTGCATTTTGTTTCTTGGTCGTGCCTGTAAATGATTCTGTATATCTTTCAATTTCTTTAAAATGCGATTCTGACTCTGAATTTTCATACCGACCTACAGTCTTTTCATATCTGATTACTTGCGGCTTGAAGGTTTGAATTGCAGTAAGAGGAGCTCCTGTAGTATTAAGTGCATCAAAGATGTCAAAACCATATTTTTCGTCAGTAACCTTTACTAAGGTAACTATTACATTTTTCATTAGAAAGCTAACAAATGATAATAACCTAAGTATTCCTAGTATTTCAGGATAGTTTGTAACAGCTGATAGTAACCTCTGAGTATCAGCAATTTCAGCAGGTAGCTTTTCGAACAGCATTCTTAAACCAGGTCTTGAAAAATCATTTATATTAGTGAGCTGTATTGATGTGTCATCTGATTCAAAATCAGGGTCAGATGCTGATATTACCTCAATCAGACTACTAATTATTTGAATATTTTTCTTTATAGTTTTGCCTTCGTCTGTACTCGGAAAAGAGAAGGTGGGAAGAAAACCATTGGATGGCCTTGGTGAAGCAGTTAAATAGTCGTGAGAAAAATCAAATAAAAATTTTGCGATCAAGGAAATGTATTCTGCGTCTCTGTATGACTTAGCCCTATTATCTTTATGCCGAATAATTCTAGGAAACGGGAAGAAGGTTACTCCGTCGGGAGACAACTGTCCTCTTATAAAATTTAGCAGTTGAATTTGCAAATAATCTGCTTCTTGATCTAGCCATTGTTTAATATCTCTATGTGTTAGGTCAATTAGTTGCCTCTTATGCTTTTCAATCGTTTCATATAACAAACATGCTACAATTGATATGGTGGTGAGTCTTTGTTGGCCGTCAATAATGCTAAGTGATCTACCATCAAATGACAACTCTCTAGATTGTTCATCTAGCACAATTACAGTGCCCAAAAAGGATAAAGAATTTGGATCTGTCTTCGACCAATAAAGACCAGATGATATATCTTCAAACAGGCGACTAATATTGTTTTGATCCCAGTCATATGGTCGTTGATAGATAGGGATTTTGAACCCGGCAACTCCACCTTCACAGTTGTAAAGATCAGCAAGAGAAACGGCCTCTGCCTCAAATATAGAATCTATATTGCGTTGTGGCATAATTTTAAAATTATATAAAACAAGCCGCACACCCCTCACCCTCAGCCTCTTCAATTCGATCTAGCAAGTAAGGTGAGTTTGAATTAGCTGCATTTCGTTCTTGTTTAAGGATATAATCAGCTTTTATTTGCGCAAGTCGTTTAGGTTCAATAAGGTCAGATAAACTTTCATTATCCATCCATGTAAACCCGTCTTTCTCGTATTCCATAGCTTTTGCAAATCGGTCAGGATGTTGCTCGTAAAGCCAAACCCATTCAATTTTCTGCTGGAAAAAGCAGAAGAAGCACCCAGAGCGGCTACGAGCATAGGTTCCCTTATTATTTCCGTCCTCAAACGGTATTTCTTTGTAGTAAGCAGGTACACCAACACCGCTATTTTCTAAAATTTCAAAGATGTTATCTCTTATGAGGTTATCTTCATTGTCAATCAAAGGAAAATGGTCAACCTTGGAAAGAGGGTAGTCGGTAAATTCTTTAATAAAGCGAAATACAATATGATTAAAATCCTTGACGCCAAGATTAAGAAGCAAATCTAGTTTATGCTTCATGTCTAGCGAAAAGGAAAGAGGTGTAGAAACCACTTCTAAGATTCTGTCCAAGCGATCTTTGTCATCTACTTGGTTTCGATAGAATTCTGCAATAACTTCTACTGCATTATTCGCGAGGACCTTCTTAATTACATCTTCGCTCCAAATATTACGGCGAAAAGGAAAAATCGATTGGATATTATTTTTCCTTGAAATGTAACCTTCACGATCTTCATCACCTCTAATGCCTACGTAGGAGATCACTGGATCGTCTCCAACAAATTTCTCAAATGGATCTAGCTTAAGTTTTTTAGTACACCAACGAGCATTCGAAGAAGGCAGATAGCCTCCATAGACCTGCAAAAAGTGATCAAATGGATTGAGGTGACTTTGATCTGCTCCACGTAATTTTATGATAGAGAAGCCAAGGTAAGATTCCAGGTTCTTTATCAATTGATAAGTTTCCTCAAGCTCTTTACCTGTATCACAGAAGTAATACTCAAGCCCCATGTCACCATATAAGTCGGAAAGGTAAATTGCCAATGCTGAGCTATCTTTTCCTCCTGAAATTCCAATTACGTGTCTAACATTACTCATCTAATAACTCTTTTAATACTTCTGCAATAACGACAATCGAAATGGATTTATCCTTACCAAGTGTTGCTAAAATAGCATCTTTTTCTGATTTTGCCTTTGCTTGCTTGGTAGGACTTAACTGTAAAACCTTTCGTATCCTTCCTTTTTCAGTAGTTTGGATATCCACTAGCATTAAGTTGGTTGTGTCAGAACCCTCCCTTGATGCTTTAGAAATATCACGGAGGTTATCAAGTTCTTCCAACATCCCTGTAAATGACTGGTAAAGTACGGCTTCCTCCTTATCATTAATCTTGTCTAGTGTTTTACCAATCACTCCTTGGCTAAGAGAGCTTAACCAGGGGGAGTATTCTAGGTCCGAAATAAGCCGTTGATAAAAGCTTTGTTGTTTCCTTGATAACAAGGACAACTGAAGATTCGAAAACCTCTTTTCTATACCTTCTTTGGGGCTGTCGTATCCAATAACTGCGTTAATATGGTCACTAAACCTAGACTCTAATCTATCAAAAGAGGTCCTAAGGTCTGTTATTGCAAGTTCAAGCTTTTTAATAAATGCCTCGGCTTTTTGGGGATCTTGAGCTAATTCGCCTTTACTTGTCCCTAAGGCCGCAGGTATATCTTTCAAAAAGAGTGCCTCTGGATCTTTAGCTTTTGCTATTAATTCTCTAATACGCTGTGCGTCCTTACTTATTCTAGTTGTTACTTTAGAGTAAGCAGGTAGATCACGATATAGTCTCAAGAAAGGCCGAATCGTTTCAATTAGTGTTGCATTGCTAGGTAAGGCCTCTACTAACTGAACGAACTCACGGTAATACTTAAATAATTCAAGATCAATACCATTTACTTGAAATGCTTTAATATAGTATTGGTGTGGATATCTAAGCACAATATCGAGGGTTTCAGCTGACAACACAGGAATATATGCGTCATCATGATAAAGTGCAAAGTCATTCCTCTTGATGAATAAGAATAGTGGTAACCAAAATTGGGTAAAGCCGTATTTTAGTTTTAGAGGAGGCTGAGATAAAAGTTCCACTAATTCTCTAATACTCCTGCGTCCGGATTGTGTTGACTCTAAAAAACCAGTACATTTCCCCCAAATGCTAGAAAAAGATAAATCTTCTGGAGCTTTTAATGAATAATTTCCATTCTTATCAATATGGATCATCCCTTTATCTTTTACTAATGAGTAAAAGATAGATTTTGCAGGAGGGAACAAGTTCTTTTCAAATCCCCAATCTTCTTGATCATAGCTCTCAATCATTTGGGTCATGAATACTCTTTGAGCTCCTTTTATTGCTCCACTAAGTTTAGTCTTGTTGATGAGTTCACTACTTAAACTAGGGGTTTCGTTATAAACTCGATCAGCAATTTGAGAAAGCTTTTGATTTAGATCACGCTCACTAGCAATTTGACAAACACCTTCTTTGTCTATCCAAGAGACTGAACTCCCTGAATTTCCGAACCGGTTTATCACATAATGATTAAGTAATCGTTTTTGGTGATTTAAAATGTTTTTTAATTCTCTGACGGCAACTGTGTCGTCTTGGTTGTTTTCAATAACTTTTTCGACTTTTTTGATGTCGAAAAGTACTTTCTGGATATCGGTTGTGTTTTGGTAAAGACAATACAAAATAGGAGCATTCTGCTTTTTTGCCTTGTCAATTAATTCCTCTACGGTCAATTCATCATTGAAAACGAGATTGATATATCCGTCAATCTCATCGGTAATCCGTTCATCCGTAATGTCGTCTGAAATGACGTATTGAAAAAAGCGAGGAGTTCCTTTTTGATAATAAATAGACTTAGCTAGTACTACCTGGAAATCAAAATATTCTCTTAGAGGCCCCGCAATATTACTAAACCGTTCAATCAGGTTTCCTGCCTCGTCAATTGCTAACTCTATATCTAGGTCAGTACCTTCAAATAACTTATAACGATTATTGTACTTGGTAAAGCGAATGATTCTATTTTCGACTAATTTATCAATTATAGCTTTTGAGGTCTTGATCCCTAAGGCTCTTTTGCCGTAAGTTGTCAAGAACTCCTCATCTAAAATCATCGAGCCTTTCCCAAAAATACTCAATAACCCAATTGTCTTCAATAACGCTTCGGCATCAGGTAGATTATCATCGAAGACTCCTTCTGCACGTTCAAGACTTACGGATATAGCGGCCCATTGGACGAAGTGTGGGTTATGTTTAGTATTAATTACACTAAACGAGTGCTTTAAGTAGTCGTAGACATCAGCAATAGAATAGTAACTACTTTTTCGCTCCTTGGTGATCCCTAAATGATCACTGCTTTCAAGAAATGAGAACAGCGATCGCTCATTTTGGCCATATCGCTGGAGCGCTAATGTAAGCACGGCGGCAGAAAGTATGTCTAAGGGCAAAAGCTTCTGAGCAATGTCCTCTGTAAGGTAATCTCGAAGAGGGAAGCTCTGTGATCGTTTAATTGCTTTAAAAAGAGGAGCAAATCCGGGAGGTTTACTATCGATTTCTAAGGACAAGCGCTCAGATGCGAGAAACAGTAATTGCTCTACAGGCTCGTTAAAGGTTACTTCTTGGAAACGGCCTTGTACCTTGTTCCACTCTGATTGTTGTTGTTTAGTTAAACGATAACCGTAGGCACTGAAATTTTGATGTAGTGTTGCAATAAAAAGCAGATTCCTTTTCTCATCATTGATGTATTCTGCTAGCTCTTGAATGAAATACAACTCTTCGTCAGGATCGTGTTTAGCAGCGTATTCAAGAAATTTTCCAAACTCGTCCAAAACAATTACGAGGTTCTTGTTTTTCTCACGTTGCTCTTCATAAAGGGCATGTATTGCGTTTAAAACACTATCGGTATCGTAGTCTTCATTTGGTTGGAATTCTTCAGCAAAAGCTTCTATAATAGAACGATATTCTCCAACAATATTTACTACATGAAATCGATCTAGTTCTAAATCAGAGGGCAGCTCAAAATAACTTTTGCTTTGAGATAGTGTCTTAGAAAAAGCCCAAAGGAAGATTGATTTACCTGAACCATACGCACCCACGATAACGTGAGATCTTGCACCGCTGTACAATCCGCCAACGATTTTACTTGCCACTCTTTTAGCGTTAGGAGTGGGGATGTAAGAGAGAGACTTACGCCGATCTCTTTTTATATTAACTGAAGGCGAATAGCCTTTATTAGTTGTAGTACTCATCTAAGATCCTAGACTTTTCTAAGGGTTTTGAAATTTGTAGAACTCTATTTCCTGCTGTCTCAGAATAGGAGCATTCGGGAAAATGGCTGCAGATCTCTTCAATTTTTTGATATAATCCTTCCTGGCTTAGAGCGAAAACACTACCAGGAGAATTTCTGGAAGAATACAAATCCTGGAAAGTAATAGTGGTGCCAAAATCATCATTGTCCAAAATAGCATAGAGTACTATTTGCCAAGGAAGATTTTCTCTGAATTCGGCTTCAATAGAATAATAAGTATGCACCTCTTCTCTTAAGAGGTCTTGTTTCGAAACTTCTTGCAGTAGATTTAGTTCGTACAGCAATCCACTAAAGCTATCCTCAATCTCCGAACGTTTACTAAAACTAGGAGGTAGATAATTGTTTAGCAATACTCTAATGTCCCGCTTAACGGTATTTCGGTTGTAAGCATTACTGTCTTCGGCGTCACAATATCTTTCAATATATTTTTGCAAGTGCTCAAACCGGAATTCGGGCTTGATTCTTCGGAAGTCATTAAAGACTAGATCATAAATAGTTGCCCGGCCTCTAGCGACTAAATGGTAATGAAGTAACCAAATAGAGCCTAAGGATTCTAGATAAGGATCCTTCCCGTCGATAAACAAATACTGACCAAGTGAAGTTAATTCGTCATTTTCGTCAGTGACATCAAAAGCTTTAAGCCAAAATCTAATTGCCCTTACCATATTCTTACCAACACCAAGCGTAACAATAGCTTGGTCTTGGGAGAAGCTATTTTCTTTATCATTTACAAAATCAGCGCCCTTTTTAAGCCAAAATTGCTTGCATGTAAAAGACTCGTGTCCTGAAAAACTTATCCTTCCCATATCGAATTATGATACCTCTTGAATAGAAACATTTTGTTTTTTAAGCCACTGCAAGTTACACATATTTGTGGTTAAACAAGTCGGAGTTATGCGAAGTTTTAATCACTTTGGTTGAGATTAATTCTTTCCGGTGCATATCCGCCCCTCACATACGCTTGATCTTCTTAATCTTCTTAATCTCCCCCTGAAATCTATACCGATAATTCCGCTTCCTCACCTCATCCAGAAAGGAGGCCTATATAAAACCTAAGACCTTTCCCCCTCAGGAGCTCAGCGGTTTTACGATCCAGATGGTCTGTTACATCCAGCCCCAAACCCTTACACCCTCCCAACCCTTACACCTTTACACAAACCTAACTGTTAATGTTTAAAACAAAAACCACAAAACACAAAATGTTTTATATATTGCCCTCCTTAATGATACTATGACGGTCTTTTCGCGTAAGACGAAAGTGAGTTCGCAAAGCGTTTTATAAGAAAACTGTATGCTGATCAAAGCAGAGCCTGTAGGCGATCTACCGGTGATTAGTCGCCTACTCCAATCGACCGGTTTGTCCCAGCGCGTGGACAAGCACTATCCTACTCATCATTTGTGGCAGGGAACCAGTATTGGCAAGACATTGGAGGCTTTTCTGGTCTATATTCTGAGCGAGAACGATCATCGACTGTACAGCGTAGAAGACTGGGCTTTGGGCTTGGAGCGCACGTTGAGTTGGCTTTTGGATGAAGCTGATTTTCAGGCTGCTTATCTCAGTGATGACCGTTTGGGTAGTCTGCTGGACTACCTGTCTAAGGACGATGAGCGCTGGATGTCCTTTCAGCGCGATCATAACCAATCGCTAATTCGGTTTTACGATCTGGACAACGGTACTGATCAAGGTCCCCTTGATACGGTGCGTATCGACAGTACCACGGCTCAAAGTCATCGAGAAACAGAAGGCATTTTTCAGTTGGGGCATAATGCCACGGGTTTGGCCCTACCTCAGGTAAAATTGATGCTACTGGCTATAGACAAAGCCAACCTGCCACTGGCTCTGAACGTGGTAGCAGGGCAAAACAGTGACGACAAGCTTTACGTGCCAGCCTTGGAACAGGCCTGGGAACAAGGTCTCAAGTCCAAAGGAGTACTGGTAGTGGGAGACCGCAAGCTGTGTAATCAGTACAATATGTGTTTCATTGCTGACAGCGGCAACTACTACTTGGGCCCATTGGCTCAACGACAATACTCACGAGAGGAATTAATGCAAGCCCGTGAGTGGATTGAGCAACAACAAGAGCCCGCCGAACGCGTAATGCGTCAGGCGGCGGGAAGTAAGGATTCACAAGCCATCGCGCTGGTTAAAGAGCTGCCCGCACGTGAAATCATCTCCGCTGACGGCACGATTCACACCCAAAGGCTATTCGGGGTATGTAGCTTGAATCTACGCAAGCGCCAAGTTGCCCAACTAGAGCAACGCTGCCAGACCGCTTGCCAGGAGGTCAGACTGCGCTTCACGCGCAACCGAGGTCGTAAAACGATCAAGTCGGTAGAGGAAGCTGAACGAACCATCAACAAGATACTGGACAAGCACAAAGTCGCTCACCTATACAGCTGGAAGATCACACTATCTCAGGACCCGGCCGAACCTTGCAGTGTGGAACTTACACTGGACGAGCAGCAAAACAACATCGAACAGCAACTGGCCGGATGGCGCGTGATGGCCACTAACGCTCCTTCGGATAGACTCTCGGCTTGCGAGGTGGTACTTTGTTACTGGGAGGAGTATCGTATCGAGCAGCATTTTCATTTGCTGTTGACCAAATGCACCTCGCTTACGCCAATCTTCCTGAAAAAAGAAAATCGCATCCAAGCCATGTTGCGCATACTAATGCTGGCTCTACAGTACTATAATCTGTGGCAATACACCATCCGCCAAACACTGAAAAGCGAACAAAACAGCTATCTTACCAATCTGGTGCCCGGCAATCCCGGCCGCAAAGTTGAGCGACCTACCACATCGCTGGTCTTAAGCGCGTTCCGAAGCGTCCAGATGATCTACATAATGACTGATGATCACAAAGCCAGCGTACACTTGCAGGGCATCGAAGAACATCACCTGAGGTTGCTTAAGATGATGCGATTGCCAACAGATATTTATCGTCATCCATGGGAGGCGTGAACTCACTTTCGTCTTACGCGAAAAGACCGTATGAGTTTCCAGCCATGAAAAAAGACGTTTCCAAGCTCCGTGAAACGGTAGGTACCCCTATGCTACCACCGAAAAAGCGGCTCAACATATTGCTGCGCTTGCTCCAGTTTTTGGGGAAGGAAAAGGAGGAGGCGAAGCAGAAGAAGGGAGGTAAGTAGGGGAGGAGGGCAAGACTGCTTATCCCTCTTCTTGTTTTTGATGGCCATCTTCTGTTTCCGCATATACATCTTCCCAATGCTTCGCAAAATAATCCTGCAAAATCCGGTGCCGGAACCGCCAGGAGCCGCCGTCGGATTCCAGGATATTGTTTTTGGTGGCTTCGTTGAGGAAATCTACCAAGCGCCAGGGGAGGAGCCCTTTTTTGTAGAGGATGTATCTGAGGTGGAAGTGTTGGATAATGGAAAAGTGGAGCGACCACATGGAGGCGTAGAAGCGTTGGTAGGGGTGGTGAATTTTTAGATATGATCTATTGCTATCTAATATATAGCCCAAACCCCTGACCAAGATATGGACTAGACTACTGACTAGACTGGTTACCAGACCAGCTACTAGACCAGCTATTGGATTAATAGTAAAACCAACGGCTATCCCAAAGACTAAGCCAGCTATTAGGCCAGCGACGAGAATAAGTCTAAAACTATTTTTGAAGCTAATTTTTAATAAAGAAGGTGACCATACTAATTTATCCTTGGTTTCAATGTCTATGTCTGTTTGTATCGCTATAATTATATTTCTCTTTTTTATTCCTTTAACTATCATTCCAAATAACCCTACAACTAGTCCTACTGCTAACCCTAAAGCTAACCATACAACGAACCCAAAGTATAACCCATACAACAACCCGGAGAACAACAAGGAGGCTAGCCCGGTAAGGAGACAAGAGATAAGCCCAGAGCATAGCCCAAAGAGGAGGGATAAAGTCAAGCTGTAGCTTAAGCTAGCGATTAGGAAGAAGACAAAGCTTTGCGATAAAATTTGTTTTTCATTTAAATTACACCAATGGTATTGGAAACTAGATAATTCAACGTCTACCAAATTGTATCGATTCATCCTACTTGCCAAAAACGCTAGCCATTTTCTCACCTGTTCTCGGGAATAATCACCTAATTTATTGGTGGCATCATCTACGAAAGCAGCAATAATTTCTTGTTCTATTTTTACTATTTTGTTGGAAGTGAATTTAAATTCTTCTAACACCTTCTTAGAAGCAAAAAGTAACTGTATCGTATTTAGATAGAAAGGAACTATTAGAACCTTTGCTAAAAGTGCATCTTTCGCTATGGCATCCAATAGACCATTTGCTTCTGGCGATGCAGTATCCTTTAATCCCTGTTCAATTTGTGTTAAGGTAAGTGGATTGACCATGACTTGGCCATTTACAGGGGCATCCACCGTGTCCGTATATTCCCGAATGCGAGAGCAAATAACGAACCTAGCCTGATTGCTTTTTCCGTAATTGGCTACGGCATTCAAAAATACAGAGCGCTCTTCCTCCGCTACTTCATCGAGACCATCCAATAGGAGTAATAGCCGCTGCTCGGTGATCATTTGCCTTGCCAGCGCTTTAGAAAACCCCATTTGCGGGAGTAATTCTAGGAGCCACTTTTCTACCGAAGAAAAGCGTGATCGCCATGTGGCAATATTTATGATAAATGGAATCTGCGCTTCGTCTCGCTCAAGTAATTTAATTGCCAATTGGAGAAGTAGGGTTGTTTTGCCCGCTCCTGGTTCGCCAATAATAAGTAGACGTCCTCGCTGCTGATCAAAAATTTCGATCAACTCTTTCTTGAGATCACTGATACGTAGGCTTTTGTTGTAGATGTGGCCCTTGGTCGGCGACCCTTCACGAGTGTACGTCACTTCCAGTTCGATGGGAAACCTACTGGCTAGCTTGCTATCAATGCGCTTTTGGTAGCTCTCAAGCAAACTGCTACGAATCTTTTGCAGATTATCTTGTGAGACGTTTTCTAACGGAGTTTCTTTTACTTTTTTGCCGAATAAACCATCTGCTTCGCTCCAGTATGTGTAAGCAAGTAAGGCTAGCAATCCCACACCTATGATGATGTAATGATAGTTTTTCCCCAATTTACCTTTTAAAGAATCAGCCAAATCACCCCCAACCAATTCAGGAACCAGACTCACAATGATGATGATCACCAGGAGCCCAAAGAAGGTAAGTAAGGGTTTTAATCGATTTTTCACCGGATGAAAATAGTAAGTTTTTTACGCATGCTCCCAAACCTCAAAAAAAAGTTAATAAAATCTCCGCGAAACGGTAGGTACCCCTATGCTACCACCGAAAAGCGGCTCAACATATTGCTGCGCTTGCTCCAGTTTTTGGGGAAGGAAAAGGAGGAGGCGAAGCAGAAAAAGGGAGGTAAGTAGGGGAGGAGGGCAAGACCGCTTATTCCCCTTCCTCCATCATCCCATCTTCCGTAGCCGCGTATTCCTTCTCCCAGTGTTCCGCAAAATAATCCTGCAAAATCCGGTGCCGGAACCGCCAGGAACCGCCGTCGGATTCCAGTATGTTGTTTTTAGTGGCTTCGTTGAGGAAATCTACCAAGCGCCAGGGGAGGAGGCCTTTTTTGTATAGGATACGCCGGAGGTGGAAGTGCTGGATGATAGAGAAATGGAGCGACCACATGGAGGCGTAGAAGCGTTGGTAGGGGTGGGTTGTTTTTAGATAGGATTGGGCGTTGCTTATTATGTTAATTAGACTTAACGCTGTACTTGTTATCATAATTGCGACTCCTCCCCCCAAGATACTGTTTATGACTACTATGATTTCCTTCCCATCAAATAAACTAAAGTAAAATCCGAATAAAAGTGCTATGCCAAAATAAAATTTTTTATTTCCTAGTAAACTGTTTTTGAGACCGTCAAAATACAATTGTAAAGACCATCTAATTGTCTCGCGTGTTTCGATTATCCCCCTTATTTTTTTGATGCCAAGATAAAGACCATAAACCATGCAGCCTAATAAAGTTACGACTAAACCAAAAAGTAAACCGTTGAAAATACCACCTAAAATATCACTAAAAACACCACCGATTATCCCCTCAGACAATCCAAGGATAATACCGAAAAATATGCCTGCGAACGTACCTGCTGTCAACCCTACAACTAAAGTGAAGACTAGTGCTTGAGCGATATACTGTCTTCGAGTAAGCTTACACCAATTATACTGTAATTTAGATAGCTCTACATCTACAATGTTTTTTCTCTGCATCGTATTTGCCAGATATGCAATCCATCTTCTAACATGATAATAATTGTATTGAGCAAAATTTTCAATATTGCTAATGACGAATTTCTCTACAATTTCTTGCTCTCGATCCTTCAAATGATTTCCTGTGAATTTAACTTCTTCCCAAGTTTGCTTAGTTGAGAATAACAGTTGAGCTGTATTAAGGTAAAATGGGGTTTGCAGTGCCTCTGCCAGTAGTGGATCTTTACGTATTGCATCTAGCAAGCCTTGAGTTTCGGTAGATTCAGTTTCTTTTAGGCCCTGTATTATCTGCGTCAGTCCAAGTGGTTTCACCATTACCTGTCCTTCTACAGCCGCATCTTTAGTCTCCGCATATTCTATAACTCGTGAGCAGATCGCATATTTTGCAGCATTATCCTTTCCATAGACTGCCACCGCATCAAGAAAACTAGGTCTCTCTTCTTCCATCAACTCATCTAGCCCATCAAATAGTGGAAGCAGGCGGCCCTCTCTTATTATTTGCGATGCTAGTGTTTTAGAGAAGCCCATTTGCGGAAGCAATTCCTTCATCCACTCTTCTATGGAATTAAAGCGGACCCGCCAGGTAGCAATGTTAATAATGAACGGAATTTGCTCTTCACCTCGCTCTAACAACTTGATTGCCAGTTGAAGCAAGAGCGTCGTTTTCCCGGCACCAGGTGCCCCTATGATAAGTAAACGACCACGTTGCTTGTCGAAAATTTCAATTAGCTCTTTTTTTAGGTCGCTGACACGCAGACTCTTATTGTAGAGATGGCCTTTGGTTGGGGAGCCTTCTCTGCTGTAGGCTACTTCGATATTTACGGGAAATCTACTGGCCAGCTTACTATCAATGCGTTGCTGGTAACTTTCTGAGAGACTGGTACGGATATTTTGTAGACTATCTTGAGACACATTCTCCAATGGAGTCCCATTCGTTTTTCTGTTGAAAAAACCGTCCCCTTCACTCCAATACGTGTAAACGAGTAGGGCCAACAATCCTGCACCTACAATGGTGTAGTGGTAATTATCACCTAATTTGCCTTTGAGAAAATCGGTCAAGTCACCCCCGATCAATTCGGGTACCAGGCTCACAATGACGATGATCATTAGGAGGCCAAAGAAAGCAAGAAGAGGTTTTAGACGATTTTTCACCTGCTAAAAATAGTAAGATTTCAGAAAGCTAGATCTAACCACTTCCAACAAATTGCATCAAAAACAAGCGCAAATCAGGCAATAAGACTGAGTTTTTTCTAAGATTTATTTTCGCAGAGCGTTAATTGCTGGTATTCAATGATTTAAAAAACAAGTTGTAATCCCAGCCGAGCCACTCTCAAAAAAGTCAACATTCAAACGAATGTTGGCCTTTTTCATTTCATGCAGGTGCCGATGTATTGACCCTCAAAAAAATGGGAAATGAAGGTCGCTAAAGTGAAACCCAAGTCACAAAATCATAAAAGCCCCGGCAGTCATTTAACTGTCAGGGCTTTCTTATTGCTAGTGTCGTAGTAGAAAGGCGGAATAGGGAAAAAGAAAAATATTCACTGTCGAAAGTTAAAAGCAGCAATCTGCACAAAGGCTCCTGTCATGTGTAGGCTACACGTGCAAATAGTACTTCCGGTGGTCAAATTTGGAAATTGGGCACCAAGGGATACCTTAGGCAAAATCGGAAGTAATTGATTCCACCAGTTGCAGGCTTTACGCCTTTCTCTTTGTGTACCTCATTACTTCCGACTTCCGCTTTTAAGCCGACTTTTTCACCTAAAAACCTCCTCTAAGCCTTCCCTACGGGGCAAGGTCACATCCAACCATCTAACGATCAACAATCTAACCAATTAAGGCTTCGCCTTCGGCCCCGTAATTAGATCAATCTGCTGCTCGCGGATCAGCTGGTTGAATTTAGGGATTTCCTGGCCCATGATCCGGCGGTAATCCGCTAGCTCATCGTCGATCAATTTGGAGATTTCTTCTTTCACGGCGTAGGCTTGTGCGGTGGGCCGCGAATCTCCAATACCTACCAGACTGTTGAGGTGAGCCAACTTATTGGTGAGGCGGATAGGGAAATTCAAGGGGTCTTGGCCACTCCGGTTTTTCGTTTGGTAGAGGGTTTCTTCTACCTCCGTGAGGCTTTCCGTAATCACTTTAGCTTGTTCGCGCAAAGCAGTGTATTGGTCTCCTTTCGGAAGGCGCTCAATGAAGCCGTTCACTTGCGTTTTTACATCCCGCAGGTCGATGATGGCCTGGTGGGCTTCACTGACTTTGTCCTGCACCGACTTCATGAACTCAAACTGAGCTGCCATGTCCTCAGGTGTCGCTTCGGAGCGGGGATCAGGCAAGATGGTAAAGGTCTGCACCTGCTCTTCGTCACCTACTTTTAGGCGAGCTTCGTAGTTGCCAGGCTTTGCTTTGGGGCCACCCACACCAGCCCACCAGAGAATCATGCCGTCAAAATCGACCCCATCGGGGTAGCGCATGTCCCAATTGAAGGTGTTACCGCCTTTTTCAAATTCCAGCTTCTCGTCTTTCTCTTTCGCATCCGAAGCATAAGTACGGATCAAGTTGCCACCTTCTTCGTACAACTCCAATGCAACTGCCACGCTATCTGCAGGAAGTTCATTGATGTTGAAGTGGAAAGTCACCCCACCAGGATGGTTCATGCCCTGCGTCCGACTTGGCCGTCCCTGTGAGCCGTCCATGCGGTAGGCTTCCAGTGGTTGAAAGAGGTACTGATCAGCTGCCAGCACTTCGTCATTCAGTTGATGTAACACCGTCAGATCATCAATCATCCAGAAACTGCGTCCTTGGGTAGCAGCAATGAGGTTATTGTTTTTAATGGTCAGGTCCGTGATCGGTACCATAGGCATATTCAACTGAAAGGGCTGCCAGTTGGTTCCATTGTCGAAACTGATGTACATACCCGATTCTGTACCAGCGTATAGCAGCCCATCGCGTTCCGGATCAGCGCGCAGCACCCGGGTAAAGTGCAGCTTGTCAATGCCTTTGGTAATCAACTTCCAGGTTGCACCATAGTCCGTCGTGTGGTACAAGTAGGGGGTGTAATCTCCCAACTTGTAGCGCGTTCCCGCCACGTAGGCACCGCCCTTGCGAAATGGGTCAATCTCCACACTGTTGAACATCATCCATTCGGGCATTCCCTTGGGCGTGACGTTCGACCAATTCTTACCGCCATCTCGGGTGATGTGCAATAACCCATCGTCGGAGCCCGCCCAGATAACACCCGCCTCGTGGGTAGATTCTGCTGCTGCAAATACGGTACAGTAGTACTCTACGCTGGTATTGTCCTGCGTAATGGGCCCACCGGAAGAACCCAATTTTGATGGATCGTTTCGGGTGAGATCCGGACTGATAATTTCCCAACTTTTGCCACCATCTTCCGTCACGTGCACATGGTTAGAGGTCACGTACATCCGCTTGGGATTGTGGGGCGAGAAGAAGATCGGGAAGTTCCACTGAAAGCGGTATTTCATGCCTTCGGCACCGTAGCCCATAGGGTTGTCAGGCCACACGTTGATGGCTTGTTCTTGCTTGGTGCGGTGATTGAAGCGCGTGAGATAGCCACCATAGCTGCCCCCGTAAACCACATCGTTGTCCAGTGGATCTACCGCAATGTGGGCACTTTCGCCACCGGCAGTCGGTTCCCAGTCGCGCTCACCAATCGAGCGGCCATCCGTGCGGTGCAGCACCCGCAAGGTGCTGTTGTCTTGCTGCGCGCCGTAGATGCGGTAGGGGAAGTGGTTGTCGGTCGTCACGCGGTAAAACTGCGCCGTAGGCTGATTGTAGTAGGTACTCCAGTTTTCACCGGCATCAAAGCTGGTCTGCGCACCACCATCGTCGGCAATGATCATCCGCTGATTGTCTTCCGGAGCTATCCACAAGTCGTGGTGATCACCATGGGGCGCGTTGTAGGCTTTGAAGGTCGCCCCTCCATCGGTGCTTTTGTGGTAGCGAACGTTCATCACGTACACGATATCTTCGTCCTGGGTGTCGGCATAAATCCGGCTGTAATACCAGGCACGTTGACGCAGGGCGCGGTCGTCATTTACTTTGCGCCAGTTGTCACCACCATCTTCGGAGCGGTAAACACCTCCTTTTTCGTTTTCGATAATGGCCCACACACGGTTGCTGTTCACAGGTGAGACGGCCACGCCGCTGATGCCCCAGGCACCACCAGGCAAGCCTTTGTTAGCCGAAATGTTGGTCCAGGTGTCGCCACCATCCGTACTCTTCCACAGTGCAGACCCTTCACCGCCGCTTTCGAGGCTGTAAGGTGTACGGCGGATACGCCAGGTCGATGCGTAGAGAATCCGTGGATTGTTGGGGTCGAGTAGTAGGTCTACCGCACCAGCGTCCTCATTAGCGAAAAGGATTTTCTCCCAGTTTTGGCCACCATCTTTAGAGCGATAAACGCCACGTTCTGCACTGGGTTTAAACAGGTCACCTAATACAGCTGCGTACACAAGATCCGGATTTTTGGGATGAATACGGATACGAGGAATATGGCGCGAATTGGGCAAGCCAATGTGCTCCCAGTTTTTACCAGCATCTACACTTTTGTAAACGCCATAGCCGTAGGAGACATTACCGCGTACGGTCACCTCACCACCACCGACGTAAATCACATTGGGGTCGGCTTCACTCACGGCCACTGCACCAATGGACCCACCAAAGGAACCATCAGAAATATTGGCCCAGGTTTGGCCGCCATCGGTAGTGCGCCAGACACCCCCACCAGTAGCACCAAAATAATAAAGGTTCGGTTTTCCAGGAACACCCGTAACCGCTGCCGAGCGCCCACCTCGGTAAGGGCCGATGGAGCGCCACTCGAGGCTACTGTAATGATCTTCTGTAATTTGCTGAGCGGCCAGGTTAGGAATAGCGAGCCAGCACAGACTTAATAAGGTAAGGACGAAGGAGATTTGTTTCAGCATTTTTTCTTTTACTAGTTTTTAACTTGTCCCTAAGTTAAGAAGATGTCCAAAGATTAGTTGGCTTTAAGACCATAATTGCGTTGAAAATCCCTTGATTTGAATTGAAAATGGTGCTTAATTGTCTATGTTTGGGGCCATGCCTTCTTGGCGTTGCCAGGCAAACGTCACTACGTATCCTCCGCCCAGGCGGAGGTGTCCGCAGGACGGAGGTGGGCCAAAGATCGGTCCGCCCGGGCGGAGGTGTCCGCAGGACGGAGCCTGTCTGCCCAGCGGCACGGTAGGTAGGGTGGGTCAATAATCGGTCTGCCCAGGCAGAGGTGGGCCAATGGAGGTAGAGCATTCGCTGGTGTCAGAAAAACCAATCTTGGTGAATACAGAAATAAGCAACTGAAAATTGTATTTTTGCAAATCATTTTTTACCCCTTTGATTTAACCATCACTATGACCACCACCCGCCGCTTTCCCGCCGAATGGGAGCCTCAATCCATGATTCAGTTTACCTTCCCTCATGCAGATAGCGATTGGGCGGACTTGCTTGAGGAGGTCACTCCCTGTTTTGTGGCTTGCGTCGAGGCCGTCAGTCGCTTTCAAAAAGTGCTCGTGGTTGCTAATGATCGCGAGCGGGTAGGGAAGTTATTGGCGCACTTGCCCGCAGAGAGAGTAGAGATCGTCGTCTGTCCCAGCAATGATACCTGGGCGCGGGACCACGGGGGAATTACTGTCTTGGAAGATGGAAAACCTTTGTTGCTGGATTTTATTTTCAATGGCTGGGGCCTGAAATTTGCGGCCAATCGTGACAATCTGATTACTCGGACCTTACACACCTGGGGTATTTTTGGCAAAACGCCTGTCCAACAAATGAGCATCGTCCTCGAAGGCGGCGCGCTGGAAACGGATGGAGAAGGTACCCTATTGTCAACAACTGAATGCCTGCTTTCGCCCAACCGAAACCCTCATTTGACGCTTGCTGAAACCGAAGCGGAATTGACCCGCCAGCTTGGTGTTGATCGCTTTTTGTGGTTGGATAATGGCTTCCTGGCGGGCGACGATACCGATTCTCACATCGATACCCTGGCACGTTTCTGTAGCCCGGATACCATCGCTTATGTGCAATGTACGGATGAAACCGATGAACATTACACCGAACTGAAGCTGATGGAACAGGAGCTGAAGACCTTCCGTATGCGGTCTGGCGCACCTTACAAATTGGTGCCATTGCCCTGGCCCACGGCCTGCTATGCGGAAGATGGTCATCGCCTACCAGCAACCTACGCCAACTTTCTGATCATCAACGGGGCCGTTCTGGTGCCTACTTATGGTGTCCCGGAAGACGGCCTGGCCTTGAGTGTTTTACAGCAGTGTTTTCCCCATCGGGAGATAATTGGCATAGATTGCCGTATGCTCATCGAGCAACACGGCTCGCTGCATTGTATCAGTATGCAGTATCCGGCAGGAGTTTAGCTAGATGTTGCCATAGACAGACCACTAGTGCCTCGGGCACTAAATCCTTGACACCCCAAGTTTCGTTCTTTTGCAGCTACTCGCGTTCACAGGAAGGCAGGTTGAAGAACCATTCCTTTAGCTACGGCTAAAGTCATGAACCTTCGCCTAGATTAGCTACAAAAATAACTTCAACTTAGGTGTCAGAGACTTAATTTCCAAGGCACTAGGGACTTTCGCCGACCTAAAAGGAAGCCCCAGCTCAGCGTTTGTTGGAAATAATGAAAAAAACACACCTATTCGCACTTACCTCGGGAATGTTTTACTAAATTAACAGTAGCGTCAGTTTTCCTTGCGGGAAACCTGACTATTTTGTTTTACTTTTTAAACAAACCCATATGAAACTTTTTTCTACCTACCGACCAGCCATGGTCTTGCTGGGCTTGCTCATGCTTATAGGCATAGCGTACGCCCAACCTTCTTTCCACAACCCGATTCCGATTCCTCCCATCATCAGTACCGATGACGGATTGGTGGAGATTTCGATTGAAGAAACGGCTCATAAATTTGACCCCAACGGTAATCATCCCTTGCTGAATGGTACGGTCAATCAGCCCAATGGAATACCTTCTTGGGCGTACAATGTTTATTTTCAAACAAACCTGACTTTTTTGGGGCCAACGATCCGCTGGACGACCGGTAATCCGGTAAATATGCGGGTCTACAACAACTTGCCGGCATCCTCAACCCTGACGCCGGTAACTACGACTACGACCCACTGGCATGGTGCAGAAGTACCTGGCCGCCTCGATGGTGGCCCTCACCAGCCCATCTTGCCGGGTAATTTTTGGGACGTGAGCTTTACAAACCTGGACAGTGCCTCTACCATGTGGTACCATCCTCATTTTCACAACCAGACCTTACCGCACGTACAATTGGGCTTGTCCGGGATGATCATCTCGCAGCAACCTTCGGATATTATCGGTCCAACGTTGCCAAGCACCTATGGTGTTGATGATATTCCCGTGATTATTAGCGATTTGGGAGTATCACTGGATACCATTACGAATACGGTGAGTATTGTCAGTGAGAAAGGGCGCCGCCCCATTAATATTGTGAATGGGGTGACGAACCCTTACTTGGAGCTGCCGGCTCAAATTGTCCGCTTGCGGATTTTGAATGGTTCTACCCGTAAGGGGATTGCTTATGGCGTGAGTACTTCCAAATATAGCATGGACCCCGCAGACTGGGAGGAGTTTCGCCTAATCGCCACGGATGGAGGGTACACTTTGAGTCCGCAAGTCATGAAAAACAACATGATCGGCCCCGGGGCCAGAAACGAAGTTATTCTTGACCTCACCGACTATTCACCAGGAGATACCCTTTACCTGAGAAACTTGAAAGCCTTGCTTCCTGGTTCTGTAGTGGGTAGTCCTTTCCCTATACCCCCAACCCAGTGGCCTGGCCCGGGTGGTAGCTCACGGGACACGACGATGGGACCCGCCTTCCTGCAAATACGGATCATTCAAGACCCGCCTTTCTATGATCCTGTGGAGGTCTTTACCGAGTATGTCTCTGATTGGGACCCTACGCTGGCCGATACCCTGGGGATTACCAATCGACGTACCAAGGATCTGGTCTACATGGAACAGATAATTGAGGGGGAAGACACCCTGCGGGGCTTTACCATTGATAGTACAACTTACGATCTGGAAACGATCAATGATGTCATTTGTGAAGGAGCAAAAGAAGTTTGGACCATCCACAATAAGTCGCCGGTAGCGCACCCTTTCCACATTCACAAAATCTTCTTCAGGATTCTGGATATTGACTCGATGGGGGTTTCGATTCCACTAGCGGAGCGGGGTTTCAATGGACCGAAAGATGATGTACTTGTTTTGCCCAATTGGCGCTTGCGTTTTTTGGCCAAGTTTGATGATTATCCCAGCCCGATCGACGATTACCAACAATCGTACATGTACCATTGCCATATCCTTACCCACGAAGACCAAGAGGGGGGAGGCATGATGCACCAGTTTGTGGTAACGGACAATCCGGAGTGTACGCCCGTAGGGGTGGAAGATATGGTACTGGAAGAAGATACCATGTTGCTGTTTCCCAACCCTGCGGGTGATGAGTTGTTTATGGCGGGTAAATCCAGTATGACGAGTACCGTTCGGGTGCTAGACATTCAGGGCCGTACCATCAAGCAACAACAGTTAGGCGCTTTTGAAGGCCAGGTACCTATTGATATCAATGGTTTGAAGCCCGGGATGTACGTAGTGCTGTGGCGTAACGAACGCGGCGAAACGGCCAGGAAATTGGTGGTTCGGTAAGACGTACAAGTCTATTAGAAATGAGTTGTGCTTTGGGGCTGTTTCAAAAGGTGTTTTTTGAAACAGCCTCTTTTTTTATGAATGCGTTCGAAACAGGGACCTTGAGACTATTATCTGATGTAGGACAACAGCGCTTTAGTTGTGCGACCTTCTCCGAGGTCGGTAGTATTTTTTATACTTTGAGCTACCAATAGATGACGCTCTCCGGGGGCATTGTTACCCAAACCAAAAGACTGGTCTTTATAAAAAAGCGATTTTCAAAGCGACACCATTTCGTTTTGGTAGTGTGATGTCTACCCCTTCTTCGCCATCTCCCGCAGCACGATCCACCGCGCCAACCACTCGGGGCTGAATTTAGCGACCCAGTAATTGATGCGGAAGGCCAGGCCAGTACGAATAATGGTCGTGTTTTTCTGCAAGCCCCGGTAGGCATCACGGGCTACTTCGTCTACCGTCGTACTGGCCATGATGCTCTTGAAAGTCCGTACGCCCATCATTCCGGCTTGTTGCTGAAACTTGGTGTCGGCCAACGGGCCGGGGCAGACAGCGTATACCTTTACGGGCGATTTGCGGTCGTACAATTCCCAGGCTAGCGACTCGGTCATTTGGCGTACGAAAGCTTTGGTGCCGGCATAGATGCTGGAGTAGGGCATAGGCACGTAGGAGGCAGCCGAGCTGATGTTCATGATCTTGCCGCGCCCTTGTGCTTCCATTTCGCGGAGAAACAAATGGGTCAGTTCGTAAACGGTAACTGCGTTGAGTTGAAGCATCGCGAGTTCTGTTGGCAGCGGCATTTTTTCGAAGTGTCCGTAGGTGCCAAAACCGGCGTTGTTGACCAGTACGTCAATTTTGATGCCCAACTTTTGAGTCCATTCAAGGACCGTTTGAGCCGCATTGGGGACTGCCAAATCTAGCGCCAGGAAATGCAAGGCCACGTAGGGAAAGTCTTGCTTGAGTACAATGCTGGCCTCTTCCAGCTCGTCCGCTGGCTTGGATACCCATAAAATACGGTAACCATCCCGCGCAAACGCTTGACTGAGCGCATAACCAATACCACTACTACCACCCGTGATGAGTACCGTTTTTAGAGTCGTGCCGCTTTGATCATCCATTCGAAGATCGTTGTTTTGTAAGGAGGGAAAAGCATTTTAAAATCCAGGAACCTTCGTTTCATGACGCCCCGTTCGTTGGAGAATTCTACAAAGCTATGCTTACCATTCGATTTACCAATACCGCTGTTGTTGACGCCACCAAAGGGCAGCTCCGGATTCAGGGTGGTAATCATCAACTCGTTGATAGCAGTACCGCCAGCAGTAGTGTTATTGAGGAGGTATTCCTGGTTGCTGCGATTGTTGCTCATGATATAGAGCGCCAATGGCTTGGGGAATTGCTGGATGTAAGTGGGCACTTCGGATAAATTTCGGAAGGTGATGACAGGCAATACCGGACCGAAAATTTCTTCCTGCATCACCGCCATTTCGGTAGCGACTTGATCAAGGAGGCAGGGAGCGATAAACTTATCATCCGCATCCGTTTTGCCGCTGCCGATGAGTTGTGCACCTTTTGCCACAGCATCATCAATCAGGTTTTTAACCCGATGAAAATTTTTCTCATTGATGATCCGCGTGTAGTACGGCGACGCCTGGATACCTTTCTGGTCGGAATTGTAGGACTTTTCTATCCAGGCTTGGTATTCTTTGATAAAGGCTGCTTTCTGGCTTTCGTGCACCAGCACATAATCTGGCGCAATGCAAGTTTGGCCATTGTTGAGCAATTTACCCCAGGCGATTCGTTCGGCAGCCACTTTTACATTTGCCGTTTCGTCGATGATGCAGGGCGATTTTCCGCCTAGTTCCAACGTCACGGAAGTCAGATGCTGAGCGGCGGCTTTCATCACGATTTTACCCACCGCAGGGCTTCCAGTAAAGAAGATGTGGTGAAATGGCTTATCCAACAGGGCTTGGGAAATAGGTACATCGCCTTCTATGACGGCTACTTCGTGTTCATCAAAAAGTTCGGTTACCATGTTCTTGATAAAACTGGAGGTCGCTGCCGCTATTTCGGAAGGTTTGATAATGCAAACATTCCCAGCTGCAATCGCATGCAAAAGCGGGTTGATCGCCAATTGGAAAGGGTAGTTCCAGGGAGCGATCAGCAGTACCTGGCCTTTAGGTTCATAGCGAATATAGGAAGAGATACCCAACATGGCCAGCGGAGCACCTACCCGCTGGGGCCGCATCCAGGTCTTTAGCTGCCGCTTGATATAGAGGAGTACCGTCAGGATGGGAATGATTTCCGTAGCGAGCGTTTCCTCCCTTGATTTACGTAAATCAAACCACATGGCTTTCGCCAAACGCGCCTGGTTCTCTTCGTTGAGGATATACTGCTCGATTTTTATAATGCGCTCCAGTCGCTCCCGTGCGGTGGTGTTCTTCATCCGTTGGAGGTTATCAGGCCGCCGCTGTAAAGCAAATATTCGATCTACTTCCTGTATGTCGTATTGTTGCGCTATCATCTGCCAATTGGTTTGCTATTGTCGTTTTCGAGCCCTAAGTTAGGGAGAAGAGGAGCAAATAATGATTTAAAATGGTTGATTGTTGTAAGTTGATGGTTGATGGTTAGTCAAACCATCAACCATCTAACCATCAACTATCATTTCCAAACTACCACCTCCTTCGCCAGATGCCATTGTTCATATTTCTCACCATAAGCTTCATCTAGTGCTGCCCGACGAACTTTCATCGTAGGGGTAAGCAAGCGATTGGCTTCTGACCAGTTGATTTTATCGATAACGATGGTAGAAATACGGTGGTAATTGGCTAACTGTTGATTGATTCCGTTAAGGGTCTGCTTCAATGAATCTTCGATGGCTTTTCGCGGAGTATTACAGCCACCAGGCGATAAATTAACGAGTGCGATCGGTTGGGAGCACCCCAGTCCAACGACACAGACTTGTTCTAAATATTCGTTTTGCGCCAGATGTTCTTCCATTGGATTGGGGACGATAAACTGGCCTTTGGATGTTTTGAAAGCATCCTTGACTCGACCAATGACGCGAACGTAGCCCTGTTCATCGATGGTGCCGCGGTCGCCGCTGTAAATCCATCCATCCCGGAGCACCTCTGCGGTTTTTTCTGGTGACCGATAATAACCCGTCATTTGATAGGGCGCGCGCATCAGAATTTCCTCATTGTCATCCGCTATTTTTACCTCACAAAACGGTACCGGACTTCCGACGGCGTCGGCTGGAGCATCGGCTTGTGGACCATTGCAAATTGAGCCACATACTTCTGTCATCCCGTAAGCTTCAATCAGGTGGATACCCAGCTGTTGGTACCAACGTTTGAGATAAGCAGGAGTAATGGCAGCACCCGTGCCAGCGATCTCAACATGGCCAAGCCCCATGGCTTTGCGCAAATATTTTTTTAGGGCATTCCCCAGCAGGGGGATGCGGAAAAGTATACTCAAAAGGGGGGCAGGGATTTTGGACGTAACAGCCTGGTAAAATTTAGTCCATATTCTCGGTACGGCAAAAATGAATGAAGGTTGGACACTCTTAAGGTTATCGGCAAAGGTGTCAATCGATTCCGCAAACGAAATGCTTCCTCCATTGGCCAAACAATTAGCCTCTACGCCGATACGCTCAGCAACGTGGTTGAGGGGCAGAAAGGAGAACCATTTTTTTCGTTTCAACTGCAGCGTACCCGTAAAATTTGTCAGTTCTTCAATACGTAGTACCAAAGCAGGATTGCGATAAGTATGCATCACGCCTTTGGGCGTGCCCGTCGTTCCGGAGGTAAACAGAATGGTCCACAAATCATCGAGATCGGGTAGGGTATTGCCTTCTAGTGGGGGAGCACCCGCGACAAGCTCTTCCCAATCTTCACCAATATCCACGCTGGCGTTGCCTGCGTAATGGGGGAATTTTACAACCTGCAAATTCGCTGGAGTTACATTGGTTTTCTCTTCATTCCATTCGTCGAGTTTACCTACAAAGAGCAGCTTGATATCGCTCAGCTTGATGACTTCCTCCAAGGCGGCAGCAGGCAAGCTGGCGTAAAAAGGCACAGAAACAAAATCCCCCATCATCAGGGCCAGGTCGGTAATGATCCAATGGTAACAATTTTTGGATAGAATACCCACGTGATCACCCGCCTGGAGGCCTTTGCGCTGAAGTGCCGTACACAAGCGACGGGCCTGTTGCCCAACTTCGGCATAGGTCAGTTCTTTCCATTTTTTACCATAAGGTTGGCGAAGAAAAATGGTATTCGCCTGCTCTTTTTCCCAGCGATAAAAAGCGGCCAGTATGGGCTCAAGGTTTTGGGTTAGTTGGCTTTTATCCATTGCGTGTAGTTCGTTTTTTTGGCAATGGTCTTTTGGGGCATTCACAATTTACAAACCTTTTTACAAATACGACTTTAGCAAATTAGCCAGCCCCATATTGTCGAAGTTGAGATGCTGGGCGCCATCCACGTAGAGCGCAATACCGGAGATATAAGCCGCTAGTGGGCTGGCCAGAAAACAAACGGCGTTGGAGATGTCCTCTACTTGTCCAAAACGCTGGAGCGGAATTGCTTTTTGGGCTTCCGCAAACATATCCTGAACCGGTTGTGGGTAGGTTTCCAATCCCGAAGACTCGATGATGCCAGGGGCAACACAATTGATCCGAATGCCCGAGGCCGCCCATTCCTGAGCCAGTGACTTGGTGAGGTTTTCGACGCCAGCGCGCGCAGCGGCCGTATGTGCCATGGCCGGAAAACCACGGTTGATGCTCGCGATGATATTGACGATAATGCCTTGTGATTGAGGCAGAAAAAAGGTGTTGGCCATTTCGCGAATGGCGAAGAAGGTACCGTTGAGGTTGTTGTCGATGACGGCCCTCCAACCTTTATCACTGATGTATTCTGACAAAGACGGGAACTGTCCACCAGCATTATTGACCAAAATATCGAGGCGGCCGTGAGTGGTTTTAATGAATTCGGCTAAGGCCTGAAGGTCTTCGCTTTTGCGAATATCGCAGGGTAGGGAAGTGCATTCGCCGTACTGACGAAGTTCTTCCGTCGACTTTTTGAGGAGGTCTTCCTTGCGGGAACAAATGACGACTTTTGCGCCAAGTTGGAGCATTTGTTTGGCGATAGCAAAGCCGATACCCGATCGCCCACCCGTGACGAGGGCTACTTTATCGGCAAAAAGTTGGGGGTGAAACATGTCCTAATTTGTTTGGTGAGGCTTGGTGGGCAATTTACCTCATATCTGGCAATTTTTAACATTGTTCGCTACGAACGAGCTTGTTGACATTGGGTTGACACGCGAACAACAAAAAAATGACAGATTGACAAAGTGACATTTGGAGGAACTGTTGTTACTAAAATAGCGACTGAATATTTGTCAGTCTACCTGGGATGGCACAAGCCTTGTTGTGGTTTAATTGTAATTTTCATCAGCAAAACCAATCTATGTAACACGTTTACAGATTTAATTTTCTTTCCATTAATTAACTTAAATCTGAATAACATGAAAAATTATATCATCTCTGGGCTAATAGCCCTGGCAGTATCCCTGGGAGTCGTCTTTTGGGCGCCAGGCCTTTTTGGAACCGATGAGACCATCAAGATTGAACACATTGATGGCATGCCGGTAAAAGGTGCCGTTTTGACGGTAAACGGTGACAATGAAATTGTACCCCTCGATTTTACGAAAGTATCCCAAGATGTGATGGAAGCCGTGGTTCATATCAAGTCTACCCAGACGGCAAAAATGGCGCAATCACAGCAGCAATACCGCCAATTACCGGACCCCTTTAAAGACTTTTTTGGCGATCGAGGAGGAGATTTCTTTTTTGGCCCCCAAGGGCAAAAGCCAGGACAGGGTGCTCCCGATCGGGTGGGTACAGGATCTGGCGTCATTATCAATAGTGGCGGTTATATAGTCACCAATAACCATGTGGTTGCAGACGCCAGCGACATAGAAGTAGCCTTGCACGATAACCGCACTTTCAAAGCGACAGTGATTGGTACCGATCCAACTACAGACTTGGCTTTACTGCAAATTCAGGCTAAAGACTTACCTGCGCTTCCTTTGGTCAACTCCGACGATGTGAAAATTGGAGAGTGGGTACTGGCCGTGGGCAATCCTTTTAATTTGAATTCTACTGTTACGGCTGGTATTGTGAGTGCAAAATCTCGCAGTATCAATATTCTGCAAGACCAGTATGCGGTTGAATCTTTCATTCAGACCGATGCTGCCATCAACCCCGGAAACAGTGGGGGCGCATTGGTAAACCTGCAAGGTGGACTGATCGGAATCAATACCGCCATTGCTAGTCCAACGGGGGCTTATGCGGGTTACGGTTTTGCAGTGCCCGCTAATATTGTCAGCAAAGTGGTAGAAGATTTGTTGAAATATGGCACTGTTCAGCGGGGTTTCCTTGGAATCCGTATCCGCGGAGTAGAAGGTAATTTGGCGAAGGAGAAAGAACTCTCTGTCAATACCGGCGTCTACGTTGA
The DNA here is from genome assembly GCF_040784935.1 of Lewinella sp. LCG006. Lineage (GTDB taxonomy): Bacteria > Bacteroidota > Bacteroidia > Chitinophagales > Saprospiraceae > Lewinella. The sequence goes on along the minus strand of NZ_CP160680.1, from coordinate 6,894,884 downwards.
AGAAGTAGGCGAGAAAAGCGCCGCTGCCGCCGCTGGTGTGAAAGTAGGTGATGTGATTGTCGCGGTAAATGAACTGAAGGTGCAGACGCCCGCCGAACTACAAGAACTGATTGCGCGTAACCGCCCGGGCGATGATGTAAAACTGAGCCTGATTCGCGGTAAAAAAGATCTGGAACTAACCGTGCAATTGAAAGGTCAGGAGGGCGAAACGAAGATCGTAGCTGCCGAACGCAATGAGCTATTTAATGAATTGGGTGCCAGTTTTGAAAATATCAGCAAAGACCAGGCAGCAGCGCTGAACATTACTGGTGGTGTCAAAGTAAGTAAGCTCTATGCTGGAAAAATCAGTCGCCAGACCAGTATGCGCGAAGGATTTATCATTACCAAAGTGGATGGGCAAATAATTCGCAACGTAGAGGAGCTGATCAAAGCACTGGAGAACAAGAACGGTGGAGTGCTGGTAGAAGGCGTTTACGAAGGCTCTCCAGAGGTGTTCTACTACGGTTTTGGCCTGTCGTAAATGGCGCTATGCGGTCCGCTTCGCGTCCTTAAGCAGAAGGTAGAGGGATGGTAACTTACCGTTTACAGTCCCTCTGCCCTCTACTTAAAATCCTTCTTCCAATAAGACCTTACGCTGTTTCATGTCGTAGCGATCCCCATTCCTGAGGAAGTAAAAGCTGCGTTCTACAGGGGGTAATTTTTTTAAATCACTCCCTTCTCTTGACCAAAAACTTTGGTCGTAAACCAAAACGTAGCTTGGTCCCATGACTTCGAAAGTATCACCTTGCACGATGATGGCGGTTCCTTCGTCGATTCCGATACCCAGCAATTCCGGATGTTGATCCAGAATGGTAAACATGTCAAATTGCCGATTGCGGGACAGGACGTGCTGATCAATGGCGATGTTTTTGATGAAACCGAAACCAACTTCGTGATCTCCCATCATGATCTGATTGTTTTTGGTATCGCCCCGGGCCAGGTACGAACCCTGAATGGTAGCCCCTGCGGAAGATCCGCCTATAGCTCCTCCGCGCTGTAAGACGGCTCGGAAAAGTTCTTCAGCGCGAGTGCCTCCGTAGGCGTCGACCAATCGCCATTGGCGGCCTCCCCCAAACCATACTCCTCCGGCATTTTTCAACACTTTAGTAAAATCTGTACTATTGGCTACGGCTGGATCATTGGTGTGGAGGACCTGCACGTTTTGTGCCCCCAGGCGGCGAAATGCGGAAGCTACCCCTGCATCCTGATCATAAGAAGGAGCGCCTCCAGCAGTTGGAATGACGACCAATGACGCATTCATACCACCAGCCAGCTCAATGAATTTAAGCAGCATATCATCTCCGAGATGTCCTCCTCCAGCAACAACTAGCGAACCTGTTTCTGGACCGGTGGTAAGTGGCTTTGGTTGAGCACCAAGAGGGTTGCTCTGGCAAGAAAAAAGCAAGAAGAACAGAGGGAAAACACAAAAGGGAAAGATCGGTCTCATAAGATTTTTGTTTATTGCGACAACTAACCTAGACGTTTGGCTCAAGTCAAGATAAGAGCGTGTGGGGGAATTTTGCGAATTGCAGGCCATAAATTGTACTTTGTAACAGGAAAAAATAATAAAAATGAAAGCCGTCATTTGCGACTCCTACGGTCCGCCCTCCAATTTGCGCTATGGTGAACTGCCCACGCCAACAGTTAAACCCACGGAAATATTGGTTGACGTCCATGCTTGCAGCGTGAATTTTCCGGATACGCTGATCATTCAGGGCTTGTACCAGGTGAAGCCAGCGTTGCCCTTTTCTCCCGGTAGTGATATTGCGGGAACCGTCAAGGCATTAGGTTCGGAGGTGAAAGGATTTAAAGTAGGTGATGAGGTGGTAGGTTTTGCTCCTTACGGAGGCTTTGCCGAGGAGGCCGTTTTGCCCGCAAAAGCGTGCTTTCCCAAGCCGCCAGGGATGGATATGACGCAGGCTGCAGCGTTTCTATTGGCCTATGGCACTTCGTACCATGCCCTGAATGATCGTGCACAATTGAAGGAAGGAGAGACCCTGCTGGTACTCGGAGCTGCTGGTGGGGTAGGATTGACTGCCGTTGAGTTAGGCAAGAAGATGGGCGCAAAGGTTATTGCGGCAGCATCTACGGATGAAAAACTGGCCATCTGCCGGGAGTACGGGGCCGACGAAGTCATTAACTACAAGAAAGAGGACTTAAAAACGCGGGCCAAAGAACTGACGGGTGGCAAAGGCGTAGATGTTATTTACGATCCCGTAGGGGGAGACTATACAGAAGCCGCCCTGAGGGCCATTGCTTGGGAGGGCCGTTATCTGGTCGTAGGTTTTGCGGCGGGCGATATTCCAAAGATTCCTTTAAATTTACCCTTGCTGAAGGGCTGCCAGATTGTAGGGGTCTTTTGGGGCGCTTATGCGCAACGCAGTCCTGGCAAAAATATGCAAGCAACCTTACAGTTAATCCAGTGGTTTAACGAAGGGAGCTTAAAACCACGTATCCACGCTACCTATCCTCTGCCAGAGGCGGCCAAAGCTCTGGAAGCATTGCTCAACCGTGAGGTAAAAGGAAAGGTAGTCATTACGATGAAGTAGCGCTTTAAGTACAAGGTACTTAGTAGAGCCCGCCTGGCCAAGCGGACAGGGGTATAGGGATTATGATATGCCCAAATGATACGTCATACCCTGAGTACCAATTACCGTGATTAATGAAATACTTACACGCCAGCCTCGTGTTAAACAAATATAACTATGAAAACAATAGCAATTGGAGCACAAGGTGGCCTCGAACACCTACAAATAAAAGAGCAAAAGGATCCGCAGCCGGCGGCTGGTGAAGTGCTGGTGCGTTGGCACGCCACTTCTTTGAATTACCATGATTACCTCGTTGGCGTTGGGGGGATTCCCGTGCCCGAAGGACGCGTACCCATGTCGGATGGCGCGGGAGAGGTAACTGCCGTAGGAGAGGACGTGACCGCTTGGAAAGTGGGCGACAAAGTGATGTCGCTGTTCTTCCCTAATTGGTTGGACGGTAGACCAACGCCAGGCAAAACAACTGCTATTTCTGGCGAGACGGTAGATGGTTTTTTGACTGAAATGTCTTGCGTATCGGCCCACTCGCTGACCCACATACCTGCTGGATTTTCCTACGCGGAAGCAGCTACCTTACCCTGTGCCGCTCTTACTGCTTGGCGGGCACTGGTCGTAGAAGGACAGCTAAAGATGGGCGATAAAGTTTTGATTGAAGGGACTGGCGGGATGTCGATTTTTGCCCTGCAACTGGCCCTGACTGCCGGTGCGGAAGTTTATGCGACGACCTCCTCTCCCGAAAAGGCCGAACGATTGAAAAGTATGGGGGTAAAAGAAGTAGTGAACTACCGGGAAGACGAATGCTGGGGGCGAGCCATCTACAAACTAAGTGGAGGTGGGGTAGACCACGTATTGGATGTCGGGGGTGGTTCCACCATGCAGCAATCCATTGAGGCAGCAGCCATGGGCGGGCATATTGCCTCCATTGGTATCTTGGGTAATGGTCGCAAAGGGGAGATCACTTTCCCCAAGCTCTTTTTCAAGCACTTGCGGATGACGGGCCTCGCCGTGGGTAGCCGTTCGATGCAAGAAGACATGATCCGCGCCATTGAATTATCAAATTGGAGACCAGTGATCGATAGTAGTTTTGGATTTACGGAATTGGCAGATGCTTTTCGTTATCAGGAAAGTGGTGCGCACTTTGGGAAGATTGTACTGGAGTATTGACCGATCACCGCTCACCTTGTATAAGCCGAATGGTGAATTCCTTTACCGTATCAACATTGTTTAAATAATCATCGATACCCTGGGTCACATAATGGTCAGGCAAAATCCCTCTTTCTACGGGAAGCATGGTGGCCGTGGTAACGTGTGTATTATTGGCTAGATAATATTCCAGCCTGGTGTTCGGAAGTCTACAGATTTTCTGTCCTGCTGAACAAAACTGATTGGAGCCCAGTTCTTCCCCGACAATGGTCCCAAGCTTAAGTGCTTTTACTATTGACATGAAATGGCCCGTGGTAGAATTGCCGTTGCCATCTATGATGAAATAGCATTTCCCCGCAAAACCAGGCTTCTGAGGAAGCTGTACTTGCTCGCCTTCAACAGGCCCTTCTTTTCCTTCGTATTCTGCTAAAGAATAATAGGTAAAGGGACGATCTGAAAGGTATTTGAGCAAGTGAATACTTGATTCGGAAGAACCTCCTCCGTTAAAACGAACATCAATGATCAGGTTGGTGATCCCTTCCTCGCTTATTTCCTTAAAACTACGATCGATGAAATCCACAAATACGTCGAGATTACCCCATGGGTAGTAGTTGAAGGAAGCAATGGTCATAATAGCGATGTTACTTTCTTTCCGTATTTCCAGGCATAATTCATCGCCACAAGATTTGATGGAGGGGTCGCGGTAGAGGTTCTTAAAGCGTTCAGCCTTATTCAATACTACCGGAGCATCTTTGCCTTTTATGACAAGCTCATAGCTTGTGGGAAAGCCCAGTGCATAAGGAATCATCCCGGTAGCCCAGGTATTAAAAGCATGCTTTTTGGTGGTTTCTACATATCCCTGGGAGGAAATGTGCTGATAGATATCGGCAATGAGTGCTGACACGGCAAGGCCATTGATGCTCAAAATCTCGTCTTTGATGGCTATCTTGGCTTCGTTGTTAAGGGGATCAATAACGAATAATTTTTCGTCTACCCAGCGAACCTGAAGTGGAAATCTTAACGACAAGGGCAGCATTTCACTTTCCTGATTAAAGCGCCCCATAGAGGAGTGCGAGCAGTTGATACTGGCAATTATTTCGCTACAGTGCCAAGTGAATTCGCCGTAGGTAGTCTGGTCGGTAATCAGGGCTTTTTTTTCTTCAATGGTTTTTAAGAATTCAGCTTTAGAAATGAATTTGAGGGCATTGGGGTGAACCTCCAGGATCTTTTGCCCCAGTTGATCCAAGTCTTCTTTATAGGCCTTTGCGGTAAAAACTTTAGCAAACTTTTCCGTTGGCTTTTCAAGGGCTTTTTCCGGGAATTTCATTCGCTCAATCTGGTCCTCAGCATTGAAGTTTTCGGGATTGAGTTTGAGCGATTTTTCATAATTGGCGATGGCCAATTCCTTGTTGCCATTCACCATGTAAGCTTCGCCTAAGCTATCGTAGGGATTCGAAGAATTTGGGAATTGCTCAACGATTAAGGCGAAAATAGCGATGGCTTCTTCCGTCAATTCGTTCCATAGCAAGGAGTAGCCATACATGGTCATTTCATCTTCATTGCCGAAATTATAATCATTGGGATGTTCTTCTTTCAAGCGACGGTAAAGCGCCACTCTTTCCTCTACGGGTAGGTGATTGTTCTCGGTAAGCACTTGCGCGATGGACAATTTACTTTCTTTAGCATCAATTTCTGATCCATGCTCTAACGAGGAATCCATTTGTTGTTCGGTGCTTCCCAGGGTATCACTCTTCGAATCTCTTGACGCGTTCGATTTGTGTTGAAAGCCACAGGCGGAGAAGAGAAAGCACAAGAGGAATACATAAACAACAGTAATATTCAATTTCAACATGTTGAAGACTTTTGCGGAGTGAAGCACAAAGAACCAAAGTAGAAATTCGATTTGCAACCGTTTAACAGCTAAATAACATCCTTCTCCAGCGAGTACCCCGCGCAAGCTGCCTGGAAGGTGGGAACGAAGTGACCAGTGCCTGCCTACTGGCTACGGTGTGCCGGAGCCAGTAGGCAGGCACGGAGCGCAGCGAACCCTGGAAGGGAGCGACCCCGCTAGGGGATGCGGCCAAAGAAATAATAAAGGCAGCCTAAAATTATGAATAGATAGCAGCCTGTAAGTTTTCGTCGTCCGCGAGATTTTGTAAAGTAAACCGCCCGACCTGCTCAAAAACTGGGTCGCCACCCAAGCCGATATCCAACAAGATGGCACCAAAAAAGACGGCCCAACCCCTGGCGCGCGCCAAGAGTGCCGGATTGGGAGCGTAAACGGCAAGCCCTTCCCGACGTGCTTTTGGATCGCCAAACAGCATCCAGAAACTGGCCAGGTCGGTAGCCGGATCGCCAGCGGTCATGTCGCCCCAATCGATAATGGCCGAGAATTTGCCTTGGTGGACAATAATATTCTTGGGGTGGAGGTCGCCATGAAGGAGGCACTTTGGCCCCTGGTGGGCTGGTGCAGAAAGGGCTGCCGACCAAACGCTTAGGATGTTTTCGGAAAGGAGCCCGGCAGCGAGAAACCGTTGAAGACGTGCCTCGGTAAGATCGGCTTTGTGGTGGAGAGGGTAGCCGCGATGAGGGTTGAACGGTGCGTTGTCTGGCGCGGGCCTATGGAGTGCCTTGAGAAATTGAGCAAGGCGGGGGGCTTCGGTCCCGTACGGTAGTGCCTCGGCTGCCGCCTGGCCAGGAAACCAGGGAGTAATGCTCCAGGGCCAGGGGTATCCGTCTTGTTCCTTTCCCAACCGCAGTGGAGCAGGCGTGGGAATAGGCAAGGTGGGCGCAAGGATCGGCAACCACTCCTGTTCACGCAGCAGATAGGCAAGGGCCTGTTGGCGCCGAGGCAGCCGCACGAGGTAATCCTCTCCCAGGTGGTAGACCTTATTGTCCCAACCTTCGGTAAGGTAGCGGAGCTCCAGGTGAGCAAGGTCCGGATGCTGTTTTTCCAGCAGGGTACGAACCAGCGTTTCGTCGATTACCACTTCTGAGGCGGGTGTTTCCATATAGAAGAGCGCTTAATCTTTTTGTACGAATTCCACGGCATCAATGGGGTGCAAAAAGAAATGATCGGGCCCAATTAATGATCGTAAATCGGCGCGGGCCAGACTATCACGAACGGGGCCCATGGTTCCCGCCAGGTAGAGTTCAATGTTGTGATCGGTACACCATTGGTGAAGTTCGCGTAAGGCACTGAGGCCACTGGAATCGACATTGATAATGCTGGAGGTGTCGAGGATCAAGACTTCGAGTTTGCCAGCATAGTTGTTTACTCTTTTCTGAATTTGATCTTTAAAGTAGGCGGCATTGAGGAAAAACAAGGAGGCATCGAAGCGAATGATGAGCATGCCCTCGTGCTGGATGGCCTCGGGGTAGCGCTTGACGTTGCGGAAATAATCGCTATTGGGCAACTGGCCCAGCACCGCAATGTGGGGGCGCGACGATTGGAAAAGCACCGATAGCAATGATAAAGCCACTCCGGTGAATACCCCCTCAGCAATGCCCAAGCCAATGGTGGCCAGGAAGGTAATGACAGCCATGTAAAAATCGCGACGATCAATGTTCCACAAGCGGGCAATCCCCTGGATTTCGAACAAGCCTCTGATGGCAACCAAGACGATAGCCGCTAGGATGGCCTCGGGGAGGTAATAGAATAGTGGTGTGAAGAAGACCAACACCAGGCTGGTGGCCACAGCGGCGATAACGGAGGCCAACCCGCTGGTAGCTCCACTATCGTTGTTGACCGCTGACCGGGTGAAGCTGGCCGAGGAGGGGAGGGCCTGAAACAGTCCCCCCAATATTTTGGAAGCTCCCAAGGCAAAAAGCTCCTGGTTGGGGCGGAGGCCCGATTGCCTGTTTTTCATTTCAATTGCCTTACCGATGCTGATGGTCTCGACCACACTCATGATCGTGACCGTGAGGATGGTAGGACCGAGCAATTGTACCTTACTCCAGGCAACTTCAGGTAGTTGGAAGGCAGGAAAACCCGCCGGAATATTGCCGACAATGACGAGCCCCTGATCTTCAAGATGTAAAAAAGTAGAGAGCAGAATACCAATAATGGTGACTAACAAAGCACCAGGGATCATAGGCGCCCACTTTTTGAGCACCAACATGACTACAATGGCACCGCTACAGATGGCAAAACTGAGCCAATGCGTCTCCGGGAGGTGGGAAAAAACGTAATAAACGGTTTCGTAAAGTTGCTCAAAGCGGGGGACTTTGATGCCAAAAAGGTACTTTAGCTGGCTCACACCAATGATGATGGCTGCGGCCGAAGTGAAACCCATGATCACCGGATTGGAAAGGAGGTTGACCAAAAAGCCGAGCCGGAATAGCCCCATCGTAAACTGGGCAATACCAATCAGCAATCCTGCGAGAATAACCAGTTCGATATATTCAGCACTACCAGGTTCTGCTATTTGGCTGACGCCCGCCAACACCAGTAAAGCCGATACCGCAACCGGGCCAATAGACACCTGCCGGGTAGAACTCATCAAGCCATAAATAAGCAAAGGAACCACGCCAGCGTAGAGGCCATAAATCGGCGGCATACCAGCCAATAACGCATAAGCCATACCCTGTGGCACCAGCATAATGCATACGGTAAGTCCGGCAATAAGATCGAAGCGAAAGCGATTTTTGCTGTAATCTTTGAGTTGTTCCGCCAGAGGGAAGTATTTTCGCCAACGCATGCTGAATGGAAGTGGTTGTGTGGCAAAGATAGAGATTATGATTAAGCATCAAAAATCACCTTCGCTGACATTGTGCTTAGGATGCTCTCCTTTCTTATGTTTGTGCAATTAAAGCTCATTATTATTAACCTTGAATTCATTTTATGAAAGCGCTACTCACTTTGATTTTTACGCTCTCTGTATTATCGGTTTTTGGTCAATGGTCCACGCCGATGTTTTCGGATGCGGAAGCCGATGTATTCCTTCCTGCACCAAAGGAAAGCCTGTATCTCCAGCGGTATCGCAGCATTTTCCTGGGCTTCGGCCCACGGTATTTGAATACTGATCCGGGAACGATTGAAACAACTTTTATGGATGACAGCCCTTCGATGGATACCTTCAATTCTACCTTTGAGGTTAAGGATGGGTATGCTCAGTTCGCTATGAATATAGGTTACAAAGCTGGGAGATATCGAGGTACTTCCCATGATTATTTGCTCGATGTAACTTTTGGGAAGAATTATACAGCTAAGTTTGCCTACTCTTGGGGTTGGAATTTTCTAACTAAGCTGAAAGGCAAGGACTTTGTTATCCGGCCAGCTATTCAAGGAATTTTGGGTGGGAGTGGTTTCCGGATCGGAAAAATCCAGAACAATGCTTCTTATATCCAGATTAATGAAAAGAAGTATTACGAAGAAGAGCTGAATATCCACTTGCAAGGAAGTAGTCTTACCTTTGCGCCTCGCATAGACTTTACCTACATTTTTGCTAATCGGTGGGACTTTTTCCTGAAGGCGGCTTATGATGTTCCTGCGGGAAATTCGAATCCTATGCTACAGTTCAGCGTACCCGATAAGATCAGTACTGATGATACGCCTACGGATTCTTTTGTTTCTATCGATAATGAAAACTTGACTATCACCTACAATGGTGAGCCTCTTGTGTCATTGCCTTATACGACTGGAGGCTTGCGCGTAACTTTTGGAGTAAGCTATTTATGGAATCGCTAATCTTATGAGTAAAATTTCGCTTGACCAATACAAGGTCCAAATAGAATACCCGGTACAATGGGGAGATATGGATGCTGCACGGCACGTTAATAATCTGGTGTATCTGCGTTGGGCTGAATCTTCGCGGCTGGCGTATTTTGAACGCATGGGCATCAGCAACAACTTCAGCGAGGGCGTAGACCCCATACTGGGCTGGCAAGATTGTAAATACATTTTCCCTATGGTATATCCGGATACCGCCGTGATCGGGGTAAGGGTGATTGAAATCAAGGAGGACCGCTTTCTGATAGAATCGGCTATTTTTTCCAAAGTCCATCAGCGGATCGCGGCCATCTCCCGACAGTCGATTGTGCCCTACGATTATGCTGCTTTGCGCAAAGCGGCTTTGCCAGAAGAGTGGGTAGCAAAAATCAAAGAAATTGACGCTTTCTAGCTTAAATAACGGGCCATTTTTTAAAAGAAGCTCTTCCGTTTAGTGACAATTCTCATCTATTGGTACTGATCCTAATCAGTACATATTTTCCTGTTTTTATTGATACTTAGTAGTGCGAGAGTGAGGTATCCCAACAACAAAGTGGTTTGGGCATTGCCCAAACACTTCAGTCGGTATAACTCTCCACATTGTTCATTTAATCTTACGCTAATGGAAAATGCAATCATCGAAAGAATCAAAAACGAAGCACGTAACCTTCAGGCTTTATCGGATGAGTTGCGAGTGCAAATGGCATTAGGCAAAGCTGAAGCGAGGGATTTGATCGAACGGGAACGCAAAGCGCTATCCGCTTACATCAACAAGGAAAGGGCCGCTTTGAAAGCATCAGCTGCTTTTAGTGCAGATGATCGCCGCGATTTCTTGACGTGCATCGAAGATCTGGAATCAAGCTTATTTACCGAGGTGCCCACCAAGGTGAAGGCTTATGATGCTTACAAGAAGGATATCCTTCAGAAAATTTACAAACTTGAAGAAGCCGTAAGGGTAAGCTACCCGGATATGAGCAAACAGATGCAGGAAATACTTGATGCTTTCAAAGCCAAAATGGATGCTTTTCGCGTCAATTTGGCACTGCATGACAAGGATGACCCTGCCCGCGTTGAGGGTATCCGGCGTGAGTTTACCGAGAAGCTGATCGAAGTTCGTCAGCTGCTTGATCGCCGCGAAACCGAACAGACGAAGTTGGATCATTTTGTGGAAGATATTTCCGAATCTTTCAGCTACCTGAAACGAGCGATTTCTAATTTGTCCAATTAAGAAAGCGCACAAAACAAACGAAGCAGATGAAGGCCAGTGCCTTAAATATCGCCACCACTTCTACTTTGATGAGGTACGAGAAGGTTTTTGGAACCTTTATAAAATACGGTTTTGAAGACCTTCTCGCTCATCCGCCACTCAACCGACTGGTGCCACAGACCAACCGGTTTGTGCCCAGTCGAGCGGGGCGCAAGGTGAGTGAATTTACGCGCTATGAGCGTATCCGTCTGGTGTGTGAAGAATTGGGGACGACCTTCATCAAGTTTGCTCAAATTGCGAGCAATCGCCCGGATTTGCTGCCGGATGAGTTGATTACGGAGTTGGCTAAGTTACAGGATCAGGTGCCGCCTGTAGCGATAGAAGAAATTTATGCTACCATGGCGCAGGAGTTTTCCCGCCCCTGGCAGGAGATGGTCGAGTATTTTGATCCCCAACCCTTGGCTTCTGCCTCTATGGCGCAGGTTCATCGTGCGCGTTTGGTAGGGGGGAGGGAGGTTGTTTTGAAAGTTCAGCGGCCCGGCATCCGCGAAGTGATTGCAGCGGATATTGCTATTCTCAATCAGTTGGTAGGGATACTTGAAAGCTATTTTCCGGCATTGTTGGTGTATCAACCTGGCGAGCTGGTGAAAATGTTTGAACAAAGCATTACCGAAGAATTGAGTTTTCGCCGTGAGGCCGCTAATTTGCTGCATTTTCAACAGATGTTTCGGGAAAACAACCAGGTGTTGATTCCGGCTATTTACCAGGAATTGTCTACGGATAAGATTCTCTGTATGGAGTATGTGCCCGGTTATAAAATCACCGACCTCGATCAGTTGTCTCCGTTTAATATCACCGGAAAGGAATTGGCCCTACGTGGTATTGGACTATATTTTGAGCAGGTGTTTGAACACGGGTTCTTCCATGCCGACCCTCACCCCGGCAACATCTTCGTGCTAGAGGATGGCCGGATTGCCTTCCTTGATTATGGTATGGTGGGCACGGTGAGTGAGCGCGACAAATTGTTGTTCGCCCAGTTGCTGCTCGCCATTTATGACCAGGACGTGCAGGGATTGAAAAAGGCGATCCTCAAATTCTCTACGGGCCTGACCAAAGACAAAGAGCGTGAGCTGGAATACGACATCATTTATGTCCTCCGCCAGTACGCCAGCATTGCTTTGGAGGATATTGATGGAATGGAGGTAATGCAGGGGCTCAACGCCTTGTTTTATGATTATAAAATCAAGCTTCCGGCCAATTTGCTTTTATTACTGAAAGCCCTGGTCATCATGGAAGGCGTCGGCTTACAGTTGGATCCCCACTACGACATTATCGCCAATATCGGTCCTTATGTTCAGCGTTTGTTGTCGAAGCGTTTTAGTCCGCTGCGGTTGCGGCGCGAGTTGCTAAGATCGGCCGAAGATACGACCAACCTTTTGCGCGAACTGCCGGAAGATATTCGTGAAATTCTTCGCAAAGTAAAAGAAGGCAAACTCCACATTGAATTTGAACATAAAGGCCTGCAACCTACGGCCGACAAAGTGAGTGAGAGTATCAAACTCCTTTCTTATACGCTGCTGGTGGTAGCGATTATTATTGCTGCTTCCTTGATAGTGGTGGCCAAAATCCCCCCACTTATTGATGGTGTCGCCCTGTGGGGGATCGTCGGTTTTGGGCTGGCGGCTTTGCTGGCACTGAGAACGATATTTTCCTTGCGAACAAGGAAATAACCTTTTAAAACCAAGAAAATGAAAAATAATCTGCTGCGTCAATTACTGGCATTATTACTACTTGTGGGTTGTTCGTCATTTTTGCTTCAAGGGCAAACCAATCAGGATTTTTTTGCTCAATTGCAGGAAGAGGAACAAGTGGCCATAGAAGCACTGGTACTCTATCCTCCCGCTACTCGTGCCAGCATTCTGGAAGCTGTTCTTTACCCTGAGGTACTCGTGAAATTGCAACGCATTCAGGAAAAAACCAGTACCTCTTTTCAGGACTTGATGAACGAATATCCTCGTGAAGTGCAGGAGCTTATCTGGGATTTATCCCGCTATCCCGGCTTAATCCACCAATTGGCGAGCCTTAGGAATGCGAACGATCGCACTGTTCGTGAAGCACTGCCCGCTTATTCCGAAGCCATTCAGGAAAAGGCCATTCAGGCCTTACGTAATTATTCGGCGTTAATTACCGACGCTGATCAGTTGCAAGCCGCTGCCACAAGTGCTTTCCAACAGGTATTAGCGGCTTACCCCGGTACCGTCCAGGATCAAATGCAAACCCTGCTGGCCCTGCCCGAAGTATTGGATTTGCTGACGGAGAATATCAGCCTTACCCTTCTCGTAGGAGAACAGTACCGTAGTGATCCCGATTGGCTGATTGCACAAATGGATAGCCTCAGTTTAGTGGTTGCCCGAAAAAATGCCCAGGAGTTGGAAGACTGGAAACAAGAACTAGAAGCGAATCCGGAGCTAGCGGAGCAACTGGAAGTAGCCGCTGCTGCTTATGCCGATGAGTATGCCTATGATGACCTGTATTATGAGGATGGGGATGATGTGTACTACCAGGAAGAAACACCGGAGCGGGTAGATGTTCATTATTATTACCATTACCCCTATTGGTTGGGTTACCCAAGCTGGTACGATTATCCTTGCTGGCGACCTTATCCCTTGTGGTATGACTGGGGTTTTCCTTCCTGGAACATGCAGGTCATAGTGGTACTGCGCCTTCCTTCCTATCATTTTACCTACTGGTATTTTAATCGCCCCGAACACCATATCTGGTGGCCAGGCTTGTCCAGTCATTTTGTCAACCATTATTACCATCACACCAATTACCACAGTGGTATAGTGACGGGCGTACACGTGTGGCGGGAAAACCGGCGGAACGTCATTTCCGATGAATGGATACAACATACCACGCGCAATCCCAGTAATTTCAAGGAATACGGTGAATTCGAGTATGATCTCCAGCGGTACAACCAACGCAATCCTGGCAAGGAATTAACGGCCGACAAGTACCTGGATCGCAATACCCGTTCTTACGAGACTTTGCGAGCGACTGCTCCACCACGGGCAGCTACCAGTAATGAGCAGGATAGGCCTGCACCAACGACTCAGCGCCCGGGCAATGTTGCCCCGAAAACGAACCCTTCGAGCGCAGATCGCCCCTTGCCTCCAGCTGCCGCCAGGCCCTCCCGCCAAGCCGAAGAATACCATCGGAATACCTGGGAACAGCCTCAAAAAGAAGCACCTCGGCCAAGTCAACCGCCGGCCGAACGCATTGAAAGACGCCCCAGTCCGACCCCTTCTGCTCCACGTACGAGCCAACCAGCGCCTACCCGGCCGACCAAACAAGCGCCAGCTCCGGTTCGTAAACCTACAACTACGGATAAACCTAGAAAATCTGGAGGTGGCGGATAATTTTTCACTAGCGTTTGTTCGGGAATTTTTTAGAATTTCGAACAAACGCTAAGTTTAATATTGTTGTAAAAAGATAATCCACATCATCAATGGCAGCTTTCATCGATTATTACCAAATTTTGGGAATAGGTAAAGATGCTGACGAAAAAGCGATAAAAAAGGCTTACCGCAAACTCGCCCGCAAATACCATCCCGACCTCAACCCTGGCGACCAGGAAGCGGAGAAGAAATTTAAGGAAGTCAACGAGGCCAACGAGGTCCTCGGTAACCCGGAGAACCGCAAAAAGTACGATAAGTACGGCAAAGACTGGGAGCACGCAGATGAAATTGAAAAGCAACGGAGAGCACAGCAACAGTACCAATCGGCGGGCCGCAGCCGTGGCAATAATAGGGGAGGAGGAGATGCTGATTTTTCTGATTTCTTTGAATCCATGTTTGGAGGGCAATCTTCGGCCGGTGGTGGCGATCCTTTCGGTCGGCGCAGCCCTCGCTTTCGCGGGCAAGACTTTCACGCTAGTCTGAGCTTGAAGCTTTCGGACGTTTACCAAACCCAAAAGCAAACGGTGGTGGTCAACGGCAAAAATCTGCGCTTCACCATCCCGGCAGGCATCAAAGACCAACAGGAAATCAAAATCAAAGGCCAGGGTGGTCAGGGCGTGAACGGTGGCCCCGCTGGAGATTTGTACATCCGCTTTGATATCGTCAACGATACCCCGTTCCACCGGGAAGGAGATGACTTGTATTTGGAGGTACCGCTCGATCTGTACACGGCTCTTCTGGGTGGCGAAATAACCGTCGAAACCATGGATGGCAAAGTTCGCCTAAAGGTAAAGCCCGAAACCGACAATGGTGCCAAAGTGAAGCTAAAGGGCAAGGGTTTTCCCGTTTATAAAAAAGAGGGCACCTTCGGCGATCTCTACCTTACTTACCAAGTCGTGCTTCCTAAGAACCTCACCGAAGAGGAAAAAGCATTATTCCGCCAACTTGCTAAAAAGAACAGTTAATGGACCACACGAAATACCTCAGCATCCAGCAAATTTGCCATTCTTACCAAGTAAGTCCTTCCTTATTGGTAGCAATGGAGGAATACGAACTCATCGAAATCGAATACCCCAACGAAGAAGAAGGCTATCTCGGCATTGATGAGCTTTCTAAACTAGAGCGCCTCCTCCGCCTCAACCAGGATTTGGATATCAATGTAGCCGGCCTCTGCGTCGTACACGAACTCCTGGAAGAACGCAAAACACTGCGCGAAGAGCTGAAACGTTTGCGGCGGCAGATGGAGCGGTTGTCGGGGTTTTAGGGGAGTTTCTTTTACAATAAAAGCCTCAGTGTGTAGCTGAAGGCATTTCGTATTGACCTCGGTAGAGGTCATCTATTGGTAGAACAGTGTCTGTAAATGCTATTACGACCTCGGATGAGGTCGAATATCAGTTTAGATTGGATGATCGGGTAGGAAAAAATCAAAAATTTCCTTTTTTCCCATATCTACTTCAAAATCTGCAAGTAGCTTTCTAAACTCTTCTTCAAAAGACCGATTTTTGTGATGTTCTTTTTGATTCAAAACATATTTACAAACTGCATCTCTATGGCTTCTGCTATAGGAAAACGCTCCGAAGCCCGCTTGCCATTCAAATTTATACGGAGAAAAACACTCAGACTTAATGAAATTGTTGGAGCTCTTTTTTATTTCTCGTACTAAATCTGACAATTTTTCAGATGGTTTTAGCCCCATGAAAATATGAATATGATCTGGCATTCCGCCTATAGCTAACATTTTGTTACCTCTGTTTTGTACAATTGCGCTAATATACCGCTGTAGATCATCTTCCCATTCGGGCGAAATGAGTGATTGCCTATTTTTTACAGCAAATATAGTTTGTATATAAATTTGGTGGAATACGTCAGCCATATTGAGAGCGTCTATTTAATTTGGATAAAACTACGATAATCAATCCTATGATCAAAATAGGAGGGCTATGCATGATATTGTGCGACCTCGCCCGAGGTCGTTTCTTTGTTTGTCTTTATTCTACCAATATTTCACCTCTCCGAGGTGTTTTCTCATAGATACAGAATTATCTTTATACCAAGGCTATTTGATGATTTGGAAATAGGTAGAACAATCCTAATGAGTGCAATAACGACCTCTGATGAAGTCGAATACCGAAAGCAAAGAATATGGATTTCAAAAATCGGCTAGAAGACTTGAGGAAAGATTTGCTGGAGGCTACCTATCTTCCAAAGGGACTCATGCTCCAACGAATTTCAACTTCGCTTAAGAAAAAATCAGAACTTCTTGAGATACAATTACCTGTCTTGTGGCTGGAGGCCATGGATACGGATGATTTTGAGGAAATTCCAACGACAAAGTACGGTGTAGGCCTAGTAAGGTCATTGTTAAAATCCCTTGAACCAACTCGGAAAAACTTTCAGCGCATTGTTCCTAGCATCCTTGAACTGCTGTTTACTTTCTTGGTGGAAGATGATTTATGTAATCGGCAGGGGCAGTTTCACTATTACTACGACCAGCAATCAAGACAAGTATTTGCTGAAAGTGAAATGGGAAGAGTCAGGCCATCAACAGTTAATATTGAAAGAGGGAAGGTAAGGCCCGCATATATTTCTGAGTTAATCCAGGAAAAAGTACTAGCAAGTACCGAAGATGAAAGATTACTTTGAGTATATCCAAAAAAAAGTCCGTAAAAATCCGTCAAATCCCTGCCTGCTCGGCCTGCCTGCTGCAGGCAGGCTGTGCCTCACGGGCAGGCAGGCGTGTTCTATCCTGTTTACTAAGTTTAACCTAATCAGGGAATAAAATCTCCCAGTTCCACCGTTCCTCGTACCTTTGCAAAAATCCGTTACCACTACCATATGTCATTTTCTCCGCTAGGTTTACCCGCTTATTTACTGGCCGCGCTCGAAAGGCAAAATTTCACCAAAGCCTATCCCATCCAGGAGATGGCCATTCCCGCTGTTCTGGAGGGTAAAGACCTCCTGGGCATTGCCCAAACAGGTTCAGGAAAAACCGCCAGTTACGTGCTCCCTATTTTGGCCAATCTGGAAAAGTCGACCACCCACGTGGCCAGGCAGGCGGAAGTGTTGGTGCTGGTACCTACCCGCGAACTGGCCATTCAGGTGGAAGGGGTGTTTAAGTTATACGGAGCGGCTTTACCCTTTCGGTTTAAATCGCTGGCCGTTTTCGGCGGAGCTTCCATCAATGTACAAATGCAGGAGCTGCCCAAAGTCAATGTGTTGGTCGCTACCCCAGGGCGATTGCTTGATCTGATAAGTGTGAACGCCGTTCAGCTCTCTGCTGTAAAAATCCTGGTGCTCGACGAAGCGGACAAGATGCTCAACCTCGGTTTCAAGGATGAAATGGACAAAATCTTGACCTTTTTACCCAAAAAAAGGCAAAATCTCCTGTTTTCGGCCACCTTGAGCCCCAACGTGGAAAACGTGAGGAATGTCCTCCTACAAGACCCCTTGGTGATCAACATCGCCCCGGAAGAAAAGACCGTCGACCTCATCAACCAATCGGCCTATACCGTCACACTGGAACAAAAAGGCCCGCTGCTGCGGCATTTGATCAAGGCGAAGAAGATGAGGCAGGTGCTCGTCTTTACCTCGTCGGTTTATCAAGCCGATCAGGTGGCTTCCAAATTGAGTAAAAACCGGTTTGCGTCCGCTGCCATCCACAGCAAAAAAAGCCAGGGAGCCAGAACGCAAGCTTTAAATGATTTCAAGACCGGCAAAGTGAGGGTGCTCGTCGCCACGGATTTGCTCGCCAGAGGTATTGATATCGAGTTTCTCCCTTTCGTGATCAACTACGAATTGCCCCGCTCCCCCAAAGATTTCGTCCACCGCATCGGCCGAACCGGACGGGCCGAAAATCCCGGCGAAGCCATCTCCTTCGTCACCGAGGAGGATCAGCACCACTTCAAAGTCATCCAAAAGAAAATGAAAAAATGGGTGGATATTGTGGATAATGAAGAGGTCACTAGATTGCTGGAAGGGAAGAATAAGGCCTAGCACAATTCTATGGTTTTAGACACTAGAAGGCTACGCCTTGTGTGCTGAAAGGATACTTTGTTGGTCTGGAGCGAAGCTATATTGTCAAATAGCGTATAGGATAGAAAGACTACAATTTGCCTTGATTTTTCTTGGGTTTCGCGTGGCTTTAGCCCGCAATGGATGATCACTCCTGTCAAAGAGCAGACTAAGGTTATGCGGAACCTGATACGCAAAACGAAACTTTTAAGGCGAAGAAATCTTTTGGAATCGCGCGAAAAATCTACTGGTTATGGACCAAAAATATCTCAAATAATGAAGCATGAATTAAATACTCAAATATTTTATCTAAATAGAATTTTTGAGATATTATCAGACGGGTATATGCTCTCCGTAATATCACTTCATAAGACAGAAAGTCAGGGAAATCCTAACTTTCCATTTACACAAATTGACAATAAGTACAAACGAAATCTGCAACAGAGCGAATTTGAAATTATATTAGACCACTTATTTGATGAATTATACAAGCACAGTAAACAATTTACTTCAGCACCGAAAATTTTTAGTCAGAGTTGGAATAATGAATTCGTTTTGAAATCAATTATCGAAACAAAAAAGAATATCGTAGAGCATGCAATAAAAGACCAAAAAACAATTAGAACTAGTAACGATATAACGAAAGATCATTTTCAAGTCATCGAGTTTGTACATAAAGCTGAGGAAATGAAAGAAGTTCTCTTTTTTCAAACGTGGTTTCATTAGTAGAGGGTGGTTGTGTTTTGTTGATAGTCAATTAGAAATAATAACATCTTTGGATTCGATAACACTACGTGTGAGACATACTGTTTCTTGCGACCCTGTCCAGCAAACCTTGGCCAGACGACCTCCTCCGAGTACGTCCAACGTTCATTTTGTTTGAGCTACCAATACATGACGCTCTCCGCGGCCATAACCAGGAAGTTTGATAGGATACCCCTGCACGAAATCTATGCGTCGGCAGAACAAGTCTAATAAAAAAAGCTTTATCGATTTTTTTCGATGAGGTGACTGTTTTCTTAGTTACCCACACCAAAAGACTGGTCTTTATAAAAAATGGACAGCGGAGGTTCCCAGCAAGTTGGGTAAGTTCCTGTGTGGTCGTTAGGCCGTTGAGCTAGCACCCCTGTACGCCGGATTAAAAGTCGGAAGTGAGAATTCGGAAGTATTTTTCTCAATCCGCACCCCACACCCTGCACCTTAAATTTCCTTATAATCCCTGATATGGTTCAAAAAACCTTCCCTTAAGTGCTTCATGTGGTTCAAAAGAATCTAGAAAAAACATCCCCCAAAAAGTAACGCCCGTTCATCCCAAGGTATAAAGCGGTATCAATTGCGATCATTCACTTTATCACCTAAAACCATTAACAAGATGAACACCTCAAAACATCTGACCCTATTTTGTCTATTAAGCTTCTTTGTATTTATTACCCTGGGTAGCCTTGCTGCTCAAATTGAAAGCACCGGTTCTTCTAAACCTGCTCCCGAGGATTGCCCCGGCCCTTGCCCTTGTGTGGGGAATTTCGTGGAAATGCAAGTTTATTACTTTGGCGACGACAACGTGACCATCGAAGTGTACCGCAACAACGGCCTCACCACCCTTATTCAGACGTTTAATAATGTAACTTCTGGTCAACTACTGACCATCGATGGCTCAACCACCGTCAACGGCACTTTGGGCAACACCACTTATTTTGTGATCACCAACGGAGACAACAGTTGCGTAGAGTCGATCTACACGCGCTGCCCGAGCAATGTCTGGCCAGGCGCTACCGATGACCTTGATGTTGTCGGCAAAACCTATGGTGACTTCACCGTTTTCTCCCGCACCGACCTTGGCAACAACTTTGTATGTGACCTCTCCAATGCCGCCCAGGATTGGCACGTAGGCGGCAACGTCGTCAGTGCTGCGAAAAACACGCTCGGCACCCGCAACAATGAAAGCGTCGTTTTTATCACCAATGACGAAGACCGCGGAACCATCACCAATACCGGCGATTTTGGGATCAATACCCTGGCACCTACCGCTCGCCTTGACGTCCGCGGGGATGCCATCATCGACGAAACCCTGGATGTAAATGGCGTAACCACCATCCACGACGGCACCAGTTCTACTAACCCTGTTTCTGGCGCTTTGATCGTTGCCGGTGGTGCCGGCATTGGCGAAAACCTCCATGTAGTGGACGATACCCAAACGGGGCGTGACCTTGGCGTAGGCCGCGATGCTGCAGTGGGCCGAAATCTAACGGTTACAGATAATGCCACTGTTGGCAATAACGCTGCCGTTGGAGCCGACCTCAGCGTTGGTAACGATGCCCAAATAGGTAATGACCTCAATGTAGCACGCGACGCTCATATGGGACGGGACTTTACCACTGCACGCCATGCTACCGTCGGTGAAAACCTTTCCGTAGGCGGTGATGCCGGAATCAGCCAAAACCTCGAAGTGAATGGCCAGACGACCATCAATGGTTTTACGCGCGTCAACAACAATGCCCGTATCACCAATGACCTCGACTTGGATGGCGAGCTCCTCATGGGGGCAGGAAACAACAAGCGCTTGGCAGACCTTGGTGGCGATTTACTCATCGAAAACCAAAGTGGGAACGTGGTCATCGAAGCCGATAATGAAGAGATGATCCTCGTTACGAGCTCGCAGGTTGAAGTTAGAAAACGCCTCGTCGTGACGGGCGGCGCGGATTTAGCCGAACGCTTTAATGTAAATACCTCAGATGCAGATGCCTCTACCATTCTGCCCGGTATGGTGCTGTCTATCGACCGTACCCAGGCTGGCGAGCTGACGCTTAGCAATCGTGCGCACGATCGTGCCGTAGCAGGTATTGTTAGCGGGGCAGGCAATGTAGAGACCGCCATGGTCTTTGGCCAAACGGGTACGCTTGCCGACGGCGATGTAGCCGTAGCCATCACTGGCCGCGTATACGCTTATGTAGATGCCAGCTACGGTGCCATTGAGCCCGGTGATTTATTGACGACTTCCCCGACCACCGGCCACGCCATGAAAGTGACCGACTACACCCAGGCCCAAGGCGCCATCATTGGCAAAGCCATGACCAGCCTCGACGCAGGAAAAGGATTGGTGTTGGTACTCATTAGCTTACAATAGGCGAAAAAGGTACTTAGTACCAAGTACCTATTCTCCAACCTAAAATCCTTTGATTATGAAAAACTTATGGCTCGTCCTGGCCTGCTTGTGTGCGAGTTGCACCCTGGGTTTCGGACAAGATTTAATTACCAATACCCTTGCGGGCAAGCGCTACCCCAAGGTCGAACAGAACCTCAAACCTACGGTTCAGTTGATACAAGAGCGCAAAGCACTGGAAGGTGAACTGACTGAAGTAGAACTGTTTCGACTGGCGAACAATCGTAGCAGTGCTCAACAACTTCAAGATTGGGTCCTCGATCCCATTCTGCTGGAGCTTGATGCCCAAGACCTGATGAATACCCTCCGGGAAGCACCGCGAGATATCAGCTTCGCCGTACCGGTAGGTGCCGGGAAGGACATCATCCTGGAATTGACCCAGATTGAAGTAGTTACTGAAAACTTTAAGGTACATACGGCCTCTGGCAAGGAAACGATCACGGGCCCAACGGGCTTGTTTTACACGGGCATCGTAAAGGATGATCTCAATTCCATCGCTACGCTGAGCCTTTTTGGTGACCAATTGCGGATGCTCATCGGCGATCGTGCCAGTACCTATGTGCTGGGCAAAATGCAGGATGATTCGGGGCAGTATGTCCTTTTTGATGAAAGAAAGTTGCTTCGAGAAGAAGCCGACTGGAATTGTCATACCGTGGATACGCCCTTACCACCAGCGACGGAAAAACCCAAATCTTCGGATACCAAGATGATGGCCGGCGGCGGTTGTGTGAAGGTGTACGTAGAAACAGAATTTCAAGTATACACCGACCACAGCAACAGCCTCTTGGCAGTGACCAACTACATTCTGGGCGTCATGGCCGAATCCATTATCGCTTACCGCAATATTGAGGTGAATATGGAGGTGTCTGAAATCTTCGTCTGGGACATAGCCGACCCCTATAGTGATGAGGATGATGAAGATGAAACTGGTGCCGTATTGGATGAATTTATTGCCACGCGACCCGTCTTCAATGGCGACCTGGCTCATCTGATTACTACCCGTGGTATCGGTGGCGGATTGGCCGATGGGATTGGCAGTATCTGTAGTGCTGGTGCGCCAGGGCCTCACTGTGTGAGCGGTAGCTTGGGCGCGTCGTTTGATGTGAGCAGTTTGCCGTCTACGTCCAGCACTTTTGTCAGGGTGGCGCATGAGATGGGGCATCTACTGGGAGCACGGCACACACAAGCTTGTGTGTGGGGCCCCGGCAACAACCAGCAGATTGATGACTGTGGCAACAGTTGGGTGCTCACCAATGGCATTGACGAGGATGGCGATTGCCCCGGCGATACCAATCTGGATGGTTGTGAGTGTTGTGCGGGCGACTTCAATGTTGATGAAACCGACGAGGCAAGCGCTGCCGAAGGTGGTGCCTGTTTTGATCCCTTGAATCCGGTAGCGCCCAACACCCCCAATGGCCGCGGAACGATCATGAGCTATTGCCATACCCAGGCCATTGGTCGGGATATCCTGAACGGCTTCCATGTGGAAGTAGCAGCGGTGATCAACAGCTTGTTTCTCACTGCCGCCTGCCTCACCGATGAGGATTGTGGCTGCGAAGAGTTTACGGATCGCACCGTCAACGGAGCACCGATTCCTGATGGGATTTACTATGCCAACAGCAGCATCACCTCTTCCGGGGTGGCCACTGGGGCAGCACCGCAAGTTGTCGTCTTTCAAGCGGGCAACCAAATCATCCTGGAACCGGGCTTTATCGCAACGGAGCTTTTTATCGCCCAAATACTGGATGATCTCTGTACCGATCCCGCTGCCATGAGCATGATCGTTTACGACCAGGACAATGCCCAAGGAACGCGGATTGCAAACAGTGCTACCAGCCCCCAAGGCAACGAACTTACGGCCTACCCGAACCCCACGCAAGACATTCTCTACCTGAATCTGACCACTGAAAAAGAGATAACCTCAGCAGGCCTGCGCATCATCAATCAATTGGGCCAGACGGTTTATACCTTGCCTCAAAATCAAAAACTCGAAAAAGGCCAATTGAACACGGAAGTCAATGTGTCCTCCTGGCCGGCAGGGATGTACTACGTCGTACTGCAAACGGATAGTGAGACGATTGTGCGGCCCGTGATGAAGGAGTAACTTAATAGTACTAGGTACTTTGTACTTGGGGCAAAGATTTACCTGCGATTCTCAATGTTTATATGAGGATTAATCATCACGGAGAATGAGGAATGTCCAAGGGGCTAGGGTGCAAGTCCTAGCCCCTTTCAATTAAGTATTGTATCAATACCAGGTAAAGCCAATACCTACCGAGAAGGCAGCCCCGTCGCGATATTCATCTCCCTCGAGGAATACCCTGCCCAAGTGTATTTTGCTTTGTAGGTCAATTGTGAAGTTGTCGGTTTGGCGGAGTTCATAGCCAGTGCTCAAGGAGACGGCACAGCCAACGTTGAAGGTTTCGTCTTTAAATTTTTTTACTTCATACAACGCTGGCGCATCAATAGCAAGACCTATGCCACCACTTACCCACCACCGATTGTCTACCCAGTATTGAATAGCGGGTACCAGGCCTTCGAAGCTGCGATCTTTGCCGTCATATTCGTAGATCATTCCGGGAAAGGTGGCTAACAAGGCTACTCGATCGGAAAGCATCATCCCTAATTTTAGGTTGGGAAGGCTCAATCCCCCACTGGCTTTGTCAAAAGAATTTTCACTGTTACTGTCAGAAATACTGATGACGCCACCACCAATACCCACGCCGAAAACAAAGCCTTTGCGCTCTACGGTTCCTCCGTTTTGAGCAAAAAGATTCAAGGCGCTCACTAGGAGTGCGAATAGCAATACGTTTTTCATTGTTGTTGAATTTTGGAGCAATTACCGTTTCTATTTAGGGAAATTGCCGAAGGTTTTTAAAGTTGTATTTTGATAAAATGGGTGATACGTTCATACCTATCAACTGAGGATGTGAGACTGGTCTGATCGAGTAATAATGTTGCTACTAGCGATGAGAAGATAGTTTTGGCTTGTGCCAATAGTTTTCTTCCGGCAAAAGAAGGTGGCCCTATTGTAGCAATCATGTATAAGGGTGTAGAAATACACTGGGCCTCTTCCAAGGTAATCACGGGGTAATTTTCTCCGGCAATGATGCCTTCAGGATCTATTAAGAATGCACTCGTGATCCGACTTTTCAAAAAATGCAACGATTTCCAGGCGATAAATCCTCCTTTGTTCAGACCTACCAAGGTGCCGCCCGTAATATTTAATCGGGTAATTACTTCAAACATCCACTGTCCATATGATGTGTCCGTTTTTCTAAGCACAAATTGGGCGCTCGTATGGTTACTTATTATGTCAATTGCGTAGACACGAAAATTTTGCAATAGATTTTTGAAGGCTGTAACTACCAAAGCAGCATTACTTTGTTCCTGATGTAAGAGTACCAAGGGTGGTTTGTCTTTGGGGCCGATCAATACGATATGCGTATCGCCAAAACTGGTTTCTATATTCATCAGTTGGTAGGGAATGAGCAGTTGGTCTAGTAGATGGTAGTACTTGTCTTCCAACGGCCCATGGTCTTTTCTGTTTTGTTTGGGAAACTTCATGCTGTTGTTTTTATCCCTTTTATTAATAACCAAACGCAGAAGGAGAATTCCCCGATGACAGTAGGTAGCGTGACCAGCGAAGAAGTGGCTGCACTGTAATTTGACTGCAGGAAAAACAGGAAGAAATCCACTACGAAACTACCTCCAGCTAGTAGCAGTAGAATACCAATGAACTTGGGAAAGTAGCCCGATTGACAGACCAGATAACCAAGCGGAAATAACCAGATTCCAAAGAATACCTGTGCTATTCTATAGCCATATTTATGGAGGTCGAGAAACAATGCTACTAAGCCTGTGATTTGTTCACTATTAAAAGCACTGAGATAAGCCCCTTCGTTGAGTAGCAAAATGACCGCAAAATGATGGAGCATATTCAAACTCATAATCGCCACTCCAATGGCAACACTCAGCAGCATCGATAATGCATATCGCTGGTTTACTGGCTGAAACAAGCGATACAAGGTCAGCGCCAAATAGAAAAAAGCAACTTGCATGACTAGATCACTGAGAAAAGCCAGCCTAAACGATAACTGATGATTAAGAATATTACTCACCGTTGCTTGGGAATGGCCCGGGACAACCAGTTCAGCGCGTACATGCAATTCCGCAAAGGTGCCAAAGAGAATCACAACTAAATACAGCAGTCCTGCACTTCTTGCAATATTTTTCTTGTTATTCATAATGATTTAATTCGCGTCAGAAAATTCGCTGATAGCTGTTAAAATAGCTGTCGCAAGATGGATGTAAGCTTCCTCGTGTTCGTCTGTAGAGGCATCCATATTGACCAGAAGTATAGCCCCAGTCGTTCCCGCTTCGTCAAACCGAAGATCGCAAGTCGTGCCTGGGTCGCTACCATCGTGGCTGATCATTCCGTCTTCAAAAAACCAGAATACTCCCTGCTGATCACCAGCATAAGCCGGTAAGACTCCATCGGGCAGTAAGGTCGAAAATAGTACTTCATATGACGCTGGCGAGAACAAGGTAGTGGAATGCCCACGCACGCCCTTCATCATATCTAGCAGGTATTTTGCAAGGTCTTCGCTGCAGGTTTGCACACCACCATCGGGATAGGAATCATTGGTATATTTGGGGAAAGATGTCTGTTGATCCCAGTAGAGTTGAGCAACGTGAGCAGGATTCAAATCTTCCAAATCATAAGCTGTAGCATACATACCCAGTGGCTGGAAGATGTTTTCCTCGACATAGTCCTTGAAATCTTCTCCCGTTGCTACTTCTACCAAATATGCGGCCAGGGAGGAGGCTATGTTCGAGTACTGCCAGCTACTGCCAGGAGCCGTATCGGCAAAATTTTCCAAACTGTAGCCAGCACCCTGTGGTTGGTAGTAGTCTGCCAGAAAATCACCTAGAGCAATGGTCTGCCTTTGTTCTGCTCCAACATCCATAAGTATTTGTGCACCCGTACTAGTAAGCTCCTCGCCAGGCAGGATATGGTAAGCGGTGAGGTAGTATTCAAAGTTGTCCAGTAGCCCTGAAGTGTGCGTCACCAGGTGCTTCACCTTGATGGGAGTGTTGGGTTGTTTGGGGTTATTGACATCAAAGGGCAGTACATCATTGATGTTGGTCTCCAAGGTAAAGTAGCCCTGATCTATTGCTTTTACTATCGCTGCGGCAATAAATGTTTTACTAATGGAACCGATAGGGAGTAAAGTCTGATTGGTGAAATCCTTTCCAGCTGCGATGTCTGCTTTCCCGAAGGCTTCCTGGTAGATCAAGGAGTCATTCTTGATGACGGAAACCGCAAACCCAGGGGCTTCAGCATCCTCATAAATAGTATTCAAAACTGCGGTCAGTTCATCTCTCGTCTCAATGCTGGTTGGCGGCAGTTGAATGTCATCATCTTTGTCGCAAGAGACGGTGAAAAGTGTAACCAGTAAGAAAGTGATTAAAAAAAGAAATATGTTTTTCATCTGTTGATTTTTTTAAGGTAAGCATTCGGTTTTTGGGGTCATGTTTTCCCAAAGGGCTATCATCCTGCAAGCTAAACTTGACAGTCTATTAGAAATAAACCCGGTACAAGATATTGGGCAACAACCCAAACTGTGTCGTATTGTTAATACCGTCGGGAGCATTTCGGTCGTAATATTCAGTCAGCTTCCCTTTGTTATTGGTGACGTTCTCTAGATTGAGAAACAGCTCATGGGTAGCGGATTTTCGGGCGATTTTGTAACTGACCGAGAGGGTAAGCTGGTAAATGTCTTCCAGATCGTTTTCATAGGCATTGGCGTAATCCCAGTATTGATTATTCGCTGTATCTACTGCTGCTTTGCCTTGGGCATCCCGTAAGATCGGGAGTACTTTTTGTCCACCGCCTATAAAGAATCTAGCGTTGATTCCAAGGGTTTTGTTACACTTTTTACCCAGTTGGGTGAATTCTTTGCCTCCGACCAAATTGATCAAATAGTTGCTGTTGAAGCGGGTGTTGCGCATAATACCTTCCAGCGATTTGTACTCAGATTCATAGATGGAGGTATTGGCTAGGAAGTAGTAGCCATCAGCGAAAAACCGCTGAAGGGAAAGTTCTACTCCGTAATTTCGCCCCCTCCCTTCATTGACCAGGTCAACGTATCTGATCTCGGCACCTTCGTTGATGGTTGCGTAGTAGCTGGTATCATTGTTCTCTACGGGCAAGTCATACAGATGCTGGTAGTAGGCTTCAATTTTTCCGATCAATCCGGGAGCAAATTGATGTTCATAACCTAGTACAAAATGGTGAGCTTTCAGTAAGTCCAGGTCTTCGTTGGGTTGGATAAATGTTTCTTCGCTGGTTTCAATTTTTGCAAAATAATGATGGATGCTTTCCATTGAGCTGTGCTTCCCGTAGCCAAAACTCATGGTGTTGCGATCATTGACTTGCCAGCGAGCCGACAAGCGAGGTTCTAGGGTATGTTTTTGGTTAAAAAACACATTGGTATTGTGCAGGCCACCAACCAGGCTTATGGCATCGTTCATGCGGTACTTCCAACTTACGTAACTACGGAGATTGCCCAATTGCTTGTCAAGGTCTAGCAGCGCACTGAATGGAGAATCGATGGCAGGTCGCATACGCTGGTCGATCAACTGGTCGAATAACGTGTAAATAGCACCTACTTGTAAACTATGCTGAGGACGAATCTCTCGGTGGTAGACGCTGCTGGCGCGATAGGTATTCTTACGTAATTTGCTGGTATAACTGTTTACTCCAGTACCCAGAGAGTCGGTTTTTTGGTAAACATCGTCATCAATACCCTCCAGTGAATAAGATAGGGAGCTTTTGAGATAACCCTGTTTCCCCAAGCTAATAGTGTGGTTCAGCCCCGTATTGAAGAGGTAGGAAGCTTTTTCGTAATCCTCAAAAATCAAACCACTCATGATCTCATCACCGGGTGTATCCCAGTCTTCGGGCGTCGCATTGACAATCAGAAAATCACTCTTACCACCCAAACCAAACAGAGAAAAGGTGCCCGTTTTTTGGGTAGGTAGATGCAATTTAAAAGCCGCATCCTGAAACCTTGGATTTCCATCTACTTCTACTAAGCCCGCATCGCTAAGGATACTAGCTGTAGAGTAGCGGTAGTTGACTAAAAAAGAGCCTCCGTACCCTTGCCGAAGTGGCCCCTCAAAGGTCAGGTCGGTGCCCAGTAAGCCGATACCGAAGGTAGACTCTCGTTTTTCATTATTACCGTTTCTTAATTTTACATCATAAACACCAGACAAAGCGTTCCCGAAAGCTGCGGGGAAGGCGCCCATGTAAAAATCCGATGTAGCCAGTAAGTTGGTATTCAGGGTGCTGGTAGCGCCGAGAACTGCATTCTGGTCAGCAAAGTGGTTGGGGTTGGTAATGGGTACGCCTTCCAGCGTCCACTGCATGTATTTAGGAGAATTGCCTCGAACGATGATGTCATTGCCGCCAGTGCCAGAATTTGCAACACCAGCGTAGTTGGCGGTAATAATAGCAGGATCATTAAAACTGCCAGTCATTCTGGAGATCTCCTCCGTAGAAATAGAGCGAGCACTGATCAAGGCCATTGAATTGGTAGGTGTGCCATTGCCTTGAAAGGCCTTCACAATGACCTCTTCCATTTCAATAGCAGCCTGTTCCATGGTAAGATCTAAAACGACTTCTTTACCAGAATTGACCACAATATTAGGAACGAGTGTATTGTCGTACCCAAGGTAAGCCAGCCGTAGGTCAATGCGGCCCAGTGGTACTTGCGTGATCTTAAATTTACCATCAGTATCAGTGACATCGCCTCGCAGTGGCTCACTGTTAATGATGATGACTTCTGCACCAATAATGGGTTGGCGCGTATTGGCGTCAATTATGGTGCCACGAACGGTCTGCGAAAGCTCTTGCCCATAACCGCAAAGGGCAAAGAAGAGGATGAGTAGTGGACTTAGAATTAAGTTTTGCATATCAACAAATTTTTGTGCTCAGTGCATTTTTGTTGACGCAAAGATGGAGGCTGCCATCACCACCATCGTCCGGGATTATATTTATGGACTAATTATGAGATTCGGTACTTTTTGCGATGAGGTGTATCCGGTACATCAATCCTATGGTAATACTCATGACTACCATGACCAGCCCACCCAGTAGGGAGAATCGTTGTATTAACCCATCTGCCGATTGGAAGACAATCAGCCCTGCTGCTACGGCAGCCACCCCCGCCGCTGCTTGTTGTAAAGCGGCATCTACGGCCATAAAGGAACCTCGCTCCTGCTTTTTCGGAATGACCGTGGCTAGCGATGCAGAAGTAATCATTCGGGCATTGATCCCTACAAAAAGCAAGGTGTGCAAGCCAATGAGGGGCCACAAAAGAGTTTCCTGTAGGTGGGTGAATACGCCTACTGTTATCAGGGTAAGCAGGGTGCTTGCAATAAAGATTTTTAGAGGCCCATAGTGATCGGTAACTTTTCCTACTAATGGTGCTGCAATAAACGTTACTAACCCGGCGACTCCATAAATAAGGGGCAAATCTTCAAGGGCAACATTCAAATTGTTGCTGATGAATGCAGAACCAAAAGTCATCAATGCTACATCCCCTGTAACGATCAGTGCATTGTTGCTGAAAACATGTAGATAATTCCTGTTTTTAATGGCTTTAGCTATATGTTTCAAGGGTAGAGTACCTTTCGCATCTAGTAAATGCTGGTCGACGGGGGTCATTTTTTTATAAATCAAGAACAAGAGTGTCAGCCCCAGAAAAAAAATCGCTGCAAAGCTCAAATGCCAATGCAGGTGTGTTGCCAGGTAGAGGCCTGCTGGCAAACCCAGGATTTGCCCTCCGGCAAAGGCCATCTGGATAAAGCCCATCGCACGCCCTCGTTGCTTTACCGCAAAGATGTCAGTCACTATCGCAAAACAAATCGAAGCAACTACTCCTCCAAAACAACCCGTAATGATTCTGGCAAGGAAAAGTGCCGTGTAAGAATTTGCTAGAGAAGATAAAAAAACACCTAAGATAAACCCAGAATAGAAAAACAAGAGGAGCTGTTTGCGGTCAAATTTATCAGCATAGCCTGCTGCTGCAAAAGCGGAAATACCGGCACTAAAAGCATAAGCCGAGACGAGCAAACCAAACTCTCGTGTCGTCACCTCAAGAGCAGGTAATAGAATCGCACTCAAGGCGGAGAGCAGCATAAAGTCTACCACAATGGTAAATAATATCAAAGGGATGACAATGACCAAAAATAGTTGGTAAGGCGTGAATTTGGATGGAAGATTATTAGTCATGGTACTTATCATTCCTGTTGGGATTTTACCCATCTACGCGGAGTCATTCCCTCTACCTTTTTGAAAAATGCATTAAAAACCGTCTTGGAATTGAAGCCGCTTTCATAAGCAAGTCCCAGTAAAGTCAGGTGGCTATTGTTGGGGTCAAGCGCTTTGGTTTTAAAGACTTTAAGTCGGAAAGCATTGATGTATTCATTGAAATTTTTGCCGACCTGCTCGTTCAACAACCACGATAATTTATTGGGATGAAGGTCAATATGTTCCGCCAGTTGCCGCAAGGATAAAGACGAATCCAGAAACAATTGTTCTTCCGTCATACTGCGATCGAGTGGAATCAGGTATTGTTCAATTTCTTCCGGTGTCATTAGCACCGAACTGGAAGCCGTTTTTTCGGATATCACCAAGGTTTTGATGGGAGAGGGGCGGTAATTACTTTGATCAGTAAAATTCATTCTATCGTAAATAGCCTGAAATCGTTTGTCTGACCTGATATTGTCCCATATCCAGTGATGTTTTAGGGTAACCAACATTACGGAACGCTCCTGGTAGCCTCGCTCCAACCAAGCTGTGGCTTCGTCGGGCATATCCAGCATAGTATATAACATTGCCGGATCCATGGGGTCAATGTAGCTTGTTTGGCCAATCTCAGTGATAGCTTCCTTTTTCTTACCCATCAAAATTTTCACCATGAGGAGGTCCAGCTTGGCCAAACCTTCACCACCTGAAATATCCAATGCTCTATGGATCGCTTGTTGTGCTTGGTCAAACTTTCCAAGATAGCCCAATACTAATCCCCGCCATCGTTGGGCCTCCCCAAAATCGCCATCAATCATGAGTGCATTATCGAAGGCTTGAAGGGCCTCTTCGAACCTTTTGGCAAAGAAATAGCACAAGCCTAATTGCCAATGCCCAATGACGTGTAGCGGATCGGTATCCAACAATTGTTGCGCGACATGGATGGCCCGATCGTAGTCTTTTTGGATGAAGATGTAATAATAGGAAATGAACTCATTCTGATTCGGTAGGCCATTTTCAATGGCTTTATTGTACTGAAACAAAGCGGCATCCCAGTCCCAATCGAAGAAAAAGTGAATATAGGCTAGCACCTTGTGCGCGAGGGGTTCTTGATGGTTGATGCTGAGGGCTTTCTTGGCAGCTATTCGTGCCTTACCATGCGCCTCGGTGTTGGAGAGCATGCCAAAACCAGCTTGGTGTAGATAAGTTTCGCCAATATAAGCGTAAGCCTGCGCGTACTGTGGATCAAGCGTTACGGCTTGTTGAAAATAGCCTAGCGCCTTTTTGATATCCTCAAAATCCTTGCGCTTGAGGTAATAGCTACCTTGGAGGAGCGCTTCGTAGGCATCCGTGTTTTTGGTAGGCATCCCTTTGGTGATCGTCCGGATATTGAAGTGCCCGAAATTTTCTCGTATTTGGTCGGCGATGAGTAAGCTGATTTCATCCTGGAGGGCAAAAATATTGTTCATCTCCCGGTCGAAATTCTGTGCCCAAAGGTGTGCCCCATCAGCAGTGTCGATAAGCTGCGCGGTGATTCTTACCCAATTGTTAGCTTTGCGGATACTCCCTTCTAGAATGGTACTTACGCCCAGCTGCTGGCCGATGGTTCGGATATCAATATGTTTATTCTTAAAAGCAAAGGAGGAAGTACGAGCGATCACTTTCAACTCTTCGATAGTCGTGAGTGCATTGATGATTTCCTCCGTGATTCCATCACTAAAGTACTCATTCTCAGGATCAGCACTCATATTGACAAAAGGTAGCACCGCAATGGATTTCTTCTCCGGCAGAAGGCTCATGCTTTAAGTAAGTGAGTTATGGGTTGGTAACGCTGCCAAAGATAGGCAAAACTTGGAGATGGAGTGACTATAGGCGCTGGCGCAATCAAGGGATAAACTTCTTGTCTCGGTAGAATTACAAAAAGTTGTAGCCCCACCGAGACTTCCCGCTCCATTGCATTACGCGGGATAGACTTCTCATCTCGCTAGAATTATCAAAAGTAGTGACCTCACCGAGATTCGAACTCGGATCTAGCGTTTAGGAAACGCTTGTTCTATCCCTTGAACTATGAGGCCATAAAAAAGTAGACGGCAAATATAAGATGTTTAGGCTTATTCCATCTTCCTGGCTGGGTAAAAGCTTGTATCTTTCCGAAAATTTGTATTCACGTATGCACAAAGCGTTTTACTTTGTAAATCCTATTGAGGTCAAAGGACTTGAAATGCCAGCACTTTCTCCTCAGATGATGTACCTGATAGCGACGGATGTTGAACAGAAGGGCAAAGCGGCTATCTTGCGCCAATTGGCGCGCTTGTTTGAGATTGATCTGGAGGAGCTTTTACACCCCGTTTTGGAGCAAGAACCAGCAATATTTATGCGCTATGACCCCGACGAAGAGGAGTGGGAATTTCTCGGCGAGCGTACCGATAAAGATTTGATGCTACGCACCTACCAGCTGGCCACCTCCATGAAAACGGGAGAAATAGATGATGAGATCGCAGATGATATGCTACAGCAAGGATGGTCGAGTTTTCGTGGGCTCAAAGAAGAGGTAGACAAGATGCTGCAACTGATTACTGCCTATCCTTTTTTCTGGCGAGCCATCAAATACCAGGATCAAGACTGGCTAAAACCCTACCTGGAACAAGCGATTCCTGAACACTCGGAGGAAGAGCAAATCATAACGGCCTTCCACCTGGATGTACAGGCACTGGCTCGTTATTGTCAGGAGGCTGGTCAGCAAAAGTTGCTCTGGTTTGCTAAACATTATTAGAATTTTAAACCACCAATCACCATGACGCTGGAAACCTTTCACTCGTATTGCATGGCCAAACCAGGCGTTGAAGAAACCTTCCCTTTCAATGAATCAACGCTGGTTTTTAAAGTAATGGGAAAAATGTTCGCTCTCTGCGGACTAGACAAAGATGTATTTGAAATCAACCTGAAATGTGACCCGGATTGGGGCGTAGAATTACGCGAGCAATATCCTGATATTCAGCCCGGTTATCACATGAGTAAAATCCACTGGAATACCATCCTGGTAGAAGGCGATGTCCCCGAAAAACTCCTGCTTGAATTGATCGACCACAGCTACGACCTCGTCGTCAAAGGCCTGCCCAAAAAGCTGAAGCTGGAACTGGAAGAATTACGCAACGAGGGTTAGGGTGTAAAAGTTGGGTAGGTGCATTAAGGTGTAAAAGTTGGGTGAGTGTAAAGGTGTAAAGGTTGCATCCCTCAAGTAGCATCAAATACTTCCGACTTTGAAAAGTATAAAGGTATATTTGCCACTAGGCAAAATCCCAACCCTTACACTTTCACACCTTGAGACACAAACCATCAACCATCAACCAACAACCATCAACCAAAAAAAACCTCATCATCGGCCATGGTATCGCCGGTGCATTATTGGGCTACTTCCTGGAACAAGCTGGCGAAGCGTGCATCTACCTTGATGCCCCCGACCAGCAGGCCGCAACCCAGGTAGCAGCGGGCATCATCAATCCCATTACGGGCCGTCGTTTTGTGAAATCATGGCGCATAGATGATCTGGTGCCCTTTGCACAGCAGTTGTACCGCCAGTTGGAACAAGAGCTTGATATTCATTTTTACCACGAACGCCCGCTGGTCAGGACGCTCTTCAATCGTGGCGAAGAAAACAATTGGCAAGCCCGTGTGCTGGAGGATGCCTACCAGGATTACTATCACGAGCCGCCCCGTTTAGGTAATATCCCCGAACTGACGGAGCCTGCATTTTCTTACCTCGAAGTGACCCACACGGCGCAAGTGACCATCGGTGTTTTGGTAGACGCTTTGAAGGCAAAACGTAAAAGCGAAGGCTGCTTCCTTGAGGAAGCTTTTGTGCCCGAGCAGTTGGTGATCCGGGAAAAGGATGTTCAATATGGTGAGCTAACCGCCGACCGCATCCTCTTTTGCGAGGGTTGGCGCGCTCGTTTCAATCCCTGGTTTGGTCACTTGCCATACGGCGGCAACAAAGGAGAAATACTCCTGATTCGGCTACCTGATGCTCAGTTGGAACAGATGTTCAAACACCGTATTTTTATCGTCCCTTTTATGGATGATTTGTACTGGGTTGGTTCGACCTCTGAAAATCAGTTTACCAGCGAAGCACCTACACCAGCTGGAAAGGCCTATTTGCAAGCTCGTCTGGAAGAAGTGCTTACTACGCCGTACGATTTGGTCGATCACCGAGCAGCTATTCGCCCAACCGTCAAGGATCGTCGTCCTTTTTTAGGGTTGCACCCACAGTATCCGCAGCTGGGGATTTTTAATGGACTGGGGACAAAAGGGGCGTCCTTGGGGCCCTACTGGGCCAAACATTTTGCGGATTACTTAACTTTCAATCAGGAACTAGACTTTGCTGTAGATATTCAGCGTTTCAAATAAAAAACCACCATGTTGCCTCACCACCTATCATCATCTCCGTACAGACGTTGCATTGCAATGTCTATACTGCTATTATTGACAATCACCTCACTCATGGCTCAGGATATCCTCTCTAACGAACCCTTTACCAGGGAATGGAAAAACATCGATTCCCTTTACCAACAAGGGTTACCAGAATCGGCAGGCGTAGCACTCCTCGAATTAAAGGGAGAACTGGCAGGAATGAAAGATGACAATCCATTGCGGCAAGCACATGAAATCAAGGTGCTATTGTATGAACTGGTATTAGAAGCACGGCAAGAACAGGGAGAATGGAACGCCCTGCAAATCCTGGAAGAACTAACCGCCTATGCCGATCAGCCAGCAAAAGCTATTTATCAGTCTTACCTGGCCGAGAAATACCTCAACTATTGGCAAAACCACCGCTGGCAAATTGATCAGCGAACGGAACTGTCAGACGCCACACCCACCGACGACGAAACCACCTGGAGTTCCCAGAATTTCGTGAATCGAATCACTGAATTATATCTATCCTCTCTCACCGCAACGGAATTACGCGACAAAGACCTCGCTGCCTATGGCCCCTTGGTCGTTCCCGGCGAAAATGCCGACGATTTACGTCCCAGTATCTACGATTTACTGCTGGATCGGGCGCTGCAATATTTTAGGAACAATGATGCTTTTCTGGGGGAACCCGCTTACGAACCACTTCTCGATAATGTGGCTTTATTAGGACCTGTAAAAGATTTTGTTACGTACGAATTGCCCAGCAGCGAAAAGGCAACCAGCTTTCACCGCACTTTGGACATCTTGCAAGAGGCGCTCAGTTGGTCTTTACGTATTCGGCCAAATAGCAAAGCACATCTCGACCTGGATTTGACGCGCCTTGAACTGATCTACCGCCAGCTAGATACAGAAGATCGTCACGATGCTTATCGCAAAAGTTTGAACAGTCTGCAAAAACAGCACCAGCAAACGCCCCAGGAGGCCATGGTGCTAAAAGCTATGATGAATTTTCATGAGCAGCAGGGGCAAACCTACCAACCGGATCAGCCCGAACTTGAAGCGCTGCGTTGGGAATACCAAAAAGCAGTAGCTATCGCACGCGATATCCGAGCGCGCTTCCCGAAAGAACAGGCGGCCAGTGATGCGACCAACTTACTTAATCGAATATTAAGGCCGGAATTACAAACCACTATCGAGGCGGTGCAAATGCCTCAAACGCCGGGCCTGGTGCAGCTAAGCTACAATAATGTGGAGCAGGTTTTCCTGAAAGCCATCCCTATTACATCGGAGGAATACCATGATCAAAACAAAACCCGCCAGAAACTCCAGGCGATCCTGAGTAAAAAAGCTAGCTTGGAATGGTCGGAACAACTGCCGCAACCGGGTGATTTTCGTGTACATACCGTAGAAACGGCCTTGCAAGGTCTCCAACCCGGGGTGTATTGCCTGGCCATTGCCACCAAGGCTGATTTTTCCTTTGACGAAGGGGCTACCTCTATGATTTACTTCTGGGTGTCGGAATTGGCAGTCGTTCAGCATTCCGATCGGGAGGACAATTACAAGGTCATTGTGGTCAATCGCCGCACGGGCCAACCTGTGCCAAATGCTACGGTAAAGGTCTGGGTCAATAACCGCCGCAACCGCAACGAGGAGCCTATGGTACAGCATGCTGTCTACCAATCGGATCGGGATGGACAAGTAACCATCAAAGGTATTTCTCGTGATCGGGTAGCACTGGAAATTATTACGGAAACGGATCGCCTGTTTCCTAGTGAATATTTTTGGTTGTACAGCAACAGCTACGACCGGCAGCAAAAACCGCCACCCTACACTGTGTTTTTTACGGATCGCGGTTTGTATCGGCCAGGGCAGATCGTTTATTTTAAAGCGCTCGCTTTACAGCAGGACAAAGAAGTGCCAGCCATTGTGCCGAATGCAAAGTTTTCGGTCAGTCTCTTGGATGGGAATAGCCAGGAAGTGGCAACGATCGCCCTCAAGACCAACGAATTCGGTTCCGCAAGCGGGCAATTTACCTTGCCAGCCGGTGGATTACTAGGCAGTATGTACCTGAAATCAAGTTTGGGAAATGGCTCCGCAAAATTACTGCGGGTAGAGGAATACAAACGCCCCCGCTTTGAAGTTGACATAGCAGACCTCAAAGCAGAACCCCGCCTGCGAGATACCGTCGAGGTAGAAGGGGTGGCTACCGCCTATGCCGGGCCAGCTATTGCCGACGCCAAGGTCAGCTACACCGTCGTACGAGAAGTGGTATTCCCTTGGTACCGGGGCTATGGCAGGTATTTTCCTTCGTACCACCAACCACAAACGCTCGCTACGGGAACTACCACCACCGATGCCGAAGGGAAATTTGCCTTTGACTTCTTTGCCGATCCCGATGAAGCGGTAGAGAAGAACCGTTTTCCGCTCTACTATTTTAAGGTAAATGTGGAGGTTGTGGATGGTACTGGTGAAACCAGGATGGCCAACAAAGACATCAGCCTCACGGAATACCCTTTCCAGTTGAACCTCAATCTCGCGTCCTCTTTCGATAAGCAAGAAGGGCTTGTTTTTGATTTAAGTTGCCAAAACCTTGACGGCTTTCCGCTAAAAAAAGAGGTGATGGTCAACGTCAAAAAGCTGGACAGTCCTGCACGTACTTTCGTTGATCGCTATTGGGGCCGACCCGATTTACCATTGCTGAAGGAGAAAACTTTCCGCAAGTATTTTCCCCAGTTTACTTACGAAAAGAAAGAAGAAAAAGCATACTGGCCGGAAGGTGCTGAAGTATTTAGTACCGCGCTCACCTTGGCGGGCCGTGATAGTTTGACCATCAGTGCTAAGGATTGGTCAGTCGGGCATTACCGGGTGACCTTACTAACGGTGACACCACAGGGCGATACCTTACAAACGAGCCAGGATTTTCAGGTACACGACTGGTCTAAAGGCGAGTTTGCCGTAGGGGAGTGGCTGTATACCCGACCATCGGAGGGAGATTTCGAGCCCGGCGCAGCGGTTGCTTTACAGTTGGGGCAACAGGCTGGCGATATCAAGGTGTTTTCAGTTTTACAAAACCGTTCCGATGCCTATTGGGAACGTTGGCTTTCTGGTGGTGAGCGTATTGAATACCAACTGACAGAAGCAGACCGTGGGGGACTTAGTTGGAGTGGTTTTTACGTTGCTAATAGCCGTTTCTATCAGACCTCTGCCTACTGGTCGGTGCCTTGGAGCAACAAAGATTTGGATATTACTTTTGAGACTTTTCGCTCCAAGATCTACCCCGATGCGGAGGAAGAATTTATCCTCCGAATTGATGGGCCAGATAAGGAAAGAATAGCTACGGAGGTCTTGGCGAGTATGTACGACGCCAGCCTGGATCAGATTGCGCCTTTCTCCTGGCAATTTCCGGCTTATCCTACCGGGATGGTGCTGCGCAACTGGCAGACATTAGGTTTTCAGCAATTACAGGATTACAGCAATTTCAATAGCACACCTATTCCTGTTGAAAAAGAAATGAACCTGATTTACCCAAGGCTTTGGACCAATACGGGCTACGGTTCGCCTTCCTTTATGCTGATGATGGACGGTGCTCCCATGGGGGTAAGAATGCGCAGCTCAATGGCTTTTAGTGAAGCAGAGGAAAGCGATGCAGCTGTGGCTAAATCAAGTGCCGAAAACACCCCTCCATCACCTCCACCTCCACCACCTCCTGCCCCATACGAAGCAATAACTTCCTCCGCAGGTAGCGCATTGCCTGAAGGGCCTGCACCCACCAAAATAAGGACTAACCTGGGCGAGACGGCTTTCTTCTTTCCCCAGCTGGCTACGGATGCCGAAGGGAGAGTAGTGCTCAAATTCCGGGCACCGGAATCGCTGACACGTTGGAAGTTGCAGCTTTTTGGTCATAGCAAAGACTTGGCTTACAGCCTCTCAACCGAGGAGGTGGTGACGCAAAAGGAATTGATGATCTTGCCCAATGCGCCGCGTTTTTTACGAGAAGGAGATCAAATGACTTTTACCGCCAAGGTGAGTAACCTCTCTGATAAAGTGCTCAGCGGGGAAGCTGTTCTGGAGTTGTTTGATGTGCAAACAAATGAAGGAATTGCCAGTGCTTACGGACTGAAGGCGAAAAACACCTCTTTCAATTTGGCTACGGGTGCTTCTGAAACGGTCAGTTGGTCGTTGACGGTGCCGAAAAAAGCAGCGGGTGTTTTGGGCTATCGGGTGATTGCCCGTGCTGGCAATTTTTCTGATGGTGAAGAAGCGGCGCTTCCTGTATTGACCAATCGGATTTTACTTACGGAGGCCCAGCCGCTTTTTGTACGTCCCAAACAAACAAAAACCTTCACTTTAGAGCGCTTGCAGAACGCTGATGCCTCCACTGATCAGTATGCTTTCCAGTTGGACATCACCAGCAATCCTGCTTGGGAGGCGATCAAGGCGCTGCCTTACTTGCAGGAATATCCTTATGACTGTACGGAGCAGATCGTCAATCGTATGTTTGCCAACAGCCTGGCGAGTAAGGTGGTCAAAGATTACCCAAAAATTCGTGACGTTTTTGCTGCTTGGCGCAACGATGGGGAGGCCTTGAAAAGCCCGCTTTTCCAAAACGAAGAACTGAAAACAGCCCTGCTGGAAGAAACGCCCTGGGTGATGGAAGCCAAAAGCGAAAGCCTGCAAAGAGAACGCATCGCCCTGCTTTTTGATCTGGATCGCTTGGCCAATGAGCAGGCAGTCGCCCAACGCAAGTTGCTAGACCGGCAGTCGCCCAATGGTGCTTTTAGTTGGTTTCCCGGTGGACCGGAACAGTGGTACATGACCCAGTACGTGGTGGAGCAGCTCTCTCATCTGCGGCAGCTTACCGGCGAAGAGATGAACTATGAGTTGAGGAATGCCCTGGAAAACGCCATGCGCTACTGTGACCAGCAAGCCTACAAATGGTACTCAGAATTGAAGGAAGCGCAGAAAAAGGATAAAGTGTATTCGGCGAGCCCGCAAGTTATCCACTACCTCTATACCCGCAGTATGAATTTGGACATTGACCTGCTACCAGCGCAAATGGAGATGTACGAATATTGCTGGTCGCAGGTGACGGAGCATTGGCTAGCTGCCAGCTTGTACGAGCAGGCCCTGATCGCCCTGGCCGCAAAATACAGCAGCCGGGAAGAGTTGGCCAATAAGATCTTCGCTTCCTTAAAGGAGCGGTCTTTGCATACTGAAGAAATGGGACGCTACTGGAAACAGTCCAATGGTTACTATTGGTACCAAAACAATGTAGAAACCCACGTCCGACTGTTGGAACTCTTTGCGGCGATGAATGCCGACGAAGAGACCCTTTCTGAATTGAAAATATGGCTACTACGCAACAAAGAAACCAACCGCTGGGAAACCACCAAAGCTACTGCGGCAGCAGTCTTCGGGCTGGTCAGCACAGGCGATAATTGGCTGGGCGAGACCACACCACTTGAAGTAAGTTTCCCCAATTGGTCGAAATCGGCTTACGAGGATAAGGTGGCTGCTGCGCAAGAAAATGCCGAAGCGGGTACGGGGGCTTACCAAGTACGCTGGACGGAAGAAGAGGTACAACCCGCGATGGCTACCATTCGCCTGCGCAACCGCTCGAAAGCACCGGGATGGGGTGCCTTGTACTGGCAGTATTTTACCAATATTGACGCAGTGACCAGAGATGCCGACAACCCCTTGCGGATAGAACGCACCTTGTACCAGCGCGTAAACAATGGCGATGGAGAAGTGCTACAAGCTCTGACCAAGGCCCCGCAAGCTGGCGATCGGATCACTGTCCGCCTGGTGGTGCGCAATGACCGGGCACTGGAGTATGTACACCTCAAGGATCTACGTGCCAGTGGCCTGGAACCCCTAGATCAGTTGAGCAGCTATCGCTATCAGGGGGGCTTAGGCTATTACCAACAGACCACGGACTTGGGTACACATTTCTTCTTTCACTGGCTCCCTGCCGGAGAATACGTGCTGGAATACGACCTTGTTGTTTTCCACCAAGGTGATTTTTCTGGCGGTTTGTCTACGATTCAGTGCATGTATGCGCCAAAGTTTGTGAGCCACAGCGAGGGCACACGATTGCAGGTAGGGGAGTAATAAAGGACCGTAGCTGCTCCATAGCGTCGGGTTTCACCCCCGACTACAGCTGCTCCGTAGGGCAGGGTTTCATACCCTGCATGAAGGAGCAGCGGATAGCCTGGTGCCGCAGTGGCGTTTGCACCGCAACGCTACTACCGGCATGGCCCATAAAAAGCATAGTAAGAATGACTGCGTTTCATGAGCACTTATCTTTAAAATACCCTCCATCGTCGAGAATTCTGGCATCGCAATGGGGAAAGGTGCATCTTTGTTGAGAATTAATTACCCGAATGTATGCGAAAGCAAATCAAGCAATTTGCTACCAAGAAGATAAAAGAATCATTTATGAGTTCAGGAAAAAGTGATCGTGCCAAGCACGCCGACACCGTCGTACGCAATCATGTTATTTGGTCGATGGGAGCCAGCTTCCTCATCCCGATTCCCATTGCGGATGTTTTTGCCGTGAGTGCTTTACAGTTGGATATGATCCGACAATTGAGTCGGGTATATGATGTTGATTTTGCGGAAACGCAGGGCAAAGCCATCATTACTTCCCTAACGAGTAGCACACTGGCCCGCGCGGGTGCCCGTAGTCTGATCAAATTGGTGCCAGGAATTGGGACGCTCATTGGAGGAGTCACTGTTTCGGTATTCAACGGTGCTTCAACTTACGCTTTGGGCGAGGTCTTCAAGCGGCATTTTGATTCCGGTGGGACCATCCTCGATTTTGACACGGAACGACTGAAAAAAGTCTACAAAGAAAAGTTCGAGAAAGGCAAAAAGGTAGCCAAAGAATGGCAAGCAGAAGCAGAACAAACGGAAACTGCTGAAGCCCAACCAACGGCCCAGACGGAACCCGCAGCAAATGTTACTAATCCGCCACCTGCGACGGCGAAAAACACTGAGGAGACCTCCATCATGGATAAACTCAAAAGCCTGGCCCAAATGCGAGACGAAGGCGTTATCACGGAGGAAGAATTTTCGGAAATGAAACGCAAATTGATCGCGGGGATGTAATGAAAAAAGTAAGAGGATTGTAATGTAACAGTCCTCTTACTTTTTTTATAGTTCTGCCTGTGTATCCATTTTCGAGTCTAGTCATCCACCAAAACCATTTTTCCTTGCATCTTGTGTCTTGGAGTAGCAGCTTCAAAACGGGATGCTGAAGGCTTCCCCGGAAAAAATCCGTTAAAAATTACAGTAATGTGCCAAGATATTAACATCTTAGCAGCTGGTCAGTAAGCGGATGTGGGAAAGCTACCCGAGATTGACTTTAAAAAACGTATAATTGCATCAAAACAAAACCGGAAAATGAGATTGGTATTAAACGTCATTCTTCTAGTCATCGCAGCGGCACTCGCGTACATGCTGTATATGAGTATCGAAGAACCCATCGCTTTTGACGCTGAGAAACAGCGCCGCAAAGATATTGTTGTGGAGAAGTTAGAGCTCATTCGTGATGCTCAGGAAATGTACCGGGATATTACCGGTAATTTCGCTCCTAACTTTGACACCCTGGTAGATGTGCTGACCAACGGACGCTTTATGCGGATTGCGGTCATTGGTGATCCGGATGATCCTAACTTTACCGGAGAGATCACTTATGATACCAGCTACACCAATGCTATCGACTCGATTCGTACCTTGGGAATCGACCTACAGTCGC
This sequence comes from Lewinella sp. LCG006, assembly GCF_040784935.1. Lineage (GTDB taxonomy): Bacteria > Bacteroidota > Bacteroidia > Chitinophagales > Saprospiraceae > Lewinella. The sequence continues at coordinate 6,852,125 of NZ_CP160680.1, read as the reverse complement.
TTAAGTATGTGCCTTTATTTAAAGATACGGAGCAGGCTACCTTCCAAATTGCTGCTGATACCATTGACTATCAGTCGACCATGGTAGCTGTTGTAGAAGTGGGAACTCCGTATAAAACGTTTATGGGTAAATATGCCGATGCACGTTTTGCTAAGTACGATCAGAATTACAGCCCTAATAAAATCATCAAATTTGGTGATCTGAATAAACCAAATCTTTCTGGTAATTGGGAGTAATTCGCTATGATATTACAGAGGAGACTTTCCGTGAGCAAAGTCTGCCTCAATCTGAACTGTCCATCCTTACCGGGATGGACAGTTCCAGTTATTTAATTACAGACCCTGAGCAAAAGGCTTTGGCCATCAGGGCTTTTAGTCATCCTCCGTCAGAGACTTGGTGGCAAACGGATGAAAGGTTGAGTGCAGGTTTTAAGAAAATTCGCCTGGCGTGGTTGGGACCCCGTTTTACACTGGTACCGGCCAGGCTCTACAATGGTGATGCTCGCCAAACAATCCTTACGGATTTGACCGACTTGAAAGACTCGGATACTATTCTGGCCGATGCGCTGCCAGAGCTTGGTGCTTACCTGCTATACGCGCTTGATAAGGAGAAACTGAGTGAATGGCGTCGGGTATTTGTGGGATGCCGCTTTTATCATGGCCTTACCCCCATCCTCCACGAGTTGGCTCAGTATACTCGTCGGCAAGGTCGTGCCCAGATGTATGCTTATGTGAGAGACGGACTTTTGTATCTCATTGGTATTGAGCGCGATCGGCTACTTTTTTGTAATGCCTTTACTTGTCATGCCGCGAAAGATTATCTTTACTATGTTTTACTCGCTTACGAGCAATGTGCTTGGAAGCCAGCTCAGGTTCCACTAAAAATTTTTGGTGAAATACTACCGGCGACAGAGGTCTACAACTTGTTTTATCGCTATGTACGCGATGTAGCGTTTCTGAATTCAAAAGAGACTTCAATGATGGGGCCTCAAGCCAGGCAACATGCTGTTCATCTTTTTTACGACTTACTAAGCCTTCAACAATATCATTAATTTTTTTGTATGCGTATTATAGGAGGAAGATTTAAAGGGAGGCGCTTTAACCCACCAGCGAAAAATTGGCCTACTCGGCCTACCACTGATTACGCTAAAGAAGGCTTGTTTAATATCCTTTACAATACTTTTGATTTTAGTGAAATAAGGGTGCTGGACCTTTTTGGAGGAACGGGTAACCATAGCTATGAATTCATTTCCAGAGGCTGCCGTGATGTCACTTATGTCGATAAATTTCCTGGTTGTGTAGCTTTCGCGAAACGCACTGCCAAAGAGCTCGATATAGAAAGCTACATGCACATCAACCGTGCTGATGTCTTCCGGTTTATTCAACAGCAGCAGGCTCCTTACGATTATATTTTTGCGGGTCCTCCTTACCCTTTGCCCAATATTCCGGAAATTCCAGATCTCATCTTAGCGCAGCAATTGCTCAAGCCTGGTGGTTGGCTTGTTTTAGAACACAACCCACAGCATAATTTTGAGAAGCATCCCAATTTGCTGCAAGTCCGTAACTACGGGACCACCATTTTTAGTATTTTTACCGTTCCGGTAACGGAGGAAGAATAAACTACACACCCAATTTTTGGCCTTCATTGAAGGAAGGTTATTCCATCTGATCAACTTGTCAATAGTTCTGAATAACTGTTGATAGGCTTAATGTTGACACGTATGTTGCAGCGTTGTGTAGTTTCGTTTATGCTGTGTCTGATAGGGTTCATTCCCCGAACTATTCAGTCGGATGAAGCTCCCCGTAGTGGGCAGTGGTTGGGTAAACTCACCCAAGAGCAAGGAGGATATCGTCAAGAATATGATTTTGAACTCTACTTGACGGCTAAAAACGATCGATACGCTGGGCGAACTTATGTTTATGCACCCAATGTACTCGGTGTACTGTCCTTTACCGGGCAGCAAAGAGGAGCCGTTTTGTACTTAAAAGAAGAAGAATTGCTCATCAGTCGTAAACCAAGCGATTTGTCCTGGTGTTTCAAAACCATGCAGTTGAGGCAAGTGAAAAGAGGCGATGATTGGTACCTTGAAGGACCCTGGCAAGGTACTTCCGAATATGGAATTTGTATACCAGGCTGGCTGAGCTTGAAATATATTCCACCAAAGGTATAGGAGTGACGCCGCGGCGATATTGATCGTCTAAAAATAGAACATTAATTTTTTACAATAGTGGTGAAAAACAAAGTGCCCTGGTCTGGTTTACGTGCACAACTGAATGAGTGGGGGCGTACGAGAGAACCTTTCCTGCTGTTGGCAGACTTTGAACTTCAGCAGCTGCAGGCCTTGCGCTTATCGGACATTGATCCTTCTGTCCTTCGCTTTCAATTTCATCAGCATGCTAATTATGTAATTCCTTCTTCTGAACCTAGCCCTCCACTGGAGTGGACGCCTAGTTATGTCAGCGCACAACGTTATCAAGATGCTTTTCAACGGGTACAAGAAGGGCTCAAACGTGGTGATAGTTTTCTGACTAACCTTACTTTTCCAACCGATATTACGACCAACTGGACGCTGGAAGATATTTATCACCATACCCAAGCACGTTACAAATTGTGGTGGAAAGATCACTTCACTGTTTTCTCGCCAGAAATATTCGTACAAATCAAAGATGGCCGTATTTTATCTTACCCGATGAAGGGGACGCTACCCGCTTATCTACGTGGAGAACAATTGCTGGCCGATCCCAAAGAAAGTGCTGAACACGCTACGATCGTTGATTTGATCCGTAATGACTTGAGCCAGGTGGCTAGCCAGGTACGGGTGGAAGATTATCGCTATCTGGAACGCCTCTCCACACCCAGAGGTGGGCTATGGCAAACCAGTACGCGGATTGGTGGTGCGCTGAAACCCGATTTTCATTGTCATCTCGGTGATATATTGCTGCGACTGCTTCCCGCCGGGAGTATAAGTGGTGCTCCGAAAGTGGAAACAATCAACATTATTCAAGCAGCCGAAGGACAGCAAAGGGGCTTTTATACCGGTATCGCTGCTATTTGGGATGGTTACGAATTGGATAGCTGTGTGTTGATTCGTTTTGTGGAAAAACACCGCGATGGATTGCGTTATTGGTCAGGTGGTGGAATTACAGCTTACAGTACCTGGGAGGAAGAGTACCAGGAATTAAAGGAAAAGGTATACCTCCCTTTGAGAACGGTGGCAAAAGTAGATTTGTCCTTCTCGTAATCCTGACTTATATTTGATGTAATTTAAAACTACACCCAATCCCTTTTACACTTTGGAGGAACAGCTGGTCCAATTACTAGAGTCGATATGCCTTCAAGATGGTACCTTAGACCTCCTTCCTTTTCATCAGGAGCGGGTGAATCACTCGCGTCGCCAGCTTTTTGGGATCAAACAACAGTTGAATTTAAAAACCTTTCTGGACCAGCAATCGCTTCCCGACACAGGTTGCCATAAAATAAGGATTGTTTACGATAAAGTGATCCACTCTTTTTCTTGTGAACCTTATGCACAGCGTAGGGTAAAAACGCTTCGCGTCGTCAATTTGGAGCCCTTCAATTACCGCTATAAATACCTGGATCGTAAACGCCTGGATGAAGCTTTTACCTACCGCGATGGCTGTGATGATATCATTATGAGTTGGCACGACTACATTACCGACTCTTACTATGGCAATTTGGCTTTGTACGATGGTCAAAAATGGTGGACCCCCGTACACCCACTACTCAAAGGAACGCGTAGAGCCAAGTTGTGTAAAGAAGGCCGTTTGCACCCCACCGTCATCCGGGTACCTGATTTGAAATATTTCAAAGAGGTAAGAATTATCAATGCCATGATACCTTTGGCAGAGAGTAGGCCGATTAAGGTGGACCAAATATTTTTGCCAGGACAGTAGGACAGTAAAAGTAGCTTCTAGTGAAAAAGGTATCAATGTTGACTTGGTAAAGCACTAATGCTCCGTGAAAACACTTTCCCCTTGATTGAAAAAAATCCAGGCTTTGTGTTCAAACCCATAAATTGATAATAAAATACGCTGATGTTCAGCTTTTAGCGCTGCTTCTCCATTTAAGTAATCCCTGATTGCGCGATCATGAACATTTGATTCCTTGATGATCAGCCCATTGAATTCCCAATAATGGAAGAGGTCTTCAAGGTGCTTAATGGGGAACAGCGGATTTGGGGATTGGACAGGCACTTTTTGTAGTGCTTGCCGTATTTCGGGGTAATAAAACCACATCAGTGGCTGGGAAGTATCCTCTTCGGTTTTTACCAATGGAGCCAGACCAATGATGCGCCGATCTAAAAGTTGGGTTGAGTTACTGAAAAACCATACAGTCTTCAGGCGGAAACCGACAATATTCGTTTTTTGATCACGTAGCGTTTGTAATGCTTCCTCCTGCTCAAGTTTAACCCTGAAACGGTCGTCCGTTCCACTATAAGCTACGGTTGTTGACTGTTCCAAAATAGCCGCATCCAAAGCCTTAAACAAAAGGTCATCAGCAAATAACAAAGGATTGTCGGCTAAGGATAGATCAAACCAAAGTCGTTTCTCCCAGTATATTTCCGATTCATGGACCCAAGGATAGGGGATAAGGTCGTCCTGGCGTTTCAAAGGAGCGGGCGTGTTGAAGAGTGCTGCGGGGCCTTTTTTAGGTGCCTTGGGGTAATCAACAACATAGTTCCAGGGATGGGTATAGGTTCTCTGGTGAAATAATTCTCCATTTTCTTTCCATACTTTCCAGGTACCCAGTCTCCAGCCATTGGCCAATTCGCCTTGTGCTTTCATCTGGCCATTTTCGTAGTATTGGGTGAAAGTGCCACTCAGCAGGCTTGTTCGCGAGTCAAAGGTATACTTTAACGGATGTGGCGCTAAGGATAATTCGTAAAAAGCCGAATCTGGTGTTTGTGCAACGATTGGAGTGATAAGGAGCGTGTTTATCGTACCAACGAAGATGAAAATGAAACGCTTAAATATAGTTCTAGGCATAACACTTTTGGTTTTATTAATCGTTGAGGGAGTGGTAAATTAATGCAATTGCCAAAGCGCTACAAAGTACTTGTCTATTGCTGTTCGCTCCTCTTCAGATGTCGGTAGCATTACCTTTACGATCCTGAAACCCACATCGGGATAGCCTCGGTTTTTTGTCATTTTTAGCCGGTAGTAATCTCTGATATTTGCTAGTTGTCGACGATAAGAAGCACCAATGGTAAGACTGTGCTGAAGCTTTAGCAGTTCTAATGTATCTTCTTGATATGCTAGATCTGGATTCAGGTCATGCAGAAAGCTATATTCTGTGATAGGATAAGAATGGAGTAACCAATCCGCATAATCCTGGTTGAAGTCGTGTTTTTTTCGTTTGCTGTCCAGTTGACGAAAGGCACCAATCCACTGATAATAAGTGGGTAAAGTGTAATAATAGGAATAGGAACCAGGGCGCTGTTCTTCCAGGGTTCTCCATTGGCAGTAGGCTATAGCGTTTTCCCAGGAGATTCCTAAGGCAGGGTACTTGTCATAGTCATCGGTTTCCCAATAAGCACGGTAGGCTTCGGCGTGGGTGATGCTGGTGTCAGGTCGTAGTTGGCGGTACATTTCCGATGGCTGACTTTCAACAAATTGTCGGTATTCTTTCAGGCTAATTTGTCTGCTGATAGAAAAATCGGTTAGTGAGATAGAGATTACTCTAGGTCGCTTTATGAAGGAGTTAGCGATATCTGGCTCGCTTTCTGAACGATAGTTGAACTGCTGTGCAGGTATCTGGTAAAAGTCTGTTGTTGAAGCTTGCGCAAGGAGCTGCCAACTGGGCCAGATAAACATCATCCAGATGAAGAGATTGCATGATCTAGTCATAGGTAGAACATTGATTATTGGCGACATATACTGTTTAGGCGATCAGCTTACCGCCCCACATGATCAATCTGGTCTTCCTCCAGCAGTGGTGCCAGCTGAAAGCGTAGGAATAATTGGGCTGTAGCCAAAACATCTTTTTCGCAATAGTGAGCGATCCGATCAATGTCATCATCTTCCCAGAAAACGCGGCCGACCATGCTGCCGTCGATATCATCCTTTGGAGAAGGGAAGCCGAGGGTGGCTGCTAGTAGCTTGAGGGAGGTATAAGATTTGCGATCCCCAAATTTCCAAAGTTCCATGGTGTCCAGCAGGTGCTTGGTTTCCCAGGGCTTTTTCCCGGCAATGTCGAGCATTTTAGGGAAAGTCATATTGTTGACGATCATGCGTCGGCAGACGTAGGGGATATCAAATTCCTTGATGTTGTGTCCGCAAAGGAAATACTTCATGGGGTTGTTGTAGTACTGGGCCAATAGCTCGGCAAAGCCGCTGAGTACTTCGCCTTCATCCGCACTAGCGAAGGATTTTAAGCGAACTTTTAAGCGCTTATCTTTGTCGCGATGTACGGCACCGACAGAGATACAGACAATTTTTCCAAATTCCGCAAAGATAGCGGCTCGATCCTGATAGGAGGCCGCCAGGTCTTCTTCGCTGATTTCGTCGGTGGTTTTAAGTACCGAACGAGCCTTGTGCGCCCATAGTGCTTGGAGATCTTCATGGAGGTCGGTGAATGCTGCATGTCCGCTGACCGTCTCAATATCAAGGAAAAGGACGTTGGCAATATCGATTTGTTCGAGCATAAATAGAGGGAGTTTTGATGTAGAGCAGGCACTAAAGTAGGAAAAAATCACTGCTTTTTTAAGATACAATTAAAAGGGGCTAATTGCGTTATAAGCACGAGAATTTACACATTTGATTTTAAAAAAGGTCTAGTTATGACAACCAACACAACTCCTCCAACGCCCACACCTCCACCACTTCCTCCCAAACAAGATAATTCCAAGCAGCGACTGATTGCCATTGCAGCAGTGATAATCGTAGCTTTGTTAGCGGTCAACGCGTGGCTGCTGTTCAAATATACACAGGCCGACAAAGCACAGGAAACCCTCACTACGCAATTGGATGAATCCACCAAGCTGCAAGAAGAACTCAATGACCAGTATTACGAGGCCAAAGCAGAATTGGAATCTATGCGTTCCAACAATGCGGAATTAAATGCCCTGATTGAACAACAACAACAAGAGCTTCTGGAATCAAAGGATAGAATTGCTAGCTTAATCCGCAAAGGTGGTGATGGCAGTGCAGCTCGCGCCGAAATTTCTCAGTTGAAACAACAACTGAATGGTTATTTGGCTGAACTCAATCAACTCAGAGAGCAAAATGCTTTATTGGCAGATGAAAACCAGCAACTTTCCCAAGAGCGTGATAATTTGCAAACGGATTTGAGTTCTTCTCTCCAGACCAATGAAAGCCTTAGCCAGGAACGCGCGCTTTTGGTAAGTGAAAAGCAACAATTAGCGTCTACCAATAATAGTTTGTCGCGCAAGGTGAACCAGGCATCTGTCATTAAAGTGAACGGATTAGAGGCCGTTGGGCAGAAGATTCGCCGTAGTGGTACACCTGTAACTCGGCAAGATGCTTCCAATGTAGAGCGGATTTCAATTTCTTTCACCACATCGGTCAATGAAATCACAGAACCGGGTCAGGAAGAATTCATCGTTCGAATTATCAACCCTCAGGGAGAAACCTTAGCGCTTGAGCAAATGGGATCGGGCGTTTTTACCAACCAAGCCACTGGGGAATCAATGCGCTACACGCTGAAAGATGATATCAGCTACAATCGCAACCAAAATAACCTGGAGTTTATCTGGAACCCAGGTCAGCAGTTTTCTTCTGGTAATTACACGGTAGAGGTTTACAACAAAGGCTTCCTGGCCGGAAGTACAACCATGAGGCTAAAGTAGAAATATCGCTTAGCTAGACTTTCGACATTTTATCGAAAGTTGTAGAAAGATACGTAGACGATGGCATCGCCACTTTGAGTATAGGGTAGAGGGATTTGATAATGCTAGTAGAAACGGCCTATCAATTTTCCAACATCGGCTTTTTTAATCGAAGCTGGGAATTATGCATAATCGTCTGCTATCCCTCTACCTTTTACCCTGAGGGCGCGAAGCAGCCCGAGTACCCTGTACGGACTTTTGCCTAAAGTCCAGCTTAAACATACAGCGCGGCTATCTGAGAGGGTAGTCGCGCTGTATACATTAGAACAATGTTTTTCTGAGAAGAATAGGCATTGGCAATGAACCTCCTCTTGTCCTTACTGTTCCGTATTTAGTCGATCAGTTTCAAAAAAGACCATGGCCAAAGAGCACGCAAAACAAGACCAAGTGAAGGAAGCAAAATGGGTGAACCCTATTGACCCAGAAAAAATAGCAGAGAACCCTCATTTACTGCCGTATGCTCATACTGTGGGTGGAGCAGTAATCAAGCCCATGGACAAGGGGCGAATGAAAGGACGTGCAGTAGCTGCTATGTATGAGCAGACTGATTTGCAGCTAGCACAGATCAAGGAACAAATTGATTTGTTGGCTCAACAAGCAAGAAAACTACAGGAACGCGTACGTATTTCCGAGGAGATTTATCTGACGGACATGAATTTCGAACCGCTTATTGGGAGGAACTATTTTCTTTACCGACAATCTTCCGGCAAGACCATCCTCTCGATGGTTAGCCCCGATGAGTGGGGGAAGAAACCTCCCTATACCTTCGTTGCCGAAGTGAAGATGCTTGCCGACCATACCTGGGATGTTTTGCGTACCAATGAGGAATCCCCTTTTGGACAATAAAAAGCCACTTTTGACATTTACTAAAGATGAAATTCTTACTCTTAAGCATGGCCTTTAGTGGCCTCCTGTTTTCCTTCCCTGCTCCTAATGCCCCCGTTGTCTGGCAGGTGCCCACTACATATGATTTTGGAGATCTGGAACGAGGCGTACCACGGACGACCATTTTTACTTTCCGTAATATCGGTTCGGATGCTTTGTACATTGATAATGTGCGCACTTCCTGTGGTTGTACCAGCCCCGAATGGGAGGATGTACGCGTGGCGCCCGACTCATTAGGCCATATTGTGATCGAGTACGATGCTGATGATACAGGATACTTTAATAAAGGCATCAAAGTCTACTTCAATGGCTACCGCAAAGCTGAGCGGCTCTCAATAGAAGGCTGGGTAGAAGAGTAGTATTCAAAGTCGGAAGTGGGACGGTCTTTTCGCGTAAGACGAAAGTGAGTTCGCAAAGCGTTTTATAAGAAAACTGTATGCTGATCAAAGCAGAGCCTGTAGGCGATCTACCGGCGATTAGTCGCCTACTCCAATCGACCGGTTTGTCCCAGCGCGTGGACAAGCACTATCCTACTCATCATTTGTGGCAGGGAACCAGTATTGGCAAGACATTGGAGGCTTTTCTGGTCTATATTCTGAGCGAGAACGATCATCGACTGTACAACGTAGAAGACTGGGCTTTGGGCTTGGAGCGCACGTTGAGTTGGCTTTTGGATGAAGCTGATTTTCAGGCTGCTTATCTCAGTGATGACCGTTTGGGTAGTCTGCTGGACTACCTGTCTAAGGACGATGAGCGCTGGATGTCCTTTCAGCGCGATCATAACCAATCGCTAATTCGGTTTTACGATCTGGACAACGGTACTGATCAAGGTCCCCTTGATACGGTGCGTATCGACAGTACCACGGCTCAAAGTCATCGAGAAACAGAAGGCATTTTTCAGTTGGGGCATAATGCCACGGGTTTGGCCCTACCTCAGGTAAAATTGATGCTACTGGCTATAGACAAAGCCAACCTGCCACTGGCTCTGAACGTGGTAGCAGGGCAAAACAGTGACGACAAGCTTTACGTGCCAGCCTTGGAACAGGCCTGGGAACAAGGTCTCAAGTCCAAAGGAGTACTGGTAGTGGGAGACCGCAAGCTGTGTAATCAGTACAATATGTGTTTCATTGCTGACAGCGGCAACTACTACTTGGGCCCATTGGCTCAACGACAATACTCACGAGAGGAATTAATGCAAGCCCGTGAGTGGATTGAGCAACAACAAGAGCCCGCCGAACGCGTAATGCGTCAGGCGGCGGGAAGTAAGGATTCACAAGCCATCGCGCTGGTTAAAGAGCTGCCCGCACGTGAAATCATCTCCGCTGACGGCACGATTCACACCCAAAGGCTATTCGGGGTATGTAGCTTGAATCTACGCAAGCGCCAAGTTGCCCAACTAGAGCAACGCTGCCAGACCGCTTGCCAGGAGGTCAGACTGCGCTTCACGCGCAACCGAGGTCGTAAAACGATCAAGTCGGTAGAGGAAGCTGAACGAACCATCAACAAGATACTGGACAAGCACAAAGTCGCTCACCTATACAGCTGGAAGATCACACTATCTCAGGACCCGGCCGAACCTTGCAGTGTGGAACTTACACTGGACGAGCAGCAAAACAACATCGAACAGCAACTGGCCGGATGGCGCGTGATGGCCACTAACGCTCCTTCGGATAGACTCTCGGCTTGCGAGGTGGTACTTTGTTACTGGGAGGAGTATCGTATCGAGCAGCATTTTCATTTGCTGTTGACCAAATGCACCTCGCTTACGCCAATCTTCCTGAAAAAAGAAAATCGCATCCAAGCCATGTTGCGCATACTAATGCTGGCTCTACAGTACTATAATCTGTGGCAATACACCATCCGCCAAACACTGAAAAGCGAACAAAACAGCTATCTTACCAATCTGGTGCCCGGCAATCCCGGCCGCAAAGTTGAGCGACCTACCACATCGCTGGTCTTAAGCGCGTTCCGAAGCGTCCAGATGATCTACATAATGACTGATGATCACAAAGCCAGCGTACACTTGCAGGGCATCGAAGAACATCACCTGAGGTTGCTTAAGATGATGCGATTGCCAACAGATATTTATCGTCATCCATGGGAGGCGTGAACTCACTTTCGTCTTACGCGAAAAGACCGTCGGAAGTCGGAAATATTGGTATCACCCTAGTGGCGTGTTTTTTCGTCCTTACCTAAAACACTTCCAATGATGAATTCAGGTAAGTTTCCCTATGGGTCTTCGTGTGTCTAAGCACTTCCGACCTCCCACTTCCCACTTCCGACTTAAAAAACCTTACACCCTTCCAACCCTTCCCCCCTTACCCATTCATTCTAAATACCGCGCCCAAATTCCAACGGGCTGATTTGCCAATATTTTTACCGCTCAAAACGAGAGCGCCTCCTGTAAATACACCAAACCAAGGCGTAACTGGAACATAAAGCGTACCTCCAGTTCGGGTCCAGGTGCTACCCGCTCCACTGGCTCCATTCGGGTCGGAGACGGTGCTTTGGAGCGATTGATAATGCTCCAACCAGATGTCTGCATAAAAACGTGAGGTCCCGATACCGCCACGTATCAGGATCGGCAGTGCCGCAAGTGCCTCAGGAGCTAGCTGGAAATCAATCCCCGACTGGGCGCTGATAAACCATCCGTATTTGGCGTCGTATTGCCAAAGAAACCGCCCTTGGAAAGTTGTCGCTCGTCGACCGATAGCAAAGACATTATCGTTGGGATAACTACTTAAGGGGAAGCCTAAGCCAATAGAAGTGATCAAGTTGTGGTATCCTTTGTTTTGCTCTATTCTTTCATTGCGGTATTTCAACCAAATGCTTCCATCTTGCCACCCTTGATTATCCAGGTCATTAGAGATATAAGGGGCTGTAACAATCAATGCCATTTTGGGGTCAAGACCATATTCCAGGAAAAGGTTATAACTGGTCGCATCAATATTACGATCGATTAGATCACCGTTTTCATTATGAAACTTCGAATAGGATTCGGTACTGTAGGTGAAAGCAGCATCTAATTGACCGGGTTTAGGCATAAAGCCATTGATGGGCCCTTGAGCGTGTAGCGCCTTGATACAGAAGAGCAATAAAAAGAGTTGTAGACAAAAACGTTGCATTAGGAAAAGGTTTTTATGCTTCCTTATCGGAATAGGTTTCACAAATTTACTTATGCAAAGATGAGCTTCACGGCAAAATTAAACTGTCTTACTAATTACGCTATGGCTTGCTACGGCATTTGTCGGAGAAAGATTTATCTTTGCGATCTAAACTGAATCAAACATCTTGAGCGACTGCCTCGTAATCATTCCGACCTACAACGAGAAAGAGAACATTGTGAAAATGATTCACACTGTATTCTCCCTGCCCCATGATTTTCACATCCTGATTGTCGATGATGGTTCTCCAGATGGGACGGCAACCTTGGTCAAAGATCAGCAAAAGGAATTTGCTGGCCGCTTGCATATACTAGAGCGTACGGGTAAACTAGGTTTAGGCACAGCTTATATAGCTGGCTTTCGCTGGGGCTTAGAACGCCCTCAATACGAATACTTCTTCGAGATGGACGCCGATTTCAGTCATAATCCCAATGACCTGGTACGACTTTATGAAGCTTGTGCGCTGCAAGGAGGGGATATGTCGGTAGGCTCTCGCTACGTCAAAGGTGGACAGTTGCAAGATTGGCCCTGGGATCGGGTTTTGCTCAGCTACGGGGCCTCAGTGTACGTGCGTTTGATCACTTTTATGCCAGTCAAGGACCCAACCGCAGGCTTTGTTTGCTATACTCGCCGCGTTTTGCAAGCCATTGATTTCGACAAGATTCGCTTCGTCGGTTACGCTTTCCAAATCGAGATGAAATTCGCGACCCGTCAATTAGGTTACAAAATCATTGAGGTTCCCATCACTTTTACGGATCGGATAGAGGGCACTTCAAAAATGTCAAAAGGTATTATCAAAGAAGCGGTATTTGGCGTCATGCAAATGCGTTGGCGGTCTTTGTTTTCCAGCTACCGTAGCTCTTAGACTTGTTCTACTGGGGCAGTTTACCTTACGGTGATCGCCTTCGGCTCGGAGTTGGTGGGAACTCTGAGCCAAAGGCGATCAGCGAAGCTAAAATTGATGCCTGCCTGCTCGGTAGGCATTATCGACCACGCGAAGTCTTTTTTAAGGAGTTTAGCCGTAGCTAAACGACTTAAAAAAGGCACAGTATGGGAAGATAAGGCGCGATTTGCCCCCTAAATGATCCCAGTAGAACAAGTCTAATATAACGCGCCACCACCGCAGCATTAAAAAATGGACTTTGCAGCGGATCAATGGTTTCAAACGTTAGTGATTTGACGGAAATAAGAGAAACGACTTTCTTTTGAGATTTGAAAAAAATCGAAAGCTGTTACACTTATTTTTTCTCCATCTCTTGGTAAGAAGAAACCACTAAAACTGCGCGTTATGAAAAAGCACTTTCTGCTAAACACGGTCTTTATTTCAGGCCTGATTTTATTGCTACTCAATGATCATTTTCTCAAAGCGCAGTTTGGCAACTGGTTTACGGGGAAGTTATCAGACTTTGCTGGCCTGCTTATCTTTCCCTTGTTTTTGAGATTTGTCTTTCCGGTCTCTGCGCGGCAGGCTATTGGCATAACCTTCCTGGGTTTTCTGTTCTGGAAATCTCCTTTTGTTCAACCCTTGCTTGATGCCTATAATGCACTAGGTATTTGGCCGGTTAGTAGGGTAGTGGACTATTCTGATTATTTAGCCTTTCTGATGCTGCCCTTGAGTTATTACGTGCTGGAACACGTAGCGGATTTTCGTCTGCGGATAGGTTTTAAACAGCAGTGGCAACTGAACGCTATTTTGACCATTGCTGTTTTCGCTTTCGTTGCCACCTCAACGGAAGACGATTTGTTAATTAATGATCCTACGATTACCGCTTGCTGTCAAGATGCTCCGGTGGAAGCTGATCTGGGTAACGGGAAGTTTTTCATTCCTACCATTTTTACGCCTGACGGTAATGGTGTCAATGATTACTTCCAGGTAACAGCCGATGCTAATATCCTGAGGATAGATACTTTTTGGGTGTTTGATCTCGCCAACGGCGATACCGTTTTTTACCAAACAAATATGACGGATATTACGCCAGAGAATGGATTTGATGGTGTTTATCAAGATACTATTATGGCTGCCCAGTATGGTTATTCCATTTGGTTGACTTCATCAGATCAACAAAGATCCTTGGTTAGTGGTCTGATTTGTAGTGTACCCTGTGTAGACCCCTTGAACATAGCAGAACCCATGAATATTAGCAATTGTGCGTTCGCTTCGCAGCACAATTTTATTACGGGTTACGATCCATCGGCGGATAGTGGGGAGGATTTGGATTGTTTTTGAGAAAACAAAAAAGCCTATATTGGTGAAAATAAACTGATCGCGCTCATGAAATGGCTACTTTTTTTCCTTGCAACGGTAACCCTTTTGGAGGTATCTGCCCAATCAAAATTTTCGAAGCAAACTGATCCTATTGTCGAAGAAGGGAAGTTACTTTATCGTTGTGAAATGGCATCATGGTATGGCACTGATCTATTTTTAGAAGCTTATCCAAATCGGGGTAATATTGGAGGCTATTTTTCTTACGTCGATGGCGATTTGGCGAGATGTGTATTCTTTTCAAAAGCGGATAACCATGGAGTGATCGGGACCATTACATTTGATGTTACTTACGATTTAGCTACTGCAGATGTTAATTTACAAGAGCGCGATTTTTCTGCCAAGGAACACGACCTCTACGAAATGCGCCGCAATGCCTTAGACTTAATGGGTACCGATACGCTTTTCAAAGTGTATGAAAATACTAATTTGAATTTGATTCCTTTAATCAGCCAGGGTGAAAAGAAAGTTTACGTGCTTACTGGCCCACAGAAAAATGGTGTGGTTGTTTTGGGTAATGACTATTTATTAACGATGCGCAACAACAATACAGTTAAAAGGCGCGAAAAACTTCATAACAACATTATTTCTATACCGTACGGAGATTCAGACCAAGAAATAATGGGAACAATGCACACGCACAATAAAGAAACTGGACCGTTTATCACTCCTACGGATATCTGTACTTTGATGCTTTACGCAAAATTCGCAGGTTGGAAAACCCACAGTGTGGTCTCAGCTGATTACCTGAACTTGTGGAATTGTGAGACCAATTCCCTCTTGGTACTCACTAAAGATGCTGTAGAAAAGATCAATACGCACCAAAAAAGTACGAAGGATGGCAATTAGGTGAGATATTTCTAGGGCTACGGTTGATTCCTTGAGGAGAGATGTTCCTATCCTCATGGTACGGATCTCTTGTTTACACTACTTGAACTGCGAAAAGATAGTATAGGTGTATTTGGTTTTGGATGTAAGAATAACTACTTTTAAATCACACCTTTCGAAAACCTACCTACCCATATCATGCCTAAAAAGAAACTGTTTAGTATTCCGACGGTCGTAACGCCGGAAAATTTTGCTGAGGCCATGGAGCAAGCCATCACCTTGGAATTGGCAACCATCCCTACTTACCTTTCTACGTATTATTCTATCCAGCGGCTGCCAGATCAGCAAACACTGTACAAGACCCTGCTGGAGCGTATGCCCGGCAAGGTGAAACAAGCGCAAGACCTGACGCTGGAAATCATGATCTATGCCAACAAAACGGCAGCGCTGATCATGGGCGTATTGATTGAGGAAATGCTGCATTTGGCACTGGCTTCCAACGTCAAGCAAGCCATCTGTGGATTGCCGCCGGACTTGATGGGTATTGCCGCATCTGAGGGTTTTAAATTCCCTACTCAGTTGGATGGTCACGATCCTGAATTTCCGATTAACCTGGGGCCGCTTTCGCTGAGACAATTGGCAACCTTCCTAAAGATAGAAAGCCCCAATGCTTTTGAAAATCCCTCCCTACTGATCGAAGAAAGGGCTATTGATTATCAAACCATCGGGCAGTTTTACGAAATGATTGAAGGCTGTATCAACGATCATTTTGCGGGTGCTTATGATTTAGGAGACCGCTTGCAGCTGACCCCCAATCCGCGAATGGGCGTCTATTCTTCCAATTCTATCAATACGGTCTATTACGATAAAGAACACAATCCTCATTTCGTCAATCAAGATGATAGCGGCGGACTGGTGGAAGTGGTGGACAGCAACACTGCATTGAAAGCATTGGGAATTATCGTAGAACAGGGCGAAGGCAACCATGAAGATGGCAATAAGCTACACCTGGATGACAAGGGCATGCCCATCCCGCTTCCCGTAAAAGACGGTAAGGTCATCATGGATAAGGAAGATGCCGATGCCCCAAGTGGTAAGGAGCTGGCCCACTTCGATAAGTTTTATGAAGCGTATAGTTTGGGGTATTATTACCAGGAGATGCTGGCAGGCTATGGCCTCGACTTTTTCTCCCTCTTTGTTCACAACCAGGATCTTGACCCCAAGCAGGCCGATTACGATAGCCCTAATGCCAAACCCAGCTTCAAAGACCCCAAGCAGGGCGATAATGCGGTGGCTGCACTAAAGCTGGAATCTGAATTGGGAAATGCCATCTTTACCTACATCCTTTTGATGATTGAAACCTGCTATCGGACAAAAAGCACCAAGACGCAGTTTCAGCTCTTTATGTACGGCGTACACAAGGCCATGATTTGGCTGCTAAGTCATTTTGGAGGCAATATTTCGAACTTGCTTTACCATAAAAAAGGCAAAATGTATTCGGCCGCACTGACTTTCGAGTTCTACGACTTTGCGGCAAAGCCCAATATGCGGCCCAAGGCCCAAATCATTGAACTGGCTGATCAGCTTTCCAAGGTATGGACGGTAGAAGGGTGGCTCAGCAAAGGCAATGAAAAGAGTGTCGCTTATATGGCTTTACCTGATGTTGGTCTTGATTACAGTGTCAAAGACATTGATAAAGATCTGGGAATAAAAGGAAATCCATTTCCTACCGCTCATGCTTAACCCTTTCCTATAACCCGTCAATCATTTTACCAAGATGGATCATTCCTATAAAAAAAACACCATAGCACCTGAGCCCAATAAGCGTCAATTGGCAGTAACCACGGATATTCCTAGTCCGGTAGGTCCGGAACTGCACGTTTGCATGGGCCTCAATTCCTGCAAGAACCAAGGGTTTACTAAGCAAAACGATTGTGCTGGCATGGGCTTGTGTGCCACGATCGTCCATGCTTGCCATACCGTCAATGACTGTCGTGGGCAGGGCGGCTGCGGCTTGTTTGGTACGGCACCCGAGTTTTGCCATCCTGGCGAAAACGATTGCAAATACCAAGGGAGTTGCGGTTCGCCAATCCTGGCTACCCGCTATTTTGTGGATGGGCCCAACCAAGGCCTGAGCGTATGGCAACTGGCCAGAAAACGCTTTGAAGAGCGAATGAATAAAGCCGGGAAAAAATATGGCTCACCACCACCAAGGCAGGCTTACGGTCCTACCGCCGAGTTTGCCGAAAAGATTGGGCAATACCATTACGAGTCTTGCGGCCAAAGTGGTTCGCATTATTGTTCTTTTGCCTTTGATCCTAAGGTGAGGGATGCCGAGAAGAAAGCCAAAAGAGAAGCTTTTATGAAAAATAGTAGTAAGGCTCACTATTCGGATGAGGCTTGTGTGAAAAAGGGATGATGAGTACTAACCTCCTTCAACTACCAGACCTCGGCCTCGGCCTGGGCTTGCGCAATAAGCATTTTGATCATATTCTGGAGCACGCGCCGGAGGTGGATTGGTTTGAGGTGATCTCCGAAAATTTCATGGATGCTTATGGTCGACCTCGCTATTTATTGAAGCAGATTGTCGAGCGCTATCCGGTAGTAATGCACGGCGTGTCGATGTCTATCGGAAGTACGGACCCGCTGGATTTTACCTACCTTAAAAGCCTGAAGACCCTCGCCGAAGAGGTGCAGCCCGTTTGGGTGAGTGATCACTTGTGTTGGACGGGTGTTTTATCTATCAACTCCCATGATTTACTGCCGCTGCCGCTCAACGAAGCGTCTTTGGCTCATGTCTGCGAACGCATCCGGATTGTTCAAGATTATTTGGAGCGACCGCTGGTATTAGAAAACCCGAGCACCTACGCCAGCTTTCAGCATTCTACCATGCCGGAATGGGCCTTCCTGCGGGCAATGGCCGAGGAAACCAATTGTGGCTTACTCCTTGATGTGAACAACGTTTACGTCTCCGCTTTTAACAATGATTTTGACCCCGTTCATTATATCGAACAGCTCCCTCACGAGCGCATCGTACAGATGCACCTGGCTGGGCACCAGCACTGCGGGAGTTACATTATAGATACCCACGACCGAGCCGTCACTCACAATGTCTGGCAGTTGTTTCAGCTCGCCTGGCAGAAAACGGGTGGTACCTCCACGCTGTTGGAATGGGATGGCAATATTCCTCCTTTCGAAGAGTATTATGAAGAATTGATGAAAGCCAAAAATTTCATGTCATCGTCCCTTCCCGAGCTACAAATGCCGGAAGAAGCACCTGATCACGCTGCCGAGGTTTCCAATCCGGTAGATTTTCTGATGACCAACGTAATGAAAGAAGCTTAAAAAGTGGATAAACCAGCACTCTCCTTAGCGGATTTCCAACAGTGGATGTTGAAGATGTTACTTCATCCAGGTTATGATGCTGCGAAAGTAGGAGAGGGGAGGAGTGTCTCCATTGAGGAAGTTTTCAAGCCTTCCAAACGCCTGGCCGCGAAACAACATCTGGCGATTTATCAACATGGTTATACCGCCCGCTTGCGCGACTGTCTGGCGAAACAGTTTACGGCCTTGGAATATGCGCTAAGCCCGGAATTGTTCCAGGCTTTCGCCGACGAATACCTCCGCAAATACCCCTCCGAAAGCTACAGCCTCGCCAACCTCGGCGATCGCTTCATGACCTACCTGGAGGAAACCCGCCCCGATCGCGATGAACCTATTAAAGAAGATTGGCCTGACTTCATGATCGAACTCGCCCGCTTTGAATGGCTAATCAACCACCTGTTTAATGCCGATGTGGACCACAATGGTCCGCTGGCTACCATGGCTACGTCGCCAGAACAACTGGCTCTCGTTCCTGGCTTACGCCTCCTGGCGACCAAGTTTCCGGTGCGCTGGTTTTACCAGTCGGTGGCCAAAGGCGAAGAGCCTGAGTTTCCTGGTCCTGCACCAAGTTACTATGCCATCTTGCGCCGTGATTACAAGCTGGCCTTCTTTGACCTACATCGGGAACAGTATCTGTTGTTGCAAGCCTTGGCGGATGGACAAGCCTTGTCACAAGCTTTTCGATCGCTTTCCCAAAAATACGGGTATACCACGGAGGGATTAGCTGAGATTTGGCCTGTTTGGTATGGGGAATGGGAGAGGGGTGGTTTTTTTTGAGAAGTAGTGACGTAGGTACAACCGACACCGAACGGGGGAGGGAGTGATTTAATTATGTTTGACTTTATCTTAGGTTTAACTAATTCGTGGCAGAAAGACCTCTAATATTTAACCTCGTTTGGCCGCTGGAGAGGTTTTTATGGGTCATGAAAGCATCTCTTAGAAGTAATTCCAAGGTGATTTCATTAGGCTTACTTGGTCGAAGATGAGTATAATAGGGTGAATTTTAAGATGTGTAGAAGTTTTGTTACCTCCAATAGGTGTAAAATAACTATATTTATCTTATTAAATATTGAACATGGACAATAGCTTATTCTATAGTCATATAGAAGAAAATGACGTAAACAAAGACTGGATTAGAAAAATAAAAAACTACGCTGAACAAAATACGGAGCAGCAGGTTTATTTAATTTCAGCACCTCTTGGAGAGAAATATTCTTATTCTTATGAAGAAAATGTTATAGTAATTCTTTCGCCTGGGTATAGGATTTTATTTCTAGATTTAATTGATAATGCACCGTTGTTTAATGAATATTGCGAAGATTTTATAGAAGACTTAAGTTATATATCTGATAAGTATTCTTATAAAGAATATATTGGAAGACCTAGGGAATGGAAAAGTGAAATTATAAATAGGATAACTCCTAATAATAATTTAACTATAGAGCAAATATTTAGAGAAAACAACTTAGATGATGATAACCAACGTGTTGGAGAATTATTGATTTCGTTGATAGTTGGAAGTATTAATGACATCACTAAAGTTGGTGTAAAAGAACCTGAAACCCTTTTAGATAAAGTTAAGCAAAATATAATTCTGTTTGATGGAGATCAAACCAGATTCATTTATCAAAAATTTACAAATAAAACAGTTTCCATACAAGGTCTTTCTGGAACAGGAAAAACAGAGTTACTACTTCATAAGCTGAAAGAGCTTTATGTTCTTGAAGAAGAACCGAAAATTTTCTTCACTTGCCATAATATTGCATTAGCAAATACACTTAGATCAAGAATACCTTCTTTCTTTAATTTTATGAGAGTTGAGAAACAAATTGAATGGAACTCAAAACTTTGGGTCAATAGGGCTTGGGGTTCTGGTAAAGACTCGAATTCGGGGCTTTATAGTTATATTGCTAGTTTTTATAATTTTCCATTCCTTGGTTATGACTTTTCTACTAATTATAATAAAATTTTTACTTTAGCTCTTGAATATATTAATGGAATAGATGATGAGGATTTTGAATTTGCATTTGACTATATTCTTATTGACGAAAGGCAAGATTTCCCAAAAGTTTTTTTTGATTTATGCGATAAAATAACTAGAAAAAAAATTTATATTGCTGGAGATATTTTTCAAGATATTTTTGAAAATACTCTAGAAACAGAACTTGAAGTTGATGTTATTTTAAATAGGTGTTATAGGACTGATCCAAGAACTCTGATGTTTGCTCATTCAATCGGACTAGGATTATTTGAGAAGGAAAAACTCAATTGGTTTGAAGACTTGTATTGGAAGGCAATAGGATATAATGTTAACAGAATTGGTAATAACCAAGTAGAATTATCAAGAGAGCCAATTAGGAGATTTGAGGGTCTAATGCTTGAAGATTTCGAAAGTACTGTTATTGAAAACTCAACTAAAATTATTGATGTTATAAAAATACTTAAATCAATTAAGGAAAGACACAAAACTGTAATGCCAGAAGATATTGCAATTATTATTCTTGATAGGAATAAGGCTATTTATGAATATATAGATAGCCTTTGTTACTCCATAAGAAGTCAGTTGGAGTGGAACGTAAATAGAGCTATAGAAACAAAGTCGAAGACAAAAAATGCAGTTTACATTACGAATACAAACAATGTGAAGGGTCTTGAATTTCCATTTGTTATTTGTATAACAGCCGGTATAAAAAACACATATAGATATAGGAATATATTATACACAATGCTTACAAGGTCGTTTATTCAGTCATACTTATTGGTTCAAAATGAAATAGGGTTATCTGCATTAATAAGTGGTTTGAAAGTTATAAATGACGAAAATTTAATCAGGACAAGCGAGCCTTCTGAAGAGGAAAAAATTGCTATAAAAAGTACGTTGGTGAGAATACAGAATAAGAAAAATATATCTTATAAAGAATTTTTAAACGAAATTTTTAATGAGTTAGAAATTGATAATAGATTTAGGTCAAAATTAGAGAAAGCTATTATTCAGACAGATATCGAGGAATTTGATAAAGATAAAACTGTTAAATTTATCGTCGCAAATAAAGAATTTTATAGCTAATGAAAGTTTTTGTATATAAAATTGACTCTTATTCAAAAGATCTCTTTTTTCCTAAAGAGAGAATCAAGTCTAAAATTCAAATTATTAATATCCTTTTAGAGGCCAGTAGGTATATTTTGTCGAATCCTCATATTGGTGAAAATAATTCAAATGATGAAATAAAACTTGTTATTGATAAGATGAGTAGATTGTTTTTTAGCTCGAAAAATAAATATTATTCAATTGTGTTTCCATTTAATTTGTACGAGGAAGGTGGTAGGATTTATTTTCATTACTTAAATAATATTAATGTTGATGCTTATCTGATTTCAAAAACGAAATCAGCTATTAACTGTGATAGCTTTAATGATGATTGTGTTTTAGGTTTTGCTGATTCTATTTTTGAAAGTTCTAATAGTCTAGAAAGTGAAGAGCTTTGGAGTTTTCTGAAGGAGTTGATGCTTTTTGAAGATGGATATATTAGATATGATAAAGATTTAGAAGGATTTAATGTTGCCAAAGAAAAAGGAATACCGGATAGGCATCCTTTAACTCATTACGATTTGTATTATACTAATAAAGCAGCTTTTAAAATTGGTCTTGAAGTAGATAATTCAATTGATGATTTTATCGATTTGTTGAATATAAAAACTGACTGTAAGTATATAAAAAACTAGAAGCCCCCTCACTCCCCAAACACCTCAATCTCCCCACTCCGTTCCACATTCACCGTAGGCACACCACTGAAGTCCTGGATGACACCGGTGACCTTGATCACCTGCCCGTCGAAAAACTCCTTGGGGTCACCTTCGAAGTTGACAAGGTCGTCTTTGCGGATGTAGACCGAAAAAATCTGGTTGGGAAACTGCTTGTCGAGGTTAAACCACAGATTGCCAGAACGGCTATAACGGCTGCCCACTACTTTGCCTACCACCGTGATGGACTTGTTTTCGCCCATGTATTGCTTGGCTTGCTCGGTATTGAAATGACCACGAGGTAGGCTAGGAGGGTAGATAGGGGCGACATCGCCTTGAGGGAGGTCGGAAAACCAGTGCTCCAGGTGTACATGGCTCTCTATCGTCTCTTCCTGCTCGATGAGGGAAAAGAAATCCAATCCGGTGAGTGCTTCTATCTCGTCGATGGATTTGGCATATTCCGAAATGGGCTTGGAGATGGTCGCATTAGGCATCAAGAAACCAATGGCGTCGCCCGTCTTCAGGTCCAGTACTACTTTGAAGAATTCGCGTGGAATGGAGACTTTGTTGACGCTGCGTTCAATCACCGGCAGGTTGTCATTCAATAGCGGCCCCGTCACGACGTAGAGTTGTGTCTCGGGATGGTCGACAATATAACGACGTAACAGCCCTTCCAACTCCGCCCAACCTTCGCGGTTGAAGTCAGGAAGCTGGGGCGACATGTTGCTGTAAAAGTAAGATTCCGATAAGGCCTGTTGCGACCAACGGAAATCAGCCGAAGGCGCCAGGTGTCCACGGTCGTAACCAAAACCATCGTATTTGTAAGTGCTATCGGGCTGTAAGTATTTGAGAAAGTAGTCGACCTCCGTCGCCGAACCAGAGGTGATGAGTGGATCTTCCCGAAAATCATTGGTCCGAAAAACATTGCCGTCAATAACATCTGGGGTAATGATGTGGGCCACCCATTTGGCTTGCTCGTGCTGCTCAGCATATTCCAATAGCATGGCGCTGTGCTCAACGTACTCCTCTGACGGTAAGCCTACTGCTTTCAAATCACGTCGGATCATTTGCAGTTTCAGGTCTTCAACCTGAGCCAGTAAAGCGGCTTTTTGGGCATCCAATTTGGCAATTTCCTGTTCCAGGGTAGTCACCTGGTTTTCCAGGGTTTGACTATTCAGTTGCCCTCCTATCAAGCTGATGGAGAGGAGGAGTATTACAGTGGTCTTCTTCATGTGACAAAGTTAGGCAATAGAACCTACTTCTATCTCCTCCAAAATTCCTAAATTTGGCCTTCAAATTAGGATACGCTTATGCAGTGGCTTTTTCGAGCAGTAAAAATCATGGACCCGGGCAATGAATGGCACGGACAGACAGTGGATATTCGGGTTGCCAATGGCTTAGTCGCGGAGATTGGACCTGACTTGAAGCTTGGAGAGGAGAAAGAAATCCGCTTACCGCAAGCAAGTGTGTCTACTGGGTGGGTTGATCTCGAAGCCATCGGCGGTGACCCGGGGTTTGAACACCGCGAAGATATTACCTCACTCACCAAAGCTGCCGCTGCTGGTGGTTTCACCAAGGTAGGGCTGCGTCCGGAAGCTCATCCCGTTATTCACGACAAGTCGGGAGTGAGTTATTTGCTGCAACAAGCGCGTTTTGCACCGGTAGAATTACTGCCCATCGGAGCGGTGAGTAAAGACCTTGCGGGCAAGGAAATTACCGAAATGCTGGATATGCGAGCGGCTGGAGCCGTTGCTTTTTCAGACGGTAGTCATAGCATTCAGCACGCAGGCCTGTTATTGCGTGCACTACTTTACGTGAAGACCTTTGATGGGCTGATCATGAACCAGCCCCAGGAAGCGACCATTGCTGGTAAAGGGCAGCTCCACGAAGGTATGGTGAGTACCATGTTGGGGATGCTAGGCATTCCTTCCTTGGCCGAGGAGTTGATGATTGATCGTGACTTGCGCTTGTTGGAATATACCGATTCTCGCCTCCATGTCAGCCATGTTTCCACGGCAGTGGGGGTGGAGAAAATACGGGCTGCCAAAGCCCAAGGGCTACGGGTGACGGCTTCTGTAGCTGCGCTCAACTTACTGCTCACCGTCAAGGACGTCGAAAATTTCAATAGCGATTGTAAAGTGCTCCCTCCGCTGCGGGAAGAGCAAGATCGCCAGGCCTTATTACAGGGCTTGAAAGATGGCACGATCGACTGCATTTCCTCTAATCATACGCCCTTGGAGTTGGAAGCCAAGCAGCTGGAATTTGCCTATGCTGACTTTGGCGCGGCAACGATCTCCACTGCTTTTTCCGCAGCTCGCCACGGGGTGGGTGATTTTCTCACGGAAGAAGAGCTGATCAGCAAGTTTACCAGTGGTCCACGCCGAATTTTTCAATTAGATCCATCAAGTATTACTGTAGGTAGCCGTGCACAACTTACTTTTTATCAATACAATACGTTGCGTGAAGTAACGCTGCAAGATATCCATTCAAAGTCGAAAAATTCGCCATTGATTGGTCAAACATTGACGGGCAAGCCTTTGGGTATTTTGAACGGTGATCAGTTCGTCACCTCCTAAATAACAATTACTTATGACCAATGAACAACAGGAGGAACAGTGGCGCCAGGATGGCATTCGCTGGGGGATCATAGCGGGTGGCTTGGTCGTGGTACTATTTGCCTCGGTCTATTTTATTCAAAAAGAACTGGTGCTTAGTCGAGGACTTTGGTTAAGCACGTACGTCGTGTATATCTTTGCGATGTGGAGTGCTCAGCGCAAGGTTGTTGCCAACGAGCTGAAATCATATATCCAACCCGGATTCATGGTTTTTGTGGTGGCCAACGCTCTTTTCTATTTTTATTATCACCTGCTTTTTGCTGTGTTTGACCCCGAGTTGGTCAAGCTGCAAGGAGAGCTAATGGCGGCTCAGGGGTATGATCCTAAAGATGCTGTGATGCCAACGGTGGGGAGTTCTTTCTTCGCTTACGCGCAAAGTTTAATTCCCGGATTTTTGTTGGCCACAGGTATTGGTTTCCTCCTTTCCCGAAGAAAATAATAATTAGCTCATGGATTTATCCGTCGTTATTCCACTGTACAACGAAGAAGAGTCATTGCCCGAATTGGCGGCCTGGATCAAGCGGGTAGCTGATCGGGAAGCTTATCGTTACGAAATCATCATGGTGGACGATGGAAGTACGGATAGGTCGTGGGAGGTAATCGAGAAACTATCGGCGGAAATGCCAGAACTGCGGGGAATAAAATTTCAGCGCAACTACGGTAAATCTGCGGGCCTATACGTTGGCTTTGATGCTGCCAAAGGGGATGTGGTCATCACGATGGATGCCGATTTGCAAGATAGCCCAGATGAAATTCCGGAACTGGTGGCAATGATTCGTGAGGAAGGTTACGACCTGGTTTCGGGCTGGAAGAAAAAGCGCTATGATCCCGTTCTGACCAAAAACTTGCCCAGTAAACTCTACAATTGGACGGTACGCCGCATGACGGGCATTCAACTTCACGATTTTAACTGTGGACTGAAGGCTTACCGCAAAGCTGTCATCAAAAGCATCGAAGTTTACGGCGAGATGCACCGCTATATTCCTGTGCTGGCCAAATGGGCGGGATTCAAAAAGATTACCGAAAAGGTTGTTCAGCACCAGGAACGTAAATATGGCGTAACCAAGTTTGGCATTGAGCGTTTTATTCGGGGGCCATTGGATTTGTTATCCGTCATTTTTATCTCTCGCTTTCGCAAACGTCCGATGCACTTTTTCGGGATGATCGGAGCCGTGGTATTTCTTCTGGGGTTCGTGATTCTGACTTACCTCAGTATTTCAAAACTGATTTATTTGAATTACGGTATCACCGATCGCCCCTTGTTTTACCTGGGCTTAATCTGTGCTATTATCGGCACCCAGCTGTTTCTTACAGGCTTTCTGGCGGAACTGATTGTACGTTCGGCCACCGATCGCAACCATTACCTTATTGAACAGCAAATCGGTCAAGCAAGCAAGCATGAGTAACTCCTCAAAGCACATTCTGCTGCTGGGGCCTGCTTATCCCTATCGAGGAGGCTTGGCGGCTTTCAACGAACGCCTGGCTTACGCCCTACAAGCTGCTGGCTATCGGGTGAGTTTGGTCACTTTTACCTTGCAATACCCCGATTTCCTCTTTCCTGGCAATACCCAGTATGCAGAAGATCCCGCACCGGAAGGCTTGGTGATTACACGAAAGATCAACGCGGTGAACCCCCTCAATTGGTGGAAAGTAGGAAGAGCGTTGCGCCAACTGCATCCAGACGTAGTCATCGCCGCCTACTGGATGCCATTTATGGCACCGTGCCTGGGCACTATCCTCCGGCAGTTTGATGCTAAACAGACCAAACGAATTGGCTTGGTGCACAACATTATTCCGCACGAGCGCCGTCCGGGAGATCAGGTGTTGTCTCGCTATTTTACAGGAGCTTGTGATGGTTTTATGACGCTTTCTACTTCGGTGAAAGAAGAATTGGCTGATTTTTCTACGGCACCCGTCAGGACCTCCCCTCATCCCATTTATGATACCTATGGGGAGCAAGTCGAACAGCAAACAGCTCGGGAACATTTGGGACTGGACAAAGATGGTCGCTACCTCTTGTTTTTTGGCTACATTCGAGCGTACAAAGGATTGGAATTATTGCTTGAAGCAATGGCCGATTCTCGGGTTCGGGAGCTGGGGGTAACACTGATATTGGCAGGTGAATACTATGGCAACCAAGCGCATTACGAAAACCTCATGGCAACATTGGGCATTGAAGATCGGGTAGTGGCGCACACTTCCTTCATCGCCAATGACCAGGTAAAGTATTATTTCGGTGCGGCGGACTTGGTGGTACAGCCTTACAAGACAGCAACACAAAGCGGCATTTCCCAATTGGCCTACCACTTCGAAAAACCTATGATTGTGACCAGGGTAGGGGGATTGCCGGAAATTGTGCCTCACGGGGAAGCAGGTTACGTCATTGACCAGGATGCCGCAGAACTGGCTGATGCAGTCCTTGATTTTTATCAAAACGAAAAGGCGGTAAGCCTAAAGGAAGGCGTAGCACGAATGAAGCAACAATTTTCGTGGACGGTTTTTACCGCAACGCTCGAAGAGTTGTTTTAAATTGCAAAGAAAACAGAGCTAATCATTCTCAGATGCAAGAACACATCAGAAAAGTCTTCCAAAAAAGTATTGAACTTAAGCAAGCGATGTTGGCTGACGAAGGAGTAATCGCTCTGATTGAACAACTGACGGCACTGTGTGTAAACTGCTTTAAACAAGATGGCAAACTCCTTTTTTGTGGAAACGGAGGAAGTGCCGCTGATGCACAACATTTAGCGGCGGAATTTTCTGGTCGGTTCTATTTTGATCGCCCACCACTCTACGCGGAAGCTCTTCATGTAAATACGAGCTATCTGACGGCAGTGGGCAATGATTATGGTTATGACGAAACCTACGCTCGGATGGTAAAGGCAATGGGAAGAAAGGGCGATGTGTTGTTTGCCTTATCCACCTCTGGTAATTCACAAAATATCTTGCGAGCAGCAGCAGTTGCCCGTGAACAAGAAATGACGGTTGTTGGCTTTACCGGTCAAACGGGTGGCCAACTGTCAGCATACTGTGAGCATTTACTTGCTGTTCCTTCTCAAGATACTCCTCGCATTCAGGAATGCCATATGCTAGTGGGGCATTTGATTTGTGAGCTGGTGGAGGGGGAAATGTTTGGGGAGTAGTGTTTGTTGGTGCTCACTGCGTTCGCGAGGGTGTTCGTTCCGAAGTGTCGGAACTCGCGGGGGTGCTCGCTTACGCTCGCGAGGAACGAGCATATACCGCGAGGAACGAGCATATACCGCGAGGAACGAGCATATACCGCGAGGAACGAGCATATACCGCGAGGAACGAGCATATACCGCGAGGAACGAGCATATACCGCGAGGAACGAGCATATACCGCGAGGAACGAGCATATACCGCGAGGAACGAGCATATACCGCGAGGAACGAGCATATACCGCGAGGAACGAGCATATACCGCGAGGAACGAGCATATACCGCGAGGAACGAGCATAAAAAACAAAAAAAATGGCAAAACGTAAAAAAAATCCAGATCGCTCCATGGAAGTGGGGCTTGATCATGAAGACAAAAGAGCACTTTGGCGCACGGTCATGATCTCAAGTATTGTCTTGGGAGCTATACTGACGGTGATTTATATCTTGGTGGGTAAACTATTTCCCAATAATCTCAACTGGCTTAATGCTACTCGTACGGGGGTGAGTTTGCTAGCTTTTTGGTTGGTGATTACTTCTACGATCCGTACGTTCGACAAGGTGCGTGAAGGAGTAGCATTCTTCTGGCATTTGATCATAGGCGTTGCCAGTGCGGCCCTGGGGATTTTGCTCTTTTTGCTGGCACTGCGGGTCTGGAATGAGTTGGGGCACCATGGCGCCACCCTGCCTGGATACAATATTATCGGGTTCTATGCGGCGGGTGGCTTGGTGGCTTCTACCATTTCTATGATTCACCTGAGGGTAGAAGGCGAAAACAACGGAAATTTGCTGGAACTGTTGGTGATTGCTATCGCTGTTGCGGTATTCTTTTGGGTGACGTAATCAAGTTGATGGTTGTTGGTTGATGGTTAGGTGGTTGGTTTGTTACTTCCCTCTTCTCACTTCCGACTTTGAATGCAGTCTGATCGTATGATCGTGTTGGTACGATTGGGGTGCGGTGGAGTGCGAGAATGAAAGTCGGAAGTATTTGTTGCACCCAATTTTGGCATAGCCAACCAACCAACCATCTAACCCACCTTCTCCTCCTTTCTCGTTTGGTAAAGAGAGACGAAAACGCCACCTGCCAGGAGTACAAAAATGACGACCAAGCTTAACCATTCGGCGGGGTGCCAAATTTCGTGGAGCATCATTTTAGCAGCGACAAAAAACAAGATAATCGCCAGACTGTACTTCATGTATTCGAAGCGATCCATCATGGAAGCCAACACGAAATACAGTGAACGAAGGCCCAAGATGGCAAAAACGTTGGAGGAGAAGACCAGAAACGGATCGGTAGTGATCGCCAGAATAGCAGGAATAGAATCAAAGGCAAAGAGGATATCAGTCGTTTCTACCATCAGTAAAGCAATGAAGAGTGGGGTAGCAGCAAGAATATGCTTGCGGCGTACAAAAAACGACTCATCATTTATTTGTTTACTGACAGGAAATAATTTCTTAGCGTATTTGATAATTGGATTTCGATTGGGATCGACTTCTTCATCGCTGGTGAGCATCTTGTAGGCACTATAAATCAGAATGGCTCCAAAAATATACATCATCCACTGAAAATGCTCTAGTAACCAGACGCCAGCCCCAATCATGATACCTCTGAAAACCAAAGCACCAAGAATACCCCAGAATAGCACCCGGTGTTGAAATTGTTGTGGGATTTTAAAATACTTGAATATGAGTGCCATCACAAAGACATTATCCATACTCAAAGAAAGCTCTACCAGATAACCGCTTAGGTACTTAAGTACCGCATCACCACCCGTTAACTCCCTAGTGCCCAAATGATTTTGGTATAGGTAGTAGACGACAACCGCAAAACTTACGCCTAAGGCTGCCCAAAGGCTCGTCCAGCGCAGTGCTTCCCGTGTACTGGGGACATGGTTGTCTCGGTTAAAGACACCAAGGTCTAATCCTAATAGAAAAAGAATGAATACGATAAAGATGCTCCAGAGCAGCATAAGATAAGTTTAGCCTTTTGACCTTGTGATAACTGTAAAAGTAACACAATCCCCAGCCTTTTATGTTCGAAATGAAGGTGGATTTCGACGAAAGAACGTTTTAGGCCAACGAAAGTAGAAAACAAAGGGTTGAAGGTGTAAAAATGTGACTCCCTAAAATGGAGTAGGCAAGCCTGATGACTTGCCTACTGTGACTACACTGCAAGAGTGTGTCTTGGTCTTGCCTTATAAAGACATTAATCTTTCGTTGAACTTACTCCTGGATAGCAGCAATCCCCGGTAGTATTTTACCTTCGAGGTATTCCAGCATAGCACCACCACCCGTTGAAGCGTGGCTCACATCATCAGCCAGACCCATTTGGTTCACAGCCGCTACGGAGTCACCGCCACCGATGAGAGAGTAGGCACCGTTTTTGGTAGCTTGTGCTACGTATTCCGCCATAGCCTTGGTACCGTGGGCGAAGTTTTCGAACTCGAAAACACCCATTGGACCATTCCACAAGATGGTTTTTGAAGCAAGTACTACTTTTCCGAAAGCTTCGATACTCTCGGGGCCGATATCTAGTCCTTCCCAGCCATCGGGAATGGAACCTGTCGCCGCAAAACGGGTTGCTGCGTCATTGGAGAAGCCGTCGGCAATTTTGTTATCAGTAGGTAGGTAGATGTTGACGCCTTTGTCGCGACCTTTTTGAAGGAGTTCCAGCGCCAGGTCTGTTTTATCTACTTCACAGATAGAATTGCCGATATTTCCTCCTTGTGCTTTGGCGAAAGTATAAGCCATACCACCGCCAATGATGAGATTGTCAACACTGTCGAGCAAACGGTCAAGCAATAAGATTTTATCAGAAACTTTAGCACCACCAACGATGGCCGTCAGGGGGCGCTCCGGGTTGTGGAGGACCTTGTTGGCACTCACCACTTCTTTGTCCATCAAAAAGCCGAATGACTTTTCTGCTGGGGCAAAGTATTGCGCCATTACTGCTGTAGAAGCGT
The DNA here is from genome assembly GCF_040784935.1 of Lewinella sp. LCG006. Classification (GTDB taxonomy): domain Bacteria; phylum Bacteroidota; class Bacteroidia; order Chitinophagales; family Saprospiraceae; genus Lewinella. The sequence continues at coordinate 6,821,243 of NZ_CP160680.1, read as the reverse complement.
GAGCACGGTGGGCAGTACCAAAAGCATCATTGATATATACATCACCTAATTCGGCCAATTGCTTGGCAAAAGTTTCGTCACCTTTTTCTTCTCCAGCGGCGAAGCGCGTATTTTCCAGAAGGATCACATCGCCGGGCTGCAAGCTCTCTGCCAGGGCACGGGCTTTGGGACCTACCGTCTCAGGACAAAAGCGAACATCAACACCCAATACTTCAGAAAGATGGGGGACGATGTGGCGCAGGGTGAATTTCTGTACATCAAGGCTACCATCGGGTAGTTTCTCCTTCAATGGGCGACCAAGATGAGACATCAGGATGGCCGAACCTCCATCAGCCAGTACCTTCTTGATGGTAGGTACCGCCGCAAGGATACGGGTGTCATCGGTAATGTTGTACTCGCTATCCAGAGGGACATTAAAATCAACGCGAATCAGTGCTCTTTTACCTGCAGCATTCAACATAGAGTGGGAAGTTTGTGTGTGGGGTACTTTGTACAGGGTACGAGGTACTTGGTACAAGAAAGACAGAATGGCTCACTTTAACCAAAACGTAGCCACTATATTGCCGTTGTCTGAACTTGGGCTGATAATGGTTAAAGTGAGCATTTAAGTAAAAAGGCAAATAGCACTCGGTAAAGCATCCTTGATAGGTAGAGAAGCATAGGAATAAACAACGATCATTGCCATAAGTAAACCCTATACCCAATACCTAGTACTAAGTACCTAATACCAGCAATTTACTTAGTACAAATCAAGTGCGCCAAGTCGGCCAAACGAGCAGAGTAACCTGCTTCATTATCGTACCAGCTAACAACTTTGAGCATATTGCCATTGATGTTGGTCATCAAGGAATCAAAAACAGAAGAGTGAGGATTACGGATGATATCACCAGAAACGATGGGATCTTCGGTATACTCCAAGTAGCCTTTCATGGGGCCTTCTGCTGCTTCCTTGAACTTAGCGTTAACTTCTTCTTCGCTACCAGGCGTTTTGTCCAGAACTACGTTGAGTTCGATCATAGAACCAGTAACGACGGGCACACGTACGGCAATAGCAGACAATTTGCTACCAATAGCAGGGTATACCAACTTTACTGCAGAAGCAGCTCCGGTGCTGGTAGGTACAATGTTGTAGGCAGCTGCACGTGCACGACGAAGGTCGCTGTGAGGGCCATCCTGGATATTCTGGTCAGCAGTGTAAGCGTGAACCGTGGTCATAGACCCCAGCTGGATTCCCCAGTTGTCGTTTACGATCTTTACGACAGGAGCCAAACAGTTGGTGGTACAAGATGCATTGGAAAATACATTGGCACGACGGTCGAGGTCTTCGTGGTTGACACCCAAAACGATGGTCTGGATACCGTCACCTTTTCCAGGAGCTGAAAGCAATACGTCTTTTGCACCAGCACTAAGGTGCATGCCGGCTTTGTCTTTGGTCACAAAACGACCTGTACACTCGAGTACAAGATCAATATTGTGTGCTACCCAGGGAAGCGCTGCAGGATCACGCTCAGAAAGGCAAATGATTTTTTTGCCGTTTACGATGAGCGCATCATCGGTAGCTTCTACGGTACCCTCGAATGGGCCTTGAGCAGAGTCATACTTCAAGAGATGAGCAAGTGTGGCGTTATCAGTCAGGTCGTTGATAGCAACAACTTCAATACCGTCTTTCTTAAGGAGGTTACGGAAGGTCAGGCGACCAATGCGTCCGAAACCGTTGATAGCAATTCTCTTTGCCATGTTTGTGCGGAGTTTGATGGATAAAATGTAAAGGTGTTGATCGGCAGTGGAATGCTCCAGTTGCTAATCTTTCTTTAAAGCGGAGCAAAAATAACACCTTAAAGGCCAATAATCAAATCACTTAGTGTAAAAAATACAATAATATTTGTCGCTTGAGGCTGTTTTTCCTTGCTACGTTCAGGTTTTTGATGGTGTCAGGAAGAAAAAAGGCAGGGTGGGAGGGAATTATTTACAAAAAAATAGCATTGATAAGGCTGGTAATCAGGGAGCTCGATTTTTTTTGAAGAAAAATTACTGGTAGGGCTTGGTAGAAAAAAATAAACGTTTTATATTTGCATCGCTTTAGGAAAAAGCAGCCACGTGCTAAGGTAAAAGTACCTTGAACTACCATCGAGATCAGCCCGTTCGTCTAGTGGTAAGGACGCAGGAATTTCATTCCTGAAACATGGGTTCGAGTCCCGTACGGGCTGCTAAATTGCGATTGATACGCCTGATTTTTTTACGATTTTTGTTTTCGATATACTTTGAACACAAAAAATATTGGAGAATCAAAATATTGTAGTATCATTGCAGCCAGGATCGAAAGCGATCCGATCTTACAGGGCTCAGGACGCTAAATTCTCATCCTTGTAACACGGGTTTAAGTCCCGTAAAGACTACTACCAAGCGCAAGGTTAAACGCGCAAAAGATATTGACAATTTTCACTTTTGTGAAAGCACGTCAAGGCCCGTTCGTCTAGGGGTTAGGACGCAAGGTTTTCATCCTTGTAACACGGGTTCAAATCCCGTACGGGTCACTTAAAAGAGCTCACTTCCGGTTGGAGGTGGGCTCTTTTTGCTTTTGGGAGATGAACCTGATGCTAATGACTTCTTCCTCTCTCTAGACGAAAACACGGAACCTTGTTTTACGCGATATATGTGGAGGCAGTGGCCTTAGCCAAAGCGGCAGCGGCTCTTGGTGCTGTACAAATGGCCCCTTGCTGGTAGGAACTGTTTCTTGTGTCGATTACGGCAAAGGATTGTGGTATACCCGTTACTAAGTGGTCTGGGACATTCTCACTTGTCCTTTCCTACTCTGACTGCGTTAAAAAGCCTCGCCGAAGCTTAGGCTTCGCCTACGTTTTTCGCCTTCTCAGAGCAGAAAATGACTTTGCGATAATATTCCCAAACCACTTAGTGCCGGGTATAGCAACCCCACTCGATGAATTCCGTGTGACCTTTACGGACGGTAGTGCGGCGATCAGCAGTATCAATCAAATACTGGCATACCGCAAAGAACAACGTCTTGCGAGGGTAGACCCTCTCCCCGATTTGGGGCCACCACCAGGAGACGACACCCCAACAAACCCCGGCAATGAAACGGAATTGTTCACCACCGGCGGAGAACAGGATTTGCAAATAAGTTACTATCTTTATTATCACCTCGGCAACACCCGCATCGTTTTTCATACGGTGCTGGATTGTAAGGGAGAGGTCGAATACGTGGCGGAATATGTGGCGGATTATTATCCGTTTGGTAAAATACTTCGGGAGTGGGTTGCTTGTGACCAGGAACGTTATTTGACAACTTACCACGAGCGTGACATAGAATCAGGCTACGATTATCGAGGAGCCAGGTTTTATGATAGTGATTTGGGGAGGTTTTTGAGTGTGGATCCGTTGGCACGTATTTATCCAGTGTGGTCACCTTACCATTATGTTAAGGATAATCCGCTTTTGTTTGTTGATCCAACTGGAAAAGAAATTCGAATCGTGGTTAGTGGTTATCGTACAGATGAAAATGGGAATCACATACTCGATGAAAACGGAGAGAAGATAGCCGCTACAGGCTATGTAGTATATTCGGCAGGAATGGATTTAACTGATAACTCTTTTGTGAATGCTGCTATTATCTCTTTAAACGGTATTCTTAATGCTGGTGCTGATAATATCGGAATTATCTCAAGACTATCAAATGATCCAAATGTTACTATATATGTAAGAGAAATAAGGTGGACAGAGCGAAATGGGTCAGCAGGTGGAAGCGTATCTTGGAGTTCAGAAGGAGGTTTAGTTCATAGTGATGGTATTGGGAGGCATGGGCCGGCGTTAAGCTTACTTCACGAGTTAGGTCACGCTTATTATCAGCAATACGACCCGGAAGGTAGAGCTAAAGACGAACCTGACCCTACAAGCTTAACCTACTTAGAGGATTTAGATAGATACGAACAGAAACAAAAAGAAGAGACGGGGATTTTTGATAATTATGAGGATAAATGGATCATTGATAATGTGGAAAATCCTGCTGCGGATATTCTAGGTTTTTCTAAACGAAATAGCCATACCCATAAGACAAAATATAAGGCGATTAATCCTTTCTCAACTATTGGACCAACTAAAAACGATGAGTAAAACATATTTCTGCATATTATTGATTCTGATGGTTGTAGGGGTGAGCTGCTTAACTAATAGTATTGGTCAACAGGTGGAAAAAAATGACTTAGATTTAGTTGAAATATACTACTTGCCATGGGATTACAGAACAGAAGGAAGGCTATCTGAGAAAGAAGTAAGAGATACAGTAGATGTGTCGATTTCATTTTTTTGTTCAAAGCAAGAGACTTTACTATCTTCTTTGAAGATGGCTTTAAACGAATCAAATTTTAGAGAATTTGAAGAACTTGACTATGTAGAGCCTTACATGATAATTGACATAATATACGAATCTAAAGAGAAGGAAACAATTACTCTTAATCGCAGGCAACTAGGTAAGTTTAGAGGTAAATCGTATTTCTTCAATGCTAGCCTGTCTCAATGGATTGAACAATATGTACCAAAAGCGACCTTTCCGATTGGAAGTAGAAATAGCAATTGCTTATGATCTTATTATTAGTGCCCCCACTCATTAGCTATGCGCCGTGCGCCTTAGGCGGATGGACGAATAGCGCTGAGTGGGCGCAGTGGCGGCTCTGCCGGTATTGCGTGATCGGAGGTTGATCTTTTTTTGCAATAAAACCTCCTGTCCGACATAGGCTGTAGCCCACGTCGGAGCGTTAGCCAAATTTTGTTTTGCGTGCAGCAGATAATATAGTCCCTTATTAGCAATATGCCCTCTCGGATCAGCCGAGACGGACGAATGGAGCAGGTGGAGTGCAGTAGCAACAGCACTTGCGTATCTGACTTGAACTAATTAATTTGTCAACCCTAAAAACGATCTTACTTAACCTTTAACAAACCAACTATTTAGCATGAAAAACATCGCGCGCTTATGCTTTACCTTACTTGGGTTTTGTTTCCTGGAAGCCAATGCTCAAGCATTATTTTTTGATGACTTTGAATCCTACGCTTACAATCGCATCGGTCCTCAATCAGCACGTTGGACGACTTGGAGCGGTAATGAGGGAGGACAGGAAGATCCCTTCGTAACGGAAGATCCTGCGTTTTCTGGCACCCACTGCCTGGAAATAAAGGGGAATATGTTCTATCCCAATGGCGGGCCAGTAGATTGCATTCTGAAACTCGGGGATCTTACGAGCGGGCGCTACGAGCTGAGCTTCCAGATGTACTTTGAGGATGCTGATGGTATGTACTACAACTTTTAACACTCTCTAATCACAACCCACCCACCATGAAACGAGCCAACTGGAAAAAATATGGCTTTGAGTTTTTATCCATCTTTGTTGCCGTCATTGCTGCCTTTGCATTGAACAACTGGAACGATAATCAGCGCAATGCTACCATTGAGAATAAAATTTTAGTGGAAATAGCCAATGGCTTAGAAAAGGATATTGAGGATATAAACGTCAATGTGCAGGGGCACGAAGCTGGTATTGAGGCTTGTAGATATTGGCGACGAGCAATTTCAGGCCAGGAGGTTAATGCCGACTCGGTAATGATCCATTATTTGGGCCTGACCCGGGATTTTATCTCTATCCAAAATGTGTCGGGGTACGAAGCTTTAAAATCGAAAGGGCTGGAGTTGCTGAAGAATGATGCCTTGCGTTTTGAAATCATTTCTTTGTACGAATATGATTATCAGACCTTGAAAAAGTTTGAGGAGGAATACCGGGAAATGCAATACCAGGATAATTATTTCATGGCCATCAACAATGTACTGGCTCCCAATTTTACTTTTGACGAAACGGGGAACATTATTGGAATGCGTACCCCCTTCGAGCTATCTGAAAGTGAGCGAAAGATAGTCTTATCCTATTTATGGAAAATTCAGGCCAATCGCCGTTTCATATTGTATTTCTACACCCAAACCACGCAGAAAGTAAACACACTGAGAGCCCATGTAGAGAAAGAGCTGGCGGAATAAATGGGGAAGAATTTATAGATCAATAAAATACGTTAGACTTGTTCTGCTAATAGTGCTCATGGCTATATTCCTGGAGACCATTTGCCTCCAGAAATACAGCATATAAACTAAGCTACCTTGTCTTGACATCCTCAAAAGCAGGAATATTCATGTCCATATGGGCATGGCCTCCAAAACGGTAAGAAAAACCAATGTTGATTAAGTAATCCGCAAATGCGGCATCTCCGTGGCGGTATACACCTGTCTGCTGGGTTCTTTCTTTGTCTTCAAAGCTTTGGATCCTGTTGCGGTAAAGGGCTAACGGGAAACTTGCAAATACAGAATAATTCTGCTTGGAATAACCTATGCCAGGTTCAGCAGAAATGGCATAGCCTGGTCTGCGGTAACCACCACTACCGCCAAAAATATCAGTTGAAGGAACGCCCTCTATTCTGCCTCCTAGATATAAATTTACGCCATCTAAAGTATTGTAAAAGGCTCCAAGCCTCATCGCAAATTGGTCGGGACAGGAGAATTCACTGTTACCGTTTCTCGTAAGTACACCGTTCGTCTCCTGTGGATTGAATAAATAATATAGGTTGGTACCAATTCCGAAATGACTGGACAAAGGGTGATATCCTTGAATATCCAAGGTGATCCCTAATCCACCATCACCAGGCTGGATAGATTGATCAACGACCGCTTCTATATTTTCGTCCCGGTTTTCACCTTGGTTATAAAATGTATCCGTGTAATCATATTTTCCAGTGGGTAATTTGACGCCAATACCCACCGAATAGTTGAAATCATGTTTGTTAGGATCAAATAGCCAGTAGCCAACGCCTAGTCTCATGTCTGAAAGTCCTCTGGAAGAAGTTTCGTGGCGGTCGCCCAGGCCATTTGGTGGGTTACCTCCGTGTTCATACATCGACGAGCGATTATGAAAGACAACGGGTAAATTAATATTTGCGAAAAGCCTATTGGTGATTCCATAACTCAACGAAAAATCTAAAAAAGTAGATTTGTTAATGACTTCGGTATGTTCCTCTAGTCTGTTGACTTCTTCAATATCACCTCTGAAATGGCGAAATGATTTAAAGTGCCGGTATCCGGATTGGGCATTAAATTCTCCTTTAGTGAGATTAAGGGTATTGCCAAAACTACCCCCACAAGAAGCGTTTCCCCTTATTGCTACACAGCCTTGGGCATTCATGGTCGTACAATAGGCAAGTGCAAAACTTACGATAGTAAGTAGTAGATTTTTTTTCATTTTCAAAATTTTTGATAGGTTTGTTAGTCAGCAAAACTAGATGATATTATGGGAGCTAGGATACAACAAAACGACCCATCCTGCCAAAACCAAAAGCTAAGCTACTGTGAATATATGACCAAAAACAGGGAAAATTATTTTTTTAACTAATTAATTCCTATAGGTTAACTAGTCTTATCTTTCGACTTTGCCCATGCTGTGACGCCAGCAAAAATCGGTTTTGCGAAATTATAGCTGAAATATCCTAAAATCACTTGTTTTAAGCATAATCCACACTCCATACGGGTACTTCTGCGTGATTCACTACCATTTCTACGGTATTGCCACTAAATATTCGACGGAGTGGGTGGCGAGGATGATTGGCGATGGCGATCAGATCCATGCGTTGCTCTTGGGTGAAATGGCGGATACCTGCTTCTACCGAAATGTCCTCGTAGTAGTGGGTCTTACAGGTGTAACCTTCGGCAATGGCGGCAAAGTCTTTAAGTGCCTCCTGCATAACGATTTGTGGCGGATTGAAAATACCCGAAGTATGGATACTCAGTAAATGCACTTCTTTGATTTGGAGGATAGCGGTGAGGTCTAAAAAATTGCGAAAGGCTTTCTGGTCATCCGGCAGCAAGCCCGTAGCGAAAACTGCTTTTTCCAGGCGCAGTTCGGTTAAAGGCTCTTTGATAATGAGAATGTTGGTATGAATTCTCCGAACCACTTTCTGGGCATTGGAGCCGATGAGCCATTCGCGTTTCCCTGAAGCACCGTGTGATCCCATCACCACAAAGTCAAAGGGTGTTTGTGCGATCAATTCCTGAATATTTGTTAGGAAATCACCACTGCTAAGATGGATGTCGATAGCTACTTTACGGGCATTCCCCTCTTTTTTTAAGAGGGCCAATTGCTCCTCGGCAGCTGCCACAACGGCGTGTTGGTAAGGCGCATACGTTTCGTCATCAAAGGCGCTGGTGAATGCAGCGGAACCACTGATGTTGTGAAACAAATGCAACTCGGCTTTTAGCTTTTTTGCTAAGAGGCAAGCAGCATCAAAGGCATAGTTGGCAACAGCAGAAAAATCGGTAGGGCACAAGATTTTCATAAAGTAGATAAGGATTGAGTATACCCCAAAAATAGGTTGGTAATGGACTAAGAAAGGTGATTTTTGTCATCTAATAACGGAGAAAAAGGTACAAATTATGTTTGTGCGATGTGTAAATAGAGACGAAGCCTTATTTTTGTCTTAAGTATATGACGGATCTGGTTGCAGATGGGACGCAATTTGGGATTCCGTTACCACGAATGAAACACGACCATGAACACGCTATCATTTTACGCTACCAGCATCTTGTTTTTGGCCATGCTGTGGGGGAGAGGCACCTACGCTCAGGAAGCTCCTCTTGAAGTAGCGGCTGATGATTTTTTCCTCAATTGTTATGGTGATGCTGATGGGGAGTTGATCTGGACAATAAGCGGAGGGGTAGCTCCCTATACTTACGAGTGGTCGCGGCTTTCAAATCCTTTTGTTTTTGCGGCAGGCTCACAAGCAATGGCTGGTACTTTTGGTCCTTTGACAGGATTAGAGGCCAATACTTACCGCTTGAAAATAACGGATGCCACTGGCCAAATGGTGACCACCTTGGTGGATATTGTCAACCCTCCCCCCATACAAGTCACCGATATTTCCGTTCAAAACCTCACCTGCGCAACCGTTTGTGATGGGCAGATCATCATGGAACTTGGTGGCGGCACCGGTGATTTAACGATCTCCTGGTCGGATAGCCCGATTACCAGCCCAATTCGTGAGGGGCTTTGCACCGGAGAATACCTGTTTTATTTAACCGATGAGCAAGGCTGTAGCCAAAAAGGTATTGTGGAAATAGAAGGCCCACCGCCGTTGGAGTTGGTCTCCAATCCTACCATTCCTACTTGTGCTGGTGTTTCAAATGGTAGTTTACAGGTTCAGGTAACAGGTGGCGTAGGTGAGTACGATTATGTATGGGCTGGTGGTGCTAGCGGAGCGAGCTTGACCGCAATTGCCGGGGGGAGCTATCCGCTAACAATATCCGATGCCAATAACTGCCTCTTGGATACCGTACTGGTTTTAGCTGATGGCCCTACCTTTTTAGCAAATCCTCAAATCGGATACGGATGTGGCGATGGTCAGATCCTGGTGACTACCCAACCCATCAACGGTACGCCACCTTATACCTATCAATGGTCTACCGGAGGGAGCAGTTCCTATTTATTGGGTATGTCAGCGGGTATGTATGCGCTTACCGTCACCGACAGCAATGGTTGTGAGGGAATCAGGGATTTCAACATTGCCTATGTGCCTCCTCTAAGCATTTCGGCTGCGGTGACGGATGTAAGTTGCTTCGGTGCACAGGACGGAGCCGTCAACTTGCAGATCAATGGCGGCCAGCCTCCCTTTGCGTTGTCGTGGAATAATGGTGCTAATGGGATGGCCGTCAACAATCTAGCGGGTGGCGAGTACACCTATGTTCTTTCGGCTGCGGGCTGTGGGCAAGCCCGTTCCGTAATCATCCGTGAACCTTCACCGATCGGTGTCCAATTTTACTTTGACCTGCAAGCGAATAATTTGATCACTGCTTTTGCGCTCGTGCAAGGGGGAGTGCCGCCTTACCAGTATTCGTGGAGCAATGGACAAAGTGGCCCCGAAGCCCTCAACTTGAACCCGGCAAGTAGTTATACACTCACCATCACTGATGCCACCGGCTGCTCCCAAACTTGGGACGTACAACCTGCGATCACAGGTACCTACGATGCTGTTCAAGACGATGTTGTAGTTTTTCCCAACCCCCACGGTGACCAATTCACTATTCAACTTCCTGAGGGAATTACCAATGCTAGCTACCGATTACTCAACCTGGCAGGACAAGAAGTGTTGCGCTGGAACAGCCTGCCCACTTCCGCTAACTTGATCAATACAACCTTTCTACCTACGGGTTGCTATGTGGTGGAGATTCGTTGGGAAAACCAGCTGCAACGATTGCGCGTGGTGAAGGGGTAGCCTTTGTAGCAAGAGGATAATTTTCAATCTTGTTTTGGGGCCTTACCTTCTGCCGATTGCATCAGCTATCCGCCACTCCTTCATGCAGGGTATGAAACCATGCCCTAAGGAGCACTGTTTCACTAAATCACCAAGCCCTCGTACAACACTTCTACCGGATGCTTTGCCTGCCGCTGCGTACCATCCGCAATTTGATGGCGACAGCTAGTGCCCGTAGCAGCGATGATGGTGCTGGTATTGGCTTTTCGCACAGCTGGAAACAACACCAATTCACCTACCTGCTGGCTCACCTCATAATGCTCGGCCTCGTAACCAAAGCTGCCCGCCATACCGCAGCAGCCGGAAGGAATAAGCTCCACATTGTAGTTTTCCGGTAAGGAAAGTAGCCAAACGGAATCTTCCACCTTACTCAGTGATTTTTGGTGACAGTGACCATGCAGCATAATGTGTTTCTCCTCGCGGTTGAACGCCTCAGCGGTGATGCGTCCGGCTCGGATTTCACCGGCCAGAAACTCGTCGATCAACAAGCAGTGAGGCGCAAGTGCTCTGGCATTTTGGCGAAGATTTTCTCCTACCAATCGTGGATATTCATCCCGAAAGCTGAGGATAGCGGAAGGTTCCAGCCCCAAAAGTGGTGTCTCTTCTTTAACGAGCGGGGCAAATAAGCGCACATTCGCCTCGGCCAGCCCCTTCGCGCGGGGTAGCAGTCCCTTGGAAATCGCTGCCCGCCCGCTCTCAGGATGATCAATCATCAATACCTGGTATCCCAGCCGATCAAGTAAGAGAATAGCCTTTTGGCCAATAGGGGTATCATTGTAATTGGTGAATTCATCACAAAAAAAGTAGACCTTCTGGCGATATTGCTGAGCTTTGGGTCGGAACTCTTTTTTTAACCAGGCGCGCAAACTTTGCTGATGTATTCCTGGTAAGGAGCGTTGTGGGGCCACTTGCAACAATTTTTTACTCCACCCTGAGGTGACCGGATTATTGAGCAATAAATTGTACAACGCTGGCCACAAACTTCCCAATCGGTTGAAGGTATTGATGTAGGCAAAAGCGCGCGCGCGTAGGGGAATACCATTGCTCTGGTAGTATTGGTGCAAAAATTCCGCCTTCAACCCCGCCATGTCTACATTAGAGGGGCATTCGGAAGTGCAGCCTTTACAGGAAAGACAGAGGTCCATCACTTCCTTGATTTCCTGATGATTGAAGGCGTTTTTTTGTTCGCTCTGGGTAAGGAATTCTCGCAGGGTATTGGCCCTGGCTCTGGTGGTGTCTTTTTCGTTGCGGGTAGCCTGGTAGCTGGGGCACATGGTTCCTCCCGAGAGCGGCAGCTTGCGGCAATCCCCAGATCCATTGCATTTTTCTGCCGCCCGGAGAATGCCACCAGCCCCGGAGAAATCCAGGACAGTAGGGTAGGAGCGATCCTTCTGCTCTGGGGAATAACGCAGGGAGCTGTTCATCGGCGGAGCATCCACAATCTTACCGGGGTTGAAGATGCCGATGGGGTCCCAGGTCTGCTTTATTTCCCGAAAGAGGGCGTAGTTCTTTTCCCCTACCATCAGTGGAATGAAGGCAGCCCGTACACGACCGTCGCCATGCTCCCCGCTCAGGGAGCCACCAAATTTCTTGACCAGCTGCGCAGTCGCCAGACTGATGTCATAAAACTTTTGTACATCCACGGCTTTCTTTAAATCCAGAATGGGGCGCAGGTGCAACTCACCCGCTCCGGCGTGGGCATAATACACGGGTTGTTGCCCAAAACCTTTCATGAGCTCCGAAAACTCATGGATATACTGGGGCAGGTCATCCAAATCTACAGCAGTATCCTCAATACAAGCTACCGTTTTGGCATCGCCGGGGATATTGGAAAGTAAGCCTAGTCCGGCACTGCGCAATGACCATACTGCTTTGGTTTGGGACGCAGGAATGATAGGGTAGGCGTAGCCCAAACCTTGTTCTTTCAACTCATGGATGAGCAGTTCTGCTTCGGCCTGAGCCGCAGCCAAGCTGGTGGCACGTAACTCCACCATGAGCACCGTAGCGGGGTCGCCTTCAATGAAGAAACGGTGTTTGTTGTATTCGATGTTTTCCTTGGTACAGTCAAGGATAATTTTGTCCATCAACTCGCAGGCACTTGGGTGGTGGCGCATTGCGATTTGGGTAGCGCGCATACTTTGGTCTAGATCCGCAAAGTGTGCCGCAACCACCACATGATCGGGTAGCGGTAAGGGGTCGAGCTGAAGTTTTATTTCGGTGGTAAAGGCGAGCGTTCCTTCCGATCCGCAGAGGAGTTTACAGAAATTGAAAGAAGTGTCACTGTCCGTAAAAGCAGAGGTCTCCAATAAGGCATCAACCGCATAGCCCGTATTCCTACGGTGGATACTTGGTTTGGGGAATTGCTGCCTGATTTCGGCTTGTTGTTCGGGGTCACGCAATGCTTTGGTCATTTGGCGATAAAGGTCGCCTTCCAGGCCGGGGAGCGTACATTTTTGGGCCAATGCTGCGGGAGTAAGTGCCTCGAAAGTAGTCTTTGACCCATCCGCGAGGAGTACCTCCATGGCTATCACTTTATCTCTGGTGACGCCGTATTCGATAGAGGTGGTGCCGGAGGAGTTGTTGCCCACCATCCCCCCAATCATGGCGCGGTTGGCCGTCGAAGTGATGGGAGAAAAAAACAAGCCGTGAGCTTGCAAAAAGGCATTGAGTTCATCGCGGATCACTCCCGGTTGTACGCGTACCCAACGTTCTTCGGCGTTGACTTCCAGTATCCTGGTGAAATGTTTGGAGACGTCGACTACAATCCCTTCGCCAACACACTGCCCAGCCAGGGAAGTGCCTGCTGCGCGAGGAATCAAAGAGGTACCGTGGGTTTGAGCAAATTGGACCAAAAGCTTTAAATCCTCTATCGTAGCGGGTAGCGCTATTGCCTGGGGCAACGCTCGGTAGACCGAGGCATCCGTTGCGTAAAGCACCCTTTGGAGGGAATCAAAATGCAGCTGGCCAGTAAGTTGCTCAGAAAGTTTGGCGAGTGCGGTAGTTGGTATTTCCAGGGCGTCCATAATTGCTATATTTGAAAGCCAAAAGGTACGCAAAGTGACGATAGTAGGGTAGTACTTTAACCTCCCTGGCGTCTTAATTCCGCTCGTCGCATGGGCATGCCATCAATCAAGGCGTATAATTCCGCTAAGGAAAGGTATTCGTTTTGGCGCAATTTTATGCCGCCATCGAGGCCAATGAGTATAATTTCAAAACCTTGGATAGTGATGCTTGGTGAGGAAGCACTGCTTTCCATTTTTATCCAATCTCCCTTAGGTTTCAGGCCTTTTCGATAATAGCCTTCTCGGATTTGATAAACCACGAGTTTTCGTTCTGCCAATCCAGCGGGGTCTGCGGCGAGGATGGCCAATTGGCTTTTCCAGCGGTCTTCGTCAGCGTCAGGTGTGTAGATCAGGATCACCCGATCTTGCCATTGGTGTTGGGCGAAATACTGGGCATTAAGTTGGAATTCCGTCATCAGGAAGAGGGTAAAAAAGAGAAGTATAGAGTATTGGTAACGCATATTTAACCAACAAGATAGGTTCATGATTGTTTTTTCTGTTAATTTGTCGTCAACGTTATTTAGGGAAGGTCAAAGGTCAACGATCAACCAACAACAATCAACCAACAACCATCAACAATCAACAATCAACAATCCACCAATGAAAGGTTTCCTCTTCGATATGGACGGCACAATGGTCGACAACATGATGATTCACCACCGAGCCTGGCAACGCAAGTTGTCGGAATTAGGGCTGGATATGACCATTGAGGAAGTCAAGGAAAAAATCCACGGCGTCAATAATGAAATCCTGGAACGTCTTTTTGGGGATCGTTTCACGCCGGCGGATCGTGAGCGTATTTCGGGAGAAAAAGAGGCCGCTTACCGCGAGATTTTCTTGCCTCAGTTGAAATTGATTGATGGTTTGCAGGCTTTTCTAGATCAGGCAAAAGCGGCAAATATTCCCATGGCCATCGGCACGGCTGCGCCAGCGGAGAACGCCCAGTTTCTGATTGATAATTTAGCTTTGGCACCTTATTTCGAGGGCGTTTTCCATGCAGGTAGCGTCAGTAAAGGAAAACCTGATCCCGAGATTTTTCACAAAGCAGCAGCGTCCATTGGCTTGGCAGCCGAAGATTGTCTGGTGTTTGAAGACAGCGTCACTGGAGCCGAAGCGGCTTACCGGGCGGGGGCTCAAGCTATCATCATTACCACCACCCATGCCGAAGAAGAATTTGCCCACTTTCCGCATATCTTGAAATTTGTGGATAATTATCATGGGATGATACCTGGGGAGTTGCTGGCGATTTAAGGCTGCTGTTCGTATAAATACATTTATGCATTTACACAAATCCGGCTGTAGCAAGTGTGGTGTTTAGCCAACGGGGCTATTCGTATAAATACATTTATGCATTTACACAAATTTGGGCCTATAGTCAAAGAAATGAGGACCACTGAATGCTTGAGTTGCTAAATCTCGCTCCCTTTTTGTATCTTTCAAATTATCTCCCTTAGCTAATTTATTTTTCACTATTACCAAACCTGGCTTACCCCAAGGTTGGCCGGTCGTTTGGTACACCAAACCCATATACTTATGTACAAGCAAACCTTGTTCAGGGTGCTCTTTGCTTGCCTGTTTGTGGCAACGCTCGTGTGCTCTTGTACCCGCAAAGCGGAGACTTATCTCTATTTAAGTAAGGGCGATCAATTGGCTTTTCCCGAAGCTTCCCTTGATTTGAAAAAGACGGGTGTCTGCTTTTCTGGTGGTGGCACCCGGGCCATGACCTGTGCTGCTGGCCAGATGAAGGCACTCCATGATCTTGATCTGTGGCAACATTTTGGCTACATTTCTTCGGTGTCGGGAGGCTCCTGGGCTTCTTCTATTTTTACTTATTATGAAGCTGTTGAAGGAGGTCCTCAGAATGACGAAGAGCTGCTGGGTAGACCTCTGGGAGCAGAGAACCTTACCATGGAGTACTTACGAAAGCCAGTACCTAAAGAATGGCTCTTTCACCCGGTTACGATTGATCTCACTAAAAGGTTATTACATAATTTAAGGACAGATGATGAGACATTGGGCTTTGAGGAATCACCCCATGATATCTGGATTGATGCCATCGGTGCGGTTTATCTACAACCTTTTGGATTGTATGGCGACCGGGCCAGGCGGTACTTTTCTTATGATGAAAATTCTGTGAGGAGCATCTTAAACCGGGCGCCCCGCTTGAAATTGTCAGAAAATGATTTCCACTTGGTGCACAACCAAAAGGAAGATGCTCATCGCCCTTATTTGGTAATGAATTCGTGTATCATCAGCCCTCCGATTGATTTTCCAATTAAAGTACCAGCACCACTGAGTGTCATGAACTATTCTCCTTTGGGCGTTGGTTCCGCCAAGTTCAATGAAGCAGAAGGTTTTACGGGAAACTTGACAGACAAGTTCCCTGTTGGCGGCGGATTCATTGAGCCTTTCGCCATGGGTGGATCGGCCCCTATTCGAACGCCAACGGTGACGGACAAGGGCTTTTCCTTAGCGGAAGTTAGATTGTCAGAGCGTCATCGTTTCCGACTTGCGGACGCGGTGGGTACGAGCAGTGCTGCTTACGCTGTTACAATTGCCCAAAGTGAAAGAGATGAAATCATTACAGACCTATTGGCCTTGGGTTCTATCATCCCTCGTGAAGAATATTGGGCTCCAGGAAAAACGAACACACTAGCCCGGGAGTACGGTTTTGGCGATGGGGGAAGTTTGGAAAATTTCGGAGTGCTGAGTTTACTCCAGCGAGATGTTGACAGGCTCGTCGTATTTGTGAATACCGATACGCCTATCGATATAACGCATAAAGAAGGAGAGCCTGTATCCAATACGCAAGTGATAGATTACGATTTTTATTCCCTTTTCGGGGATTTTACTTTTGGCAATCACACCAGAAATCATGTTTTTTCAAAGGAAGATTTTTATGATGTTTTTGACCAATTTAAGCGCTGTATCCAGGATGGAAAAACAGTGAAGGCATATACCAAAACGACAACTATTCCCAACAAATGGTGGGGCATTAAGGCAAAAGAGGTGGAAATTCTTTGGTTTTATAACGAACTTGTTCCCGAATGGAAAGAAAAGCTCAATGAAGAAATCCAGCGAGAGATTGACGAATGTAGCAGAGGAGAATTCCCCGATTTTCCTCAATACAAAACCGAATTCCCCGAAAAACTACCTTTCATTGTTGAGCTTTCTCCGGCGATGGCCAAGCTGCTTTATGAGTTGCAGTATTACAATGTGCATTCTAATGCGGATGCCTTTGATTTTATAAAAGGGAATTGAGCAACGATTATAAAAGGAAGGTCTTTGTAGTACTTCAAGGCAGAATTTACCAATCCTGCCTTGAAGTGCTATAGTTTATGCAGGAGACCTTCCTTTTACCTGTTTTTTGTCCAAAAAATTGCTATTCTAATTAACATCGCTTACTTTAGTGAGTAATTAATCACTTTTTTCTTGGTTTCAAAAAAAGAACGTATTCTGGAAGCCGCTTTAGCCTTGTTTGCCAAGCAAGGATACGCGGCTACTTCTACCAATGCCATTGCCAAAAAAGCAGCGGTTTCGGAAGGGCTATTGTTTAAGCACTTTGGAAACAAGCAGGGCTTGTTGGATGCCTTACTCAAAGAAGCAGAGGATCAAGTTGCTTTGCTTGTCGCACCAATTGTCACTGAAAAAAATCCCCAGGAAGTAATCCGTAAGTGTATTGAGATGCCTTTTGAGGTGCCGCAGGAGGCATACAATTTCTGGCGTTTAATTTTTCAGATGAAATGGAGCATTGATTACGATCCTAAAAAAAAGGAGCAACTACTGCGCGACAAATTATTGGCCGTATTTACGGAATTAGGGAAAGAAGACCCCGAACAGGAGACGGAGCTTCTGATGCAACTCATTGACAGCGTTTCGATTGGCTTATTGCAAGGCAGTCTAAACGACCCCTTGTTGTTTCGAGACTTTTTATTAAAAAAATACATCTAGTAGTGCTTTTGGCCGGCAGCCGCTTCACTAAATTATTAAATGACTAAATCCTATTTATGAAAAAGACCTTGTTACCTATTCTTTTAATTATGGTCTTGATTGGTAGCGTAAGTATAGGCTTCGGCTACAGCGAAAAAGGAGAGGAAGAGCTATCTGAAACACTTGCAGTAACCTTGACCCCAGGAGATCAAGACACCTCCTTAGCGGCATTTAATACCATGATGAAGGTGCTCACCCACAAGCGGTGTGTCAATTGCCATCCAGCCGGTGATCGGCCCCATCAAGGGGAAGATAGCCACGTTCATAATTTCGGGGTGCGCCGAGGACCCGACAATCATGGTGTAGCCGCACTTCAATGTGAAACTTGCCACCAGCACGAGAACAATCCATATTCTGGTGTTCCCGGTGCGCCGGAATGGAGTCTGGCTCCTCTCAGCATGGCTTGGGAAGGTCTAAATCGGGTAGAAATCGCTAAATCAATTTTAAATCCTGCCATCAATGGTGGACGTAACCTGGAGGAAACAGTAAAACACCTCACTGAGCACGAACTCGTACTCTGGGCATGGGAACCTGGTGTAGATGCCAATGGAACACCCCGGGAAAAACCACCGGTGCCCAAAGAGGAATACATCGCCGCGGTTAAGAAATGGGCTGCCACCGGTGCCTATATCCCCGCTGAATAAGTTATTGCTAAAAACAAATAATCATGAAGATATCCTTTCAAATCAACGGAGTACCCCAATCGGTAGATGTTGATGAAAATACGCCTTTGTTGTGGGTGGTCCGCGATGTACTCGACCTCAAGGGGACCAAGTTTGGTTGTGGGAAAGCCGCATGTGGCGCTTGTACGCTCCACGTTGATGGGGAAGCCATTCGCTCTTGTTCCTACGCAGTGAAATATGCGGAAGGCAAAGACATTACCACCATCGAAGGTTTGGGCAACGCCGACCATCCACATCCTGTGCAGCAGGCATGGATGGAAGAAGTGGTTCCACAGTGTGGTTATTGTCAGCCAGGATTCATGATGGCTACCGCCGCTATGTTGGAGAAAATCCCCAATCCTACCGATGAGGACATTGACGCCAACATCGTTAATATTTGTCGCTGTGGGACCTACTATCGCATGCGCAAAGCCATCCACCGGGCCGCAGAACTGCATCATGTTAATACCCAAAATTCGTAACCATGAGCAAAGAGAAAAAAGGTTTTTCGCGACGCAAGTTCCTGGTACGTGGTGCTGTGGGCGTTGGCGTGATTTTAGGCACGGGTTATCTGACACGTTCCATCTGGCGGCGCAGCATTGCCGATATGGCCAATACATTGGATGCCTCCTATTTAGGGGATACCAAAACGCCCCCGCTTTGGTTTGAGGTGACGGCTGAAAACCAGATCATTCTGTATTCACCTAAGGTAGAGATGGGCCAGGGGACCTTTACGAGCTTGGCGCAAATAGCTGCTGATGAGCTGGAAGTAGCTATCGACCGTATCAAGGTGGTGCATGCCGCTAGCGATACCGGTAATATTGATGGCTTATCCACCGGTGGTAGTACCTCCGTTTCCAGTTTGTGGATGCCCTTGCGCGAATTGGCCGCGACAATGCGTGAAATGCTTAAAAACGAAGCGGCCAAAGCACTGAATACCAATGTCGCTACTTTGCAACTGAACAATGGTGTTATTTCAGGCGGTGGTAAAGAGATGACCTACGGCGAGGTTGCAGCCGGCGTACAGGAGTGGGAAATCCCTGATGTGCCTCCTCTTAAAGATATTAAGGACTATAAATACGTGGGCCAGCCCATTCCTCGGGTAGATTTGGCGGATAAGGTATTTGGTGCACCTATCTTTGGTATGGATGCCATCATGCCGGATATGCTTTACGGGGCCGTCGTGCGGTCTTCCTTAATTGGAGCTACGTACAAAGGGGCTGATACCAGCAAAGCTGAGGGTATGCCCGGCGTCGTGAAGATTGTCAAAGAACCCGATTTCGTAGGCGTAGTAGCCACTTCGCGCATGGAAGCCGAAAACGCCAAAAATGCTATTGTCGTAGATTGGGACGTTAGCCGCACCTGGCAGTCGGCGGATATCGAAGCAATGATCCAGGTAGGGCAGGGCGACCCCGTGGAAATTCAGAAAACCGGCCAGGCAGAGGACATCCTCTCCGACGAGGAAGGGCTGATCGTCTCGGAGTTTAAGAGTCCCATCGGCGCGCATGCTCAAATGGAACCTAATGGTGCCGTCGCTTTTGTAGAAGCAGATAAAGCAACGGTAATGATCTCTACCCAGGTCGTAGACATCACCCGTAAGGAAGTGGCCGATCGACTGGGCCTGGACAAAGAACAGGTGAATATTATCCCTACTTTTTTGGGTGGTGGCTTTGGTCGTCGTCTGCATACGCCGAATGCGATCCAGGTGGCCGTACTCTCAAAAGCGGTAGGAAAGCCCGTAAAGTGTTTCTTCAATCGCAAGGAAGAGTTCCAAAATGATACTTTCCGGCCACCTACTCACCACGTTTTAAAAGCAAAGCTTACAGAGGATGGCCTTATTGAAGCCATTGAGCACAATATCTCCAGTGGTGATGTGATGTTTGGCTCGGCATTGCTACCCGATTTGCTTGGTCCTATCGTAGGAGCAGATATTGGAGCCTGGCGCGGAGGGATGATTCAGTACCGAGCTATCCCGAATTTTCGGGCAGTGTCCTGGCGGGTGAAATTACCTTTTTCCACCAGCTGGTGGCGTAGCCTTGGCCTGCTAGCCAATACCTTTGCCATCGAAAGTTTTATGGATGAATTGGCCATCAAAGCAGGGAAAGATCCGGTGCAGTTTCGCTTGGCGCAAATTCAGGACGACAAGGCGGGCCAACGCCTCAAAGCCGTCATCAATGCTGCTGCCGACAAAGCAGGCTGGAAAGATGAGGTGGTAAACGGTAGAGCCATGGGCTTTGCCGCTTCTACGGATGCCAATACGCCTTGTGCACACGTAGTAGAAGTGTCTATCGAAGATGGAGAGATCAAAGTTCATAAAGTAACCTGTGCCATGGACCCCGGTATTGCCGTCAACCCCGATCAGGTGCGCGCGCAGTGTGAAGGTTCCATCATCATGGGCATGAGCGCCGCCATGTACGAGCAAATGAAAGTGAAAGATGGCGCTCTGACACCTACCATCTACGGCCCCTACCAGATGGCGCTGATGAGAGATGCCCCCAAAGAGATAGAAGTGGTGCTGCTACAAAATGATGATAAACCCGGTGCAGTGGGTGAACCACCGATGGGCCCCATCGGCGCAGCCGTAGCCAATGCAGTGTTTAGACTGACGGGGCAGCGCCTGCGGGAGATGCCTTTGCAGTTGGCTTGATCATTGGTATAAGCTGGACCTTCAGCGAAAACCGAAAAGGGATGCGGTCCGCTGCGCGTCCCTAAGGTAGATGGTAGAGGGGCTTTAAGTTGGGAATTCATTCCTGATCTTACTTTTTCCTCTACCTTCTATACCGATCTTAAAGTGGTTGAGCTGCACTGCTCCCGTCTGGCCATGCTGGCACAGTAGGCGGGCTTCGGGGTGGGCTTTTGTCCAAAACATATATCATTTACTGACAACCAATGTTCTATTTCTTCAGTAAACTGCTCGCCTTTCTGCTTCGTCCTTCTGTTTGGGTGATACTGTAGCTTGGGCTTCCAGCCCGAGCGTGAAGATTATGCTCGGGCTGGAAGCCCAAGCTACGGCCAAACCTTCAAGGATGTACATCTACTAGTGCCGAAGGCACCAACGGTGAGCTGTTCCGTAAGTTGCTTCTGGTTAACGTTCACACAAAACTATAAGCCCAGTAAATCAAAAGCAGCTGCACGGGAAGCCGTAGCGCTGTCACCCAGACCATTTTTTGCTTTTTTAGTGCTTTTTGAAAATGGTAGACATTGGCTGGAAATACCGCGATGAGCAAGACAATGATACCAATAGCTGCGTAGGTTCGCGTAGCAGGGAAAAATAAAAAAACGCCTAGTAAAATCTCTCCAGCACCCACTATTTTGTTGACAACCTCAGGGGCAGGCACCCATTTTGGGGTGATACTCAGGAAGAATTTTGGAATTCGAAAATGAGTAATACCCGCAACGATGTATACCGTTGCCATCAAGATCAGTGAAAAAAGGCAAGTGATAGTCATAAGTAGTTTTTAAAACACCCCGTTTTCTAGTTCACGCGTCAAGACCTCTTGGTAGGCTTTCTCATCAAATTTATAAATAATCGGGGCTCTATTTTGTGCACCCATGCGGCGCTGACCAGTATCTACGAGAATGCCGTAGGTTAGAATTTTGCGTCGAAAATTACGACGATCCAGTTTACGCATCAGAATGGTTTCATAAAGTGCTTGCAACTCTGGAATCGTGAATTCATCAGGTAGCAGGTTCAAGCCGATGGGTTGATGGTTCAATTCCTTTTTAAGGGTCACATGTGCATGCTGAATTATCTCAGCATGGTCAATAATCATCGGAGGAAGATGATTCAAGGGGACCCATTCGCATACTTCTGAGGTGAAATCAGGTTGTGGTTTTACTACTTTAGAATACTCTACCAAGGCATAGTAACCAACAGAAATAAAGCGTTGCGCAAACCATGCTCGTGACGACTCCGGAAGTAGCCCATCCTTTACCATCTTGTCTACGGTTTCTCTCTGGGTACGGTTGGCGGCGCCAAAAACCTTGAACTGTTTTAAAAAAATATCTTGTAAACCCGTTCTGTTTTTCAAAATAGCAGTAGCCGCTAAATCAAGGTCTTGATCCACCTCTACAAAGCCTCCTGGTAAAGCCCAGATAGCTTGGTTTTTCAACTTTAACAGGAGTACTCTAAGCTCATTGTCATGGAATCCGAGAATAACGCAATCTATTGATACGGAAGGGAGATAATTAGACGGATTCATTTTTTGTAAAGAGATGTGGGCGATATAAAAAGGGCAGCTATTAATAAAATCAAAGATAATTAATAAAGCGGAGAAATAATTCTCTATATTTGTGTCATTGTGACACAATAAAGCATTAAAGCCATGCAGAAAATACTTGCCGTCTTATTTTTTTCGCTTATTTTATTAGCGTGCGAAAACAAAAACAATACCATGGAAGAAAGCAAATCGCCTGAAAATGAGTCGACTGATGCTGCGATTGATCAGCAGGTAAAAGATTGGATCGCCCAATTGACACTGGAAGAGAAAGTGAATCTAGTGGTTGGAATGGGGATGAATGTTCCCGGATTGACAGAAGCTGAGCAGCCCGAAAAGGTGCCTGGAGCGGCGGGCAGCACCTACGAAGTGAAACGACTAGGCATACCTTCCATGGTACTTTCTGACGGCCCTGCTGGTCTTCGTATTGAACCAACCCGAGAAGGTACCGACAAGACCTTTTATTGCACTGCTTTCCCTATTGCTACGCTGCTGGCATCAAGCTGGGATACGGAATTGGTTGAGGAATTAGGTAAAGCTTTTGGGAAAGAGGTAAAGGAGTACGGTGCAGATATCCTACTGGCTCCGGCACTTAATATACATCGCAATCCGTTGGCAGGCCGCAATTTTGAATACTACTCTGAGGATCCTTATTTGAGTGGGTACATGGCAGCAGCCATCGTAAATGGGGTAGAATCAAATGGTGTAGGAACAAGTATCAAGCACTTCGTAGCCAATAATAGCGAGACCAACCGGATGATGCTGGATACGGAGGTAGGTGCTCGTGCCTTGCGGGAGATTTACCTAAGAGGGTTTGAGATCGTTGTAAAGCATGCACAGCCCTGGACGGTAATGAGCTCCTACAATAAAGTAAATGGCACCTACACCTCACAAAGCAGTGAATTATTAGAGACCATCCTACGGGAAGAATGGGGCTTCGAAGGCTTAGTAATGACCGACTGGTTTGCCGGTGATGATGCGGTGGCACAAATGAAAGCAGGCAATGACCTCATCATGCCGGGTGTGCCTGAGCAAAGAGCTGCCATTTTACAAGCGGTAAAAGCAGGTGAATTGGAGGAATCAATACTGGACAGAAATGTAGGACGTATTTTGCGCATTTTGTTGCAGTCTCCTGTTTACCAGGAATACGCCTATAGTGATAATCCTGATCTGAAGAAGCACGCGGAAATAGCACGTCGAGCAGGGGCTGAAGGAATTGTGTTGCTAAAAAATCAGGACAAGGCTTTACCGCTTTCTGGAAACACAAAAAAGGTAGCAGCCTTCGGGATAGGTTCTTATGAATTTATTGCTGGTGGATCGGGAAGTGGAGATGTCAATGAAGCCTATACCGTATCCTTGGTAGAAGGATTGGAAAATGCAGGCATCACCATTGATACCCCGCTCAAGGACAGTTACGAAACTTACATTGCAAACGAGAAGGCCAATTTGCCGGAGAAAAAATTCTTTTTTGAGTTATTGCCTCCAATCACGGAAAAACCACTCGAAAAGGCGGAAATAGAAAAGGCGGCTGCCGCTACAGAAATGGCTTTTATCACCATTGGCCGTAATTCTGGAGAATTTCAGGACCGTAAACAAGAAGGAGACTTCTACCTCACGGCCGCTGAAAAGTCAATGATAAAAGCGGTCTCAGAGGTCTACCACGCAGCGGGGAAAAAAGTAGTACTACTACTCAATATTGGCAACGTTATCGAAATGGCTAGCTGGCGCGATCAGGTGGATGCTGTTGTGCTCGCCTGGCAAGGTGGCCAAGAAGCAGGCAATGCACTGGCTGATGTGTTAACGGGAAAAGTGACGCCTTCAGGAAAATTGCCAACTACTTTTCCAATAAGTTATGACGATGTTCCTGGTGCGGCTACTTTTCCTGGAGAAGAGATTCCCGGTGGAAAAGAAAAAATGGTAGGTCCCATGAGTATGGGTAAAGACATGAAAATCAGCTATGATGAAGGCATCATGGTCGGGTACCGATACTACCATACTTACCAAAAGCCCACCGCTTATCCTTTTGGTTTTGGCTTGTCTTATACCAGCTTTGAGTACAGTGGTTTGTCTTTAAGTGCTTCCTCCTTTTCCGATAAACTTACGGTAGAAGTGACGGTGAAAAATACCGGAGCATACAGCGGTAAGGAAGTCGTGCAGCTCTACCTTACTGCACCAGGGAAATCAATGGAAAAGCCTGCCTTAGAGCTGAAGGCGTTTGGTAAAACCAAAACCCTTAAGCCAGGTGAAACAGAAAAACTATCTTTTGTCCTTACGGCTAAAGATTTAGCTTCATTCGCAACCGAGAATGCTGCCTGGATGGTGGAGCCTGGTGACTACGAAGTGAAAATTGGCGCTTCCAGTACGGATATTCGCCTTAAGAAGAACTTTACGGTAGCCAATGAAATCTTGGTAGAGAAGGTGAAGGGGGTACTGTAATAATGTAAGACTAAATAAGCTGAGGTTTACCTACGGTGCTGCTGGCCATGGTGGTACAGCAGGCGGGCCGGCAGCACCGTAGGTAAACCTCACAGTACTAGGTAGTCAGATAGAACACCTTTTTAATCCAAGTACACCGTACCAAGTACCCATTTTACATATTAGGAATCGTTTCGTCCATCCAAGCCAATCTATTTTTGAGGTAGTTGATCATTGCCTCTATCTCGTTGGCATAATCAACTTCTATTCCCGACCAGCGTTCGTAGTTGCGTTCAATGGCGCCATTGTCGACCAGGTAGGCCGAGGTTTCACGAACAAGGTCTTCTATTCTTTGCGTTGCGAGTACGTTTGCCCTCAAGGAACTCCAGCGTTGTTTTAGTAGATTAATAAAAACAGGGTCTTCTAGCAGGCGATCCCACCAGAAGGGGACCAGCCAGGCATCGCCGGGTACATAGTCATTGTAATTCGCAATCCAGTCATTGGAGGGCACACGGTCTTGTGAGTTGTAGCCAATATTCAAATCCCAAACGGGACCAATATGCAGCTTTTCTCCTCGATCTTTGAACAAGTAGGTGCTGATACGATAGGCATCCACATTGCTTACCAATTCGTTGAGGATGAAGTAATCAACAAAGCTGGAGAGCTCTATGTAATCGGTGTAGCTTCTTTCGTTCGAAGTAAGGTCATCGTTGAGTAAGGCCGTTTCAAACGACTCCATATACCCTTGAATGTATTCCTTTTGCTGTGCAGTAATCCGGTCTGCTCGGGGATATTCGTACAAAAAGTAGGTCTCTAAATACTGCTGAGCATGATAAGGCGGACGGAAAGCTTCAAAGTCTAAGGTAGAGCCATCCACACCATAATTAGACCTGAAACTGATGGTCTCGTTATAACGCGCATCATCATCCCAGTTTGATTCGTAATAGGAGAGGGGTTGATTAGGGGCTACATCTGCCCCTGATGTCTTATCTATTTTTAGAATATAACCTCCGGTGATTTGTTCTGGGTCATTATCACTTTCCTCCAGGCGGGCAATGTCAATACGGTCGTTATCCCGCTTTAGTTTCTCCATCAGCAGATAGGTTCCCCTGAAGTTACCATTCACTGTCAGTTCTATGAATTGGCTACGACTGGCATAATTACCCATGGAGCGATACAGCTCATAACCAATATGATGGCGCATCAGGGTGGGATCAAAAATGATGCCCTCACTAGCACGAAAGACGTGGCCCATTAAAATCCAGTCTTCCTCTTCAGGAAATCCCAGGATGCTTTTGGCTTCATCATTGTTATTGTCATCCCAGGTTTCAAAACCATAAGACTTTTTATCGCTTAGGCGAAAAGAAGTCGAGCCTCGGTACTCGATGCCAATGGTACTCGTAAAGACCTCTTGATCTTGCTGATAAATTCGGAGTTGACCCGGTACTTTAGGTTCGTTTTCAATGTCTGATGCTGTGGTGATGACCACATAAGGTAGCTCACTGTCAGTACCAACTGGGCCTATCGGTCCCGGTCCATCGGAAGAGTCTTTTTTACAGCTGATGACCAATAATAATGCAAACCCAAAGAGTAAGAAAATCTTTTTCATAACAGACCCAAGTTGTGCCCAGTAGACAAGTTTGTTTTAAATAATGGGGAAAGATAAAGAAAATCCTCCTGTCGCTACAAGCCGACCACTTAATCCCGTTCCGGACCAATGACGACGTGCCATAGCTTTGCCTCCCAGCGGGTCACCAGGCCCGCTAGATAGTAAGGGTCATTATTGACAAATTCTTCTATTTCCTTAATGTCTTCGACCTTGAAGAGTAAGCCAGCCTCTTTGCCACCCTCAAAAGCTCCTCCCAGAAAAAAAGCTCCTTTAGCCTGCGATGCTTTGACGTGCTGGAAATGCTCAGCCCGATAAGCTTCCCGTGCCTCCAGGTAATTATCAACCAATTGATAAACAAGTAAATACCACATTGATAGACCGTTTTATGGAGAGAACTCACTAAGGTATTGAAAATTATTTGTGTCTATGCCCTTAAAAAATGCCCATCGTCGATAGAGCGTAGATATCTAATGCTGTTTTTCAAAATCCTCCTGTGCCCTTATTTGCCTCATGTGGTTCAAAAAAAAAGCCCGTTCCGAAGAACAGGCTTTAAGTCGGGATGACAGGATTTGAACCTGCGGCCTCTCGCCCCCCAGGCGAACGCGCTACCGGGCTGCGCTACATCCCGAAAAAGAACGAAAACACCATAAAAGAAGTGCCTTTCATTCGGGGAACGCAAAGAAAGAAACTTTTCTTCAACCCTGCAAGCCAAAACCCATTTCTTTTCTTAAGGAAAGACTTGTTTATTTATCAAGTATTGGGTCGTCTCTTAGTTCTACCTGCCCGCTGACAAGCTGCCCTCGGTACTCGATTTCTACGGAATAGTGTCCGGCGCTGGCGGCGATGGGGCGAGGTCTGGCACCCAGCGGATACCCATAGTGTCCGTAATCAGCAGCCATGATGTCCCATAATTCCAGATAGCGATCTTCGTCGTAGTTTTGCTCGACCTTCTCAAATCCGTCGGCCAGTTCGCTTAATTGGCGCTGTTTTACTTTGTCCTTTATTTGGGGTTTTAGTTGGTTAATCGTAGCCAACATCACTGCTATCTCTTTTAAGGGAGGTACTGGGGGGAAACTCATCTCCCAATATATGCGGTTAAGACCTGGCTGAGCCGCAACCTTCCATTGCTGGTTTTCTGTCAAATTGCCTTTCACGGTGACGGTCAGAGAATCGCCAGCTGTGGCCTCACTTACCCAGCATTGGAGGAGGCCACCATCGCGAGGGTTTTCGCCAATGAATTGGAAATAAGGCTGTTTGCGGCCCGTATTGATACTTTGCCATCGGGTAGAACGCCGACTGGGAAGGAAGCTGAATTCGCCTTTGCTGCCTGGTTGGGCCAATGCACGTAGCGCACTGAGATCGTCGAGTATCCAGATGCTTCGACCGTGGGTGCCAGCTATAAGGTCTCCTTCGCGGGGATGAATCACCAAGTCGTGGATGGCTACCTTAGGCATGTTATTGCGCAGACTTTGCCACTGCTTTCCCCGGTCGAGGCTAAAATGTACGGCCGTTTCTGTACCAACAAATAGGAGATTCTCTACCTGTGGATCTTCCCTGACAACGTAACAGCTCCACTCCTTTGGCAGGTTTTGATGCAGTGCTTGCCAGGTTTTACCATAGTCTTCCGTCACAAAAACATAGGGCTGCATATCATCGTAGCGGTGATTGTCCAGGGTGACATAACATCGCCCCGGTTGGTGCCGCGAGGGTTCCACTCTACTCACCCATGCGGTTCCTCCGTAGGTTTTGCCAGGAGCAGCTTCACGGCGCGGTACCTCGGGGAGATGAATGCCTACTTCTTCCCAATGATAACCCCCATCTCGTGTGACGTGCAGATAGCCATCATCGGTGCCCGCCCAAACGACATCGGTATTCATCGGTGATTCGGCGATAGTGACGACCGTGAAATGATTTTCTCCGCCAGTTACACTACGCGTGAGGTAACCACTCTGAGAAGGATTACGCCAGGCTGGATCATTCGCCGTTAAGTCGGGACTGATGATCCGCCAGGTTTTTCCTTTATCGTCGGAACGAAAAACGTGGTTACCCGCAAAATAGACCCGTTGCGGCAGGGTAGGAGAGAGCACCAGCGGGCTACTCCAGTTGAACCGAAATTGAGGAGGAAGCTTCTGGCGATCGGTTTCTTCGTAAAAAAACCAGTGCTCACCGGGGTCAATCGTGTATTCAATCAAGGGGTCTGTTCGCTGCGGATCGAAGTGCTCCTGATAGTTGGTGATGGTTTGCGGACTTGGCGTAATGTACTCGTATTCCCTGGTTTCGCGATTGATCCTTACGGCAAAACCTACGTGATTCACCAGGTATGTTGTTCGCCAATCGGTAGGGTCAACCTGAAAATGAAAACCATCGCCTTCCCCAACCCAGGTATTGTGCTCGTTCAAAATACCTCTAGGCTCTCTACTGTTGCTAGGCCCGATCCAAAGGCCATTGTCTTGAAGGCCACCACCTACCCAATAAGGGTCTTGCATATCCACACCAATGGCATAGTACTGGCCAATCGCCATGTTGTTGTAGGAGAGAATGGTAGCTCCACCATCTACACTGAGACGCAAGCCTTGGTCGGTACCCAAGTACATAATATCGCTATCGTAAGGAGCGATCCACATGGCATGATCATCCCCTCCGTCGGTGCGCCAACGTCGGGGTTTAAAGGTTTTTCCCCCATCATAGGAAATTTGAAAATCTCGTGAAACGACATAAATGGTATCTGGCCGGGAAGGATCAATTTCTATCTGCCCGTGATAAAAGGGGCGGACGGCGTGTTTGTACATAAATTGCCAATGATCACCACCGTCATCAGAACGATAAACGCCGGAACCCGGTACACCTTTGGGCAGGTTCTCGTCGGCCTCAATGGCGGCAACCATGATGTTGGGAAACTTTCTGCAAATGGAAATATCGATCATACCCGTGGCACCAGTAGGAAGGCCGCTAGTGAGTTTTTTCCAGGTTTTTCCGCCATCTTTACTTTGAAACATTCCCCCTTCCTCTCCACCACTGGTATAATAAAAAGGCTGCCTTAGCCGGTGATAAAATCCAGCAAAAAGGGTGTTAGGATCATCGGGGTGCATCACAATTTCGGTACAGCCGGTCTTACCGTCTTCGGGCAGGTTGTTGGTCAGTTTTTGCCAATTTTTACCGCCATCCGTCGTTTTGTATAAGCCTCTTTCACCACTGTAACCCCACAGGTGGCCCACTACTGCGACATAGGCAATGTTTGGGTCGGTAGGATGCAAGGCAATGTCGGCAATATGATGACTGTCTTCAAATCCAACCCGTAGAAAACTTTGCCCTCCATCGGTACTTTTGTAGAGGCCATCTCCCCAACCCGAGCTATTGCGGTTGGCGGATTCGCCCGTACCTACCCAGATAATCTCAGGTTGGGCCTGGTGCAAAGCAACGGAGCCAATGGAGCCCGCACCCGCTTCATCAAAAATTGCGTCCCAGGTAATCCCCCCATTCTTACTTTGAAAAACCCCTCCCGAAGCGGAGGCGCAGATAACATGGCGATAATCGGTATTCAAAGCATCAATATCGGCGATCCGCCCCATCATGTTAGCAGGACCGATGTTGCGCCATGCCATACTTTGGAAAAGGGAGGGGTCAGATTGGGCCCTGAGCAGTAAAGGGATGATTAGAAAGGTACAGCAAACGAGTAGGCAAGTTCGTTTCAGCATTTTCCTTTAAAGGTACTAATTAAGAAAATACTGTGGCCCTATTTTACAACCATCTAACCATCAGCTATTTTAAAGTCGGAAGTGGGACGGTCTTTTCGCGTAAGACGAAAGTGAGTTCACGCCTCCCATGGATGACGATAAATATCTGTTGGCAATCGCATCATCTTAAGCAACCTCAGGTGATGTTCTTCGATGCCCTGCAAGTGTACGCTGGCTTTGTGATCATCAGTCATTATGTAGATCATCTGGACGCTTCGGAACGCGCTTAAGACCAGCGATGTGGTAGGTCGCTCAACTTTGCGGCCGGGATTGCCGGGCACCAGATTGGTAAGATAGCTGTTTTGTTCGCTTTTCAGTGTTTGGCGGATGGTGTATTGCCACAGATTATAGTACTGTAGAGCCAGCATTAGTATGCGCAACATGGCTTGGATGCGATTTTCTTTTTTCAGGAAGATTGGCGTAAGCGAGGTGCATTTGGTCAACAGCAAATGAAAATGCTGCTCGATACGATACTCCTCCCAGTAACAAAGTACCACCTCGCAAGCCGAGAGTCTATCCGAAGGAGCGTTAGTGGCCATCACGCGCCATCCGGCCAGTTGCTGTTCGATGTTGTTTTGCTGCTCGTCCAGTGTAAGTTCCACACTGCAAGGTTCGGCCGGGTCCTGAGATAGTGTGATCTTCCAGCTGTATAGGTGAGCGACTTTGTGCTTGTCCAGTATCTTGTTGATGGTTCGTTCAGCTTCCTCTACCGACTTGATCGTTTTACGACCTCGGTTGCGCGTGAAGCGCAGTCTGACCTCCTGGCAAGCGGTCTGGCAGCGTTGCTCTAGTTGGGCAACTTGGCGCTTGCGTAGATTCAAGCTACATACCCCGAATAGCCTTTGGGTGTGAATCGTGCCGTCAGCGGAGATGATTTCACGTGCGGGCAGCTCTTTAACCAGCGCGATGGCTTGTGAATCCTTACTTCCCGCCGCCTGACGCATTACGCGTTCGGCGGGCTCTTGTTGTTGCTCAATCCACTCACGGGCTTGCATTAATTCCTCTCGTGAGTATTGCCGTTGAGCCAATGGGCCCAAGTAGTAGTTGCCGCTGTCAGCAATGAAACACATATTGTACTGATTACACAGCTTGCGGTCTCCCACTACCAGTACTCCTTTGGACTTGAGACCTTGTTCCCAGGCCTGTTCCAAGGCTGGCACGTAAAGCTTGTCGTCACTGTTTTGCCCTGCTACCACGTTCAGAGCCAGTGGCAGGTTGGCTTTGTCTATAGCCAGTAGCATCAATTTTACCTGAGGTAGGGCCAAACCCGTGGCATTATGCCCCAACTGAAAAATGCCTTCTGTTTCTCGATGACTTTGAGCCGTGGTACTGTCGATACGCACCGTATCAAGGGGACCTTGATCAGTACCGTTGTCCAGATCGTAAAACCGAATTAGCGATTGGTTATGATCGCGCTGAAAGGACATCCAGCGCTCATCGTCCTTAGACAGGTAGTCCAGCAGACTACCCAAACGGTCATCACTGAGATAAGCAGCCTGAAAATCAGCTTCATCCAAAAGCCAACTCAACGTGCGCTCCAAGCCCAAAGCCCAGTCTTCTACGTTGTACAGTCGATGATCGTTCTCGCTCAGAATATAGACCAGAAAAGCCTCCAATGTCTTGCCAATACTGGTTCCCTGCCACAAATGATGAGTAGGATAGTGCTTGTCCACGCGCTGGGACAAACCGGTCGATTGGAGTAGGCGACTAATCGCCGGTAGATCGCCTACAGGCTCTGCTTTGATCAGCATACAGTTTTCTTATAAAACGCTTTGCGAACTCACTTTCGTCTTACGCGAAAAGACCGTGGGAAGTCGGAAGTCGGAAGTGTTTCGCATCCGGTCAATAGTCAACCAACAACCACCTCTACCCCTTAGGCTGAAACACCTTGAACGAATCAATAAAACGATCCGTAGAAGTATTCATGCCGTATTCTCGGCGCGTAACGGTTTGGACGGTATAAAAGCGATGGTTGGCAATGATGGCTTTGGTGCGAATGCTGCCACGGCCGTTGAGGTAATCAATTCGCCAGTAGCGGTAGGGAAAGGTTTGAATAAAACCATCTTGAGAAAACATCATCTCTCCCCGCACCGATTCGAGGGCTGCTTCTTGGGTTTCATCCAGCATCGCTTGAATCAGTTCGGTACTATCAGCGGGAAGCGTGCCTTCGGGGTAATCAACATAGCTGATCATGTACACTTCGTTTTCCGCTTTTTCACTGGTAGGGGCAAGGTACAAAGTGTGGTAGATCATTTTGCCCAAAGGCGTTTCAATACTATCTACTTTCTCCTGAAAGTCACCAGGGCTCCATACCCGAAATTTGCCCTCGAAATGAGCTTTTTCTTCCCACTTGGCTTCCGCTAGTTCCCAGCTTTTAAGAGGGTCAAGGGCATCATCGTTCTGGCTGTAGACGAGGCTGGTGAGACAAAGACTAAAAAGGAGGGAAAATGGTATCTTCATGCTGGATGACAGTTTGCGGTCACATTCGTTTCTTAAACCAGAATTAAGGTTATTTATTGTGACGTAAGTAGAGACGAATAGTTACCCCAAGAGGTTGTATGCCGAGGGAGCAATGGTTTCAGAAAGTGGAACGGCGGGTAAAAGGCATAAAAAGTTGTGGCTTTTTGCAAATTACAAGAATAAGTCATACCTTAGTTTTGAAAATAAACTAAGTGCAATGATCCAAGGCTCACATTTGAGTAAAATATACCGGGCAGGGTGGGGGAATCTCACTGATTTATACCAACTTACCATGGTTTATGGCTACTGGCAGCAGAAGATTCACGAACGCCCCGCAGTCTTTCATCTTTTTTTTCGGGCCCACCCTTTCAAGGGACAATACACCGTTGCTGCGGGCTTGGCGTTAGTAGCGGATTATTTGCGAAATTTCGGTTATTCAGCGGAAGAGGTTCAATATTTGGGGAGCTTGAAAGGAGCAGATGGAAGAGTTTTGTTTTCTGAGACCTTTTTGCATTACCTGCAACGAATGCGTTTTTCGGGTACGGTCTATGCTGTTCCGGAAGGTACGTTGATGTTTCCCCATGAGCCATTAATTCGTATTGAAGCTCCGCTGGCAGAGGCCCAGTTAATCGAAACGGCTTTGCTTTCATTGGTTAATTTTTCCAGCCTAATTGCTACCAAAGCCGCTCGGATGCGCCAAGCGGCCGGAGCTGATCTACTCCTGGAGTTTGGCCTACGCCGTGCACAGGGGATAGATGGTGGATTAACCGCCAGCCGTTCGGCTTACATAGGGGGATGTGATGCGACCAGTAATGTATGGGCGGGACAACATCTGGGTATTCCTGTAAAGGGTACTCACGCGCACAGTTGGGTAATGGTTTTTGCGGATGAACTGGAAGCTTTTCGAACTTATGCAGCTGCACTGCCCAATAATTGTACTTTTTTAGTCGATACCTACGATACCCTCTCTGGTGTAGAGAATGCTCTCAAGGTAGGTTTGGAATTGAGAGAAAAAGGCCACCGTCTATTGGGAATACGCCTCGATAGCGGAGATTTGGCCAGCCTTAGTAAACGGGCCCGCATCTTACTTGATGAAGCGGGTTTTCCTGAAGCGGCCATTGTTGCCAGCAATGACCTGGACGAACATGCGATCCGGGACCTGAAACAAGCTGGTGCGAAAATTACGACCTGGGGAATCGGAACGCGCCTGGCGACGGGCTATGACCAGCCAGCTTTGGGCGGCGTTTACAAATTGGCGGCCATTGCGAATGATGAAGGACAATTGGAACCACGCCTGAAGCTAAGTGATCAGGAAATAAAGACCTCCAACCCCGGTGCACAACAGGTAAGACGCTATTTTGAGGAGGGAATACCAATAGGTGACATCATTTACGAAAAGGGCCGCCCGCCAGGCGTGGTGCCCGAATTGGTGCCTTTTCATCTGGCCGGTACAGTGACGCTTTCAGAAAATGCAGAGAGTAAAGACCTCCTATTACCCATTATCAATGAAGGCGATTTCTGCTATGATTTCCCTACCTTAGAGGCAATCAGAGACTTTTGTCGCACGCAGATTGAAGGCCTGGAAAAAAGGGCTGACAAACCCTATGTTTATGGATTAGAGCTTCAATTAGCTGCTCTAAAGCAACAATTGATCGCTCAAAACAAGTAGCTTAGGTATGCCATATACGTACGAATATCCACGACCTTCCGTAACGGTCGATTGCGTAATTTTTGGTCTCGACGAATCACAACAACTCAAAGTCTTGTTGATTCGCCGCAAGGGGGAGCCCTATGCAAACAAGTGGGCCCTGCCCGGTGGTTTTGTGCAAATAGAAGAGTCGCTGGAGAACGCTGCTCGTCGTGAGCTGAAGGAAGAAACAGGGGTGGAGAATATCTTTATGGAACAGCTCTACACCTTTGGTAGCCTGGGCCGTGATCCCCGTGGTAGAGTCATCAGCGTGGCTTATTTTGCGCTAGTCAACCTTGCGGAGCATACCCTGCGGGCTGACACCGATGCCGAAGATGCTGCCTGGTACAGTATCAATGATCTTCCGGAGTTGGCTTTTGATCATGCTGTAATTTTACAAACAGCATTAGACCGGTTACGTTCTAAGCTCCGTTATCAACCCATTGGTTTTGAGCTGCTTCCGGAGCATTTTACCCTTTCGCAGTTGCAGCAATTGTACGAAACGGTACTGGGCGTTCCGAGCCTGAACAAACGAAATTTCCGCACCCGCATCATGAAAATGGGGGTGCTGCGGGAGGTTGGTCGGCAAACCAATGTTGCACATCGGCCAGCGATGCTCTTCAGCTTTGATAAGGAAAAATACCAGGAACTTTTCCAAAATCGGGAGCCAGATCTCCTCAAGCGAGGCGTCGATTTTGAAATTTGATTTTACTACTTATGAAACTAACTTTTATCCCTACCGGCCTCTTCAAACTTGATGGTGGAGCGATGTTTGGGGTCGTTCCCAAGCAATTATGGCAACGGCTGAATCCCCCCGACGAACAAAACCTTTGTACCTGGGCCATGCGCTGTTTGCTGATTGAAACCGCTGGTCGAAAAATTCTGGTAGATACGGGCATTGGCGATAAGCAAGATGAGCGTTTCCGCTCGCATTTTCACCCCCATGGCGAGGATACCCTCTTGGGGAGCTTGGCACAACAGGGCTTGCAGCCAGAAGATATTACGGATGTTTTGCTTACCCACCTTCATTTTGATCACGTCGGAGGAGCAGTGAAGTACAATGCAGCCGGACAAGCAGTACCCACCTTCCCCAACGCGACCTACTGGACCAATGATCGCCACTGGAAATGGGCCATTGATCCCAACCCCAGAGAAGCTGCTTCTTTCCTGAAAGAAAACCTCTTGCCGCTGAAAGATCATGGTGTCCTCCAAATGTTGGATGTTCAGAAAGATGACCTGGAATGGCTGCCCGGCATTCGCCTGCGTTATGTTTATGGCCATACCGAAGCCATGATGTTGCCGATTATCGAGCACCAAGGGCAGACCCTTGTGTATGCAGCCGATTTGCTGCCTTCGTCGTTTCATATCAATATGCCCTACGTAATGGCGTATGATATTCGACCGTTGGACACACTAAAAGAAAAAGCCCGCCTGCTGGAGGAAGCAGAAGCCAATGATTGGTTGATTGCTTTTGAACATGATCCAAAGTTAGCAGTGACGCGCTTGGCGCGGAATGAGAAAGGTCGATTGGGAGTAGGGGAGCTAATGGATTTGAGTGGGTTTAATGCATAAGCACATGGCTGCTTATTTCAAATTTCTTTCTTTTAGCAGTTTTTCTAAAGCTTTGTTGTTTTTAGAACCGTTTGCTATTTTCCAAATAAAGTACAGAGGGATTAAGGTAAAAAGCCCAACCGTGTTTTTCAAGATACTCCATACAATAACTCCAATCATGATCCCAATGACCAGCGCACTCATGATGGAGGCTGATTTCATTTTCTTTGCTTCATTCAACAACTCTTGATCGGTTAACTGGGAAAGTTCTTCTTTTGTCATTGGTCCTGGTTGGTTTATTAGCTTGATGCTGATTTTTTATTGGTCAAGACTCGCCTCACCCCATCACCATATTCACGCCCATCACGTACTTACTATTCTTGGTGAGACGGAAAGGCAGGTGCGCAAAAATAGCTTGTGCGGCCTGGTCGTCCTCTTGTTCGTATTTGAGTTCTAAGACACAGGCCATGTCGTCGAAGAATTGGGTCTTGACGGGGGGATGACTCCATGAGAATGGGGCAAAATTCAACTCCGAATCAATTGTAATCCGGAAGCGACCATCAGCGGAGCCCCAGTAGGATCGCTGATAGCTGTTGATCAACACGGGGCGCAGCGGGAGATACTTCAATGCTGGTACCTGCCGGAACAAGGTCCGCAATTCACTCCAGGGCGTAGTGGGTAAGGCTTGGCTTTCTTTGCTACCCAACTCTCCATCCTTGATTTTGATTTCAAAAACAGGACTTAAAAGCTGTTCGCTAACGGTACCGTACCATCTAAGGCGATGCTTTCGCCGATGGGGGGTACCCGCTACATTTTGATAAAACTCATCGAGGGCAGGCGTGTCAAAATAGATATTATTAACCTGACGGTCAGGAAATAATGGTCTAAAGCTAGCCGGATGGCTACGCAGGGCCTGGTTTACCCAAGGTGGCGATAAGCCCTCGATCCGGTATTTCCTCTCGTATCGCAATTGATTATTTTTTGCTTTTGCGGATTATATAGTTCACCAACCCAGGATTTGTGAATTCTGACTTGCTCTTTTTCCGCCTCGCTGCGTTGAAAAGCCTCGCCAACGCGCTGCGTTGCCTGCGTTTTTCGCCTTGCGAGTCAAAAAAATAGCGGCGTCATTTTTTCACAAACCCTGAATTGGTGAACTATAACTCTTCGTGGCCTACAATTTCCAGTCCGTAACCATCAATGGCTACCCGACGGCGGGGATGATTGGTCAGCAAAACGATATTACCTAAACCTAAATCGCGCAGAATTTGGGCACCTACCCCAAAGTCACGCTGCTCTACATTGTGGTGATTATCCGTAATCTCTTCTTTCTTAGGCTTGCTGTCATTGAGTTCTGAAAGATGTTGGAGGATATCATCGTGTTTTTCGCTATGTCTCATGTACAACACGACACCTTCTCCTTTTTCCGCAACTTTATGAAGTGCTTTCTCCAGGCTCACATAGCTGTCTCCCATCAAAAGGTTGAGCAGGCCACTGCTTTCCATTCCTGAATGCACCCGCACGAGTACCTCGTCTTCAGCTGACCATTTTCCACCTTTCACAAAAGCCAGGTGGAGATCATCGGTGGTGAGTTGACGGTACGCAATGACGGTAAATTTACCAAAGCGGGTGTCCAGTTCAGTCGTCAGTTCTCGTTTTACCAGACGTTCATTACGCATACGGTAGGCAACGAGATCCTTGATCGCAATGATTTTGAGGCCAAATTTCTTGGCTATTTCCATGAGCTGTGGCAGGCGGGCCATGGTGCCGTCGGGATTAAGGATTTCTACCAATACGCCAGCGGGGGCGTAACCAGCCATTTGGGCAAGATCGATGGCTGCTTCCGTATGTCCAGTACGCCGTAAAACACCACCCGTTTTAGCACGCAGCGGAAAAATATGCCCTGGTCGGGCAAAATCGGTAGCCCTGATCTCAGGGTCGATCATGGCTTTAATTCCGGTAGCTCGGTCGTAGGAAGAAATGCCGGTGGTACAGCCTCGCCCAATAAGGTCTATAGATACGGTGAAAGCCGTTTCGTGTAACGCCGTGTTAGAATTTACCATCATCGGCAAGTCCAATTCATTGGCTCTATTTTCGTCGATGGGAGTACATATCAATCCACGGCCATGAGTAGCCATGAAGTTGATGATTTCTGGTGTGACACACTCGGCGGCACAAATGAAATCGCCTTCATTTTCACGATCTTCGTCATCTACAACGATGATGACTTCGCCTGCTTTAATAGCTGCAATCGCTTCTTCGATGGTATGGAGATGAAATTCTCTATTGTCGTTTGGGTGGTTGCCAGACATTGGATTTGATACCTTTAACATAGCGTAAATATCCAGCCAATAAGGCCAGGTTCATGGTTAGGAAATAGCGAACGTTGCGCAATAATGCCCAATGTTTGTTCCACTTTTTGAGTCCTTCATCAAGGAGTGGTGTAAGTGTATACAGGGCGGTTATTAGTACAAACAGCAAGGCATAAAATTGGTTGTGAGACAATAATCCCGCCGTAAGCCAGAGCAAAATTAACCATATTGGCCCAAGCCACCGCAGTATTTTGTGAGAAAAGAAAGGAAAGTTGGGTAATCCGAAAGGAGGGAGCCACAAATCAACGAAGGAAAACATGTTTTGGAGGTTACCCGCCGAAATTCTGGCTTTGCGCCGAAATTCTTCCTTTAACTCGTGGCCAACAGGTTCATAGCACAGTGCTCCAGGTTCTTTAATAGCAAGGCCTCCCCGCCGAAAAGCTTGCAACGTAATGTAAAAGTCATCGACCAAAAAGTTGTCGGGAACAGGCACAAAAAAGTCGGACCGTAGTGCATAACATCCACCAAATGGACCGATCATTTTTTTCCACAGCACTCCCTCATAATACTTTAGGCGCCCTTCCCAGGAAATGTAGCTGTCCTCTGATCCAGAAATATCTACCTCCTGAATGCCTGTATGGAGCATTTGGGCATCGACAATCGCCAAATCTGGATGTTTAAAGTGTTTGACCAAAGCAGCACATACTTCCGGGCTCATCATCACACTGGCATCGGTAAT
The DNA here is from genome assembly GCF_040784935.1 of Lewinella sp. LCG006. Classification (GTDB taxonomy): domain Bacteria; phylum Bacteroidota; class Bacteroidia; order Chitinophagales; family Saprospiraceae; genus Lewinella. The sequence continues at coordinate 6,782,461 of NZ_CP160680.1, read as the reverse complement.
AACAAATACATGAGCTGCCGACGCTGGAAAATGAGAAATTGCTGTTGCTGCCAATTGATTGATGACACCGGGTTTTCCCTGGCGTTTGGGAAAAGGAAAAAAATGCAGGTGTGGATGTTGTTTGGCAAATGTGCTAATGATCTCATTGGTACGATCTCCAGAGTTGTCGGAGCCGATGAAAATATTAATTTTTCCCACAGGATAAGCTTGCCCGATAAGGCTATTGAGTTTTTCCTCGATGACGGCCTCCTCGTTGTGAACGGCCATCAGTACGGATACCTGAGGGAATTGATCGGAGTTGTCGTACTGCTGTGTATCCAGTTGTTTCCCTTTTGCCAGGATAGACAAAGTAGCAGGATAAATCAGGTAGGTATACAAGAGCGCGAAGAGGCTCGACCAGAATAACCATTGTAGCAACAGCGACATAAGCATTACACGGTCTCCACCAGGTGATTAGTATAGGCCTCCATCACTCGATTTGCGATGTTGAGGCTTTCGTAGGCTTCGCACACAAATCGTTGGGCTTGTTGGCCAATCTCGCTTAAGCGTTGTTCAGAAGCTAGTGCATAACGGAGATTCTCAACATATTGATCGGGGGTATTTGCGATCAAGACGTCTTCCCGGTGGGTAGCACTGATTCCTTCCAGGCCAATGCTGGTGGAAATGACAGCCTTACCCAGCGCCATGCCTTCAAGAATTTTTGCCCGCATACCACTGCCCGAGAGCAGGGGTACGATCATCATTGGGTGTTGATTGATAAAAGCAGCCGAATCAGGCACTTCGCCGTGGACAAAAATGTTGGTTTTCTTTAATTGAAGCAGTGATTTTGGTGTATTTCTTCCGGCTATATGAAGTTCGATTTGTGGAAATTCTTTGAGGATCATCGGCCAAACGCGCTGAATAAACCATTCCAAACCTTCCAGGTTGGGCATCCAGTCGAGGCTTCCAATAAAAGAGATGCTAGGCGTTTTATAATGAATAGGTTCTGCCTGGACGAATTTTTCCGCAGAAATGCCGATCGGTGTTACGACTGCTGGAGTCTGACTGCCAAGGTTTCGGAAATAGCGCAGGTCTCTTTCGGTGATGGGTAACAGGATATCGTAATGGTGCAAGGCCTGGGTCTCAAAACGACGCAATTTTTTGGTCAGGTGCCGAAGGTACCACCGTTTTAGACCGTTGGTAGTATGACTGGTGATACGCTCCCAAATTTCGTGTTCTACATTGTGTGCACGCATACTAATCAGAGCCTGAGATTTGGCTTTGATCGTAGGAATATACGGAGCGAGATACAGGGTTTCTAATTGAACGATATCATAATTTTCAGCTTGCAACATTTCCGCCAGGGTTCGGTCGAAAGCAGGAGATACAAAGCGGGAGATATGATAGGATTCGTCAGAAAAGAGATTGAAAAAAGCCGCACTAGCCTTGAGTTGATTATCAACAGCAACAGTTCTTATGGTCTTAAAATGGCTGGCTTCTGGAGGATAAGTGTTTGATTTATAAAAATGTTTGCTGGTATTCATCGCTAGCAAGCTAACCTCGCAACCTAAGTCACTGAGCGCACTGCTAAGGGTATGCACCGCAATAGATTCTCCGTCTTTGAGCGGATATGGGAATTTTTTGCAGAGTAGTAGAATCTTCATGCCTTGGCTTTGTACGATAGTTGCTGAGGAAATTTGAAAAAGAGGATTCCGGTTGGGCAATTCCACCATGGTCCTCTTTTCGCTTAACTAGCTTTTGGGAGGTGCAAGGGATAACAGTGTATCTACTTGCTATCTGCTTGCCAGATGTTATCGGACCGGTCAGTGTCCAACATTCTACGGCTGTCATCTATTTCAACGGAACGAATCTGCTTAACAGGGGTATCAAGGGTCAGCTCGTAAGTTGGGTTAGTCCACGGCCAATCGGGAGCAACCTGATAGGTTTTTCCGCCTTCTGCCTGTTTAGCACCACGCATGATACCGAGTGGAATAGTGTAGTAAGCCTTATCCCCATTGGTCATCGTCACGGTGACATCTACGGGCATAGGCATTGTCCCTGAGTTCTTCAAGGCAATAACGGTTGTTTTTTTCTTGTCTCCTTCGGCTACACTTTCCACACCATAATTAGGCAAGCGAGTCGTATACACAAAGTACTCCTTGAACCAATCCAATTCTAAACCTGATGTTTTTTCCATGACCCTGATCATGTCATTAGGGTTAGGATGCTTGAATTTCCAGGTATTGAAGTAACGCAATAAACCCGCTTTGAAAGTTTCTTGACCTAAAATGTACTGTAATTGGTACAAAAAGAGGGAGCCTTTTACGTAAGAACCTACGCCATAAGCGGCATTGGTAGAAAAGTGATCGGCGTGAATACTCAAAGGTTCTTCCATGCCTGATTGAACAAAATTGAGGAAGCCCGTGACATCGCCCAAGTGAGGATCAGCAACGGCATCTCCCTGGATCAAGCCTTGCTGGCGCAGGTAGTTCATCACCTCGTCGGAGGCGTAGCTGGTAAATCCTTCGTCCATCCAGGCGTAAAGGCTTTCATTGGTAGCCAATACCATTTGGTACCAAGAGTGCATCAACTCGTGCACCGAAACACCCACCAGGCTATTGAGGCTGCGCTCGCCGGTGATCAGCGTACCCATAGGGTATTCCATACCTCCATCACCTCCTTGAATAAAGGAATATTTTTTATAGGGATAGTAACCGTAATTGGCATTGATAAAATCAAAAGCTTTGTCCATAATGCCTGGAAGAAGCTCCCAGTTGGTGGTGGTCGCATCGCCTTCCTGGTAGAAGAAGTGGAGAACATTTCCGTCAGCGCGGGTGAGGGTAGTGTGCTTGTAATCAGGGTCGGCAGCCCACATAAAATCATGCACCATCGGAGCTGAAAAGCGGTAGGTGCGTGTTTTACCTGTTGCGGTACCCGGTTTCCCGTCATTATAAGTGCCGCCTATTTCTTCCTTGTTTTGTAAATATCCAGTACCTCCAATGAGGTAATCTTTATCAATGGTAATGTTGACATCAAAGTCACCCCATACACCGTGAAATTCGCGAGCTACATACGGATTGGCGTGCCAGCCCTGGTAATCGTATTCCGCTAGTTTAGGATACCACTGCGCCATAGAGTAGGATATGCCTTCGCGATTGTCGCGGCCCGAGCGCCGGATTTGCAGAGGAACCTGAGCGCGGAATTTCATTTTCAATTCGGTACTAGCTCCCGGAAGAATAGGCTTGGGAAGATTTACTTCGAGGATGGTTCCTGCCACTTCATAAGAAGTAGGGCTGCCATCCTGGGTGAGGGATGCTACCTCCTGGTAGCCAATTTCATTGGGTTTAAGACTACTGATACGGTCAGCTACCCTGGAATCTGCATCCCGAATGGTTCGGGAGCGCGTATCCATCATACTGCCTGGCTGAAAAGCATTAAAGTAAAGATGGTAAAAAACGCGTGTTAAAGTATCCGGAGAATTGTTGGTGTAGATAATGGTCTGATCTCCAGTGAATTGATGTTTGCTAACATCAAAGTCTATGTCCATGTTATACTTGACGGCCTGTTGCCAGTAGTTAGACTGTGCGAAGAGTAGAGAAGAACCAAGGAGAATAAAAAGAGAAGAGTAGAGTAGTCTTATAAAGCCCATATTTATTGTGTTGCTTTTTTACCTTAACGTTTAAAAATGCTTTTTAATACGTCCTAAAGAGGACAGACGAGGAAAAAGTGACTAGCGGAAAATCTGATGAACCATATCAGCAGCCTTATCTAGTTGATTTTCTGTCATTTCTGAGGTGATCTTCCCTTGGGGTAGGTTGAAAGTATTGTTCAATAATTCTCCAGAGGGTGAAAAAACGTTAACAGGAAACTCAAAGTAGGCTTCGGAAAAGATGCCCTGGTTTTCTTCGATCGTAAAGAATTCCACAAGATTGATAGCATAATTGCGGTAAGGAGCATTGTTTAAAATACTCATGGTGGAGATGTTGTAATAATTGTTCTCCTCATTGTCGGTAGGAATTTCCATCTCCAGTTCCGAAAGGGCTTTAAACATCTCAGGATTACCAGAATGTTGATAGCGGAGAAACTTGGAACCATTGACCAGGGCAATATCAGCATCGCCACGCAGGACGGCGGAAATTGCCTCCCAATCACCTCCTTTGGGGGCGCTGGAAAGGTTCTTTTTGAGTGTTTCCAGATAAATTTGTGCGGGTTCTTCCCCATGAGCGGCAATCATGCTTGCGACCATACTGATGAGGCCGCTGCTGTCGGGGTGGGCCATCGCTACACGGCCTTTGTAGCGAGGATCCAGGATGCCACCGTACTTACGCATTTGCATCAAGTCGACTTTGTCTGCACGGTAAACAAAGCTCATTGTCCAACGTGTTACGCCTCCCCAGTAACCTTCGTTATCGACGTAACGAGAGGGAACAAAATCGCCAAAAGTACCTGCATTATAAGGGGATAAAACACCTGCTTTCTTCAACAGATGGGCATGGTAGAGATCTTCCAGCAGTACTACATCGCCTTTTATTTGGCCTGTCTGCGCCATCTTCACCACGTCTTTGCCTTCGTTGATATAGACGTCTACCGCCTTATTAGCCCTCACTCGGAAGGTATTCAGCAACTGTTGGTCCTGAACTAAATAGCGGTGAGATATCAAGGATATATTGTCGGGGTTAGGGCCCGTTTGTACAGGTGGCGTATTGGTTGCCGTTTCTGGCTTGCAAGCAGTAAACAGACAGTAAACAAGGAGTAAGAGAAAAACATTTTTCATAGAATTCACGATGTGCCGGAATGCGTTTTTAGAAATTCTTTAGCCAGGGCAAAGGTAAACTTTTCATTTTAGTATTTTTACAGGAAGACTTTAAGTAATCCAGCTAAAACAAATTGGATCACCTCATTTTTCATGCTCGCTTTGAGGTGTGCTTTTCTGTGGCGATTTTAATCACTGGGCTTAAACGAACATCCCGAGCGACCCGTCTAGAGGGCTTATTTTTGTTTTCGATGGACTTCAAGCACAAAAATTGTCATAGAATCCAGTATCTTTGCCCCGAACCATTTTGTATGCTTAGTATTATGAATAATCAGCCCTCCAAAAGTTTAATTCTGGCCACTGTATTGATCCTTTTCGCTGTTTTGAGCCGGATCATTCCTCATTATCCAAACTTTACAGCCTTGGGAGCAGTAGCATTATTCGGTGCTTCGCAACTGAAAGATAAGTGGCAGGCGTTGTTGGTTCCTATCGTTGCGCTTTACCTAAGCGACCTGTTTATCAACAACATCGTATATGCTGATTTCTACGAAAGCTTTGTTTGGAAAATCAGTCCTTTTGTCTATGTCGCTTTTGCCATGATCCTGGGTATCGGTTGGTGGTTGAGAGACCGGGTAAACACCGGGAATGTGATAACGGCTAGCCTTACCGCCTCAATTGTTTTCTTCCTTTTAACCAATGCCGCCTCTTGGCAGGTTTCTCCTTTGTACACCAAAGATTTTACGGGTTTTGTAGCGGCGATTGTTGCAGGTATTCCTTTTTTCTGGAGTACGGTAGCTGGTGACCTGTTTTACTGCGGTGTGATCTTTGGTGCTTACGCCTGGTTTCGTCAGCAGTATCCAGCATTGCTGGCTTAAGCATCCCCCTTATGTCCTCATTGGTAGAAGGCCGTGATTATTATCTGGAAAACGGATTAATGGTCCTGACGGCCTATTTCCTCCAACAACGTGGCTATTGCTGTGGCAACGATTGCCGGAATTGCCCTTATAAGGAGGGGAGGGTGATTGTGTGTAGGAAGTTTGGTGGAAATTACTAGAGAGAAAAACTGCCTGAGAAAATTAGACAAGCAGTGAGTTTCGCTGTATACGTTCCTTGTAATTGTCTCAAAAATAAGCAAATAAATACGCCGCCATTTATTGCGAAATTGCATGTCAGAAATGGAATCCTCGATATAAAACCTGATTATTCATCAGATACAGCATTAGAAAAAAGCTATGATTTGTGGAAATTTTGTGAGCACGACATGATTGCTCTTGAATTTTCAATGTCGCAATCTGTTATCGGATGGAAATCCTACTTAAAGAAGAAGTATGAGCATAAATATCCGAATCTGGATTTGTTTCTACCAAGTCACGATGAATATGTCTCTAGCGAGTATGACAAAAAGAAAGCAATAGAAGAAATTGAAGATTTAAAGACTAGGGAGGAGGAAAAATTTCATCACCGATTGGATCAATTTATTTCCTTATTGGAAAGTGCAATAGCATTAAATCAGGAAATATATTGGTTATAGTGTTTACTTCCGCTTTCCGACTTCCGACTTTATTAGAGCGTAGGACTTGCGTCCCACGCCAGTATATGTCGTCCTTTCAGGACTATTTCTGAAAGGGTTGCGTGTGTCCTGGTGTACTTCCGACTTCCGACTTTTCCTACTCCTCCTCTTCCTCCGGATAAGCCACCCTCACATGGTAAACACTCTTCATAATCTGTTGGAAAACCAGGCGGCATTGTTCCAGTTCTCGAAAACTGAGTACGGCATCTTTGAGCTGACCGGTTTTTAATTTGCCCTCGATGATTTTATCGATCAGGTTATAAAGTTCGTCCTTAGAGGGATCTTTAAGGCTTTTACACGCGGCTTCTATTGAGTCGGCAATCATCAAGATCGCCTCTTCTTTGCTGCGTGGGCGTGGCCCTGGGTAGTGAAATTGAGGCTCTTCGTTCGGGCCATTTTCTTCCTCTTCCTCGTCCAGGTGTTTACGATAGAAATATTCTGTACGGGTATCCCCGTGATGGGTGCGAATAAAATCGATCAATAGGGGAGGAAGCCCTGCTTTTTTAGCCATTCTCACACCCTCAATGACGTGGTCGATGATGATTTCGGCGCTTTCCAGCGGTGTTTTGTCTTCGTGAGGATTACGGCCCGATTGGTTTTCAATAAAGAAGGTAGGATTTTTGATTTTCCCAATATCATGATAAAGTGCAGCGACTTTTACCAATAATGGGTCGGCTCCGATGCGGCGTGCCGCAGTTTCCGCAAGGTTGCCTACCTGGAGTGAGTGTTGCAAGGTGCCAGGTGCTTTGAGGGCAAGATCGCGCAGGAGCGGTTGGTTCATGTCCATCAGTTCTACTAAAGTAATAGGGGACACAAAACCGAAGATGCGTTCCAATAAAGGGATCAATGGATAAGAAAGGAGCGTCAAAAAAGCATTGAGAAATAGCCAGGTATAAATCGACCAGTCGATAACGCTAAGGCTGTTTTCTCGAATAAGTGCTAAGCCGAGGTAGCCAATAGCGTAGGTAACAAAAATGTAAAAAATGGCGAAAAAGAAGCCTGACCAGTCACGGGTATTGATATTGCTCAGGACAACCACCATGCCCACCAATAGCTGAAGGAAAACAAATTCGAAGCCCAAAGAGAAAAGAAAACCCGTGAGCAATACCACAATGATATGCGTAAAGAGCGCCAGCCTCTCGTTGTAAAAGGTCTTCACTACAATTGGAACAATGCAAAAGGGAATCAGGTAACTGTTCAGCCCTTCCGTATTTTCAATCAGGTAAACGAGGTAACTGAAAATGATGAGCCAGACCAGGATGAAAATCAACTTGGGTAGGCGATTGTACACCAACGGAGAAAACTTGCGAAGATAAAGCGCCAACAAAACCAAAACCAGCATAGTGAGAAGAAGGTACCCGAAAAAGATGTTGGAAATCGAGCGTTTGGAAATGACCTGATCCTGGTATTCCTGCTCGAAAGAGTACAAGGTTTGGTAAAGGTCTTCCGTGATGATGCTGTTTTTAGTAATGATTACTTCGCCCTTTTGCACCAATCCTCTGGAGGTGACAATTTTTCCCAGGGCATCATCAAGCATCTGTTGGGTACGATCACGACTAAAAAAAAGATTGGCCTGAAGCTGCTCTTGTAGGAGGGGAAGTAAAAATTCTGGCTCCGACAAGCCGCTGTAGGGTAGAGAGTCCGTAATGAGTTCGGTAGCGTCTTGGAGGTCAAGTAAATTCTCCAGCGTCTGGTTCTGGTAGGTGTTTCCCCTTAGTACGGTAATGATCTGGTCTTCGGCAATATCAAGCTGATTACCGTCTAGTTTGATGATCCCGCGTTGGAAGATACGATCCAAAAATGCCAGCCCATAGTTGAGGTATTTTTGCGGCTGGCGAGGAACGTCCCGGAACTGTTCGCTTTTTTTTGCTTGCTCCAGTTGTTGTTGAAACTGGTCGGAAAAAGCCGTTTTTCTTTCTCGTGCAATCGTCGCATCCAGCACAAAAACGGGGGCAGAATGCTGGACAACGTCTTTGCGCTCTGCCTCCAACTCATCGTCGGTCTTGCGGATGGCGAAATCAAAAGGAGCCTCTAGGTCTTCATAGCGCCAGGTTTGCTGTTTTTCATATTGGTACTTGAAACGCAAGTCGGCAGGGAACAAAAAACTGATAACGACAGCTACGAGCACAAAAGCTAGCGGACGAAAAGCTGCGGGTAACCGCTGGATGGTGCTGCGTTTACTATTATCCATTAAACAAAGGTAGTAATTTCTCTTTGTGCAGAACTATTGAATTTCCCAATATACACTTACCTTTGCCCCACATGGATAATAGTCGTGTAATAATGGATAGCGAACGCTTTGGGCTCACCATTCGTCGCTTGTGTCATCAGCTGATCGAACGCTATGATGACTTCTCCAGTGCCTGTTTGGTAGGGGTGCAACACCGTGGTGTTTGGCTCGGTGAAGTAATCATCGAAGAACTCCGACTGCTGGGCATTGATGACCTCAAATTTGGTAAACTGGACATTACCTTCTACCGAGATGATTTCCGTACCCGCGAAAAGCCACTGAAAGCCAATCCCACGGAAATGCCTTTCCTGGTAGAAGACAAAGAGGTGGTGTTGATTGATGATGTTTTGTATACCGGTCGTACCATTCAGGCAGCGCTCACCGCACTCAACCATTTCGGACGCCCCCGTTCGGTAACCTTGCTTGCCATGGTTGATCGTCAGTTTAATCGGCACCTGCCTATTCAGCCTGATTTCGTCGGTATGCGGGTAGACGCCCTCGACGATGCTTACGTCAGTGTAGAATACCAAAAGCACCAAGGACTAGACCAAATTGTACTTTTTCCACAAAAACCGGCAGAGGACTAAATGGCTACGATTCAGCAATTGAGCACCCGGCACGTACTGGGCATCAAATACCTCACGGCAGCAGATATAGAGCTTATCTTCCAAACGGCAGAAGAGTTCAAAGAAGTCATCAATCGCCCGATAAAAAAGGTGCCGAGCCTGCGGGATATCACCGTGGCTAACCTCTTTTTCGAGAACTCTACCCGTACGCGTATTTCGTTTGAACTAGCAGAAAAGCGCCTTTCGGCAGATGTTGTAAATTTCTCAGCTTCGTCCTCCTCCGTAAAAAAAGGGGAGACACTACTGGATACCGTCAACAACATCCTGTCGATGAAAGTCGACATGGTCGTCATGCGCCATCCTGCTCCGGGGGCACACCATTTCCTTGCTCAACACATCAACGCCAACATCATCAATGCGGGCGATGGTACGCATGAACATCCTACCCAAGCCTTGTTGGATGCGTTCTCCATGCGGGAAAAATTGGGTGATCTGGCCGGGAAAAAGATCGCTATCATTGGAGATATCTTGCATTCCAGGGTAGCCTTGAGTAATATCTTTTGTTTGCTGAAAATTGGTGCCAAAGTACGGGTCTGTGGCCCACCCACCCTGATTCCAAAATACATCAAAGACCTGGGCGTAGAAGTCTCTTACGATATTCGTGATACCTTACATTGGTGCGATGTGGCTAATATTCTGCGTATTCAGCTGGAGCGGCAGGAGCTGAAATTTTTTCCTTCCTTACGGGAATACGCCCAGCATTTCGGAGTCACCAAAGCGTTGTTGGATGAGTTGGATCACCCTATTGTTATAATGCACCCCGGCCCGATCAACCGCGGTGTTGAAATTACCAGCGAGGTAGCGGATTCAGACCATAGCATCATCCTGCAACAGGTAGAGAATGGGGTAGCGGTACGTATGGCCATCTTGTACCTACTGGCGGCTACACGCTAAAAATCTTTGTCTATGCGACTTAAATGTGGAATAACTCACCCCTCGCTCAGGTTAGTGGGTTTATTTTTCTTCTTTAGTTGCTTGGCGCAAATGACATGGTCGCAAAAGCAGCCACTTACCGGGGTTGATTTTATCGATTTTAAGTTGGAGAATGGCCTGCGGGTTATCGTGATAAAAGATACTGCGAGCCAGTATTTTACAGCCGATTTACTGGTTGACTATCCCCTGGTACTCGAAGGAGAGCAAAAGGGGGTGGGGACCTTGGTGAATCAAAACTTAAGCGCAGGGACCAAGTCACATTCCAAGGCAGAGATCGATGCGCTACTACGTTCCGCAAATTGTACGCTTGATGCGACCGTGCCACGACAATTGAAAATTGAGGCACCCCTGAAAGAGCGGGAAACTGTATTAGCACTCCTCGCCGAATTGGTCCAACAAGCCACCTTTCCAGCAGATGAACTGGTACAGCCAAAGGCAGCATTACAGCGCAGCATAGCGGAAGCTGAAAATTCGGTATTTGCCCAATCTACCTTACTGTCCAACCAGCTGAGTTTTGGCGCAGATCATCCGTACGGAGAAAGAACGACGCTGGAAAGTCTAGCAAAAATCTCGTCGGAAACCTGCCAGCAGTTTTATAAAAAATATTATCGCCCCGTCGTTTCTTATCTGGTGGTGACGGGTAACATTCAGGTTAAAGAAGTACGTTTTCTGGTGGAAAAATACTTTGGGAACTGGCAGGTTCAAGGTGCCATGTTTTCTGCATTTTATAATCCTGCTCCACTGCCGCTCAGTACCCGGCTAAGTTTCGTACATGTACCTGGAGCTTCAGACCTTAGCCTTGATTTTGGCTACACTATTCCTTTACGACCAGGTACTGATGATGAGCTAAAAGTAGCCTTGCTCAAGGAGCTGCTAGCAATACATTTGAATCAGGCTTCCTGGAATAAAAATAGTGAGAAGCTGGTCTTCTCGGCAAATCCACACATCGGTCTCTTTCGTATCCATGCCGATGATTTTCCTCCAGCAATGGCGGAAGAAGTAATCGGGGATATCTTAGGCGCATTGGGGCTTTTGAGAAAGGAACTCGTGGCTCCAACAGACTTGGCGACCGCGAAGGCTAACTTGCTTGCGAAGGATTTTAGGTTTCCTAATTTCTTGTCTTTTTCCAATAGAAAAGCCAATGAAGCACTTTCTATCCTTCGTTTCAAACTGCCTCGCAATTATTACGATAATGATCCTCAGCGCATCAATGAGATAACTGCTGGAGACATATTGGAGGTCGCTCGCGAATACCTTTTGCCCGGGCGTGCGCATATCGTAGTAGCAGGAGATCAGGCTATCGCGCCTTCTCTAGCGCATTTTGCTGGAGATGGTAAAGTTCATTATTACACCAGGGAAGGCAAGGAGATCGAAGCCATGGGCTTGGAGCTTGCTACCGAAGACATTACAGCGGAAGCGGTGATAGAAAAATATCTGGCAGCTATTGGCGGTCGCGAACGGCTGAATGAAATCAAGGATTTTCACCTGGAGGCAGGAGCTAAAATCCAGGGAACAACCATGGTGATGACGCGTACCAAGAAAAACGATGAAAAGTTTTTTGGGCAATTTCGCATCGACGAATTGGAGCTTGCTAAGGTTGTTTTTGATGGAAACAATGCGCTCATTATTCGAACAAACATCGCCAAAGAAATAACAGAAGAGGACCTGGAAATGTGTCGTTCTTTGTCAACGATTTTCCCTCAACTAAAATACCACGAGGAGGGCTGGTCGCTGAAGCTGACGGGCTCGGCGGTGTTGAATGAGCAAAACGTCTATATAGTTGAAGTGACCAACCCGACAGGAAGAAAATCTAACCATTATTTTGATGCCCGCAGTGGTTTTCTCCTTCGTTCCACAGGAGAGCGTGAAGAAGAAGGACTGGTGACCGACTACAGGGAGTACCGCGCAGTAGATGGGATCAAATTTCCTCATCAAATCATTATGACGGATTTTTTTGAAGAGCCTTTACTTTTCAAGGTGACGAGCTTGCAACTCAACCAGGGAATATCCGACCAGGTTTTTAAAGTGAAGTAGAAAAAAGTGATAAAAGAGGGATTAGTTTCATTTCTTAGCCACAAAAACTACCTTCGCTACCAACCATCAAACCATCAGAGAAAGTACAGACGCAATGAATCGCGTCTCCACAGCCATCTAACCAACTAACCAACAAGCCAATGATCCAAATTTTTGTGACCGGTGGTACTTTTGACAAAGAGTACAATATGATTACCGGGGAGTTGTTTTTCAAGGATACCCATCTGAAAAGTATGTTTGAACGCGGCCGTTGTACCCTTGACATCGATTTGAAAACCCTGATGATGGTTGATAGTCTGGAAATGACCGACGATGACCGCAGTATCATTTTACACAATTGCCGCCGTTCCAAGAGCAATAACATCCTCATTACGCACGGTACGGACAAGATGGTGGCAACGGCCTCCTACCTGGCGCACGAGGGAGTTGAGGACAAGACCATTGTGCTGACGGGAGCTATGATTCCCTACGCTTTTGGTACTTCCAGCGATGGTTTTTTTAACTTGGGAAGTGCTTTGGCTTTCGCCCAAATGTTGCCACCAGGGATTTATGTGGTAATGAACGGCCGGTACTTTAATTGGGACAAGGTGCGCAAAAACCTGAAGACGGGCTTTTTTGAAGAAATTGAATGATGTGAAATTTTCCTTCTTGTGTTACCGAAAAGCATGGGGGGGCAAGGCAAATTTCACAGTATCAGGTACTTGGTATAGGGACTTTGAATTCCTGAAATAGATGCTATACCCAGTAATTAAACACGCTGATAAAACAAGCATGAGCTATCAGAAAATCTTGAACGACGTCAAAAAGAAGCAATTTGCTCCGGTGTATTTCCTGCATGGCGAGGAGAGCTACTTTATTGACCTGATCGCCGATACCATTGAAGAACATGCGTTGGCTGAGCATGAACGCGCCTTCAACCAAACCATTCTTTACGGCAAGGAAGCCGATCACTTGCAAGTAGTAGATGCTGCCCGCCGCTTTCCGATGATGGCTGAGCGCCAGCTGGTGGTGATCAAGGAAGCCAAGGAGATGAAAACGCTCAAAGAGCTCCTTACTTACGTAGAAAAACCTAGCCCAACCACCGTGCTCGTGATTTGCCATAAGCACAAGAAATACAATTTCAACTCCAAGTTTGGCAAAGCAGTAAAAGCCAAAGGTGAGGTTTTTGAAGCCAAACCCCTCTACGACAACCAGGTGCCCGACTGGATAGCCGATTACCTCCGTAGCAAGCAATTGAAAGCGGGCCCCGCCGCGTCGGAATTGTTGGCCGAGTACCTGGGAAGTGATCTCTCTAAAGTCGTTAATGAACTCGACAAACTGGCCCTCAATATTCCTACCGGTTCGGAAGTTACCCAACAGCTTATTGAGCAACACATCGGCATCAGCAAGGATTACAATGTCTTTGAATTTCAAAAAGCACTTGGTGAAAGAGATGTCCTCAAAGCCAATCGGATGGTCCAATACTTTATCGCTAACCCCAAAAAGAACCCCATTCAGGTCATCATTGGCAGTTTGTACAATTATTACAGCAAGATCTACCTCTTTCACTCGGTAGCCCGCTCATCCGAGCCGGAAATCCTGGCTACCATGGGCCTTCGTTCGAGCTTTTTCTTACGCGAATACCGCAGTGCGGCCCGCCATTACCCGCTCAGCAAAGCACAAGAAGTCATCCACATCCTCCGCGAGTTTGACCTCAAAAGTAAAGGTGTGGGCTACAACGCTACGGGCAAGCCGGAGGGGGAGCTACTCAAGGAGATGACTTGGCGGATTTTGCATGTGTAGGGTCACAAAAATGATTATTTTCAAGAAAACCCCCCTCATCCTTGCATAAGTCAATTTTCCTCCCTTATATTTGGCGGCATAATTATTTACAATGAATCTGTGTAAGCAAAACAATTGGTGGTGGCATTCTAAACATTCTGACCAGAGTGAATAGGCTGCTCGTGTATTGTTTACACACTGAAAATCGGCTTGTCGTTCACTCGGCAAGCCGATTTTTATTTTATCCAACCTCAAGATCAATATGTCCACAATCACAAAAATAGCCTTAAAGGTGAGTGTCCGCAAAATGCTTTCGGATACGCTTACGCCCGTTTCCTTGTATCTCCGGTTGCGAGATCATTATACGGATCCCGTTTTGCTGGAAAGCAATGATATCAGCAATAAAGAAGAATGCTTCAGCTTTATCGGCCTTGATACCCTGGCCAGCTTTCAGGTGCAGGCGGGGAGGATAAAAACCCAGTTTCCCGGCGAGGAAACCGAAACGCGCCCTTTGACTGGCACCCAAACCGTGGCAGGAGAATTCAAAGCTTTCCTCAGCCACTTTGAGCCACAGGGAGATGCACCATTCCGCGGCTTCAATGGGCTCTTTGGGCACACCGGATTTGATGGAGTACAGTATTTTGATACCCTGGATTTTCCTGCCGAGAAGCGCAAATTTGACCTGCCCGACCTGCGCTACCACCTCTACCGCTTCATCCTGGCCATCAATCATTACAAGGATGAATTGTACTTGTTGGAAAACCGATTGCCAGGTGAAGAAAGCCGCCTGGATGAGCTACAGACGCGCATCCAAAGCCACCGCTTCCGCGTACATCCATTCGCACTCCAGGGGGAGGAAACCAGCAACCTGACCAACGATGAATTCAAAGAGCTGGTACGCATCGGCAAGCACCACTGCCAGCGCGGTGATGTCTTCCAAATTGTTTTTAGTCGCCAGTTTCAGCAAGCTTTTCAGGGCGACGAATTTCAGGTCTACCGCGTTCTCCGTTCCGTCAACCCCTCTCCCTATCTTTTCTATTTCGATTATGGCGACTATCGCATTTTTGGTTCTTCGCCGGAGGCACAGATGGTTATCCGCCACGGGCAGGCCAGGGTCAATCCTATAGCAGGCACCTACCGCCGCACGGGCAATATGGAAACAGACGCACAAGCGGCGGAGGATCTTCGTAAAGACCCCAAGGAAAATGCCGAACACATCATGCTGGTGGATTTGGCCAGGAACGATCTGGGGCGTCATGCCCACGATGTGCAGGTGCGGGAATTGAAAGACATTCACTATTACAGCCACGTTATTCACCTGGTGTCTACCGTCACGGGCGAGTTGGGCCCGGATAGCAACCCCATCCAGATTTTTGGGGATACTTTCCCGGCGGGGACGCTCTCGGGGGCACCCAAGTACAAGGCCATTGAACTGATCAATCGTTACGAAAACCAAAATCGCTCCTTCTATGGCGGTGCCTTAGGATATGTGGATTTCAATGGCGAAATGAACCAGGCCATCGTTATCCGCTCCTTCATGAGCCAAAACAATAAGCTGTTTTACCAGGCCGGAGCGGGCATCGTAGTGGCCAGTGATGAAGAAAAAGAATTACAAGAAGTCAATAATAAATTGGGCGCTTTGAAGCGTGCGTTGGAAGAAGCGACCAAATTATAAAAATATAAAAATGAAAGTTTTAGTCCTTGATAATTACGACTCCTTTACCTACAACCTGGTACAATATGTACAGGAGATATTGGAGCAAAAAGTAGACGTCATCCGCAACGATGCCATCACCGTGGAGGAAGTGGCGGCTTACGATGTGATCATCCTTTCTCCCGGGCCAGGCCTACCGGAAGAGGCCGGCATTATGCCCCAACTGATCAAGCGTTATGCGGGCGAGAAATTCATCCTCGGCGTTTGTCTGGGCCACCAGGCGATAGGAGAAGCTTTTGGTGGCAGCCTGGAAAACCTGGCTGAAGTTTACCATGGTATTGAAACCAATATGCTACAGACGGCAGAAGATTCCGTCTTGTTTAGAAATATTCCCAATGAATTCCGCGCGGGGCGTTACCACAGCTGGGTCATCAAAAAGGATACGCTGCCTAAAGAATTTCTACTGACGGCAGTCGACAAGACGGGCGAAATCATGGCCATCCGCCATCGGGAGTATCCACTCTTTGGTGTCCAGTTTCACCCCGAAAGCATCATGACGCCCCAGGGCCACCAGATGCTGGAAAACTTCTTTGCCTTTGTTAAAGAAAAACGTGCCGTCGCGCTATGAGAAAGACCTTAGAAAAACTTTTCACCCACGAGCAACTGACCCGCGAGGAAGCTCGGCAGCTATTGCTGGGCATTGCCCGCGAGGAATACAATGACGTACAAGTAGCCAGCTTTGTGACCGTTTTTCAAATGCGGAGCATCGGAATGGCTGAACTACAAGGCTTTCAGGATGCCCTCTTGGAATTGGCGGTGCCGCTGGATGTAGAGGGCCAAACGACCATAGATATCGTTGGTACCGGCGGCGATGGTAAAAACACTTTCAATATCTCCACCTGTTCCTGTTTGGTAGTAGCTGGTGCTGGCTACAAGGTGACGAAGCACGGGAGCTACGGTGTGTCCTCGGCAGTGGGTTCCTCTAATGTGCTGATGGAACTGGGGTACGAATTTACCAATAATCCTGACGTCTTGCTCCGGCAGTTGGACCAAGCTAATATCTGCTTCTTGCACGCGCCGCTGTTTCATCCAGCGCTGAAAGCGGTGGTACCCGTTAGGAAACAACTGGGTATGAAGACCTTCTTCAATATGCTGGGCCCATTGGTAAACCCCGTACAGCCAAGCCACCAGTTGTACGGCACTTTCTCGCAGGAGCTTTCCCGTTTGTATCATTACATCATGCAGGCGTCCGGAAGGGCGTATGCTATCGTATTTGCTTTGGATGGCTACGATGAAATCAGCCTTACGGGATTGGCAAAAGTGCACAGTTCTCGTGGTGAGCAACTGCTTACGCCCGATGATTTCGGAATGTATTACATCAAGCCTCAAGCCTTGTACGGCGGTGAAACAGCAGCGGAAGCAAAGTCTATTTTTCTGGATGTGCTCAACGATCAGGCTACCCCAGCGCAAAAGGCCGTCGTTTGTGCCAACGCAGGTTTAGCTATTCATACGCTCTGCCCGGAAAAATCCTTGCTCGACTGTGTCCAGGAAGCTAGGGAGAGCATTGAAACCGGGAGTGCCCTGGCCAAGCTTTATAAGATAACTTCAATCAATTAAAGAACAGCACGAAAATAAAATGCGATTTCGCTTCGCGTCTACTACGTGGTTGTTTCCCAAATAGTTAACTAAACGCTTCACTTCAAGTGTGTTAGCTATTTGGGAAACCCCGAAAAAATCGCATTTTATTTTCTGCGCAATACTAAATTATGAATATCCTTGACAAAATAATCGCCCACAAAAGGGAGGAAGTAAAAGAACGCAAAGAACGCTTTCCCGTGAAATTACTGGAAGACAGCATTTACTTTCAGACCCCAACGGTGAGCCTGAGCAAATACCTGCAAAGAGAAGACAAGCAGGGAATCATCGCTGAATTCAAACGCCGCAGCCCCTCCAAGGGCGCGATCAACTTATACGCAAAAGTAGAAGAGGTCAGTATCGGCTACATGCAAGCCGGCGCATCGGCTTTGTCGATCCTGACGGATGAGCACTTCTTCGGAGGCAAAAACGCTGATCTGACGGAAGCCCGTAAATTCAACTATTGCCCCATCCTGCGCAAGGATTTTATCATTGATGAATACCAGATTGTGGAAGCACGCAGTATTGGTGCCGATGCCATTTTGTTGATTGCAGCCTGTCTGGAAAAAGAAGAACTCCACCGGCTGGCGAGTTTTGCTCAAAATCTGGGGCTTGAAGTGTTGGTGGAATTGCACGGCCCACAGGAGCTGGATAAGCTGAGCCCGTTGGCCAATATTGTAGGTGTCAATAACCGAAATCTACAAACCTTTGAAGTGAGTATCTCGCATTCTTTGGAACTCTTCCCGCTGCTTCCCACCGAGATGGTGAAGATCTCGGAAAGTGGTTTGAACGATGCCCAGGCGATAGTAGAATTGCGCAGAGCAGGTTTCCAGGGCTTCCTCATTGGAGAACACTTCATGCGGGAGGAAAATCCAGGTGAGGATTGCCGAGCATTTATTCAGCGCATCCAACGACTGGAAGCATTACTGGACGGAGCTATTGCTTAAATTTTGTGTTTTTAGTGAGGTTCCAAGCCTCCATTTAATCAAAGAAGATGATTGTTAAAACTTGTGGCTTACGCGAACCGGATAACATTAGGGCCGTCAGTGCCTTAGAGGTAGATTGGATCGGATTGATTTTTTATCCCAAATCTCCTCGCTTTATCGGCGAGCAAGCGAACCTGAAAGCTTTTCTCCAAGCGGAGGCCCAAACGGAACAGCGACCCAAACGCGTGGGCGTTTTTGTGAATGCACAATTTAACGAACTCCTGGAAGCAGTGCACGAATACGAACTCGATTATGTGCAATTGCATGGTGGCGAAAGTGCGGTTTACTGCGCTACGCTACAAGAACTCTGGCGAGATAGCAGCATCCGTAAGGCAGGCATCATCCGTGCATTTCGCGTCAGTCGAGCTTTTGATTTTGGTATTACGGTAGACTATGAACCCTTTTGTGACTACTTCTTATTTGATACCAAAGGACAGGAATATGGAGGCACTGGTCACAAGTTTGATTGGGATATCCTTAGCCGGTATACCGGAAAGACGCCTTTTCTACTAAGTGGGGGCATTGGCCCGGAGGATGCCGAATCGATAAAAGCAGTCCATCATGCCGCAATGGTGGGAATTGATTTGAATAGCAAATTTGAATTAGCACCTGGCCTGAAAGATGTCGATCAATTGGAGAAATTTTTAGGAGAGTTTAAATAGACAAAAAAGAAACAATGAAAACAATAGCAGTAGACGAGCATGGGTATTATGGTGATTTTGGCGGAGCCTACATCCCGGAAATGCTTTACCCCAACGTGGAAGAATTGCGCCAAACTTACTTGAGCATGATGCAGGAAGAAAAATTCCAAAGGGATTTCCAGCATTTGCTGCGCGATTACGTCGGGCGGCCCACACCGCTTTACCTCGCAAAGCGACTGAGTGAGCGCTACGGAGTGACCATCTACCTGAAACGTGAAGACCTCAATCACACAGGGGCCCACAAAATCAACAATACTATTGGGCAGATTCTGCTGGCCCAACGTTTGGGCAAAAAGCGCATTATCGCCGAAACGGGTGCTGGCCAGCACGGTGTAGCTACCGCAACAGTATGTGCACTGATGGGCGTAGAGTGCATCGTCTACATGGGCGAAGTAGACATTGCCCGACAAGCTCCCAACGTAGCCAGAATGAGGATGCTAGGTGCTGAAGTTCGCCCTGCCATGAGTGGCAGCCGCACCCTCAAAGACGCTACCAATGAGGCCATCCGCGATTGGATCAACAATCCTACCGATACGCATTACATCATTGGCTCGGTGGTGGGGCCCCATCCTTATCCGGATATGGTCGCCCGTTTTCAGTCGGTGATTTCGGAAGAGATGCGCTACCAGTTGGAGGAACATACCGGAAGAGATTATCCCGATGCAGTGATTGCCTGTGTAGGAGGAGGGAGTAATGCTGCTGGAGCCTTCTATCACTACCTCAATGACGAACGGGTACGCCTGATTGCCGTTGAAGCTGCTGGTCTTGGAATTGACTCGGGAGAATCTGCTGCCACCAGCGTTCTGGGAACAGAAGGCGTGATCCACGGCAGCCGCACGCTGCTGATGCAAACAGAAGATGGTCAGATTATCGAACCCTACAGCATCTCTGCCGGACTGGATTATCCAGGTATCGGCCCTATGCATGCCCACCTGATCAAAACAGGCCGTGCCGAAGCGATCCATGTAACCGACGAAGAAGCACTCAAAGCAGCCTTAGATGTCAGCCGAACAGAAGGGATTATCCCCGCCTTGGAAACCGCCCACGCCTTCTCCGCTTTAGACAAGATGAAGTACAACGCCGACGACGTCTTAGTCATTTGTCTTTCCGGACGAGGGGATAAAGATTTGGATACTTATATGAAATATTTGGATAGATAGGTGCTCGCTGCACTCGCGGAGTGCTCATACCGAAGCCTCGGGACTCACGGTTGTGTTCGCTGCGCTTACGAGCTTGATGCTACTAGGTGGTAGAAAAAACCACGATCCCGACCTTTTGTCGGGAGAGCACCTCCACGAATCCCGAGGCTTCGGGAGGAGTACCCCGCGAGTCCCGAGAATTCGGGATGAGCAAAAACAACAAAAAATGAATCGCATAAAACAACTTTTTCAAAATAAGCAGGAGCATATCCTGAACATCTATTTTACGGCAGGATACCCTCAGAAAGAAGACACGGTGACCATCATCAAGGCTTTGGCAGCCGCTGGGGTAGACTTGATAGAAGTAGGTATGCCTTACAGTGATCCCTTGGCAGATGGGCCTACTATTCAGGAAAGTGGCACCCAGGCGCTGCGCAATGGTTTGACCATGCCGCTTTTATTCGAGCAGCTCCGGGCAGCAAGGCAATCTGTTGATATACCCTTGGTATTGATGGGCTATTTCAACCAGGTATTGCAGTATGGATTTGATCGTTTTCTGGCAGATTGCCTGAAGGCGGAGATAGATGGCCTTATTTTACCGGATTTGCCGCTTTATGAATATGAGCAGCATTACCAAAAGAAGATAGAAACGGCAGGGCTCAGTATGAGCTTTTTGATCACGCCGCAAACGACGGATGACCGCATAAAGAAAGTAGATGAATTGAGTGATGGGTTTATCTACATGGTGTCGAGTGCAGCGATTACGGGAGCTAAAAGTGGTATTTCAGATCAGCAAATCACCTACTTCGAACGGATAGCAGCGATGGATTTGCACAACCCTCGACTGATTGGTTTTGGTATTTCGGATCATGAGACTTATGCTACGGCTTGCAAGTACGCTGCTGGTGCCATTATAGGAAGTGCCTACATCAAAGCACTCGCTGCGGGTGATGATGTGACAACAACAACGAATCAATTTGTAGCCATGGTAAGAGGCTAATAAAACAAAGAAATTATGATCATTCAATTAGAACCCCAAATCAATCAAGAACAACTGGCTCGGCTGGAAAAAGAGCTGACCAGAATCAAGTACTCCTTAAATCCGGTGAAAACCCAATACGCCAACTATTTGGTAGGAGTAGGGAAGACAAAATTTGACATCCGATCTATTGGCACTTTACCCGGGATCAAAGACATTCACCGCGTGAGTGATGCCTACAAACTGGTCTCCAAAAAATGGCGCATAGACAATACCGTTATTGATTTGGGTGACGGTATTCGGATAGGGGAGGGCTCACCTGCGATGATGGTTGGCCCTTGTAGTATAGAGTCGGAGGAGCAGGTAGCGCTCACGATAGCGCATATGAAAAAGAATGGCATCCGTATTATGCGAGGTGGGGTGTACAAGCCTCGTTCCTCTCCTTATAGCTTCCGAGGCTTGGGTATTGAAGGCCTGAAAATGTGGCACGAGCAGACCAGAGAGGCAGGTATCAAAATCATTACAGAAGTGATGATGGTGGACCAAATTGAAGAGATGTATGACTATGTAGATGTATTTCAAGTGGGAGCTCGTAATAGTCAGAATTTCAACTTGTTAGATGCTTTGGGTGAAGTAGATCGCCCGGTGTTGCTAAAGCGAGGTATTTCTGGCACCATCGACGAGTTATTGGCCTCGGCAGAGTACATCTTCAGTAACGGCAACGAACGAATCATGCTCTGTGAACGGGGTATTCGTTCATATGAGACAGCTTATCGCAATACTTTCGATATCAATGCACTGGTAATGCTCAAAGAGAAGACCCACTTGCCAGTGATTGCCGACCCTAGCCACGGCATCGGTGTTCGCCGTTTTGTTGATAAAATAGCGCTAGCCTCAGCCGTTGCAGGAGCAGATGGTATTATCATGGAGGTTCATCACGAACCGGAAAAAGCTTTCAGTGATGGCCAGCAAACGTTGAGTTTTGGGCAAGCAGAGAAGCTGTATCAGCAACTCAAACGGATGGAATGGTTGCAGGAGTAGTGTTTTTTGAACTGGATACCTTTATTCTTTTTTTGTAGTCGCTGTAGACTGCCTGATTACCAGTGAGTTGTTGGCGAGCCACCAATTTACGTCCATTATCTGAAATGGCGACGAAAAGTCGCTTAAAGAATAGTCATTATCAGCAGTAATGAGCCAGCATAAATAAGACGTCGGATTAATCTGTGTACGGATAAATGGATACTTATTGACGATTTTGGTAGGTATCTCTGGTAGCGTGAACTTATTTTCACGCTCAACTTTACCGTAAATCATCCAGTGAGATCTAATCTTGCGATCAGAGTCTTGTAATGTCATGACGGCATTATAAAATTTGAAGTCTTTATCTGCAGATAGTTGAAATAAATCACCATCAAATGAAGTTGAGTATTCTTTGATTTGTGGTTCGATATTTGTCGGGAAAGTAGGCCCTGAAAAATGCTGTATAACTAAACGATTGTTTTCTTTATCCACACGATCAATAATCATCTCATATTTGTCGCATTTAAGTTCAAGAGGATCAGGTATCCGAATGTTTTTCTCAACTTTAGGAAAACTTAGATTAATCGGCAACCTCATTTTTTCGCTAAATAATCGCACCTGAAGGTGATATATATCCTCATCTAATGTCAACGTATGGTAGTTCGTGAACTCATGGAAATCATCAAAATCCAGCGAGTGTAATAAATTCTGTGTCTGTAATATCGAGTCATGTTGCAAATAATACCAGCTTGCTTTTTCGGCTTCAATGGCCATAAATAAAGGTGTTTTCGGAAGTAAGTTCGTTCGATAAGAAAGGGAGTGCTCATTTGACTGAGTTTGCTTGAAAAAAGAGGTGGCATTAACGAACGATATTTGGCCAAAATGAACGCTGTTGGTAACGTTCGCCAATACCTCAATTGCCCCTAATTCCCCTTTCAAGCTAGTAATATGTGGCTCAAAGTTCAGAACATATCCGTCGGGAATATCAACAAAACTCATGTTAGAAAAGCCAATATTTTCGTTGTCTTCCTCAACTCTCATTGTTGTCAAGACAATAGGAGATTCATTAAGTACTTCATATTTCAATTGTACACCTCGACGAAAATCCCTCGCTTTTATTTCGTAGCAATTTATTAAGCTTCCATCCTGGTGATGAAGGAGGAGATAAGAAGGCTGGTTGTAATTAAGATAACTTGCAGAAATGAATAGGGTTTTCGATAGAAGGCTATTCAAAGAAAAAAAGAGCGTTAAACAAACTAAGATAGAAGCGCGATATTTTAACATAGAGAGAATTTTAGCTTTTTAGAAAAGCTAGGTAGAGCATAAAATAATGAGACAAAGAGAATCAATATTTTACGCTCTACTAACTAAATTATGCTTGGATTACCCCTTGGGATGTACCAAAGTCATCTCTTCCACCAGATGCCCGGCACCCGCAAATTTGTCAATGATGAACAAGATGTATTTTACATCCACCATAATATTGCGACAGATGTCAGGATCATAGTTAATATCACTCATCGTGCCGTGCCAGGTGCGGTCGAAATTGAGACCGATGAGGTTACCATAAGCGTCGATGGCTGGAGAACCGGAATTGCCGCCGGTCGTATGGTTGGAGCCGAGGAAACAGACGGGTACCCGACCTTCGTCATTGATATATTCGCCAAAGTCTTTTGCTTCGTATAGTTCGCGCAGTTTGGCAGGAACATCGAATTCATAGTCACCGGGAACGTATTTTGCGATTACGCCATCCAGGTCTGTGGCAAAATCATAAGATTCCGTAGGACTCACGGTATAACCTTCCACTTTGCCGTACGTCACCCGCAGGGTGCTGTTGGCGTCGGGGTAAAAGCGGCGATCCGGGAAGACCTCCATTAATGCTGCCATGTAGCGGCGTTGAGCATCCTGAATTTGGTCGTTGATTTCGTTGTAGGGGTTGAAGATGGCTTTATTAGAGAAACCGAG
Organism: Lewinella sp. LCG006; assembly: GCF_040784935.1. Taxonomy (GTDB): domain Bacteria; phylum Bacteroidota; class Bacteroidia; order Chitinophagales; family Saprospiraceae; genus Lewinella. Next base: position 6,758,496 of record NZ_CP160680.1, on the reverse strand, counting down.
AATTTCGTTGACAAACTGAAATGCGTAATCTCCTTGCAGCTGTTCAAAAAACTTAGCTGGGTTTTCGCTCAAAATTTTCAATGCTAAATCCCCTTTAGTAAGAAAAGAACTCCCAAAAATTTTATTCATCAGTACCTCTACGTTGCCACCAGCATATTCCAATTGATCAGTGGCGTAGGTAGCCTGGTGTTCTTTGGCTAAAGAGGTATAATAGACGCCCATGAGCGAGCTGGCGATGGTACGGTCAATTTCTGCGTCATAGTCCTTGTAAAATCCTTCCAGGGAGGCCGTGAGTGCAGGAATTCTATCCTCTAATGCTTTGAGGCCATTGCTTTTGTAGATATTCAGGTATTTATTGAGGCTATTGGCCATGCGAAACAGCTCAATATTGACGTACATGATCTCATTGACGTAATCCCGACTTACGGCAAAGGGCTCAATCTTATTGTAGAGGAAATCAAATTCTTTCAACAATTGACTGTATTCTGCGGGATGGTTGGGATCAGCCTTTACGGCTGCCAGAAATGCTTGTTCCATCATAACTCTTTTGGTAATAGCATCAGTGGCGATGATTCCCTGGCTTTCTCCTTTCCATTTTTTCCAGCTATTGGCAATTCTGGCTTGCTTGGCAGCATACTGGATTCGAGCTTCAGGTTTTTCTCTCATGGCTATGTCGAGCACGTGTAGTGATCGATCGCGAATGCCTATGCGGATCGGGTTGAGGGTGTTGACCATTTGATCAATAGCGACCGAAGGAAGGTATTCATTGGTACGGCCAGGAAAACCGAATACCAACGTAAAATCATCTTCCTTGACGCCATCCATGCTCACCGGCAAGTAATGGCGAGGTTTAAGAGGAACATTATTTTCACTATACGCTGCTGGTTTGCCATCGGGGCCAGCATAGATACGGAACAAGGAGAAGTCACCAGTATGTCTTGGCCATTCCCAGTTGTCGGTATCGGCACCGAATTTGCCAATGCTGGAAGGAGGGGCTCCGACCAGACGAATGTCATTATAGGTTTCGGTAACAAAAGCAAAAAACTGGTTGCCATTAAAGAAAGGCCGGATGACAATGTCTTGGTAATCCTCTCTTTCTATATCCCCTTTCATACGCTGGGTCACCTCTTCTAGAATTTTGGCAAGATCACTGTTTTTTGCTTCTTCCCCTTCGGGAATATATGCTTTTACGGCCTCAGTTACATCCTCGATTCTAACAATAAAAGTAACGAAAAGACCCGGATTAGCTAACTCCTGGCTTTTGTTCATGGCCCAGAAGCCATCTTCAAGGTAGTTGTTCTCCAAGCTAGAGTGAGATTGGATTTGGCCAAAGCCGCAGTGGTGGTTGGTGAGTAAGAGTCCTTCTGAGGAAATTACTTCTCCGGTACAAAAACCGCCGAAGTGAACAATAGCATCCTTAAGACTACCCTGATTGACACTGTAAATGTCTTCCGCAGTCATTTTCATGCCCATGGCCTGCATCTCGGATTCGTTGAGCTGGCCAAGCAAGAGGGGCAGCCACATACCTTCTCCCGCGAAACTGGTAACGCTGAGGGTGATGACCATTAATGCGGTCAAAAGAAAAGATCTCATATAGATAAATTGGTTTACTTGAAATTTTACCGCAAGATAAGAACAATATGAAAGGATATGGGTAGACTTGATCCGTATTTTAGGGGGGCTGGGAGGACTATAAATGAAGAAAGCACCACTCGCATTGTGCTGAGTGGTGCTTCATTTGAAGGAAAATCTGTTAAAGGTTCGCTCTGAAAATCAACTCGTGTATAAGGGCTAGATGCCTTATGTTATGAAAACGCTGCTCGGAGTGAATATTTTTTCTAAAAAATACTATTGTGAAGTATTAATTACAAAATTGAGTCATAAAATCACCGTTCCCGTTGGTTTAGGGTACGTTTCGTAAAGGAAGACGGGATTATTTTGTTGATGAAAAAAGGAAAGCTATTTTTGTTACAGCGATTACGCTAAGACTATTGCGTAATATCCATTACGCTAACGAATTAATCATAGGGATGACTTTTGGGTCCTGTTAGCAGTTCGCTAACGGGGCTTTTTTTTGTGCTTCATGGTTATTGCGGCCCACCTCATCATGCTCAAGCTTCATTTTGCCCTTCCCTGATTTTTTGCAATCTTGTGATCAGCTGAACAAAAGCAGCCGTATTAACCCGTATGAAAACCCCTACATCCCTTTTACTTCAGCTGTGTGTACAGCTGTTCTTCCCTTTTTTGGCTATTGCTCAGCCTACCGTTACTCCACCAACTATTGATAGCCTTATCGAGGTTTCACGTGCTTACACGGCGGAGGCGGAATTTGAATTGGCCTTTGCCGCTTCGGCTGCTGCTGGGGAGATGGCCATGGCCTGCTGTGGGGAGCATTCGGTGGCTTATGCGAGTTATTGTTTTAACGAGGGGAGGATACGCTATTTCATGGGGCAAAACCAGGAAGCTATTCCCTGGTACCTGCAATCAAAGGAATTGAGGGCGGAATTATTGGGAACCATGCATCTGGATTATGGTAAAAGCCTGAATAATCTAGCCATCGTCTATGATGTGATGGGAGCGTTTGAGCAAGCAGCACCCATCTACCAGGAGGTTTTACGGATTCGGGAGCAGAGTGCAGGTCGTGAAAGTTTAACCTACGCCAATACCCTGCTCAATTTGTCGGGCCTCTACATGAATTTGGGGGATTATGAACAAGCAGAAATTTATGGATTATCGGCTAAAGAAATAAGAGAACGACTGTTAGGCACCTCTCACCCTGACTACGGCATGAGTCTGATCAGTTTAGGCAACTTGTATTACCTCACCAGTAATAATGCAAAAGCCAAAAATCTTTACCTGGAAGCCAAGGCCATCTACGAGGCCCAAGAAGAACTGGACCTTTACACTTATACTGATCTACTTCTTAATCTAGGGGCTTTGTATTTTCAGCTGAACGAGCTTGAACTTGCTGAACAGTATTACAATGAGGCCAAAAGCCTGGAAAGCGAATACATTGGCACCGACCATCAGGATTATGCCACCATTCTCAATAGCTTGGCCGTCATTTATGAATATACCGGGCGACTAACGGCGGCAGAAGAATACCTCCATCAAGCTTTAGCTATTCTGACCAATAATGGCCAAGCCAATGGGGTGGATTATGGTTACTTTTTACAGAATTTGGGAGATGTCTATTTTGCTCAAGGCAAGATTCAATTAAGCAAAGAAACGCAGCTACAGGCATTGACGATGCTAGCCTTTCATTTGAGCAAAAATCACCCGCGCTATTTACGCGGCTTAAAATCACTTGCCGAAAGTGAACAGGCTTTACAAGATTACCAAGCCGCTGCTGAAGCCCTGCGAGCTTTAGGTGAACTGGAAGAAAAAGGTCTCACCAGTGCCACCCGGCATTTCTCTGAAGAGGAATTGGCCAATTACACCGAGGACTACAAAAAGAACTTGTACTACTACTTTGCTTTTGCGGAACAATATCCACTGCTCGCCGACTTGGCTTATGATAAAATCATGGTCTATAAGGGCTTCCTTTTACAGGCTGCACTTCAGTTGAACCAATTGACCACCGTAGACAGTGCGACCAATGCTATGTATGAAGACTTACGGAGCGTTCACCAGCAGTTGGCAGCGCAGTATGCCTCACCATTGGAGGAGCAAGAAAATGTGGAGCAACTGGAAATGGAGGCAAGTTGGCTTGAAAAAGCATTGATCAGAAGAACGGCAGACTTTGGCAGTGCGTTACAGCAAGTTACCTGGAAAGAAGTACAAAATGAACTTCAAGCAGAAGAGGTGGCTATCGAATTTATTCAGTACCTGAGCACTAGTGATGGCCAGAAGTCGATGAAATATGCCGCCTTACTATTGGCCCAAAATTCGCAGTTGCCCCTCTTTATCCCTTTGTTTTCAGAAAGCAGTTTAGACAGCCTACTTCATAGTAAATCAGTGTCTAACGCTGCTATGATCAACGCCATGTACAGCAAGGACGCTATAGGAAATTTGTTGTACCAACTAATATGGGAACCAATAGCAGAGGCTTTGGACAAACACAGCGGTATCAAACGCATTTATTGTTCTCCTTCTGGCTTGCTGCATAGAGTCAATTTAGGAGCTATCCCTTCGCCTGATGGTGTTAGCTTGTCACGAAAGTTTGAATGGTACACGCTGGGAAGTACGCGGCAATTGGTTGTGTCAAGAAAAACAAGTACGGAAGAGGCCATGTCCGCAGCAGTGCTGTACGGCGGGATTAACTATGGAGATACTAAGCAAGAGGAGGTCACCCCGGATATGAACAGTACCTCAAGTAGAGGAAGGCACCTATGGGGCCCGCAAAACCAGTCCCTTGAAAACGATAAGGAGGGTGCCTATTGGCAGGAACTTCCCTGGACGGAAGTAGAAATAACGATGGGCAAAGACTTGCTCGTAGAAGCAGGCTACCCAACCAGGGTACTGATGGGAAAGGACGCAACAGAGGCCTCCCTGAAGGATTTTGGTAAAGCCAGGCCGTCTCCTGGCATTCTTCACCTGGCGACGCACGGCTTCTTTTTTCCGGACCCCGAACAAATTCCTGGCGTAGATGAGCTGGCTTTCCGTAGCTCGGAACGCTCGATGATTCGTTCTGGATTGGTGCTGGCCGACGGCAATTACGCCTGGAGCACTGGCCGCCCCAGAGCGCAAGGCGGAGAAGATGGCATACTGACGGCCTACGAAGTGAGCAAAATGAATCTGAGGGAAACCGAACTGGTCATTCTTTCAGCCTGTGAAACAGGCTTGGGAGATATTAAAAGCACAGAAGGCGTCTATGGCCTACAGCGTGCCTTCAAAATTGCCGGAGCGCGCTACCTTATTATGACCCTCTGGCAAGTGCCTGATTATCAGGCCCAGGCTTTTATGACTACTTTTTACATAGCGTGGTTGGAGGAAGGAAAGTCTATTCCGGAAGCATTTCGCGCAGCACAAGCTTACATGCGAGCACGCTACCAGGATCCTTTTCTATGGGCAGGGTTTGTGCTTTTGGAATAAAAACCGCATTGGGACTTACCTTATAGCTTGCCAGGTACATTAAGTAAAAAGACGGAAATAACTGCCCCCCATTTTTTCTACCGATTCGCGAATATTTTCACGCAAGCTCCTTTTAGTCGCTTGCTTAGAAAATTTTAGCGAATCAAAAATGGGGGCAGTTATTTTTAATCCGTCACTAACCAGCGTACTTGAATCATTCATCTGATTTATTTCATACACTATAAAATAATCAAACCAATGGCCAACGATCCTGTATTCAATGAAGGAGACAAAAAGAAAGTTAAAGTCGTTCAACCCAAAGCAGCCGATCCAGGGTTTGGTTGCTTTCTGGAAACCGAAGATGGAACGCCTTTTGATAGTAAACTTAATATAACGATTACAATTACTGATAATACCGTATCACCTAAAAAAGACTACGTCACTGTATTGCAGGTTAAAAGTGAGGTGAAAGAGCCAAAGCTGCCGATTATTGCACCATTTGGCGATCAAAACTGGTTGAACCCGTCAATTAGTATGAAAAATCTTCCTTACAAAGTAGAAGTAGAATTTCTGGATGCTACAACTCCGTACACCAGTGAAGCTACAGGGGACGTAATGATAGATCAGGGAGTATTTGAAATTTCTATAACACCAATCGCAGGCCCGCAAAGAGCCTTTTTCCACATCTTCAAAGGATTAAAAATGCTATTTGGCTTAGATAGGGCTTGATAAAACAATGAAAGTTGTTCAACAACCAGAGGATAAGATCAATTCAAAATGCTATTTTGGAACAACAATCACCTTGTCTCATATTCAAAATTATCCATTATGAAGTTATTTACTTTTACCAATTCCATCATGCAGCGCAGTGCTGCTTTGGTGGTGATCTTAATGCTGATCACATCCATTAGCCTCCAGGCTCAAACACCTAAAGTTGCTTTTGTGGGTGTTACCCGAACCAGTAGCCCCGACGGGTTTTCTTTTGTAGCGGGAGAAGCCATCGCCGAGGGGACGGTTATTTACTTTACCGATGAAGAATGGCGCAGCACATGTGGCGCTTTCCACTTTGACAACCTCTGTGAGCTTGTTGACGATGGGGAACCTTATATGATCTATACCTCCCCGACGGGAGGTTTAGCTGCGGGAGATGTGGTCTTTGTCAGTGAAACCAGTACCGATGTACTTACCGTAACCGGCGCAGGAGGCACTATTTCATTAGGGGGCAATGGCGGTTTCTCATTGTCGGCCAGTGATGTCCTGTTTGCCTTTGATACCTCTAATCCTGTCGATCCATTGGACAATGTGAGTGCCATCTATGCGGCCTTGAACCTCACGGATGTATTTGATGGGAGCGACCTCATCGGGGATGACCCCCGTGCTGATTTCCCCAATGCAGTAGTGACAATATTAAATGCTTCAGATGGAGAATACAACCCCAGCTTGCGCAGTAACCCGGCAGATGCCATGGCCATTATGAATTTGGCCAACTGGAACATTCAAAACCCCGCAGCCAACCTGGCCCTGTCGACGGTGCCTTTTACGGGAGGGGTGGATTTGAGTAGTGCTTGTATGCCGGTGATCAACGGAATAACCGTTATTGAATGTCCAGATAACCCTAGTGGGGTTTTTACGTTTAGTGTAGATGGTGCGCTCAATGGTGCTACGGCTTGGGGAGCCACTAGTACAGAATCAGCAACTTGTGGTAATTACATTCCTCAGCTAACATTTACCGAATCTATAGAGTTAAGTTTTCTCCCCCCTACAGCTTCATTTGTTATTTTTTCTATAGGCTCATGTCAAGCGGAGCAAGTTTGCTATAGCTTCGTTCCGTCAGAACTATTAGGTATACCTGTCTTCAGCTTAGCTACGACAACGTATAACGAATTGGATGGTATCCAAACAGGATTGGGTGGGGCTACTCCAGTGGGAGGCACTTACAGCGGTCCCGGTGTAACAGATGATGGCAATGGGATGACTTTTTCCTTTGATCCAGCTGTGGCTGGTGTTGGCCCACACAGTATTACCTACACTACTGCTAGTGGAGCCTGTGGCAGTAACTTTAGCACCTCTGTATCTGTAACCGTAGTAGCCCCTTCCATCACATTTCCTGCACTGGGAACCGTTTGTGAAGGTGCTGGTATTCAGACCATAACTGGTGGTGCTACACCAGTAGGTGGTGTTTACAGCGGCAACGGCGTCACGGATAATGGCAATGGAACCAGCTTTACCTTTGATCCTGGTATCACCGGGGTAGGATCGACCAGCCTAAGCTATACTATAGGGAGCTCCACCGCTAGTAGCACACTTACGGTCGCTGCTCTTCCAACCGTTATGTTCACCAGCAGTCTTAGCACAGTGGGTGTAGATGCTGGCTTACAGACGAGCATCTCAGGTGGAAACCCCGCAGGCGGAGCCTACAGTGGTCCCGGCGTCACGGACGAAGGTAACGGCCTGAGCTTCTCTTTTGATCCAGCCGCAGCGGGAGCGGGGGAAGTGATTGTTACCTACACATTTACGGATGGTAATGGCTGTTCTGACAACCAGAGCGATGTGATCACCGTCACGGATGTGCAACTGGCGGGCGATATTTGCGTAGATGCTATTGATATTAATCCGCTGTTCGACGGTCCTTTAAATGAAGCCTTGGTTTCCACTATCCAGGACAATACGGGTTACAATCCCGACAATGACCCTGGTGCTGGCTACGAATGCTGGTTTGGTGATGAACCCTTACTGAACAACACCATTTGGTATGCCTTTACCGGCGATGGGGAAAAATACAGTATTCGTTCTATCCAGTGTGACACCATAAATCCCATGATCAATACGGACACCCAGTTTGCCCTTTACAGCGGTGATTGCGCAAGCCCTACAGCCGTAGCATGTAACGATGATGAGGATTTTAATAACCAGGTTTATAATTCTTACCTGGAGATCGTTACCGAACCTGGGGTTGAATACCTACTCATGGTGGATGGTTACGTGGCTGCAGCCGATTACAGTGCTATAGGTAGTTTCTGTTTGGAAGTGACTTTGTTGGAGTCTGTAGGCGTTACAGACTTGGCCAGTACGGACTTAAAAGTGTATCCTAACCCAACGAGCGGCGAGTTGCAGTTGCCTCAAATAGCTATGGATAGGGTAGAAGTGTATAACGCTACCGGGCAATTGGTATTAAAGCGTACCACCGTAGAAAATACCATTGATTTGGCCGCACAGCCAGCCGGATTATACCTGCTTAAAATCTACGCTGATGGCGTAATTTATTCCTCGAAAGTGGTGAAAGAGTAAAAGGTCTCACCTTTTGAAACAGCAAGAAAGCTCGTCAAGTCAATGGCACTTGGCGAGCTTTTTTATTGTACTTAGCGTGTATAATATGAAAATAACACCCTTCGTCACTTACCTCTAAAGATCGTATTGACATAAATTAATACAAATAGTTCAATAACTACTCATGAAAAATACGCTCTTGACTGGCCTCTTTATTACCGTTTGTATATTTTTTCTAAATGGACAAAATACCAATTTAGTTACCAATGGTGCCTTTAACGGTAATCCTGCTTTTACTGCTTGGCAAATTGAACAGGTAGAGCGGAGTACTGCGAGTCAATTACAGGGAGGAAACCCTGGCGGTTTCATCTGGTTAAATCAAGAAGAAGGAATTACTGATCCCGCCCTTTTTCAACAAATTCAAGGGTTAACAATCGGTACACAGTACACCATCAATGGAGATTATCGCGCGGGAGCAGCAGCTGCCAACTGTCAATGTCCAGGCATTCATGTGCTGGCAATAGATATTGATGGAAAAGAAACAATCACTTTTCCCATGCCAGCAACCCTCAATCAATGGATACCATTCACGGCTGTATTTACGGCTACAAGTGCCAGTCATCAAATTCGTTTTCGCGCTGAAATTAACGGAACGGATGGAGATGTCGCCTTGGATAATATTAATGTCGTGCCTAAAATGGCAGATTGGTACTTATTAAAAAAAGCAGTAGAAGATAGAGGGCGGTAGTAGGTTTATTTTGCTACTTTCGAGAAAATTCTTCCTTCATGATTCGTCCATTTCAGCTTGTCGATATTGAGCGACTCTTACAGCTCTTTCGTTGGAATACCCCCCAGTATTTTGGAGAAGAGGAATTGGCACATTTTGAGACTTTCTTAAGAAGCGCACCCACTGATTTTTACGTCATGGAGGTAGATGCCATCATAGTGGGTTGTGCTGGCTTTGCTTATCAGAAGGATACCTGCACCGGACAAGTTTCCTGGTTTGTCTTTCATCCTGAATACCAAGGACGGGGGCTTGGGCGACAAATCCTGAATTTCTGTCTGGATCAGTTGGGGAAGCATCAGGAAATGCAAAAAGTCATCGTTCGAACTTCTCAATTAGTAGAAGGCTTTTTTAGCAAAGCAGGTTTCAAAACAACGTATATAGAAAAAGATTACTGGGCACCTGGTTATGATCTTTATCTTATGGAACAGAGGTATCCCCGCTAAATATCCAGCAAAGTAATAACATCACCGATCACTTTCCTACGGTTTGATCTGTAGCGTCAATCGTTTTAAAAATTGCGGTAGTGATCTCCTTTTTCGGAGCAATTAGACCTATATTTGCGCGCTGTACCAGAAACAACTTTCCCCAGGAATGCTTGTTTCGTAGACGTATTACCTAACTGACCAAATTCCAAATTAATGGATATCAAGCAAGAAGCCTTACACTACCACGCCAAAGGACGACCCGGAAAAATAGAGGTCATTCCTACCAAAGAAACGGCCAACCAGCGAGACCTCTCCTTGGCCTATTCTCCTGGCGTTGCCGAGCCTTGTCTGGCGATTGAAAAGGACGTCAATGATGTTTACAAATACACAGCAAAAGGCAACCTGGTAGCTGTTATCAGCAATGGTACTGCGGTCTTGGGATTAGGAGATATTGGTCCCGAAGCCAGCAAACCAGTGATGGAAGGAAAGGGACTGCTTTTCAAGATATACGCCGATATCGATTGTTTTGATTTGGAATTGAATACCAAGAACGTCGATGAGTTTATCCGGACAGTAAAGTTGCTGGAGCCTACCTTCGGTGGTGTCAATCTGGAGGATATTTCAGCTCCTGATTGTTTTGAAATCGAGGAGCGCTTAAAAGAGGAGTTGAATATTCCAGTGATGCACGATGACCAGCACGGCACAGCTATCATCAGTGGAGCGGCTTTGCTGAATGCGCTGGAAATTGTGGAAAAAGACATCAGCGAAGTTCGGATTATTGTTAACGGAGCTGGCGCTTCGGCGATATCATGTACCCGTATCTATGTTTCCTTGGGCGCCAAGAAGGAAAACATCTTCATGTACGATAGCAAGGGACTCATTCACCCTGATCGTGATAATCTTGACGGAAAAAAATCAGAGTTTGTCAATGGTTCTATGCCGGCCGATACTTCCCTGACAGATATCCTCAATGGTGCAGATGTATTCATCGGTTTATCACGAGGAAATGTTTTGAACAAGGAGATGATCAAGGACATGGCCGCTAACCCTGTCATTTTTGCTATGGCCAATCCAACTCCAGAAATCAGCTACGAAGATGCCACCTCAGCCCGTCCAGACTGTATCATGGCTACTGGGCGTTCGGATTATCCTAATCAGGTGAATAATGTTCTTGGTTTCCCTTTCATCTTTCGGGGTGCGCTCGATGTACGAGCTTCGGAAATCAACGAAGAGATGAAGCTGGCGGCTGTTCGTGCGCTGGCGGATCTGGCAAAGAAGCAGGTGCCGGAAATTGTCAACCTTGCATATAGCAGTACCAATTTGACCTTTGGTCGCGATTATATCATACCCAAGCCGGTTGATCCTCGTTTGATCACGACCGTTGCTCCGGCAGTGGCCAAAGCTGCCATGGATTCGGGCGTGGCAAAATATCCGATCACCGACTGGGAAGCTTACGAATTAGAGTTAGGAAAACGCTTGGGCAATGACAATACGCTATCGAAAATCATTGAAACCAAAGCTCGTCAAGATCGCAAACGAGTCGTCTTTGCCGATGCGGAAAATGTGTCGGTATTAAAGGCTGCGCAGGTCGTCATTGAAGACAAAATAGCTGAGCCCATCCTGTTGGGGAACCATGAAGTCATTCGTGCTATTACGGAGGAACACGGTATCGAAATTCCGCAAAGCATTCGCATCATCGATCCTCGCCAGCCCGTTGATGAAAAAGAAAAAGCAACTCGTGACGCTTACATTCAGAAGTTGTACGAGAAACGCAAACGTAAAGGCGTCACTATTCTGGAAGCGGAAGAGCTGATGCAGGACAAGAATTATTATGGTTCGATGATGGTAGAAACGGGCGAAGCCGACGCCATGATCAGTGGTTTGAGTCGTAAGTACCCTAATACACTTCGGCCGGCACTACAAATTATTGGCCCCCGTGAAGGTGTGAAAAAAGTAGCGAGTACGCATATTCTACAGACACGTTTTGGACCACTCTTCCTCGCCGATACTACCGTTAACCATTTCCTCAGCCCGGAAGACATTGCGGACATTACCGAGCTTGTAGCAGAGCAAGTAGAAACCTTTAATATTACCCCAAAAATAGGTTTGGTGACCTACTCCAATTTCGGTTCTGTGCCCAACGGAGAGTCTGCTATCCTAATGCGCGAAGCTACCGCCATTGTTCACAAACGGCATCCCGAGTGGATGGTGGATGGTGAAATGCAAGTTCACATGGCACTAGATCCTCAATTGCGGCAGAAGTATTACCCCTTTTCCAAGTTGGGAAATGAGCGCGCCAATACCTTGATCTTCCCCAGCCTTTCGGCTGCCAATATTGCTTATAACTTATTGGGCAATGCCGCTGGAATGGACATCATCGGACCAGTAATGCTGGGCTTGAAGAAGCCTGTGCATATTTTACAGATTGGTGCCAGTGTTCGGCAAATTGTCGATATGGTAGGTATCGCAGCTATTCACGCGCAGATGATTTAACTCAAAGAGTAAGGAGACACGTGTAGCTACACTATCACTATGAGTAGTAGCGAGACTTTTATAGTGACAAATGTTATGCTTCCTTTTTGCTGTTTGTTTGTAACTTTATGGGCAATAAATAGGGTCAAATGATTAGTCTTGCTGAAGCTTATGGAATTGTCCAGAATAACGCACATGGTTTTGGTGCCGAAACTATTCCCTTGGCGCTGGGCATTGGTAGGGTTTTGCAAGAAGACTGGCATGGCGATCGGGAGTTGCCTCCCTATGATCGTATCACAATGGACGGCATAGCTATTCACTATGATACTGCTGTTCAATTGGATCATTTTCGTGTAGCAGGTGTTGTGGCAGCAGGGGATCCTGAGTCAGAACTTACTAATCTTGCGGAATGCTTGGAAGTCATGACGGGAGCCATGCTACCTCGCGGCTGTGATACGGTTATTCGTTACGAAGACGTGGATATCGTTGACGGTGTAGCAAGGATCAATGTAGCTTACGAGAAAGGGCAGAATATTCACTACCGGGGAGAAGATCGAGCAAAAGGTGAACTCTTGGTAGAAAAAGGAACGCTACTTTCGGCCAGTGAAATAGGAGTAGGAGCAAGTATTGGGAAAGCAAAAATTACGGTTGCACGTTTACCTAAAACCATCATTGTTTCTACGGGCAACGAATTGGTAGAGATCGACCAGCAGCCAGCTGCTCACCAAATTCGGCGCAGTAATGTCTATCGTTTGCAAGCGAGCTTACAACATTTAAGTGTTCCTGTTGATACGGCTCATTTAGTAGATGACGAAGAGAAGATCGTTGAGAAGTTGAAAGGCTTTTTGCGAGATTACGATCTGATTGTTCTCAGCGGAGGTGTTTCCAAAGGCAAATTCGACTATTTACCTACAGCACTTGATCGTTTAGGCGTCACTAAATTATTCCATCGGGTAGCTCAGCGACCAGGGAAACCCTTCTGGTTTGGTCATGACCCTGATTTCAAAGCGACGGTTTTTGCCCTTCCTGGCAATCCGGTTTCATCTTTTATGTGTACCCAGGTGTATTTGTTGGATTGGCTACGTGCCTCCTTGGGGATGCTCATTCCAAAGCGCCCCTACGGTATTCTTCAGGATGATGTGACATTTACACCCGACCTTACCTATTTGTTAGAAGTGAAAATCAGTTATAACGAGCAAGGTCAGATTCTCGCTTACCCCAGAAAAGGACATGGATCGGGAGATTTAGCCAACCTTCTACATGGTGATGCCTTTATTCGATTGGAAAGAGGGCAGCAACATTTTCCCGCAGGTACTGTACACGAATTATTCTTTTATCGATGAAAACGATTAAAAAGGAATGATCACTAGTTTAGCGATTAGAACCATTCTTATTTAACCACCGTGAATTATGAAAAACTATTTTTTACTATTTGCAATGCTTCTGGCAGTACTTGTTTCCTGCCGAAAGGCAGAAACAGCTGACCAGCCAGCAACTACGGTGGAGCCACGTGGCGCTGAAAATATCGCCTATAAGTGGAGTGAAATGGCTATACTGGGAACGGCCAATGATACCGATCGTTTCAAGCCCCGGCCAACCATCACCTCGCGTTATTTGGGCTTGATTTTTGTATCCATTTTTGATGCTTGGTCACGTTATGACGAAAAAGCGACCCCTGTTTATCTTAGTGGAGTTGAGCGTCGGCCTGCCACCGAGCAGGATCTTAAAAACAAGGAAACTGCCATCAGCTACGCAGCTTTCCGTACACTAAGTGAATACTACTTTACGGATAAGGAAATTTTTGCTAATTACATGCGTGAACTAGGTCTTGATCCTGACGATATGTCTACAGACCCAACTTCACCGATTGGTATTGGCAACCTTGCCGCTAAAGCCGTTATTGAAGCGCGTAAAGGTGATGGGTCTAATCAATATGGTGAAGAAGAAGGCTCTAATGGCCAACCTTATTTCAACTACGTAGGCTATGCTCCCGTCAATTCTGCCGACGAGAATGTAGACCCCAACCGTTGGCAGCCCAAATACTTTGCGGATGGAAAAGGAGGTCGCTTTGCGCCCGAATGCCTAACGCCTTACTGGGATAAAGTTCAGCCTGTAGCCCTTAAATCAGGCGATCAGTTTCGCCCTGGTCCTCCACCAATGATTGGATCAGAGCAATTGGAGGCTGAGGTGAAAGAAGTAATGGAACTTCAGGCAAACCTGACGGACAAAGACAAAGCACTCGTAGAATTTATGCGTGATGGCCCCCAATCGGTACAGCAGGCTGGTCACTGGCTGAAATTCGCACAGGAAGTTTCTCGTCGTGATAATCACACCTTGGACGAAGATGTGAAGATGTTCTTTTACAATCAAGTGGTTGCGATGGATGCCTTCATTGCTTCCTGGGATTCCAAGATGTTTTATGATTACGCACGTCCTTACGCATTGGTACACAAGTATTACGAAGATCAAAAGATCAAAGCCTGGGGTGGCGAAGGCAAAGGTATTGTAGAGATGGACGGTCAGCAGTGGCGTCCCTATTCACCAGAAACGTTTTTGTGTCCTCCATTCCCTAGTTACACTTCTGGTCATAGTACGATCAGTGGTGGCTGCGGTGAGGCCCTTAAGCGTTGGACGGGCAGTGATGAGTTTGGCAGCAGCGTGACGCTTGTTGCGGGTGCTCTCACGGAGCCAGATAACCTTGGCGATACCGTCGTCATCGAGTTTCCTACATTTACGGAAACGGCTGAAATGGCGGGCTGGTCACGCGTAATGGGTGGCTACCACATTCAGGCAGATAACGTTGCAGGCCTCCAATTAGGTCGTGATGTTGCTGGTGAAGTATGGAAATTCTACCTTAAGCATATCGGAGAAGAGGAAAAGACTGCGATGTAGTTTTTGAAGATAAAGTTTTTTGTCAACAGGCTTCTAGGTGGACTTACCTAGAAGCCTGTTGTTTTTTTTGTGAGCTGTTTTTGTGGCTGTCCATCTTTTGTCCATGCTGAAAATTAGGACTTTGGGCAAGAGCAGAGGTAGTTTTGGCTAGTCAAATATTGACACCAAAAATTTGTGGTGACTTACGCCGGTTGGGCTGCAGACTGATCGGTAGTAAGTTGCAACAAATTCAAAACCACAAAAATATTAATTATGAAACAGCGTAATTTAATTTTTACCAAAGCACTGAAGACCCTGGTATTAGTAGCCTTTTTCTCGACCTTCACGGCTTGTGTCGTAGACAAGGATGACGATACGCCAGTAGAGGAAGAAGTTACCTTCAGAGTCGAGCTACTAAAAATAAGGGCACTTGAAATCAAGGAAGGAGAGGGCGATAACCTGGAAATTTATGGGAAAATAGGCTCGAAATTGGTCAGAGGCAACCTTACGGAAGACAATCCCCTCTGGACACAAGCAGATACGGAAGCTCTTCCAGTAGGACTGAGTGACTATCCTTTGTCTGCTGTTGTTACCTATACCGTAGCAACTGCGAATATAGCAAGTAGCAATCTCATAGTTGAAGCGGACTTGTTCGATTATGATGGTGGCGGCACTAATGCCCCTGAAGACTTGGGTAAAGAAGCAATTACTACACCATTGAGTAGTATCACTTCTTCAGTAACTTACGATATCGTACTGAATGACTCAAGCGGACAATTTGTTCAAGTGACTTATTCAATTACTCGTATCTAACAAGTGTTTAACCAATTTTTGGAGTTGTGCTTGTTCCTGTTCCACATGCTGGTTAGCCAATTCCCGGAGATTTTTTACTTGTTTGAGAGAAGCATCATCCATGCTGGTGTTAGTGCCTATTAGCGGAGGATCGATGCGAAAATAATGATGGTTTCGGGAAGTCCTTTCGAGGGCTTCCCGTATTTGTTGTTCGGTACTTCTTGCTTTGGCGGAACTTCGAATGTACAGCAGTGGCTTCCACGCGTTGAACAGTTACACCGGGGCTAAGAGGAGCTTTCAAACCGTCAACGGTTACATAAAGGGGATAAGTGGCAAAAAGCGCAAAAGGGAAAGCAAGCATCATGAGATGAAGGAAAATATAGTGTGTTTGTTTTGCCTTGAGTTTGCTAAAAAATTCAGATATTCGGTGCGGAACAGAATAGCTTTTTTTAAGCTTTTTAAAAAGAATATTGCCAAAGTATCGTTACCTGGCAAAGATTCTTCCGTCTCAAGAGCGTATTCCTAAAAGGATACCATTAGAAAAACACTTTTAATTCACAGATAAAGTATTAATTATGGCTTTCGAAGTATTCAAAAATGATTCTGGAAAATTCTATTTCAATCTCAAAGCAACCAACGGTCAGGTGATTCTTTCCAGCCAAGGTTATGCTGCCAAGTCGGGTGCAATGAACGGCGTTCAGTCGGTGATCAACCACGCAAAAGACGATGCAAACTTTGAGCGTAAGGAAGCAAAAGATGGTTCTCCATTCTTTACCTTGAAGGCTTCTAATGGCCAGATTATCGGAAAAAGCCAGATGTACAAAGCAGTAGCTACTATGGAGAATGGTATTGAGTCTGTTAAGAAAAATGCAACTGCTGATGCAGCAGTGAAGGACTTGACGGTTTAAAATATGCCTTCTTGATTTTTGCTATCAAATTAGCACTAACCCCTCTGCCTGTATTATCGGGCAGAGGGGTTTTCTATTGTTTTTACTGAGTATCATGTTTATTTCATTGATCTTTCAAAAATCCGCAGCTACCTCAAAACTCACCATCTCCTTGGTCACCGGATGCTTGAAAGTGATGGCGGCGGCGTGCAGGTGTAGGCGAGTCCCTATCTGTCCGTAAAGGTCATCACCGATAATGGGGGCATTGAGGCCCAGGGTATGCGCTGCGTGGACGCGCAACTGATGGGTACGGCCCGTGATGGGAAAAAAGTGTACCCGGGTTTTTCCGTCCTTCCGATCTATTACTTTCCAGTGCGTTCGTGCAGCTTTGCCGTGCTCATAACAAACCATCTGCCGAGGGCGGTCGTCAATATCGAGTCGTAGCGGAAGATCAATGGTTCCTTCATCTTCCGCTACTATTCCATCTAGTAGTGCTTCGTAGCGTTTACTAACCGTACGTTTCATAAAATGGCGCTGGAGAAATTTGTAAACATCCATGGTCTTGGCGATAATCATCAGACCAGAAGTCGACATATCTAGCCGGTGAGCAACCATGGGTCCAGTCGCTTCAGGATATTTTTGTTTCATCCGCCACTGAATAGAATCTTGTATGTGGCGGCCGGGAACCGAAAGAAATTCAGGAGGTTTGTTGATCAGCAGCAGGTGTTCATCTTCATAAACGACTGGAATGTCTTGCACCTGATTACGGTTGCTGAGCATGGGGTTGTCATCCAACGCCATACCCGCCAACATGTGACCTAAAATAGGCTCGCATTTACCCCGACAGGCAGGGTAAAAATTGCCATGTTTTCGAACTTCTGATTTAGGCGACTGCCCCCACCAAAATTCGGCCATAGTCACGGGTTGCAGCTGGTGCTCAAAAGCATATTGCAATAATTTTGGAGCAGCACATTCGCCGGCACCAGCAGGTGGCTTTTTCAGTGCGGTATGCTTGAAAATATCTTGTAGGCTGCGTGTTTCTCCAGCTTGATTCAAAAATCGATATTCGGCAAAAAGCAACTGCTGTAAGGCGTTGGAGCGGTTTTTCCGTTCCTCCTTGAGCTTGTCGATCTCTGATTGATAATGATCGTGCTGTTCCTGCGCTTGGGCTACTCTTTCTGTCCAGTGCTTTACGAGGTCTTTGAAATAAAACTGGTGCTGAAGGCTTTCCTGTCGCAAGGTCTCGTTAAATGCCACAAACTCCTTCGCCTCCATGGTTATTCGTGCATTCTCTCGGTTTACTTTGCGAGCTTTTTTAGCAGCTTTCATTTGTGCGCGGAAACCTTCCACCTTCTCGGTCGCTTCGTCCTGCGTCTGGGCCAATGCCTGGCGGGCTTGCTCCAAGGCTGGAGCCCTTTCCAATTGCTCAATTTGATCATTGATCTGATTGAGAATGTCCATGCCAGTCAGAAAAAAGCTTCCTTCGTTGAGCATGTCGAAAAGCGGTGGCACAAAGCCGGGATGTTGATTGCTTTCCGCCAATTTTCCAGAAAAAGCGGAGAGGTAGCCCAATGTTCCTGATTGATCTTTGACCACCAGTACCCCAAACATTTTGCCAATAGCATTATCTTGTTTGTTGTCGTCACTGCCGAAATTATGGGTCCAATCGGTTTGAGTCAACAAATGTTCCTGAAGTTCTTTTGCAGCGATTAAAGCCAGAGGATGTGGCTCGTAATAAAAGGGGAAGGTAAACTTCTCAGGAAGTTCAATGCTGGAAATAGCTGAACGAAAAGCAGTGAACAAAGTGGGTAAAGAGGAACGATTCGACAAAAGTAAGCAGGCTTTACTAATTTACAGTAACATAATGGATGCACAAAGATAGTTGATTCGGTGGTTTATTATGCCTTATAAAAAGCAGGTATATTAAATAAATGTAAAATTTACGCTTATATTTGTAGTGGTTTAAATTTAGGACATTGTACACATGGCGCAAAGAAGAGTTTTATTTATAATCTCCTTTGCGCCAGTTTTTGAAAAGAGATCACTCAAAAAATATTCAGTGCATTATGAAAAAGATATTCCCCCTTTTATGTCTTTTGATTTTGCTGGGCAGTGCTTGTGAAACCGACAAGGAACGTCCTGATTTTACGCCCCCCACACCAGCGCCCGAGCAGCCATTCCTTCGAGGGGCAGATCTTTCTTACGTTAATGAGATGGAAGATTGTGGTGCGGTTTACCTGGATGCTGCAGGTGCCGCAAAAGATCCTTATACCATTTTTAAGGATGCAGGAACTGACTTGGTACGTCTTCGGCTTTGGTACCAGCCCGACTGGACTGATTACTCCAACTATGCAGACATTGTCAAGGCTATTGCTCGTGCAAAATCTGCAGATATGAAAGTGCTCCTTGATTTTCATTATTCCGACGATTGGGCGGATCCTGCCAAGCAGGAAGTACCTGCTGCCTGGTTGCCCGTTGTAAATGACATGACAGCATTGGGTGATTCTGTTTACAACTACACTTTTCGGGTGTTGAGCCAATTAAATGCCCTTGATTTACTGCCCGAATACGTACAAGTGGGCAACGAAACCAACTCAGAAATTTTGCAAGATCCTGACGGTAGCTATACGACCATTAACTGGAACAGGAATGCTTTTTTATTGAACAAAGGTCTGTCTGCCGTTCGCGCCGCTGCTACTGCTGCGGACAAAGAAATAGCCACCATGCTTCATGTAGCTCAGCCTGAGAATGCCCTGTGGTGGTTTGCAGAAGCTAAGGAAAATGGCTTAACGAATTTTGATTGGATCGGCATTTCTTACTACCCCCTGTGGTCAGATGTAGCATTGAATGATTTATCAGCAGCGATCAGCACCCTTACCACGACTTACAACAAACAACTCATGGTCGTTGAAACGGCTTACCCCTACACCTTGGATAACCTCGACGGAGCCAATAATATTCTGGGAGAAGATGCTGCGGTACCAGACTTTCCGATCAGTGAACAAGGCCAATACGATTTCCTCAAAGCCCTCGAAGAAAAAATTACTGCGGGAGGTGGTAAAGGCTTGGTCTATTGGGAACCTGCCTGGGTCTCTACTTCCTGTTCCACTCGCTGGGGGCAAGGCTCCCATTGGGACAATGCTACTTTATTTGACCAAAATAAGCAAGCCCTAAAAGGAATGGATTATTTCGCTGGTGAGTAATTTGCGTATTGATTTATTTATGCCCTAACCATAGATTATGCTACCTGTAAAATCGCCCATGCTACTGTTTTTGTTGTTTGCTTGTCTGTTTACGCTCCGTGCACAACAGCGAACGATTGTGACCCTTTCTGATGGTTGGAAATTTAAACAAGGAGCAAGCAAAGATGCTCCATCCATTAACCTGAAAGATGCCGCTTGGGAAAAGGTTAGCGTGCCCCACGACTGGGCAATTTCCCAGCCATTTATTTTGGATGGTAATGGCAGTACCGGAAAGCTTCCCTGGCAAGGAGAGGGCTGGTACCGTAGGGATTTGGCAATTCCTGCTACGGCTGCTGGCCAGCGCATGTATTTGATTTTTGACGGAGTGATGGCCTTCCCTAAAGTATATGTCAATGGCAAGTTGGCTGGAGAGTGGGATTATGGCTACAACTCGTTTTATGTAGATATTACCGACTATGTTATACCTGGCGGTAAAAATATCCTGGCTGTGCATGCGGATACGCGCAACTTCGACAGCCGCTGGTATCCAGGGGCAGGTATTTACCGTAAGGTACAATTGCTTACCGTCGCACCCGTACACGTAGCCATCTGGGGCACTTACGTGACCACGCCAATCATTAAGCCTAACTACGCAGATGTGAGGGTCAGCACCCAGGTCAATAACTACGGGGAAGAACGTTCTGACATCACCGTTGAGCACGAGATATTGAGTGATGGTGGGCTAGTGCTGGCCAAAGGTACCTTCGGTAAGTCGATCAACGCTGGTCAGCAGTCTACCCTGGAGACTACACTTACAGTACTTGACCCTATCCGCTGGGATATTGATAATCCCTATTTGTACCGCCTACTGACAAGGGTGCTAAAAGACGGAGTGGTCGTAGATGAATACAGCACCCATTTTGGTGTCCGTACCATCCGTTTTGATCCTGATCACGGTTTCTATCTTAATGATCGGCGTGTACAACTCAAAGGTGTCAACCTCCACCATGATCACGGCCCACTCGGCGCGGCTTTTTACCCACGGGCAATGGAGCGCCAGTTGGAGATCATGAAATCAATGGGGGTAAATGCTATCCGTAACAGCCATAATGTTGCCGCTCCTGAATTGTTGGAGATGTGTGACCGTATGGGCCTATTGTTTTTTGACGAAGCTTTTGATAAATATGACGCCAAAGCTGGCATCCTTGAGGACACTGATTTTGAAACCTTCGCCCAGCGAAATATCCACAATTTCATCGTGCGTGACCGCAATCATCCCAGTGTGTTTTTATGGTCGGTAGGCAATGAAATTCCCGACGTTCAGAACAACGATAACAATGGCTTCCAGCGCTTGCACACTATGGTCAATTATGTACGTAAGTACGATCCTACCCGCCCGGTAACGCTGGTGAATGACCAACTGGGCAATGCTGCCCGCCGGCATTTTGACTATTATGATGTACACAGTTGGAACTACGGTCGCCGCTACCGACTGGCTCGCCAAATGGAGCCCAACAAGTCGGTGATTATTAGTGAGTCGGCTTCTACCTTGAGCACACGTGGCTTTTACGAGTTGCCCTTGCCGGAAGACAAAACGGCATTCACAAAATCCTTACAGGTAAGTTCCTACGACCTCAATGCTCCCTGGTGGGCTGAGATTGCCGACGATGATTTCATGTGGCAACAAGACGAGCCCTACATTGCCGGAGAATTTGTCTGGACTGGTTTCGACTACCTCGGCGAACCCACGCCTTACGACAATACCACCGTAAAAGAAATGGGCTTTACGGACGAGGCCGCTTCGCGTAGCTCCTATTTTGGTATCGTTGATCTGGTGGGCATCCCCAAGGATCGCTACTACCTCTACAAAAGCTACTGGCTGCCCGAAGAAAACATGATTCATATCCTTCCACACTGGAACTGGCCCGAGCGGGTGGGGGAGGCGGTTCCCGTCTTTGTGTACACCAATGGTGATGAGGCGGAATTGTTCCTCAACGGAATATCACAAGGCCGCCGCCGCAAGCAACCCAAGTCTGATAACTCGGTCGACCGCTTCCGCTTAATGTGGAACGATGTGATTTACGAACCAGGCGAGTTGCTGGTCGTGGCCTACAAAGCAGGCCGCAAGATGGGCGAGCAGCGTCTGCAAACGGCTGGTGAACCTACCCAACTTAGGCTTACCCCCGATCGTAATACCATCAGCAAAAATGGCCAGGATCTCAGCTACGTCCTCGTAGAAGCCCTCGACGCCAAGGGCAATTTAGCCCCACTGGCCATGGATAACATCCAGTTGGAGCTCACCGGTGCGGGTACCATCGCCGGAGTTGGCAACGGCAACCCCCAATCGTTTGCACCCTTTCAGGCTACGGAAGTAGCGCTATTTTACGGCAAAGCCATGGTGATCTTGAAGAGCAGTCCGCAAGCCGGAAAGATGAGACTGAAGGCCACTTCGCCAAAGCTGGCTGCGGGGGAGACGGTGATTGGGGTGGAGTAGGGGGATTGAGTAGCAATAGACAAAATAGCTATTGTTTATGGTGCTTGCTGAGGAACTATTTTCTCAACGAATCAGTATAGTAGGCGAACCTATTTTGTACCAATGAGGAAATTAGCATCTCTCCAAAGAATTACCGCGCTCGAACCCATTCCAAATGCGGACAGTATCTTGAAAGCTACGGTTTTGGGTTGGCAACTGGTCGTTAAGAAAGGGGAGTTCTCCGTAGGAGATCTTTGTGTTTATGTTGAAATTGATAGTATTCTACCCGATCGTCCTGAGTTTGAATTTCTCAGAGCGAAGAGTAATCGAATTCGTACGGTTCGTCTACGTGGTCAAATCTCGCAGGGCGTTTGTTTCCCCTTGTCTATTTTACCTGACAGCGTTGAAGTAGCGGAAGGCCTGGATGTTACTACGGTACTGGACATCGAGAAATATGAGCCACCGATTCCTGCACAGTTGTCGGGGATTATGAAGGGAGGTTTTCCTTCTTTTATTCCGAAAACAGATGAAACGCGCGTACAAATTTTAGCCGACTTGCTAGAAAAGTATGAGGGTGAACGCTGCTTTATTACCGAAAAACTGGATGGTTCCAGTGTTACCTACTACTGGAATGAAGGTGAATTTGGGGTGTGCAGCCGGAACATGGAGTTGGAGAAATCCGTAGATAATTCATTTTGGAAGGTGGCGATCGACTTGGATATTGAGGCCAAACTTAAACAACTCGGACAGCATATTGCTATTCAAGGGGAATTAATTGGAGAAGGTATTCAAAGCAATAAGTATAAGCTAAAAGGCCAAACCGTCCGGTTTTTCAATGCTTTTGCCATTAGCAATAATCAATACCTCGACTATGTGGATTTTAGAAAGCTATTGGAGGCCCTGGCACTGCCAATAGTACCCGTTTTAGAGGAGAATTTTTCCCTGGTGTCAGATATCAATACCTTGGTTGATTTGTCCGTGGGAGGCTCCGTTTTGAGAAAAGAAACACGACGAGAAGGTATTGTTATCCGTCCATTAAAAGAGCAGATCGACCAAATCGGTCGAGTTTCTTTCAAAGTGATCAACCCTGGTTTCTTACTGAAGTATGAGGATGCTTAAGGAACTAATGGATGTCGGTTCATTACAATTTTGTAATGACGCTAAAAAAAAGCACCTGCCAGACGCTAGTCTGATAGGTGCTTTTGTGTAAGTGCCGAAGGGCGGGACTTGAACCCCTGTCCGACTGTCCAGGCGGGCCTGTCCGACTGTCCAGGCGGGCGCACGCATTGCTGCACACGCCTCTGAAATTTAGAGATACTTTTCTTTAATCCATCTTCTGCCAGCGGCTGATTTGAGATATTTTTCGCGTGTTCTGGCTTCGTTAGAGTCATCAAATGCTTCTGAATGGATTATCATAAAAGGAGCATAAAATTGAGTAGAAGAAGTGTTTCCCCGATTATGCTGATTTAAGCGTCGTTCAAGGTTTTGGGTCATCCCAGTGTAGCGAAAATTGTGATTTAACGACTGTAAAACGTAGACAAAATACATTCCATAATGAGTTAAACGAAAAAAGCCGCTCAAAAATGAGCGGCTTTTAGTGCCGAAGGCGGGACTTGAACCCGCACGCATTGCTGCACACGCCTCTGAAACGTGCGTGTCTACCAATTTCACCACTTCGGCGAGACCGCATTCTTTTGCGGTGCGCAAAGATGGTAAATACCGAATTGTTCTCCAAATTATTTTTGAAAGAAATGTGTTTTGTTGTAGCCTGCGTTGTGTTCATTGATCCTTCTGTCAATGTTATTGGTTAGTCCAACGTAGATATAATTGCGATCGTGAGATTTTAATGCGTAGACAAAGTACATAGGTTTAAAAATAAAAAAAGCCCAATAGACTGGTCTATTGAGCTTTTAGTACCGACGGTGGGAATCGAACCCACACTCCCGAAGGAACTGGATTTTGAATCCAGCGCGTCTACCAATTCCGCCACATCGGCTAATGAGGGTAAAAAGATGAAATTAATACCTTTCTTAGCCTACAACTGACCCCTTTGAATCAGCGCGGGGCAAATGTATAGCTTTTTTTGAAACTGCACAATAGCTCCCTTAATTTTTTACCCTTCAAAATGAAAGCTAAGGGTGAAGGTACGGCTCAATACTTTCTCCAAGACAGTTGATTCTTCCAGTGAAGGATTGAATATCAATGTATTGCCAATGCCATGGCTGAATTTTATCTCTGGAGAGAAAATAAAGTAAGGGAAAAAGAATTGCACGCCAGCACCGTATTCCAAAGCAAAATCGTGGGGAGAAATCTTTACGAGACTTTCCGCTTGCCGGGCACGCGAATCGCTGGCTACGTCAAAGCTGTATTTTACACCGGTCAGGACAAAGAGTCTTTTGTCTTTATATGGAGCAGATTTGTAGCGGAAGTGGAAAGGCATCTCTACAAAAACGGACTCTACCCTCCGCTGATTAGGGAGGGCACCGCGCCGTGTTTGATCATAAACGAGTTGGCGTTCTCCAAAAGAGAGGGTAGGGAGGAAGCGGAAGTCAAAATAATCTCCAATCTTGAGGTTAGTGACAATACCTAGGTTGAAGCCAGGCCCGCGGAGTGCTTGCACTGCCTGGATACTGTCGGAATACAGAAATTCTTCTGAACGAAAGGGGGTGAAACTACTGTTGTTTATCCCTAGCGTGATTCCGAAATAATAAGGCTTCTGTTGAAACTCGAAAAAGTTATAGTTTCCTTTACCGCCAATTTGTGCCCGAACAGCCATGCTGCTCATCAAGAGCAAACAAATCAGCGTTATTTTATACCCGTGTAAAGCGACGAAATGCCGAAGGTTAGCGACCTGCATTGGTTTGATTTAAAGCCTATTTGAGATAATTGTTCTAAAAAAGCCTCCTGGTTGAGGAATGCCTGTACCGATTCGTAAAGATACTGGTAAGCTTTTTTGTCTTTGGAGATAACGCGCCCGATGCTCGGAAGTATATACTTGAAGTATAAATTAAAGAGCTGTTTGATGGGAAATGCTTGTGGATGACTAAATTCCAGCACCACCAATTTTCCCCCTGGCCGAATCACCCGGTGGATTTCTTTTAATCCTACCTCCAAGTGCTCAAAATTACGAACACCAAAGGCAACGGTAACGGCATCAAAAGTATTGTCTTCAAAAGGTAAATCTTCTGAATCTCCTTCGATCAGCGTGATTTGATCATCCCAGCCTTTTTTACTTACTTTCTCTCGGCCAAAAGCCAACATTTCTGAACTGATATCCAGACCGGTAATATGCGTTACTCCTGGCATTTGCTTACGAATCTCCAAGGCTACATCTGCCGTGCCAGTAGCTACATCCAGAATTTTTTTATGTTCCTGGGGGTTGAGTTGGGCTATGGCTCGCTTGCGCCAGATAACGTCAATACCTAAAGAAGTCATTCGGTTGAGCAGGTCATAGCTGGCAGCTATCCGGTTAAACATGCGGGAAACCTGGCTTTTTTTTGCATCCCCATCACCGTAGGGCGTCACTTGTTCTTTCATGTCCACATTTTGTGCGCGCAAAGATACACGCTCATTTTTCAAACAAAGATGAAGTTCTCCAATAAACTTATCCAAACGCGCTAATAATGTATCCCTTACTAGCACTTGTTGGTCATCATCCAAATCACTCGGATGAGGGTATAAACACTTTACCCAAGGCTTCGTTCATCGCTAATATTTTGTTATCTTTGTCCGCTTCTTGAAACCAAGCCTTGTACGCATATTTTGGCTTGCTGTCTTGAGTAGCTGTTCAGCAAGTATTCATCAAAAATCTTTATACCGCTAGATGCCTTCTAATCAGCGAATTATCCCCGTAAATATTGAGGAACAGATGAAATCTGCCTACATAGATTATTCTATGTCGGTGATTGTTTCTCGTGCCCTGCCAGATGTCAGGGATGGCCTCAAACCTGTACACCGCCGTGTTTTATACGGTATGTCGGATCTTGGACTGGCCTATAATAAATCTCACAAAAAGTCTGCTCGTATTGTCGGGGAGGTACTTGGTAAATATCACCCTCACGGCGACTCTTCAGTTTATGATACCATGGTGAGGATGGCCCAAGATTGGTCATTGAGGTACCCACTGGTCGACGGTCAAGGAAACTTCGGTAGTATGGACGGCGATAGCCCGGCCGCAATGCGTTATACCGAAGCACGTTTGCGCCGAATCAGTGACGAATTGCTAGCAGATATCGGTAAAGATACCGTTGATTTTGCCTACAATTTCGATGATACCCTTCAGGAACCTACCGTTCTACCTGCCAGGATACCTAACCTTCTGATCAATGGCGCTTCCGGGATCGCTGTAGGAATGGCGACTAATATGCTTCCGCATAACCTTACGGAGGTCATTGATGGCGTGGTTGCTACCATCGAAAATCCGGAAATTACCATTGATGAATTGATGAATTTCATCAAAGCACCAGATTTTCCTACTGGAGGGATCATTTTTGATTACCAAGGTATCAAAGATGCTTTCCATACTGGTCGAGGACGAGTAGTGGTGCGTGGTAAGGCAGAAATCATCACGGATGAAAGAGATCGGGAAACCATCATCATCTCTGAAATCCCTTACCAAGTCAATAAAGCTACTCTGGTAACGAAAATTGCCGAATTGGTAGGTGACCGCGTTGATGGTATCAGTGATGTTCGTGACGAGTCGGATCGTGATGGGTTACGTATTGTTATCGAGATCAAGCGGGATGCGATGGCATCGGTCGTACTGAGTAAGCTTTATAAATATACGCCACTACAGACGAGTTACGGTGTTAATAATATCGCTTTGGTGGACGGTCGCCCGATGGTGTTGAACCTGAAGGACATTATCGAGGAGTTTATTAAGTTCCGGATAGAGGTCATCGTTCGGCGTACGAGATACGATCTGAATAAGGCATTGAGCCGGGCTCACATCCTTGTCGGTCTATTGATTGCGCTTGATTACCTTGATGAGGTAATTGCCTTGATCCGTAGATCACCCACCCCTGATGATGCTAAGCAGGGCCTGATCAATGGCGATTTCATTGACGACAAAGAGGCTTTCTGGAAGAAATTCGGAGATCTTGTTCAAGAAGCACAAACTGGCGAATTCATTGTCCTCGAAGGCAATGTGCTTTCGGAGCAGCAAGCCAAAGCTATTTTGGAAATGCGTCTCCAAAAACTGACGGGGCTTGAGCGCGACAAGATCAAGGAGGAATACAATGAGATCAAAGCATTGATCGATCATCTTCGCGCTATCCTTGCCAGTGAAGAGATGCAGCGAGATATCATTAAGGAAGAACTTCGCGAGATCAAAGAACGTTACGGTGATGAACGTCGATCAGAGATTAGCCTCGAAGCAGGTGACATCTCCATTGAAGACCTGATCAAAGATGAAGACGTTGTGGTGACCATCAGTCATTTGGGCTACATCAAGCGTACACCTATGTCTGAGTATCGGATACAAAGCCGAGGCGGTCGAGGCAGCCAGGGCAGCAAAACTCGTGATGCTGACTTTGTAGAGCATATGTTTGGTGCTACCAACCACAACTATCTGATGCTATTTACAGAGCAGGGACGATGTTACTGGATACGTATTTTTGAGATTCCAGAGGCTTCGAAAAATTCCGGTGGGCGCGTGATCCAAAATATTTTGGCCATCCCCAAAGAAGATAGCGTCAAAGCTTATATCATTGTAAAAGATCTCAATGATGAGGAATTTCTGAAAAACCACTACATTATGTTCTGTACCCGGAACGGTGTGGTGAAGAAAACCCTCGTCGAAGCCTATTCTCGACCAAGGGTAGGAGGCATTAATGCCATCACGATCAATGATGGTGATCAATTGTTGGAAGCTCGCCTCACTACGGGAGATAGCCACGTATTTTTAGCTACCCGTTCGGGCAACGCCATTCACTTCGAAGAATCGAAAGTACGGCCAATGGGGCGTACTGCAGCCGGGGTTCGAGGTATCTCACTGGACGATGAAGACGATAAAGTGGTCGGCATGATCTGTATCGATGCTACGGACCAGGAAATCTCGGTAATGGTAATCTCGGAACAGGGAATGGGCAAGCGGTCTGACTTCAATGAATACCGCCTCACCAACCGTGGTGGAAAGGGCGTTCGTACCATGAGTGTCACCAAGAAAACGGGTGCCGTCGTTGCAATCAAAGCCGTCAAGGATGAAAACGACCTGATGATTACCAGTAAATCTGGCGTTGTTATCCGTATGCGGGCAGACGATATCCGTGTCATGGGACGAGCAACTCAAGGGGTAAAAGTGATCCGTCTGGATGCTAAAGACGAAATTGCTGACGTTACTGTAGTGGCTCGCGAAGAAGTTAGCGAGGAAGAAGAATAATATTTCATCCAGGCTCTAAAAAAGTTTTAAGATTTCATTAAGAGCCTTTAAATTGACTACTCCGTCGTAAGGGTGGTTTAAATCACCAAATAATTCAAAATGACTATGAAGAAGCTTATTTTTGGCTGCCTAACATTTCTAGCACTGACCTTCACTGTGCAAGCTCAGGAAGATCCTGCCAAGGCTTTGAAGAAAGCCGGAAATGCCTTGAAATCTTTCGAATTAGACCAAACGGCTAATTTGGATAAACTGCACGAAGCAGTAGATATGATCACCATCGCTGTAGCAGCTAGCGAAACCAATGGTGATGCATCTACCTGGCAATCCCAGGGGGATATTTACAATACCATCGCTAACCAAATTGTTAGCATCCAACAACTTAATATCGGTTCTCTAGATGCACTGCCTAAAGTAGAAACGCCGGCATTGGTAGCTTTTAATGCTTACCAGAAAGCGCTCTCAATGGCTGAGAAAAAATACCAGTCTAAAGATGCCCTTAAAGGTATTCGTGCCGTACAGACCAACTTGAACAACATGGGCATTTACGCCTATGAAGCTGGTGAGTTTACTAACGCTTACAACAACTTTAACGGTGTTTTGACTGCGCACGAGTTGCTTACTCAAAACGGCGAAGAAAGTATGCTGGAGTCAGAGGAAGCAGTTAATGACCAAGTTTACATTACTGGCTTGGCAGCACTGAATGCCAATAAAATTGATGCTGCTGCTCCTCTGTTTATCAAGTTGAAAAATAGCGGCACGGATAAAGCTGCGATCTACGAAGCTTTGTATAAAATCGAAGCAGCCGATGCACTTAATCCTGATTCCAAGTTGTCAGAGCAAGAAAAGACGGCACTTTTGGAAAAAGCATACGTCAATCTGCAAGAAGGTCGTGCGCAGTTTCCCGATGATGTGTCTATTTTATTTGCTGAAATCAACCACTTCCTGCGTATCAACAAACTTGATGTGCTGATTACCAAGTTGGAAAGTGCTTTGGAGAAAGAGCCAGACAACATTTCCCTCTATACGACGATGGGTAACGTTTATGATAACCTTTATCAGCGCGAGGCCAAGGCCGGAAATGATGAAGCAGCAGCTGCTCACTTCGATTCATCTCTGAAGTATTACAAGCAGGCACTGGAAAAAGATCCTGCCTACACGGATGCAACCTACAGCATTGGTGCACTTTACTTCAACAAAGCTGCGAATATGACCCAGGAGTTGTCAACGCTTGCGGATGATTTCTCTAAAGAAGGACAACGCAAATACGATGCGCTCCAGGCGGAAGTAGCAGAAGTGTTTGAGACTGCGCTTCCTTACTTTATCACGGTAGAGAAGCAAAAGCCTTCAGATATCAATACCTTAATCGCCTTGAAAGAAATCTATGCTCGTAAGAGCGATTTCACAATGTCTAACGAGTTCAAAGCTCGCTTGGAAACGGTTCAGGCAGGTGGAGAGTTAGAGTCTTACTTCTTGAATAAATAAGCATCTAAGTACCAACGAAGTGCTTTGAATAAAGAAAGCCAATCTGATCAAATGACCAGATTGGCTTTCTTTGTTTGGGTATTCTCACGAGATGATTTTATTTATTTTAATTTAGAGTGGATTAATAGCTACAGTTTACAATGATCAAAGTAAAGTCAGTTTTGAATTACCCCACTACCATTAGGAATGTTATCGGAAGCCCTGATAATTTATTCAGCTTACTAGCCCTGTTCTTGGTTAGTCTCCTAACGAGCTGTAATCCTCACAAATCCAACGACATGATAGAAGAAGGTGTGAGTTTAGAGCTGGCAAATTTTCGCAAAGAGAAAATTACGGAACTGGCTTACGATCTGGCCTTTAAAATCCCGGCAGCCTTGGAGGATAGTATTCCGGCTAACGTAGCAATCTCTTTTCAATTAGCGGCAATAGATCAGGGTTTACAACTGGATTTTCGTGCGGAGTTGGAGCAAATTCAAAGGGTAGTCGTTAATGGAGAAGAGACCTTCATTCAATTTGAGAAGGGGCACTTAGTGCTTCCCGAAAATGCGCTACAAGTTGGCGAGAACGTAGTAAGCATCGACTTCATCGCTGGTGATCTAAGTTTAAATCGCAAGCAAGCGTTTCTTTACACCTTGTTAGTGCCGGATCGGGCCTCCACCTTATTTCCTTGTTTTGATCAACCTAACCTAAAAGCAAACTTTACCCTTGCGCTGGAGATTCCCGCTGAATGGGAGGCCCTGGGCAATGGGCCTATTTTGGAAACGACATTAGCTGGTGAGCGCAAGACGATCCAGTTTAAAGAAACAGCACCCATAAGCACCTATCTTTTTGCTTTTACAGCGGGAGATTTCCGCGAAGCGAACAAAAAAATGAAAGGGCGTACGATGCGGATGCTCTACCGTGAAAGTGATAGTTTGAAAGTGCAACAAAACCTGGAAAAGGTTTTTGCACTACACCAGGAAGCCATTAGCTGGATGGAGCAGTACACGTCGATACCACTGCCTTTTGAAAAGTTTGATTTTGCCTTGATCCCTGATTTCCAGTATGGCGGGATGGAGCATGTGGGTGCGATTTTTTATCGAGAGTCGAGTTTGTTGCTTGATGAATACGCTACGGAAAATCAGCAGATTGGCAGAGCGTCTCTCATTGCGCATGAAACTGCCCATATGTGGTTCGGTGATCTGGTGACAATGGATTGGTTCTCAGATGTTTGGTTGAAGGAGGTATTCGCTAATTTTATGGCTGCGAAAATTGTTAACCCAGGTTTCCCCGAACTCAACCACGAGCTTAACTTTATGCTACGCCATCAGCCTGCTGCTTACGGTGAAGATCGCTCAGGAGGTAGCCATCCCATACAGCAACCTTTGGAAAACTTGCGGGAAGCGGGCACCCTTTATGGTCGTATCATCTACCAAAAGGCACCAGTGGTCATGCGCCAACTGGAAGAACAACTGGGCGAAGACGGTCTTCGAAATGGTCTGCGTACCTATCTGCACAGCTTTGCTTATGGAAACGCTACTTGGGATGATTTGATTAATATACTAGATGGTCGTACCGATCAGGATTTAAAGAGCTGGAGTGAAGTCTGGGTGAAATCAGCTGGCATGCCCGTGTTTAATGTGCAAACAAAGGAAGCGGAAGGCCAGCAAATAATTTTCGTTGAACAAGAAGGAAGCAAAGGAAAATATTGGTCAGAATCGACCACTTTGGCCTTGTTTTATCAAGATTCGGTAAGCTTATTGCCCATATCGTTGGCTGCAAAGGCACAGGATACCTTGGTATCGTTGTCAGCAAAACCGCTGGCCATACTTCCTCATGCTTCTGCGCTGGCTTATGGCTATTTTCCCTTGACGGAACAATCTCAAGACTATCTTTTGCATCATGTTTCCAAATTAGAAGACCCCTTGTTGCGTGGTGCAGCGTGGATTTGTCTCTATGAGGATGTTCTCCAGCACCGATTACCTGTTGAAGCCTTTTATCAAGCTTTATTGGAAGGCATTGCCCAGGAAGAGGAGGCGCTGAACAGGAATTATTTGCTAGACCTGACGGAGGTGGTTTTTTGGCAGTTTTTTGATGCAAACCAGCGCGAACAATATGGCCCTGCTTTGGAAGAAACATTACGCCAAGCATATACAAGTGCGCTGGAACCATCCGCGCAGCTGGTCTATTTTCGAACCTATTATAACATAGCTTTATCAGCGCAAGCTGTTTCCCAGTTGCAGCAAGTATGGGAAAGTCAGCAAGTGACGGCATCACTTCCCCTTTCGGAAACAGAAGCTATTGATTTAATGGCGGAATTGGCCATACGCCTTCCTGATGATGCCGTGGAAATGGCTAAAACCCAAATAGCACGTACCAAAAACCAGGACCGGATAGATCGACTCCAATTTATTCAACCTGCATGGTCACCGCAAAAAGAGGAAAGGGATAGTTTTTTCGCAAGTTTGACCCTCTTGAAAAATCGTGCTACCGAGCCTTGGGTGGTCGATGCCGTAGGCTATTTAAATCATCCGCTAAGGGCTGAGCTTGCTATTGAGTATTTGCAACCAAGCCTGGCACTGCTGGAGGAAATTCAAGCAACGGGAGATATTTTCTTTCCAAGGCAGTTTATTACGGCTACTTTAGCAGGCCACCAATCAACGGAGGCAGCCGAAATTGTGCGCAAGTTTTTAGCTGATCGCCCTGCTTATCCTCCTCGACTTAGGAATAAGATACTCATGGCCGCAGATTTGCTTTTTCGAAGTCAAAAATGAGGTGAAAACTATTTTACGACCCATTGGTAGTGCCAGCGGCCGGTATTGATGCGGAGCTGGAGGGTGTCGCCTGCCTGCGCGCCGGGGAAAAAGGGATGCACTCCATTGACACGATGTAACTGACCATCCTGGAAAAAGAAAAGAATAAACTGGTTAGCTTGTTGCTTTTCACCACCAATATTACCGAAGCGACTTGAATAACGTGCTTGCTCGGATTCATAGACGATAGGTACATCTTTGGCATTTGTGTCAGGAATACCTAAGCGATTGGTCCAACTAAGGAAAAGTGGGCAAAGCAACATCGACGTAAACAAAATACTACTGCCCCAACGCATTTTCGTAACAACGTCATCGGGAACGAGATTTGAGTAAAAAAAGAGAAGCAGTAGCGTTGTTATCCCAACCAATAAACCGATCAATAGACCTGTTTGCCAAAAGGCATCCACTTGTAGATAATTCATCATGATCGGCAACTCCTGGGTGTAAGCAGCTACCAATCCTAAAATAACAACCCCAATAATTATCCACCTTACTTTATTCATCCTCAGGGGCTTATTCCGTCATTTCAAATTGCAATTTTGCCAAGTTGTTGTACACACCATCTTCCTGAAGAGACAGCTCCTGGTGAGTGCCTTGTTCCACAATTTTTCCGTCGTCAATCACGTAAATTTGATCTACTTCTCTGATGGTACTGAGGCGGTGTGCGATGATAATGCTGGTACGACCTTCCATGAGTCCATCCAAGGCGGCCTGCACCAAACGTTCGCTCTCTGCGTCAAGACTGGAGGTGGCTTCGTCAAGGAGTAAGATGGCCGGATCTTTTAAGATGGCACGCGCAATCGCCACCCTTTGTCTTTGACCACCAGATAATTTCACGCCTCGTTCTCCAACAATGGTATCTAGCCCTTCGGGAAAACCGCTGATAAATTCCCAGGCATTTGCTTTTTTGGCTGCGTCAACAATTTCCGCTTCTTCCGCATCGGGTTTTCCGTAAAGGATATTTTCTCGGATAGTACCACCAAAAAGTAAGACTTCTTGAGGGACGATACCAATATTTCGCCGGTAAGCACTTAAGGGGAGATCTTTAATGTCCGTTCCTCCAATGGTGATCTTTCCATCCACCAATGGGTAGAAGCGTTGTAATAGCGCAACAATAGTAGATTTACCACTGCCACTAGCTCCCACCAGTGCTATCTTTTTGCCTGGTTGGATTTCCAGATCAATCCCTTTAAGAACGTCAATGTCCGGACGGGTCGGGTAGGTGAAATGGACTTGCTCATAACGAATGGCACCATTTAGACGGATATTTTCAGTGGGCACCGTCAAGGGCTCTATTTCGGAATTTTCATCTAGGATATCAAAAATTCGTTCTGTAGCACCGATCGCTGAAACTATTTCAGCATAAAAATTACCCAAGCTGGCAATGGCAGCACCGATGGTGCCTGTGAAAACTACAAAGTGGACAAGGTCGCCTGGATCAAGGGTGCCGGCTTGCACCATAAGTGCGGCACGCCACATGATAAAAAACAGGGCGCCAAACATCACAAAAATGATGAAAGCAGCAAATAGCCCCCTCATTTTCGCTGCTTTGAGCGCAAGGTCTACTGCTCCTTGTAGTTTCTGTGTGTATCGGCCCACTTCAAACCATTCGTTGGTGTAGGCTTTTACGGTTTGAATGGTCTGCATGGTTTCTTCTACCACCACATTGGTCTCCGCAAGTTGATCCTGGCGTGCTTTCATTAGCCGACGGATATAGCGTCCAAAAAACATGGCACCAACCACTACCACGGGGAAAGTAAGAAGCATGGTGAGTGCAAGGCGGGGCATCGTAAAAACAATAATCGCGATACCTCCAAAAAGGATGATGATTTGGCGGATAAACTCAGCTAGTGTTACACTAATAACGTTTTGCACCTGAGTGACATCCGTAGTAATGCGCGAGGTAAGTTCGCCAACGCGACGTTTCTCAAAAAAAGGAATGCTCAGACCAATGAGTTTTCCGTAGATGTCTGTGCGTAAATTGGCCATGCCTTTTTCACTGACAATCGCAAAGAGATTAACTCTCCAAAAGGATAGCAACCCCTGAACGCCTAGCAAAATCATAGCGGCAAGAAAAAGCTGGTTGATATTCATCCCTAAGCCAGAATTGCCAGGAAGACGCTCCGAAATACTGCTTAATCCTTCGGTGGAAGCTCCATTTAAAATATTGAGCATCTCGCCGGGTACCAACATGATCACCAGAAAGATTAAACTTCCCACTACCAATGACAGCATGCCCATGATGAAAGGCCACTTGTATGGCAGTACATACCTGAAAATCCTTAGCCCTTGGTTGAGGCGTTCTTTGTTCAAGCTTTTCTTTTCGGTTGCTTCAGAATTATCTGCCATGCTGTGCCTGTTTCATTTTATACCTCGTATAACATTGTAAAGAGGGTAGGAGTTGCAAATGCAAAAATCACTAATTTTGCCGCACTTATTCAGTGATGGCTATGTTTTTTAATCATCTTACTGTCGTTTTTTATTTATTGCGATAAAAGATTGTGTTACTTTTTTCCGTTACTGTGTCATATAATCCTGAAAAACAATATTCCATCTATGAGATTCTTACTCTCCCTTTGTCTATTGTCTCTATCTATCGCTGTTACCGCTCAAAACCTGGAACTCGGTTTGTGGGGCGGCGGAACGATTTATTCCGGTGATCTTTCTCCACAAGAATTTGGACTTTACACTAAATCGATAGAACCCGGAGGCGGAATTTTCTTACGAATGAATCCTGCTAAGCCAATTTCTTTAGAATTTGGCCTCAATTTGGGTAAGGTGAGCGCACAAGACGGTGTAACCAACGATAACACCAACCGGATGTTGAATTTCCGCAGCAATATAACCGAGTTGGCCTTAAAGGCAGACCTCCATTTGTTTCGCCTTGGCAATCCTAGAGCAACACAGGTTGTTCCTTACATCATGGGAGGAGCCAGTGTATTTCGTTTCAATCCTGAAGCTAACTTCGATGGGAACTGGGTTGAGCTGCAGCCGCTAGCGACCGAAGCCCAGGGAGCACCTGGCTATGATGACCCTTATTCTTTAACCAATTTTGCACTTCTTGCTGGTGGTGGCATCAAGTTTATCATCAAGGAACGATTCACGATTGGACTGGAATTGGGAGGACGAAAGACCTTCACTGATTACCTGGACGATGTGTCAGCGACGAGTGTTAATTACCTCGACGTATTAGAAAACACCGGCTCTCTTGCTGCTCAATTGAGTAACCCCAGTATCAAAGACCCCGAAGTAGAAGATCTGCAATACCGCCGTGGAGGAGAATACAAAGACTGGTACTTTATGGGCGGGATCTCCTTCTCGTTTGCTTTTGGAGAGGGGAGTGGTGTAAACGGAAGAGGAATCGGATGCCCTACTTTCTAAAAAAAAACTTCAATCACTAAGGTCCTTGTAGTCAAGCAAAAGCAGTAGCTACTGAGCAGACCGTTCATTTTTTTTGAGTTGAGTATGCTACATCTATGTAAAGTTAATGTTAACTTTGCCGAGTAACCATACTGCAATGAGAAAAATTTTGGTGCTCTGTACGGGCAATGCTTGTCGGAGTCAAATGGCGGAAGCCTACCTTAGGTATTTTACCAGAGGTAAAGCAGAAATTTTTAGTGCGGGCCTCAAACCCCATCAAGTCCACCCTTTAGCGGTGGAAGTGATGCTCGAAGACAATATCGACATGTCTTTCGCTCAGTCTAAGCATTTGGACGAGTTTTCCGGGCAGCATTTCGATTACCTCATCACGGTGTGCAAGAAAGCCGAAGATTGCCGACCAGCAGACATCACTGCCGATCATCATTTTTTTTACGATATTCCTAACCCTGAGGCAGTAAGCCAGGAAGATCCACTTACCGTTTTTTTGAAAGTACGTGAAGAAGTTAAGCGCAGAATGCTGCGTTTTATTGGGCAACGAGATGAATTTCATGTCTTAGGAGAATCTTCCTTGGAATATTAATCCATGTCAGTATAGAAAAAAGAAAAGGCCCACGCTTCTCAACGTGGGCCTTTTCTGTATCAAACCATCAAAAGTTGGTTTAGAAAATGTAACGCAAACCAACCTGCAACTGCCAGCGTGAGCCAAGGCTAAAGTCGTTGGTGAAGGTACTGCGTAAGTTGGTATCAAAGCTGTAGGTAGGTACGCCATCCGCAACACTTACGCCAATTGGCTGCGTGTTGGTAGGAAATTGACGAACGCCCCATTTGCTGTTGACGAAATTACCAATGTTCAACATGTCAAGGCTTACCTGTATGGTGTTCTGGTTAGGCAAAATGTAATCTTGCAAAACACGTACGTCCCAGCGGCTGTACCAAGGGCTGAGAATATCGTATTTCTCTGCGTAATTGCCGCGATTACCATTGAGGTATTCGTCTTGCTGGATGAAATTCTCCAAAGCACGACGCTGTGCTTCCTGCTCGGCATCATTGCCGGTGAAGTTCATCTGGTTGATCTCCGTTGTAGTAGGGATGTAAATCAGGTCGTTCAAACCAGAGGCATCATTATTGATGTCACCCGAGTAAGTGTAAGAGAAGCGACCACCTTGAGCGTATTCAAAGAAGGCAGCAAGGGTAGTTGCCCAGCTTCCGTACTCAAATTTCTTGTGGGCACTACCCACAAAACGATGACGATTACCGTACAGCGAAGGTGTAAGGCGAGCCTGATTGACATTGCCAATAGCTGGGTTACGCTCGTAAGCATCGCTAGAGATTTCTGCTTCGATAGAGCTGGCATCCTGGGCATCCAGGAAGTTGTAGCCTAAGCTCGTGAACCAGCCATTGTTCCAGTTTTTGCGAATTTGCAAAGAAGCATTGAAAGAATAGCCAATGTCAGTATTAGAGAATACGTAGGCATTGGTCGCACCGCCAAAAACAGTAGCACGGTCGTCGGCTGTGTAAATCTCACGGTCATCTACACCCTCTAGTTTGCCGCTAGGTGGCTTGAGACCGTAATTCCTAACCATCATTGCGTTAAGATCCTTGGTGTAAAGGAAATCTGCTGATAGGGTCCAGCCATTTGATTTGTGGTCAATACCCAAGTTAGATCGCCAAACTTGTGGAAACTGGAAGCTAGGTTCGGTAATGGTGTAGAAGAAAAAGTTGGGGTTCGCCACCTGGTTGCCTAACCAAACAAAAGGAAAACGACCGGTAAATAAACCTGATCCTCCCCGAAGGATGAAATTTTGTTTCCCGGTAACATCGTAATTAAAGCCAACACGCGGAGAAATCAGCGGCGTATTGTCAGGAAGTTGCTTGGAGTCAAAAAGGACTTCATTTCCCTCGGTATCGTAGTAAACAATGCTAGGGTCATAGCAACAATTGCGATCAATGTTCTCCTGGATTTTTTCTTCCGTATCAAAGTACAAGGGCATATCCATACGCACGCCAACCGTCAGTTTAAACTGATCGGTAACGTCGATTTCATCCTGAAGGTAGAAAGCGAACTGACCAACATTGGTCTCTGCCAGTGCCCAGTTGGTGCCATCATAGCCATTGCCTGCTCCATTACCATTCTCAAAAGTCGCCTGCGCTGCTGCTACAGCTGCGTCGAGTGCGCCTGCCTGGATACTGTCTACAAATGCAGCAGGGCTTTGTGCACCTGGTAAAAACGGCCCGAAGGCACCATCATAAGCACCCAGGTTGAAGCTGTTGTCAAATTCGAAACGCTCCAAACTTGCTCCCACGGTAAGGGTATGCTTTTTGAGGAAGATATTCAAGTTGTTGGTCACCTGGTACACGTCCTGATCAAGGTTATTGTTGATCGAGAAAGGCTCGTGTCCGGCTACGATGTAGTTGATACCATCCCGTTGGATTAAAATAGAAGGAAACGGTGTACTAAACGGATCACGAGAATCGCGGAAAGCAGTATAGCCCAATTGTAATTTGTTCGATATTTTATCACTAAACAAAGTACGGTGCTCTACAATGGCAGAGTGGATAACGTTGTTGATGGTGTAACCACTGTTGCGGAACTGCAAAGTAGTTGCATCAGGACCACGACGACCCAACGCGAAAGGGTGAGCAGGCTTTTCCTTGGTAGCATCAAGGAAATTATAAGTAGCTGTCAGCGTTTGGTTTTGTCCAATGTTCCAGTCTAGCTTAAGAATACCCTTGGTGTTATTCTGATTGAAAAGGAAGTTTTCGTAAGGCCCGGTTTCGTAGCCATAACGCTCAAACAAAGCTGCCGAAACGGCGTCCAAATCCGAAGCTTCTACCCGTGAAACTTGCTCTCCGCCCACACCACTACGTGCCGCGATGAAGTTGGAACCAAGATCATCACGGTTTTCGATTTCAGCATTGACGAAAAAGAAAAGCTTGTTCTTGATGATGGGGCCACCCAAGCTGAATCCAGTCTGCAGCTGGCTTAGCTCTGGAACAAAAATATCCTGCCCGGCAACTTTAGAACCCGTCATTTGCTCGTTTCGGGTAAACCCAAAAACGGTACCCTTGAACTGGTTGGTACCACTTTTGGTCACGGCATTTACTGAAGCACCCGTAAAGCCCGCCTGGGTCACATCATAAGGTGCGATATTGACCTGAATTTGATCAATGGCATCCAGCGAAATAGGCTGGGCATCCGTTTGCCCTCCAGGGGTAGCAGCATCCAGACCAAAGGGGTTGTTGAAAATGGAACCATCAAGACTAAAGTTGTTGAATTGGTCATTACGACCGCCAAAACTGTTGCCGTCAGAAGAGGGAGTCAAGCGCGTGTAGTCGGAAGCAGAACGCGTAATGGTTGGTAGGCGTTGTAATTCCGTACTTCCCACTAAAGTGGCTACCCCCGTACGATCACGGTTGACATCAGGGTCAACGGTGCCCGTAACCACGATTTCATCCAGTGCAACCCCGGAAGCTAATTCAAAATCAAGGCGAGCTGTCTGCCCCAATGACAGGAAGATATTACCTTGCTTTTCATCGTTGTAGCCAACGTAAGAAGCTGTAACATCATAAGGGCCACCCACCCGTAAGTTGGGTAGCGTGAAACGGCCATCAGTGTTGGTTGTCGTTCCGTACTGGGTACCGGTAGCGGTATTAATCGCAACGATAGTAGCACCGATTAATGGCTCGCCACCATTGTCGGAAATGCTACCAGTGATGGTCGCCGTAGTAACTTGTGCAAATAATGCACTGGTTCCTACGAACAGTATCACCAGGAGTAATAGTTGTAGACGTAAGACTTTCATAATAGAAGAAAGTTGTGAGTGAAAAGATGTAACAAAAGTAGAGGGCTTCTTTATATTGAGGTAACAATCAGGTAAAATTCGGTTAATATTTAATAAATGGTTTACACTAGATTAACACAGGTGGATGCAATTCAATATGGAATTCAAATTTTCTAAAAACTCCAAAGAGGGAAGCCATAGAATAAATTACCTTCGTGCAATTACATTTGAGCTATATTTGGTTTTATGGAAAATACGGGCTTTACTTATATATCAAGAGACATTAGCTGGCTGCATTTTAACTATCGAGTGCTTCAAGAGGCGATGGACAAGTCGGTTCCACTCTATGAGCGAATTAAGTTTCTTGCGATTTACAGCTCCAACCTGGACGAATTTTTCCGGGTGAGGGTAGCATACATTCGTTCTTTTAAATCGTTGCGCAAGGAAGATCGTAAACGTCTGTTGGACATCAAGCCGAAGAAAGTACTCAAAGAGATATTAGCACTGGTACAGCAGCAGCAACGTCAATTCGGTCGTGTTTTCAGAGAAGAAATTATTCCGGCCCTGCAAGAAGAGGGGATTTATCTCGTTACCCAAGACCGGTTAGGTGCCAAACAACTGGAATTTATCCATCAGTATTTTCAAGAAAAGGTATTGCCACTATTAGAGCGAAGAAGTTATCTTGAAGGCGAAAAGGCTCCTTTTTTAGAAAATCGCCAGCTCTATTTTATCGTTGACCACGGGGAAGAAAAACCGTGGGAAGTCATCAATATTCCCAGCAATATATTGTCAAGGTTCCTGGTAGTACCTTCCTCCAACGATGATTATGTGGTGATGTACCTTGATGATGTGATCAGGGCTGCTTTACCTCAGTATTTGGGAGAGCAAGAGCCTCGCGTATATTGTGTCAAGGTATCCAGAGATGCTGAACTTTATATTGATGATGAATACAGCGGTGATTTGCTGGACAAGATCAAAGCATCTTTAGCAGAACGCCGTGCTGGTCTGCCCACGCGCTTTTTATTTGACCAGACCATGCCGGAAAACCTGGTTACCCGGGTCCGTAAAGCTTATGGATTGTCAAAATATGACTTGATTCCAGGGGGGCGATACCACAATTTTAATGACTATTTTGGGTTCCCAATACCTGCAGACAAGGACAATCTGCATGATAAGCCGCTGATTCCACTTGCGCATCCACGCCTTGAACATGCAGCATTTTTACTGAAAACCATACGTGAGCAAGACGAGTGGTTGCATTTTCCTTACCAAAAATACAATTACATTCCGCGCCTGATCAAGGAAGCGGCCAATGACCCTGATGTGCATACCCTACGGATTACACTTTACCGTGTAGCTAAGCAATCGGATGTGGTTGATGGTTTGTTACAAGCTTTGGCGCTCGGAAAGAAAGTGGAAGTTTTTGTGGAAGCAAAAGCGCGTTTTGACGAAGCTGCTAACCTTTACTGGGGAGAAGAATTGAAAAAGGCAGGTGCTGATGTTCGTTTCAGTTTTCCTGGTATCAAAGTGCATTCAAAGTTACTTTTAATAGAGTGTTCTAATAATTTGAATATCAGTTATTTAGGGACTGGTAATTTTAATGAGCAAACGGCTCGCACCTACGCTGACCATGCTTTGTTGACCGCTAACCAGGAGTTGGCCTTTGATGTCCGTCAAGTTTTTGAGTTATTGATGGGGCGTTTGATCTTGCCGGCAACCAAGCACCTTCTGGTAGCCCCCTTCGACCTTAGAGACAAGCTCATTAAGAAAATCAACCGGGAAATAAAGCATGCGAAAGCAGGCCGGGAGGCTTTTATTCGCTTGAAAATGAATAGCCTGGAAGAGCCGGGTATGATTGATAAACTGTACCAGGCGAGTAATGCCGGGGTGAAAATTCAATTGATCATCCGCGGTATCTGTTGTTTGGTGCCAGGTGTGAAAGGGCAGAGTGAAAACATTGAAGTGATCAGTGTACTGGATCGCTTTTTGGAGCATGCGCGCATCTATTACTTTTTCAACGATGGCAAAGAAGAACTATTTACGGCCTCTGCCGACTGGATGAGTCGCAATCTTTTCCGGCGTGTAGAAGTAGCTATTCCTATCTATGACCCCCGCCTACGCCGGGAACTTATTGACCTACTAGATATACAATGGTCTGACAATCGCAAGGCGAGAATCATTAACCAGGAGCTGGATAATCGCTATCGCCAGCCAAGACCAGGGGAGAGGTTGATCCGTTCGCAGGTAGCGTATTATGAGTATCTCAGTAAGCTTTCAAGCGGAGATGTTTAACATTAGCTTGATCTTCAAGTGTTTTAATTAACGAAAACTTAGTCTTTTCATAAAGCTTAAATGGCTGCCCCCGGCTGGAGTATGCCTTAATTTCACGGGAATTTTAGACCAATACATTATCCGTGAAATACGTCGACCATCTTCAAGACTGGCTTTTTCGCCTCGTTCACCAGAATAACCTCATCTATAATACTTGCTGGGAAGACCCGCGTTGTGACCGACAAATGCTGGGGTTTAACCAGGACAGTGAGGTGGTCATGATCACCAGTGCCGGTTGTAATGCCCTGGATTATTTGCTGGATGATCCCAAGGCGATTCATGCTATAGATATGAATCCGCGGCAGAATGCTTTGCTGGACTTAAAGAAAGCCAGCCTTAGTCAACTGTATTTTGAGGATCATTTTACCCTTTTTGGTGCGGGCAAGCACCCGGATTTTTCTACGCTGTATACCCAGCAGCTAAGACAACAATTACCTGCCTATGCCCAAGAGATATGGGATCGTTCGGGCAATTACTTTTCTGGAAAGGCAGGTCGGAAAACAATGTACTACTACGGTACCTCTGGGATGCTGGCATGGTTGTTAAGAGGTTACCTGAAAGCACGACCCAAAATAAATCGCGATCTAAAAGCACTTTTTGCTGCGGATACCCTGGAAGAGCAGATTCGGATTTATGATGCATTGGAGCCTCGCTTATTGAATCAACTGGTGCATTGGGCGGTCAATCGGCATTTTACAATGTGCTTGATTGGTGTCCCTCAGAGTCAGCAAGCACTTTTCAAGGACGAATACGAAAGAGGTATCACGGGCTTTCTCCAAGACTGTCTGAGAAGAGTCTTTCGCACCTTACCCATCAAAGACAATTACTTTTGGCAGTTGTACTACCAGGGCTACTACCAACCTGATTGTGCGCCCAATTATTTGCAAGAGCAGCATTTTGAAACCTTGAAAAACCGCCAGGAACGAATTCAGACGTACAACAACACCCTGAGCGGTTTTTTGAAAGAAAACCCTGGTGCTTACACCCAATACATATTACTGGATCATCAGGATTGGCTCGCGGCGCACGATCTTGCCGGATTGGTAGAAGAATGGGAACTGATACTGGAAAACAGCCGATCGGGTACGCGCATTCTCATGCGTTCTGCTGCGGATAAAATCGATTTTATACCCGCGTTCGTTCATCAACGAGTTGATTTCAAATCAAACATGGAATTGGCCGATATTCATGCTGCAGACCGGGTAGCTACTTATGCCAGCGTTCAGTTGGGAATCGTCAAATAGATCATCACGTGGAAATAATGACCAATCAGGAGGCACACCAACAACAGGCAAAGCGAATTCAGCAATATTATGCTTTTCAATCTCGCATTTATGATCTCACCCGCTGGTCTTTCCTGTTTGGGCGGTCGGCTATTTTGAACGAACTCCCTTATGAATACGAGGAGCCTTTTCATTTATTGGAGGTAGGCTGTGGCACAGGGCATAACCTGGTTCGTGCCAAACGACTTTTTGCAGAAGTAAAATTGACGGGGATGGATGTTTCTGCCGATATGCTGGCAAAAGCTAAAAGCCGTTTTTCTGCGTCGCAAGAGGTCGTTTTTCTGGAACAACCCTACGGGGATAATTGCTATACCTGGACAGGAAAATTGGATGCAATACTGTTCTCCTACGCGCTAACCATGATCAACCCGCAGTGGGAAACACTGATACACCAAGCTTATAAAGACCTTAGGCCCGGCGGCTACATTGCAGTCGTTGATTTTCATGATAGCCCTTGGCCGTTCTTTAAAAAACATATGGCTGGCCATCATGTGAAGATGGACAGCCATTTGTTACCTGTTTTAAAAGACAATTTCTATCCCATCAAAAAGGAAGTCAGAAACGCTTATTTTGGGATCTGGAAGTATCTCCTGTTTATTGGGAAGAAAGTGTAGCCGAAGGCACTAGTTATTATCTTCTTGCTCATCCTGGCGATCATATTTCTCTACCTTACGGCGACTTTTGAGGGGAACATAACGGTAAGGTTTTTCCTGGATATCCATCATCAGGGAGTCCATGGAGAAGGATAGTGCGTTCAAGTTGTTGTAAAGTTCCTCGTCCTGGAGCAGCATTCCTAAAGTGCCCTCGCCGGCCTTCAATTGCCCCACCAATTCGTCTACTCCGCTCAGGGCAGAATTG
Source organism: Lewinella sp. LCG006 (assembly GCF_040784935.1). GTDB lineage: Bacteria > Bacteroidota > Bacteroidia > Chitinophagales > Saprospiraceae > Lewinella. The sequence continues at coordinate 6,714,039 of NZ_CP160680.1, read as the reverse complement.
GCAGTAACCAAAGTTGCGTTGAGTTCATTAATGGTAGCTTTAGCCTGATTGACTGCCTCATCCAGGCGGGCATCAACCATTTGTTGACTTAAACTATCGGTATTGGCAATAATGTTAGCAATATTGGCCTTCTGTTCTTCCAACGTGCTGGTGAGCGCTGCCATGTTATTGAGAGAAGCTTCCAGTGCAGGGGAAGAGCGCTGAAGCATCAAATTCATCCGACCGGTCGCTTCCTTCAGGTTAGACATGGTTCCGCGCAAGTCCCGAACCGATTCCGCCAGAGGGCCTTCGGCATCCTCACTGAGGAGACCATTGTTAAGAGAGTCAACGATGTCCTTCATCCCTTCTTTGAGCTGTTCAATATAGGTTGTTAGACCTCCATCGCCCAACAAGGATGCTACCAATCCACGGGTTATTCCGGTAAATGTATCGCCGTCTTCCGCACAATCTGCTCCGCCTTGGCAGGGGTGGTCGTATTCAAAAATGATGGCCATATCCCCCAAAGGGCTGGTAGTAGCCAGGACTGCTTTGGTATCTTTGGGGAGGGGAACTTCGCGTTCCAGTGTGAATGTGAGGCGGACCCGACGATCTTCCACACCCAAATCACGGGCGGAAACAGAGCCTACGCTTACCCCACTGATTTGTACGGGAGTACCCACTTGTACACCCATGATGTCGTCATAATAGGCATAAAAGGTCTTGGAGGAGCTTAGAATATTACTTCCCTGGATGTATTTAATTCCCCACAAGGTAAGTGCAATAGCCACAAGGGCTAAAATTCCGGTACGTACTTCTGAAGACATGCATTGTTAGTTTGGGGCGACAGGAGCAGTTTCGCTACGAGCTGCACAGATGCGCCGCCTAAGATTAAGTGTGTGGTTTAGAGAACATTTTCTCTGTCGGAAGAGAAACAGTATTTATCTCGTCTAGGTTTAATTGCCATTCAACAAAGCCTTTGCTTCGGCCAGACTTATTCGTTGGCCTTGGTAGTAAGCTACGAGGAAAGCATCCTGAAAACCATGCGCTTGCAGAATTTCCCGGGCATTACTCGCTTCGTTTAAATAGCGAAAATTTCTGACTTGGTATTTATACATATTTGCTTCTTGAACGACTTCGATCAGATAATTGGCGTCTTGCCATACGGGTGATCTGGTATCAAGTGGTTGTGGTGCTGCCGCCAACTGAACACAGAAAATGAGCCCGTTGGTGGCTTTAACGTTGTCATCCTGGCCCAATTTTGCGGCCCAACTGGTATCTGTAGACCCCTTCGGTTGTAATGCTCTTTCGCGGGCAGGTACCGGGGCACTGTATCGCTCCTGGGTAGCTATAGCAGGAGTAATGACGGGCTCTGCTTTCACGGTAGAAGAAGGCGAGGAGGGGGTAGTGGAATAATTGTAATTTCCTGGCACCTCCGGACGAGTGGTGACGGTTGGCGGTGGTGTGTAAGTCACTGCAACAGATGAGCTGGTATTGTTCTTCCCGGGTACCTGAGGGGAGGTATTAACCTGTGGGCGAATGGTATTTGCTTGAGGTGTAGGATTCCCCTTGGGGGTGCTAAGGGATGGTTGTTGCGTTGCTGCAAACTTCACGGGCTGTACAGCGGCAATATCTTCTCCTTCAAGGAGTGCCTTGTATTCACTGAAAGCTGCTAGTAGAGCATTGGCCATGGTGGCTTGCCCTTCTGGTGAATCGAGAAAAGCTTCGTCTCCTTTGTTGGTCAAAAAACCTGTCTCAATCAGCACGCTGGGCATGGCCGTTTCTTTAAGCACAACAAAACCTGCTTGTTTCACGCCTCTGCTCTTTCTTTCGGCCGTAAGATGAAAATGGTGTTCTACTCTTTCGGCAAAGAGGATACTTTGTTCGAGGAAGGCATTTTGGAACATACTCAGCAAGATGTGCCCCTCCGGTGAGTTGGGGTCATAATCGTAATTGCGTTCGTAGTTTTCTTCCAAAAGGATAGCATTGTTTTCCCGTTTTGCAACATCGAGGTTATGCCCTGCTGTATGCAGCCCCATGACGTAGGTTTCCGTGCCAGAAGTGCCTCCATTATTAGGTGGCATCGCATTACAATGGATAGAAATAAAAAGGTCGGCGTGGGCCCGATTAGCGATGGCTGCCCTTTCGTGTAGGGGGATAAATACATCTTCATCACGGGTGAGAATCACCTGAATATCAGTATAATTGGCCTGAATATTTGCTGCAAAAGCTTTGGCGATTGCCAAGGCCAGATGCTTTTCCTGAGAGCCAGCACCAGAGCAACCAGGATCATGCCCACCGTGGCCAGCATCGATAACAATGGTTTTTATACGAAAAGGAGGCTTGGTGTTTGCCAGCTTTAAGGTACCTTTGAGCCGTTCTGCTAAAGCCAAGGCTTCCAAGTGGACAAAGGGGTGCTTTTCCGTAGGAAGTACCGTATTAACGCTTGCTAAAGAATTGTTAAAAAATGTCGCTTTGAGCGGCGAAAACAATAGCAACAGCGTTGGAAGAAGGATTAGTTTCAGGGTTTGTGTCATTGTTGGCACGTTGAGTCCGGGGATGTTTTGATTTCGAATCATAGACAATTGAAGACAAAGTTACTCTTTTCATTTTGGTTCTTCCTAGTATTCAGCATCTTGTCTGCTCAGGATACTACATTGGTACGGCAGGATACCTTCCCTACTTCAACTATTCAGGTAGACACCTTGGGGCAAGATTCCAGCCTTAGCATTAGTTTGGGGGTACCTGTCTCTCAAGATGCCCTGGAAGATGCCGTTGAGTATAACGCGGATACCATGAAGCTTAATGCCCGTAAGCAGAAAATTTACCTGTACGGCAATGCTTTTGTTTCCTATACCAATATTACGCTAAAAGCCGATTATATTGAACTGGATTGGGCAAAAAGTGAGGTGTTGGCTCAAGGTGTCTTGAATGATACGACGGGTGTCTTGGAAGGAATACCGGAGTTCCAAGAAGGGGAGAATACCTTTTTGGCCGAACGAATGCGCTACAACTTCGAAACCCGTAAAGGCATTGTCTACGATGTGACGACGCAGCAAGACGACATTATGGTGAAAGGCGCTCGTTCCAAGTTTATCAGCGCCCCTCCCGGAGATACCACCGCCAACGATGTCATCTATAGCGAAGATGCCATCTTCACCACCTGTACCGCAGACCATCCGCACTTCGGTATTCGGAGTAGCAAGCAGAAAGTAATTCCTAATAAATTAGTCATTGTTGGGCCTTCCAACCTGGAAATTATGGATGTCCCCACACCGCTGTGGTTACCTTTCGGGTTTTTTCCGGTTTCGGGCGGTCGCAGCACGGGGCTCATTTTCCCCAGGGACTACGAATATTCCGAACAATGGGGCTTTGGCTTGAAACAAATAGGTTGGTTCTTTCCCCTTGGGGATAATTTTAACCTTACGGTAGCGGGTGATATTTATCTAGAAGGTACCTACGGCCTGGGGGCTACGGTGCAGTACCGCAAAAGATATGGCTACAATGGTAATTTTAACTTCCGTTTTGATAGCCGTCGCCAGGAAGAGATCGTCAATGTGCTTGATCCGGTAACCGGAGAAACCATGACGGGCCCCAATGGTAATATTGTTCAGGAATCTATTTTTCGCCGCGCCAACGGTATCTTACTCAACTGGTCGCACAACCAGGACGCGGCTGCGCACCCGATGAACAGGTTGGGCGGTTCGATCAATTTTCAGACCAATAACTTCCAGCAAAGGGTCTTCAATGATGCACGTTCGGTAGGAACCAATGTGATCAACTCCAACTTTACTTTTTCTCGGAATTGGCTGGATAAGCCGATCTCGATGAGTGTAGCTTTCCGCCACAGTCAAAACACGCGTACGCGGAGCATGAACGTGGATTTTCCAACCTTTCAGTTTCAAACTCAGGCACTGTACCCCTTCCGACGCAAGGAAAGAGTAGGCGCCAAGCGCTGGTATGAAGACATCACCCTGCGCTACACCAATGAAGCGAGAGCCAATTTCACCGCTCCGGATACTGCTTTCTTCGAACGTCAAACCCTGGAAAATGCCCGCTATGGGATGCAGCAAACCGCCAGCGCCGGAACCTCTTTCAAAGTACTCAAATACTTTAACCTCAACCCCGGGGTCAACTTTAAAGAGGTTTGGTACATGGAAGCTCTGGACGTAACTTTTGACCCCGAAAATGGCGTAGTACAAGACACCACCATCCTTCCCGATGGCTCCATCCAGATAGAGACGGTTGACTTTGGTACCTGGGATCAAGAAACGGCCCCTGGCTTTTCTTCCTACCGAACTTATAATGCCAACCTGAGTTTGAATACCCAGATCTTTGGTACTTACCTTTTTGATAAGGGAAAAATACGTGGCCTTCGTCATGTCATCAAGCCCAATATATCCGTTGGCTACCAGCCGGATTATATCAACAATGACAATTACTTCAACTCGGTTCAGGATACCTTGGATGAAACCACTAACCGATTGATTTCGCGCTATCAAAACGGTATTTTTGGAGGCCCTCCCAGCTCGGAAATGCAGATGGCGCTCAATTACAGTATCACCAATATTTTTGAAGCCAAGATTTTTTCGCGGCGCGACTCCACTGAAAAAAACATCAAGCTTTTTGATAACATTTATATCAACGGAAGCTACAATTTCGCAGCGGATTCCCTAAAGTGGACGCCCATTGCGGTTTCTGGTACAACTCGACTATTTAAGGGAGCAACAACGTTTTCGTTTAATACCACCTTTGATCCACAGGTAAGGCAAGAAACCAGCGAAGGGTCTGGCGTCTTTCGCCGAATAAATCAAACAACCTGGCAACAAAGTGGTAAACCCTTTGAGTTCGTCAATGCAACCTTTCGCCTGAATACCAATTTGACAGTAGCAAAAATTCGTGCCCTCTTCCAGGGAAAGGAAGAAGAAGTTATAGAGGAAGTTGATATCGAAGGTAATGATCTTCGCCCTGTAGATGAAACCGACTTTTTAAGCCTGTTTGAAAACTTCTCCATCCGGCACAACATGGCCTTTGGGATCAACCCCGTTTCTGCCGATCGCGATACTTTTTCGGTGACCACGCACAGTATCGAACTGCGGGGAAGTCTGGGCCTTACCCCGAACTGGAATGTCGACATTGGCTCAATAGGCTACGATTTTGCGCGCAAGCAAACCACTTATCCTTACCTGGGCTTACGCCGCGACCTGCACTGCTGGGAGTTGGGCTTCAATTGGGCGCCTACGCGGAATACCTATTCTTTCTACCTCAGAGTGAAGCCTGGTACGCTCGATTTCCTCAAAGTGCCTTATCAGCGGAATAATGCCGATGGGAGTCGGGCTTTTTAGGGACGTCTCTACTTTTTACCCAAAATTGGCAAATAACGTAGCTTAGGCTTGAGGACTAACATTTATCACCAAGAAAAAGCTATTGATTTACTAACCTTGACCTATCGAACTTCTCCTTCGATTGTTTACACTGTAATACCAATCAATGACTGATCTATGAAAATCCAGGCTGAGAAGATAAAGAACTTGCTTGTGCAAATTGATGGGTTCCTGGTAGCAATCAAAGAGGCAGAGAATAGCCAGACAGATAGCTTGGCTAAGATCGCCAAACCGTACCGAAAAAGTGCTCGCAACCTGGTTTACTACCGCGCACTCCGAAAGTTTGATCTGCGTGATTTTCAGAAGAGTATGCGGCAATTGGGCTTGTCTCGGTTTGCCAATGCGGAAGGGCATATCAAAGCCAGTTTGCTCAATACCCGCTTGATTTTACAAGCACTCATTAAGGATGAGGGCAAGAAAATGCTAAAATCGGGTTTATCCATCAAGAGTGCCCGGCGTTTGCTAGTGAGCCATACCAAAGACTTACTGGGCTATCGCTCTCCGGGGAGGCGCGTAAGGATTATGGTGACCCAACCCAGCGAAGCTGCCAATAATTATGAATTGGTCGAACAGATGGTAAGGAAAGGGATGAATGTTGCTCGAATCAATTGTGCCCACGATACCCCGGATATCTGGTTGTCCATCATCAAAAATATACAGGTAGCGGCCAAAGCTTCAGGGAGAAATGTGAAGATAGCAATGGACCTGGCAGGGCCAAAAATCAGAACAGGGGCCATCCAGCCAGGCCCGCAAGTGCGAAAATTTAAGCCCCTCAAGAATGATTTGGGCGAGATTATACAAGCGGCTAGTGTATTACTGGTCCCTGAGTTGGAGGAAGGTTCAGCTGATAATGCCCTACCCATTGGGGCTGCTGCCCTGGAAGGTCTGAATAGAGGAGATGAATTAACTTTTCGGGATACCCGTGGCAAAAAAAGAAAACTCATTATTCAAGAGCGGGACAAAGACGGCTATCTGGTAGCCATCTGCGAAAAGACAACTTACGTGAAGACGGGCACGGTCTTACAGCTTTCTACTTTACCTGAGAAGGTTTTTGTAGTAGGAGCATTACCCGCGGTGGAACATTTTATTCTGTTAAAGGAAGGAGATGTTTTAAGGGTAGATCGCACCGCCGTTGCTGGTGAATCGGCCCAATATGATGATCAAGGTAATTGTATCCAGGAAGCCCATATTTCTTGCCAGGTACCGGAGATTTTTAAGAAAATAAAAAAGGGACATCCTGTCTTATTCGATGATGGGAAGATCAAGAGCAAAGTCATCGAAGTGAAGGAAGATTGTTTTCGGGTAAGCATTCTTCGGGCCTCAGAAAAAGGGGCCAAACTAAGGTCTGAAAAAGGGATAAATTTCCCTAAAACAACACTGGGTATTAGCGGTCTGACGAGCAAGGATAATGAGGATTTGAAGTTTGTGGCCGAACACGCCGATATGGTCAATTTTTCCTTCGTGAATTCCAAAGCTGATGTGGAAGAATTATTTGCCGTTTTGCAGGAGCTTGGTGCATTTAATAGGCTGGGTGTGATTTTTAAAATTGAGACCCGTTTGGCCTATAACAACCTTTCGGAAATACTGATGGCAGCCATGCAAGCCAAGCAGGTAGGGGTAATGATTGCTCGCGGCGACCTCGCCGTGGAGACTGGATGGGACAATATAGGCTTGGTGCAAGATGAGATTCTAGCCCATTGCAGTGCGGCTCATCTTCCTGTGGTGTGGGCCACGCAGGTACTGGAAAATATGGCCAAAAATGGCTTGCCTTCCCGTTCTGAAATGACGGACGCAACCATTTCTTTACGGGCAGAATGTGTCATGTTGAATAAAGGAGCCTACATCAATGACGCTATTGATTTGCTGGACACCATCCTCAAGGACATGGAGCAATACCACGACAAAAAAGAAATCATGCTGGCCAAGCGGACAAAGTTGAGTATCAGTTAATTGGCTGTTTTAAGAAAATATCTTCTCTGATTTTCGGTACGATTTGCAGTGCTTCCGCACGATCAAATAAGGTAGCCACAGCGGCCCGGCCTTCTGTACCAAGGTTGCGGGTAAAGTCATTGACGTACAGTCCGATATGAGCAAACATGACTTCTTCGTCCATTTCCTGGGCATGAGCGCGCACGTAGTCGCGGGTAGCGGAAGGCGTTTGTTGGGCGTAAGCCACACTGCGCGCCAGCACGCGGTTTATTTTTTGCTGAATGTCCGTCGGTAAACGCCGGTGGACAACAATGCCTCCCAAGGGGATAGGGTGGCCCGTGGTGCTTTCCCAGAACTCACCCAAGTCCTGAATTTTTACCAAACCTTTGTCCTGGTAGGTAAAGCGATTCTCGTGAATGATAAGGCCGGCAACAACCTCTTCTCGCAAGACGGCCTGTTCAATATCGGAAAAAAGAAATGCTTGTTTATTTTGAGCATCAGGATAGGCGAGGCTTAACAAAAAATTGGCAGTAGTCAACTTACCGGGGATAGCAATGGGGCCTTCTGCTATTTCCGCATTGCTAAGTGGGCGTTTGGCGATCAATAGGGGCCCACAGTTGCGCCCCAGGGCCGATCCTGCATCTAATAAGACATATTTATCGGTGAGGTGCGCGTAAGCGTGGTAGCTAAGCTTGGTAATATCCAATACTCCCTTCAGGGCTTTCTGGTTGAGCTCCTCCACATCCGCCAGCAATACTTCGAAGGTTAGCCCTTCGGTATCGATTTTTTGGTGCACCAAAGCATCAAAAATGAAGGTGTCGTTAGGACAAGGGGAAAACCCTAGAGATAATTTCATAATTTTGTGGCCTAAATTCTAAGAAACTATGCACTTACAAGTGCTTTATGAGGACAATCACCTCATTGCCATTAACAAGCCTGCGGGCTACCTGGTTCAAGGTGACCAGACGGGAGATACTACTTTGGCGGAATATGTAAAGAATTACATAAAGATCCAATACAATAAACCTGGCGATGTCTTCCTTGGCGTCATCCACCGCCTGGATCGCCCGGTAAGCGGTGTACTGCTTTTTGCTCGGACGAGTAAAGGACTGACGCGGATGAATGAGTTGTTCAAGGAACGCGAAGTTGAAAAAACCTATTGGGCCGTCACGGAAGCCCAGCCCGATCCTATGGAGGGTGAGTTGGTGCACTTTATCAAAAAGGACAAAGAAAAGAACCTTGCCCGCGCTTACGACTTTATGAGCAACCGGGCCGACGGCGCTAAAAAAGCAGAATTGAAGTACAAAATGCTGGGCCGGATCAGCACTTATGTTTTGCAGGAAGTAAAACCTAAAACGGGGCGCCCGCACCAGATTCGAGTACAATTGTCAAAGAACAATACACCAATTCGAGGAGATGTCAAATATGGTGCGTCGGCCACCAATACAGATGGTAACATCAACCTGCACTGTCGCGAACTTTCGTTCATCCACCCCATCAAGAAAGAGCGCGTGACCATCTACGCCAATCCTCCAAAAGAAGACATTTGGGACCTGTTTAAAGGCTTCTGGCAACGATGATCCCTTTCGTGAAATACCAGGGCGCGGGCAATGATTTTGTAATTGTCAACCATTTGGAAGGTGCTCTCCTTAAGGATCTTTCCGTCGCAAATATTGCCCGTTTATGCGATCGTCGCTTCGGTATCGGTGGCGACGGCTTAATGCTATTGGAACCACATCCCGAGCTGGACTTCGAGATGAAATACTACAACTCAGATGGCCGACCTAGCACCATGTGTGGCAATGGCGGGCGTTGTCTGGTGGCTTATGCTCACCGGCTGGGAGTTATCACGAAGGAAACGGTTTTCCACGCCGTGGATGGTATTCACCGAGCGATCGTTGAGCGCCCGGATTGGATTGAGTTGGAAATGGGGCAAGTGAATAAAATAGAGGCTGTTCTCGATGGCTGTTTTCTGAATACGGGATCTCCGCATTATTTGGAATGGCACGATGATTTAGCCACCATTGATGTGAATACCCAAGGCCGAACCCTGAGAAACAACGAAGTATTCTCTCCCGGTGGTACCAATGTGAATTTCATAAAAGGAGATATCCATGGCTTGACCATTGCAACCTATGAGCGGGGCGTAGAAGCGGAGACGCTGGCCTGTGGTACGGGGGTGACCGCAGCGGCCATCGTCGCGGTGCAGCGCAATGGTCAGACCGGGCAATTTACCGTACCCGTCGAGGCGAAGGGAGGGCAGCTGGAGGTGAAAGTAAATTACGATGGCCAGGTCTTTTCCTCCTGGCTGTGTGGCCCGTCAACCTTTGTTTTTGAGGGAGAAATAAAAGTTTGAACGGTATTAAGGAGTAACTCTCATTTTGACTTTTTATAGCCACGGAGGCACGGTGACACGGAGTTTTTTTTGTAGTATATACTTGGTGCTCGGATGGAGCACTTTTTGAATCCAAGTACCAAGTACCAAGTACCATGTACCAAAACCTCATCTCACCAATAACTCCTCTCTCAGCAACCGCTCGTAAGCAGGCTGGCATTCGCGGGCAATTTCCTCCAAGTGCGCGGGAAGCTCAATAAGCTTCTCCTGATAGGGTTTGAATCCTGTAGAAGCATGAACATTGCTGTACCAGTATTTGGCCCAAACGCCATCCTCTGGAAGGGCACCTGCGGGCCATGTGAGCATCTTTTCCGTGAAAGGAATTTCCAGGCGGTCACAAAGCTTTTGCAGAATACCCCTGGGGTTTTGCAACAATACGCGAGCATCCACGATGGCTTTCAGCAATTGGTGCTCTTTAAGGTAGGCGTACAAATCATCTTGTTGAGGAATGCCAATATCAAAGGGCGTTGGCTGCTGGATGACTTTGGTATAGGAGGCCAATATCGCCCTTGGGTCACGGATCAACATCACATTAGCGCACTGGTGTAGGAAACTTCGATTCAAATCCAGCAAGTGGTGCGTCATTTGCTTATGGACAACCACAGGAGTAGGGTAGTGGCTCCCAAGAATTACCTGTGTGACCACTTCGTCTCCATCTGCCGATTGACTGGCCATGATGTCAGGAACGCCCGGATGCGCTGCCTCACTGTTGGTATTCGCTAAATAGTAAGCATACAAAGGCTCATCGACTACCGTAGTGTCTGGCCTTTGCGCAAAGCTGTACATCAATGCCGTCGATATATTTCTCGGGCTGGACCATAGGTTGATGATTTTCATAGTTATTTGTCCTCTACGAGGTATTACTTATTCTGTTAGCTTTTACCGCACCTTCACCAACTGATCAGTGGCCAAAACATGACCTGCTTCATCGCTGATTCGCAGGAAATATACGCCTGCGGCCCATTTTTCTGAAGAAATATTTTCCTCATTTAGAAAAATCTTGCTTATTATTTTTTCACCTAAAGCATTATACACTTCCAGCTGGTAGCGGGCTGAAGAATCGTTCATCTTGACCGTGAAATTGTCCTTGGTAGGGTTGGGGTAGATGGCCCAAGCCTTGTCTTCTAGAAGATATTCTGCATCGTTGACCATACAATTTGGGTCATCGCTGGGGAGAATTTCGAATGTAATGGTGGTATCGGTCAGGCAACCTAAATTATCTTCAATCGTTAATTGAAGGCTGGTCAAGCCAATATCCTGGGGGAGAATAAGAATGCTGTCTGAATTTTGAAACAGGATGTCGTCGCTATTTTCCCAGTACCAGGTGGCGGCACTTACGATTTCTTCGCCATTAGCTTCGATTTCGCCTTTCATACTGATTCCCCAGGAAAAAATGACGCCATTGTCCAGGCCTATATTATCCCTAATTCTCATCTCCCATTCTCCATTTAAGGGGCAACCTTCCAAGACCGAAAAACTATCTTCAGGTTCGTAACTTCCTGCCGGGAAATAGGTGTCAGTGTAGGTATAAACTGAACCATCTATATCACTGGGTACGGTGGTGTAAGTATAGGTAGGAGCATTGACATCAAATTCAATCAAGGTACCATTAGCACTTTCCGGTACGAAGGTATACCGGTAAGGAATTCCATAAGTGGTGTCTAAAGACGACACTCCATCAACAGGATTGCTCGCAAAAGGCTCCCCAAAATTAGTGCTTCCTGTTCCACTTGGAAAATCAAGTAAGAAAACACTACTCCCGTTGGGACAAATCAATTCTATGTCTAAGTCGCCAGCGTAAGAATGTTCAATGTTCATCCAAATGCTGTCAATCGGGTTTTCTTCACTGACGGTAGCTCCTGCTGGGAAAAGATTGAAATTAATCACTGATTCGTATTGCCCCCCTGTCCCATCTGGTAGTAAGATGGTATCACCATTTGCGCCCACATTGTAGGTAAGCAGTGTCGAAGGCAAGAATGTAAAGCCAGGAATGTTACTAAGCGAGTCAAGCAAAGTGTAAAGTAAAATGGTATCTCCCCAGCAGTAGGTGTCTTGCAGGAACTCACTGGCGACAACGCTAATCCCCGGTGATACCCTGACGAAACGGTAAGGCAGGTTTACCGTAGGGCAGCCCCAGTCATCGGTAATATTCAGCTGTACCAAATAGAACCCAGGTTCGGTAAATACCTTCTCCACTTGGGGGCTATTAGCAACGGTTCCGTCCCCAAATTGCCAGTTGATGGTGCTGGTCGTCAAATCTTGTGAATAAAAAAAGTCATTTTGCGGAAATATGGCTTGCGCATCAAAGCGTACCGTATCTCCTGGGCAGATGTCGATAAAGGGCGTGTTGGGTATCGCGGGAGGTGTACTTCCTATATCTGCTAAAATGGGCTGGCACGAGAACAAACAGGCAATAGTGGCTTCCCAGCCAGCACTTTCTCCGTCCTCATCGCTATTGAATTCAACGTAAAGACAACCACTAAAATTAGCTGCTGTTGCTTGCACCGAGAAGGGTATACCCGCATGAATACTTACGGGAGGGATGATCAATGGCGCCGAAGCGTCGGTACCATCATAAAACCTCAGGGTGTCACCCGGCAGCAGCTGAATGTTGGAAAATTGCAGTAGGCTATGGCTATTTTCACTGGGATCACTGCAAATCAAGGTGGAAACGGTAGTGTTCTGTTCGTAGTCATCTTCTCCTCCTGGATCAAAAAACACACCACCACAATCGGTGATTGGGGTGCCGTCCATGATGTAATCCTGGGCATGGAGTGAGTGTTGAATACCTGGGAAAAGGAATAGAGCAGAGAGAAAAATCTGGAGAGTGCGCATGGTTTGGTGTTTTGTTAAGATGTAAGTCACTAAAAATACTAATCAATATTAAAAATCAATAATTATTTCACCAATTAGTGACCTACACCTTACCAACTTGCCTTACTCCAACTCCACCACCAAATCATCCTGCTGTACCAGCGTCTTTTCTTTCAAATGAATTTTCTTCACTATTCCGGCTACTGGGGAAGTAATGGTGCTCTCCATCTTCATGGCTTCGATGATGAACAGTGGAGCGTTTTCCTTGATCTCCTGTCCCTCTTTTACCAGAATTTTGCTAAGGTTACCCTGTAGCGGCACACCGATTTCTTTGTCGCCGCTGGCTTTGCGGTTCATGACCCGATCTACTTTAAGGTTGCGGTCACGCACCTGAACCGACCTTGTTTGACCATTTAAGGTGAAGAAAACCAGTCGGTTACCCAAGTCATCTGCCGCCGTGCTGTTGAGGTAACGGATCATAATGGTCTTACCTGGCGCAATGGATACCATGATCTCTTCATTGGGTTTTAAACCGTAGAAGAATGCCGGACTCGGGAGATTGCTGACTTCGCCAAACTCTTCGCGGAAGTCGTAATATTCCTGGTAAACTTTGGGGTAAAGCAGATAGGACAGCAAGTCTTTTATCCCTAAATCTTTACCAAATTTCTTTTTGAATGCCTTGAGTTCTTGTTCAAAATCGATGGGCTCCATGTGGGCATTGGGGCGATCGGTATAGGGCTGTTCGTCCTTAAGGACCAACTGCTGGATTTCTTTGGGGAACCCACCATTTATTTGCCCCAAATCGCCGCGCATCAGTGCTTTAACACTATCGGGAAAAGCCAGTTTGTTGCCGCGCTCAAGTACATCTTCCTTGGTCAGGTCATTGCTGGTCATGAACATGGCCATATCTCCCACCACTTTCGAAGAGGGGGTCACTTTGATCAAGCCACCAAAGAGCTCATTTGCTGCCTCGTAATTGGCTTTGATGGTCTCAAACTGTTCTTCCAAGCCCAATCCCCGGGCTTGGGGTCGCAGGTTGGAGTATTGCCCACCGGGGATTTCGTGTTCGTAAACACTTGCCGTACCGGCACGCAACTCCGTTTCAAATGGGTAGTAGTAAGCCCGGACATTCTCCCAGTAAGCACTGTAAGCATTCAAGGAGTGCAGATCAATTTTATTTTCGCGCGGGTGGCCCTGCATCATGCCCACCACCGAATTGAAGTTGGGCTGTGAGGTGAGGCCCGACAAGGCACTTATAGCAACATCCACCACATCCACACCGGCATCAATCGCTTTCAGGTAAGTAGCTGCCTGAATACTGCTGGTGTCGTGTGTATGCAAATGGATAGGCGTGTCAACGGTTTCTTTTAACTTGCTGACCAATAGCTCTGCTGCCAGCGGTTTCAATAGCCCGGCCATGTCTTTGATGGCAATAATGTGAGCACCCGCATCTTCCAGTTGCTTGGCCATGTCGAGGTAGTACTGGAGATTAAACTTGGTCTTTGTGGGGTCAGTAATGTCTCCGGAATAACAGATACATGCTTCTGCGAGACTGTTGGTGTTTTCTCTTACGGTCTTGATGCTGATAGCCATATTGTCGACCCAGTTGAGGGAATCGAAAATGCGGAAAACATCAATACCCGTTTCGGCCGCCTGTTCAATAAAGCGAATGACCAGATTGTCGGGATAAGCGGTATAGCCAACGGCATTGGAGCCCCGCAAGAGCATTTGCAGCAGGACATTGGGCATCGCTTTGCGTAGCTGTGCCAATCGCTTCCATGGATCTTCCTTGAGGAAGCGCATGGCTACGTCAAAGGTTGCCCCTCCCCAAACTTCCATACTGAAGATATCGGCGCCGTGCTGTTGAGCAAAGCTTTCTGCTACTTGTAGCATATCGAAAGTACGCATGCGGGTAGCGAGTAAGCTTTGGTGGCCGTCGCGGAAGGTGGTATCGGTATAATGAATTTTAGGATCGGCCTTTAGGTCGGCGATAAAGCCTTCCCGTCCCAGATGAGTGAGTCGATTTTTGCTGCCCTCGGGAAACATTCCATCTTCTTGCCGGTAAGGAACATGAGGCTTGAGAAAGACCTTGGTTTTATCATGAAACTTCACATCGTCGTTGCCATTTATGTTGACTTCCGCTAAATAGCTAATCAGCTTGGTACCTCGATCTTTCCAATTGGGTGCTTGAAGGAGTTCGGGGTGAGCAGGAATGAAGCCCACGGTCGCCTGTCCTTTTTTGAAAGTAGGGTTTTGCAAGAGGTTGAGTAGGAAGCCAATATTGGTCTTGACACCGCGAATACGGAATTCCCGGAGTGCTCGGTGCAGGCGTTCGCTTGCGCCTTCGAGTGTCCTACCCCAAGCTGTTACCTTCACCAGCATGGAATCAAAATACGGGCTGATTTTTGCTCCAGGGAATGCACTGCCTGCATCAAGACGAATTCCCATCCCCGAGGCAGAGCGGTAGGCAATCAAGGTGCCATAATCCGGCTTAAAGCCTGCTTGTGGATCTTCGGTAGTAACGCGGCACTGAATAGCAAACCCATTGATTTTTACATCGTCCTGGCTCCGGATAAAAATGGTCTTATGGGCCAGCGGATATCCCATCGTAATGAGAATCTGAGATCGCACCAAATCAACACCAGTTATCTCTTCCGTAATGGTATGCTCGACCTGTATGCGCGGATTAACCTCAATGAAGTAGATGTTCTCTTCCTTGTCTACCAGGAATTCTACGGTACCAGCACAGCTGTAGTTTACTTCTTTGCCAATGCGGATAGCGTACTCGTAAAGCTTTTCTCTGGTTTCCTCCGAAAGGGTAATACTTGGTGCTATTTCTACTACTTTCTGAAAACGACGCTGCACCGAGCAGTCGCGCTCGTAGAGGTGTACGATATTGCCTTGCTTATCGCCCAAAATTTGCACTTCAATGTGCTTAGGCTCTTCAATGTACTTTTCGAGGAATACGGTATCGTCACCAAAAGCAGTTTTGGCTTCTCCCTTTGCTTCGTGGTACTCAGTGACCAGTTGCTCGTCATTGCGCACGACCCTCATACCGCGCCCACCACCACCCGAGGCGGCTTTGATCATGATGGGGTAGCCAATTCTTTGGGCTTCCGCAAGGGCGATCTCCGCAGTATCGAGGTCTTTCTGAGAGTCTTCAATCAGCGGAACATTGACAGAGCGAGCCAGAATTTTTGCCGCCATTTTGTCACCCAAGCGTTCCATGACTTCGGGACTAGGCCCAACAAAAGCTATCCCTTCTTCCCTACATCGGCGGGCAAAGTCCACGTTTTCGCTGAGAAAGCCGTAGCCTGGATGGATGGCATCTACTCCTTTTTGTTTGGCCAGTTTGATGATGGCCTCGATATCAAGATAGGGCTTCAGGGGTTCATCATCGGGACCGATTTGGTAAGCTTCGTCGGCTTTGTAGCGGTGTAAACTATAGCGATCTTCAAAGGTGTACATGGCCATCGTACGCAATTTCAACTCGGAAGCTGCACGCAAAATACGGATAGCAATTTCACCTCTATTGGCGACAAGAATTTTTTTGAATCGTTGGATATCTTTGGGCATGGGGTATTTTTTAAGGACCAGTTGACTGTTTGTTGGTAGCATTACGTAGCTACTTCAATTACTTTAACTCAGTAGTAAAACTACAAGTTCGTTAAGGTAATTTACAGCCTCAAGTTAGAAAAATCTGAATTGTTCGTTTTTACGAAAGCTACTGTAAAGCAATTAATAACCGTAGCGCCAACCAGTGAATTTTCCTTCCAGATAATCAACTTGTTGTACGTCACCTAGCCGGAAACGGACGGGCATTTTAGTGGCAGATTCTATTTTTACTTCCAATCGGCAAAAAAAGGCCAGATCGGCCGTGGAATAGCAGAGGGGTTGCTGCCTTAATACAGGTGAGGAATTAATCAAAGTTAGAGACGACAGGTAAGCTGGAGGAGCTGCTATTGCTGCAAGTTGAGGTAAAACGCCAGGAGTTACCACAATCGAGGAGGAAAGGGGAGTAGTTGTTTCTTTTTCTTCTTGTAACAAAAGCATAGGTTGCTCAAGTACTTCCTTCCTTTGCCCAAATAAGGAATTACAACCAAGTAGCAAGAACACCAAACCGACCAATAGATATTTGTTCATGCGCTAGTTGTTTAAAGGTGAGATTTTTCTGATTTATGCGAAGAAAAGCAGTGTCAATCCGTTTCATCCGTTCGATCAGTGTTCTATCCTGATTTATCCACTAGACTTTCTTCGACCCGGCGTACAATTCGAATTTGTGGAATTTACATGGAATCTGGCTATTCAACAAATGAATCTTACGAGAAGGTCGAAGTCCGACACTTTTTATGGCATCCAAATTGCCAGAAAGTATCCATGCTTGGTACCCCGTGAAATCGGTCTTGAGTTTGTCACCGATCTCCTGGTAAAGGCCATTGATGTCTTCAGGATCAATTCTGAGGCCGTAAGGAGGGTTAGTCACCACCGTGCCCGGACCTTCAGGAGGGAGGAACTTTTGGAAACTACTACGTTTTACCCTTACGTAATTACCCAGATTGGCCGCATTGATATTGTTTTCAGCAATACGAATAGCTTTGAAATCCTTGTCACAACCAAGGATAGGGATATCGTAAGGACGGCGTTGTGCGCGTGCTTCTGCTTTGATTTCTTTCCAAATGCCGGGGGAAAAATCCTGCCAGTTTTGGAAGGCAAAATCCCGATACATACCCGGAGCCTGGCGTGCCGCTACCATGGCCGCTTCAATAAGAATGGTTCCTGATCCGCACATCATATCAACAAAAGGCTGGTCAGCTTGCCAACCAGAAAGCTGTACCATTCCGGCTGCCAATACCTCATTAAGCGGCGCGGCGCCTCCATCGGTACGGTAACCACGCCGGTGCAAGCCATCACCAGAGCTGTCCAACGAAAGGGTAGCTTCTTCGCGATTGTCGAGATGAAGATTGAAACGAATATCAGGTGATTTGGGATTTACACTTGGGCGTTTCCCTGTTTTATCTCGAAACCAATCGGCAATGGCGTCTTTGGTTTTTAGCGCCAAATACTGGCTGTGAGTCATCCTGTTCGACTGCGTGACGGCCTGGATGGCAAAGGTCTGGTGCAGTTGCAGGTATTTCGACCAATCGATTTCCCGTAGGGCATCATAAAGCCCCTGTTCATTGGGAACGTGGAATTGCTTAATCGGAATTAATATACGTACGCCACAGCGCAACCACAGGTTGGCTCGGTAGAGCAGTGCCTGATCTCCTTCACAATTGACGGCCCGATTAAGTACCGTGATATTCTTTGCGCCTAAGGCCCGAAGTTCTTCCGCAAGAACCTCTTCCAGGCCCGCCAGTGTTTTTACCAACATTTCCATCCCGCAAAGGTGCTGAGAAATTTGCCAAAAACGAGCATTCTACGGGATTTTCTTGACTTACTGAGTCATCTTTAATTCATTAGGAAGACATCTCCCTTGATAATTGTCCTTTCTCCGTTTTGGAGTAAAAGTTCTGCCCAGTATACAAAAACGGCTTTGTTAAGGGCTTGGCCCCGTACTTTTCCATCCCAACCTTGAGAAGGATCGTTGACCTGAAAATTCTCGTTAACGAAAATTTGATTACCCCAACGATCAAAGATGTTTAAGGATAATATAGTGATGATTTGTTGTGGGTCACCATAAATGGTAAAGCGGTCATTAGTACCATCTTGGTTGGTTGGTGAAAACACATTGGGCACAAAAACGGGTACGGATTCATCCACCAGTAGAAGTATCCTCGCCGTGGAGGTACAGCCGTTAAGATCAGTGACTACTACTTCAAGAAAAGTCGTTTGCGTTGCGGTGAAAATAGGGTTTAGGCAATCCGTACAGCTCAATTGTGGGTCACTGCTCCATTGTATGCTGGCGATCTGGTTATTGGGTTGATTGAAAAGCGGTTTCAGGGTATACTGATCGCCTAGCTTTAATTCCACTTGCTCTTCCAATACCATGTCGATTCCTGGTGCCTGACTGATGCTGGTCACACTTTGTGCTTCGCAACCATTGAGGTCCTGGACTACAAGGTCGTAAGTGCCAGTAGGTAGATTAGAGAAGACGGGTTCACTGACAAAAGTATCCCCGCCATCTATACTGTACAAATAGGGCGGACTACCACTGCTTACCACGTCAAAAATGATACTGCCCGTTTCTTCATTACAAGCAATGTTGTTGGTAATCAGCGCATCAATGCTTGGCTCTTCCATGACAATGCTAAAGGCATCCGTAGATTGGCAATCATTATCTGTATTGGTGACGATGAGAGAATAGTTGCCAGGGATACTGGTAGAAAAACTGGGAAGGGTACTTTCTACTACCGTGGTTCCGCCAGCATCAACAATGGTATAAATGATATTATTTCCCTGGCTGGAATTGCTCAAATCAATGAGGGCAGTACCGGAAAAACAATCCAGAATTGTTGTACTGGGGCCAGCTTCAGCAATAGGGGCATCCTGATCAAGTGCGATATTTGCTTGGTCATTTGCAACACAACCATTAAGGGTGTCGATGACATTAAGTTGGAAATTGCCAATGAGGCCAGTCGTCAATTGCCAGTTGCCGGTACTCAGGATGCTACCATCGGGAGCTATCCAGCTGGGTACCCAGTTGGTAGGGCCTTCCTCTCCCTGTAAAGTAGCTGTTGTCGCAAAGCATCCTATCGTTAAATCCTCTCCAGCGTTGGCCATTGGTGCCAAAAAGTCATCACTTACTTCGATACTGATTTCATCGGTACAGTCATTGTCTGTATTGGTTATTTGCAGGGTATAATTTCCTGCCTGATCAACGAAAAGATCCGGGGTGTTACCCAACACGAGCTCATTCTCATCTTGCCAGTTATAAGCGAGGTTTACCATGGAAGGACTGCTACCCATTAGCGTAACAGAAGGTGCGTAACAGTTGATGATAGTATCGTTTAAAAGGGGCAATTCAGGGAGTTGTTTGTCTTCTATGACATCAATACTTAAAGTGTCGGTACAATGGTTGCGTTGGTCGGTAACGATTAAGGTATAAACTGCCGCCGATACCGCTTCAATACTACTCAAGTCAGTTGGGCTTACAATAGCACCGGGCTGGCTGGTCCACAGGTAATCGTAGTTGCCAGAACCATTGCTTATGACAGCAATCAATACCGTAGTATCAACACTACAGGTCAAGGTATCAACCGGTAAGAAATCAATCACGGGTGGAATAGTATCGATACCTACATCAAAAAGAATAGTACTGCGGCAACCGTTCAATTGATCTCTAATGGTAAGGGAATATCCACCCGCCTGACCAACAGCTTGTTCCCAGCTAGTGCTTGGTAAAATATCTCCCATCGCATTTCTCCAAATAGGGGTGTAATGCGCCAACCCGGGGAGGGTGCTTAAGATTATCGTATCATTAAGGCAATCAAGATCCCCAGGCAAATTGGGCGTTACACTCGGGGCGATGGTGTCAATAGCTACTTGCACTTGAGCCATTTGTGAACATCCATTGTCGGCATCGGAAAGTAAGACTTGATAAGTACCAGGGGTGCTGATTTGTGCGGTAGCGGAGTTACTAATGATCACTCCCAGGGGATTCTCCCAACTAAAACTGAGGTTGCCAGTATTAGGACTAGTGGCTGTCAGGTTGATCATCGGGAAGAAACAGTTTAATAACGTATCTGGTATGGGGGCGATGGTCAGTGAGGATAAATCTTCCAGAACAGTACTCATTAAGGTATCGGTGCAGCCGTTGCTAAGATCCTCAATGATGAGCTGATAGTCGCCAGGTTCCTCAACTATTATATCTTCAGTTTGGGTACTGCCCACAATTCCTCCGTTGGGGCCTGACCATTGATAACTATAGCTGCCAGATCCACTCAAGATGTTAGCATCTATACTCACTTGATTTTGGTCACAATCCAGGGTATCGGGTAGATTGACAAGCATAAGCTCCGGCGCGACAAAATCTCCTGTGATGGTGATGGTATCTCTACCCGTACAGGTTGTGCCATTTTGGGAAGCAACCAGTATATACATAGCTGGAGTAAAAACATCTAGAGTGGTGACATTGCCAGCCAAAGCAACACCATTAAGATCTTCCCAGCTCAGCGTCCAGTCTGGATCAGGATTGGCAATGCCTAATTGGATGGTATCTTGGGTACAGTTGAGGCTGTTCGGTCCACTAATGACCGGAGCCAATGATGAGGGATAAACATCAACTTGGATACTGTTGGAAGCTGAACAGTTATTATCGTTGTCTAAAATACTTAAAGTGTAAGTGTCAGGTGTACTGACATTTAGCATAAAAGGATCGGGCGCCGGGATCACATTGTTCGCAGCATCCGTCCATTGATAGGTGTAATTCCCATTCTGGCTAGAGTTACTGGCATCAAGAATAATGCTGGTAGTGCCACAATCTAAAGAATCCAGTGCAGAGATGATTACTGCTGGTAGTAAGCTGTCGCCAACGATGGTGGTGGATTGGGTGCTTAAACAATTGTTAGCATCCGTTACACTAAGGGTATAGGTGCCACTTGACAAATTATCATTGAGCGCATTCATACTGCCATCGGACCAGCTAAAAGTATAGGGGGCAACACCACCGCTGGCCTGGCCTTGGAGACTACCTAAGGTCTGGCAGTCAGCCAAGAGGTTGAGGGTATCAATAGCAATTTCTAGTAGGGGAGGTTGACTGAGCGTGACGGACAGGGTGTCTAAACAACCATTGCTATCGTTGATGAAAATATTGTAAGTGCCAACATCTAAATTGTCAACTATCGCCGTATTTAATCCAGCCTGATGGCTCCATATATAATTGTAAACGCCAGTTCCACCAGTAGGGGCAACCGCTATGGTCCCATTTGCCGCACCAAAGCAGTCGATGGTGTCAATTTGGGCGGTCGTAGTAATATCAACAACGAGTACCTGCGCTTCGCCTTCTGTCGTTCCGTTACAACCATCGGCACTGAGGTTAGCCAGTTGGTAAACGCCAGTATTGGTAATGGGGATTTGGAAAACACCACCGGGTATATTTGTATAAGTGGTGGGTGAACCATTATCCAGCAAATCGAAGGAAAAATTGGTGCCGTCCGTCAAGGTGATCGGAAGCGAAACATCAGGGCGACCATCGCATAGGACAAAGTCTCCATCTAGCATACCCTGAGGAGATTGCGCATGGACAATATGTTCTAAAATTTGGGTAGTACCACACTCGTCGGTGATCACTAGGCGGATGGTGTCATCAGTAAGGGGAATACCGTTAAAGATAGAATCCTGATCTCCATTAGACCATTCATAGAAAATCTCTCCAGTACCTCCACTGGGGACTGCGACCAACTCCAATCCATCACCGGCACAGACCGTATTAGGGCCCATTATGCTACCCGTAAGAGGCGTTGTCTCCAGGATGGTGATGGTGAGTTCGGATTCACTACAATCACAAGGATTTCTAAGTTTTATCGTAAAACTCTCCGGACCTTCAATAATTGCGTCAGCAAAGAAATCAATGACCACCGTATCAGCAAAGACGCCAGCCGGAATAACAACAGAATCGGGGAGTGCGGTAAAATCTACACCAGGAGTAGCGGTGCTGCCCGGTAGGAGGCTATAAAAGACGGTAAGATCATTGGTGAGCACTGAATCTCCTCGAGTAAAAATTATGGAAGTAGAGCCACACCCTTCATAAGAAGTGTCATTGGTCTGGCTTGGCCCTGTCACCTGACTAGCAATACGTGAAGTAAGTCCTGCTGCAAAACTGTTGGCTTTCAGGAAAACGGCCGCATCAAGTTGATCGTCAAAGCCACGATCACTCACCACCAATTTAATGTGATAGGTCTCACAAGGAATGACCCTTGCCGAAGCAACCAAAGGGACGGTAAACCCATCAAAGGCATTAAAATCAGAGGCCGGTGCGGGTTGGTTGAGGCTACAACCTACTTGTCCGGGAGGTATATTGTTGCGATAGAAGGTGTTGTTGAAAAAAGGGCTAATACTTCTAGCTGTTATTGCTTGGTTAGTACCCGGAACAATAGCAATATTGATCCCATTATTCGTGAAAGGGCCTGTGATTCCAGGCCCGTCGATAAAAAAGCCAAATAAATCAATGAAGGAGCTAAGTGAAAACTGGCAATATTCTTCAGAAGCAAAAACAAACTCAAAAGAGATGCTAT
Organism: Lewinella sp. LCG006; assembly: GCF_040784935.1. Lineage (GTDB taxonomy): Bacteria > Bacteroidota > Bacteroidia > Chitinophagales > Saprospiraceae > Lewinella. The sequence continues at coordinate 6,691,369 of NZ_CP160680.1, read as the reverse complement.
CTAGGGTAGGAACAAAGTCAAATTCAAGAACTACAGGGTCGAAAAAATTAGAATTGTTGTCGCCTTCCAGCATGGATAGGGTGGCTAGATCTGGATCAGTATTGGTAACACCATAACCAGTGGAAAGGGTGTTGGCATCACCAAGAGTATATCCAAGGTTAGGCCCCATAATTTCTTCCACATTGCCATTAGAAAGGATGATCCCTTCTGCAAAGCCGATGGAGGCAGCACCATTGGTGAAAACGCCTGCTTGACCTACCTCACCTCGAAGTTGAATATTAGATACTTCGAAACATTCTCCTCCTCCCAGGAAAATTTCTCTGATTAAGTATTCACCATCCGTGTTACTTACTGCCGAGATTGTATCCGATTGTGCCTGCACTCGGTTGTTCGGACCCCAAAGGAGTAGCACCAAAGGAAGTATAAATACCATCCTTTGAGTTAGGAGTTTGTTCATGTTGAAGTTGTGTTCCTGATAAAAACTATTCAAAAAATGCAAGCAAAGTCCTTGGATAAGGGTAGTCCAAAGATACTAGATTTGACGGGAAGCACACTAAATAGTAACGGTAGGAATTCGACCATTGAGGCCGATTTTTTCAATACAGGGACAAGTACAATGGGGGGGAGGTATCCAATAGCAGTGCAAATAAGGGCACTGCTATTGGGCTGCAAAGAAGGCAGTTACTCGTACTTAAACGGAAGTACTTTACTGTCTTTAACCGAAGAAAGGGTCATGAGTGTTTTTAGACGCTCAATTTCTTCAATCTGAGAAAGTGTTTTGAAAAGTAATTTCTCGTAGGTAGGAATATCCTGACAAACAATTTTGATGAGGAAATCAGCATCACCGGTAATGATGTAACACTCCACAATCTCTTCAATTCCTTTAATCTTTTCGAGGAAATGATTAAGGGCGTTTTCTTTTTGCCAAGCCAAGGATACCAGCACAAATGTCTTGACATTCAACCCAATAGACTGAGGGTTTACCTGGGCATGGTAGCTTTGGATAATCTCACTCTGTTCCAGCTTCTTGACACGCTCAAGGGTAGGTGCAGGCGAGAGGCCAATTTTTTTGGAGAGGTCTAGGTTGGTTATTTTACTGTTCTCCTGGAGGATCTTCAAAATTTTGAGATCAATTTTATCCAGTTTATCTGCCATCACAAGTTTATTATTCGATTATCAAAAGAAAAAGCTAAGATAGTTAGCTTTGAAATAAATTACAATCATTTTGAGAAAAAGCCTATCAAAATTTTATTTCCAATCTTATTTAGAGGGGTAGACTTTAATAAAATTCGGTAAAACCTTGATATAAAAAGAAACCCGTTGGCGGAGACTTTCTCTACCAACGGGTAACTAAACGCAGGAAAAATACCTTTATTATCTTATGGCCAGATGCCAAAAGAGGTATAATCGCTGGCTATTTTATTGATCGCATTGACAAAAGCTGCTGTACGTAAATCTTTGATACTACGCTTGCGCTTTTGGATTTCACGAATTTGGTGATACGCAACAATCATGGTTTCTTCCAGACCACTGCGAACGAGATCAATCTCATCGGCCCCACGGGCAATCATCGCACGCTGGGCATCATTGACGGACTTGCCAGTAAGTTCTTCTACAACATTGATGATGTTGCTGTAAGTTTGCTGGTTAAATCGCTTGTCCATTCTACCAAAACGCATGTGCGATAGGTTCTTCAACCATTCGAAATATGAAACCGTAACACCACCTGCATTAAGGTAAAGATCAGGTAAAATCATTTTACCTGCTTCAACCATAATTTTTTGAGCTTCGGCTGTTACTGGACCATTTGCCGCTTCCGCAATAATTTTGGCTTTGATCCGCTTTGCGTTTTCTTTATCGATCTGGTTCTCTAGTGCTGCTGGAACGAGAATATCACATTCAAATTCCATCACTTCCCGGCGACGTTCTTTCGGGAACGATTTCGCACCTGGATAGTTGAGAATAGATCCGTTTTCGGCGCGGAACTTCAACAAGTCATGAATATCGATGCCGTCCTTCTTGTAAATAGCACCTTCAACTTCCGAAACACCTACAATAGAGATACCACCTTCATCCTGTGAGATCATGGCGGTGTAGGAGCCTACATTACCAAGGCCTTGAACGACCATCGTTTTTCCTTCGGTACCAGTAGTAAGGCCCAGTTTTTTCATGTCTTCAGAAACAGAACAAGCTTCGCGAATACCGTAGTATACGCCCCGTCCGGTAGCTTCCGTACGACCTCTAATACCGTTTTGGGTAACAGGTTTTCCCGTCACACAGCCCGCAGCATCAATGTCGCCGCTGTGAAAAGAACGGTAAGTATCGTAAATCCACGACATTTCCCTTGGTCCCGTTCCATAATCAGGCGCTGGTACATCAATGGCTGGGCCAATGAAGTTACGGCGAATCAATTCCGTGGTATAGCGGCGAGTAATTTTTTCCAATTGCCCGGGGGTGTATTCCCAAGGGTTGATTTTTACCCCGCCTTTGGCGCCACCAAAAGGTACGTCAACAATAGCACATTTGTAAGTCATCAAGGTCGCCAGGGCCATTACTTCTTCCTGGTTGACGTGATTACTGTAACGGATACCTCCTTTGGTTGGACTACGGTGATGACTATGCTGCACACGGTAAGCTTCGATTACCTTTACCTCATTTCCGAATTTTACCGGGAAATGAATTCGGTAAACAGCATTACACGCTTTAATCTGCGACAGTAAACCATCGGGTAGACCCGTATGGATGGCTGCATTGTCAAAGTACTTTTGTACACTTTCGTAAAATACGTCCGGCTGGTTATTAGCCATGGTCATTAATTTGATTTTCAATTTTGGTTAGTCTTCGGTCGAGCACGACCAAGAACAAAATAAGCCCAATAAATACGGCTACAATCACCGCTACTACGACGTACATTTTTCCCATGCTACGCATAAAGTCGGTTGAACCAGTCTGAGCAGCACCCGTGGTGAGGCAAGAAAATACGAGGAATGCAGTAAGGATCCAGTTTGCAGCTTTCATAATGGATTATTTTGCGCGGCTAAAGTCGATATTTTTTAGAAAACGGCCACTTTTTAAAGGCTTTCTTTTGTTTGTTTGGCTGAACTATTTTTCGATAGTGTCACCTTCGTCCCATTTGTCCCAAATATATTCTTCCAAGCGAGAGGCCCGATAGAGTAAACTGGCGATCCAGCAACTGATAAGTGTCCAGCCAATTACAGCGGGGTAAAAAACCATCCGCATGGTATTGTCAAGGTCTTCTCCTCCTAAGGCCGGATTGCCACCGTTGCCGGGGTGAAGGCTGTCTGTAAGGCGAGGCAGGACGTAAATCAACGGAATTAAAGCAATGAAAGCAAAGATGTTATATACTGCTGAAATCCGCGCACGTTGGGCCTCGTCGGGGAAGGCACTTCGTAAAACAAAGTACGCCATGTATATGAGTAGGGCAATCAGCGTTGTAAACTGTTTAATGTCCCAACTCCAGAATTTCCCCCAGGTGTATTCGGCCCAAATAGCCCCCGTAAGTAAGCCTAAGCCACCTAAAAGTAGGCCTACACTCGTCAGCGCCGAAGCCCAGTAGTCATAACGGCTTTCTAATCGGCGAAGATATTTGATACTGTACACCATAGCTGCAATGAAAATAATCATCATCGCCAGCCATAAGGACACATGGAAATAAGTATTGCGAATGGTTTCTCCTAAAATGTTTCGAAAGGGAAACGTAATACCTTTCTGCTCGTGTAAGGCATTCATTGGTTCGTTTATCCACAGCTGATTTCCCTGGTCGGGATCAATCGAGTCTTGCGTGACCAATACGGCGTTGGGCCTTACCGCTGCACCATCAATTGGGTTGTCAATGACGAGCGCGAAATCCTGAACACGCTGAGTACTTGGCAGATAGTCGGGGATAAGAAATGCTACGGTAGCGTGACGAGGCCCTTTTATTTCGATACGGTTAGCCGCAAGGCTACGCTCATTGTCCATTTTTAACCACATGCGCAGGGTATCCTCTGCTTTATCAAAATTGGTATTGTACCCCTCTATGTCCAAAATCAGCTCTTGACCCGTAACCGCAGAAGAAGGCGTCACCACCGTGATGCCCGGCTTTAAAGGAACCAGTAGTCCTACAACAAAAACGTAGAGCAGAATGAGAACTCCTAGTGCTTTCCACCAAAATTGACGGATGAGTTTTTCCATAATGGCTTTAAGTTTGTGACGAAATGACGTTTAATCTCGCCAAAGAAAAGGGTAAAGTAATAGGGCTACACTGAGCAATACCAAATTGATCGCGACCAAGATAAGGATATCACTGGAAATAGAAGTATCTCGGATCAGCCGTAACGCGTTTGCTCCAATTTTCACCAAGGTAAGTAAAATAGGGATGATCACAGGGAAACCCAAAATGGCCATTAGTGTCGCACTATTTTGTGCTTTGGCCGAAATGGCAGAAACAAAAGTAAACGCAATAGACAATCCCATGCTACCAAGAAATATTGCCAGCACAAATAATCCTGTTTCCTTAACCGGGTTTCCGGTGAGTAAACTTAATGCTGCCCAGCTTAAAAGACTCAGGAGGAAGAGTAGGGTCGTATTGTAAATGATTTTTGCAAATAACAATGCCAATGGATGCACCAAATTATAGTAATACAACTGACGACTTTGGCTCTCTTGGACAAAACTCTTGACGATGGCACTAATGGCGGCAAAAAGAATAATTACCCAGAAGATGGCGTTCCAAATCTTGGGTTGAATATCAATCAATGCTGAGTAAACCAACACAATGGTTGCGAGTACATAAAGCACAATACCACTAAGGGCATATCGGGTACGCCATTCTAAAATCCAGTCACGCCAGAGTAGGCGCATTGTTTGTTGTAACATATTCATCTGCCGACAAAGGTAATAAATCACTTGTTGTCTAGTGGCTTAGTAAGCCCCAAATGCTTGGTTTTATGACCTAAAAATCGCAATGTTTACAGCACTACTAACACTATGACAGGTTTCTCCGCGCAACTTCTATTTAATACCTTGGCTGGTGTATATTTGCAGATCATTATTACGTCAAATTACTGACAACTTTGAGAGATTACATGAATACCTACCTATTTATTAAAAAAATGCGTCCATTTTTTCTAACTGCTATCTTCTTGCTTGTCAGCCTGGGGATGAGTTGGGCAGAAGTTACTTATTTTCAAACCAAAGCACTTGCTGGTGATGGTACCTACAGTATGTTGCGGCGATATCAGCTAGATGGGCATCGCTGTAATTTTGATCAGTTTTACCAATTGAACAGCATTGATAAGAATACAGGATTACGAGCGGGTAGACTCTATTTTCTACCCATTCAAGTCTATACTTTCGATGGCCGCACAATTCGTTCTACCATTGGTAATAACGACTGGAACACGGCGGTGAAAATTCGTGATTATAACCTGGCCTTGGTCAATCTGGGGCTGCTGACCTCAAGCTATGACAAAAGCCTGAAACTGCTTGTCCCTCACCATATTTTGAATTGTGAAGAGGAAACCATCAATATCGCATCCCCCGTATCGACCGATCCGGAAGAAGTAAGTGGGGGGAGTGGTAGTACCGCGGAGAATGATGGCATTTCAAGCAGTGGTGGTCGGCGATTGTTCCCGATTTTTGGTCCAGAATATGCTTACACGCCTTTGGCCAGCACAAAACTACGAGGAAAGGTCTTTTATGTGGTAGGTGGGCACGGAGGGCCTGATCCCGGAGCCATTGGCCAGCGCGGAAATTATCGTCTCTGTGAAGACGAGTACGCTTATGATGTTGCACTTCGACTTTGCCGTAATCTAATCGCCAATGGAGCTACGGCCTATATGATTAACCGTGATCCTGATGATGGTATTCGTAATGATAAATTTCTCGAATGTGATACCGACGAGGTGATCTGGGGAGATATCCGGCAATCGTCAAATCAAAAAGTACGATTAACGCAGCGTTCTGATATCATCAATGAACTTTATGATAAACATCGTTTGCAAGGTGTAACCGATCAAAAGGTGGTGGTCATACATGTAGATTCTCGCAGCCAAAGTCAACGTACGGACTTGTTCTTCTATCATCATCCTTCCAGCGAAAGTGGCCGTGATTTGGCCCGACAGATGCAGCGAATCATGCGGGCCAAATATCGCCGTTATCGTTCCAATGGTGAATACCACGGCACCGTTACGGCACGCGATCTTCACATGCTACGGGAATGCAAGCCTACTTCTGTGTATATCGAGTTGGCTAATATTCGCAATACCACCGATCAACAACGCATCATTATCCAACGCAACCGCGAACTGCTAGCAGAATGGATGCTGGAAGGATTGATGAATGAAGGTGATGATTAAAATTTAGGGCAAATTACCTTGAATCGTTCCTTACTTGGGTGCACATAAATCATGGAAAGTTCGAAAGCTCCCCGAGAATTGTTGGCACTTGAAAGGTCAGAAACAGTGACATCGTAGCTGAGTCCAAATTGCCAGCGCTCAACTTCCAAGATGGCACTGACAACCATAGCGTCTAAGCCCATGCCACTTTCACCTTGCTTAGCAACGCGCCCCCAGAGTCCTGCCCTGATGGCGACCTCCCGCCAGTCGCGGTTGCTATAACGTAGGTTCAAGCCGCCAATGCCCAGGAAAGAGGGGCCTTGCCCCATCAAAGCGACCGCAGGCAATAGACTGGCTTCTCTGGTCAGGCTAATCTGCCCTCCCGCCTGTCCTACCCAGCGACGGTATAGCTTTTCGCTTTGGTCATCAAGGAAAGAAACATTAGGCTCGGTAAGGTGATGGATCGCACCACCCAGGTAAAAGCTGTTGTCTTCGTCAATAACATTGTAATAAAGGACTCCCGCATTGAATTCCATGAAGATATCGGTTTCCATCGCGCTAAGTGCCTCCCCATTAGAAGCCGCAAAGTTGATGAAAGGATTTCGATTGTCAGTTACGTCAAATTGTTCTGAAAACCACAGCTCGTTCCAATCGTAGGACCACTGTGCGACACCTAATTGAGCACCACCAATCAAGAACTGACCTGAGCCTCTTGAGCGCCCACTACCGACCTGCTTGAGGTAAGAACCACTAAGAACTGCACGGGATTGACTAAACTGAGATTCACCTACCTGGTCGCGCAGCACGGCAACACCCACGCTGTAATAATCATCGCGACCTACCGGACGGCGACTCTCAAACGAAGCCGCAATACTCTTATAGGCCTGGTTGCCAAGCACGGCATAATTCTGTGTCCGATAATTGGCTGTAAAACGATATTCCCCAGGAAAGACGCCCGTCAATGCGGGGTTCATCTGCAAAGGAGAAGAATAGAACTGGCTGAAATGAGGATCCTGAGCACTCAGTTCAGAGGGGATAAAACAGCCTAAGCCTAAAATAAAAAGAAGCGTATATAAGGTAGAGTTAATTTTCATGCTGAAAGTTTTGTAACCCGGGCAGCAGTTCACTGCTGCGGATAGATAGAATGACAAGGTTGACCTAGCGGATAAGGGTGGTTTGCCCTCTCAATAATTCTTCTGTTCCGTCTTCGTGAAGTACCGTAAGCGACCAGACAAACACCCCACTGTTGAGCATTTCGCCCCGGAAAGTACCGTCCCAACCCGTATTCGGATCGTTTACAGGAAAATCTTCTCCCGTGTAGAGCAGTTCGCCCCAACGGTCAAAAACCTGGAACAAAAGCACTTGCGTACCCGGTCTTCCGTGAACCAGTAATAGGTCATTGACACTGTCACCATTAGGCGTGAAACCCGTAGGGACCACAGCCAGTTTCGGTTTGTCAACAAATACACGGATCAAATCAGTATCCTCACAACCGTTTTCATCAATGGCGTAGAGTTCATAATCAATGGTGAAATCTGGATCAGCATAAGGCATGGGACATTCTTTGCAGCTTAAAGTTCCTTCATAAGGAGAATTCCATACAAACTCAACTGTTCCTTGTGCATTTGTTGTCGTTCCTGCTAACTCAACACTGTCTCCATAAATCATGGTCAAATCAGGGCCAGCATCTACCATGAATTCAGCGGGTTCTACCACCGTAGCGTTGGTGACGAACTGACATCCATTGGCATCACGGATGAAAATGCTATAGTCACCCCCGAACAGACCAATCAAAACATTGCTACCAATGTAGTTTTGATTGTCAAGACTGAAACGGAAAGGTGGGGTACCACCTTCGGTATTAATCGTCAGCATGCCATCGCGCTCCCCGTAGCAACTTACGTCCTGGGTTTCAATGGTAGCTATCAGTGCAACGGGCTGATCAACCGTAGCTGTACGGATCACTTCACAACCATTGGCGTCAGTAATGGTAATAGGGTAATCTCCCGCAATCAGATTAGATAAAGCAGGTTGGGTAGCACCATTGGGCCAGCTGTAGCTGTAGCCTGGAATACCGCCAGTTACATTGATGCTTATGGAGCCATCATTGTATCCAAAGCACTCGTTGTCTTTGATACTAAATGAAACGGATAAACCAGTAGGTTGGTCAACATTTACGGATTGAGTAGTTTCACAACCTTCCTCGTCTCTTACCGTCACTGTGTAAGTACCGGTAGTAATATTATCAACATTCGCAGTAGTTAGGTTCCCTGCGGCAGGTCCCCACTGGAAAGTGAAATTATTGCCGTTGGGACTACTGGGATTGACAACAACAATCGAACCATCGTCATAGCCATTACAGCTGGGTTCTGCGACCATAAAATCAAAAGCTACAGGTTCAGGATCAGGAAGTAAGCGCTCCCGTGAGCCAGAACAACCTTGCGCGTCGGTAACCGTAACGGCGTATAAAATACCACCAGGTACTCCCGTCCGGACCAAGCTGCTTGAACCATCTTCCCATTCGTAGGTATAATCGGTATCGGCCATTCCCAAACCACCCATGATTTGGTTGATCCCTACACCACCATCACTAAATCCATTACAAGTAGGTGGTTCTGCAATAAAATTAAAGGTAATGGGGGCTAATTCTGACACCGTCGTAGCAGCGACAACCTGGCAACCAAGGTTATCCGTAACGGTTACGTCATAAGCACCAACCGCTAAATTCGTTGCTACGGTGTTACTTTGTCCGTTGCTCCAGGCGTAGGTATAACTTCCTCCACCGCCGCCAGCAACAACCGTCGTTTCACTATCGTTAAGCCCAGCGCAACTCTGAAATGTTTGTGTTACATCGGCAAACAAACTATCGGGTGTACTGATCGTAAAAGTAGAGATGATCTCGCATCCAAGTGCATCAGTCACCGTGTAGTCATAGTCACCAGCCGCTAAGTTGCTGATAGTCGTATTGGTGTAGTTGTCACCATCAATAATGATATTGAAAGGAGCTTCTCCAGCATCAATATTTATCACCGCTTGGCCATCGGAAAAACCAAAGCAACTTACTCCAGTCAAGTCAGGATTGGATATTTCTAAACCACAGAAAGTAGAAGTACAGGTGGAAGTGCCAATGGGGACAACACAGTTGTTGTTGGAACCATTGAAATATGCACGGACTTCAATGGTGACCACGTCGCCATTGTTGAGGTTTTGTAACAGTAAGCCTAAATCTGTAGTGGGCCCCATCCAGCCTTGTGGTCCACTGGGTAAAATGACATTGTATTCGTATTGTGTTACGCCCGGGATAGGGAGCCAACTGAATAGTAAGTCCTCGCCTTGTTCCTCACAGGAGACTACCGGTGCCGGAACATCTTCAATAACCCCAACGAATACCGTATCAATTGTGCTACAACCATACTCGTCTTCGATAAGAACTTCGTAAAGTGTACTAGATGTAGGAGATGCCACAGGCGTTGGACAGTCAGAGCAACTAAGCCCCGCTGCTGGCGTCCAAGTATAGGTATATTCGTTTTCGTTATTGAAAGTAATCGACCATTCAAGGAGTTCCCCAAACTGTAGTGGTCCAAAAGCATCGGTGATCAACAACTCCCATTCTCCATTGATCGGCGATCCGATGAGTGAATTCCAGTTGCCTTCTGGCTGAAAGGAACCCGTGTAAGGTGGCGAACCGCCATTGATAGACATCAAAGCAGTAGGGGAGAAGCAAGTATTTACAAAACCTAAATTCGAGCCACCTCCATTCGCTATCGAAAGTGGGACGACACTACCATCAGGGGCCTCCAGGCTGACATTTACATCCGCTGCAAAATCAGTGTTTAAACTAAAACAGACCGACTCAATATCCGCCAGTGGGTTGGTAATTATCAGTGGATTGATACTATTTACATTCAAAGGGCTTCGGTAAGCATTTCCCGGAGGGTGATTGGCAAAACCAACCGGATACTGTGGAAACCGCTCAAAAGTAATTGGTTGAGCAATGGGTGGAATCTGAGATACGTCGAGATTAGCTACATCTCCTTCACACAATACCACATCTTCTTGTGCTTCAAATTCTAGGTTACAATTATAACAATCCGGGTGAGTAGGAGGAAGTACCTCGAAGTTGAGCGTAGTATCGTTCAAACAGCCAAAATCATCCAATACGAAAAATGTGTAAGCCGCAACACCTGCATTGACTGGCGACGCTAAAATACTATCCTGTGTAGCACTAATGACAGTAGGATTGGTTTCCCAGCCATAATCGACAAAGTTAGGTGTAAAGGTTTCAACATCAGGAAACAAGTAATCTTTGAAAGTGATACTCCACTCAAACAACCAGCCATTATCAAGCCCCAAATTGTCGGTAACCCTAATGGTCCAATCGCCATTTAGTGGACAACCCAGGAAGTTGGCGAAACTTTCCTCGGGTCGGTATTCTCCTTCCGGGAAATAACTATCCGTATAGGTGAAGGTATTGCCTGTATTGTTACTTGGCACGGTCGTATAGGTATAATTGGGCGCCATGCCATCAAATTGAGACAGCGTACCATTGGTGGCTGTCTCTGTAAAGGTGTAGGTGTAAGGTATTCCCGGAGTGAGATCACTAGATTGCCCATCCACAGGGTTACTAGCAAAAGGCTCTCCAAAATTGGTCGACCCTAAACCTGATGGAAAGTCCAAAATAAAAATAGACGTTCCGTCTGGACAAATGAGTTCGATGTCAAGGTCTCCGCTGTAAGAATGTTCCAAGTCGAGGGTGACCGAACAGATATCTGAAGGGTTTGTCAACGTTGCTCCGGGGCGGAATTGCGTAAAGCTGATGCTTTCCTGGTACTGACCACCACTACCATCCGGTAGCAAAAGGGTGTCTGAACGCACACCTGCCTGGGCAAAAGTCCCGGTATTGGGGAAAACGGTAACATTGGAGTTACTGTTCACATCAATAGAAGAAGTTACACGAATGGAATCACCACTACAAATAGTGGGGTCAAGTTCACCACCAAACTGATAAGTGGGGTAGGGCGATACCCTGATCCTCTGAGAAATGAAATTGGTGTTTTCACAACCAAATTGATCTCTGATCTCCAATTGCACAATGTAACCACCTGGTTCATCAAAGACGTTGGTAACATTGGGGCCAATAGCCGTATTACCATTACCGAAATCCCATTCGAAAGTGCTGGTCTGGTTGCTATGATTATAGACCAAGTTGTTTTGGGGATATATTCCCGTGCCAGTAAAAGCTACTCGGTCACCAGGGCAAATATCTATCCAGCCTGTATCAACTGGCATAACCATTGGATTGGTACTTACCAAATCCGCCAGAATGATTTGGCAAGCGGCAACACAATTGATGTCTGCGCTCCAGCCAGAATTTCCTTCATCTGTTCCATCCGAGGTGAAGACGACGGTAATACAACCACTGGTATTGGCTGCAGTAGCTTGAATGATGAAAGGATTAGTAGGATCGAGGAGAAAGGCCCCGTCGAACGCAAAATTGGGATCAGGGTTATTCGCATCGTAAAAGGTAATAGTTTCTCCATCACCAATATCGATACTCGAAAATATTAGCTGTATATGCGTACCCTCCGTCCCATCACTACAAATAACGGTAGTGAAGTTTTCATTGACGCCGTAGCTACCTGAACCACCTCCACTGTCCTGGAAAAAGCCTTGACAATCGGTGATAGGGTTGCCGTTCATTAGGTAGCTCTGCGCAGAGAGACTGAAAGAACAGATTCCCAAAAAAAACAGGAATGTCCAGATGTGTCTGGGTAAAAGTTGTCCCATGGATGACCTTTTTTGTTTCAAATTAACGAGTTACAAAGCTCTAGCTTGGCTGCTGTGCAGTCAGAAATACAGGAAATTGAACTGGGGTACAGTTCATGGGAAGGGCAAAATAAATACCGGGGAATCCAGTAAAGAGAAGTTTGAAAAGTTGCTACGTACATAGCAAATGTAAACATCTCAGATTAATTAGCCTAATTATTCCCCCATTTGTTTTATACGCTATCCTCAGGTGACAAATGTATTTTTTTATTTCCGATTACTACGCTGTTTTCCTTATAAGATTCGGATAGTTACCCGACATTTGATATTTCCTTCCTCGAGGTTTAGACCCTCGCTAGGATCTATTCGCTGCTTGGCGCAAAGAATGTTGATCACGTTTACCTAAATTCGCGAGTATTGTAAATTACCGACGATTAGTAAGAAATATTGCTGTTTGTGGTTCGGCTAAGCAAAAGCTAAAGTTTATCTTTGCAGCTTAATAATAAGAAGGCATGGAATTATTGGACGGAAAATTACTGGCTCGCCAGATTAAAGATGAATTAGCAAAAGCAACTACTGCTCAAATTGCCGCTGGAGGGAAAGTGCCTCATTTGGCTGCGGTATTAGTAGGAGACAATCCAGCTAGTCAGGTCTATGTTCGCAATAAGGTGCGTTCTTGTGAACAAGTGGGATTCCACTCTACCCTCATCAAGAAGCCTGCCGATATTTCGGAAACGGAATTGCTGCATATTATCCATGAATTAAATCATGATGATGGTATCGATGGATTTATCGTACAATTGCCTCTGCCTGCGCACCTTGATGAAGAAAAAGTTACTTTAGCAATTGATCCTGCCAAAGATGTAGACGGTTTTCATCCAGTTAATATTGGTCGAATGGCCCTTGGGTTGCCTTGTTACCTACCCGCGACACCCTGTGGAATCGTTGAAATCTTAAAGCGTTACGAAATTCCTACTTCGGGAAAAGAAGTGGTGGTGGTAGGCCGTTCCAATATTGTGGGTACACCCATTAGTATTCTTCTTTCCCGCAAAGGAAAGGTTGGAGATGCTACCGTAACACTTTGTCATAGCCGTACGGAAAATCTGGCCGAGCATACCCGCCGTGCCGATATTCTCATCGCCTCTATTGGTCATCCTAATACCATTACCGCCGATATGGTAAAAGAAGGAGTGGTTATTATTGATGTGGGTATCAACCGGATTGAAGATCCTGCGGCGGCTCGTGGCTATCGCCTCGTAGGGGATGTAGATTTTGAGGGAGTTAGCCCCAAAGCCAGCTATATCACTCCTGTCCCTGGAGGAGTAGGGCAGATGACGGTAGTTTCTTTGTTAATGAATACGCTAAGTGCGAGCCAAAACGCCATTTATGGATAAGCATGCTTATTGGGCTTATTCCTTTAAGGTAATAGGTGATGAAAGGGAAGAATTGGTTGAGCAACTTAACCTGCTTCCTGTCCTTGGCTTTGAAGAGAAAACAAAGGAGCTGTTAGCTTATATAGATGTTACAGATTTGAGTGAAGAAGTCGTAGCTCAAATTGCCATCCTCGCAGACGTGCATAGCTGCGCTTATGATCGTGAGTTTATTGCTGGCCAGAACTGGAATGAACAATGGGAGGCGTCTTTCAAGCCTGTTCAAGTAGGAACATTTGTCGGTATTCGAGCCGAGTTTCATCCTTCTTTTGATGATGTTGAATACGAGCTTACCATTCACCCTCGAATGGCTTTCGGAACAGGGCATCACGCTACGACTTATCTGGTCATGGAACGGATGCAGGAATTGGATTTTAACAGCAAGTCGGTCTTTGATTATGGTTGTGGGACCGGTATTTTAGCAATTCTTGCCAGTAAATTGGGTGCTCACCCGATTACCGCCGTAGATATAGAAGAAGCTGCTACGGAGAATACCCTGGTGAACATGGAGGCCAACGATGTGACGGGTATCGAAGTCTTTACGGGAGATATTAGTGCCGTCCCTCCGACCAATAATCAGGTCATCCTGGCGAATATCAATCGTAACGTAATACTGTCTAGCCTTGATGCGTTATACGCAAGGACCGTTGCCGGCGGGGATTTACTAGTGTCAGGTATTTTGCAGCAAGATCAAGCTTTAGTTGACCAAAAAGCTGCGGAGGTAGGCTGGCAGAAAGTGTTGACCCGAGAAAGAGACGGTTGGCTACTCTTACACTATCGGAGGGATTAAAAAAGAATAATTATGTTGCGACTGTTACTATTGGGTGTTCTCTTTTTGGGAGGACATGGCCTGCTTTCTGCTCAGATGGCCAAGGATACGCTTTCACCCGCCCAAGTGCAGGCAGAGTTTATTTCGGAATTAGAAACTTTAATGACCGAAGGTAAGCCAAAGCCTGTTGAAGAAGCTTACAGAACTTTTGCGGAAGTCTTTAGTTCTGGTGCATTCACGCCCGAAGAACAAACACAAATTACCAATACAGGGCTACTGATGCGTTCAAAGCGTCTTGGAGCTAGCCCCCATTTTCAGGATTACCTGGAGACGCTCATAAACATCAAACAAAATACAGCGTACGCAGAACAATTCACTGCCTGGAACCGAGTTCTGGAAAGTATGCTCAAGGATGATGCCAATTTTACAGTGAATACCATTGGTTCATTTTTGAAATTTTCTAACGACTTCTTTGGCTTACAAGCCATCAAATATTCTCCAGCAAGTGTAAGTTGGTTTGTGTTTGCCGAAAAGTTTGATTGGGCGTACGATAAAGAACCTGTCCTAAAGGTGCAAAATGCTGATCTGACCGGGCTGAGGTCTGATGATACGATCATGATCAATCAAACCAATTTTGATTACTATCCACTAGAAAATGTACTGAAAGGCAGCGGGGGAAAAACAACTTGGCAGCGAACAGAATTAGGATCCGCCGTTTTTGTAGACTTGGAGCGTTACGAAGTAGAAACCATTCGCAGTATTTACGATGCAGAAGTAGCTTATCTTACTTATCCCCAGTACTTTGGAGATAAGCGGGTCAAGGGGACTTTTACGGATAAATTGGTTTCTGATGACAGCCGGACATCCTATCCACGGTTTGAATCAACGGAGGGGTATATCAATATTCCCAATGTACGTGAAGGGGTTAGATTGAGAGGAGGATTTCGACTTCACGGCGCAACGGTCTATGCTTTTGGCTCAAAAGACGCGCCTGCCGAGCTACTGGTATTGAATGATCGGAATCAACCGCGTTTTCAAGGCGTTGGAAACCTGGTTACCATAAAAGAACAGGATCGTATTGTTGGCTCAAGCGTCAATTCTATTGTTTACCTGGGAGCAGATAGTCTTTATCATCCTTCGGTCAATGTCCGATTAAACTTGAGCGATCTTAGTATGGAGCTTACGCGTGGTAAAAAAGGGACAGATCGGTATCCTTTCTACCATAGTCTTCACCAGATGAATATCGATGCAGATTTTATCAAGGTGTTTTTGAATGAAGATTCGCTTATCATTGGTCGTCCAACGGCAAGTTTTGTAAATAAAGGAGACGTCGTTTTCGAGTCACTTAATTATTTTGATCCCAGGGAATACAACCGGGTGCAAAATATTGCGACAGCCAACCCGCTGGCGATTATGAAAGCAACGGCAGAAAGGGAAGGTACCAACTTCATGTCGGCTTCTTTGCTAGCAAGCCGGCTGAATTCAAAATTTACGGTAGAAAATATCCGCCCACTTATCTACGATCTGGTTAGCAAAGGCTTCATCGCTTATGATCCCGAAACGGATGAGATTGAGATGAAAGAGAAAATATACCACTATGTAAATGCGGATGCTGGAAATGTAGATTATGATTACCTACAGTTGGTCTCTCAAACGGATACCATCAACGCCTCTATTGGTTTGGGCGATGGATACACAGTTCTTAATGGGGTGAAACGTATTGATTTCAGTAAACCTCAACGAGTAGCTACTTTACCTTCCGGAAATCAGGTTTTCTTAAAGGGTAACCGAAATTTTGATTTCGATGGTCAATTGTTTGCTGGTTACAGTGTGATGGAAGGAAAAGACTTCCATTTTCAGTATGAGAGCAATCAAATCGATCTAGATTCCGTGCGCTATTTTGATTTGTTTGTCCCTACAGGGAACCTGGATGAGAACAACAAGCCGGAAGCTTTTAGCATTGGTTCCAGGATTGAACATCTTCAAGGGGTTCTATTGGTGGATGCACCCAACAATAAGTCTGGTCGTAAGGATATTCCTATCTTTCCTTCATTACAGAGCAAGGGGAATAGCTACGTTTTTTATGACCGTAGTGATACCCAAGATGGGGTTTATACCCGCGATTCCTTTTACTTCGAGATTGCACCTTTTAGCTTTGATCACCTGGACCGATACGGACCTCAAGATGTACACTTTAAAGGAAAGCTTTTCAGTAATGGCATGTTTCCAGAGATCAAAGAGACCTTGGTATTACAAGAGGACCAATCTTTGGGCTTTAGTACCGAAACACCAACCGAAGGTTACCCTGCTTACGATGATAAAGGAACCTTTACCGGTGAAATGAAGCTGGATAACAATGGCCTTCTCGGTAAAGGAAGATTGAACTACTTGCAGGCAGTAGTCGACGCAGAGGATTTTACTTTTATGCCTAAAAGAACCACTGCAAGTGCAGATGCCTTTGATTTGGAAGAAGATCGGGTAGGAGCTATTCCCGTGCCTGAAGTACACGGGGAAGCGGTAAACCTGGAATGGCGACCTTACAGTGATAGCTTGATTGTAAAAAGCGCAGAAGCTCCTTTCGAGCTCTATCAAGAAAACGATCACCAGTTGGAAGGAACACTGGTATTAACTCCCTCCGGCTTACGAGGATCAGGAAGTTTGGGATGGAGTTTGGGAGAGGCGGAGTCAACCATTTTCTCCTTCGGGGCTAACTCTGCAGTTGCCGACACCATGCTGATCAAGATCAATGTGCTTGAAGTAGATGATCGACTTGGTCTGGAAACAGATAACGTAAATGGTTCACTCGATTATGATGAAGGGGTCGGGCATTTCGAGGCGAACGATGAGAGCGTCATTACGACCTTACCTTATAACCAGTACACAACTTCCATGAATAAGTTTGACTGGGATATGAAAGGCAGTACCATCACTTTCGAGTCGGATAAAGATAACCCTGCCTTATTTACGTCTATACATCCTGATCAAGACTCCTTGCAGTTCAGGGGAGAGGAAGCTACGTATGATTTGAAAACCAGCCTCTTGGCTATTAATGGTGTAGATTACATTGTGTCTTCTGACGCTTTCATTTACCCGGATAGCCAGTACATAGAAATCTCTGCGAATGCTGAAATGGCACGACTGGAAAATGCGAAAATCATTGCAGATACCACCAGTAAATACCACGTCATCAATCGAGCGACGGTAGATATCAAGGGCAGAAGAGTGTACGAAGCCAGTGGGTTTTACGAATACAATGTGGGACCTCACCAGCAAGAATTTGAACTGGATAATATTATCGGTCAGCCTATAGGAAAGGGAGGTTATAAGGAGAAACTTTCCGTAACCAGAGCAACGGGTGAAATTCAACCGACGGATACTTTCTTTATTGATCACAAAACGCAGTTCCGAGGCACAATTAGCCTGGATGCGGAAGAAAAGAGCCTTCGTTTTGACGGTTATGCCCGATTCAACGCGGAGAATTTGCCTAATAAATATTGGTTTACGGTAAGTTTTGCGGGGGATAAAAATGACTTGGTCATTGATTATGATGTCCCCAATTCCTACGAAAATGAACCCTTGTTCTCTGGCTTGTTTCTATCGAAAGAATTCAGTAGGGTTTATCCACGAATCATCACACCTCTTTACTTCCGTAAAGACCGCAAGATCCTGGATTTATCAACGGGCGTGATCAAGTATCTGGAGGATAAGGATCAGTTCATTCTTGGAGATTCTGCGATTATCCTTGGAAACGAGATCGTCGGCAATAAAATGCTGTTTAAAAATGTGGATGGAAGTGTAGAAGCAGAAGGTAAATTCACCTTAGGGTCGGAGTTGCGTTATATGCAAGTAGATGCAGCAGGTAGGGCCACAACTGCTTTTCCTCCCCCCGCACCGGAAGAGGAACCAGAAGTGGAAGAAACAGGTGCTATTATGCTCGCCGATGAACCACTGGTAGAAGAAGAGGAAACAGAAGCATCGGTAGCTTTTGATCCCTCCCAAATTGCTTTTAATGCAGAATGGATGATGGGATTGAAGATGAGAATCCCTGAAAACCTCTTGAAAATCGTTCAAAACGACTTTGAGTCGGCTTCTTTCGAATCAAGAGCAATTGGTTACTTGACAGATATTGCATTCTATCAAAAAACAGTGAGAGAGCTTTTTCCAGCGGGTAAGGAACGCGACGACGCATTGGCTGGCTTAGGTTTAGGGGTGTTAGACGTTCCCAAAAAGTTAAATCCTTACGATTTCCTGTTTAGCAAGCTACCTATGAAATGGCACCAGGATTATCAGTCATTCGTTTCAACGGAAAAAAACAATGGTATTATTTCCATCAGTGGTGTTCCATTGAATAAACAGGTAGAATGCTACGTAGAGTTGAAAATGCCAAGTACAGACGCTGATGATCGCCTGTACGTGTATCTAAAATCACCCAGCGGATTGTTCTATTTCTTTGGCTTTAAGCAAGGTATCCTCAGTATCACTTCCAACAATACGGTCTTCATGCAGCAGCTGGAGGGGATGAAGGTCAAAGACCTCATCATGAAGATGGATGACGGGGAGACTTTTGAAATTGTACCCGTAGAACTTAGCTCTGCTAATCTATTCCTTCGTAGGATTCAGGCGGTACAGTAACGCTAATCAGCAATAATTTTAGCTTTTGGTTAAAAGAAGAGGGTAGAGAACTCGCAATTTGAAATGCGTGCTTTCTACCCTCTTTTTTCTATCCTTTATGCTTTCCTAAACTTCCACCAAATGGTTGTAATCCAGGATGCGATCAAGTAAAGCTGGCTTCAGCTGATCGGCTGCTTGCAGGATAAGTGCCTCATTGCTAGGAAAAGGCACTGGCCGATTTCCGATTCTGTTGCGGGTATCTCTGCTCAAAGCACGATTGTCGCCACGGAATGTGGAAGCATAATTTTCAAATATTGCCGCTGCGGCCAATGGCTGAGAGCGAACCAAGCGATTGGTGTGCAAATTGTAAACTTCTACCACACCCTCCACATTGGCTTCTTTTTGCTGCAAGGTCTCAATGACCCAAGCTTTGACCGTAATCTCGCGGGGTACTTTCACGTCGTTGCCTAAAGAATCTTTCACGACATTACCATTGTTATCCAGGACATACTCGAAGCCATCAGTGATATTTTTGGTGTCTACATATTCGCGTTCACGCACCAATTCAGGGCTCACGATGATGTCTGTAATACGTAATTTGATCTCGTAGTCAAAGTCAAACTGACGGTTATCTCGAATATGGTACTGCTGCCAGAAGTTATTCAGACCAGCGGTGTTTACCTGTGCAAGCCTTTGTTCAAAAGCAGCTGGTGTGACTACAGGTGCACTGTTTTCTACCCGTACCAGAATGTGCGTTATGCCCAGCTCGTGAGCCCGCTGTTGCAAGGCAGTAGCATTTTGGTAGTTTCTAAAATAACGCTGGGTTTCTTCCAGCTCGCGATAAGCAGCGCGTGCGGCAGCTTTGTCGCCATTTTGTGCTTGCCGCAAAAGGTCGTTAGCCTGCTGGTAGTGATAAGCGGCAGCTTTGTCGCGGCTTTCTTCCTCAAGGGCATCTACTTGGACAAAATTAAAAGTGGCAGTGTAGCCATTTTTATCCGTCAGAGGAAGTAATGGACGAAGTGCCTCTTGACGTTTGCGGATGTTGCGGGTTATTTCGTTGATTCTGCCCCAGTTTTCATCGCGATTGGCGCGCTGTAAGCGTTCCAATTCGCGCATTTCTCGTACAGTGATTTTAGCGAATGCCTCTTCTGCTGCGAGCACCAGTTTGGGGTTTTTACGCTGCTTGCCACTTAGCTTTCGCTTTGCCAGGGCAATGGCTTGATCATAATTGCCGGTCTCAACGAGCTTTTCGGCACTCACACAAGACTGGAAGGTGAACAAAACAAGGATCAAGTAAACGAGGGCAGGGGTGATACGTTTCATAACTGAAGAATTTATGGGCGTCAAATTTGTCTTGAGAATAGATAGGTTATATCCTTTCTCCATGTAATCAAAGATAACGGCGGCCTTCCATCTTCTTCGCTAAGAAATGGTTAAAGGGAAAATCAGCTTGGTTAAAGGCTGTTAACTGGTCTTAGTTTCTTGTTAAGGAAAGGTTGTAGTGTATGATCTAACTACCCACCAATCGCCTGCTCCAAATCATGCAAAATATCTGCCACATCTTCTATCCCAACGGAAATCCGAATCAGACCATCACTGATACCGTGGGCACGTCGCACTTCGGGATCAATTGCCCGATGAGACATGGTTGCAGGATGAAGAATCAAGGTATCTACATCACCAAGGGTAGGGGTGAGGGTGCAAAATTTAAGTCGGTTAAGAAAATCCTTTCCTGCTTCTAAACCACCTGTCAATTCAAAGCTGATCATCCCACCGGGGCCTTGCATTTGGGACTTGGCGAGTTCGTGATCGGGATGATCCGGCAGGCCGAGATAGTGAACGACTTCAACTTTATCATTTGCAACAAGCATTTCTGCAACCATCTGAGCATTTTGACAATGGCGCTCCATCCGGAGAGCTAAGGTCTTCATGCCGTTGTGGAGTAGCCAGGCTTCCCAAGGGCTGGCCGTTCCTCCCAAGAGGCGCAGTTTGGGCAATAATCGTTCCTTCATCAGCTCCAGATGTTGGCTGACCAAGACGCCAGCAGTGCCCGTACCGTGCCCATTAAGGTATTTGGTGGTAGAGTGCAAGACAAAGTCAATACCAAGAGCCAGGGGTTGTTGTAAGAGCGGCGTGGCAAAGGTATTGTCTACGACGGTAATACAGTCGTACATTTTGGCGAAAGCCGCCAGTTTTTCTAAATCTACACAGCGTAAAATAGGGTTGGAAGGCGTTTCAGTGTAAATCATTTTTATACTACTATCCTCCTCCAGCAAGCGCGTAAGCCCGTCTTCGTCGCGCAGATCGTGGATGATCATTTTGATGCCCAATGGCTGGAAGACGTCGCGGAAAAGCGCTACCGTTCCACCGTATAAATCGGCCTGTGTCAAGACACTATCACCAGGGCTCAACAAGCCCAAGCCCATGAGTGAAATAGCAGCCATCCCCGAACTGGTCAAAAGCCCATAAGTTTCGCCGGGAAGTCCTCG
Organism: Lewinella sp. LCG006; assembly: GCF_040784935.1. Taxonomy (GTDB): domain Bacteria; phylum Bacteroidota; class Bacteroidia; order Chitinophagales; family Saprospiraceae; genus Lewinella. The sequence goes on along the minus strand of NZ_CP160680.1, from coordinate 6,669,966 downwards.
GCCCTCTAGTCGCGCAATCTTATCGGCGACGGCATCAATGGTGGGGTTGCCGAAACGAGAATAGATATTACCGGGTGTTTCTCCATCAAAAATGGCCATCCCTTGCTCGATACTTTCGAAAGTGAAGGAGGAAGCGGCATAAATGGGTAATTGGTGAGGAGGATTGCCCGCCGACCACTGCGGATCACGTGCACTAATGGAAGCGGGGCCAATGGGTTGCTCAGACATATTGCTTTTCTTGAGATTAAGAATTCTATGACCAGTGAAAAGCACTGACCTAGTGCCAAAATTACTACTTTTGCACCAGTCAATAGTTGATCAACATGCAGGAAGAAGATAAAGAAAGTGATGACTTGTACGAAATCTCCGAAATCAGGGTGGATGGTAAACAATCACCCCTAAGGATTGATAAATTTCTGCATACGCGCATGCAATTTTCGCGGAATCGGATACAAGAGGCCATCAAGGCCGGGAGTATCACCGTGAATGATAAGCAAATCAAATCCAACCATAAGGTTAAACCAGGGGAGTTGATTAAGATGGTGCTCCCCAAGTATTACAATGAAGACTCGCCCTTATTGGCGGAGAACATCACGCTGGATATTCGTTACGAAGACGAAGACCTACTGATTTTGCACAAGCCACCAGGTTTGGTGGTGCACCCCGGGGTCGGAAACTGGACGGGTACCTTAGCCAACGCACTGGCCTTTCATTTTGGCAAAGAGTTACCGGTATTGGAAGGGAACGCGCACAATCGCATTGGGTTGGTGCACCGGATTGACAAAGATACTTCGGGCCTAATGGTTGTGGCCAAGAGTGATTTAGCGATGACTCACCTGGCGAAACAATTTTTTGACCACACCATTGAGCGTACCTATTATGCCCTGGTGTGGGGGGATCTAGAACAGGATAAAGGGACAATTTCCAATTATGTTGGTCGTGATGATCGCAACCCACGTGTCAACCGCGTTTACGAAGAAGAAGAGGATGGCAAATTGGCCATTACGCATTACGAAGTAATAGAGCGGATGTACTACACGACCTTGGTCAAGTGTAATTTGGAAACGGGGCGTACCCACCAAATTCGGGTGCATATGCAGCATTTAGGGCACCCCTTGTTCAGTGATCGTCACTACGGAGGAGATAAAATAGTGAAAGGAACGGTTTATACCAAGTACAAGCAATACGTAGAAAAAATCTTTGATGCGATGCCTCGTCAGGCACTTCACGCTAAATCCATTGGTTTTGATCACCCCCGTACGGGCGAACGTATGCTGTTTGAGTCGGATTTACCTGCTGATTTTGAGGCCGCGATGACGCTTTGGCGCGACTATGTCGCGCAGCGTAAAGCTGGTAAAAACAACATGCCATGAGTCCAGCTGAAGTTGTCCATTCGTGGCTTGCCCATTTTGTGATCGGTCACAATATTTGCCCTTTTGCCAAGCGGCCATTTATGCAGGAACGAATCAGGATCAGAGTGGTTGATGCTGCTGAAGAAGAAGTACTGACGAGGGCACTTCTGGAAGAGCTGAGTGATCTGGTGACGGAGGATCGACAAAAACTGGAAACAACACTGCTGGTCTTCCCAAATTTATTTCCAGAGTTTGATGATTTCTGGGCTTATTGGGAATGGACCCAGGACATTTTGGTGGATAGTAAGACAGAAGGCCTGGTCCAGTTGGTAGGATTCCACCCCGACTTTTATTTTGGCGATAGCGATCAGGAGGATCTGGCTAATTATACCAACCGTTCTCCTTTTCCGCTGCTTCATTTGTTGCGGGAAGAGAGTGTAGAAGAGGCGGTAGCGCAGTTTCCTGAAGTTGACGAAATCCCTGAGCGTAACGCAGCTTATCTCAGGACATTAAGCAAAAAAGCATTAGCGCATTTACGCATTGGGCACCATGAATAAAGAGGAAAGATTTAACGCACTGTTACGTTTGGGAGAATGGCTAAGTAGTGGCGAAGATGATTTTTTGCAAGCCAGTATAAAACGTTCTGCCATTCATAATGGCTGGTTTACGGAAGCCAACCAGCAACAAGCCATTGAGGCGATTGCCACCCAGATGCTATCGCCAGAAAAACTGACTGCTTGGTTGGCGAAGTACGATGTACCTGAAACCACCGTTTCGAAGCAAGTAGGCTTGGTGATGGCCGGCAATTTGCCTTTGGTCGGTTTTCATGATCTGCTCACCGTTTTTATGAGTGGGCACCGAGTACAGGTGAAAATGTCTGATAAAGACCCTTATCTGTTGCCTGCAATTTTGCGGGCATTGAAAATTATTGATGAGCGTACCACCGGTTATTTTGATGTAGTAAATAAACTACAAGACTTTGAAGCGGTTATCGCTACGGGGAGCAACAATTCGGCTCGCTATTTTAAAGCATATTTTGCTAAATACCCTCACATCATTCGACGCAACAGAAATGCAGTAGCAGTACTTTCAGGCGAAGAGTCTGTAGAGGAATTGTTGGTATTGGGGCATGATATTTTTGATTATTTTGGCTTGGGTTGCCGCAATGTCTCGAAACTGTACGTGCCAGAGGGCTATGATTTTAAGCCACTATTAGAAGCACTACACGAATACCGGCATTTATTGATTAATCACACCAAGTACAAGAATAATTTCGATTACAATTATGCACTGTATGTGCTCAATAAGGTGAGCTATGAAGCCAATGGCTGTATTCTTATAACGGAGAACACTTCACTACAATCTCCCATAGCAACGCTACATTATGAATACTATACAGGATTAGAAGCAGTGACGACGGAACTATTACTGAGGGAAGAGGAGATTCAGCTGGTGGTGAGTCAGCTGCCGCTGGATGGCTTAGCAGTCTATCCACCAGGAACGGCCCAACAACCAGGGCTCAGTGATTATGCCGACGGCGTGGATACCATGGCCTTTCTTTTAAGCTTATGAAATAAAAAATAAAAAAATCCAACTCTCCGTGCAGCAGAAGTTGTACTTGTCCTATTCTAAGGGTGAAAACGTTGTCAACGCAAAACTTATCACCGCCTACCGAAAAACATCGGAAAGCAAAAGAATAGAAAATGAAAAATTGGATTTTCCTTTTATTGGCTCTGCCACTGATTACATTTAGCTGTCGAAAAGACACTGACATCATTACTACTACCGGTACGGAATACCAGCCACCTATCGTAATTGTCACGGCAGATCTTGCCGGACAAGTTGTTGATTTGAATGGCGTCGGGATCGATAATGCTATGGTGCGCTTGGGGAGCCAAGTTGCTGTTACCAATGCTGAAGGTCTCTACCAATTCCGCAGCGTACAGATGAATGCCAAGGGGGCCTATGTTACCGTTACAAAAGCGGGCTATTTTCTGGGTTCTGATCGCTTTTATCCCGCCAATGGTTCTCGTAATACCAATCGGATTCAATTGCTTCCCAAAACTTTAGCAGGAACCGTAACGGGCAGCCAGGGAGGCACTATTGAGGTTCAGGATGCTCGAATAGAGCTGCCTGCCAACAGTGTGGTTAACCCACAAGGTCAGGTCGTAACAGGCCAGGTCGAAGTCTATGCTCAGTGGCTTGATCCAACAGATGAAAACCTTGGCGACTTTATGCCTGGTGGTTTGTTTGGTGTAAATGAAGCTGGACAGGAGGTGACCATGACTTCCATGGGGATGTTGGCCGTAGAACTGTACGACCAGTCTGGTAATAAACTACAAATAGCTCCTGGCCGTAAGGCAATGTTGAGCTATCCTATCCCTGCGGAACTTCGCTCTATTGCTCCAACAGAAATTCCGCTCTGGTATTTTGATGAAACCGATGGCGTTTGGATTGAAGATGGTAAAGCCATTATGGATGGTGACTTCTACTATGGTGAAGTAAGCCACTTTACTTTCTGGAATGTTGATTTCCCTTATGGTACAGAGACCATTGACATCACTGGTTGTGTCCAATTCGAGGACGGATCATCTGCTTCATTTGAATCCTTTACGGTTGCCGTAGAAGGTCAGGGTTCGATTATTTGGGGAAGAACGGATGATGCTGGTCATTTTTACGGCCCAGTGCCTGCTGGCGAAGTCTTGAATTTTTACTTCAGTAATCCATGTGGAGGAGGCCAGGTAGTTTCTGTAGGACCATTTACTGCTGACACTGACTTGTCGGAGTGCTTAACCTTACAAAGTCCTTCTGATGCTACTATTAGCGGCCAGGTGGTTGATTGTAATGGTGATGGTGTTGACGGAGCTATCGTCATGCTTAATCACAACATCTGGTATTATTCAGAAGTAGTAATAGCTGATGAGAATGGTTTCTTTGAGTATACTTACCTAGGTTGTACGAGTACCGAGTTAAATATTGTGGTTTACGATTTTGATAACCTTGAGTCTTCAGAACCTGCTAGCTACACCTTAACGGATGACCTTGATATTGGTACGATTGCGGCTTGTGGTGTAGTTTTAGAGAGTTTCCTGAGCAGTGATGCCAATGGTACATTACTTGATTTTGTTGATCTTACTTTATCGATTGATACGATTGAGCTTTCTCCCGATAGCATTATCTTCGAAACTTACAGTGTCATTAGTGGCCGTGGTTTTGACACAAATAATAGCCAGCATCAGATTACTTTGTACCTGAACGAACTTGGAGTTGGATCTTACACTGGCATAGATGTGGGATACAACTATAATCAATATGAGAGCCCCATTGGTGGTGGTATGTTCTTGTACTGTTACCCTCCTTGTGGTAGTGTAACGGTGAATATTACCAATAACGAAGGCCCAGGAGGGTTCTTGGAAGGTAATTATTCAGGAACTTCAAATGGCTATGAAGGTACACAACAACAGACGCAGCAATTAATTGATGTGCCAGTGAGTGGAACGTTCCGAGTGCGAATTCCTGACTAGTGAGCTGATGAATAGATAAGCGAAGAGAATATCTTTTAGCTTAAAGAGATAAAACGCATCTAATAATTTATGACGGAAAGCGAAATCATTCGCGGGTGTCAACGAGGAAAAGCGAAGTACCAGAAAGCACTGGTGCTTCGCTACTCGCCCATGATGATGACCGTAGCGCGACGCTACTGCCGTGATGATCATGCTGCTAAAGATGTACTGCAAGAAGCGTTTATTCGCATTTTTCGGGCGATTGAAAGGTACCAGGAAACGGGTTCTTTCGCGGCGTGGTTGCGCAGGATAGTCATCAACATCGCCTTGCAATCCAAAGACAAAGCTGCTTATCAGCGAGAGCAAGCCGGTTTGGAAGAGATCACACATCCTTTGGTTGCTCCCAATGTGATTCAGCAATTAGGTGCGGAAGAACTGATCGCTTTGATACAGCAGTTGCCCGATGGTTTTCGGGATGTTTTTAATTTATACGTTGTAGAAGGTTACGCACACGATGAAATTGCAGATATACTTGGAATTGCTCCCGGTACATCTCGCTCACAGTTGGTACGTGCGCGGCAAAAATTGCAGGCCATGATTTTACAACAAGAAAAGGAGACTTATGTCAAACGAGTTGGATAAGCACATTGGAGAAACGCTGGGGCGATACGAATCTAGCGTAGATGCGGAGGCGCTTTGGCAGGCTGTCAAGCCTCCCAAGAAGCGTAAGCCATGGCTGTGGTTATTGTTACTGGCTGGAGTGATAGCAGTTGCTGGAGGTCTTTGGACTTGGTCTGCTATGAAGGAGCAAGATCAAGTAGTGGAAGATGCTCCTGCTATGGTTGATCATACGTTGCTCTCTACCGAAACAGACACCGTACTTTCCACATTGGAAAGCGGGGAAGAAGTTGCAGCTATTCAAAGTCAGCAGCCTACTATTTCGGATCCGATAAATAGCTCAGTAGAAACGGAAAATACAAAACAATTCTCCCCAGCGACTTACATGACTAAGGCTGCTGAAGAAAAAGAAATAACTACCGACGGTATTACGGTGGCTGATAAGTTGTCTACCCGTCATGGGGAACCTAAAGAGGTGGAAATTGACCAAGCCGTAGCAGATTTGTCTATAGAAGATAAGACAATCGTGAATTCTTCTGAGCAATCGGAGGAAGCTGCAATGGTATGGTCACCTATCGAAAACCCTCTATTGGAGACGGACACCCGTAAGGAGAGGTCATTTGCGCTAACACCAGCCATCAAGACGTTGGTCTTTGGTGTGGAGCATGTTGGCAAGAACAATGAATTGATAATGGCTATACCAGCCACATCAGCTTACCGCCGGAGTAAGAATAGCCCGTTTTTTGCTCAAATTGATGTCGCCTACTTTGGCCTTCAGCGCGAACTTGAAAGCAAGGATTCGCTGGCCGGGGATTGGGCGAGTGATAGAACGAATTCCGAGGAATTGCTGGAAGGTGTAAGTGCTGATCTCAGTTTTGGCTATCGTAGTCAGCGTGGCTGGCAAGTCAGAGGAGGTTTGGGCTACACTCAAATTAACACCCTTTTTGGAAATACAGTAACTACCCAGACCGTGGACTCAGTAGAGGGGTTACAGGTGTTGATTTACAATGCAGACAATTCGGTAGATTCGATTATGGGGCAGATTGCTTATTACGAAACGACTACCCGACTTAAGCAAACCTACAATAGTATTCGACAGTGGGAACTGCCAATTTTGGCGGGTTACAATTTTGAGTTAGGACGTTTGACTTTACTGGCGGAAGCCGGTGTGCGGCTACAGCTTGATCGCAGCTGGGAAGGTACGGTCTTTAACCAGGACATGGAAAGTAATTTTCAGGATTTGTCGACGACAGATTGGTACCGAACCGGCTTGGGGGTAAGTTTACAAGGCGGCTTACAGCTAGCGTACCCTATTACGTCAAAGATTGACATCCTGGCAGGAGGTAGTGTACGTTATAATTTACAGGACTTTTCCAGTGATGCGTCTCCTTTTGTTGAACGTTATCAGCTCTTGGGTGGGCAGCTCGGTTTGCGCTATCGGTTTTAATTAGTGCGCAGGCTTTTAGGCCGGAGCACGGGGACCGGATACCGATGGAAGATCGGGCAAGGACGAGGGATGGGCAGCTGCTCTGCTCCGTCCTCCGTATCGTCGGGTTTTATACCCGACTACGGAGCACGGAGCAGCGCGACAGATAACCCGGTGCCTTTTCCCGTTCCTACTAGAAAAGTCGGGACGGGAAAAGGCATTGCCCCAGAATTAAACCTTAGCCACCCTACGTTTCGGACGGCGAACCTTCAGGCGTAGCAGCAGCACAAGGCTGAGCAGAAAAAAGACCCCCAGCACTAAAATGCTGTTGCGGATATTGCCCGTAATCAGTTCGGCCAAACCAAAGATAAAGGTGCCTGAAACGATGGCTACTTTTTCTAAAACATCATAAAAGCTAAAATAGGAGGTAGTGTCTTCTGTGTTTTCTGGGAGCAACTTGGAATAGGTAGAGCGGGAGAGCGACTGAATTCCACCCATGACCAAACCTACCGCTCCGGCTATATAGTAAAATTCTGCTTTCCCCTCAACGAAATAAGCAGAAAGACAGATGGCAATCCAGATGATTAGCATACTCGCGAGGCTAAAAACATTACCTCGAAATTCAGAAATCAGCGCAAAAAGATAAGCACCGCCAATAGCGACAATCTGTAGAATCAATACCACATAAATCAGCTCTTCAGCGGCGAAAGCAAGTTCTTTTTCAGCAAAAACCGAAGCTAGGTACAAGATGGTTTGAACGCCCATACTGTAGCAAAAAAAGCTGTAGAGAAAGCGCTTTACTTCTTGTTGGTGCTTAAGGTCTTTCCACACTTTTTTTATTTCCTGGTAGCCTTGTTTGGCCATGGTGCTGATCTTGTCGCTTCCGCGCCGCTGATCCTTAGGCAATCTGCGAAAAGGAATCTGTGAAAACCCAATCCACCATAGTCCTACCATCGCGAAAGAGATTCTCGCGGGCAGGGTGTCTTCGGCCGGAAGGCCAAAGAATTGTGGCTTGAGAATCATAATCAGGTTGATGATCAGCAGCAATACACTGCCGACGTAACCGAAGGCAAATCCACGGGCACTCACCCGATCATACATGTCCTCCGTAGCGATATCAGGTAAGTAGCTGTTGTAAAAAACCAGGCCACCTGCAAAGCCTATCATGGCCATGATAAAGCCAATGGTTCCTACCCACAAGGTGGACATACCATTGAACCACAGGAGAGATAGACAGCCAACCGCGCCGAAGGTGGTAAAAAACTTCAAAAACCACATTTTCCGTCCTCCCGCATCAGCAATGCCTGATAGCCAGGGAGAAACCAGGGCAATTAGAATATAGGCTGCCGAAATAGCAAAGGCAAACAGACTGCTGTTGGAAACCTCTAAGGAGCCAATAAGGATGACATCGTTGGTGACACTCAAAAAGTAAGGAGGGAAAATGGCAACGGTAATAACGAGGGCAAAAGCAGAGTTGGCCCAGTCAAACATCGCCCAACCATTGATGGTTCTGGGATTGTTTTTGATTGCAGGTGCCGCGTCCGGCGTATCCAGTATATCCATTTAGATGGGTGGTTTAATGTGAGGTGTTTTTTAAATAAGTGCCTCATCATTAGTGAATTGTAGTATATCAAACCTCTCTTTATTAAGGTACGAGGTGCATGGTACTTGGTATAATATCGAATTCGGGATTGAAAAATCCTTATACCCTATACTAGGTACCTAATACCGTGAGGTTTAGGATCGTCAAGATACAAGAATCTTCATAATTGGTTTGCTTATTAAAAACACTTACCTTTCCCGCCAATATGAACATCGGAATTCTATCTCGTAGCACGGAACTCTATTCTACGCGCAGCCTCTACAGAGCGGGCAAGCGAAGGGGGCATGCTATGCACGTGATTGACCACACACGGTGCAGCTTGATGATAGACGCAGCGGAACCCAATATTTTTTATCAATCGAAGCCCCTTGATTTCCTTGATGCGGTTATTCCTCGAATAGGTGCCAGTGTTACAGGCCTCGGAGCTGCAGTCATCAATCAGTTTGAACTCATGGGGATTGTCAGCCCAACGAGCCCTGAGGCTCTTCAATTGGCGCGAGATAAATTAAGGAGTTTTCAAACTTTAGTTCAACATCAAATACCTGTTCCCAAAACCTTTATGATCAATCCTTCTGAAGACCTGAAAGAGATTGTCGAGAAATTAGGAGGATTTCCAGTAGTAGTGAAAATGCTGGAAAGTACCCATGGCGAAGGGGTAGAACTAGCCCATAATGCTTGGAGCTTGCAACGAATAATGTCGGAATTTTTTCGCTATGAAAACCGACTGCTCATGCAGGAGTACATCGCGGAAGCAAGAGGGGCCGATACGCGCGTATTAGTGGTCGATGGACAGATAATTGCCAGTATGCGCAGGCAAGCCAAGCCCGGAGAGTTTCGCTCTAATTTACACCGAGGAGCAAGCTCCATAGCCATTCAATTGAAACCAGAAGAAGAAAATTTGGTGAAAGAGGTAGTCAGGGTGTTGAATATTGAAGTAGCAGGAGTGGACTTACTACCTTCTTCCCAGGGGCCATTGGTGATGGAAGTAAATGCTAGTCCGGGCTTAGAAGGAATTGAAGGAACTACGGGTAAAGATGTTGCTGGTGCCATCATCCGATTGGTAGAAAAGAAGGTAAAAGCGAATAAAAGGAAAGATTGAATTTTATGAAAATTCTTGAAACCACGGTAGCACCGGGGAAAAAACAACTGATAAAAATACCGGTAGGGCAGCTTCCGAGTGGAAATACGATCATCGTTACAGCACACGTTTTTCGGTCTAAAAAGCCTGGTCCCACGGTATTGTTTTTGGCGGGTGTTCACGGCGATGAAATCAATGGGATGGAGATCATCCGGCAAGCCATTGAGAGTGGAATATTTGAAAACTTGAGGGCAGGTAATGTTATTGCTATTCCGATTCTTAACACTTATGGCTTTATTAATTTCTCCCGGGAAGTACCCGACGGGAAGGATGTAAATCGCTCGTTTCCAGGAACAAAAACAGGATCATTAGCTTCTCGTGTAGCCTTTGCCATTCATAAACATATTCTCCCATTAATTGATTTTGGCGTTGATTTTCATACGGGGGGTAGAAGTAATTACAATTACCCTCAAATTCGATACACGGTAGGGGATGAAAAGGCCAGCGAGTTGGCCGAAATTTTTGGCGCACCCTTGCGTATTGCCTACGGCACTTTAAGAAAATCACTGAGGAAAGTGGCACTTGATAAACATCAGGTACCGATTTTGGTATTTGAAGGGGGGGAGAATCAGCGCTATGATGGTCTGAGTATCCAGCATGGTTTGGCTGGAATCCGCCGTATTTTGCAATACTACAAGATGATTTCAGGAGAATACTTGCCCAAAGAAGGACATTCTTTTAACAAGACCAGCTGGTTGAGAGCAGCTCGAGGTGGCTTGTTTCAATGGATGAAATCATCGGGAAGCTGGGTAGCGAAAGGGGAACCCTTAGGCTTTATTAGTGACCCTCAGGGAGTGAAGCCAGCCAGGTATATTCACGCCCGTGCCGATGCCTATATTATCGGGCACAACAATACGCCTGTCGTCAGTCAAGGAGATGCTTTGTTTCATCTAGCTTACCGAGAGTAAATTAGAAGTGGAGGGGGTGAAACTTCACTTGGCCTAAAGTATTCCATTGCAATGCTGGAGCAGGAATTTTGATCACATTCAGAATGCTCAATGCTGACCTGAGCAGGGGCCTTTTGGTGGGTATTTTCTTTAAATTAATATCAAAAGAGAGATAAAGCTGACGATAACGGGGATAGTCCGCTTCCGGAAGCACAAAACTATTACCCTGGTCATCCGACCAAGTGTTGGAAAACCCACCGTAGAGATTTTCCGAACCATACCCCACCGCTATATTCAACCACGCTGGCCAGCGGCTTTCCGGGGCAAAAGCTTTCGGGCTTACGCTGGCCCAAATCGTCATCGTATTATAGTCTTTGAGAAACCGCTCGGCAATAGAAGAACCGTAAAGTTCTAAATGGCGCATTCGGAGGCTACTCGTTGCTTCTCCATTGGTGCTCAGCAGGGGAGTGGAGGAGGGGAGCCGACGGTTGAAGGAAATTTTTAAAAGAATCCGCTGCTCTTCCCACAAGCTTTCTTGAGTGACAAATAAGCCCATCCCCAGCGCATTGAATCCCATATCTGACCAAGAGAAGCCCCATTCGGCTGAATAGCCATCCATGACTTCAAGGGTACTCTGTAAAAACATGCTTATTCCTCCGGCTAACCAGAGCGAACGCTTTTTGTCTAATCCCGTCCAACGCGCACCATCGTACAACCAACGGGCTTCGGAATAAGTGGTTAGAAAATGTCCCGCCTTGTCCATTTGTTGCCATTCACGGGCATCATTGAAGGTTCTAAATTTGGTCAGTTCATAATCTTTGTACCAGGTCTGGTATAAACCATAAGCAGCACCACTATAAATAATGGCTCCTGCACCAATCGTTCCCCAAAAACGTTGCTTGTTCAAGGTGTCGGATGGTGTCATCCATTGCCAGGAATGTTGCGCAAAGGCAGAAGTGCTGAAAGCAACCCACAGGAGAAGTGAAACTAGAAGTCGTTGATCCATAGTGTAAAGTTAGAAACAAAGGTGGAGAGTACTCGTTTATTCCTAGATCAAATGCTTAAATTATCGCCATGAATACAGTCATTGAAAAAAAGTTAGGTGTCGTACTCTTAGCTGCCGGAGAGGCCAGCAGAATGGGAATGCCCAAACAGCTTTTGGTTCACCAGAAAGAGCCCTTAATTCGGCATATGGCTAAATTGTTGTTGAAATTACATCAGCCGGTAGCTGTGGTCTTGGGGGCTCGGGCGGGTTTAATTCAACCAGTAATAGAAGACCTACCGCTCCAGGTACTCATCAATGAAAATTGGAAACTCGGTATGGGAACTTCCGTTTCCATGGGAGTAGAGGTGTTTAGAGCAATGGATGGCATTTTGTTTTGTGTTGTCGATCAGCCTTATTTAGATGAAAAACTATTGCGAAATTTTATGGAAGCTTTCGATGAATTGAAAGAAGGTGATCATGGAATGCTTACTTCTCGCTATAAAAACGGACAATTAGGGGTGCCTGCGTTATTTGGCAAGGTGTGGTTTGATGAGTTGGGTAGCGTCTCGCCAGAGGAAGGCGCTCGGAAAATTATTAAAAGAGAACAAAACCAACTGATAGCTATTGATTTTCCAGAAGGTTTATTTGACCTGGATCGACCAGCAGATTGGGACGAATTTCGAAAAAAGTAGGTGGAACTTTGGCGTAGTATTGGATGCTCTCAAGTGATTATTCGTTTTTTTTGATAAAAAAACCGAAAAAACAGGGAGTAAAATAGCAATAAAGTAGTGATTTTATTACAGCCGATTAGTCTATTTTTAGATGTATTTATTTGATTGTCAGGTTTTTGTGGTTTTTAGTGTTGGATTTATTTATCCAGTACGAATCTCAAATGTACTTCATCCCAGCTGATTCTTACCGCATATTTGTATTGTCAACAGGAGAAAAGGTGTTGATGAGGAAGTGAAAAGCTTCTTGAATTCTCGAAGGAGAGTTGCCCAAACAAATAAGCATGACTACGAAAGGTTGAAAAACACCTGTTAATAACAAATTATAATCCCATGACTTATTTGTCTTTCAAGATCAATTATAATCTCATGAAGTTTTAGGAACATCAATGGATGTTTCGTTTTTTGGTATGTAGATAGCCTCTCAAAGCTCTTTTTCAAACCGGTTGGTAATCCCAGCCGGTTTTTTTTATGCTTATGCTCAAGCGTAAATCTTAGCCGAATCTTTTCGAATCCTTCCTTCCATTCTTTTCGTAGGCACTGTTCGCTGAACGTGGTTTACGAAAGGGCAGTTGCTTTGTTACATTTTTTGGGAATAAAATAGACAGTTTATGTTGCTATATTTCAGGCACTATCGCTTTTTAAGTGCTTTTTCTAAAAAAATAAAGGCTTGAAATCTCAAAAAAATAGGTTTATAAATACAGTGAGGTGGATTGTAATTTGATTTAAATGATTGATTTGTAATTGATTGTATTTGTGGACGATATTAGTTTTAATCCAGTACGAATCTCAAATGTACTTCGTCTCGGCTTATTCTTGCTGCATATTTGTATTGTCAACAGGAAGAAAGGTGTTGATGAGGAAGTGAAAAGCTTCTTGAATTCTCGAAGGAGAGTTGCCCAAACAAATAAGCATGATTACAAAAGGTTGAAAAACACCTGTTAATAACAAATTATAATCCCATGACTTATTTGTCTTTCAAGATCAATTATAATCTCATGAAGTTTTAGGAACATCAATGGATGTTTCGTTTTTTGGTATGTAGATAGCCTCTCAAAGCTCTTTTTTCGAACCGGTTGGTATTCCAACCGGTTTTTTTTGTTTATGTTTCGGCTCTAACGCAAATGTACGTATAATTCATAATATGAAAAAGCATTTAGTAGCCCCTTCACTTTTAGCAGCAGACTTTCTCCATTTAGGTGCTGCCATTGATTTGGTTAACGAAAGTTTAGCAGATTGGTTTCACTTGGATGTGATGGACGGTCAGTTTGTCCCCAATATTTCTTACGGTATGCCCGTCATCGAGGCGATCAACCGTCAGGCAACCAAGCCTTTAGACGTTCACTTGATGATTGAGCAACCTGAAAAATATATTTCTACTTTTCGTGAAATAGGTGCGGAGGTGATCACCGTTCATTACGAAACTTGTCCCCACTTGCATCGTACGGTTCAGCAAATTAAAGAAACTGGGGCAAAGGCGGGGGTAGCGCTTAATCCTCATACCCCCGTTTCGTTGCTTACGGACTTGATTGAGGACATTGATTTGGTACTGATTATGTCTGTCAACCCCGGCTTTGGCGGACAAAAGTTCATCTACCAAAGTATTCCTAAAATCAGGGCGCTGAAGGATTTGATAACCACCCGCAATGCCAAGACGGTGATTGAAGTAGATGGAGGTATTGGCCTGCAGAATGCGCAGGAAGTGTTGGCTGCCGGAGCGGATGTACTCGTAGCTGGGAGCAGTGTTTTCAAGGCAGCAAACCCCAAGCAGGCAATTGAGCAATTGAAAGCTGTAGGGCACGAGGTGAATAAATTTATCTAGTTTTCTGGTAGCAGACAATTTCTCTGCTTTTCTCTTTCTACCTTTGGGGGCCGGGGTGCTTTTGCTCTTCGGGCTACTCAGTAATTACCTAAAAGGAATATGCGATTAATTCTTCTTACCGCGCTGGTATTTTTTCAGCTTAGTCTTGGACTTATTGCACAAAATGAAAGAGCTACGGTCACGGGTGTTGTGACGGACGCCATTTCGGAGCAAGCCATTGATTTAGTGACGGTTTATGTAAAAGGCAGCAATACCGCAACGGAAACGGCAAGCAATGGTCGCTACAGCTTGGTGGTACCCGCTAATGAAAAGTTTGTTTTGGTATTTTCTCGCATTGGTTACCAGGAGGGGAGTACTGAATTAGGGCCTCTGCCCGCACGTTCAAACCAGCAGATAGATGTCAATCTGGCACCTTCAGAGAGTGAAATTGAAGTGATCGTGCGCGAGAGCAAGATTGAGGAAGGCGGTATGGTGCGGGAAGACATGGAACAACTCAAACTGCTGCCCACAACCACTGGCAACCTGGAGAGTGTATTGCCCCACATCGCACTGGGCGTAAGCAGCGGAACAGGAGGAGAATTGAGCAGCCAGTACAACGTACGTGGTGGTAATTACGATGAAAATCTCGTGTATGTCAATGATTTTGAAATCTACCGCCCTCAACTGGTGCGAGCTGGACAGCAAGAAGGACTGACTTTTGCCAACATGGACCTCATCCGAGATCTTTCCTTTTCCTCCGGTGGTTTCGAGGCACGCTATGGTGATAAACTATCGAGTGTGCTGGACATCAAATACAAGCGGCCCGATGAGCTCAGAGGCTCTGTTGGGTTAAGTTTTCTGGGAGGTTCTGCCCACTTGGAAGGAAGTGTAGCACCTAAGAAGGATTCCTATCGCCGCTTACGTTTTCTTGTCGGCACCCGTTATAAAGATACGAGGTATTTGCTGGGGTCACTAGATGTGTCCGGTGAGTATACCCCTAGTTTTACCGATATCCAGGCTTATGTGACCTATGATTTGAGCAGAGACTGGCAGCTAGGGGTGCTTGGTAACTTCAATCAGAGTATCTACCGTTTCCAACCTACGCAAAGAAGCACTGGTTTTGGTTTGATCAACCTGGCCTTGCAGCTCTTCAGCGTTTTTGAAGGTCAGGAGGTCAATGAATTCACTACGCAGATGGGAGGTTTGAGCCTTACCTACTTGCCAGATCGTAGTGTTAATCCATTTTTTCTTAAGTTTTTAGCTTCCTCTTTTCGCAGCGACGAAAATGAGCGGATTGATGTCATCGGGCGTTACAGCCTTCGTCAAATCGATAGTAACCTGGGAAGTGATAATTTTGGCGAGGTCCTGGCAGAACTTGGTGCAGGCACGCAACAGCAATACATCCGCAACTTCCTGGATATCCAGCTTTATAATGCGGAAGTCAAAGGTGGTTTGGAAGTACAGAAAGGCAATGAAGAAGTAGACGCTTCCCACTTTTTTCAATTCAGCGTCAAAGCTCAGCACGAACGGATTGATGATATGATCAATGAGTGGGAACGCCTCGACTCGGCGGGCTACAGCTTGCCTTACGATACGTCGGCGGTCTTGTTGTTCTCTACCCTGAAAACCAGTAACCAACTGCGTTCTTTGCGTTTTTCCGGCTTTCTGCAAGACACTTATACCTGGCGTAAAGACGACAAGGGAGAGTTGCGCCTTTCCGCTGGAGTGCGCGCCAACTACTGGGATTTGAATCAGGAACTTTTGATTTCCCCTCGTGTACAATTATTGTACAAACCCCTGGGTAGCAAACGCGATATCAGCTATCGTCTGGCCAGTGGCTTGTACTACCAGGCACCTTTCTACCGCGAGATGAGAGCTTTCAATGGCCAGGTCAATACCGATTTACTGGCCCAAAAATCCTTTCACGTTGTGGGCGGCTTTACCCTTGATTTTTATTTGGGCAAAGCCAATCCCAAGAAATTCCGCTTCATTACCGAAGCTTATTATAAAGAACTGTGGGACCTGGTGAGTTACGAGATTGAAAATGTAAGGATTCGTTACAGTGGTCTCAATAACGCACAAGGGTACGCCATGGGGCTGGATATGCGCCTCAATGGGGAGTTTGTCCCAGGTGCTGAAAGCTGGATAAATCTCTCCTTATTAAGGACACGCGAGCGCCTGGATGATGTCACGCACTTGCGCAGGGAACTGAACGTTGAAGAAGCTGTGGAAGTCAAAGATGTTCCTCGCCCTACAGATCGGCTGATGCAGTTGAGTATGTTCTTTCAGGATTACCTGAAAACGAATGAGAATATCAAGATGCATCTCAATCTCACAGTAGGTAGTGGCCTACCTTATGGTCTGCTGGGCAACAACGAAGTCTACCGCAACACTTACCGCTTCAACCCTTACCACCGGGTAGATATTGGCTTTGGTTTTTTACTGTTTGATGAAAAACGCCGTGCCAAACGTCCTAATCATTTCCTCCGTTTTACACAAACCACCTGGCTTAATCTGGAAATCTTTAACCTCCTTCAGGTACAGAACCAAGCAGGAAATACCTGGGTGAAGACCGTCTTCAACCAGCAGTACGCTATCCCGAATTACCTCACTTCACGACGGATCAATTTGCGCTTGAAGATGGATTTTTAGGTTTTTTGAACCACATGAGGCTCATAAGGGCACATAAGGTTTTTCAGGGGTTCTGCTCGGCAGGTAGCCTACCGGGTAGGGAGGCTCGGTCCTGTCTCAGGGAGGAAGGACGGCGTGATTGGGAGGTCGGTTTAGTCTTTTGCTTTACAGGAGGCTATTTCAGCGGATCTATTCCCGTCATCTGCCAGTGACCTAAAGCAATAGGGATGTTACCAATTGAATTGAGTTGGTCAAAGAAGTTTTTTAACTCGAACGTATTTCCCTGGGCTTCCTGGATGCGAGCATAATCGGCCAGTGCATTTTCGACCAAATACTTACCTGTGATGTAGCTGGTGCCGTAGCCGGGTTGGCGAAGGTAGAGGTGTTGCTCAAAGATGAGTAAATCTTTCTCTGTTTTCATCCAACCCCTGGGGGTATATTCCGAGTGGATGCCGCCCGCTTCTTCCATCGTCATCTCGTTGGCGTGGGCGTAGAGCGACCCCAAGCCACGTGCTGCACGCTGAGCGATCATGATGTAGACGATCTCACGCACGCGAGGGTTATCATCATAGAGGCCAGCTTGCATAAACAGCTCTTCTACGGCAGTGGCTATTCCTTCATTCCGAGAATCAAAAATATTGTACAATAAAGGTCCTCGCCGTACCGGGCTGGTATTGGGTTCCTTTTCCATCCGTGCCAACTCAAACCAATGGTAGAAATGGGAATAGAGCGGGCGTGGATCATAATGTGCGGTAATCCAAAAGAAGTTTCTTTGTTCGCTAGGGATAAAGCTACCCAGGTGTTCTCGCAGGGCAGGCTCAAAATAATCTTTGACACTCACTATCTGATCATCCGCTAAAAACTTCATCAGGCTTTGGGCTGAAAGCTCAGCCAGTGCAGCATAGGCTTCTGGGCTATCTGCGGCGGTGAGTGGGGGTAAATTGCGGTTGCGATGCTCTTCCAATTTGAGGGAAGACCAGGCGCGAGCCAGTTCTCTTTTTAAAATCATGACCTCGTCGTCCCAGGTCAGGGGTACGAGGTGGACATTTTTTAGGTACCAAGTGTAGTTTTCCTTGCCAATACCCGAAGGACCCGTTTTAGTCTTGGCTTCCTCTTCCAACCAGCTGACCAACTTATCCGTAGATGCGATGGCAGCCTGGATTGCTTTTACTAAATCGTTGTGATCTTGCACGCCTTCCTGTTCCAGCAAGCGGTTCAAAACCATGCTTTGCCCCCGAATATCGCGGATACCGGTGACCCATAGGTCACGAGCATTTCCCGTCAGATTCTTCTGTGCTTGTGCATTTAGTGGAGGAATCACTTGGAGGTCGCTGATGAGGCGAATTTTTTCGGCCTCGGTCAACGGGAAATCGTAAGTCCAAAGTTCGGTAGTAGCATGGTGGGTAGGCCCTTCGTGAGCGGGCACATCACTACGGTACGTCCATACTGTTTTATAAAAAGCGGGATCACGTGCCCAGGGTTGAAGGATGCGGTGATTGAAATCGTAGCCATTCATTTCTGCCCAGACAATGCGGTAATCTACTTGCTGGGCGATGGTCCATCCATTTGTATCAATAGAGAGGAGTCTTTGCTGAAGCGCCTTAAACGCTGGCTGCCGTTTGGTGAAAGTCGCTGCGGTATAGTCGGGCGCACCGTTCAACCGAGGAGGTGTTTCGAAAGCTCGCCACTCGGTAAAGAGAGAGGTGAGTTGTTCGTAAGTGCTTGTTGTTTGCTGGCCCTGTACTATTAGAGAAGACAATAAAAAACAGCTAATCAGGAGTACCTTAAAGGTGTAGGGTATTGGATGAACATTCATAAAGGTAGGCTTGATAGTTGTGATTGTTAAATTAGGAGGACGAGGGGTGATAGCAGCGCAGTGGACAGCCTAGTACCGACTAGAAAAGTCGGGACGGGAGAAGGCACGGCCCTAAAAGCAAGAGTGTTTAGCCCTTCTTCCAAAATTGCCAATCTTTTTTGCCATTTGTAGTCCTGTCCTGGCGTCTTTGGTCACGGGCTTTTTGGCGTTGACGTTTACGTTTTTCGCGCGGAGATTCAAAAATGTCGTATCGTTTGAAGGGGATGTAGCGCAAGGTGATTGCCGTTTGGCTGTACATACGTTTCTCGCCACCGCTGATATTTACGGCTGGCTTAAAATCGGTGCTGATGTTGATGTTTTTGAAGTTAATTTCAGCACCACCAATGAAACTGATACCGGCAGGGGCTTTGTAGTCTTCTACGCGATCTGGGTCATTTTCCAACCAGCCGGCGTGCAAGCCAAGACCAGCATAGAGATTGACCCGGCGGGTGATAAGCGGAAAATGTTGTTCTCCTAGTACGGTGAGCATGCCTTCGTTTCTCTCAAGGCTGGTTTGAAGAATGGTCTCCAGGGTAAAGTTTTCATCGATGGGAGGAAGGCGCAATTTAGCACTGATCCCCAAGTCTGTACCCAGTCGGACACCGGCGGCAAGATCGTAAGATTGAGCAATAATTATGGTAGAACAAAAAAGGGGCAGTAGGGCCAGCAAGGATTTCTTCATCGTTGGATAGTTAGCTTTGGGGGCTAAACGGATAGTGGAGGAGGGGTATTGTATGAAACAGAAATAGAGGCGTGAAAAAACAAAGCAGGAGGGCAGAAATAATGGTATAACCATCAGCAATAATAGAACACGCCTACAGCAGGCAGGCGTGTTCTATCATTTATGTTAAACAGGAGGATTCCTTACTCGCGTACGAGCTGGAAGTCGGTCCGTCGGTTCTTGGCTTTACCGTCTTCTGTATTGTTACTGGCAAGCGGCTTGTCGGGGCCGTTGCCTACAATGATCAGACGGTTAGGGGACATGTTGTGTTCCTTGATGAGGTAGTTGGCTACCGATTGGGCGCGCAATTCGGATAACTTGATATTGCTCGTACGAGAGCCGACATCATCGGTATTTCCTTCAATCCTGATACGGGCGTTAGCAAATGCTTTCGCAATTTCTACAAATTCCCGATCAATGATGTATTTGGCGTTTTCATCCAAAACGTGCTCTCCCGTTCGGAAGTTGATACTGACGGGTTTAGAAGCAATAGCTTCTAGCTCTTTGGCTTCTGTAGCTTCTACTTTGGTGAAAGTTTTGCTGGCTTCTGCAGCGTCATTAGGACCGCTTAGTTCTGTACGCTGAATGAGCGTAGGCATACTGATTTGGCGCCAGTTGGGCACTTTCCCATCTATGACACCCAGTTTTTGGTACTCGTTGGTCATCCGCAAATAGAGGGCATTGCCATCTACTCCCTGGAAGTCTGTGTTCAAGCCAAAAAAGTTGCGGTTGTCACCGTGGGTCGCCAAACGAACATTATCGATTGCAGCAATCGCATCCGGCTCGGGTATGCCCAGGCCTTCGGCGAGAATCTTACCTGCTTTAGTCTTAGCGTCAGCTGAAGCATTGATCTCTGCTGCACCACGCATCCAACCTTCGTAGAGTTTTTGAAGCTTGTCGCGATTAGCATTAACGTATTCACGTTTCGCAAAGAAGAAATCGGCAATGATGTTAGAAGCAGAACGCGTGCTTTCCAAAACTCTGGAACCGGGTACTGCCCGAGTGGCCAATTCATCATCGGGACTCCATACAACGGCGGCATCCACCTGCTGGCTTTTGAATGCAGCAGCAGCGTCAATGGCCGAAGCTTGTCTAACAATCTCTACATCATTAATACTCAAACCACCCGCATCTAGTAACCAAATGAGGAAGGAGTGAGACGGCGTAAGTTCTGCAACGGCAATTTTTTTGCCCTTGAGGTCAGCAACCGAACGGATACCGCGTCGGACGATGATAGCATCACCACCCCGCGACCAGTCGGCCTGGAATAAAGCGACCGGATCGAAAGCTTCTAAGCCGGGAAGAATCGTTGGAAAGGCATCAATCGTGTACCAATGAAGGTCAAGATCACCCGCTTTCCAGGCATTGAGGGAAGCGTCGAAATCGTCGTTAAGGACGAATTCTACGTCAATCCCGTATTCTTTCGAGAACCGAGAAGCCTCACTGGCTGCGAATCCTTCATTGAAATATTGACCACCAGCGTAGCCACCCCAGGTTACAATACCGATTCTGATCGGGTCGCCGTCACCAGAACGGTTTCCCGTTTTGCCAGATGTTGAACTGGAGGTGTTATTTTGATCGTCTCCACCGCCGATTAAACCGGAATTGGTAGCATATTGGATGCCAAAAAAGGCACCTGCTACAACTAGGAAAACGATAAGTAATTTCGAAAACGTGGTTAGTTTAGCCATTGAACTTTGATGGTGTTTATGAAGAAATGATCCAAAGGTAGAGGCCTGGAAAAATGCAATATTCAGACCTGTTCGAGGGCTTTGGGTCACTCAAAAAAGTTGTCGTATTGATTCCGGTGATTGCTTGCACGTACTTTTTCTACAACTGGTGCATTGAGATCCAGTATGTTGCTGTCGTCTTCTGCTTCCAATAGGAGGGTTGATTTTTCCTCACCCAGAATGAAAGAGGTGCTTTCCTTTTCCCATTTTTCCAGCATATTTAAGCCATCTTCTTCGAAGACGCCCTGCTGAAGGTCGATGGAGTTCATAAAGTTGGCCGACACTTCCATGAAGCGTTCCATTTCTCCAACTTTATTGGCAACATCCTCGGTTACGGCTTCCATAGCCATGTCGAACATAGCACGCTTATCAGGATCGCCAGAAATAATGCTCATCGCGGAATTCATGGCGGAGTGCGAAGCATGGATAGCTTTGCGCTCTTGCTCTTTCACGGCTACCTGATCCTTGATGTCTTCGGCTAGGATTTGGCTGTTTTCGTACATCTTGGTGAGTACGCGGTACAGCACTTCCATCCGCTTATAGAGGTCTTCCAACTTGAGGTTAGACTCCTTCAGGCGGCCAGCTCGACGTGATTTCAGAATCATCACATTGGTCTTCTGGGTTTCTTTGGCTTTGCTGGCGAGTTGCAGATTGCTCTGGATTTCACGTTGATTATTGACGATGATTTCCTTGAGTTTGTGCATTTGGGCTCTGAGCTGGCTGATCTGCTTGTTCATTTTACGCAGGTTGCCCTGTAGCTCATCAACGTAAGATTTGAGGATGCCGATGGGGTCAACGCGCACAAAAATACCCGTAATCCAACGCATGATACTTTTGTAGCCAAAGCTGACTAAGGCCCTCATTTTTGGGTCTAATACCATGTAGACGATGATCCCTAAAATGCCCAGTGTGCCAGCCAATGCCAGGGTGTTGGCAAAAATAGCTGCCCAGTTGATGGTGGTTAATAAGTAAGCTCCACCAGCTAC
This sequence comes from Lewinella sp. LCG006, assembly GCF_040784935.1. Classification (GTDB taxonomy): domain Bacteria; phylum Bacteroidota; class Bacteroidia; order Chitinophagales; family Saprospiraceae; genus Lewinella. Next base: position 6,648,002 of record NZ_CP160680.1, on the reverse strand, counting down.
TAATGCTGCCAGGAAAATGAGTCCGGTAACTCCCTCAGGACGTTGCCAGAATGATTTTGATTTTAACTGTGTCTTATCCATTTAATACCGTGATGATTTTGATGCGCTGACTATTGTATGTCAGATTATTTTAAGTACTCTTGCATTTTGTTGATATCCTCCTGAATCTGATTGGTCAGGTTTTGATAGGATGCAAAGAAGTCATTTTTAGTATTAGCGATTGATAAATCGGCCTGTTTAATCTCACCGTCCAATTTACCCAATTTTTGCTGATGTTCCTGAATTTCTGCTTGCAACTTTTTGATTTGGGCTTCTTTGTCCTTGATCGTATCTGCTAGCGTTTGTTGTTCTTGCCGCTTGGCTCCAATCCTGCTTTCCTGTTGGTTGAGGAGGGCCTTGCCAAACTTTTGCTCTTCTTCTTGAAGTGCTTTAAGGTAGTGTTGGGCAGTACTGACCAGGTGTTGTGGTGTTGCACCCATGGTTTGAGCCATTGCGAAAGCAGACTGGTAGGCCGTGCGTTCTTCCATGTTCATCTTCTGGAGCGACTGAAGTGATTTTTTATATTCCAGGTAATCAAATCCTTCCAGGTCGGCATTGTCCATTGCTGAAAGGAGAATGTCGGTGAATTTTTGAGTCACCTTACCACTACGACTAGTGGGTGGGGTACTACTGGCCGCTGTTGGTGCCTGCTCTTTTGCCGGGGTAGCGGAAGTAGGGGAAGGCGCCTTGCTTTTTGCGGGCACATCTTCCTCCACAATAAATATTGATTTCAGATTTTTTAGCATAGTTTCTTACCTCTAATAATAGCTTTATTCACTGGATTGTTACGAATCTTCGATAAAGCTGGTCAGAATTTCTACAAAGTAAACAAAAGTATCCCAAAATATCCTAAACCTGCTCTATCTTCGCGCTTAAAGCTATTGGAATGACTTTCGATATTACGATCCCTGTTCTAAACGAAGAGGCCACATTGGTGCAGCAAGTTGGTGTTTTGCACGCCTTCTTAAAAGATCAGTTTACAACACCAGGGCAGTGGAAAATTGTCATTGCCGACAATGGTTCTGAAGACAATACCAGGGCACTAGCTCAGCAGCTAAGTGAGCAATATGCTGCCGTACATTGGGTAAGCGTACCTCGCCGTGGTGTAGGTTTAGCATTAAAAACCTCCTGGAAGCAATCGAAAGCTGATATCGTCGGTTATATGGACCTTGACTTGGCTACCGACCTTCAACATTTCCTGGAAGCATACGAAGCACTCGTAGAACAAGGCTGTGATTTGGTCTACGGTTCCCGCCTGCATCCTGATGCGGAAGTCATCCATCGTCCACTGAAAAGGGAAGTGGCTTCGCGGGTGTTTAATTTCCTTTTAAAAACATATTTGGGAGTAGGGTTTTCGGATGGCATGTGTGGCTTTAAATTCTTGCACCGCTCCATTCTGGAGGATTTGATGCAAGGAGGAGCACAGAACGATGGTTGGTTTTTTAGTACCGAATTGCTTACCGTAGCAGAGTGGCAAGGCAAGAGTATTTGTGAGCTTCCGGTAAAGTGGACCGATGATGTGAGTAGTAGCAAAGTAAAGATACTGCCACTGGCCAAACGCTACATTCAGGCAATGGTAGCGTTGAAAAAACTAAAACCGACCAATCCTTAATTCCTTGTGGGCAACGATCTTGCTTATTTGGGTGTTCCCTTGGTAGTAAGTATGTTTGCACTAATAAAAAATCTAACCAATTTCCAGAATATGGCTAACGCATTCTATCAGGTACCCCAACCAAGCAATGAACCTATACTCAACTATCGATCTGGCTCTCCAGAACGTAAGGCTTTAAAAGCAGCATTGGCAGCTTATAAGAAAGAAGCACACGATTTACCCATGTATATCAACGGAGCATGGGTGTCTACCAGCAACAAGGTTGCAATCCATCCACCGCACGAAAAAAAGCACGTTTTAGCTCATTTTTCTAAAGGAGACTCCAGCCATGTCCATGCAGCAATAGATGCAGCATTGGGTGCCCAGGCGGCTTGGGAGAGAATGCCTTGGCAAGACCGTGCTGCAGTGTTTTTGAAAGCTGCCGATCTGATCAGTGGCCCTTACCGGGCGCGCATGAATGCTGCCACCATGTTGGGGCAAAGTAAAAATGTGTACCAAGCCGAGATTGATTGCGTGGCAGAGTTAGCCGATTTCCTTCGTTTCAATGTGCAATACATGACGGAAATCTATCAGCAGCAGCCAAATAGCTCACCTACGGTATGGAACCGTATGGAATACCGTCCGTTGGAAGGCTTTGTCTTCGCGATTACTCCTTTTAATTTTACGGCTATTGCGGGTAACTTGCCGGCTGCTCCTGCCATGATGGGCAACGTAGTGGTCTGGAAACCTGCTGAAACTCAAATTTTTGCGGCGAAGCTGGTCATGGAAATCTTCCATGAGGCCGGCTTACCAGCGGGAGTGATTAACCTGATTTACACTGATGGCCCCATGGCTGGGGATATTGTCTTTTCTCACGCTGATTTTGCCGGTTTACACTTTACAGGCAGTACCAAAGTATTTCAGGCACTATGGGGCTTGATTGGTAAAAATATCAGTAAGTACCGTTCTTATCCCCGTATTGTAGGGGAAACAGGTGGCAAGGATTTTGTCGTTGCTCATCCATCGGCTGATGCCACTCAGGTCGCTGTGGCTCTCGCACGGGGTGCGTTTGAATACCAGGGGCAGAAATGTTCTGCGGCCTCTCGTGCTTATATTCCACAAAGTTTGTGGCCTGCGGTGAAGGAAAAATTGGTTGCAGATATGGCTACTTTCAAAATGGGTAGTGTTGAAGATTTTTCCAATTTCATCAATGCGGTAATCGACGAGCGTTCTTTCGATAAGATCAGCGGTTACCTGGCGCAAGCCAAAAAAGACGAAGGTGTAGAGATCATCGCTGGTGGCAACTGCGACAAGTCAGAAGGATACTTTGTAGAACCCACCGTAATTGTGGTAAAAGATCCTCATTATCGTACCATGGAAGAGGAGATTTTTGGCCCTGTACTAACCATTTATGTTTATCCAGATGCCGAATTTGATACCATGCTCGACCAGGTGGATAGCACCTCACCTTATGCATTAACGGGATCAATTTTTGCTCGCGAGCGTTCCGTGATCAATTACGTTACGGACAAATTGAGCAATGCGGCGGGTAATTTTTATATCAACGATAAGCCTACCGGAGCAGTTGTTGGGCAGCAGCCCTTTGGTGGTGCGCGTGGTTCTGGAACCAATGATAAAGCTGGTTCTGTATTGAACCTTTACCGTTGGATCAGCCCACGGACCATCAAAGAAAATTTTGTTACGCCAACCGACTATCGCTATCCTTTCTTGGAAGAAGCCTAGTTTAAAAGGTTATCAAGATAATTGCTGCCAATAAAAAAGAGGGTAGAGGGATGACCATCCCTTTACCCTCTTCTCGTTGCGTGTTTTTTTAATTTACGGCTTGTTGTGCATCAATTATCCCCCAACCGAAATTACCATCTCGGCTTGGATAAATAGAGGCGGCATTCTTCAACCGATTCAGAATGGTAGTTCTGGAAGAAGAGGGGCTGGTCGCCCAAACCATGGCCGCAATGCCTGCTGTGGTGGCTGTAGCAGCACTTGAGCCTCCTACGTAAGCAGGAGTGTTGCCACTCATCGCCAGTGTCAGGGAAGTTCTGCTATTGTCATTACGACGTTGCATGGGGACGATAAAGTCTACTTCAGCACCATCATGGCAGGTGTTGCAACGCTCTAGTGGGTAGCCTTCTTTCACACCTGTTACCGCAACCGTTTGCGACATGTTCGCTGGGAAGATAACACCCCACCAGCTGGTCCAACTCAAGGACGTTCCCGCAGCAGCGAAGATCAGTTTGCCTTTGTTGTAGGCGAAAAAGATGCCGTCAGCAACGGTACTGCTGTAGAAAACATCACCGATAGACATGCTGATGATTTTTACATCACTGCGATTACCCGCTGCGACCAAGGCATCTCTAACGCCTTCTTTTTCATTAGAGCTATTGATAACTACGTCTCCAGTGCCGCGGTAAGAAATCAAATTGGCTTTATAGGCTGCTCCAACTGTAGAACCACCTGAGCTTCGGGGACCAGCAATTAAACCCGCCATCTGTGTGCCGTGACCACAGTCGTCATCTGGCCCATCTGGAGAAGCCCACCACCACCAGGAGCTCACGTAAGTACCATAACGGGCAATGTAGCGATTGGTGGATTGACCAGATGCAAAATCGCTGCCCAGTTTTGGTTGGTTGGGAGAGGTGCCCGTATCAATAAGGCAAACTCCGATGTTATCACCCTGACTGGTATTCCAGGCGGAAGGAATATTGAGCAGGTAAAAATTCCAGGGAATTTTCGCCGCTGGGGAAGTGGTGGTATAATCGGCAGTAGGAATATTGGTTGCGGGACTAACACCACAGCCAGAGTCGCTGCGGTCAGCAACTTCTTCGTAGGTGTAGTTCATTGGCTCAACGTAGCGCACATCGGCTCGTTCGCGAAGGGTGGCCACAATTGCAGGATGCTTGATGAGTATGGAAAAATTGGGTAGAAATTCCTCCAAAGGCTTACCCATCAGGAGCTTCTCCGCAGTGATGTTCTCATCGGGGAAATACCGTTGGGTTTCACTGACCACCAAGTCGATGATATCCTGACGAACACTGCGCCATTCGTCTTTGGTGATGTCAATCTCGTGGATTCGGTCCTCGATGTTGGTAAAACCTGCGGGCTGGTAACCAATGGAAGCAATGTCGTTGCCATGAGATATGGCGCTCCAAAGCATCTCATTATCCATGGTTTCCCATTTGAAAATATTTTTTTCGTGGAGCTGTGAGAGAACAAAAGCATTAATGTCTTCTTTGCTCACACGCTGAGGAGTGTCGATTTGGATTTCCTGATCGGCACCTTGCTCTTTAGCGCAACTGGCCAGTACCAGCGCGAGTGATAAGCAAACTAGTAGATAGTTACGGATCATAATTCGGTTTTTCTGTAGATAGTTGATAAAAATAGTTGTGAAAAGCGGCTTGAATATAATATTATTCTTTTCTTTTGTGGATTAATTTTTAATAAGAATTTTAAGTTTAACAATAATTTTTATGGCGTACGATGAGTATTTGGCGGACCGTATCAGGCAAGTTTTTAAAGATCACAACACGTCATTTGCAGAGAAAAAAATGATGGGCGGCCTCTGTTTTATGGTCGATGAGAAAATGTGCTGCGGTATCCATTATGATAAAAACAAAGCAACTGATCTACTGATGGCCAGGATTGGCCCAGATGCTTCGGAAGAGGCATTAAAACGAGAGGGTTGTCATCCCATGGATTTTACGGGACGCCCAATGAATGGCTACGTTTTTGTGACTCCTGACGGATTTGACCAGGAGGAAGATTTGATTTATTGGATAGAAAGTTGTCTGAGGTTTAATCCGTTAGCACAGGCCAGTAAAAAACGAAAAAAATAGATTTTAATCCCTTTCTCCAAAAATTTTACTGCCAATCCTAACCATGGTGCTGCCTTCTGCAAGCGCCAGTGGATAGTCACCGGACATTCCCATTGAGATTTCTTTGAAGTAGGATTGGTATTTAAAATAGGTATCCTTGAGGCGCTTGAAGTAAGTATGAAGTTGGCGGAATTCGCGGGCAACTTGTTCTTGGTCATCGGTGTAAGTTGCCATACCCATCACCCCTACGATACGGGTGTTTTTTAGATCTTGCCAGGGTAATTCGTCCAACATTTCGAAAATTTCGGCTGCTTCATAGCCATATTTTGTGTCCTCTTCCGCAATTTTAAATTGAAGCAAAACATCAATAACCCGGTTGTTAGCAGCGGCTCTATTGTCTATTTCTTTCAATAGTTTAAAGCTATCTACCGCGTGAATGAGGTGTACGAAGGGGGCGATATATTTTACCTTATTTGTTTGCAAGTGGCCAATGAAGTGCCATTTAATATCTTCTGGTAGCGCGGCTGCCTTGTCTACGACTTCTTGCACGCGGTTTTCGCCGAATTCTCGCTGTCCAGCTTCATATGCTTCTAGAAGGATCTCTTTGGGGTAGGTTTTTGAAACAGCAATTAGCTTGGCTTGGTAAGGAGCCAGCTCTTCTTGGATGCTTTGCAGGACGGAGGATAACATACGTTTATTTTGGATTTTACGACATCTTTAACGAATGACTCAAAAATAAGGTTTAAAGGAATGCCGTTTCGTATTACCTAAACTATTTCCAACTATGTCTTATCAAGCTGATCGCATCGAACGCCGCAACCGCCGCAAAGCCATTGTCATCACTACCTTACTCTACGGTAGTTTGTTAACCTTTTTTCTAGTAAAGGATGCTATTTCCTGGAAGAAATACATGCCGGAAGTAGTATTGGAACTGATAGGAGAGGAGGCTCCAGCTACTGCGGTAGCTGCTACGGATGAGGTCCGTCCTTAAAATGGTGTTCAGTAAGGGCTTAGTCCAAACCATTTCAAGGATTGGTTTAGGCAAAAAAATAAAACGGTATCGAAGAAGATCGACACCGCTTTATTCTTGGAAGCAAGGAATATTATCGGAACATTTCTGTGCCAGCAAAGTGGAAATTAGCTTCGATAAGTGCGTTCTCATCAGAATCAGAACCATGCACCGCATTCTCGCCGATACTGGTAGCGTACTTCGCACGAATGGTACCTTCCGCTGCTTCCGCAGGATTAGTAGCACCGATTAACTTACGGAAATCTTCAACGGCATTGTCTTTCTCTAAAACAGCTGCCACGATTGGACCTCTTGACATGAACTCCACCAATTCACCGTAGAAAGGACGCTCTTTGTGAACAGCGTAAAATTCTCCGGCCTTTTCTGCGGATAGTTTGGTGTATTTCATCGCAACGATGCGGAAACCACCTGCGTTGATGTCTGCTAAAATATTGCCGATGTGTCCGCCTTCAACAGCATCAGGTTTGATCATCGTAAAAGTGATATTGCCAGCCATGTTTTTCTTTGGTTTGGTCATTATTTGTAAAAAGCGGTGCAAAAGTAAACAAATGCCGCTGAGCACCAAAGCCCCTTCCAAACATTTTGGCAGAATCAATTATTTTTATCAACTTCGCACCCCCCAGTATATGCACAATTATGGAAAATTTGGAAGGGCTCAAGAAGCTACTTAATACACCACAGGATGTGGTCATTCTTACTCATCGCAATCCCGATGGCGATGCGGTCGGTTCTTCACTAGGCCTTAGTCTTTTTTTACAAAAGAATGGACATAACGTAAAAGTGATCGCTCCTTCGGATTATCCCGACTTTTTGTCGTGGATGCCACAAGCGAACGACATTGTTATTTACGACCATGACCCGGAGGAAGTAGAGCGGATTGTCAAAAGAGCAACGCTTATCTTTTGTCTCGATTTTAACTCACTTGACCGCATTGATAAAGCTGGTGAGTTGGTTGATGAAGCTCGTTGTCCTAAAGTGATGATTGACCATCATCTTTTCCCCGAACCATTTGCGGATTTCATATTGAGTGAGACAACCGCCAGCTCTACCTGTGAGCTGGTTTATGATTTTATTCATATGCTCGGGCAGAACGATGACTTGGATAAAGTGATAGGGGAGTGTTTGTTTACTGGGATATTGACGGATACGGGATCTTTCAAATACAGCAATTCTCCTAAACTGTTTCGTACGGTTGCCAACTTGTTGGAGATTGGCGTAGATGATCTTAAGCTGCAGGATCTGATATTCAACAGTATGAATGAGAAGCAATTGCGCATTCTGGGGCATTGCTTGTATAATCGATTGGAAATCTTGCCAGAGTTTCACACGGGGATCATAACGCTGACAAAAGAGGATTATGCTTTTTTTGACATCAATCGGGGGGACACAGAAGGTGTCGTCAACTTCTTGCTGAAATTAAGGGACATAAAATTGGCCGCTTTCATTCATGAACAGCCAAAGATTGTCAAGTTGAGTCTACGCTCCAAAGGCGATATTGATGTTCAGGACATGGCCAAGACCCATTTTCGCGGGGGGGGACATAAAAATGCTGCCGGAGGTGCCAGTTTTCATAACCTTAGTATCACGGTAAGGCGTTTCAAAGAGATCTTGCCAGAGTACCAGCAACAACTCCAATCTTAGCCTATGTTCATGTTGGCCAAGCTGGATGCTTTTCGGTATGGGGTGCTGCTGCTCTTGGTCTTAATGTTGTTGAGATGTAGTAATTATGATGGCCAGACTGAGCATGGCTATGATTATTGGCATCACCTTGATTTTGGGGGTGTAAAACCGGCAATTGGAGACGAGGTGTATGTCTACTTCCAGATTCGTACCCTGGATACTTTGTTGTTTACATCGGACAACGGGAAAGTAGGCCTCCGTACGGTTCTCCAGGACCCTGCCTTGAATCCTATTAAAAAGCCTGACCCTGTAGCAGATGTCTTGCCATTGATGAGTGAGGGGGACAGTGTAACGGTAGTGATGAAAGTGACCGATGAGATGAGGATTGCGCCCGGATTAGCTACCGCAGATTTGCTCTATTACGATGTAGTTTTACGAAAAATTATTCCAGCAGGTAGTGAGGGAGCGCAATTGTTAATAGATGAGTATGAAGAAGAGAATCCATTGGCAAAACCTGATTTGCGGCAAGCCTTGGAGCAAAATCCAGCAGCTGAAGCAATTTTAGCAGAATTAGAGCGGTTCAAAGAAAATTACCGACAAGGTGGAACTTCTACCAAGTCTGGTTTGTGGTATACCATCGTAGACGCAGGAAACGCACCTAAAGTGAAAAATGGTGAAGTGGCACAGCTGAAATATATAGGTTGTCTACAGGATGGAATTGTTTTTGGAGAGAACTTTACCATTGCATCACCGTTTTCTTTTACGGCCGGACAAGGCAGTGTGATAAAAGCGTGGGAAGAGGCTTTGTCGATTATTGGTCCTGGTGGCCAGCTTTTTATGGCTGTTCCGCCAGCTTTGTCTTATGGGAAATTAGGTAAAGCACCTTTTATCCAAGCGCAGGATACCTTGTTTTATTATTTAAAATTAGAGGAAGCAGCAAAGCTTTCAAAATAAATATTTTATTCATGACCGCAGAGCAATTACAATCGCTGCACAGTCGCCTCGATCAGTTGAGGCACTATCTTTGACGTCGCAGAACGTGAACACAAATTAGCTGAACTAGAGCAACAGCTACTCAATCCCAACTTTTGGGATGATCCTCAACTCGCTGAAGGGGTGATGAAAGACTTGAAGAGTCACAAAAACTGGCTGGGGCAATATGAAAAAGTAGCTTCCGCTATTGAGGATTTGGAAGTGCTTTTTGAGTTTCTCAAAGAAGGGGAGGGTACCGAAAAAGAAGTAGATGAACGTTATGATCAGGTACTAGAGCTGGTAGAGGACGTCGAGTTTCATTCCACGCTTAATCGTCCGGAGGATGAATTGAATGCTATTTTAGAGATCAACGCTGGCGCTGGTGGTACGGAGGCTTGCGATTGGGCAGAAATGCTAGGGCGAATGTACATGATGTGGGCCGAAAAGCAAGGTTTCAAAATATCTGAGTTGGATCGTCAGGATGGGGAAGTTGCCGGCGTGAAGTCTATTTCTCTGGAGATTAAAGGTGATTTTGCTTACGGATTACTTAAAGGTGAAAATGGCGTTCATCGTTTGGTACGCGTGAGTCCATTCAATTCTCAAGGAAAACGGATGACTTCTTTTGCTTCAGTTTTCGTACACCCGATGGTAGACGACAGCATTGAAGTAGCAGTTAATCCAGCGGATATCGAATGGGACACTTTCCGCGCAAGTGGTGCAGGTGGACAGCACGTAAATAAAACAGAATCGGCGGTGCGACTACGACATTTACCCTCCGGGGTAGTTGTTTCCTGTCAGGAAGAACGTTCCCAACACATGAACAGGGAGAAAGCGATGCAAATGCTGAAATCTCGCCTCTATGAGTTGGAACTAGAAAAACAACGCCAGGAAAAAGACGATTTAGAGTCGCAAAAAATGAAAAACGAATGGGGCTCACAGATCCGCTCCTATGTGCTAGATGATCGGAGGGTAAAAGATCACCGCACCGGCTATCAAACCCCTCAAACGGATGCGGTGCTTGATGGACAAATTGATGGTTTCCTCAAAGCGTGGCTCATGTATGATGGGACCGCCTAGCCAAAGTTTGCAAGAATATGTGTTGATCGAACAAGATAAAGCACAAGTAGAAATTTACAAGCGAGAAGGAGTGTTGTGGAAAATCACAAGAGTAAAAGGTTTGGAGACCTCCGTTATTCTAAATTCCATTGGCGTAGAAATTGACTTAGCGAAAATCTATTTTCGCGTGAAACTCCACGAAGAGACCTAGTACGCTTATTGCAATTACTACAAAGTGCAAAAAAAAGCCATTTCCTGAACCTCAGGAAATGGCTTTTTTCTATCTAATCACCATGTGGTTTTACATGTGAATCACCTCATCATAAGCCGCTGCCGCAGCTTCCATCACCGCTTCACTCATGGTAGGGTGGGGGTGTACAGATTTGATGATTTCGTGCCCGGTTGTTTCCAGCTTACGAGCTACGACTACTTCTGCGATCATTTCGGTGACATTGGCACCAATGAAGTGTGCTCCTAACCATTCACCGTACTTGGCGTCGAAAATAACCTTTACGAAGCCTTCGCTAGCACCAGCCGCTTTAGCCTTACCTGATGCGGTGAAAGGAAACTTACCCACTTTTACTTCGTAACCCGCTTCCTTTGCTGCTGCTTCTGTATAACCCACCGAAGCTACTTCGGGAGAACAGTAAGTACAGCCCGGGATATTGTTGTAATCTAATGGCTCAGGGTGGTGGCCAGCTATTTTTTCAACACAGATGATTCCCTCGGCACTTGCTACGTGAGCAAGCGCTTGTCCAGCGACTACGTCACCAATGGCGTAGATGCCAGGTACATTGGTCTGGTAATAAGCATCCACCTGAATCATACCGCGATCGGTTTTGATGCCTAGTTCTTCCAAGCCAATATTTTCGGTATTCGGGGTTACGCCAGCAGCGGAAAGAACGACATCACAAGTGATGGTTTCTTCTTTCTCCGTTTTGCGATTCTTAACGACCACTTTACAAGTACTGCCTTTGGTGTCTACGGATTGTACAGCGCTGTTGGCCATTACCGCGATACCTTTCTTCTTGTAGATTTTGGTCAGTTCCTTAGAGATGTCGGCATCTTCACGAGGAACCAGCCCTTGCTCCATAAACTCTACAATGGTAACTTCGGTACCAATGCTACTGTAGAAATAAGCAAATTCTACGCCAATGGCACCAGCTCCAACCACTACCATCTTCTTAGGTTGCTTGGCAAGCGTCATGGCCTCACGGTAACCAATGATTTTCTTACCGTCGATCGGGATGTTGGGCAGCTCACGTGCACGACCTCCCGTAGCGATAATAATATGAGCTGCTTCGTAAGTTGTTTTTTTACCGTCTTTATCAGTAACCTCTACTTTCTTGCCGCGAACCAAGCGACCTTCTCCTTCGATGGTCGTGATCTTGTTTTTGCGGAAGAGAAAATTGATCCCTTTGCTCATCCCGTCGGCAACATTACGGCTACGACCGATCATGCTACCAAAATCAGCTTTAGCATCTTTTACGGTGATACCGTAGTCGTCAGCGTGTTGGATGTATTCAAAAACCTGAGCACTTTTCAGCAAGGCTTTGGTAGGAATACAGCCCCAGTTGAGACACACGCCTCCCAGGTTTTCACGTTCTACGACACCTACTTTTAGCCCAAGTTGGGAAGCACGGATTGCCGCTACGTATCCTCCAGGGCCTGAACCAATGACAATGAGATCAAAATTCATAAGGGTATTGATTTTTTCTACTGGCCAGTAAACAAGTTTACTTCGCCGATGGTTGGTAAGCACTTTAATTTGGCGCAAATATAGTTAAGAATTCGCCAAAAAAAGAACCCCGTCAGGAACTGACAGGGCTCGAATAAACTTACTGATACCAAATAATATTTTGCAAAGAGCCGTCGAAGTTAGTTATCATCAGCAGAAAACTTTTGACGATCTAAAAAAGACCAACTCTTTATACGCTTCAGGAAAATCTCTCCGAGATCATTATTATATGCTCGATCGGAGGCTAGACTCGCTTAACGATGTAAAATTAGGGTTTTTGTCCCCGCCCACCAAATATTCGCTGAAAAAATCTTTGTGTAAACCTTAGGTTAAAAAGTATCATTTTTTTGCTTAACTTAATGATTTTAAGTTGATTATATATTACATAAAATTATCGCAAACAAGCTGTTGTACGAGGTGAAGCCCTTGAAAAACAAGGCTTAACCCTAAATAGACCTCTTTGAAAAAAAAAACGCCCAACAAGATGTTGTAAACATTGTACTAACGGTTTTTAAGGGCATTCTTCGAAAGGTTAGCGGTAGAGTTGTAAACAAAAGCGGTCAGATGGCGTTCTTATTTTGCTTTCAGATCATAAATAAATATTTGTGATCTTTCATCCTCAAAAAATAACAAAATGCGCAAGGACGAATTTCCTGCCGTTGATAGCATTAGTAACAGTGGCCCCATTACCAATAACGAAAAATCACTGATGATCAAACCAATCGTCCCTCCCAGTCTGGTTGATATTAGCACGCCAATGCGCGCAGATGCTTTTGAACGGAGTGACGAGGAAAAAATGGACATTATTGAAGACCATTTTCGTGAAATCATGAACACCCTTGGGCTTGACCTGGAAGACGACTCTCTTCAGGATACACCAAGGCGCGTTGCGAAAATGTTTGTCAAAGAAATATTTGCAGGTCTTAATCCTGAGGCGAAGCCAAACATTTCCCTGTTTGAGAACAAATACCGTTACAAGCAGATGCTGGTAGAGCGGGATATTAAATTGCACTCTTTTTGCGAGCACCACTTTCTTCCTATATACGGAAAGGCGCACATTGCCTACATGGCCAATGGTAACGTCATTGGTTTGTCGAAACTCAACCGTATAGTTGAATACTACGCAAAGCGGCCTCAGGTTCAGGAGCGACTGACCATACAGATTGCGGAAGAGCTAAAAAGTGTTTTAGGGACGGAAGATGTCGCTGTGTTTATTGAAGCTTACCACATGTGCGTACAAGCCAGGGGGATTCAGCACGAAGCTTCTGTAACTTCTACTTCGGAGTACAGTGGCAAATTTTTGAATGAAAATGTTCGTCAGGAGTTTTTACAAACCATCAGGCAGAAATAGCTCTACTGAGGTGGAGGTTAAGGACGTTTTTAGCCATCTTAAACTTGAGCTTCAACTTGAATGTTTTGCATAGGCTTGAGCCCAAGCTTTGTCCAGTTTTCAGTGCCCTGTAATAGCATTTATCTGGGCGGAAATGTCTTCTGCGGTGGCTTGTTCATGATGGGTGATGACGTAGTGAACAGCAGCTTTTTCGTAGAAAGGTCTCCTTGTTTTCATTTTTTGATGGATGAAGGTCTGCAAGCTATCTATGGATAAGCCATTGAGCAATGGTCTTTTGGTTCGCCCTCTCCATAGGCGTTGCTGAAGTACCTCTTCTGTAGGGTCTAAAAAGATAACCACACCGTGCTTGTTCATCCAATCCATATTGTCAAAAAAACAAGCAGTACCTCCTCCAGTAGCGACGATTCCGGGAATTTTATACATTGTATTGTGCAGTACTCTGCGCTCAATGAGCCGAAACCAAGCTTCACCATCTTCGGCGAAAGTAGTTTTGATGCTTTTTTGCGTATACGCTTCAATCTGTTGATCAAGATCAGTAAAAGGGCAGTATAAATAATCTGCTAGTTTTATCCCGACATGAGATTTGCCAGAACCCATAAATCCAACCAGGAAAATTGGTTTGTGCATGGTGCGCTTGTTACAAATGATGGCTAAGAGACGGAGAAAAAATAAGTGTAACAGCTTTCGATTTTTTGAAATTTCCTAAGCAATTGACTGTAAGAAAATTGTGTGGAAATTTTTAAAAATCTCAAAAGAAAGTTGTTACACTTATTTCCGTCAAACTACTAAGCTTTGGTGGTAAAAACGAAAATAACATTTTCTAAGGGAAAAAAGAGAAGGACATCACGCATTTGCCGAAAGCCATAGAACGATGAAAGTTAGAAGGTGCCGGGATTAGCTACCTAAGCAGGAAGGTGAGTTCACTCGTTAGGAGGCTTCTTTTGCGTGAAAAAAATTACCTTTGTTGCTTGAAAATATGACCTTCTGTAATTTAGTGTGCATCAAAAAAAGTGCCTTTTATGTTAAAGAATATGATTTTTCTTCTGGTTATTTTGGGGTTCGTTGCTTGCAAGGAGCGTAACCCAACTAACGACGAAAATAACCGAGCTCAGGATATTGAAGGAGGGATCGCTGAAATTATCCGTAATCCAGTAACGGCTGATCAGGAAGAGGTAGATACCAGTAATGTGGCTAAGATTACTTTTTCCAGCGCTACTTATGAGTTCTCCAGTGTTGAAGAAGGGGCTGTGGTTACCCACGATTTTACGTTTACCAATGAAGGAAAAGTACCGCTTATTATCAGCGACGTGAGATCAACTTGCGGATGCACCGTAGCAGATTGGCCCAAGACGCCGATTGCTCCAGGAGAAGGTGGGGTGATTCCGGTTCGTTTTGATACCAAGAATAAAAGTGGCAACCAAAATAAGCCCATCACCATTACGGCCAATACAATTCCTGCGAAAACAGTTGTTTACCTCAATGGACATGTGGATGGAAAAAGTAGTTAGTCGGAATTTAGATTAAGATGATTACCTTTGGGTATCAATAAAACCAGCTATTTATATGGAGTTTTCCACATTACTATTACAAGCTGCTTCCGGTGGAGGAATGGTTCAACTTGTATTTTTCGGAGCAATGTTGCTTATTTTTTGGCTTTTCCTTATTCGCCCCCAGGCAAAACGCCAGCGTGAGCAGGGAGAATTTATGAAAAATCTAGCGAAAGGCGATGACGTTGTCACGGCCAGTGGTATCATTGGGAAAATCAACAAGATTGAAGACAAGACCATTGTACTTGAAGTAGGAAAAGTATTTATCCCTTTCACTCGGAGTGCCATTTCTAAAGAAATGACTGATGCTTTCTTTAATGAAGCGACTAAAAATTAAAAACCCACTTGCAGACATATCGCCGGAGGATCGCATTATTCTGGCGATTTGTCTGGGTTTTGCCTTTGTGTTTTGGATATTGGTGAAGTTTTCTAAAGAGTATACCGTGGTACGTACGGTAGCTCTTCAGTATGAGTTGCCTCAGGGCAAAGCATTTGTTACGCCTCCTCCCGAATCGCTGATTGTTAATCTTACTGCTCAGGGTTGGTATTTTTTGATGGCAGGCATACTTGGCCGTAAGTATGAACTGGCTTATGCTGTCCCCGACCATTCTGTGTTTAATTTGACACCTACTCAGATTCGAACGGATCTGGACGATATCGTCAACGACAAAGAAGTAGAAATAACGAACCTGGTTTTTGACGGGGTTCGGATAGCATTGGAAGAACAGGAGCAACTATTATTACCAGTTCGTCTTTTTTCAACGCTGTCGTTTGCGGAAGAGCATCATTTGGCGGATTCAATCATCATCACACCTGATTCTGTTTGGATCACTGGCCCGGCAAGCCAAATTGCGGCACTTACATTTTGGGCTGCAGACAGCCTCATTTTGGAGGATTTGAGTAAAGATTACATCGGACAACTTTCATTGAGAATTCCTGAAGATGGCCTGCGTGTGGCTCCCGATGCTATTCAAGTACAAGTGCCGGTCGAGCGCTTTACAGAAAAGAGCATTTTTGTAGATGTAGAAGTGGTGAATCCCTTAGCCGACAGTATTCGTTTGTTTCCAGACAAAGCTTTAATCAAGTGCGTCATTGGTTTGAGGCATTATAATGACATTTCAGCAGCTGACTTTCGCTTGATTGCGGATTTAAAGAAGTCTTTTATCCGGGAAGGTAAGAACACAGTTCCACTGGAGTTGGTGCAATCTCCAGCTTACTTACACAATGCGCTGATTACTCCTCGGGCGATCGAATTTTTTGTGATTAAGCCTACCGATCAGTGATATCTATTTCCGGAAACCAATAGTTGGCCGGGTAAACTGTAGGCTATTTTTATCCATTATTAAGACTTGCGCGTCTGCAAGCGTGATTTCATTTGCCAATAACTCTCCCTTTGCCGCTGCCAGCCTGAGGTCGTGTGCTTTGATAACTTCCTCCACGATTTTACGAACCGTACGAGCATTCCCAAAAAACTTATCGCGTAAAGCGTGGACAAAGTTGAGGTAACGAACTAGATGGGTATGTGCCGCTCCAGCGAGAAGAAGATCCTGGTCTTGAAACATCTTTTCCGCAATCTGTACCAACTCATCCGGGGAGTAATCCTCAAAACGCAGTGTTTTATCAAAGCGAGAACTGAGACCTGGATTGGCTTTTAGGAAGCGCTCCATGTTGTCGGGATAGCCCGCCACGAAGACAAAAAACTGACCGCGTTGGTCTTCCATGCGTTTGAGAAGTGTTTGTATCGCTTCATCACCAAAGTCACCCTGACTACTGCCGGAACGCTGGGTGAGGGCATAAGCCTCGTCGATGAAAAGTACTCCTCCGAGTGCTTCATCAATTTTTTCTGTCGTTTTTGTTGCCGTTTGGCCAACGTAGCCTGCCACCATGCCCTGGCGATCGGTTTCGATCATGTGACCGCGTTCCAGTACGCCCAGCGCTTTATATATTTTAGTGAGAATACGCGCTACGGTCGTTTTTCCTGTCCCGGGGTTGCCCACAAAAACAGTGTGAAGAAAAAAGCGATGGAGTACATCTTTTTTTGAAAGGCGATAGTATCTCACCAATTGAACCATCTCCCTGATCTGTTCCTTCACATTTTTCATGCCAATGAGGGCATCTAATTCCTCCAGGCTTTCCTCCAGCAAGGCTTCATCTACCGGAATGTCAGGAAGTTGCTTGAGCATTCCGGTATTTATCTGATCTACATCTTCGGCAGTGATCAGCCTCAATTCTTCTATCGCCAGCTGCCGTGGTTGGGGATGAGCCATGATGCGCAAGCCAAGATTGATCTTTGCTTTTTCCACCAGATCAAAGACGAAACGGGCATTGCCAAAAGAGCGATCACGGTTTCGGAAAGCTTCCGTAATAATGATGTCAATCTTTTGTGCCGCTGTTGGCGAAAGGAGGACCTCCATGTGCTGCGCAGCAAAGCGAGCAATTTGGGTAAGCTCCTGGGGCAGGTAATCGGGAAATTCAAAGCGGTGCTTAAATCGGGATTTTAAGCCTGGGTTGCTATCGAGAAAATATTTCATTTCCCGAGGATAGCCAGCAGCGATAACCGCCAGGTCACCAGGGCCATTACTCATTTCTTTGACAAGTATTTCGATCACTTCCCGACCAAAATCTTTGGAGTCGTCCTGAGAACGCGCCAGGGAATACGCTTCGTCAACAAACAAAACGCCGCCACGCGCTTTTTCAATGGCTTCTTTTACCTTGGGCGCGGTTTGTCCGATGTATTCACCTACTAGATCCACCCGGTCAACGCTATGTACATGACCCTTGCTGAGTAGCCCCATTTTGTGGTAGAGCTTGCCCATCATGCTGGCTACGGTGGTCTTACCCGTGCCAGGGTTGCCAATGAAAACCGAATGAACGTTGATTTCATCCTTTTCTACAAAGCCTTTGTCCCGGCGTAGTTGCAGGAATTGGATGTACTGGGCGTGTTCTTTGACTTGCTTTTTGATGGTTTTTAAGCCAATCAAGTCATCAAGATTTTCGACCACTTCTGAGAAAGTACGGCTGTCTCCTTCTTCTGGCGCCAATACAACTGCTGCGGTACGATTGGGTAACCAAACGGCGGGGTCGCCTTCAATATAGTCTACGCCCACTTCAAAGGGAATACTCGCCAAGAGTTCATCCATAAAAACGAGTTCAACGGTGTAGCGATCTTTCCGCCAGGAACCTTGAACATTGGAGCCCCATCCGGCGGTGAGCTGGATGGTATCTTTACCTTTTTCTACCCTTTGAAGTCGGACAACTTGCCCTTTTAATTCGCGCGCATTATTAAAGAACTTCGTGAAAAGTTCGCATTGCCAGTTTTTCTCTGGGAGGAGGTTTTTGAGCAGTATTTCAATGTAAATGTAGCGCGTTTCTTCACAGTTGAAAGCTTTGAAGTACTTGCGGTCATCTTCGTTGACATCATCATAAGGGCCCTCGTACAGCCGGAGGCTTTGTACTTCGAGGTAGGGGTTTTCTTCAGGATGAGGCTCTTGATTGGCGTCCTCAATGTAAAAGTATTTTGAACCCACCTTTTGCCCGTCCAGAAAAACTTCCCAGTAATAAGTGCCTTTTTTCCAAAAACTACCTTCTGCCTTGTTACCCCAACCTTCGCGGACGTAAGCAATATTGTCGTACTTGCTGATTTTTTTATTCAGGCTTAGACGGCAGATTTCACGCTTCCCTTTGCGTAAAGAATAGCAGACCATGTCTACCGCAACATCCCAGTCTTCTTCATCAAAAAGGCGGTTGTAAAAAGAAAGTTCTGCGTAGACAAAAGTAGTGGTGTAGCGATCAAAAACCTGACGGTATTTCTTCCGGTTGTCCGCTAACCATTCCGTAGAGGAGTATACCCTAAGTTCTTTGAACTTAAAATTTTCTCTGGTAGGATTTGAGTGCGCTTCTTCGGCCATAGGTAAAGGTAGACGGCTATCGTTTTAGAAGGGAATTTTTTTGTTGCCTATGAAGGTCTGACCTTTTCGCCACATATACAAATATAGTCCATAAAAAAGGCGCATTCACCAAAAGGGAATGCGCCTCAAAACCACCTATCTAAACTTGAAAAATCCTATTTTATCAAAAGCAAAGGCAGTGTAGCTTGTCCCTCAGGAGTTACCAATTGCAGTTGGTATAAGCCAGCAGGCCAGTTGCCCAGGTTCAGTTGTTCACGGTAATTGCCCGCTCCCAATTGTCCGAACGATTTATTCAACAATACCCTACCTTCTTGGTTCACGAGATTTATTAAAATTTCCGTGGGTTCTGTCAAATTAAAGTCAACTGTAGTAATTGTACGTGCAGGGTTGGGGAATACACGGTAAGCATCCAGTGTACCAGGAATCTCGTTGGTGTTTACAATTTCCGCCAGCGGGAAGGTCGTGCCATCTGTAAGTGCTACCCAGGTTTCAAAGGCTGGAGCTGTATCTGGTGTTAAAAATCCAGAAGCAAATACCACGGCAGCCTGACCAACCAGCGAGGTAAGGTCGGCATCGTACTTTTTAACGACTACCGTATTGTCGTCAGCTGGCGTAACATCCAAAACGTAAGCGGCAGGAGCAACGCCTAGATAGTCACTGAAATTACCGTATTCGATATTGTCAAATAGTACTGGCCCATCTTCAACTACGACGTCTACCGTAGGGGCATCAGGAGCACCATGGAACAAGACCAAATCTACTTGATTAGCATCTGCTGCACGATCGCGCCCCAGGTCGTTGATGACCACATTAAAGGGAGTCGTTGCATCCCCTACAATACCACTGGCCATAGCCAGGTATACTTTGCCATCTTCTAAAACAACACCATCTAATGTAGCGACAGCACTGCCAATCTCTGCACCCGCAGGCACTACTGCAATATCAATGGGAGTACGAGTAGGTAGATCGATCATGCCCGTAGCACTACGGAAGGTCAGCCCAGGAACCGCATTGGTACCGTTCACGTAAATATCAACCGTTGGGTCGGGAGAGTTGTGAATGATTTGCAAGCGACTTACAGCGCCTAGTTCAGCTACATCGCCATTAGGAAGTGCCGCAAAAAGACCAAAAGCAGGTTCGTCACCTAAAATGCCGGAAGCAAAAACGGTTACTGCTACGCCACCAATCGCTTCTAACACACTTGCGTCAAACGTTGCTACCAGGTTGGGGTCACCAGCTGCTCTCAATTCGAGGAATTCAGCCACGTTGGCTACTTCCAGATAACCAGTGAAATCACCATAAGCAAGATCACTGATGGCGGTAGCACCATTGCTGCGGGTAGCAATGTCTACGTTTGGAGCTCCTGGGGAGCCGTGGAAGGCAGTGATACCTACCAGCCCTTCGTCGCTGCTGTTGATACGTGCATCATCATTGATTTCCAAACCAAAGGGGAAATTAGCATCACCAGGGATGCCGTTGGCAATAGCGGTGTACAGTTTTCCATCTTCCAGGGTCACCGCTGGCAAGTTGAAGAGAATGTCTTCAGCATCAGTGCTGTTACCAGGAGCTACCCCAATCGTCAATGGTACTCGGGTAGGGTAGTAGGTATTAAGGCTTGTTGCGGTGCGGAAAGCCAGGTCATCAGCGATCAGCGAATAATCTACAGCTTCGGTTGGGTTAATACCCGCGTACAAATCCACTACCGCAGCGGCGGTGGCTGGAGAATTATGGATGATTTGCAAAGGAGCGAGGGGCGTCAATGGAATCACTGCTCCATTCGTTAAAACAACATAGAGGTTAAAAAGTGGGTCTGCATCCAGAAAACCACCTGCAAAGACCAGGCCGCTCAGGCCACCTCCGCCGTTAAGGTTGCCAAACAAGGTACCTACTGTTGTTTCGGTGCCGGTAGGACGGATTTCAAAAAAGCTTTGTCCCGGGAATATTCCTACATACGTATCAGAAAATTCTCCGTAAGCAAGGTTGACAAAGGGAGTAATATCGTCTATACCTTCGTAAATATCCACCGCTGGTGCACCGGGAATTCCGTGGAAGGCGCGCAAGTCAATGGCATTGGCATCGGTTCCCGTCAGCTGGGCACCATCCGTAAGGGCAATGGTGAATGGGAAGTCTGCATCACCGACAACACCATTCGCGATAGCGATGTAGTTCTCACCATTTTCAAGGGTTACAGAAGTGGTAAAAATGGCTTCGTCAGCACTAGCGCTGCTTGCGGGAGCTACTGCTATATTTAGCTCAACTCCTGCGGGAACTTCCGCAAAGGCGGTAGCGGTAAGGTATTCGAAATCATCCTGATAAAGTGCACCGTTGACATAAATATCGACGGTAGGGCTAGGTGAATTATGGATGAGCTGCAGCGTGGCCAAAGAAACAGCTGGCAACTCGATCACGGTGCCATCTGCCAATGCGGCAAAGAGCCCAAAAGCAGGCGAACCACCTAGTAGACCCGAGGCAAAGACATTGGCTGCACCACCGCCAAGACTGCTCAGGTTGGCTTCAAACGTCGCAACAATATTTGGGTCACCTGCTGCTCTAACGTCGAGGAAATAGGAGCCTGCTGGTACTTCCAAATATCCAGAATAGTTGCTGAAAGCTAAATCAGCAATTAGATTTCCCACAAATCGTGCATCTACATCTACGGTTGGGGCATTGGTAGCACCATGAAAAGCCTGGATGGCCACTTGGTCGCTTCCACTGGAGGTGGTTTGGCCACCACCCGCAAAAACGTTGAATGGCGTATCCATGTCGCCAACGATTCCAGCGGCAGTGACGGTATACACTTCGCCATCAGCCAATTGTCCCAAGGGGAAAGTAGCAATGATATCAGCAGGGCCGCTACTAGGATTAAGTGCAACACCTACCTCGATATCGGCATTTGCAGGTACGGTAAGGTAAGGCGTAGCAGTTCGGTAAGCAACGCCAGTCAGTTCTGGTAGCAAAGCACCGTTGACGTAAATATCAACAACGGGGCCAGCATCCGTTCCAGGAGTAGGGGAGTTGTGGATGATTTGAACAGAAGCCTGGCTCCACAGGCTGAGAGTGAGTGCCATGAACAGGCACAAAAGCGTAGAAAGCTTTTTCATTTGGATTGTTTTTTGGTTTACTAATGCAGAATTGTTTTGCACAATTCTCTGACGAAACCATTTCAAAAGCATCTTGTTTTGGGAGATTTTCGCTTTGTTTGCTGGATGACAAAAGATGATCGTTGCCTAGGTTTTGCAATATTGCCCTTACATTTGCGGGTGAAACAATGATCCTTTTCATTAATCTCTTCTTAGCTTTTATGAATAACCTTGAAGTCTTTGGACAGATCCACACCTTTATTTTTGATGTTGATGGTGTGCTCACAAATAGCCAGGTATTGGTGATGCAAGATGGCCAGTTGTTGCGGCAGATGAGTATTCGCGATGGCTTTGCTATCAAACGCGCCGTGGAGGAAGGCTACCGGGTGGTGATCATCAGTGGAGGGAAATCAGAGGGGGTTCGCGTGCGTTTACAAAATCTTGGGGTATCTGATGTCTATCTGGGGATTTCTGATAAACTGGAAACCTACGAGGAAGTCGTAGATATGTACGACCTCGACGAAGCAGGTATTCTCTACATGGGTGATGATTTGCCGGATTATGAGGTAATGCGCCGCGTGGGCTTACCCACCTGCCCCGCCAATGCTGCTCGCGAGATAAAAGCTATTGCCCAGTACATTTCCGGTGATAATGGCGGAGAAGGCTGTGCCCGCGACGTCATCGAAAAAGTTTTGAAACTGAATGGGCAGTGGGAGGTTTAGGGAGTTGGTGTAAAAGTTGGAAGGGTGTAAATGTGTAAAGGTAGACTGTACAAATCTGGTGTAAAATACATGCTAGAGATCGAACAGTCTCGTCTACCCTTACACCTTTACACTTACCCAACCTTTACACACTCCTATTTCTGACTCCCCCTTTGTCTCAACAGATGATCAGCCAGTACCAAGGCTGTCATGGCTTCCACAATGGGTACTGCGCGGGGAACTACACAAGGGTCATGTCTGCCCTTGCCGGAAACCGTTACGGCTTCTCCGGCTTCGTTGACCGACTCCTGGTCAGCGACAATGGTGGCTACGGGTTTAAAGGCTGCCCGAAAATAGATGTCCATTCCATTGGAGATCCCCCCTTGGATGCCACCGCTGTAATTGGTGCGCGTTTTTACCTCATCGCCCTCCTGAAAAAAGGCATCATTGTGCTCGCTGCCACGCATACTTACGCCCTCAAAACCTGAGCCATATTCAAAACCCTTGCAAGCATTGATGCTCATAATGGCTTTCGCCAGATCAGCGTGGAGTTTGTCAAAGACGGGTTCTCCCAGGCCAGGTGGGCAACCATGAACAATGGCGCTGACGACCCCTCCCACCGTATCACCGTCTTTACGAATCTCCTTGATGTAAGCTTCCATCTCTGCGGCCATCTGTGGGTCAGGGCAGCGAACAGGATTGGCTTCAATCAACTCTTTACTTATCTTGTTGTAATTTTTACTCAGTTGTAATTTCCCCACCTGGGAGGTGTAAGCAAAAATTGCTATCCCATAGTGCTGAAGGAAAAGCTTGGCGATGGCTCCTCCTGCCACCCGGGCAGCTGTTTCTCTGGCGGAAGAGCGCCCGCCACCCCGGTAATCTCTTGCCCCGTATTTCGCGTGGAAGGTATAATCTGCGTGACTAGGACGAAACTTGTCGGCGATGTGGCTATAATCTTTAGACCGCGCGTCGGCATTGAAAATGACCATGGCAATAGGGGTGCCGGTCGAATAACCTTCGAAGACACCGGAAAGTATTTGTGCCTCATCAGCTTCCTTGCGCTGGGTGACAATATTGCTTTGTCCGGGGCGGCGGCGGGCGAGTTCTTCCTGAATGAAATCTTCATCAATGGCGATACCAGCCGGGCAACCATCGACGATAACACCAATGGCTTTACCGTGAGATTCTCCAAAAGTACTGATCCGAAATAGGGTGCCAAAATTACTTCCTGCCACAATCACATTTATTTGATTCGCCCGCTAAGGTAGGATTTCACAGGAAGAGCAAAAGCTATAAAAAAGTAAAAATTACAATCTCTTATCCTATTGAAACTTTTTGGTAAACTACACAGTTAGATGTACGCAGCCAGCAAGGGTAGACAAAACCATTGCTAAATCTTATCTTTGCGGGCTTAGGAAAAATTGAGGTTTGCTTTTTTGTATTCCTAAAAGGCAAATTAAAAACAGGCAAATCTCACGTTAGAACAAAGTATACGATGCGACTGGAACCAGGTGATTTGTACGAAAAGTTGGAGTTTGATAAGATCCTTTCCTTATTGGAGGAATCTTGTTTTGGCGAACAGGGAAAACAAAAGATCAGGGCCATTCAACCCTTAGGGGAACTGGACAAGATCGAGCAATTATTGGCGGAGGTCGATGAATTTCGGCGTACTTTGGAGCGGCGAGATAATTTTCCCATTGGTGCTTATCAGGAGATTTCGGAAGAGCTGCGTATGCTGGAAATTTCCGGTTTTGTGCTTCCAGAGGAAGGCTTGCAAAAACTGAACATCCTTCTTCTTTTCATTAAAGACATTTATAAGTTTTTCAATAAAGACCGACAGGAGGCTTACGCAGCCCTTTACGCTATTATTCGCCCCATCCACTTTAATGAAGAATTATTGCACGCGATTGAGCGGGTGATTGACGAAGAAGGCAATATTCGACCTGACGCTTCGCCGGACTTACAAAAAATCCGCCGCCATATTCAGAGCAAGTACCGGGAAATGGATCGGCAATTCCGACTGATTATTGATACCTATCGGAAAAAAGGCTGGCTGACAGATAATGTTGAAAGCTTCCGAAATGCTCGCCGGGTACTGAGTGTACCATCAGAGCACAAGCGCAAAATCCGGGGAATAATTCACGATGAATCCAGCACTGGCCGTACGGCATTCATTGAACCAGAGGGGGTTATTGATATCAACAATGATCTTTTTGATCTTCAGCAGGAGGAAAAGCGGGAGATTTATCGCATCCTCAAAGAGCTCAGTGCCACCCTGCGTCCGTACTTGCCTGCCTTGCATGATTATCAAAACCTGATTATCCGTTTTGATGTGGTGCAAACCAAGGCGCAACTGGCTTTGAAACTGGATGCTGTGCGTCCTCGTACGAAAAGTGATCCTACTTTAGCCATCATCAGAGGGCGGCATCCACTGCTTTATTTAAAAAACAAAAAACTGGGTCGGAAGACCGTCCCCTTTGATCTTAATCTTTTCGGACAAAACCGAATACTGGTCCTTAGCGGGCCGAATGCCGGAGGGAAATCGATTACGATGAAGTCGGTGGGATTGTTGCAATTGATGTTCCAATGTGGCCTACTTTTGCCTGTTGATGGTCAAACGGAAATGTCCGTGTACGAACAGCTGTTTGCCGATATTGGTGACCAGCAATCTCTGGAAAACGATTTGTCGACTTATAGTTCTCGTTTGGAGAATGCTAAAGTTTTTCTGGAGCACGCCACGCCGAATACCTTGGTGTTGATCGATGAATTTGGTTCCGGAACAGACCCCAAAATAGGTGGAGCTATCGCTGAATCCGTACTTTACGAACTCAACCAACGCAAGGTTTACGGGGTGATCACGACGCACTACAGCAATCTGAAAGTATTTGCTTTTAAGACACGTGGGTTGGTCAATGGCTCCATGTACTTCGATAAAGATAACCTGTCGCCGAGCTACGAACTTCAGGTAGGCAGACCAGGAAGTTCTTACGCCTTTGAGATCGCTGGTAAGAG
Organism: Lewinella sp. LCG006; assembly: GCF_040784935.1. GTDB lineage: Bacteria > Bacteroidota > Bacteroidia > Chitinophagales > Saprospiraceae > Lewinella. The sequence goes on along the minus strand of NZ_CP160680.1, from coordinate 6,622,527 downwards.
TGGACTACCAGACCGGGTGCTCAAATACGCGCGTAAACGAATTGGCAGTAATGAGCGGGCAGTTGATGATTTGTTGGTCGACCTACAGCGTGAAAAACAGGAAGTTGAAGAAAAACTGAAAGAACTCGCCGATAAGCAGAAACTCCTTGATCGTCTTACCAAAACCTACGATGAACTGCACCGTGACCTGGAGTACAAACGCAAAAAGCACAAGCTCGAGCGCAAAGAACAGGAGCTGCAACAAACGACCCAGGAGAATAAAGAGTTGGAACGTTTGATCCGGGAACTGAAAGAAGAAAAGAACCTGGATAAGGCCAAGAAAATCTCCCTGGAGATCAAATACCAGCGGGAAAACCTATCGGAGCAGGTAGGTGGGCTAAGAGAAGAAATTTATCACCCTGATGAGGTCTTAAAAGATGATCGGCCATTACAAGTGGGTGATTTCGTGAAATTGAAATCGGGTGGTGCTACCGGAGAAATTGATAGTATTGATCGAAAAAATGCTATCATCTTTATGGGCGGGATGCGTATGACAGTGAAGTTGCGCGACTTGCAATTGGCGAAAACACCGCTGGACATAAAAACCAACCAAAGTGTACATTCTGATGTCGATTATGCGGCCCGCTTTGAAAGCAAAATTGACATTCGTGGTATGCGCTATGCGGAAGCCATGAAGGTAGTGGAAGACTTTGTGGATCAGGCACTCCTGGCCGACGTCTCCAACTTGCGAATCGTTCATGGCAAAGGCAATGGTTCCCTCCGGGAGGCCGTTAAGAAGAAGCTGCGGGAGTACAACATGACCATGGAAGTTTATCATCCCGCTGCTGAAGCCGGAGGAGATGGCGTAACTTTAGTTGATTTATAGATAAATTGAGACGACGATATGGCCAGAGACAACGAATGGAAAAACTTGAGTGGATTGGTGTTTTCTACCAACCCCGACCTCAACCTGAACCAGCCAGAAGAAGAAGTTGAAACCCCTGCTGCTTCCAATCAGAAACTCCGCATTTGGTTAGACAAGAAACAACGCAAAGGTAAGGCTGTTACCCTCATCACCGGTTTTGAAGGTAATGACGATGATCTGAAAGACCTGGCAAAAGCACTTAAAACATATTGTGGAGTAGGCGGCTCTGCGAAAGATGGTGAAATCATTGTTCAAGGTGATCAGCGTGATAAAGTGTTAAAATACTTATTGGACAAGGGGTATACCCAAACCAAGAAGAGTGGAGGTTAATCATGTTTTTTTATGGGGAATTTGCTTGTCCTTGCTGGCCTGTCATCAGGAAGGAGCTACTCAGGCTATTCATCCGCCAGCAGAGCAGAATGTGTTAGTAGATACTGTCTATACTTTGGATAGCAGTGGCTACACCATCCAGGATCGTTTCCCCGCTCCTAAGGGGTTTCACCGAGTGGCCTATTCCGAAAATAGCTTCGCGCATTATTTACGCAACCTTCCACTCCAAGCTGCGGAAGCGCCCGTCTTGCTGTTCAATGGTGCGATAAAAAGAAATCAAGCAGCAGCAAGTGCCGTGGTGGCGATGGACGTAGGAAAGCGTGATTTGCAGCAGTGTGCAGATGCAGTTATCCGTTTAAGAGCTGAATACCTATGGGCGCAAAGAGCGTATGCTGCTATTCAATTTCATTTTACAAATGGCTTCCTGGCTAAATATTCCAATTGGCGTTCGGGGCAAAGAATTCGAGTAAACGGCAACGAAGTAAGTTGGACCAATGGCAGAGGAGTGGATACTTCCTATCAGGCTTTTCGTAGTTACCTCAATATGGTATTTGCCTACGCTGGAACCCTTTCGGTGGCCCAAGAACTTCAACCACAATCCCTAGCTGATATTCAAGTCGGTGATGTTTTTATCCAGGGAGGTAGCCCCGGCCATGCGGTGATTGTGGTAGATATGGTGCTTAACTCTACGACGGGAGAGAAAATGATTTTACTGGCACAAAGCTATATGCCCGCCCAGAGTATTCATGTGTTAAGCAAGCCTAAGGCTGCTACTCCCTGGTACGATGTAGCTAAATTAGAAGGTGTTTTTTCTACCCCTGAATGGCAATTTAGAGGCAGCGACTTACGGCGATTTTAGAGGGAAAGAAGAGGGGATAATAAAGGCAAAAATCGCTTTATCTTTTGTAAATGGTTACTTATTTTGGGCAAACCATCAATATCCAACCAACATGAATTTACGGGATCTTACCAACAGCATTGAGCTCAAAGTATCTAAAGAAGCGGAAGAGTACAGTGAGTTTGTTAAGAATAAAAACAACAGTCTGATCGATCGACTGGAAGTCTTCGAAGATATCATCAATATCGAAGTAGGAGATACAGGCCTGATGCGCGCAAAATCACTGGAGCGTGACTATAACCTGCGACAGCTTTTCCTGAAAACAGAAGGAGACAATCCTACTGGTACCCAAAAAGATCGCATTGCGTTTGCCCAGGTCTATGATGCCTTACGGCGAGAGTACGATACGATCAGCCTTGCTACTTGTGGCAATTATGGCTCAGCATTAGCGCTGGCGGCACATCTTGCGGGAATCGAATGCAAGATCTTCATTCCCGAATCCTACCATACTGCCCGCATTGAAGAAATGGTCGATTTGGGAAGTGAGATCAACCGATTGAAAGGTAGCTACGAAGATAGCGTCACCGAAAGCAGCCTTATGGCCCAGGAGCACGAATGGTATGATGCCAACCCCGGTGGTGCCAACACGCCTTTGCAGATCATTGCCTACAGCCAAATCGCTTTTGAAATTTATGATCAATTGCGTGATGCTCCTCGCATTTGTGCTGTTCCGATTTCAAATGGTACTTTGTTGGCAGGTATTTACCGTGGTTTTGTTTCCCTACATAAGCGCGGGAAAACCTCCCGTGTACCGCTCATGCTAGGGGCATCATCGGTGCATAAAAATCCGATTGTCTACTCTTTCAATAAGGGACTAGATCACTGCGTGGATTTGAAGCCTGAAATGATCAAAGAAACCAAGTTCAATGAACCCCTCATCAATTGGCATAGTTTCGATGGTGAGGAAGCCCTTTACGCGATCAGAGAAAGTAACGGAATGGCGTACAATGTGAGTGACAGTGAGATGAAAAGTATGTCTAAATACCTGCTAAGTAAAGAGTCAAAGAGCATTTTGCCGGCTTCTACCGCCGGGTTGATTGGCCTGTTGAAAGAACACGAGAAAAATGAGATGGAGCCGGACCGCTACGTGGCTATTTTGACCGCTAAGAATTCTAAGTAAAGCGTTAAAAAAAACAGTTGAATGTCTATACAAGTATCGGATTTTATCGTTTTTGACTACCTCAAAGTACACGAAATTGTGGTAGAACCCAAACGCATGAAAGCTACCTATACTTTAGGGAAAACAAGCGGGGAAGCAGTTTCGAATACCCTCATTTATGCTTACACCGAAAAGGTTTTTGACCCTCGGAATTGGGAAGATCGCAATCTGGCATCCACCATGGCGGTACAGGTTGCGCTCAATTATGGTTTGTTTTGTAAGCAGATCATCTTTGATGGAGCGTTTGATGAGAAAGACCAATCTTTCCTACGGGCAGTTATGGAAAATACCTCTCGTGAAATATATGTTCATAAGTTGTTGGCTGACAACGAGTTTCTGCGCCCTGCTTACAGTGATTTAGCACCTGAGAAAAAGCAAAAATACGCAGCGGCTACCTTGATTTTTCAGGGAGAAGTAATGCCCAAGACTGCTAAAGAAAAATCTGCTCCAGAACTCGATGAGGATGCTTACGTCATACTGAGTAGCGGTGGTAAGGATAGTTTACTGAGTTACGGTATCCTCAATGAAATAGGGACGGCGCACCCCATTTACGTTAATGAATCCGGGCGTCATTGGTACACAGCTTACAATGCTTACCACAAGATGCTGGCAACCGAGCCCAATACCAGCCGGGTATGGTGCAATTGTGATCGTATTTTCAATTGGATGGTACGCCAAATGCCCTTTATTCGAGAGAATTACCAGCATATTCGTGCGGATATTTACCCGATACGCTTGTGGACGGTTTCCGTATTTCTTTTTGGCGTGCTGCCCCTGGCACGTAAGCGCAAGGTCAAAAATATCATCATCGGTAATGAATACGATACCACTTTGCAATTACAGCAAGATGGCATCACACATTACGCTGCGCTTTACGATCAGAGCAAGTATTTTGACAATGCCCTCACTCGCTATTACGATAAAAAAGGCTGGGGATTTTTTCAGTTCTCCATCCTTCGCTCGTTATCCGAACTTTTGATTTTGAAAATTTTGGTAAAGCGTTATCCTGATCTGCAAAGTTTGCAGGTTTCTTGTCACGCGGCACACAAGGAAATTGATCGGATGATGCCTTGTGGGAAGTGTGAAAAATGCCGCCGTATTGTAGGCATGCTCAAAGCATTGGACGAAGATCCTGGGCGCTGTGGTTACAGTGAAGAACAAATTGTCCAGTGTCTCAAAGCCTTAGAGGGCAAAAGTGTCAAGCAATTAGGCTCTGATGCCCAACAATTGTATTACCTCCTGTTAGAAAAAGAATTAATCAGTGATAACCCTCATACACGCAAATTGGCAAAGAAAAATCCTGAAATTCTACAGCTGCGCTTTGATCAGGAAAGAAGCAATTTAGAGGATATGCCAGTGTATCTTCGCGAACGATTATTGTCATTATTTCAACAGTATGCAGAAGGAGCCGTACGTCGGAATCACCACAAGTGGGAAGCAATTTCCTTAGCGGAATTACTGGCCGAAAACATCCCTTATAAATTTTCAACAAACAATGAGTAGGAATAAAAATGGTTATCTCTGGGAAGAGATGACCTGGGAAGAAATCAAGGAACGCCTGGAAACCGTGGATACGGTTTTACTGCCTTGTGGAGCTATTGAACAGCATGGGCCGCATCTTCCTGTAGATATTGATTATTACGATGCCAAATACCTGGCACGACAGGTAGCAAAAGCTTGTTCAGATCCCAAGCCCCTGGTTTTACCCGCCATCCCTTATGGCGTGTCTTATCACCACGAAGATTTTGCCGGTACGATCAGTGTGACCAATAATGCCCTGTCGGCCTTTGTCTACGATATTGGGATGTCGCTAGCAAAGCAAGGTGTGAAGAAGATCATCATCATCAACGGACACGGAGATAATGCTCCTACATTGAATTACGCAGCCCAGATGATCAATCGTGATGCACGCATCTTCGTCTGTGTGGATACCGGCGATACCAGTGATACGGACATTGCCAAACTAGCAAGCACTCGCAACGATATTCATGCTGGAGAAATAGAGACCAGTACGACCCTGGCGCTGCGTCCTGAAATGGTACAAATGGATAAAGCCGTAAATGAGACGCTTGACTTTGGGAGTGACTTCCTCAATTTCGACGATGATCGCAGTGTAAGCTGGTATGTTCGGACGAGTAAAATTTCCAACTCAGGAATCATGGGCGACGCAACCATCGCTACCGCCGAGAAAGGCTTGAAAATGTGGGAAATTATGATTCACCAATTGGTGAAGTTTACCAATTTTGTGAAAAAGACACCTTTGGAAGAGCTTTATCAGCCGAGGTATTAGGGAATAGCACAAAAAATTGTTTCTTAGCAAGAAAAAAAGATGAGACCACTTTTTTTCTTGCTATTTCTTTTTCTGGCAGGCCCATTCCTGTCGGCACAAATTACAGATCCGGTTGCCACCGAAGTATGGGAACCCGAACCTCGAGTTGTTGCTCCTGGTCCTGTAAATGGACCACCAGCTGACGCCTACATTCTTTTCGATGGTACCAATACTGACCAGTGGGAACACCTCAACGGTAAAGCCGTTGCCTGGAAACAGGAGGGGAGTCACCTCACTGTAGTAAAGGGTACGGGCGATATTCAAACCAAAAAAGTCTTTGGTGATTGCCAGCTCCACCTGGAATGGAGATCTCCTCTCGTAGTTGAAGACGAGGGACAAGGCCGTGGCAACAGCGGTGTCTTCCTTCAGGGTATCTATGAAGTTCAAATTCTCGACAGCTACAACAATCGTACTTACTCCAATGGGCAGGCGGGTGCCATCTACAAGCAACATGTCCCACTGGTAAATCCTTTACGCCCTACTGGCGAGTGGAATACCTACGATATTATCTTCCAGGCTCCACGTTTCAACAATGATGGCATGAAAGTCGCTTCCGGTTACATCACCGTTTTGATCAATGGCGTTTTGGTGCAAAATCATGTGGAGATCAAAGGTACGACCCCATACATCGGCTTACCTCAAAATCCGCCACATGGCCCTGGACCCATCAAGCTACAAGACCATAGCAACCCGGTAAGTTTTCGCAATATCTGGATCAGAGAGCTTTAGTTTCAGTTGCAGGTATTAACTTTTTTGTGCTGGGGAACTATCCATCGTAAAAGTGTTGTTGAGTGTCCGTTGCTGCGAGTCAATAATTTGTAAATTTCATTTGACCGCAATATTAAATGTCGCTAGAAGTTGCGTTGGCTTCCTTTATCCAGGGGTAAAATGTGTATCTTCCAGCAAATAAAACAACGGACATGGTAATGAAGTGGCGAAGGCTGAACGGCAAACCTATTCAGGACGACTTGAAAGTGGCCGTAGAAAAAGTACTGCAAAAAGAACTGGCCGATGGCCATCGGATGAAAGTCTGTATTGGTTCCGATTCTCAAGTAAAAGCAGGTGTCGTTGAATACGCTACGGTTATCGTTTTCTTACGTGAAAAACGTGGCGGATTCATGTTCATCAGTAATGAAAAAGAATTCCGCAAAATGTCGATCCGTGAACGGATGATCTCCGAAGTAGGTCGTTCGGTAAATGTTGCGTACAACCTGTGCGATTTGCTGGATAAATACGATGTAGAGCTGGAAGTACACGCAGACATTAATACTGACCCGCTATTTGAGAGCAATGTTGCTTTGAAGGAAGCCATGGGTTACATTCTGGGTATGGGTTTTGTTTTCAAGGCCAAACCAGATGCGTTTGCTAGCTCCAGCTGTGCGGACAAGATGGTATAAAATATTTTATTATAAAAAAACAGAGGCCAATCCGCTTGCGGGTTGGCCTTTTGTGTTGTGGTAAATATAGCGTATGTTGCAGGTCGTACAATCAAAGGCGTATATAAAGACAAGTCTCCAGAAAGAATTGGATCAGTTATTTCCGTCAAACGATCAAGGAATTCGAGCGTTTTGTGATTTGATGAAAGCCCAACTTTAAATCCTCTGTCAGCTTTAAATTACTGCCGATTTTGAATATGCAACACAATAATAAACTAGCCATTTTAGCTCCTTATCCTTTTTCGCCACCTCAAAGCGGTGGACACAAAGCAGTGATGGCTTACGTAAAATACCTGGTAGCAAGTTGGCCCGATACGATTTGCATTAGCACTACTGATAATGAACCAATAGAAGGTATTGAAATTGTGTCCTTGTTTGATGACCGAAAAAGCAAATATTTTAATCCCAAGGTGGGTTGGCGCATTCGACAACTTTTAAGGGAACGAAATATCTGTTATTTAGCCCTCCAACATCACTATTTTGGGCTCTTGCTGCTCCCTTTTTTATTGGGATTGTCGATAAAAGTTGTTGTATTTAGCCATAATTTAGAGTACCAGCGCTGGCGCAGCATAGGCAAATGGTGGTGGCCTTTGATGTGGCTCAGTGAGTATGTGGTTTATCATTGGGCAAACGCCGTAGCTTTTATTTCCATTCATGATCAAGCTGAAGCACCTCAGCGTTTTGGCCTAAGTGCAAAAAAATGTCTCTCCGCACCCTATCCTGTTGACCAGTCGGAAAGCCCAGCCACCAATAGCGTTATTTGTCGAGCTATCAGAAAAGCGCACGAATTCGATGACTCAGACAAGCTACTGCTTTTCTTCGGTCCACAGAATTATGCTCCTAATTTAGCCGCAGTAGAGGGCATTATCCATCATATTCATCCACGTCTGCAAGTGTTAGCTGATTTTAAATACCGCATCCTGATTTGTGGAGGTGGCTTGCCCAAAAAACTGGATGGCTTTAGGCATTTGACCCACCAAGGGATACATTATCTAGGTTTTGTTGAAAATATCGAAGACTATGTTGCCGCTTGCGACGTTGTACTCAATCCTATTAGTACTGGTGGTGGCGTAAAAACTAAACTGGTAGAAGCCGTAGCGTATGGCAAAACTGTTGTTTCCTACCAAACAGGGGCCTTGGGGATAGACCCAAAGATCTGTGGCGAAAAATTACGCCAAGTAGCGGATAACGATTATGACGCATTTGCGCGTGAAATTTGCTTGTCGATTTCAACAATTGACTTACCTACTCCTCCCTGTTTTTATTCCGTTCATTATGGAGAAAATGCTATTCGAGAAGTAAAGGAATGGATGATTGCCTAGATTGGCGCAAGGATTTTATACCAGTGTAAAACGGAGTTGATAATCCCCCCGATTTAGGTATATTTGCTCACTCACCAAATACCACCTTAGTCTTGGCCGAAAAAGCAACAGCAAAAAAGAAGTCTACAAAGGTAACCCCTTTGATGAAGCAGTATTTTACGGTAAAAGCCAAGCATCCCTCAGCAATCTTGCTTTTTCGGGTAGGCGATTTCTACGAAACATTTGGCGAAGATGCCGTCGTGGCGGCCCAGGTATTGGGTATCGTGCTGACCAGCAGAAACAATGGTGGCAGCGATGTGGAATTGGCAGGCTTTCCCTATCACTCGCTGGATACTTACTTGCCGCGCCTGATTCGGGCTGGGCATCGGGTAGCCATCTGTGAGCAGTTGGAGAAACCATCCAAAGAAAAGAAGATTGTTCGCCGGGGCGTCACGGAGATCGTGACACCGGGATTGGCTATTGATGATAAATTGCTGGACCATAAGACCAATAACTTTCTGGCCAGCTTGTTCTTTGGCAAGCAGCAGCAGATCGGACTGGCTTTATTGGATATCTCCACTGGGGAATTTCTTGTTTGTGAAGGCAGTCAGGAATACGTCGATAAATTGCTGCAAAGCTTCCGCCCTTCGGAAGTGATTTTGGCGAAAGACAAAAAGAAAGGTTTTGAGGAACGTTTTGGGGAACGTTTTCACGTCTTTACCCTCGACGAATGGGTGTACTCGCTGGATTATACCAGAGAAAAATTGCTGAACCATTTTGAGATCAAATCACTAAAAGGATTTGGCGTAGAGGAGATGGAACTGTCGCAAATCGCTGCGGGTGCCATTTTGCACTATCTGGAAACGACGGAGAACAAAAACATCAAGCACCTCAATACCATCGGGCGGATTCAGCCCGATCGCTACGTGTGGTTGGATCGTTTTACCATTCGTAACCTGGAGTTGATCTATAGTTCGAACGAAAGTGGTGTGCCTTTGATCAATATCCTCGACCATACGGTATCGCCCATGGGAGGGCGATTGCTGAAAAAATGGGTGATTTTACCCCTCAAAGATGTTGCAGACATTGAGGCCCGCCTGGCGGTAGTAGATCATTTTGTACAAGCACCCCAGCAGGTGGAAGCGCTGAGTGGACTCATCCGCCAGATGGGGGATTTGGAACGTTTGATTGCCAAAGTTCCACTGGGCAAAATCAACCCCAGAGAGGTGACCTCCCTGAAAAAATCACTGGAAACCATCCCTCTGATTGTTGCTTCCTTGCAAGGAACAGACAACAAGATGCTACAGAAAATTGCGGATGGCTTAGATGATTGTGAAAAACTGTGTCAGGAAATTGGCCAGCAAATCATGGAAGACCCACCGGTAAACCTCTCCAAAGGCGGTGTGATCGCAGATGGTTGGTCGGAAGAGCTGGATGACCTCCGCGATATCATGAAAAACGGTCGCAATCGACTGGTGGGTATCAAAGAACGCGAGGTAGAACGTACCGGTATCTCCAGCCTAAAAATTGGTTTTAACAATGTTTTCGGTTATTACCTCGAAGTAACCAACAGATTCAAAAGCGAAGTTCCCGCAGAGTGGACACGTAAACAAACCCTGACTAATGCCGAGCGCTACATCACTGAAGAGCTAAAAGTATTGGAAGATAAAATACTAGGCGCTGAGGAAAAGGTACTGGTTTTGGAGGCTTCCCTTTTTGAGCAATTGGTACTGCGACTGGCCGATTTCATTCCACAAGTACAGCGCAATGCGGCGCTGATCGCTCGCCTGGATTGCTTGCTATCCTTCAGCAAATTGGCCGTGAAGAACCATTACGTACGACCCCAGATGGATGATAGTTTTGTCATCGATATCAAGGAGGGGCGCCACCCGGTAATCGAAAAGCATTTGCCATTAGGCGAAGCTTACGTCCCCAATGATGTCTATCTGGATCGGGACGAGCAGCAAATTATGATGATTACCGGACCCAACATGTCGGGTAAATCAGCACTCTTGCGGCAGACGGCCCTGATTTGCCTGATGGCCCAAATGGGTAGTTTTGTTCCTGCGAAAGCAGCAAGATTAGGCATCGTCGATAAAGTCTTCACCCGCGTAGGAGCGAGTGACAACATCTCCAGCGGAGAGTCGACCTTTATGGTGGAGATGAATGAGACTGCCAGTATCATGAACAATGTCTCGGACCGGTCGCTCATCCTGCTCGACGAGATTGGCCGGGGCACCAGTACTTACGATGGGATCAGTATTGCCTGGTCCATTGCTGAATACTTGCACAGCAACGGTAAAGCTTACCCCAAGACACTTTTTGCGACCCACTACCACGAGTTGAATGAGCTGGCGCAGAAGTTTCCCCGGATCAAGAATTTCAATGTTTCCGTCAAGGAATTAGGCAACAAAGTCATCTTTTTACGGAAGCTGGCCGAAGGGGGGAGCCATCACAGCTTCGGTATTCACGTTGCCCGGATGGCCGGTATGCCCCATTCTATTGTTGAGCGAGCCACTGGTATTCTTAGCCAGCTAGAGCAGAAACACATCGAAGGAGATGGCGCAACATCTAAAGGCGAACCTAAGGTAGCTCGTCCGGCGACGGAATCGATCAGTACCGAAGCGATGCAGTTGAGTATCTTCGAAACGGTTGATCCTGTAGCAGGCCAGTTGAAAGCCGCATTATTGGATTTGCAGATCAACAATATGACGCCCATTGAGTGCATGATGAAGCTCAATGAGCTTAAAAAGTTATTGGAAGAATAAGCCCAAAATTAAAGTTGCTATGTTGCGTAAAACGATCAGGATATCTTTGCTAGTGGTAGCCCTTTTCTTACTGTATGTAGGAGGTGTTTTGTTGCATGGAACGCTCACAGATTGGCAACCGGATGAAGACTTACCCGTAGATGTTTACGCCAAAAGCAGCAACAGCATTATTGGCGATAGCATTATTTCCCTGGCTATTTGGAACATGGGTTACGCAGGTTTGGGAAAAGAATCCGACTTTTTCTACGACAGTGGCGGCTTCTTTATGTCGGGTGGCAAAATGATTCGACCAAGTGAGGAATTGGTGGAAAAGAACCTGGATGGCGCCGAGCTTTTTATCAAAAGCACCGATGCGGATTTTTTCCTGATTCAAGAGGTTGATCTGAATTCGCGTCGCTCTTACTACACCCAGCAATTGGATAGTTTGCGTGCCCAACGGCCTGATTATGCAGCCAGTTATGCGGCCAACTATCGTGTGGCGCGGGTACCCATACCTATCCTGGAGCCCTGGCGTGCGTACGGCAAAGTAGAAGCGGGTATTGCTTCGTTGAGTCGTTGGCAGCCTACCTCCGAACGCCGGCTACAGTTGCCCGGTAGTTTCGATTGGCCTACCCTTATCTTTCAGCTGGACCGTTGTTTGCTCATCAGCCGTTTTGCGACGGTTTCCGACAAGGAATTAGTCGTCATCAATGCGCACCTTTCTGCTTATGATAAAGGAGGCGTACTCAAGAAGCAGCAGATGGCTTTTCTTCGGGAGTTGGTCACTGCCGAATACGAAAAAGGCAATTACGTCATCGTTGGTGCCGACTGGAACCAGTGCCCACCGTTCTTTCCTTTCGATACTTTTTCGCCAGGAAAAACCGATGGCTATACTCAGAGCAATATCGCAGCTGATTTTGTGGGCGAAGACTGGCAATGGCTCTATGACCCTACCGTACCTAGTAACCGTAAATTGCGAAGTACCTACGACCCGGAGAATACCTTCCGTACCGTAATTGATTTCTTTTTGATTTCTCCCAACCTCAAAGCTTTGAAAGTGAAGACACTGGATCAGCAATTCCGGTTCAGTGATCACCAGCCGGTGTGGGTGCAGCTAGAACTGCAATAGACGCATGTATATCCCTGCCTTCAATAAAATGGACGACCAAGAGGAGATTTTATCCTTCTTACGGACGTACCCTTTTGCGACCATCATAAATCAGGATGGCCAACGGCCCCTTGCTACCCATCTCCCTTTTGTCGTCAGGCTGATGGAGTATCAACTTATGTTAGAAGCCCATTTCGCGCGTGCCAATGAGCAGTGGAAGTTATTGGCAGCAGGGCAGGAGACGCTCGTCATCTTTGCCGAACCTCACGCCTATATTTCCCCAAGGCATTACGATAAAATTCAAAATGTACCCACCTGGAACTATCAAGCTGTGCATGTTTATGGTAAGGCTCGGTTGCTGGAAACAGCAGCCGAAGGTTTCGCTCACCTGGAGCGCCTGATTGCTACTTTCGAGCAGGACTACCAAGCCCAATGGGCTGGCCTTTCGGAGGGCTATAAACAGGCTATGCTGGCCGGAATTGTGGCTGTTGAAATAAGGGTGACTGAAATTCAGGCGAAAGCCAAATTGAGTCAAAATAAAACCACTGCTGAACAAGAGCGTATTGCTGGGGAGTTGAGCCAATCAGCAGATAGTGTTGTACGCGATTTGGGGAAGGCTATGGTGAAGAATATGGGGAGGGGGGAGTAAGGTAGGTTTATCGTATTTAGAGACAAGGCTGAGTAGGCAATTAAATAAGACGTACAAATCAGCCGAATACTAATCTTCTAACTAAGGAGAAAATGATATAACCAGGTACTGAAAATAAGAAAATACTACTGAGAAGATTTTCGCTCATATTGTTTCTGATTTTCCAAAGTTCATACAAGCTAAAAATTAACAGGATAAAATAGATTGGAGTGAAAATCTTCCAATTGTATACTCCATTAAATATTCTATTGCACCGATAGTCTTCTGAAATAGCTTCTGGTTTTCCTAGTAGAATTAATAAAAATACCACGAGGATGAGCACGCTAATAGCTGAAGGAGATTTTTTCATTTGGATAGCTGAAAGATAAAGGAGGTCGGATTATTCTTTAGTAAGGAAAATTAGACCCTTGGCTGGTTATTCGATATATATTATGGTTTCTGGCTCGCCTCTTTTAGTGTGATAAATTTCAACGACCAAAACCATAAGTTGATCTTCTTCAACTCTATATATTATTCGATATGACATTGATATTGCTCGTCGATAGGTAATATTTGCCTTGCTGATTATCTCCTTCGCTGGTGCATTTCGAGTAGGCATCTTTGCAAGATCATTAATAGCGGCTAAAAGCTTTTTTTCAACATGTTCAGCTGTTTCATAAGAGACCTCTTCAATAAGGTAATTAATGATCTTTTCCAAGCTGGCTTCGGCACGAGGAGTAACAACTACTTTGTACGTGTCAGCCATTTTTTAGAGCGTTTTGCTAGTTCTTCAACGGTAATGTAATTTCCCTGCTTTGCAGCTTCCACCTCCTGATCGAGTAGTTCACCAAGTTCGCTACCATAAATAGGACTACCATCCATTTCATAACCAATGGGCACTTCCTCATTTTGGTAAGAACTCATCATCAGAAAGACCGCCTTTAAAAGTCTTTCATCTATTTCATCCACCAACTGATGGACTTGTTCGCGCATTTCTACAGCACTCATAAGCATTTGTTTTACGATCCTAAATATAACGTTTTATCAGGTTAAATAATGTGTGAGTTGGGCTTTCGCTTACAGGTTACCCTTAATTGCTTCTTAGAGTTTCAGGAGAAGACTACTTTAAAAAGCTTATCTACCACTGTTCCATTTCCTTTTCCAGTTCTTCAGAAGTCAGGAATTCCCCACGGTCGATTTCTGCATCTGCTTCCTCGATTTCAGCAATGAGTTCTTTCATTGTAATACGTGACCCCGCAGGCGGTAGGATAGTCAGAACTTCTTCTTGGCTGATATCTTCCTCCAAAGCCTCACTCACTGCGAATATCACCCGGATAAGTAGTTCGTCCCCATTCTGGATGCGCTCAATTAACTGCTGCTTCATCACATCAACGCCCATGATCTTCGGCTTGGTTGGATAAGTTTGAATTTATATAAAGATAAACGTTTTTGATTAAAAATAATTCGTTTAACGGGCCCTAATTTATTTCAGCAGTTCCAGTACCTCTTTTATTACCAAAGCCTTTTCCTCTGTTACAGGTTTGCTAAGCGCAAGCATCAACTTGTTTTCTGCCTGGTCTAACTGTCTTTCATTAAAATCAAATGGCTCAGGAAGATTAGCCAAAATAAATCCAGCATTCGATGCCGTATGGAAATCTCCCATTGCGACTAATTCAATCCAAAGGTCAAAAAAGACCTTACAGTCTTCCAAGGAATACTCTCCACATGCATATACAAGAAAAGCATTAGCCTCGTCGAAGGGCAGAGTATTGATTTTCTCCACTAGGCCAGGTAGTATTCTCGGATCTTTAAAGTTGTCAATTAAAGCGATGGTGAATTGTTCTATTTTAGCCCAATCCTCTTCAATTGCGATGTTTTGAAGTAATTCAGTTACAAGGTTTGATTTTGTGGAAATAATCTTTTGGATTGACATAAATAGAAGGTTAGAATGGATGTTTTTAGAGATACACCTTCGGTCGGTTGCGTTCTGGCGCCTACTGGGCATTATGCGTCTATGCTACTCCGTTCGGCGTCGGTTGTACCTACGTCGTGGGCAACAACACAAACTTAAAATGCGTAGCCCCCAACAAATACTGCTGCGCAATAGCACCAAATTTGCCAGCGTCCAGCAAATCTAATTGCTGTTGGTAATAGTCGGGGTAAAGCCGCTCAAAATCATATTTCATGCGGATACATTGGGCGATTTGCCCGAGCCAGAAGCCGTTGCTACGGATGGCCTCTTCGTAGGATTTTGCCCTGCTGGCTTTGATTTTTTCGAGGTCGCCCAAGCGGATATCACCCGCTGCGAGGGCGTTGATTTCTTCGTAAACCTTGGCAATCAGGCTGTCTACTTCTTCGGGAGCGGCATTGAAACGGATGGAGGTGTGGTGGAGTGCATCAGGAATGGGCTGCATTCTCATGTTTACTCTCACACCGTAGACACCACCCATTTCTTCGCGCAGTTTTTCGCGCAGGCGGAAAGACAGTAGCTCGCGCAAGGCGGAGAAATGCAGTCGGGTCTCACGATCTTCGTAGGGGAATTCGCCGTGCCACTCCAGAATGACTTCTGCTTTGGGGGTTTGCCCGGCGATGACGGTGGTGTCTATTGGGGTATTGCTGAGTCGGAGTCCACGATCTTGCCATTGCTCACTGTCTTGCTTGTTGGCGGGTAAGTTGCCCAAATAACGAGTTGCTAGATCAAGTAAGCTATCAGGTGCGAAATTGCCGACAAAGACAAAGCAAAAATCTGCGGCATTGGCAAAACGTTCGCGATAAATGGATTCGGCGCGAGACAAGTCAATGGCCGCAAACTCATCTATCGAAAAACTGGGCCGACGGAGATGATAGTCGTATTTTTTATCAATGACCATACGGCCAAAAGCTGTACGTGGGTCTTCATCCAGTCGATCATAGATGTCGATTTGACGCTTCTGGTAGGCCGCCAAAGCCAGACTATCAAACCGTGGGCGAGTGAAATAGAGATAGATCAATTGAAACATCGTCTCGATATCTTCCTGGTTACTGCTACCGGAAATGCCTTCTTCAAGACTACCCACGTAGGGATTCACACTCACCCGGCGATCGCTGAGCAGTTGCAACAATTCGCTTTCGCGAAAAGTGTCCAGTCCCGATTGATCCAGAATAGAAAGGGCATGACGGGCACTGGGGTAATCCTCGTCTTCATAAAGATCAATGCCTCCCGGACTAAAACCCATGAACCGGATTTCATCGTTTTTGAAATCAGTCGGTTTCAAGAAGATTTTCACGCCGTTGGACAATTCGAAACTGCTAATTTGGAGCGTAGTATCGCGATCAAGCGCTTGGGCATTTTGTGAGGGTAGCGAGGCTGCAAACAAGGGGCCTTGAGTGCCAGTTTCCTCCAATGCATCGGGCTCTATGACCAATAATTTATCCAGCAATTGATAAAAAGCGGCACTGTCTGGTAGGGTAGGCGCCAACTCGGAATTGGTCGTAATAATGATATTCTGTACCTCAGCAGCCAGAGCTTTTTCGGCCAATTCCTGCAATGCTACGGAGGAAATATTATCCAGACAATCTGCTACCACTGCGGGTAGTGCGTTTAAATCTACCATGCTGATGCCTTCGAGAAAGGCATTTTTTATACCACTGGCAATACTACTGCTGCTGCGTTTATCCAATTCTTTGACCATCTGTTCATACTGCTCAAGTATGGCCTTTTTTTCAATAGCCAGTTCTTGCTCACTAAAACCATGTATAATCACCCGCCGTGTTTCCTCCATGACCGTCCGCAGGGCTTCTTCGGTTTTGTCTGCGGTTCCTAGCGCACTGAGGCGGTAGCTATGGTAGTTGCCCGGTAGAGCGGCAAAACCTGAGTAGGCAAAAGTGAAAGGAGGAATCGCCGTTTCTTTGAGTTTGGCCAGTCGTTTGTTGAGCAAACTGCCAAAGAGAGAACGTTGTAGTTGGTAATTGAGCGTCCCCAGACTGAGGTCATTTTTTTGCGGTTCTAGTTGGAAGGTAATCTCCCAGCGCGTAAAAGCAGCCTCTTCATCGGTAGCCAAAAGGTAGCGTCTTGTGGGTGTAGTGTTGAGTGGGTAAGGTGTTGCTTTTTGGAAGTTTTGGTTGCTTAAAGTAGAAAAATAAGCTTCAATTTTTTTCTCCACCCAAGCTGCATTTACATCACCAACCACCACAATCGCCATGTTTTCAGGTTGGTACCAGCGTTGGTAAAAGTCGATCAGGCGCTGCGCAGGAACAGTGTCGATCAGTTCAGGGCTCCCAATGGGTAAGCGTTGAGCATAGCGTGAGCCGGCCAACAACGTTTGGTAAGCCTGCATTTGCAAGCGTTGGCTAGAGCTTAGACTGCTGCGCCATTCGGAGATGATGACACCGCGCTCTTTGTCTACTTCTTCGGGATCAAAAGTCACCTTGTTGCTCCACTCCGCGAGGACCTGAAGCGCGGTATCCACCAAGGCTAAGCTGTCAGTCTGCACCTGAAGCTGATAGACAGTTTCGGCGAACGAAGTATAGGCGTTGAGGTCGGCACCAAAGCGGGAACCATTGCGTTCGATAAAATCAATGAGAGTATTTTGGGCAAATTTTGCTGTACCATTAAAGGCCATGTGCTCTACAAAGTGAGCTACTCCCAACTGGTCTTCCTCTTCTTGAAGAGAACCCGCTTTGATGATCAACCGCAGTTCTGCCCTTTGGCGGGGTTCGTTGTTGGGCCGGATGAAATAGTTGAGACCATTGGCAAGGACCCCCTGCTGAATCGTCGTATCAACAGGGAGCACATGTTGCCAATTGTCGGTAGCGTTTTGTCCGTACAAGACCGACAAAACGCTACAACCTACGAGAAGGCAAATGCTATTTTTTATTCTCCAATTGTTGGAAGATTTCTTCATCCGATTTTCCTAAAGTTTCTAATAATATTTGCGCATCATCCACAAAATCATCGTTGGGATATTTGGCGATGAATGCTTCGTAAAACTCCCTGGCCTTTTCTTCGTCACCAAGGTCTTCTGCGTAAGTGAATCCTTGCATGAAGAGCGCCTTAGGTGCTTTTTCGTACTGCGGGAAGAACCCTTCAATGGTAGCATAGATGCTCAACGCTTGCTGATAAGCACCGATGGAGCGCGCAATTTCGCCGGCTTTGTACAATTGTTCCGGGCTTTCAGGGGCATCGGGTTTCGCTTTCGCGTAAATTTCCGTCAATGCGATGTATTGCTTGGCCACGTTGGGTACTAAGCGTTGGGTAGTTGGGTCGGTGATACTGTACAGCAAGGTGTCCAGTACATTTTGAGTAGCTTTCGTAGCTTTGGGCTCATTGTTGAATTCCTGCAAAAGGCGGGCAAAATTTGATTGTAAGCCTTCGTGGGAACCTAGCCGGAAATAAACGGTAGCTGTCTTGCTCAGCAGGTTAATCTTTTCATCAGCTGTAGCTCCTTTCATGGTGTCCAGCTTGGCTTCGTAAGCTGCAACCAGTGCTAGCCCCTTGTCTTTATCGGGCTGCTGGTAGAAGCTTTCTTCCATTAGCGTCAATTCATCTTTTGGTTCGGGGGGGCTACACGCAAAAGCGGTGAAGAGGAAAGCAATTAGTAAAACGTAATTGGTACTCATTTTGGTAATCACAGATTAGTGAAGAAATATACCCTTCAAAAGTAAAATATTTCCTGAACTAAGCTTGCTTCTTGCTGTTACAAAGCCATGAGTAAAGGTATTTCTATATTTTGGTTTCGTCGCGATTTACGTTTGGAAGACAACGCGGCGCTTTATGAAGCACTCAAAGGGGAATGGCCAGTGCTTCCGCTCTTTATTTTTGATCGCCACATCTTGGATAAATTATCTAATCGTGCGGATGCCCGCGTTGAGTTTATCCATCAGACCTTGAAGGAGATCAAAGAAAAATTGCAGGAGCTGGGCAGTGATCTTTTAGTGAAATACAGTACACCGGAAGAGGCATGGCCAGAAATTTTGAAGCAATTCGAGGTGAAAGCCGTTTACACCAACCGTGATTACGAGCCTTACGCTCGGGAGCGGGACGAAAAGATAGGTCACCTTTTACAGGAACAGCAGCTTCCATTTCATACCTACAAAGATCACGTCATTTTTGAAGAAGAAGAGATCCTGACGAAGGCCGGTGGTATTTACACCGTATTTACGCCCTATAGCAAAAGTTGGAAAGCCAAGCTGGACGAGCGGGAAGCGACCTTGGAGGAGGATGGTCAGGAGATCAAACTTTCTTATTACTTCAAACCTTATCCTACAGAAAAATATTTTTCTAATTTTCACCAAACAGATCAAGCGTTTTCTTTCCCGACTTTATCGGAAATGGATTTTCATGCCACCAATACGGAAATTCCGCCTAAGACGGTTAGTCGGGGCTTGATCAAGCAGTATGATGAAAAGCGCGATTACCCTGCCTTGGAAGCTACCAGCCGATTGGGTATTCATTTTCGGTTTGGCACCATCTCCATCCGGGAGAAAGCACGCCGTGCTAGCCAGCTCAATGAGACTTTTCTCAATGAGTTGATCTGGCGAGATTTTTACGCACAGATTTTAGCCAATTTTCCACACGTTGCCGGAAAAAGTTTCCGGCCCGAATATGACTTCATCGAATGGCGCAATAACGAGGAGGAATTTGCTGCTTGGTGCAAAGGCGAAACGGGCTATCCCATCGTCGATGCCGGGATGCGGGAGCTGAATGCTACTGGCTTTATGCACAATCGCGTGCGGATGATTACTGCCAGCTTCCTTACCAAGCACTTGTTGATCGACTGGCGCTGGGGTGAAGCTTATTTTGCCGAAAAACTATTGGATTTTGACCTGGCTTCCAACAATGGTGGTTGGCAATGGGCCGCAGGCTCAGGTACAGATGCTGCGCCCTATTTCCGCATCTTCAACCCCACCAGTCAGATGGAGAAATTTGATAAAGAAAAAGTCTACATCAAACGCTGGGTCCCAGAATACGGCACCGCAGCATACCCCGAACCAATCGTTGACCACAAGATGGCGCGTGAGCGCTGCCTGGCGGCGTACAAGGAAGGATTGGATAGGGGGAAGGAGTAAATCCTAAAATATTCATTTTTCCTACGATTACCTTACAATAAACTTTTGTGTCATTATCAATTGATCTTCTTTAAAAAGTACCATTGCATAAATACCTGCAGATAATGCAGTTATGTCAAGTGTATTGAAGGCATTGGGCAGTTCACCAGATTCTAGGCTTCTCCCTAGAGCGTCGTAAATTTGATACTGGTAACCCTGAACTTGTTGGGTGCTGAACACTACTTGTAATTCACCTTCACTGGTCGGGTTAGGATAAAGTGTAACCGGTATTTCCTCCTTTGAGAATATAATAGTTGGAGATAAAAAATCTTCCGCAAGGATAAATAACTTTGCTGGCGATTCTATGGAATTACAGCAATCATAGGTTCCAAATAGTTGAAGTTCTTCCGTGGCGGTAGGAAGAATGGTGGCCAAACGAATATCTTTATCATCCGTAATAGAAACGGAATCTACAACCTGTAATTCCGTATCAATTCTCTTTATGACAATTTCTTGATAGGTACTGAAAACCCTAATTCCTTCTCCTATCAGAATATTCTGATTATCCAAAAATAAATAGGTACTTGCTCGCTCGAATTCGTAGATGCTTTGCTGCTCTATGGTAAGTGTTGATGAGAGTTTTGTCAGTACGTGGGTTTCAAGTTGGCCACCATACTTTTTTGCGATTGTAGTAATTTCTCCTTCATCGTTTTGATAGGCTTCAAGAATAGCACAATTTGTTAGCCCATTACAGAAAGGGAGATCATTTTCAGACATCTGCGTTGAAAGCAAATTTAAGTTGCCATCAAAGTTGCTCAGGGCTAATTTACCGTCGGTACTTTTATATAGAACGCTGATAAAATCATCTTCCGAATTAAGGATTTGACTATTATTTAGTGAAATGAATGGAGTGGTGTATTCATGAAGAATGTCGCCGTTCTTATTCATTATCGTTATTCTTCCTTCGTAGTATGCTCCAGTAGATCCTACGTATTCAGAATAATTACTGGTAGCAATGAAATTTCCGTTAGGTAGCTGTTCAATTTCCTTCGTAGAAAGACTGCATTCATCAGGGAATTGAAATCTATTTAATAATTGCCCCGTTTCATCTAGGTTAAATACTTCTGTTCGGTACCAGTTGTAGGCAGGTGGAAACCCGAAAACGCCGTTGCAGATTGTGTTATCAGGTTTGTTACTAAAAAGGGTGAAAGTACCATCTGCGTTTTCGAAAGCTTTAATGAATGGAACCACAGTAAGGAAGTAATTCGGTAACTGGGTGTTCCATAGGGTGTCTCCAATCGCATTTACTTTGGTAGCGTACAGGGCCGTTGTACAGCCTTCAATAGTAGTTGATCCAGGGGTATAACAAGAGATGGTTGATATCAAAAGTAAACCTTCATCACTAGTCCTGATAGCGGTCTGGGCATAGAGATTCTTGTCTTCTAAATCATATAACTCATATTGGGCCTTTAAAGAAAAGGAAGTAAAAATGAAAATTAACAAGAGCGTGAAATACTTTTTCATTTGTAGAGAGCTAGAAGGTGAAACAAAACACAAGCCGGACTTCAAGAGGAATTACGACTATTCAGTTATACCCAAAGTGATGAAATATATATCTTACAGATAAAGATAAAATATTTACGATAAAAATCACCCTTTCACCTCCACCGTTTCAAAATCAGCAGGAGCTACTATCACGTAAGCATCTCCTTCTTTATCAATGATTTGAATAGCAACGCCGTCAATGAACAGCTGCTGTGGCTCGAAGGGGAGGCCAAATAATTTGATCTCAAAAGCTTCTAAATCGCCCTTGTATTGGCCTTCT
Source organism: Lewinella sp. LCG006 (assembly GCF_040784935.1). Classification (GTDB taxonomy): domain Bacteria; phylum Bacteroidota; class Bacteroidia; order Chitinophagales; family Saprospiraceae; genus Lewinella. Next base: position 6,600,836 of record NZ_CP160680.1, on the reverse strand, counting down.
ATCTTTTGGGTGATCTGGAAGCTGTTGGTCCCAGCGGATGTCGTGAATTTGTGCTGGCGGTACTGACCTTTTTCATATTCATAGCCTTCGCCAGCGTCCTGGTAAAAGCTGCTCTCTACTTGGTCTTTTCCGTAATAGGCTCTAAGTTCCACGGTGTTGATATTTAGTTCGTAAACGTATTGTTGAACAGGGTAATTGGGGATGATTGCTCCGCCACGCACATAAAGGGGGATGGCATCTACATCCACTGCTTGGCGGTGATTACGTGGTCCTACGTAATGATTTCCATTATAGTAGTTTACCCAATCACCACTTGGGAGGTAGGTGGTATGTGATTTTACGCCGGGTTTTACAACCGGACTCACCAAAAGATGTTCGCCAAACAAAAACTCATTTTCCCTTTTTTGTGCTTTTATATCGGCCTGATCGACGAAAGCCAAGCTCCTCAAAACAGGCGTTCCTAAGCTTACATTTTGGTAAACACTGGTATACAAATAGGGGAGGAGACGATAGCGAAACTCAATGGCGCGCCGAGCTTGACTGGTGTAGGGCTCCCCGAAAACCCAGGGTTCCTGATCCAGGCGTAGCGTAGCTTCGGCTTCCTTGATGGAGTCGGCATCGGCTTCGGCGGCACCATCAATGTTGTTACCCATGGAGTGAACACGAAATACGGGATGGAAAACGCCAAGTTGCAACCAGCGAATGAGCAGTTCAGGCTCGGGTTGATTGACAAATCCTCCTATATCAGTACCTACCAGCGAAAAACCGGAGATACTTAGTCGTTGGCACTGGCGATTGGCCAATTCCAGGTGTTCCCAACTGGCAACGTTGTCACCTGTCCAGATTGCAGCGTAGCGCTGGCCGCCGGAGAAGGAAGCTCTCGTAAGTACAAAGGGTCGTTTCTCAGGTTTGATCGCCTTCAGCCCTTCGTAGGTGCCGCGTGACATTTGCTGACCGTAAATATTGTGTACCGGTTTGTGGTCCGTTGGATGGCCGTCGTTGCCGTGCATGACATGATCGGGAAAAGTAAGGCTGTTGACTTTGAAGACAGCGGGTTCATTCATGTCGTTCCAGAAGCCACTGATGCTGTCTTCCTCGTACAGTTCCCGGTAAAGTTCGCCCCACCATTCGCGGACATCCGCGCGGGTGTAGTCGGGCCAAACACAATCGGAGGGCCAAACGGGCCCGCGCATGAGTTCGCCATTGACTCGCCGGCAGAAGTAGTCTTTTTCTACACCTTCCTGGTAAACGGGGTAGTTGTTATCTACCCGAATACCTGGGTCTATCATCACGACCGTCTGAAAACCCTGTTCTGCAATATCTCGAATCATTTTTCCCGGTTGCGGAAAGTATTCCTGGTTCCAGGTAAAACACCGATAGCCATCCATGTAGTCAATGTCGAGGTAGATGGCATCGCAGGGTATTCGCAGTTCACGGAAGGTATCGGCCAGCTTTCTTACCCTGGCTTCGGGGTAATAACTCCAACGACACTGGTGAAAACCAAGCGCCCAAAGTGGGGGCAACTCCGGTGTGCCGGTAAGCTGATGGTACGATTGTGCAACCTGGTTCAGATGTGGCCCATAAATGAAGAAGTAATCCATTTCACCTCCTTCCGCCCACAGGCGAACCGTATTGTCTTTCTGCGAGGCAAAATCAAAGTGTGTTCGCCAGGTGTTGTGCAAAAAAATACCGTAGGCCTGGTTGTTTTGTAAGCCGTAGTAAAACGGTATGGTGCGGTAGAGAGGGTCTTTTTCTTTATGGTAACCAAATGCATCACTGTTCCAATTGTCGAAATGGCGGCCCCGTAAGTTGAGGTCCCAGGTTTTATCACCCAGGCCATAAAAGATCTCCTCTTTGGGTGCTTTAAAACTTACCCGCAGGTGATCCGTACCGTTGAGGATGGTGGACCTTTGGAGGTAAGGCTCCTGCTCCTCCAGGATGACACCTCCATCGTCTTTGGTATAGAAAGAAATCTGGCAATTCTCCTTAAGAATCCGGCAACCTACCTCAGCTGATTCGATAAAAAGGTGCGTTTTACTCTCTTTTACCAAAAAGTCAACAGCAGCAGGGTTTCGCTCCGGGTGCAGTGCGTAGGAAGGTTGGCTGCTGAATTTTTCCACGGCATAACGAACTCTCCAAATGCTATCCGACCATAGCTCGATGCGTAGTTTTATTTCTCCCTCAGTGGTTATTTCCAGGGTATTGTCATCAATTTTTTGGTACTTAGTGACCTGATTGATTTGCTTGGTCTGGTAGACATCCGGATAGCGATGACTGGTTTCCGTCTTGGTATTCGCCACCAAAAGAGGGGAAGGATCAAAAGGGAGCTGTTTTTTTTTCTTTTTTGCCATTATTTACGCACTTCGGTGATCTCGCTATATTTTGTCTTGCAATAATACTAAAAGTAGTTATTTTCACCGCATTGCTGATTACTAAGAGTTTGGGATTGAATATGAAAGAGACAAATTATCCTTCTGTGTTAGCCGTAGGCGAGTTATTGATTGATTTAATTAGTACTTCCTATGCGGAAACGCTAGATGATGTGACTACGTTCGAGCGTATTGCTGGTGGCAGCCCTGCGAATATGGCGAGCAACCTTGGGCGTTTGGGGCAACCTGCGGCTTTAGTGGCCAGTGTAGGGAACGATGACATGGGAGATTATTTGCACAAATTTGTCAAGGATCTCGCTTTAGATACCACTGGCGTGCATCAGGTACCTTATCCTACTACACTTGTATTGGTGACGAAATCTCGGCAGGTATCCAATTTCGAAGCTTATCGCCTGGCAGATTGCCAAATTTCGAAGGAGCAACTCCCAGATGATGTTTTAAAGGCGTTGAAAGTTTTTCATACCACCTGCTTTGCACTGAGTAAAGAACCTGCCCGTGGTGCTATCCTGGAGGCAGCCAGCAAAGTTGCCGAAGCAGGCGGACAGTTGAGTATTGATGCCAACTACGCATCGAAAATATGGCCGGATTTAGCGGAAGCCCAAGAGATTGTTGCTGCTTATTGCAGCTACGGGGCCATGGTGAAGTTCAGTGATGTGGACTGGGAAAGGCTCTACGGTCATCCCATTGATCAACCAGCTGAAGCAGCCCAGTTTTTACACGGTTTGGGAGCAAGAACAGTCTGCATAACCTTGGGAGAGAAAGGCTGTTTTGTAAGCAATGAAGAAGGACAGCATTTCGTGCTTGCTCGCCCCATAGAGGTGGTCGATACTACTGGCGCGGGCGATGCCTTTTGGTCGGGGTTCTTATGTGCCTACCTCGATGGGTTCAACCTTTATCAGTGTGCTTTGGCGGGGCGCCGTATGGCGGAAATAAAGCTGCAACACTTTGGGCCACTCCCCGGCAAGGTGGACAAGAGAATTCTTTACCTCGATTTTCAGCCTGAATAGTTTTTTTATTGCTTGGGGTCCTCTGGTTTGATGATCCCTAGGTCTTGGGCTCTCTTTTCCCAATTTTGGCGTGCAAGGTGCTGCATGTCTTCCGTACTGTCCAATTCATCAACGATCTCTAATCCCAGGAGGGTTTCGATGACATCTTCGAAAGTGACAATTCCCGACATACCCCCAAACTGACCCACCACCAGGGCTATTTGTTCTTTGGTGCTCAAGAGGTGGTTAAATACATCCTGAATGGTTTGGTCTTCCTTTACGACCGTGATGGGGCGTGCAATATCCTTTAGTTTCAAGTCGCCTTCTTGCTTAACAAGTTTGTCCAACAACACATCTTTTAAGACATAGCCGGTGATGTGATCTTTAGAGCCTTCAAAAATAGGAATACGGCTGAAAGCCAATTCTGGGTTAGCGTTATAAAATTCCAGAATGGTTTTTTCCTGGTTAGCAGCTTTCACCACCGTCCGGGGCGTGAGGATGGAGCGCGTTTCAATCAAGTGAAATCGCATCAAATTGTCAATAATAGTAGATTCTCCAGCGTGAAAAACGCCCGTCCGGGTTCCCATTTGTGCCATCGCAGCAAGTTCCTCTCTGCTGATCTCTGTACCGTGCCCTTTACCTCTCATCTTTTTGGTAATGAAATCACTCATCCAAACCAGAGGAGTCATTAAAAACGTGACAATTTTTAGGCTTTTAGCTGTAAAAACAGAGAAGGTTTTCCAGTTATTGGAACCCAATGTTTTGGGGATGATCTCTGACAGGATAAGTACCCCCAGGGTCATTAGCGCAGCAATAAGGCCAGTGAAAGGGATATCGAGCAAACCGAAAAAACTGAAACCTCCCGTTCCATAATAAGCTTCCGCTTGCTTTCCTACCAAGATGGCACCAACGGTATGGGCAACGGTATTCAGCGAGAGAATAGCAGAGATATGTTGGTCCTTTTCCTTCTTGACTTGCTTCAGAAGTTTACCATTTGCCGATCCGGTGGCGGCTTGTGCTTCTGCATAAGAGTCGGGCATGCTCAATAGTACGGCTTCCCAGATAGAACAAAAAAAAGAGAAGGCGATTGCTAAACCAGCATAGATGAAGAGAAGTATCATAGTCGTTTATCAGCTTATTTTGAATTGCAAAGGTAAAAAAGAAAGGGACTTCCAGGTGCTACTGGAAATCCCTTTCTTTTGCCTTAGAATAGCTTTCTAGAACTACTCAATGTATAAATTTTGGTACTCAATAATTGGATCGCTAGGGCCGAGGTTGTTGAGTTTGCGAAGTTGCTCAGGTGTCGTACCGTAGCGACGTGCAATTCCATAGAGACTCTCACCAGCAGCAACTACGTGTATCCGTCGCTGTGTGCTAGCTGGTTGGTAGTAATTATCTGGTGGAGAAGTCCTCACCGCATCATAGCTAATGGGGGTATTGGGTGACGGGTAAGGGCTGCCATAGGCTTGTGGGCGACTTGTACTAGCGGTACTCGCTGGTGCTACCGGGCTGCCAAAATCAGTAGCATTGCCAATAGCCCTAGGCGTACTTCCACTTCCTTCCATGCTAGACATTGTACGTCTGGCGGTGGTGGTTTCGTAGGAGTTAGGAATAGCATTGTAATCACTCACTGGGCTACGATTAGTGGTAACAGGGACCGTAGGAGGAGTGTAGGTCGTCAATCCTCCACTATTTCTCACTACTACCTGAGAAGCACTTGGATTGATGACATTGGCATTGGTACTCGCTGCTGCCGGGGTACGCGCCACCAAGTCGTTGGGTGCCAAACGGCCACCTGTCGAATTGTAGCTGTTGGGCGTAGCTGTCGTAGGTACCTGATTGGGAACGACAGCGGCAGAAGAAGTGGCACAATCGCAGTCGGTAGTCTTCAAACGCTGACCAACCTTCACGATGTCGTTGGCGCCTAATTCGTTGATTTCCCGGAACTTCTTACTCGTGTAACCATATTCCAAAGCTATAGAGGCCACGGTCTCTCCTGGTTTCACAATGTGTAAATTCTGGTTGTCGGTCATAATACGCTGGGTACCAGTTTGAGCGTAAGGAACAGGACCACCAGATAAGGTCGTTGCCTGACTAGTACGATTAGCCAATCCCCGACTTACCAAATCAGGTGCGGTGTTATCGGTAGCTGGAGCAACTTGTAAAACCTGACCTCTGCGAATGGTATTAGAGCTAAGGTTGTTCCAGGCTTTAATATCAGCGACATCAACACTGTATTTCCGGGAAATACCGTAAAGTGTTTCCCCCGAAGCTACGGTGTGTGTAGTCGCAGCACTTGGCGTTGGAGTACTCTCCGTCATAATGCCAGTGCTCGTCGTAGGTACAGTATTACCAGGATTGTTTACGACATTACCAGAAGGTAGAATTGCCCCAGAAGGTAAATTGCCAGGAGGATTGATTCTGCTGTTACCAGCATTGTAGTTGGTAGGTGTTGGAACACCTTGTTGGGTACCAATCACCGCTTTTTGCGAGCCAGGTTCTGTACCGCATACTTCCTGGATGTAGCGATCGGCCGATCGTCCATTCACTTTATTCAGGCGAATAGTATTGTTGAGTGCGGCTGAGGCGTTGGCACCACTGCGTTCTTCAATAATACCAATCTCTGGAGTAACCACCAAGTCGGTAAGCGGATAAGCAGATTGAGGAGAAAGCTGGCGGAACAAATAAGAACCGGTACAATCATTTTCTAACCGTCCTTCAAAGTACACCTTGGCGCCGGGGTTGTTTACCGCGATGTTCTCACCAATGGTGCCAAAAGAAGTATCGAAACGGAAACTGTACTTAGGCGAATCATAGCTCAGTACATTGCCATTTTTAGCATAGTAGGCGGCCGTCGCGACCCTGGAAATTGTGTAGTTTTTATCGTTTCGGGGATAAACCAGGTATACCTCATCAATGTTAGCATTGATTCTCCGCATGAGGCTTTGGTCAAAGCCGCCGCTGTTGCAGTACAAATAGGGTTCGGGAAGATAATTTTGCTCACGGGAGCTTTCCTCACCTACCTCTAAAATGAGTTTTTCACCAGAACGGATGTTAACGTGATAAACGAGGTAGTCACCTTTGCCATCTGGTCGGGTCATATCATATTCCAGCCGATCCATACAAGCTGGATCAAAAAGGATAAAGATCTGAGCGGCAGTCAGCGAGATACTCAAGACCATGAAAAGGCCGAGTAGTAATGGGATTTTTTTGCGCATCATGGAAAAAATGTATTTTCTTGCAGCGAAAGGTAAAGCAATTTCACCTGCTAAACAACAACTTATTGGAAAAGGTGTAACTTAAACGCTGTCATCTGGTCGATAATTGTCAGATTTTGCTGAAATCACAGGCAATATTGTATTCGATTAACAGATTTAGTAATTTGACGGAAATAACTGATTCCATTTTTTTTAACGATTCGCGAATATTTTCACGCAAGTTCCTTTTAGTCACTTGCTTAGAAAATTTTAGCGAATCAAAAATGGAATCAGTTATTTTGGTTCCGTCACTTAACGCTTTTTTATTTGAAAAATGTCATGATCTAGGTGCAACTTCGATTAAATCTCACCCATTATCAAGACCTTCTGGAGGTAAAGCAGGAGGAAGGAAAACGTTGGCTCCGTGACCCCATCCGCAATAAGTGGCTGGTTTTACAACCCGAAGAAATGGTACGCCAGCTTTTAATCCATTATCTATTGGACGTTTTGGGCGTTAATAAAAACAGGATTGCTATTGAACGAGGCCTAAGCGTTAATGGCTTGCAAAAACGCTGTGATATTCTCATCTTCGACCAGGACATGGCCCCCTGGCTATTGGTAGAGTGCAAAGCACCAAACGTTGTCTTGCGCCAGTCTGTGTTTCGCCAGATCGCCACCTATAATATGCCACTTCAGGTACCTTTTTTACTCGTGTGCAACGGCCCGGAGGCTTACTGTTGTTCCATTGATTTTGAAAATGAAACCTATCAGTTTTTAGAAGACTTGCCGACATATCCTGTCTCGGGTTAAAGTAGATTTTATTCCTTATTTTTAGGGTAATATCCTTTGCAAGAAAAAGCTGTTTTTTAAGTCTTGTTAAAGAGGCTTTTTTCGCAAAGAAAACGAATAATCCAACGTCTCTATATGCTACATTTTACGCTTAAGTGGTATCTCTTACTGGTATTGTTATTTATTGCCAGTACTTCTTTTACACAAGCGACTCTCAAACAATATCTTTCTGGTCCAGATTTTGAACATCCAGTTAACTGGGAATTCAAGTGTTCTGAAGGAAGGAATAGTAAGGTGTGGACGACCATTCCTGTACCCTCACAATGGGAGTTGGCAGGTTTTGGTGAATACACTTACGGACGGTGGTACAAGGAACTTGAGCTGGAAGCACCGAGCCAGGAAGAAGGGTTTTATCGCTATCGTTTCACCGTTCCCAAAAACCAGCGTGGTAAAAATATCACGCTGGTCTTTGGTGGAGCGATGACCGATACTGAAGTAAAGATCAATGGCAAGTCTGCTGGGCCCATTCACCAGGGAGGTTTTTACGAATTCAAGTATGACGTAACGGAACTGATTTACCCAGGGAAAGAAAACCTTTTGGAAGTTCACGTCTCTAAACATTCGGAAAACGCTTCTGTAAATGCAGCTGAACGCAAGGCGGACTGGTGGCTGTTTGGCGGTATTTACCGACCCGTGTGGCTGGAAATCGCTCCGATGTCGCGTATTGCTTACGCCGCTATCGATGCTCGGATGGATGGGCAACTGACAGCTGATTTAGTGTTGGAAAATGTACCTGCAACGGCACATATTATAGCTACTATTCAACACGTCAGTTCAAAAGAAGCATTTCCTGCAAAAATCATTAAACTGGGGAATGACTTATCAACGCCCAACATACAAGTAAGCTGGGTGGGGGTAAAGCCCTGGACACCGGAGACCCCTCACCTCTACGATTTGCAACTTGATGTAGTAGAAGACGGAAAGGTGCTACATCGGTATACTAAACGCATCGGCTTTCGCACCCTCGATTTTCGTAAAGACGATGGCATCTATCTCAACGGCGTGAAAATCATCATGAAAGGCATCAATCGCCACACCTTTTGGCCGGAATCTGGTCGGAGTACGAGCAAGCGAATCAGCCTCATGGATGTACAATTACTGAAAGACATGAACATGAACGCCGTGCGCAATCACTATCCTCCCGATGATCATTTTCTGGATGCTTGTGATTCCCTTGGTATTATGGTATTGGACGAGCTGGCAGGTTGGCAAAATGGTTACGATACAGAGCTTGGCGAAAAGCTGATCCGTGAGATGGTGCAGCGGGATGTCAATCACCCTTCTGTCATCATTTGGGACCATGGCAATGAAGGTGGATGGAACACCGATCTGGATTATCTTTTTGAAGAACTGGATCCGCAAAAGCGGATTGTCATTCACCCTTGGTCGGATTATAATGGTTGGGATACCCATCATTATCCTACCTATCAAACCGGTGTTCACCGTTTTGGGGCCGGGGAACACGTGTTCTTTCCTACCGAATTCATGCACGGTACCTATGACAATGGCCATGGCGCGGGCCTGGAAGATTTCTGGAAGCAGTACCTGGAAAGTCCACTTTTTGCGGGGGCTTTTATGTGGGCCTTTTGTGACGAAGCCGTGCTGCGTAGCGATTGGACGGGCGAGCGCAAGTACGACGGGGTAGGTTCTCTCGCTCCCGATGGTATTCTAGGGCCACATCGTGAAAAGGAGGGGAGTTTTTATACGGTACGAGATATTTGGTCGCCCATTCAGTTTGCTCCCACCATGATTACTCCATCTTTTAACGGCAATTTCCTGATCAGTAACGCTTACTTGTTCACTGATTTGAATACCTGTAAAATGAATTACCGCGTGTTGCGAGCCAGCGATGCCGCTTTTTACGAAGTGGCCAAAACAGACACCGTGGTGGCTGGAGATATTGATCTACCTTCTATCCTGCCGGGAGAAACGCGCCGGATCAACGTCCCGCTGTCAGAGGCGTTCTTTTCGGGGGATTGGATAGAAATTCAAGCCACCGATCAGCATGGTCGCTTGCTCAACACCTGGACCTGGCCGCTGCATAAAGCCGCAAGTTTTGCCGAGAAATTTGTTCGCAAAGAACCAACAATAGTAGGAGCCACGGTTCAGAAGAGGGAGCATTCTATTATCCTAAAGGGGGGAGAAGTAGAAGTGATTATTGATCAGGATAGTGGCGTGATTCGGAGTGTGAACAATGGGGAACAGCAAATACCACTTACCAACGGGCCTCAACCCATCGGGATGGAGGCGGCAATAAAGGCAGTGACGACTTTCCAAAAGGATGATCTGGCCGGTTGTGTAGTAGAATACACCGGTGGCATTCATTCGATAACGTGGACCATGCACTCGGATGGACGCCTGAAAATGGAGATGCTCGCCCTGGAAAACGCCGGTCGCAGCAATGGTTTCGACGGTGCGTTTTTTGAAGATCAGATCAATAGTTTTGGCATCACCTTCGATTTTCCAGAGGAAGGAGTTGAAGGCATTCGCCTCTTTGGCCGCGGCCCATTTCACGTCTGGAAGAACCGGATCAGGGGCACAAACTATGGTTTGTGGGATAAGACATACAACACGACCATCACTGGAGAAAGCTACGAAAACCTCATCTATCCGGAGTTCAAGGGCTATTATGCCAACTTTCTGGGGGGGCATTTGCAAGCTGGTGGCAATAGCTTGCGCGTTTTCAGTGAATCTGAGCAGCTATTTCTCCGGCTGTTTACTCCCGATGAACCTAAGTACGCGCTTCCGGGGAGCCATCCGCAGCCTGATTTTCCTTCAGGTAACCTTTCCTTTATGTACGAAATTCCAGCGATGCGGTCTTTCAAAGACATTCCTCATCACGGACCTAAAAGTCAGCCTACGAGTATCCGCATCAAAAGTGGAGATGAGGGAATAAGTATGAAGCTGTGGTTTGATTTCAGAGCATTTTAAAAGTAGCATTCATCTAACTGAAAAACAAAACCGCTGGAAGTCATAAATTGACCACCCTGACTGGCCAAAAAAAGATAGTCTGGACGCTCGTCTTTGAACAGAATTTGTGGACGTTCAAAGCGACCATATTTAGAAAGATGCTTGGGCTTTGGAGGCTGGACGAAATAGTGGTCTGTATCGTAATAAGCAATCTCCGGCGCCGACCAGTGAAGCCCATCAGGAGAAGTCAAGTGCAAGCCATATTGATGATTAAAGAATCCCATGTCCCGCAGGAGCATGTGAAAAAGCCCATCTTCCTGCCAAACAAAACCGTCTTCAGCTTGGGTATTGTTGCCTCGGTCTGAATAGTTCAGCACTGGGTTTCCTTCGTATTTTACGTAAGGCCCCTCTAATCGGTCGGCAATGGCCAGGCCGTATTTTCGATTACCCCTGATCTTGGGGTCGGTGTAATTTTCGTATTCAAAAGTATTCCAGGATTTATAATACAACCAATACTGCCCGTTAGGGTGGCGGACGAAGGAAGGGTTTGTGGTACAATGGTCATCCCAGGCGCCTGGCGCACCAGCACCCAAAAGGGGCTCTTCGGGACGTACCCAGGGACCTTCCAATGAATCGGAAAGGGCTAAGCCGATCCGTTTGGTGTCGGTTTTGCGATTGGAGTTGCCCATGTAGAACAAAGCGTAGCGGCCGTCCACTTTTTTGATATGCGGATTGTGGCAGGTGGACCCATCCCAGTAACCTTCTCCCCTCGGTGACAGGATGGTTGCCTGGTGGCGAAATGGCGCCTCCGGATGGTCGGCCACCGCGTGCGCAATTTCCGATTGGTGAATCCAGCCTCCCATGCCGTACTCTTCCGGCCAACGGGAGTAGAAGAGGTGTACGCGCCCGTCCTCACCATAAATAGGACTGCCTCCCCAAACATAGTATCCTTCCGTTTCCAGCATCCTACCCACGGGCTTCAGACGATCACGAAAAGGATGTTTTACATAACTGTTAGCGGTCGATTTCCAGGTTCTACAACCAGCAAAAGTAAGGCTGCCAATGGCCAAAGCACTGTAGTGGACAAAATCTCTTCGCTTCATGGTCGTACGCTGGTTAGTTTTTCAAACTCCTTTTTGCTTACCGTAAAGACGGTGCCGTGCCGCGTCCCGTCCGGGAAATGTATTTGATCAGAAATATCCTCCCAGTTGACCAAATCTTGAGAGCGCACAGCACCCATCCTGTGATCGATATATTGATCGTAGTAAACGATCCAGCTATCTTTGATTTGTAGCGCAGTGGGCCCCTCTACCCAAACCCCCTCGGGGGTAATCGGGCTGGAAGCATCACCGTAATCTTCAGTGAGTTGGGGGCTGCGGGCGATACGGATGTTTTTTTCTGGTTGCGGATATCTGACCTCGTTTTTCAAGAATAGAACATATTCCTGGCTGCTCTTTTTGACCATCGCATCAATTACATTGAACCCTTGGTCGTAGAACAGTTCTGTCGGCGAAAATGCTTGAAAATCCTCGGTCGTAGTAGCGTAAATACGGTGATTATAACCCTTGTCTCCCGTAGAATCCGTGTCGGGAAAGCGATTGGGAATCGTCGTCGCCCAATAGATCAGGTACCTTTGAGAGGATTCGTCGTAAAACAGCTCTGGTGCCCAACAGTTAAGTGCTTCTGGTTCGTGTTCCATGACGGGAAGGTACTGTTGTTCGGACCAGTTTACTAAGTCATCGGAATGCGCGTAGCCGATTCCTTTCTCGTTCCAGCCAGCGGTCCAAACCAGGTGGAAGCGCCCATCGCCACCTCGAATGATACAAGGATCACGCATCAGTTTGGCTTCGCCAACGGTGGGTGCCAAATAAGACTGGTTGTTGTTCAAGGCTGTCCAGTTCAGCCCATCACTGCTGTAAGCAAGGTGGAGACCGTCTTGTCCATTGTTTTTAAAAAAAGAAAAAAGATAGACGGTATCCGCTTGTCGCTGACAGGCTAGAGAAAGCAGCACCAGCAATGTAATGGGCAGTGTTGTCTTCATAGCGGACTCATTTAGGTAAGTTCAAAAACGTGGCCAGCGGACAATAGGGGAGTTCTCGCAAACCCAAGGCAACACTTTTGGCGTTGAGTTCCGCACCGTAGCAGGTGGTATGTGTGTGGTCTTCCTTGAAATATTGCTTCCACAACTGCTCCTCCCCAATGGTATCGTAAATGGCCGCGACGTTTTCATTCAAATCAATAAAATACGTCTGCTCTTCGCGGGCCACTTGGGCAGCCCATCCGCCGTAGCTATCCGCAGTTCGCTCGACGGCACCATCGACCCAGCGATTGCGAGGTACCATGGAACATACGATGGGTATAGCCCCTTTGGCTTTAGTGTCTCTGATATACTGCCGCAAATACCAGCCGTAGGTGTGAACAGTATCGGCTTGGTCCGTAGAGGATAGCTTCTCGATTTGAAAACCTTCACCCGTACCCAGTAGCGAACCGCGTTCTTTTTGTGTAAAAATAGGCCCACCGTCGTTATGGCCGAATTGCATGATCACGAAATCTCCTTCGCCAACCATCGCCAGGGTTTCGGCCCAGAGGCCTTCTTTGAGGTAGGTTTTACTGCTGCGTCCACCACGGGCCTGGTTGATGATTTCGACTTTCGTCGTATCAAAAAAGGGAGTCAACACTTCTCCCCAACCGCACAGGTCTTCGTCTTTGCTGCCGTTTTTTACTGTGGAATCTCCAATCAAAACTACTTTGCGACGAACACCTTCCCGGAGTATCGGAAAGAAATGCGAAGGCACGTGCTCCTTCGTCGCTTCTCCGGACAATTCTTTTGTGATGAGCGGGAATTTTTCGGCAATATTCTCCTCTTCCCCAGGATCATTGTACAAATTGTAAAGCTCCCACGCCTGGTCTGGCCCTAAACGGATGGCTTTATAATTGCTTTTACGAACTGCTTGCTGGAAGCCCCTTTCGTGGAATTCCCAGTAAAGGGTGCGATCATAGAGAGGAGCCTCGGAGACTTGCCCCATGAAATGTCCCCAGAGGTTGCTACCGTCAATGTTTACAGGTGGTTTGACGTTCGCAATAGCACATAAGGTAGGCAATACATCAGCAAAAGTCCAGGGGAGGTCACTGCTAGATCCAGCGGCTATCTGTCCGGGGAAACGAACGATCATGGGTACCCTGATACCGCCTTCGTACAGGTCCCGTTTGCGGCCACGCAATGGACCAGAGCTATCAAAGCGCCCGTCCCAGCGTTGAGCGGCACCGTTGTCGGAACAGAAGAAGACCATGGTGTTTTCTGCTAAGCCGTACTTGTCCAACTGATCCAATACCCTGCCAACGTCCCGATCCATACGTTCGACCATTGCTGCGTAGGTGCGTTCAGGCTCCGTCCAATGCGTAGAATCTGCAAACCGTCCCTGATGGTCAATCTCATACTCGTCGTGGGGTAAAGTGTAGGGCAGATAGAGAAAAAACGGCTCCTTATGATGTCGTTCAATGAAGTCTAAGGATTCGGCAAGAAAATGGTTTTGAATATAATCATTATGCCGCGAGTTCTCATTCTCAGGGAATTCTACCCGCTGGTCGTTGCGCCAAACGTAATCTGGAAAATAGGTATGTGCGCGCCGCTGGTTGAGGTAGCCGTAAAAATAATCGAACCCTTGTTGGTCGGGCATGCCCGTCGTTGCGGGTTCACCCAGGCCCCATTTGCCAATCATGCCGGTGGTATAGCCAGCGGTTTTTAACAGCTCCGCAATGGTCGTATCTTGCGCTTGCAAGGGAATACGCCCGGCAGCGCCTCCCAACCCAATGACGCCACCAATGCCCATGTTTCCTCGCACTGTGGTGTGTCCGGTATGCTGCCCCGTAATCAGGACTGAGCGCGAGGGCGCACATACCGTAGACCCGGCATAGCACTGCGTAAAACGGATACCTTCCGCCGCCAGCGCATCGATCCGTGGCGTCTGGATGACCTGCTGCCCGTAACAGCCCAAGTCTGCATAGCCGAGATCGTCAACCATGATGAAGATGATGTTGGGTGGATCAGCCTCTTCCTTCTGAACACTCGTCAGAAGAAAGAGGCTACCCAAAAACAGTAAATAGGTAATTCGCATGATTACCAGGTTTCTTTACTTTCCATCGCTGCCAGATCGGGCTTAGTTGCAGCAATTTTTAGCGATTCCTGGTAGAGGGCATTCAAATCACCCAATTCCAGATCCGTACCCTTCCGCAGGAAGACAGGCGTTTTATAAGCAGGAGCATCCACGGTGATGTACTGCCCGCCTTCGTATTCCTTGGTGGTATCCCAGGCGTCTATCCATTGGGCGCCTGCGGGCAAATAAACACGATGGCTGGTTTTGCCGGATTCCCAAACCACGGAAACCAGCAAATCAGGACCAAAGAGATAAGTCTGCCAATCTTCCCAGGCTTCCTTTTGTTCAGGATATTCAAGGAATAATGGACGAGCGATCGGTGTACCCGTTGCGCGCGCTTCTTCCGCCAGCTTGCTGACGTAAGGGACCAGCTTCATCCGCAGCTTGGAGTACAGGCGCCAGGTCGCAATCAGCTCAGGATCGTAAACGGGAGCTTCCGGGTTATTCCAAAAACCGGTGTTGTTGGTCGGCCCCGTTTCCATAATCGGTGAGAAGCAGCCCAGTCCTAGCCAGCGTTTGGTGGTTTCCTGTGAGAAATCGCCCCAGTAACCGCCAATATCTGATCCCCACACGGGGTACCCCATCACGGCACAACGTTGCATCGCAATGATGGCCGAGCGTAGCCCTTCGGGTTTGCCATTGGTATCACCAGCCCACATGCTGCCGAATTTAGCACTGCCCGTGTATTGCGCCCGTGGAAAGAGGACAAAATCGTCGCCCAGTACGGGTTGTACTGCCTTATAAGTAGCTTCTACATATTGGCGGGGATAATCATTGAAGTTTTCCCGGTAGGTCGTTCCGGCGTGGGTTAGCAGGTGGAGGGAGTCCTGGAGTTTTTCTCCGTCGGCGCGATCCAATTTAAAGCCTTTTACGCCCATGCGTGCGAGCTTACCCGGACCGTTTTCGCCCCACCAGGCCACCGCTTCTGGATTGGTGAAATCCATGAGCACCTGACGAGAGTCTTTCCAACGGTGACTTTGTAGATCGTAGTTGTTTTCTTCGGCATAATCCGCCATCTCTCCCATCACGAAGGGTCCGATCCAAAGCATGAGTTCAACGTCATTTTTGTTCAACCAGGAGATCATCTTTTCTGGTTCTGGCAAACGGTCTAAATCAAAATCATAATCATCAAAACCACGAACACCAGGCCCCCAGGGGCGATCAATCCAGTGGGCTGTACAGGGAATATCGTAGGCTTTCATCATGAGCACGTCCTCTACCACATCCGTATTATAGGGAGCTGTTTTGGGCGTTCCGTCGTAATAAGTATCCTTGTTGAAATGCTCATCGCGCCAGCGCCAAGGCCCCAGTGCCCATGCTGGAGGAACCAAGGATGGACCCGTCTCCAAAGCATGTTGCTGAACAATTTCTTTCACGCCTTTGCCAAGGTAGAGTTGATAAGTTAGGGCTGGCCCTTCAAACGAGATTTGAACGGAATTGGGATTTGCTTGCGCAAAATCAAAGACCCCCGGCCAGGTACCGTGCGCAAAGAAGCCATAGCCAGCAGAAGAAATATAGAAAGGAGCGTAGGCCGAAACCGTGGGTTTGAGGTGCATTTCCACCCGTTCTCCCCGCAAGTTCATGCCGGTGCTGATACCGTCTTTCCAGGATTCTTGCTGACCACCATCTACTACACGTTCGAAAATACCCGTAAAGTATTCTTCCTGACTCGCCGCCAGGTTGATCAGCCATTGGTGATGTTCCTCGGATTTGCTGTCGATGGCGAGGTGAACGAGTAGGTCATCTCCTTCGGCGGGTTCAACGGTCAAGGATACCTTACCGCTGTCGGTAGTCCATTGGTAAACCGTTTTTCCGTCTTCTTTTTTGGTGGTTTCCGGGGCGCCGGTTACCCAGGTTTGTTGTCCGCCCCGATCAAAGCCGATACTGCCAATGGTCGCTGAAACGGCTTGCATGACTACGGGCGCACCGCCAGCGTTCTCTATGGTAACCACAGGGTAGCCCGCTTCGTCAATGGTGACCTTTACCGCAGCAGTTTCTTCCGCTGGCGGAGTACAAGCACTCAGGCTGATGGCTAAAAATGTAATGAGTCCGAGGAATGGCTTGGTGTAAGACCTTCGGAAAATTGTCCGAATTGAATCTCCCAATAAGAGCTTCGTTAGTGATTTGGCTTGAATATTCATGAAGTGTATTTTTTAGATTCTTTAATTCGATCAATTAGCCAGCTTATAAACTTCGGTACCCGCCAGGAGGAAAGCCCCCAGACCGTAGTCTTCAAAGTCAGGAATCTTATCGTAGCTGAGAGGTTGCCCGTCTTTGGGTTCTTTGCCCGTACTTTGTAAATAACCTAGGAAACCGTTGTCGTGCAAAGCGTCTTTGGTGATGGCATTCCAGCCTTTGGTCAGTGCTGGTACGTAGGTTTTGCGATCTAAGATATTGTTATTGACGCCCCAGGCCATGCCGTAAACAAACATGGCGGTACCTGAAGTTTCTTTGCCACCAAAGTGAGTAGGATCGTGTAGACTTACGTTCCAGAAACCATCCTCTCGCTGTACTTTAAGGAGGGCTGCCATCATATCTTTGAAATCCTGGACGTATTCCGCACGGTGGGGCTCGTCTTCCGGGATCAATTCCAATACCCGGGCCAGGGCCATAACTACCCAGCCATTTCCCCGCGACCAGTAAGCATCTTCGCCGTTGGGTTCGGTGTAAGGTGGGTCAAAGTCAGCATCTCGCCACCAAAGGTGATCGGCGGGATTGTATAGACCATTGTCACCGTGCTCGTTCTTAGCAAAGCTATACATCTGGTACATGCGTTCAAAGTAGGCAGGATCATCGTACAAAACGCCTAGTTGAGCAAAGATGGGCATCCCCATCTGAATGGCATCAATCCAGTTCCAGTCATCAATCTTATCGGTATTCATCATGCTGTCAATGGAAGCTTTGATGGATTTGATCCGTTCGGGTTGTGGATCGATTTGGTACAGCTCAATGTAGGTTTGCCCGGCACATTGATTATCTGCGTTACGCGTATAGGTGTCGCCATCCCGCAGGTCCCAATTGTGGAAGGTCGCCCAGTCAACGGCGTAATCATAGTAGGCGGGCTGGGGATCGAGCCGGTGCAATGCCATTAAGCCTTCGTAATAAACGGCACGGGTCCAGATATTACTAGCACGTGATTTATTGGTGACGATGCGTTTACCGGTGTCCGGCCATTTTTCCATAAAGTAGGAATTGGCTAAACGCAAATCAGCCAGAATACGGTCGGTTTCTGGAAGCTTGGCTGTCGTGCGACATGCTCCCAGCAGCAAGGTAAAAAGCAGAAGTGTGAGATATTTCATAATAGCTTTGTTTTCATGATAGTATTGCAAATAATGCGTTTAGGGCATCCGCTGTAAGTTTTCCCAACGGATATTCCAGGTGCCATCTTGCGGGAAGCCTGGGTGGGCAATGTCTGGTGCTCCGTCCCAACCCGCAGCCATCATGGCTACGGCCGTGAGTAAACCACCGTTACCGGGTAGATAGAGACGTAGCCTTTCGTCCTGGTAATTATGTCCATTTAAGAGGTAGGTATTCTTATTCGCAGCCAAAAACAAGGCTTCAATGGCTTGATCTTGTTTTCCCAAACGAGCTGCCGACATCGCTAGCATAGGGTAATCCCAACCCCAGGTCGTTTCCCATTGCCAGTTATCCATGATTTCGTCGAAAGTAGCTCCCATGATGGCGGGATCTACGTGCGGGCCGGCGGGCAACATGCCCAGGACACCGGTGACAATGGGGTGGTCTCTGCGATTTTCATCATCGGTGTAAGCCTCAGTAGCTCCTGCACAAGGGAGGTACAAGCCATCATGTTGGGGGAGGGGAGCGAGTCCATCCAACACCTCCTGCCATTCTGGGTTAGGTTCCAATCCCAAACGGAGGCGCCACTGTTGTGCTACGCCAAGCGCGTAATGCCAGTAGGCCACTTCAAACGGAGGATCGTTGGTTTCCGTGGCGTGAAAAATCTCCTGGGCGGGTATGATCGGAGCACAAAGGTGATACTTGCCATCGGTTTTACTGAGTTGAGCAAAGTCAGCCATGAAATCGGCTGTTTCAAATATAATCTCCTGGTACTTTTCCAAAGTTTCCTGTGTAGGCTTTTGACGATAAACCAATTCCGCAAAATAGATGGGATGGGGCTGCTGCCAAACCAGGAATTCACCTACGCTAGAAGGGCTACTGAGCGCTTCCGGGCTCGTCATTTTTTGCCAACGAACGCCCGCAAACCCCTGCCGTTTAGCAGTAGATCGGGCATTGGGCAGGGCATCCTGGTACCAGGGTAGCGATTCTTCCAAGAGCGGAAGCCGGTTCCATAAAGCGAAATGAACGCCGTGCCACCAGTGCATCTCCAAATGAAACTTGCCGTACCAACTATTCATCGTCAGCCCCGTCTCCTGCGGAGGATACTGTCCGGTACACTGAACGCGGGTAAGGTATTGAGAGAGTACGACGCGCCGCTCTAACTCCGGTGCCCGGGCATCGGTGCAGGCCGAGAAATCGATGGCTCCTCCTTCTTGCCAGAAGGCCTTCCAGGCTTTGGTGCTTTTTTTGAGTGTTCGTTGGTAATTGGGTAAAGTCGATGCATCGGCCTTAGACTCAAAACGTACACTTCCCGTAAGCGATTTGGCTTGTGGATGAGGCCTGAGGGCAAACGCGTGTGCCCCGGTCTGTTCCATTACTGCATCTTCCTGCCAGCTTGCCGCAACAAAGAAACGGGTGCTATCCAGCGTTCGTTCAACGCGGAAATTATGCTGGTCTTGCTGGATGATTTTTGTCTGATGCTCCTCCTCGGTATCCCAGTCGTAAGCAGGGCAAACGTGGCAGCGCTTGGCATTGGGAAAACGATATGTGACGCTGAGACGCCCAGCTTCGATGAGAGGCGAGGTGATTTTGAACGCAATAGCATCCTCCTCCGGATGAGCGTAGAGGGTCACTTCTACAGGCTGGTTATCAATGGTGTATTTGCTGTGGATTGCCCCCGTCCAAAGGTTAAGTTCTTGATCAATATTCTTAATGGCACTTTGGTCCAGCACCCCGCCATTTGCATCTTTGAATTCCAGACCGATCAGGCCCAGGTGCAAGCGCTGGGGATTCATGCGTAGCCAATCTGCCGCCGCTTTTGCGCGCCCTTCTTTGTGCTGGATCGCAATGGGATAGGAATGATCATTACAAGTTTCATAATCTACCAAAACGTCTTTCAAAATGTAGTTTCCCGTGTTTGAAAAACTGTGCCAGCCCCATTCGGATTGGGTGCCGAGAGAGATGCCATGGTCGTAATACTCAGGGAAACTTTGCAGGCCGGTTGCATCTACGGTGAAAGCGAAGCGACCATTACCTACCGTAAGACTACCCAGGGTATCCATGCTCGTTAGGCGAGGATTGTTCCTGGTCACCAAGGCCAAACGATCAATCGAGGATTTTTTGGGTAAAACCGGGCCATAGTTAATGACAAGCAAGGCTACCCAAACACTCAGTAGGAGGTACTTCATATTAGTCTTTTCGTTTTAAAGTGGCGGCCATCAAGCCAATAATAACATCGTTGGTGAGGGTCCGAATAGTGAGTGTTTTTAGTGTTTTATCAGGATCCAATGGCAGGTCCAATACCGTTGCTGCTCCCCCCTCAATCGCCGTATCGGTAAACCCTTTGATCGTAAAATAATCCTCGAAATCCTTGGGCATAAGGCCCGTTTTCAGGTGAATACGTGGCGGAGGTGGCTGGTCGGAATGAAAGGCATAGCCGTCGAAATAGTAATCTTGCTCAATGGGTACCCAATTGTCGGGATTGCGGAGCGCTAAGGTACTTTGGCTACCGTCCTGGTAAGTGACTTCCACCACGCCATTGTCCATACGACTTTGCATGGGGTTGGTCGATCCGGCCATGAGTAGGTACAGATGCTCCGCTTTTCCCCTTAAGGGAATCTTGATTTCCGTTGGGAAACGATCCCATTGCGAGGTGAAGAGAATATTGTCTGGCTCCTTTTGGTTGCTTACCGCAAAAGGAATGCCTTGGGGAAGTTCAACCATTTGGTCATCACCCGCCAGTGCACGGAGGCCACGATCATCGATTTCCGCTACGACATTAGGATAACACCAATTGCCAATACCGGTAACGGGTAACTGAACGGTAGGTCCTGTGGGACGTGGACTCCAATATTGCGGCGCAAAAATAGTATTAACGGAAGCGTTGAAATGCGCACCAAGATCAAGCTGGTCGAAATGGGTGCTCGTGGGCATCTTTCCTTCCCAGTCAATGGTTTGAGCGGCTGCGGTCAATCCACTTCTCGTGATCAGATGCAGTTGCTGGGTTCCGGTAGACCAGTGCGCCTTTGGATAAACCAACTGCCGTTTTTCGCCCGCTGGCAGCGTGAATTCAGCCAAGCGCTTAGAGGTGCCCGGACCTTGATAAATCATTAGGTGCTGCGTTTGTCCGGTATTGTTGCTTACCTGCCAATAACTGCTGTCCCTTGTAGTTGTTTTTTCGCTAGCAAGCGCAATTTGCGGCAAGATCGTCAAGGGAATGGGCACCCACCACTGGGTCTCATCTTGCTCTACCTGGATGAAAAAGGTGTGTTCACCCGTTTTATCAGCGAGTGTTCCTGACAAGGTGTTCTTTTGATGGGTAATATTGTCCCAAAGGCTTTGCGGATCTGCTATTTGCAGGATATTTAGCCCTTGGGTAGAAAGCGAAAATGCTTGTCCGGCAATTGCTTGTTCTTCGATCGCAATGGTTTCCCACGACGATGCTTGATAGCGAATCTCTATATCGAACTGCTGCTGCTGATCTACCTCGATTTTTACAAATGGGTTGCCCACGTGCTGAGGAATTACCTGCCAGGGTGTGCCTAGGCCATTCACTAAAACCTCTTCTATTTGGCGACGTGGTGTAATCTGAAATTGCAACTTCAGAGGAGTTTCGATCTTGGCGTCGATTCTATAAAAGTCCGACGTATGGTTTCGTTCATAAGCAAAAGCCAGATCAGGGAGTTCAATAGCCGCTTGTTCCCAATCTTGTGGGAAACCTGGTGTAATGGTGAGCGTGCCGTTCAGGAGGTTTGGCCGGATGCCGAACAAACCTTCCACCAGCGAGCGAGCAGTCATGCCAATCGGATCGGCAAAATCGCGGTAGAGTTCGCCGCGTTTGGCATCATAGAAAGATAATTGCTGGATAGAACCGGGCGATGCTCCCAGGTACATGCTCTCCATGAGCGCACTTTTCCACAGCAAGAAAGCTTCTTCGGAGCGGCCACCCTGCCAGAAGGCCAGTGAGGTATGCATCACCTCCGCCAGTGCCACATTGTTGACCGACCAGGTGTAGGGCAACCAGTTGGTCGTGGAAACCGTGTACAAATTCGTATCCACTAATCCATGGGCGTGGATCGGAATTCGGGGGATTTCCCTTTGTACATAATCTAGCATTTGGTGGGCTTGCAGTGGTTCCGGCACCTCACTGTCCATCGCGTGATACACCGTCCACAAGGCGGGAGCATCGTGCAACAGTTGCAGCCCCAGTAAATCTTGGTATTCGGCAAAGCAACCTTTGTCTGCTAGCCATAGCTTTTCGTTCAGGGCAGTTTTTATGCGGCTAGCCTCTTTTTGATAAGGAATTGGATCTTCGCCTATTAATTCTGCCAGCTTTGCGGCTTGCGTATTCGCATAGTAGTGATAGGAAGAAGCGTGGGTAACGCCGCCGCCACTGTACTGTACGGCATCACTGGCCCAGATGCTGCAATAAGCATCGTAAAGGGCGTCGCCGTCGGTATCGAAGCAACGTTTCTCCCAAGCCAGATGACGCTTGATCAGCGGCCACATTTCTCGCGCAAATTCGAGGTCGCCTGTCCAGGCAAAATGCCGAAAAAGGGCATCGATGTACACTTGGTTCATGTCGTAATGATGGGCCCTTAGGCGTTCTCCTCCTGGATAGCGCGATATGTATCCTTCGGTGAAAATAGCCGTTCCGATTTCTTCCACCTGGCGAGCCAGATTGCGCGAGCTATCAGGAGTGACTGGCCCGCTTGCCGGAGCCGTGAGCTGTGATTTGGCGTAAGCTCCGAAGTGCGTGCGGGCGCGTTGGTGCCAACCCAAAGGATCAGCGACGTAAGCTCCCCGCCAGCCCACCAATTGCTGACGCCAGGCAATGGCTCCGTGATGGTAGGCGGGTTCTTCCCATATCGCATCGGAGGCGATAGCGAGGGCGCCACCAAGCGTGTTGATGTAAGGATCTGGTGTTTGAATGTGCACCCGTTGAGCAATCGCTTTTCGCTGATCATCGGCTTCTTGAAAAAGCGCTGGCAAATCGGAATAGTTAAGCGAAGTACCCGCAGAACAAAGAATTAGACCATATTGCCAATCCCCTCCCAGCACTGGCTGTCCTGTGACCAAAGGATGCTCCGCTGCTGCGGATTGTACCAATTGTAAGGGAGTGTCTTGGTAACTGGCGTCAGCTAGTCGCAAATTGGATGCCGGAGGAAAAATACCACTCAAGGACTTAATACTATCGGAGCCTTCCCACTTTTGGGCCGGATAATCAAGCTCAAAAGAATTGCCAGACAGTGCGTAAGTATTTCCCACACAATGATCTGGTTCCAAATAGAAAACCGACTCGGGGTCCGCGCCAATATCTCCTTCCCGACTAAAGCGTTCATCCGAAGCACCTCCAAAAGCCAGTAGCAATTTGACTTGCTTTAAGGGTTGCTCGCTCCGAAAACGGAAAATTAAACCTTCCTGTTGGTGGAGCGCAAGAACCTCCACCAATAGGGTAGTGGTGCCTAATAATTCATCCTTCACTTCGTAGCGCATTTGCCCCGGATCGTAGGTGGCCTTGATCCGCACCGCATCTATCAACCACTTGCTTCCGTTTTCGGTGAGTAACCCCAAGCGGAGGGTACCTGCCAAACGGGGGCGGTACAAGGCAAATTCGGGTAGGTCACCCGCTTCTACGCGAAAGCCGCTGTAACCTCCGTATAATGCGCGATTAAAGCGGCGTTCGCCATTGTTTATCACAAAGGCTTCCCCTTCCGGCGTGTAGCGCAACGACCGTTCAATACCATGCCAAAACGCTGGTGCTGATTGTTGGGTGTTCCCTTCTAGCCAGCACACAACCGTTAGAACAAGTAGCAATAAGCGTACAATAGGAGAGGAGGTCAACAAGATGGCGGTTTAAAATTTATGTGATTAAAATGGGAAGTCCATGGTTATTTTTTCTCCAAGCTTGTCAAGGTTACCGGTCCAGCTAGCCCAGAGGCCACAGGTTCCCACTTGGCAGCATCGAAGATACCGAGTGGCCCTGCGTTTTCGCGTAAGCGTGGAGGAATGTTGGTGTTGTAAAACTTCTTCCACGGTAATTTGTCGCGATCCATTTTGATGATCCGGTTGATCAGGCGATTAGAGACATCAATCGTCAGGGTATTTTCCTGCTGCAATTGAACGGCAGGGATAAGCAACTGGTAGGTTGGCCCAACGAGTGTTGCTAGTTGCCTGCCATTCAGTTGTATACTGGCCGTTTCATAAACCTTTCCTAAATCCAGCAGATAAGCTTCACCAGTACCCGAAGGACGCTCAAAAGTGGTTTGATAACGACCAGTGCCCGAGAAGAAGTGGTAAGCTTCCTCCGGTTGCTCGTTCCATGGTGCGACTTGGGGTAAATTCAGCTTAGCGGGTAAGGTGGGGCCTCCTTGCAGAAACTCCACACTCCAAGGGCCTGCAAGTACCATTTCGGTTGCTGTCTTTTGGTAGTAAGGCCAATCATTCCCTTCCACATCATTCGGGCTGACCCAAACGAGGAGGGAGCTGCCCGGAGCAAGCTGCAACATTACATCGGTTGTCCCAGCTTCGGATGGCTTCGTTTGCGCTGTACCTTGCGCGCCCGTCATGGGGTCAAAGAGCACGGCAGTAGCTCCAACAGCAGCCAGCGAGACCCAATTATCTACAGTGGCATCCGTCCAATTGGTAATAAAGTAAAGTTGTCCATCCTGGTAATTCCGACGGGAGAACGCCAAGCCTTGCTTTACCATGGCTTCCGCCTGGATACCTGTGCTGGCAAGTGCTTGTTCCCACTGGCTGGCAAGGATGAATTGCCCCGTTCCTACCTTGGCGGCAGACTGTCCGTTTACAGCGTTAAAAGTCAAATCGTTTTTCATAGTGTTTAACGCCTCCTGGCGTTGCTGTAAATCTCCCCAGCCGGGAACGGATACGGGCAATTCTTCCTGGAAGATAATCGTCGCACCAGACTTCGCGAGCTCCATCAGCGTAGCAAAGGTGGCCACTGGAATATACTGTGTAGCGGGAACGATAATCGTCTTGTAACTGCCGCCTTCGGTATGGATAGCTCCGTTGAAGGTGCTTTTTTGTAATTGCTTATCAGAGATGAAATCGAAAGTGTAGCCAGCGTCCAGCAGCTGTTCTCCAATCTCTGCTACGGCAGTCTCGTCGAGGTGGGGGCCGTGACCATCAAAGTGTTGTAGCAGTTCTTCGGTGGTGGTTGCAAAACGATCATAGATAGGAAAATAGAGCAAAATATCATTTGCACTGGTGCCTTGCTGGAGGAAAGATTGGGTGCGTGTGACGTATTCGTTTACCGCCCGGAGGTCTTTCCACATGGGGTTGCGGGAGTTGGCGTGGAAAGCCGCATAGAATAACCTACCGGGAAAAGCATCGTCCTTAGGTGAGTAAGTATTGCCGTGGTAAACCAAATGATTAACCCCATTCACCAGGTAGCGGTCAAGGTTTTCTTTGAGGTTGGCCCAATTGGCAACGAAGTGCTCATCCAGCCAGGTCGCAGCCTCGGCAGCTACCAAAGGCTGTCCGGTAACGTGAGCTGCGGAGCTGGCAAACTTGATCCGCAAGCGCTCCGTACCTTCTGCTTCCGGAATGTCGGAAGCTGCATAGAGGTCAAGAATATTGGCGGGCGAGCCGTGCGCTTGGTTCCTGACCATGGCCTTTTGATCATCCGCCCAGGCATTCCATTCCTGGGTGAAGGTTTCCAGAATTAGATCAGAGAAGGTTTCCCGAAAATCGGATAGGATACGCGCATTTTCTTCGGGGGAACTCTGACCAAAAAGTGCAGGTAAATGTTCCCGGAGGTTATAGCCCCGTTTTTCCGCGAAAGCGGCAAAGAAAGAAGGCGTAAAATTGGCTTGTCCACGCGCGTCATCAACTTCGTAGCTATCATTAAAAAATGCACGTAACAAACTGACGTCATGCCCCTCAAAAGCAGTATTAAAACGTTGCAAGTAGTGATTGATGGCATCTTTGGAGAAGTGATCAATCACGTTGCCTTCTCCACCGGGCGCAGCACGCTCCACCATTTTGCCGTGTTGACCAGTAAAGAGGGCGTAGAGTGTCCACTGTCCTAGGGGAGCTGTCCAGTTGAGTGTGCCGTTGGCGGAAACGTTTTCCGTAAGGTCAATGACTTGCCCCTGGTCACTGTAGGCCATCAGGGTAAGCAATGGCAGATCCTCTGCGAAGCGTATCTGATCTAGT
This sequence comes from Lewinella sp. LCG006, assembly GCF_040784935.1. Classification (GTDB taxonomy): domain Bacteria; phylum Bacteroidota; class Bacteroidia; order Chitinophagales; family Saprospiraceae; genus Lewinella. Next base: position 6,574,875 of record NZ_CP160680.1, on the reverse strand, counting down.
GCCAGCATTTGGAGGTCTTCGTTGGCCGAAATGGGTTGTTTAATGTCTTCGAGCGTGATTTTCCGGGCTTCCTGGAATACTTTTTTGGGATCCAACTCCGCATAGGGAATTCCCGATGCTTCCGAAGCCTGATGCAAGAGGAGAGCTCCGTTATTGATGCGGCGGAAGATAGGTTCTTGGGTATAGACTACTTTTTCCTTAAGCTGCTCGCCAGCTGATAAGGTGTACGTTTTGTGCGCCAAATACTTACAAGCATCCTCCGGTGTTACCCAAGGGCCACCAAACGGCCAGCCAGTGCCGGTGGCCATGTCTATTTGCATACCTAGTCGCTGAGCTTCTGCCAGCGTATGGTCCAGTAGCTCCATCCAGCGAGGGGAGAGGTACGCTACAAAATCTTCTTCCTCCCCGATGACGCCAAAGATGGGGGTGAGTTCCAGCCCCCCAAAACCGGCCTCCTGAAGTGTTTCCATTTCGGAAGTGATGCCTTCTTTTGTGACGGCGCTACCGTGCCACCACCAGCGGGTCCAGACTTTGGTGTCGCTGGTGATTTCCGGCCAAGCGGGCTGTTGAGAGAGGGAGCTTGTGGGAATATTGTCGCCACAGGACGTGAGCAGGAGGCTGCAAAGGCCTACTAAATAGACGAAGGATGGTAAATAATGATTCATTCTTTCTGGATTATTGATAGGGCTTTACCTCTACCGCATAAATGTGACTCGTCCCTTCAAAGTTAGCTCTAAAGATAATCCACTCACCATCTGGTGAAAAATGGACATTGGGCTCCAGCTTGTAATTGTGGTGTTGCATATTGACCAAGCGCTGTGATTGAAGCTGATCATCCTTGGGGGTGAAGAGGTAAATATACATGCCATCTTCGGCCTTGGCTACTTGGGAGGGGTCTCCTCCATCACCGCAAAAAAGCTGCTGGTCGGGAGCGATATTAAAGTGGATGGACCATTCATTGCGGTCCATTTGGTATTTCTTCATCGTCGCCGACTCAAGGTCGTAGGCAGCGAGATAGAACGTCTCCCCGCGAGGGATCTGTAGGTCGTACCAGATGGTCTTCCCATCCCAACTCCAAAATTCGTGGCCGGCAATCTCCCGGTCGACGGTGCGTTCGTGAATTTTCGTGACTACATTGCTGGCAAGATTGATATTCCAGATGCGGTCTACTTTGTGCCAGGGACCTTCGTGGCAAAACATGAGCATATCAGGGTCGGTCGTTGAAAACTGGATGTGTCCGAGCCAGGTGTTTTCTTCGTGAATGGTTTGCAGTGCTCCCGTTTCAAGGTCGATATAAAAAAGCTTGTGCAATAGATTAGCATCAAAAATTCGATCAAAGAACTCGCTCTTGCTGGGGTAATTCATCAGAATGGTATCCTTTTCGGGGGAAGCCCAGGTGCCCGCTAACTTGGTTTCGTCAGCATTCAGCGTGGTGATGTGAGCTTTAAAATCATCAGGGAAAACAAAAACGGCACGGGTCTCCTTGGTATCTATATGGGTGGCAAAGACGGTGTCCTGTGTTTGGTAGAAAACCTCACGCCTTTTTTTACCCAAGATTTCACCACCTTTTCTGCCGGGGGAGGTCGTCAATTGTTCTATTTTACGGGTTTGCAAATTGATGGTAAACAACTGGCTAACGTCTTCTACTTTGCCGTAATAGACCATTAAATCGGTTTTTCCATCAGTGCTTTTCAGGAAAGGATCATTGTGGAAATAGAAGCTGCGGGTGTCGTCAGCAGCCGTTAATCGTTGCATGCGATGGCCCGTTGTTTGATCTACCCATTCCTCTGGCATGGGGTTGCTACCTCCTGTTTCTAAAACAGGTACTGCCGTTTTGCAGGAGCAGAGGGAGAATAAGACAATAAAGATGATCAGACTACTGAAGGAGTATCGCATAAGGATGTTTTTTAAAAATAAAAGATCGGTGACTAACTCAAATTAGCGCTTGCCGTGGGTAGGCCCCAGCCAGGTATCGGTGCGAAAGGGAGAGGCTGGTACCCCCGTTTCGTTCGTTAAATTGGGCTGAACCGGATTGTTGTTAAAAGCATACCGGACAGCCTGAGGCAACTCAACTTTTTGGGCATCTACAATAATTTTCCGTCGGCCTTTGATTTTAGCATTGGCCCAGTGCCACTGCTGGTCGGGACCAGCGATGACGAATTCTTGAGGTGCTTGACTGTCAGTAGTTTGCAGGCCCTGTCCGACTTGGTCGAAATAAAGGATAGCTTTTCCTTTGCGGAATTTGGCGTGCGAAAATACGGGCCCACCCGCTAGTAGGTCGTAGCCATAAACAGCCTGCTGCGCCCAGCGGGATAGCCGCATCCCTACGTCGTACTTATTGGTCGGGTGAATATCATCCGCCTCACCAATGTCGATGGTGACGATCAGCCCGGTGTTGGGAACCTGTTCGGCGACTTTGCGTTGCCGGTCTCTTAAGTGACTCCAGGCCAGGTCTTGAGGAACATCCGAGGTGGCTCTAAAATTGGGGAGCTGTACGATGCCGAAGGGGAAATCCCCTTGGCCCCATTTGCTGCGCCAGGACGCTATCATGGTGGTTAGTAATAGTTCGTATTGTTCGGCTCGTTCTTCGTTGGATTCTCCCTGGTACCAGATGGTGCCGCGGATAGCGTAGGGGATGAGCGGTGCTATCATGTTTTCGTAAATAGACCCTGCTATACGGTAATCTCTTAAAGCATCAGGGGAGCGGGGTTGATTAGGAAGTTTGCTGCCTTCGGCCTTCGCCTTAGCGACCGCTTTTTTCCAATTGGCGATGTCTTCGTCGTATTTGGCTTGTACCTGAGGGCGTTCTGCTGCCCAGATGTCTTCTCTGGCGATGCAGGGAGCAAGCTCTTCTGATGCGGCCAAGAATTCCCGTGGTGTCCAGGCCTCCGCTTGTGACCCTCCGTAGGAAGAATTGATGAGCCCGACGGGAACTCCTGACAAACGGTATAGATCCAAACCAAAGAAATAGCCTACCCCGGAAAAGGAGGGCACTGTTTCCGGAGAACATAACTCCCAGGTCGCTAGCCGTCCCTCTTGATGTTTAAAACCTACTTCACGACTTACGTTGAACAGCCGGATATCGGGATAATTAGCCTTAGCGATGGCTTCCTCGCCACCAGCAGACTCTAATAGTCGCCATTGCATGTTGGACTGGCCGGTACAAAGCCATACTTCGCCGACCAAAATATTTTTTAGGGTAATGGTATTTTCGCCGCTTATGGTAAGAGACGAAGGAGTGGCAGAAGCACTCATTGGCCGTAAGTAGATCATCCATTTCCCTTCCGTATCCGCCTCCGTCTGGTGAATTTGATCGTGGAAAGTTACTTCAATACTTTCACCAGGGCTTGCCCAACCCCAGACAGGTACCTTTTGCTGGCGTTGCAATACCATGTTATCCGCAAGGACATCAGGAAGGAGAATGGCTGCACTTAGAGAACAGCAAAAAACACGCAGAATGAAGAGCAGGCTTAACAGGGGTAAGCGAGGAATTTTCATGCACAGTACTTTTTGGTGACTTAATGTGGGTAACCATACCCTGATCCTTCTTACAAGTGGAAGACTTCCTGCAGGGGCCTTACTACGGGGGAATGGTCATCATTGGTTTCCATAATATCGGCCATAAAAGCCCACCACTTTTTGACAATCGGTGAGGCTGGAATCTTGCTTTCGTCAAAATCGTCGCTGAGTACCTGATAGGCATAAAGATCCATTGTTGTTTCGTCGAGATAGATGGAATAGTCGAGGATTCCACAGTCGAGAAGAAAGGATCTTAGTTCGGGGAAAATTTCATCGTGTCGTTGTTTGTACGCTTGGGCGAAACCCGGTTTGAGTTTCATTTTAAATGCATTGCGACGCATAAGTTGTAAAAGATGTGAATTACGGTAGCGGAATATTTTTGGAAACGCATTGAAGAAAAGCGTAAGGCCCCAACCATAAGGTTGGGGTCTTACGGTATATACACTCACTAGTATCCTGGATTCTGTTGGTACAAACCAAGCTTCACATCCAATTGCTTTTGTGGAATTGGGTAAATCACGAAGTCAGAAGTAACGGTTTGCATCTTATTGTCGTCGTCATCGGAAGCGATGAAACTATTCATCACGTCTACTACTTTACCGGTGCGTACGAGGTCGTCCCAGCGAAGGTTCTCTCCGGCGAACTCCCGACGGCGCTCATCCAAAAGCATATCAAGGGTAACGTTTGAAACATCACCTAGACCTGCACGCTGGCGTACAGCATTCACCGCTGCGTCAACTTCGGTTTGAGAACCAGGTGCTCCTTGCAAAGTACATTCTGCACGAAGTAACAAGACGTCAGTATAGCGTAATACCGGATAGTTCAGTGACCAGTTGAAACGATCACCACCAGCCTTACTTACGTCCATGAACTTATTGAAGAACTGTGCATCAACGGTTACCCCGTTTTCATCCACATAATCTACCAGGAAAGTTTCATCAAAGCGCAAGTCACCAGCCTCATAATCGTTGATGAGGTCTTCAGAAATACGCTTAGAACCGTCTCCGGGGTTACCCCCAGGGAAAGGCAGATTGATGCGTGCCCATCCTTCATCGTAGTATTCGGTAGGGTAGTAGCCACCAGCACCAACGCTACCGCCGATGAATTGCATGTCCCAAACAATCTCAGCGTTACCTTCATTGTCGTAATCGAAAATAGCACCGAAATCATCCAGCATAGCATATTGATTACTACCTATAATGTCATCAAGTAGCAATGCTGCTTTATCGTACTCATTGGAAGCAAGGCAAGGCCCGTCAGGGTGTAGCTGTGGGCCTGAACGAGTGAGGTATACCCGTGCCAGGATACCTTTTGCCGCCAGAGCCGATGCACGTCCGCGATTAGCACCAGTTTGAACATCAGGAAGATTGCTAATGGCAAAATCCAGATCAGAAATAATCAGGTTGTACACGTCTGCCACTTCAGCACGAGGGATTTGCAGGGCTTCATCCGGCGTTACAAAAGTTTCGAACAAGGGGACTTTCCCGTACCACTTGACGAGATCAAAATAGAAGAAAGCCCGTAAGAACTTTGCCTCTGCCTCAAACTGAGTGGCGAGGGTAGCATCTCCAATCGCGCCACCATTGGCTTGCAATTGATCAAGAACTGTGTTGGCGCGCATGATGCCATTGAAAGCTACATTCCAAGCCGTCTCCACGGTGGCAAGGGTAGCAATTGTCGCCAAGAAATTATTGGTGGCATTCCAATCACGAACACCGGATTGTCCGGGGCAGTATATATTATCTGAACGTGATTCATCGAGAATGACGTAAAGGCTTGGATAGTCCATATTGCCGGTTACTCCAAGGCTGGCGTAAATGCCATTCACGGCCTGGGTAAAATCACCTGCATTGGTAAAGAAACCATTGCTACCTACTTGTGAGATCGGAGCCAAGTCCAGATCGTCTTCACAAGCAACTAGAAAAGAGGCTACAAAAATTAGGAGAAATATCTTTTTCATATTAAATGAACTTTTCGTTTTCAGTATCAAAATACTAATGTTTAGAAGGTAAGATTAGCGCCAAAGACAATTGATTTGGCAAGCGGGAATGCACCATAATCATCGCCATTGTCGTTAACGGCCTCCGGGTTGTAGCCTCCGGCGTATTTATCCTTACCGAAATAGTTTTCAATGTTCACGTAGATGCGAGCAGCACTAATCCCTTTCATATCGATAACATCTCCAAGGTTGTATCCCAAGGTAATGTTACGTACCCGCCAGTAGTCGCTAGCGTACAACCAATCGGTGTTTTTGATCCGACCGAAAGAAGAGTTGGCTTTTCCGCGCAAGCCTGCACCTGGATCTTCTGGTGAACGCCAGCGATCGCGGTGAAAGCCCAGGGTGTTTTCTGAAAAACCCATTCCTGTACGGTCGAGACCCCGACCAAAAGTAGAATAAATTTTTCCTCCCCACTGTCCTTGTACCAGTACACTCAGGTCGAAACCTTTGTAGCTGAAAGAATTGGTGATTCCCCAGATATAGTCGGGGTTAGGGTGTCCGGAAAGCACGCGGTCGTTAGGCGTGATTACACCGTCGCCATCAGCATCTACATAGCGAGGGTCGCCTTCTACTTGGTTGCCGTATAAGGCAGCTCCGGCTTCAATATCAGCTTGCGTAAGGATGCCATCCTGCTGTACAACATAGAGGCTGTACATTGGCTGACCTACCATCAGAATATTGTGGTTAATATCGAATGCACCACCTAGGATGGGTGTATTTTCAGGACCAAGCTGTACGACTTCATTCTCATTGTGGCTGAAGTTAATACTGGTATTCCAACTAAATCCACCCGTAAGGTTACGCGTAGTCAATTCAACTTCCCACCCTTTATTCAGTACTTCACCAATGTTGGTAAGTGCGGAAGAGAAACCTACCGCAGTTGGAATAGGGATGTTCAATAGCAGGTCAGAATTACGCTTGGTATAGTAGTCGAAAGAAGTGAAAATGCGGTTTTCGAATAAGCCTAGATCAAAACCCACATTAATGGTCTCTGATTTTTCCCAGCTCAAACCTGAGTTGGCAAAGTTGGTAGGCACCTGACCAGCGGCCAGCGAGCCATTGAAAGAGTAATTGTCGAAACCAAGGATAGAGACGTGAGAGTAATCACCAATACCATTGTTTCCGGAAATCCCCCAGCTACCACGAATTTTCAAACTACTAACGGAACCCAGGTTTTGCATGAAGTCTTCCTCAGAAATTCTCCATCCAGCAGATACCGATGGGAAGACCCCCCACTTGGTATCAGGACCGAAACGAGAAGATCCATCACGACGCAATGAACCTGACAAAAGGTATTTGTCTTTCAAGTTGTACTGAACCCGCCCAAATACCGACACCAAAGTATTTGCGGTTTCTTGGGTAAACGTACTTGAGGCGTTGATGTTAGCTGCATTCAAGGTCGTAATCACATCGGAGTTGAAGCCTCCTGCTACACGAATCGCAAAATTGTCGAACTTAGACATGTTGTAGGAGGTACCCACTACTGCTGATAAGTTGTGTATGCCACCAAGCGTTTTGTCTAAAGACAAGGTGTTTTCGTTCACAAAAGTTTGTCTGCGGTACCCTGAGTAGCTACCACCTGCGGTACGGTTACGAGTAACGAAAGCGGGGGTATATGCTTTGTAGTTTTGATCCGCATTGTCAAGGTTGAAAGAAGTGCGGAAACTAACACCTTGTGCCACTTTGTACTGTGCGTAAACGGTACCCAGCGTACGGAAGATTTTGGAATCGCCGATGGAGTTTTCAATTACTCTTACCGGGCTTGAGCGGGAGTTGCCCCAGGTGTAAATGCCGTTGTCACCAATGTTTGCGTCAAGACCTACCGAGTCTTCAACAACAGGCGCCATACCAGCAGCAATGTGCATTTGCTGGTCCTTGCCCTCCACACCAGGATCACTGGCAATAGAGTAAGAGGGGGCAATGTTTACACCTAAAGTCAGGCGATCACTAGCCGTCACTTCCAGGTTGGCCCTTGCGGAATATTGCTTGTAACCAACGCCGATGGCAATACCTTCCGAGTCGAGATAATCACCGGAGACGAAGTAACGTACATACTCGTTTCCACCTTGGGCGGATAAACTGTAGTTCTGCATTGCTCCTCTACGGAACATTTCATCTTGCCAGTCGATATAGGTAAGTCCTGGGTGACCAGGCAAATCCCAACGGTCATCTTTAATCAAGTTACTGTTGAAAGCACCAAGAATGGCTTGGCGTTCAGCGGAAGTTTGGTCGGCGGTGCGGCCTTCACCAGAATTCACCCAAGCGTAATCGATCATTTCCTGGGCTCTTTCCACCCATTCTTCTGCGGAGAGTACATCAAGTTTCTTAGCCGTTTCATTGAAACCATAGTTGACATTCAGGTTGATTTTAGCTTTGCCCTGTCCTCCTCGCTTGGTGGTAATAAGAACAACACCATTGGATGCTCGTGAACCATAAATGGCTGCGGCTGATGCATCTTTCAGGACTTCAATGGACTGAATGTCATTAGGGTTGAGGTTGTCTAGTGGGTTGCCCGTTCCAAAACCACCACTGCTGCTTTGCGCAGAAACTTCCAGCGGGAAACCATCAATCACGTAGAGGGGTTCGCTATTAGCACCAATGGAGCCGGTGCCCCGAATCTGCACCCGGAAGCCTGCGCCCGGAACACCGCTGGTTTGTTGTACCCTTACTCCTGCGAGCTGTCCGACCAGCGCTTGGTCAACACGGGTTACCGGACGTTCATCCAGGTTGTCTGCGGAATAACTGGAGATCGCGCCAGTTACATCAGCCCGTTTCTGGGTACCGTACCCAATGACCACTACCTCGTCGAGCAAGGCCCCTTGTTGTAGGGTGACGATAATTTCTGAACGACCATTCAAGTCGACGGTCATAGGACTGTAACCCGTGTAAGAAACCTCCAGTGCTTCCGTTTCCTGAGGAATCTCAAGAGAGAAAGAGCCATCCAGGTCAGTGACGGTGCCTATGCCTGTATTTCCTTTGACCATAACACTTGCGCCAATCAGCGGCTCACTGGTTTCATCATCAAGCACAGTCCCTTTTACCATGCGCTGACTCCAACCTACTTGCATGGAGCCAAAGAGAATTCCGAATACGAATACCCAGCGGGCATACTTCGGTAAATTGTAAATTATTGGTTTCATAAAACTTCTGTTAAGTGATTAGATAGAAGGGTGTTTTACACTTTGGACTTGGGGATTCAGAATATTATTTGCATCAAAGTTACTGTGCCAAATGTTTATAACCGTTCTGTACTGTTATGGCAAATATTAGAAAAGGGGGGTGTGTCGCTGTTTTAGAGGAGATCACGAGGATGGAACCGCATGAGGTAGATTCTGAGGCAAAAGATGCTCCGCTTGCTATTTCTCAATAGCAAATAAAAAAAAGCAAAAAGGGAAAATATTAGCAAATCGGCGGGATCCTGTTAAAGCGAATTTCGGAATTTTACATAAAACGGATTAGAGATATGGTCTTTACGATTATCCAGAATAAATGCTGCTGCCGTTCTTCCTAATTGTAGAAAATCGGTGGAAATTGTTGTAATCCCATCCAGTAAAATTTCTTTCAGGAGGGTTTCATTGTAGGAGATGATTCCTACGTTTTTCCCGATCTTCAAATTGAGCTCTTTAGATCTTTTGATCAGCTGCACAAGATCATCTTCCATGAGGTTGATAAAGGCATCACCCTCGTTGATAGCGCCAGTAGTGATGTCGCTGATGATCGAGAAATGGAAAGCAAATTCGGCACAGAACCGTAGAAATCCGTCCTTGATGGATTTGGGGTGGTAGGTATATTCAGGAAAGATGAGCTTGAGGGTCTTGTACCTCAATAGCTTATCCTTCATTTGGGTAAGTGCCTGGTAAATGTCATGCTCGAAATCCTGATAAATACTGGCGTATTCGCCGGTGATACCTTCTATTTTTTTATCGAGAATAATCAGTTTGCCTGGAGGGATTTGCCGGATGACGTCAATGGCATTTTCTCCACCTTCGAGGAAATGAGAAATGATCACAAAGTGGCTATAATCTTTATCTAGTCGATCGAGAATAATTTTTTTAAAAAGATTAAAATCGTTGTTATAAATATAGAAATCGATACTTGCAGCCTCTCCTAAAGTTTCGGAAAAGGCATCGTAGATCAATTTTTTGTGAGCACTCAATTTATTGAATAGCAAGAGGATTCGAGGCCGTTTTCCTTCTTGTTTTGATTTGACGTAGTACCCCTTACCAGGAACGCTTTCAATGATCTGGTTTTCTTTTAGCAAGTCATAAGCTTTGACAATCGTATCACGTGAGATATCGTGTTCAATCAATAGCCTATTCACAGAAGGAAGCTTGTCTCCAACGACTAATAGATTGTCTTCTATCGCATTAGCGATGGCGTTGACAATCTGCATGTACTTTGGAGTTTTAGAATAATCATCTAAAATTATGACCCAACCAGAATTTTTACTCATTAAAAACTAATTATGCAGCAAGTAAATTTTGATTATACAGAATAGTACAGAACACTCCGCAAAGAACTCTTGTCTATATTTGCCACTGCACGTTATTTATCATATACTTTTACAAAGATGACAAAAAATCTCCAACACGTTAATTACCTATGGGATGAATCCAAAGCGGCTGCTCTGGGTAATGATCAAGTAGCGTTGTTCCTATATCGTTCAAATATTCTTGGTGCAGACCTTCGTATTACCAACTACGGTGGTGGCAACACTTCTTGTAAAACCATTGAAAAAGATCCCCTAACAGGAGAGGAAGTTGAAGTCATGTGGGTCAAAGGCTCTGGAGGGGATATTGGTACCCTTACCCGCGAGGGTATTGCCGGCCTCTATACCGATCGGTTGCGGGCACTTAAGAATGTTTACCGGGGGATCGATTTTGAAGATGAGATCGTACCGCTGTATTATCACTGTTTGTACGATTTAGACAGCCGCGCACCATCTATTGATACCCCCTTGCATGGCCTATTGCCCTTTAAGCATATTGATCATTTGCATCCGGATGCGCTCATTGCGGTAGCTGCTGCAAAAGACAGTGAAGCCATTACGAAAGAAATTTGGGGAGATACGATGGGTTGGGTGCCGTGGCAACGCCCGGGATTTGATCTGGGGCTGCAACTGGAAAAATGCCTCGCCGAAAATCCAGGTATTCGCGGTATTGTCTTGGGTAGCCATGGCTTGTTTACCTGGGGGGATACTTCTTACGAGTGTTATATCAACAGCCTGGAAGTGATCGAAATGGCTTCCAATTACATTGCTAACCGGGAAGGTAAATCACGACCCGTATTTGGTGGCCAAACCAGAGAAAGCTTGCCCAGTTCAGAACGCCGAAAGCAGGCCGCCCAGATTGCGCCTATCTTGCGAGGGCTGTGCTCAAGCTACCAAAATATGATCGGTCATTTTACCGATGATCCCCGCGTTCTTCAGTTTATCAATAGTGCCGATCTGGGGAAACTAGCCCCCTTAGGGACCTCTTGCCCGGACCACTTCCTGAGAACAAAAATTCAGCCACTGGTACTGGAAATTGCTGCGGAAGCAGACATGAGTGATGTCGATGCAATCAAAGCGATTATTACACCAGGTTTTGAGCAGTACCGAAAAGAATACGCGGAGTACTACGAAAAATGTAAACACGATAACAGTCCTGCCATGCGTGATCCCAATCCGGTGGTCATTCTTTACCCAGGCGTAGGAATGTTTACTTTCGCAAAAAATAAGCAAACAGCTCGCGTTGCCGCAGAATTTTACATCAACGCAATCAACGTGATGCGGGGAGCTGAGGCCATTTCCTCCTATACAGCTTTGCCGCGACAGGAGGCTTTCGATATCGAGTATTGGCTACTCGAAGAAGCTAAGCTTCAGCGGATGCCCGCCGAACAACCCCTCTCTCGCAGAGTAGCTATCATTACCGGTGGCAGTGGCGGTATTGGGAAAGCTATCGCCGACAAACTAGCCGCGGAAGGAGCCAATATTTTCCTCACCGACATTGATCAAGACCGCCTGAAAGAAGCGAATGCTACATTCAAAAAGGATGTTTCCACTTATGCTTTGTGTGATGTGACCTTACCCGAATCTATTGAGGCTGCTTACCAGGCCGCCTGCCTGGAATTTGGTGGTGTAGACATCATTGTTCATTCCGCAGGTTTGGCTATTTCTAAGCCGTTGGAAGAAACGACCGATAAAGACTGGGATCTCCTCCAGAATGTACTCGTCAAAGGCCAGTTTAATATGGCTAAAGCCGGGGTCGCCATCATGCGTAAGCAAGGAACGGGTGGTGACATTGTCCATATCGCCAGCAAAAACGGGTTGGTGGCAGGAAAGAACAATGTCGCTTATGGAACGGCCAAAGCAGCCCAACAGCACATGACCCGCCTTTTGGCTGCCGAACTGGGACCGGAGAAAATTCGAGTCAATACGGTCAATCCAGATGGGGTCATCATCGGTAGTAAGATCTGGGAAGGTAAATGGGCCGAAGGTCGTGCCAAAGCGTACGGTGTGGAAGTGGGGGAACTACCAGCCTTTTATGCCAAGCGTAACCTGATGAATGAAATCATCCGACCGGAAGATATCGCCAATGGTGTTTTCGCATTGGTAGGCTTACTTGATAAAACTACGGGCAATATCATCAACGTAGATGGAGGTATGCCAGATGCTTTTGTCAGGTAGCCTATCCTCCGTCCGCCCGCAGTAGAATCAAGCTTCATACACTAAGTTGGCCCTGGTTGATCTTTACCAATCAGGGACTTTTTACAACTCCCTATCCATGCAGATCAGGAACGAACATTTAACGGATTTAAATCAAAAGCAGCAGTCTGTGCACAACCGTGATCTGGCTTATGTACAGGATCGTATTTCCCGTGAAGGGAAAAATCCTGATAAAGTTGTTGAACAGTTACAGGCTTTTCAGGTAGCTATACCCAGTTGGGCATTAGGGGCCGGTGGTACCCGCTTTGGCCGCTTTTCTACGGGTGGAGAACCTAGCCGATTGGAAGAAAAAATAGACGATGTAGGCATTCTTCACCAGCTGACAAAAACGGCAGGGGCTATCTCCCTCCACATCCCGTGGGATATTCCGGAAGATCCTACCGCCATTAAAGAAAGAGCTGCAGCACACGGTATTGTGTTTGACGCCGTTAATTCCAATACTTTTCAGGATCAACCTGGGCAGGCGCACAGCTATAAGTTTGGCTCTCTTTGTCATGCCGACCCAGCGGTTCGTGACCAAGCGGTTGCTCATAATCACGAGGTAATTCGCTACGGAGAAGCACTCGGCTCAAAATCGATTACCGTTTGGTTGGCCGACGGTACCTCCTTTCCAGGGCAACACAATTTTCGTAAAGCATTTCAAAATACGCAGGATTCCTTACAGCAAATTTATCGCGGGATGCCAGCTGATTGGCAACTCCTGATTGAATACAAACCCTACGAGCCTAATTTTTACTCGATGGTCATCCCTGATTGGGGAACGTCGCTGATGTTGGCCGAAAGTTGCGGAAAGAACGCTTATACCTTGGTTGATCTTGGCCATCATCTCCCGAACACCAATATTGAACAGATCGTTGCAATCCTGATGATGAAAGGCAAGCTCGGTGGCTTCCATTTTAATGATAGCAAGTATGGTGATGATGACCTGACTTGTGGCAGCATTAAGCCTTACCAGCTCTTTCTTATTTTTAATGAGTTGGTGTACGGAATGGACAACAACGAGGCTGGAAATCCTCCATTGGCCTGGATGATTGATGCCAGTCACAACCTTAAAGATCCGCTTGAGGATCTGATACAGAGCCTGGAAGCCATACAGGTTGCCTACGCACAAGCCCTGCTCGTTGACCACAAGGCTTTGGAGGCTGCAAGACAAGACAACGATGTAAGTCGTTGCCAGGAGCTACTGCAATCAGCTTTTCGGACCGATGTTCGTTCGCTCGTCGCAGAAGCAAGATTGCGGGCCGGTGGCGCTATCGAACCCTTAGCGGCTTATCGCCAGTTGCAGGTTCGTCAGCAATTGATTAAGCAACGAGGGCTTCACGTGACCGCAACTGGATTGTAATGAAAACAACCCTTGTTTTCGATATCGGTAAGACCAATAAAAAATGCTTCCTTTTTGATAAGAGCTTCAAGGAGCTTGCCAAGACGTACAGTCGATTTAACGAGACTGTTGATGAAGACGGTTTTCCTTGTGATGATCTTTTGGCCATCCAAGAGTGGCTGCAAGCTACTTTTTCGGAGCTTCTGGCGAAGAAAGATTACGAGATCGAAGCCGTTAATTTTTCCACCTATGGTGCAAGTTTCGTCCACGTTGATCACAAAGGAAACCCACTGACGCCTTTGTACAATTACCTCAAGCCGATTCCATCGGAAGTACTGCTTTCTTTTTACGAAAAATACGGCGATGAAACGGCTTTTGCTTTGGCAACGGCCTCGCCAAAATTGGGAATGCTGAATTCCGGTTTACAGCTGTATTGGTTGAAGTACACCCAGCCGGAAGTCTTTCAAAAGATTCGCTGGTCCATGCACCTGCCACAATACGTAAGCTTTTTGTTTACAGGGATTCCGGTCAGTGAATATACCAGCATTGGCTGTCATACCGGTCTCTGGGATTTTGCTAAAAACGATTATCATGATTGGGTATACGCGGAAGGAATTGACCATATATTACCTCCCTTAGTGGCGACCCACACAAGTATCAATAAGCCTTATCAAGGTCGTCAAATAAAGGTTGGAGTAGGCATTCACGACAGCTCTGCTGCTTTGTTGCCTTACATCCGGGCAGAAAAGAAACCTTTTCTCTTGATCTCTACAGGAACCTGGAGCATCAGTCTTAATCCGTTCAATGACGCACTGCTCACTAGGGATGATCTAGCACATGATTGCCTCAACTTCATGCAAGTTTCCGGGAAACCGGTCAGGGCCGCACGCTTATTTCTCGGGAACGAGTATAAAGTACAGATCAAGAAATTGCAACAACATTTTGGTACCGAAGAGGATGCCCACAAAGAAGTAGTCTTTCAACCTGATTTATTCGATCATTGGAAGAAAGAAGATCAATCTTTCTTTAAATGGGAATCATTGCCAGCGGAATATGCGCAGGCTACCGTCACAAAATATGATTATTTTTCGTCTTTTGCCGCAGCCTATCACCGCTTGATGATTGAGCTGGTGGCACTACAAATTCAGGCAGTGGACCGGGCCTTGGGTGATACGAACGTCAATAAGCTATTTATTGACGGAGGCTTTGCGGACAATCAACTGTTTGTGAAAATGATAGGTCTTCACTATCCGGAGATGAAATTGCGAACGACCCGTTCTCCATTGGGATCTGCATTAGGTGCTGCCATGGTGATCTCAGGGGCGAAGGTGGAGAAGAAGTTTTTGAAAAAGAATTTTGCCCTCAAAAAGCCGATTATTCAGCTGTCGAAATAAGCTATTTATGGAACTTAAAATCAACCCAAAATACCCTGATATTGCTTACCTCAGGGAACGCGCAAAGCAGCGAATACCTGGCTTTGCCTTTGATTATCTTGATGGCGGCTGCAACTCGGAAGTAAACCTCCGCCGCAATACGGAAGAAATTCGCGAGGTGCAACTCAAACCTTACTACCTGAGGGATTACGGTCAGATATCCATGCAAACGGAGCTTTTTGGGAAGACCTACGCTGCCCCTTTCGGGGTGGCTCCTATTGGCCTGCAAGGCTTGATGTGGCCGAGAGCCTCGGAAATTCTAGCCAAGGCAGCTTTTGAACACAACATCCCCTATATCTTGAGCACAGTGGGTACGGCAGATTTGGAAACCATCGCAGAAATCACGGAAGGCAATGCCTGGTTTCAGCTGTATCACCCCACGGAAGATGAGTTGCGCGATGACCTGCTTCGCCGGGCCGAAGCAGCAGAATATCAAGTACTCGTTATTCTTTCCGACGTACCTTCTTTTGGTTACCGCTCCAAGGAGATTCGCAATGGACTAGCGATTCCACCCCGGATGACTTTACGCAATATGATCCAGATCATGAGTAACCCTAACTGGGCTATTCAAACGCTCCTGGCAGGGCAGCCGAAATTTAAGACCTTAGAACCCTACATTCCGGGCGGGATGAATCTGCGGCACCTGGGGTTGTTTATGAATAAAACCTTTACGGGGAGGCTGAACGAAGAAAAAGTAAAAACACTCCGGGATAAATGGAAAGGCAAACTGGTGATCAAAGGCATTGCCAGTGAGGAAGACGCCGAGAAAGCCATCCAACTAGGGCTTGACGGAATTATTGTTTCCAATCACGGTGGCCGCCAGCTTGATGTAGGCGAGTCTACCATCAAGCCTACTGCTAATATTGCCGAACGATTTGGAGATCAAATTACGGTCATGATGGACAGCGGTATTCGTACAGGGCCGGACATTGCCAATGCGCTTGCCTCCGGGGCAAAGTTTACCTTCCTGGGGCGTTCCTTTATGTATGGGGTGGCGGCATTGGGCAAAGAAGGGGGGCATCACACCATGTCACTACTAAAGAAACAACTTCAGCAAGTAATGGAGCAGGTGTGCTGCGAGCGAGTGGAAGATTTGCCTAATCATCTTATCGTCAAGACCAGCTAAATAGCTACCTATAGCACTTTTTTGATATCAAGCGTGTGCTTAAATGCGGTACGCTATTTTGTTAAGTATTAAATCAGCAAAACATGACCAACGATAAAGCATCTGTTGTAACTACC
This sequence comes from Lewinella sp. LCG006, assembly GCF_040784935.1. Lineage (GTDB taxonomy): Bacteria > Bacteroidota > Bacteroidia > Chitinophagales > Saprospiraceae > Lewinella. The sequence continues at coordinate 6,558,655 of NZ_CP160680.1, read as the reverse complement.
GAAGAATACGAACGCCAGCCAGTACCAGATTCCAAATTGAAAAGTTGGAAAGGTTTTTTAGGAATGTACGCTGGCGAACACGCGGCCGGCACGGAATTTGTCATCGGTCCTCTCTTCCTAACGGCGGGAGTTAGTGCTTTTGACCTGATCATAGGACTCCTGCTTGGCAATTTTCTAGCGGTTCTCTCCTGGCGATTTCTAACGGCCGAAGTTGCGGTAAAAAATCGTCTGACCCTTTATTATCAGTTGGAGCGAATCTGCGGTAAAAACCTGGTTACTTTTTACAACCTGGCCAATGGTATTCTTTTTTGTTTCCTGGCTGGGGCAATGATCACGGTGTCAGCTACGGCCGTAGGGATTCCTTTTGATATGGAAATGCCGAAACTCACCGATACGATGCCAAACGGTCCTACCTGGATCATCATCGTTATTGCCATTGGCATCGTGATTTCTCTTATCGCAGCACGTGGCTATAATTCAGTCGTGAAAGCAGCCAACTGGATGTCTCCTTTTATTGTGTTGGCTTTTCTGGTAGCTGGTGTTGTGGCACTGAGACAGCTTGGGGTTTCCAGTTTTTCTGAATTCTGGGCCATCTGGGGGGATGGTGGTGATCCCTTTCCAGGCCAACTGAAGTACACTTTTTGGCACGTAGTTATTTGGTCTTGGTTTTGTAACGCAGCCATGCATATAGGGATGTCTGACCTTACGGTGTTTCGTTACGCAAAAAATGCCAAAGCGGGCTGGACGACAGCGGCTGGGATGTACGTAGGTCACTACATGGCCTGGATTGCCGCAGCTTTATTGTATGCTGTCTACTTACAATCACCAGAAGCATTGGCAATCATGGCCAACGGAGAAGCTCCGTCGGTAGCTCCTGGGCCGCTGGCATACAATGCTATCGGTGTCTTCGGTATCATCGCAGTCGTCATTGCGGGCTGGACCACCGCCAATCCAACAATCTATCGCGCAGGACTTGCTTTTCAAGCCATTATTCCAAAAGCTTCCACTTTTTGGGTGACCATGCTGGCCGGTGGAATTGCGACCATTGCTGGTTTGTTCCCGGCTTTTGCAATGAAGCTGCTAGACTTTGTAGCCGTATACGGATTTATTTTAGCACCGGTAGGAGCAATTATTGTCTTTGAGCACTTCTTTGCGGAAAGAGCTGGGATTGTCAAAAATTATGCACTAAACTCTGGCTCCAATTTCAATCTGGCGGTGCTGCTGGCTTGGGGAATCAGCTTCGTTGTTTTTTATGGCTTGTCTGTTACCCAAGGAGTCTTTTTGTCGTTCCTCACTTTGCCGGCCTGGCTGACGTGTGGTGCGCTATTTTTGATCTTAAGTAAAATAATGCAAAAGAAGGGGAGTGTATAGGTGTTCGCTAAGTCTCCTTAGCGTCGGGTTTGATACCCGACGACTAAGGCCCATGATAGCCTCATTTGCGTCGGGTTTTATACCCGAAGACTTTTAAATCCAAGTACCTAGTACCGTGAGCTTGAAGCAGAGGCAAATTACCTTTTTATCACCCTAGTATCACAATATTTCAATACCCACTCACATCATCATCAGGATTGCGAGGGTCACCTACGGCCAGGTAGCTGCCATCGGGCAATCGCTGGATGGCTTTGATCACGGCCATTCGGTTGACCTCACGGAATTGGTGGCCCATGGCACTGAGTTTGTTTTTAACTTCTTCACTCAAAGCGGATGGTTCCACCCAAATTTGATCGGGCAACCACTGGTGGTGAAAACGAGGTGCCCAGACCGCAGAATCCAGGGGCATCCCAAACTCAGCAACGTTGATAAACACCTGGAAAACAGCCGTAATGATGGTTGACCCACCGGGTGCTCCCAGTACCATAAACAATTGCCCATCTTTTTCAATGATGGTGGGCGTCATGGAGCTGAGCATTCTCTTACCGGGCTGTATGGCATTGGCCTCTGCCCCCACTAATCCAAACTGATTGGGCGTGCCAGGCTTGATGCTAAAATCGTCCATCTCATTGTTGAGGAAAAAACCGGCACCATCTACCACTACCTTGCAACCAAAATTGGAGTTGAGCGTAGTAGTAAGCGAGACGGCATTGCCTTCCGAGTCAACGATAGAGGTATGTGTGGTTTCAAAGCTCTCTTTACTATTGACAAAATTTCCGGCGGCGAGCTGATCGCTAACGCTGGCACTGTCGGTCTGAAAATCATTCATCCGATAGTTAAGGTAAACTTCATCGATCAGGGAGTCCAGTGGGACAGGATAAAAATCGCTGTCTCCCAGATACTCCGAGCGGTCAGCATAGGCCCGGCGTTCTGCTTCAACCATGAGGTGGGTAGCGGCTGTACTATGAAAGCCGTATTCGTTTAATGGCGCGTTTTCTACCATCCCCAACATCTGCAAAAGTGCTACACCGCCACTTGAAGAAGGTGGCATGGAGATGATCTTGTAGTCGTCGTAGTTTCCCGTAATGGCTGCTCGCCAGGTAGGTTGATAGTTGGCCAGATCTTCGGTAGTGATGATGCCGTTGCCGCTTGCCATTTCTTTGACAATCAGCGCAGCAGTTTCTCCCTGGTAGAAGCCCGCCGTTTTTTGGTCTTTGATCCGTTTCAGGGTGGTTGCCAGATTCGTTTGGACGAGCAAGTCTCCCGCTTGCCATTGGGCTTTGATGAATGGACATTCTGGGCCGTTGAAGGCGATAAATTCTTCTTGAAAACCATTCAGCCGATCGGCTTCTGTTTCAGAAATGGGAAAACCCTGCTCCGCTAAATCAATAGCCGGTTGCACCAATTCCGTCCAGCTAAGCTTTCCGTAACGCTCGTGTGCTGCTACCAAACCAGCTACTGTTCCGGGTACACCCGCCGCCAAATGTCCCTTGGTGCTGAGGCCATCAATCGGATTTTTTATGCTGTCAAGGTACATATCACGGTTGGCAGCAGCAGGTGCTTTCTCACGGTAGTCAAGGGCATCGGTGCTGCCGTCATGACTCCGGTAGACTAAAAATCCACCTCCGCCAATGTTGCCAGCCCTGGGGTATACAACGGCCAGGGCAAACTGTACCGCCACCGCTGCATCCACTGCATTACCTCCTTTTTCTAAAATCGTAGTACCTACCTGCGAGGCCAGAGGATGGCCACTTACCACCGCGGCATGGGAAAACTCACCCCGTTTTTCCGCTACATAGTCATGGGTGGGTGCTGTCTTACATGCTGCCAATAGAAGGCTGATAGCCAGTGCTAAAAACAGGCTTGAGGAAAAAGTTGGTATGGTTCTTGGTTGAATACTCATATAGCTAGATTTTCTCCTGGGAGGAAGGAAAGCAAAATTTGGGATAACATTTAAGGGAGTAAGATAATCATTCAATGCTTACTTCCATAGCACGGGCAATAGGTAGGGGTTGACGGTGGGGACCATTAACATTCGTAATCTATTGCCCTTTTTCTTTTTTTGTCAACCAAAATTTGAGTTGCAGAAATTTTTCAAGGGGAGTGCTTGGGTCATACTTTTGGAAAATACTGTTGTGTTGACTTCCAATATCCTTTCTCGGCTGAATTTGTATCAGCGATTTGAGCAAGTCAAGTAGCCAAATATCCATATTGTCTGAGCGAATGCCCGCCTGTCTGAATTGGCGTTTACTGTTGACCAAAGTGTTTTCCAACCATTCCCAATGACCAGTTTCGTAATGCGCCAACAAGTAGAGCAAGTGAGCATAACGATAAATGGGCTGTTTGAGATCGGGTCTTTGTTGGTAAAGTGGTGTTAGAAAATCAAGGGCCAAGGCATAATCACCATAATGAAAAGCAAAAAGCCCTCCCAGGTGCATCAAGCTGGCACGGGCGGGAGTACCCAGTTCCTTTTGGTAGTCGTGGATGCCCTTTTTTAGTGAAGCCAGCAGGGAATAGCCGCTGGCAAAGTCTTGCTGCTGTAAGAAAGCATTCAATTCCAATTGAAAGCTCCAGGTGAAGATCTTCGACTGGATGTTTTTTATTTTTTGAAAAGCTTTTTGCTTTGGCAAGGATCGCAGTTTTTCCAGTCCCTGGTAGAGTTTTTCGTATTCTTCTAGCTGTAGCTGGTCAATCAAGAGGTTATAAAAAACGGATAGGTAACGATTGGGGACACCACGATGAGCATTGAGGCAGCTCTCCAGTAGGTTGAGCTGTAGCAGGTTGTGTTCATAAGCCGCTGCGGAACGTTGTTCCTGAAATGCCTGTAGTGCTAAAATTTGCTGATAGTCAGCTTGTCCCATCGTACTGATAGGAGGTGATACTGGATCGTCATGCAGCACAGCCGGCTCACCGGAATGACCATAAAAATGCCGTTGATAGGCATTGATTTTTTGCCATTTCAAGGCTTGTTCTTGTTGGATGATCAGGTTGTAGGTTTCCGATTGTTGTTGCCAGGTTTCGATTGCCTTAGTTTGATTGCCTTTGCGCAATGATTGTTCAAGCAGCATTTGCTTTATGCGGATGGCCTCGGGCCAACAATTGAAAATTTCTTTTTCGCTGATTTGGTGGATGGCTTTGGTGAGGAGCTGTTCTGCTTGGGCGGGAAGGTTTCTCGCAATTAGCAGGTAGGCTTGGTGAAGCTTTCGTTTGATCTTTTCCTCCTCATCCTGTTCGAGGTGATACAAATGGAGAGCATCCAATAATTTTTGGTAGAGCTGGTGCTTGACGACGGCTTTTTGTGGGTAGAAGGGTTGATTTTGCAAGTGTCGGTCAAAAAGTACCTCTTCCCAATGTTCCATATCCCGGATTACCGTATACATGAGGTAATAGTGGGGAGATTGCTTGGTGTTGTTGTGGGCAAATACATGAAAATAGCGTTGCTCACTTTTAGTCATACTTTTACAGAGATGATATAAAGCGTCGGGCGATATTTTCATTTTAGAGATTTAATTAAAAATAAGCATAAATGTATATAAAACAAAGGGTATTGCCTGTTGATCTGATTTAGAAATATAATTAGGACCTGTATTTTGATTTGTTTTTAGATGCAGATGTCGCTTACATTTGTTGAAAATAAATTCATAGAAGATGAGGTATATAAAACTATTGTCAATTTACGCAGCTTTATGTTGGCCAATTTTCCTTACGGGGCAGTTGATAGAAAGCAGTCATTCTTTTTATAAACCCAGTCTGGTCAATGACTGGCTGGTGCATAATAATGAATTGTTGTTGGCTACCGATGTAGGCATTTTCGTTTTTGACGAAACAGCAACGGTATTATTAGATCACTGGACGGTAGCGTCGGGCAACCTGCCTTCTAACAAAGTAGAGTCTATTACGGTTAATCCTCAGACGCAAGGGCTGTACATTGGCACCTATGATATTGGTGCAGCGCTACAGGCACCTGATGGCACTTGGGTCAACATGCCTTTTCCGGAAGAAATGGTGAATAGTTTTAATCCTATCCTTACATATACCCTGGCTTTTGATCAAGAAAACCGTCTGCTGATTGGTACCAACCAAGGACTTTGGCGTTTAACGGATGGCAGCAATTGGGAAAATTTTGGTCCTAACTATTTTGGCAATTGGATACACAGCGTTTGGGAGATTATTGAGTCCCCCGATGGAGAAGTTTTTATTGGAGGGAATACGGTAGCCAAAGTTGTCGGCGACGAATTTGAAGTTATCAGCCCCATCGATGGTGGACTATCCGACTTTTTCGCTTACAGTGATATTGATCTTCACGTACAATCGGATGGCACTTTATGGGCCTTTTCCGATATCGGCGTAGCGGGAAAATACAGCGAAGGAGAATGGGTAATCTTTTCTCCATTTGATAGCGAACCAGTGTTGATGCTGGAAGCTATAGGTTTTGTCCTGGAAGATGAAGCTGGCATTCTGTGGAAGTACACGCGCAATAACAACTTTTTTCGGTATTCTGAAGCCGGGTGGGAGCGTGTTACTGAAAATTTGCCTTTTGACTTAAACAATCCAGATTTTGTATTTGATTATGCAGATCAACAACTAGGGCTCAGCGACGGAGTACTTTACGCGTTAACCCCAAATACCACCAACCCTCTGCATGAGCTGGCTGACTGGCCATGGCAAGAGGATGGTTTGTGGCTTTTTAAAAACGATTCGCAAGGAAACGTTTGGGCTAAATCAACTGATTTTGGTTTAGTCAACCTGACGACGGGTGAAGAACTTGATCTGTCTAATTTGGGGCCTCAGAACTATTTCTTTGACTATTATTTTGGTGACAATGGCACACTCTGGTTGCTGGGATCAGGCAATTCTCTGATGTATTTGGTGGATGAAGAATTGGTAGCAACTTACAGTCCTCAAAATACGGTCTTTGATGCCAATACCTATATCCTCGACTTTACGCTCAGTGAAGATGGTACTCCCTGGGTCTTAGATGGTGAGCAAGTGGTTTATACCTTAAGCGATGGTGTTTGGCAAGAAGTGATTAGTTTTCCAGTAGGTTACACCGTATTTGATCTGCAACCGGGCACGGGGAACCATTGCTTTTTAAGCCGCTTAGAGAACAGTAACATTGATATTCTGGAACTTTCTCTGGAGGCAAGCTCTACTATTGAGCTGCCCACAAACTGGAGCCTTAGCTACTTCACGTCCTTCTCCGCAGAAACGCCTGGGCAAGTATGGACTTACAATGTGCAAACTTCTGAAATCGGGAAGTGGAATGGTATCAACTGGGAAATCTTTGCTTTTCCCAGCGAGTGGAACACCGATGATCGTCCGCTGCACTTTAAAGAACAAGATGGGAAGCTATGGATAGCTGGCAGCTATCAGATGGCCTTCTATGATGGCGAAGAATGGAACTACTACGATCATACCGATCGCCTGTGGGATACTTCCCGAATATATGAAGCAGAGATGGACAGCGAGGGGAATATCTGGATGACCCACAATGGCGCACAAATTCTTACTCAACTAACGACCAGCTGGGGAATTACAGAAGTGGGGACTTTACTCACCAGACCAGAAGGGGAGAACCTTCTTATTTGGCCCAACCCAGCAACCACCACTTTTCGGGGAGAATGGCAAGTAGGAGAGGAGCTGCGTATTTTGAACATAAAAGGTCAGTTGCTCCAATCCATCAAAATTACAACCACGCAAGAAGAGATTGGAATTGCTCATTTGCCGAAAGGCGTTTACCAATTGCAGCTGATAAATCAAGATCAGCGCTTACAAAAAGGCTTGCTTTTAAAAGTTCAGTAAGCACTATGTGAGATCAAAAGAGGGTAGAGGAGTCTTTATACTCCGCTACCCTCTATTTGCTCATCTTAGTTTCCGAACTATCCCGACCTTCTTGGTCGGGATCATATCTTACTGGTCTCCTGACCAGCTCGTATTGCCTGCCGTTTATACCAAGCGCGCCAAAGCATCCTTGATGCGTTGAACCGCTTCTTTGAGCATTTCCTCAGAAGCCGCATAAGAGATTCGAATACAACCAGGTGTACCGAATGCTTCTCCTGATACCGTAGCTACGTGGGCTTCCTGTAGCAGGTACTCGCAGATATCATCGTCAGAAGTAATTTCAAAATCCCCAGCTTTTTTACCGTAGAAGGCTGTGACATCAGGGAAAATATAAAAAGCTCCTTGAGGACGATTGACCTTCAGGCCAGGAATACGCTCAAGTCCGTCAATAATGACCTGCCGACGTTTTTCAAAGGCATCTCTCATCGCGTAGGTCTCACTCATATCAGCTTCCAGCGCGTAAACAGCAGCTTTCTGGGCAAACGTATTGGCACCAGAAGTGAATTGTCCTTGAATTTTGGTACAAGCGTCGGCAATGATTTTTGGAGCACCAATGTAGCCCAAGCGCCAGCCGGTCATCGCATAGCCTTTGGCAAAGCCATTGACGGTTATCGTGCGATCTTTTACACTGGGGATGGTGCCAATACTCACGTGCTTGCCGGTGAAATTGATGTATTCGTAGATTTCGTCAGAGACAATATAAACGTGCTCGTGAGGAGCTATGGCTGCTGCAATATCATCCAATTCTTCCTTCGTATAAACCGATCCTGAGGGATTACAAGGCGAAGAGAAAATAATCAATTTAGTCCGCTCTGTAATGGCTGCTGCTACTTGTTCACCCGTGACTTTATAATCTTGGTCAATACCTGCCGAAACGGGTACTGGAATAGCACCATTCATGCAGACAATCGCATGGTAAGAAACCCAGTAAGGAGCAAAAAGAATGACCTCATCACCGGGGTTGAGCATAGCCATACAAATATTAGCGATAGATTGCTTAGCACCCGTAGAGACTACGATCTGGCTCATGTCGAATGTCAGGTCGTTGTCTCTTTTGAATTTCGCAACGATAGCCTTTCTCAATTCAGGCAAACCTGGAACCGGGCTGTATTTTGTATACCCCTCGTCAAGCGCTTGCTTAGCAGCTTCCTTGATATGATCTGGTGTATCAAAATCGGGCTCGCCCAAACTCAAGCTAATTACTTCGTGTCCTTGATCAGCTAATTCACGGGCGATACGGGCCATTTTTAGCGTTGCTGATTCTTCCATTTGCAATACCACCTGCGAAAGTATTTCGGTGCTAACCATTGCCATGTTTTCCTTTGTTTTTAGTGAAGTATACCAAACGTAAAGTGATGCCGAATAACCGCTTAAAAACGGAACATGATCACCTTACGCTTAGTAGCGCAATTCAGAGGGCAAAGCTAAGGTTATTCTAAATGTCAATGGATTATTTTCGTGGAATCTTCACGATCAAGGCATACCTTTTTCGTAAATATTTACGATTTGCCAGAGGTAATCTTACTTTTGTAAGACTAACTGAAAGTTATGGCTGCTAAAAAGAAAACCACCAAGAAATCTGTAAAGAAAGCTCCGTCTAGTACGGTGGCTGCTAAACCTCGTAAAAACTGGATAAGTTGGGCTTATCAAGAGGAAACTACGCTGGATAAGTCTGCAAGCCTCTCCAAGGTCTACTACGCGCTGTTGGCACTGGGAGTGGCCGTCTTGCTAGGGTTGGCCTTGGTTACGGGGATCAATGCGGATGAAAAATTTCAGGATGATTATTCTGAGAAGTTAGTAGATTATTACGCTTCCGCTGGAAGTGACAAAGCAGCTTTGTACGAGGATGATACCAGCAGTCAGCGTTTCAACAAGTTTTACGGTGGCTTCTTTGAGCTAGTGAGTGGTTCGGTCAACCGCATGCTTGGCAATATTCCCGGCCCTGCTTACCATCGGGTGCGGCACTTGCTCAATGCACTGTTTGGCGTACTGATTTTGGTGATAGTAGCAGGCTGGAGCCGCCGGATGGCGGGCGTTCGCGCAGGTATACTGGCGATCATCTTGTTACTGGCCAGCCCACGATTGATGGGCCACAGCGTGATGAACCCCAAGGATATTCCCTTTGCGGCGGGTTACTTGATGGGGGCTTTTTATTTGTATCGCTGTCTGATATCGATGCCTCGCCCACGCTGGCAAGATGCCCTGGGCTTTGTGTTAGGGGCGGCATTAGCAACTGCTACCCGCGCTGGCGGGATTTTGATCTTTTGCTACTCGGGCTTGTTTCTGGGAATTGATTTTCTCATGCGTTACGGGGTGAAAGGAATCGCACAGGAGTTTAAGCAATTTCTGACCTATGCTGCTTACTGGATCGGTAGCACGGTGGCAGGTTTTGGTTTGGCTTTGCTTTTCTGGCCCTACGCCATGCAAGCGCCGATTGAGCACACGAAGGAAGCCCTGGCTTTGTTCTCGAACTATGCCGTCAGGATCATTATTCTGTTTGGTGGCGAAAACATGTTTTCCGATGGCATTCCCGCTTCCTATCCGCTGGTGTGGCTAGGCATCAGTGTTGCTTTGTCGGTCATAGCAGGCTTCTTTTTGAGTGTCCTCAGTTTTCCGTGGTTGAGCAAAAAGCATGGTGGTTTGTCGGTGCTGCTCTTGTTATTCGTGACCATCTTTCCGCTGGCCTACATTATGTTTAAGGAAAGCGCGCTTTACGATGGCTGGCGTCAGTTGCTTTTTATCTATCCTACGGTACTGGTCTTGGGCGCGATAAGTTTCGAATACTTAGCCGAGCGGTTTACGGCTCGCACCAAGTGGGCAGGTCTGGCTACGATTGGCGTTGTGGTTCTCCTTTCTGCCGATGCGCTCTTATTTACAGCACGTAATCCGGCCCTGGCCTATGTTTATTTCAATCCTCTGGTAGGAGGCATTCACGGCGCTTTCGGGCAGTATGAGCTTGATTATTGGGGATTGAGTTCGCGGCAAGCGGTAGAATGGATGGAAGAGGAAGGAATACTACATCCAGATATGGATACCCTGACCATTGGTACTACTTTCCCATACAATGTCCGCCGCCAGTTGGACTTCTCTTACAAAGACAAAGTCAAGATACAATACATCCGTTATCACCGCAGGTTCTCTGAACCCTGGGATTATGGCATATTTCCCAACCGTTTTATTCGCGGGCCACATTTGCGCAACAATACCTGGCCAACCAGCAAAACCGTACATCGGGTCGAGGCGAATGGCGTGCCGTTGGCCGTCGTAGAACACGATCCTGAACAGTTTGCCATGAAGGCAGAAACCATCTTAAAAACAGGGCAAGCAGCCGAAGCTATCGGTTTGTTTCAGCAAGAAGTTGCTAAATATCCGGACAATGAGCAGGGCTGGACCGGCTTGGCATCCGCACAGGTAAGTCTTGGCCAAGCTGATCAGGCACTTGCTTCCGCCGAAAAGGCACTCGAAGTAGCCCCGGAAAACGAAACAGCCCTTTATCTCAAAGGCTATGCCTACCTGACCAAAAACAATGGACCAGAAGCATTGAATACCTTTAATTATCTGCTGAGAGTTGATCCTGAAAATGCCATGGCCTATTACTGGATTGGCGAAATTTATAAGCAACGGCAGGAATTACAAACGGCTTTCCAGAATTTCCGTAAAGCCATTGAATACAACCCCAAGCTTAAGCAAGCTTATCTGGGGATTGCCACTATTTTTGAAGAACAGGGGGACATGGAAAATGCAACCCGCTATCGCAATGCTGCTGCTCAATTGTAGACCCATGAAATCTATACTTTTGCTTCGTTTTATTATCTTGTGGGTAGTTTCTTTTAGCCTTTTCGCCTGTGGAGCGGATGATCGCATAGCGAGTTCCTTTTCTCCAAAACGTCAGGTTTTCTACGATTTCTTTAATGATATTCGTCTGGAAGTGGCGGATTTGGAAGGAGCCTATTCTCGGCTGGAAGGGTTTACGGAAGACACCAAAAATTTCCTGGAAAGTCGGGAGGCGCAGGAGCGCTACAGCATTGCCGGCTTTTATTTTGAAAAAGGACTGGACCGAGAACAGGGAGCCTATAACTACGAAGACCGCTTCGAAGAAGATGGCTGCGTGATCCTGGTCATTGCTTATCCGCCCCATGAGCAAAGTATTTGGCAGACACGCCTGCAAAACAATGAACGGGGCAAAGGCAAGCAAGTGGGCCAGAACTATGTTTTCTACCAAGTGTTTACCGCTAAGCCAAGGGATGCAGATCTTGAACAAAAGATCAACACCATCATTGAAAAACAAATGGAAAACCACGCTGCCACCATCGGCAAACTGTTCAATTAAGGTGTGAGGCTTGCCTTATTCGATCAGACAAAGGCGGCCGGCCGGCAGCACCGGAGGTAAACCTTATGTTAATTTCGAAAAATTATCGCTCAACCAAAATAAGCATGCAAGACAAACTGCAACTTCTGGAAGATAAACTCGCCAATGCCCAGCTTGGTGGAGGGAAAAAACGTATTGCTACCCAACACGAAAAAGGGAAACTCACTGCGCGTGAGCGCCTACATTTCTTTCTCGATCCAGGATCATTTGAAGAAATTGGCGCACTGGTCATGCACCGTAGTGCCGATTTCGGAATGGAAAATCAGCGCATTCCCGGTGATGGGGTAGTCACGGGCTACGGTACCGTCAATGGCCGCTTTGTCTATGTCTATGCCCAGGATTTTACCGTTTTCGGAGGTTCTTTATCAGAAACACACGCCGAAAAGATTTGTAAGATCATGGATCTCGCCATGGAAAATGGTGCCCCAGTCATCGGACTCAACGACTCCGGCGGGGCACGTATCCAGGAAGGAGTGAAATCATTGGGAGGTTATGCCGATATTTTCTACCGCAACGTTATGGCCTCCGGGGTGATTCCGCAAATCTCGGCCATTATGGGCCCTTGCGCGGGTGGTGCCGTGTATTCCCCTGCCATGACCGACTTCTCTGTCATGGTAGAGCAAAGTAGCTACATGTTTGTAACGGGCCCTAACGTGGTCAAAACCGTGACCAACGAAGAAGTTACGGCAGAAGAACTCGGTGGCGCAATGACGCACGCTACCAAATCGGGGGTAACCCACCTCACGGCCGGCAATGATATCGATTGTCTTGAAAAAATAAAGACCCTGCTGAGCTACCTTCCGCAAAACTGTGAGGAGCAAGCGCCTAAGTTACCTTATGCCCTGGGTGATGAGTGGCGGGAAGACCTGGCTGGACTGATGCCTGGCAACCCCCAGCAGCCTTATGATATGCGCGAAGTAGTTGGCGGCATCGTCGACGAAGCGTCCTTCTTCGAAATCCATGAGCATTATGCCGACAATATCATCGTAGGCTTCGCCCGTCTTGGTGGCCGCAGTATCGGGATTGTTGGCAACCAACCTTTAAGCCTTGCGGGGGTACTGGATGTAGAGTCGTCGCGGAAAGCAGCACGTTTTGTGCGTTTTTGTGATAGTTTCAACATTCCTTTGCTGGTCTTGGTTGACGTTCCCGGATTCTTGCCTGGCACCGACCAGGAGTGGAACGGCATCATTGTCAATGGTGCAAAACTATTGTATGCTTTCAGCGAAGCTACCGTACCCCGGATCACGCTCATCACCCGTAAAGCCTACGGTGGTGCCTACGACGTGATGAACTCCAAGCACATTGGTGCTGACCTCAATTTTGCCTGGCCCACCGCGGAAATCGCCGTAATGGGTGCCAAAGGCGCTTCGGAGATCATCTTCCGCAAAGAAATCCTGGCAGCAGAAGACCAGGAGGCCATGTTGGCACAGAAAGAAGCCGAGTACAAGGAGAAATTCGCCAACCCCTATCTCGCGGCTGAACGCGGCTTCGTCGATGAAGTCATCCACCCACGCGCTACCCGCCGTAAATTGATCAAAGGCTTTGCGATGTTGGAAAACAAATCCAAAAAGCTGCCGAAGAAGAAGCACGGGAATATTCCTTTGTAGGTATAGTAGTTCTCACTTTGAAAAATAATTTGCCGCGGACCTGCCTGCCAGCAAGCTGGCCTTGCAGGCAGGGGCGCGGAGGCGCAGAGATTTTTAGAGGAATTCCATAATCCCAACTTACTAGTCGGGACCGTATCTCATATGTTTACGGAATGTAACAGGAATAGCCACTAAAGCTCAAAAACACCAAAGTACACAAAAAATATTCTGTGCTATTTTGTGTTTTAGTGCCTTCGTGGCTAAAAAAAAACGCCGTACCTCCGCGCCTCCGCGGCAGATACCTCATAGGACTTCTCCAAAAACAAAGAAGCCGACCCAAATGAGCCGGCTTCCTGACATGTTCATGGGATTAAAAAAGGTTGAAGCACTAAGACTTTGCTAAGATATAAAAATTTTATATATAACAAAGAATTCCAAGCTGTACTTTCTAATAGAGTTGTTCTGCTGGGGGCTGTTTTAGCGAAAGCGATAAAATTTTATTCTGAACGAGACAGATTTTGCAGCCGAATGCGGGCAATTCGGCGAAAAATCTAACGAAGTTCAGGATGAAATTTTCCGCTTGCAGCAAAACTTGTCCCAGCATAACAACTCTAATAAATCACAGATAATTGAAAAACAAGAAAAAGATTCATAGCGATAAAAAAGGACGCGAATTTATCAAGGAACTCTACTTCGTGGGTGGAAAAATGAAATTCCGTAGGGTGTATGTCATTGATGGTATTCCCGCAGATGAGTTTTACGAGCAAAATGCGACGGACTTGGACTTTTATTTGAATGGGGATTATGAGGTGATGGGGGAGTGTGGGGATGATAGGGGGGAAGGAGAAATGCCCTCTTAGCTATAACCCGTAAAAAAAATACGCACCAAAAGTGAGAGGAGGAAGGGCGGAAATCGGATGTGCTTGGGCCTAGCACCAAATAAATATGTCATTCAAGAACTTTTGGACAAGACTACCGTAATACTCAAGTGAGCCGACCAACCTTGCAAAGCATCGTAACTCTTTTGATGATTTCTCTTTTTGTAAAAGTACGTCAAAAGGGGTATTTTGTTTGTATATGAGTAAGTTCTGCGCAACTTTAATTATCGAAGAGACAGTCCTTATTGTTGAATTCGAAATGTATATTAGCTATTTTTGTATATGTATCAACTAATAAAAGGATGTCTGAAATACGAACAATAATCCAGATTAAGGGGCCTTTTAATAAGCTTATTAATCATGACTTTGGATATACAATACAGGACATCAGTTCGTCAGATTCCTTGATTGATGCAGATTTAGTTTTTATTGATTTATCTGATATAGCAGTTCCAATAGAGGCTTTTTATGACCAGAGATATCAAGATCAAATAGATGAGGAATACAGAATTAAGAGTAAACAGGTAGAAGCTCATCTTAAATCTGGAAAAAGTATTGTTGCTTTTGTTACTGGCCAAGCTGAAACATACAGTGTTGATGAGGATGAAGATGGCCAAGTATACATGCGGATTAATAAAGTACCTTTATTACCCGAAGGCCATCAATTGACCAAACTTAGTAATTCAGGGATAAATATAGAGCCATGTAGTGAAGTAGTGGAAGTAGCACTAAATAAGCTAGATAGGCCAAGACTTTTCAAGTACGAATACACTTTAAGGAAGAATGAAGTTGATATACCTCTCTTGAAGATCAGGAATTCCAACGAAATCGTTGCTGGAATTAAATTCTTTGACAAAGGACGTATTTACTATTTACCTAAGATAAATGATAGTTTATTAGAGTCTGATCAGGTAGAGCAAATGATATTAGCTGATTCAATCATATCATTTACTAAAAATCTTTCAAGGTCTCTAGGAAGAGATGTATCTGAAACTGTTCCTGAGTGGGTAGAAGAAATACAAATATTAGAAGAGGCTGATATACGTAAATCTATTCAAGAAGTTGAGAGCGAAATTCTCACTCTCGAGTACAAATTGAGAAATTACAATGAAAGATTAAGAGTGTTGACTCAATTTAAGAGTATCCTTTCTTCAACAGGTGATCAACTTGAAAGTGCAATTGAAGCAATTTTCACTTATTTGGGTTTGACAATTTCTAGAGGTGCCGAAAAAAACAGAGTGGACTTTATAATAAGTCGAAACGATAAATATATCGTATGCGAAGTAAAAGGTGTTCGTGGCACAGCTCAAGAGAGCTTTGCAACCCAATTAGAAAAATGGAGTAGTGAATTTTATGATACTCAAAAGACCATTCCTCAAGGCCTTCTAATTGTTGCAACACACATTCAAGTCCCCCCTAACGAAAGAAATCAAATTGATTTTCCTGATCAGATGATGAGATATGTAAAGATGAAAGATCAGGCTTGTATGACTACCTTATCTCTATTAGAAATACTAAAAAGGTACCATGCTGGTGATTGGAGTTCGCAATATATATTTGATCTATTATATGACTCAATTGGACTAATAGAAATATAATGAATGCGCAGAACAAAGCTTGTGCGACAAGCCTCGTTCCTCTGCCTGCGCTCAAGCCAGAGTTGGCACAATTAGAGAATAAGTATTAATATTTAAGTAATCGTATAATGATTGGTAAATGAGTAAGATAAAACCAATATTGTTAGATTATTCACGATATATTCCAGAATTTAATCATGATTTCTTTGGTGACCATGAGAGTCCACTCTATGAAAAAATCACAAATAAATTTTTCGACAGTCACTATGAAAAATGTAAGTTTTGTCAAACAAAACTTCAGACTCCAGTGAAGGAAGTTCCGGATGTAGGAACTTTTGGGTATGACAATACAACTATTGTTTATGATTGTCCTAAATGTGGATGGTGGTATTTAAGTCGTGAAGAATCATTATATCTAGGGGAAGGTGTAAGTCAGTTTCAGTCTGAAAGAGTATTGGGGATTTTGAGACAATATTCAGTTGACTGTAAAGAACTTCCAATCGAGACCTTACGACGAGAGCTATCTAAAAGACCAGAAATTGCATATGGTGTAAATCCAACCGTTTTTGAAAGGTTAGTGGGAGATATTCTGAAAGATCATTTAGATTGTCAAGTAGTCCATGTGGGGAAAAGTAATGATGGGGGAATTGATCTACTGCTAATCGATTCAGAGAATGAAACGACAGTAGTTCAAGTGAAAAGAAGAACAAAACCAAATTCAACTGAGGGAGTGGTGCCTATAAGAGAACTGATCGGCGCAATGGCTATTAATAATAACAAGAGAGCAATTTTCGTCACTACAGCTAAGAAGTATTCAAACTTTGCACATGCAGCGAAAATGAAAGTTCTGAAGAATAACTTTGTGGAAGCTATAGAATTAATTGATTTTCCAAAGTTTGTTGACATTTTGAACCTTAATAAGGCCATGGAAGAAAGGCCATGGAAGAAACTGATGAGGAGTTTAGGGAATTGATTACACGTATTATATACAACCTTATGAGCTATCGAAAGTAGTGTTAAAATTTTGCCTGCCTTAACTTGGGAAAAGGCTCGTTTCTAATGGTGATTAATATACTTTTTTGGTGTCAATGAATTTGAATTACAAGTTCAATTAAAACTTTATAAGCACTAGAGATTGTTCTAAAGAATAAAAACATGGACCAAATCCAAGAAAAAATAGACTCGTTCAAGAAGTCGCAGAAAATTATTGAAGAAAAAAGACTTTTGTGGAAAGATGGAAAAAAGGCGTTGATTAATGATGTCCTAAGAGGGATCGTATCTTCCTATGATTTTCCATGGCACGTTGATAAGCATGAAACGCTAACAAATAGAGAGTCTATTTACCTGTCAATGGAGAACTTTCCAAGTGGAATAGTAAATATAGAGGAGAAACGATCTTATATGTACATTGGAGGGGCTCTTCACTTTGGACAACTTTTCAGTGGAAAAATTAGTGTTTGGATTGAAAATCCTTATGTCGAGGAAATTGCGTATTGTAAAGAATCTTATGTTCAAATTGACCTTCTTGAGCCCAGTGATGTTACGGAATCCAAAATTAGGGAATACGTTGTCAAGTTCTTAGATATGATGAAGCCATTTGAGATGGAAAGTAGAGCGCTTATCGGGTTCAAACGGTAAGGAGCTGATTCGAATATTGTTTTGAGGATTAATGAACTGTACCCAACAAAAAAGCCTCAACGCCTGACGGAGTGTAGCGAGGTCATGCGTTGAGGCTTTTTTGTTATCGGTAAGCATAAAATTTCCGTAACTCAAGTTTTGTCTGAGATTCGTAGTAAATTTTTAGACCTACTACTTGAATTAGAGAAAAAGCTTCCAGAAAACGCTGATGGATCAAGTCTCAAGGTTGAAGAAAAAGAAGAAGTTAATCAAGTCATCACATTCGTTATGAAGCAGATAAATGTAATGAATACGGGTGATAGAGCAGCTTTAAACATTGGGGATGGTAATGATATAAATTCTGCACATGGGACAGACATTAAACAATAGTAAAGGAGAGGGTTAACAATGAAAGTTATTAAGGGTAAAATTAGGCGAAAATCTCCATTAAGTTTATTAGAACTACGAATGAAGGGGCTTCAAAAAGAAGCTGATAGAGAGGTATACATTGATGTAAGCGAGATTACTTCTTTTTCGATTAGGAACAATGAAGAAACCGTCATTGAGACTAAAGATAAAGTATTTGAAAATAGAGAAGATTTTGAACTTATTGTGAGTACATTTGAATTATTAAAAACCAAATCAATTATGGGTTCGATTATTGATCAGTTATTGGATGAAATGAATCAAAAGGGTAGTATGGCAGTTTCGAAGGATATTGCCTCGGAAAAATTGATAGCACTGAGAAAAATGGAAGCCATCGAGCTAGTTTCCAAGGAAAAGAATATGTACGTATTGACAAGAAAAGGATACGAGGTAATCGAATTTGGTTCTTTCACTGAGTGGAAAAGCGAACAGGAAAGTCAAAAGATTAGAAGTTCGACATACTTCGTAGGAAGTGGTTCTACCTTAAATATTGGAGATAATAATCAGATCAACTCTGCTTATGGTGTCAATATTCAGCAAGGAGAATATCCTGATGACTATATTAGGAGGATTACCGAATTTATAGAAATCATCAATAAAGAAATGCCAAAGGATGATTTTGATGGAAAAGAAGATATGCTCGTGGAGATACAAAGATTGATGCTACAACTGAAGAAAAGTGAGCCCAAGAAATCAATCATTTCGCAGTCTTTGGAAACTATACACGGCATATTGTTAGGAGTGGCAGGTAATGCTTGGACCGAGCCAGTTTTAGCTAGCCTTCAGTCACTGTTTGGTTAAATCAATACTGTTATACGAATATGAAACTGTGCCCAATACAGGCTATGACGTCCATGCTCCTTCGTCGCACGGCGCGTAGCCAAACCGTTGAATCCCCCCATCTTCCACCCCTCCCAATTCCTCGTTTTTCAATTGATTATCTATTCCCTAATTTCGTTCCCTCATTCACAAAACAAAAAGCAAAGAAAACAAAAGAAGCCCATCAGCAAGGATTGCGCACGTATTTCATCTTGAAGAACTACGTGATCCCCCTACAACCGATTCTGATTAATCAAATCCAACAACTCATCCCGGTAATTTTTGCCTACGGGGAGGTGCTTCACTTGTCCTTTTTCCTGTACTTCTACCATGTTGCCCATGACGGCATCAATCTTGCCGATGTTGACGATGTAAGAGCGGTGGATGCGCTTGAAAATGGCTGTGGGTAGCTTGTCTTCCAGGCTTTTCATGGTCTGTAGGGTCACAATCCGCGTGTCTTTCAAACGGATGATCACGTAGTCTTTCAGGCCTTCGATGTAGACCACATCGTCATAATAAACCCTCACCAGTTTTTTATCTGCTTTCACAAACATGAAGTCTGCTTCGGCCTGAATGTCTGCTTCTTCTTTGTTGGCACTTCCTCCGGCCGCCGCTGCTTTCTTTAGCTCAATCTGAGCTACGGCTTTATTGGCTGCTTTCAAAAAACGCTCCAGAGAGATGGGCTTCAGCAAGTAGTCCAGCGCATTGAGTTCAAAACCATCCACCGCGTAGTTGGAGTAGGCGGTGGTGAAAATAACGACGGGTGGATTAACGAGGGAACGCAGAAAATCAGTACCCGTAAGCTGGGGCATCTGAATATCTAAAAACATCAGGTCAATATCGTTGGATTTGAGTGCCTCATTGGCCTCTAGTGCATTATTGCACTTTTGCACGAGGTTGAGGTCGGGCATTTTCTCAATATAGGTTTCCAGCACATCTTGGGCTAGTGGTTCGTCGTCAACGATAAGTACGTTTATCATAATGGTGATTGTTTAGCGGGTTATTTCAAGACGGAAGATAATCATTCCAAGTCAATGGTCAAATGTACAGCGAAAGTATTCGGCGTATTGCTCACCCTTAATTGATAATGATCCGGGTACAATAGGTTGAGCCGTCTGCGAACGTTTACCAGGCCAATCCCTCCACTAGGGCGATTATCTGGGCTGGCGATGGTTTGTCCTTTGCTGTTTTCTATTTTAAAATCAACGGATTTCTGTTTTACCTGAAGGTGAATGTTTACAAAGCCGTCCTTGAGCTGGGTGTTGAGTCCGTGCTTGAAGCTGTTTTCCAAAAAAGGAATAAACAGAAGCGGCGCGATCTGCTGATCACTCACGTGTCCGTCGACTTGAAAGTTGATGCTGATATTGTCGTGTTGGCGGAGTTGCTCCAGGTCGAGGTAATTCTTCAAATAATTAACTTCTTTGTAGAGCGGTACCCGTTTTTCGTTGCATTCGTAAAGCATATAGCGCATCATCTCCGAGAGTTTGATGACGATCTCTGGTGCTTTATCGGATTTTTTCAAGGTC
The DNA here is from genome assembly GCF_040784935.1 of Lewinella sp. LCG006. Classification (GTDB taxonomy): domain Bacteria; phylum Bacteroidota; class Bacteroidia; order Chitinophagales; family Saprospiraceae; genus Lewinella. The sequence continues at coordinate 6,538,645 of NZ_CP160680.1, read as the reverse complement.
AGCGCGTAAAGGTTGTTCAGGGTGTTGAACAGAAAATGAGGGTTGATCTGGCTTTTGAGAAAACGCAGCTCTGATTGCATCGTTTGGGTTTCCAACTCCTGTTTCTCTCTCAGTTGTTTAAACCAATCGCTCACGATTTTCAGCACGGTAGAGCCTCCGCCGATGGTGAAGGTGAGTAGAAAGTAAAGGTCGAGATTGCCCAGTAGGGTGTTTTGCAATTGCGGAATTCCGCTAAAGCGGAAATACAGAAAGATCACTCTGAGTGGTGTCAAAATCAGGGTGACAGCCAGTAGCAGTAAGAGATAAGTAAGGAAGCGTTTCTTGGTCAGGTAATTGGGAATGAGGTAAAAAAGATTAAAATAAACGATGACAGCATAGAAAAGAAGATTGATCAATTCATTCCACCAACGATCAAGGGTAGAAAGGCCCGAGTCATCAAAGTATAGTAGAAAGGCAAAAAGAGCTACCCAGAAAACAGCATGGTAAGCGACCCTGCCAGCTTTGGCGAGCAAGGGGATGCTTCCCAAATTATTTGCAAAGGTAGTAAGCGATAAAAATAACTTCATTCCTGATTATTTCGTCGTAAAGTTAGTACAGCCTCCGAATAACCCTTCCATTTTTTAGATTAATTTGATGCTTGATCGGACGAGGGGGCTTTAGAACGGCTAACTTTTCCTTAGCTTTGCGGTACAAACAAGTGATTATGGCATACCAGCATTACGAGGAATACGACGATGAGGTAACCGCAAGGCTGCAATCGCATTTTGGGGAGATGATCGGTCAATTAGGTGAGGATGTCACTAGAGAAGGCTTGGTGAAAACGCCTGAGAGGGCAGCTAAAGCCATGCAATTCCTTACTCAGGGCTACGCGCAAGACGCCGAGGAAATTTTACGCTCGGCCATGTTCCGCGAAGATTACAGTGAAATGGTCATTGTCAAAGATATCGAATTGTATTCCTTGTGTGAACACCACGTGCTGCCCTTTTTTGGCAAAGCTCACGTCGCCTATATCCCAAATGGCTACATTGTTGGCCTCAGTAAGATTCCTCGGGTCATTGATGTTTTTGCCCGAAGGCTACAGGTACAGGAGCGACTAACGGACCAAATTCTGCACAGTATCCAACGGACGCTACAACCTCAGGGTGCAGCAGTCGTCATTGAAGCTCGGCACATGTGTATGATGATGCGTGGGGTGCAAAAACAGAACTCCATCACCACCACTTCGGCCTTTACGGGGGAGTTTCAAAAGGTGGAAACCCGCAATGAATTTTTGAACTTGATCAATGCGAAGTTGCATTAATTTACTCTTATGAAAGCATACGTTTTTCCAGGGCAAGGTGCCCAGTTTACAGGCATGGGACAAGATCTTTACGAAGAGCAACCACTTGCTAAAGCCATGTTTGAAGAAGCCAATGAACTCTTGGGGTTTCGTCTTTCCGATGTCATGTTTAATGGCACTGAAGAAGAATTGAAGGAGACGAAGGTGACCCAACCAGCTATCTTTTTGCACTCGGTCATTAAAGTCGCATTGGCAGGAGAGGACTTTGCTCCTGAAGGAGTTGCTGGACACAGTTTAGGAGAATTTTCGGCACTTGTAGCCGCTGGTGCTATGGATTTTGCCGATGGTTTGCGCTTGGTTTATGCACGAGCATTGGCTATGCAGGAAGCTTGTGAACTCGAAGAAAGTACCATGGCTGCCGTTATCGGACTGGATGATCAGGTCGTAGAAGAAATTTGCGCGGGCATCAGCGATGTCGTGGTGCCAGCCAACTACAACAGCCCCGGGCAGTTGGTGATTTCGGGGAGTATTCCCGGAGTGGAAGCTGCTAGCGAGCAATTGAAAGCTGCAGGTGCGATGAAGGTGGTGCCTTTGGTTGTGGGCGGTGCTTTTCACTCTCCATTGATGCAACCAGCGCAGGATAAATTGGCGGCTGCCATTGAGGCTACGAATTTCAAGACACCACGTTGCCCTATTTATCAAAATGTTGATGCCCAGGCGCACACAGATCCTGCCATCATCAAAGAAAACCTGGTGAAGCAGCTGACCGCACCCGTACGCTGGACGCAAACGGTGCAGCAGATGGCCATGGATGGTTATACGGAGTTTATCGAAGCTGGTGGCAAAGGTAGTGTTCTACGAGGATTGATTCGCCGGATTGACCGTAAGCTCGAAACGAGCAGTTTATAATACTAGACTTGTTCTGCCAATTTAGCCAATTACCGGTATGTCGGAATTATTTTTGGAGCGAGGGCGAATTCTGTTAGCAGAACCGTTTATGGTTGATCCCAACTTTAAACGTGCAGCTGTCTTGTTGTGTGATCACAGCAAGGAGGAGGGGAGCGTAGGATTTATTCTTAACCGCCCTCTGCAAACAAAAATCGATGAACTCATTGATGACTTTCCCGATTTCGACGCAGAAGTATTTTTTGGGGGCCCCGTGCAGATGGACTCTGTTCATTACCTTCATAGTGTAGGCGATTTACTGGAAGGAAGTGTGAAAGTCGCTCAAGGCGTTTACTGGGGTGGAGATTTCGAAAAGCTGAAATTTTTGATTCATTCCGAATTGATAAACCCAAATCAAATACGCTTCTTCGTCGGTTACGCAGGCTGGTCTGATGGCCAGTTGCTTGATGAAATGGGGTATGGCTCCTGGTTGCTGGCAACAATGGATGCGAATTATCTCTTTAATGTAAAGCCGGAAGCTTTGTGGCAATCTATCATGACCAACAAAGGGGATACCTTTGCGGTGATTGCCCAAGTACCGGAAGATTATACCTGGAATTGATTTTGCCAAAGAGGAAATTTCGGTTTCCTTAATTTTAACCTGTCACTTGCCTATATTTGCTGCATGAATGAAAAAATCCTGATCCTCGATTTCGGATCACAGTATACTCAACTGATTGCCCGCCGGGTCCGTGAACTCAATGTTTACAGTGAAATTGTCCCCTACAACAAAATTCCAGAGCTGGATGATAGCTACAAGGGAGTCATTCTCTCAGGGAGCCCATTTTCGGTAAAAGACGACAATGCCCTCCACCCTGAGTTGGAAAAAGTAATTGGTCTGCGCCCCTTACTTGGGGTTTGCTATGGTGCCCAATATTTGGCTAACCACTATGGTGGCAAAGTAGAACGTTCTCAAAAACGAGAGTACGGCAAGGCCAGCTTGAAAACCCAAGCGACCCACGATCCTTTGATGAAAGGGATGTCTCCTGATTCTCAGGTTTGGATGTCGCATGGTGATACCATCATTCAATTGCCTGAGCAGTTTGAGTTGGTAGCTGGATCAAACAGTATCGAAGTGGCTGCCTTCAGGGCCAAGGAAGATGCTTTCGCCCAACCCGTTTACGGTCTCCAGTTCCACCCCGAAGTTTATCACAGTCTGGAAGGGGCAACCTTGTTGAAAAATTTCGTGATGGACATTGCTGGTTGCACGGGGTCTTGGACGCCTGCTTCCTTTGCGGAAGAGACCATCGCAGCATTGAAAGCGCAGATTGGCTCAGATCGTGTACTACTCGGTTTGTCTGGCGGAGTTGACTCTACGGTGGCCGCTGTTTTGCTTCATCATGCCATTGGCAAACAACTGTTTTGTTTCTTTGTCGACAATGGGCTCCTGCGTAAAGGCGAATACGAAGAAGTACTCGCTTCATATAAGGGGATGGGCTTGCAAGTCTTTGGCATTGATGCCAAAAATCAATTTTATCGGGAGCTCGAAGGAGAGCAAGATCCCGAAGGAAAACGAAAGATAATTGGCCGCGTCTTCATTGAAGTATTTGAAGAAGAAGCTGCCAAGCTGGAAAATATCAAATGGCTGGGCCAGGGAACCATCTACCCCGACGTCATTGAATCAGTCTCTGTTCATGGCCCTTCCGTTACGATCAAGTCGCACCACAATGTAGGTGGCTTACCCGAACACCTCAACCTGAAGATCGTTGAACCGCTGAGAATGTTGTTCAAAGATGAGGTACGCAGAGTAGGCAAAACCCTGAATATTCCGGATAATATCCTGGGCCGTCATCCATTTCCTGGACCTGGTCTAGGAATTCGTATATTGGGGGCGATAACGCCGGAAAAAGTAGCGCTATTGCAAGAGGCAGATGCCATTTTTATCAATAATCTCCGTACTTCCGGATGGTACGATAAAGTATGGCAGGCCGGTACTGTTCTTCTTCCTGTACAGTCGGTAGGTGTCATGGGGGATGAGCGTACGTACGAAAAGACGGTTGCCTTGCGTTGTGTGAATTCCACCGATGGAATGACCGCAGAATGGAGCCACTTACCGCACGATTTGCTGGCCAAAATATCCAGTGAAATCATCAATCATGTTAAAGGAATTAACCGCGTCGTTTATGATATCAGCACAAAGCCACCAGCAACCATTGAGTGGGAATAAGATCAGTCAGGTTTTACTGACGGCGATCGGCATCATTGCCATTGTCCTGTTCAGTTCTTGTGAGCTTTTTAAGCCTATTTCACAAGGGAATCCCACGGACACAAAGCCGGATAAAGAGGAACTCGACCCTATTCAGGGGCGCCGGGTTTATGATCCCGCGACCGGAACCTATGTCCTGGTGCAAAATGCGCCTACGGACCCTATGGATACCGTGAAATGGCGTGACATTCCGTCTTCTATTGAGCCTCCGATCTATTCTACTTCAGCGCCAGTCGCTCCTGGGCCGGGCGGTAACCCCGTGAACCCTATCGGTGTAGGAGAAGGGAATTCTCAGTTATTGAGTTCTTACAATGTTTCCGTAGTGTTGCCCTTCCTTTCTGATCGTTACAACAGTATTGACAGAAGAATTGCGCCTAACTCTACCTGGGCCTTGCAGTTTTACAATGGTATGGAAATGGCTTTCGATGAGCTGTCGGAGGAAGGAGTGGCACTGAATGTGACCGTGATGGACTCTAAAGCCAGTGAAGCAGAAGTGACCAACCTCGCTCGAAGCAATCGCGACCTCAACGAGGCTCATTTGGTGATTGGGCCTTATTTGCGTTCTAATGCAGCGATTTTGGCCAACAAAGTGCGCAGTACTGGTGGCGTATTGGTTTCTCCTCACTCAGCTTCTAGCGCAGTTTCTGCACAGAATCCCAACTACATTCAGGTAAAGCCAACCTTGGAGTCGCACTGCCAGGCCATTATGCAGCACGTTTTGGCCAACTACAAGTATGACCAAATTGTCTTGGTGGCCATCAATGACCCCAATGAAACCATGCGGTTTGATTATTTTCAGCGAGAGTACGAACGACTAAATGGCCTGACAAACACGCAGCCACTAAAACGATTGACGATTGATTCTACCAGGTTAGATATGCAGTCTACTGACCTCAAGCCATGGTTTAGCTTCGATCGGGAAACTGTCTTTATCGTGCCTTCGTGGTCAAAAGAAACATTTATCTACAACTTCCTGCGTAAACTCGACCTTGATCGTGGACAATACCAGCAGGTAAGTGTCTATGGCATGCCGCAGTGGATGGATTACGAGCGGATTGATTTCGATTATTACGAAAAACTCAATGTACACGTTAGTAGTAGCGTTTTTCTCGATGATTTAAACCCTGACATTCGGGCTTTCAAGCGGCGTTACTACGAAAGATACGGCGAAATCCCATTGGAGGAAGCCTTTGTGGGCTACGATGTGTCCAAGTACTTTAGCAAAATGCTCAAGCGTTTTGGCACCAAATTTCAATTGCAATTGGAACAAAATCCTGAGCAGTTATTGCACACGAAGTTTGAGTTCCAACCGATCATTACTCCAACAACAACTGGCGGAATGGAATTCCCACAGGTCGAACGCTGGGAAAATAAGTACGTAAATATCCTCCGGTTTCAAAATTACCGATTCAACAAAGCGGAATAGCAATGGCGCCCATGACGGAACAACGCCGGGCCCGCTTGCGAGAAGTAGCTTATCGGCGACAGAAGAATTTCACGGTCATTCTCGAGAATGTCCATGACCCTCACAACATCAGTGCTGTCATGCGCAGTTGTGAGGCGGTAGGCATCTCAGACCTCTATATTCTCTATACGGAAGAGCACCTCCAGGAGGATTACCTTACGCTGGGCAAAAAGAGTTCGGCGGGTTCACGCAAATGGCTCGATGTTCACTATTACACCCAGCTGGACAACTGCTTTTCGGCAGTTAGGGCCAATTATGACTTCATTTACGCCACTCACATGGCCAAAGATGCGGTTTCCTTGCATGATTTGGACCTTACCACTTCCGTAGCACTCTTGTTCGGTAATGAACACGATGGTGTCAGTGAAGAGGCACTTCGCCACGTCGATGGAAATTTTTTGATTCCACAGATGGGCATGGTGCAAAGCTTGAATATTTCAGTTGCTTGTGCGGTAAGTGTCTTTGAAGGCTTGCGCCAAAGATTGGCGGCAGGTTTCTACGCCGAAAACAATCCTACAGCTCCGGAGCAGCAAGAAGCTATCTTCCAAGATTACGTCCAGCGGCATGAGCAGCAGGTGAAGGGGAAGAAGGTGCGGCGTCTGGATTAGAAAATAAAAAAGGGAGAGTTAGTACTCTCCCTTCAAAATGGTATGTAAAATAGATAGCCTCTTTGATTAAGTGTGCCAATGGCTTTTTGGCAACTACCTGATAACGTTCTGTATCAGGCCTATAGTATCGGTGACAACTGCCTAAGCTAGCTGTTACCTTTGCGGTAATCCGCCAAGAATTGTTCTAGACCAATGTCCGTCAAGGGGTGCTTGAGCATTCCCATGTAAGAACTCAGTGGGCAAGTGACAACATCTGCACCTGAAATAGCAGCATCAACGATGTGCTTGGAGGTACGGATCGAAGCTGCCAGGATTTCTGTTTCAAAACCTTGGATAGCATAAATCTCTGCGATCTGCTTGATCAAATCCATCCCTTCCCAGTTGGTATCATCAATTCTACCAATAAAAGGAGAGACGTAAGTTGCTCCTGCTTTTGCAGCCAGGATCGCTTGCGCTCCGCTAAATACCAGGGTACAATTGGTGGGAATACCATTCTCAGAACACCAGCTCAATGCTTTGATACCGTCAAGGATCATCGGGATTTTAACCACGATATTGTCGGCGATCTCGGCAAGTACTTTAGCTTCTTCAACCATCCCGGCGAAATCCGTAGAGATCACCTCTGCACTTACATCACCCTCAACTGTTTCCGCAATGGTAGCGTAGTGCTTGAGGATATTGTCCTTTCCGGTAATGCCTTCCTTCGCCATCAGAGAAGGATTGGTGGTTACACCATCCAGGATGCCTAATGCCTTGGCCTCTTTAATGTGGTCAAGGTTTGCAGTGTCGATAAAAAACTTCATACTTGATAGTGGACTTGGTGGGGTTGGATTGAAACCTTCATAAATATGCCAGGTTTCAGAAAAAAAAGAAGGTGAGCAAACATACCAACCGCTACAACCTCGTACCCTTGCTGCGTTTCCACCCTGGGGGATTAAAGGGAGCTGGCCCTATGCCGCCCACCGAGGGCAAAGCTACCTAAATTGCAGCTTATGAACAAATCTAAGCGAGAAAATAAGTTGATACTTTTGCTGGCCCATGGAAGATAGTGGTCAACCAGAAAAGACAAGCGGATGATAACCAATTCCTTGCCCGCTATTGGCCAGGTTTAATGATGCCTGTTTTTTCTCCAAAAAAGTGAACAAACTGCTGCATGGACGTCGCCATCTCCGCATTTTGGGTGGCTTTGTAGTAAGTGTCAGCCATTCCACGCAAGGTTTGGAAAAAGAAACGATCCATTTCCATCACCTGCATCTCCGTTGTCCACAGGTCAATCTTCAGGGTGTCTTTGGTTTCTTCGTCAAAAAAGGCGAGCAGCATCGCCTTGGAAACTTGCTGGCCATTGGGGTTGTCAGAGGCGTCCCAGTCGATACGAACGGGTAGTTTTTCTTCATTCAAACCAATCTTGATGTTGATGTCGCTGGTTTGTATTACTTTTTTATCCATAATGATTGCTCGAATTTTATTTTGGCGCAAAGCTACGATCTATTGCGCAGAAAAGAAGATTAGTATTCAACAATGAGGTCGTAGTAGCGAGCGGCTATCCCGCCCCAGATGCCCAAACCTCCCTCTACATTGTGCTGAATACGCGTGTAGGAAGAAAAGGGCCCTTGGTTGGCACGGCTAAATTCCAGGGTATTCCAGAAATTGAACTGTGCTTCATCCAGTGTGATCCATTTGATGGATGCATCCGCCCCCAGGCGAAAAAGACCAAACGTTGCTTGATCAAATTCTGCATCCGCTTCCTCAGCTTTGGAAAGCGGCAATTCAAAGCGTTGGCCTTCGAAGAGTAAGTCATCCGTAACCGAGGCAAAAGGCCGCAAATACGGGCCGTCACCTTCTCTGGTAAAGTAGCGATAGTAGTTGGGAACGCCGGGAGGATCGTTAAGAATAATGCGTAGCTGTGCCAGGGTATCATTAGGCTCTCCCGGAGGAGGGACAAAGTAAATGGAATCCAGGGGCACGGCGAAGGGAATGGTGGTAGTGGCCGTAATGATTTTGTCTCCGGTTTTTACCGTAAGCTCATAAGTTTTGCCTTCTTCTCCTTGCATTTGCAGGCTCAAATCCAGGTAAACGCAAAAATTGAAGCCCAAACTATCCACCGCAACACCAAGTAAATCGGCTGCTTGGTCACGAAATTCTTCTGGAATGTCATCAAGGCATAGTTCAGTAAGGGTGACGGTCTGCTCTCCATCGGAGACCGTAATTTCAGCATCTCTGATGAAGGCATTGTTGAGGTCTTCCTGGCTCAGCTTACTGAAAAAAGGGAAACTCTTGGTCAGGAAGACGTAGGGTGGGGTAGGGCGGTCTCCAGCTTCAATGTAACCCTCCACCACAATTTGATCTTCCGCGTCGATGACCGGAGGGATAAACTCTTCTTCGCAACTAAAGAGGATAAAGACGAGTAAAAACAGCAAGGATGATCCGCGGAAAAACTGATTCATAAGCGCAAGTTGTTGGCAATATGCTCATACAACACCTTACCTTGCTTTTTTGCTTACCGGTTGGCCATTTTTATTCCAATTTGTCCTCCACTGATCGATAAATCGAGGTGGTCATAGTTTTTCAACCAGTCAACAAACTCTTCCCCCAGCAGTTCTCCACGCCATCCGCTTCCGAGAATATTGTCCAGCACTTTGGGATCGTTCTTCATTCTACGGATGGCATTGCGTGGCATGACCAGTGCGTGGGAGATATTTTCGTCGAGGCAGCGGTATTTCATCAGGAGATAAAGTAGCTCCAGGAGGACTTCATCCCGGGCGTCTTCGTTGGGTGCGCTGGGCAAACGCTTCAAGACATTCAGCTCTTCCTGGGTAGCTGCTCTTTCGTACATCTCCGTCCACAGGTCAGCGTATTTGCGGTAGATGAACTCAGGAATCCTGCGATTTTCCTTTAGCGCTTGCTTTCCTCCCCGCATGGCTTTGACAATCTGGCTGATCAACTTGGTTTGGAGAATCCGGTTTTTGGATTCATCGCGCTTTTCCGCTTCGTCGCGTCGCCAGTTGAATAAACGCATCAGAAAAACCTGGTCTCTCGTTTTCAGGGAGGTGATGAGATTGCTGGTCAAAGCCTCGTGGTAAGGATCCTGATAGTAGAATTCTTCCGTTTCCAGTTGTTTACATTCCTCAATGGCCCATTCCAGACGGCCATCGGCTTCAAGCCGCTTGCTTAGTTTTTTCCATAAAGGTTCTAGAATAATGACGTCTTCCAAGGCATAATCCAGTTGTTTCTGACTAAAAGGTCGAGCCTCCCAATCGGTGACGGCATAGCCCTTGCGGAGATTAATGTCGAGCTCTCCACTGACAATTTTCCCCAGGCCACTAGGGTAGTGGTAGCCCAGCATGCCAGCTGCGATCTGGGTATCGAAGATATTGCGTGGCAATACGCCGTATTGCTGGTAGAGCAAGCGATAATCGTTTTCTCCGGCGTGGGTGATCTTTAAAATCTCAGGATTGCTGATCAAATCCAGCAGTAGGTCAAGATTGGGTAATCGGAGAGGGTCTAAGAGGTAGTTGCCACTAGGACTGGTAACTTGGATGAGGCAGATCAAGGTGCGAAACCTTTTTTCACCAACAAATTCTGTGTCAAAACACATCCAGTCTGCGTCTTTTAATTCCGCGTAGAAGCGATCCATCGCGCGTTGATCTTCTACTAATTGATATTTGGCCAAAGTATTTCTTAAATTTTTTTGAAAAAATTTCCCCACAAGGTAGGTAAAAGTGGGCATTGCAATCATCTAAGCCTCCGGACAATTATGATTTTTTATTATTACCGCGAAATAGCCGACGAATTTAGGTATTCATAAAACTCACAGCGTAAATTTGTCGTTATAGTTGCGGTACCAAAGCAAACCATCTAAGCATGAAAATATTAAAGCGTTTATTCCTGATTCTATTCATTTTTCTGGTGTTAATCGTCGGCGCCCTGCTGGCTGTCCCCTTCATTTTTAAAGATGAATTGGTGGATGTTGTCAAGGAACAAATTAACCAGAACATTAACGCTACTGCTGATTTTGCGGAAGTAGATGTTTCCTTGTTTAGATCCTTCCCTCACCTCAGCTTGCAATTGAGTGATTTTTCCTTGGTGGGTAAAGATCGCTTTGCTGATATTCCTTTTTTGGGTGCCAAAGAGGCAGGTATTACGGTCGATATTCGATCATTATTCGGCAACCAGCCGCTTTCCATCCGTTCGGTCAACCTCGATCAGCCCAACGTAAATGTATTGGTGCTGGAAGATGGTGCTGCCAATTATGATATCACTATACCAACGGAAGAGGAGCCTACGCAGGAAACAACTGATGCCAGTGCCTTGGAAATCGCTTTGCAATCTTACGAAATAACGGATGGTACCGTCACCTATGATGATCGTGCAGGAGATATCTACCTGGCCATTTCAGGCCTAAACCATAGCGGGGAAGGTAACTTTACCTTGACGGAGTATGATTTGGATACCAAAACGACCATAGCCAGTATGAGTGTCAGGCAAGATGGGATAAGTTACCTGAAAAACGCTGAACTGGCCCTGGACGCTATTTTTCATATAGATGCTGAGAAAAGTCTTTACGTTCTGAAAGACAACCAGCTCCGGGTCAATGAGCTACTGCTTAATGCAGAAGGGCAAATTCAACTCCTGGAAGAAGATATTTTACTCGATTTGGCATTCAATTCTCCAGGCAGCGACTTCCGCTCTTTATGGTCGCTCATACCGAATGCTTACACCAAAGATTACGAAGATGTAGCCATCAATGGCACGTTTAATCTGGAAGGCTTGGTGAAAGGTACCTACAATGAAACGACGTATCCCGCATTTCGCATTCGTACCCAAATCAAGGATGGAAATGTAAAATACCCTGATCTGCCTCTGGGGATCAGCAATATCCAGGCTGCGCTGGATGTCAATAGCCCTAGTTCAGACCTTGACCAAATGGTTATCAATGCAGAGAAAATTGCCCTGACCATTGGTAAGGATCCCTTCACCGCTCAGTTCAACGTCAAAACGCCTATTTCTGATCCGGATGTAAAAGCCAATGTTGACGGAGTCATTGATCTTGGTCAGTGGGCCCAGGCTTTTCCGATGGAAGGCATTCAGGAGATGACCGGGCGGATTACTGCGGATGTAGATATTCAAACCCGACTATCTACTATCGAGAAAGAAGCTTATGAACAAGTGCGCATGGCGGGATCAATAGGGGTGAGCAATCTCAAGTATGTAGCCGATGGTTTGCCAGCTATCGTCATCAATTCTACAGAAGCAACCTTCACACCACAGAAAGTGAATGTGGCTGATTTTTCAGCGAAGCTGGGCAAGAGCGATCTGCGTGCCAGTGGTTCTATCGACAATATTCTGGCATACATTTCTCCAGAAAAGACCATGCGGGGGCGCTTTACTGCGCATACCGATTATTTCCTGGTGGACGAATGGATGACCGAAGAAGCGCCTACCACCGCCGTACCCTCCAGCGAACCTGTTGAAGAAACAGAAATTTTTGATCGTTTTGATTTTCAAGTTGATGCCACGGCTAATCGTATTGTTTATGATACTTACGAGTTGACTGAGGCCGCGATGACGGGCCGTATTCAGCCCAACCGGATGGAGGTGTCTCAGATGAGATCAAAACTGGGCGCTAGTGATTTCAGTGGCAACGGCTTAATTCTCAACGCTTTCGATTATGCTTTCAATGATGGCACACTCCGGGGCGATCTGACCGTAAAATCTGGCTACTTTGATCTGAATCCATTTATGGAAGAAACAACACCCGCCACATCTACCACGGGCAGTACCGAAGAAGCCTACGGCGTCATTCCCATCCCGGAGAACATCAATATGGTGATTCGAGCAACCGTAGATCGCTTGCAGTATACCGATATGGAACTAAAAGACCTCAAAGGCAAGTTGACGATTGCTGATCAAACGGTGGTGATTGAAGACGGTACTGCGCGCACGCTTGGTGGTAATTTAGGATTTACCGGTGCTTATGACACCCAGGACATTGCGAAGCCGACCTACCAGTTTAAATTCGATCTGGATAAACTTGATTTCAAGGAAAGCTTCAATACCTTCAACAGCTTTGCTGCCTTTGCTCCGGTGGGCAAATTGGTCAACGGCAAATTTTCGAGTAGCCTCATTATGTCTGGCGAGCTAGGCCAGGACATGATGCCAACCCTGGAGTCTATCAATGCACAAGGGCTTTTTGAAACGCTCAATGGCAGTCTGGAAGGATTAAAACCGCTGACCGCCATTGGCAACGCTTTAGATATTTCTGAATTAAAGAAAAGCATTACTCTGGATCGGCTGAAAACCTGGTTTACCATCGAAAATGGAACCTTTGCGGTGGAGCCTTTTGATATCAAAGTGGCTGATTTACCCATGAATATATCAGGGACTCACAGCCTTACCCAGGAAATGAACTATGCCATCAATACAGTGATTCCTCGCTCCAAGCTGGGGAATAACCAATTGGGGAATACCATTAACCAGGGACTAAGTTCACTGGTGAAACAAGCGAATCAGTTGGGGGTAAACGTCAATGATGCCGAAAACCTTAATGTTCGTATTACCCTTACCGGAAACATTACCGACCCTAAGGTTGGATTTAAATTATTAGGTGCCGATGGGGAAACAACGGTCGCTGAAGCAGTCAAGGACGAAGCCAAAGCCCTCGTTAATGAGCAGGTAAATGCCGCTAAAGACCAGGTTCAACAGGAAGTCAACCAAATCAAAGACAAAGCCACCCAGCAGGCTACCGCATTAGCTGATTCGGTCAAAAACGCTGCTGCCAATCAACTGAAACAAAGCGGGCAATCGGTACTTGATCAGGTCACAGGCACCAATACGCCTAAAGATTCTACCGCCACCCTCAAAGAACAAGCTGGAGATGCCGTCGATAAGATCAAAGAAGATATCAAAGATTTCAATCCTTTCCGTAAAAAGAAAGGCGGTGGAGAGTAAGTAGGCGCTATCAAAAATCGCGCGAGTTAGTCCCCAGACTAACTTGTTATATCCTGCTGGTCTCCCGAGCAGCATCTTGCTCTGACTCTTTTTCGCTGGTCAGGAGACCAGAGAGATATAAAATTTGTAGTCTTGGGACTACAATGCGCCTTGTGTTGATAGATAAAATTGTCGATGGCCAAGTATTTTTGTGAGATCCACTACCGATGAACGGAGGATCGGCGTATAGAATTTCCACAAGTGATTTTCGAAGCTTCTACAATAGTAAGACAGTAAGACTGCTACAATTAGTACTACTAACTTGAATTATGTGTCATATAAATAAGAGAGTTTTTATCCATATAGGTGACACGGTAGATTTACACAATCGCCTTGAGAGAGTTGTCAAAATCATTGATGCTGCTCGATCAAAGAGATATGATGAGATACTTATTTCTTTTTTAGAATCTTTTGATCAACAGACGTTTGTTGAAAAAAGTAAAAATTCTTATTTACTTGAAAAAGAAACTTGGTTAAATGAAATTAGCAAGAGTAATTGGCAGTGGGAGGATATTCAGGTATATGACAAGAAGGCAACAATTCTTATTCATCATTCACCATTGAGTAACTACACTGATCTTATACATGCATTAATGTATGTTGGTATTGATATTGCTAATGTTAAAATCGAGGATGATTTATTTGGAAAATACACGTTAATTGATACTAACATACGTGTTTAAGTCTCACTATTTGATGCTTATTTCTCATGCTATAAGGAGATTATTCTGCCTACTCTACTCCAGTCATCTATTTAAACTACAATCAACTAATATCCAATGAGTTGGTTCACTCGCTATCAGGAAAACCATTTTTTGAACATAAGCTAGCTGTGATTTTCGCGGGTGTATTTTTTGAGTAGGGAACTGAGACCGCAACCTGCTCCGATGGCATCCAAAACGGCGACGAAACAGGCATCGACTGCGGCGGTAGCCAATGTGACGACTGCCCGGAAACCTTCGTGCGCGGTGACAAACGCTACGAACTCACCAACCACCTCGGCAACGTCATGGCTGTCATCTCAGATCGCCGCTTCTCCCTCACCGGCGACGAAGAGGATCCACGCTACCGCGCCTACACCATCAACGCCAGCGAATACTACCCCTTCGGCTTGGAAATGGAGGGCAGAAAGTTTAACTTTGGCAACTACCGTTTTGGGTTTAATGGTAAGGAGGCGGATACGGATGGCGAATGGGGCGGAGAATATGGCGATAGTGAGTTCCGTCAGACGCATTATGACTATGGGTTCAGGATTTATAATCCGAGTATCGGGAAGTTTTTGAGTGTCGATCCGTTGGCGCCGGATTATCCTTGGTATACGCCTTATCAGTTTGCGGGGAATAGCCCTATACTTAACATAGATTTAGATGGATTAGAGCCCGTTCCTAGTCTTGCTAACTACCAAAAGACTAGAGCTGCTCTCAGAAATACAAACGTAGGTGACCTACTTTTGGAAGCCTCTACAAGTTCTTTCAATGCTAGACCTCATCATTGGTGGCAACGAGCGCATAATATGGATAATAATAATGGTAATGCTAGATGGAATGCTATCAAAGGGAACGCTGGTGAATCAGTTGCAGCTAGTATAGCAATTGGATGGGGAAAGTCAATGTCTTATAGTTCCCTTGGCCGTATGAGCAATGGTACGGCTGTAGTAACATACCAGTTTAATCCTGTTGATAGAGACGAAGAATTTGAGTTTATTTCAGGCAATACTTGGGATTTTAGGCTGACTTTTAGCGAAATAGGAGACTCACAAGGAAATACTTTTGGGATTGATATTGTAGGATATGACTTTTCTGGAAGAAACGTAAGTAAACCTGCAAGGTTTGAGTTTAGAGGTTCTAACTTTTCTGGTAGACTAGACATTAATTTTGAAGTAAAAACCACAAATCCAAACCGGTCGCCAACTAGTCTTACTTCTGACTTTGTTAAAGGATTACGACAAGCTATTGCAAATCTTTCTAATGGAAATGAGTCAGTATTAATGGCAGATAAGGCAGCATGGCAAAAAGCCGCAAGCACTCCAAACGGTGGATTGATGCAGACATTGTATCACCGTTTTACAGATGCATGAGGGGTGCTGTGGCTCGTCGATGATCTTCATGCTAGAGGTGAGGAAGTCGCGACAGATGCAATCAGAGAAATTCGGAATACTACTACCAATCAAACAACTAACGATGATAAATAAAATCAAGGTGCTAAATTTTACTAATAAGACCGCAATTATAATCTTATTATGTATTTTACCTTTTAAATTAATTGGTTTAGACTCTTTAAGTATGAGAAATGACAGGTTTATATATGGATTTTACTTTATATCTAAGTCCGTTACGGTAAATCAACCACCTTCTCTTGAAGTAATGTTGACTGAGCTACAAAATACAGCAATATCACAACTTAAAGACTTTGATATAAATGATATTAACAATAAGAGAACATATATTCAACTCACAAATGACGAGATTACGAAAATTAGAGATAACGTTATTCTCTATATAGTTGATTGTTATTCTACTGGTGTAAATAATTTAAGTACTGAAAATATTGACTATTTAAAAAGCCTATATTTTTATTTTAAATATACGGTGAATGACGATTTATGGTTTTTGCAGTCTCCTAGATTTTTTAGCGAAAATACTTTGAAAAGTATTGGTTTCTCTAAGTTGCTTTCTGAAAATTATGACGCTGGTCTTGAAACTAATATATACGAAAATTTCAACAATGATGAAAATTTCTATTATGGAGTATACAAACTTGAATTTGCAATAACTGAACAATTATTACATAATATCAAAGATATAGATTTATCTAAATTGGAACGTCAAGATGCTAATGAACTTAAATTCCTAGAAGAGTTATTGGAGTCTCATTCTTTTGGGGACATTTTGATCTTTATGGAAATGCCTTAATTTGAAAACTGCGGAACGGTTTTTAGGGGGGCCCGATCTAAAATCTATTGCAATAAAAAAGCCTGTCCCTGCTCCGATGGCATCCAAAATGGCGACGAAACAGGCATCGACTGCGGCGGCAGCCAATGTGACGACTGCCCGGAAACCTTCGTGCGCGGTGACAAACGTTACGAACTCACCAACCACCTCGGCAACGTCATGGCTGTCATTTCAGATCGTCGTTTCAGCCTTACCGGAGACGAAGAGGACCCACGGTATCGCGCTTATACCATCAACGCCAGCGAGTATTACCCCTTCGGCTTGGAAATGGAGGGTAGAAAGTTTAACTTTAGTGACTACCGTTTTGGCTTTAATGGGAAGGAAGCGGATAGCGATGATGAATGGGGAAGTGCGACGCATTATGACTATGGGGCGAGGATTTATAATCCATCAGTGGGACGCTGGTTGAGCCTCGACCCTTTACAAGAAGAGTATTCCTCAATATCTCCTTATACATTTGTTGCCAATACTCCAATATTGGCAAAAGATCCAGATGGGAGGAAAATTATTTTCCCTACATACGGGAAAGAGCAAAAAGATGTTTTCCTAGGTCATTTCAGACGCTTTTTTGGGAGTGGTGTAAACGTTGACATCGCTACAAACGGTGAATTTATCTTAGAAAAAATTGGCGATTTAACACACGAACAACAAATAGCTTATAATGTATTCAATCAATGGGTAGAATCTGAAGAGACTGCATATGTGAAGCTTAGGGATTCTTATGCCTTTTTTGAGAACTACGGATCAAATGAATTAGACGCTTTAGATTTCAATGCTTACGGAGATGCTGCTGAAGGTCGAACTTTCCGGAGAAATATAATGGGGCATTATGCACATTTTTTTGCTGAAGAATTTTATAAACAGGCTTATTTAAAACTTGGAGAAAATATAGCTGATGATAGCAAAAGTTTTCTCCCCGCTCACACCTATGCTCTTCAACAAGAAGCAGCTATAACGGGGGGGGTCTCTATAGATATTAGTGTGAACGCTACTGATATCAACAATCCTGCTATTTTGTTTGGAAACTTTGATAAGTTAGGACAATTACAAAGCTTGTATTATCAAATAAACAGCCCAGGAGGACGTCCAAGGATCACATCTTTTGGTGGAGTCCCTGAAGACTTTAAATTGGATTGGGATGAGGCTCATCAAAATCTTCTAGAAAATCTACTTAAAGGAGAAGGTACAACCATCCCGCTATCCGAATCAAAAAAAACTGAACATGAAGAATAGTAATTTATACACAGTTGTCTGTGTCAATTTTTTCTTGCTTTTTTTTTATGGATGTAGTAATATTGACAACTCAAAGACTGGTGAATTAAGTAATCTAAACCCAGAAGTAGAAGCTCATCCGAACAATACACCTCCTCATATTGAAGCAGTAATATTGGACGCAGCATCTCATACAGTAGCTCCGAAGAAAGATGTAAGAACTATTCAAGGGTTGTTGTTTAGATCGAATGAAATTGATGGTGACATATTAAATTACACAGCGATTTTCAAACTGGACAATTCTCATACGGAAGAATTTGAGATTAATGGTTCCTTATTTTCTGAAGATGCACGAAAGTTTATATCTAAAAACTACGATCAGATTAATACTGTGTGTTTCGTTAGGATCAAAGCGATTGCTGGGAATAATGACACTTTGTCTCTACAAAATGTACATAAAGATTTACGTTGACTAAGTAATGATAGTCCCCCACTTGCTAGCTCTTATGTTGTCTTCCAAGAAAAACAGACAATAATTTCAGTGAGGGGCAATAATTTTTTTAGCCGCCTATGTCAAAGCGGCTAGCTGGCGGTAGGCTTCCATTAAATTAGTGAACTGCAAGTTGCGAAGTACGATCTTGAGTAATGCTACTATGAACGGTCACTTGGTGCCGGACTTGCCACCTATACCATCAATGCCAGCGAATACTATCCCTTCGGCTTGAAAATGGAGAATAGAACCTTTAACTTTGGTGATTACCGTTTTGGGTTTAATGGGAAAGAGGCCGACACCAATGATGAATGGGGCAGTGCTACGCATTATGACTACGGGTTCCGGATTTATAATCCGAGTATTGGGAAGTTTTTGAGTGTCGATCCACTCAGTCCTGATTATCCGATGCTGACGCCTTATCAGTTCGCTAGCAATCGCCCTATTGACGGAATCGACTTAGATGGGTTGTGGAATATCTTGATGCAGACTTGGCATATCCGACTCTTTTTGCACCAGTACTGAATATTGGTAATTATGTTGAAACCAACAATCAAGTCGCAGGAGTCTTGTGGTTAGGAGGGCTGGTGTTATTTGATGTACCTATTATAGACGTAGGAGGAAAGAAGTATTATGATGTGGGCCAACATATATACAAGGGCAATGACGGTTGGAGTACACAAGGAAGTCGTGCAGAGCAAATGACAATTAATAGCAGAGTTGGAATTCAACTAATATCAAATTTAGATAATTTACCAAATGCTCCAGCAGATTATTCTGCTCCTGATTGGTATACCACAAATCCAGATGATATAGCTTTGAGCCAACAGCAGGCTAATCTATACGACAATTGCGAGGGGGTCTGCTATGCTACGTCGGAATCGAGGGCGCAACAAGCGTACATTGATGAGTCTGGTTCGGGTATCGTGGACTTAACGGTAAGCGGTGGGAATATAGATCATAGGATTGCGGCAACAGTAGGAACTAATGATCCTTTCATAGGATATGGTGCTGGTGGCCCTTTCTCTAGACGCGGATATGGGGAAACGGTCAATAATACTGGAGTTTGGAATGGAAACTTACAACAAGGAGCTCTATTACAAAAATGGAATACCACTGATCAAGACAACCTATATGCAAGAGGAGGTCATTATGTGATTTTTCGTAGATATTCATTCGATAATGATGGTAACATTAACGGGATTTATATAAGTGATTATCATGGAAGTGAGAGCTTATGGGAGCGTGCCGCTTATGAAAACAGGACTACTATTTTAGGAGTAAACTTAATGGATACAAATGAAAATGATTAGCACTACAGGTCTGATTTTAATATTAATATTGAATTGCACTACAGTCAAAGAGGGTAAAAGCAAACCTTTTCATTTGGATAACATCTCGAAAAGGATCAAGGGAGAATGGGAGTATGTTATGTCATATGATGAGAAAAATTCTTATCAGCTAATAAAGGAAAACTTCGATTTTCCCCCTCCTCAAATGATGATATTTTCGGAATGCAACGACTCTGAAGAGATCAACTTTCTTCCCGAAACCATAATAGAATTAAGAGAACAAGATGTTTTCCAAAATATTAAGTTGGAAACCTATGAGCGAAATGGTAGCTTGATAGATAAATATTATCCTATCAGTAGCTTTATGAAAGACTCGACACAAATTGAAGTAATGAGTTTTGGGTTACGGAGAAAAGATGAGTTTTTTATTCTTGGTGTGAGTGCCGATACTTTAAAAATTTTAGACAACAGAGTCTACCAAAGGGGTGATATTAGGCTGGAGTTATTGCATCATATATATACGGCTAAATGATTATGTGAATAACAATTGGGTTATAGAACCTGGTGTGTACCTTCTAAGTAAAACTAACAACTATACTATTGACAGCATGCTTACATTGTTTATCATATTTTAATCAAGTTACGCGTGAATCCCCCACTGGCTAGCTAGACGCCGTGCGCCCTAAGCGAATGGACGTGTAGCGCACACCTGCCTGCCGTGCGGCGACTAATCTTTATACACATCGCAAGATTACGAATATATTTGTAGAGGCGTACACGATCTGCCTAAGCAATCGCAGTAATATCTACTTAATCACGTGTTAATTATGACAGCTATTAGTGTAGTATTTGATCATAAATTAGGTGATGCTCGCTTAGAAAAACGAGCAAACCGTATATTACATCAGATGATAAAAAGTGGCAGCGGTGTTCCCAATCGACTGAATACACACCATCGAGAACGAATGGGGATGAGTCGATTTTTAAATAACAATCGATTGAGTATGGATGCTCTGGTGAACAGTATTACCCAGTCTTGGTATACGGAGGAGTATGCTGACCGGGATTTATATGTCATACAAGACACGACCGACTATAATGCAATTGGCCATAAGGGGCGTTTAAGTGAGTCGGATGAGGACTTGGGGCCACTTTGGAAAGATGATACGAATCAAGAATTCGGTTTTTTTCTTCATCCCGGCCTTGTGTTGGATGGCGATAGTGGATTTCCATTGGGCTACACACACCTTCATATCTGGAATCGATGTGTAGACCAACCGAATCGACATGAGCGTAATTACAAGAGGCAGCCTATTGAGCAGAAGAGTTCTTATCGCTGGTTGGAGAGTATAGATTATAGTACACAAGTTTTAAAGGGGCATCGGGGAAAAGTTGTTCATGTCATGGATCGGGAAGGGGATATCTACGAACTCTTCGCTAAGCCAATGCCCCCCAATCATCATTTGGTTATTCGCACTAGCAAGCAGCGGGTGATTTATGACGAGTCTGACAGCAAGCATTTATTGTGGCAGTATTTAGAAGAGCAAGCTACCAAGGGACTCGTCATTGAAGTAGCTATCCCAAGACAAAAAAAGCGCAAAGCCCGAAAAGCAAAGATGGCCTTGAGTTATGGTCGGGTAGAGATTGCCCGGCCTAAAGATCGTACCAAAGCGCAAGGGCCAGACCGAATTCCATTATACTTTGTACAACTCAAAGAATTGGAACACAGCGTACCTGATGGCGAGGCTCCTGTTCATTGGACGATCTGGACGGATATGGTCATTGAAAATGAGCATCAAGCATTGAAAATTGTCGATATCTACCAAAATAGATGGAATATTGAGGAGCTTTTTAGCTTGTTAAAAACCAAAGGGCTAGAATGCGAATCCGCTCAGGTTGAATCAGGCATTGCTATGAAACGACTCGTGATCATGGCCATGCAGGCGGCATTGCATTTATTACAATTGCTCAAAGACCGCGACCATGTCTACCAAGAAAAGGCTACATTACTAATCGATACGCAGGATCTGACTTTCGTGGAACTACTTATTCCGATCTATGAGGGTCAAACCCAAAAGCAAAAAAATCCCCACCCTCCTGAGTCCTTGGCTCGATTGGCATGGTTAATCGGCAGAATGGGGGGGTACAGTGGCTACAAAAGCCAGTCGCCACCAGGGCCAAAAACCATGCGCTGGGGATGGCGAAGATTTCAGGAGCAACTCTCCGCTTGGCGAATTGTCAATCAAATTAAGCTTGATTAAATGTGTATAAAGATTAGCGTGCGGCGAGCAGGCAGGGTGGGTACAGTGGCGGCTCTGCCGGCATTGCGTGGATCGGAGGATGATCTTTAAATTATTGCAATAAAAAAGCCTGTCAGTTTATCTAACGGGCTTTTTTATAATAACAAGTCACCTAAAGAATAGACTCAAACAGCGCCCTGATCCCCGGCGCATTCTCTGGCTTAAGCCGACCACCCAGAATCAAGCGCATCTCCCGGCGGCGGGGGGCGGCATCAAAACGTTGTTGCTCGATTTCGGTAACGGGGATAACCTGTGGTATCTCAACGGGCTTGCCGTTTTCCTGATCTAGTCCCACAAAAGTGTAGTAGGCAGAATTACAGCGACGAGGATTGTGCCCCTTGATGTCCGTAGCGTAGACTTCTACGAAGACCTCAACGGAAGTACGGAAGGCTCGGGTGACCGAGGCTTCCAGCGTGATGACATCTCCTACCTTGATGGCTTTCTTGAAACTGACGTGATCAACAGAAGCCGTCACTACGTGGCGCTCACAGTGCTTGCCAGCGCAAATGCCACATACGATATCCATCCAACGCAGGAGATTTCCTCCCATCAGGTTGCCCATGGGGTTGGTATCGTTGGGCATAATCATTTCGGTCATGGTCGTACTGGAAACCGTGACGCGTTTTCCTTTTAGTTCTTCACTCATGGAGTGTGTGGGTTGTGTTGGGGTGAATTATCTAATCAAAATTCCCTTCCTGTTCAAAAAAGGGATCGGCGTAAAGTTGTCGGGAGAAATGCTCCCTTTTACAAAAATGTATTTCTTGTCGTACAAATGCCCATCCAGGCTGAAGCTTACCCAGTATTCATTGGTGAGCTCAAAGACCGCAGGTTGGATGGGTTCTATCTTTTCGATGGCCATTGGGCCCACTTCTTCAAGAAAATACCGGAAAATGGCTGTTTCTTTCTTCACACCAGTGATTTCACCGTAACCCTTAGCGGTAACGAGAACGCTTTGAATCCGGGCTTCGTGCAAATTGATGATCATCACTTCCCAGAGATCTTCTTCCGGGTTTTCTAGTGGCGGTACAATGGCAATGGCCAAATCTTCGACTTTCGGTCGGGGAATGTCTTTCAGCATCAGGAATTGTTAGTTATTGACAGTACTGTAGGTGTAATGAAACAAATCAGCGAAATGTTGCTTTAATTTGTTTTGTACTTCCTTTATATCAAGGGCTTGCCCCAATTCTTTGGCCAGGCTGGTGACGCTTTTGTCGTCATCCTGGATGCCGCAGGGGATAATGTTATCAAAATGATGGAGTAGCGTGTTGACATTGAAGGCAAAACCATGCAAGGTAACCCACCGACTCAAATGAACGCCAATAGCACAGATTTTTCGCTTTGGCGAATGGCTGTTTTCCGGCAACCAAACCCCAGTATAACCTTCTTCCCGGTAACTTTCGATACCATATTCTGCGAGCGTTCTCATCACGGCCTCTTCCAGGTAGCGTACATATTTATGCACGTCCGTAAAAAAGCAATCAAGGTCAAAGATTGGGTACCCTACAATTTGCCCGGGACCATGATAGGTAATGTCTCCACCGCGATTGATCTTGTAAAAGGTAAATCCCTTTTCGGCAAGGCCTTGCTCATCAAGTAGCAGATGATCCAGCGATCCCGTTTTGCCCAAAGTATATACGGGAGGATGTTCGCAAAAGATAAGGTAATGCGTTTGTTCTTCCGTTGCCAGACCTGCTTTTTTCAGGTCGCGATTACGCAGCTTTCTGGCGACTAGTTCTTTGTGTCGCTCGGTCTGAAAATCCCAGGCTTCCTGATAATCAATCAGACCAAGGTCTAGCAACTGGACTTTCGGAATTTTTTCTTTTTGCAATTCAACTAGCATTTGCCGCAAAGATACAGGTCAATGCGAACATAATATTTACTTTAGTGGCATTGATTATCCACTATTACTAAAAACAAACAGAATGAAAAAAGTTTTTACCTATTTAAGCTTACTGTTTTTAACCACTTTTGGCTTGCAGGCTCAGCAGGCATTGGACTTTACTTTTACCGACACACACGGTGATACGCATAACTTGCAACATGCTTTGGATCAGGGGTATATTGTTATTATGGACTTCTTTTTTGTCAACTGTGGCCCTTGTCAGCTTTCATCTCCTGAGCTGGTGAGCATTACAGAGGACTACACCGGGCAAGGAAAAAATGTCATCCTTTGGTCCTTGAGCGACCGAGATGCTGATGCTGCAATCATGGGCTTTGAGAACCAGTTTGGCTTTACCTCTCCTGCTGGTGGCGTTGATGGCGGAGCCAATGAAGTCATTAATTTGTACGCAAGCAACTTTAACTTTACGGGCTTCCCTACGGTTTCGATTGTTTGTCCTGACGGTAGTATCACCTGGGATATTTGGCCTTACAGCACAGGAGCACCAGAATGGCGCAATGCCATTGATGCCTGTGGCGTGGTAGACGCTGCCCCGTACGAGCCTATGAGCGCGACCCGTGTGGAAGAGATCGCTGCGATCAACAGCATGGTCGTATCTCCAAACCCTGCTAGTGAAAAAAGTGTACTCAATTTGAACTTGTCCAACACTTCCAACTTGCAGGTTGCTTTGTTCAATGCGCAGGGGGCAAAAGTACAGCAGGTATTTGCCGGACAAATGCTTGCTGGTCAGCATACACTCGAAATTGATATGACAAGTTTACCAGCTGGTGCTTACTGGGTACGCTTGCAAAATGAGCAAGGAGAAATCACCTCTACGCCATTGCAAAAGATATAATCAGGAAATTTTCCTTCCACAATACCCTAGACTTCCAAAGTTCCCCGTAGCTTTGGAAGTCTTTTATTTACGACCCCGAAAAACGATAAACTTCGGTCTTTTAATTCAATACTTACCAATGAGAATATTCTTTTTCCTCTTTTTTGTCGCCAGTATCGTTGCTTGTAACAATTCAGCTGAGACGACGACGGCTGCCACTGCCGAAGCAACTGTAGATACCACAGCAACACCTAGCCTGGCTTATGAGCAAGAAGTCCATTTGAAAAATGTTCAGCAACTAACCTTCGGCGGTAATAATGCAGAAGCTTATTTTAGTTTTGATAATTCCCACCTGGTTTTTCAATCAGATAATCCAGCTTGGGGAGTGGAGTGCGACCAGATTTTCTACATGCCCATCAGTGGTTACGAAGGAGAGCGGGCACCTTTGTTGAGTACGGGCAAAGGACGTACCACTTGTGCCTACTTTATGCCAGGGGACAAGAGCATCCTGTACGCTAGCACCCACTTGGGAGCCGACGAATGTCCACAAATGCAGCGTCCTACCAACGGTTTATACACCTGGCCGGTCTTCGAAGATTTCGACATCTTTGTAGCGGATTTGGAGGGTAAAATCACCAAACAACTGACCACGCATCCAGGTTATGATGCAGAAGCTACCCTGTCGCCCGATGGATCAATGATCGTTTTCACTTCTACGCGTTCAGGCGACTTGGAGCTATGGACCATGAATGTGGATGGTTCTAACCTCCACCAAGTGACCAAGGGTTTGGGCTATGACGGTGGTGCATTCTTTTCGCCTGATGGCAAGAAATTGGTCTTCCGGGCATCTCGTCCTCAGGGAGCTGAGGCAGAAAAGACTTACAAAGATTTGCTGGCGCAGGGCTTGGTACAACCTACCAATATGGAGATTTATACCTGTAATGTGGATGGCTCTGATCTCCAACAAATCACCAAGCTAGGCAAAGCCAACTGGGCACCCTATTTCCACCCAAGTGGCGAAAAAATTCTCTTTTCTTCCAATCATCACGTCGAAAGCGGTCGCCAATTCAATATCTTTAGCATTGATCTAAATGGTGAAAATCTCCAACAGATCACTTTTGATGAGACTTTCGACGCTTTTCCCATGTTTAGCTACGATGGTAAGAAACTCGTGTTTTCAAGCAATCGGAACAATGGAGACGGCCGCGATACCAATGTCTTTATTGCTGATTGGGTAGATTAAAAAGTACTACAAAATGTCCAATACGCTCGTCTTTCCACCCGGTTTTGAATGGGGAACCTCTACTGCAGCTGCCCAGATAGAGACGGCTTCGGCGCATAATTGGAAGGGCGTAGTGGCTAAAGATGGTGCGGTCTTTGAGCGTACTACAGATCATGAACTACGCAGGGAGGAAGACATTGAACACATTGTCCGTTTCGGGACGATCTATCGTTGTGGCGTCGATTGGGCGCGGCTGCAAACGGCAGCAATGCAGCCCTTCGTGCCGGAGGTGGTAGAAGAGTATCGGGATTTTTTTATAGCCCTGAAGGCCAGAGGGATGAAAATCATGTTTGTTATCCATCATTTTACCCATCCCTTGTGGATGGAAAAAGATGGTGGTTGGACAGAAGAACATGCGATTCCCTTATACGTTGATTTTGCCCGCCGCTGTATGGACGCTTTTGGCGACTTGGTGGCTTATTGGAATACCTTCAACGAGCCCAATGTCTATGCACTAAATGCTTACTTACTGGGTAATTTTCCGCCTTTTAAGAAGAGCTATACAAAGGCTAACCGCGTACTTAGGCACATGGGGCGTGCCCACGATATTGCTGTAGAACTCTTGAATGATCGTTTCCCAAATGCACCCGTAGGTATTTCTTTGAACACCGGATGGTTTGAAGGCGTCAATGGCTTGGGTAAATTACCTGCAAGGTTTATGGATTGGTGGTTCCATACAAAAGCGGCTAAATATTTTGAAAAAGTGGATTTTTGGGGACTGAGCTATTACGCCTATGTTCCTTTCAATCCGTTTCCCATCACGGAGATAGATAAGCCAGGGCAGCTCGATAAGTTGGGCATTCCTCATGATCAGATGTGGGGCTATCGGCCAGAAGGTTTGGGGCGGATTATTCGCCGTTTTTATCAACGGTACCAAAAGCCGATCATTGTAACCGAAAATGGTATTTGTACCGATAATCCTGAACGTAGAATTGCAGCCATCAAGGATTATTTGCGCGAATGTCATCAGGTGATTGCAGAAGGTATTCCTCTTCAAGGGTACATCTTCTGGAGCACTTTTGATAATTTTGAATGGAACCTGGGCAATACCTATCGCTTTGGCTTGATTACGATTGATTGGCGAACCATGGACCGAAGAAATACCATCGCTGCAGATTTTTATGCTGAGGTTTGTCAAAAAAACGAAGTACCTCAATACTAAAGCACTATGTACAAGTCATTTTTTCTTGTTTTTTGCAGTTTGTTATGCGGCAGCAGCCTGTTTGGGCAATTGGGAGGGCCACAAATAAGTGGTGCTCGGAGCCTCGGCACCGGAGGCGTAGGATTAACGTTTCAGGATGTGCATGCGGGTTGGGGCAATCCTGCTGGATTAGCCAGCCTCAATCAGACTTCTTTTGCGCTTTTCGCGGAACAGCGATTTGCGTTAAGTGATATTCGCCAAGTAAGTGCGGTTGGCGCCTTTGCACTAGGGGAGAGCACGGGTGGTTTGACTGTGAGCTACTATGGCTTTGAGGGGTACAACGAACAACGAATTGGTCTGCTTTACGGTAGAAAGCTTGGCGAAAAAATCCAATTGGGGGCCCAGCTCTATACCTTGGGCGTCAATATTCCCGAATATGGCAACAAGCAAGTTGTCAGCTTTGAATTGGGGCTGCTGACCGCAATAAGCCCCTCGGTCACCTTAGCAGGCAAAGTAACCAATCCCGTGCGGGTAAGTTTATTGGAAGGGGATGACCTTCCCTCAGTTATCAGTGCCGGCTTTCAATACCAACCAGGTACACAAGTTAGTATCTTTGGGGAAGTAGAAAAAGACATTCTTTATCCTGCCAGGGTACGCCTAGGTTTAGAATATCAACTCCTGGAATCATTTTTCTTGAGAGCGGGTATTGCTACCGCGCCCAGCCTCCTCAGTTTTGGTATTGGCTACTTATTGGTGGATCAATGGCGACTTGATTTTGCCGCTTCTTACCATCAGTACTTGGGTTTTACACCGGGTATTGGGGTCGTTTATTCTGGAAAGGAGAAAAAATAATGAATAGAGATACGGCAATACCGCCTGATCTTATCCTGGGTACTGCCATGTGGGGTTGGACGGTGGAGGAAGAGGTTTGCTTCGCCCTGCTCGATGATTTTTATCAGCGTGGTGGAAGACGGGTGGATACGGCAACCAATTATCCCATCAATAAAAACCCCGCAGATTTCAGGCGCGCGGAAAAACTTCTGGCAACGTGGTGCTCAACCCACCAAGTTGCCGATTTGGAAGTGATCGTAAAAGTAGGCAGCCTCAATAACATGATGACGCCCGACCAAAATCTATCACCCAGCTTCCTCATGATTTGTGCTGAGGAATACGCCAATCTCCTGGGCGATAATTTGGCTTGCCTGATGATTCATTGGGACAACCGGGAAAAAGAAGAAGCGATTGATTCGACCATATCCAGTTTGATGAAACTAGGCGAAAATCGCTGGGAAATTGGTCTTTCCGGTATAAAATATCCCGAAGTTTATGCTCGCGTTATCAAAGCACACGGGCTAGACAGCTTGCCCGTAGAGTTGAAACATAACCTGATTTACAGTGATTATGAGCGTTATGCACCTCTTCATCCTTGTGCCGATTTCATTGCCTACGGGATCAATGCGGGGGGCTTGAAGTTAGGTGCATCAAGCTATTCTTCCACCGCTTCCTTATTGGCCAGAGGCGGGAAACCTGATGCGCACCAAAACTTGAAAGACCAAATAGCAAGCCTACTGAGCGTGTTTGCTCAAGACTACCCTGGGAAGGTAGTACCTCAACAAATGAACCAATTGGGGATGCTGAACGCCGCCTATCATCTTGGTATTTCGGCGATCCTGTTGGGCCCATCCCGAGTGGAACATATAGAGGCTTCCTTTGCTTGGCTGGAGCAGCTTTATTCCGATGATTACACCCCTCTTTATGAAGCAATGAAAAAGTTGGAGGTTTAATCATGGCAGCATCAACAGAACAAATAAGCGTAGATTTTTTGGTGGTCGGCGGAGGCATCTTCGGGGTATACGCAGCACTGTATCTTGCTTCACAAGGTTGCCAGGTCGTACTTGTAGAGAAGGAAAAAAAATTAATGCAAAAGGCATCGGTGGTCAATCAAGCGCGTTTGCACAGTGGCTATCATTACCCTCGCTCGGTGGCTACGGCCAGAATGTCTGATGAAAACAAGGCGCGTTTTACCCGTGACCATCAGGATTTTATCCTTTTTGATTTTGCTAAATATTATGCTATTGACCGCTATGGAAGTCTCACCGATGCGGCACAGTTTGAACGATTCTGCCGCTATATCGATATCCCTTGCAAGCCCGTAAATAAGCATCCGCTTTTTAATTATCACCGTTTGGAAGCTGTTTTTGAAACGCAGGAGTATACTTTTGACCCCCAGCTCATTGCTGCCTATTACCGGGAGAAAGTGAATTCGGCTGTGGGGGTAGATGTATGGAGTTATCACCAAATAGAGGCCGCTGGGGCCGTTGGTGAAGCTTGGGAGATTGAGATCAGATCGCTAGAAAACCAAAACCTAAAGAAAGTCCGCGCCCGCCAGATAATCAACGCAACTTACAGTGCCAGTAACGCCATTAACCAGTTGTTTGGTTTGGAGGAGATCAACCTGATGCACGAAATCTCCGAGATGGCATTTGTAAGTAGCCCCCAACTGAAAAACATTGGACTCACCATTATGGACGGGCCTTTTGGATCGATTATGCCTTACGGAAAATCGGGCTTGTTGTCACTTTCTTCCGTTGCTTATACCCACCACAAAGTCTCGTATGCTGCGCAGCCCACCTTTGATTGTCAGTCGTTTAGAGAGGATTGTAGCCCAGGGTTTACCAGCGTGTGTAATTATTGCGAATTTCGCCCAAGGTCCAACTATCAAAAAATGTTGGCTCAAATGCGGCAGTATCTTACCGATGAGGTAGCACTGCACTATTTTACGAGTATGTATACCATCAAGTCCAAGTTGAGAGCCAATCATATCGATGATGGGCGACCTACGGAAATTGGATTGTTGAGTAAAAATCCCCGTTTTTATTGCATATTTGCTGGTAAAATAAATTCTATCTACGAGATTGAAAAGGTCGTAGAGCTATAGCCAGCCACTAGCCAAATTATCACCATGTCAAAAGTATTTGTTGAAAACGAAATCAACCCGTTAAGGCGGGTGTTGGTGCACCGACCAGATGTCGGGATCAGCCGTATTTCTCCCAAACGTGCAGAAGAACTGCTGTTTGATGATATTGTCCATCTGCCCAGGATGCAGGAAGAACACGACGTGTTTACCAATGTGCTTCGTCAATTTGTCGGTGATGACAATGTCATTGAGGTGGAGCAATTGCTTTACGAAGCCTTGGAGGCTGATCCTGAGAGCAAAGAAGAAATGATCAAGTTGGTCATCGAGCACGAAGAGTTGCCCAAAGCTTACGGCGATATCATGAGGGGGCTTTCAGCAACGGCACTGACCAACTTGCTCGTCACGGGTTACCACGCGCCCGACGATCATTTCTTTTTTGACCCTATCCCCAATTTTATCTTCACCAGAGATATTGCGGTCACCGTCAATGATCATGTCATCATTACCAAAGCGGCCAAAGAAGCCCGTTACCGAGAGAATTTCATTACGCGTTTCATCATTTTTGCTCACCCTATTTTTGCCGAATTGCAAGCCGAAGGGCGGGTGATCAATCTGAATAAGATCGATCAGTTTCCCCCTTCAAAAAAGGGAGAATCGGTTTCGATAGAAGGCGGAGATATGATGATCCTCAATAAAGATTATCTACTTATTGGTTGTAGCGAACGAACAACACCTTACGGTATCCGTGCGCTTGCTGAATGTCTGTTTGCCAAGGGAGTAATTGACAATGTGGTACAGGTTAACATTCCCAATGATCGGTCATACATGCACATTGATACGATTTTCACCCAGATAAACACCCACGACTACGTGGCCTTTAAGCCCATTATTGCAGATGGCTTGGGGTCCAATGTACAAGTGTTTACGGCATCAGGGGAAGAGCGGAAATACCACTCGCTGCAAGAGTTTTTAATTAAAGAAATTGATGCTAATACCCGCATTATTTTTGCAGGTAAAGGCGAATCACCTTATCAGGATAGAGAACAGTGGACGGATGGTTGCAATCTGGTGGCATTAAAACCAGGGGTAGCACTGACCTACGATCGGAACCCGGTCACGGAAGAAGCTTTTGAAGAAGCAGGGTACCGGGTTGTTTATGCAGGCGACTTGCTCAAGGCCTTTTCAGATGGGATCATTCGCCCGGATGAGGTGCAGCAAACGATCATCACCTTACCATCAACAGAACTATCAAGAGCTCGAGGTGGTTCGCATTGTATGACCTGCCCTATAGAACGGGCATAAAATGATTTGTTATCGATACTCCCTCTACTCCTCCTACGCTATTAAGGGTTGCTAATTGGACCATTCGTTTTTCTACTGACGATGGTAGAGAAGATAAGGTGGCTGTAGACCAACTTGACTTTGAGTTAAAAGCGGGTGAAAGTTTGGGTATTGTCGGTGAATCGGGATCGGGCAAAACCCTTTCGGCTTTATCCATCATGCAGTTGCTACCCAACAAGGCCCAGTCTACCGGAGAAATATGGTGGAAAGGAAGTACTCGGCTGGATGAACTTTCAGGTTCAGCACTGAATAAGATCAGAGGCAAGCAAATCGGCATGATTTTTCAGGAGCCCCTCAGCAGCTTGAATCCTGTGATGACTTGTGGGGAACAAATTGCGGAAGTACTGAGAGCGCATCTGTCTCTGGATAGGAAAAGTGTCCGGCAGCGTGTGCTTGACTGGTTGACGAAAGTTGAACTTGGAGAGCCAGAACGAATTTATCGTGCCTATCCCCATGAATTGTCAGGCGGGCAGCGTCAGCGTGTGATGATTGCCATGGCCTTATCGGCAGAACCTGAATTGCTCATTGCTGATGAGCCGACGACCGCACTAGATGTGACGGTACAACGGGCGGTACTCCATTTGATTAAAAGTCTCCAAGCTGAATTGGGGATTGCTATTCTTTTTATTAGCCATGATTTGGGCGTCATCCGCGAAGTAGCTGATCGCGTCATGGTCATGCAAGATGGAAATAAGGTAGAGGAGGGGAGTGTTAACGCCATTTTTTCTTCGCCCCAACATCCTTACACCGAAGGCTTGCTGAATTGTAGAGCAAGTACCCATCAGCAACTCCGCCGTTTGCCCACTGTGCAGGACTTTCTGGCGAAGGAAAAAGAGGATATATCCCGATTTATGGAAGGTTTAAAGCTTTCTTCGCAAGAACTTTCTGATCGACAAGAATATCTACAATCACAATCAACCATCCTGAGAGTGAATGATTTGCAGGTCTGGTATGCTGCTAAAAAGAACTGGTTGGGCCAAACGACGGAACAGGTAAAAGCAGTGGAGAAGGTGTCCTTTGCACTGCGAGCAGGGGAATGCCTGGGAATTGTGGGAGAATCGGGCAGTGGAAAGACGACTTTAGGTAAATCCATCTTGCGATTGATACCCATCCGTGGCGGTGAAATTTGGTTTGGAGATCATCTCTTGACCAGTCTTAGCGAAAGCGAATTGCGCCCTCTACGCCCCGATTTACAAATGGTTTTTCAAGATCCATTCAGTTCACTGAATCCCAAATTTACCATTCATCAGCTTTTGCGGGAGCCCTTGTTGATCCATCATCGTGAACAGTCAGCGGAGGAGCATGACGCCCGAATCGTAGAGGTTTTGCACCAAGTAGGTCTTGACGAATCGGTGTTGCTCCGTTACCCGAAGGATTTTTCTGGCGGCCAACGTCAGCGGATTGGCCTGGCCAGAGCTTTGTTGTTACGGCCCAAGGTGTTGGTATGTGATGAATCAGTTTCAGCCTTGGACGTATCGGTTCAGGCCCAGGTGCTCAACCTGATTAAAACGCTTCAAGAGACCTACGAGTTTTCCCTTCTTTTTATTTCTCACGATCTGGCCGTTGTACGATTTATTGCCGACCGGGTGCTGGTGATGCAACAAGGAGAAATGGTAGAATTAGCTCCTACGGATGAGTTGTTTAACGCGCCCAAAGAAGCTTATACCCGCCAACTGCTGAATGCGGTGCTAGATTAAGGAAACAAAAAATGGCGAGCGGAAACCCACTCGCCATTTCCTATTTTAAGTAGCGAAGTAAAGCGTTACATTTTGGGAACTCAAAATCCCAGTACCCCTGTCCGCTTGGCCAGGCGGGCTCTACTAAGTACCTTATAAAGTGATGTTTACCTGAGGAAAATCCTAAATTGGGCATTCACAAAGGTAAACATCACATTCTTTACTGCTTAATGATCCGCTCAACACGGTAACCTTCTGGTGTAGCAATACTCAAGAAGTAAGAACCGCGAGGTAAGCGCTCCATGTCTATTTCGATAGACTGGTTAAGCACTTGCTCGTACTGCTCAGTAGTGATGACTTTACCGCTTACATCGGTCATAATCATTTGTACTTTGTCAGCAGTTTGGTCCAGGTTGAACATTACGTTCAGGCGGCTGCTTACAGGGTTGGGTGCCAAAGTTACTTTGTTAGCATCCAAGCTAGTAATATCTTCCGTACCTACGGGTGGTTCGAAGCCAGCGAGGTGTAGGTTTACACCAACAGTAGCACCATTCCAGCCACCGGAAAAGAAAGAACCATTAATAATGATAGGGGTTGTTGGGAAGTTGAGGTAGTTAACACCTGCACTGCCAACAAATCCTGGGCAAATACCCAGACCTGCCTCACTACCATCATAAGCAATGACGGTGTAGTACGCACCATTTGGCTTTAGTGCTACCATATTATCACCATCTGCCAGGTCTTCCCATTCTACGAACAACTGCTGATCAGCTGTTTCGTTACCAGTAATGGTGTAACTAGCTAAGGCCACAGGCGTGAGCTCATCGAATGTAGTAGCAGCGGAAGTAGGACTGAAGTCAATCAGATCATCTCCATCTGCATCTGCATCGTAGAGAACTACTACTATTTGATCGGCTAATGGATCTCCGGTAAAGAGATCTGCACCATTCGATAGGCCAAAAGAAGCGTGTGTGCTTACAGCTCCGTCGGCATCCATAATGGACAATGCTCCAGCTTGGTAGATAAAGTTACCCGCGGTAAAATCAGCGTCTGCTGATCTTGGAGCCTGACCCAATTCTGGTCTTGCAGTGCTATAAGTGAAATCAGTCGTATAGAAATTGCTCGTGAGCTGCTCAGAACCTTGGTCGTGAGTCCATACAACGGTATATTCACCAAGCTCGGTAGGCGTGTATCCTCCGTCCAAAACGATGATAGAATCCGCTAGAGGCTCTACAAGAGAAGAACCCGTTAGTACCGTTTCTGCGCCAGAAGGAGCAGTGATGGTAGCGGTAACGGTAACATCGGCAGCATCAACAGAGTTTGGATTTACGTAGTGGATGAAGTAAGAGTCAAACTCAATCGCATCAGATGCTGGTGTTTGAATAGAGAAGCTAGACGTAGGATCGTAAAATGATTTTACGGTAAAGGAAACAGTCATCGTTTCTCCAGCGGCGAGCGCGTCAGCGATGATGTTGCCAGTGCTCCGGCTAACAAAAATAGCAGGGATGGTAACATTTTCACAATCTGCAGCAGCACCACAAGACATTCCGATCACAAAAGCGTCGGTATCAGTAGCATTGGCAAAGTGATTGACGATAATGACGCCCACCGCGCCAGCATCCTGGGCGTTTTGCACTTTGGAAGTAAAGTTACATGTACCACGACGGATAACAGCAATTTTACCCGTCAAATCTGTTACAATGGCTTCACAGCCAAGGCTGTCTCCTGCTGCAGAATATCCCCACGCAATATCCGCCACTAGTGTTTCACTTAAGGTTGGACCCCAAGGGAAATCAGTGTTAACACCAGCTTGCGTACCGTAGTCGTAAATACCAACAGCATTAGCAGGAGCGAGGATCTCGAAATCCACTGGAAAAGGAGAAGCTGAATTGATTTGCGCAAAGGACATAGTTGCCAAAGCACACAGCGTAAAAAATGTAAGCGTTAATCTCATAATTAATTTGATTATTTAAGTAAACAGAACCATTAACTGAACAGCAAGTTACAACGCATTTAACCTTTTTGAAGCTAAATGACCTATTTTTTTAGTCAAATTTTGCAACCATCGTCGGTCTTAGGTCCTCTTATAGGGGTTGTGTTTATCGGATATTTTTAACGATTAGTCGATAAATGCTAGGATATTAGCCAAATACGTGTGACTTTTACAATAATGTTTCAAGGACAATTTATGAAAACGAAAAATTTACTTCTTACTTCTTGTTTGGTGCTGCTTAGCTTTGCGGCTTACGCCTTTCTATTTAATGCTCAGATGGTTGCTGAAGCCTCTGAAACGGTAGATGGTATTTCTGAACAAATTCGCTCGGTAGCAGAGCCTATGCCTTCTCCTGATGTTCGCTTTTTGAAAGGAATCATCCAGGCTTTCGTCAATTTGTTACCAGCTTCGTAAGCACGACTCGCTAAGCACGATTCTTCACTTTCCAATAGCGCAATAAGCCCGTTACACTCATCCAGCTGGGATTGGCTGCTTCGTATTTTGCCATGTCTTCCGGATTAACGCCGCTAGCTTCCAGGTCTTTCTTTACCATTTCCTGAAACAAGGGCGTTATTTCTTCCACCGATTTTTCTTGTTCGTAAAATGGTTGGATCCAATTTGCCCATTGGTGCAAACGAGCCCTTAGGCTATCGAGATGTTGCTCGCTATAGGCCACCGGCCCAAAATGAGTGAGGCAAAACCGTGCTGGTTGGATTGCTTTTAGTAAATCAAGACTGGCTTCCCAATCTTCGATATTGATATCTGGTGGCGGACAAGGTGGGATAACTACTCCTTGATTGATACTTACACCAGCTACATCTCCCGTAAAAAGATTTGGGCCAATTTGCCAGGCAATGTGATGGACAGCATGGCCGGGCGTATGCCATGCTTTAATGCTTTTTTGCCCGATGCTGTAAATGGCTTCGTGCTCTACCTCTACAATTTGTGCGGGGTTGATCTGGTGCATTTCTCCCCACAATTCATCCATTTTGTCTTGGTAAATTCTCCTTGCGGATTCCATCAGGCGTTCAGGCATGGCCAGGTGTTTACTGCCCTTGGGATGAACATAGATCATGGCACCATTTCTGGCAAACCACCACGCCGCACCAGCATGATCAAGATGAATATGGGTAAGAAAAACGTGCTGAATGTCTTCTAGTTGATACCCTGCCAGCTCCACCCCCTTTTTGAGCATGGGAAGGGTAGAGTGGGGCCCCGTCTCTACCAAGATCGGTCCTTCATCCGTTTCTACTAAAAAAGCCGCAATGTTTTGGCTTAATCCCTGAAAATTCAAATCGATAACGTGGACCATGTTTTTTTTGGTTTGATGGTTAGATAGTTGTTTGTTGATGGCTTGTTGGACTTTGAGACCTCCTAATTACTTCCGACCTCCCACTTTGAAAATGGTTGATGGTTTGTTTGTTGATCGTAAACGCTTACACCTTTCCAACTTTTACACCCTTACACTTTTGGCATAGCCATGCCTTCGGCATCCAACTTTTACACTTTTACACGTTTACACCTTTCCAACTTTTACACCTATTTCCCTCTTTTCCTTCGGTTTTCCCGATATATTTCTGCGTTTTGCTTGTGGGCCTCAAGGGTTTTAGCAAAGGTATGATAACCACTGCCATCGCCTTTGGCACAGAAGTAAAGATAGTCATGTTGTTCGTGATATAAAACTGCATCGATAGAAGCAATACTGGCCATGGCTATAGGGCCTGGCGGTAATCCCTTGTATTTATAGGTGTTGTACGGCGAATCGACCCCTAAATGGTAGTTGGTTACCCGGTTGGTCGTAAAATCCCTGCTGGCAAATACGGCCGTTGGGTCTGCTTGTAATTTCATTCCTATTTGGAGCCGGTTATAGTATACGCCCGCCATGCGTTCTTTTTCATCGTTTTGCAAGGTTTCTTTCTCTACGATGGAAGCGAGGGTGTAAACTTCGGCAGGGGTGAGCCCCAACCGCTCGGCAATTAGGTAGCGGTCTTTTCTTTTCCAAAATTTCTGATGCTCTTCTACCATTCTTCTGATAAAATCGCGGGGGGAAGTATCCCAATAAAACTCATAGCTATTGGGAATAAACAGGCTCATCAAGGTTTCTTTGGTATAGCCCAGCGAGTCGAGGAAATCTTGTTTTTGAAAAAGCGTCAATAACTCCTGCGCATCAGGTTCAATAAATCGGGCCACTTTTTTTGCAACATCGCTCAGTTCCCGCTCTGTCGTCAGGATTACCATCACAGGAGCCTGCTTGCCACTGCGAAGGCGTTCGATGAAATCAGGAAGTTTCATGCCCGGATCAACGGCATATCTGCCAGAGCGTACGGGATCACCTGTATAGTTGAGCTGTTGGGCCAGTTTACGAAAAACCACTTCGTTGGGAATCAATTTTTTATGCAACAACAGCTTGGTCAACTCCTCAAAGGAAGTGCCATGAGGAATTTCCACGTAGACGGATGCAGCCCCTTCTGCCAATATTTCTGGCCCCGCCACATTGCGGTAGATAAAATAGACACCTATTAGCCCAATAATGCTCACCGCCAAAAGGAAGCGAAGAAATTTTCGGTGCATGATCTAATACTGCTCATTATCGTTGGGGAAATCACCACTCTTTACATCTCTTATGTACTGCTCAGTGGCCTCTTTCATGACATCGAATAACTCCAGGTAGCGACGCAAGAAACGAGGATGGAAATCCTTGGTAATACCTACCATGTCGTGGGTAACCAAAACTTGCCCATCAGCATGCGCTCCTCCTCCAATACCAATGG
Source organism: Lewinella sp. LCG006 (assembly GCF_040784935.1). Classification (GTDB taxonomy): domain Bacteria; phylum Bacteroidota; class Bacteroidia; order Chitinophagales; family Saprospiraceae; genus Lewinella. The sequence goes on along the minus strand of NZ_CP160680.1, from coordinate 6,501,075 downwards.
TAGGAATGATGAGTTCTTCACTGACAATTTTAGTCAAGTGAGCAGGGATTTTTTCCAAAACAATGGCAAAACAACCCAGCTTTTGCAAAATTTTAGCATCCCTGATCAGTTGATCTGCTTCCTCTTCTTCTTTCGCACGTACGGTATAAGTGCCAAATTTATAAATCGACTGAGGGGTAAGCCCCAAGTGACCCATTACCGGCACCCCGGCTTTCAGAATACGCTTGATGCTCTCATCAATTTCAGCTCCTCCCTCCAATTTCACCGCGTGCGCCCCAGATTCTTTCATGATTCTAATGGTGGACTCCAAGGCCAGTTTGCTATTGCCCTGGTAAGTACCAAAAGGTAGATCAACGACCACCAGGGCCCGGTTGACGGCCCTCACGACAGAACTGGCGTGATAAATCATCTGATCCAGGGTAATAGGAAGGGTCGTTTCGTGCCCGGCCATAACATTCGAAGCGGAATCTCCAACGAGCAGGACGTCCACGCCGGCAGCATCAAGAATACGAGCCATACTGTAATCATAGGCCGTTAGCATCGCAATTTTTTCCCCTCTGGCTTTCATCGCCTGTAGGATATGCGTCGTTACTTTTTTGACTTCTCTATGAACGGACATAATTTGATAGTTAGGTTTGAGCCCCCAAGATAGAAACAATTTATTTTTATCCTTTTTGGCTTTTAGCTGACGTCAATCCCTAAAAGTTGGTAAGGATTCTAAAACAAAAGGCTACTTTTGCAGTCGACTGTTAATTAAAATAATTATGACGATTAATAACCCCCTACTGTTCCTTTTTTTAGGTGCTACATTGCTTTGGTCTTCTTGCGAAACAGATTTTCAATTGGAAGGTGAATGGAAAGATATCCCCGTTGTTTATTCTTTTCTTTCTGCACAGGATACGGCTTATTACATTCGCGTTGAGCGTGCTTTTCTCGAACCTGGTGGTAATGCCCGAGAGATTGCCCAAATTCCTGACTCCATCTACTATGGTATCAACGACGTTACCGTAAAGTTGGAGCGATTAAGTGATGGCACCACCGCCACACTCGAAAGAGTAGATGGCCGTGACGAAGGCTATCCGAGAGAGGAAGGCGATTTTGTCAATGAGCCTAATTATCTCTACAAACTCAGAAGAAGCCAACTCAATCTCAACGAGGGCAACGATTTCCGCGTAATCATTGAGAGAGATGGTGAAGAACCAGCTACGGCAAGCTCCGTAATGATCAGTGAGATTGAAGTTGCTAACTTGCCGATTTCCGGATTTTTTAACTTTGGCGATTATTCCAAAACTACGCGTTTTGGTTTCCGCCCCAGTGGAGAAGAAGGAAGGGTTTTTGATATCCGCATGATCTTCAAATACCGGGAGACAGATCCTGCTAATCCAACTAATTTCCTGAGTAAGGAAGCCGTATGGGTGATTGCCAATAACATCATCAGGGATGAAGAAGTGTCAGCGCAATCCGTGACGGTACCCAATGAAGCTTTTTACCAATTCGTCGCTTCTGAATTGGAGCCCATCTCCAACGGTAACCGCAAATTTGATGGCATCTACATCCAGGTCACTGCCGCCGGAGTAGAGATTGAAGACTACCTGCGTATCGCCAATGCCAATATTGGGATTACATCGGCACAGTCTATTCCCGTTTATTCAAATGTTCAAAACGGGGTAGGCATTGTTTCTTCCCGCTATCAAGTCTTGTCAGATGTCTTTACCCTCGGAGCAGAATCTCGAGATAGCTTATACAATAGTGTACTCACTGCAGATTTGCGGTTTGTTCCTTAGATTTAGCTGTTGCTAAATCATTACAAAGCCTTGTTCACACTGGTGTGAACAAGGCTTTGTAATTTCAAGATATGGATCGAAATACTAATAGTAAACACAGTTCCCTGCAGTACAGTGTTTTTTGTATTCAGAAATATTGTTGCCTGTCCTCGTGAAACTAATTGCCTTCTTCATCTGAATATCAGGAAAAAAAGTCTTGAGGCTTTCTTCATCTGGAACGACTAATGCAAAAGAAACACCGTAGAGTGTAACTGGCACAAAAGCATACCCTTCTGGTGCTTCACTACCTTCAATTTTGCTGAAGTCAGGTCGTTCTATATGCTTATAGATAAACTCATAATGCTCATTAATCTGTTGAACCACCTCTTCTAGTTCAAAAAAAGCGTCCAGCCCACCTGAGGGAGAAAGCGAGGCTTGATAGGCTACCTTTTGAGTGGTCAAAATATCGTTGTTTGTGTTGATAACGCCTAGATAGCTTCCGCTGAATGTAGTAGTTGATAATCCAGTGCCAGCATCCAACGTCAGAAAAGCATACCCCTCAGGTAATTCAAATTGAATTTGTGTGGGATCACTAGCTTTCTTTATGACTTTAGTGCCAACAGGGAGCATCATTTTATCCAGCAAGGTTTCTTCCAGAAGAAGCCCATTGTCGCTCAGTTGGAGCTGTTGGGCCTCAATTGTTGATACTGCTGAAGAAGGTATAGAAATATTTGGCTCACAAGCAAAGAAAAGCATTGCCAGGACAGCCGTGATTGAAATGAGATAACGCATGGTTGAAAGGTTTATAGATGGAGAAATACTAGCGCGCTTAAAGTAAGCTTGGCTTTAGCCGAGCTAAGATCATTGAATAAATTTAGGGTGATATATTTAATAATGCAAATAAGAATAGCGTGTAATAGATTAGTCGCTGAGAAGCCTCGTCGTTATTCAGGGAAGGGCATACGCGTGATCAATAGAAAAAGACTTACTGCTACAGTTGCTGCCGAAATGTCATAAGTTGCTGACAGTGCCAGCTGCAATAATGGCGCAGATGGCGTTTGTAGTCTATCCTTTTGTCAGAAAGTAAGCTGACGCGGGTAGTTGGCACATTCCTTGCTCTATGGTGTCTGTATTAATTTCACAAGAACAAAAGTAAAATACACATAATATGAGCAAGATTATCGGTATTGACCTTGGAACCACCAACTCCTGCGTCGCAGTGATGGAGGGCAACGAGCCGGTAGTTATCCCCAATGACGAAGGACGCCGCACGACCCCTTCGGTAGTCGCTTTCATGGATAATGGTGAGCGCAAGATTGGTGATCCTGCCAAACGTCAAGCAATTACCAACCCAACGCGTACGGTTTCTTCGATCAAGCGTTTCATGGGCTCACGTTTCTCTGAATTGAAAAATGAAGTTGAACGCGTTCCTTACAAAGTTGTAAAAGGCGACAATGATACCGTTCGGGTAGACATTGATGGCCGTATGTATACTGCCCAGGAAATTTCTGCGATGGTATTGCAGAAAATGAAGAAAGTAGCTGAAGACTTTTTGGGTCAGGAAGTTACAGAGGCCGTTGTGACGGTGCCTGCCTACTTCAACGATTCTCAGCGTCAAGCAACCAAAGAAGCTGGTGAGATCGCGGGTCTGAAGATCAGCCGTATCATCAACGAGCCTACGGCTGCTGCACTTTCTTACGGACTCGACAAGCGTTCGCAGGACATGACTATCGCTGTCTATGACTTGGGTGGTGGTACCTTCGATATTTCTATCCTTGAACTGGGTGACGGTGTTTTCGAAGTGAAATCTACCAATGGTGATACGCACCTTGGGGGTGATGACTTTGACCGCGTGATCATTGATTTCCTGGCAGAAGAATTCCAGAAGCAGGAAAACATGGACTTGCGTAAGGACCCAATGGCGCTTCAGCGCTTGAAGGATGCTGCCGAGAAAGCTAAGATTGAGCTTTCCAGTGGTTCTGAAACGGAAATCAACCTGCCTTATATCACAGCTGTTGACGGTGTACCCAAGCACTTGGTGGTTAAATTGTCTAGGGCGAAATTTGAGCAATTGGCCGACAGTCTGGTAGAACGTACGCTTAAGCCTTGTCAGGATGCACTGAAAGACGCGGGTCTTTCTACCAGTGATATCGACGAAATCATCCTCGTGGGTGGTTCTACACGTATCCCTCGCATCCAGGAAGCAGTAGAGAAGTTCTTCGGCAAGAAGCCTAATAAAGGAGTGAACCCCGATGAAGTGGTAGCCGTAGGTGCTGCTATTCAAGGTGGTGTACTAAGTGGAGATGTACAGGACGTACTCCTACTCGACGTAACTCCGCTTTCTATGGGTATCGAAACCATGGGTGGTGTTTACGACGTAGTAATCGAAGCCAACAGCACGATTCCTACCAAGAAGTCGAAGGTGTATTCTACCGCATCTGACAACCAGCCTTCGGTAGAGATTCACATTCTTCAGGGAGAACGCTCCATGGCGAAAGACAACCGTACGGTTGGTCGCTTCATCCTGAACGATATTCCACCTGCACCGCGTGGTGTACCTCAGATCGAAGTATCTTTCGATATGGACGCCAACGGTATCCTGAGCGTTTCCGCCAAGGACAAAGGCACGGGTAAAGAGCAGAGCATTCGCATCGAAGCTTCTACTGGTTTGAGCAAAGAAGAAATTGCTCGGATGAAAGCAGAGGCAGAAGCCAATGCTGATTCAGACCGCGAAGCAAGAGAGCGTATCGAGAAGTTGAATGGTGCGGAGAACCTGGTTTTCCAAACTGAGAAACAACTCAAAGAATACGGCGACAAGCTACCTGCGGAGAAAAAAGAAGCCATCGAGAAAGCTGCTGCAGACTTGAAAGCTGCTAAAGATGCCGAAGATATGGACGGTATCGAAAAGCACATGGAAACATTGAATGCTGCTTGGCAGGCTGCCAGCCAGGAAATGTACCAGGCTACCCAAGAAGCTGGAGCCAATGGCGAAGCAACAGCTAACGCAGGTGCGGGTGCTGCCAACGGAGCCGGAGCTGCTGAAGATGTAACGGATGTAGAATACGAAGAGGTAGAGGACAAGTAAGTCACTGCCACTTTCTGATAAAGAAAAGTTATCCCGGGTCTTGACGATGGTCAAGGCTCGGGATTCTTTTTCTTAATTATCGACAATTCGGTAGGCTTTTTCGACAGTTCAGATTGGTCTATTCGTTCAGGTTTGCTACGCCCCGCATCTTTGAAGTATCAGCAACAAATACCAGCGCAATGCGATACTTCTACCTTTTACTAATCAGCCAAATGGCCCTACTGGCTACAGGTGCCAGCCAGACCATCTTTACGGGTAAGGTCCAGGATAAGAAAGGCGAGCCTATTATTGGAGCTAATGTGTACCTGGTCGGCAGCTACGATGGGACGGTTACCAACGAAAAAGGCTACTTTGAGTTTACGACCACCGAAACGGGCAGTTGGTCGCTGGCGATCACCTATTTGGGCTACGACAAATGGGAAAGCACCGTAGTGGCAAACAACCAGCCCCAACAATTTCAAGTAACCTTATTGGAAGGGGCAAATCAGTTAGACGCCGTTGTGATCACCGCTGGTGCCTTTGCCGCTGGGGATGGGAAGAAATCGGTGACGCTCAATACCCTTGATATCGTTACGACAGCGGGTGCTTCCGGTGATGTTATTGGGGCTTTGCAGACTTTGCCAGGGGCTCAGCGAGTGGGGGAGAATGGTCGCCTATTTGTGCGCGGCGGTGCTGCCTACGAAACCAAAACCTTTATCGATGGTGCTTACGTTGCCCAGCCTTATACCAGCACCGTACCCAATGTGCCCGCTCGGGGGCGTTTTTCTCCTCTTTTATTCCAGGGTACTACTTTTAGTACGGGTGGTTATTCGGCAGCCTACGGACAGGCTTTATCCAGCGCCTTAATACTGTCCTCAGAAGATTTAGCGCCCCATACGTTAACGGGTATCTCCCTGATGAGCGTCGGTGGCAGTTTGAGCCATACACAACGTTGGGAAAACACTTCCGTAGCAGTTTCGGCCGACTATACCAACCTCGAACCTTACCTGCACTTGGTACCCCAGGACATCCAGTGGGATAAAGCCCCCAAAACGGCGGGTGGACAGCTGATTATGCGCCACCAAACCCGTAGCGGGGGGCTACTGAAATTGCAAGCTCAGCATCATCGCAGTAGTATGGCTTTGCGCACACCGAGCCCCCTGCAAGTAACGGATACCATCGCCGTAGGGCTGGAAAATGATTATACCTATACGGGCCTAGGCTACCAAACCATGCTCGGTAACCAGTGGAGCCTGAAAACGACTTTGGCGTACACTCGACACGAAGATCGCACTACCACCATAGCCAACATAAAGGAGCAACAGCAAAGCTGGACAGCGAATGCGCAGTTGAGCACCGAAATCCAGACTGGTCATCTCCTGCGCATGGGGCTTAACTATATCGATGAGCATTGGGCGGAGCAACTAGAAATTGCAGCATTCAGCGCTGACCAAAGGATTCAAGAGCCCCTACTTGCCGCTTACATAGAAGATGATTGGTCTGTTACCAATAAGTTGATTACACGACTAGGTACGCGCATGGAGTACCGTTCTACCACTCAGGAGTGGAGCCTCAGTCCTCGTTTATCCCTGGCTTATAAAACAGGTACTTACAGCCAAGTCAGTATCGCTGGGGGGCGCTTTGTGCAAACGCCTACCGAGCAGCGACTTTTTGCTAATCCGAATTTACAATCGGAAGAAGCATTGCACTTGCTTGCTAATTGGCAATGGCAAAAGGCGGGGCGCACCCTACGTGTGGAGGCTTACGAGAAATCGTACCGACAACTTGTTTTACAACAAGAAGCGACATTTACCAACGAGGGTGGCGGTTATGCCCGTGGAATTGACGTCTTTTATCGAGACAAACTGTCTCTAAAGAACAGCGATTTCTGGGTTTCTTACGCTTACCTGGACACGGAGCGTCGTTTTGATCAGTTCACTGACCCCGTGCAGCCTAATTTTGCGGCCAAGCACACCCTCAATATCGTCTATAAATATTGGGTGCCTCGCTGGCAATCAATGATTGGCCTGACGGGCGTGTGGGCCTCTCCCCGGAATTACTTCCATCCGGAGGGCACCGCAGTAGCAGGAAGGACCAGTCCTTTTAAAGACCTAAGTCTCAATTGGAGTTACCTGACCCAGATCAAGGGGCACTTTACGGTACTGCACCTATCCTTCTCCAACGTACCTGGATTTATCAATCATTTTGGGGAGCAGTTTAGTCAACAGCCTGCTGCTGACGGTACCTATCCCGCAATTACTGTTCGTCCTCCAGCCAAGCGATTTGCCTTTGTCGGCTTATTTGTCAGCATTGGTGAGGAGGGGGCAAGCTTGTATTAATAATTTCCATTCAACAACAATAAAAATTTCAAAATCATGAAGTATCTAATCTTTTCCTTCGGACTGTGCTTATTTTTCACCAGTAGCCTTTTGGCCCAAAATCAGGAAGATCGTTTCACGACCACGATGGGCAGTGTGCTGGCAAGTATGGAACCCCAAGAGAATACCCCTGTGGATTGGGAGGCCATCACGAATAAGTTGGAGCGGATAGCGGCGGCAGAACCCGATCAATGGCTACCATCCTACTACCTGAGTTATGCAACCCTTCAAAGGGCCATGGTAGAAATGTCGAAAGGCAATACAGAAGGGGTGGAGCGCTACGTCAAAGCCAGTGCGTCTTACCTGGAACAAGCGAAGACAAAAACAGCGATGAACAGCGAGCTCAAGTGCCAGGAAGGCTATGTGATGCAAGGTTATATCTGGATTGACCAGGTGAACAATGGCCCTCAGTACGCAGGGGCTGCCCATGCCGCTTACGCAGCGGCAGCGCAAATGGACCCTGAAAATCCGCGACCACTAATGTTGCGAGGAATGCTGGTATTGTTTACGCCGGAATTCTTCGGCGGTGGAGCGGAAAAAGCGATGCCCCTGTTGCAAGGAGCAGATCAGTTGTATCAATTGGAGCGTAGTAAAGAGCGTGGTTTGCTTCCTACTTGGGGCTACCCAACGAATCAGTGGATGCTGAATAAAGCACAATCCCAATTAGCCACAAAAGAATAATAATACCTAATTTAGAGCCGGTGCTGCCAGCAGAGGCAGTCACCAGCTCATTAGACTTGTTCTGCTGGGTCAGTTTGGAGGGAAAATTGATGCATTATCGACCACGCGAAGCCTTTTTTGAGGAGCCTAGCCATAGCTAAGCGACTTAAAAAAGGCACAGTGTGGGAAGATAAGGCACGATTTGCCCCCGAAATGATCCCAGCAGAACAAGTCTATTAATTCTGTCCGCATGCAACGAACGTTAGCACCGCACTTACTGGTGTTTTTAAAAGCATTTTTGTGGGGTACGCTCATCTTTGGCTTGGTCTATTATTTGTTTTTGGGCTGGCCGCTGAGCCTTGAAACCGCCATCCACTCCGCACGTTCTGGTTTGCTAACTGCTCTGTTGTGGGTAGGCAATGGCTTTATTTCCGACGCTGTAAAAGTATCCTGGATTGATTATCCTGTCCGTCGCTTGGTAATTTCGGCGGTCTTGACCATCGTGGTTACTTATGTGGCCGGTGTTTTAACGGATGTCATCATTGATCTTGTGGTAAATGGTAGGGTCACGAAAGCTTCGCTAACGATCTCCAAGGATTTCTTCTTGAGTCTGCTGGTGATCACCTTCTTCATCAGTTTGTTCATGCACGGTCGGCAATTTTTGTTGAATTACAAAGCCTCCATTATCGCTCAGGAAGAGCTAAAACGCGCTAATCTGGCCAGCCGCTACGAATCACTACAAAATCAGGTTAATCCCCATTTTCTGTTTAATAGCCTTAACGTACTCAGCAACTTAGTATACAAGGATGCCGATTTATCGGCTAAATTTATCCAGCAACTGGCCGAGGTATACCGCTATGTCTTGGAGGCACGCGACCAGGAGGTAGTGAGCTTGCAAGCCGAGAAAGAAATGTTGATGGCTTATTTGTTTTTATTAAAAATTCGTTTTGGAGACCAGTTCCTGGTGGAGGTTAACTTAAACCCTTCTCCGGAAGATGCTCTTCCTCCTTTAGTGCTACAAATGGTGGTAGAAAACGCTGTCAAACACAATGTTGTCTCACGACGACACCCCTTGACCTTAGAGATCAGGAAAGAAGGAGATCGTATCCTGGTTCGCAATAATTTACAAGTCAAACAGCAAGTACAAACCTCGCTGGGGGTTGGTTTGAATAATATTCGTTCACGTTATGGTTTGTTAAGCGATCAAGCTGTTGAAATCGTTGAAGGCCCAGATTATTATCAAGTTAGTTTACCCCTTTTAAAAGTTAAGGAATATGCGCGTGTTAATCGTTGAAGACGAACCTCTCGCTGCTGATCGATTGGAAAGTATGCTTCGCCAGCGGCTACCGGATTTTACGCTGGTAGGGATGTTTGATAGTATAGAAGAAACCGTGGAGGCACTCCAAAAAGGCTTGATGCCGGATTTAGCCTTTTTCGACATCCAACTGGCCGATGGTCTGAGTTTTTCCATCTTTGAGCAGGCCCAGTTGCCTTGTCCCGTTATCTTTACTACCGCCTTCGATCAGTATGCCCTGCAGGCATTTGAGGTCAATAGTATTGATTATTTGCTAAAGCCGATCGCCGGAGAAAAACTGAATCGTGCTTTGCAGAAATTTCACCAACGACAGCCCGAAAAGCATACCAGCGCGCCCAGTTTGGCTATTTTGCAACAAGCCATGGCGATGATTCAGGAAAAGCAGTACAAGGAACGTTTCATTATTAAATCGGGGGCGACGCTACAGACCATACCCGTCACAGAGATCGTCTATTTCTGGTCGGAAAATAAGCTCACCTGGATTCGTTTAAAGGACGGCAGAAAGCATACGGTAGACTATAACCTGGAGCAATTAGAATCCCTGCTGAATCCACAAAATTACTTCCGGGTCAACCGTAAATATTATGTCGCCTTACCCGCAATAAATAAGGCGACTGTTTACAGTAACAGTCGCCTCAAGTTGCATCTTCCTCACCTTGAAGAAGGAGAGGAGGTAGTCGTTAGCCGTGAGAAAGTACAGCTTTTCAAGGCTTGGATGGCAGGCGATTAATCTTTAAGGATATGCCTACTAATGACGAGCTTCTGAATCTCCGAGGTACCCTCGCCGATTGTACAAAGCTTGACGTCGCGGTAGTATTTTTCAACAGGAAAATCTTTTGTAAACCCATATCCGCCGAAAATTTGCACGGCTTCGGTGGCCACTCTAACCGCCGCTTCCGAGGCATAGTACTTCGCCATAGCGGATACTTTGGTTACCGGTTGGTTGGCATCCTTGAGGGCACCTGCTTTGCGGGTCAGTAATTCTGCGGCTTCAATTTCTGTAGCCATATCAGCGAGCTTAAAGCTAATGGCCTGGAACTTGGCAATGGCTTTGCCAAATTGCTCACGTTCTTTAGCGTATTGAACCGCCGCCAGATAAGCTCCTTTAGCGATACCTAGAGAAAGCGCCGCAATAGAGATACGGCCACCATCTAGGATTTTCATCGATTGGATAAAGCCATCTCCAATTTCGCCAAGAATTTGACGCTTGTGAACACGGCAATTATCGAAAATCATCTCAGCCGTTTCACTGGCTCTCATTCCCAGTTTATTCTCTTTTTTTCCAGCACTAAATCCTGGTGTGCCGCGCTCCACCACGAAGGCGGTCATTCCGTGGCTGTCTAGCAATTCTCCCGTGCGGGCAATGACGACAGCTACGTGGCCTGATTTGCCGTGGGTGATAAAGTTTTTGCTCCCGTTCAGGATGTAATAGTCTCCATCTTGTTCGGCTACACAGCGCATCCTGCCGGCGTCGCTTCCGGTGTTAGGTTCCGTAAGCCCCCAAGCACCAATCCATTCTCCGGTGGCTAATTTTGGGAGATATTTTTGTTTCTGTTCTTCATTACCAAACATAAGGATATGATTGGTACATAAAGAGTTGTGTGCAGCAACAGACAGGCCAATAGAACCACAAACTTTAGCAATTTCTACAATGATGCTGATATAAGCCTCGTAGTTGAGGCCAGCACCGTCATAAGTTTCTGGAACAAGGACTCCCAAGAAACCATATTCTCCCATTTTGTGGAAGAGGTCAATGGGAAAGTGTTGTGCTTCATCCCATTCCATGACGTGGGGACGAATGTGCGTTTCCGCAAAATCGCGGGCGCTCTCCTCAATCAAAAGTAGATTGTCGGGAGAAATGGTGGGGTTGGTTAGGACAGACATTTATATTTATTAACGATTTGAGTATTCTATTCTGTAAGCTTAGTTCTCTGGTAACAATTTATTACCTAGAGTGTTGAGGGCTTCTTCGCCTATTTTTTCCGGGCCCCATTGGAGGAAGTCCCGCATTTTTTGGTAGATGGCAGTGTTTTCGTAGATGCCAGAAAAGGCTTCTGCACCAGGGCCATAAGCGTATACCGGGACCATCGATCCCGTATGCCCATTGGTGGTAAAAGCAGTTTCCACCTTGCCGCGTTTAGATCCATTTTGGATCGCCATACCGCCAGATTCATGGTCGGCCGTGACAACGACAAGGGTGTTTCCACGTTGGCGCGCGAATCTTAGAATTTCTCCGATAGCACGGTCAAAATCGAGGATTTCCTGAATAGCCAGTTTGCCTTCATTGGCGTGGTTGGCCCAGTCGATCTGACTGCCTTCAATCATGAGGACAAAGCCATTTTCAGCACCTCTGATGTTGAGGAAATCCGCGCTGAGCCTACTGGCATAAGTGAGGTAACTACGCCCCTGGTTTACAGGAAGTGGTTGGTTGTCAGCGGTCAAGAAGGCAAATTTTAACTTGGGGTCGGGGCGAACATCATTGAGTTTGCCATTAAAATAATCACCAACCAGATAGCCCCTGGTTTGCAATTCTGCCAAGAGGTCGCGATCATCCATTTTACGGCGGTCGAAGTATCTTTTTCCTCCACCAATCATAATGTCGACGCCGGATTGGCAGATATCTTCAGCAATCTGTTCGTAGAAGATACGCATTTTCTGATGCGCTAAAAAAGCAGCAGGTGTCGCATGTACTAGGGTAGAGGTGGCCACGACCCCTGTAGCTAATCCGCGTGCCATGGCTTCTTCCATGATGCTTAGGCTAGGGATCGTGTCACCATTTATACCGATGGCGCCATTGTAAGTCTTTACGCCACAGGCAAAAGCCGTAGCACCCGCCGCAGAATCGGTGATCAGATCGGAACTGGAATAGGGTTTATGAAAGCCAATGACGGGAAACTGCTCAATGGCCAAGGGTGTAGCACTGGTGTACAATGCCGCCGACATTTGGCTGAGCCCCATACCATCACCGATCATTAAAATAACCGCAGGAGGGGGCAATTCTCCCGTGCTTTTTCTACTTGGTTCCTCCCACTGTAGAGGCACTGCTGTCTGTGTTTGGCAATCACTGATGTAGATGCTGCCAAATAGCAAGAGGAGAAAGCCTACTAAATATTCTTTTCCCGCCCTGTAATTGCTCCGTTTTTTCCTGCTGGTCAATGTTTAAACTATTAAGTGAACGCTGCTTTCATACACTGCAAATTTACGCTATCCATACAGGATTCTTTAGTAAGGATACTAAGCGAAATCCAGATGCCGTAAAAAAGGATGCGGCCAAAGCAAAGAAGGATTTTTAAGTGATTAAAGAATTAAATTTTGAATAAATATAAAATTAGTATTAATTCAGAATTAAATTTTTTAAAAAGTCTACCTTTGTCGCAACTAATCAAAGGCATTGGTGGTTTAATCCTCAAAAGCTGGTAAAATTACTAAAAACTAAGCAGCCTAAAAATAACGACGTATGAAAAAGTATTCCTGTATGGTCAGGTTCTTTATCGTTTCTTTCACGACATTTTTGATGCCTTTCTTGATGGAAGCTCAATCCATGTCGATTTTTGACTATTTGGCTGCACAGGAAATTACGGAAGTTAGTATCACAACTGACCTTGCTCAGCTGCTTACTCTGGAAGGAGATGAGGAGCAAAAAGCAGTGTTAAGCTTTGTAAATGGAGCCAAGGAAACAGAGTTGTGGGACATTAAATTGAGTGCTCGCGGTAAGTTCCGTCTTCGGATTTGTGATTTTCCACCTTTGAAGATAGATTTCTCGAAAGATGATTTGAAAAGTCGTGGTTTCGCCAGCTATGACAAATACAAGTTGGTGACGCATTGTCAGGAAAATCGCCAAGAGGCTCGTGAGGCAGTTTTGCGGGAGTATACGACCTATCAGTTGTACAAGGCCCTTACCCCTGCCAGTTATGAGACGCACTTGCTACGCATTGACTACATCGACAGCGAAGAGAAGGTAAGCACCGAGCGACGCTATGCATTTTTACTGGAAAGCAACAAAGAGCTGCAGGATAGATTGGCGGTTACGGAATGTGAAGACTGTTTGGGTTATTCCCCTGAGCAGGTGGACTCGCAAGCGGAGAACCTTATGGCGGTATTCCAATACATGATTGGCAATACTGACTTCAACCTTTCGATGGCACGCAACCTGAAGCTTTTCCATACCCCGGGAGGCACGGTGGTGCCCGTAGCTTACGATTTTGACTTTTCTGCTATGGTGGGTGTTTCCTATGCGATACCGGCCCGAGAGCTTGGGCAAAAGACTATTAAAGACCGCATTTTTCTCGGTTTCCAGGTGACGGATGAGCAGATGGAACAGACGCTTGCTTACTTTGAAAGCAAAAGAGAAACGTTGGAATTGAGCATTAAAAATCAGCGTTTACTTTCGGCAAATGCTCGTTATGAAATGCGGGAATATCTCAATGAATTCTATGACCATCTCACCGATTTGCGGCAGTTTGGTGGACTGAGAACTTATTCTCAGATGCGGCAAACAGCCCCCGAAGTCGTTCCTGCAGGGGCAAAGCCAGAGAATTATGGCGTAAGACGCTAATTTTCACTTTTTCAAACCAAATTATTTTTTCTTTTTTGGGCTTTTAAAGCAAATTTTCAATCAAGCGAGCCCCGCTTGCACCACGAAATCCTTCGATTTTAAAAGTTAGTGTAAATTTAACACAAAGCTAGGCACTTAATGCCTAGCTTTGTGTTTGTATAGGGGACAACATCTTCGGATGGAATCCTTTTTTTAAATAATCCCTACTAAGATGAAAACGCAAACATGTACGGCAATACATGATTTTTTCAGTAAAACACTTCATTTGAAAAAGCTAATCATTGTTTTGTTGATGTTGGCAGTTCAGGCTGCCCATGCGCAATATGCGCCCAATACTTCTTTGTTTGACCTCCTGACGGGGGAAGAGATCAAGGAAGTTACCCTTCGTACCGATTTGGTAAACTTGCTCAACAGCACGGAGCAAACGGCTGATTACCAACCTGCTACTTTTTCCTTCTCTTCCCAACAGGGTGGTAAGCAGACTTGGGATGTAAAAGTAAAGCCCAGAGGAAAATTCCGCCGCCAGGTTTGTGACTTTCCTCCTTTGAAGCTCAATTTTTCAAAAACAGCTCTTTTTAATCGTGGCCTTGCTGATCACGATAAGCTCAAGCTGGTCACGCATTGCACCGAGGATAAAAACCTGGGTAATGAAAAGGTGATGCAGGAGTATTTGGCTTATAAGCTCTATCAGGAATTGAATCCTTACAGTTTTCGCGTTCAGCTGGTGAATATCCAGTACATTGATGCTTCTGGCCGCTTGAGTGGTTTCCGTCGGCTGGGATTCATTATCGAAGACACGGGCGAATTGGAGCAACGGATGAATGGTAAGGAATGCGAGGACTGTACTTACCAACCCATCACGGCATTTGACACCAAGGCTGCCGGGATGCATGCGATGTTTCAGTACCTGATTGGTAATTCGGATTACAGTGTGCCGGTGTTGCGAAACATCAAGCTGATCCGTCGTGCTATTGATGGTAAGCTGGTTCCCGTAGGCTATGATTTTGACTTTGCGGGATTTGTTGAAGCACCTTATGCTATTCCTGCCAACCACTTGGGACAAATCACGATTCGGCAGCGCATCTACCTGGGGACCTTGGCCAGTGACCAGGAAATGCGAGAAATCATTGAGATCTTCCTCCGTAAAAAAGAGCAACTACTGCAGGTCATACAGGATTTTCGTCCGCTCTCGGCGGCGAAACGCTTTGAACTTAAGGAATACATGCTCACTTACTACGAGCAGATGGAAATGATCAAAGCGAACGGCTACCAGGATGTTTACCAGCATTTGCGGCAGGAGCATCCCATGGCTATTCCTGACGGTGGTTCGGCTGCCGATTACGGGGTGGTGGCGAAGAACTAGGTTGGGCTGCGAATTGGCCAGGGGGGCAGCGCGTTTTTTAGCCACTAAAGCACTAAAGCACGGAATTACACGAAAGGTTTTTTTGCCGCAAATCTGCCTGTCAGCAGACAGGGCACGGAGTTTTTTAGAATCCAATATGCGCCTGTTACTTTTTTAGTGGGTTTTAGTGTTCCTGCCTGTAAGGCCAGCTTTCTGGCAGGCAGGTTGGAGCTTTAGTGGCTATCTCTGTTTCCTTCCGTAAGCACATGAGGCACCCCTAGACAGGGAGAGGTAAGAGCGGATAGCGTGGTGGCGAGCCGATAAGCGTAGCCAGCTAGCCCAAAGATTAGTCTTAAGCCCCCACTGCTCAATAGCGTGAATGACCAATCAAAATCCATTCCTTATCTTTGGCACTCACCCAATCAATGACCCTTGCAGCTGAGTCGCATCCATTTGGTACAGTTCAAGAATTACGCGGATCAATTACTGGCATTTAGCCCCCAGCTAAATGGCTTTGTTGGTCAGAACGGGATGGGTAAAACCAACCTGTTGGATGCCATTTATTATCTCTGCATGGGGAAAAGTTATTTCGCCACGACCGATCAGTACATCGTACAACATGAGCAAGATTTTTTCCGCCTGGTTGGGATATTCGAACACGAGGAAAAGAAAGACCAGATTGTTGTCAAGGTAAAGCCTAGAAAAAGTAAAGAGCTAGAACTCAATGGGAAACGTTACGACCGCTTGGTCGACCATGTGGGGCGTTTTCCAGTGGTCATTGTGGTGCCTGATGATACCCAACTCATCCATGAGGGCAGCGAAGAACGGCGGCGTTTTTTAGACAATACCCTTTCCCAATTAGATAGTGTTTACCTGGGCCATTTACTTCAGTACAACAAAGTACTCAAGCAAAGAAATGCACTGCTGAAGCAGCGTGCCGGTCGATCTCTTCCCGAAGACCTGCTCAGTGTTTACGACCAACAACTTGCAGGTCCTGCCCAATACATTTACGAAAGGCGAGCAGCGTTTGTGGCGTCTTTTATTCCTCCTTTTCAGCATGCCCACGAAGCAATTTGTGGAGGGCAAGAAAAGGTGAGTTTAAGGTACCGATCTCATTTAGAAGAAAAATCGCTTCCCGAAATATTGGCGGAAAGCCGCGAAAAAGACCGCGTGCTAGAGCGTACCACCCAGGGCGTTCATCGCGATGAGCTGGTGTTTAAATTAGGTGGGCATCCTCTCAAACGACTAGGGAGCCAGGGTCAGCTCAAGTCTTTTGTTTTGGCACTCAAACTCGCGCAATACCGATTTTTGCAGGCCGAGCGTCAGCTTTCCCCCATCTTGCTACTTGATGATATTTTTGATAAGCTCGACCCCCAGCGCGTGGAGCAGCTCCTGGCTTACATCCTGGCCGAAGATTTTGGACAAATATTTCTTTCGGATACCGACGAGCAGCGCATCCGTAGCGTACTTGAACAACACCAGCGTGTAAGGCCTAAACTCTTCGCCGTAAAGGAAGGAAAGGCCACCGAAATAGCTTATCTTTCGAGCCATGAGTGATCACAATCAAACGGATCTGAAAGCGGCGATCAAAGCCATGCTGGACTATTACAAACTCAAAGGCCGCTACCAGCAAACCCGCATCAAGCAGCTTTGGCCGGCTTTGATGGGGCCCTCCATTACCCAGTATACCACTGATTTACGGATCAGCCACAATGTCCTTTTCGTAACGATCCGTTCAGCAGCCCTGAAGCAAGAATTAAGCATGGGGACGGAGAAAATTTGCCGTCTGCTCAACGAGGAGTTGGGAGAAGAGTATCTTAAAGAGGTCGTGATCAGGTAGTACTTTTACAAAATAGCGTTCACTTCCCGCTCCAGTTCAATTCCGTATTTTTCTTGTACATCCTCCCTAATCAATGTACTAAAAGCCAGGATTTCTTTGGCCGTGGCTCCGCCGTGATTCACAATGACGAGTGCTTGCCGTTCGTAGCAGCCTACCGCTCCGCGGCGTTGACCTTTCCAGCCACTTTGGTCGATGAGCCAGCCCGCGGGAACTTTGACCTGGTGGTTGTCGGCAGGGTAGGAGGGAATATTCGGGAACTGATTTTGCAATTTCTGGAAATGCTCCAGGGAGATCACCGGATTTTTGAAGAAACTCCCCGCATTGCCATAAATGCGCCAATCGGGTAGTTTGGACCGCCGGATTTCGATTACCGCTGCGGCAACATCCTGAGGCGTAGGGGAGTGGATGCCCCATTTTTTCAATTGTTCCTGGATATCGCCGTAGTGCGTATATAGTGAGTGGTGGTGCCGCGATAGGCGAAAGCTGACACTGGTAATAAGGTAGCGATGGCGGTTTGCTGCTTGCTTGAAAATACTATCGCGATAGCCAAACTGGCAATCCTCCAGAAAGAAGGTGTGCTGGGCTTCCGTCTCCAGCTCCTGGGCTTCCAGCTCAACGAAAACATCCTTAATCTCACGACCATAAGCTCCGATATTCTGGATGGGGGCAGCCCCTACCGTTCCGGGAATGAGTGCCATGTTTTCCAAACCACCATACCCTTGTTGTAGGCTCCACAAGACCAGTTGGTGCCAATTGACGCCTCCGCCTGCCCGCACGATAACTTCGTTGTCGGCGACCTCCTTGCTTTCGATGAATTGGATGCAGTTGTGGATGACCAATCCGGGGTAGTTGTCCGGGAGCAAAAGATTACTCCCTCCACCAAGAATGAGCCGTGGGGTGGCTTTGTCGACCTGTGAAAGAAGTTGTGGCAGTTCGTCGGGATGATGAATAGCTGCATAATGCGCCGCAATTGCGGCGATGCCAAAGGTGTTGAAGGACTTTAAATTGTAATTCGTTTGCAATAGCCTGGTATTTGCCCGCAAAGGTAGGAAAGGCCTGCTTTATTTACTATTTTCGCGAAAATTCTGACTAAATAAGCTAACCAAATAAGCTAACCAAATAAAAAACGGAATGAAAAATATTGCTGTCATCGGGGCTGGTACCATGGGAAATGGGATTGCTCACGTTTTTGCTCAAAGTGGTTTTACCGTTACCTTAATTGACATCTCTGCTACTGCCCTGGAAAAAGCCCTGGCTACCATCAATCGCAACCTCGACCGCCTGGTAACCAAGGAAAAGATCAGCGAAGCGGACAAGGCCGCTACCTTGGGTCGTCTGACCACCGCCACCGATATGAGTGAGGGGGTAAGCCATGCCGACCTGGTAGTAGAAGCCGCTACTGAAAACGTAGAGCTTAAGCTCAAGATTTTCCAGCAACTGGATGTCGCTGCTCCCGCCGCTGCCATTCTTGCCACCAATACTTCCTCCATCTCTATTACCAAAATAGCGGCCGTTACCAAACGCCCAAAGCAGGTGATCGGCATGCACTTTATGAATCCAGTACCCATCATGAAACTGGTAGAAGTGATCCGCGGCTACGCTACTTCTGATGAAGTGACGGCTAAGATCATGGACTTGTCCAAGCAGTTGGGTAAGGCTCCCGTAGAAGTGAATGACTACCCAGGCTTCGTTGCCAATCGCATCCTGATGCCGATGATTAATGAGGCCATCTACACCTTGTTTGAAGGCGTTGCTGGTGTGGAAGAAATTGATACCGTCATGAAACTCGGAATGGCGCACCCCATGGGGCCACTCCAACTGGCCGATTTCATCGGGCTGGATGTTTGCCTTTCGATCTTACGCGTGCTCCACGATGGTTTCGGTAACCCCAAATATGCCCCCTGTCCGCTACTGGTGAACATGGTGATGGCCGGTAAAATGGGCGTAAAATCCGGCGAAGGTTTTTACAGCTATGGGCACGGTACGAAGGAGTTAGTTGTAGCAGATGGGTTTAGGTAGGTGGGGCAGCACTTGGATGAGATTGGCGAGATCGATAATGCTGTGACCCTGATTTCAGCAGTGAAAAAAATAAAAAAACGTATTCCGGAAAGAGCCGCTGATCCCGCCAACTGGGGCATGGCTAAATCCATGATGATGGGCGCGCAAAATGCCGGAGTTGATCTATCGAGCGAAGCGGCGATTGATAATTATATGAGAGAGCTTCAGCGTACGCAATCACAGAAAGCGTATAGCCAACCAGTATCTCCCACTACCAATCCTTACAAACACCTGGGACGCAACGACAAGGTCACCGTTCGCTATAAAGGCGGTCGCGTACTCAGCGAGGTGAAATTCAAGAAGGTGATGAAAGATTTACAAGGAGGAGCTTGTGAGTTGGTGGAGTAGGGTATGTCCCGTAATGATTAGTCACAGAACTACAAACCCTTAACCCCGACTCCCTGGATGTAAAACAACGCCTTTGGTACTACCCCTTCGGTATGCACATGGAAGGTATTGGGCAGACGATGGCTACACCTGCTCAGGCGTATAGGTACAATGGTAAGGAGTTGGATGAGGCGACGGGGTTGTATGATTATGGGGCAAGGTATTATGATCCGGCGGTGGCGAGGTGGGGGCAGGTGGATCCGCTGGCGGATCAGTATGCGCCGTACTCGCCTTATAATTATGTGTTGGGGAATCCGATTAGACTCACTGACCCTGATGGGAGGAGTGTTGATGGTGAATATGAACAAAGTGCTGATGGTAAATGGGTTAAAACATCTACTAAAGGCGACGAAATTGGAATCGACTTTTATCACTATAATTTAAATAAAGGATCACAACTGACGGTTGTTACAGATGGTGAATATTCGGCAGTTATGAAAAATGGAAGGTATAGTATACAAGGAGAAGAACGGACGAGTGATACTGAATGGAATACATTGTTTAATGAGTTTATGCAGGGGACTGGTCCAGAAAGAAGTGTTTTCTTTGGTTCAGGACTCATGAGTGATGCTTTGCAAGAAGGTGACTCAATATCCGACGGAGCATCAGAATTACTCGGTTCTGCGGATTGGGTGAGCCAAGGAGTAACAAATTATAGAGGACCCATTTCTGTTGCATTAGATGACGATCACGTAAATATGGAGACACATTTCATAGGATCGTACAATTATAGTCTCTATAAGTTAGGGCCTAGAGTTCTAGCACTTGTACAGGGAGTGTCCATTGAACTGTGTCTGCAACTTTAGGAAATATGTTTGGTAAATCGATCCCCATGTGCTAGCGTTAATTCACGTCGAATAGCACTCCATGTTCTTACTGATTTATTCCAGCTGTTTTTTTTACGTTCCAGTGCTAAGAACAACTGAATAAGCAAAGCTCGTTCGCTGACCCATGCGCCTTTGGCCTTAGTCACCCGGCGAATTTCCCGGTTGAGGTTTTCGATGGCATTGGTCGTGTAAATCAACTTTTTCAGCGTCGGACTCAATTGCATACATCTCATTAAATCATCCCAATCTTTGAGCCACAAGTCTACAACCAGATCGTATTTGCCTTGCCAGAAAACCTGGAAATCTTCCAATTTCCTGCGGGCTTCGGCCTCGTTGACAGCGTTGTAAACTTCCTTAAGCTGACGTAAAACCTGACGGCTATCCTTTTCGTCCAGTAACTTAAAGGTATTGCGAATTTTGTGAACCACACAACGCTGGATATTAGCTAAAGGAAAAGTCTCGGCGATCACTTCACGTAAACCTGTCAAACCATCGCTGCATATGTAGAGGACATCCTCTAGACCGCGATTTTTAAGCTGCTGTAAACAACGTGCCCACTCTGTAGCACTTTCGGCTCCTTGACCAGGAATCAAAGCAATGATCTCGCGTTTTCCTTCCACCGTAATCCCGTATACAACATAAAGGGCAATACGGCTGACCTGTCCATCACGACGTACATCCAAATAGATCGCATCAATGAACATCACTACCAACAGCGCAGGTAAGGGACTGTTTCGCCAAGCTTCTACTCGCTCCCAAGTGCTGTTGATTACAGACGAAATACGACTGTCGCTCATCTGAGCCCCGTACATACGCTCTAAGTGCAACCGAATGTCACTGATTGAGTTACTCATTGAGTACAGCTCCAGAATCTGGTTGTCAAAACCTAAGCCTAGTTCATATTGCCGCTTCTTGACCGTCAAGGGCTCGAAACTACCGTTACGATCACGGCTGTAGTGAATCTCAACAGGGCCAGCCTCGGAGCGAACTTCCTTAGATAGCTGCCCATTGCGCTTATTGGTTAAACCTTGGGCTTTTTCCCCTTGGATGTGGTCTTCTAGTTCTGCCGCTAAAGCTCCTTCCAAAAAGTTAGCAATCAAAGGCTTGAGAAGACCGTCTTCTCCTGTTAATCCCTTACCTTGAATTAGGCCCGCAATAACTTGCTGGCGATATGACTCAAAATCGAAATCCGACAGAGTCTCTTCTTTTTTGGTTTTCTTTGACATAATTAAATGTGTCTACTTTTGACGCAGACACAGTTCAATGGATACTCCCCTTGTACAAGATACGAAATCGGCTGAATCCCTTTATGGACATGTGAGTACATCTTTTAATGCTTCTCGTGCTGAAGGAAGGCCAGTAATGATTTCTGGACAATATACATTCAGAGCTTCTTCTGGGGGATATATTCCTCTCCGTCCTGGAGGTGTATCTTATAAAACTACCACTACTTATCAATCATATCTTTTCTTTGTTGATTGATACTTAAAATCCAGTTATGAGAATATTACTTTGTATTGTAGGTGGAGTCATAATTTATATTCTATCAGGAGTATATAACCACAATTTCACCAAAGGTATGATAACAGGAAATTACATCAATAGTAACTTCGAACATTCTGCAATGGAACCTCAAACATACGACGAGTTAGCCATATTCAATGATGGAACATTTGATAGTGTATATTTTGGACATGGTGTATACGAATTAAGTAATTCATTTATGGCGACTAAAATTAAGTTGAAGGCTACCAATGGCAGTTTGAATTTTTCCACTTATATAACTAGGCAATGGTTCGGTAAACCTAAAATTATCTTCTCCGCAGATGCGAATCATTATTATAAGAAGAAATAGCCCACTGGTTACCTACACGCCGTGCGCCCTAGCGGATAGACGAATAGCGCCCAGTAGGCGCAATACCAGCTCTGCTGACATTACATAATCCGAAATAGATCTAAAATCTCTTGCAACAAAAAAGCCCGTCTCTTTATCAGACAGGCTTTTTTGTAACGGTTTCCTTTCCTAAGGCAGAGGTAAGCAATAGATGCTCCAAAAGCCCCTTACTCCACTCTTAATTTAGTGAGCTGTGTTTCTATCCCTTTCATAAACTGCTCAACCGTTTCGGCGGAGGTGTACTCGGAAGTTTTGGCCAGGTCATAGATGTCTTTGTATTTGACGATTTCCTGGAAACCATTTTTGAGGCCCTCTCTTATTTTTGTATTCTTGTTGTAGCGGTCAATGCGGTTGTTGATGGTATCCAGGTTGGAGGTGACTCTTTTGCGGAGGGCCAGGTAGGCGGCTTCGTTGGTTTTCAGGATCTCCGAAGGGCTGATCGCGCTTTCGTCAATCTGTGATACTTGCTTTGCTGGCTCGGTGGTAGCTGTGGTGTCGCTTGGTGCTGCCGTGGTGGTTTCTTCCGTGGCAGGAGCATCATTGTTGCACTGGGTGAAAAAAAGCATGGCAAGGATGGCCAGTGGGAAAAAATATTTCATGGTGATTAATTTTTTTGGTGAATCGCACCGCAAATTTAGGTCAAATTCATGAATTTGACCTGCTTTCATCAACTTTAGGTAATCGGTGTTATTCTTGCTATTAGCACTACCCAAATGTGTACCTCTGGAGGAACCGATCCATAGGCTCGAGACCGCTACTGGCTGGTGTTATCCTGTTTTCGGGGTGTTTTTTGTTTGGGAGAAGGAAGTAACACCTCCGTCCTGCGGACACCTCCGCCAGCGGAGGACATTGGTTATGGAAGTGTTATCCTGTTTGCGGAGAAGGTCTTTTTTCTAGCACCACCCAAATGTGTCCCTGCTAGTAGCATGAATACCAGTGATAAACGGAAGTGGTATTACGTTAATCTGGCTTAGTGAGAACGTCCTTTGGGGAGGCCCATAATAAACGACTAAAATCAATTGGTTCTTGATGAATCATATCAGATTAAAGGTCTTCCTCCTCGTCATCGTCATCATCAAAATCATAAAGCCGTATACCTTTGAAATCATCAATTTCTCGGCGTTCTTTCTTGGTGGGGCGACCGGTACCTTTTTCGCGAGATTCCACCCCGCGTTTGCCCACAAACCAGGCGTCGTATTTGGTGAGTTCTTCGGCGGGCGTCAGATCGACATAGCATTCCTGGGCGATGGCGGCACCTACCCGTTTTTGGATAAGATCGACGACCTTAAAGACGAGGTTGAAGCCATTTCTATTGACCGTTACGACTTCATCTCTTTGGACAAGGTAGCTTGCTTTGACCGTCTTTTCGCCAATTTTTACCCGCCCGTTGCGGACGGCATCGGTGGCCATGGTTCTGGTTTTATAAATCCTAACACTCCAGAGCCACTTGTCTATTCTTACTTTTTTGAGCATCGTTGAGGTAGTCGTTTATACTTTTTCCAAGGGAGGATACTGCATGTTCAATCCTTCGAGTGCTGCTACCACAATTTCGGTCATCACATAATCGCGGTACCAGCGTTGATCTACGGGTACAATGTGCCAGGGAGTGGTGCTGTTGTTCAGTACATCTTCGTAACAACGCATGTATTCTTCCCAGTGTTTGCGCTCTTGCCAATCGCCCGCATTGTGCTTCCAGTGCTTTTCTGGATCGTCTAGGCGCTCCTGCAGCTCCAGGAGTTGTTGGTCATAAGAGATGTTGAGGAAAAACTTGAGGACGAGGGTATTGTTATCAAACTGTAGCAAGTCTTCAAACATATTGATGGCCGCCATTCGCTTTTGTACGTGTTCTTCTGTGATCCACTTGTGAACCCGTTGGATGAGCACATCTTCGTAATGGGAACGGTTGAAAATTACCAATTCGCCTTTGCGAGGGGCTTGCTTGTGTACGCGCCAGAGGAAGTCGTGAGCAAACTCTTCTTCGGTAGGTTTCTTGAAGCTGTAGGTACGCAGACCGTAAGGAGCACACTCTCCGAAAACATTGCGAGTGCCTCCGTCTTTGCCGCTGCCATCCATGCCTTGCAGGATGACCAACACACTGTGTTTTCCTTCGGCAATAAGCAGTTGGTGCAATTCGGCAATCCGTTCACGGCGTTTCTTGGTGATTTTTTCGGCCTCGTCCTTGTCCAATCCTTCTGGTGCCCTGGTAGGCAACTCAGCAATTCTTATCTTTTCCATTATTTTTTTATTAGAGGTTTAGCTTCGGTGCTGCTTAATCCGTTACTTTTCGGCGGCTTCGCGTTGAATGTAAGTGTCTCATTATTAGCAATCTGAGTACTTTAAGACCCACGAGGCTAGGAGGGAAATAGGTAATACTTGGTCGGTGTCCCTTTAGGTTTGTCAAAGTCCCTATACCCCTGTCCGCTTGGCCAGGCGGGCTGTACCAAGTACCCGATACCCGTGAGATTTCACTTCGTGGATGCTTTGTGAAGCAGCATCCACGAAGTGAAATCTCACGCTTATATCCTCATCTTGCTCCGCTTCACCAGGTACTGCTGGAGAATAGGCTTAAAGCCTTTATTGATGTCTGCTTCTACGAAATCGATACGATACTGTAGGCATTTTTGCTTGAGTGCTTCGACAAAATCGTTCACTTGTTTGGTGTAAAAGGCTTTGACCTGATTAGGCTGTAGTTTTACCTTTTCGCCTGTTTCCAAATCTTCAAACTCGTAAGGGCGGTTTTCGAATTCAAAGTCGATTTCCTGCTTTTTATCTACGGTGTGGAATAAGACGACCTCGTGTTTGTTGTACTTGAGGTGTTGTAGGGCCGAGAAAAGGTGCTCTGCATCTTCGCCGGATTCAAACATATCGCTAAAGATGATGACCAGGGAACGGCGGTGGATGCTCTCCGCAATTTGGTGCAAAGCCTGAGCGGCATTGGTGGTTTGCTGTAATTTGGGTTCGTTGATGAGCTGGTGCAGGTACGTGAGCATCAAGCGGTAGTGCGTGGTGCTCGACTTGACGTGGGTGTGCAGGTTGACTTCATCCGTAAACAAGCTCAGACCAAAGGCATCGCGTTGGCGCATCAGGAGGTTCATCAAGGCCGCTGCCGCCAATGCAGAAAAGCGCAACTTGTTGATGCCTGCTTCGCTGGTGGCATTGACCTCGGGGAAATACATGGAACTCGAAGCATCTATCACAATCTGGCAACGCAAATTGGTTTCCTCTTCGTAGCGTTTGGTAAACAGTTTTTCGGTACGACCGTACACCTTCCAGTCAATACTTCGCGTTGATTCACCCGGGTTGTAAATACGGTGTTCGGCAAACTCTACGGAAAAACCATGAAAAGGGCTTTTATGGAGCCCGATGATAAATCCTTCCACGACCTGACGGGCGAGCAACTCTATGTTGCTCATCTCCCTTACTGCTTTGCTATCTAATTCGAACATAAATTGGGTTATTATCTGGATTTTCTTCCAGGGCTGCACAAAACTACCACCTTTCTGTGCAATACAAAAAACGAAAGCCCTCGCTTGGGTTGCAAACGAGGGCTTTAAAGTATCTAAAAATTACTATAAATTAAAGATACTTATTGATTTTACCAGCAAGGGCTTCTTTGGTCGTCACACCGACGTGCTTGTCAACTACCTCTCCATCTTTGATAATCAGGATAGTAGGAATGCTACGTACGCCATATTCCATGGAAACTTCTGGATTAGAATCAACATCTACTTTACCAACGAGTACTTTATCGCCATAATCATTAGCGAGTTCTTCGATGATTGGGCCAATCATACGACAAGGGCCACACCATTCTGCCCAAAAGTCTACGACAGAAACTTTACCTTCGGCCAGTGCCGTATCTTGGAAATTGTTATCGGTGAATTCAAAAGCCATTTTGGATGCTTTAGTTTTGCGTGAAAATATTATGTTCGCTGAGGAAGTCATTCGATTTTTGGCATTTGAACCGCGAAGAACTGACTACTTCAGAAATAAAATCTACTTTGGAAACGCTTTTTTAGTTCAAGAGGTTCAAAGATAAGACTTTTCTATTTCTACCAACTCAATATTTTACCATGAATCGCAAGGGTTTTGTCCGCTGGGGGATAGTTTTAGCAGCCATGGCACTGGTCGTCAGGGCAATCGCCAGCCCAGGATGGGTGGAACAGTATTACTCGCGAGGTTTTTTTCCACTCTTTCGTATGTTTTGGGATACCCTTCTCACTTCGTGGTTCCCGCTGGCCTTGATGTACCTTTTGCTGGTGGTGCTGTTGGTAAGGTTTGTTCGGGCCATTATTCGGTGGCGTAAATTGAAGGGCATTCAGCGGCTATGGTCGGCACTTGCCGGTTTAGTGGGTTTTATGGGGTGGTTGGTTTTTTCCTTTTTGCTGATGTGGGGTTTCAATTATGGTCGAATTCCGGTGGAAGAAAAACTGGGGTTGACACTGGAAATGCCGGAGCGCAGTGCCTTGCAAGCAGAGGTTACCAGAGAAGCGGTCGCTTTGGCTTCCTTGCGCCAACAAATCCCCGGCGCTGATACAACTGCTTTGGATGCCTCCAATTTTCCTGCCAATAGCGAAAGCCAATTGAGAGATGGGGTAGAAGCAGTACTTACTTATTACGATTATCCCGTGGTGGGGTCGGTACGTGGTCGGCTGGTCTATCCCAAAGGGCTTTTTCTGCGCTTTAGTTCTGCAGGACTTTACCTTCCCTGGACGGGGGAAGGCCACATTGATGGCGGCTTGATCGACTTGCAGCAGCCCTATACGATGGCTCACGAAATGGCCCATGGTTATGGTTTTGGTGACGAAGGAAGCTGTAGCTTTTGGGCTTACCTGACTGCTTTTCGGGTAGCCGATCCAGCACTACAATATGCTATCCGTCTGGGCTACTGGCGGCGTTTGGCCGCCAATTGGCGACGCGTTGATCCCGAAGGTTACGACCAGTTTCGGCCAACACTGGACAAAGGAATCGTAGCGGATTTGGATGCAATAAATGCCAACAATGCGGCTTACCCGGATATCATGCCCAAATTCCGGGATGCGGCTTACGATTCCTACCTCAAAGCTCAAGGTATAGCTGAAGGCATGGACAATTACAGCAAAGTCATCCTGCTGGTAGAAGCCTGGCGCAAGGAGGGCAGTGCTTTCTTGCAAGCAAATTAAGACTGTTCAGGAGGCTGCTATCCAAAAATTGCAATAGTGATTTGTTGGGTTAAACCAAAAGCTGTATCATTGAATTGTGGTGTAATCATCTTTTTTAACAGTTGAGAATGCTAGAAAAAGTACGTGCTTGGTGGTCGAACTTCAACTTCAAGAGGGCTATGGTGAAAACCAAAGACCTATCCGGTAAATCCTGGCAATCAATAAAGCAACTCAAGTGGAGCTATCTGCTAAGTTTCGCCTGGTTTCCCAAACTGTTGGAAGGCCTGGTTTCTATGGTGTTGAAACTGGGGACATTGCTGTTGGTCATCCTTTTTCTGGTCTTTTTTATTCGATTGTTTAAGGACCAGGGTTATTTTATGCAGACTTTTAGTGTACCCAAACAATTGGAGGAACAGGGCTACAATGGCCAGGTAGTAGCGATCAGGGTGCAAGAAAAACTTGAGGAGTTAAAAGCACAAGCTGGCTCGGTCAAGGAGGATTCGCTCCAGTTGAAGAGCAACCAGCAAGACTTTGACCTTTCCGTTTTGGGCGTAGGACTCTCTTTGCGCACCTTGGCGTTTCAGATGCGCGAGGCCCTGGGTAGAGAAAATAAAACCATCCATGGTGAAGTCACCAAAATCGCTAACCGCTACGAAGCACAACTTAGAATGACGGGCTTCCCCAAAATTTCCAGTGTTCAGTTTGCGGAACCTGATCAGGAGGCAGCAGCACTCGAACGACTTTTTAAGGATTTGGCAGAGGGTATGCTATACCATACAGATCCTTACCGATTGGCCTTGGTACTCAGACAAGAAGGGCGTTATGAGGAGGCGATTATGGCGATCCGTTACCTGCTACAGACCAATCCGGCTGAGGCACACTGGGCGTATTTGGGTTGGGGGGCCATGCTCCGAGAATTAAACGATCCTGAAGGAGCCATTGAGAAGTACAAGAAATCGATCGAGCTAAAGCCGGATTTTAGACTGCCTTATACCAATCTGGCATATATCTATCAACAAATGGATGAGGTAGACTTGGCCATTGCTGCTTTTCGTCGTTCCATTGCCTTAGATCCCGGGAACATTGGTTTGTATAATTCTATGGCCTGGATGCTGCACAACCATGGCGATTTTGCGCAAGTTGATAGCCTTTATAACGAGCTCATGCTGCGGGAAAGAGGAGATGCCGAAGCTCGAAGCATGGCCGCCATCAGCTGGGCCGAGATGAAGTTTCAACGCGGAGAATTCCAGGCTGCTCGCAAAGTGCTGGATGATCACTACACCATAGCTGGTGAGAATGTTTTCTCTTACCTGATCAAAGGCGTTGCGGCTTTTACCGATCAGGATACGACCCGTGCATTGGGGCATTTTATGGAGGCTTTAGAATTGGACCCCACTAGCCAGTCCGCGATCAATGCAAACGTAGATTTTGCCTTGATGCTCAACAAGCACGACCACGTCCTGAAGGTTTACCGTAAGGCCAAATGGGATAAATTAGAAGCCTCTCAAAGGATGACCCCTTGGAACCGAATAGCCATGCTGTTCAATGCTCGTGAGCAGCATGATTCCGCCATGGTATTGATTAAAAAAGTAATTGCAATCGATACCACCGTGAGTTATCCTTATACGACCTTGGCAGAAACGCATTTTTTTCAAGGGCAAAAAGACAGTTGCTATCATTACCTGGAGAAGGGCCTTGCCCTGGGTTTCAATCCAGTGAATTTTGATTACACCATGCCTCCTTACGATTACCTCAAGGATCAATTACAATTCCAGCAATTACTCGCCAAGTACCAAACGAAAGAGGAAGAGTTGAGTAATTAATCCAACTGCACTACCAATCCCTTGAGGTAGGCTCCTTCCGGATGAAAAAGATTGACGGGGTGATCGGCAGCCTGGGTCAATTGGTGAAGTACGCGTGCTGAGCGACCAACCTCCAAACCTGCGGCTACGATGGTATCCTGGAACAACTGTCGATCTACCACTTGGGAGCAGGAAAAGGTGAACAACAAACCTCCCGGCTTCACGAGGCGCATAGCTTCGGTATTCAAGCGTTTGTAGCCTTGTACGGCCCGGTGCCGCTTGTTGAAACTCTTGGCGTAGGCAGGAGGGTCCACCACGACAATGTCGTAGGGTGTTTCTTGTTTGCGCAGAAACTGCAGCACATCGCTGGTGATAGCGTTGTGGCGGTCTGTGGGCAGTTCGTTCAGGGCAACATTTTCCTCCGTTAGCAGCATGGCCTTTGCCGATACATCTACACTGTCTACCTGTGCAGCACCCGCTTTGAGGGCATAAATACTGAAACCTCCGGTGTAGCAAAAGGTGTTAAGTACCGTCTTGTCTTTGGCGTAGTAAGCCAGCAATTGTCTATTATCGCGCTGATCGAGAAAGAAGCCGGTTTTCTGGCCGGTAGCGGCATTGATTTTGAAGGAATGGCCCAATTCTTTTACAAGGGCTTCCGCCGAATTTCCCGCCAAAAAACCATCAATAGCCTCGTCCTGGAAACGTTGTGGCAAGGTTTTTTTAGCACTCAGATAAATGGAAGTAATTTCCTCCCCAAGTACCTTTTGCAGCGCTGCCGCAATCTCCTGACGCTCTCGGTACATGCCCATGCTGTGGCATTGCACCACTGCCAAATGTTGGTAAATATCAATAACCAGGCCTGGAAGCAGGTCACCAGCTCCGTGTACAAGCCGGTAAGCATTGGTTTGTTCCGCCTGTGGACCCAAGATGATCTTCCTGCTGGCATAGGCGCTGGCGAGGGCTCGCTCCCAAAAATCAGCAGGCGGTGCTGTTGCACCACGATGAAGCAAACGCACCCGAATGCTACCTTCCTGGTAATGCCCAGTGGCAAGACATTTGCCTTCAGGGTCGAGTACACTTACCCGATCTCCATCTTCTAAACCTTCGGCTTGTTCCCCAATAGCCCCCGAGAAAACCCAGGGATGTTGGCGATGCACAAAAACGGCTTTCTTAGGCTTGAGCTTCACGTATTTTTCCATCGCGCAAAGGTACATTTTTATTCAAAGTCCGCAATACGCTCCAAAACCTCTCGGATCAAATGATCAACAGCAGCTTTGGGATCGGGACTGAAGGTGTTTTTAAAACGATTGGCCAAGATCACACTGCAAGAGAGGGCCTGGTGCCCCAGGATACGGCTCAGCGCATAAAGCGCAGAGGTTTCCATTTCCAGATTGGTTATTTGTTGCTGACCAAATCTAAAGTCTTTCAG
Source organism: Lewinella sp. LCG006 (assembly GCF_040784935.1). Lineage (GTDB taxonomy): Bacteria > Bacteroidota > Bacteroidia > Chitinophagales > Saprospiraceae > Lewinella. The sequence goes on along the minus strand of NZ_CP160680.1, from coordinate 6,470,620 downwards.
TTGGTCAAATAATGTAGACGAAAGTGCAGTAGCTGCCCGTAAGGTGCGCCCTTGTGGGCCATAAAAGCCAGGGGCTGTAATCGTTATTCCTTGTGCGTAGTTTCGGCCAATGCTTTCCAGCAGCGTAGGAGAACCTTCAACAAAGTAGGGGCGGATCGGGAACTCTTGTTCTTGCGCTTCGAGAAAATCAAGCCAGCCAATTTCCATTTGCCGCTCCAGCTCAGAAGGTTGCCATTTGTAGAAACTCATCAGGTTGTCAAAACCCATGGCTGCACTGCTGCATACAATCGTATCTACATCATGGGCGGGTTGGAGGCCGCCGGTGGTGCCTATCCGAATGATGGGCAACGACTTTTTGATGGCTTTCTCTTTACGCTCGGCAAAATCAATATTTACCAAAGCATCTAGCTCATTCAGTACAATATCAATGTTGTCAGGGCCAATACCCGTGGAGATGACTGTGATTCGCTTGTTTCCCAGTCGGCCGGTATGGGTGACGAATTCGCGCTTTTCTTTGCGAAGGGTAAGCTCATCAAAATGTTGGCTTACCCTGGCTACCCGTTTGGGGTCACCCACGGTGATGATGTAGTCGCCGATGTCTTCCGGGCGTAAATTGAGGTGGTAAATGCTGCCGTCGGTGTTGACGATCAGTTCTGATGGAGGGAGAAAATCTTTCATTTGGTTGTATTTGGTGTTGGGGCAATGTAGTGAAAATGATTAAATCTGACCTGTAGCTTACAAACTGCGGTGGTAAAAAAACTACTTTTGCAATCAAATTAGTTGATCAATATGATGGCAAAGATATATCATCTTTCAACCTGTACGACTTGCAAAAAAGTGATTGCTGCTCTTAACAATGGAGAAGGCTTTGAATTACAGGACATTAAAACCAATAATGTTACTGCTCAACAGCTGGATGCGATGAAAGAAGTAGTAGGTAGCTACGAAGCGCTGTTTAGCCGTAGGGCAATGAAATTCAGGTCGATGGGCCTCGCTGACAAGGAACTTACCGAAGCCGATTACCGCCAACTTATTCTTGAGGAATACACTTTCCTGAAGCGCCCCGTAGTGGTAGTGGGCAAGCAAGTATTTACCGGAAGCAGTAAGAAAAGTGTAGCGGCAGCCTTGGCAGCCTTTCAGGATCAATAGCCTTTTCATGACCAAAGAACAAATAGCACAGTGGTTTCAGTCTTTACAGGATCGTATCTGCGCGGATCTGGAAAAGGCTGATGGTGCCGGCCACTTCCTGGAAGATCAATGGGAACGCCCCGGCGGTGGAGGAGGGCGTAGCCGGGTGATCAATGGCCAGCATCTGGAAAAAGGCGGGGTGAATTTTTCAGCCGTCCACGGAGATTTGTCGACCGCCGCTGCCAAGTCTTTGCATTTGGGAGAGGGAGGGCCTTTCTTCGCGACAGGGGTTTCTATTGTTTTGCACCCTCGTAGTCCGCGAGTCCCCATCATCCACATGAATGTACGCTACTTTGAGATGGACCAGGAGCGTTGGTGGTTTGGCGGGGGGATTGATCTTACGCCCCATTATATCGTTCCTGAAGATGCTACCTGGTTTCACCAGCAACTCAAGGCGGTCTGTGATGATGCACATCCTGATTATTATCCCAGGTTCAAACAATGGGCCGATGATTACTTCTATCTCAAACACCGCCAAGAAACGCGTGGGGTAGGGGGCATCTTTTTTGATCGCCTGGGACCAGAGGCTGAGCTGTCGAAAGCTGATCTTTGGCAATTTGTCCAAAACGTAGGCAATACCTTTGCACCTACCTACACCGAGCTGCTTAAACGCCACCAGGAGGAGCCTTATACTGAAAAGGAAAGCCACTGGCAACGCGTTCGCCGTGGCCGTTATGTAGAGTTCAATCTGGTTTGGGACCGAGGCACCAAGTTTGGTTTAGAAACCGATGGCCGCACCGAAAGTATCCTGATGAGCCTCCCGCCTTTGGCTGGGTGGGAATACAATTATCAGGTAGAAGCGGGCAGCCCGGAAGCATTCACCCAAGAACATTTGGTGAAAGGAATTGATTGGGGAAGTAACACTTATTGATATATTTAACGACAAATAATATCAATGGTCTCCGTGCGAATTCGGTTGCTCATATTGCCAGCGCGGTCCCTGATTTGGATTTCGTAGGAAAAGGTATCGATGGGATTTTGTGCATTATTAGGACATGGGAAGCCATTTTCGATGCAGCAAATACCTTGGTTGTTGTTTCTGATATTAACGGTAATTTCTCCACGAATACCATTACCTGTGCCATCCAAAGGGATGGTGGGGATTTTGTAAGGATTCACCAAGCTTGGGAATCGACTATCGTAAAGGAAAACATCCGTTGTGTCATTAATACTCAAATCTCCATCGCCATCGGTAAAAGAAAATCGAATGCTTAGGGTATCATTTGGCAAGGAGCTGATGCCTTGGTTGATCTGCATTTTGTTAATACCCAGGTATTTAATCACCGGAGTGTCGGGATAATCAGGTGGATTGACACAGGCAATAATGAGCATAGCACTTAAGAGCGTCAACAGACTTATGGATAGCGTTTTCATTTGTTCGTTTTTGATATTTTAGGCATGTATCTTTGGATTCTTAATTTATATCAGAACATGCATAGGTCTTCGCTATTAGAACGCATAAAGACAGTTAAAGATCAGGATTTTACAGCTTTAACACTGGATATTTTTTGTTACCAAGCTGAAAATAACCCAGTCTACCGGAAATTTCTGCAATTATTAGGAATAAAACAAGCTCAAGTTCAACGGATAGAAGACATTCCTTTCTTACCTATCGAGTTATTCAAGAAATACGAGCTTCAATCAGCGGTATGGGAGCCTCAGCAAATGTTTACCAGTAGTGGCACTACGGGCGACAGTACCAGCCGGCATCTTGTTCGCGATACAGTATGGTACCTGGAAAATGCTCGCCGAGGATTCGAACATTTCTACGGAGATTTGAAAGATTATATTGTGCTGGCCTTGCTTCCTGCTTATTTGGAGCGCAAGGGGTCCAGTCTGATTCTGATGGCCCAGGATTTTATTGAACAATCACAGACCTCTCTTGGTGGTTTTTTTCTTTACAATCAGGAAGAATTAATTCGGCATTTGCAGCATATTCAGCAAGCAGCACCAGCAGCCAAGGTACTTTTGTTGGGCGTTAGTTTTGCCCTTCTGGATTTGGCAGAGGCTCATCCCCTTGATCTACATAAGGTCATCATCATGGAAACGGGCGGGATGAAAGGTCGGCGAGAGGAAATCACCAGGAGTGAGCTTCATCAACAACTAAAAACTGCTTTTCAGCAGGAACATATCCATTCCGAGTACGGGATGACCGAACTTTTTTCGCAAGCCTATTCACCAGGGGAAGGCCTCTTTTTTCCAGCACCGACCATGAGGGTACTGACCCGCGAAATCACTGACCCGCTGCATTTACAAGCTTACGAGCGGACCGGGGCATTGAACATCATCGACCTTGCCAATTTAGATACCATCAGCTTTATTGCCACCGAAGATTTAGGCAAAGTGTATGCTGACGGAAGTTTTGAAATTCTAGGCCGGCTTGATGCCAGTGATGTAAGAGGGTGTAACCTGATGGTTGTCTGAGAAATATGCTGATTTTGTTTACCTTGTTATATATTGAGGAGAAAACAATAGGAGCTACAAGGTATGAAGGATAACGAATTTTTGCTTTACGGGGCCTACGGCTATACCGGGCGATTGATCGTACAATACGCTGAACAATACCAGTTGTGTCCTATTCTGGCTGGGCGGAACGAAGCCAAGCTTAGTGCGCTGGCAGAGGCGACTGGCTATGACTACCTGGCTTTTGATTTGGAAGATACTCCCGCCCTCATCCATGCCCTGCAAAAAGTACCGCTGGTTTTGCACGTGGCAGGGCCTTTCATCCATACCGCTGCGCAAATGATTGAAGCCTGCCTGGAAACGAAAACCCACTATTTAGACATCACTGGAGAAATTGATGTGTTTGAGTTGGCTCATCGTTATGGTCCGGCGGCAGAGCAAAATGATATCATGCTGATGCCAGGAACCGGATTTGATGTGGTGCCTACCGATTGCCTGGCCAAATTTCTGGCAGAACAGATGCCGGATGCCGAGAAACTTGAACTCGCTTTTGCCATGCAGGGAGGAAGTGTCTCAAGAGGAACAGCGAACACCATGATCGAAGGCCTGGGGGGCAGTGGTAAAATGCGGAAAGATGGCAGGATTATCGATCTACCTTTGGGGCAGTTTGCTAAAACGATCCCCTTCCTGGAAGATTATCACCGTTTGGCAATGTCGATTCCCTGGGGAGATGTCAGCACGGCCTATTATACAACGGGTATTCCCAATATCATCACCTATACCAAGGTGTCACCAAGTACCCATCGCTTTACCAGATGGTTGCCTTACATTGGCTGGTTTTTGCGGCTATCGTGGGTAAGAAATATTGCCCGCCGAAAAGTAGATAATCGCCCTGCTGGTCCTGATGATCAGGAAAGAGAGGAAGGTCGATGCCTGGTTTGGGGACAAGTAACAGCTGAAAATGGCGACACACTTGCTGCCCGTTTTCAAGGCCCGGAAGGCTACACGCTCACCGCACACAGTAGCTTGATGATAACCCGTAAAGTATTAGCGGAAGAGGTTTATCCCGGGTTTCAGACACCCGCTGGTGCCTACGGAGAAGATTTGGTCATGGAGATAGCTGGCACCCACCGGGAAATAATTGCTTAAGTGAAATAATAAAGGGATAAAACCTGAGTTCTATCCCTTTAAGTTGTTGTCTTTCAAACTAGTACTTCGTTAACCTTCCGTTTTGTCTTCGGCCAGGGTGAACGTACGACTTACAGGATTCAAAGGCGTATCTACCGCATTACCCTGTGCATCAACCAAGGTCAGTGTTACGGTATTTTCGCCCATAGGTAGTCCTTTCAGAAAGAATGGCTTCCAGGTATCAATCATGAAGGTTTCTCCCGCAACTTCGGCTTTCACCTTGTAGTCTGTACCAAGGGTAACATTAGCGAGGTAAAAGTCGAGCATCACGTTTTCAGTGTCCTTGCCCGTGTAGGTGCCTTTAGGGCGACTGTAAAACAACATCGGCTCAGTCACTTCTTTTTGTCCGGTCACACTCTTGTCTTTTACACTGATCATAGCCACCTTGGCAGCCGTAGCGTGTTTGATGCTTTCGTGGTAAGAACGGCTAAGGAAAGCGAGTAAGTAATGATTGCCATCGGCTACATCGTAGTCAAAGCTGGCGGCATATTTGGCAGCGTAAGGCTCATTGTCGAGAATCAGGTGAATATGCTGTCCTTCAGCGGAGTTGGCACACATTTTTTGTTCAGCATCAGGGGTTTGTGAACCAAGGGTATAACCACTCTGTCCACCGTCAACCCCAAAGGTAAACTTGCCTTGCTTGTAGCTCATGCTCGTAATGGCAGCATCCTGAAAATCAGGCGACTCGGGCATGTCCGAGATGGTAACTTTGGTTTCCACCACTGCGGGTGCTTCCATTTCTTCGGTGGTAGAATCTGTCGTTTCCGTGCCGCCACCACAGGCTACACTAAAGAGGGCAAGTAAGGATAAAATAAAGAGATGTTTCATTTTATTATTTATTTATGAAATTGAGTTGCATACTTATTAGCTGCATTTTTGCAAGCTGAATAGCTTCTTATAAAACTACGGCTAATTTAAAGATGTTCACCAATAATATGGGAAAAGAATTGATAGAACTGAAAGTAGATGGCATGGATTGCAACAACTGCGCCATGAGCATCTCCCGCTATCTGGAACGTAAAGGACTGGAAGATGTTTTCGTGAATTTTCAAACCAAAGAGGTTCGTTTTGCCTCTGGGAAGGGAGATTTGTCACTCGATAAAATCAAGTCGGGGATTGAAAAACTAGGCTATACCGTGCTGGAAGAAGAACCTCCGGTGGTATTTTGGACCTTTGAGCGAAAGCTTTTGGTGAGTGCACTATTTACTTTGCCCTTGCTTTTAGGCCACTTACTCATGATGATAGGGCTGGCTCCAGCTTGGTTGATGCATCCCTGGGTGCAGCTGGCATTTACGCTGCCTCCTTTTATTATTGGGGTTTTACATTTTGGCAGGAGTGCATGGAGCAGCTTGCGTGGCGGAGTACCCAATATGGATGTGTTGATCTTTCTAGGAAGCACCGCCGCTTTTGTTTATAGCATCATAGGTTTAGTATTACAAAATCCTGATTATTATTTTTTTGAGACCGTAGCGACCATTATTACTTTGGTATTGCTGGGCAATTGGTTGGAGAAACGCGCTGTCGCTCAAACCACCACGGCCATAGGGGAGCTGACACAATTGCAAGCCAGTACTGCTCGAAGAATTTTGCCTTCTGGCCAACTTCAGGAAATCCCGGTAAAAGAACTTCGTGCGGGTCTATTGCTCCAGATCAACGAGGGGGATCGTATCCCTGCCGATGGCACCCTGGAACAAGGGGAAGGACTGGTAGACGAAAGCATGCTGACGGGGGAAAGCTTACCTGTAGCAAAAGAATTAAGTGCAGAATTAATTGGCGGTAGCCTCCTGCTCAAAGGAAACCTGCAGATGAAGGTCACCGCCAGTGGTAAGAATACCGTGCTGGAACAAATGTTGGAATTGGTAAAAACAGCCCAACAGGATAAGCCCCCTATCCAGCTATTGGCCGACCGGATCAGCGCCATCTTCGTGCCGGTAGTGGTGGGGATTGCATTGCTTACTTTTTTACTTGGTCATTTTGCTTTTGGACTTAGCGCTACCCAGGCTTTGATGAATGCTATCGCGGTACTGGTCATCTCCTGCCCCTGTGCCATGGGCTTGGCTACTCCAACGGCAGTGATGGTTGGCGTAGGTAGGCTGGCCAAGCTAGGGGTTTTGATCAAAGGTGGCCGTACGGTAGAGCAACTCGCCAGCATCAAGAACATTGTTTTTGATAAAACAGGCACCCTCACGACGGGCAAATTCCGGGTAGAAAAAGCAGAATATCCCACGGGAGAAATGAAAATGGCCAATAGCCTGGTCTGGGCCATGGAGCAATACTCCAGCCATCCCATTGCGGTTTCCTTAAGGGAAGCTTTAGAAGGAATGCCCAGAGAAGATACACTGCCTACCATCAGGGTAGAGGAGGAAAGAGGTATCGGTATGACCGCCGTCGATGAGCAAGGTGTTCGTTATCGATTGGGATCTAAGCGATTGTTGCAAACCGGGGAAAGTTGTGATGGAGATATCTTCTTACTCCGTGAGACGGAGGTCTTAGCCGTTTTCAAGCTGGGAGATGATCTGAAACCAGACGTTGATAAAACCATCAAAGCCTTGGAGATGCAGGGTAGGCACTCATTTATTCTGAGCGGTGATCGCGAGGATAAAACAAGGGCACTTGCTGAAAAAATAGGTATTGAGCACTACCATGCTGAAAAGCTTCCTGCAGAAAAATTGTCCATCATTAAAGAAATTAGCAAAACCGAACCCACGGCCATGGTCGGAGATGGTATCAATGACGCACCAGCACTGGCCCAGGCTGATCTAGGTATTTCGCTCAGCAGTGCCTCTCAAGTAGCCATCCAGTCGGCCAAAGTCATCTTGCTAAAAGGACGGATTGATGTCCTGCCAGAAGCTATAAGTATTGCAGAAAAAACCGTGCAAACCATTCGGCAAAACCTCTTTTGGGCCTTCGCCTACAACATCGTTGCTATCCCCATCGCGGCCATGGGTTTCCTCAATCCCATGTGGGGAGCATTGTTTATGGCCTTCTCGGATGTGGTCGTGATCGGCAATTCAATCCGCTTGAAATACAAAAAAGTGTAGACAAAATGCTAGTTTTGTCGAATGCTAACACATGAATGTACCAAGCGAGTACGCTACGGTGAGACGGATCAGATGGGGTATCTCTACTACGGGAACTACGCCCAGTATTATGAAATTGGCCGCGCTGAGATGATTCGCTCTTTGGGCCTGAGTTATCGGGCCATGGAGGAAGAACACGGCGTGTTGATGCCCGTCATGTCCCTACAATGCCGCTATGTTCGCCCGGCGCTTTATGATGAGTTAATTACTATTCGGTCGACTTTACGGCACCTTCCGCAGAAAACCATCACCTTTCACATGGAGTTGTTTAATGAAAAAGGTAAATTGGTCAATGGTGGATCTGTGAAGCTCTGTTTCGTAGATGCGAAGACCAATAAATCCATTGATACACCACCTTATTTGCTGGAAAAATTGAAGCCCTACTTTGAAGAAGATTAAGTGGCCTACCCCTCAGGAGGTGCAAAATTGGATCTATAATTTACCAATCGTCAAACAAGTTTTGGATTGGTCGAAAAAGACTTCCTTACCGGGCTTTTTTAGGGTACCCATTTATGATGTCGTAATTTTCGTATTCAACGAAATCCGTCGCTTTGATCTTTTTACCAGGGCAAATAGTATAGCCTACAGTTTTTTTCTATCACTCTTTCCATCCTTGCTGACCCTTTTTACACTGGTTCCTTTTATCCTGGATTTTTTTTCGGGGATAGTACCTGAACTCGCCAATTTCAACCATGTCCTTCAGCAAGAAATCAATCGGGTAATGCCCGGACAAGCGGGGAGCCTGGTTTTTGATTTTATCCATGATATTACCGATACACCCAGAATCGGTTTGTTGTCTTTTGGCTTTGTGTTGGCCATCTATTTTTCCTCCAACGGGATGCTGGCAATGATGAAGAGCTTCGAGAAATCGTACCGGGATACCTTCAAACAGCGGGGCGGAATTCGTAAACGAGCAGTAGCCATCATGCTTACGGGCTTGGTTAGCTTTTTAGTGATATTTTCAGTTATTTTCATTATTTTGGGTAGTATAATCATCACCTGGATCAGTGAAGCCGTCCACCTTACCCAAATCGGAGCTTTTGCGATTGGTTTGCTACGTTGGTTTTCGATATTGATGGTTTTTTATTTCGGGATTGCAGTTTTGTATCGCTATGGGTCGGCAACCCATCGCCGGATGGCCATTTTTTCTCCAGGGACTACGCTGGCCACCGTATTGTGTATCCTCTCTTCGCTGGCATTTTCCTTCTACATTGACGAATTCAATCGTTACGACAGCTACCACAAATTCTATGGTTCTATTGGTACCTTTATCATCATCATGTTGTGGATTCAGCTCAACTCCTTGATCTTGTTGATTGGCTTTGAATTGAATGCCGCTATTGCCGTCAACCGTGATCTGAAAGCTCAGCAGGATGATTAGCCAAGGTATTGTTCGCGAAATTTTTCAGGGGTGCGTTGCATGATTTGCTTGAATTTGCGATTGAAATAGGAGACGTTGTTAAAACCAGATTCGTGGCAAATTTCCCCAACTGTTTTAGCAGTATTGATCAATAACTTTCCGGCGTGATTGATCCGAAACTCATTGATAAGCTGGGTGTAGGTTTTTTGGGTCTGTTTTTTGATGAACTTGTAAAAAGCCACCTCCGAAATATTTAGCTTGTCTGCCACTTCTTTGATATTCACTTCACGGGTATAGTTTTGCATGATATGGTCATAGACAATTTTGATCCTACCCAGTTGGGTTTCATTGAATTCCAGGGCGTACGTTTCAGTGCAAATAGGCTGGTAGTCCTTGCTCTCCGCTAGAACTTGCAGCAGTTCCAACAGGTGCATGAATTTTGTCAGTCCCTCCGCAGCCAGTATTTTTCGCATGATGCGGAGTGCTTTGGGCTTGGTAGAACCAGTAAAGACGATCCCTTGTCGAGCGCGTTCAAAGAGTGCTTGAACGGGCCTCAATTCTGGTTTTAAAAAAAAGGTGTCTCCCATAAAATTAGTCATCATCTGGATGACAATCTGGCTACAGTAGGTTTCCGTTGTGAAGCCATGGGGTAGATTGGGTCCAAAGAGCACCAGATCACCCTGCTGATAATCATCAATCTGGTTGCCCACAAATCGGCGACCATTACTCTTTACGGTATAACAAATTTCGATTTCTGGATGAAAATGCCAGGCTTGGCTTAGCAATGGACGACTGTTTCTATTCACGACCCTAGCCGTGAAAGACTGTTCTGCTTGTTCTATTATTTTTTCGTACCCAGGCTTCATGTACACAATAATAACAACTTGCTGTCTTTTTTTTGTAAAAAAGTATAGAGTAGTGTCAGGATGCTATAGTTGACTACGTACAGCAAGGTGATTTTGTAATATAATTTTGTTAAATGATTTTATTTCGGAATTTTTAGTTGGTTTTGTTTATTTTGAAATTATTATAGACTGCTGGTATGCAAAAAAGAGAACTTGTAAATGAAGCCATAGATACCTTGAAGCTCAACTGGCGCGACGGCTTTACCGTGCCAAAGAATAAGCTCTATCCTTTTCAATGGAATTGGGACTCGGGGTTTACCTGTTTGGGGCACGCCTGTTTCGAACCCCAATGGGCCATGCGTGAACTGACCTCACTTTTTTCAGGGCAATGGGCCAATGGGATGATTCCACACATCATCTTTCACAGTGAAACAGAATCCACCTATTTTCCCAATCACGATTTTTGGCAGGCCGAGGTAAACCCCGGTGCACCCCCAAAGCCCAAGACGTCGGGGATTTCTCAGCCTCCGGTTCACGGGTTTATTTTGGAAGTATTGTTCAATAAATTTTCTGACGATCCCAATTGGGTGGCTTTTGTGAAAGCTATTTTTCCTAAGGTGCTTCATTCTCACCGCTACTTTTATACCTATCGGGATCCAAAAAGCGAAGGCCTTGCATTTTTGTATCATCCTTGGGAATCTGGCCGCGATAATAGCCCTATTTGGGATGAGTCGATTGCACGAATTGAGATCGATAAGGCCACTTTGCCTCCGTATACCCGTAAAGATACCCAGCTCGCCAATCAGGAGGAAAGACCTACCAGTGATCAATACGATCGCTACGTTTACCTCCTTGAGTTGGGCAAAAAACACCAATACGATGGTCCCGGCATTTTTGAGGAAAGTCCCATGTTGGTGCAAGATACGCTCATCAATGCGATACTTATTCAGTCCAACCAAAGCTTGATTCGAATCGGTGAACGATTGGGACTCGATACCGGAGAATTGAAAGAATGGCAAGCACAGTCTACGAGCGCTTACCGCGAAAAACTGTGGAATGAAGACTTGGCGACTTTCACCTGTTATGACCTACGTAGCCAGGCGCAGATTGAACACAAAGAAATTGGTGGCTTAACGGCACTTTCCGCAGAAGTAGCGAGTGCTGATCAGGCGAAAAAGCTAAACGACTACCTGCAAAATCTGCATGACCGAGGGTACTACCTGTGTCCCAGTTTCGATGTCGACAGCCCGCTGTTCGATTCCAAGCGTTACTGGCGCGGTCCTATCTGGCCGCAGATGAATTGGTTGATCTACCGTGGCCTCAAAGCCTACGGTTTTCAGGATACTGCGGAAATAGTCAAAAATGACCTTTTGGAATTGGTCAGTAGACTTGGCTTTTACGAATATTTCGAAGCCCAAAAATCCGTGGCTGCTCACCTGGAAAATGGTTACGGCGGCGGCCAGTTTTCCTGGACTTCGGCTTGTGTTTTGGATTTGTTGATGGTTGATGGTTGATGGTTGGAAGCCCCAACTCTTACACTTTTACACCCTTACAAAAAACCACTTATTCATTCTTCTTACAATCTCTTAATTATGAATACACTAGACTTTGTAATCATTGCCATCTACCTGGTGGGCTTATTGCTGCTTGGCCGGATGTTTCGGGACAATCAAAATAGCAAAGATTACTTCCTTGGCGGGAAACAATTTGGCTGGTTTTCCCTGTCCATCAGTACGCTTGCGACGCAGTTATCGGCGATCAGTTTTGTGTCAGCGCCTGCTTTTGTAGGTTTGAAAGTAGGAGGAGGGATGACCTGGTTGACCTATGAATTTGCGGTACCGCTGGCCATGATCTTTCTCATGGTGTTTCTTATTCCGCCATTGTACGCCTCCGGGGTGGTAAGCGTATACGCCTATTTGGAAAAGCGATTTGGGCGATCTACCCGCTTATTATTGAGTGGTGTATTCCAGATCAGTAGAGCTTTTGGGACAAGCGTAATGATTTATGCCATAGCCCTGATTCTGACCAGCGTCATGGCCATCCCTATGTGGATGACGATTCTACTCATCGGAGTAGTTACCCTGGTGTATTCTTTGCAGGGAGGGATGAAGGCCGTTGTTTACGGCGACGTGATCCAAATGATGATTTTGTTTGCGGGCATCGTCATCTGCCTGTTTTTTGGCATCCAAGCCATCGGCGGTTGGGGGACGTTTTTACAGGAAGTAGATCCGGAAAGACTCAGTATCGTCAATTTCGATAAACTAGGTCTTGAGAAAGGCGATGAATTTGGTTTCTGGCCCATGCTATTAGGAGGTTTTTTCCTCTACGCTTCTTACTACGGGACGGATCAAAGCCAGGTACAACGGCTGTTTTCTGCGCCCAACTTACCCACGCTGAAAAAGACCTTGCTGTGGAATGGTTTACTCCGTTTTCCGATCACCCTGACGTATTGTATCATGGGCTTGGTAATCGGTACTTTGGTGGTGTTGAGGCCAGACTTCGCTTCCGAAATTCCTGCGGATAAGCCTGATTTGATGGTTCCTGTTTTCATCCGGGATTTTCTTCCGCACGGTGTCATCGGTATTTTGATGGTAGCCATTTTTTCTGCGGCCATGTCTTCCCTGAGTTCTGCGGTCAACTCTTTGAGTGCGGCCTCGGTAGAGGATTTCTTTGCCTCCAAAAAAGAGCTGAGCGACCAAGCGTATATGCGTTATTCCAAGTATACGGTGCTTTTCTGGGGAGTAATCTGCATTGGTTTGGCCTTCTTTGCGGGAGACATTGCCGATACGGTGATTGAGGCCATCAACAAGGTGGGTTCGGTCTTTTACGGGCCCATTCTGGCTACTTTCATTGCAGCGGTAGGCATTAAAAGAATCCACGGTACCGCTGCGAATATTGGCCTCCTTTTAGGGGTTGCCGTCAATGTTTACCTATGGTTATTTGTTCCTTCTGTTTTTTGGTTTTGGTGGAATGCCGTAGGTGCTGTGGTCACATTGGGCACTGCACTTTTATTGAGCTATATCTTACCCAGCGACCAAGACGAACCGCTTGTATTTAGCTGGGACCCTAAAGCATTACCCTGGCGCAAAATTGCAATTTTGATACTCTTCTTCATCGGTATACTGGTCTTCAGCATCCAGTTCCCGGATTTCTTCAACTAACCAGCCAGGGTGTAAGGGTTGGAAAAGTGTAAGGGTGTAAGGGTTAAATCACCCCTTAGGGATAAACGAACCATCAACCATTTTATAGTCGGAGGTCGGAAGTGGGAGGTCGGAAATAATTAGGAGGTCTCAAAGTCATCTGTGTGTGCCTAAAATAGGTTGACAAAAAAAATCAACCAAAAATGGCAAAAGAACCAGACAAAAAGTTTCAAACTGAAGGCAAGTACAACCGCACCTTCAGCAAGGCGTTCAAGCAATCAAAAGTACGAGACCTTAAAGCGGGGGTAGTCCAAATAAAAGACTTATGCGAGCTGTATAGTATTAGCCGAACATCGGTGTACAATTGGCTATATTTGTACTCCGAGGCGGAAAAAGGGGTAAAAACAGTCATACAAATGGATAGCGAGCAGTTCAAGACGCAGCTATTGTTGCAGCGGGTGGCCGAGCTAGAGCGGTCGGTGGGTCAGAAGCAACTGGAGATAGACTACCTTCAAAGCTGTTTGACGGTTGCCAGTGAGGAGTTAGGGTACGACATAAAAAAAAAGTACGGACCACCGCGTTGGAACGATTCCGCCGAGGAAGAGCCCAAAAAGCAGGGACAATGAATGCTTTATATGGGATAGCGGGTATCTCCCGACAAGGGCATCATCGGGCGTTGAAGCGGCAGTCCGAGGAGCAGGCCAAAGAGCCGTGCTACGTGGGCTTGATGTCGGAAATAAGAGAGATTCACCCGGGGATGGGGCTGCGGACGATGTACGACCAGTTTGCCCCGGAGGGCATCGGGCGGGATGCGTTCATCGCCTTGGGTATAAGGGAAGGCTATCGGCTGCGAGCTGCGGAAAACCCGCAGATAACGACGCGGGCGAGCAAACGTCGCCACTATCCCAACCTATTGGTGGATAAGTGGTTGACAGGTGTAAACCAGTTGTGGACGAGTGATATCTTTTACTTTCCGCTGCAGGGTAGGCACTACTACGGCGTGTTGATAATGGACGTATACTCCCGTCGTCTCATAGGTTGGTCAATGGCCGACAATATGAGGGCAGAGAATAACATCGCAGCCCTCAACAGAGCTTTTACCCTCCGGGGTGTGGAAAACTATGGGCAGCAACTTATCCATCACTCCGACCGTGGAAGCCAGTACATCAGCGACGACTATACGGAATTACTGTACAACTATGGCATCCGCATAAGCATGTGCGCCGAGGTGTTAGAAAATGCACACATCGAACGTGCCAACGGAACCATCAAAAACGACTACCTGCACCGCTGGAATATCAGAACAGAAGACCAGTTGTATTTACGCATGGAACAAGCCGTTAACAACTACAATAACCGTAGGCATCGCAGCTTGGAAATGACCCCCATTGAGTTTGAAACTCATGTCAAAGAACTTCATAAGGGAGAATCAGTGCCTACATTCAAGCTGTTCGTTTACCAACAAAATGTAGATAACCCTTTTCAACTTGAATTAGATTTCGATGCTTAATTCACCCAATTTTGTCAACCTATTTTAGGCACACACAATCAAACAATCAACCATCAACAATCAACCATAAACCATCAACCATGAAAATCCTCCTCGCCCCTGACAAATTCAAAGGTTCCCTGTCCGCTCATGCCATCTGTGAGACGATTGCGGAGGTGTTGGCCGTCGAGGCGCCCGACTGGGTGGTGGAAGCTCACCCTATGGCCGATGGTGGCGATGGTTCACTAGAGGTGTTGGCGCAAGCCTTGGGATTGGCTCCCCAAGAAATAATGACGGTCGATCCCTTGGGGCGCCCAATAAGGGCCACTTATCTCCATAACCAGGAACAAGCCTTTATTGAGCTGGCCAGTGCTGCTGGTTTGGTGTTATTGACCCAGGAAGAGCGCAATCCGATGTTGACCTCCACCCTTGGGGTAGGTGTGATGGTGAAACACGCTATTGATCAAGGGCTTAAGGATATTTACCTCTTGCTGGGAGGGAGTGCTACCAATGATTTTGGCCTGGGGATTATCGTCGCGTTGGGAGGGAAGCTACTTGACGTTGATGGTAATCCGCTGGCGCCAATTGGGGAGCACTTGGGGGAGGTGGCGAAAATTCTCCTCCCTCCAGACACTTATCGGGGAGTTCGATTTCATGTGCTCTGTGATGTTACGAATCCACCTTACGGCGAAAATGGTGCAGCCCAGGTCTATGCTCGACAAAAGGGAGCCTCAGCCCAACAAATTCAAGCCTTGGATGATGGTGCCAAGCACCTCTGCGCCTTGATTAATCAACAGTTTGGCATCGAGTTAGACCATCTCCAGGGTGGGGGAGCGGCAGGGGCCTCCGCTGCTGGCATCGTGGGGCTTTTAGGAGGTACACTGGAGCGCGGTTTTGCTACCCTGAGCAAGCTTACAGATTTGCCTGCCAAAATCGCCGCTGCGGATATCGTCATCAGTGGCGAGGGCAAACTGGATGAACAGTCGCTTCAGGGCAAGGTCATTGATGGTGTCGCTCAACTTTGTCAGGAACACCAGAAGCCCCTCTATCTTTTTGTGGGTACCAACGCGCTGGACGCAGCTTCCTGTGATGCTTTAAAAGTAAAAAAAGTGTTTTCCGTGATGGAATACGCCCAGCATGAGGAAGATGCAATGTTACATACCCAACGTTATTTAGCACAAATGAGTGGGGTGTTTGAAGCTGTGGTGCGGTCTAGTCCTATCGCTCCCCACTAGCATATACCGTTCGTCGTAGCTTGCACCTACGTCGGCAAATACCTTTCGTCCTAGCTTGCACCCACGTCACTGAGATGCAAGCAAAAATCTGTTTTGCGTATACCAAGCCAAACTTTTCCCCCTCTTTTGTCATTTCCTCGACGCAGGCTGTTAAATTTGCCTCACCGAAAGGGTAAAGCCGCCTCTTTTACGTTTCCTTGAGGAAGCATCGAAAATAACGAATATGAGATATAGCTACCTGTGCCTGTTTTTTAGCTGCACTTTACTGATGACTGGACTTCAAGCCCAAAAGTATTCCAACGAATTTCTATCCATTGGGGTGGGAGCCAGAGCGCAAGCCATGGGCAACTCCGTCATTGCGAGTACCAACGATGTTTACGCAGGCGTGTGGAATCCTGCTGGTTTGGCCGCCCTTACACCAGATGATGGCTTACAGTTAGGAGCGATGCACTCCGAGTGGTTTGGTGGCGTAGGCAAGTACGATTATCTGGCTTTTACTTTACCCACAACTCAAGCAGGCAACCGACTGGCTTTTAGCCTAGTGCGTTTCGGCATCGATAATATTCCTAATACCCTCTCTCTTTATGAGAGCGATGGTACCATCAACTTTGACAATATCACCGAGTTTTCTTCCGCTGATTACGCCTTTATGGGTTCTTACGCCAAGGAAGTCAATAAAGCCAAGGGGCCGATCCGTTTTGGGGGCTCGGTCAAGGTAGTGCATCGTAGAATTGGGCCGTTTGCTACTTCCTGGGGCTTTGGTGCCGATTTGGGGGTGCAAATAGTGCGCGACAAGTGGGTGTGGGCGGTTCTTGCTAAAGACATCACCACCACCTTCAACGCCTGGAGTTTCTCTTTTACGGAGGAGGAAAAAGATGTTCTGGAACTCACCAATAATGAAGTGCCCATCAACTCCGTAGAGATCACCCGCCCACAGTTGATCCTGGGTGGCGCACGTACTTTTGAGTTGAACGAAAAAATCAGCCTCCTTTCCGAAATGAACCTGGTCTTCACCACCGATGGCCAACGCAATACCCTCGTCTCCGCCGATCCGATCAGTATTGATCCCAGCCTCGGCCTGGAAATGGCCTACCGCAATTTCCTCTACCTCCGCGCGGGTATCAACCAATTTCAACGCGAACTGGATTTCGGCAACCAGGAAACACTGACTATGCGCCCCAGCATGGGCATCGGCCTCCAACTAGGCAGCCTCCTGGTAGACTACGCCTACACCGATTTGGGCGATGATCAGAATACTTTTTCGCACGTCGTGAGCCTCCGCTTGGGGCTGAAGCCGCGAACGAAGTAGGGTGAGGGTAAAAGGTACTTCGTACTAGGTACTTGGATTGGATTTTGTTAAAAGGAGTGCATACCTATGCTACACACCGCGCATGTTAGTTCCCGCTGGTCTCCCTACCAGCAAAAACAACAACACTTGTTCAGCGTTGGCTGTGCCTACGTTGCAGCATCTACAAAACTCCGTTTAACGAAATCAAGCAATACTTGCTTGTGAAACACGCAAAACAGAATTTTGCGTTTACTCCGACGTAGGCGGAGCCAACGCCGAACGGAGTGCGAGAATATCAGTTTTTACAGGGTTCATGAATTTAGTAAGACAAATGCTCTCAACTTTGAGTACGTTTCTTTCGATTTACAAGTCAAAAGACAACATCCCACCAAGTTACAAACCCCAAAAAACACTTTCGTGTAATTCCGTGTCTTCGTGATTTTGTGTCTAAAAAGGATTACTAGGTAAAACAAAAATCTCCCCATTTCTCCTCCTCTCCCAAAACTTTTCCGGCTATCATCCGTTATTGTCCTTGCATGTCAAAGATACTCCTAGTATCTTGCTGTAAGATAATACCACGCAGGTACCCACAAGCGTTTTGGCTCTACACTTATTAAATTAGAGTTTGACTTTGCGTGTGACTAAGGCGGGCCTCACTATCAACTTCGGTTGGTATTCTCATCACGAGACAAGGGGATTACTGAACCACACCAGCGACTCTAACCATGTTTTTTCGAGGGTCCAAAACCACCCGGTGCTTGTGTGGTGTTTTTTTTAAAATTTTGGCGGCTTCAAATGCTTGAAGTGACCATTGAGCTGGGCTCTGGCGCGCAAATTCTCCATCTCTCTTACGACTGGCAAAATTTTGCTAATTTGATCGATAATAACTTGCTGCCTGGTGGTGGCTCCTAAAGTTGTAAGGAAATTGTACTCTTGCTCGGGATTGAAACCTACGTAGTGGGCGATATCATAGGTGGTAAAGTTGCTGGTGTCATCAGGTAATGCGCGATTGATTTTCATTGCGGCAAACAGTTGACGGCAGTAGGCTAAAATTTGCTCGTTGAGTTGGGGATCTTCGTTGCGGTCAAATTCGTAGTCTTTTACAACTCCACCAGGGTAGCGTTTGTCGGCCATTTCAGGAAAAAATTCCTGGATGCGGAAAATGCCCATTGCCTCGGTTTTGATATCCATTTCTCCGCCTGGATAGATGTTTTCAATGCTCTTCAGTTTTACTTCTGTACCGAATTCTTTAATGGTACCGTTCTGGAATGCAGGAATACCGAAGGTAATTCCATTGTCCTTGCAGTCGTTGATCAGGTCGCGGTACCGTTGTTCGAAAATATGAAGATTGACCGCTTCGCCAGGAAAAACCACAATTTGCAGCGGAAAAAGAGCAATTTGCCGAGACATGAGGAGGATTTTTAAGTCAAGTAAAAAATAGTCGACAATATAAAATATAAGCTATTGTATTAATCGATAGCTTGTGCAATAAACGCTATTTTTATGCACTTGTTGATCGTATCCCTAAAAACTCCTGTTATGAACCGTCTTTTCTATTTGTTATTATTAGCTGTTCTGGTTGCCGTACCATCATGTTCAAAAAACAAGAACGCCAAGGCAATGCCCGAAAGCGCCAAAGCCTATATTTATGCCTACACCCAGGGCGTTGTCTCCCGTACTGCACCCCTCAAAATACAGTTTGCCGGGGTGGTCATCACCGAAGAACAAGTAGGTACCGAGGCCGCGAAAAACCTGGTAAATATAGAACCCAATGCTCCTGGTACATGGACTTGGACCGACCGGCAAACCCTGCGGTTTGACCCTGCTCCGGCGCTTGACTTTGCCACCGCTTATCTTGTCACGGTTTCCCTGAAAGACCTTTTTGATAATGTACCTGCTGAGGCGCACCAATTTGAATTTTCGGTAAAGACACGCGACCCATTTTTGACCTTGGAAACGGATGGCCTCTCTACCCCCGACCCCTCCATCCGCGAAACTCAAGTGCTAAAAGGACAACTGCTGACGTCTGATTTCGTCGCCGATGAAGAGATTCCCGAATTGTTAAATGTAGAACAAAACAATAAAAAACTCAATCTCACCTGGTCGCACAATGACGAAGGAACGGTGCATTATTTCACGGCTACGGGCGTAAAACGAGGGAAGACCGCAAGTCAAGTGTTACTAACCTGGAACGGTGCAGCGATGGGGGCTTTGCAAAAAGGTCAAGAAAAAGTAGAAATACCAGCTATTGGCGATTTTAAAGTAACCAAAGTAGTGCCTCAGGGAGGTGGAGAAGCCAAGGTCGCTATTCATTTCTCTGACCCTATCAAGGAAGATCAGGATTTTAGCGGTTTGGTAAACATCAGCAATAGCAACAACAACTTCCGCTTCTCGGTTAAAGGTCATGTGCTTACGCTCTATCTCAACGAACAACTAGCTGGTGATCAGCAGCTTAATGTCTACACTGGTATCCAGAACCACTACCGCGAAGCGATGCCCCGGAGCAGTGTCTGGGAAGTAACCTTCACCGCTACAGAACCGCAAGTTCGCCTGGTAGGGCAGGGCAATATTTTGCCTGCTTCCGCTAAACTGGTGTTTCCTTTTGAAGCCATTGGACTGCATACCGTAGAGGTTGAAGTGTTTAAAATTCACAGCAACAACATTTTACAATTCCTGCAGGACAATGAACTCGATGGCTCTTACGACCTGCGGAAAGTTGGAAAAATTATCCTCCGTAAGGAAGTGCCGCTCAAGAACCTCAACTCAAGCGGTAGCCAGGCACAATGGGAGCGTTATGCGCTGGATCTGCGCCAGTTTTTTGAAATGGACGCCAAGTCTTTCTATCAGGTACGGATTGGCTTCCGTCGTTCGCACAGTCTCTATAGTTGTACTTCCCAAAATTTCACCTTTGAAGATTCGGGTTATCAGAGCGAATACGAAGAGAGTATCATGGACAACTGGTATGGTCTGGAAGGCTATTACCGCGAATACAGTTGGGATCAGCGGGATGACCCTTGTTACCCTGCTTACTACCACCCTGAGCGTTTTGTTTTCCGCAATGTAATGACCTCTAACCTGGGCCTCATTGTGAAAGGTTCACAAAACAAGCAGTATTCGGTAGCAGTAACCAACCTGCAAACTGCTGGTCCCATGTCAGCCGTAACCGTTAATTTTTATGATTATCAAAAACAACTTTTGGGTACGGTGAAAACCGATGCCAAAGGACTCGCAAGTACAGTATTACCGGAAAATGCTTTTTTCGCTGTCGCGGAAACAGCTAAGGAACAAGCCTATGTAAGACTCGACGATGGTACCGCGCTTTCTACCAGCCGCTTTGATGTTGGAGGAACCGTATTGCAGGAAGGCCTTAAAGGATTTCTCTATGCGGAAAGAGGTGTTTGGCGCCCTGGTGATTCGGTTTTTCTGAATTTTGTTCTGGAAGATGAAAAGGGACTCCTTCCTCCTGGTTATCCCGTGACTTTTGAGCTTCGTGATGCTCAAGGACAAGTGGTGGAAAAGCGAGAAGGGGTCTTGCCTCAAGGAGATATTTATCCCGTCTTTTTCAAGACTTCACCTGATGATGCTACGGGTATTTGGCAAGCTTCTGTAATGGCCGGTGATGCGGTCTTTCGTAAAAGCCTGCGGATAGAGGCCATCAAGCCCAACCGCATCAAGGTGGCACTTACGGGCGCCGAAAATCCTATCCGAATGTCTTCTGGCACTTCCCAGATGAAATTGGAAGCGGCCTGGCTCCATGGTGCCCCAGCAGCAAACCTGAAGGCCAATGTAGAAGCTTCTTTCCAATTGGATCGTAGTGGATTTTCTTCATTTCCGGATTACAGTTTTTACGATCGCAACCAAGGAGAATTACTTGCCCAAAATCAAGTCGTTTTTGATGCTCCGCTCGATGACCAGGGAAAAGCTACGGTCGCGGTGCAGATGCCAAATGCGAATACCGCTGCTGGTCCATTGCAGATGCGACTTCGTACCCGGGTGTATGAACAAGGAGGCAATTTCAGTACTGAAAGTCGTTCTTTCGCTGTTTTTCCTTTTGATAACTATGCAGGGCTAAAGTTACCAGAAGATCGTTACGGTAGCCCTCGGGTGCTGATCGGAGAAGATGCTACTATACAATTGGCAAGCGTCAATTACCTGGGGAAAGTTGCTGGCGGACGAAAGCTGAAAACAGAGTTATTCCGCGTAGAATGGCGTTGGTGGTGGGACGATGAAGATTCGCGTGGTGCTCGCTATGCGCGGGATCGAAATCTAAAGAGTATTTCCAGTGCGACCATTACTACGGATGCCAACGGTAAGGCCAATTGGAAAGTGAAGGTAGATGATTGGGGGCGCTATCTGGTGCGGGTTTGTGATGAACAAAGTGGCCACTGCGCTGCTGGATACGTATACGCAGGGTCGCCCTGGTACAATGAAGACTCTTTTTCAGAAGAAGCAAGTATGCTTACTTTTAGAACCGACAAGACAGATTACAAGGTGGGCGAGGAAGTGAGCGTGACTTTCCCCGCAGGCAGTGCAGGCCGGGCCTTGCTGAGTCTAGAAAATGGAGAAGGAGTGATCGAAGAACGCTGGTTGGATACAAAAGCTGGTGATAATGTAGTATCCTTTAAAGCTACAGCAGCAATGGCACCCACGGTATACGCCTTCCTTACGGTACTACAGCCCTACGATCAAGATGCTAATGACCTGCCCATGCGTGCTTATGGCGTCATCCCCATCAAAATTGAAGACCCGAATACGATCCTGGAACCTAAAATACGCATGGCTGAAGAGCTAAAACCGGAAGAATTTTTCACGGTGGAAGTTTCCGAAACCAAAGGGCAGGCCATGACTTACACCTTGGCCGTAGTAGATGAAGGGTTATTGAGTCTGACGAACTTTAAAACACCCAATCCGCACGATGCCTTCTTCGCTCGGGAAGCGCTGGGGGTAAAAACCTGGGACTTGTATCGCTACGTTTTGTCCAGAACGACCATTGACCTTAGTCAGGTTTTGACGATCGGTGGTGATGGTGATTTGGATGGTGGTAAGAAGGCCGATCGCGCGAATCGTTTTGATCCAGTAGTTCTTCACCTGGGGCCTTTTGAATTGGGCAAAGGACAAAAAGTTACCCATCGCCTGAAGATGCCCAATTATGTGGGTGCCGTAAGGGCGATGGTGGTCGCAGTGAAACCTCATGCCTATGGGGCTGCCGAAAAATCGGTGCCGGTACGAAAGCCACTTATGGTCTTGGCTACCTTGCCACGGGTGCTGGGCATTGGTGAGCAACTCGACTTACCCGTCAATGTTTTTGCGATGAAAGATCGGCTGGGTGCCGTAAACGTTCGCTTGGAGGAAAGCTCTGGTTTGGTAAGCTTATCTACGCCGAGCAAGCAACTCAATTTCACCAAGGCGGGTGATCAACTGGTTCGCTTTCCTATCAGTATTGGTGACGGAACGGGCGTGGCAAAATTCAAGGTCATTGCCGAAGGTGGAGGAGAACGAACGACCCAGGAAATAGAGATAGCCATCCGCAATCCCAACCCTATGCAAACGCTGGCAGCACCCTTTGTGCTCGCAAAAGGAGAGGAACAAACCTTGGATTATGTGCCCTTTGGCTCCGCCGGAACGCGGTCAGGAACCTTGGAGATGACCAATCTGCCACCGCTTGATCTGGAACGTCGGGTACAGTACTTGTTGCAGTATCCTTATGGCTGTTTGGAGCAAACAACTTCTTCTGCCTTTCCGCAATTGCATCTAGCCACCTTCATGGAACTCAAAGATGAGCAGCGGACAAAAGTTCGCGAGAATGTCGCTGCTGCTTTGGATAGGTTGCGGCAGTTTCAGCGCAGTGATGGTGCTTTTTCTTATTGGCCCGATCGAGGAGAAATCTCTTCCTGGTCAACTTCCTACGTTGGGCACTTCTTGCTGGCTGCTAAAGCCGCTGGATATACCCTGCCTTCGGGTTTACTAAGAAATTGGCAGGATTATCAACAAGGAGCAGCACGTGCCTGGGATGGAAAAATTGCTGATTTTGGACTGGTCAGTCGCAGCAGCTACGAATTGGACCAGGCGTACCGTTTGTACACCCTGGCTTTAGCCGGTAAACCGGAACTGGGAGCAATGAACCGTTTGCGAGAACGCAACAATTTAAGCAATACCAGCCGTTGGCGATTGGCGGCTGCTTACGCTTTAGCTGG
Organism: Lewinella sp. LCG006; assembly: GCF_040784935.1. Classification (GTDB taxonomy): domain Bacteria; phylum Bacteroidota; class Bacteroidia; order Chitinophagales; family Saprospiraceae; genus Lewinella. The sequence goes on along the minus strand of NZ_CP160680.1, from coordinate 6,447,210 downwards.
TCAGGTGGCTGCGGCAAAAGATTTGGTGCGCGCCATCAACACCGAAGTGGCCAACTACCGAGAGATGGACTTTACCTATGGTTCAGGCTTACGCGATCAGGCGATGATCCTGGAAACGCTGGTGCTCTTAGAAGACCAGGCTTCTGCCGATGTAGTGGCCCAGCAAATTGCTAAAGAAATGAATGCCCGTAGGTGGTTGAGTACCCAGGAAATTGCTTATTCGTTGCTGGCTTTCAGCAAGTACATCGGTGAAAATGATGAATTAAGTAAAACCTACACCTTCACCATGAAGCAAGGTGCGGCCAATGCTGTAGATGTCGGGGCGGATCATCCTTATATTCAGATCAACCTTAAAGACCGGGCCAATGCAATTTTTGTGAAAAACACGAGCACCCAAAAACTCTTTGGTAGTATCATTCGCCAGGGACAACCTTTACCGGAAGAAGAACAAGCGATCAGCCGACAGCTCAATATGAATATCGTATATCGCAGCGCAAATGGTGAACAGTTGGATATTTCTCGCTTAGCGCAGGGCACTGATTTTATTGCCGAAGTAACCGTTGCTCACCCCAATAAGCTCAATTATGGCTACCGGCAACTGGCCTTGGAACAAGTATTTCCTGCAGGATGGGAAATTACCAATACGCGTTTCGAGGAGATTAATACCCATCCGGAGTCGGGCTACACTTATCGCGATTTTCGGGATGATCGCGTCAACACCTTCTTCCACTTAGGCGCCAATGAAACCAAAACCTTCCGGGTTTATTTAAGCGCAACGTACAGCGGGCGGTTTTATCTGCCAGCCAGCACTTGCGGCGCTATGTACGACAACGATATTTTCGCCAGTAGCGCAGGTTATTGGGTAGAGGTTGTGACGCCTGAGGTGGAGTGATCTATTGTTGAACCCTATTAGGCATATAAAAGAAGACCCAGGCAACGTCGTTGCCTGGGTCTTCTAAAATACACGGGACTAGAATGGTATTTGGGATAGCTTCCGTTTTTGGGTATTCAAAGTCCATATACCCTGTACCAAGTACCTAATACCGTAATATTTGCCTTTATGTACTACTTTAAAGTAATACACAAAGGCAAATATTACCCTACCTAATCAAGGTGATTTGCCCATTGTCCTGGACAGTTTCTGTACCAACACCTACTCTTACGGTATAGATGTAAACATCCGAAGGTGCATCTTTACCTCCTTTCTTGCCGTCCCAACCGGGATTGTTCGGGTCGTTTGATTCGAAGACCACTTGCCCCCAACGGTTGTAGACGGTGAGTTCCACTACGTCCATTTCACCGAGGTAGAAGGGCTTGAAAACATCATTATCACCGTCACCGTTGGGTGAGAAGATATTGGGCATCTGGAAAAGCAACTTCTGGATGAAGATGGAATCGATGAGTTCCTGACAGGTATTGCTGATGGTGGCGAAAACGTAACCAGGAAGCAAATCTTGCTGCGTTTGGTCAGGTGTCCAATCCAGAGGAGACCCCGACCCTATGTTGATACCATTAAAGGTCCATTCAATAGCAGGATTGTTGGCGTTGGGGGCTTCCGCAACCAAGGTCAAGGTTTCCACTCCTTCCTGGATCAGGTTGGTAGAGGCTGCTTCATCAATGGCCAGGGTGGTGGCTTCAATCACAGTGATGGTAACATCGGTGCTGGAGGTACACGCTCCCAAGCTAGCTTCCAGCGTGTAGGTAGTCGTGACCGTAGGGGATACCTCCGGATCGGCTTCCATAAAGACATCCCCGCTGGTGCTGGTCCAATTGTAATCTACGCCTGGTTCTACCGTACCAGTGAAGAGCGTAAGTGGCGTGCCTGCATCAAAACACAGCGTTGTATCTGGCCTTACGGCTACTTGTTGTGGTGCTTCATTGACCTGAATGTAAACCGTCTCACTTAGGGATTCACAATCATTGGTAGCGCTAGTGCCATACTGGTAGATGAAGGTAGCCAGACCACTATTGCCAGCGGTAAAGGTGGCATCCGCTCCTACGTCACTCTGACCATCATATAACCAAGTGAGTGTTTCGGTACCATTGCTACTGTTGTCGACATTAGCCGTGAGGTCAAATTCAAAACCCAGACATGTAACAAGGGTGTCGATACCACCGGCTACGCTGATGATACTACCCGGATCAATCACGGTAATGGTGATTTCTTTGGTGATGGTGCCACAAATGTTGGTAGCGGTACCAATGTAGGTGGTTGTTACGGCTGGATTAACACTGGGGTTCGGCTCGGTGCTATTGAAACCAGCAGGGTTAGAGGTCCATACATAGGTAGCGTTCGGACTGGCATTAGGGTTGAGTGAAAGTGGCAATTCTCCCGCACAAACCGTCCGATTGCCGATAGGAGTGAAATCATCAGGGTTGAGCACCGTCACGGTCACCGATTGTTCGATGGCACAACCTTCCACACTCGAACTCAGGGTGTAGGAGGTCGTATTGGTCGGTGAAGCGATAGGGGTTGCACAATCGCTACAGCTCAGCGTTTCCGCGGGCGACCATTCTAATTCGCCGAGGGTATTGGAGTTTGCGGTAAGCTGTACCTGTTCTCCCGGACAAATAACGGGCTGGGCCGGGGTGATCGTTATTTCATCATTACTGATGACGTTGATCGTTACTTCTTCTACCGATATACATCCACCATTGATGGTCGTGCGTTGGTACGTAAATGTATCGGTGGTGGTAAACACCAGGTTGTACAAGGTATCCGATGTTTCTAAGCCCAGACCTAACCACTGGTGGGTGATGTTGGGATACAGAACTGGCTCGTAAGTAGGGGATACCAAGGTTACCAATTCTCCCTGACAGTAGGATTCTTCAAAAGGCTCCACCGTGATTCCTAATTCGGCTGGTAAAGAATCCACCTGAACATACACAGAGTCCATCACTGTACAGCTGCCTACCGTGAAAGTAGTGAAATAGGTCGTGCCAGTAATGGGCGTGGCAATTACAGAAAGATCTGTCGTACTGCTGAGGCTGCCATCATTGGGCGTCCAAAGGAAATTGTCATTGTTGCCAGTGCTGGTTTGCGCATTCAAGGTAACACTCTCTCCCAGACAAATCTGTAAGGTATCGGGCTCATTGGTAATGGCTACATCGGCAGGTAAAACCGTCACTGTGACTGAGTTACTGGCACTACAAGCACCATTGTTAGTAGTTGCGATAAGCTCGTAAGTTGTTGTTTCATCAGGAAATGCTAGGGGAGTAGGACTACTCGGATCATCCAGCGACATGCCAGGAATCCAGGTGTAAGTCGTCGAGGCAACATTGGGATCGAGTAAGGTCGATAGCGTTACCCCAAAATTCTGACAAATAGTCGTGTCCGCAGCCAGCTCAGGCACATTCAAAAAGTCAACTTGTACCACAACAGTATCTGCCACCGTACAACCAAAGCCCAGATCAATCGTAGCTACGTAAGCCGTTGTTACTTGAGGATTGGCCATTGGCGTTGCGGAAGTAGGATCATCCAGCCCCGTGGTGGGGCTCCAGCTCAAACCTTCTCCTGATACATTGTTATTGGCGACTAATTGAACGGCTTGCGTCTGACAAGTCGGAATTGTTTCTTCCATGATATCAATGACGGGGTCGAGGATCAGCAAATAGATAGAATCAACAGCGGTACAAGAGTTGCCAACCTGTCCTTCTACGTATACCCAACCGTTCTCTGTAGGCGTAACGGTAGGTGTACTGGAGGTTACATCATCAAAAAGATTAACGGGGGTCCAGAAGTAATTGGCGGCGCCTTCTACGGTAAGGATAACGTCACTGTTGGCACAAACCCTGGCGGTATCACTTCCTGCATTGATATCTACAATGAGTTGATCGTAGAGGAGGATTTCCAAATTGGCCAATTCAACCAAACCACAACCGAAGTCATTGGTGAGTTGAATGATAATATTTTCAATGCCTTCGTTATCGTCCAGATCGCTCAATACAGAAATGGGAAAGGTGATTTCATTTAATCCAGGCACAAAAGTCAGCTGACTGGGAACACTAAACAGATAGTCCACTCCTTGGGTGGCAGTTCCGGTGATGACCACATTGTAAGTGATATCTTCATCCAGTGGATTGTCTAACCGGAAGATAACTTCGTCAGGGATGTCGGTACAGTCTTCGATGAGGTATTCGATACCTGAGTTGAATTCGACGACTAGTTCAGGGGTGCCGCCTTTTAATTCGGAAACAAATACACCTGAATCAAAAAGGTTGTCCCCTCGGTCGGCAATAGCCAGCTTTAGGTGGTAGGTATTACATGGCTCCACGGTTGCTCGTGCGGTGAGGCTTTTCTTGACGCCCAGGTAATCAGAGGTAAGTCCGTCGTACTGCAAGCTCAATCCATCCTGGTTGTTGCGGTAGTATTCCCAGTTGAGAAGATTGTTGACACTGTTGATTTCTACAAAAGTGTTGGTGCCAGGAATGGTCGCAATATTTTCTTGCCCATTCAAAGCCGGTAGTCCGGTGATGCCAGGACCAGAAATCAGGAAGGCAAAGATGTCATTGTAAATATCATTAACAAATTCGGGATATTCCTCGGAACCAAAGACGTACTCAAAAGAGAGTTCATTGGTGTTGACAAATACATCAAGTTCAATGACACAGGCATCTTCGGAAAGTTCTCCATTGCCAGAAAGGTCAGAAAGTACATCCAGGTCATCATCACCGGGGGTGAACAAACTGGTGGAGACACCAGCCTGGTTGTTAGGGCCGATTGCACCAACGGCAGTACCCGAAGTAAGCACCAAGCCACGATTCAGCCCTAAGTCAGTATTGTCTCCGGCGATAAAGGTGCCATAAGCGGCATTGTCACAGTCAATATTTGTAATCGTTGTTTGGGTAAAAGGCGTGGAGAGGGAAGCTTCAATTTCGGTAGCTGAAGCTCCCGGACTGATCGTTACAGGATCGTTGATTTCGCAGGCTTGTGAAGAACATTCCCAGCTGCCAGCAAAGCCCTGAAAGGTGCTGGTACCATCAGAAATAAACTGAATAGTCATACACCCGCTACTGGCCTGAACGGCAAAACAAACCCCTGAAGTTGCCGAAGTTCCGCCAAAATCATTACCACCTAAAGTAGTGATGATCGTACCTGGGTTGGTACCATCTCCATCATAAAAAATCAATTGATCAGTGACCGCAAAATCATTGTACTCCATATTGTAGTACTGGAGGGTAAAGTTGATACACTGGTTGGGTTGATTAGGACAAATGGTGAAAACATTGTTCTCATTGTTGCCGTAGTCACCATCGGGGCCACCAGAATCGTAAAGTTCTCCGCTACAGTTGGTAGAACCTCCATCCGTGATCAGATCAATGGGGTCTTTCTTGTCGATACAGAGCTTAAAACTTCCTGCATTAGGCGTAGCGGTACCTGAATAATCGTTGATTCGGATAAAATAGGTGATGCCCGGAGTTAGTCCTTCAGCATCCAATTCTACCATTGTCTCTCCTTGGGCAGCAGAAGCACAAAGCAACTCTGCCAGGTTGTTTAGAGCACAAGCTCCCCGATAAAGTGCTACCTGTGGGTTGACGATGGAAGCTTCGCCATTGGGACCTTCTACGCCCATTACAGTGATGGTGTAGTCAAAGATGGTATCACTGGTTGTAAAAGCAAACCAAACATCACGCTGGACCGTACCTCCGTTGAAACAAAGAGGATTATTTCCGAAACCAATGTCGGAAGCAGTAGCGTCGACATTGGAATAAATTTCTGTTTCATTTCCTGGAATCGTAATATCAGGACAGTAAGGTGCAACGCCTAAATCAATCAGCCCGGCACAGTCGTCATTGACGGGAACTTGGGCATGAAGATTAAGAGTGATGAGGACAAAAGCAAGAAAAAAGAGCGTATGCTTAACGTTCTGTGACATTGTAACAATCTTTTAAATAGAGAAGTAGACTACAATGTACTAATTCTGAAATTATTGAGGAATTTATTCTTCTCTCCGTCGCCTTATTTGCATTTTTTTAATTGATTTCTCAGGTCTTCTACGGTTACGAAACCATAGTCATTTCCCCAAGCTTGGTTGATGTAGTTGATTACATTGGCAATCTGAAATTCTGAAAGGTTTTCAATACCTGCCATGGGAGTTTCGTAGCGGTTACCGTTAACGAGGAGCGTATCGTTGATACCATAGCGAATAATGCAAGCAATTTTGTCCTGCTCATTTTTCAGGTAATCGGCTTGTGCCAAAGGGGGAATGTTGGTTCCTAGTCCGCTGCCATCTGCCATGTGGCAATTTTCGCAATAGCTTGTATATAGTTTTTTTCCTTGTTGAAATGGTTCTTGTTCACAGCTGTGAACGACTAAAAATAGGGTAGTGGCTACAAGCAGAAAGCGAAAAAATGGCGTTCCCATATTGGTGCATTTTTATTCCTGGAGGAGTAATTGTTGGATATCCTGTATCAAGGTGTCTACGGAAGCGGGGTTTGTTCCGTTGGCATAGCTGCGAATGTACCCCTTTTTATCAATCAGTACAATGCGACCAGTGTGATCAAAACCTCCGGGGGCGGAGTCGTCTTCAACAACGATATTGAAATGATCATCGGCCAATTGGTAAAGCAATGCTCGGTCGCCCGTAAGAAACTGCCATCGATCGGCACGTTCTACGCCAATATTAGTGGCATAACGCGCCATAGCTGCTACATTGTCTCGTTTAGGGTCAATGGTATGAGAAACCAGGACCACTTCTTTTTCTTCCTGGAAAATTTCCTGGATTTTTAACATTTGCGCCTGCACCTTTGGACAAATGCTGGGGCAGGAGATGAAAAAGAAATCTACTACCCTGATTTTTTCCTGGAAAGTGGTATTGGTGACAACAATACTATCCTGATTGAACAAACGAAAATCCCGGACGGGATGGAAGACTTTCTCCCCATTTGTTTTTTCGTAGGGGCCTAAGACAGGAAGCGCTTCTTTGGATTGGCAACTGCTATTAAAAAGGCCTAAGAGAAGGAAAATGTAGAAGGCGTATTTCATGGTTGTTGGTTTGTGCTCTCCCGCCGAAAGGTCGGGATCGCGGTGGTACTCGCTTCGCTCGAGGTTGTGTTCGTTCCGAAGTCTCGGAACTCACGGTGGTACTCGCGTTGCTCGCGCGTCCCCCCCCTCGAATCCCGAGAATCGGGATGAGCACTTTTCAAAAATGGTGATTTTCACGCTCTTTTTCCAAACCAAGTAGTTGTATCTTTGTTCTACTTTCAATATTTTCAAAAAGAACAGTACATCTGGTGTGTTAGTTGAATCCGTATGTACCGTTTAAAACAATAGCTATGAGCCTGCGCCGCGCAATAGTCTGGTTTCGTCAAGACCTTCGTTTACACGATAATGAAGCCATCACCAACGCTTTAGAAATGGCGGATGAGGTGCTTCCTGTTTATGTTTTTGATGAACGCCTGTTCACGGGGCGTACAAGATGGTTTGATTTTCCTAAAACAGGAAAATTCCGGGCCAAGTTCATCATTGAAGCTGTTGAAGATTTACGTGAACAACTGCGTGCGCGTGGCAACGAACTCGTAGTACGTGTTGGCAAGCCGGAAGAAGTTGTTTTCGAATTGGCACGAGAATGCAAAAGCAGCTGGGTTTTCTGCAATCGCGAACGGACCTCTGAGGAACTCACGATTCAGAATGACCTGGAGAAAAAGCTCTGGACGATAGGGCAGGAAATCCTTTACAGCAGAGGTAAAATGTTGTATTACACAGCAGATCTACCTTTTCCTGTCACCCATACGCCCGATGTTTTTTCCCAATTTCGCAAAGAAGTAGAACGCATTGTCCCTGTACGTGAACCGCTTCCTACGCCTTCAAAAATTCCTCATTTTAGTTCTGATATTGCCCCAGGCTTAATTCCTACCCTCAAGGATTTTGGCCACGATGAAGTGATCCCCGATTCCCGTAAGGTGCTTCCTTTTCAAGGAGGAGAAACTGCTGGCCTGGAGCGACTACGCTATTATCTATGGGAGACCGACCATATTAAAAACTACAAAGAGACCCGCAACGGCCTGATTGGCGGCGATTATTCTTCCAAGTTTTCAGCCTGGCTTGCCCAAGGTTGTCTTTCGCCAAAAAAAATCTATCACGAAATCAAAAAGTACGAAGCCGAGCGCGGTGCAAATGACAGTACCTACTGGTTGTTTTTTGAGTTGCTTTGGCGCGATTTCTTCCGGCTCATGGGTAAAAAATACGGGGATAAGATATTTCTTAAGCAAGGCACCAAAGGTGAAGAACCTGTAGGCTTGCGCAACAATTGGAAAAATATGCGTCCCTGGCTGGAAGGAGAAACCGGGGTGCCGTTTATCGATGCAAATATGAGGGAACTGAACCTCACCGGCTTCATGTCCAATCGTGGTCGGCAAAATGTAGCCAGTTTCTTAGTAAAAGACCTCCAGGTCAACTGGCAGATGGGAGCCGAATATTTTGAGTCTATGTTGGTGGATTATGACGTAACCAGCAATTGGGGCAATTGGAATTATATTGCAGGAGTCGGTAGCGATCCCCGTGAGGATCGATACTTTAATATCGTCAAACAGGCTCGTCGTTATGATCCCAAAGGAGAATACGTAAAACGTTGGGTGCCAGAGCTGGCTGAACTCCCCGCCGACATGGTGCATATTCCCGATCAATTGAAATTTGTGGAACAGGAAGAACACCACGTAAAAATCGGTAGCGATTATCCGCTAGCTATCGTAGCGACCAAGAAGTGGGATCGGCGAAGCTGGTAGGTGAGCGTATAAAAAAAGGATAGAACACGGATCTAACGGATCAGACGGATTTACACGGGTATTAAAAAATCTGTGAAAATCCTGTTTTATCCGTTAAATCGGTGTTCTATCCTAATTGGGTAGTTACACATTTTGCGCTGCGCGGCGCAATTATACCATCAAACGGATGGGGTCTTCCAAAATATCCTTGAAGGTATTCAGGAACTGTGCACCAGTCGCACCATCGATCACGCGGTGGTCACATGAAAGCGTTACTTTCATCTGATTGCCGACAACGATTTCTCCATTTTTCACAACGGCCTTCTCAATGATCCCCCCTACGGCGAGGATTGCTGCATCAGGCGGATTGATGATAGCGGTAAATTCTTCGATACCAAACATGCCCAAGTTAGAGATGGTGAAGGTATTCCCTTGCATCTCATCGGGTTGTAGTTTGCGATTTTTTGCTTTGCCAGCCAGGCTCTTCACTTCCGTATTGATCTGCGAAAGCGTTTTGATATCCGCATAGCGAACCACAGGAACCAGGAGACCATCTTCTACGGCAACAGCCACACCGATATTGATGTCCTTGTTGATACGAATGTGGTCATCCATCCACGCGCTGTTCACCGCAGGATGAAGGCGCAATGCCGCAGCACTGGCTTTGATCACAAGATCGTTGAAGGAAATTTTGGTCGGAGCAACTTCATTGATGCGCTTGCGCAATGACATTGCCTTGTTCATATTGATTTCTACCGTAAGGTAAAAATGAGGAGCTGTAAATTTGCTTTCACCCAAACGACGAGCAATCACCTTGCGCATTTGAGAGAGAGGTACCTTCTCAAAATTGTCACCTCCGCCCGTGTAGGCAAATGGCGTAACGGCAGGTGCAGCAGGTTCTTTAGCAGGTGCAGGAGCGGCAGCTGGACTAGGAGCAGCCACGGCAGGAGCAGGGGCGGTTGTAGGAGCAGAAGCCGGAGCCGCTGATTTCCCTTCCATAGCAGCTTCAATGTCGCGCTTAACGATACGGCCTTGATCACCAGATCCGGTAACATTACCCAGGTCGATATTTGCTTCTTTTGCCATACTGCGGGCTAGGGGAGAAGCTTTTACACGATCTCCTTCAGCTTCAGCAGCCGGAGTGCTAGCCGCACTGGTAGTTGCTTCCTCCTCTTCTTTGGCTGGTGCTTCTTCACTGGCACCACTTTCGTCGCCCCCATCACCAGCAGCAGCGATGGCTGCTTTCCAGTCTTCTCCTTCTTCCCCGATAACGGCAATGACGCCATTAATAGGAACTTGTCCTTCTTTCACGGCAATGTGTAGCAGTACGCCGTCAAAATAACTGTCCAATTCCATGGTCGCTTTGTCGGTTTCTACCTCCGCCAGGGTTTCCCCAGCTTCTACCGTTTCACCTTCAGCCTTAAGCCAACCGATGATGTTACCTTCTTCCATGGTGTCGCTCATGCGCGGCATACGAATGACTTCCGCCATAATATTTTGATGTTTTTCTGTTGTTTCTTGTAGACCTTTAGTTAGGAGCACCGCAAAAATGCAATTTTTTTGCGAAACTATTCATTTAACAGCTTAACCTTTTCATAGTTCAGCTTGTCCTGAAATTGTCAAAGAAGGCTGTATCTTTGCGCAGCACGAAGAAAACAAATATGCAATTCTCCTCCAAATTAATTGAGGAAGCAGTCGAAGCTTTTTCTAGTCTTCCTGGTATTGGCCGCAAAACAGCCCTGCGGTTGGTGCTGCATTTGGTACAACAACCCGGCGAATCGGTAGATACTTTTGCCAATGCACTCACCAAGATGCGCAGTGGTATTAAGGAATGTGAACAATGCCATAATCTTAGTGATGACCGGCTGTGTACCGTTTGTCAGGATGATCGTCGCAATGCCCAACTGGTCTGTGTGGTAGAGAGCATCCGGGATGTTATGGCTATTGAAGAAACAGGGCAATACCGTGGTGCTTACCATGTCCTGGGAGGCGTAATTTCACCCATTGAGGGCATTGGCCCCTCAGAATTAAACATCGATTCACTGGTCAGTAGAATCGATAAGGGGGAAATCAAGGAGGTTATTATGGCCATCAGCCCAACGATAGAAGGGGATACCACCATTTTCTACATCACCAAGCAGTTGGCCAATCGCCCGGTAAAAGTCAGTACCATAGCCCGTGGCGTTTCTTTCGGTGGTGAACTGGAATATGCCGATGGCCTCACCTTGGGCCGTAGCATTGTGGCCCGGATCCCTTACAAGGTAGATTAGTGCCATGAAGCTCAGCGTCGTTATCGTCAATTACAATGTCCGGTATTTTCTGGAGCAAACACTTCTTTCCGTCCGAAAGGCGGCCGCTCACGTAGCTACCGAAGTGTTTGTGGTGGACAATAATTCGGTCGACGATTCGGTGAGCATGGTGCGCGAAAAATTTCCCGAAGTTCAGCTGATCGCCAATCAAGACAATCCCGGTTTTTCGATTGCCAATAACCAGGCTATTCGCATAGCAAAAGGCGAATACGTACTGCTCCTCAACCCCGACACCCTGGTAGAGGAAGATACTTTTGCGCATTGTGTTGCCTTCATGGATGCGCATCCCGAAGCAGGTGGTTTGGGGGTAAGAATGATCGACGGTGCCGGCAAGTTCTTACCGGAATCCAAGCGTGGTTTTCCTTCACCTTGGGTGGCTTTCGCCAAAACGTTTGGACTAGCGAGGGTTTTTCCTTCCTCTCCGCACTTCAATCACTATCATCTGGGCTATCTCTCCGAACATGAGACGCACGAAATTGAAGTGCTTTCGGGAGCTTTTATGTTTATGCGGCGTAGTGCCTTGGATAAAGTTGGCTTGCTCGACGAGGCCTTCTTTATGTACGGGGAAGACATTGATTTATCTTACCGGATTGTACAAGGAGGCTACAAGAATTATTATCTCCCTACGACCACGATCATCCATTACAAAGGGGAGAGCACCAAAAAAGGGAGCCTCAATTACGTCAAGGCTTTTTACCAGGCGATGATCATCTTTGCCCGTAAGCATTTTCAGGGAGGTCAGGCTCGCTTGTTTGTGGCCATGTTGCAAGGTGCGATCTACCTGCGGGCCGGTATGACTTTAATGAGCAATGCCATTCGCAAAATATATCTCCCTCTGTTAGAGGGCATCCTGATTTATCTGGGCTTGATCTTTTTGCAAAATTTCTGGGCCAATTACCACTTTCAAGATCCCGATTACTATGAGCCTGCCGTACGTTATGTCAACTTTCCGCTCTATGTATTCATCTGGTTGGGAAGCAACTTCTTTGCGGGCGCTTACGACGAGCCTTTTCGGCTAAGGCGCTTGTTGCGAGGTTTAGTGACCGGCACTTTGGTACTGGCGGCTACTTACGGTTTTTTGGAGCAAGAATACAGGAGTTCCCGGGCACTCATCCTACTGGGAGCGGTTTGGGCATTTGGGGCAACTTTGATGACCCGGATGGTACTGTATTTTTTGCGCTACAAATCGCTGGCAATAGGTCAGGAACAACAACGGCGTCTGGTTCTCATTGGTAGTGAAGAGGAGGCCGCTCGTGCGCTTCAGTTACTCCAGCAGGCCAATGTGCGTACCAATCTGGTAGGGCGTGTAGCCCCTGAAACAAAAGAAGCAGGTACCCTGGGCATCCTTCATCAATTGGATGAGATTGTCAGAATATATCGTATCGAAGAGTTGATCTTCTGTTCGCGTGATCTACCTGCCCAGTCCATCATGAAGTGGATGAGTACGCTAGGTCCCAAAATGCTCTACAAAATCCTACCCGAAGACAGCCTGAGTATTATCGGCAGCCACTCCAAAAACCATAGCGGAGAGCTCTATACCATTGATGTACAGTTTGCGATTGCACAACCATTGCTTCGTCGCAACAAGCGGCTATTCGATGTGGGCATGAGTTTATTCCTTTTGCTGTTTTTCCCCTTAGTTTCACTACTCGTGAAAAAACCACTGGGGCTCCTTCAGAACATCTCTAAGGTCATGATTGGTCGCCTTAGCTGGGTCGGCTACGCTGATGCAACCAGCAGCAAGGAATTACTCCCAAAAATAAAACCAGGCGTCTTAAACCCCGTCTTGCCCCTGAATATCCGTCAGCCCGATGAGGCCACCGTCCACCGCCTGAACCTCCTCTACGCCAAAGATTACCAGCTCTGGATGGATCTGGATATTGTTTGGAAGGGGAGGGGGGAGTTGGGGAGGTAATGTGAGCGGTATTAAGTACTTGGTACTTGGTACTCGGATGGGGCAGCCTACTTAATTAGAAGTACATCTTGGGTAGTAACTCCAATTGATCCCGATAAAAGATTGAAGTATTCGAAGACTACGACGTATACCCCTTTTCCAGAAGAACGACGATTAAGCCCATTACCATCCCAAGTAAAAGGGGCCTGTTGAGTATCATGTACCAAGCCTCCCCAACGATCATAAATGCTTAGCCTGCGAGGTATAAAGTGCTGACCGAAAGCACGTAATTCATCGTTCGTACCATCGTTATTTGGGCTAAACACATTAGGAATAAAAATATCAACTAAGCAGTCGGATACTACCAATTCGAAGCGTTCTCGGAAAATGCAGTTTTCGAAGCTTGTACTGACTTCATAGCTTCCTTCTTGTTCAATGAGGTAAGCCTGATTGCTGGAAAAACTATCATTATCAATCCAGAACAAATCGCTATAATTACTGGAAACTTCCAGCGTATAAGGTAAATCAGCTTCACATATCGTGTCAGATACCGGGATAAGGATTTCAAAGGGTGGAGACAACTCATTGGCAAAGTCTATCCAGATAGAATCTCGAAACAAACAACCATCCGTCATTGCTTCCAGGATATAGCTGCCAGATTGGTTGATGTTTCTATTGATGCCGCTACCGGGATCATCCTGCCAATTAAAAACAGTGGAATCAGGAAAATCAGCTATGGACGGCTCAAGGAGCAAAGTTGTTTCACAAACAAAGGTATCTGCGGGCAAAAATCGGAATTGATCACGAGAGGATACGCGAACGCTACGTCTAGAGGTATACTCACAACCCAAAACGTAGAGATACTGCGTGATGTCATATACCCCAGTGTCTAAAAAAGTATACATCAGTGTACGATCCATGAGAAAAGTATCAAGATCGGTTCCTGTAATTTGCCAGAATACGGTGTTTGCCAGCGTGTTATTCAAGCTGTCAGCAACTAGAGGCTGCTCTGGGCATAAGAGTGACGGCACCGAAAATTCAGGGGAAGGAAAATCCGGTGTGCCACAAAAATCGACCGTTGTGGCTGTAAATGGCGTGACGGTAACTTCCTCGTCGAGATTTACCAGAGGATTGGAGAGAGAGCGTACCCAATTAAGTGTATCGGTAGGGAATTCAAGCGGTGATACTTCAAGGCACGCTACATAAGTATCACATTCTTCGAAGATGCCGTTTGCATTGGTTTTTGAAAGGAGTATACCCCTTCTCCAATCCGAGGCTTCGTAAATACGCTCACTCAAAAAAACAGTCTCCTGGTTACTGGTAACTCCCAATTGTGGATCGTAAGCAGAATAACCTTGGTAGTCCAGCAATTCACCATTGGCAGAAAGCCGACCAGCGATGATCGGAAAATTACCGAAAGTAGCGTACGAAAAGACTGCATCTCCGTTATTGGCAATACTGAGTTGCATTCGGTAGAAAGAAAATTCCTCTGCGTGTAGGCGTCTGGCCCAAAGCACGTTCCAGTTCGCGTCGAGTTTGGCGATGAAGGCATCGTTTTCAAAAGCTACAGTAGGAGATTCAGTGGTGCCGTAGAGGTAGTAATTGCCGAAATCATCTTCTATAATGTCATAAGCGTACAGTGTGCTGTCGGCAATTCTCAGGTTGCGTTGTAATTGTCCAAGCGTATCGATTTCCAGTAGAGTGGTATAATTGATTGGGGAGCCTACAGTAGATATTCCTTGAAGGCTGATAAATTGTTGATTCGAATTGGTAAGTACGCTCTGAGGCCAGATAGATTGCATACTAGAGAATAGTGCTGGTGATAGTTCGTAGTAATAATCCCATTCGCTATCAGTAGTACCCAAATCAAGTAAAGTCAGGCCCAGGAATTTACGACCATTATCACCTATTGGTGACAAATGCTGTGAAGTCAATACTTTTTCTCCATTTGATGAGAGGGTAAATGATTCTTTTCGCAAGTATTGATTGCTCAGTTGTTTGATTTTATAGTCGCCGTTCTGCAGGTTATAAATAAACAAGGCGGTTTTGGAATTGGCAGCAGCACCACCTCGAAAAAGGTTATAAAGTAAATATTCACTGTTAGCAAAATAATTTCCTCTGAGCGCAGAAGTGTTCCAGCCGCCTTCAAGAAATTCAGATTTGCGACCTTCTAAGAAATTACCGGAAGCATCATAGTGTAGTTGAATGATATTAGGTGTTGATGGCCCACTTAAGAATGCTACAATATTATTTTCTTCGGTCAATTGTATATTTACCAATTGCGAAATAGAAGAATTATTATATATAATTTCTTTGTTAAAATCAGCTTGTCCAGCTAGAGAAACTATGGTGTTTATTGAAAAAAAATCAAAGAATAGAGTTGTTGTCATACAGATTAGTATCACGTGGTTTGCTCTCTTTTTTTTATATCGTAACATGTTCTATAGTGGTAGGGGGGATTTGGGGAGGTGATTAACGTCGGATGGAGGATCTTTTGAATCCAAGTACCAAGTACCCAATACCAAGTACCGTGAGATTGGGGTAGGTAATTACCGTATTTTGATGTTTTACCCCAAGCTCACATATTACTCCAATATCTTAAAAGTCGTCCGCCGATTCTCCTGGTGATCGTCCTCGCTACAGCGGCTACACAGGCAGTCATTGGCCGGCTGGCTTTCGCCATAACCTAAGGCCGCCAATCGGCTCGCGTCAATGCTTTTTTGATTGATCAGGTAGTCAACAGCAGCTTGTGCCCGGCGCTGGCTCAAGGATTCGTTGTACTGGTCACCACCACGGCAGTCGGTATGGCTACCTAATTGGATACGTATTGCCGGGTTTTTCTCCAAGATATCTGCGAGGGCATCGAGGGTAGGTTTGGCATCTTCGCGGATGAAGGACTCGTCAAAATCGTAGTAGATATTCTCCAGGACAATCTCCCGATTGAGGAAGATTTTTTCCAGTACGATCTCTACTTCGTACAATTGCTCGGGGTTGCGGGGATCTTCCGGTAAGCCGATGCTACTGAATTTACCGTCGTTGTTGAGGTAACCGGCTTTGCTGGCAAAGAAAGCGTAGAGGGAATTGTCTTGAATGTTGAGGCTGATTTTGCCTTCTTCATTTACTTCTACCGTCCGTTCTTCCCGCCCAAGCTGAATTTTCAAGCTAGCACCAGGGAGTGGTTTTTTACCTAGCACACTACTATTAGGGTTGCTGGGGTCTTGGTAGATTTTTTCTACTACGTAAACATCCAAGGTGTTTTTGTAGACAATCGGCACACTCGTATCTGGCTCCGGTTCCGGCGGCAGTACTTTTTGGGTAAACCTGTAAATATCATCGCCGCCCATCTCTCCTCGTCGGGAGGTGAAATAGCCCGTAGCGACAACATCTCCCTGGTTGGTTTTCGTACGGCGATCAATCACAAAACCAAAATCATCCCCTCCGGAGTTAATGGGCGTCTTCAGATTGATCGGAGGTGCCCAATTGCCGGATGCCAGGGGGTAGGTTCTGAAAACATCCAAGCCGCCCATGCCGGTATGTCCGGAAGAGGCAAAATACATCGTGTCCTGATCAAACGTAGGAAACTGCTCGTCGGCTTCGGTGTTTACAGAGCGACTGAGGATTTTAGGTTCACTCCATTGGCCGTTTTCAAATACAGTTGAATAGATATCGAAACCGCCCCAGCCATCAGGGTGGTTGGAGCTGAAATACAAGGTTTTTCCATCAGGCCCCATGGCGGGGTGCATATAATTGACGCCTGCTTCCTGGAAGGGGAGAGGTGTAGCTGGTCCGTAAGCGCCATCGGTGATTTTGTTACTCACCATGATCTTACAGAAAGCATCTTCGCCTTTAGGAGCATTACAACGCGTGAAAAATACTTGACTTTGGTCCTTGTTGAAACTCAGCGTTCCCTCATTGTCTTCCGTATTCAGCCCCAATTGCAAGGGCTCAACGGTATTGCTGGCCAGGTTGACCACAAAAAAATCGCTAAAGGCTTCTCCCGTCCAGTTGTAGCTTTCATCACCCGTAGCAGCAGCCCGGTCTGAGGTGATAATCAATTCTTCTTGT
The DNA here is from genome assembly GCF_040784935.1 of Lewinella sp. LCG006. Classification (GTDB taxonomy): domain Bacteria; phylum Bacteroidota; class Bacteroidia; order Chitinophagales; family Saprospiraceae; genus Lewinella. The sequence goes on along the minus strand of NZ_CP160680.1, from coordinate 6,430,239 downwards.
CCGTAAAGGACAGGCGCGTAGTCAGAGGCGGATGAATTGGAGGGCAGTGCCTCTACTTCAAATTCGTTCCGTTGTTCTTCACTCCATTCGGCGGCGGTTTCACAAGCTCTAATCTCTTTGCGGTATTCATAAGGGCTGCCAATCTCCAAGCCCAGTTCTTTGTAGACCTGTGCAGCTTCCCGATATTCACCAGCTTGCTTTAAGGCTTGGGCGTAATTGCGCAAAGCGTCCATCCCGTACTGATTGTCATAAGCCGTTTTGTACCAACTGATGGCATCAGCGCCTTGATTAAGACCATCATAAGCGGTGCCCAGCAAGTAGGCAATTTTGCCTTTCTCTACCCGGGTATCTGCCTTGCTGTATTCTTTTTTTAGCATTGTTACAGCCACGGCGTATTGTTTGCGGTCGACCGCCATTTCACCATCCTGGATTTTCATGGTGTACGAACATGCGGCTAATAAAAATACCAGAAGGCTGAGGAAAGAGAGGTGCTTGATCATCGGAAGTGAAGTTGTGGTTAAGAACTAACAAAGAAAACGATTTTCCCCATTTTATTGTTGTCGCTAAATTCTTTTATATCGGATATTGTGCTCTCCCGACTAAAAGTCGGGATCGCGGGGGGACTCGTTCCGATGTCTCGGAACTCGTGGTTGGTACTCATACCATTAAATGTAGGGTGTACAATATCAAAGGTGGGGAACCCTGGTCGTGAAGGGCTTCCCACCCTACTTGTCCCGACTACCGCACACCACGCATAAAATGACCAAAGCCGCCCCGACAATGTCGAAGCGGCTTTGGAAAATCAAGATACGAAGTAAAGCGTCAATTGTAGGACAATCAAAATCCCTCTACCCTGTGCCAAGTACTATTTAAGCTTCCTTCCCAGCGCGAGAGAAACTCCGGCGTCCGTCATCAGCTTTCTTTACAAATAAGTCATTCGATAAATCGTGTACCATCGGTGTGGCTACGAAGATCGATGAGTAAGTACCTACAATTACCCCTACCAGAATGGCAAAAGCAAAACCTTTGATGCTGGCTCCACCAAACAGGAAGAGTACCAATACACCGAATAGGGTAGTCAAAGACGTGATGATCGTACGGCTTACCGTGCTGTTGACGGCAGCGTTGATCACAGATGTCTTATCTCCACTGGTGTAGGTATTGAGGTATTCCCGGATACGGTCAAATACAACTACGGTATCATTGATCGAGTAACCAATTACGGTCAGGATCGCAGCGATAAAGGGTTGGTCAATTTCCATACTGAAGCCAAGGAGACCATGTCCCAAAGAGAAGATACCCAAAGTAATCAAGGTATCGTGGAACAAAGCTGCTACGGCACCCAGTGAGTACTGCCACTTGCTAAAGCGGATAAAGATGTAGAGGAAGATCAGTAATAAAGCAAAAATGGCCGCGTAAATCGCACTACGGGTGATGTCATCCGCAATGGTTGGACCTACTTTGCTAAAGCTGGTAATGTGGGTACCCACACCGCCGGCATTGCTGAATTGATCAAAAGAAATATCCTTACCTATGGTGCTGACGACACCTTGGTGCAATGCTTTCATCACCAGGGTTTCTGGCTTGTTAGCATTTCTTTCCTCATCGTTTGCGTAAGCTTCAGGGTCGAATTGAGCATCAATCAAGTAGTCGGTTACCACGTTGAAGGTATTCACACCGGCAACTTCTTTAACGATGGGTGTCTTACCACCAAAAGCAGTAGCGAGGTTGTCGCGCAGGCCTTCAATATTAACATCGACACCTTCGTCAAAGGCGATGTTGTAGTTGTAACCTCCTTTGAAGTCTACACCTAGTTCAAAGCCGCGAGTAACGAAAGATACCAAGCTGATAGCGATCAGCGTACCAGAGATCATGTAAGCGATCCGACGCTTGCTCATCCAGTCAACCTGCATGTTCGCAAAAGCATTCTTAGAAACACTCGTGCTGAAGCTGATGGTCTTCTTGCGCTTCAAGTAGCTGTCAAGCATCAAGCGGCCTACCAATACGGCAGTAAACAAAGAAGAAAGTACACCGATGATCAATACTACGGCAAATCCTTTGATCGGACCAAGACCGAAGTAAGCCAGTACGATGGCGGTAAGAATCGTGGTCACGTTGGCGTCAATGATCGCAGAATAAGAATTCTTGAAACCATCAGTAACGGCCACCAAGGTAGATTTACCGTCTCGTAATTCTTCCCGTATCCTTTCGTAAATGATTACGTTAGCATCCACGGCCATACCGATCGTCAGGATGATACCCGCAAAGCCAGGGAGGGTAAGTACCGTACCGTAGCTAGCCAAAGCACCAAAGATGAAGATCAAGTTGAGCAGCAAGGCAATTACCGAAATAACACCACCACCACCGTAGTAGAAAATCATGAAGGCAATCACGATCAAGAAACCGATCGCCAATGCCGTAAGGGAGCTTCTGATGTTTTCGGCACCCAGGGTAGGACCTACAACCGATTCCTGAATGATCTCGGTACTTGCAGGTAGCTTACCAATTTCCAGGATATTGGAAAGGTCAGTAGCCTCCTGCAAAGAGAAACTTCCAGAAATAGAGCTGGAACCACCCGTAATCGGCTCATTCACGCGAGGAGCAGATACCACCTCATTGTCGAGGAGGATCGCAATTTCGCGGTTGCCATCATTAGCGGCTTTGGTGGTCATATTGCCCCAAATCTTGGCACCCGTCTTGTCCATATTCAAAGAAACGGCAATCTGGTTGCTTTGTGGGTCTGGCTGTGCACTTGCATCTACAACGTGGTCGCCACTCAATGGCGCTACACCGTCACGTGGCATCTTAATAGCATATACCTCAAACATTTCCAACGGGCGATCACTCACCTCGTCCGTCAAGGTACTTTCAAAAGGCTTCTGTGAGAAACGGAAGCGAAGATCAGATGGGAAGAGATTCACGATGTCTTCCATCTCCAATACGCGCTTCAATTCTGCTAGGTTGTTACGACGAACAACACCAATCACTGCACCTTGTCCTGGCGACATCAAGTCAAACAAGGGGCCATTGAGGCTATTCTGTGCGTATACCGTATCAATCTTCTCAATTTCCGTAGAAACATTGCCCAGAGAGTCGGTAACGTAAAGCGTATCAATACGCTCAATGGTTTGCGCTGTTTCACCACCACGAATCACTCGTAGCTTTTCGTTGGCTTGCGTCAAGGCATTGCCAATAGCTGGGTCGCTTACGCGGTAGGTTTCGAAAAACTCCAGGTTAGCCGCTGCAGACAGGAATTCACGCGCCCGCTGTGGGTTGTCAATACCTGGAAGTTCTACAATGATCAAATCACGCTCCTGGTCCAGGTTCACGTTAGGCTGTACAACCCCCAACTTGTCGATACGCTGCTTGAGCAGGTTGAACGTCAGTTCTACCGTTTCATCAGCTTTGGTACGCAGGATGCGGATGACTTCGGCATCAGTCGTTTCGTAGTTGATCTCATCACGCAGCGATTCGTTACGCTGGAAGATAGGTGCCAGGCGATCTTCACCACGTACTTCCTGCCAGGCATCGGCAAAAAGAGCAACGAAATCAGACTGTGCATTCAACTGAGCTTTGGAGGCATTTTCTAATGCAGTTCGAAATTTTTGGTCTTTGGAATTCTGGGCCAGCGTCCTGATGAGTTCTCTCAGGTCAATCTGTAATACAACACTCATACCGCCTTTCAAGTCAAGACCGTAAGCCAATTGCTGGCTTTTGAGTTCTTGATACGTGTAAGACTTGAGTAAGGGTATTTTAAATACCGTTTGGCTAGACATAGAGTCTAGGTAAGCGCGAACCGCATCCGTATGGGCTTGGTTCTGTTCCGCTTCGTCTTCAATGGATGACGAAATACTCAGCGCATAGCGCTCAGCGTCCTTTTCTACCCGATTGGTCGGGAGAATAAACAGGTACTGGATCAAAGTGACCAGAATCATCACCACAAGAAAGAATTTTACAATTCCTTTACCTTGCATAATTTCAAAGTTTAAAAAATCTCGAATTAAGATTAGAAAAAAAATAAATATGTAAAGCTTTCACCAAGAGTGCCTCCAAAACAAGCTCTTGGAAAAACTGCGCAAATATAGTGCTTTTGTGGTATTTCCTGCTTTTTGTGTGAAAGTATTTGATTTTGTTATGGGCGCATCCTTGTGGCGTTCTCTCCAGGCAGCTTGTGCCGGATGTCGGTTAGGGTAGGGGACCGCTCTGGGAATGGAAGGGGGGTAGATGGATCTTAATAGGTACCTATGAGCCACTCATTCGTATAAATACATTCAGGTATTCACACCCTACTCTTGCGGATTATCTGCTTTCTTACGGAAAGTCAAATTAGCATATAAAATGCCTTCATGGTTCATGAAAGTGCTCTCTTTTCTGTTCAGATCCAATCTCCCTCCTTCAAAATTTGTTGCCGCCAAGCCCAATTCCTGGTAGATACAGGCCGTAGCAGCATAGTCCCAGGTGCTCCCTCCTCCAGTTGCTTTTTTCGGAAGCTTCAACATACAGGCAGGGCCATTTTCCAGTACTAGGATGGCATTCAATACGGTGCCAGCACCTGCAATTTCTTTCATTCCATTCAGCTCCAGCTCAGCGATATGCGCACTCAGCAACGCTTCAATTTCGGAGGCACGCGGGGTGTCCCTCAACTTTCTATCGGTTACGTAGGTCAGATAATTATTGCGGGACTTTATAACCCAAGGATTACCATTTTTGAAGGCACCATGTCCTTTCACCGCATGATAAAGTGTATTGGTGCTGGGATCAAACACGACACCTATATAAGGTGTCCCGTCTTTTGCTATTAAAGCAATCGAAACCGAAAAGCCCGGGTGTTTATGGATAAAAGCAAGCGTTCCGTCCATCGGATCAATGCACCAAAAAAAATCCTTTTCAAATCGGCTACCATCATCTTCCGTCTCTTCCGATAAAAGCGCCAAATCAAATGCATTACAAGTAGGCCGTAGATGCGCGAAAATGGCTGCCTCACAGGCTTTGTCTACTGCGGTGACCACTTGCGAGGCGTAGCTTGTCCCTCCTTTCTTTTGCTCCACCGTAATGTCTTCATGCAGGTGTTGCTGAATGATCGCTCCTGCGGAAAGCGCCGCCTCGATTGCTATGTTGCTAAGTGCTGATAGGTTCATTGCTACAGATGCTTGATTACCTCAGCGGTGACGCGTTCGCTATAACTATTGATCTTCCAATGTCCCGGACTCCACCCCTTGATAAAGCGATGAAAGTCGGCCCAGGCTACCCTATACAGCGATCGCCATTCTGTTTCCAGGGCTTCATTTCGTTCCTTCATTTCCTTTTGCAAGCAATCAAAATAGGTATCCAGAATTTGTGCTTCCAGGCGTTCACACGCACTTTCGTTCAGGCAGCTTCCTATAAAATAGGCCACGTCTTTCATACCACAGCCGCCACCTACGTACTGAAAATCAACCCCGGCAACCTTCCCGTCATGAGCAAAGCAGAAGTTGGCCAGCTTGGCATCGCCATGAACGAATGTTTTGTACACACAGCTGTTCAGTTTTTTATCAATGGCCGCCGCCGCCTCCTTCAGGCTTTGGTCACGCAATACGGCCCATTCCTGAGGCCTGGTCTCCAAATGCCAATAGGTACCCACCTGCCACAATCCATTGGGTGTTTTTCCCAGGTAGCTTGCGTGAAATTGCGCCAACCATGCCAAACACGCTGCTATTTCGTCCCAGTTTACCACCGTCTTGCGTAGAGGATAACCCGCCTCATCCAAATCTTCCAGCACCATCATTACCTCATCTGCCTGTGTCTCAATGGCTAGGCACCGAGGCAAGCGGGCAGTACTACTTTTGCTGTAGGTAGCGTACCACTTGGTTTCTACTTGGTAAGACTTCACTTTTCGCTGATGACCAATATCCGTATTCCACCCGCGGGGATGATGTTTTTGCATCGGCAACTGTACATGCTTGACCACAACACTCTTGACCGCAGCATGCTCCAATCCGACCCGCATAATTTTACCGTACCCACTCCACAATTCCTGGATCATCTCTTTTTCAAATAAAGAGGAAGCCCCTGTTTTTTGTAGAATGACCGATCTGAAATAGTCCTTCATAAGGCCCCAAAGATAAGGAAATGTCAATTGTGAATTGCGTTTTGGGCGCATCCCGCTAGGGCGGGTCGCTCCCTTTCGGGGTTCGCTTTGCTCCGTACCGCCCTGGTGGCAGCGGCACACCGTTGCCACCAGGGCGGTACTGCTCACTTCGTTCGCACCCTACAGGTAGCTTGCGCGGGGAATATGCTAGTGGAGTGAGAGGGATAAGTAAGGTCATCTGGTCTTTCTTTCCCTACTCGATTGGCTGTAGGTTTCTATTTTTATTCTAAAAAACCGCCATTATCAACATTATTAGCCCCATGAGGATCATTAATCCGTCCTCGATTATGGTAACCGTACTCATTGGGAGTTTAAATACATCTCCTAAGCATGCGCATTGTATAGCTTGCTTATTCAAGACTGTTTGCAAAACTCCTATTATACTCAGTGACATTATAATTACCATTACCGTATTTGTGACCAATGGATTGAAATTAACAAGGAAGGCCATACCCAATAGCAACTCCATAAAAGCATAGATATAACCCCAAGATGGAAATCTTCTTGCTATCACATCATACATTTGATAATTATCTTTAAAGCCCTTTAAGTTAAGCATTTTAAAAAAGGAAAATGTCAAAAAGAAGCCTGCCATATAATGTCTCATCCATCTGGTAATATCAACTCCTCCTGATACTGCTTCTATTAAACCTGTAACCAGAAAAATAAAAGCAAATATCAATATAACGGGCTTATAAGTTGAAAACCATGACTTTGCCCCTTCAACGGTTTCATTATGACCAATTACACCAATTTGATATTTATCTCCAGCTAATCCAAGCTGCGATTTTAGTATGGACAATGGAATATGCTTTGACATCATTATTTCAGCCTGTCCATTTTCCTTAGATACCGATACTTCAATTATTTCTTCTAACTGAAGAAATACTGACTTGATTTTCTGTTCACAGCTACTGCAAGTCATTCCTGTTATTTGATAAGTATGTGTCATGATTACTTCGTCTTTTGATTAACAATGACACAAATTTATGGGCTAACCTAACTGCTACTGTTACACTTTATTGGATAACATTTGTAGAATTTAGACTTCATCAATTGACTTTCTCTTATTTTCTTTCAGTTTCTTGAAGAAAGACGGACTCAGCCCTGTAACCTTTTTGAATTGATTACTCAGGTATGCTACACTAGAGTAATTTAACCTAAATGCTATCTCACTCAATGAGAGCTCATCATACATTAATAGTTCTTTGACCCGCTCTATCCTTACGTTTATTAAATACTTTTCAATCGTAATCCCTTCTATTTCAGAAAACAACTTACTAATTGCAGAGTAATCTCTCCGTATCTTAAGTGTAATTACTTCTGATAATTTCTTGTTTTTTTCACCTCCATCTTCGTAAACCAGCTTGATTATTATTTTCTTAACCTGCTCTATTATTTCTCCTTCTTTGTCCCTTAAGATTTCAAAGCCATGTGCCTTTAACCTTTTATCCAAGCTATTCATTAGGGCATTACTAATGTTTCCTGCAACTATTATTTCTCCTAGATTTACTTCAATTATTTCTATCCCAAGTTTTTCCAACTCATTCCTCACTACTGTTTTGCATCTCCCGCATACCATATTTTTGACATATACTTTCATTCGTCTCATTTTATTTATAGCCATCTCTCAAGGCTTGGACGCAGTTCAGGTAGAAATTAATAATCCTCATTTGAATTCATCAGTACATTCATTTCTTCATATATACTATCTATCAATACTAGTGGAATATCATGCCCCATATTCTCCAACCATTTTGACTTTGAGCCTGGTATTACTTTCGCTAGTTTCATACTGTGCTCAATAGGTATAAATGGATCATTAAGACCATGGATGATCAAGACTGGAACATCTAAATCCTTCAGTTTACTATATCTTGAGCCTGATCGATATGTGGCCTCGTGGTGCTGACTTGATGCATTCGAATTATATCCTTTTCTTTCCCTTATATTGTACAGTACTTGTTGGGCAGTTCCAACTACATCTATATCATATTTCGCGTCTCCTCTAAGGATTATTCTTGAAGCTAAATGCAGTTTAATATTGTTTTTATCAGTTGGAATCATCCCATACTTCATACTACATTTTACCAAATCGAATACGACTTCAGAAGAAATGGGAGGCAGTTCTTCATCCAGAATATTTCCTGATGACATCATAGAGGTTAGGCTTCTTGTCCTATCTGGAAAATTGATCGCAAATTCTTGCGCTACCATGCCTCCTAATGATATGCCGAGCAAATTAACTTTATTTATTCCCAAAGAATCAAGAATTATCTTTGAATCAGTCGCTAAGTCTAATAGTGAATAAGGCCTTTCTTCCCAGTCGTCTACCCAGTCAGATAAACCTGTACCTCGGTAGTCAAAACGTATAACTTGATATCCGGATCTCACGAATTTTTCTAAAAATGCTTGGGGCCAACCCAATGCATCATTAGAAATTCCCATAAATAACAGAATTGTATCTTTTGCTGTATCAGCAGGAGAAATAGATTCATACCAAATTCTCAAACTATCATTTACTACAAAACCAGTTTCTCCACGTACTAAGTCTGGTAATTCCGATTTTAAAACCTCTTCTAGTACTTGGTCCGTATTTTCTGGTAATCTTGGTGTTGACACATAGATATACACGATTACGCACAGAATAAATACCATTACTGAAAATGCCAAAACTTTAAAAATCTTCTTCATTTGATACTCCTATTTCAATTATATCTTCAATGCTGACCAGATACTCTCTACACAGACCATCAATTTAAAACGTTAGGAAAGATAAGAACTCTTTTCTAATAAATCGCGGTCACGCTTATTGGGTAGCGTACACACGCAGCTGTTCAGTTTTTTATCAATGGCCGCCGCTGCCTCCTTCAGGCTTTGGTCACGCAATACGGCCCATTCCTGAGGCCTGGTCTCTAATTGCCAATAGGTGCCCACTTTCCAGAGTGGTGTGGGGTGCTTAGCGCATTACAAAATGCGAAGCGCAAGCTCCCCCGTAGGAAAGCTTGCGCTTCAAAGCATCTGATAAATTGTCAGAGCATCTAAAATGTCTATTTCAACTATTTCGTTAATGCCGCAGCCTGGCCAAAAATATTTCCATATTCCAGCTCGTTCTCGGCCTGAAAAAGGTTACAAGTCGGAAGACCAGAGGCCGCTACGAACTCGTTATAGCAGGCAACACATTCAGCTGTTGTGTTACCGCCTACGCCACTATAATCAGAACCGGTATACCATAAACCATCGTTGAAGACTACAATCCCCGAGGAATAGTTACCTACTTGCCCGTAAGTATATATTACTAAACGAAAACCGTTTTGAGAGATACAAGCCTCCGAGAGGTCAATATCTTCAAGTATCCAGTTAAATTCGCAGTCCGGGCAAGTAGCGCAATCTTCGTCGATCTTACCATTACAGTTGTTATCGATTTCGTCGCCGCAAATCTCTTCAGCACCGGGGTAGATGGTCGCGTCCAGATCGTCACAATCGCCGCCGGGCACACATTCGTTTTCCGCTGCTACGTAGCCATCACCATCGGCGTCTACCAGCAGTACATCGCCGTGGTTAAGGTGGGCATTGAGGGCATTCTCGCTTACGCTGATCACGTGCCAGGTGTCGGTATCCGCATCATAATGGCAGAGGTCTACTTTGACAGCAGCTTTGGCAAATTGGTCATAGGAGGTAGTCGTTTCGACGGTTTCTTTTTCGCAGGCAACAAAAATAAATAGTGCTGCAAGCATCAGGAATGACAGGTTTTTCATTTTGAAAAATTTTGGTGTGATTTAGTGAAATGGTTTATGGGCCAGTTGTTCGAAGAAGCCTTTTCTAAAAATGGTATTAATGTTTATGAACAAAATGTTTTGCATTGGCTGTCAACAGGAAACTTGTCGGCATCTGGTGGATAGTTTATCTTCGAACACAGCGGCAAGGCAGGGGCACCCAGTACAAAATGGCATTGGGGGTACCATCATATTCAGTATTAAAATGCATACCAAATGCTTTTTCACCATTATGATCAGAGGAGCTCCAGTAAACATCGGCTATAAAGCATTCTCCCTGCGCAGCATGCACATCGCTTAGCTCATCTATAGTCGGAAGCTCCCAGGTATATCCTCCCATGTCTTTTGCGGCACAAGCAGCGATAGCCTCTTGCCAGGTATATAAACCGGGTTCATTTGCAGGAGCTACAAATAGAGGGCCATCGGAATCTATTTCCCCTCCGTTGCAGCAGTTATCGGTCAGTTGGTCGTCTGTATCATCACAGTCAACTGGCATTCCACAATCATTTTCCATGTCAAAATATCCATCCCCGTCCATGTCCACTGCATCGCCATGCGACTGATGATCGGGTATTGCATTGACGTTGATGTTAATGATGTTGCCATTGTGGCAAACGTCCCTTTTTTTGGAACTTTTCAGGCCGACAACATCACTTTCAGTAACCTCCGCTGGGCTTTGTTCTTCCAGTAAAAGATCAGTAATTGATTCTTTTTCACAGGCGGTCAGGAGTACAATGGCGAGTAAAGGCATTAATAGCTTTTTCATTTCAATTTGGTTTGAAAGACTATATCCTAAAATATTTAGTGCGATTCAAAATCTCTGATTTTGATTTCGTAAAACTGTTTTAGAATAAAGCCTATTGATGATAAATTTTTTGACATCCATCTTTTACATAATTATGTAAAATGATATGGCAAAATTAGTGTTGGATCAAACTACATTCAGCGCAACTATCCGAATAGTAGCCCTCGCTTTCCGAGCGGTTGATAGGAAAAACCGGACGGTCCAGGCTTGGGTGCTTCTGTCAGCGCAGGCGTGACATTTACTTTCCAAAAACCTTCGGAACGCATCCGGTCAAGCGCGGTTTTTAGCCCCTTCTGCAGGTCTTTTATGTCAAAAGGCTTGGTTATAAAAGCAAAAGGTTGGGCATGGATGATGTCCCTGAACTAGCCCTAAAGTGGGTGGTTGATTAGATCATTTTTAAGTGTTTGATGACCTCTTCTTTTGACCTTCTGGCAATGGGGACCTGGTGGGATTGAATGGTCAGGAATTCATGGTATTCACTAATGGCATCCACCTTGATCAGGTTGACAACGAAGGACCGGTGAACACGGATGAACAAACTGGAAGGTAATTGTGATTCAATATTTCGGAGCGGGACAGATAGAAGGTAGGTTTGTTTTTCGGTATGTAACTTACAATAGCTTCGGTCAGCTTCTGCGTACAAAATATCGGTGAGAAGCACCTTGACCAATTGATTGTTATGCCGGATAAAAAGCCGGTCATCTATGGCAGATACATGGTCTTCGGAAACGGCGTTTTCAGTTGCCGACTCTTGTTCCACAACGATCCGCTGCAACGCCAACTTTATCGTTCGCTCCAAGTCAGCTTTTTGGAAAGGCTTTGAAATAAAGGCATAAGGCTTTGCTTTGATGGCTTTCTGAAAAGTAGCGTCATCGGAGTTGGAGGTCAGGAAAATCACTGGTATTTGGAATTTCTCTAAAATAACCTGTGCCGTCTCGATGCCATTCATTTTGCCGGACAAGACAATATCCATCAGGATGATATCGGGCCGATTGCCTTCGAGCATTTTCAATGCATCTTCCCCTTGCGTGTTGATGCCTGTGACTTCATAACCAAGTTTGGTCAGTTGCATAGAGATATCGGCTGCGATGATCATATCATCCTCTACCATCATAATTTTTGCAGGTTTGTCTGCTGTCATGTAGTTATATTTTTAAGCTGCCGATTTTTCCTGCCGGTAAAACTGGATGATCGTTGCGGTGCCCGATTCGTTTGATTTTTCCAGTGTCCCACGCAATTGGGCCGTCAGCAATTGGATCAGCAAAGTGCCAAAACCTATTTCCTCTCTTGTGTCCGACCCATATTCGAGGGCAGGGCCATTATCGGCAATTTGCAATTTGAGCAAACCATTTTTTTCCTGGCTTAAAGCAATGGAAATTTTACCATCGTGTCTATCTGGAAATGCATGTTTAAAGGAATTGGTGAGCAGTTCGTTGGTGATGAGCCCGATTGGGATGGCGGTGTCCACGTCCAGTTCGATTTCCGGCATATTGACCTCCAACGAAACGTTTTTGGCTTTTTCCCCAAAACTATCCTTGATAGCTTTTCCGATGGTTTCGAAATAGTCCCGCATCTCGATGGCGGCGAGGTTTTCCCCCTGATATAATTTTTGGTGGATCAGTGCCATGGAGGCCACCCGGTTTTTGCTCTCCTGCACGGCATCCAGTGCGCTTTTATCGGTAATACTTTCTGATTGCAGGCTGAGCAGACTGGAAATGGTTTGCAGGTTGTTTTTTACCCGGTGGTGGATTTCTTTGAGCAGCAGTTCATTTTCCTGGTTTTTTACTTCCAGTTGTTTGTTTATTGAAGTCAACAATTCATTGTTTTTTTGTTTGTCCTTATAGCTTTTATAAACTAGTAGGAGTATTAATATCAAAAGGGCAGCAAACCCATAAGATAACATTTGAATTAAGTTTTGACGGGAAAGCTGTTCTTCTTGAAGCGCTATTAGGTTTTCCTTTTTCTCCGTTTCATATTTGACGGATAGGTCTTTAGTGATTTGGTCTTTCTCCACAGATAAAATACTATCTTTAAACACCTGATTTTGTTCTCTGTATTTTAGTGCATTTTCAAAATCATTTAATTCGCGATAAATAATACTTAGGTGATCGGTGTTTTCTATGATGTTCATGTTAAACCCATGTTCGACTGCTAACTCATAGGATTTTTTCTGAAAAGGTAGTGCACTTTTATAATCCCCTTTTCTCATATATACATCCGATGTATTGGCGAGTGTGGCACTCATTCCCCCCGGATGATTTAATGCTGTACAGATTTGATTACTTTTTTTATAAGCATCAATGGATTCGTCATAGCGCTCAAGGTATTTCAAGATATTACCTTTTGTATTGAGGATGCTCGCCATAGACATAAGATCGGGGTTACTTGTTTTTGCCAAGTCTAAGGACTTTTCAATATAAATGAGTGCGTCTTCATAACTTTCTGTTCCTAAGTAGCTATCTGCAATGGTTCTGTATGCAAGAAGTATATTGGAGGTGTCTTTTTGTTGTTCGAAAATATTTAAAGCTTTTTTCCCATAAGTTACCCCTTCTTCACATCGGTCCAAAAAACTCAGCACATCCGCTATACTTAAAAAAGATTTAGAAATCCCCTCTTGATCCCCTATGGCCTCAAAAATCTTCAAAGCTTCAAAATACAATTCGACCGCTTCTTTGAAAAGTCCTTGGTTTGCCATTAAATATCCTTTTCGGTTTAGGCCTTTGGCTTGGTCAGGTTGGTTTTTATTTAACTTGGAATCGCTAATTATTTTATCGTAAAAAATTGTTGCGCTATCATATTGAGCGAGATGAATGTAATTATCCGCAATTTCAAAATCAAATTTAGTTTCCCATTCCTGATTTGAATATTGCTGTGATTTTTGCTGACCCAGCAGGGCTATTTTTACTGATTTTTCTGGATCAATATCGTTATAGTCAATTGTCCATTTATATAAGGAATCGAGTTTTGCAAGGTTAGAAGATATGGGGGCTAAATTTTGCTGAATACTATCAATAAATGTTGAAGACTGTTTCTTTTTTGCTAAGAAGTCTTGTTCCGTTTGAGCTGTTTTATACGAGCCAACCGAGTGTTCGATGTTTCCATAACCAATAAAAAAAAGGAAGCCAAATATTATGGTACAGCAGAAGTATCTATCAGTTTTTTTCATCAGAAAAGATATCTTTTTTAGGCGTGCGTCAGATGTAAGGCTGTGAGCTAAAGAGAAAAGAGCAATCAAGGCAAGTCATCATCTTTATAGTGACTAAACCGTTAAAGCAATGCTTTCATGCACTGATTGCCATAGTTGCAAGATAAACAAAAATGGTTTGACTCCCTACGGTAAGCAAAATCATAATGGCGCATTCAAAAAAATACCCCAAGAACCAAGGTTCTCAGGGGAAATTGTAGGTTTCTAGTTGATCCACTAGTGGGTGTAAAGAGCGGCTAAAGCTGTCTGATAAACCGCTTGGTACAGCCTTTACCGCACTTTCTGCGGTGCCCGACTAAAAAGTCGGGATGGTGTGAGAGGGAGGGATAAGGAGGAGCAAATCGCTGCTCATAACCCTACTTGATTGTGTGCTTTTTATTTTTTCAATTAATTTTTTCAATCCTAACTTCAAACCAATCCTGATTATTGCTGAGATGAACTCGTTTAGATGACTTTAAAAAGTCATAGAATTCATCTCCATCAAAAAATAGATTCCCTTTACTCAATAAATCTAAATACATGCTAGAAACTGCTCTTTTTTCACCCCGCTTGCCCTTCAAAAGGTATTTCAACATATTGATCAAATCATCATTCAAGTAGAGGATATTGGGTTCTATCTTCCAATCAAAATCAGCTATAGACTTACCAACACCCCTAATACAGTCAATTACTAGATCAATAACATCTTCATCTTCTTTTTCCCTTGAATGCAGTCGACTTAGTACATTTAGCGCCTCTTCGTATCTTTTCTTCAAGACAAGTATTTCGGCCCATTGATAGTTGACCTGGTAATCATGCGGATATTTTTTCAATTGATTCCTCCTCAATTGTAGTACTCCATCATAATCTCCTCTAGTCATAAGTTCTAAATCATATTCAATTATTTCATATTCTTCAAGATCCCTCATAGCTTGATAACTCCTATCGTGTTTTTCTTATTTTTGAATAAATCCCCTACAAAATACTACAATCTATGAAAAAGTAAAATATACTACTCCAGGAGCCATAATGGCTATAGCAGTAAGAATCGAATCAAATAACGTCATCCCAAAAGGGTTTTCCGCAGGGTCTAATGAATTCTCATTAACCTCAAATATCTCTTCACCAGCGATTTTCACATATATCTTTTCTCCACCCCCAAGTATCAACTGAGACAGTAATGGTCCTGTAAGAAGTAGAGATATTCTTTCAGGTATCACGAACAATAATAAAATCGCTAAAACAAATAACAAAATAGTCACATTGTATCTGCCTTGAAGATTTCTTCTGTAAAACCCTAAATTTATAAATCTCACTAGTGGAATTGATATCCCAATGAACACAAACAAAAGCATTAAGGGAGCGATCATAGTCTTACTTTTTAAATCCATTTAGTCCTCTTAATATCGATCCGACAAAATCTGCCTTAAGAGAATTGCTAGTTGCAAACAAAAAAGCCTCAACGCATGACCTCGCTATGCTCCGTCAAGCTTTGAGGCTTTTTTGTTGGGCGAATCATCATGTTAATGAATATAGATCATTCTTATTGATATACAGACTCCTTAGTCTTTCATATTCGTCTCTGTAAATCTTGATCGTCTCAATCGATATGTCATTCAATACTCCCAAACTGCTAAGCTGTTGGATAAACTCTTCCTCGCTCGTATTTGAACTTATTGTTATTGACGATCTGGCAGAAATTTGTTTGAATTCCTTTTGAAATTCTAACTGATAGAGTCGGTATATCTTTGTTTCCCTAGAAAACTTTAGTGTTTCTGGATATCTCTGATAACCATCATCGTACAATGAAATATAAATCGCGTCGTCCAAAAGCTCAAGTCTAGAAGTAGAGGTTCCATTTTGAAATGCTACTACAATCGTCTGACATTTAGTTTTTCCATAATAATACAACCCAGCCAAACACGAAAACACATCTTTTTTTATTCTAGTTACTACTTTCTCAACATTTTCAAGAGTCTGCGGCATTTGGTCAATACTAAGCATTAAGTTAGCTCGCTCAACAAGAGCATTTTGATCTGCTGGATTGATCAAATTTAACCTCACCTCAGTAAGCTTTCCTCTGACAAGTTCGATCCTAATAGCAGTCCTTTTCCCACTTATTCCCCTAAATGAATATGTGTCAGTAGCCTGAATTTCTTTAATTAAGTCCTGTCCAAAGGCTTTCGCAGGTGCATTAGAACCTTCAAATATTCTATCAGGGACGTATTCTTTGTAGTATGCTTTTACACTCTGAACTATCTCATCTTTACTATTTTGTAACTGTTGACCTATTGAATCATCTAGAATACTACTAGTGGTTTGAAATGTAAAAACGTTATAGAATACAGTAAATATAGCTGTAGCAAATAAACTAGATGCTATTGCGAGTGCAATTTCCTTAGACGTATCACCAAGGTCATTTGCATATATAAATATAGCAATTGACAATACAATTGTCAGAAGCAATACTATACCAACTTTATTATAAAAGAGCTGCCTTAGCATATCTATATATTCTTTAGAAGTTTGATAATCTTCAATCTAAGTTCTTCTACATTAAAGAAAGATTTAGGTCCTTCACGATTGGCTAAGTTTTGATTTGACTTAAGAAAGATGCTAGAATAATCTTTTTCGTCATCCATTCGAAGCATTAGTGTTGCAGAATATGATGATAGTGAAACAACATCATGTAATTCATCTGAAAACTTCGTGTAACACATACCTTGCTCTAACCTTGTCTTATATCGAGGAATTAGAGTGGCATTGTTCTTTCGCTTATATTTCCGGGTACTGTTCTTGGAGGTAGAAAAGTCCATTTCTATCAAATCACCTTCATCTAAGATCTTGGAGTAAACTGTTTCTTCAATAACGCCTTTTAATACAACTGAGCAAAAATCCCATCTATGATTGTGTATGTCTGACTTAAACTCTGGGTAATTGAAATCATCCCAAATATGTAGTCTAAGTGAAAAATTGTTTATTGGAGATTTGTATAATACAATCTTATCAAAATAGTTACTATGAAGGTAGGACTGTTTAGCCACTAAGGCTAACTTAGCAGTATCCCTTAACAAACTTGACAGATAATTTTTTAAATAAGAGTCATAGCCCTCTAGAAACCGTTTAATTTCATAGAAGTCAGTCTTGAATCCGCTAAATTCATCAACTTTATTTTCAACCATTTATAGCTGAATTATTTAAATGCATAGTATTAAATAGCAATGTAGAAGTCAGAAATATTCGACTAAACATATATAAATTTCGCCCAACTCAAAGGCCTGTCTGCGCCCCTTCCCCAAAATAGACCACCTGACCATCTCTAGCGCAGACAGGTCAGTTGAACGTTTACCACCCCTGATGGAAGTTTTCGATAATGTCTATAGTGGAAAAGCGCATTCTGCCCGTTTTACTTACCGACTAATTTAGGCTTTTTTCGGTAATTCTTCGCCGCTTTTTGGAGCTCCGATAGCTCATTTCTCGCCGGCCATCGCTGGCAGAGCATTTTTGCTTACTTCCAGGCATCGCTTCTTCAGGCCGGATGCTATATTTCGTCTAGCTCCGGTTCGCTAAAATCCGGTTCCACAAGCATGGGACGCAGAGGCGGTGCACGACTTCCTAACCAAAGAGCGCTGTAGTCACGGTTCGGCAAAATTTCTACCTTCTCCAACTGATCGCTCTCACAGTAAGGGCAACGATAGGGCTCTTCCTCAAGCATCGCTCGCAGGATTTCGATGATCGTTCGTACCGTCGCTCCTTCTCTTTTGATCTTTTCCGGCAGCTGCGGGGCGAGGTTCGCATAAGTATTGGCCGCGTGCAGTCCGTAGTGCCGCGAACGGTGGAAGCCTGCCTGCCCGTGAGGCACGGCCGAGCAGGCAGGCGGGGAGGAAGTAAATGCTGTAAGATCTGCCCCATCGCTTCGATGGGATGAAGGTGGCGATCTGCTTTAGGAGCAGGCTGGCCAGCGACTTGCCTGGCGTAATCGTTGTACGCTATACTGACGTTTTTGCCGTCCTTTTCGTAGCTGAGTCGCTTGTTGGTAATACCGATGCGACAGACCTGCCTGCTCGCCAGCTCGCTGCTAATCTTTATACACATCGCAAGATTACGAATATATTTGTAGAGGCGTACACGATCTGCCTAAGCAATCGCAGTAATATCTACTTAATCACGTGTTAATTATGACAGCTATTAGTGTAGTATTTGATCATAAATTAGGTGATGCTCGCTTAGAAAAACGAGCAAACCGTATATTACATCAGATGATAAAAAGTGGCAGCGGTGTTCCCAATCGACTGAATACACACCATCGAGAACGAATGGGGATGAGTCGATTTTTAAATAACAATCGATTGAGTATGGATGCTCTGGTGAACAGTATTACCCAGTCTTGGTATACGGAGGAGTATGCTGACCGGGATTTATATGTCATACAAGACACGACCGACTATAATGCAATTGGCCATAAGGGGCGTTTAAGTGAGTCGGATGAGGACTTGGGGCCACTTTGGAAAGATGATACGAATCAAGAATTCGGTTTTTTTCTTCATCCCGGCCTTGTGTTGGATGGCGATAGTGGATTTCCATTGGGCTACACACACCTTCATATCTGGAATCGATGTGTAGACCAACCGAATCGACATGAGCGTAATTACAAGAGGCAGCCTATTGAGCAGAAGAGTTCTTATCGCTGGTTGGAGAGTATAGATTATAGTACACAAGTTTTAAAGGGGCATCGGGGAAAAGTTGTTCATGTCATGGATCGGGAAGGGGATATCTACGAACTCTTCGCTAAGCCAATGCCCCCCAATCATCATTTGGTTATTCGCACTAGCAAGCAGCGGGTGATTTATGACGAGTCTGACAGCAAGCATTTATTGTGGCAGTATTTAGAAGAGCAAGCTACCAAGGGACTCGTCATTGAAGTAGCTATCCCAAGACAAAAAAAGCGCAAAGCCCGAAAAGCAAAGATGGCCTTGAGTTATGGTCGGGTAGAGATTGCCCGGCCTAAAGATCGTACCAAAGCGCAAGGGCCAGACCGAATTCCATTATACTTTGTACAACTCAAAGAATTGGAACACAGCGTACCTGATGGCGAGGCTCCTGTTCATTGGACGATCTGGACGGATATGGTCATTGAAAATGAGCATCAAGCATTGAAAATTGTCGATATCTACCAAAATAGATGGAATATTGAGGAGCTTTTTAGCTTGTTAAAAACCAAAGGGCTAGAATGCGAATCCGCTCAGGTTGAATCAGGCATTGCTATGAAACGACTCGTGATCATGGCCATGCAGGCGGCATTGCATTTATTACAATTGCTCAAAGACCGCGACCATGTCTACCAAGAAAAGGCTACATTACTAATCGATACGCAGGATCTGACTTTCGTGGAACTACTTATTCCGATCTATGAGGGTCAAACCCAAAAGCAAAAAAATCCCCACCCTCCTGAGTCCTTGGCTCGATTGGCATGGTTAATCGGCAGAATGGGGGGGTACAGTGGCTACAAAAGCCAGTCGCCACCAGGGCCAAAAACCATGCGCTGGGGATGGCGAAGATTTCAGGAGCAACTCTCCGCTTGGCGAATTGTCAATCAAATTAAGCTTGATTAAATGTGTATAAAGATTAGCAGCTCGCTGGCAGGCAGGTGTAGCGCCCCAGGTATTCTTCGATCACTTTGGTGTCTGCCGTGGGGTGCTGATGGTTGACCACCCAAGACTTTTTGGTCAGTCCTTTGGTCACCATTTCGCAGTTTTCGTGGTAATTGATGACCCTCTTTTTTGCCTCCATTTCTTTTTCCAGTTGCTCCAGGAAAATGCTGCGATAACCACCTCGCAGCTTTCGAAAACGAGCCACTTTGCGCTTCCGCTTAGGCCACCGCCACTCACCGCTTTGCCGATCGTAGCCGCCAAAGGTCACCAGACAGTGCAGGTGGACGTGGTACTTTAGATCCGAACCCCATGTATGCAGCACCGCCGTCATGCCGGGCAGGCCGCCCACATTGCTTTCATCCGCGCAGACCTTACGGATCGTCTGCCAAGCGGACTGGAATAGAAGATTGAACATCGGGGCCGGATTCTTACGGATCAGACCGTTGAGTTCGTGCGGCACGGTAAAGGTTATATGAGCGTAAGGTACCGGTAGCATCCGCACACCTAGTCGATCCTGCCATTGCATTCGCTTGATGCCCTGACAAATAGGGCAATGGCTATGACCACAGGAAAAATAGTGGTAGTGTTTGCCACCGCAGTCTTTACATTCATAGCATTGTCCTCCCAGCGTCGGCGTCCGACAAGCCCGCACCGCACGGATCAGTTTGATGGTCCGCAGATCGGGACAGAAGGTGTCGATGTAAATCTCTCCCCAGTCCCGGAACAGCTGCCCTATGCTGTTTGGGGGTCGTAGCGAATGCTCATCTCCGCTAATGGATGCTTGACCCGTGGCTGATAAGACTGACATAAATGAATATAACGGGCCGTAGTTTTAAGATTTTTGTGGCCCAATTGTGCTTTTAAATATACCAAATTTGTTCCATTTTCCAGATGGTGGGTCGCATAACAGTGCCGCAGCACGTGTGGCGACACCGATCTGCCAATACCAGCATCCGTGCGAGCACATTCCAGCGCGTGCTGTGCCGAGCGGTTCGCCCAGCGGCTACCCTTGTATTTCCCATTGAACAGATAGCCCTCAGGACGGTAGGTTTTATAATAAGTTCGCAGCAGTTCCAACAAGCAATCCGGGATGACCACGTAACGATCTTTGGCACCTTTGCCCTTCATCACCCGCAACTGCATCCGATCGGAATCGATCCCCGTAAGTTTTAAATTTAAGGCTTCGCTTAAACGCAAACCCGTGGCGTAGATCAGCGTCATAAACACCTGGTGCTTAAACGTTCGCCCGTGCTCGATCAGTCGCTGCACTTCCTCTTGCGACAACACGCCCGGAAGGCTACGCTCTTTGCGTGGTCGTGGAATGTGGTTCACATCCCAGTCTTGTTTTAAAACATGGATGTAAAACTTCTGGATCGCCGAATAGTCCCCGTTGATGGTCTGCCACTTCAAGCCCTGTTCGTAGCGATAGAGCAAATATTGTCGCGCTTGCTCGGGAGTAAAATCTTCTCCATACTTCCGCGCTGCCCGCCAGTCCAAAAACTGACGAAAAGCACAACCATACGCCGACACCGTCGCTGGACTGTAGTTCTTCAAGATCAAATACGTACGTAATCCTTGCTGATAAGCTTCTTTCGTTTTCATCGCTTTTTGCTTTAATGAACGATGTGACGAAATTAGCGAAGAACAAATGACTAATCAATTGAAATACAAGAAATTAGGGGTGGAAAACAGGGGGGGGCAACGGCTCGGTGCCGCGCAGTGTCCGCCTTTGTAGGCTTCCCCTAAGCCGCTACCGGTTTATAGTAGAAATTCTGATGGTCGATTTCATGTTGTGCAGGCGGTATTCGCCCTAGGTTTTTATGTGGTCGTAATTCGTTGTAAATGTGAGACCATGCTTGGATCTCTTCGTTAAGTTGCTCCATAGATTGGAACCAGGTCAAATTTAAGCATTCTCGCCGGAGTGTTTTGTTGAGCCGCTCAATTAATCCGTTTTGCGATGGTTTGCCAGGTTGAATATAGCGTAGCTCGATACCATTTTTGTTGGCCCAAGCGATGAGGTGTTGGCTGATGAATTCAGGGCCATTATCACAACGGATGTATTCAGGTTTTCCCCGATAGACCACCGTTTGGTCGAGTACCTCAATAAGCTTTTTAGCCGATATGCTATGGTGAGCTTCCGTCCATAGCGCACGCCTGGAGCCTTCGTCCATGATGTTGATGATGCGAACTTGCTTACTGGTTGGTCCAAAGATCCAGTCGCTGACGAAGTCCATAGCCCACCCTTCATTTATGCCATCAGGACTAAGTAAGTCTTTGTACTCGCGGTAAATCCTTCGACGTTTAGGCGTAGGACGCAAATTTAAGCCCTCTTGACACCAGATTCGATACACACGCTTATGATTATCATTGATAAGACCATGATAGCGCAGATAATGAAAAATCATCCAAAAGCCCCAAGCGACGTGCTCTTCGGCGGTCACCCTGAGTACTTTTGCCAAAGCTTGGTCTACTTGATCAGGACGATATCCCGCTTTACGGGAGTGATACGTTGACCGTCTCATGCCCAGCACGCGGCAGCAGCGGCGAATGCTTTGCTGCTGCCCGAATCGAACTTCGTCGATCACTTTTTCTTGGCGTCCTGGGCTTGCCACTTTTTTAGTATTCCATAGCCTTGTTTGAGAATGTCGTGGTCGATACTCAGCTCGGCATACATCTTTTTGAGCCGACTCAGCTCGGCCTCTACTTCTTTGAGGCGACGTGCTTGCTCATCTTCATCGCTGGCTTTGTCCTTCTTCCATTTGTAAAAGGTCGCCGCACTAATCTGATGCTTACGACACAAATCACCAATCGAAGTTCCGGCATCATATTCGGCCAAAACTTCAAGGCGCTGTTTGTCTGTGAATATTCGCTTACCCATTTTCAAAAATTTAGTGGTGAAAGATATTATTATCTTTCTACTAAAATGTGGTAGCGCTGATTGGGAAGCCTACACCTTAACCAACGTCGCTACATGGTTTTAACGTGACCAATTTAGAGCTTTCAAACCGAAGAAACAAACGTCGTGGCGGCATTGACGCGGCAGCATTGTTGAACTAACCTGCTATCGCAGGAACCTTCCCTCGCTGCATCCTCACCAAGATAAAGCTTTTCCTTATCTTCTTGGTTTTCTATTAAATCTAAATATTATGTCTAAAAAAAACGAAGGCATTTCGGGCCAGTAGACCGGAACTTCAAGCTCAACTAGATCGTATGGCCGATCATCTTACGGTGGCAGGGCGAGCCGAGGCGACGATCGTCAACTATGTACGCGGACTGCGCGATTTACAAGCGCACTACGACCTGCCCGCTGATGAGCTTAGCCGCGATCAGCTTATTGCTTTTCTCGCCGGGCGCAAGGCCCACATCAGTTCTTCCACCCTCAATACCCTGATCTGTAGTCTCAAGTACTACTACCGCGAGGTATTGCGATGTCAAGAACTCATCGTCGATCTGCCTAATCCACGCTATTCGAAGCAACTCGGAGATTTACTTGATGCCGATGAGGTACGCACTTTACTTCGGGCCACTCGTAGTTTACGTCACCGCATCGTTATCGAACTGATCTTTTCTCTTGGCTTGCGAGTCGCCGAAGTCGGACGCTTACGCCTCGGAGACTTCGACCGCACCCAGCGTACACTGATCATCCGAACGTCTAAGGGGAACGTGACTCGCGTGTTGCCCTACGGCGAACGATTGAGAGGTACACTGATCGACTATTTCCGCCAGGAAGAACCTACTGATTACCTCATTCCTGGTCGAGAACGCAGCAAGTCTGATGGTATTTCCGTGCGCGGCGTGCAGTATATTCTCAGGATGACACTCCAACGTTCAGGCTTGAAAAAGCATGTCTGTCCTCACGCGCTGCGTCATTCCTTCGCGGTGCATTATCTCAACAACGGTGGCAACATCCTGCGTTTACAGCAACTCCTTGGCCATGCTCATCTCAGCAGTACCCTGATCTACTTGCGCTACACTACTTTCACCCTGCGGGACATTGACAGTCCGCTCGATTTCCTCTACCGTGAACCGCGTAATTAAACGGCCCGACTGGGAAGTGGCTCAGGTTGTTCAGCGTTTTGGCAGTACTTTTGCCACACAGCACAAGATGCCTGCTCGTCATTGGCAGACCTTGTGGGCTTTGCGTGATTGTCGCACTGCGGTATTGGGTGGACATATCGAGTACTGTGGAGAGTGCCGTAGCATTCAGCGCATCAGCTACAACTCCTGTCGCAACCGCCATTGCCCGAAGTGCGGTGGACTGGAACGCGAGCTGTGGATTCAAGCTCGGGAGGAGGAGCTGCTGCCCGTGCCTTATCAACACATCGTGTTCACTATCCCGCAAGAGCTGAACATTTGGTGCTGCTACAATGATGCCTTTTGTTACGATTTGCTCTTCAAAGCCGCTTGGCGGACGCTCAGGACTTTCGCAGCCGATCCGTGCTATCTGGGCGCACAGTTGGGAGCAACAATGGTACTACACACTTGGGGACAAAACCTTAGTCTGCATCCCCATGTGCACTGCATCGTTCCAGCCGGGGGACTTACCCCTAAACAGGTCTGGAAGAAGCCGCGCCGCAAAGCCGGTTTCCTCTTCCCCGTCAAAGCCATGAGTGAAGTTTTCAAGGCCATCTACCTCAAAGATTTTATGCGTGCCTGGAACGGCAACAAACTCAAGATTCCTCCTGATGCTCCTCTGACCAAAGCCGAGAAAAACGCTTGGCGAAGACAACGCTATGATCAAGCTTGGCTCGTATACGCCAAGGCTCCTTTTCGTACGCCCAAAACCGTAGTGGAATACTTGGGCCGCTACACCCATAAAGTCGCCATTAGTAATCAACGTATTACCCACATCAGCGACCAACACGTTCGTTTCCGCTACAAGGATTATCGCCAAAACGGGAAACAGAAAATCATGCAACTAAACGGCACGGAGTTCCTACGCCGATTCTGTTTGCATATTCTACCCCAAGGATTTCGGCGCATGAGACACTATGGCATACTTTCCAACGCTCGTAAAACCGAAGCCCTGGCGGCGGCTCGTGAAAACTTGGGAGTGGATTCTCCTGAAAAAAGCACGAAAGCCCAGCGTAAAGCCCAATTATTGGAGCAGTATTTTCCCGACTTACCCAAAACCTGCAACAGTTGCGGCTGCATCGACAGCATCCGACAACTCCGCTTCGCGCCCGGAGGTACCGCTCGCGCACCACCCTTGGTCATTGGTGAACTAGGAAAATAGACCTGTTTAGCAACGATCCCAACGACGTGAGCCACTGCTATGCCCATAATCATCGAAAATCAGCCTTTTTCTTGGTTATTCTACGCCAAAAGTAAATCAGCAGCGCCCCTGAAAATCTACTGGAACTTTAAAACCTCTCTTCCAAGTGTCGCCCAAGCCCGGGCAAGTACCATTGAATACCCATAAGAGCGTGCATATTGGCAGGTTCGTCCAACTGAGCCTCAACGCATGACCTCGCTATGCTCCGTCAGGCTTTGAGGCTTTTTTGTTCTGCGAATTAATCAATACAGATTTTTGCACTAAATAACACATTTCATGTAATACTCACCATTACTCTCAATGAGTCCATTCCTTCTTTTAGTCTCAAAAGAAGCTAATCGATAAATTTACTTTTAAACTTTTCGTCAATCTTTATAGCATAGCTTTGTTTTTGTTCAACTTCAATATCTATTTCGTGTGATTTGTTTTCACTTTGATGTTGAAGTGCATCATCGTATGCTTGGTCTATTGACTCTCTCCAATCACCTCTGTAGTCTCTTTTCATACAGATTGCACGATACTTAATTGTAAAAACAGCAGCGTCGCTTTTAACTTCATATTTTGCCATGATACTTTTTAATTAATTAGTGAATTAAATGCAATTGGAAATGTTAGCTTCAACCCTATACTGTTTCTTTCAATGAAAGAAATTTCTGATTGAAAATTATTCGACAAATCATAGAATTTGTAAAAAAGTTCTGCGTTAAACAAAGTAGCTAACTCATCTTTCTTAGGGATCGATAGAAGAATTCCAACTTCCAAGTCATATAATGGTTTACGCTTATCTGCAAATTCTACTTTGGGATTTAAATGTAATGCAAATCTATTTCCTAGACCAAAAAAAGAATAGATATTATAGTTAACTATCAAAGCATTTATATCTTCTTCGAATACGCCTGTTAATGCTGTAATCTCTTCTTGAATTGTTCTAATATCTCCACTCACACTTGTGTCTTGCCGCGAATCAACAATTGACAACTTAGTTAATTCATCTATATTGTTTCGAAGTTGATATTGTAAGTTTATCGTAGCATATATGCTTTGAAAATTTTCTTGAGCTAACTTTGCGGTTGACAATTGAATATTAAATCCATGACTAGTAGCATTTCTCTTTGCGACTTGATCACTAAAGTTCTGAGATGGGTCATAAAATTTGAAAGCATCATTATTTGCTTCATACCCAAAAGAAAACCATCTAACATTAAAACCGGTGATAGGAAACAAGTTACTATCTAATGTGTCTAGTTTCCTGGCTAGTTGATTACCAATTCTCAAGAATTCTCTTTTCTTCCAGAGCGGCGAAGCCATTTCAGCAGCTTTCTCACGATAATGTTGAGTCTTATACTTTCGGATTTCAAGCTCAAGTTTAAGACTATCCCTCTTGTCAGAATCATTATTCTCTTCTAAAAGAGATACTATAGTCTTTATTTCACTATCGAGTAATTCTATTTTATTGTTTAAAATAATTAAATCTTTGTTATACACTAAGTTTAATGAATCTAAGTAATGTTCACTTAATAGTTTTTCCCTGGCAATATGATATTTCCTTCTGTCTACTTCTCTATATCGTATCACATTAGAAAAGCTTGAAGTATCTAAAAAATGTAATTGAGCACCAACTCCAACGTTGCTATTTAATGAAGAATTTTTTATAGCATTAAACACACCATTACTAATGCCGCCATTAGCTGATATATTCAAATATTTTCCAGGGCTTATTCTAAATGTCGGCGAATACTCTATTTTACTATCACTTAAGTCAACCCCCACAAAGCTTCCTAAAGAATTGGTAGCATTACCCGTTATTAATTTTGAAAACACTGAATTAATTAATTGTTCTACTTCGGCGTCACCTAACTCTTGAGCTTTTATTTCCAGTACATTTATTAAGAATATAAATAAGAAAAGAAAGGCAATTACTATTTGCTTATTCATACTAGATAGGATTTAAGGTGTTTTCGATCAATGATACAAAGATAATTACATTTATAATAATTTATTAAAAATTTCGCAGAACTCAAAGGCCTGTCTGCGCCCACTCCCCACACCAAACTCCTCACCTGACCATCTCCAGCGCTACCGTATATACACATCTCCTTCAAATTCCGAATGTAGGTTTAGCATGTCCATTGCCTGCACAAATTCGTTGAGCCGTCGTAGGCCGTTCCACATCGTTATTGGCCCAGCAGGGCGTTGAGAAGCGTAGCCTGACCATCCTCCGAGCCTAGCAACGACCCATGCTGCGAAGGATAATGAATTAGGCGGATAAGGATTTTTCAATTTCTCGGTATTACCTTCTAGTTGAGGATTGATTCGCTCAATGACTTTGATTACTTTGGGCTCAAACCCAGCCTCAATACCTAAGTCTTGAGGTTCATCGCGAGCTTGAACTAGCTGCATCACTCTTATAGAACTGATCAGCGCCAGTGCCGTAAGGTTCTTGAGTGCAGCTGCATTTGATACTTGTGCCGATTGAACGTCCATTCCTTTCTTTTTCAATGTCCGAAAGACTTGCTCGATCACCCAGCGCTGTACATAATAGCCGATTATACGTAAAGCGTCATCCATACTCTGGATGCTGTGCGAAGTGAGTAATCGCCAATAGATAGGCTTTTCCTTACCTACCACGCTAGCTGGCTTTTCACGTACTTCAATAACCGTTACTTTTTGTCGATCTACGAGGTGTTTTGTCCCCGTACCAGAACGTGGACGCGCTAAATCAATTGTAACCCATTTAACTTCTAACTCCGCTGTATGAGCCGTACGCTTATCGGTCGCTGGCAAGGCCATTGAATATTGTCCTTGTAGAGGTTGAGCATCCAGCGCCTGTTGTAGTTTATTGTGATCAACCTCCTTTAGCTTGCGGTTTTGAGAACTACGAATAACAAAGTCTACCCCCAGTGCTGTAAGTAAGACCAATAGCTCATAGATATCAGCTTCTCGGTCTGCTACTACTGTTTGACTCTTGGCTCCCTGATTGTAGCTTACCGCCTTTTCTATTTCTTCGTACCAGCGATAAGACTCTTTTTCTTCTAGCTTTTCTCTATTACGATCTCGTCTCCGCTGAGCTTTATCAACAGCGTACTTTTTACGATCATATAATTGAGCAGAGGCTAAGCCTAAGCAATGATGGGTATGAGCATCCATGCTGATTACCGGATGCAAAAAAAAGCCTTGGCCCCGGCCATCGCCGATCTCCGATAAGCCTTTGGCTTTACTATTGATACCGAACCCAACGGTAGAGGTATCACAAATCATTAATACATCCCGCCCTTTACTCTGGGCGGCAGTGCGTTCACAGGCTGATTGTATCATAAGCGATGGTGTGACAGAT
The DNA here is from genome assembly GCF_040784935.1 of Lewinella sp. LCG006. GTDB lineage: Bacteria > Bacteroidota > Bacteroidia > Chitinophagales > Saprospiraceae > Lewinella. Next base: position 6,402,087 of record NZ_CP160680.1, on the reverse strand, counting down.
GGATTATTAACAAACCGGCCAAAAGCAACCTCCTCGCTGCGATTCTTTGCACACTGACGCAAAATCACGCTCTGCCTCGATGACATAGCCACTAACAGCCCAACATAGCGAACATCTAGTCGCTTGTCAAGAAATAACCCCATTTGCTCACTTTTTTGACATGTATTCTTTAATATGCAAAATTAAGAGAAGATGTGTATATACGGTAGTCTCCAGCGCAGACAGGTCAGTTGAACGTTTACCACCCCTGATCGAGGTTTTCGATAATATCTATAGTGGAAAAGCGCATTCTGCCCGTTTTACTTACCGACTAATTTAAGCTTTTTCCGGTACTTCTGCGCCGCTTTTTGGAGCTCCGATAGCTCATTTCTCGCCGGTCATCGCTGGCAGAGCATTTTTGCTTACTTCTAGGTATCGCTTCCTCAGGCCGGATGCTATATTTCGTCTAGCTCCGGTTCGCTAAAATCCGGTTCCACAAGCATAGGGCGCAGAGGCGGTGCACGACTTCCTAACCAAAGAGCGCTGTAGTCACGGTTCGGCAAAATTTCTACCTTCTCCAACTGATCGCTCTCACAGTAAGGGCAACGATAGGGCTCTTCCTCAAGCATCGCTCGCAGGATTTCGATGATGGTCCGCACGGTGGCCCCTTCTCGTTTGACTTTATCCGGGAGTTGTGGGGCGAGGCTGGCGTAGGTGTTCGCTGCGTGGAGCCCGTAGTGCCGTGAGCGATGGAGTCGGTGAGGCAGCAGGTGCTGTAAGATCTGCCCCATCGCTTCGATGGGATGAAGGTGGCGATCTGCTTTAGGAGCAGGCTGGCCAGCGACTTGCCTGGCGTAATCGTTGTACGCTATACTGACGTTTTTGCCGTCCTTTTCGTAGCTGAGTCGCTTGTTGGTAATACCGATGCGACAAATGTAGCGCCCCAGGTATTCTTCGATCACTTTGGTGTCTGCCGTGGGGTGCTGATGGTTGACCACCCAAGACTTTTTGGTCAGTCCTTTGGTCACCATTTCGTAGCTTTCGTGGTAATTGATGACCCTCTTTTTTGCCTCCATTTCTTTTTCCAGTTGCTCCAGGAAAATGCTGCGATAACCACCTCGCAGCTTTCGAAAACGAGCCACTTTGCGCTTCCGCTTAGGCCACCGCCACTCACCGCTTTGCCGATCGTAGCCGCCAAAGGTCACCAGACAGTGCAGGTGGACGTGGTACTTTAGATCCGAACCCCATGTATGCAGCACCGCCGTCATGCCGGGCAGGCCGCCCACATTGCTTTCATCCGCGCAGACCTTACGGATCGTCTGCCAAGCGGACTGGAATAGAAGATTGAACATCGGGGCCGGATTCTTACGGATCAGACCGTTGAGTTCGTGCGGCACGGTAAAGGTTATATGAGCGTAAGGTACCGGTAGCATCCGCACACCTAGTCGATCCTGCCATTGCATTCGCTTGATGCCCTGACAAATAGGGCAATGGCTATGACCACAGGAAAAATAGTGGTAGTGTTTGCCACCGCAGTCTTTACATTCATAGCATTGTCCTCCCAGCGTCGGCGTCCGACAAGCCCGCACCGCACGGATCAGTTTGATGGTCCGCAGATCGGGACAGAAGGTGTCGATGTAAATCTCTCCCCAGTCCCGGAACAGCTGCCCTATGCTGTTTGGGGGTCGTAGCGAATGCTCATCTCCGCTAATGGATGCTTGACCCGTGGCTGATAAGACTGACATAAATGAATATAACGGGCCGTAGTTTTAAGATTTTTGTGGCCCAATTGTGCTTTTAAATATACCAAATTTGTTCCATTTTCCAGATGGTGGGTCGCATAACAGTGCCGCAGCACGTGTGGCGACACCGATCTGCCAATACCAGCATCCGTGCGAGCACATTCCAGCGCGTGCTGTGCCGAGCGGTTCGCCCAGCGGCTACCCTTGTATTTCCCATTGAACAGATAGCCCTCAGGACGGTAGGTTTTATAATAAGTTCGCAGCAGTTCCAACAAGCAATCCGGGATGACCACGTAACGATCTTTGGCACCTTTGCCCTTCATCACCCGCAACTGCATCCGATCGGAATCGATCCCCGTAAGTTTTAAATTTAAGGCTTCGCTTAAACGCAAACCCGTGGCGTAGATCAGCGTCATAAACACCTGGTGCTTAAACGTTCGCCCGTGCTCGATCAGTCGCTGCACTTCCTCTTGCGACAACACGCCCGGAAGGCTACGCTCTTTGCGTGGTCGTGGAATGTGGTTCACATCCCAGTCTTGTTTTAAAACATGGATGTAAAACTTCTGGATCGCCGAATAGTCCCCGTTGATGGTCTGCCACTTCAGGCCCTGCTCGTAGCGATAGAGCAAATATTGGCGTGCTTGCTCTGGTGTAAAATCCGCTCCATACTTGCGCTCTATCCGCCAGTCCAAAAACTGTCGAAATGCACAACCATACGCCGAGACCGTCGCCGGGCTGTAATTCTTCAAGATCAAATACGTACGTAATCCTTGCTGATAAGCTTCTTTCGTTTTCATCGCTTTTTGCTTTAGTGAACGATGTGACGAAATTAGCGAAGAACAAATGACTAATCAATTGAAATACAAGAAATTAGGAGTAGAAAACAGGGTGGTTTTGTTCAACTCTGGCTTGTGCGCCGTGCGAGGAACGAGCATGGTCGCACAAGCTTTGTGTGTGCCTGGAATGCACATCCATCGCTATAAAGATAGCGATTTCTCTTGGTGGTGCAATTCCACCGGCGGCGAGTTGGTGAAGCCGTCAAGTAAGCCACAAGGGCGTCAGGGGTGACCCGGGGTCTGAAGTAAGTGGGACTACGAAAACTGGTACGGACGAACAGGAACTGCATAAGAGGCTATGCGTGGAGGTCGAGGCAGCACATCATGTCAAAGGCCGTAACCAATAATCCATGTGTAGTAGATGCAGCCGGGATCAGTGGAAGGAGGATGTGCTTACCCAGGGAGGTCTCCATAGCCATTGATTGGTGTAGTGGAGAAGTCAGCAGAAGGCATAGTAGAGAGGTAAACCGGGATTATACGGAATAAAGCCATGTTGTGAGTAACCGTCCCCGAGAGACTAAACTTGAAGGCCTGAACGTGAACCGCCAAACCACCCAGTGGGTGCGTCTGAGGCTACTATCGTCGACCATTAATGGGGCGTAGCTACAGCGTAGTCAAGGGGCCGGGGAGGCAAGAATATTTATTCGTATGCAAAATCTACTAGACCGGATACTGAGTAGGGATAACCTGCGCACCGCCTACGACCGAGTCGTGGGTAACCGGGGTAGTAGTGGCGTAGACAGTATTGGCGTGGAGGAGCTTAAAGCTCACTTGCGCCTACACTGGCCTCGTCTGGAAACGGAACTCCGCGCAGGAACGTATCGCCCTCAAGCGGTGCGTGGCGTGGAAATCCCTAAGCCGAACGGTGGTACCCGTTTACTGGGTATCCCCACGACGACGGATCGTTTTCTCCAGCAAGCCATCCATCACGTTTTGGCACCGATCTTCGATCGCGACTTTTCGCCCTTCAGCTATGGTTTTCGGCCCGGCCGCAATGCCCATCAGGCACTGCGCCAGGCAAAGGCTTACATTAATGAAGGCTACCAGGACATCATTGACCTGGACTTGAAAAGTTTCTTCGATGAGGTAAACCACGACCTGTTGCTCAACTTGCTGGGCCGCAAGGTGAAGGACCCGATATTACTGGGACTGATTCATCGCTTCCTCAAAGCGGGTTTGCTATTGGGAGGTTTGGTGTCAACAAGAGATAAAGGCACGCCGCAGGGCGGGCCACTTAGCCCTTTGTTGTCCAATATCCTGCTAGATGAACTCGACCGGGAACTGATCCGGCGCGGGCACCGATTCGTGCGCTATGCTGACGATTGCAGTATTTTTCTGAAATCGCCACGAGCAGCACGGCGAGTGCTCCACTCGATCACCCGTTTTATTGAGGGGTCGCTCCGATTGCGTGTCAACGGGGAGAAAACGACGATTTGCCGTCCCGTTCACTTCGAACTACTTGGGTACGCGTTCGTATCCACTTATAAGAAGGGAGAACGGGGAAAGTACGACCTGCGAGTAGCCCGAAAATCCTGGCAACGGCTCAAGATGAAAATCAAAGCCATTACTCGTAAGACGACTCCGGCGAGTCTGGAAGAACGCATTGAGCGTCTCAACTCCCTAATGTATGGCTGGGTGGGATATTTTCAAATGGGCAAAATCTGGGGCAAATTGCGCGAACTTGATGCCTGGGTCAGGAATCGACTGCGCTATTGCATTTGGAAGGCCTGGAAGAAGCCCAACCGCCGAATGCGCGCATTCCGGCAGCTTGGTGTAGAATCAGGAATCGCCTACTCCTGGTCACGCTCCCGAATGGGAGGCTGGGCTATCGCCCAATCGCCCATCATGCGTACCACGGTAACGGTGGAACGCCTTGCTAAGCGGGGTTACCAATCCTTTACCAAGTATTACGAACAAATTTTCCATGATTCACGAACCGCTTAGTTCAGCCTGTCCCGCACTTTCTGCGGGAAGGTCCGTACGCTAAGTGGTGTGAGAGGGATAAGAAAGGTCATCTGGCCTTTCTTACCCTACTCGATTCGCTGCATTACTTATTCTCTATTAAGACCTTCTCCAGAATACCAGCCTGCCCAATCACTGAATCATAAAGATTAGCATTTGGGTATTTTTTCCGCACAATACCAATTACTTCTTGGCGATCTTCAGCAGACATATTTACCCCGAGAATAACCTCTTTCAGAGCTTCTGGATTGAACATGACAGCCCTTTCTGAAGGATCTAACTTTGAAATCCGGTATTCTTTTTCATATTCAAAATCGTTCCTTAAGCTAAATACATTGTTGTGGAAAGCCTTTATTCTATCCTTTGAAGTGAGCATGAGAGGTATGATCACAGGTGCGTCACCAAGTTCATAATACTTTACGGGGCCACCCTGCCCAAAAACTTTGTTTTCCTCAAACATTTTCTTTGCGTCAAATCCAGCAGAAAAACCTGTAGAACCTCCTCCAAAATATCTCCAGATTTCTGGATCATTCCCTGATGGCGTTAAAGAGAGTACACCTAGTCTTTGATCAAGAAGCTTTCGGTATTCTGCTTCTACTTGCTTCCTGTGATTTGGATTATTATATGGTGTAGTTCGTAGCTGATGATCTACAAGTTTTCCTAGTTTCTTTCTTGATATGCCAGGATACATCCGTCGGAGATCACTAGTGATGAACTTACGTCTTAGTGTAGGAGTAACTAAATCATGTCTCAGAGGTAAATTACATTCATGGAGATCACCGAAGCTAGACGGAGGTGCAAAATAAAATTCATTTTCTGTTAGGATCCTTCGATTAAATTCATCATCCCATCTTCTATACTTGTACACTACCTCTGGTAATTCAATATCCTTAAATTTCACCCCAGTTATACTACCTGATTCCGAGATTCCAAGATAATCACTACTTGAGGAATCTAGTAGAAGTGGAACTAGTGGTAAATCCATATTGAAAACAATACTATTCTGCGCTCCTTCAGGTTGAAAATTGATTTTTTCTTGTAATGTGAGTTTTTTAATCACCACTCGATTTACTAAAAAATCTAACTGCAATAAATGAGAAAAAATAAACCCAATATCATCCTCCCCATCAGAATAAAAAAGCAACGAAATGACATCGGCAGACTCTCCCTCAAAATATGTAAATTCAATACTTCTCCCTTCGAAAAAACCTGTCAAATATGAAATAACATCTTCATTCGAAAAATACCACTTCTTGATGAAGAAAAGTTTATAAGCCTTATTCATCATATTGATTCTTTTTTACAGTTATGAGATAAGCTATATTATTCCTTTTAGTGTGATTTATGTTAATAATTTAGAATCTATTTATTGCAGCGAACTCTGGCTTGAGCACAGGCCGAGGCACGAGGCTTGTCGCACAAGCTTTGTTCTGCGAATTTCCATTTGTTTTATTCATATAAATCTTTCAATCCATGCAAAAGGTTAATTTACTTTTTGACAAGCCTGTAATATTCAAAATTTCTAAAAGTTCCCACAATATCTAAGTTAATAGTATAATTACTTCTAATGTAATTTTCATTCTCTTCACTAAAGCCATTGCAAAAATCCGAAATACTTTTGCTTGAGATTTCTAAACCATTAAGATTTGCACCAATAATCGAAATTTTTTTATTGAATAGGTTTACAAAGCAAGCACCATTGTAACCTCTTAATTCTGTTTCTTCTCTTAACGTTCCAATTTGTACCAAGTTGCCATTTTCAAAATCGCGTCTATAAGTATTCAACATTTCACTATCCTCGAGAGGTTTGACAAAACCAAGATCACAATCATTAAAAATTGATCCACTCAAATTAGCCCCAAAAAAGTTTGCGCCCTTTAAACTTGCACCTTTAAAGTCTGAACTAATTAAAGAAGAATTTCCGAAATTGGCATTAACTAAATAACTTTCAGATAAATTTAATTTTTCAAATCTTCGATTTGATAAATCAAGATATGGTAGAAATGAATGTGCAAAATTCGCTTTACTAAATATTTCTTCTAAAACTTCATCCTGGTAGTTTTTGCCGAGTAAGTAGATAAATAATGCGGATCTTTGAGGACTGTAAAAACCTTCGATATCTTCATACACTTTATAGGGAGAAAATAAGTATGAAGTTGCAATAATAGTAGAAATAGTTCCTTCGCTGAGTTTAAGTTCTCCTCTACTGAATGGAAATATTCTTTCTTCTTCTTCTATCTTTAAAACTAAATTTTGGTAAATATCTTCTTGAGTACTATGAATCTGAGAAACCTTTGCTAATTTGTCAAATTCGTTCTGTGTTGCATCTTGTCTTAATTGTTCGCCTATTAATGAATCTTGTACTTTAATAAGTTCATTTTGAGCCAAGAAATATTCGTTTTGTTTTTGAAGAAGCTCTAATTCAAAAGAAACTAGGCTATTTTGGTTTGTAAAAAGTGAGTCTTGTCTCCTAAGTAGTTGTATTTCTGTGTATGACTGAATAATTTGTTCACCAAATAATTTGTTTTGACTCTCTATTTGTCCAATTTGGATTCTTGACAAGTCGGTCTGCTCAGAAATAAACTTATTTTGCACGGAAGACAAAGCTATTTCTTCATTAAGCATAGAGTTTTGATTTTCAAATAGTAAATTTTGATTTTCAAATTTTTGATTCTGTTCTTCTATTAACTCACTTTGATATCTAAGGAATAGAGTTTGTTCACCGAGTAGTTCATTTTGTTTAAAAAGCAAAATACTTCCAAGTAACCCTCCTAACACTAAAAAAGCTGAAATAATCAATCCTAAAGACATATATACAGCTCTTCCTCTAAGAAAACCTTTAATTAAATCACCAATTATTTTAGTTTGATCATCATTTAATGTGGGAGAGATATCTCTCAACACCTTATGGAAATCTACGTCATTATTCAAAGTCGTATTTCCTTTGAATGATACCTTAACTTTATCTTCTAATACTAGAAAGATAATAACTGCTAAACTTATTATTAGAGTTAAAGAAACTAACAGCCCAATAATGAAAGGTGGACCTTGTTCGCTTATTGTAGTCCTAAAATAGAATACACTGCCTGCAATAAAAAGCCCTATTACTATTCCAAACGCTAAGTTCCTAGTACCCATTCCTTTGTTGATTTACTGGCTCTAAAAATACTTATTCCAAAAATCATTAGGTCGTTAAAAAAAATCAAACTTTAAACCTCTATCTAGACTTCTCCAAAACTATAGTAAACACGCATGAATCAATAACATTAAAAACATTGGTGGTGTTACTCTAAGTGTTGATGAAAATCCATAGCCCTTAATCTCTCTCTGCTCGAAATAATTGATCACCACTTACAGTAACACTACCTACATATTTTCTTATATCACCCTTATTTATCATGTTCACTAATTAGTCCTATATTTCGCAGAACTCCTAGGCTACCCGCCAGTAGCCGCAGCTTTGCGGAGGCTATTGTCGGGTAGCCAAAGTTAGTGCCAGTTATAAGTTCATTTAATCTATTCTTCACTACATCTCCAAACTGATGATGCAAAATTATCTGCGCCTACTTCTCCTGAATCTAAATATGGATATGAAACAAAATTCATTTTATCATACATATGCCACTCTAAGTGTCCAAATTCATGAAGTACTATATACTCAACGGCTTCTGTCATGTCTTCAGCCCATCTATTTTCACCTTCCATATAAAACCCATAACCATCAAAAACTAAAGGATAAATTGTTATAACAATACCAATTCTTGTATGGCTCTGACCCTTATGAACATCACTTTCCGCATAACAATCTACTGTATATTTATGGCGATGGCTATTTGGGATATAAAAAGCATCTTCATCTCCTGGATCAACCGTACTAGATAGTACATCGTCACTGAATAGACCTCCACTGTAACTACCACAATCGTATATTTTTCCTGATTCAGGGTAATCAATCTGATTAAGAGTCAAGTTAATTTTTCCAGCTACATTCTCCTCTCGATGAATCTGATCATATTTGAATACCACATTAATATATGCCTCGCCTTTTGCTCGTTCATCATTCCAATAATTAGCATTAGCTCTTAATCTTAATGAAAATCCTTGTCTATAAGGCTCACTCCATTCAAAACGGTTTAAGCCTACATCGTTGCCACAACGTTCAATATATTTACCGTGGAGAAATATATTATGAACCGCTTCATTAATTATTTGTATACGCCCACTTCTGGTGGAAGCTCTTGAATCCCTCCTAAGATACGAGGTAATATCAGATGAAGGTTCTGGCAAACAATTATATTCTCTTTCTGTATTTAGACTGTATTCAGCAACTGTTCTCTGAGCGTTCAATTGAATTGTTAGAAAAAAAATAATTATCATCAAAAAACTAAGACAAATTTCAGAATTTTTCATAATTGTTTGATTTTAATTATTGTATTCTATTAGGTCGAGTAGCAAATCCACTGTTGAAGTTACTCCCACACCTTTCAGTAACTCCGACTCTGCTCTTGTAGCACTTAGGTATGCTCTGTAATACCGACTTCCCACTTTCTACCGCTTCTTTTAACCTGTTTTCTTTTCCAGTTCCAGGAATAAAACTTCCTACAGTCTCTGAAACATCGTAAAGAAAGTCAATAGAATTATCAAATCCTTCTTCACAAGGATCAATGTCTTCACTGCTTTGAGATGAAGCCCCTTCATTTGATTCTTGATTTGTTTCAGTCTGATTATCAATGTCAGACGTTAAATCAATGTTACTGTACGGTGTTCTATCTCCTGGTAAATCAATCGCTATTTTGAAACCTTGGTGATTTTGCGCTTTGATGTTTATTGCATTTACCATACACAGGAAGAACATTAAACACCCAATTGAAATTTTTGAAAAAACATTCATTTTAATAAAATTTTTTAATATTCCTGATCTATATCAGGAGGTCATCAATTAAATTATCATTTGCAAGTTCTTTAAGAAAGCCAACAATAATTTGACCTAATCAATACAAAACTTCACCAAATCAATATTTTCGTTTAGATTTTCTGTAACTTGAAGGTGTTATACCATAGCATTCTTTAAAAATTCTCGTAAAACTAGAGTGATTCTCATAACCTACATCGAAAGCAATAATTTCTATTTTATCATCAGTTGCCATCAATTTTTCACAAGCGATTCTCATTCTATATTTTAGCAAAAGCTCTTGAAATCCACAGCCGAATAGATAAATTAAGTCTTTGTATAGTTTTGCTTCACTAACTAACAATGCTCTTTTGACACGATTGACAGCAAAACTACTATCACTTAAATTTTCATCAAAAATCAATGCAACTTTTTCAAGGAATTTCTCCATTTCGGTATTAAGCGAATCAAATCTAACTATCAGAAATCTGGATAATTTCAGATCGTTTTCTTTACTAACAGTCTCTTTTGTCATTGTAGCTATATCTGCCATGTTTCTTACTCCAATTTCGAAGTATTTCTCTAGTCTTTCTATCTTTAACATAAAGTTGTTCTGATACAACATTATATTCGATTCCAAAGACATAGCATAAGCTTTAGCCTTGCTAACGCTAAAAATGAATCCTAAAACGCTAAAAAATAAGAATATCATGAAGATATAAGTAGTATTGCTCTCTTTACTCATATCTCCTTGAGTTATTCCTAGCATACTAAATACTTGCTTAGCATACCTTTGATCATCTGAATAATCAGAAAATTTCACAGTAAATCCTCCTGTATCCTTATCCCTACTTTTACATGTTTCACAATTTACTGAGCCACCAAAATCTATTTCATAAGATACCATCGCAGACATTTCGATCTGAATAAGAAAAAACAACAAAGAAAATGCTAGAACTCTCATAACGATATCATTTTGAACTTATATGAAATCCCATAGCCGTTTGATTATGAGAAGAATAATTATTTAATTGACGCTTAAACATTTTGTTCTCTATACTTTGAGTACATCCTGCCTGTGTTTAATTGGCACTAACTCAAGCTACAACGCAGGCTGACCAACGGGAAGCTTGACGGGGTAGCAAAGCTGGGCATAGCCCGGAGCTGATTAAGAATATAAACCTCCTAATATGAGCGATGCCCAAAACACCGAACTGCGCGCTAAGATAATACCCTAATGGTGATCAAATCTCGAAACGGAACCAGGCATCCTGGCTAATCCTTCTAAAGATAGATAAACTTTTCATTTTCGATTATCAGTAAGCGCGTAGTGAAAAAATCTTTCTACCCAGCTGCTGGTGGAAACAGCGGAGGGTTGTGCCCAGCTCAGCTTTAACGCATTGCACTAAATTCCCCTATCTCCGTCGCCTCTGTTGCGTATAAGCAGCCCCCTGCATGGACAAAATACGCATATTTCCGTTTCGCATAAGCAATCGCCGAAAATAAATTGTTGCACATATGTAGCAAATTGCGCATTGCGTTAAAGCAACCAACTGCCGTCTAGATAACAATATTCTTTGTTTTTAATGGAGCTGACGTACAAGGCCATCTACACCCTATTCCTTTCTTCTCCAACCATAAAAGCCTTGATATTAAGTACTACTTCCTCCATCAGCCGCTGGCGTGCCGCCTGGGTTGCCCATGCGACATGTGGGGTGATAATGCAGTTGGGCAAACCAATCAGCGGATGGTCTTTTTGGGGAGGTTCTTGCTGGAGAACGTCCAGGCCGGCACCGCTGATGATGTTTTCTTTGAGGCAAGCCGCTAGTTCTTCTTCGTTGACCAGGCCTCCACGTCCGGTATTGATCAGGAAACTTGGCTTGGGCATGCTACTCAGTAGGTTCCGACCTACTATTTCAAAGTTGTCTTCGTTGAGTGGAGCGTGTAGGCTTACGATGTTGCATTGTTGGAACAGTTCCTGGAGGCCGACGAATTTTACCCCTTCCATAGCATCGCGTTGCGGGTGTTTGTGGTGAGCCAATACCTCCATGCCGTGCGCTAATCCTACTTTGGCGACGGCCTGTCCGATCCTCCCAAAGCCGTAAATGCCCAGCTTCAGGGTGCTTAGCTCAGGAATCGTCCCCAAAGTATAGGAGAAGTCGGGGCAGCTAAACCAGTCGCCTGCTTTTACGGATTGATCGTGGGCACCGACCCGGCTCGTCAACGCCAAAATCATTGCGAAAACGTGCTGAGCCACTGCCGGGGTGCTATATCCAGCAACGTTAGCCACCGGAATACCACTCTCGGCGGCGGCTTCCAGATCTATATTGTTGTAGCCCGTAGCAGATACGGCAATGAAGCGCAAATGTGGCAGCTTACTTAGCGTCTCACGGTCAATGATCTGTTTATTAACGATAATAATCTCTGCCTGTGCTGCTCTTTCATGAACTAAATTTGCGGGCGTGCGCTCATAGATGTGAACGGTTCCGAGGGTCTCCAATGCGGACCAGCTCAAATCTCCAGGGTTAAGGGTATGGCCATCAAGGACAACGATATTAGGCATAAGGCAGTGTTTTTTCTAGCAGACTTGGCTGTTTGACAATGCGTTTCAGATAAGCAAACAATTGCCCTCCGTGGGAGGCGTCAATCATGCGGTGATCCATTGCGATGGCGACTTTCATAATGGTACGGATGCAGATTTCGCCGTCAACCACCCAAGGCTTTTCCTGGATACCGCCGAGGATCAAGACAAAAGGTACATTGGCTACAGGAAAGAGGGCGGGGTAACCTACATCTAAGCCCAGACTGCCGATATTGGACACCACAAAGGAACCAAAACGATGGGTAGACAAGCCAGGCAGATCTATGCCCCAGCGGATATTGAGCAAATAAATGAGTCGATAAACCCATTGCCGGAAGGGCCAGGGGATACTTCCCAGACCATTTTTCAGTTTTTCACTTTCATCATTTTGTTGACGAGCAATTTTTATCTTATTACTCAATTGTTCCACCGTTTCTTCCAGGCTCAACTTATCGACGTTTTCCAGTTTCACAGAGCCCATCTGGCCCTTAGGTAGGAGCACACTGACCATGGCATCAATCTGGGGGTGTAATTCCACTTTTCCACGCCGAATGAAACTGTTCATCTCGGGTATTTTTTCGGCGATAGCGCGGGCGGTAGCCAAGGTGAAAACATGGGTAGGTGTAAGTTTGAGTCCTTCGCTCCGTTTTTGCTGGATAAAAGTATTGAGATCGGTAATATCAAACTCCACGGAACCGATGATTTTGGAGTCGTTGGGCTTTTGGTAAATGGTAGAAGCCGTTTTTCGCCACGGCGTATTCAGGGCATTGCTTTCCATGCTGTGGGCTTAAATCAACTTTTCGAGATTGTGAACGATCACCAATTGCATTTCTTTTAGATGTTTTGTTTTGAACAACAGTTGTTCAACAACCGTCAATTCAATCAGGAAGGTCTCCGGATTGAATGCTTGGGTATAAGCATCGTTAAAGTAAAACCTGAAGTCATCAAAGTTGGAGCAGCGTAGTAACTTGTAATGTTGGTCGCGGACATCAAAAACCAGAAGGTAGCCAAATTGAGGAAGAGGGAAGGGAGGGTCTATTTTTAAAAACACTGGAAAATCCAGGTAAGTGGCCTGAAGCATCCCAAAAAGATTGGCCTCAAAAAGTGGATAATAATAACGGCGTGAAGAAATGTTCACTTCTGCCAGGGCAGCATGTGCAGCGGCTAATTGTAGCTCCATTTGCTTCAAAGGAATCTCCTTGTCCGAAAACGTTGCGTAAGGTTCCCAACTATTGTTGGACAAGCGGAGGTAATCTACATCTCCAATCCGAAGTTTGTAATCGAAACGATCATAGCCGGGTACGACATAGCCCGGGTAATAGTAGCGAATATCGTGCTGGCGGCAATAGTCCATTTCCAATAGCATGGTATAATAGCCGATGCTATGGTGGGCATAATCAGGATCGTAGACCCCCAGAATACTAGCCACACTGTCTTTGCCAAGGTCAAAAAAGCTCAACCCCACGAGTCGATCTCCATCGTAAATTTGACTTTCCATGGTTTGGAAAGTATTGTATTCTTCGCCATCCAATAAGCTGTCGAGCAAGGATCGGGCGATGAAGCCGTGGAAGTGTTTTTTGTACTTTTGGTACAAGGCTTCCTTCTCCGGTGTAAGCTCCAGCGGAGCGTATTTGATGTAAAAACGTTCGGCATTCCGGCGCATCAATTTGCGCTGACCTTTACGGAATTCATGATTACTCATCAACAACCTGACCCAAATTGCGGAATACAATTGCTCCCCGAAGCATAGAAAATGGGTCGTAAAGATAGACTGCCCCATTCGGTACCAACCTTTGGCCAGGTATTCGTCCAGAGAAGTGCCAACTACGGCTTCAGGATAATGCTTTTCCGCAAAAAAACTCATAAAGGCAAGTGTGTGACAAGTGTGTGACAGGCAAAGAAACAGGTTTTTCTTGAGAAGATTAGAGTAGAAGGTAGAGGGATTTTAATAAGGCTAGTAGAAAAGTCTAGCTAATAGACTTGTTCTGCCGGGGCAGTTTGGTGGGAAAATCGATGCATTATCGACCACGCGAAGCCTTTTTTTAGGAGCCTAGCCACAGCTAAGCGACTAAAAAAAGGCACAGTGTGGGAAGATAAGGCGCGATTTGCCCCCGAAATGATCCCGGCAGAACAAGTCTAATATTCACGTGGAGAAAGATTTTGCTGCTGGGGGAGAAGGTGCCCCTGTAGTTTTAGGAGGTACTCGGCCACACTAGCGGTGCGAAATAACAATTTCCTCAGCTCCAAAACGTAGCGGAAAAGCGGATGACCTTTAGGAGCTTGTTCGAAGAAGGTGATCATCCGATTGAAATCACAAGCCCAGCATTCGTAAGCATCCAGGTCAATGTTGTAAGTGGCTACCCAGCATTTTTGAGCTACCGGACAGTGGAGTAACAAGAAGAAAGGTTGCTCCAAGAGTTTGTAAACCCCTTTTTGCATCATCTGCATTTCAAAAAAGACATATTGGTACAGCGGCGCACGGTACTCAAAACTTTCAAGGCCATGCTGCAATTGCTCAGTATGATCGAGGATAAGCGTCAATGGGCCGTGTTTAGCAATATCAAAAGTGCTGTAGGGGAGCCATTGTCTACTTTGTAGACTCCAAAAATCTATATTACCAATCTTAGCTTTGTAGTCAAAAAGAGGCGTGTCTGGAGAAATGTAACCAGGATAGTAATATTTTATACCGTTTTTTTTGCACCATTCTAATTCCAACAACATGGTATAGGTCCCAAGGCTGTAATCCTTGTAAGCTGGATGGTAGATGCCAGCTTTGCTGTATACACTGTCTTGTCCGCAGTCAAAAAAGCTGAAGGCAACGAGTTCCTCCCCTTTGTAAACGGCACATTCCAGGGTATTGAAAATCCGCCGTCCGTCGAATTCGGTGTGGATATGTAGTTCTTCAATACTCTTGGTCGGGTTGGCTAAAAGGTATTGCTCGTTCACCCGAAGTTTTTCCCTGGTGATTTCTGCTCTGCGGATTTCTACACGAAAAATACCATTGTTCTTACGCAATAGCTTGCGCTGACTTTTCCGCCACTGGTGAGTGGCCAGCGCAAGTCGGGTAGGTACGACACTAAAAATTTCGCCCAACTCCAGTTGGATAAAATCAGCGGTATAAATTCTTTGTCCTAATGGGCGCCAGCCTCGAGCGAGATATTCGTCAAGTTCGGCGGCGCTAAAATTGGTAGGCGCTAATATCGATGAAGGCATATATCGTTTTTCCTCAGGAAACCCTAATCAGAATTTCCATCTTTTCATCTCCTTTTCTCAAACTACAAAGATAATAGATGTTGCTGGATTGTGGTATTGGTTGGGGGAATTTGTGTTCGCTTCGCTTACGGAGGTGTTCGTCCCGATTCCTCTGGACTCACGGTAGTGCTCGCTTCGCTCACGGTGGTGTTCTCCCGATTCTCGGGATCATCCCGATCCCTCGGGATTCGCAGTTTTTTAAGGATGGAGACTGTTTTTCATGAGGCCATACGTACACCTCGCCAAATTAAACGGAACCACAGGCTTTAGTTGAACCCCCACCGCGAGCGTCAGCGAGCACCCCCTCACGAGCGCGAGCGAGTATCTCCGTGATCCCGAGAATCGGGAGAAAACTCCCGCGAGTTCCGAGCCATCGGAACGAGCACTAATAAACGATCGAAATATCCCCTTGAATCTGGCTACTCGTCCCGTTGATCCAGATCAGTTCTGCGGAATAGATGTAAACGCCAGAAGGGAGTAATTCCCCATTGTAGCGGCCATTCCAGGCTCGGTCAGAACTATTGGGCGCGAGGTCCTTGGCTTCGTAGACCAATGCTCCCCATCGGTCAAAAATACGGAGGGTAGCGATATTGGCAATTGATCCTTTATCGTAGATGATAAAACGATCGTTGCTGCCATCTTCATTCGGAGAGATGGCATTGGGGATGTAAACGGCCCCTTCGGGGCGAACCGTGACCAGGAGGGAGGCTTCGGCTTCGCAGCCGTTTTGGTCGCGAATGAGCAAGGTGTAGTTGGTCGTTTGTTCAGGTTGTAGTAGCCACTGCTTGTTACTTACTTGCAAACTATCTGGCAGTGGTGGAAACCAAATAAGGGTGTCCAAAAGCTCTACCGGAGGGTTGCTGATGACAGAAATGGTTACGGTTTGTCCCAGGGTAATGATCTCCTCCTGGTTAGATTGGAGTTCGAGCATGGGGTTGGTCGGCGCAGGAAGGATGGCGTCTTCGCTGCTTTCACAACCACCGGCATCCTGTAACTGTACCGTGTAATTGCCGGGGCTTAATGCCGAAAATTGGTCTACTTGCACAAAGTTTTCCCCATCAATACTGGCGAGAAAAGGAGGGGTACCGCCTTGAACGTTTTCGATCAAAAGCTGGCCGTTGTCTGGATCAAGACAGGGGGCCGGTATTGCCACGAGAGAGAAATTGAAGTCGCCACTCAAATCTTCAACCAGGGTAGTCGCTTCTGCGGTACAGTTGGTGTTTTCATCTCTTACGACCAGGCGATAGGTGCCTGGCTGATCTACTTCAAGGCCAATGCCAAATTGACTGACCAATGAAAGTCCATTCCGGTACCATTCGTAAACAATGTTGTTGCCTGTGCTGGTGTTGGCCCCTGTTAGGGTGAAATCCCGGACGATACAATCAAGGGTTGCCGTTGCCGGTAAATCAGCAACTGGGTTAAGGTTGATCGTGAAAGATTGGAAGGTAGTATCATTGGGACAGGCCGCTCCGCCATTAGCTACATATATATAGGTGTAGTTGCCGGCCTGATTGGTCATGAATTGGGTAAGTCCTCCATTGGTGTTGAGTGTTCCGGTGTTGGGACCACTGAAGTAGCTCCACTGCCCTCCGGGGTCTTCGTTGGTGAGCAATGTGCTCAAACCTACCGTCGCAATGCTGCCAGGGGCAATGCAGGTGGTAAAAACCCCAGAGCTACCCGCATTTGGAGGCGTGGCGATGGTAAACTGACCATTGGAAGAGGAAGAACAACTATTGGTAGCTACGGTGTACGCCAGCGTATGAATTCCATTGGCCAAGGTCGCAGGATTAAAGGTGTTAATCGTATTTCCATCCAAAGTCCAGACGCCACCGGTGTTGGCAGTAGGAGAGAGGTAGCTATCAGGATCAATGGTAGATGCTGCTCCACAAATTTGATTTGGGACAACCACCTCGGAAACCAGTTCCGTAACATTGATCGCTACGCTGGCGGTAGTGGTACAGTATGCCTGGAAACTAATGTCATCCAGGGCAAAATCATTGCCAGCGGGTGTGAAATTGGTGTTTACCACACAAATCTCCACCGAAGTGGTAGCTCCAGAAGACCATTGTGCGGAGAACTGCTGCCAGTTGCAGGTAGCAGCGCTCGCATTAAAGGGCGAACCCAGTTGGGTGCCGTTGACCGAAAATTGCAACTGTGCCGGATTTTGCGAAGTTACCGAGGTCACCCAGGCACTAAAGAAATAGTCGGTATTCGGAGCTACGGTAATGTTTTGGCACCAGATATTACTGGCGTCACCACTGGCGTTTACCACCATCATGTTACCACCACCGGTATGGTCGTTGCAATTGGCAAACTGGTTGTGGGTCGTTCCTGCATTGGTGGCAATGGCGTATTGCCCCTCGTTGCTCAGCAAGCCTACGCCACCACCAGTACCGTAAATATAATCACTGGTAAAACCACTGTCGCCAGCGCTGAAGTCACCGTTTGTGATGAGGTTGTCATTCGAAAGGCTGACAACGCTTAAGGTGTAAACCGTAGAATCCGTAACATTGGCCGTCGTGATCAGTTGATCAGGATCGCTAAGACCTGTTGTTGGGCTCCAGGTGAAAGACTCATAGCTTCCAGAAATGACAGGAATCAAAACACTTGAACCGGGGGCACAGAGGTTGACCTCGGGATTGAGATCAATTGTGATATTGCAATTCTGGCTCCAGCAAATGCTGTAGAGCGTCAGGAAAAGTACAGTAAAAAATGGTTTCATGTAGACGATGGATTTAAAGACTAAACTTTAGCCTTACCAAATTTTGGTTGCGATTCAGGTAGTGAAACGCATAAATTCATCCTTAAGACATACTCAGGTGGCAAATATACGGAAATTTGATAGAAAGTTTATGCTTCAAAATCTTCTTCATCACCAAGATTTAGGCGAGCACCAGCAAGTTCGCTGAGTGCATGTTGGTCACCGATGCTGCGTGCTACTTTCATGCCCTCCGTATAAGTGTCCCATGCTGTTTTTTGCTGCAGCAAAACTTCATAGAGTTTACCCAGATGGTAGTAAAGCCCTACGTAATCAGCTTGCTTTTCTTTGAGTTCTAAATAATGCTGAAGTGCTGTATCCAACTGTCCAAGCCCTTCGTATTCCTTGGCTAAAGCAAAGAGAATGAACGGGTCATTGGGAGCATCTTGGTAAAAAGAAAGTAATTGTGATAATCGAGCTGAACTCATAGCAAGGAAAAATGTTTTAAATCAAGTTAGCGAAAATTCGCTAACTCTGTTTCAATTAGCGTCCAATTTAACTATATTTGCGGTGCTTCAATAAAACCTCATAAGAAATGAAATTACTGGTTTGCGTCAGTAAAACGCCAGAGACCACCACAAAGATTACTTTTAATGGTGATCAGACCGCTCTCGACACGAGCGGTGTACAATATATTATGAACCCCTACGACGAATGGTACGCCCTGGTTCGTGCCCTGGAGCTCAAAGAAGCTTTGGGAACCGGCACGGTAACCATCATCAATGTTGGTCCTGCTGCCAATGATGCCGTTATCCGCAAAGGACTAGCCATTGGTGCCGACGAGGCTGTACGTATCGATAAAGAAGGGGAGAGTAGCCTGGATGTCGCGCAGCAAATCGCGGCCTACGCGAAAGAAAATAACTTCGATATCGTATTCTTCGGTAAAGAAACCATTGATTACAACGGTTCTGAAGTTGGTGCAATGACCGCAGAGTTGTTGGATATGCCTTTTATTTCTTTTGCTACCAAGCTAGAAATGGCGGGCAATACCGCTACCATTACCCGCGATATTGAGGGAGGAGAAGAAACGCTCGAAGTAGCTACGCCATTTGCACTCAGCGCAGCCAAAGGTCTTGCCGAACAACGGATTCCAAACATGAAAGGAATCATGATGGCTAAGCGTAAGCCATTGAATGTGGTAGCACCCGCCGCCACAACCAATCACACCAAAGTCCTGAAATACGACCTCCCAGCGGAGAAGTCAGCCGTAAAACTGGTTGATCCAGAAAACATGGACGAATTGGTGCGCTTGCTGAGCGAAGAAGCCAAGGTGATCTAAAGGGATCAGATCGCGCTCATTGTAATCCATTTTAAAGCATATTCCTTCGGGAAAGAAAATATAAAATCATGGTTCTAGTATTTGCCGAAAGTGTAAACGGAACATTCAAAAAAGCAGCTTTCGAAGCAGTAACTTATGGTTACCGAACTGCTGAAGTGCTGGGTGTTACCTGTGAAGCCATCGTGCTGGGTAAGGCCGATGGTGCTGGTGTTTTAGGAAAATATGGTGCTGCCAAGGTTCACCATGTAGCAGCTGATAGCCTTAACCAATTAGACGGCCAAGTATACGCAGCAGTGATTGCAGCGGCGGTTGAAAAGTTGGGTGCCAAGGTGGTGATCATGAGTCACACCTCTACCGGTAAGTCTATTTTAGGCCGTCTAGCAGCCAGACTCAATGCGGGTTCTGTACCAGCTGCCAATGCGATTCCTACCAACGAAGGCGGTGTATTTGCGGTACGTAAACCTGTATATTCAGGGAAAGCATTTGCCAATATTGCCATCACCTCTGATGTGAAATTGGTATCGGTTACCGGCAACTCTATTCCTCCGGTAGTTGTGGCGGAAGAAGTTGGTGTAAGCGCATTAGATGTTGCTGTACCTGCAAGTCGCATCACCGTGAAAGATGTATCACGCATGGAAGGCGTCACACCACTGCCTGAAGCTGAACTGGTAGTATCTGCTGGTCGTGGAATGAAAGGCCCGGAAAACTGGGGTATTATCGAAGAATTGGCCGAGGTTCTCGGTGCTACTACTGCCTGCTCTCGTCCGGTATCGGATGTGGGTTGGCGCCCTCACCACGAGCACGTTGGACAAACGGGTATCGCTATCCGCCCCAATCTGTACATTGCTGCCGGTATCTCCGGTGCTATCCAGCATTTGGCAGGGGTCAATAGTTCAAAAACCATCGTTGTGATCAACAAGGACCCGGAAGCTCCCTTTTTCAAGGCGGCTGACTACGGTGTCGTAGGCGATCTTTTTGATGTGGTACCACGCCTGACGGAAGCTATCCGTAAGCACAAGCAAGGGTAGAGAAGAAAAGTCGGGAGTGCGAAGTCGGAAGTCGGAAATTAAGAAATTGATGACTTTGAGCTTACTAGCCGCAGCATTTTTATGATGCAGAAAAAAGCGTTATTTACTGAATGTCAGTAGATAACGCTTTTTCTTGTCAAGAAACCGTGTAAGCCAAGTCCTGAAAGGACGATATTTAAAGGGGTGGGAAGTAAGTCCTATCCCCTCTGTGGAAAGATCGACTTTGGCAAAATCAAATCCCTATACCTTATACCCCGTACTTTGTACGGTGAATTTTGCCTGGTGTAAAGCTGACTTTTATATACCCCATAAAGGCAAAATCACCTTACTTATACCCATACTTCCCCTTCCACCAAGCAGCCAGCTGCTGCCATATTTTCTTTTCAGCAGGGTTGTTCTGAGGCTTATAAAATGCTTTCCCCTTGATTTCTTCCGGCAGGAATTCCTGTTCAATAAAATTACCGGGATAATCGTGGGCGTATTTGTAGCCCACACCGTAATCCAGATCTTTCATCAGTCGGGTGGGAGCATTGCGCAAGTGGAGTGGGACACCAAGGGTACCCGTTTCTTTTACCGTCTGCTGTGCTTGATTGATAGCCAGGTAACTGGCGTTGCTCTTTGGGGAGGTTGCCAGGTAAACTGCCGCCTGAGAGAGGATGATACGAGATTCGGGAAAGCCTACGGCCTGGGCAGCCTGGAAGGCTGTTGTCGCCATCAACAAAGCATTAGGGTTGGCCAAGCCAATGTCTTCAGAAGCCGAAATAATCAACCGACGCGCAATGAATTTCACATCTTCGCCCCCTTCAATCAAGCGCGCAAGCCAGTAAACAGCGGCATTGGGGTCACTACCGCGGATGCTTTTGATCAGGGCACTGGCAATGTCGTAGTGTTGTTCGCCGCCCTTGTCAAAGCGGGTCATGTTTTCCTGTACGCGTTTACGAACAAGCTCGTTGTCAATAACAAGTTTTTCGCCGGGCTGAACCTCGCTGCAAACCAGTTCAAGGATGTTGTAAAGCCTCCTTCCGTCGCCACCGCAGAGGTGGAGCATGGCCTCGTACTCCTTCACTTCAATGGCTTGTTTACTCAGGTACTCGTCTTCTTTGAGTGCTTTGTCTACCATGGTCTTCAGATCCTCCGCGCCAAGCTCCTTGAGGATATAAACCTGAGCACGCGAAAGCAAAGCTGCATTGACTTCGAAGCTGGGGTTTTCTGTAGTGGCACCTACCAGGGTGACAATGCCTTGTTCAACGGCCCCCAGCAGACTGTCTTGCTGAGACTTGCTAAAACGGTGAATCTCATCTATAAACAACACCGGATTCGGCTGGTCGAAAAACTGGGTACGGCGAGCCTTTTCAATGGTTTCCCGAATATCTTTTACGCCAGCGTTGATGGCACTGAGGGTAAAAAAAGGAATATCCAATTCGTTGGCGATGATCTTGGCCAAGGTGGTTTTTCCTACGCCAGGAGGACCCCACAAAATAAAAGAAGGCAAGCGCCCCGAACGAATGGCACGCTCTAAAACGGCTCCGGGAGCTACCAGGTGATCTTGCCCTACGTAATCCTCCAATTGACGCGGACGCATGCGCTCGGCGAGTGGTTTCATGATAAAGAAAAATTAGGGTGCTAAAGTAGGAAATTTATAAACGCTAACACAATTTGTAGGGTTTTGGTGGTTGTTTGTGTAAAAAAAGAGTTTTTTATTACCTTTCAGGAGCTAAGAACAATAAAGTGATAGACTAAAAAAACGCTTTTCTCATGAGTTATTGATAGACAGCATGAAGCTGCTCGGGGTTGATATATTCAGGGAAAAGATCGGAGGAGAACAACACGTACTGACAAATTGTAATTATGCATATCAATGCCTTTGTGAACATTATTATGGAACGCCTGCAAATTGCCGCTGATCCGGAGCGTGCACAGCAAATGGCGGCGTACATGCGTGATCAGTTTACGTTCTTAGGGGTAAAAGCCCCGATTAGGAAAGAGATCGTCAAGGGTGTTTTGAAAGAATTCGGAAGGCCTCCAATAGCGGATTGGGATAAGTTGGCTAAGTTGTGTTTCGCGAAAAATACACCGCGTGAGCTTCAATATGTTTTGGGCGATATACTTGTACCGTTAAAAAAGAAGCTGCCCGAATCTATGTTGCCTACAATAGAGACCTTGATACTCACCACTTCCTGGTGGGATACGGTCGACTGGTTGGCTCCACATCTGGCCGCAGCCATTATGCTTGATAAGGAGGACCTAACGCGCGAGGTCACCGAGCGCTGGATCAATTCCGAGAACATCTGGTTGCAACGCTCCGCCATTATTTTCCAACTCCATTACAAGCATAAAACCAACGAAACACGCTTGTTTGATTACATCCTCAGTCGCTCCGATAGCAAGGAGTTTTTTGTGCAAAAAGGTGCTGGCTGGGCTTTGCGACAGTATTCAAAAATAGCCCCCCGGCAGGTCGCCACCTTTATAGAACAGCACGTTTTGCCCCCATTGACGGTAAGGGAAGGGCTGAAGATTTTAGCTAAGGAGTGGTAGGTGGAGGGTGTTGATTAAAGTCGGAAGTGGGATCCCGAGGTGTCGGGAGGAAGTCGGAATTATTTCAAATGCAAGGTGTAAATGTTGGATGAGTGTAAAGGTAGGTTGTACAATCTAGCGTGATATACACGTTACGGTTTTAGCGTGAATTCACGACCCACCCCAACCCCTCCCTAGCAGGCGAGGGGCTTTCGTGTATGAATGAAATCATTTCATAATCAATATTTTATGTGCTTCAAGTTCTCCCTCCATTATAAGGGAGGGAGTTAGAGGGTGGGTCGTGAACACAGGCCTAAAAGCGTCTCAGGCCATCAGATTGTACTGCCTATGTGTAAGGGGGTAAAGGTTGTTTTGAGCTTCTTGCTAGGGAATTGCCACATTTTGCCTGTTCTTAAACACTATTAGGAAATAGATCCAATAAAAATCTCCCAATGATTAGCCCCACGACGAATAAGTTGAAAAGATTGAATTTGTGTCTGAGGTTAAAGCTAGTTTTCATCAAGCCAATCAGCATAACGAATCCAAAGATTACTAAGCATAGTTTGTTGAGTAACTGCATAGATGGTAAAACCCTTACACTTTTACACCCGTCCACCCGTCCAACCCCTCCATCACCCCGCCAATTTAGCAATCAAAACCCCGGCAGCTACGGCCGAGCCGATGACACCAGCAATATTACTAGCCATGGCGTATTGGAGGATGTGGTTGCGAGGATCGTGCTTGAGAGCGATTTCATTGGCGACGCGGGAGGCCATTGGTACCGCACTTAAACCAGTAGCTCCAATAAGTGGGTTGATCTTTTTGGTAACGAACAAGTTGTGAATCTTGACGGCAGCGATCCCTCCGAAGATAGAAATGGCAAAAGCCAGGAATCCGCCGGCGATAATCAAAAGGGTTTGGCCGTCGAGGAAGGTGGTGGCGGTCATGGTGGCACCGATGGAGAGACCCAGGAAGATGGTGGCCGCATTCATGATGGTCTCCGAGGCCGCTACGAAAAGCCGATTGGTGCTGGAGCCTACTTCCTTGATCAGGTTGCCAAAGAGCAACAGGCCCAGCAAGGGTGCTGCCGCCGGCACAATGATGGCCACCAGGATGGTTAAAATAATGGGAAAAAGGATTTTTACCCGTCGCATGTTTTTGATTTCATAGCGATTGGGGTACAAACGGTCTTGTTCCTTCATGTTGATCTTCAACTCGCTATCACTGACCGTAAATCGAACGACAAGGGGTATGATTACGGGCACCAAGGCCATGTAACTATAGGCCGCAATGGCGATGGGTCCCAACAATTGAGGCGCCAAAACGATGCTGGTGTAAATGGCTGTCGGCCCATCCGCTCCTCCGATGATGCCCAGGGCACCCGCTTCCTGCGGTGTAAATCCTAAAAGGATGGCTCCAATCAAGACTGTAAATATGCCCAATTGGGCGGCCGCACCAAAAAAAGCCAGTTTCAGGTTGCGCAGCATGGGTCCAAAGTCGGTCATGGCCCCCACTCCTAAAAAGATGAGCGGCGGCAACAAGCCACTTTTGATGAGGGTGTAGTACAGCAGGTTCATAATACCATACTTTTCCGTCAGCTTGAGCAAACTCAATTTGGCGATCTCGGGATCTTCGGCAATGGTCATCACTGCCATCTTCCCTCCCGGGATATTCGCCAACAAAACACCGAAGCCAATGGGAATCAACAGCAAGGGCTCGTATCCTTTGTAAATCCCTAAATAGAGCAGCAACAATGCCAATGCGAGCATCAGCAAAATTCCTGGCTGAGCAATGATCTCGCCCAGGGCGCTCATTTCGTAGAGGCTATAGAAAAAATCCATGGATCCTAATTTAAGCGCACAATGACTTCATCTTCTTCAATATCCTCTCCGTGCCGGCCCACGATTTCCACCACCACGCCAGCCTGGTCAGCGGTAATGGCGTTGATGACTTTCATGGATTCGATATACGCTACGGTATCTCCAATGTTGAGGACATCACCAACGGAGATGGGTTTTTCGGAGCTGTCTTTCGTGAGTAGAAACTTACCTTCCAGAGGGGCCACAATGCTTTTAAGCGTGCTATGAGCTGGGGTAGGGCGAGGTGCACTTGGGGGGCTTCCTTGATTGACAGCAGGTGTATTATCCTTGGTTGTTCCGTAGTCCACCGCTACCCGATAGGCTTTGCCGTCGACGGTGATGGTCATCTCCTTGGGTTGTGCATTGGCGACCGGTGGGGGAGTAGGCGTGCTTTTTGCGGCGCTAGTACCTGCTTTTCGCTTAGCCAAGTCTTCCTGAAACCTTGCTTTTGCAGCACCAGATTTAAAAGCTTCGTATTGTCCGGGGTGCATAGCGTATTCGAGCAACTCTTCGTCATCGGTACCCGTATCCCAGCCCTTTTCTTTCATCTTTTGTCGGTAATCGGGCAGGGCGTTAGGGTATAAATCCTGTGGGTTGCCGGTATAGAACTCGCGATCTTGAGCAGCGGCTAGGTTTTTGATGTCATCTCCCAATTCTCCTAATAATTGACCGGATCGGCCCAGTAGCATGCCCCAGGTGTTTTCGTCGATCATTGACCAGCGCTCCTTGCCTTTGATCAGTTGAATAGCATTCATTAAGGCCACATTTTTCACGTACTGACTGAAAGGCGTTACCAGTGGTGGATAGCCCAGTTTCGGCCAGGCATATTCTACTTCATCGAAGAGTTTTAGTAATAATTGTTCCTGGGTCATGGCGTCACGCCCATTTTTTACCAGCCACTTGTTCAGGCCTTCCAGGTTTTTCTCCAAGTCAGCCATCAAGCTTCCCATCATGCCACCGGGTAAGCCAGGGCCGATGAGTAAGCTACTCATGAAACGGTTTTGGGGATTGATGTAGTAACCCAGAAAATCGTCGATAAACTCCTGGGTCATGCTACGCGTGGCCATGTAGGCCTCGGTATTGACGTCGGGTACACTAAAACCAGCATCTATCAACATCGCGTGGATGGTGAGCAAATCGGCATGCCCGGTACCCCAACTGAGGGGCTCCATGCCTACATCAATGATGTCTGCTCCAGCGCGAGCGGCCTCCAGCGAGGAGGTTACTGAGAATCCTGGTGTTGAATGCCCGTGGTATTGAACCAATATATTTGGGTGGCGTTCTTTAATTCCTTTGACCATTTTGCCAATAGAAACCGGGCGACCAACGCCTGCCATGTCCTTGATACAGATCTCTTCGGCCCCCAGCTCAATGTACTGATCGGCCAGCTTGATATAGTAATCTACCGTATGCAGAGGGGAGTGGGTGATGGAAAGCGCCCCTTGCGCAACCATGCCACCTTCGTGAGCATATTGAAACGAAAGGGCCAGGTTTTGCGGGTTGTTGAGGCCATCAAAAGAACGGGCAATATCGGTACCTTGCTTTTTCTTGACTTTAAACATCAGTTGTCGGACATCAGCCCCAACGGGGCTCATCCGGATGCCATTCAGTCCGCGTTCCAGCATTTGGGTTTGGATGCCTGCATCGTTGAAAGGTTGGGTCCATTCCCTGACGGCTTTGTTGGGGTTCTCGCCGTAGAGTAGGCAAATTTGTTCAAAACCACCCCCATTGGTTTCGACCCGGGAAAAACAGCCCATATCGATAATCGGCTGCGCTACGCGCACTAACTGATCCACCCTAGGCATATATTTACCCGAGGATTGCCACATGTCGCGATAGACAAGGCAAAGCTTAATTTCTTTTTTCATACGAATTATTGAAGAGGATCTATTTGCTGAATCGTCCCCTGGCCTGAGGTACTCACTTCTACCGCGGCAGTAATGACCGCTACAATAGCCGGATCAATCGTTGGAGAAGTGGTGGAAGGATAGGATTTTTTTTCAATATTCCCACCAGGCGTCGTACGGTTGACGAGCTGGATAAGCAAGCGACCAGCCAGGACGACGAGTCCCAGAACCAGCGCTACGGTGGTCATGCCTACTAACAGGAGCTCGATGGCATCCCGGATGGCTTGTGTCATTGGTCGTTTAGTTATCTGGTGGAAAGCATCACTTTCCCAAGGGCGTTAAAATGGTTGTCAAATCGAACGTAAAAATATAAAAATGTTGCATAATTGCGCCTTGGCGGAATTTTATTCTATAATTTAAGTGCCCTTTTTAAAGTTGGAAAGGTGTAAGTGATGGAAAGGTGTAAAGGTTTGTCATTGACCGAATGTAGGAAATCATCCGCACGCTGCAGCTCAGGGCAACCCTTAATGTCGTCAACTTAAGGTATATTAGAATAAAGCTAAAGATGAATCGGACCAAAAAAATACTGTCTATTTTGGAAGAAGAGCTACGAAATGAAGAATTTGCTAGGTGCCACAAGGTCAACGCCAAGGCCTTTAGTCGAAATAGGGTGCTGACGATGGCGACAACGATATTGATATTGGTCAACAACGTGAGTAAAAGTCTGGGAGTTGAGATCAGTAAATTTTTACAGCGTTTTGGCAAATCAGTCGTGAGTAAACAAGCTTTTAGCAAAGCGCGATACAAGCTAAAGGTATCAGCCTTTAAGCACCTCAATAAGTTACTTGTCAGTAATTTTTATAGTATAGGTAACTATCATTTATACAAAGAAAAGTATTTACTGTTATCCAGCGATGGCACGGATTTTCATCTTCCTTGGACGGAAGAAATAGTAGCAGAATTTAGTATGATGGACAATGGAATGAGTGATCAACCTAAATGCTTGGCTAGGTGCATAAAAGTATGGGATGTGCTTAATAGGTTGAGCGTGCAGACACAATTATATGAGTATGAAGCAGCAGAAATAAATATGTTTGCACAAAACTGGGAGGAGATAAAAAAATGGTTGTTACCCAAAATCGAAGCTCCTGTGATATTGTTGGCAGACATGGCCTATCCTGCATTCTGGCTGTTTAACAAATTGAATAACAGTGGTGTATCTTTTTTATTTAGATGCAAAAAAGATTATTGTACTGAAGTCAAAGCATTTATTGCATCTGATGAGGATCATGCCAACTTGCGTTTAGATATGACTAAATATGGACGCAAAAAGAAGCTAAAGTGGATGGGGTTTATCCAAGAGTTTTCTGATTTTCCTGATTTTATAGATGTAAGGATTTATAGAGCCAAAGCAGAATCTGGTAAAGAGGCATATCTGATTACCTCCTTATCGGAGGAAGAGGTATCAAATGATGAGTTATCTGATCTGTACAACCAAAGATGGGGGGTAGAAACCTCAATTGATTTTGACAAAAACAAAACAGAAATAGAAAACTTTGCAGCAAAGTATCCAGAAGGCATCCGCCAGGAATGGCAGGCAGCAACACTAGCCTCCAACATTGCCCAACTTTTGATCAATGACGCTCAGGAAGAATTGGACAAAGAGCAACTCGGAAAGAATAATAAGTATCACTATCAAATCAATAAATCCGTAGCCCTAGGATTGATTAAAAATGAGCTCCCTAAATTTATGATGGGGCAGGAAGACTACGAACAGTTCTACAAAAGAATGATCGGATTGATCCGAAGATATAAAGAGCCAGTCAGGCCCGGAAGGAGCTATGCACGAAAGCGAAAACATAAGCACAAATACCCAATGAATATGCGTAGGGTGTCTTAAGTTGACGACATTAAGGGCAACCCTACGTGAAAAAAACAAAAATCTTAGCTGCCCTTAGGCGCCTTATGTGGTTCAAAACCCACTAAGTGGTAAGAACCCGTCCGCAAATTCGGAATTCGTCCTCAGGAAAAGCATGATCATTGTTTTTAAACCCATTATCTTTGCAGCATTTTGAGACCGGGGGCATACTGTGTCCCATTTATTTGAACGCCGCGTGAAGAAAGAATTAAAAGTTTTTAAGTTTGGGGGAGCTTCCTTGAAAGACCCCGCTGCGATGAGAAACGTAGCAAATATCCTTCGCAACTATGCCGGAGAAAGATTGATCATTGTTGCTTCCGCTACCAGTGGTACCACCAATGAATTGGAAGATGTGGTGGGCGCTCACCAAAGTGGTGATCAGGCGCTGGCCATGGAAAGGCTTAATGCTATTCGTAAACGACATTACGACATTACGCGTGAGTTGCTAGGAGAAGACCATCCTGTTTACGATCAGATCAACGATCACCTGGTAGCCGTAGAATGGGTGTTGGAAGAAGATCCCCACGAAAACTACGATTATATCTACGACCAGATTGTACCCGTAGGGGAATTGATCTCTTCGCAGATTATGGCTGCTTTCTTGAATGCCGAAGCCCTGCCTACGCACTGGCTGGATGCGCGTGATGTAGTGCTTACTGACGACATCTTTCGCGAAGGTTGGGTAAAATGGGAAGAAACCGAAGAGCGGGCGCGCCGCCACGCCTTACCCTTGCTGGACCAAGGCGGTTTTGTGATTACGCAAGGATTTATAGGTAGCACAACGGAGAATTTTTCCATCACACTGGGGCGGGAAGGCTCGGATTATACCGCCGCTATTTTCAGCTACTGCCTCGATGCCGAAGGTATGTATATCTGGAAGGATGTACCAGGGGTGCTCACGGCCGATCCGCGCTTGTTTGAGAACGTAACCAAGCTGGATGTGCTCTCTTATCGGGAAGCCATTGAGATGACTTACTACGGAGCCAAAGTGATTCACCCCAAGACGATCAAGCCGCTGCAAAACAAGAACATACCACTGTACGTCAAATCGTTTATTGATCCAGCGGGAGGTGGTACTGTGATTTCTGACGAGATCGTCGACAAATACCCACCGATGGTGACGGTCGAAAAAGAACAGGCTTTGTGTACTATTTCGGCCCGTGACTTTTCCTTCGTTGCTGAGCACCATATCAACCGTATGTTTAAAGTCATTACCGACTTGCGACTACAGGTGAACATGATGCAAAATACGGCACTGAGCTTCAATGTATGCTTCAATGACATTGACGACAAAGTGGATCGTTTTGCGCAAGCCTTGGAAAAAGACTTCAAGGTAAACATCAACCGTGGTTTGGAAACTATCACCATTCGTCATTACGATGAATTGACCCTGGAAAGCCTCAAGCTGGGCAAGATGGTATTGGTGGAAGAACGCTTGCCGCAAACGATTTTGATGGTAGTAAAAACGCTGCCAGTTATCAAGCGGAAGGATAACAAGTAGTGGGAAGTGAAACTTCACGGTATTAGGTACTTAGTAGAGGGTAAAATCTGATGGTAAATAGACGTGATGATTTTAGTCACACTAAAAAAAACTAGAAACAGGATAGGCCACGGATTCAACAGATCTGACGGATTTACACGGTTTTTAAATCTGTGAAAATCCTGTTTTATCCGTTGAATCTGTGTTCTATCCAGGTTTGACAGAGCTTCTCGTTATTGGTAGCACACTCAAAAGAAATGTACTATTAACTTATCTAAAGTGAGCACATTGCTGAATCTCATTACCTCCTTTATCCGCGAAAAAGCGCTTTTTTCGCCGACGGATCGACTGCTTTTAGCGGTAAGTGGGGGGATGGATTCCATGGTGTTACTTTATGTTCTTTATGAGCTGGGCTACCGGCCAGGCGTCATTCATTGCAATTTCCAATTACGGGCAGGAGCTTCTGACGAAGATGAGCTTTTTGTAGAAAAACACGCGAATAAGTTGGGCTTGCCCTTTTTTAGTCGAAGCTTTGCTACCAAAGCTTATGCAGCGGAGCATAAGTGCGCTATACAAGTAGCAGCCCGCGATTTGCGTTATGCCTACTTTGCGGAAACCATCGAGCAGGAGGGATATGATTATCTCCTGACGGCGCACCACCTGGATGATCGTTTAGAGACCTTTTGGCTCAACTTTACGCGTGGTGTGGGTTGGAGAGGATTGGTAGGATTGAAAGCAAAGAGGGATAATATCCGGCGCCCTTTGCTAGGCGTGAACCGCCAGCAAATAGAGGCTTATCAACAAAAGCATCAAATTGCTTTCCGGGAAGATGAAAGCAATGCGGAGGACAAGTACCGCCGCAATTATTTCCGGCACCACGTTTTACCAGCGCTTTATGAGGTGACGCCAGATTTAGCCGATCGTTCTGCTACTAATTTTCAGCAATTGGAAGAGATGCTGGTGTTGTACGAAGAGCGGCTTGCTCAATACCGTGAAGCATTGTTTCAGTGGGAAGGGGCAAAAGCTACCGTACTGCTAACTGCTTTGCGTGAACATCCTGTGGCGCCTACGCTATGCTGGGAGCTCTTCGCGCCTTATGGTTTTTCTAAAGAGCAGACACGCCAAGTATTAACCGCTTCTCCGGGGAGTTTGCTTGAATCCTCAACACACCAATTACTGATTCAAGCAGCAGAAATTATATTGCAAGCCATCCCTGCTGGTTATGATCCAACGCTAAGCATTCTCTGGCCGGAGGACCAAGGCTTGGTTCAATTCACGAATGCGTATATGCTTACCCAAACGCTGGCCCCCGTTCCCGCAACTTTCACAAATACGCCATCCTTGGTTTATGTAGATCCTAGCCAACTCGTTTGGCCTTTGCAGGTGCGTTTTTGGCGAGAGGGAGACGCCTTTGCCCCCTTAGGGATGGGGGGGAAGCACCAGAAAGTGCAGGATTTTTTTGTCAACAACAAGATCGACCGCATCCAACGGCAAGCGGTGCCTCTACTCATTAATGGAGATGGGCGATTGATTTGGATTGTAGGGCATCGGCTTGATGAACGGTTTAAGGTGCCTGCTGGGGTGGTGCAGGTGATTTCCTTTGCTTGGAGGTAAAACTAAATGGGAGGCCTTACTGTTAACCGCTAAAAATAAGGCTGATGAATTGGATCGATCAAGTTGTTAATAACGAAGAGGAGCACCGTTTTGAAATTACGGTAGATGGGGAAACTGGTTTTGCCGAATATCTCCTGCGTAAGGATTTCATTGTCTACCCCCATACGGTCGTCCCCGAAGCCATTGGCGGGCAAGGCATCGGCGAGGCCTTGGCGACCTACGCCATGAACTACGCCCGCGAGCATGGCCTGAAAATCAAACCCTATTGCCCGTTTATTGCCAAGTTTATGAAGGATAATCTTGACGAGTATGGCGACTTATTAGCGGATGGCTTCCGTTTGCCTGCTTAATCAGCAGCTTACATTTGGGCATCTGGGGCAAAAATCTTACTTTGTCATGGTAATTTGGGTACTTGGTACATTGTGCTAAGTACTTTGTCGCCGCACCCAGTACCCCGAAGTAGCATGCAGACCAAAATGTATCCTCGTTTCCTTCTTTGTATACTCTCTCTTGGCTTATACCTTGGCTTAAAGGCGCAGGATCCTCACTTCTCGCAATCATGGTTGGCGCCCTTGCAGATGAATCCGGCACTGACGGCATCGAGCAAGTGGGATACGCGTGTTGGTGGCCAATGGAAAGAACAATGGTCATCTGTGCCTGTGAGTTACCGGACCTTTTCAGCTTTTTATGATCAAAAATTGCACCAGCTCAAATTGCCAGTAGGAAAGCTGGGTGTAGGGGGCGTACTGATGTATGATCAGGCCGGCGACGGTAAATTGTCGTGGACGCAAATCGGTTTGCGAGCTTCCTATGTGCTACCCCTGACGGATGTTCACCAGCTGAGTGCTGGCGTGGGTTTTGATTTTGGGCAACGCGCCTTCCTGCCGGAACAGTTGCAGTTTGGCGACCAGTACAACGGCGAGTTCTTTGATCCCAATCAGAATACCGGCGAGCAGTTTGGACAACAATCAAGTGGCTTAAGTTCGCTAGTAGCAGGCCTCAACTACCAGGCTCACGATCCACGTAGTCGTAGTGAACTGAACACTGGTGTCGCTGCTTCTCACCTCAATGGTCCTGAACTTACCTTTTTCAACACCACAGGCATAAAAGTACCAATCTGGGCCAGGTTCTACGCTTTTGGGCAGCTGGAGCTAAATGAAGATTGGGACTTTACAGCTGTTCATCATTTTTTCCGACAAGGAGCCTATCAGGAAATATTATTGGGTGCTGGTGCCCGTTATCATATGCCTTACAAAGGTAGCGATTTGGGGTTGGGAGCCGGATTGAATTATCGTTTTCAAGATGCACTGATCCTTAACCTCGAAGCCCGTTATCAACAATGGCTTTTTGGCCTGAGCTACGATATCAATACCTCAGGGTTTCAAACTGCTACCAATGGGCGCGGAGGACTGGAATTGGCATTGCATTATTATATGATGCAAGCTCGACCGCCGGAAGAATTCAAATCTTGCCCTATTTTTTAGCGCCCGTTTCACAAAAGAAAACCGTATGCTCCCTACTTCTCGTCGCCCACTGTCTAGACCAATGCTTAGTAAAAGTTTGTTGCTGATTGCTTTATTGTTGGTTGGCTTTTGGGCGGAAGCCCAGCGTCCAGCTGCACTCTTGAAAAAAGGCGATCAGGCGATGGTGCAGGAGGATTATTACACAGCGCTGCATTATTTTCGTCAAGCACTGGAGCGAAAACCAGCCCCGGATATCGAATTCCGTTTGGCAGAAGCGGCGCTTGCTTTTCAGGCTTACGAAGCTGCGGAAGAACATTATCTGGCACTCACCAAAGGCAATGCTATCCAGCAGTACCCGACGGTCTGGTTGGGGCTGGGACTTAGCTACCAAAGCCAGGGGAAATACCAGGAAGCAACGGAAGCCTTAAATGCTTTTATCGCCACGGGTAAGGGGAGTGCCCAGCAACAAGAGAAAGCCCGCGCGGCATTGCTGAGCGCAAGCTGGGCCCAAGAACAAACCCTGGAGGAAGAATGGACATTGGAGCGTCTACCACGCCGTATCAACTCTCCTTACGGTGAATTTGGAGCGTGGAAATCCGGGGATACGCTGTATTACACTTCCTATAGTTACGACAAAGAAGACGACAAGTACGAACCTGCACGCAAAATCAGTAAAGTCATGTTCTCCCGCGATGATCGCCGGGGGCGGGTGATGAGCCGTGGCTTCAATGAAGATACGCTCCACACCGCCCATACCGCGATTAGTCGTGACAAGCAATTGATGTTTTTCAATCGGTGTCAATTCACGGAAGGAGCAGCCATCAGTTGCCAGTTGTACGTACGCGAAAAAGACAGTCGTGGACGCTGGAAACGAGAATTTACAGTACTACCCGCCGAGATCAATGCTCCTTCGGCTACTGCCACCCAACCCTCGTTGATGTGGGACAGTATTGCACAGCAAGAATACCTTTTATTTGTGAGCAAGCGAGCTGGCGGGAGTGGTGATTTTGATCTTTGGCAGGTGCCACTGCCCGTTGGTGATAGCAAGTGGGAAAAGCCGAGGCCAATCCTTGCATTGAACACCCCTTACGGAGAAATAAGCCCTCAATTTCACGCCGCTTCGCAAACCCTTTACTTTAGTACCAATCGGCCACCGGGATTTGGTGGGTATGATTTGGTGAAAGTGCCTTATTTGGGGAATGGTGAATGGGGAACGGTAGAAAATTTAGGGCTTGCGATCAACTCCAGTTACGATGATACTTATCCGTTTTTCACCAAGGAGGATTCCGCATATTTCAGCTCCAACCGCCCTGGCGGGCGTTACTTAGATCCTGACACAAAAAATTGCTGTCCAGACATTTTCAAAGCCAATCTGGTGCCTCCACCACCACCTGCGCCTACAGATACGGCAGCGATCGTAGAGATCCCCCCCCTTCAGCCTGAACCGACCACTCCCACGCATCCTATTTTCCGGACCTTGGAAGACTTTTTACCCTTGACCTTGTTTTACGACAATGATCACCCCAATCCGCGTACGCGCAAATCCGTTACGGAACTCGATTATTCGGAAACCTATTTCAATTACCTGAAAAGGGAAGACATTTACTACGAGCAATACGCTGAGAATGAAGAAGAACAGGACGCCGTGGCTTTGTTTTTTGAAAAAGAAGTGGTAGAAGGTTACGAAAGGCTGGAGCTATTTTCTGCCATCTTGCTGGAGCAACTGGAAGCAGCACAAAAAGTGGAGATTTTCTTGAAAGGCTACACGAGTCCGCGCGCAAAGGGAGATTACAACCTTCTGCTAGGCCAGCGCCGCGTGAGTGCGGTACGCAACCACTTCCAAAGCTGGCGTTCGGGGATACTGTTGCCATATCTGGAGAGCGGGCAGCTGGTGATTTCTGAAGTTTCTTTTGGGGAAACCCGCGCAGCTGCCAGCGCACAAGACGAGCGGGCCGGAGAGCGGCTTTCTATTTACAGCCCCGCAGCGGCCCGGGAACGGCGGGTGGAGATTGTGGAGGTGAAGCAGCAGTGAGGGGGGGATAATTAAACCACATGAGGCACATAAGGATTTTTTTTGAACCATATGAGGGATTGTAAGGAAATAATTTGCCACCAAATTGAAGGATGTTAATAGCAGTTAATCAACTTTTTGTATTTTTACGCCTCATTCAATCAACAATTCATGGCTAAATTGCGGCGTAATCATGCCAATCAGGCGAAAGAAAGCGGCGGTATGATCGCAAAAGTGGGGATTTTTGGAGCTATTGTCGGTGGCTTGTACTTTCTTTTCAGCTTTTTCTCAGGAGAAGGGGCAGCTCTTATTGAGGAAGCTGATGAACCGAGTGCTTACGTTGGTGAAGAGCATTTCTTACCTTCTGATGTGAGGGGTTCGGAGGTTTATCATTATAAGCACTACACGCTAAGCTACAATGATGATTATGAGCAAGCGGATTGGGTGGCCTATGTGCTTACTTACGATAACCTGATCAAGCCGTGGACGGAGCGTGAGGACAATTTTCGACCTGACCCCGCGATACGCGAGGGGAGTGCAACGCCTGATGACTACCGAGGGTCGGGCTACGACCGTGGACACATGGTGCCTGCGGCGGATATGGCTTACGATGCGGTGGCCATGGACGAAACTTTTCTGATGAGCAACATCAGTCCGCAGTCAAGAAATTTCAACCAGGGAATCTGGCGGGAATTGGAGGAATTGACTCGGGATTGGGCCAAGAAGTTCAAGCGTCTCTACATTGTATCCGGCCCAGTTTTGAGCAAAGAACCCAAGGGGTATATTGGTAAAGACAACCAAGTGGCTATTCCGGCGGCTTACTACAAGGTGATATTGGACCTTGATGATCCAGAGAAAAAGGGTATAGGTTTTATTTTAGACAATGAAGTCAACTATGACCCACTCTTTAAGTTTGCCGTTTCTATTGATGAGGTAGAGGCCCTTACGGGGATCAATTTTTACGAAGATTTCATGCCAGCAGAGCTGGAGGAAGAGCTGGAAGGGAGTTTTAATATTGATTTATGGCCCTTCAATAAGCGGAAATACGAGTTAAGGGTAGAAAAATGGAATCAATAGTAACCATTTGTTCATTACCTTAGTGCTTGGAATAAGTCTTAAGACCAACAATTCATTCAGATATTATGTCGGAGCAGTTTTTAGAGACCATCAACGCAGGTTATCAATTTAAAGGGCCAAGTTTTGTTTTAGGCGGTGCAATGCTTGACAAAGTAACGCAAACCAATACGCTCGTTCGTTTGCCTATGGCTACCCTCAATCGCCACGGGCTGATTGCAGGAGCCACGGGTTCTGGTAAAACGAAGACCTTACAAATTATCGCCGAGCAGCTTTCCAAGGAAGGGGTTCCTAGTTTACTGATGGACATCAAAGGAGATCTGAGTGGGATAGCCATGCCTTCTGCGGGGCACCGCAAGATTGACGAGCGCCATGCCGCTATTGGTATACCTTTTACTGCCGGGGGAAGCCCGGTAGAGTTCTTGTCTATCTCCGATGAAAAAGGAGCCCGTCTACGGGCAACCGTTACGGAATTTGGGCCGGTTTTGTTTTCCAAAATTCTTTCACTGAATGATACACAGGCTGGAATTGTAGCCGTGGTTTTTAAGTATTGTGATGACAATGCACTGCCTTTGTTGGATTTGATGGACTTTAAGAAAGCCCTTCAATTTATGACGAATGAGGGGAAAGCGGAAGTTCAAGATATTTATGGCTTGATCTCTTCTTCCAGTGTGGGCTCTATCATGCGTAAGATTGTTGAGCTGGAGCAGCAGGGAGCAAGTGTGTTTTTTGGTGAGCGTTCCTTTGACGTAGATGACCTCTGCCGTACGGACGAATTGGGCCGGGGAATTGTCTCCGTTATTCGCTTGACGGATATCCAGGATCGTCCGAAGTTGTTTTCGACGTTTATGCTGCAAATCCTTGCAGAAATCTATAGCACGTTTCCTGAAGCTGGCGATGCGGATAAGCCCAAATTGGTCTTGTTCATTGATGAAGCTCACTTGGTTTTTGACCAGGCCTCAGACGCATTGATGGACCAGTTGGAAGCCATCGTGAAGTTGATTCGCTCAAAAGGTGTTGGCTTGTTTTTTGTTACCCAAAATCCTGCCGACATTCCTGAGAGTGTGTTGGGGCAGTTGGGTTTAAAAGTACAGCATTCCTTACGGGCATTTACCGCCAAGGATCGCAAAGCCATTCGTTTGGCCGCGCAGAATTATCCTATCACGGAGTTTTACGATGTTGATCAACTACTGACCGAGCTTGGAATTGGGGAAGCTTTGGTAACTGCGCTGAACGAAAAAGGGATTCCTACGCCGTTGGTACACACCATGCTCCGAGCTCCTGAATCGCGTATGGACGTACTCACTGATGCCGAAATCAACAGCATCGTTAAGGTTTCGCCCTTGGTGAAGAAGTATAACCAGGTGGTCGACAGGGATAGTGCTCACGATATCCTTACGGAAAAAATCGAGGCTGCTCAAGCTGAAGAGCGCCAGGAGGAACTAAAAGAACAACGTGCCAAGGCACGCAGCACGACGAGCTCTCGAAGGAAAGAGAAATCTACCTTGGAAAAGGTGATGAGCAATACGACTACCCGACAAATTGGCCGCACCTTGGCCCGCGAATTAGCGCGTGGCCTGCTGGGGATTCTTGGTGGTAAGCGGAGATAGGGTTTGGTTAGATGGTTAGATAGTAGAGGGTTAGATGGTTTATACCAGCTAACCCTCTAATTGTATTGCTATACAGCTGCTATTACTCAATTTCCATCTCCAGCCACCTTTCCAGCGCACTCACCATTTGTGCGCGTTCCTGAGGTTTCATGTTTCTGATCCGCGCTTTTCCGTGATCCAATCCTTCAAGGAAAAACCAGAGGGCATCAATCCCTTCCGTGGGTCGGACTGCTGTAGCTGACCAGGTATCAGCATTGCCATTGATGAAGATGAAGCGGTCAGCGTTGGCAGGAATCCACTCGGCAACGGCATTGACGAGCTTTCCGTCGAATGTCTTGGGCAATCCCTCAGGCATGAAAATAGCACTGGGGTGAGGTTCCATCGGCAAAGCTTTAAGTAGCCCTTTGAAATCTTCGGTATTGTAACCATAGTAGCCCATTTCGGAACCTGCCTGGTAATAATGACTGGCGTAACCTGTCATGCCTGCATCCGCAAAAAAATCAATCCCTGAGGTAGACATCAGGTGTTCCAATGCGGCCTCCTTACCATCTCCTTTTTTGGGGATGTCTTCACATTTTCCTCCCAACTGCCAGAAAGAAAAAGGATATTCCAAAACGGCATATTCAAAAGCTTCTTCCAGACTGAGGTAAGTGAAATTCAGGCCGGCTCCCTTTGCGTACCACTTTAGGCGAGGCAAGGCGTAGTCCCTGTTCTTTAATACCTCTTTTTGAACTTCATAAAGGGCTGTTCTACAGGCTTCTGTTCCTACGGTATCGAGGAAAGTGTAGATGCGTTGTTCTTCCAATTCAAGGTTGAGCGGTGCCACAAAAGGAACACTCACGTCTACATCTTCTGGATAAAAATAACGATAGAAAATGGTGGTCTGCCCGCCTTTACTGATACCCGTGCTGAGCCACTTGCCTTGGTAGATTTCCCGAAAAACCTGATTGATTTTGTGCAAATCAGCGGTAGCTTGCTCCAGGTTCAGGTATTGATAGTCGAAGATGTCGGCAGCTGGAACGCTGGTACCAAAAAAGCGGTGCTCTACATCGATTTGATTGCCTTGGACAAGGTCACTGAGTTCGTAATTGCGATTGTTTGGCCGGTCGTAACCTTCGGTACAAATGACAGTAGGCCGATCGAATCCACGGTGAGAAAGATAAGCACGCTGATAAAAATATCCTTTCTCTGGATGATTGTGATCGAGGGGTTGTTTGATGTGCAACTCGTAGGCTGCTGTGTAGCCAGCAGGCGTCTCCATACTTTTAAAGATAACATCTGGTAACTGAAACAAGGCAGTTTCCAGTTGACTGGTTTGTCCTGTCAGAGCTAGAGAAAAAAGGAGGGATAAGCCTAAAAGTATGCGATGCAGCATGGTTGTGTTTTTTTGAAATTACAAAAAATTATAGTGTATCGTAAGGCGGTCTTGTTGCAAGATGAACTCCTGAGAAGCAATTTTTCCAAGTGCCGGTGCGGCTAAGCCGACCTTCCAGTTGGCTTTGGTGGTAAACACCCTGGCTTCATCCCAAAGGTCTTGCGCTACGAACTGTTGCAGCAACCAAGCGCCACCCTCTACCGTAAGGTGGGCAATTTTTTGCTCCGCTAATTGTGCGAGCATCTTGGGTAGCCAGTCGGGCTGGGTAAAATCATGTGCTATAAGACGGGCGTTAGCTTGGTTGGCCGTCGTTATGCCTGATTGTCGGAAAAGCAGGGTAGGGGTGCTGCCGTCAAAGAGTTGGAGCGTGGAGGGCAAGGTGCCTTTTCGATCAATAACCACCCGGCGCGGCGAGCGTCCTGGGTAAAAACGTGGAGTGAGTGCTGGATCGTCGGCACGCGCAGTCCCGGCACCCACCATGATGGCATCGGTTTCGGTTCGCCATTTATGCGTCAGGCGTTTGCTAAAACCATTGGAAAGCCAATGGGTGCTGCCATCAAGAGGTGCCAAGAAGCCATTGCTGGTTTGCGCATATTTCAAGAGAAGGTAAGGCCGATCCTTACTGACGAATACATTGCGGTATTCACTCAGGATTTTACCCCTTTGCGAAAGTACGGCTTCTTCTACCTTGACACCGTGCTGGCGTAAACGCGCTAAACCCGCACCATTGACACCAGGAGTAAGGTCGCGGGCGGCGACGATGACGTGCGGGATTTTTTCCTCAAGGATAAGATTGGTGCAAGGTGGTGTACGACCATAAATATTGCAAGGCTCCAGAGAAACGTAAAGACTACTTGCTTTAATTAAGTGGCGATCAACGTCCTTTACCGAACGGACGGCCATGACTTCGGCGTGAGGACCACCATCTTTGGCAAAGAAACCTTCACCGATAATTCTATTTTCATGTACCAATACAGCACCTACCATTGGATTTGGAGAGGCGTGACCTGCACCAAGGCGCGCTAAATCAAAGCATCGCTGCATGAATTGGACTTGCTGACTCATTGCTTTGTTGCTCTGGTCATTTCTCTTTTTCCCGGAGGACCAGGAATACCTTCTACCTGGAAACCGATCGAACGGAGGGTACGTTTGACAACGCCTTTGGCGCAGTACGTGACGAATATGCCGCCAGGAGCCATCGCCTGGAAGATTTTTTCCAAAACAGGTGCTTCCCAAAGCTCAGGCTGAGAACTTGGTGCAAAGGCGTCAAAAAAAACGACATCAAAATCACCTGCTAAGCTTACTTCTTGAATGGTACCCAAATGCTTGCGCAATGTGAATTGAGGCGTGATAATGGTAGGTTCGCCCCAGGGTGCTTCGTGCAAAGCTCGGAAGTCATCGGTCGAACCGTTTAAAAGTGAGGGATAGTTGAGGGAGCTTACCTGGGCGAGTGGTAGAGGAAACGCTTCCACCGTTTCAAAATAAATATTTTTTTGCGGGTCGCTCAAGAAAAGCAAACTGAGGAAAGCATTAAGCCCTGAACCAAACCCCATTTCGAATACCCGAAGGGATGTTTTATCCAACAAGGCTGGAGCAAGCCCTGCCTGGATAAAAACATGTTGTGATTCCTGGATAGCCCCGTATTTTGAGTGGTAGCCTACGGCAAACTGCTCGCTAAACAAGCTGTGCGACCCATCTTCTGTATCTATGATGTGGGCAACGTTATCCATGCCTAAATAATTATACAACAGCCAACTCCTGCTGGATACCGCCAACCGAAATATCAAGATGAGAGGTGTGGTAAACACAAATCCCGTCCTTGATCAAGAGTACCTGTGGTGATTCGTGATCAATCGCAAAATGATCAGCAACAAAATTGGAGACAGATCGATAATTGATCAAGTCGAGGTAAAAGGGTTGGATATCTTGCTCCGAAAGATTCCAATCATTTTCTAATCGACTTTTGGCGAAACTGCTAATGCTACATCTTGTACTGTGCTTGAAGATCAAACAAGGCTGCTGATGCGATTGCTCCACAAGATCATTGACTTCGACGATACTCGTCAAAGCATTCCACTTAATCATAGTCTTTATTGAAGAGGGTTAGTACTGACAAGCAGCTTAAAACAAGAAGCTGACGATGGTCTTTGTAGCTTCAACAACGGTTTCACCCATGTCAAAGTTGGAAGGACAACCATAACCACGGTTGCAAGAAGAAAGCAAAACGGTAGCCAAGAAAAACAAAGCAACCTGGCTGATACGCTGACGTGAAATTTTCATGGAGGTTTAATTTAGTGCTCTACTGGTGGTTTGTTTAGTAAAGACTTGTTAGAAACAGCACAAAAATAAATTGAGCCGACGTTTTTCAAAAAGCTGACTAAGCGGTTCATTTCAAGCCCGTCTGGCCAGCCGGACAGGCGTGTCAGCTTTTTGGAAAACCTAAAAGAAGGCTCAATTTATTTTTTGCGCAATAATTATGTTCAGGGGATAAATACCCTACTCATGCAAACCAACGAGCCTACTGAATAGTTTATTTTTAAATCGCGCCGCAAAAATACGCTAAATTGTGCTTTAGCGCAATAAATATGACTTAGTTTTAGGCAGCTTGTGTAAGTTAGACTTGCAACAAAGCATTGATTTAGTATTTTTGTGCCGCTAAACGCAAAAGTTAAAAAACAAACATTTCAAGATATGTCCAGAAAGTTAGCCTTACGGGATGCCCTACGGGAAGCTATGATTGAAGAGATGCGCCGTGATGAGAGTGTTTTCCTCATGGGGGAAGAAGTTGCAGAATATAACGGTGCTTACAAAGTGAGTAAGGGGATGCTGGATGAGTTTGGCCCTAAAAGAGTGATTGATACGCCCATCGCGGAACTAGGTTTTGCGGGTATCGGCGTAGGTGCAGCCATGAACGGTCTACGTCCAATCATTGAGTTCATGACCTGGAATTTTGCCGTGTTGGCTTTCGATCAGATCGTGAACAACGCTGCAAAGACCTTGTCGCAGTCTGCTGGACAGTTCCACTGCCCGATCGTTTTTAGAGGTCCTTCAGGTTCTGCTGGCCAATTGGCACAACAGCACTCACAAACTTTCGAAAGCTGGATGGCCAACACCCCTGGCTTGAAAGTGATCTCTTGTGTAGATCCTGCTGATGCAAAAGGACTGCTAAAATCTGCCATCCGTGACAATGATCCTGTTTGTGTAATGGAATCAGAGTTGCTTTACGGTTACGAAGGTGAAGTTCCTGAAGGGGAATACCTGGTGCCTATCGGTAAAGCAGCCGTTCGCCGGGAAGGTACAGACGTAACTTTGGTGTCGTACAATAAGATGATGCTCCCAACATTGGAAGCAGCGGAGCAATTGGCCAAAGAAGGCATCAGCGCAGAAGTGATTGATCTTCGTACCATCCGTCCATTGGATTATCAC
This sequence comes from Lewinella sp. LCG006, assembly GCF_040784935.1. Lineage (GTDB taxonomy): Bacteria > Bacteroidota > Bacteroidia > Chitinophagales > Saprospiraceae > Lewinella. The sequence continues at coordinate 6,359,588 of NZ_CP160680.1, read as the reverse complement.
ACCATTGTCGCCTCAGTAAAGAAAACCAACCGCCTCATCGTTGTCGACGAAGCTTGGCCTTTTGCCGGGGTTTCCAGTGAGGTCGCTTACGAAGTACAGAAGTTCGCGTTTGACTACCTGGACGCGCCAGTTATCCGCGTCAACTCTGCCGATGTGTCTCTTCCTTACGCTGCTCCTTTTGTAGAAGCTTACCTGCCGAATGCAGAGAAGATCATCAAAGCAGTAAAAGAGGTGGCTTACGTGAGGTAAGGCAAATTACTTTGGGTATTTTTTAGCGAGGAAGGGAAGAACGAAAACCAGATTGACGGTATTGATGGAAGCTAACACCAGTACATCAACCAGTTCTCTTTGAGAGAGCTCGGATTCGTTTCCTGATTTTTTTACCAAGTAAAAAATAGCAAGGTTACCAGCAAAAAATAGTAGAGCGATCAATGCTTTTTTGAGAAATGGATTACCCATATATCGATTTTTTTTTCAATGTGAAAATTTGTTTGTAGGTTGAAATTAATCCATTTTTAAAAAAAAAGGCAGACACTTTACAAGTGTCTGCCTTTTTTTTTAAAATCTATGTGGCTATGTGAAAGCTTATGTGGCTATGTGATGAAAAGAGCAAACCTCCGCTAAAAGCGTATTTCCTTAATCCGCCTTCAACATCAACTGCGCCATGCTCTCTATACCTGCTGGATTGCCGAAATAGCTGATATGGTCACAAGCGCATTCCAACACCACTGGCGGAAACTGCCGATCAGGACCACCAGGAATAGCTTTAATCTTCTCGGTACTTACAGCAATATCATTGGGTGATTTGAACAGTAGCAAGTCCAGGGCGTCATAGTGGGCACGGCTTTTGAAGCGGGTCATGACTTTTTTTAATAGTTTGGCCTGTGGATCAGCTACGGCCGGAGGAATCAGTTGGGTATTTCCAGCAATGATGGTGTAAGGAATCCCAGGATCACTGCCATCGTTGAGTGCTTTGAGGAAATCACTATCGGAATTCATCTGTTTGAGGGTGTAGAAAAGCTTGTCTAAAAACTTACCAACCACCCTTAACGGGATAATGTACGGCTGCACAAAGGCTGCTCCGTTGACGGCGTTGGCCAAAAGCGGCGTCGCCATTTCGTAGAGCGACCCGTACGGAGAACCCTGGTTGGGGGTGCCCAGCTGGAAAAGGTGGTTCACGACTTGGTGGCCATCGAGTTTTTCAATGAACCAACGACTCACCAAACCACCCATGGAGTGTGCTACGATGTGAAACGTTTTGCCATGGTCTGGGCCAAGGCCTGCGGCAGCTAAACGATCTTTCAATGCCTGTGCGGTATCTTCAATCGGCGTATTCAGGTTTTCATAATCAAAGGTAAGGATGAGATCGTATTCGTCTTCCAGGGTATGGCCGGCAGCATCTTTTACCAGACGGATACTTTTTGGCATCTCCAGCGTGTCGCCAATGATACCATGGATGTACATCACGATACGATCGGCACCCGCTACGGCTGCTTTTACGGCAGCAGCATCGGTATTGTAGTTGAGTTTAATACCTACGGCTGCTTTCTCTTCTGGTTCCGCATCCACAAAGGTGCCAATGGCTAATTGGGGATGTTGGTAAACAAAAGGAAGGTATTTACCCACTGTTTTTTGGAAGAAGATCTTGATCGATCCCCCCAGACTTCGCGTACCGCTAGGCGTAGGTGCAGGCAGGTCTTCGATCAGTACCATGCCGTTTTCGTCCATCATACCCACCGGGTAATACAAGCCCGTTTCGGGATCAAAACCGACAGGAACTACAAACTCATCGTCGGTCGGCATTAGGTTAAGTTTTACCTTGATGGGGTTGTCGGCATTTACCTTTTCCATGCCCTCTGCCTGATAAAATTCCAGGATATTGACAGGCGGCTTTTGGCTCAGCCCTTCGGCCAAATCATGGTTCGACCAGCCCGCTGGAAAATCAGGCAGGGGAGTGCTGCCCGATAGATTACGCGTAGCTTCTGATTTGCCGTTGAGGGTTGCGATACTACTAACGCCGGCTGGCATTTCAATGGTTATCGCATTCGCAATTTCTTTTTGCTCGCCACCACTGACCTTCACTTCACGCGTAGGTCGGACGGTTTTCATAATGATGTCTTCTACCGTCCAGTCGTGTTTTGGAGACTGGTTGGCTGGGTTTCGACCTGCTCGTTCAATATTTCTGGTAGGATTATCCATTTCCAGAGCATCCTGGTTGAAATCATCTGTAGAGAGTTCCATCGTACTCACAAAGACTTTGATGTATTCGGTGAGTTCGTTGATACCATGAGCGAGAAATGCTTCGTCAACCCCCAATGCGATACACTTATAGGTATCTCCATTGTCCATGCGGTCCAACAACCAGGCTTCTTCTCCGGGTTCAAGGACTTCTAATGCCATGAATTTGTTTTTCACCGCATAATCAGCTTGCATATTCACTACACTAAAGTAAAGCTTACGATTGCTGGTATTTTTCACTTTCATTCTGAAAGCGGGTTGCAACCATTTTTCGTCTCCTTCTTTAGTGGCATCATAGTCATAATTAAAGACCACTTCTTCCTGCCAGTTTACTGCCGTTGCGGCACAGTCGTCATCTTCCAGCCATGCACCTGGCTGATCTACCCTTAGGAGGGTAATTTGGTAATCGTCGCGTTTAAGTGTTGTACGAGGATTGTTGATGTTCTTGACGTGGTGCCAATGGGCTACGCTCTCCGTATCATCAAGAAAAATCAGCGCATTGTCAGCAGTGTAGCCATTCAAGCGCCTGAATACGGGGCGATCTTCACCGGGAAAAGTTAGACGCAGGGTGTTGTCTATGGCCCTTGCCCAATAGTCGGCCTGATCGGGATCATCGGTAAACTGGAAGTAAATAGGCGTTGCTCGGTCTTTGAGTGCCTGCTTGAGGATTTTGTTGCCTTCGGCTTGGTTGTCCTTGGCCAGCGCAATTTTGATTTGCCGAGCGGGCAAAGCTTCCAGTTTTGCTAAGTAAGATTTTGTTTTGTCCAGCTTGGCATGGTCTGCTAACTCAGAATGCATCATGTCTACTTTCGTGACCTTCAGCTGGATATTATCAATACTCAATTGGATTTCACTGGCACGATCAGCGGGCCAGTTGTGGATGGCACCAGCATTGACGACCCAAGCGTCTGCTTTTTTATCGAAATTGACGGTATAGGTAGGCGCTTTCGTTTTAGGCAATTGGCCTAAGAAATAACGCTTTTTATCACCTTCTTCTGAAGCATCAATCTGAGGAGATTGCTTTTCAACATAGTTGGCAACGAGCACTTTCAGGTTGCTGATGAGCTGACTGTAAGTGATTTTTCCGTTGTATTGTTCCAACAAGGAAATAAGGTTATAGGTAAATGCACCACGGGTGGTCTCACCAATACGCAGCTCTTTGGCGGTTTCGCTGGCACTGGCTGCTGCTAGTGCTACATGGCGACCACGTGGCGGAGTCAAGTCGATCCGCCCAGCGGTAGTAGCTCCCTTTTGATAGCGTTCCTTGCCGTAGAATTCGTTTACGGTAGGAATGGTTCGCGCGGTTTCGGCCATGCGCGAGGTTACCCGTACGTCGCGGGTATTGGTGCCAGAATGACAACAGTCAAAGATGGCTACAAAATGCTGATTGTGCTGCTGTGTGGCTTCCCAGATGAGGTAAGACAGTTCTTTGTCCATCAGGTCGTAGCCACCGGCAGGAATCCGGCTATCCCAGCAGACAAGGGTTTCCAGCTTGCCGTCTGGATCAATGCTGAGAAATTCTGGTGGTGCAATCACTTGCGAGCCGTGCCCACTGTAATAGAGCAAGCAAGTGTCGTCGGCTTTGGCTGCTTGGAAATGCTTGAAGCCAGCGATGACATTCGCTTTGGTCGCCTCTTGATCGAAAATGGTTTTTATGGAAATTTCTTCACATTCGTAGTTGCCTTCCAGATAAGCAACCAGTGATTTGGCATCATTGACACAGCCATTCAGCCGGTGATGAGCAATAGGGTACTGATCAATAGCGACGACTAGGGCATAAATCATAATGGGTCAGGTTTGAGTTTTAGAACTTAACAGTTTTTCAAAAATAGGAAAAACAATTAGTTTTTATGATTTACCGTCGTGATGATTTTGTGGCCAATGAATTTTATTCCTTCATTTTTACGCTCCATTTTATATTTTTGCAGAAGTTAAGCATGTGAAATTAACAGAACAGTATTTTACTGATCAAATAAAACCATGGGAAGAGCATTTGAATATCGGAAAGCGCGGAAAATGAAGCGCTGGGCCTCAATGGCTAAAGTTTTCACGAAGATAGGTAGAGAGATTGCTATGGCGGTCAAGGATGGTGGTGGTGAACCCGATTATAACCCCCGGTTGAGGATTGCTATCCAGAACGCCAAAACGGCGAATATGCCCAAGGCCAACGTAGATGCAGCAATCAAGCGGGCTTTGTCCAAGGATTCTGCCAATTACGACGAGGTGGTCTACGAAGGATATGGCCCCAAGGGGATTGCTGTAATCGTTGAAACCGCTACGGATAATACCAACCGTACTGTAGCCAGCATGCGTTTGCAATTCTCTAAAGGTGGCGGGAACCTGGGTAATTCTGGCGAAGTAGACTATATGTTTACCCGTAAGGGCATGTTCAAGGTCAAAGCGGAAGGTCTTGACCAAGAAGAATTAGAGCTAGAACTCATCGACCACGGGCTGGAAGATTTGGTACTCGAAGACGAGCTATTTGTGCTCTATACTGCCTTCGAAGATTTTGGAGCCATGCAACAAGCCCTGGAAGCGCGTAAAATCGAAGTCGATACAGCCGAACTCATCAGGGTTCCTTCTCATACCAAAAAATTGGATGATGAAGGGGTAGAAGCAATGATCAAGCTGATCGAAAGATTGGAGGACGATGATGATGTCGTCAATGTCTTCCACAATATGGATATGGAAGAATAATGATGTATAATGACCAATCGGTAAGTCGCCAATTTGAGGCACTTACCAACTACGCCCCGGCACTTCTTTTACGTGCGCCGGGGCGTATTAATATCATCGGAGAGCATACCGATTACAACCAGGGCTTGGTGTTGCCAGGAGCAATCGACCGGTCCTTGTTTTTTGCGGTGCGGCCCAATGGTACCCAGCAGCTTCGCTTTTGGGCCTTAGATATTGAAGCAGCTGCTGTTGTTGATTTGATAGAATTGAAGCCAGGCAACTCCCTTTGGCTCAATTACTTGTTAGGTATTGCTCAACAGTTTGCTAAAAGGGGGCATCAGTTGGTGGGGTTGGATGTTGTTTTTGGCGGCAACCTCCCCGTAGGCGCTGGTGTAAGCTCTTCTGCTGCGCTGGAATGCGGGATGGCCATGAGCTGGAACCTGCTTTTGCAGGCAGGGTACAATGGTTCTGAATTGGCACAATTGGCTCAGCAGTCTTCGCACGAGTTTGTGGGTATTCCCTGCGGGATCATGGATCAGTTTGCCAGCTTGAATGGCGTCAAAGACCATGCGATCATGCTGGATTGCCGAGACCTTTCTTACCGCAAAGTACCTGTAGCTATTGAAGGTTGCGAATGGGTGTTGCTCAATTCCAAGGTGAGCCATAACCTCGCGGAATCCGCTTACATTCAAAGGGTCGAGGAATGCGCCCAGGGTGTAGCTGTTTTACAACAACATTTTCCGGCAGTAAAATCCCTGCGCGATGCCACTCCTCCGCAGGTCGAGCAGCTTAAAGAAGCCTTTCCCGGCAAGGTCTACCAACGCTGTCGCTATATCGTGGGAGAGCATTATCGAACTTTGGCGATGATTGATGCCTTGGGGGCTGGCGATGCCGCAAAAGCAGGCCAGTTGCTCAATCTCACGCAGCTTGGGCTGGCTCAGGATTATGAGGTCAGCTGCCCAGAAATTGACTTCCTTTTTGCACAAGCTTATCGGCATCCGGGCGTATACGGTGCCCGTATCATGGGTGGTGGCTTTGGCGGTTGCACGCTCAATCTGGTTCGAAAGGACGCCAGAGAGGCCTTCGTAGGCGAAGCACTAGCTGCTTATGAGGCAGCGTTTGGCAAACAAGGAGAAGAGCTTGTTGTCCGTCTGGTAGATGGCGTTGGTGAGGTATAAATAGCTCCTTAGCTCCTTAGCGTAGGGTTTGAAACCCTACGCTAAGGAGCTAAGGAGCGCGGTGTTAGACCGTCAGCCATTTTCTAAATCTGCTTACGGCCGCTACTGCCAGTAAAGCCATAGCTACTTTTGCCGCCAGGAGAATATTATCTACATCAGCAGTCGTATTGACGGATTGCTTGGCATAAATGCCGTAGAAGGCCCAAATCAAAACCAACACAAAGCCTACGTCAGCCTTTTTGACCAACATCAATATTCCAATCAAACCAGCGATGACGATCATGGTAGCGGCCCAGTTGACAGGACTGAGCGGGCCGCCTTGCCAACCGTTATCCACCAGGATGGTCGTAACATTCGCAATGGTCGCTACCGTAATCCAGCCGAGGTAAATACTGAATGGAAGTCGTACAGCCCACTTGTTGGCCGGAGGATGAGCAGAAGATTCACCAATCCCCATACGGAGATAAATGAGGATTAAACTGCCCAGGATAATCAGCATAATCAGTAAGCTAAGAGTCACTTGCAGGTAATGCCAGGCCAGTATCCAACTCGCATTGGCCAGGCAGGAAATAAAAAACCAGGGCCCGATTTTTTGGACGAACCCCATGTCCATTTCCTGTTTTGTCCACCAATTACGAAGTTGGTAAACGATAAATACAATCAGTAGCAAGTAGATGACTCCCCAAATGCTAAAAGTGAAACCCGCAGGTACGAAAAAATTGGGATAGCGATCTGATAGCTCACCCGTATTGTAGCCATTGAGTGGGAGCGCATTGGCCAGGGTATTGAGTAACAAGACCAGCAAAAAGCCAATCAGGTTCAGAATTTGTAAGGTTTTAGTTGGCATAACAGCGTTGTTTTAATGCAGTTGTAGAACGAAGGTGAAATGTTATTTGTTCATCTTGTTAAAACTGTATCAGTAGCCATTTGGCCAGATAAGCGACCCCAATCCCCAAGTAATTACCGATAGCCAAACCGAGTAGTGAAAGTGCAATACCGGGTGCCAACAAACGGCGATTGTTGATGGCGGTGGTGACTTGCGCAATAAATACCGGGCCATAAAGTGCAGCTGTTGAGCTAATCATCACGGTATCTCGGTCGATTTTAAATATTTTGGCCAACAACCAGTGGATCAGGATAGTACTAATCAGTGCCACCAAAGAAAAGGCTAATAGCTGAAGGCCTTCTCCCAACAACTTTTGGAAATTAGCCATGAGTCCCAGGGCCACACAGAAAATTAGTAAGAAGTATTCTCCTTGTAAGTAAGCACCACGCAAATTGCTGATTCTGGGTGAGAAAGAAAGTCCCAGACTAATCGTTGTGAGCAGTAATATGAGCAAGGTCGTATGCTTACCTATATCTCCTGTCAATAAATAGGTGAGCCCTGCGGCAGCGGCACCTACGCCCAAGCTAATTATTGTTGGCAGAAAACGAAAACCATTATTGGCCTCTTCTAGCGACGCTTCCTCTGCCTTATCAATTTGGTCCATGGAGAAGCTGGGAAGGAATCGTCCAAGAAACGGATGGATAATGGTCATCAGCATGAGTAGATAAATACCGCCACCAACAATATCTGAAGCTTGTAGCAGCACCACATAATCTCCAGGAGCATCGACTGCAATACCAATTGCTTGCATGTTGGGGGTGCCTCCCGTATACAAGCCCGTAAGCATACCAGCTACCTTCCACCCATCGGGTTGGGATTCCTGAAAATAATAGGCGGCTAAGGCGGTACCTATCAGGCCGGCAATAGCACATAAGCCATAAGCCAACAAGCCTGGCCCCGCCAACCGCCAGTTTTCCTTAATGTTAGCTCCAAAAAGTAGCATGGGCAGCGCTATGATCATGCCTACAGCCGCTAGTTGTTCTGCCGTTTGTTCGTGTACCAGCTGCGGAAGTAGATTGCCGATGATGATCCCGAAGGCGTAGCATAGCACCACGGCACTAAAAAAGGAAGGCAAGCGGTCGTTTTTTTCCAAGCGCAAGGCTAAAAAAGGGAAGCCTACCGATAGTATTGTCGTTAGTAACATGTGAGTTTATTCGTTGGTCTCGTATTTTGCATCCTACATTGTAGCCCACAATCTAGTGATAATGTCTGAATTTAAAATACTGACAGATCGTCTCTTGCTCAGAGAGTTCCAAAAGGAAGATGCTGAGGGTTTCTTTCGGATGAACAACGACCCACTCGTTTTGCAGTATACAGGCGACGTACCTTTCGCAAGTATAGCTGCTGCTGAAGACTTCCTCACCAGCTACGAGCATTACCAAATCCATGGCTACGGCCGGTGGACGGTACTGGACCGCAATTCTTCCGAATACCTGGGGTTCTGTGGCCTCAAATACCATCCCGATACGGGCGATGTGGATCTTGGATTTCGTCTGGTAAGAAAATTTTGGGGCTGTGGTTATGCCACCGAAGCGGCGAGGGCTTGTCTTCATTATGCTTTTACCACCCTAGAGTTACCTAACATCATCGGGCGAGCGCAAACCGCAAATAAAGCCTCTATCCGTGTGCTGGAAAAAATAGGGATGCAATTTGTCGAAACCTTTGATTTTGAAGGCAACCCAGGTGTCCTTTACCAAATTCACCGCAGATGACGCCGGGAAAATACCAACCTTTACACCCTTACACTTACCCAACCTTTACACCTTTTTTAATCCCATTACCAAAAATCTCCCTTTCTTTGTCGCACCAAATAATTAACCATGCACACCACACAAATTACCGATACCATTCTTATGGTTCGTCCTGCAAATTTTGGCTATAATGTCGAAACGGCAGGCAATAATGCCTTTCAAACCAATGACAATTCCCTTTCGGGGAAAGAAATAAATGCTCGTGCGCAAGCTGAGTTTGATGCTTTTGTGGCCAAACTTCGCAGTGTAGGCGTCAACGTGATTGTGGTGGAGGATAGCGAGGTGCCCCTAAAACATGATGCTGTTTTTCCCAATAATTGGTTTTCTACCCACGAGGATGGATCGTTGATTACCTACCCTATGTATGCTCCCATGCGGAGACTGGAACGCCGGGAGGACGTGGTGGCACAACTGACCAAAGATTTTGGTTTTGATAAACATATTCGTCTGGAAAAAAGAGAGCTATCAGAACGTTTCCTGGAAGGAACGGGGAGTATGATTCTTGATCGTGATAATAAAATTGTCTACGCCTGCCGCAGTATCCGTACGGATGAGGGTTTATTGGATGAATTTGTGCTTTGGATGGGCTACGAAAAAGTACTCTTTGAAAGCTATGACATGAATGGACTGCCGATCTACCATACCAATGTGATGATGGCACTCGGAACAAATTTTTGCGTCATCTGCCTGGATACCATCACAGATGCCGTTCAGCGTCGTGAGGTAACAGATAAACTGACTCAAACCGGCAAAGACATCGTCTCTATCAGCCGTGAGCAAATGAATGCTTTTGCTGGAAATATGCTACAGGTAAAGGGAGCGCAAGAACAAACCTATCTCGTGATGTCTTCTCAGGCATATCAATCACTGACCAAAGAGCAGAGGCAGCAATTGGAACTACACACGCAACTGCTCCACAGCTCCTTGGATACCATTGAGTCTTATGGCGGTGGCAGTGCCCGCTGTATGATGGCAGAAATATTTAGGAAAGGATAGACTTGGTGAAAGGCACAACTCTCCTTAATTGTCATTGAATCCGTCAAACATGTCATTGTCATCCAGCATGTTGGCTAGCAAATCGCGGAAGACAAGACTGTTTTCAAGCGTATCCTTGTTGAGTACATCAAACTCTACCAGGCCGTGCACAACCAACTCCATGAAGAGGTAGGTTTCTGCCTCATCAAGATTGTTGACGGTGGAGGTGACCAGCTTTTTCAAACCAGCAACTTTGTCCAGCGCCTGACGGTAATCTTTATCACTGGCGTCGTTGATCAGATCCAGGGTATTGCCTGCTCCAAACCAGGTGCGTATGGTGCCGTAGGGGTCTTTGTCTTCGCCTCGGTTAACTTCCTCTGGATTAGGGAAATGGTCTAGGAAAGCGATTTGTACGGCTTCTCCGAGTAACAGCATGGCGACATTGTAAGCACCTTCCTGTTCGCCCTCATAAACCAGTTCTACCTTTCCGGTGATGGCAGGGACTACGCCCCAGAAGTCGGTAATTCGCGCCTGGGTGGCCTTTTCATTGTTAATAAGCATTCTTCGTTCGGCAGTGCTTACCAGATTTTCGTACCCGGCAATGGTCAATCGCGCGGAGACTCCACTCTTGCTGTCAATGTATTCACTCTCGCGGGCGTTGAACGCAATTTGCTCTAGCATGATCTGTAGCAAATCAGGTACTTTGATGGCCGTTTTTTGGCTTTCCGCTAAATCTGCTTCCAGGCTGGTAATCTGCCGTGAGATTTCAATGGTCTTGGGGTAGTGCGTGAGGATTTGGCTTTCAATCCGGTCCTTAAGGGGGGTGATGATGCTACCACGACTGGTATAATCCTCTGGATTGGCAGTGAAGACAAACTGGATGTCCAAAGGCAGACGCAGCTTGAATCCACGAATCTGGATATCCCCTTCCTGCAAAATATTGAAAAGCGACACCTGAATACGTGCCTGTAAGTCAGGCAGCTCGTTGAGTACAAACAAAGAACGGTGCGCACGTGGTACCAGACCAAAGTGAATCACCCGCTGGTCTGAATAGGGGAGTTTCAGCGTAGCAGCTTTTATCGGGTCTACATCCCCGATCAAGTCGGCAACGCTTACATCAGGGGTAGCAAGTTTTTCTACGTAACGTTCGTTGCGATGTACCCATTCAATGGGGGTGTCATCTCCTTTTTCAGCGATCAAATCCAGCGCGTAACGGGTAAGCGGTTGCAATGGGTCATCATTGAGTTCGCTACCACCTACGATGGGCATGTATTCGTCTAGTAAGTGAACGAGCAAACGAGCAATCCTTGTTTTAGCCTGCCCACGCAAGCCCAGTAAAAGGATGTTATGACGCGACAAAATAGCCCGCTCTACATCTGGAATAACGGTGTCATCAAAACCAATGACGCCAGGGAAGATGGGCTCTTTTGACTGTAGTTTTTTTATCAAATTTTCCCGCATCTCTTCTTTGATGGAACGGGGCTGATAACCAGTGGCTTTTAGTTCGCCTAAGGTTTGGGGTAAATTCATAGCTAATCGTCAGGTTTATCTGTACAGGTATAGAAACGAACCAGTGGGCTTTTGGTTTTGTGAAAGGGGGGCTATTGTGAAATTAACTTTTCAGATAGGTGAGCGCTTACGTGTGTCGCCAAAATTTTGCATTTCGTCTTTCCTTGATTCCCTTTGCGCTTGCTTTTCCTTACCTTGCCAAAAAAAAGCAAATGAAGTATTTTTCTTATGTGGTTTGCCTTGTTTTGGCCGTGGCCACATCCGGTTGTTTTGAAATGCTGGAAGACGTTTATTTGAATAATGACGGCACCGGTAAGTACCAAATAACCATCGACATGAGCGGGATGCTCAACGACCCATTTATGGGCGAAATGATGAAACAAGGGATGAAAGAAGAAACAGGGCGCGATGTCCTCGAAATTGATTCCCTCATCTCTTTTGTAGACATGCAAGAAGGTGGCTTGCCGGCTACCTTAACGGACAAGGATCGTTCAATTCTTGATCGTACGGAAATGCGCATGAAGATGAGTGAGTCGGAAAAGGTAGGCAAATTTGTGATCACCTTCCCCTTCAAATCTATGAGTGAATTGAATGACTTCCAGAAAACCTTTGCCAAATTGAACGAAGAAGGCGGCGAGCAAGGCGGAATGAGCGGCCTGATGGGCGGCGGTGCTATGGCCAACAGCAACTCTACCTGGGAACTTTCCGGGCGCACCCTCAATCGCGTAGTAGATGCTGGCGATGCAGCAGGAATGCTTGGTGAAATGGATGAAGAAACCTTGGGTATGATGAAGATGATGATGGCAGATGCTTCTTTCACGACAACTTATCACTTGCCAGGAAAAGTAAAGAAGACCACCATTGAAAATGCAGAGGTTGATGGCAATGACGTTATCGTTTCCTACAACTTCCTCGATATTCTTGAGGACCAACCGGATACGGGCGGAAGCATCAAGTTCAAAAAGAACTAAGCAATTATGATTGATAAAATAGTCAAGACCTTACAGGATGCCAGTGGCACCATTAAGGAGCAAGCATCTAATCTGGGGGCTGGAGCCAAAGAAAAAACCTATGCCATCATTGAAGATTGGTTGCAGGTTTTTCCGCAACTGGAAATCTATGGCCTTAAAGTGGAGAGTTTTGCCCTTGGCATCGCACTGAGTCCTTCGCTAGAGGTAGATTTGAAAGGCGCACACGCTGATTTTTCCGCTGATCGCCTGGAAGAACTCCTGGCAAAGGAAGGTAACAGTACGGCTTTAAGGACTGTTTTGTCAACCATCAAGACCACTTACAGTCTTCATCGTCGTATCTACGCTGACCTCCAGGAGCCACTGATAGTCAAGATCAGGGTGAAGATATCTCCAGAGGTAAAAGTATTTATCGGCGAGCCATTGATCCAGTAGCAGGCTAGGCTGCTTCGCGCCTTTGAGCGTAGAGCGTAGAGGGATCTTAGAAAAGTAAGTATCCCTCTACCTTCTGCTTCAGGTGGCGATGTAATCGCCGGGCATCTCTTGGTTACTTTCGGAAACTGCCGAAAGTCTGGTTTAGACTTTAGTGACGGATCAAAAATAGCTTATTCCATTTTTGATTCGCTAAAATTTTCTAAGCAAGCAACTAAAAGGAGCTTGCGTGAAAATATTCGCGAATCGTTAGAAAAAATGGAATAAGTTATTTCCGTCAAATCACTTAATGAACCTGATCTGCGTTATTTTACTATGAAAAAGTACCTTTTCCTTTTACTGGTTTTTCTGAGCTTGCATTGCTGGCAATGCGGCAACAATGGTTATTCTTTTCGTGGGATCAGTATACCTGCAGATGTGTCTACCTATTATGTAGGCCAATTCAAAAACAATGCACTGAACGCGCCACCTACCTTGGCGATAGAAACGTCGGAAGCACTCAAAGAAAAGATCAGACGAGAAAGCAGGCTGATTCTTAATGAAACGACACCCGACGTAGAGTTTCAAGGTGCTATTGTAGATTTTCGTGTTTCTGCGGAAGCACCCCAGCCCGGAGAATCCAGTGCCATCAACCGGCTTACGATTGTCACTTCCGTAGAATACATTAACAACAAAGACGAAAACGAAGGTTTCAAGAAGAATTTTTCCTTTTTCTTCGATTTTCCTTCCACCACAGAATTGGCCAGTGTGCAGACCCAGGCCATCGAAGACATTCTCGCGCAGCTCACGGAAGATATCTTCAACGCAGCGTTCACCAATTGGTAAAACAAAAAAAGCCGACTCCAAAAGGAATCGGCTTTAAGGAAGGGTGAATAACCGGATTTGAACCGGCGACCTCTGGAACCACAATCCAGCGCTCTAACCAACTGAGCTATACCCACCATGTTAATTTGCTTATCTTTGAGTGAAATTTCCATCGTTTTGGAAACCCTTACTTTCAAAGCGCTGCAAAGATAATTTTTGTTCCCAAAACTGTCAATTTTTTTCAGCAATTTCAGTAAAAAAATATGCAAAATACTTCTCTACTCTTGCTAGTCTGCTGTTTTTTAATGGGTTGTGGCCCGGAAGAAACTGATCTGGAAGCAGCGAAAAAAGCTTGGTCACTGGTGCAATTGAATTGTGAGTCACTAAGTGATGATGAAGACCTGCCCCGCTATGCAGTCTACGCTTTGTTGGAAGAAAACAAGGTGAAGCTGGCAGAAGTAAGTGTTTGTGATACCATTTTGCCCGCTGATTTTGCTGCGAAAGGTATTCCAACTGACGCGCTTACGGCGGTAGGTGGTTTTTGGGCGGGTTACGAGGAATACATCTATGCGGTTATTGAGAATGACGAATTACGCCTTTTCATTGGTGGAACGGGAGAAGAAGGAGATCACGATAAGCCATTGTATACACCACTGGCTACTTATGATAATGATCGCTTTAAATTACTGCGACCTTTGCATCCTGCTGATCTAGCGGGTTACTATATGCACCAGGGAACAGATACCAGCTACGTACTTTTTCTGGGTTTGAAAGGGCCTGATCTGGTGAGCAAGCTTTTTGCTACGGCGGATCCCATGCCTGCGCAAAAAGTTTTACAAAGGGCTTTACCTGAATTTGCGGCTAGTCCAGACATGGATTTTAACTGTAATCTCAATGGTCTGGAATTCGTTTCCGGCCTCGGCAATGGGCATATATACTGGCAGCCAGATTCTGCTACGGTTACCTTTCACCAGTTCATGGGGCGAGACGAAACCATGATTTTCCATCTGATGACGTATTAGAGTTATTCTGCTGGGGGCTATTTTACCCTTGCAGCAAAATATGTCCCAGCAGAATAACTCTGTTAGCAATTCAATAAGAAAGGTTATTTCTTTCCCAAATCCTCCGCTATCCCCATACTCAGCTGCTTATACAAAAGGGTCCATTGTGGATGATCTTTGAGCAGCGCTAGATGGCGTTCCATGGTAGGAATATCATTCCTGATGGCAGGGCCGGTCTGAGCTTCAGCTGGCGTCAAATCATCCAATTTGGCGATGGTTTCTTTGAGCAGTGGTTGCAATAAAGCTCCAGGTAACTGATTTTCCTGGCTGATGGCTTGTCCAATGTACTGTAAGTAGTTGGTGAAATTGTTGACAAATACCGCGGCCAGGTGCAATTGGGCACGCTGTTCATCGCCCACGCGATAGACATTTTTTACCAACCTTTTAGCGACAGATTCAACCCTTTGATAATCCCCTTCCTGCGCAGTGTAGAGGCACAGGGGAACTTCGTTGAAATCCAGAACTCGCTCTTTAGAAAAAGTTTGCAAAGGATAGAAAACCCCATGATGCATAAAATACGGTGCCAATACATTTGCAGGGGTAGCTCCTGAGCTGTGCATCACCAGCGCGTTGGGGGAGATATGCGCTTGCAATTTTTCTGCAACGCCCCCAATTTTACTATCTGGAACCAGCAATAAGTACCAATCCGCAGTAGCCGGAATCTCTGAAAGTTCAGTGCTGGCCGGACAATCTAGCAGCTTTGCCAGCGCAGTAGCACTACCCGCACTTCTGCTGTAAACGCAGACTACATCCCCCCCCTCAGCTTGAAGCTGTTGTCCCAGGTGCCAGGCTACATTTCCTGCCCCGATTAATACAATATGTGGCTGGTCTGGCAAATTTTAAATTTGGATTTAAGCGGCGGCTTTATTGGTTTGAATACGATGATACATACTAATTGTGAGCCCAAACATCATGAGGGATGCACCTATCCAGAAATAGTTGATACCTGGAAACTCAATGGCCTGGAGTGCTACCCAATCGGTACGGAATGCCCGAGTTGCGATAGAAAACGAAGCCCTTGGTGGCCGTGGTGCCTGGTAGGCCATATAGATCGTAGCTTGCTCTTTTTCAGGATTGATGGAAACAAATCGAGCATGAAGCCCTAGCGCTGCTGCTTCATCTTTCAAATTAAGCGGTTTACTTTTTCGAATCAAGAAAACCGGTTGAGCACTGTCTTTCTGCCCTTCCGGGTTCGTTGCGGTGAGCATGGCCGCAACCGCAATATCTCCCTCGCGTGCTTGATAGGTAGGAAGGCTTACTTCTTTGTTAAAACCACTGAATTGAACTTTCAGATCACCGACCATCACTTCATCTCCTCGGGAAAGAATGTACTCCTGGTAATCGAGTTCTGTTTCTGGTGTGTAGACAAGATCAAAAACCTCTTCGTTGAGTTTGATCCGGGTATTGAGAGGATTGATCTGGTCAGGGAAACTGTACAGGACTTGTCCACGTAGTACCAATACCGGCTCAGCAATAAAGCTGGTGTCCTTTTCAGAACTGGTGACTTTTATCCGCGCACTTACTGCAAGGTCGCCATCTTCTGCAATGTAATCCTTGTGTTCAGCACTGCGTTGGATGTCGAGCATTTCCAGGGTGCAGGTTCTCACCAGAAAAGTGTCTCTGTCTTTCACCGGAACGGTATCCAAAAAGGTCAGCGTTTCGCCTATGCCCATGACCTGGATTTTATAATCAAGGCTATCTTCTTTGGCTTTCTTTTCGGTAATGTCCATTTCCTCCGGCGGAAGGGCGGCGATGTGGGTAAAGACATCCCGGTTCCAATACTTTTTAGTGCTGGGGTTGGAAGCTGCTACCTTTGTGAATTCCTTATCGTAGAGAATGTTTGGTGATAGCTGGAATTGCTCTACCACCTTACCTGTTTTGTCGCGCCGTTTGTAGTCAATGAAATAAGTACGGGTGAGGTAATCAATACTGTCACCCGTAAGCGTCACCTCGTATTCGTCCATAATCATTGGTGAATCTTTGATGAGCAGAACGGTATTGCGCTTGGCTTCTTCATTGGCGGTAAGCCCTTCCATGAGGAAAGGATTCCGAGAGATGACTTTCTGGTTAAGGCCACTAAACAATACGCCCACGAGCATCAGACCAAAGCCAATATGCGAGATAGCCGAACCACCAGCTTTGAGGTTGCCGCGAAGGAAAGAAATGATATGATCCAAATTGGTGACCACGCCAAACCAGCCACTAAACATCAGCAGTTGATACTGCCAGGCACTCAGGTTAATGGTCAACGTAGTGAGGTAAGTCAGCACCACGGAAATTGCAATACCTATGCCAGTGTGAATCAGGAATTTATTCCGGTAGTTAGAAAAATTTCTTTCGCGAAAGCGTAAAAATTGACTAAAACCAGTGAGCAGCCCCACAAAAATACCGATCCAAAGTTGGTATTTATTGAAGTGTGGAATGGGGTCGGTAATGACACGTCCTACAAAGCCGGGGTCAAAAAACTCACGAATTTTATTGTAAACCGGAAGGGAAGTAGACACCGTAATGAGAACAGCTGAAAACAAGAGCACTAAGCTGCCAATGAACATCCAAAATTCTTTGCTGTTGGTGGTTTCTTCTTTTTCCGGCGAGGGAATACCTTTGATCCGGGAAAAGAACAAATAACCGGCCATTAGGAAATACACCACAATGAAAGTGACCAACTGCCATTCCAGTCCCATTTCTGTAAAGGCATGGACGGAAGTTTCTCCCAGCACCCCACTACGCGTGAGGAAGGTCGAATAAACGATCATAATGAAACTCAGCGCGTAAAAAATGTAAGTCGCGCGGATACTCTGATCGGTTGTGCGCGCAATCAAGTTGGTGTGGATACCGGCAACAAGTACGATCCAGGGAACCAATGACATATTTTCGACAGGATCCCAGGCCCAATAACCGCCAAAGCTTAGTGCCTCGTAAGCCCAGGCGCCTCCCATCAGGATACCCGTACCCAGGATGGCACCACTAAATAAGGCCCAAGGTAATGCTGGTGCCAGCCAGCCCCGATGATCGCGTACCCACAAACCAGCCATCGCAAAAGCAAAAGGGACAACGGTAGAAGCAAAACCAAGGAAAAGGGTAGGAGGGTGGATGGTCATCCACCAGTTTTGTAGCAAGGGGTTGAGGCCAGTTCCATCCAACAGACTTACATATTCAGCATTGGCAAAGATGGGTGCTTCCATCACGTCTCTCAATAACAAGGCCGGGTTACTGCCTAACCGAAAGGCTTCTTCCCCAAAACCAATGTAGATACCCAACAGCATGGAGCCAATAATGATCTGAACGGAGGCGACAACCGCCATCACCGGAGACTCCCATTTTTTAGCAGAAAGGATCAAGAGGCCACCAAGGATGACATGCCAGAACATCCACAGCAAAAAGCTACCTTCTTGCCCTTCCCAAAACGCGGAAAAAATGTAGCGAAATGCCAGATCATCATTGACGTGGGCTTGCACATACTGGTATTCGTAATAGTTGTTGATCATGATGTAAAACAGCGTACCAATAATGGTAAACACCGCCAAACCATGGACCCCGTAGCCGATGCGACCAATTTTTCGCCAGCTATGGGCCAGTTCAACATCCTCCCGTTTCTGGGTAGCAAAAAAGTACGCAACACTACTAAGAATAGCAGTAGTAAAGGCGATAAATACGGCAGCCTGACCGATACGGCCAGGCCACAAATGTTCGCCTATATATTGGATTTCTTCAATCATCATAATTTCCGGCAACTAACTGGTGAGCGCTATGTAAGTATTGCGCAGAAAATAAATTTTATTTTCGTGCTGTTCCTAAGCTTGTTTCTTAACCTTGCTGATCTTTCAAGTAGATTTCTTCGTCTTTGTACTTTGAAGGGCACTTCATCAGTACATCAGTAGCTACAAAAGCTCCTTCTTGCATCCGTCCGGTCAGTACCACTTGTTCTGAAAGTTCGAAATCCTGAGGCTTTGGTTGCAAAAGCACTACTTTTTGGGTAGCACCCTCCTCATCACGAATGTAAAATGTGAAGAGATTGGGATCTTCTACAGGATCGTAGATCATCTCCATGTCTTTGGCCAACTGGCCTGCAATTTTCACCCGGCTACCAGTCTCAGTGGCTTGTGAAATCGTTGCGTAAGTACCAAGGTCATCCTGAGCCATTACAAACAAGGAAACCGCAACGGCAATCATGATCCCGGCAATGATATATACCTTTTTCATCGTAGAGGGGTTTTACTTTACGCTGCAAAGGTACAGTAAGCAATCAGATGTTGGGTAAGCTTGTTGTCAAAAAACGGAAGACTACAAGGTTTCTATATTTTTCTTTATCCAATCTGCCTTTTTCAGGATCTCTTCTTTTTGCTCACTTTCGTACCGATCCCAGGTGCGGTAGGCCATGCCAATGCGGGGATTGTTCTCTAATTTGGAACGATGGCGATCCATAAAATCCCAGTATAAACTATTAAAAGGGCAGGCACCCTCCCCGGTTTTTTCCTTGTGGTTATAAGCACAGTTCTTGCAATAATCACTCATCTTGTTCATGTAATTGGCACTGGCTACGTAAGGTTTGGTTGCGAGCAGCCCCCCGTCAGCATACTGGCTCATCCCTCGGGTGTTGGTAATCTCTACCCATTCTATGGCGTCGATGTAAATACCCAGGTACCAAGCGTCTACCTCATCGGGGTGCACACCCAGTAAAAGGGCAAAATTACCTGTGACCATCAGCCTTTGGATATGGTGAGCGTAAGCGTATTCAAGCGACTGGGAAATAGCGTGACTCAGGCATTTCATTTTCGTTTTTCCCGTCCAATACCATTGCGGGAGTTTACCCTCGTGCTGGAAATAATTTTTCTCAGCGTAGGCGGGCATCTGTGCCCAGTAGATGCCTCTCATAAATTCTCGCCAACCAATGATTTGCCGCAGAAATCCTTCAATTTGGGCAATGTCAATTTCCTCCTGATGTTCTTGCCAATGGTTGATGGCCGTTTTGCAGACTTCTATTGGAGAGAGGATTTTAGTGTTTAGTACAAAAGAAAGCTTTGAATGAAAGAGCAGATAATGCCGATCAGTCATGGCATCCTGATAGGTGCCAAATTGGGCGAGTCGGTGCTGGCAAAAGTGATCGAGCAAGTGCAGACCCTCTTCCCTGGTCAGCGGCCAGTCAAAAGCAGTGGCATCCATGCTGCCAATGGTTTTTACTTTTTCTTTTTGTAATAGCTGCTCGATTTCACTGGCATCTCGCTTGAAGGAGGGGACTTCGGGCAAGGCAACTTTATCGGGAAGTCGGTTGCGATTACTTTTATCGTAATTCCATTGCCCGGTGAGTGGAGTCACTCCATCGGCCTCCATTAAAAGTTGATATTGGGTTCTTACCTTTCGGTAAAATGTTTCCATGAGGTAGGTCTTCTTATTTTTGAAGAGCTCTGCCACAAAAGAACGATCGACCAGGAAGTGTTCTGAATCAAAGCATAGGTAGTTGATTTCTAATGTGTTACAATAGTTTTTTAGTGCCTCTTTCAAGCGGTATTCATCAGGAGCTTGGTACTCAAAGGTAGTGTAGTCACCATCGGTAATTACCTTTTTTACATTGGCAGTGATTGATCCTTCATTTGCGGGATCATCAAGTTGGAGGTATTGAACCCGGTGTCCCTGTTCATTCAGCCATTGGGCAAAAGCCCGCATCGCCAGAAAGAAGGCAGTAATTTTTTGAATATGATGGTGGGCATAGTCGGTCTCGGATCGACATTCACACAGCAGATAGGTCACCTCCTTATTTAGGTGTTTAAACCAGGAATGTTGGGTATTGAGTTGATCACCAAGGACAAGGCGTAAAGTAGAGGGCATACAATTCTTATTTGCTTCAGTGTAACAGTATTTCGGTCATCAGGTTTTTAGAAAAAGGGCGGGATTGTCAATTTTGTCCAGCTTTTTGACGAAATAATGCTAGTAGGAACGGAAGGAAGTTGAGACCTTTAGCAAAAGAGGTAACCTAAATACCGCATGAAAAATTCCCCCGTAGGAAGTGTGGTCAGGCGCCTAAAACCTGTTCAATCACGACAGCCAAAAGCACCAGTATGTTAGCACCAGTTGAATAACGTACAACCATTAACTATAGACCAGCTGTAAAAGTAGCGTCCTGATCACCTTCCTTTTTTACTAATAAAAATACTGCTTTCTGAATTTTCCTTACCTTGTCAAAAAGCATAAGTTCGGGTAAGAGAAAATGCACACAGTTGTTAAAAGAGAAGCCCAGATGTTGGTGGTGTTAGGAGCCTGCCAACAACCGTTAAGATTTTGTATATTCCTACTGACGGGGATGTTCCTGCTAGTGTATACCCCTCTTGAGGCTTCTCCCAATACGATTAGCTTGTTGGATGGCCAGGAAATTTCGGTTTCAACATCAGCACTTACCTATGCTCCCGATCTGTTGGGGGATGATTATTCTCCCGAATCACTACAACATACTTCTTTTATTTCCCTGCCCGAAGCGGCTTCTTTTCTGGAAGCAGAGCGGAATTATTGGTTCCATTTTCGCGTAAAAAACGATCTTTCAGATGATTATTCAGAAGTGGAGTGGATCATCAAGTTTCCCTTGTTGTTAACGGATGTTTTCTATTTAGTGATTGACGAGCAAGGCAATACCCAAAGAGGGCAGACCGGCTTTTTTGCGGCCTTGTCAGAACGTACTTTCAGACCAAGTTCCAAGGGGAATTATGCGAAAGTTTTTCTTCCAATACAGCAAGAGGTAGATGTTTATGTCAGGTTGCGTTGTGATCGTAAAAAGCTATCGCCAACCTATACGTTTAAAATTTCCAGCGCAGCGGTATTTTTTGATCACTTGAAAAACCAGAAGCTGTTCAATGGGATGTTTTTTGGTTTTGTGCTGCTGATCCTTGTGTACAATCTCTTTTTGTTTTTACTAGTGCGCGACAAGGCGTTTATTTATTACTCCCTCTACCTGTTGGCCTTGTCAATTTTTACACTTTATAATAGTGGAGAATTGGCCGATTGGTTAATGGGGCTCGTCTTTCCCAATCATCCGCAGTGGATATACATTTTCAAATTGAGCTTGTATTTCATTGTGGTCGGCTACTTGGCCTTTCTTCGATCTTTCCTTGATCTCAATGTATTGATGCCGGCCTGGGATCGTTTTTTCAGGTGGTTCAGTCACCTGGCTTTTGCTTTCTTAGTAGCGGATGGTGTAGTGATGCTAGTCACCAATTTTAATTACAACATTGCCGACGCCATAGGAATGACTTACTTGATCAGCTTTTTGTTTCTGTTGGGCTTCTTTTTGTGGATGTTGATGAAAACCGAAGATTCCAAGCGCTATTTTATTCTGGCTGGCATTGTTGCGATGGGGCTAGGTATTTCGTTGACTTTGATTGATCGAATGAGGACCATTGAGTTTTCCACCCTGGCTTATAAAATTGGGACGATCATCGAAGTGGTGATTTTTTCGCTCGGGTTGGTATTTAGGCAACGGGAATCTGAGCAGCAAAAGCAGAAAGTGCAGTTTGAGCTGGAAAAAGCGACCCTGCTGAGGGAACAACAAGAAAAAGAATCTGCCCAGATGGCTGAGTTGCATGCTGCTAAAGAGTGGTTTTATACGCATATTACTCATGAGTTGCGCACGCCCTTGACGGTCATCATGGGAATGGTGGATCATTTGCAGACAGCCCTGAAAACAGTTGAATTATCACCTTTGGTGGAAGAAGAGTGGGAGAGTAGCCTGGGCCTTATTGACCGAAACAGTACGCATCTTCATCGCCAGGTCAATCAGCTTTTGGAATTGGCAAAACTGGAAGCTGGTGCCGTTGAGCTGGTATTAACAAGACAAGATGTAATTGCCTATTTGAGCTACCTCACGGAATCTTTTTATTCTCTTGCCAAAGACCAGGGGGTGAAACTGCGGTTTCATTCTGCGGTGGAACAACTGGAAATAGCTTTTGATGAATTCAAACTTCAACAAATAGTATACAACCTCTTATCAAACGCTATTAAGTTTAGTAAGGAAGGTGATGTGGTGAAACTAGAAGTCGATACCCATGAACGAGATGCTCAAACGTGGTTAGAAGTTCGGGTGATAGATACAGGCCTAGGTATTCCTGAAAAGGAAATTGAAGGGATATTTGATCCGTTTTTTCGAGCAACCAATAGCGATACTTCGGTTTTGGGAACGGGTGTTGGACTTACGCTTACCCAACAGTTGGTTGCATTGATGTCTGGTGAAATTTCAGTCACCAGCAAGGAAGGAGAGGGGAGTTGTTTCACCATAGTGTTGCCACTGGAAGAAGGCAGTAGCCGAACTAAGCTTGCCGAAAAAGTATCGAAGTCAAGCCCCGAAACGCCATTAGCTTCTTCTAAGGGTGATACCAGTGTGGTAGCCTCGGATAAGGAAGATCTACCTTTACTACTCATCGTTGAAGACAATGTGGATGTAGCGACTTATCTAGAGAAAATCCTTAGCTCAGCATACGAAATAATCCTTGCCAAAGATGGTTTGACGGGAATTGATCTGGCCATTGAAAATTGTCCAGACATCATTATCAGCGATGTGATGATGCCCGGCGTCGATGGCTATGAACTCTGTCAGCTTTTGAAATCGGATCGGCGGACTTCGCATATCCCGATCATTCTCCTAACCGCAAAAGCTGATGAAAAAAACAAGCTTGCTGGCTTGACTTATGGTGCCGATGCTTATTTGACAAAGCCTTTTAACCGGGAAGAGCTTTTGTTGAGGATGAAAAATCTGCAAAAACTCAAAGAACAGGTACAGCATTACTACCAAACTTCTTCTTCAGCCTTGCCGGAAGAGAAGAAACCAGCTTTTCCTCCTGGCTTAAGTAAGCAGGATGAACAGTTTTTATCGACGTTAAAAACGTTTGTCTGGGAAAGATTAAGCGATGAGCAGCTTTCTGCTAACCTTCTGGCAGAAGCCTTGTTTTTGAGTTCCTCTCAGTTTTATCGTAAGCTGAAAGCCTTGACGGGCCAGACGCCCACTCAATACATCCGCGATGCCAGGCTTACTAAAGCAAAACGCTTATTGCGGGAAACCACACTGCAAATCACGGAAATTGCTTACCAAACTGGTTTTACTGATCCCAATTATTTTTCCAGAACTTTCAACCAGTATTGTGATGTGTCTCCCAGTGAATATCGGAGATCAGCGAATGGTAAAGCAGAATAGCTCTACTGCCGCATCGCCTCTACCGGATCAAGTTTACTTGCTTGCAGCGCAGGAATGAAACCAGCTACGACACCAATAATGATGGACATGCCAGCACCCAGCATCACATTGCCGAAGTCAATGTAGATGGGGAAGTCAAGGGCGGCTGTTAAGATTTTGGTGATGATAAACACCAGACCAAGCCCCATGATGCCACCGAGTAGACAGAGGATAATGGCTTCGATAAGGAACTCCGAAAGGATGATGTGCCGTTTGGCTCCCAACGCTTTTTTAACCCCGATTTGGCTGGTCCGTTCTTTTACAGAAACAAACATGATATTCGCAACCGATACACCACCTACGAGAATGGAGAAAAAGCCAATTACGCCACCCAAAAGATTCAAAACACCGAAGAAGGAGTCGAATTGTGCAGAAACTACCGTAAGCTCATTTAAAGCGAAGGAATCTTCCTCTCTTGGGTTTTGACGCCTTTGTGACCTTACGAGAACCCTCAGTTCTCCTTTAAGTTTTTCTAAACTAACGCCAGGGCGGGCTTTTACGGCAATGAAAGAATCATTATTGTTGCCCTTCACGTTGACCAAGCGACTCACTTTGGTGTAAGTGACCATCACTGCTTCGTCAAAATCGAGAGGGTTGATCAACTCATCTCCAGAGCTTTCCAATACGCCGATAACTTCGTAGGTTCCACCTTGCAGTTTGATGGATTTACCCACGGGCTCTACAGAACCAAAGAGTTCTTCGGCGACTTTATAACCAAGGACAACCTTATTGCTAGCGTAATGAGATTCTGAAGCCGAAAAGAAGCGTCCGCGATGGAAGCCCATTCCGAAAACGGAGACAAACTCAGGCGTAACCCCGCACAAGAAAGAACGCTCAACACTGTTGTTTTTCCATTTGAGGGTACGCGATCCTGCTCCCAGGAAAAAGGTACTCATCAAGGCCGACTGTGATTTATCGTTGATGATCTCGTACTCGTCAAAACGTGGCGTTGGGCGCTTCATTAAGTCCCACCAATTGCTGCTGTTGTCTCCCCAGGGCCATTTCTGGATATAGAGCACGTCGTTGCCTAGCTTCTCCATGCTGCCACGAATATTATCTTCCAGCGAATCCACCGCAGAAAGTACTCCGATGATACAGAAAATACCAATGGATATGCCCAACAGCGAGAGGAAACTACGAAGTTTATTACCACTTAGCTGCTGGCTGGCTTGCCGAATACTTTCGGTGAATATTTTGAAGAAGATACGCATGATCGTCGGGTGTTGAGTACACGAAGCTAGTGAACGAGGCTGATTCTACCGTACTTTCTAGATGAAGAAAAAGGAATAATCTGCCAATCCCGGTTAATTTACGTTGAATCGCCGATTTGGCCTCGAACCAAATAACCCGTTAATTGGTTGAAGGTGAAGATTTGCGGGGTTCAATATAAGGATATTTAAAATTTAGCTTGTCTAAGCTTACCATTTGGATAAATAAATTCCTATTTTTGCGCTCTTATTTAAGTAGTGAGCACATTGGGAGTTTACCGGAATTCTATCTTGCAGCTCCGTGGTTTGCAGGTAACTCTTAATCAGCCTCTGAAAAAAATGTAAATGAGAACCAAACTTTCTCAGTTTAATTATAATCTTCCCGAATCACTTATTGCTAAGTATCCGACCAAAGAGCGGCATGATTCTCGTTTGATGGTTGTTCACCGTGAAACTGGGGAGATTGAGCACCGTGTCTTCAAAGACGCCTTGGAGTACTTTGACGAAGAGGATGTACTTATTTTTAATAACACCAAGGTTTTTCCTGCCCGCATGTATGGTCGTAAGGAAAAGACGGGCGCACGGATCGAGGTCTTTTTGTTGCGAGAACTCAATACCGAAGCACGCCTTTGGGATGTGTTGGTAGATCCTGCTCGTAAAATTCGGGTAGGCAATAAGCTCTATTTCAGCGATGAGCATGATAATGACCGTTTGGTAGCGGAAGTAGTAGACAATACCACCTCTCGTGGACGTACCATCCGTTTTCTCTACGATGGTCCAGACGAAGAATTTCGGGCTGAACTCAATTACTTGGGTACGACTCCCTTGCCAAAACGTATTGATCGCGAAGCAGAGGAAAGTGACAAGGAACGTTTTCAGACGGTTTTTGCCAAAGAAACAGGAGCAGTCGCTGCACCTACTGCTGGCTTGCACTTCAGCCGGGAATTGATGAAGCGTTTCGAAATCAAAGGAGTTGACTTTGCCGAGCTTACCTTACACATTGGCTTGGGTACCTTCCGGAGCATTGACGTAGAAGACTTGTCCAAGCATAAAATGGATGCAGAATATTACAAAATTCCCGAGAAAGCAGTAGAGCAGGTAAACCACGCCAAAGCCAATAACCGGAAAATCTGTGCAGTTGGCACGACTTCTATGAGGGCTATTGAAAGCTCTGTTTCTGCGGAGCAGATGCTCAAAGCATCAGAAGGTTGGACCAATAAATTTATTTATCCTCCCCACGATTTTAAGATCGCTAATTCAATGATCTCTAACTTCCACTTGCCTAAATCAAGCTTGTTGATTATGGTGAGTGCCTTCGGAGGCCCTGATTTGATCAAGCATGCCTATCAGGTAGCACTCAAAGAGAAATATCGCTTCTTCTCTTATGGTGATGCGATGTTGATTTTGTAACAAATGCGAACAATAGAACTTCGGTGGAAAGCGTACCTTAATGAAAAAGGTACGCTTTCTATGTTTTACTCCTTTCCTTTGCAATATCTAATCCTTTTAGCGGGGTTATTAATCGGAGTGAATATCCCTCTGAACGCAACAATGTCATCTAATCAGGTGACTTTTGATTTTTATGATCAGGAGATAACGATGCTGGTTCCTGCAGACTTTGTCTATACCCGACAAATTCGTATGGAAGAGATGGCGTTGAGGTCGCTTTTTCGCGAATTTGAACGTCGCCCTTATCAAACCTTGTTGACGGATTTACAAGCAAAAGCGACTGCACTACAATTAAACGACTGGCTTTTTGCTCAATTGATACGACAAGGTCTACAAGCCATTTACCAAAAGCCTAGTGGTGAAGCAATAGTGGAGTATTCCACCTATTTTCTGCTGGCCAAAAGTGGGTACGATGTGCGGTTGACTTACCGGGATAAGTTCTTACACGTCAATGTCTACACCACGGATATATTGTACGAGATTCCATTGATTCAGGATGGTAATCGTCAGTATGCTAATGTTTCGACGGGTGTTCGCGTCGAGAATATGGGGCGATCAATGTATTTATTGGACCAGGCACCTCAACCTAATGGACGAGCCTTTTCTTTTTTGCTGGACACATGGCCCAATATTTTACGTGAAAGTGAACCGAGGAGTGTTTTTTTTCAATACCGTGGGCAAACCCAGGAGCTTAATATTCGCTACAACCCTGGCTTGGCCCAACTGCTTAAGCATTATCCCTTGGTCGATGAGCATTGGTATATGGAGGCGCCACTGTCTGACGCGCTGCAAGCTAGCTTGGTACCGCAGTTGAGAGAATTGTTGGCGGGGAAGACACCGCGGGAGTCGCTGGAGTTCTTGGTCGCCTTTACACGCTCAGCTTTCGTTTATAAAGATGATAAAGAGGTCTTTGGGGAAAACAAACCCATGGTAGCCGATGAGCTTTTCTTTTATCCTTTTTCTGATTGCGAAGATCGTTCGGCCTTGTTTTATGCCCTGGTTAAATCGTTACTTAAGTTGCCAATGATCGTCATAGCTTACGAAGATCACTTAAGTATTGCTGTTGCTGCCCCAGGATTAATAGGGGATGCGGTTACTTATGAAGGCCAGGTTTATGTTTTCTGTGATCCTACTGGGCCACAAAATTCTTCGGAAATAGGGATGATCCCCCCCGGCTACGAAAACCAGACCTTTGAAATTCTTGGATCATATACGGGATTTGAAAAATAGTATTTTGACGATTGTTGAACTTCTATTATTACTTACCCGTTCAGTTTATTACATTTGCCTGAATTTTAGGCTAAGGCAACACCTTAGCTGATGAGTATAGGGTATATTTTCTACCAACCTGATGAAAGGGGCATTAACCTTTCCAGAAATTTGTAAACAGAACAAACTGTCTAAGTATGTATTGGACATTGGAATTAGCCTCTCACTTAGAGGATGCACCTTGGCCAGCTACCAGGGACGAACTCATTGATTATGCTGTTCGTTCCGGGTCTCCACTTGAGGTAATTGAAAATCTTCAGTCAATGGAAGATGAGGGAGAGATGTATGAGAGCATCGAAGATGTATGGCCAGACTATCCTCGTAAGGATGACTTTCTCTTTAATGAAGATGAGTATTAATGTTTAAACGGAGGAGCAGTTAATAATGCCCTCTTGTATCGCAGTAAAAAAGGTTTTACTCTTCGGAGTGAAACCTTTTTTTTGTTTTTGCAGTAAACCCTGTTACATTTTATGCCATTATTTGGTTATTTTGTGACAAGGTAGCTTTTTGTCAGAAAAGGTTGCCTGGAAAACTTACCCAAACAGCAACACAATGAAAAACCTCCTGGAAATCGCCGGAGTAGTGACTAAAAAGAAAGTCAAGAAGATTGAGATTTTTGACGAATACTCACTCCGCGGGAAGGGCAGCAAATTTAATGAGTTTTACGAGGACCTTACTTCAGGTCTCTACAAAAATGACCGCGATGCTTCTAGTAAACTTTACGGCTGCACTCCTAAAGATGCCCGTTATCGGCAGCTAAAATCGCGCTTCCGCAAGCGGTTGTTGAATACTTTGTTTTTTCTGGACGTCAACAAACCTTCGGCTTCGAACTACGATAGAGCCCACTTTTCTTGCCACAAAGAATGGACCCTGGTCAAAATTCTTTTGGATAATGATGCACATAGCTCGGCCATGGGCCTGGCCCGAAGTATCCTGACAACTGCACTAAAGTTTAGGATTTCTGAAATAATAGTCAACTGTAGTCGTATCCTAAGGGAGGATGCTGCCTTAACCGGTAATACTAAGGAATTTGAGTATTACGATAACCTGATAAAAGAACACAGCCTGATCCTTTCTGCCGAGATGCGTTCGGAAGAGTTGTACCAACGGGTAGTGATGGATTATTATCAACCCGTACACAAAGACAATGACCTGGAGGAGCGCATTGACACTTATAGTACAATGTTATTAAGTCTTTCGGAAGTCCATGATTCTCCTTTGATTTTTTACAATATGTTTTTGGTTTGGTCGATGCGCTACGAAATGAATCGGGAATACGAAGCCTTACTTGAGGTGTGTGAACGAGCAGAGAACTACATCATCGATCACCCAAAGTTTTACCAGGAGGAGCGTCTGATTGAGTTTTACACCAAAAAAATGTCAGCATATCTTCATTTAGGAAACTATACAAAAGGGCAAATTAATGCAGAAAAATGTCTCAAGCAGTTTCCAGAAGGGAGTAAACCCTGGTTTACGTTTATGGAGTATTACCTTCTTTTAGCGCTTCATACGGACCATCATATTCAAGCCTTAGCTATTTACAATCAGACCGTAGCTAATAAAAAATTCCTTAAGCAGGAGGCAAATATGCGGGAACGTTGGAGACTTTTTGAGGCAGTTATCTTTTTTGTTCTCCAACGTCGAGGACTATCCAAACGGATCATTGCTCCAAAGCGCCAGTTGCCTTTCCAGCCAGAGAAATTTGTCGAGAGAGATTTTCATTACGGTTCCGATCAAAAGATATTGACCTTATTTATGTTGATTATGCAAATTTTCTTTTTGGTCGTAAAAAAGCAGTACAATCGAAGCGATGAACTCATCAATCAATTGCAGAATATGGCCAACCGCAATCTGCATAAAGATGAATATTATCGTCCTATCCAATTTATTCGACTGCTGCTGCAGATTCGTAAAGCTGGTTATCAAAAGGAGGAATTGCGTCACACCGAGAAATACCTGGATAACCTAACTGAAACGCCTTTTACGTACCGTGGAATATTATCACAATTCGAGCCTTTGCCGCTAGAAAAACTCTGGCAAGTGTTTCTCGATCATTTGGATTGATGCCCACTTGGAGGGGTGGAAACTAGGACTTATCTTCACCTTTGATGAAAACAGAAGGAATAATTATTGCAATCGACGGCTTCTCAGCCTGCGGTAAGAGTACACTGGCTAAGCAACTTGCGGAAAAGCTGGATTATACTTATATCGATACGGGGGCTATGTACCGTGCCGTTACCTATTATTTTATCAAACACCAGCTTGATTGGAATAATCCCGCCCAGGTGGCTATGGCTTTGGCAGAGATTCAAATCGACTTTAGACGTGATGAAGATGGCAGCCTGCACACCTTCTTGAATGGTGAAGATGTGGAAAAACAGATTCGCACCATGGAGGTTTCGGCGTCCGTAAGTCCCGTTGCGACCATCTCTGCTGTACGCCGTTTTTTGGTGCAACAACAGCAGGCACTAGGTGAAAAAAAGTCATGTATCCTTGATGGTCGTGATATTGGTACCGTTGTTTTTCCTGAAGCAAGCTTAAAGATCTTTTTGACCGCAGACCCCCAGGAACGTGCTCGCCGACGTTTGAAAGAACTTTTGGAAAAAGGACAATCGGTAAGCTTAGGAGAAATAGTCAATAACCTTACAGAGCGAGACCATATCGACAGTACCAGGGAAGATAGCCCGTTGCGACAGGCAGACGATGCCGTTGTCATTGACAACACGGTACTCTCTATGGAAGAACAGCTGGCAATGATAAAAGTACTGGCGGAGATGCGAGGAGCTTAAAACAGCAAGCCCCCATTTTCATATATAGAAATGGGGGCTTGCTATCCTCTATTGAAGGCTATCTGCTACAGGTCGCGCAGCGAATTGCGATCTCTTAAAATATCTTTGAGTTCTTTTAAGAAGGCGTATTGATGCGGTAAGGCACCTTTTAGGGCATCTTTGATACTGACAAAGGCTCCTTGCTCAATTTCTTTCAGCTTATCTTTCAGCTGCTTAGCATCTTGATAAAGCATTGTTTTTAAGCTAGGGATTTCATGCCAATCTCCCTCAACGGCAAAAGCTTCCTCCTGTTCTCCACTGGTTTCTTCTCGAACGGGATCAAGGGCGATGTAATCATCTGAAGATTGCTGGCTCATCTCTCCTTGTGGGAAATTGAGGGTATTTGCTTCTTGGTTATTAAGAAAAAAGACCTCTAGCCCGCTTTCGCGGAAACGATAGATGATCAAATTGACTTTCTTCCTTAGGCTCATGGCCTGAAATTTCGTGAGTAATTAATCCTCTTTACAACAGGAACTTATGGTGATTGTTCATACTGTGGGGCACAAAGTTACACCTTCTTCCCTAGAAACTAGGAATGTACCGCCCTATTTACCAATTCTTCCAGGGCGAGTGCTAAAAACAACTGCTCTTCTTTGTCATTGAGATCAGGCCTAATAAAACTGAATGCCCGCCGATGTAGCCCTTTGTCTGCTTTTTCTAAGCTGGTTGTTAGGTTGCCAACTTCTTTTCCTCCTACTTCTACTGGTCGTAAAGATTCCTTGCCCGATTTTAGTTGAGCGATCACTTTACCCGTTCGTTTGCCTTTCAAGATACCATCCTGGCTGAGTGTTCCCACTTCTTGCTGGTCAATAAATAGGGTGGCTACCCCTTTTTTTATCCAGTAGATGTATTCATGCTCAGCAGTGCGAGCATAGAGCAGTGCATTGGGTTTGTTGGCCTTTCCGAGGTATTCTCGGTAGCTATAGGCGAGTACTGGTTCGTGATAAATGGTGGTAAAGATACCTTTAGCGGTAGTAGTGACGCCTTTGCGCAGCACTTGTTTGTCCTGGCCAATACTGAACAGCTCAAGTTCTTCCTTGTCAATGGGCACCAGTTGGGTGACCCAGGTATCCATGTCACCTTTCATACGTTCGGTTTCCATAGCCAGGCGTTTGTTACCCGGAGCCATGTTTTTTGCAACCAGACTGGTTAGCGCCAAGCCACCAATCACCAAAGAACCCGCAAGAATGGCTAAATAAATCATAATTTGATTGTACAACTAATTATTAGACTACAAAGGTAGTCTTTTGTTAGAAAACAAGGTCTTTCGTACCGGAGCCTTATTGGCGTAATTTTCTTTGGGTGCCTACTTATTGCGTTTGCCCATATACAGTTCTTGGAGATTAGGCATGGTGAGGTTTTGGCGGCGCTGCTTAAGGATTGCCAGGTCTTCTTGATTAAGAATATGCCAGTTTTTTGTGTTTAGGATGGTATCCAGCTCTGACTGGATGGCAGGCCAATCTTCCCAATAGCTTGTCCCTGAAGCAGTGATATCATCAAGCAATTGGTTTTTCAATGTTATGCACTCCGCTTGTACGAAAGGGTATTGTTGGGTGATTTGCTCCAACTTCATGAAAAGATCAAAATGAATGTTCCTTCCAAGTAAACTGTGTTTTTCTTGAATAGTGACTGGAAACTCCCAACTGTGAAAATGGTATTCAATTCCATCCGGAGGATAAACCTCTTTTTGGTAAAACTGAAAGATGGCAAGCTCGGCATCTGCTCCAGGAATTTTTGCACAACGCTCTACCCACTGGTTGAAATCAATCCACCAACCAGGGCCAGCAGTATTTTGGTAAGCCAAGGTGGCAGGAAACAGCCCTTCGTATTGGGAGGCAGGGAGCAAAGGGTAATTCTTCAAATCTGCTTCCAGTTGATCTCGTAAGGACCTAATGGTTTGAAAGGTAAGCAATTGTACACCCGCTTGATGGGTATTCGACCATTGGTCCCAGATTTGGGTATAAAGGTTCAGCTTACTTGGAGTGAAGATCCCTCTAAGTCTATTTTGCCATTGCCATTGAAGGGTATCCTTGGTCGGTAAAACGAAATCAGCGGGGTTGGCATAGATCCAGGCAAGCTCTTTATTCGGGAGGACTACCCTGAAGAAAGGCTCCAGTAAAGTATCTTTTCGGGTTGTTCGTGAATAAAGACGTGGGGAAATTTCATCGGTTAATACGATGAGGTCTCCTTTTTGCAATGCTGCTACTGGTTGGCCATCAGGATGGTCATAAGCCGTTACGGCCCGGTTGAGGGTCAATTGTCTATTGCCTTGTTCTACATGCTGGGCAGCGGTATCTTCTTCAGTGCTAGGGGAAGACTGGCAGCCAAAGCAACAACAAAGCAGCACTACACTCAGTCCCCAACATAATTTGTCTGGTGAGGGGAAGAGGTGCCTGACTTTAGCGAATAAGGTAGTTGATAAAGAAAAACAAAACGAGATAAATCCAAAGTGCATCAAGGAAGTGCCAGTATATGGTGAGTAAACGAAGTTTTAGCCTTTTCTCTGGATCGCTGAAGTAAACAAGCACACTTACAGGGTCTTGCATTTTTTTATGAGCCTGCCAGATGAAGTACCCCAAAAATGGTATACCTCCAATGACGTGAGCAAAGTGCAAACCAGAAATCACGTAAAGATAACCCGCAGCGTTGTCACTGTCAATAAAAATCTCTTGTTGGAAGAGTTCTCTCCAGCCTACGACCTGCAATGCCAAGAATAGAAAGGACAGGCCCATGGTGATGCCCAGGGCTACTTTATAGCGTGGGGTATTATCAGCTACATAGGCTTTTTTTGCGGTCAGCATGGTTCCGCTACTGGCTAGTAGTATCAGGGTATTAAAAAGAAATATGGCAGGGAGCTTTATGGGCGGTGCTGAACTCTGCACCCTGGAGTAAACAAAAGAAATACTAAGCGACAGAAAGAGGATGGAAAGACTAAAAATAAGTAGAATCAATAAAACATTGTAGGGGTGAAAGGCAAAGGAGCCGTACTCATCACCATCAGCCTGGTACTGGTCACGAAGTGGGGTGTTTTCGTTCATCTTATCTGTCTTGACGATTTTCTCTACGGCAACGATCGCTGCAATACTTCACCTCATGCCATACCTTTTCCCACTTCTTACGCCAAAGAAAGGGACGTTGACAATGTGCACAGCGCTTTTGCGGAAAATCAGCTTTTTTTCTTGTTTTTGGCATCGTATGTTCAGCAGAACAACTCTAACAGTAAATTTGAACAAAGGTTGTCGAAAAAATGCCAAATATGGAATTATCAAAGGCTCAGCCTAAACCTTAAGGCCTACCGTCAAGATCACGACTTAGAGGCGCCAGAGCATTGGCAATAGTGGCGAGTCGTTCATTGATGTTAGATTGCTGGATAGATATTTCTTCCAATTGTACGCCTTCCCGTTTTAGCAGGTCATCAAACCGGAGGAAATTATCATCAATACGTTTTTTTAAATGGACGATGTATCGTTTGAGGGTGCTATTTACTTCTTCAGTGAGACGTTGACGGCCCTGAGCAATTTCCTGACGGAAGCCATCCGTGATTTTTTTGCGCTTCGAGCGAGTGCTGAAACCTGCAAATAACAGCCCTATTGCCGTAAGTAATCCCCCTGTGATGTCAAGCATACCTATTTGGCTAACGGTCATCAGGATAACACCAATCGCTGCAATACCAGAGCCAGCGGCCAGGTTTGGGGATAGGTTTTTCTTGTCAGGGAAGAGGGATTCATCGGTGAAATTTTCCGTCTTACTGATAAAACGAGAAAACTGATCTTGTAAATCGCGCAATACATTCTCGCGTCGTTCGGCAATGTCACTGAATATTTCGTGATCGTTGCTGAGGATGGTTTTACTGGAACGGATTTTCAGGTCAATGATCTTGGCCATTTGCTGGATGCTATCCGCCAGGTCGATCATACCCTCGTTGAGGCGTTGCTGTAATGCACCATTGAGTTCGTCCTCCATCTCCTTGGCCAAGTCGGTGAGCCACTGTTGCGCAGAGGGTGTTTTCGAGAAAATGCTGCTTACTGATCGTCGCAGAAGGCCAAACAAACTGAGGCCTCCTTCCAGCTCATAAGCTTTTTTGGTAGTGATCCGGTCATAAGCACCCAATAAGGCATCATTGAGCAAATCAACTTGTTTGTAGCTTTTGGTTTCTTGTTCGTCGAGCGTTTCTCTAATGTCTTCGCGAAATTCCTGATCCGCCCGGTATTGTTGTTGGCGTAAATCCAGCCCAGTAGCAATGCGCTCGTTGATGTTGTTGGCGGTGGCGACACTATTGATCAGCTTGAGCGCTGGTGCCTGGCCACCAGTAATATGGTTTTGGATGTAGGCTCTCAGCTCGCCAAATCCTGATTGTGTCGTTTGTCCTTCTTGTTCCTGCTTGGCCGAGACGGCAAAAACGTGGGGTATGGTCATCCCTTTTTTGAGGGCATTGTCCTTAACGCCCTGGATGTTTATGGCCAAATCTTCAGCTGGCATCAAATCTTTTTGTTGCAAAACAAAAATGACTTTCTTCCGCCATTCTCCCTGGATAAAGTCGAAAAATTCCCAGGCTGATTGCCGATATGGGTTTTTTGCTTCGAAAACGAAGACAATCAAATCTGATGCCGGAACAAAACGTTCCGTGATTTCTTGATGATGGGCCACAATGGTATTGGTGCCCGGTGTGTCAACGATTGCTATATCCTGAAGAATATCAACAGGCAGCATAATTTTCTTGAGGTAATCATTGACCATCACTTCAGCTCTTTCTTCGCCGTACAAGATTTGCTGGATGGTATCCGTCATCGGTTGAGGAGCGACCTTGGTGATCTCTTCTCCCGTAGCGAGTAGGGCGTTGATGAAGCTGCTTTTTCCTGCTTTTACTTCTCCCACAATGACAAACATGAAAGGCTCGTGCAGGCGATTACGTAAATCACTGACGGTATGGCTCATTTCCTCGTGGCCAATCCGAATGGTCAGCTCGTGCAAATCCTTGGTGATTTCTTCTAGTTGAGCTCGATGGGTTTGCAGTTGCGGATTGAGCAGTTTAGTCACAATAGAGAAGTTTGGTTAAATCTTAGGACGATGAATTTTCGCTAAGATACAGATTGGACTGAGGTCCCTGGCAAAAAAGTAAATCCAAAATGCTGAGATTGGCAATAAAGCCATGGCGTTCCAGAAATACTTGTGAGTAAGCTACGAAATTTTGTTGATCGTTGGAAGCTGGAGGATAGGATTTCGGGGTGATTTTCTCCCGAATGTCAATGACTTTTGCAGGGTACTGGGAACGAAATTCTTCGGTCAGCCGAATAGGCTTGTCCCATTGTAATAAACGGAAGATCGTTTTTAGCACAGCGAGGTTAAATTCCCAAAGAAGTGCTGGCGGATGCAAAAAAAGCGGCGCAAGCTCATCGGCATAATAGGGGAAGAATGGTGCATTGCCGTAAGCCGAGCGGATACTTTGCCAATGTTGACGCGGCCAATCTTGGTGAAAATTGAGTTCAACTTCCCGAATAGATAACTGGTTGTTTTTGCCTTTTTCCAGAGGGAGGCTAAGACGCTGCAAGCCATTTGCACCAATAATATAACAGCGATTGCGGTAGGACCTTTTTTGATAGTTTTCGCAGGATTCCAGTAGGATTTCGTCAGCAGCCTTGAAGTGAACAAAGCTGGCGATGGGGGGGAGGAAATGAAGCTCTGAAAGAACGGTGTTCAAAATGGATAGTTGGTGATTCCGACAATTGGGCTCAAGACAGAATGCACTGGTTAAAATTGTAAAAGGACAGGGGATGTTTGGTGCCCTCTTTTGTAGAGGGTAGAGAGATTTTTGATCCTGAAACGAACCGTTGCTAAATCTCTCTACCTTTTACTGAAATGGTGCGAAGCATAGTTACAGTATCCGTTTTAGGAATTATCTCTGTACGCTATACCCTGTACCTTATACCCTAACTTAAGCTCTAGGCACCAAAGCTGTATCGCGAGTAGCGGCAGGCTTTTTCTTGTCACCCTGGATGTTCATTGCCATCTGTACGGCACGGAGGGTGTTGACTACACCGCCTGTAACTGACAATTTATCCAGCATTTCTTGCTTGTCCTCTTCTCCTGGCACATTCACTAAGAAGGAAGGCTTAACGGAAGAGTCCATGATGATTTGCTTCACCTGTTCTGCCGTCAAGTCTGGGAAGTAGGAACGTAGCGTTGCCGCCAATCCAGCCACCATAGGAGCAGCCATACTGGTACCTTGCAGGTCTTGGTATTTGTCATCAGGAACAGTAGCGTAAATTTCTACCCCTGGTGCAAAAACGTCCACTTTGTCTTGACTCCAGTTGGAGAAACCAGCGGTAAGGTCCTGGTCATTGTTAGCAGACATAGCACCAACTTCGATCCAGGTATCAGCGTACTTAGGACGGAACAATCCACGACGGTCATATTTGTCGTGAGGGAAGTTATTTTCAAAGTTGTTTTCTTTTCCATCGTTGCCCGCAGCGTGAACGAGGATAACATCTTTCGAAACGGCATAACGTACGGCATCATCAACGGCATCTTTGTAAGGAGAGTAGCCTTTTCCGAAGCTCATGTTGATAACGGTAGCACCATTGTCAACGGCATAACGGATGGCATTGGCTACATCTTTGTCTCTTTCATCACCATTAGGAACGGCACGAACAGACATGATGCGAACATTGCTAGCTACGCCATCCATACCAATACCATTGCCACGAATAGCAGCAACAATACCTGCAACGTGGGTACCGTGTAAAGCATCGGGGCCTTCAACGTCATTGTTGCCATAGTTGCGGTCGTTGAGATCAGCAGGATTGTCTCCTACGATGTCACGTGCATCAAAATCAGGGTTCCAATTGTAGTTGTAAGAGTCATTGAAATATTCAGCAGCACCTTTTACCTGACCGTAGACGTCATCAAAATCGTCGCCTTTTTCGAGGATGCCACTCATGAACTGAGCCGCTTTACCGACATTACCTTCTGCTTCAGTGTGCTTTTTTACGTCATCTAGCTTGATGTCAGCAGGCTTTTTGCCGATAGCTTCGATCAATTCGTCCATCATTTCCAGCGTGCGCGTATACAGCATTACGTTGGGCTGCATACCTTCACGCTTGTCGTTGATGATTTCTTCGTATTCTTTGTACGTTTCGTAATCACGACGTGCCTTTTTTGATAGTTTGGAAACATCGGCACCATCAAAACGTGCATGAAGTTTGCGGTAAAGTCTTACAATTTCGAGGTTTTCTGCATTGATATTCTTGCCGTCTTTACCACCAATAAAGTTCCAGCCGTGAATATCGTCAATGTAGCCATTGTTGTCATCATCAATGCCGTTGCCAGGAATTTCGTCCTCGTTTACCCACATGATGTCAGCCAGGTCTTCATGCTCGGCGTCCACACCTGAATCGATGATGGCTACTATTACCGTTTGACTTGCTTTACCATTAAGGATCTCCCGGTAAGCTTTAGTTGTGCTCATGCCTGGATAGCCGTCTTCTGCGAGGTCCATGTGCGGCCAATCTTTCGGCGTAGGCTTGTCGTCTTGAGCGTTTAGGAGGGTGCATCCGAAAACGAGGAGCATCCCTAAAAAGAGATTAAATTTCATGTAAAAGTTGATGTTTGTGCATAATTCACAGCACCAGGTGAGGGGAAAACAAAGCGGAATCTAGTCACCCGGGCGTGAGGATAATATTGCTGTTTACGGAATAAACCCCAGAAGGGTTTTCTTTGCTTTACTACTTTTGGCAAAACTTCGCCCAAAAGTAGAAAATGAACGTATAATTCTGACTTTTATGGTGAGAATAAGTCACCGGAGGATGGCAAAAGGCAGTGAATAGGCTTTAATGACGAATGAATGACCTTAATCTTGCTGGTCAATGGCAATCATCCTATCTTCTACTTCACGTACGAGGTCCGTAAATTTTTGATCTCTTTTCATATTCCGATCCCGGTGTAGAGGTAAATCTACCCGGATATGTTCCACAAAACGAGATGGCGCTTTTTTCATAATGTAGATGTCATCGGCCAGGTAAACCGCTTCGGAGATGTCGTGAGTGACAAAGATAACTGTTGGATGGATCTCCCGCCATAAGTCGGCCAGGAGGTCCTGCATTTGTAGCCTGGTGTTGATATCGAGTGCGCCAAAGGGTTCATCCATCAGGAGTATCTCCTGGTTGGCCATTAAGCTTCGTGCAATGGCTACCCGCTGAAGCTGGCCGCCAGATAGGGTAGGGTACTGGGCGAATTTGTTTTCGTGTCCGGCCAAGCCTACTTTAGTGATCATCTCCATTGCCTTTT
This sequence comes from Lewinella sp. LCG006, assembly GCF_040784935.1. Lineage (GTDB taxonomy): Bacteria > Bacteroidota > Bacteroidia > Chitinophagales > Saprospiraceae > Lewinella. The sequence goes on along the minus strand of NZ_CP160680.1, from coordinate 6,320,862 downwards.
GCACTCGTTCCTTTTCACTAACTCCTTGATAAGCCAGGGCCAGTGATACATTGTCAAGTACGGTCAGCCAGGGCAGGCTGGAATACTCCTGGAAGACCATTCCTACTCGGTTATCGGCATCAATGGGCTTGCCGTTCAACAACACTTGCCCTGAGCTTGGTCGCTGCAAACCCGCTATATAACGGAGCACTGTCGATTTACCGCAACCACTAGGCCCTAGAATTACGACAAACTGACCTTGAGCAGGTTTGTCCTCCACGAGGAAGTCGAGGTTTTGTAACACAAAGCTTTCTCCACCATTATACGAGTGGGAAACTTGCCGCAGCTCAATGATATTTTCTTGGTTACTATCAGGAAATAAGGACATAGCTTATTGGATATAAGAGCGTTGGAAACGAAACTCACCGTATAAAATCATAATGAGCCCCGTAATCACGGTGATGTACATCAGGTTAAGTAAAATGCCCGTAAGTGACGGGATGAAGGCACCGAGTAGTAGATAAAGCATCACGCTACCCAGCATCAGCAGAAAGCCAAGCTTGACTTCTTTGAGTCCTCCAAAAACAGTCTTGTAGTACTTGTGTGGAAACAGCCGCTTGTCTAGGTAGACAAATAGTCGATCCTGAAGAAATCCTACAAAAATGATGACGATCAGCCATGCAAAAACTTGATCTACTTTGCCATATTTTCCACTAACCCAGATCATTGCGCCCACACCACCGTCGCGATTCAATAATTCTGCGATAATGATATAGGTCCAACTGATGGCGGTCAGTACACGGATATCGTCCATCAATTTACTCAGCACAGATGGAAAATAAACGCTGCGAATCATCTGCCAGTTGGTCGCACTGAGCGTGAATACGGTTTTCAAATAAACGTCTTCCACTTCATTGATTCTTTGGATGACCACCGGTAGCAGGTAGACCAAAATACCAAATGCCAGGAAGGCTACTTTCATACTATCGCCCACACCAAACCATAGGATAAAGAGCCCGGTAATCGCCGTGATTGGCAAGTAGCGCAGGGCATCAACTTGTTTGCTGAACAAGGCTCTAACCGCAGGAATCAAGCCAAGGGGAAAGCCTACAGTCAGTGCAATGAAGATGGCCCAAAAGTATCCTCTTAGGTTGCGCCAGATAGAAATCCAGGTATTGAGAAAGAGATTTTCTTCCTTCTTCAGCACAGGAAAGGCCGCTACCACATGGTTTGGGGGAGGTAGCAAGGGGTAGACTTTTTCAAACTCTGTGGCATTCGCCAGGTTGATAGAATCAACTGTAAAAAGACTATCAAGATTGATGGAAAAATCATCCGCGTTTTGATCTTCTAAAGTCGGAATTTTCGAAGCGTATTCTACGAGAGGTCGTTGGATAGCCAAGGCTTCGGCCATTGCCCACCAGATCAAAATGAAAATGATAAAGCCGCCAATAGCCCATATCCATTGTTGTTTTCCATCGTAGCGATTACGCAAATGAAGCAGTGACGCCATGCAATAGGTATATTTTTGCGGAAATTAGGATAATTTTAGGAGTCCACAAAATTTCATTTACTACGCCAACTTTTACACCTTTACATCATCACAAATTTTACACCCTGAATAAATGTCCGTCCCTTTCTCTACTCACTGGCATTGGTTGCGAGCTGCTTTCCGCTATTATTGGCGGGCGCAAACCCGCTATGATGTTCATTCCCCATTTTTGGCGGCTTGGTTGAAAGCTGTACTGGAAGATGAGCGCGAATATTATGCTTTCGATGAGATAGAAATCATCAGGCAATATTGGTTGCGTTCGCCGCAAATGATTGATTATTCCTCGGATCTTGGAGCAGGGAGCCGTGCGGGGCAAGGAGAGAAAAGGGCTGTCAAAGAAATGGCTCGTTGGAGCAGTATTGATCCGCAAACCGGGCGCCGCCTTTTCAGGATGATGCAGTTTTCTCAACCCAAAACTATCCTCGAACTCGGGACCAACTTGGGCATATCCGCGATGTATTTACAGCGCGGAGCAGTAGCAGCCAAGCTGTATACCATTGAAGGACAAGCAGCAGTAGCTCGAATGGCCCAAGCTTCTTTTGCACGTATGGGCAAGCAATACCAGCCAGAAATTATTACTGGAAGCTTTGCCGAGGTGTTGCCCGAATGCTTACCCCGTATAGAAAAACTGGATGTGGTTTGGCTGGATGGCGATCATCGGGAAGCGGCTACTATAGCCTATTTTGAACAAATACTGCCTTTTCTGCACCCTGGAAGTGTAGTCGCAGTGGGAGATATTTATTGGTCAGAAGGTATGGAAAAAGCCTGGGAGGTATTAAAAAACCATCCTTCCGTCACCCTTAGTGTCGATCTCTTTGATTTTGGGGTGCTCTTCTTTCGGGAAGAACAGCAAGAGAAAGAGCATTTTACCTTGATTCCTTATCACTATAAGCCCTGGCGGTTGGGATTTTTTTGATGTGAAAACAAAGACGGCCTGCTGAAATCATCAGCAGGCCGCCTCTTTATTTGGCAGGATGTACTAGCAAGTACAAATCCTATTACCTTTTGCTTCGTACCAAGTACTAGTTGAAAGTATAACGGATACCAATACGACCACGCCAGCGAGAACCACGGTCAAAGATATTGAAGCGGTCATCACCACGGCGCTCATCGTCAAAGGTAAAGCGAGGCGTAGTGCCATCTGCTTCGTAGCCTCTGAAGTTGATCAACTGGTAATCGAATGGGTTGCTGTAAATTACACCCCAGTCAGAATTCAACAGGTTGGCAAAGTTGAAGATATCTAAAGATACTTCCAACTTGTTGGTCTTCGTACCTGTCTTAATGCCGAATGACTGAGCAATACGAAGGTCAAACTGGCTAACGAAAGGCGTACGAGCACCATTTTTCTCAGCGTAACCACCACGGTTTTCACTTAGGTAGTCATCCTGCTCAATGAATTCGTTCAAGGCCTCCCACTGCTGAGCAGCAGTAGCACCACCAGCGATGTCCACCAAGTTGATCTGAGAAGCATCCGCAGGAATCCAAATCAAAGAACGGTTACGGCTAGTACTACCCGTTTCGTTGTTGATGTTACGAGCAGCACTTTGTGCGTAAACGTAAGAGTAAGGATCACCCGACTGGCCGTTGTAGAAGATAGAAATACCGGTGTTGAACAAGCCATTGGTTCCCCAAGAGTTGTCGTAACCAATAGCAGCAATGATACGTGAACCGATAGAGAAGTCTGAACGACCTACCATTGGAGCGTTACGACCATCAACATTGAAGATACCACGCCACTGAGAAGAGTTCTGAGAAGAAGTACCTTCCATCAATGAAGTCGCATCACCATAGGTATATGCAACGTAGGTGTTCAGGCCAAAGTCGAAGTCTTTCGACAAAGAAGCTGTTACGTTGTAAGTGCTACCTTCGTTGGTGTTAGAAGCCAGATAAATAGACTCGTAGGTAGGATCAAGGCTGGTACGTGTGTACACCGGACGATCGTCAGGACCACCAGTCCAGTTGAAACCAACGGTTGGGTCTGAGTTTACGTTCTTGTAGATAATATCATTCAAGGTCTTGGTATAGATACCTTCCAGGGTAGCAGTGATGCCACCAGGCAACACTTGGTCAATCGCAGCACTGGCACGGAATACCTGTGGGTAGCGGAAGTCTTGCGTAAACAAGTCAATCTGACCTGAAGGAACAGTAAAGTCAGGGTTGGTTGGCTGCTTGTTAATATCAGCTTCGAAAGGCTGATCCACGATAAATGCACCACCAACGGTCAAACCGTTGTTGTTGAAAGCACCACCAGGCCAAACGAAAGGAATACGGCTGGTGAAGATACCTACACCACCACGGAGGTTGGTGTTTTCAGAAGCAGCATACTGCAAACCAATACGAGGAGATACCATCAGCTGACCTTCTGGCATCGCACCACCTTGAGCACCTTCTACGTCGTAAGCTGCAGAAATAGCAGGAAGGGTAGTGGTGTTAAAGCTTGGGTCAATAGCAGGATCATCCAATAGGATAGGAACGTCCAAACGAACACCCGCAGTAAGGGTGAATTTGTCACTTGGAGCCCACTCGTCTTGTACGTAGACACCCAATTGCAAAGCTTTGAAGGTTGCAGCAGCAGCCGTTTCGTCACCGGTAATATCGTCAACCAATGAGTAAGAACGGTAGAATTCGTCGGCATTAGCACCACTCAAGAAAGCGTCAATAGATGGGAATTCGTAAACACCGAAGTTTTGGCGAACGAATACGTTATTGAAGCTGCTGTACTCGTTGTGCGTACCAATGGTGATGGTGTGTGCATTCTTGTACAACTTGAAGTTGTTGGTCAAAGTGATAATGTCTTGCTCCAGCAAGTTAGCCGTAGAGAACTGCTCAGAACCAATGTTGATCGTTCCGTCACCGTCAAAAAGAATTAGGTAAGGGAAATCGTTGCCGATTGGGTCACGGTCATCACGTACAGTTGTGATACCCAAAACCAGGTTGTTGGAAGACTTGGTACCGAAAATAGAGTTCAGTTCCGCAGCAAAAGAGTTGGTGGTGCTTGGGAAATAAACACCATTGTTTTCGTAGTTGATGTTGAACTGGTTAGAACCATTTACATCAAACTGCTCTGCTTTGGTGTACTGATGACGAACCGTCAGTTTGTTGGTTTCGCTCAAGTTGAAGTCCAACTTGCCGAACAAACGCAAACCTTCTAGTTTGTCGATTTTGCTACCAAATGCACCTGGATCATAACCGTAGTCACTGATAAGGCGATTGCGTAGGTTGGTCAAATCAGCTTCCGAAGCATCGCCACGGTAGGTGTCAAACAAGAAAGGAACTGGCGTTTCATCACGCTGGATTTCTCCGTTGAAGAAGAAAAATACTTTGTCCTTAACGATAGGGCCACCCAAAGATAAACCGTACAAGTTTTGAGCAAAGTCATCCAAAGGCTCAGCTTCTCCACCCGTACGCTCGATCAATGAACCGTTGGTGTTGCCAGCCAGGCTTTCATTCTGGTTGAAGAAATAAGCAGTACCTTCCAGGTTGTTGGTACCAGACTTGGTAACTGCACTAATGCCACCACCTGAGAAACCACCAAGGGTTACGTCATAAGGAGATACAACTACCTGAATCTGCTCAATGGCATCAATACTGATAGGAGCAATACCGGTTTGACCACCGTTGGTACCGTTAGCTGCCAGACCAAATACGTCGTTGTTTACCGCACCGTCAATATAGATAGCATTGTAGCGGTTGTTGATACCGGCAATAGAAGTACCTCCACCGAAAGAAGCCTTAGATTGTGGGGTCAAACGAGTGAAATCACCCAAATCCCGGCTCAACGTCGGCATACGGTTGATGTCGTCAGACTTAATAATGGTAGAAGAGCCAATGTTACCACCTGCAGGGCCACCCTGAGCAGTTACCGTAACGGTACCCAACTCAATAGCAGTTTCCTGAATGGTAGCATCAAGACGGTAAGGCTGTCCTAAAGACAGGAAAATACCATCGTAAGAAGCATCTTCGAAACCAGTATAAGAAATTGTGATCTTGTAAGGACCACCAACCCGCATGCCGGGAATGCGGTAGTTACCGTCCAAGTCAGTAGATCCGCCGTAGGTAGTACCAGAAGGTACGTGCACTGCGAATACGTTGGCGCCAATCAGTTCTTCCGAACCATCAGTCACCTTTCCCTGCATGGATGAGGTCGTGGAACCTTGTCCGAATGCAAATGATGCCGTGAGTAGCATCGCGCAAATCGTAAAAAAATTCTTCATAGCAAGTGTAAAATTTAATGAAGTATGTTCCGCAAAATTACGTTGACTAAAAGTAGTCCATCTTTGTTTAATGTTAACTTTGTGTTAACTTTTCTCAAGTGCTTTGTTTTCAGTAAGTTGCAAGAATTATGTTTGGCATAGCTTTAAGTGCTGCCAAAGAATGAATGGTGATTGAGTAATGTGGATTAAGAAAATACTGGCATTTGAAATTCTCCGTTTTTTGCCTTTATAGTGCTTTGTTTTTTTTGTAGTTTCAGGCCTTGGAAACGGATGGTTTCCTATTCATTTACCCAAAACCATTTTTAATGCGAACGTTTACCATCTTTCTTATGTGCCTTGTTGGGGCGATAACCCTGAATGCGCAAACGCCAGATTTGGTCATCTCTGAAATCATGTACAACCCGCCAGAAAGCGGCGTTGATACTTATGAGTACCTAGAAATTTATAACAATGGCACAACTGCCGTTGATCTTCTTGGCTATAGTCTTTCTGGTGTAGATTATGTTTTTACCTCAGGACTGAATTTGGGAGCTGGAGAATACCTGCTTTTTGCTGGTGATAGTATTGCTTTTGAAGCGGCCTTTGGCCTGGCAGCTTTGCAATGGACAGGTGGGAGCTTGAGTAACGGAGGCGAATTATTAAAACTTCTCGATGCTACGGGTGCCGTAGTCGATTCTGTTGATTTCGACGATAGCTTTCCTTGGCCAACGGCCGCTGATGGAGGTGGTGCCAGCTTGGTTCTCTGTGATTTCAATAGTGATAACAATGACGGTGCCAACTGGGCTGCTGCGAACACCGGAACTGGGGTGCTCTCTGAGGGCGTAGAAATGTTTGGCAATCCCGGAGCAGCATCCGCTTGTCCTACAGGACCCATTGTTCGTTTCCTTACGGACCAAATTGAAGTGGGTGAAGACGCTGGAACCTTTACCATTGGGGTTGAAATTCGCGACGCTGAGGCGGGTACTTACTCCGTTGACATTGCCGCCGATGGTGTTTTCACAGCAACCATCGGTGCTGATATCACCTTTCTTCCTGCCAGCCTTACGTTTTCTAGTGGGGCAGCTGTAGACACGATGGAAGTCTCAATTACGGTTATCGACGATACGGATCCTGAGCCACTGGAGTCTTTGGTGCTGAATTTGGCGAACCCAACCGGAGGTCTTACCATTAGTGGTGTAGCCAGTACGTCAACGATTTTGATAGCGGACAATGACACCGATATTCCAGCGATTGTCATCAATGAGATCATGTACAGCCCACCGGGTACGGACTCCCAATACGAATACCTCGAACTGTTTAACAATGACGATGTGGTGATCAACGTCGGTGGTTATTATTTTTCTGCTGGTATTGTTGATACCCTTCCCGATGTTGACCTGCAGCCAGGTGATTTTCTCTTGCTAGCGGTTGATAGTGTAAGCTTTGAAGCGACCTATGGTCTTCCTGCTTTCCAGTGGGAGAGTGGTAGCCTCAGCAATGCTGGTGAGACCATTGAATTGAGAGATGCTTTGGGTAATGTGGTAGATGTAGTGTCGTATGACGATACCAATGGTTGGCCAGCAGCTGCCAATGGCGACGGTCCAGCACTGGTACTGTGTGATCCTTCTTCAGATAATGAGTTGGCTGCCAGTTGGATTGCAGGTGTTCAACCTACCGGTGTCTTTATCAGTGGCATTGAAATACTGGGTAGCCCTGGGGCCGCTAATGATTGCACGCCTCCCGCACCACAAGGATATACCCCTTATGCTATTGGTCAGGTAACGGGCATAAATGCTACGGGTGTTGCCGATTCTCTAGGCGTTCGTGCTGAACTGACGGGTATTGTTTATGGTGGAAACCTTCGTCCAGGGGGGGCACAGTTTACCATTATCGATGGTGCCGGCGATGGAATCGCGATGTTTAGCAATGATAACGATTTCGGCTATACCGTCACTGAAGGTGATGAAGTGACCGTGCAGGGAGTTGTAAGCCAGTTCAATGGCCTTACCCAATTAAACCTGGATACCATCTTGATGAATAGCATGAACAATTCTTTGCTTCCTGCAACGGAGGTGACCGCTTTAGGCGAGGATACCGAATCACAGTTGGTCAGCTTGACGGGAGTAACCATTGTCGACTTTGCTACGGCAGGCGGCGGCCTCAATGTAAATGTCACCGATGGTACCAATACTTTTTTAGTACGAGTAGATTTTGATACCAACATTACAGAAGCAGATATTTCCGGTTTTGGTGATTCTCCATTGATGATCACTGGCCTGGGCGGACAGTTTGATAGCAGTGAGCCTTATGATGAAGGCTACCAGCTCTTGCCTCGTTACCTGGATGATATTCAAATTATTGACGCCACCAACGAACCTGCGTGGGCCCAGTACGTGGAATTGTTCCCCAATCCTACGGCTAATCAACTCACTATCCGCAACAGTGTAGTAATGGAGCAATTGAGCTTGAAAAACAAACTCGGCCAAACACTGCGCACCTGGAACGTGAGCGGTGAGCAGTCGAGCATCGACTTAGCAGCCTTGCCTGCCGGCGTGTACTTCCTGCAAATCCAGGCTGCTGGAGAGCAATTGGTACGCCGTATTGTGAAGCAATAAATTTGATAGCTTAAACAGCGCTGTTAATGTTTTGTCAAACATGGGCTATCTCGCTGGTCGGGATAGCCCATGTGCTTTGTATAACGTAATTTCGCCCCATGTATAAAAACAAGTTGAAGATAGGATTGAGCCTTTCAGGAGGTGGTGCAAGAGGCTTTGCGCACATTGGAGCACTGCAAGCTTTGCTCGAAGCGGGTATTGAACCTGATTTGGTGAGTGGAGCCAGCGCTGGTTCGGTGGTAGGGACGCTTTACGCAGCTGGATATTCTCCGGAAGAAATACAGGTGTTTATCAAGAAGAGCAATTTTTTGAAATTGGTAAAAATTGGTTTGCCCAACGGTGGTCTGACCAAACTCACTTACTTACAGGAACGCCTCGCAGACATCATCGAAATCGATGACTTCAGTGCGCTTAAACGCAAATTGTGGGTAGCTGTGACCAACTTGAATACGGGCGAATTGGAATTGCGAAAGGAAGGGCCACTCTTTGATGTGGTAATGGCTTCTTGCAGTATCCCGCTGGTTTTTCAACCCGTAGAAATGGATAACCAATTGTATGTGGATGGAGGATTGCTTTGCAATTTACCCGTCAGCCCCCTGAAAGAAGAGGCAGATTTTATTATTGGCATCAACTTGGTACCCAGTGTAGTTGCGGATAAAAAATCACTCAATGGCGTGGTAGGCATTGCCTATCGTTGTTTTGATTTATCGGTACTCACCAATACGCAACCTCAGATAGCACTTTGTGATTACTTGTTGGAACCAACAGAGATTACCAAGTACAGTATCTTTCAGTTCAATAAATACGAAGCCATCTACCGATTGGGGTACGAAACGACGAAAGCGAAAGTTGCCGATATTTTAGAGGCTTTGGAGAAGGCCAGCCTTGCCAGTGTTGCTACTTGAGCACCGCCCGGTAATTATTTTCGTCCTTGAAATGGACCTCTATGTTTTCCTTCAGGGTCGTTGCTAACGACATACCGCAATAATCAACTTGTATAGGGAAAGATTTGTGGGTACGATCCACCAATACCGCGGTTTCTAGCTGCTTGGGTAGGATGTCAAGGAGAGGTTTACACGCGTAAAAAAGGGTTCTACCCGTGTTGGCTACGTCATCTACTACCAAGACGGGCTTGCCGTCAAGTTCTGAAAGATCCATTTCAATGGTAACGGGCTCTGCAACTGGATTTGCAGGATTGACACGGATTCTTGTCAAATGTATAGGAGCATCTGAAAGCTCACGGAGTTGTTCTACCAGGAGGCCAGCAAAGTGCATCCCTCGATTATTTACACCAGCAACAATGAGTTCGTGCTCCTGGGTGTTACGTTCCATGATCTCGATGGCCAAACGCCGAACCTTTTGCAGGATTTGGCGGTGGTTGAGGATTTCTATGATGTTGGCATCAATGCTATTCATTTTACAAAGTTAGCGATAATTTCTATACTCGTCGTGGGGTAAATAAGAATTTTATCATGCCGAGAGGGCTTACTTATCTAGACTTTTTTTGAATTAGCGAATTTTCGCTAAGGGTTCTTTTTACATTGCAAATTCTTTTCTTTACTTTGCGTATCAAGTCGACTAAATCAGGCAGATGATACAGCAAATTTTATTCTTAATTATAGCGGGAGGAGCTTCCTTTTACGCTTTTCGCCAATTCATGGCCATCCGGCAAACCATCCTGCTAGGGCAGGAGGAAGAAGTTACGGGAGACGTTAGCGAACGTTGGCGCAACGTTTTACTGGTTGCCTTTGGGCAAAAGAAGATGTTTAAGCGCTGGATACCAGCTGTTTTTCACCTTTTTATTTACGTCGCGTTTTTATTTACCCAAATCGAACTCATCGAGATTTTTATTGATGGAATCTTCGGTGTGCATCGCTTTTTTGCGGATAAAATAGGCGTTTTGTATAACCTGATATTGAACACCATTGAAATATTGTCGGTGCTGGCTTTCGTGGCGACGATTATCTTTTTAGCTCGACGTAATCTCTTAAAAATCCCTCGCTTGTACAGCCTGAATGGTTGGCCAAAACTCGATGCTAACCTCATTTTGATTTTCGAGGTATTGTTGCTGGTGGCGATTTTTACGATGAATGGTGCAGACGTTGTATTACAAGGAATGGATCCCGATCATTATCCGGATACGGGCACCCTGGCGGTTAGTTCTTGGTTGGGGCCCGCTCTATTTGGTGGCCTCAGTGAAGGTACCTTGGTCGTGGTTGAACGAATGGGGTGGTGGTTGCACCTGGGGATGGTGCTGATCTTCCTCAATTACTTGCCAAAATCCAAGCACTTGCATATCATGTTGGCTTTTCCCAACACCTTCTTCTCCAGGTTAAAGTCTCGGGGAGAAATGGATAACATGCCTGCGATCATGAACGAGGTAAAAAGCATGATGGGCCTTACGGAAGATACCGGAGAAGCAGATATGGAGGAGGAGCTGCCAGAGTTTGGAGCGAATGACGTACTCGGACTCAGCTGGATAGACCTGCTCGGTGCCTATACTTGTACGGAATGTGGGCGGTGTACCGCTGTTTGCCCAGCCAATACGACGGGCAAGCAACTATCACCTCGCAAAATCATGATGGATATTCGCGACCGTGCAGAAGAGGTGCACACGAAAATTCAATCGGGTAAGGAAGAATATGCAGCGGATGCTGGAAAGCCACTGAGTAAGGATAACTTTGCTGACGGTAAATCACTGTTTGATTACATCACCCGAGAAGAAATTCATGCTTGTACCACCTGTAATGCATGCGTAGAAGCTTGCCCCGTACTGATCAACCCATTGGAGCCCATCCTGAAGATGCGGCGCTACGAAATATTGACAGAGTCAGCTGGTCCTGGTGATTGGCTACCGATGTTCAACGCAATTGAAAACAGTGGTGCAGCCTGGAGCATGACCATTGACCGCGAAGCCTGGACCCAGGCAGAATAAATCTATTAAAGAAGTTTAGATGACGAATGTAAAAACCATGGCGCAGTATGCCGCCGAAGGAAAGGAACCCGAAATTTTATTCTGGGTAGGCTGTGCCGGTAGTTTCGATGATCGGGCGCAAAAAGTGACGCGTGCCTTTACCGAGATTCTTAATGCCGCTGGTATCGAATTCGCTATTCTGGGCAACGAAGAGCAATGTACGGGTGATCCGGCTCGACGCGCGGGCAATGAATTCCTCTTTCAAATGACCGCCCTTCAAAATATTGAGACCCTCAATATGTACAAGGTGCAAAAAATTGTAACGGCTTGCCCTCATTGTTTCAACACCTTGAAAAATGAATATCCTGCACTAGGAGGCAATTACGATTTGGTTCACCATACCCAGTTGTTGCAAGAGCTTATTGATAATGGCCGTATCAAGCTTACCGAAGGGGGGACCTTTAAGGGTAAGCGGATTACCTACCATGATAGTTGTTACCTAGGGCGTATTAATGGTGTTTACGAAGCACCCCGCGCTACCCTGGAAGCCTTGGATGGACAGTTGGTAGAAATGAAACGTAGTAAGCAAAACGGCTTGTGTTGTGGTGCCGGAGGCGCTCAAATGTGGAAAGAAGACGAGCCTGGTGATAAACGAATCAACATCGAGCGTTCTGAAGAAGCACTCTCTACTGGTGCTTCCGTGATTGCTGTAAACTGCCCGTTTTGCCTGACGATGATGAGTGATGGCGTAAAAGCAAAAGAAAAGCAGGAAGAGGTAATGGTCTTAGACCTCAGTGAGCTGGTGGTCCAAAACTTAGCGCGCTAAGAAATGTTTAGTGATTATGACAAGTATCAATGTTTTAAATCCTCAGGCCCGTATCTGGGTATACCAGGCTAACGAACCTTTTACCAGGGAGGAAGTTGGCGAGGTAGAACTTAATCTTCAGCAGTTTGCTCAACAGTGGGTGAGCCATAATCGCCAACTCAAAGCTGGCGCTGCAGTATTGCACGATCGATTTCTGGTACTGGCCGTCGATGAATCCCAAGCTGGTGCCAGCGGATGTAGTATTGATAGTTCAGTGAATTTTCTGAAAAAATTGGGCGCTCATTATCAGCGTGACCTGTTTGATCGATTGCGCTTTTCTTACGTGAAAGAGGGAGAGGTGCATACGGTCAGTAAAGACGACTTCGCTCGTTTGTACCAAGAGGGGATCATAAATGACGAAACTTTAGTGTTTGATCCTTTAGTGAAAACAGTAGGTGAGTTGTCTGTCGGCTTTGAGAAACCCCTCAAAAACAGTTGGCACGCGCGTTTTGTCTAAAGTCAGTCTTAATTTTCTGATCGTTGATAGAAAAATCACTTAGGGGATGATGTTCTCACCTTACCTTTGAAGAAAACCTTTACACCCTTACACTTGGATAACCCTTACACCAAAAAAAATGATCGGAAAAGTAAAACAGTGGCTCGGTATTGAAGGCGTTAAATTGGTCGTGAATATTCCGGAAGGACAAGCCTTGGCGAATGAAAGTCTTCATGGCACCTTACACCTCCAGTCGATGAACCCCCAAACCGTCACCGGAATTCGCGTCGTCTTGATCGAGCGTTACAGCCGCGGCAGGGGGGAGGAGCGCCTCGTGGATGAATACGAGCTTGGTCGAACAGAGCTGAATGAAACCTTTGAAGTAGCACCGGATACCGTGGTAGAAAAATCTTTTAGATTGTCTTTTGAACCCTTGCGTTCAGAGGTCGATACTTGGGGAGATCGCAATATTTTTAATCGCCAGTTTGCCAAAGCAGCCCGCTGGATGCGCAATGCAGAGTCCCAGTACCGTGTGGAAGCAGAAGCCAAAGTAAAAGGCGTCGCCTTAAATCCATTCGATAAAAAAGTCGTGGATTTGAGCTGATTTGGAATTCGGAAATATTAAAGTGCCTCCAACCTCCAACTAACTTTTACACCTTTACACCCCTTTGAAAGTCGGAATTGGGAATTAGGAAGTCGGAAATTTGACCAACAGCTCATCAACTAACTTTTACACCTTTACACTCTACCTTCTTCCTCTCCTGAAACCTCCTTTCTTGCCAGCAGGTGCACTAGGCATTCCTCCCATCATTCCAGGGTTTTTGCTCATTTTATGCATCATTTTCCGCATCTGATCAAACTGCTTGATGAAGCGGTTGATTTCCTCCATGTCTTGACCACAACCACCCGCGATACGACGCTTGCGACTTAGGTCAAGCGCCTCTGGATTCTCTCTTTCGTAAGGGGTCATTGAGTAGATAATAGCCTCCACTTTATTGAAAGCACTATCGTCGATATTAAGGTCACGGGTCATTTTACCAATACCGGGTATCATGCCAAGGAGACTTTTGAGGTCTCCCATTCGGCGCAGCTGAGCAATTTGGCTGAGGAAATCATTGAAGTCAAACTTGTTCTTTTTGATCTTCTTTTCCAGTCGCTTAGCTTCCTCTTCGTCGAATTGCGATTGAGCTTTTTCTACGAAAGAAACAATATCTCCCATACCCAGAATACGCTGGGCCATGCGTTCGGGGTGGAATACATCAAGCGTGTCCATCTTTTCGCCTGTAGAGACGAATTTGATGGGCTTGCCAACGGTATATTTTACGGAAAGTGCAGCTCCACCGCGCGTATCACCGTCTAATTTGGTAAGCACTACGCCGTCGTAGTCGATGCGATCGTTGAAGGCTTTGGCCGTGTTTACGGCATCTTGCCCCGTCATGGAGTCTACAACAAAGAGGGTTTCATTGGGAGAGATAGCAGCTTTGACGGCGGCAATCTCGTTCATCATGGCTTCATCTACCGAAAGACGCCCGGCGGTGTCCACGATAACAACGTCAAGTTTTTGCTGCTTGGCGTGTGCAATGGCATTCAGCGCAATTTGTACCGGATTTTTATTATCGGGCTCTTTATAAATCTCTGCGCCGACTTGTTCCGAAATAACAGTAAGCTGGTCAATAGCAGCCGGACGGTAAACATCACAAGCTGTTACCAATACTTTTTTCTTGTGCTTCTCTTTGAGGAAGAGCGCCAACTTGCCAGTAAATGTGGTTTTTCCTGATCCTTGGAGTCCAGCAATTAAAATGATGGCTGGTTTATCTTTGATGTTGAAAGAAGCCGCTTCACCACCCATGAGTTCTGTGAGGCCATCCTGAACGAGTTTGACCATCAATTCCCCAGGCTTCACGTTTTTCAGGATGTTTTCCTGACCTAAAGCTTTCTCCTTAATACTATCGGTAAACTCCTTGGCTATCTTATAGTTTACGTCAGCGGCTACCAGTGCCCGGCGAATTTCTTTCACCGATTGGGCAATATTGATTTCCGTTAGTTTGGCATCACCACTGAGGGTCTTGAAAACCGAATCCAGACGATCACTTAAGCTGTTGAACATATCTTCGCTCTTATTTAGGGCCGCAAATATACGTATTTCTTCCGGGATTCGAAGGGAGAATTATGGACTTCCTTAAGCAATTATTACGAGGGAACTGATTTGAAAATTGTTCTTCTTGAAAATCGTGCAGTTTTTGAATTATTTGAATTTTTAAACTTCTTTTGTGTCAAAAAGTAGACAAATATTTCGTTTTTGTTGATTTCTCCAATTAAATTTACCTGAACAAGCGATTGCTTGGAGAAACTTCATTGAAGTGTTGTCTGACCGTGACTTTTTCCTGACTTATAGTCCCAACAAAGATTGAACAAAACGGATGATCAACTAACCTCGCACGAGATCAAGATAGAATTTCCTTTATTTTCTTCTGGCTGTTGGTTAGTTCGAATTATACTTTTTTAATTACTAACTACCACACTTATGTCCACACTTATGAAGTGGTTAATCATGTTGCTGGCTTGGTTAGCGTTTTCCGTAATTACTTTTCGTACTTGCGTCAAAGACAATTGTTGTACAGCTTGTACTACGGAAACGACTACTGAGGAAGTAACACCACCACCCGCAGAAACCTCCGTGACGAGGTACCCTGTAGATTCTAAACTTGGTTATGCCGCGGTTGACACGACTGATCAATTTACCTCCTGGAAGAATGCTATTCTGGCCGGTATGGAAGACGGTAAAATGCTCGAAGTAGAGGGTATTTACTATGCTTCTGAAACCGCTCCTGATGGTTACGAAAACATGGGATTTGCCCGTGCTGCCAAAACCATAGAATTGCTATCGCCTTACATTCCAAAAGACCGAATGCGACCTGTGGCTCGTCTTGTTGAAGATGATTCCGCTGTTGGAGACGGTTATTTCCTGGCAGCAAATACGCGTTGGCTAGTGGATGGTAACCTGAATGAAGCAGAAGTCATTACTATTTCAGCCGACGAGAAGATTATTTTATTCCCGAATGCTTCGGATCGTGCTATCGAGGAAGCTACGGTGATTGCCTACCTCGATGAATTGGCGGCCTATCTTAAAGCCAATCCATCAGACCGGGTAGAAGTGACTGGTCATGCTTCTCAACCAGGAGATGCCGATGAAAATATGCGTTACAGCCGTAAACGAGCAGAACGTGTAAAGGCAATGCTGGTAAGCAGAGGCGTAGATGCCGCTCAAATTTCGGTTGCCTTTAAAGGGGAAACACAGCTCTATGATAGTGGAGATACCGATGAGGCACATCGTAGAAACCGGAGGGCAGTTGTGAAACTCATTCGCTCTGGTAAATAATTTCACTACTTAAAAAAAATAATCATGTCTAATATAATATTACTTGACACAGGCTGCTGCTCCTGGATCTGCTTTTGGTGGCTTTTGTGGACCCTCGGTGCATTTTTACTCGGTGCCCTCTTGCATCACTTCCTTTTTTGTAAAGGCAAACAAGACGAAATTGATCGTTTGTCCATCGAACGCGATGGGCTTCATGCACAACTGACCAATGCGGAAAAGGATATGGCCAGTCTAAAGTATCAACTGGATGAAGCCAACAAGCACAACACGCATTTGCGTGGCCAGTTGAACAAGTGTGAATCCGATAAGGCCGCTATGGCTGCCCAGGCGGCTGTTCATGGCGACGGTGGTGGTACAGCGCTTGGATTTGCTGCGGGTGCAGCTGCTTCTCGCGATGGCGATGCTGGTGGGGTAAATTATGCCAGTATTCTCGGTACAGACAACCTCCAGATTGTAGAAGGTGTTGGGCCCAAGATCGAAGGTTTGATGAAAGACGGAGGAATCAAGGATTGGGCTGCTTTGGCGGGTACTTCGGTAGAACGTATTCAGGAGATCCTTGATGCTGCGGGCTCACGGTACAGCTTGGCGAATCCTGCAACCTGGCCACAACAAGCAAAATTAGCCCATGAAGGCAAGTGGGACGAATTGATCGAATACCAACAATTCCTGGATGCTGGCGTAGAAAACAAAGGCGACTTTGAATCTCCATCCAAAGTGCAGAAATTGATCTTGAAAAAGCTTGGCTTCTCTAACAATCCTGAAGATCTGAAGATCGTAGAAGGAATTGGACCAAAAATCGAAGGTCTTTTGAAAGAAGCAGGTATCAACAATTGGTCTGATTTGGCCGCCGCTGCACAAAGCACACTACAAGAGGTCTTGGATAAGGCCGGTGATCGTTATCGCTTAGCTGATCCTTCTACCTGGGCGAAGCAAGCCAGTCTGGCTGCTGCCGGCAAGTGGGATGAACTCAAAACTTACCAGGATTTTCTCTCCGGAGGGAAGAATCCTGCTAAGTAAGTAGTTCAGATCAAAAACGGTTAAAAAAAATTCCCTGGTGTTCCGAATGGAGTGCCAGGGATTTTTTATTCAAAACAATGCCTACTGTATTGCTGTTGGGATATTTATTTTATTCAATAAGAACTATGAAAACCATATTTGTTTCCATTTCCCTTTTCTTCTGTCTGTATACCCTCTCCTTTGCCCAATCTGCCAACCCTCCAGCGGAGGGATTTAACCTGACTGCTTCCGATCAGCGGGCGATAGCATTGGCCGATGAGGTGATGGAAAGCATGGGAGGCCGAACGGCCTGGGACAATACCCGTTTTTTACGCTGGACCTTCTTTGGCCGCCGAACCCTGTTATGGGACAAATGGACTGGCCGGGTACGCATTGATTTTACGGATAGTGATGAAGTTTACCTGGTGAATATTAATACCGGGACAGGAAAAATTTGGCGGGATGGTGCCTACCTGGTGGAGCCAGATAGCATCGCAAAATACAGCGAACGCGCCAAGAGCATTTGGATCAATGATGCTTACTGGCTGGTGATGCCTTATAAACTAAAAGATTCTGGTGTGACCCTTAAATACCTGGGAGAAGAAACCAGTGGCGATACCACAGAGCACACCCTGCAACTTACCTTTGAAGGGGTAGGAGATACACCGGAAAACAAGTATTGGGTGAAAATCAACAATGACTCTAAATTGATTACATCATGGTCGTTTTTTACGCAATTTAGTGATGAAAATCCTCGCTTTACTACGCCATGGGCTGGCTACAATACCTTTGGCAAAATTCTCCTTTCCGGTGACCGTGGCCGCGGACAACTCACCGATATTGGTGTTTTTGAAAATGTACCCGATAAGGTTTTTGAGTCGGCAGATGCCTATCAAATAGGGGAGTGGTAGGCGGGTTTTAATGCCCCGAATTAGTGCGGCAAAAGCACGGATAACTAATAGACTTGTTCTGCCGGGATCATTTCGGGGGCAAATCGCGCCTTATCTTCCCACACTGTGCCTTTTTTAAGTCACTTAGCTATGGCTAAGCTCCTCAAAAAAGGCTTCGCGTGGTCGATAATGCATCAATTTTCCCACCAAACTGCCCCGGCAGAACAAGTCTAATAAAACAGGATAGGCCGTGGATTGAGCGGATAGAACAGGATTTGTACAGCTATTAAAATCCGTACAAATCTGTCTAATCCTTTCAATCCCTGCCTGCTCGGCCGTGCCTCACGGGCAGGCAGGGTCTATAGCATTATGCAATTTGTCTACTTCTTCTTGCCTTTGCTCGTCTGGGTAGTTCTTTCTGCGACTAAATCAGGTGCTTGGTTTTTAATCATCCAACCAATATACCCCAAAAGGGCCAGGAGCAAAGTGATGGAACAGATGGTAGCTATCGTTTTACCCAGGTAGTATTTGCTCGGGGCAAATTCAAAAACGATTTCGTGTACACCTTCTGGGATTTTCAGGCCACGTAAGGCATAGTTTACCCGAATATGCTCAACGGGTTGACCGTCGATATAAGCTTGCCAACCTTTGTTTGGTCCATACCAGATTTCTGAAAAAACAGCAAGTTCTTCTTGAGCGGCATTACTTTCGTAAGTCAAACGATCGGGGCGGTATTCTTTCAGGCGGACGGCTCCCTGGCCCGTAGGTTGGAGTGTTTTTACGTAATCATCAAATTCCTGATTGACCACTGCCGCGTGATCAAGTGGCAGGTATTCCAACCCATCAATCTCAACATTGGCATTGGGGACCACTACAATAGAATCTACGAGCCAGGCATTCCCAAATGCTCCGGGATTTTGCTGAACCGCAGGTTGGCCATCAGGGCCAGGGACAATAAAGTATTTGGTGTTCAACATGTTGAGCACGGCCTGATTGCCACGTGTAATATGTCGATCAATTAAATCCTGAAAACGCTGAAGCTTGGCCGCATGATAACCACCAATCGTTTTATGGTGGTAAGAGGGCTGGGCTGAGTTGAAGGTATTGATGGTGGCATCATATACCCGGTAGTGAGGATCCTTGTCTTGTAGAATCTGCTGATCCACCGGGCGTGGTGCAAAGTATTGACCAACAGAAGTGGGTCTTTTGAAGTCATCTTGGTTGAGATAGCGCATCCCTACGCCAAAGAGATCAAAAACCGTCAATACCCCCAGGCCAATGATGACGGGCACCATTTTTATTTTATCCTGAAGGAAGAAGTAAACCATACCTGCAGACAAGACCACGAGAATCAGGCTTCGTATAGCATCAGAACGCATCAAGTCTGCGCGGGTATCCGCCAGGGCGGTCATCAGTGATTGGATGACTTGAGGATCTGCTTGCCCAAATTGCTGAGCATCACGCGGATTCACAAAATCAAACATGCCTGGGCCTACTACCACAAAGAACAAGGCAATGGCCACACTTATTCCTCCTCCAATGGCCAGTGCTTTGAGTGTTTTTGCTTTATCCGCTTTTCCACTGAAAATTTCGTTCAATGCCAATATGGCAAGAATTGGGATCAGTAGGGAGGTCACACTGAGTACCGAATTAGGCGTTCGGAACTTGTTGTATAACGGGAAGTAGTCAAAAATGAAATGATTAAATCCTTCCAAATTGTTACCCATCGAAAGGAGGATAGTGAAGAGCGTACCAAGGCCTAACCACCACTTGACGGGCCCCTCTACGAGAAACAATCCCATCAGGAAGAAAAATACCATTATGGCTCCAAAGTAGATGGGGCCACTTGTGAAAGGTAGGCCTCCCCAATAAAGCGGCGCATCGAACGTTTTACCCTGTCCCGCGCCCAGTCTGCGCAAAGTTTGTCCATAAGGAGAATCACTCGTAGTTGGTTGTACGGACCCACCACCAACAACACCAGGAATAAAGCCAGCGAAAACATCCAGGGTATTGTTGCTCCACTGCATGGCATAATCCCAGTCCAGACCATTGACTTCGCTGCTAGAAGTAGGCCCCGCATTGCTTTCTTGTTCCAGAATTGGTTCACCACGCATCGTATCCTGGGCGTATTCATAGGTGACCCAGAGGTTAGAGGCCGCAGATCCTAGTGCTAACAGACCGCCAATGATGAGTGCTACTGCAGCCTTGCCAAAGTGAGGGAGGGTCTGATTTTTTATATTGGTGATCAACTCTGCTACTCCCCATATCAAAACAGTGATAAAGAAGTAGTAAGTCATCTGCACGTGATTGGCAGCAAGGTCCATTCCCAAACCAATACCAAATAAGATACACCCAAGGAGATAGCGTTTTCGGAAAGCCAATAGCATACCACTGGCCACCAGCGGAAGGTACGAAATGGTACGTAATTTGGTCTCGTGCCCTGCTTCATAAAGGACCAGGTTGTTGGTAGCAAAACCAAAGGCGATGGCTCCAATAACGCTGAGCCAGGGATTTACACCTAATAAAACCATTAGGATATAAAAACATACCATCGCCGCGATAAACTGGCCTGCGGGTGGCTTGATAAACATGCGAGCAACTTGCTCCAACTTTTTGACATAGTTACCACTGCTGATTGTGTTGATTTGGTAGGCCGGCATTCCCCCAAACATAGCGTTGGTCCACAAAGCCTCTTTTCCAGTTGCTTCCTTGTAAGCACGTAGCTCTTGTGACATGCCACGGTAGCTCATTACGTCGCCTTGTTCTATGATTTTTCCAGAGAACTGAGGAGCAAAATAAAAGACGGAAGCCGCAATAAAAATACCTAAGGCAGCCAGATGTGGCAAAAAGGTGGATAGGTTGAAACGCATGTTATAGTTTTTCAATAAAATAGACCCGCAAGATAAATAAAATTAGAGGACATCAACGTCAACATCGTACGGGAAAGTCATGAGGTAATCCATTGCTTTTTGGATAGGGAAGTCTTCAAAAACGATTCGATAGAGCATTTCGGTAATAGGAACGCGTAGTTTGTAGTGCTTAGCCAGGTGGCGGGTGATCATTAAAGTTCTCACCCCTTCCGCTAATTCTGGCATCGTACTAGATACCTGTTCCAGCGACTCTCCACTTCCGATGCGGAAGCCGAAAGTATAGTTGCGACTCTTTTTACTGGTTGCTGTCGCAATTAGATCACCAATACCCGCAGTACCGAAAAATGCTTCGGCTTCAGAGCCCATGGCTTTGCCAAAATAGACCATCTCCATCAAGCCCCTGGTGAGTAGCATGGCCTGAATATTTTTACCTAATCCGTATCCTTTTAGTAAACCCGAACCGAGGGCAATGGTGTTTTTTAGTGCGCCCGCCAATTCCGCTCCTAATAAGTCATACGAACCAAAAACATGAAAAATAGGACTACTCAGCGCCGCCTTCCCCGCGGAAATGACTTCGTCGAATTTGCTGGCAATCAGCGTGGCGGTGGGTTGACCTTCCAGAATTTCTTTAGCCAGGTTGGGCCCAGACAGGCAACCCAAGCGCACGACGACACTTTCTTGCCGGATAACTTCCGAAATGGTACTGATAGAACTTCGGGTTATGCCTTTCTGGGGAATCTCCGCCTCAGAAATGCCGTGAACATCAAAGCCCTTTGTCGCGTGAATCAAGATATGATAAGGCTTCAAATAAGGGGCCATGTCGCGCATCATGGAGCGAAAACCACTCGAAGGCACAACGGGGAACAAGAGATGGCAGCGGGCTGCTATTTCTGCCGGGTCGTTGGTCGCTGTTACCCTTTCGGGTAAAATGATACCATGACGTTCTTGCCTTTGGTTGATTTCCTTGACGACCTCTTCCTTCCTTACATACAAAATTACATCTGTATTGTAGGCAAGAAGATTAGCTATTGCAGTGCCAAAACTACCTCCACCAATCACTCCAACGGGTTTTCCCTGATCTGTTGACATAGTGTACTAACTTATGTATTGTTGGCAAATATAGATTAAAATGGTCATCATCATTAATCGAATTCTTACAAGACAAGTCGTTTTTACTGCTTGATAAGATAGAAAATTGTCATTAATGTACCATCGACTTTTCAAATACCAGTGGATATGCTACATTTGGGGAAAAGAAATTCACCTATGACGAAGTACATCTTTTTCTTCGTATCTATTTTTTGTGGCTTTTCAGTATTTGCTCAACTGCCTCAGTCTAATATCTACCTCTTCAACATGAAGCAGGTATCTGATAGCGTTTTTGAATTCCATCAGCCTCAGTACCTCACTGCCTTTAATGCTGACGGATACAATAATCAACCTTCCTTCTTTACGAATGATGAGTTGTATATCTCGTCTCAGCTGCCTTCCATGCAGCAGCCAGAGTTGTATTTGTTGAACTTGAGAGACCGAACCAAATTACGGGTAACCGAAACCGCTGAAGGCGAGTTCTCTCCCTCTAGAATGCCTGATTTCTATAATTTCTCGGCGATTCGTCAGGAATATATTGGGCGCGATACCGTCATCCGTTTATGGCAATTCCCCATAGATCGTCTGACCAACGGCAAACCCGTTTTCAAGTACCTGCAAGGGATTGGTTATTATTGTTGGATCAACAGTAAGGAAGTAGCGGTCTTCGTTGTGGACAACCCTAGCTATCTAGCTCTGGCAAATGTGGACACGGATGAACTTATTCCTCTGGCCACCGATGTAGGGCGCTGTATCAGGAAACTGCCCAATGGTAATTTGTCATTTGTGCAACGCAACGAGGCAGGTGCTTGGCAAATTATGGAGGTTTCACTTTATCGTCGAGGCAATATCACCCCACAACCAATTATCTCTAGCCTTGGAGGCGTAGAGGATTTTGCCGTTTTGCCCGATGGCTCTTACATCATGGGGCGTGGTAGTAAACTCTACAAATTCAACCGTTTCCGTGACGAAGACTGGATAGAAATTGCTGATCTGCGTTACTATAATATCTCCAATATTTCTCGCCTGGCGATCAGCCCGGACTTGAAGATCGCTATTGTAGCCGATTAGGATTTGCTATTGTTAGCAATATAGTGATCCAGGAACCCTTGCACGACGCGCAGCCCCATGTGAAGCTGGACATTGTTGTTGATGATCAGATCAGCTTCGTCCTGATAGGGTTTGATGTATTTTTCGAAGGCAGGTAAGACGTGGTTTTCGTAGCGGTAGAGTACATCTTCCAGAGGATAATTACGTTCTACCCGGTCTCTTTTTATTCTGCGGATTACCTTCAGGTTTTCCTTGGCGTGGAGGTAGATCTTTAGATCAAGTTGCTCGCGCATTTTGCGAAAATGGAAGACGAAGAGCCCTTCTACTATTATAATAGGAGTAGGGCGAAAGGTCAGCATTTGGGGAGTCGCCTTTTCATTATTAAAGGTATACTCCTGCCGTTCTACAATTTCTCCTTTAATGAGCCGCCCTACATCTTTGATGAACGCTTTCTTGTCTATAGACTGCGGTAGATCAAAGTTAGTGATGCCCATAGGGTCACTTTCTTGTTCTTCACGGGGAAGATAGTAATCATCCTGTGAGATCACACAAAGCTGTTCTTCGGAGAAGTGCTCCCGCAAGGAACGAATAAAAGTCGTTTTGCCGGATCCACTGCCGCCAGTAATGCCAATGATGAATGGTTTCATCTTCTAAAGGTAGGTTCGGCCAAAAGTAAGGCTTTCTGCCAAGAGGATGAAGCGAATAAGGGAAAAGAAAAATCATTCCTCTTGTTCCAAATAGTTTACTTACTTTTGGCTGGAACTAATTGACCGTATGGACTTTTTGAACGATCTTTTCCGCGCCAGCCTCGGAGTAACTGTTTTACTCGGTATTTGCTATTTATTAAGCAGTAATCGCAAAGCTATCAATTGGCGTTTAGTTGCTATCGGCATGAGCTTACAACTGCTGCTGGCCTTTTTTATCCTCATCGTGCCAGGTGTAAGCAGTGTCTTTGACTGGATATCCAAAGGTTTTACCAGCGTGATTGCCTTTACCGCGGCAGGTTCTCAATTCATGTTTGGCAATATTGTCACAGACATGAGTTCCTTCGGCTACATCTTTGCTTTTCAGGTATTACCCACTATTGTTTTCTTTAGCGCCCTGACGGCGGTGCTCTATTATTTAGGTATTCTACAGAAGATCGTTTATGGCCTTGCCTGGCTACTTACCCGTACCATGGGGCTTTCTGGCCCTGAGAGCCTGGCGGCTGCGGCGAATGTCTTTATCGGTCAAACGGAAGCTCCCTTGGTGATCAAGCCT
The DNA here is from genome assembly GCF_040784935.1 of Lewinella sp. LCG006. Taxonomy (GTDB): domain Bacteria; phylum Bacteroidota; class Bacteroidia; order Chitinophagales; family Saprospiraceae; genus Lewinella. The sequence continues at coordinate 6,296,777 of NZ_CP160680.1, read as the reverse complement.
TACTTGGAGAAAATGACCAAGTCGGAAATCCTCTGTCTGATGACGGGGGGTATGGCTACTATTGCGGGTAGTGTTTTCGTTGCTTATGTAGGCTATCTCGGTGGAACTGATGAAGCGACAAAACTCTTTTTTGCTAAGCACCTACTTACAGCTTCTATCATTTCAGCTCCGGCCGCAATTGTTGCGGCAAAGATGCTCTATCCAGAGACCGAAAGGGATGATGATATCAGCAAACAGCTTGAAATGGCTGATGGAGATGCCACCAATCTGTTAGACGCCATATCGCGTGGTACAACTGATGGTCTGCGCTTGGCCGTCAATGTAGGTGCTATGTTGTTGGTATTTACCGCCATGATTTTCATGATGAATGAAATCTTTCTTAATCTAACCGATTTGCTTAATGGCATGGTAGCGTGGGTGAATCCGAACGTCAGTGATTGGAATGAACAAATCGCACTTTCTACCGGAGGGCGCTTTGAAGGTTTTAGTTTTACTTATTTACTGGCAATGGTTTTTGCGCCCTTTGCCTGGATTTTGGGGGTGCCTTTTGAAGACATCACCGTTGTCGGTCAGCTATTGGGCCTGAAGACCGTAATTAATGAATTTGTTGCTTACGAACAATTTCAAGGGATTCTAGTAGAGGGACTGTTGAAAAATGAGAAGTCTGTAATTATTGCGACCTACGCCTTGTGTGGATTTTCGAATTTTGCCTCTATTGGTATCCAGATTGGTGGTATAGGTTCGTTGGCTCCCGGTCAAAGAAATACCCTGACTTCTTTCGGTATCAAAGCCTTGATTGGTGGAACAATTGCTTGCTTCCTGACGGGCGCAATTGCTGGATTGTTCATTTAGGATTTTTCCATCTCGCGGATTCAAAACATCGACCAAGTCTTTTTGTAAAAGCCAGATCATGCATCATTGGCATTGCCTTTCGTATGTGATTATTTAAATATTTTTCAAATAAAAATATATTTAAAGTTCATTTTTATTTCTTTTAAATATAGACCATGTACTTAAAAAAGCCGTTTTTTGTACTATAGAATAGATCAACAAGACTGAATTCGATTTTTTAAAGTAGGTTAGCGCCTCACTCTGATAAGCATTCCACCCCGTTTGAAAAAATTTTAGATAGAGACGTGAGAGTCCCCCTTGACCCACCTCCATCTACTATCCCTTTGTGCCTGGTATAAGGCAATAGGGTATCTACCCAAGTGAGTAAGCACACTGTAAGCTGTGCTGACGGCCAATGTAATTGGCGCTAAACTTCTATTCTCTGACCGCAAGGTCCAGAGATAGGGTTTTCCTATGTCAGCAATTAATTAATTATTTCATCAACTTAATGTGCGCTCACATGACTTATTATTTCAGAGAGCTTCAGGATCAACAGGAAATGTTGAATTGGTTACACCTTCGGTACACGATTTACAATAGTACACGTTGTGCTGGTTTTTTAAAAACGAATGACGATGAGATCGATGTCGATCATTACGATTTGAGGTCCCGTCATTACGGCTTATTTGTTGAAGAAGCAGATGAGCAAAAACTCATTGGTGGTCTTCGTATTATTCAGAACAAGCCAGTGCTTTCTTCTATTCGAATGCTGAAAGAGATGGGTATACTGGATAATCAACAGGTCGTGAAAGAGACGGCCGTATTGCCGATCATGAGTTATTTCGAAGACCAGAAAAGTGCAAATTTTGGCACTCTTATTAAGGAGTCACCAGTGGCTACGGAGGGGAGCCGTTTGGTACTTAATAAAGATTACCAATCCCTGCGTCTGGCCAAATTTATTATCAGCAATGCTATTATTATGCACTTGTTGCTGGAGGAAGACTGGACGGCTTTCGTGTCTTGCAATCCCTTGCACGCACGTTTGTATCACAGCTTTGGGTTTAAAGATGTATGTTCGCAAACCACTTGGGCGAAAGATGCGCCAATAAGCGCGTTGTATTTGCAAGATGGTTTTGTAGCACCTGACAAACGAGAAGAGTTGGAGGATTTGGCCGCTGCCTATGAGACCAATGGCTATACCGTTTACGAGCACACACGTGTTCAAAAAGTTGCTGCACGCCGGACGGCTTAAGTTTTATGCATTACGCTTTCTTAAAAAATACAAAGAGGAGGTCGTTTGGGGATTGCTGAATGACCCCTCGATACGTCATTTAACTTTATCGTCATGATCAAGAAGATTAAACCTATTCTACTCTTTATTATTCTGGGGATTGTTCTGCCGCTGGTTGGGCGCCCAGAAGGTTTGCTTGACATTCGAATAATCTTGTTAACCCTTGCTTCTGCGATGGTTTTTCTGACGCAGCCAGCGCCACGACCTACCGAAGCCAAAGAACAGGCGGATACGGACAAGCATTCCTTTTGGTGGATTACTGCGATGTCGTTATTATCCCTTCATGTTCCCATCATAGAATGGGCCTATTTCCATGATATGGTGACGGTTTATGCTTGGAGCTTCCCGGTTGGACTGGGAATATTGTTATTGAGTATTGTCTTTCGGGTTTGGGCAATACGTACCCTGGGGCGCTTTTTTACCGCTACCGTACAAATCGTAGAAGGTCATCAGGTAATACAAACCGGACCCTATTCGCTGGTCAGACATCCCAGTTATACTGGTGCTTACTTGTCATATATCGGGACAGGGATAATGCTAGAAGCCTGGATGGGCTTATTGTTTGCCATCATTGCTATGGGAATTGCCTATTATCAGCGAATCACTGCCGAGGAAGAGACACTACGTAGTTATTTTGGAGAAGCTTATGTCGCTTATGCTGAAAAAACCAAAAGGTTGATTCCTTTTATTTTTTGATCTGATCATCGGGTGTAGGCGTGCTCCAAGTCAAAGCCCTCAATTTCTTCCAATCCGTCTACTTCTTCCAGGTAGACCTCAGCTACTTGTGCCTTGAGTTGTTTGATTGCTTCTTCGGCCAACGACTGGCGGATGGCTACATCAAGTTCGGCTGTGGTATCAAAGCGTTGTTCAACAACTTGAAAAGGAGGCTTGGAAACAGCATTCATGACTTTGCTAAGATGAGCATAGTCAAAGCGAAGGGTATAAACATCTTCTACCAGCTTTTCGATTTTTTCACCGGCCTCCAGGGCTTCCGCCGCACTTTTTTTATAGGCATTGATCAGTCCTGATGCACCCAGTAAGGTTCCTCCAAAGTATCGAACGACGACCACGAGGGTATAGGTGAGTCCGGCGCTGTCGATTTGACCAAGAATGGGCCGCCCGGCAGTACCGCTAGGTTCTCCGTCGTCATTGGCGCGATAGTTGTACTGATCCAGTCCGAGGCGATAGGCGTAGCAATGATGCCGTGCTTTGGGATGCTCTTTACGCACCTCTAGAAGCGCAGCCTGGACATGTTCTGTATCCTCTACGGGAAAAGCATAAGCGAGGAATTTGCTGCCTCGGTCTTTAAATTCTCCAAAGCTAGGTTCCTTCAAAGTTTGGTAAGTATCGGTATGTTCCACAGTTGCTAAGGTCGTAATAATTTTCATCCTTCTCTGCTTACATTGCCAAAGTATTCGAGCTAAAATAAGATGATCCAATTTGTTTCAAGGCTTAGTAAGAAAAAGAACGCAACTTCATTTCAGTCAGTTGCTTATCTTTTTTTACTAAGCCCAAATTGGATCACCTTATTTTTATACGCTCACAAAAGTACTAAGAGAAGAATTTTGTTAACTATATTTTGCAATTCATTTGCAGCCAATGAAGAAGGAGTTGTTACATTTGCAAAACAAATTAAAAAACCGCTAAGTGGAAAGCACACTTCAGCAATTCGATCAAATCATGTCCAGCTGTCGGGAAATCTTCCTGAACAAGCACCAGGACTATGGCTCCTCCTGGCGAATCTTTCGCCCTAGTTCCTTGACGGATCAGCTTTTTATCAAAGCTAAACGCTTGCGCAGCATTGAAGAAAAAGGGGTGCAATTGGTAAGTGATCCTATAGATGGAGAATACAAAGGACTGATCAATTACAGTATACTGGCGATCATCCAGCTGCGCTTGCCTGCTGATAGTGGACTTGATCTGAGTGCTGAAGAAGTGGCTGCACTTTATGATACGGAGGTTCGAAATACCCGCGCCTTACTCGAAAAAAAGAACCACGATTACGGAGAGGTATGGCGGGAGCTTCGGCTAACGTCTATCACGGATTTGATGCTCGCTAAATTGCTTAGAATCAAGCAGATTGAAGACAACCAGGGTTTGACCCTCGTCTCTGAAGGGCAGGAAGGCAATTTTCGCGATATCATCAATTACGCTGTTTTCGCTTTAATACTATTAGAGGATGGGTCTGTTGATCCACAATAATCCATTTTAATATGAATCTGACTACACTCATTATCGGACTAGCTGCTTTTGCGCTTGTACTCACAGGAGGGCAAAAAGCAATGGATCGCAAGTTGATCAAAAATTTCCTGATCAGCCTCCTCCAGAATTTCGTGGGGGGCCTATTCGTGTTTTCCGGCTTGGTTAAAGCAGTAGACCCCTTGGGTACGGCTTACAAGATGGAGCAATATTTTGCCGAGTTTGAAACTACTTTTGCAGGAACTAAAGCAGCATTTCTGGCTCCTATGTTTCCGGCACTCGCTGAGTATGCGGTAGCTTTTTCCGTTCTCATGATCGTTTTTGAAATTTTCCTTGGTATCAATTTATTGATCGGAGTGATGCGGAAGTTTACGGCCTGGGCCTTTTTTCTGCTGGTCATTTTCTTCACCTTCCTGACGGGGTTCACCTACCTTACAGGCTATGTTCCGGATGGTGTGAATTTCTTCCAATTTGGACAATGGGGAAGCTACGAACCTACAAGTATGAAGGTGACCGACTGTGGTTGTTTTGGGGATTTTCTCAAATTGGAACCCAAGGTGTCTTTCCTCAAAGATTTATTTCTGCTGATCCCCGGCCTGATTTTTCTTTTCGCAACGAAGTCATTCCATGAACTTACCAAAGGGAGCCAGCGCGCCTTGGCCGTTGGTTTAGCAGTAGCTATTTCTATTCTTACCGTCTATCTTAGTGGTTATACGATTGGCTGGCGGATACTGGTATTTTTGGCCGCAATTGTTGGTGTAGAATACCTGAGCAAAAATATGGCGATATTGGGGAGCATTGTGGTACTCGCACTCTATTCCTTCAGCAATTATGTAACGGATATACCTGAAGTTGACTTCCGCCCATTCCGGGAAGGTGCTAACATTGCTGAGCGTAAAGCTTTGGAAGAAGAGGCAGAAGCCAATGTGAAAGTGCTGGCTTACAAAATGACCAACAAGGCTACGGGTGAAACAGTGGAATTACCCTTTGATGTTTATATGCAAGAGTATGCCAAGTACCCTGCTGAAGAATGGGAGCTCGATCAGGTGAAATCAGAACCTGAAGTAGCGCGAACAAAAATCAGTGACTTTGAGGTGAGTGACCTCAGGGGTAATGATGTCACCTCTGACATTTTGCAGGAGTCAGGGCCAAGCATGATGATTGTTGCGTACCGACTTTACGGGACGGAGCATCAGGAGACCACTACTGTTCCTGACTCTATTTTTGTCATTGATACGGTAATCACAGCATTGGACACCTTGTTAGAGCGGCGTTTGACGAAAGTTGAACAAAGAGAGGTGGTGACCACCGTCTACGATTGGGATCCCGACTATGTAGCACGTTGGACCAATGATTTTCTGCCTGTCATGGAAGCCGCCGCCGCTGGTGGAGTAAAGGTATACGCTGTCACGGCTTATTCAGACCCTAAGCGGATTGCTAGTTTTCAGAAAGCACTGGGAACCAAGATACCATTCTTTATGGCGGACGACATTTTGCTGAAGACGATCGTTCGTTCCAATCCAGGGCCAGTATTGATGAAAGCAGGGGTGGTATTAAAGAAATGGCACTATAAAAACATTCCTTCTTTTGAAAGTATTAAGACGGATTTCCTTAGTGGTTCTTAATTCTTTGTGATAATAAACGGAGAATGCTTTCCTTTGCAGGAATTTTAGCGGAGCTACTTTGCCCGTTCATTAAACGTTACTTGAAATCATGTTAAGCCGTAGAAACGTCCGGATTAAGGTTATGCAGGTCTTGTACGCGAAAAATCGTGAACAAGAGACGACAACCAGTGTCAAGGCTGCCGTTCAGTATTATCGCCGGATGGTGGATGATTCATTTAAGCTGTATCTGTTGAATTTGTTGGCTTTCATGCGAGTAGCAGAGTATGCCAGACAGGATAAAATTCGCAAAGACGGGAAATTACGACCTACCGAAGCGGATCAGGAATTCTCGGCAAAGCTTGCCAATAATGAAGCCACACAATCATTGGCAAAGAATTTTGCCCTCACCAATGCGCACGGACGTTATCGTCTTGGCCAGCACTTGGATGCAGATTTAATCCGTAAGCTTTATATCGCCTTCTCGAAAACGGAAGAATACCAGCTTTATATCAAGCAGTCGGAAAGCAATACTGATAACCATCGGGAGATTCTCTTAGAGTTGTATCGTTTCTTGATCAACAATGAAACCTTCATTTCCATGATGGAGGATCAGTTTCCATTGTGGCAGGATGATAAGAGCCTGGTGGTAGGCGCGATGAAAAAAACCATCAAAGCGCTACCGGTAGAAGAAGACTTCCTCGAAGCTTATGAACCAGAGGATGAGACCATTACGGAGTTCGGTCAGGAGCTACTTGAAAAAGTAGTAGAGGCCGACGAAGAGCTGTTGGCCATTATTGAGCCCAACCTCAAAAATTGGGACGCTGAGAGGGTTGCCATTTTGGATATGATTATCATAAAAATGGCCATTGCCGAGTTCTTGTATTTTCCCTCTATTCCTACCAAAGTTACCCTCAATGAGTTTGTGGAGGTGGCTAAGCTTTACAGTACGGATAAAAGTAAAGACTTCGTCAATGGCGTATTGGACCGCTTGCTGAAGCAACTGACGGAACAAGGACTGGTACAAAAGCAAGGACGGGGCCTGAAGGGCGAGTAAGGCGAAAGCTTTTTCCCGTTGAAGATTCCTCCCTTTTCTGACCACAAAAGTTGTTGGAGAGGGGAGGAATCTTACTTTGTGGGATGATCGTTTACATGCCTAACTTGTTTTCTTGGATAATTCGCTGGGCCATTTCTAAAATCGATGTGTCTTCTAAATTTACAACACCACCTTCTGGTCCTGGCTGAAGGTGTTGACCGGTAAGGGCCCCTTCTTCAAATTTGTTGGCCCCAAAGTAATTTCTTACCGTTTGCTCGTTGATACCTAATTCATCCGCAATACGGCTTACGCTACCACTTGGCATCTGGTGCTTAATGTTTCGGAGTTCTGAAAATGTAATATTCATCGGCAATAGGTTTTAAAAGACATGTCACCTGTCTCTTATTGTGATTATTGTTTTAAAAATAACAATTTGCCGGTATAAAAAGAAATACTTGAGTGTTAAATACGGAATTTTATTTGTCGATAGCTTCTATTTACCTGTTTTTATGAAAGTTGATGACGCTCCATTCTCCGTTGTTGTTCCAAATGACAATGAAGTAGTTTCCGGAAGTGAGGGCACTGACATCAATTTGCGCATTACTGAAGGAGGCTTCTCTAACATGCTGTCCCGCTGTATTATAAATAGCCATTTGCCAGGAATCAGCATCTGGAAGGCCGTCGATAAATAAATAATCGGTTCCTGGATTAGGCCAGTAGCTAATGCCATTTAACTCCAGCGAGCCTTGGAGCACACTTACAATTTGAAACAACCACTGGTAGGTGCCAGGAAATTCACGGCGCCAATACCATTCGCTGTGCTCACCGTCAGCGTGAGTGGTAATCATTAATTCCTCACTGCTAAAGCCAGCGTTAACGAGCGTGTCGTACATGGCTTGTAATTGAGCCACCATTGTGCTGGATTCTTGCTCTCCGGCAACTAAAGCAATTTTCAGCGTTGCCTGTTTTCCGGTGGTGTTTACGAAATCATAGATGTCGTTGGTAAACCATAAGCTAGGAGATAAAACGCCTGCTTTCCCAAAAACATCCTGATGGCGAATACAGGCATAAAGGGAGATCAAACCACCCAAGCTAGAGCCCATAATACCTGTATTGGGCTGGTCACTCTTGGTACGATAGTTAGCATCTACATAGGGCTTCAGGGTTTGTACAATAAAATCTACATAAGCAGCGCCATCGCCTCCTCCGTAGGTAGGGTTGGCCCAGGGCGTCAGCTCATTGATGCGTTCACCACCACCGTTTTCGATGCCAATCACGATAATGCCGGGGTCGCCCTGACTGAAAAGTTCATTGAGGCTTTCATCCACTTCCCATTCTTCTCCGAAACTGGTGCTTTGGTCAAAAAGGTTTTGTGCATCGTGCATGTACAAGACGGGGTAGTCTCGGTTAGAAGTGTAATAATCGGGAGGCAAATAAGCCCAAATCCGGCGATTCCGGTTGAGCTGCGGCATGTAGAAGTTGTTGGAAAGAATCTCTACGTTAGGCGCTGCAGTACCTCCGCCATTACTTAGCCCTTCCCAACCCTCAATGATCAGGGTAGCAGTTTGTTGGCCACCATTGTAAGTGATTTGCCGGTTGGGGCGAAAGCCGCCACTGCTGGTGCCTTCTACCGTCTGCCAGCTTCCACGAGTAAACTTGAATTCGTAGGTACCCGCAGCGATATCCAGCTCAATGCTGTAGTTGCCGGGGCTGGTTTCTGCCAGGATGTAGCTGTTGTTGTCTGGTGACCAATTGTTAAAACTTCCGGCAATATACACTTCACTTCCTGGAGGAGTTGTAGATGGAAGATTGTTTACTTCGATAAGTAATTGTCCCCAGAGACTGAAAGGGAGAAGGAACAGCAAGTTAAGAAACAAGCGAAAATGACGTAGGATCATAGGAAACCTTATATTGTGTAGGGTACGTATTTATTTCGCCGTAAAGGTAGCTTGATTCTGTAAGTGACGGAAAAAAAATAACTGATTCCGTCAACTTTGAGGAGCTTGCGACGATCAGCGAAGCTAAATTACTAATACCGTAAAATTTATTTTTTCACCCAACCCTTTTGTACTTGCCTTCTGTCTTGGCTGTGCGAAGAGGTTGACTTGATTATAAAACTGTTTTTGGAATGATAAATAAGATCACCTGTTTGGTTGCTTTCTCTGTGCTTACGCTGGTATTATCTGCGCAATCTGGTGACGTTTTACACCTGCGAAGTGGCGTCGTCGTGCCAGGCACGATTATTAATTACACGGAGGATAACAAGATCGTTTTCAAAAGAGCAGAAGACGAGATCATACAAACCTACCCGTTGGAAGCCATTGAGCAGATTCAGCAGCTGCCTGTCGCTGAAAATGAAACCTGGCAAACGACCCTTCCTGTAGCCGAAGAAACAAAGGTTGTCAGTAATGTTACGTTAAATGATGGTACCGTCTATGAAGGGTATATCAAATCCTATTCACCGGATGGAGAAATGAGGGTTAAGCTAAAATCTGGTACGATAGCTGTCTTGATGGACACGGAAGTAAAAGAAATCACCTACAATATGCCACGTCCAAAGCGTGGAAGTGAATACCTGCCGGAAAAACCTGATACCGACAAACCAGCATTTGAGCGCCGTAAGCCCACGTATGATTTCAGGGAAGAAGGTTGGTTTAATACGACGAGTTTTGCTTTTTCCTTTGGCAAAAGAGAACGAGCAGAGCAGTTTTTTTTCACGCCAGGTTTCGAAGAAAGAACGATTACGCAATCGGCTATTGGCTTTAACATCCAACATATCATGGGCTACCAGTTCAAGCGAATGGTAGGAGTGGGTTTAGGAATGAGTTATGATGCCTATGATTTGGAGGACGGAGAGTCGATTCTCAGTGTCTTCGGGCATTACCGCGGTTACTTGAGTAAAAGTATCGTGGCACCTTACCTTGGGCTGAATGCTGGTTATGGTTTTGCCCTTACTAACAAAAGCCAGGGTGTAACGACTGCCGAAGGTGGTTGGATGATCCATCCTGAAGTAGGATTACGTCTGGGGGCTAATGAAAAGTCCAACTTTACGATTGGTTTGGGCTACCGTCTTCAGGATGCTTATTATGTACAAGAACGCCCATTTAATGGGAATATAGAATACCGTAATGTTACCTATCAGCGATTTTTATTTTCGCTGGGGTTGCTGTTTTAATCCATCAACATCTTTGAGATTTATTGGAGATGTCATTTATCATCGGTTCATTGGCAACACACAACGACCAACATGATGAGCGGGTATTAGTAGAGGGCTGCGTCAACAACGATCGCCGTTCTCAAGAGCTGTTATACCGCAAGTTTTTTCCGACCATGTATCGGATGTGTCAGCGTTATGCCAATACGGAAGAAGAAGCTGTGGAAATCTTGAACTCAGGATTTTTGCGGGTCTTTACCAAATTGCACACCTTCAACTTCGCAGGATCATTGGAGGGGTGGATTCGTCGGTTGGTGTTTCATAGTATCGCTGATTACTACCGGAAAAGTGATAAAAAAGTACGCTTTTTACCCGTTGAAGATTGGGATGCGCCTACTTCTACCTCTGCATTGCATCAGTTGTATTTTGAAGATATGGTGGGCCTAATTGATAAATTGCCTAAAGCTACTCGAGAAGTGTTTTGGCTTTATGCAGTTGAGGGTTATACGCATGTAGAAATTGGAGAGCGACTTGGAATTAGCGATGGCACTTCCAAATGGCATTTGTCCAATGCTCGGCAAAAGTTGAAAATATTAATGAATCAAGCATCAAATCATAGTAGCCAGTATGCAGGATAATAATAACCGAAAGTTAGATCCGGCATTGATTGATAATGCCTGGCTACAGATGGAAAAGCAGTTGGATCAAGCGATGCCACAAAAGAAGCGTCGTGCGGTCATTTGGTGGTGGGCTGGCCTTGCCGGCCTTGCTATTCTTTTTCTAAACATTTATCTCTTTAGTAAAGACACGGGCAAGCCCTCAGTGCCTATCGTTGAAAAAGAGGAGGCCGTTGTCGCCTCTACAACATCCAATAACACTGCTCAAAGCAAGCAATATGAGGATGTTACGCCTACGGAGGAATCTTCTTTTTCAGAGGATAAGCCTACGGAGGAAGTAAGCATCAATCCATTTGTAGCAGCCTTGAATACTGATCAGGTGGATGCGCCCGCGGTTGCTTTATCGATTGCCAACAATGCGGATCATCATAGCAACACCGCTGCGGAAACAGATCCTATCATGGTAAATGGTCCTCTTCTCGAAGAAGAAAGTAGTCATGCGATAGCCCCTGTAAAAGGTGTTTATACGGAGGAGGAGGTTTCGTTTGAAACGCCAGCGCTTGCATTGGTTCCTACGACAACACCTTCGGAATCCGCTACTTGGGTGACCCAACAGTTACCGGCTATTTCCGACTTCCGACTTCCTCCCGAGAGCTCGGGATCCGACTTCCTGTTGCCTATTCAGCCTTCCAAAGTACAACCCATTAGCCCCTGGCATTACTATCTGGAAGGCCAAGGAGGTTTTTCCTTAGCGACCACGGATTACCACAGCGTCGCTGGCGGGATAGGGCTTCAGCGTGATATTACAAAGAAGTGGCTTGCAGAGCTTGGAGTGCAATACCAGTTTAATCAGCGTTCTCTTTTGATCGGAAACAATGCAGATAGGGCCTTAGCAGAAGAATTTTCAGGAGCATTGGGGAGTGGCTACGCGGTAGAGCGGTCATTGGCTTTTCAGAACATACAAACCAGCCGTTGGAATCTTTACCTCGGAAGTCTTTATCAACTGTCGCCAAGAATTACTCTAGGGCTGGCGGTGCAGGGGAGTTATATTAGCAATGCTACTGCTGTTTTAGAAAATGCGTCGGCGGTAGTGGCTGAGCCTTCACTAGATATCAGTGATTTACGGGTTGATTTGTACGATTCTGTTTTGTCGGTCTATGAGTTGGATCCGACTACCAATTCCTTTAGTGATCCCTATCCGATTGAGGCTAAAAGATGGCAATTGAGTATGAACAGCAGCTTGCGTTATCGCTTTGCACAGCATTGGGAAGCTACACTTCAATATCAGCGCCATCTCACGGGATGGCCAAGCAAGGAAGCGCCTTTTGGTGGCCTCTCGGCAGTGCAATTTGGGGTAAGGTGTTATTTGCGCTATTAGACTTGTTCTGCTGGGATCATTTCGGGGGCAAATCGCGCCTTATCTTCCCACACTGTGCCTTTTTTAAGTCGCTTAGCTATGGCTAGGCTCCTCAAAAAAGGCTTCGCGTGGTCGATAATGCATCAATTTTCCCACCAAACTGACCCAGCAGAACAAGTCTAATAATTGACTAATTAAAACCGGATCGATTTATTTCTGTGCTGTCGCTGGGCAACCTATATTTGCTAAAATACCCAGCCAATGCTAAAATGCCAGCGATCACTGTTTCAGTTGGATGAGTCTGTTACTTTTCTAAACTGTGCCTACATGTCCCCTCAGCTCAAGAGTGTTGAGGCTGCAGGACGACACGCTATCAGCCTTAAAAACGCACCCAATCGGATTGCGCCAGAAGGTTTCTTTAGCCTGGTGCGCAATGTGAAAAAAGCATTTGCCAACACCATCAATGCCAAGGAACCTGACCGTATTGCTGTCATTCCTTCGGTCTCTTATGGCATAGCAACCGTAGCAAAAAACCTGCCTTTCAAAGAAGGTCAGGAAATAGTGGTGGCTGCTGAGCAGTTTCCCAGCAATTATTATTCCTGGCAGCAATTGGCCCAGGCCAAAGGCGGAAAACTAAGCAGTGTAGGAGTAGGTGAAGGTCCGGATAAGGGCCTGCGTTGGAACGAAGCACTCCTGGCGGCTATTGGTCCTGATACCGCTGCGGTAGCGCTTTCCCACGTGCATTGGGTAGGAGGCGTTCGCTTTGACCTGGAAGCCATCCGGCAAAAAACCAGAGAAGTTGGGGCTTGGCTCATTATCGACGGAACACAATCCGTTGGGGCCTTACCGTTTGATGTACAAAAAATTCAACCTGATGCCCTTATTTGTGCAGCTTATAAGTGGTTGATGGGGCCGTATTCTACTGGCGTGGCTTATTATGGCCCTGCGCTGGATGGAGGACAGCCGATTGAAGAAAACTGGATCAACCGCAAAGGAAGCGATGATTTTCGTAATCTGATCAACTACCAACCTGATTACCTCCCATTAGCAGGCCGCTATTGCATGGGTGAACAAAGTAATTTTGTACTCTTACCCATGTTGGAAACAGCGCTTCAGCAGATTAATGCCTGGGAGCCTGACCGTATCCAAGCGTATTGTGCCAATTTGAACCGTCCCTATTTGGAGGAGCTGGTAGCGATGGGTTTCAACATCTTACCGGAAGAACAGCGCGGGCATCATTTGGTGGGCTTGGGATTACCCCAAAGGGTAGACATGGAAACGGTGCAAGCTCGGTTGTCAGCCCATAAGATTTTGGTGAGCGTCCGTGGTCAAACAATTCGTATTGCACCAAATGTTTACAATAATGCAGAAGATTGGGAACGCCTGATGGAAGTATTACGGCAAGTCTAAGAAGTAATAAAAAAGAAAATGAGTACAGAAGCTTTAATCGTTGTAGTGTTTGCCTTGTCTGTCATTTGGTTCATGTGGCGACAAATCAAAGGAACCCTTAAGCATCTTGATGATGACGATTTAGATAATTTCTTATCGAACCGCATGGGCGAAAAGGAGCTAAAGCGCACCAGAGAACATCTATTGCAGTGTGAATCCTGCAAACTACGTCTGGATGAGATGACGAAATATTCACAGAAAATTAAGCCAGATCGTTGGCTGAAACGTCGTTTTTAGAGCATGTTTGGAGCGGATTACTTTTGAAAATCAATGATTTGGCGTTCTGGCTAAACTCAAAATCACGCGCTTGGCGGGTCAAGTAAGTGATTTTGAGTGACGCCAGGTTGCTAAATACTTGGTTTTCAGTGCAAGCAAGCTCCAAACATGCTCTTAAAGCAGAAGGAGTTTACTCCAGGTGCAATGCAGCCTTACGAGCGAGCAACTGCTCTTCCGTTTCTTCTCTTTCGGGATCAGGAACACAACAATCTACCGGGCAAACTGCGGCACATTGGGGTTCTTCGTGAAATCCAACACATTCCGTACATTTATCAGGAACAATGTAGTAAAACTCGTCAGAAACCGGCTCCAAACGCTTGCTGGCATCGACCGTACGATTACCCGAAAGGGTATAAGCACCAGTGATGGACGTACCGTCCTCAACAGCCCAGTCCATACCGCCTTCGTAAATAGCGTTGTTGGGGCATTCAGGCTCACAAGCGCCACAATTAATACATTCGTCGGTTATCATTATCGCCATAGCGCCTTCTAATTTTTTTTCAACAGGAATACATGGGGTTAACACTGTAAATCCCTGCATTGTTTTCGCCCGCAAATTTAATGTTTGCTCAGCATTTGCCAAAGCCCTATCTTGCCGAATGTTCAGTTAATTTAGAATATGCCATTTATTGCCTTCTTGATTATCCTTTTGTTTGGAGCCGGACTCTTCTGGTTTATTGCTTATCTGTTGCGGAAAAGACTTCCAAGAGTAGCTTTGGCACTGGTAGGGGTGGGAACCTTGATTGCCTTGTTTTTGCTAGGATTATGGTTGGTAGAAATTACCGGTTGGCAGCGTGAAGGATTCTACAAACAACTCCTGTACGGTTTGGATAAGGAAGATCTGAAGGAGTATGTCTATCGGCAGGATGATCTTCAGGAGACAACGATCTTTATGATGGGTCAGTCATCAATTGCGCTACATCAGATGGCTGATTTGATGGATGAACCCGATCCGCGTATTGCTAAACACATGGCCTGGATGGCTGCCTATATCAGTGACCGCGATCATTTTCCTATCTGGAAAAACAAAAAAAGATGGGAGCAGCAATTGTTTTTCCTTACACAAGCAGCCATCATTCTGGGTCATTACCAGCTTTATACCAAAGATGAAAAGTACCATACGCAGTGGGAAGAACTGTCGGTTTATCTGGTAATGGGTATTTCCCGATCACAATATAAGCACCTTGCTTCCCGACCTGAGGACATGGCCTTGCGGCCAGCTGATAACGCTGCTGCGCTCTACGCCTTGAAGTTATACGACACCGCCTACGGTACGAATTACCTCGATGTTGCCGGAGAAGATTGGAGTGAATACATTCGCCGGGAGCTTCAATTTGAGGACACCAAGCTGCCTTGTGCCGGATTTACGGCTACCAATCGCTGTAGACTGACGCCTGTAGGAGGTTCGCTAGCTTTGCTAAATGCCTACGTAGCAGCAGCTGATTTGCCCATTTCCAAGGATTTTTGGCGAGAGTTCAGGTATTACTACAAAGAAAGCTACGTCAATGTATTTGCCTGGATCAATATTATGGCAAGAGGGGAGGAGGTGCCAGAATTTTGTGATTTTAGTACCGCTCCGCTACCTTGTGGGCGGTATGAGGCAGCCTTTGCTCAGTTTGCTGCTGCCACTAGAGAAGATTGGGTAACTTACTACCAATTAAACAACGCACTTTTGCTGGATGATCTGCTCCATCCTCCCAATCAATTATGGCATCAAGCGCCTCAGGAACAAGTTCGAGGAATCCTTAATCTAGCCGTCCGTTTAAGTGCCATCAGCAGACCTTCGCGAGATTAAAAAATAGGAGAAAAAATTATTGATTTTTATACAACTAATCGCACCTCATAGCGTTACAACTACGCATGTTATGCAACCAATAGTATATTGATTAATAATGTTTTAACCTTAGCTCCCCCAAGAACGCTCAGGCGACAACAGCCAACCCAAAAAAGGAAATGATTAAACTGGAAATCCCCCGCAAAGACGAGCCCAATATGGACTTGGTCGACAAACTTACCGAACTCGCTCTGGCACATTCTGTACGATTGAATCGCAAGCTCAAAGAAGCTATTCTTACCGATGGTAGCGTTCGGCTTGAAGGCTTGAAAAAAATCAATGAATACCTCCTGGAAACAGAAGAGGAGCTAAGTAAGTGGTGGTATTGCGCTTGTTAAATTGCGATAAGCATTTATCCCTCCTTCCAGATTATAGACCTGAGAATAACCCTTCTCTTGTAAAAATGCTACAGCTCTGGCGCTGCGAGCACCGCTTTGGCAGTGCACAACTACCAAGGTTTGTTTTGGCAGCTCTTGCCATTTTTCGGGCAACTCTACCAGCGGCATGAGCTTTCCGTCGAGATGATCCAAGTCGTATTCACTTTGCTCTCTTACATCCAAAAGAAGGAAGTCTTCCTTACGTTGCAGCATCGCTTTCAGTGTCCCCGCATCAATGCTGGGTAATTGTTCTTGTGCAGGCAAGCCGCAAAATACTTCGTAGTCAATAAGTGCTTCAATCTTCGTAGCGGGATTGGCCTTGTAACGTAAGGTGTGCTGACTAAAATGGGCAGCATCAAAAAGTACCATTTTGCCCGCTAGCGAAGTGCCCGTTTCGGTAATGATTTTGATAACTTCATTGGCTTGCATCGCCCCAATCATACCAGGCAATACTCCCAATACACCGCCTTCTGCACAATTGGGTACCTGATCTGGTGGTGGTGGAGTGGGGTAGAGGTCGCGGTAATTAGGACTTCTACTGCCATCCGGCATTGCCAGGTTAAAGACACTCACCTGACCTTCAAAGCGGAAGATTGAACCATACACGTAGGGCTTTCCTGCGAGTACACAGGCATCATTGACCAAGTACCTGGTAGGGAAATTATCTGTCCCATCCGCAATTATCTCGTACTCAGATAATATTTCCATCGCATTGTTTTTGTCAAAAACTTGCGGATAGGTGTTGATCGAAAGATGAGGGTTCAAATCCAGGAGCCGCTCTTTAGCAGCTTCAACCTTTAGTTTGCCCAAATCTTTTTCTCCGTACAAAACCTGTCGTTGGAGGTTGCTGCTGCTCACCCTATCGGGGTCGATAATGCCAATGGTACCCACACCGGCGGCAGCCAGGTATTGCAAAAGCGGGCTACCCAAGCCGCCGGCACCAATGACGAGCACTCGGGCAGCCTTCAGTTTGAGCTGGGCTTCCATTCCAAAACCAGGAAGGATCAAATGCCGGGCGTAGCGGTTTTTTTCTTCAGGAGATAAATTCACGATGGTTGTTTTTAACAAGAGTCGTAAAGAGATACGTGGCGATGCAATTGCCACTTAAGGTAGAGAAGGTAGAGGGAGTAGCTTTCGCCGAACGGCTCAGGCTAGGAACCGTACGGCTTATTTACCCAATTTTGTTTCTCGAAGTTAAGAATGTTTTTCACTTTTAAATAATCCCACGAAGCGCAAACCCGTATGGTTTTTAGCCAATGTTATAACCATGACATCCTTTTTTACCTATTTTTACCTTAAAATTATTGCAGTTAATGAGGTTTCTACTTTTGTTATCAACTCTTTTATCCTTTTCTGCGGTTGGTCAGGAATCTACGGATGAGACTGCAATAATTGACTCGTTAAGGCTCGTCGTCAAAAGCGCAAAAAATGATACGTTAAGGATCAACGCACTTAAAAAGTGGGACAATATCATTTATAGATACGACCCTGAATTAGACTTAAACTTAAACCTGAAGATTGATTCAATTGCGAGCATTCACCTCGAAAAGAATTTAGCAGCGAATTACAGGGACTTTTACGCTAAGTCGAAGGGCTTTGCGACTGGCAATCTTGGGTTGATCTACAATTCGTTAGGAAAGAACACTATCGCGCTCAATTACCTCAATGAATCGCTTCGTATCAAACAAACACTTGGAGACGAAACGGCTGCCGCACGTGTGCTAAATAACATTGGTTCCATTTATCATGAGCAGGGATTGCATGCTAAAGCCATCGAGTATTACACGAATGCGCTTAGAATTCATGAAATACAAGGTAATACAAAAGGAAAGGCAGGTGCCTTGAACAATATTGCCATAATTCACCGTCACCAAGGAAATTTCAACACGGCATTAAAATACTATAAGCGTAGCTTGTCATTAAAACTTGCAGACAAGGATAGTATTGCAATAGCAGTTGCTTATCTGAACATAGGTGCTTTATACAATGAAATTGATTCATTAGAGCTCGCCAATAGGTATACCTTGAAGAGCCTTAACATCAGTGATCAAATAAAAAATGATCGTTACATCGCATTAGCTTATGTCAATCTTGGTTCCATCTATCATTCGAAAAATAAACTACAGGAAGCAGAAGAATATTACATCAAAGGATTTCTAATTCAGGAGAGCATAAATGACGGTAAGATGTTAGCGGAAACAGCAGCCTACCTTAGTGAAATATACTTTGAGCAGGGAAACTATGCAAAAGCGCTTGAGCTTGGCAACAAGGCCTTAGGTTTATCCTACGAAAATGATGTGGTAAAAGTCTCCGAGCAAGCCTCCAGTGTGCTGTATAAAGTCCATCAAAAACTGGGCAATTATGAAAAAGCCTTTGAAATGCTCCAACGCAACACCCAGCTGAATGAACAGATCAATAGCGAGGAAAATCAAAAAGCTGCAATCCGACAGCAATTCAAATACGAATATGAAAATAAAGCGGCCTTAGCGGAAGCAGAGCAAAAGCGAAAAGATCAAGTAGCAAGAAAAGATGCAGAGCGCAAAAACATCATTATTTGGTCAGGTGCTCTTGGCTTGCTAATGTTGTTGGTCTTCGCGGTTTTTGTGTTTAACCGTTTGCGCGTCACGAAAAAACAGAAGGCTATAATTGAAAAGCAAAAAAGGAAAGTAGACCAAGCCTACGCGGCCTTAGACAGTGAAAAGGAAAAGTCAGACAGTCTATTATTGAATATCTTACCGAAAGAAGTAGCAGAAGAACTCAAAGAAAAAGGTTCTGCAGATGCTAAAAATATTGACAGTGCTACGGTGCTTTTTACAGATTTCAAAGGATTTACTACTTTATCAGAACAATTATCAGCGGAAGAGCTTGTTGAAGAGATCAATACTTGTTTCTCAGCCTTTGATCATATCATGGAAAAGTATCAAATAGAAAAGATTAAGACCATAGGTGATGCATATATGGCAGCTGGAGGAATTCCGATACCAAATGAAACGCATGCACTGGATGTTGTCAACGCTGCTCTCGAAATTCAAACATTTATGCTTGAGTATGCTGAAGATAAAAAACAGAAAGGTGCGCCTTATTTTGAAATTCGAATAGGTGTTCATACAGGTCCTGTTGTTGCTGGTATTGTTGGTATTAAGAAGTTCCAGTATGATATTTGGGGTGACACTGTTAACACTGCAAGCCGAATGGAAAGTTCTGGTGAAGTGGGTAAAATAAATGTTTCAGAATCTACCTACGGTATCGTTAAAGGTAGCAAGGAGTATACGTTTGAATCTAGAGGTAAGATTGAGGCAAAGGGGAAAGGGCTGTTGGAAATGTACTTTGTGGAGAAAAAGTGATTTTGGGAGTAATTACAATTGGTTATAACTCCGGCTAGTGCTCCGTACGTAACGAAGCGATGTATGGACGTACTCGCAAAGTGTGTGCCTGGAATCCACATCCATAGCTATAATGATAGCGATAAATCTTGGTGGTGCAAGTCCACCGGCGGCGAGTTGGTGAAGCCGTCAAGGATGTGCTTACCCAGATGAACGAACGATCCTGAAAGGGAAATGCCTGGGGGGCATTTAAGTGAGTGAACCGCACAGCGGATGGGCAGGCGATGACCATTGACCGATGTAGTGGAGAAGTCAGTCCCGCGCCTGCGGAAGCATAGTAGGGAGCCAAACCTGAAAACCGTGTTGTGAGTATCGCCTGCACAGAGAGGGTAGCCTGAAGGCCTGAACGTCAGACCGCTCGTAAGCGTCCGACCAACCCCATATTGCCGCCCTGCTCCCAGTCCCTGATCTTTGCTCCAACCAAAGTAAGGACCTATGCGACATCCACGCGAAGCGATTGATCAATTTCTGGGACAGCAGGCAAGCAGCAGCCAAACGGTAGCTGCCTTCTGCGCCGACAATGACCTAAAGGTACCGACTTTCTATTCCTGGAAGAAAAAATATAACAGGCCCGATACTGTGGAGCCCTCCGGTTTTTGTGAACTCACGCCAGTGGGGGAGGTATCAAAAAGGAGACTGTGCCTGCCCAGCGGATTGGAATTAGAAATCACGGGACTATCGATTCGGGAAATCGCCGAGTTGGTGGTGGAAATCGATCGTGCTCATGTTTAGCTTCTCGGGCTTCCAGCGCTATTTCTTGTATCGAGGCAGTACGGATATGCGCAAAGGATTTAATGGTCTGAGCGGACTAGTCCGTAACCACATCCAGCACGAGTTACTCAGCGGCGACGTCTTCATTTTTCTGAACAAGCGTCGCGATCGTATCAAGTTATTGGTATGGGATCGCAATGGTTTTGTAGTCTGGTACAAGGTGTTGGAGCAGGGGACTTTCGAGCTGCCAGCTGCCGAGAACAACACGCTGGAAATGTCTTGGAGCGATATTCAATTGCTCTTGGAAGGGATCGAAATTAAATCCGTAAAACGGCGAAAAAGGTACCAAAAAGCTGCTTGAAAACGGGGGTGATTTTGTATTTTTGATCCATATGGAAGCCACTGTTTCTAAGGCGGAATACGATGAGTTGAAGCAGCAAAATGCTAAGCTTCAGCACGAGCTGGATCAACTAAAGCGGTTGATTTTCGGTGCTTCCAAAGAACGTTTTGTACCCAGTGTTGCCCCCGAGCAACTTGACCTTTGGGAGCTTGATCAAGCCACTGGCGAAGGGGAAGTCGACAAGGAAAAGATCAGTTACGAGCGCAAGAAAAAAGCGCACCCTGGTCGCACCCAACTGCCCGAAAATCTTCCTGTTGAAGAAATCATCATTGAGCCAGAAGAAGATACCACTGGCATGGTGGAAATAGGAGAAGAGGTAACGGAAACACTGGATTATCGCCCCGGTGTATTACTCAAGCGTCGCTATATCCGCAAGAAGTACGCGCGTACCGAAGAAACGCCAGACGCTGCTAGCATCCTTATCGGCGAACTCCCTGAACGCCCGATCCCCAAAGGCATTGCAGAAGCTGGATTACTAGCGTATCTGTTCGTTGCCAAATACATCGATCATCTGCCTTTCTACCGGCAGATCGAAATATTTAAGCGTGATCACGGCTGGGCGATCCACAAATCAACCATCAATGATTGGTTCGCGGCCTGTTGTACCTTGCTCGAACCCCTTTATGAGACCTTGCGTAAAAATGTGCTCCATACGGACTACCTGCAAGGTGACGAGTCTACTATGAAAGTACTCGACAGCAATAAGGCAGGGAATACTCATTTGGGTTATCAATGGGTATTCCACAATCCGCTTTCCGGAAACGTTCTTTTCGTGTATCGAAAGGGCCGAGGAGCCAATGGCTTGACCGAAACACTAGCTGATTTTAAGGGCTATCTGCAGTCAGATGGCTACGCAGCCTATGATAAGTTCGCCCGTGGCCGCCAAGTGGAACTCATCAGCTGTCTGGCTCATATCCGCCGTAAGTTTTTTGAAGCTAAGGACAACCATCCAGCTATGGCGGAGCATGCATTGACGAAAATACAGCAACTCTACGCCATTGAACGGCATGCCCGGGAAGCGAAGATGTCCGCTGCTGAGCGTAAAACCTTAAGACAAGCCAAGGCCAAAGCCATTTATGAGGAACTTTTACAATGGGTCATCACCGAACAGAAAAACAACCTAAGCAAGGGCGCCATAGGTAAGGCACTGTACTATGCTACAAATCAGCTTCCTCGCTTGGCCCACTACCTTGAAGACGGCCGCATCGAAATCGATAACAACCTGATCGAAAACTCTATCCGTCCACTTGCTTTGGGGCGTAAAAATTACCTCTTCGCGGGTTCGCACGAAGGCGCGCAACGCGCTGCCATGATGTACAGCTTCTTCGCCAGCTGCAAATACGCAAAGGCCAACCCATGGGAATGGCTCACGGATGTGCTTGGCCGTATTGGTGCTCACCCTATCAACCGACTGGAGGAGCTACTGCCTGCACAGTGGGAGGAAAATAGAAACAGAGACCTGTAGTTGCTCGGACGCTTACGACCGCTCGAAGTACTTGATTCATGGGGATGGATGATTAGGTGACCGATTTACGCGGCCTGGGGCCAGCGTGAGATCGCTATGCTAAGTTCTGTACATCCATAATTGCGAATTAGAGAAAAGAGCAAGGCCTAGTCGGTGTAAAGAGCGGCTAACGCTGTCTGACGAACCGCTTAGTTCAGCCTGTCCCGCACTTTCTGCGGGAAGGCCCGTATCCCGACTTTTAAGTCGGGATGGTGTGAGAGGGATAATGAGCAGCAAATCGCTGCTCATTACCCTACTCGATTGGCTGACGTAAGATTTTTCCACTTTTTTAATCTTACCTTTTTACCTTTCTTTTTTTTGTGTAGATATCTTTCTAAATTTTTATCCTGTACTAGTTTATCTAATATTTCCATATGCCTACTGACTTGCTTCTTCATTTTAATAGAATCATGACCAAACTTCTCTTCTCCTTTACTATTTAAGTAAGATTTTGAGCTTGCATCATAAACATACTTTAAAAAATTACGACTACCGTAATGTGTGTACCGTTCTAAAATCTGTTTGCGGAAAATAATATCTGAAGAATATTTAGATCTACCACTATACGCCATTCTAATAGTTTTTCTAACTCTTCTACTCATCTTCCTGTAATACCGAGATATACTACTTTCTCTAATCAGCACATCTCTACCGTTAAATGTAAAACCTAGATATTGAATTTTTTTGTTACCATTTTCGATATATTGATAGCTTTCTTTTTCTAAATCAGGGCAGTCATAAGTTTTGCATTCAAACCTGCTTTTATTTGAAACTTTAGAAAACTGAGCTAGTTCAGTTTTTGATGATTTCATGATCATTCCCCTTTTTTTAGCTATTTCCTCATGAAGTAAAGTTAGTATTTCATCAAAATTATCGTTTGGTAAGACTATTATTACATCATCACAATATCTTCTATAAAACCCCCCTTTTTGACTAACGTAATTTTGAATTATTTCATCAAAATCCCACATATAAATATTCGAAAGTGTAGCACTGATAGACAAACCTTGAGGAATTCCCTTATTACATTCTTTCTGTAATTGCTTATTTTTCACTATTAAATCAAAATCATTCAATATTTTCATTTTCTCATTAAATTTCATATCCTCCTTTATGAAATTTAGCAATGACCCTAACTTAGGTTTCTCTTTTTTTATATTTATAGAAAATTTTTTATAAAAGCTGCTAAGGTTTAGATACTTGTATTGAGTAAGAGCTTTAAAGACTTTATAGTGATCTATTGGCAAAGATTCCAAACCCAATACCCTTTCCCAGTTTCTCTTTAGTATCTTATGATCAATATTATCAAAAAAACTAGAAATATCAGTTAATACTACTGAACATTGTTTTTGACTCCTCACAAAATCAAATACTTCTTTAGAAAACTGGATATTGCATTTACCACTTAAATCACTTCTATAAGCAATTGGTACGTTAAATATTTTAGTTCCTTTTATCTTAGCTTGATAAAGCCTATTAAGAAGATGAGAATAGAATCCGTATATATACTTATCACGATGAGCTGTGAGAAATATAGGTCTAATTTTTTTTTCTAGGTGATAAGCACCATCTTGATATTTGTATCTCGGTGTTTTCGACAAAGTTTTTACAAGAGGAAGATAAGAGAACTCTTTACTTTCCTTATTAGATTTGTCTGTGACTATTTTTTCTATCTCCTGATGCCTCTTTTCAAAAGAAAAATATCCATCTAAATGATAATGTAATTTTGGGCTGTATCCATTACTAATTATTTTCTTTTTATACTCTATCCACTCTTCCTTTATAAAATCATCATTAAACATATTTTAGGGGTTTTTAATTGGGAGCTTTAGCCATGGATTATTCACTGAATATTCTCCATTCCATCTAGGACTTTCACCTAAAAGAACTCTATCTCCACCACGTACGATAAGTAAATTAACCTTACTTCGCAACTTCTTAGGCCTCAATCTTCGCAGTATTAAAATACTACTAACGACCATACACTGAATCACTTCAATGGCATTAAATCTCGTTTAAATAAAACAAGGTTAGGAGCCTCAATAAAGAGAAAGATATGAAATCAACTGACAACCATAACAATCTTATAATTGTTATATTTATAAGCGTGCTAGTTATAATAACTATATGTGATATTACTATTACTGGCAAAGTAGTCGTCGCAGCCTTATCGGCGATGACGAGATTACTTTTAAATTCAAATCTTCAATCTACTAAACATTTTTAGTAGTATATAGTAAATATCAAAATACGTGCCATATTATACAACATGTCATTTGCACCGCCACTTAGTCAGAGCTTAAATAAAAACTGACACTTTTGGTTAATCAAATTCAATGATACTGCCTTTATGTCAGCCAATTCCGGCTACTGCGATGGACCGCAGCACAGCGAAGGGCTGGAGTCGGGTAGGTCAGGGCATCACTGCCCCTTCCCCCCTAAGAACCGTACGAGCCACTTTACTTCCTTCGGTCGTGAGACCGCTTCGCTGAGTTCACGGCATACGGCTCAAGCATTCTTAACGGCTTTGTTACCGCACCAAATATAGCAAATGACTTTGCTAATGTTTGATTTTACGACACTAAAGACTAGGACTACCACCAGAATTAGGATGAAGTTCTCAGCAGAATTATTTATCCTAATTTGAACCTGCTTGGAGTGCATTGCGCTGCCAAAAAGGAATCGCTGACCTCTTCTCACGCATCCCTTGCTTTCTCCATTTAAACAGTTGCTGTCTCTTTCTCGTAATAGAACACCTGCACAGGAAGTGGGCACAGCTTTCGCTGGGAGTAATCTTGGTCGGCTTCGGCTTGTTCCTCTGCTCACCGCAACTCCTATGTGCATCATTACAACGCACCATTCGCTTTTTCCAGCATCCCTTACGCACCTTCATCGTCAGGAATTACTTCCTTCCTACTCCTGATTAATACAAAAAACAGGAGAAAAATACGGGCTTACCACGTTCCGCCATAAATACAAGCCGCGTAGCGAACCACACTGCCCTACGATGACTTAGCACCTGTCTTTACCCCGAGGGAATTTTCAGTAATCGTTCAGGTTTTTCACACCCTCACCATCACAAGGACTACGTAGCGGTATACACGAGACCGCTATCCCTACCCTTTGCCGCTTTTGGCTATGGCGATTGACTTTGCCATACAACAGCAATCGTCTACAATCCCTTGCGCCATTTTCCCGATTTTTAATCGGGATAACGAGGCTTGAAACAGTTCAGATACCTTGTGCCTATCATCTTATTCCACCGCCTTCGCCGTAGGGGATTAACAGCTTTGAAGACCACTTCGCAGCAGTCTTTTTGAAAGGCTCGATTTGTCTGCCGGGCTTCACAAACCACCGTTACCAGTAGCCCATGCCGACATAGGAAACGCTGGGTAGTACCAGCGGTTAAAGCACATCTAAGTTCATCTTTATGAACTCATATTCAGTGGTTTAACAGTATTTATAGCGACTTCGTGTCGCACCGCACTAGCTAAGTTGTGGGAAGTAATCTATCTATTCTTTAATAAGTAGCTTCATAATACCTGCAATTGTAAGAGGTATTTGCTCTTTTTTACTTAGTTCAACTTCAGCTTCATATTTCGTGAACAAGAATATTGGTATGCTCAGCTTAAGCTTGTGCTTTACTGAGACATCACTTCTCGCTATTTGCTCATTTAATTTCTTTACCTCAAGGCTGTCATTCTTAACATCAAGAAAATATTTTTGCAAATAATTGAATAGTTCCTTTAACCGCTCCTCCTCAATTCTACCATCACTTATTTCAGAGTCAAGCTTATCAAAAAAATCTCTTCCTAGAGTACTATCCGCCCATTCTCTCAAAGAATTTGATCTTGCCAAAGAGGCCATTTCAAACCTTATGATATCTGTATTTGACAAAGTATCAGTGGTATTATCCTCTATTCGATCAAGTTGTGAACTTATTGCCACCGAATCCTCGGTTAAATAGCTACTAACAGTTTCGTAATACCTAATAATAGCATCAAACCATTTACTAATGAGCTCTAAGTATTCAATTTCTTCATCTGAATGCTCAGACTTAAACAATTTTGAATGCTCAAGTTGTAGTCGATTTTCTGCTGCCTCAACTAGATCATTTTTGTCTTTAATAACAACAATCCTCTTTTCTTGGATGAGTCTTGAAAGGTCCTTAAGGTGGCTCTCAGTCAATTTCAGCAAAAGGTCAAGCAACTCCTTCTTAGTTCGCATCTTCATGAAGGGCTGCTGTAAATACTTATTAAACTTCATTTCATATCCAAACAGATTCATGGGAATCTTACCAGTTAGCTGTTCCTTGTACATTTTAAAGGAACCAACATTTGGAATTGCCTTCAACCATTTCTGAAATGTCTCATAAAGTACCGTCATGTCTCTTTCTTGAAAGAATTCATCAGGTTTCGGAGGCTCAAAATATTCTAACAAGCTTATTCGATCATCGTCTGACAAATCACCGTTGTCTAAATTTATGTTTTCGATTAATACCTTGACTGCAATCTCAAACAAATAACCTCCAACTACAGGTGAGCCAAAGCTCTTTGACAAATAATCTAGATATTGAGTAACGTTGTCAAGCCATTCATCCTTACCAATGAAATATTCCAAACAATACCCGAAGTATTTTAAATTCTCTACTATTTGATCTGGAATAAAAGCGTAGTCTTCCTTTGAGAAATTTGGTAATACTTTGAATTTCTCATGGGTATCGCAGCAATCAGGGAACTTTTGAAACCACTCATCTGCTCGTTCCTTAACCTGCATCAAA
Source organism: Lewinella sp. LCG006 (assembly GCF_040784935.1). GTDB lineage: Bacteria > Bacteroidota > Bacteroidia > Chitinophagales > Saprospiraceae > Lewinella. The sequence continues at coordinate 6,269,977 of NZ_CP160680.1, read as the reverse complement.
AGTGGTGTATCAGGTTTAAGCGTCTTTTCGGGCGCATAGCCTTCTAACAACGGAATCGTCTTAAAGGGAGAAAGAAAAATATCACCACCATCTATTTTCCAGATCGGTCCCACCTTACTTATGTTCGAAGGCTTCATACTACTTCAATTTATTAAATTTCCCACAACTCCGGCTACCACGCAGTGCCGACGTAGGAGGCATTGTGTCGGGTAGGTCAGGGCATCACTGCCCTTTCCCCCCTAAGAACCGTACGTGCCACTTTACTTCCTTCGGTCGTGAGACCGCTTCGCTGAGTTCACGGCATACGGCTCAAGCATTCTTAACGGCTTTGTCACCGCACCAAACATAACAAATTGCTTTGTTATTATTTGATTTTACGACACTCAAGACTAGGACTGCCACCAGAATTAGGATGAAATTCTCAGCAGAATTACTCTCCTCAATTTGAGCCTGCTTGGAGTGCATTGCGCTGCCAAAAAGGAATCGCTGACCTCTTCTCACGCATCCCTTGCTTTCTCCATTTAAACAGTTGCTGTCTCTTTCTCGTAATAGAACACCTGCATAGGAAGTGGGCACAGCTTTCGCTGGAGGTAATGTTGACCTAATGTCGCAACCTCTATCCTCATCATTACAACAAGGCATTCGCTTTTTCCAGCATCCTTTACCCGCACCTCCATCGTCAGGAATTACTTCCTTCCTACCCTTGCTTGCGCAGGGAAAAATACGGGCTTACCACGTTCCGCCATAAATACAAGCCGCGTAGCGAACCACAATGCCCTACGATGACTTAGCACCTGTCTTTACCCCGAGGGAATTTTCAGTAATCGTTCAGGTTTTTCATACCCTCACCATCACAAGGACTACGTAGCGGTATACACGAGACCGCTATTCCTACCCTTTGCCGCTTTTGGCTATGGCGATTGACGTTGCCCTACAACAGCAATCGTCTACAATCCCTTGCGCCATTTTCCCGATTTTTAATCGGGATAACGAGGCTTGAAACAGTTCAGCTACCTTGTGCCTATCATCTTATTCCACCGCCTTCCCCGTAGGGGATTAACAGCTTTGAAGACCACTTCGCAGCAGTCTTTTTTGAAAGGCTCGATTTGTCTGTCGGGCTTCACAAACCACCGTTACCAGTAGCCCATGCCGACATAGGAAACGCTGGGTAGTACCAGCGGTTAAAGCACATCTAAGTTCATCTTTATGAACTCATATTCAGTGGTTTAACAGTATTTATAGCGACTTCGTGTCGCACCGTAGTAGCAAAGTTCTACTCAGTTTGAGTATTCACTGCGCTCTGAAAATCTTCTATGTAATCATCATACTTTCCACTCAAATAATCTATAAGTTTAGGGTATTTCGCTGTCATCTCATTAAACTCTTGAGATCCAATTTCAATGGGAGTAGTAGAGATTTCATCAATATATTTACTTTTTAGCTTTATCATCAAACATCTTCCCGCTCGTGGTTCCTTACCTCGATAACTAATACTTGAATAAGTACCACTATAAAATTTATACTTTCTGTATGTACCTTTTGAGGTATTCAGATAAACACGAAACTCAGCAAAAACTTTCTCATCTCTATGGTTGAGATATACGTTGATAGTAATTGTATTCTTATCAATAACATGTACAATTCCTTCTAAATTGCTCAATTCATTTGGCTCACGATGCGAAATCAATATACCAGTCTTAGTAATCTCTAATGCAAATGGAATCAAGGCTTTTCGACGATTGCTGACTATAATCGCTTTATATATTCCAGCAAACGTACCGATTACATTTTCAGAGTCAATTCTATTTCTCAGCTCTCTCTCATTGAAAACGCCCTTCAAGCTGTTGTGTATACCAAGAACAGGTCTGTGAAGAATGAAATGTTCAATTAATACTGTGTCTCTATTTTCATTTTCTTTCGGAGTTCCTTTTCTCAGCACTGCCGAAGAAGAACATGCTACGCCATCAATACCAATCAAATTCACTATACCTAGTGAAATTTCATGATCATCATTAGGAAAAAACGTTCCTGAATAAAAAATAACATTAATGAAATAATTAGTATTATTCTCAACTGTAATGCAAGTATGGTTAGAATACAGGTAGTATTTACCCTTATATTCTGATTTTGATCTTGTGTTATCAATCACAACTTTTCTTGACTCCTTATCAAAGATAACTTGAAAAGAAGAGACATTTCTTCTATCAGTCGAGTAGTATAGTGTATAAGGTAGTGCGGCTTCGTTGGTTATAAATTCACTTGTTGACACAAACATTTTGTCAACGATCTCTATTAGTCCAATCGTTATCCTATTCAGGCTGCTATCATAATCTTCTTTACTCGTTGTTTCTTTTAAGTATTGTATTTCGTTTCTGCTGTATCGGCTTTGAAGTAGATATATCTCATACGTGATATTTCCAAAATTAGCAGTAGTCGAATAATCAACCATCATATTGATAGCTTTTTCTAAATCTCCCTTTCTTATTAGATTAAGTATCTCTTCTTTCATATTCATTCTTGCTCATATTTATTTACTTCTAAATAAAAATACAACAATTTTATCTTTTACTTAAACTTAGAAGAATTTTAGACTATTTAGAACAATTCATCTTGAACAACTTTATGATCTCTATTTCAATTGAGTAGAACTCTGGCTACTGCGCCGGACCGCAGCGAAGCGAAGGGCTGGACGTAGTAGCAAAGTTAGGCACAGGATTATATTTTATCTAATTGATCTTTGTAAAGTCTATAGAAATAAGTGTTTTGGATTCTAGAACGATCTATTCCCACGGAATTAAGAATAAAAGATAATTCAGGCAGCTTAGTCAGTTTCTTTGGCCAAGCATCAAACAAATTGACTATCTCTTCATCATTTAAGAATACTAAAATATTATTTAGAAACAAATTAAGATTAGCGAGAATGCTACTAAATTCTTGTCCTCTATCATCAGCACTTTCTAACAAATAAATCAGGCCAGCTTTAGAGTATTCAAAATCCATTTTAGCAAAGTAGAACCTAGCTCGACTTCGAATTATATCTTCTTTTAAAAGCTTTTGATCAGTGAATATTTCATAAGCAAATTTGTTCTTCACTGTACTCAAAAGAAATATTATTGAACCTCTTGTACCTATCTCTAATACCTTTTCGTGTTTTATTAAAGAATATAATTCATACAACTGTTTTTCAGAAAGTCCCTTATGATGTGAAAATGAAAGATAATTTACAGCTTGATTTCGAATATCATTATTTGTACTCTTAATATTTTCAATAGCCGAATTTATTTTTTCTTCCTCATTTTTTTCTATACCCGTCCCTAAGTGGTTTGGGCGTATACAGAAGTCCCACCTACTGAACGAAAATTCAACGTTAGTAGCCTGCGTAACTCTGACTTGTGTGACTTAGTGTCATTGAGAAAATCAATTATTCCGTCTTTGAATTTTGAATACGTATCGTAGTAAATAGAGCTGATGACTTTTTTACGCATAAACTTCCAAAGCCGCTCTATTAGATTCAAATTAGGAGAATAAGGGGGTAGAAATACAAATTCTATGCGCTGATCAGCGGCCCAGTCCTGGAGCATTTTATTGCGATTATAGCGGGCATTATCGCAGATCAGATATATTTTCTTCTTTGGATGTTTCTTCAATAATTGCCGGCACAGCCGTTGGGTAGACTGTGCATTGATAGAATCAGTGATGTCATAAACCAGGTGCTCAGGCTTAAGTGCATTGATCGCACCGTTGATATTTACCCGTTTACGACCGCTATTACAGTCCACCTCAAAGTCTCGGCCCTTGCGTATCCAAGCTCTCCCCGTTTTGGTATTATGGGTGGGATGACAGCCATCAGCGTAGTATACTACTGCTTCTCCTTGTACGGCTTGTTCCAAAAGTTTGGGCAGTACGTCATCTAGAAAATCCAGCTGATCTTGTTCGTTAGCTTTGCTGGCTACTGCCTTGGTCTGCTTGTATACAAAGCCAATGCGATGCAGGAGCTGAGTCATACCAGATACCGAATAAATAACGCCAAAGGTTACTTGAACATACTCACAAATGGAAGCGGCTTCTTCGTACAAGTTCTCTTCCAAGTGAGCTGTCAAGAGTAAAATCTCTTCCTCGTTCAGTTTTCCTGAATAGGGCGTAAACCCATCCAAGAGGTAAGCCGTCAATCCCTTTTCATAAAAGGCTTTCGCGTAACGTCTGATGGTATTATCATCCAAACCCAGCGCAGCCTCAATGACCTTGATCTTATGTCCCTGATGCAACATAATCAAGACCGTAACCTTGCGGAATTGACGCGGGGGCAAATTCGGATGCTTCTGAATTTGACGTAATTGATCGTACTCGGATTGACTTAGCTTGATTTTCACGCCAAAAAATACGAATTTTTCCCAAACTACTTAGTGACGGGTATATGTACCCTTCAATTTTTTCTTCTACCGTATTCTCTAGGTTTTTGATTAGCCTTCTTGATGGCCTAATTCCAAATTGCCATATTAAAACAGGAAGTACGATTCCAAGAAGAGCAATAAGAATTGTGATTATCGTATATATTATTCCAAAGGCATCGACAAATGCATTTAGTTGTGTGATTGTACTATTCGCTTTTAAAATTTCATTAGCATAATCACTTTTCACCTCACGGAGGTTCTTATCCAATTCAGTATTTTCTATTATCAAAGCGTCAATACTATCTCCTAGGGCATTAACCAATGATTTAATTGATAGAGTGTCCATTGCTTGCGCCTCTACCAATATTGGAATAGTTATTAATGCTAATGCTAGTAATATCTTCTTCACTCTTATTTTTTTATCGAAATGAGTTGAAAAATTTCTTTGTAAATATTTAGACGTCCTGTAATTCTCCAGATAATTCTTAACTCTCAGAATTACAGGGCTATTACTATCAACTTCTAGATTTAATGACAATTTAGTATATTTCTCAGAAGAACAGAATAGAATTGTGCCCAGCTTTTTTACACCGCATTGCACTAAATCCCCCTATCTCGTCGCCTCTGTTGCGTACAATGTACCCCTCCATGGACAAAATACGCATATTCCCGTTTCGCATAAGCAATCGCCAAAAATAAATCGTTGAGGATAGGTAGCAAATTGCGCTCCACAATCATCAAGCGCTAACTCGTGCCCTTGCATTAGTGGTGTATCACTGCCCTGCCTGCCTGACGTGCCGCCAGCAGAGAGGCCTCGATCCCGCGGATCGGTCCCTCCGGAGGGAGATATTTGGGTGGTGCCAGAAGCAACAACAAGCCCTGCCAATTACTCCTCAGAGGCTAAGTCAAAAATGGCGGTACTTTGTTTGAAATCTTTGTCCAGTACCAACTTCAGGTTTTCGTAAACAATTTCACCCATACTTTCGCAGTGATTAAACACTTTTGTTTTGTGATGGTACGCAAGTTCTTCTCTTAATTTGACTACTTTCTCCGGACTGGAAATGTGGTCTTTGAGCATCACCGTAAAAAGATTACTCACTCTCCTTTTGCTGGCTTTGATACGGTTGGCTATCAGGCTGCGTTCCTCCATCTGGTACTGTTTCATGGTAGCTACATTCATGTGTTGCTGCCCTAAGAAGATGATGGGATTGTTCTCCTTGAAGTATTTGGGTTGGTAAAAGCTGCTGCGCCCTTCGTAGGATTGTTGGTCAAAGTCGATAGCTCGCATGCGGTATTGCGAACCTTCGATATCGGGGGTTATATCTACGACGTAGTTGTAGGCACGCATATCTCCGAGGAGTCTTACAAAACAGCGTTCGTTGAACTTAACAAACTCTTTAGCGATACGGATTTGGTTAAAGGTGGTATCTGCGAGGTTTTTTCGGATAAAGTCGTCGCCAGGAATACCCGCTATATGCTCTTCGATCAAGGTGTCATTATGGTGGAGGTACATGAAAGAATTGGGGGAAAGTAATTCTTCCAGCTCCAAGCCATAAATGCGGGAGGCATCTGATTTTTTAATATAAAAATGATCGTAGTTGTCATTAAGTCGGTTGATAATCCTGATTCTGAACGGTTTTGTATTGCCAAAAGTACAGTAGTCAACCCGTGCTACGGTTAGATGATGCAGTACATCCGTGTCTCCATCTGTTTTCAGCAAAGAGTAAATCTGGGTAAGGGAACGGTACAGATGCTCCCGGTCGTATTCATTGTAAAAGACCTGCTCCCAGTAGGTGGGATTGCCTTCGTGGTCTTCAAGTGGGATACTGGATTGATAGTGGGTGAGGTCTTCGTATTGGAGGGGAAGCGCAACTGATCTTCCGTAACGACGAAGGTAGCCTTGTAATTCAGCCGTTATCGGAACAACAATTTTTTTCTTTGAAGGGATATTACCAACCATATCAAGGTAGCTTTTTGTCAAAAATAGCTTAAAGCCGGGGGGATTTCCTAATTTAGCGACACAACGAATCAAGATTTATGCAGGAACGTCATTCAGACAGGCAACGTTATTTTGAGGAACAGGCTTATACGACGGAAAAATACGTGATTCCTTTCGTGCAGCCCTTTCTCCCCATTGGCCCGGAGCATCGGATTCTGGAAGTGGGTTGTGGGGAAGGAGGCAATCTCAAGCCTTTTTTGGATCTCGGCTGCAATTGTGTTGGCGTAGATCTCAATGCTCAACAAATTGAGCGAGCGAAAGATTTTTACGGAGATCATGTCCATCAAGCTAAACTCGAACTCATCGCTGTTGATGTCTACGATTTAAACCCTGAGACCCTGGGTACTTTCGATTTCATCTTCTTACGCGATGTCATTGAGCATATCGTCGATCAAGATCGTTTTATGGGCTATATCAAGGCCTACCTAAAGCCAGCGGGGCGTTTGTTTCTGGGTTTTCCCCCCTGGTACATGCCGTTTGGTGGGCATCAGCAGGTATGTAGTAGTAAGGTACTTTCCAAATTGCCGTATTTTCATTTGTTGCCGGTTCCCCTTTACCGGATGCTGCTCAAGGCATTTGGCGAAAGCCAGGCGGTGATTGATGAACTGCTCTATATCAAGTCTACCGGCATCAGCATTGAGCGTTTGCGTAAAATCATTGGCACCAACGGCTACCAAATTGACCACGAGCAGCTTTGGCTTATCAACCCAAATTATGAGGTGAAGTTTGGTTTGAAAAAGCGCGAGCAATTTGGGTTCATCAGCGTCTTGCCATTCCTGCGGAATTTTCTGACGACTTGTGGGTATTATGTGGTGAGCCTACCGAATCGGCTGCCCTAACCTCAATTTACGCATAAACCAGGCGATCAGGAAACTCCCCAATACCGTCGGGATAATCCATGCGATACTGCTGGGAATCACAAAGTTTACGTTGACGAAAAACGCAGTAAATACCGCAATCGTAGCACCACCCATCCGACCAATATGACGGCGTAAGCCCAGTTTTGCGCTGCGATTGATATTCCGATACCACTGATAATCTTCCCGCGCCATGCTCAGGGAGATGAACCCAAAGGCGGCGGGCGCAATGGCTCCCATTGGCCCCATACCACTTACGAAAGCAGGTACGCCAACGGCCAGAAGCAGGATGCCAAAAATAAGGATCATGATACTGGACGCATAATCCAAATAGGTAGGTTGCTCATGGCGGCGAAAAGCTAAATAACGTTTGCCACTGTAAGTGAGGTGAAAGCTAAACACACAGAGCATCACTAAGGCCCATTTCTCATGCGCAATTCCAGAGGGAATGCTGGCCAGCGAAGTAATCAGCATGGTCACAAAGAAGACCGTGCCTGCCTTTTTGTGCCAGTGACTCCACTTGGAGGTGGAAAAAGCAACTAAGGATGCACCCATGGCTATAAGACCAGTGATGATGTGCAGCATTATTAAGGGGCGATAAAGTAGCTCTAACATGATGATTAATTTTTCAACAAGTTAGTGCCCCCTTATCGCCCCTGAAAAATAGCCTGACTGAACTGTCGATTTTTGCTACTGAAGTGGTTTTTTTGGTACGGAGTACAGGGTACTTGGTAAGGACATAAAAGCCTACGGCTATCAAAATCCCTATACCTAGTACAAAGTACCCAGTACCCTTTACACTGCCCCCTTCTTGATCTCCTCTACAATCTCAGGATTCAAGAGGGTAGAAGTATCCCCTAAGCTAGAGGTATCTCCGGAAGCGATCTTTCGTAGAATTCGCCGCATGATCTTACCCGAACGGGTCTTAGGTAAGTCGCTGACGATTTGTATTTTATCTGGTTTGGCGATGGGGCCGATGACATCACGAACGACATCATTGATTTCATTGCGAAGCTTATCGTGGTCGGTTACTTTTTCATCGACGATGACGTAGGCGTAGATGCCTTGGCCTTTGATGTCGTGAGGGTAACCCACTACGGCCGACTCTACCACCTGTACGTGTTCGTCAATGGCATTCTCTACCTCAGCCGTTCCCATCCGGTGACCAGATACATTGATGACATCGTCTACGCGGCCTACGATGCGGTACATACCATTGGCATCGCGGCGAGCACCATCACCCGTAAAGTATTTATCCTGAAAATGGGAGAAATACGTAATCCGACAACGCTCATGATCGCCATAAGTGGTGCGCAACATGGAGGGCCAGGGGTATTTTACACACAAGAGGCCTTCTTCTTCCATGTCGTGGAGTTCGTTGCCTTCCTTATCCACCAGGCAAGGTTGTATACCGGGAAGTGGATAGCCTGCGAAGGTGGCCTTCTGAGGACTCAGGTCACCAAGGCCGGAGATCATGATGCCACCAGTTTCTGTTTGCCACCAGGTGTCAACGATGGGGCTTTTGCCTTTGCCAACGACCTCGTGGTACCATTCCCAGGCTTCGTGGTTGATGGGTTCGCCTACGGAGCCCAATACTTTTATGCTACTGAGATCGTATTTGTTGACGTATTCGTTGCCGTAGGCCATCAAGGCCCGAATAGCGGTAGGTGCGGTGTAGAACTGGTTGACTTTCATCTTCTCTACCGAAGCCCAGAAGCGGCCAGCATCGGGGTAAGTGGGCACGCCTTCAAACATGACAGTGGTAGCTCCCGCCAACAGGGGGCCGTAGATGATATAGGAGTGCCCGGTGATCCAGCCAATATCGGCGGTACACCAATAGATATCGCCGTCTTTGTACTGGAAGACGTTGCGGAAACTGAAACAGGTATACACCATATAGCCGCCACAAGTGTGTACAACTCCTTTGGGTTTTCCGGTTGAACCGGAAGTGTAGAGAATGAAGAGCATGTCTTCACTGTCCATTTCCTCCGCCGGACAAGTGGTAGGCTGCCGGTCGACCACATCGTGCCACCATACATCGCGATCCGTCCAGGTAACTTCGTCGCCGGTGTTTTTGTGTACCAGAACCGTTTCTATGCTTGGGCAACCGAGCTCCATGGCTTCGTCAACGACATCTTTTACCGGAATGTGCTTGGCACCACGGTTGTTGTGGTCCGAGCAGATGACCATATTACAGGTAGCGTCATTGATGCGATCAGCCAAAGCTTTGGCTGAAAAGCCCGCAAAGACGACAGAATGGATGGCCCCAATGCGCGCACATGCCAAAACCGCGATGGCCAATTCAGGAACCATGGGCATGTAAAAGCACACCCGATCGCCTTTTTTTACCCCTAATTCTTTAAGAGCGTTAGCGGTCTGACAAACGGCAGCGTGTAGCTCTTTGTAAGTAATGTCTTTTACAGGAGTGGCGGGGTCATTCGCATCGTATTTGATGGCCACCTGATCGCCACGATCGGCCAAGTGTCGGTCGAGGCAATTTTCGGTGATATTGAGTTTGCCGCCGGTAAACCACTTAACATCAGGATCGCGGAAATTCCAGTCTAATACTTTATCCCATTTTTTGCGCCATTGAAAAGTCTCGGCCTGAGCAGCCCAGAAACCCTCAGGATCAGTTACGCTTTGTTGATATACCTTTTGGTATTCTTCGAAGGAGGTAATTTGTGAGGTCATATTGAAAAGGTAGTTTTATAAATACAAACGTATATAGATGTGTATATGTGTAAAGATAAAAAATTTTATCACCCAAATTCGAATACTTCCGAAATAATATCCACTAATTCCTGATTGTCGAAAGGCTTTGTAAGATAGATTTCGCCACCACTGGAATAACCCTCATGGCGATCTTGGGAAGTACCTTTTGCCGTAAGGAAAATAATGGTAGTATCGTTGAGGTTTTCGTCATTGCGAATAGCTTTCGCCACCGAAAAGCCGTCGAGGCCGGGCATCATCACGTCGAGAATGACGATATCTGGCCGGTGCTTACGAGCCTCTTGGATGCCTTTGGCTCCATCTGAAGCTTTCACTACACGGAAGCCTTTCTGCTGAATCAGGAACTCCAGCGCCAAGAGGATATTGGGCTCGTCATCAACGAGAAGAATTGTACCACTTCTTTTCATAATTATGAGCGGTTATTAGGTAGCAATTTAAGCTATTACTATAGGCAAATGTAATAAAAAGGAAAATAAATTTCGTCAATTCTTGGAAACAAAAGAGATAAATCTGAAAAGCTATTGAAGAGGGAGGGTAATCAAAAAAGAAGTTGCCCAGGGAGGATCAACGGTAAGTGCAATAGAACCCTGGTGCTGTTCCAGGATATGCCTGCAAATATAAAGCCCCAGTCCACTTCCCTGCGGTTTTCCTAAATCGCTGTCCTGAATTTGGGTAAAGCGATCAAAAATGATGTCTTGTTTCTCTATCGGAATGGCTTTCCCGTTGTTGCGAAAAATGAGTTCCAGTTGCTTGCTTTGCTCCCTGAGTTCTACCTGTATCTTCCCCTCCTCAGGGGAGGCAAACTTAAGCGCGTTTGACCAGAGGTTGGTCAAAACCTGAGTGAGGCGGTCCCTATCTCCCATGATGCCCCATTCTTTATCGGCTGCGATCAGCTCAAATTCAATGTCTTTTTCGAGGAGTTGCTGAGAAAACGTAGTGGCAGAACGCTTGAGCAATTGCAATAGGTCAATGGACTCAAAACTGAGTTCTTGTTCGGTTGCCTGAATTTTCTCCAGGTCCAATACCTGGTTAATAAGGCGGGCAATTCGCTCGCTTTCGCTAACCAGTACATTTAGAAACTCTGCTTTTCTTTCCGTTGGAAGCTCTGGGTTTTCGGCAAGAATTTTGGCGAAAGCCTTGATCGAGGTAATTGGTGTACGCAACTCATGGGTAACCGTTGAAATAAATTCAGCCTTCATCTGGTCAAGCTCTTGCAGTTGCTGATTGGCATTGCGAAGCTCATTGGTGAGTTGTTCGAGTTCTTGACTTTTCTTTTCCAGGGCCCGACTGTATTGCAGTATTTCCTGGGTTTGGTCGAGAGCCGTGAGCATCTCTTCAAGGCTAATGGCGTCGGTCTTGGCAATAGAAGCCAGAATGAGTTTTGAGGAAGCTGCTCCCAAGGCTCCCGTCAGATGTGTTTCTGTGAAATTGATCAGTTCAGTAGGAGCGGCCTCTAGTTTATTCAGGTCAATACTCCGGTTGTTTTCAAATCGCTTTAGCAGCGACCTCGCTCTCTTGATCCCCAAAAACCTGATCATCACCATCTTGATGTCTGCAATACTGGCCTGGCGTTTGATGACGGAGTAGTCTTCCTGCTGTTCTTCGTATTTGTAAATATTGACAAACAAATCTGCTTGTTGAATTTCGGTCGTATTGGCTTTGGTATACAAGGAAATACCCACAAGGGCAAGGGTGTTGAGACTTAAACTCCAGAATGCTGCATGGGAAAACTGATCAAGATAATCAAGCCCTAGTAGTGATTGAGGCTTTAGTCCATTGATGCCACCAATGCCGTATTCGAGGATGTCGGTTGAAAATAATCCGGCCTCAATCAGGGTCGGGAACGGAAGGGTAAATCCCCAAATCAAAAAACCGATGACCAGCCCACCAATCGCCCCCTTTCGGTTGGCCTTCTTCCAATACAAACCTGCGATGACGGGTGGTGCGAATTGAGCAACTGCTAAAAATGAAATGAGACCAATGGAAACCAGTGAATACCCTTCGCCCACGAATTTGAAGTAACTGTAGGAGAGGAGCAGCACACAGATGATACTGATTCGGCGAATCCCCAATAGTCGCCCCGGCAACTCCGCTTTGGTTTCATCAACCAATTCAGCATTGATCACCAGGGGCAGGAGCAAGTTATTACTGATCATAATACTCAAGGCTACGGTGGCAACAATGACCATACTCGTAGCCGCTGAAAAACCGCCCAGGGCCGCAAGAAAAGCGAGGCCTTCCTGCCCTGCGAGCAATGGCAGCGTGAGGACATAGGTGTCTGGCTCAATGCCCTTGTCTTGTAAGAGGAGATTGCCCGCGATCGCAATGGGGATAACAAAAAGGTTAATGAGCAATAGGTAGAGCGGAACCAGCCAGCTGGCCGTCTGGATATTTTCAGGGTTGTCATTTTCTACAACGGCAACGTGAAACTGACGAGGTAAAAGCAAAAAAGCAAACATGGACACCAGGGTGAGCCAAAACCATTGGGTGCCATCTATTCCTTCCTCAAAGGTGAATAGTTGCGCGATTTTTTCATCCTTCAAGGCCTGGGAAAACAGATCTCCGAAGCCATCAAATAAGCCGTACACGACAAAGAAACCCACGGCTAGAAAAGCCAGAAGTTTAAAAATAGACTCAAAGGCCACTGCCGCTACCAGACCAGCGTGTCTTTCGTTGGGGTCCAAATGGCGGGTGCCAAAAAGGATGGCAAACAGGGCTAGCAGAATCGTCACATAAAACGCAGAGTCTTCGTAAAAAGGAAGATTGGCGTGAGCATTGACGATCAAAGGATTGGCACTCAAGAGCAAGTCCAGGCTGGCTGATATCGCCTTGAGCTGAATAGAAATGTAGGGGATAATTCCAAAAACGGCAATCACTACGGCAAGAATACCTAAAAAGGTGCTTTTGCCGTAGCGGCTTGAAATAAAGTCGGCGATGGAGGTAATGCGTTGTTTCTTACAGATGAGCACAATTTTCCTTAAAACAATGATCCAAACGGGAGCTAAGATGGTAGGCCCCAGGTAAATGGGTAAAAATCCGGCACCGGAACCAGCTGAGCGCCCTACACTGCCAAAAAAGGTCCAAGCAGTGCAGTAGACTGCTAGTGAAAGCGCATAAATGAAAGGAGAATTGGACCAACTGTTTTGTTTCCCCCCTTTTCGATCAACATAATAAGCTACGCCGAAGAGCAGCGCCAGGTAAATCAAGGTTATCGATATGATCAATACTTTAGGCAAGGCAGCAGTTATTTGTCAGAAGACCTTAAGGTAAAATAGGTAGCAATGATGATCAGTAACCAAATCACAAAGAGCATAAGGTACAGTTGTGGAATACCCATGATCAAGCGCAGCTTTCCTAGAAGCCCTAGAAAAGGAAAGTTGAAACAGATCGCTGCGAGGATACTGATAAAAATGAGTTTGGATGATTTTTCGGACAAGCGTATTAGGATTTTATAGTAAAAGCCAAAAGCCGACTCAGTTAAGTACTGAATCGGCTCTTAAATTATAACACTTTTACTAATTCTCTTTCGTTTCCTGTGGGAAAAAGCCAAAATAAGTAGGTTGAAGTACCTTACTCTTGATCAGTGCCCACAGAAAAAGAAGGGCAAAAGCACCCAGCGCAAGGGAGACCAGGTAATAGCCTTGCAGTTGAGGTTCGAGCAGGAAACGCAAGGCAAGTGTAATCGTAAGGTAGACCGCAATAAACCAATCTGACAATCTCGGGCCTAAGGAAAATCTAGCCATAATAAAAGTGTTTAATCAGGAAGCCCAGAGCAGGTAACTAAGGAGTATATTCATCAAAACAAAACGATACTCCGGGCTTCCATTTTTTAAGGGTTAATTAATGATCGTGGGCCGCACCAGCACCGCGAGGAATACGAATATCTTCTACGATCTGTTGGACATCTGCTGGCGGCGGCGGCGTCATTCTGGAAACGACCAGCGAAACCACCAGGTTAAAGACCATAGCGATGGTACCAAATCCTTCTGGAGAAATACCAAACCACCAACCGTCTTTGAGCCCTGCTACAGCATCTTTTCCACCGTCGAAAGTTCCGAACTTGAACTTCAGCATGTACCACAACATAATAGAGATACCTACAACCATACCCGCAACTGCTCCCTGCATATTCATGCGCTTGTCAAATATGCCTAGAATAATGGCGGGGAAGAAAGAAGCAGCAGCCAAACCGAATGCCAAGGCTACTACTGCCGCAACAAATCCGGGCGGATTGATGCCAAAATAACCAGCAACCAGTACGGCAGCAAATGCACCAATTCTAGCCCAGCGTAGTTCCCATTTCTCACTAATATCTGGTCGAATTTGCATTTTGATCAAATCTCGAGAAATCGAAGTGGAAATAACGAGTAATAATCCAGCAGCAGTAGATAATGCTGCAGCTAATCCACCCGCAGCTACCAGTGCGATGACCCACGCAGGGAGGTTTGCAATTTCTGGGTTGGCCAGTACCATGATGTCACGGTCAATGGTCAATTCATTGGCATCCGCCGCGGAAACATACTGAATGCGGCCATCGGCATTTTTATCTTCAAACTTGATCAAGCCAGTTTGTTCCCACTTGCTGAACCACTCAGGCATTTCCTTGTACTCTTTATTGCTAACGGTATTGATCAGGTTGACACGTGCAAAGGCAGCAATAGCCGGTGCTGTGGTGTAAAGAATAGCGATAAACAACAAAGCATAACCCGCAGAAGAACGGGCATCCTTTACGCGAGGTACGGTAAAGAAGCGAACAATAACGTGTGGCAAACCAGCCGTACCTACCATTAGCGCAAAGGTGATAGCGAACACGTCCGTCATGGATTTTGTCCCAGAGGTGTATTCGGCAAAGCCTAGTTCTCGATGGAGTACATCCAATTTGTCAAGCAAAGCCATCCCTGTGCCATCGGTTACATCCCCAATAAGTCCAAGCTGCGGAATGGCATTGCCGGTCATCGCAAGAGAAATAAAAAGTGCAGGCACCATATAGGCAAAAATCAATACACAATATTGGGCTACCTGGGTATAGGTGATGCCTTTCATTCCGCCAAGGACAGCATAGAAAAAGACAATGGCCATGCCAATATAGACTCCTTTGTTAATGTCTACTTCCAGGAAGCGAGAAAACACCACCCCAACGCCGCGCATCTGTCCGGCAACGTAGGTAAAGGAAACAATCAAGGCACAAATAACGGCCACTGTTCGAGCTGTATTGGAATAATACCGATCGCCGATAAAATCAGGCACCGTAAACTTCCCGAATTTTCGCAGGTAGGGTGCCAGAAGTAGTGCTAGTAATACATATCCCCCAGTCCAACCCAAGAGATAAACAGCTCCGTCGTATCCCATAAAGGAAATCAGACCAGCCATGGAGATAAAGGAAGCCGCTGACATCCAGTCGGCAGCTGTTGCCATACCGTTAGCTACTGGGTGAACGCCCCCACCAGCTACATAAAATTCGTTGGTAGAACCAGCTCTCGCCCAGATGGCGATCCCTATATAGAGGGCAAAGGTCAGGCCTACGATGATCAGTGTCCAAGTTTGAACATCCATAGTTGTATTGTTTTAAAGCTTGTTTTTTGAATTGTTTTGAGCAAAGAGGATGTTTTACTCCTCGTCTACATCGTACTTCTTATCCAATTTGTTCATCCAGTTGACGTAGACGAAAATCAGGATAACAAAGACATAGATGGCACCCTGTTGGGCAAACCAGAAGCCGAGTTTAGCTCCTCCGATCTTGACGTTGTTCAAGGTGTCGACCATGAATATGCCAAATACGTAAGAAACTAAAAACCAGATGGAAAGGAGTATCAACAGGTAGCGGAGATTGTCACGCCAATACTGTTGGAGGTTCTTTTCAGACATGGAAAGTTGATTTTAGATATGAGAATAAAGCCGTCTTCTAAGCAGCATAGTGTCTATAAGAAGATATGAGCCTGCATGCGAATTTGGTTAACATCCAGCGGACCACCTTCCCGAGGATCGTTGCCGATGTGGTGGTATTCCAAGGTAAGTTTGGCATTATGCCCATTGATGAAGTAGTTGGCACCAATGTCAAGCGCATTAGTAGGATCCGCTAGACCTTCGTAGTTGCCTGTTTGATATGCTACATAAGGCATCACTTTGCTGCCCGGAATCAATACACCCAAATGGCCATAAAGTACAGAGCCTGTTCCTGCCCAGCGAGCAACAAAATCTTCTCCATAGTTAAAGCTCATAAAAGAGGCATAGGCATTCAAACAACCACCGCCAGAGATGGGCTTGTCCAAAAAGATATCCGCCGCGAAGTGGGTCACGTTTACGTGCTCTCCGGTATTGCTGTTGTACATGCCGTTGGGGTGAGCAAAAAAGCCTGCACCGATCGCTAAGACGTCCTTGGTGCCCAGGTAAGTACCTACCGCGTAAGGGAGCTTGATGGATTCTGTGTCTTTGATTTGGTAGCGGAAATAGCCTTCGATGACCGTGTTTCCAGTAGGGTCGCCATCTTTGTTGGTATTACTTACACCCGTGTAAGTGAGGGCCGGATTGGCCTGTCCGTTGTAGTTGCCAGTGATACCATTACGACCTGGGTTGTTGATGGCTAGGCGATAGTCAAACTTATCAATACTGCCTTTGGCATAAACGCCTAAATGGCGAGCAAATTGATCGGTAACCCCCAACGAGTGCCAATGTACAAATGGACGACTTTGGTCCATGGTCATAAAGTTGAGTGTGCTTTGATTGGCCAGGCGCGTCAAGCCTTTCCAGTAATGCAATCCACTACCGATGTAGAGATTTTCGTTGACCATGAATTCTACCCAGGCGTCGTGTAGGAACAATTGTGGGGCATTGCTATTGTTACCTAAAGACGTCAGGTTATTAGCATCAAGACCGTTCAGACCAAAATGTGTAAGAATCAAAAAGCGGGGAGAAACCTGGGCAAAGGCCAGCATCCGCGATCTACGAATACTAGAGCTTAGTTGCAATTTGGCCGCATCTCCACCGTCAGGTTTGGTAAGGTTGCTTGTGGTAAGCCACTGTTGGTGCCAAATGATAAAGCGGACATACTTGGAGCCATCCTCGCTGAGATTGAGTTTCAACGGCTTGTAAGAATGGTCTACTTCGGGTGCTTCCTGTGCCTTCAGCGTGTTGGAAAAAAGCCCCAACATGCAAGCCAATAAGGCGATCAATGGTATTCTTTTCTTCATAATTTTTAAAGGTTAGAAAAGGCTAATAGATGATAAAGTGAGTTGTATACAGATGCTAATGTATATAGATATATAGATGTGTGCAAGAAAAACCTAATTATTTTTTACAATTAATGCTTGTTGTAAAAGATAATATGGAAAAGGAGGGGTTTGGCAGGCTTTAAGAGCATGTTTGGAGCTCGCTTGCACCGAAAACCAAGCATTTAGCAACCTGGCGTCACTCAAAATCACTTACTTGACCCGCCAAGCGCGTGATTTTGAGTTTAGCCAGAACGCCAAATCATTGATTTTCAAAAGTAATCCGCTCCAAACATGCTCTAAGCAATGGCTGTTCTTGGACTAGCCGACATCATTCAAGACCCGAACAATGTCATAATAGGAAGGATGTGCCAAATAATAAAGTGAAGTCTTACCAACCCGATCGAGGTCGACTACATTTTTGTTCTTTAAAATGCGGAGATGGTGAGAGGCTACGGCCTGTTCGATATTCAAATCCTCATAAATTTCGGTCACAGAAAGCTTGCCTTGCTGATGGAGCAGTTCAATGATGGCTAGGCGGATAGGATGGGCGATGGCCCTCAGTATTTCGCTGGATTCGCGTAAGGATTCTGTTTGATTTGGTGTTTTCATGCTCTTACTCAGTGGAGTATTGCTTAAGGATTTGTTTATTTTAACGTGAAACTATTTATATAGTTCTATATATATGCAAATAATTTGATAGCATTAATACGGAATTTATTATTGCATAATCAGTAGACGATCAACATCCATCTTAGCCCATAGCGGGGAATCTATTTGGGCCAGAAGAACCCATCAAAGCGATTCACTGAGAATAATATAGAGGGTATAAATTATACTGGCCAGAAAAGCCAGAGCGCCTAAGGTTCCCCATAAAGGGATGGCCAAGAGCATCAATACCAAAGAAATCCAGAACCTGGAACTCGCTTCTCCATCGTAAAGAAACATCGCCAATGGTGGTATAAACAATGCAATAATCACCAGTAAGATAAGGTCTATGTCAGAAGAGCTACTACTTTGTTTCAAGGCACGAACTTGTTCCCTTACTGCTTTACGGAAGCTACGTCGCTGCTCTTTGCGTAGTTGGCGTTGCTCTTTTTTACTCATTTGCTGACCCGTAGCTACTTCCGTTTTGTCTACTGGTTTGGGGTGTAGCACCGCTGCTTCGGATACAGTGGGACCCGTTAGAAGAGTGAAAATGAGAAGCAGGGAGAATTGTAATAACTTCATAAAGCAGATTAGCTAGTGATTTGCAATGATAAGTATTCTTTAATTATCGGAGAAGGTCTTTGAGTGTTTTAACGCCTCTTTGCTCTAATCGCCCGAGTAGTTTGACCAACAATAGAGCGGTAAGCATAGCATCTCCACTGGCAGTATGACGGCCTTCAACGGGGATATTATAGACTTTGCAAAGTTGGTCGAGGCTGTACTGGCCAATTTCTTGAGGAGCAGCCTGATAAGCTGCGAAAGGAGAGGCTAGCCGCTGTGCCAAGTGAGCGGTATCCAGTACCTGGTTTTGCAAAGGGCCTCCTAGTTGGGCCATGAAAGCATTGTTGAGCATCGCAAAATCAAAGGCAATGTGGTGCCCAACAATAATGCTGTCTTTTAAGTAAGCCAAAAGGTCAATTAGAATCTTTTGGTTATCGGGAAGCTGAGCCCAGTGTTTTTGGAGAATGCCATGAACGGGGACACTTTCTCGCTCTTTGGCCTGGTACAGCCCCTCATTGGAGAAAAAGGCTTCAAAGCGATCTCCTACATAAATCTGCTGATCTTTCACTGCTACAGCACCAATAGATAGTAGCCGATCGGTCGTGGGGTTTAAGCCTGTGGTCTCGGTGTCTAAAACGACCATGCGTTTGTTTCGAAAGAGGTGTTTTTTAGGGTCTGGATGGTCAAAAAAATGGTCGTACTCCAACCAGTAGCTTTTGGCAGGATAGACGGGCTTGATCCCAAGTACTTTTTTGATCCAACTCATGTGCATGATTTCAAGGGTGAGGAAACTAATTGAAGTAATTCACTTGGTACCGAATGATGATGATGTCATGCAATTCTCCGATAGGGCGAAAGGTGTTACGCAAATTCAGCTTCTGCATTTTGGACATTTCCTCGATCAAAAGAAATTTCCCGGAATTGTTGTTTTTGAGTCCTTGCAGAGCCCGATAACGGATGAGGATTTCGTAAGCATCAGCAGCCTGCTCGAAGAGTTCCTTGTAATTGGGCTCCAGCTCGGCAAGTTTTTCAAATCGCTTGATGGTGTTGTTGATTCCCGCTACTTGGTGGCCAAGAATGAGGAGCCTTGCAGCATCGGTCAAGGGCATCATCGCTCTCGATTTGATGTTAAATGCATCTTTGTGTTCGCCATTTTTCTCTACCACAAAGTTGCGGAAGAAAGTAAGCGGTGGAGGGTTTTGCAGGGCATTTTTCCCCATGACAGATAGAAAAATCCCTTTTTGAGGTATTTTTTCGAAGATATGCTCACTGAGGATTTTGGGAAGTGCCCTTTCTCCGTACAATGGACGGAAGTCGAAAAAGATATTACAGTGCATAATATTCTGGTTCGTAGGCATAAGTATCCACTCAGAAAATTGGTTTTTCCATTCCTGTAAGGATAGACACCATTTGGGATTGCTAGCCATCATATTACCTGGACAGTAGGCAAATCCACAAGTATTGAGATGATAGGTGACCCTTTTGGCAAAAGCTAAAAATTGAACCCTGTTTTCTTCCAGGGCTTCTTCTGGTACATCCTCGAATACAAGTGCGCTGTCTTGATCAGTACGGAGCAATTGTTCTCCCCGGCCTTCGCTTCCCAAACCCATCCAGCACCATTTGAGATCGGGAAGCGGGGTACTCAGTTCCTTCATTGCTATTTCGATGACCCTGGTAATTAATGCATCATTAATTTCGGTCATCACCGTGGATATGAAATCCATAGCCACTTCCCGTTCAAGATATTGCCGTAACAGCCCCTCTGCTTTGGTTCTAATTGCCGCTAATTCTATCGCTGAAGTACTTCTTTTCATCTCTCGGATCAGAATAGCGGGATTGTTGCCTTGTAGCACAAGTAGATCATGTTCAGAAAGAATCCCTACCACCGGTGAGTAGGGTGATCCGTCCTGGGTAAGACACAGGTGGTGGATGCCGTTTTTCATCATCGCCATCTGCACTTCCGCCACACTACAGTCAGGCAGAATAGTCACCACCGGCTGCGTCATTATTTCTGTGATGGCCGAACGCCTGCTCACTTCGCCGGTTACCACGCGGTTTCTAAGGTCACGGTCAGTGACAATACCAATAGGATGCTGCTCATCGTTGGTGATGAGGATAGAACCTACCTGTTTTTGTTGCATGATTCTGGCCGCTTCCTGGATGGTAGCGCTAGGGGCACAACATACCGGCGATTTGCTGTGATTGACGGATTGTATCTCAAATAAGGAGGTCTGTAGTAATACTGCTGGGTCTTTGTCTAAAAAGATTTTTCCTTTATAGCGTTTAATGTACTTGTCACTGATGCTAAAAGCAAAATTTTGGGCCAGGTAATAGCCTACTTTGGGTTGTGTCTCAATAAGTTCTTGCAGATTGTCGACCTTGATGGCGTAGAGCAAACATTCTTCCGCAGCCTTTGCGGATAATGCGTAAGGTTGGTTCGCCAAAAGTGGACGTAGTCCAAAAAGGTCACCTTCATCACATACTTCTACCAGCAGACCTTCTTCCTCTTTGAGTAGCTCTACGGCTCCTTCCCGCACCACATAAATGTATTCCTGCGGAGCTTCACCTTCGGTAAAGACAAACTCTCCCGCTTGTAGGTATTTGATAATGGTTTCACCAGCCAGCTTTTCAAGGGTCAACTTGTCAAGCATGGAGAAAGGAGGATATTCCTTAAGAAACCGATAGACGCGATCTGGAATGACGTTCATGATCTAAGATTAAATACACTGGAAATTTACTCAAATTCCTTTTACCTCAGAGGCGATAATACAATAGTAATAAAAATCACTATAATTTTAAACATCTAGATATTTATATATTTTGTACATTTGGTTGTAAGAAGACAATAATTTCCCTAATAGCTTTTTGTCGAATAGATAAATTGTTGATGCATGACCTACCAAAAAGAATACCAAAACAGCCTAACAAATCCCACTGCATATTGGACGGAGCAAGCCCAAGCACTTGACTGGTTCACTTTTCCGGAGACGATTCTTAGCCAGGATCAGGACGGGCTTTATCGCTGGTACAAGGGGGGTAAGATGAATACTTCCTATCTGGCCTTGGATTACCATGTGGCCAATGGCCGAGCGGAGCAAACGGCACTGATCTATGATTCTCCTGTAACGAATACCAAAGAGCGTTATACTTATCAGGAATTATTGGACGAGACGGCTCGTTTTGCGGGTGTCCTACAGGCGCAAGGGGTAACCAAAGGGGATCGGGTGATTATCTATATGCCGATGATTCCGCAGGTTGTTTTTGCGATGTTGGCTTGTGCGCGTTTGGGGGCCGTCCACTCCGTTGTGTTTGGTGGTTTTGCTGCGCACGAACTGGCGATTCGGATTGATGATGCTCGCCCCAAATTGATTTTGGTAGCCAGTGGGGGAAAAGAAATCGACCGCATTATACCGTATAAACCGATCATTGACAAGGCGCTGCAAGAAGCTACTTTTCAGCCTCAAGCCTGTATTGTTTACCAGCGTGATTTTGTACATGCAGACCTTCAGGAGGGACGGGATTTTGATTGGGAAACCCTTTTGGCAAAAGCCCAGCCAGTGAGCTATACCCCGGTAGATGCTACAGATCCTTTGTACATTCTCTACACTTCTGGTACAACGGGCCAGCCCAAAGGCATCGTAAGGGATAATGGGGGACATGCTGTGGCGCTTCACTACAGCATGAAGAATATTTACGGCGTACAGCCAGGAGAAACCTACTGGGCAGCTTCTGATGTAGGTTGGGTAGTAGGGCACTCTTATATTGTCTACGCCCCCTTGATTTACGGTTGTACCACGGTATTGTTTGAAGGCAAGCCGATCAAAACGCCGGATGCGGGCACTTTTTGGCGGGTTATTGAGGAGTACCAGGTAAAGGTGTTTTTTACTGCACCTACGGCTTTCAGAGCCATCAAAAAGGAAGATCCCGAAGGGAAATTAAAAGAACAGTACGATACCTCTTGTCTAAAGTACCTCTTTCTGGCAGGAGAACGCACTGATGTGAATACCCTTAATTGGTGTGAAGAGATGCTAAAGGTCCCCGTCATCGACCACTGGTGGCAGACGGAGTCGGGGTACCCTATGTTGGCCAACATGGCGGGTTTGGAATTGCAGCCGATCAAGCCGGGTTCAGCAGGTCCTCCTGTCTGTGGTTTTGAAGTCGCTATTTTAGACCACGACAACCAGGAAATGGCCCCAGGTGAAGAAGGCGCGGTAGCCATACGCTATCCATTGCCTCCGGGTTGCCTACCCAACTTGTGGGAAGATACGGCCCGTTTCAAGAAATCCTATTTGTCGGCCTATCCTGGCTACTATTTTTCTGGAGACGGTGGATACAAAGACGAGGATGGCTATGTCTACATTACGGGCCGCATTGACGATATCATCAATGTTGCTGGCCACCGATTGTCGACCGCAGAGATGGAGGAAGTTGTAGCGGCTCACCCTGCCGTCGCGGAATGTGCCGTCATCGGTGTGGCAGACGAGCTCAAAGGGCAATTACCCGTCGGTTTCTTTGTCTTGAAAACGGGGGTTACGACATCCGAAGCTACCGTTGAGCAAGAACTGATCAAGATGGTTCGTGATACCATTGGGCCCGTTGCTGCCTTCAAGCGAGCTGTGCAGGTAGAACGGCTTCCTAAAACACGATCAGGAAAAATTCTTCGAAAAATCATGCGTGCCATTGCCGACCAACAGTCTTTCAAGCCGCCTTCAACTATCGATGACATGAGTGTCCTTGGGGAGTTGGAAGCCATGATGAAGGAGAAAGCCATCGGCAACTGCGGGAGCTGAGTATTTGGCTAAACAACGGCATCGTTTTTTCTCTGGAGCCTACTGGCGTGAGGACTGCGAAGAGTTGGATCAATTGGAAGGCACTTCAAAAGTGCCTTCCAACTAAGCAATTTACACAAACTTACCCGTATAAGTATGTGGGCTCAACAGTAATAATTCCTGCTTGATCTCCTCGCTTACAGGCAACTCCTTGATAAAGGCCTTGATCTCTGCTTCCCCTACGGTAGCTTTGCCACGGGTGAGTGCTTTGAGTGCTTCGTAAGGTTTGGGGTAGTTTTCTCTTCGAAGAATATTCTGGATCGCTTCGGCAATGACCATCCAGTTGTTTTCGAGATCATCGTGGAGCTTGTTTTCATTGAGCAGTAGCTTGCTCAGTCCTTTTTGGATGGCCTGGAAAGCAATCATCGTATGGGCAAAAGGTACGCCGATGTTGCGTAATACCGTACTGTCAGTAAGGTCTCTTTGCAGCCTGGAAACCGGCAACTTATGGGCCAGGTGTTCAAGCAATGCATTAGCAATACCAAGGTTGCCTTCCGCATTTTCAAAATCAATCGGGTTGACCTTATGGGGCATAGCGCTGGATCCAACCTCCCCGGCAATGGTCTTTTGGCGGAAGTATTCCATAGAAATGTAAGTCCAGATATCGCGACAGAAGTCAATGAGGATGGTATTGATGCGCGCCATCGCGTGGAAGAAGGCCGCCAAATTATCGTAGTGTTCAATTTGCGTAGTAGGAAAGGCCCGGGGCAGTCCGAGGTGTTTTTCTGCAAATGCTTCCGCAAATGCGTGCCAGTCGTAGCTCGGATACGCAGCATAGTGAGCGTTGAGGTTACCCGTAGCTCCGCCAAACTTTACCCGTAATTCAATGTGCGAGAGTTGCAGCAGTTGGTGTTCAAGTCGAGCGGTGAACACCGCAATTTCTTTCCCCAACAGGGTAGGAGATGCTGGCTGACCGTGGGTGCGTGCTAGCATCGGAATAGCCTTCCATTCTTCCGCTAGAGCGTTCAAGTCAGCAAGAATGGCTTTAGCGCCGGGTAGGTAGACGTTCTGGTAAGCATCCCGCAAAGAAAGAGGAACAGCCGTGTTATTAATATCCTGACTGGTCAGGCCAAAGTGTACAAACTCCTGATAATCACTCAAGCCTAGTCGCTCAAAAGCTTGCTTGATATGGTACTCAACGGCCTTGACATCGTGGTTGGTCGTTTTTTCTATTTCCTTAATCGCTGAAGCATCCTCCAATGAAAAATTTTCGTATAATTCACTTAAACTTGCAACCTTATCGACAGCTATGCCCTTTAATTGGGGTAGACCAAGTTCGTAAAGTGCTTGAAAATATTTCACTTCTACCATCACCCGGTACTGGATTAATGCAGCTTCAGAAAAATACGTGCTGAGGTTTTGCGTTTTGTTGCGGTATCTGCCATCAATAGGACTTACAGCTTCTAAGGAGGTCATGCGTTGGAGGATTTATCGTTGGTTTTTGCTACCCAATAGTCGCAAAAAAGGAATATTAGGGGGCAAATGTAAGGACTATTTCAAAGGAGCACGGTGAACAAATCTTAAAATAATTACATTTGCAGTTTTGAAGAAGGTAATATTTGCCTTCTTCACAGTTTCAAGCGTTGAATAACAAAGCCAAAGTATGCCAAAGAACCTCGTCATTGTGGAGTCTCCTGCTAAAGCAAAGACCATCGAGAAAATCCTGGGAAAGGAGTTTGTCGTAAAATCTAGCTTTGGCCACGTGCGCGATCTGGACAAAGGAAGCCAGGCCGTGGATGTGGAAAATGACTTTGCAACCAAATATATTGTCTCTCCTGAAAAGCGCAAAGTTGTTAAAGAACTTAAAGATTGGGTTAAGAAGGTAGACGAAGTGTGGCTCGCGACGGATGAAGACCGCGAGGGAGAAGCCATTTCCTGGCACCTGTGTGAAGTGTTAGGGCTGGATGAAAACACCACCAAGCGGATTGTATTTCGAGAAATCACCAAACCAGCTATTCAGAAAGCCATTACCCAACCACGTACCGTTGACCTCAACCTGGTAGATGCCCAGCAGGCACGTCGGGTATTGGATCGCCTGGTAGGGTTTGAACTGTCAGAGTTGCTGTGGAAGAAAATCAGGGGTAAATTATCCGCCGGCCGGGTTCAGTCCGTTGCCGTTAAGCTGATCGTAGAAAAGGAGCGCCAAATTCGTGAATTCATTCCCCAGGCATTCTTTCGACTGGATGCCATTTTTAATGTAAAGAATGAGCAAGGCCGCATGGTTCAGCTCAAAGCAACTTCTCCTGATCGACTTTCGACCATTGAGGATGCACAGGAATTACTGAATAAGTGCGTGGGTGCAAAGTTTGCCATTGACAACATCGAGGTAAAACCTTTGACGCGCAAACCCGCTGCTCCTTTTACAACTTCTACCCTCCAGCAGGATGCTAGCAGGAAGCTCAGTTTTTCGGTAAAACGCACCATGCAGGTTGCCCAGCGCCTTTATGAAGCCGGGCATATCACTTATATGCGTACGGATTCTATCAGTTTATCCGAAGTCGCTATTGCTTCCATCGCTCAGCAGGTAGAACAGGATTTTGGCAAGGAATACGTCAACGTAAGGCGCTTTAAGAGCAAGAATACTTCGGCACAAGAGGCGCACGAAGCTATCCGCCCTACTTATATTGCCAAACAGAACGTAAGCGGAGATCGTGATGAACAGCGCTTGTACGAACTGATCTGGAAGCGCACGATCGCCTCACAGATGGCGGAAGCGAAATTGGAAAAGACTATTGTCAATATTGGCATCGACAAGGTACCTGATCAAATTCTGCGCGCAGAAGGCGAGGTTTTGGTTTTTGATGGTTTCTTAAAAGTCTATCTGGAATCCAAGGATGATGATGACGATGATGACGAAGTAAAAGGCATGTTGCCTCCTTTGGATGAAGGACAGCAATTGCCGCTGGATATTCTCACGGCTACCGAAAGCTTTACGCGCCCACCCGCTCGCTACACGGAGGCTGGTTTGGTGAAAGCATTGGAAGAGAAAGGTATTGGCCGTCCTTCTACGTATGCACCAACGATCAGCAAAATCATGGAAGAGAACCGTGGTTATGTTGTAAGTGAGTCGCGTGATGGTGAAGACCGGGATTTCCGCGTGATCACGTTGCAGGGCAATAAGGTGAGCGCGGAGACAAAGACAGAAAAGGCTGGCGCCGTTAAGAACCGCCTGTTTCCTACCGAGATAGGAATTACCGTCTCTGACTTCCTGGAAGAGCATTTCGATACCATTATGGAATATGGCTTTACCAGTGATATTGAAGAACGTTTCGATAGAGTAGCGGAAGGGAAAGAGAACTGGACCAAGATGTTGCGGGAGTTTTATGTTCCTTTTCATAAAAGCGTTGAGGTCATTACCGAAACCGCTGACCGGGTAACCAAGGAGCGGATTATTGGTACTGATCCGGAAACGGGGAGAACCATCCTGGTGCGTCTTTCTCGCCGTGGGCCGGTAATCCAGTTGGGAGCTCCTGATGAATTGTTACCCGATGAGAAACCAAAGTACGCCAACCTTCCTGCGGGAATGGAAATGGATGACATCGATCTGGAAATATCTCTCAAGCTGTTTGAGTTGCCCAAGACTTTGGGCGAATATGAAGGCAAAGAAGTCATTGTTGGTGTGGGGCGTTATGGCCCTTATGTCCGCTGGGGCGATGATTATATTTCCTTAGGGCGTGGTGCTGATCCACACGAGGTGGATTACGAAATGGCCCTCGAGAAAATAGCCATCAAAAAGAAGGAAGACGAACCGGTTGCACATTACAAAGGAGAGCCCGTCACCAAGGGTAAGGGACGTTTTGGGCCTTTTATCAAGTGGCAGAAACTCTTTGTCAATGTACCCAAGAAATACGACTGGGACAACCTTACTGAAGCGGAAGCCATAGAATTGCTGAAAGGAAAAATTGAGAAAGAAGCCAACCGCTACGTCCAGCGTTGGGAGGAAGAAGATATCAGCATCCAGAATGGTCGTTGGGGACCTTTCATCAAGTTCAAAAAAGCCAACGTCAAGCTTCCCAAAATCGGTACCGAAAAAATGACGGCTGAACAAGCCCAAGAGCTGAGTCTCGATGATGTGAAAGCAATCATAGAAGCAGAGCTACCAGGATCCTTCAGCAAAGAAAAGAGCAAAGCCAAGGCAAAACCCAAAGCTAAGCCTCGTAAGAAGAAATAAAATATCGTTTAACAAAAGACTGCTGGGATGAGGGAATTTTTTCTCTGCACTTGTGATTATTCATAGGAGCATTCCGGTTCAGTTCAAATAATAAAAACCATTATGGCCGAGCAAAAAAAGGCAAAAAATCAGCTTAACATTGAATTACCCGAAGATGTTGCGGAAGGTACCTACGCTAACTTGGCGGTGATCGCACATTCCAATAGTGAATTCATCATTGACTTTCTCCGTTTGGTACCTAATGTACCTAAAGCCAAAGTGAAATCACGCATTATCCTCACCCCTCAGCACGCTAAACGTTTGTTGAGAGCTTTGGCGGATAACGTGCAAAGATTTGAAAGCCAGCACGGCATCATTCAAGAAACGGAGCCCAATACGGGAGGTATTCCTCCAATCGGGTTTACGCCAACGGCACAAGCTTAAGTTAAAGTGAGATTTACCCTGTTGTATTACTGAAGGCAAGAAGCACCTAGGTAAATCTCACTGTACCACGTGCTTAGTACAGGGTATAGGGATTTTGACAAACCTAAATCGATGCTATACCAACTTATTTTATCTTTTTAATCATTCACTTATGCAACTCAGCGAACAGGAAATTGTCCGTAGAGAAAACTTAGCGGCTATTCGGGAGATGGGCATCGATCCCTTCCCGGCTGCTTTATTCCCCGTTACTCATTTGGCTGCCGATCTTAAAGCCGCTGCCGAATTTGATGAAGAAGATAAATTGTCAACGAACTTCACCGAAGTTTGTCTGGCAGGCCGCCTGATGGCCAAACGGGGAAAAGGTAAAGCTTCTTTTGCCGAACTACAGGACGCTTCCGGGCGCATCCAGATTTATGTCTCGCGTGATGATATTGCGCCAGGGGAAGACAAGTCGCTTTACAACGACCTTTTCAAGAAACTCCTGGACCTGGGTGATTTTATCGGGATCAAAGGCTACGTTTTCAAGACAATGGTAGGCGAAGTTTCCGTGCACGTCACTGAATTTACCTTCCTGGGTAAGTCACTACGGCCACTACCCGTGGTCAAGGTGGATGCAGAAGGCAAAGTACACGATGCCTTTACAAACCCAGAGTTGCGTTACCGCCAGCGTTATGTAGACCTTACGGTGAATGCGGAGGTGCGCGATCTGTTCCGCAAACGCAGTCGCCTGATCACGGCCATGCGTCTTTTCCTGGATGAAATAGGCTTGATGGAAGTCGAAACACCCATATTACAGCCCATTCACGGCGGTGCATCGGCGCGTCCTTTCAAGACGCACCACAATACCTTGGACATGCCGCTTTATTTGCGGATTGCCAATGAGTTGTACCTCAAGCGCCTGATTGTCGGCGGTTTTGACGGGGTCTACGAGTTTGGTAAAATGTTCCGTAATGAGGGCATGGACGCCACACACAATCCTGAATTCACGATGGTGGAGTTCTACGTGGCCTACAAGGATTACTACTGGATGATGGAAACCACCGAGCAACTGTTGGAGCATGCCATCCAATCCGTTCTTGGGGAAACGACGGTCAAAGTAGGAGAGCATGTCATCGATTTTAAAGGCCCATTCCGCCGCCTGACGATGTATGATGCCATCAAAGAATATACCGGTGTGGACATCTCAGGCCTCGATGAAG
Source organism: Lewinella sp. LCG006 (assembly GCF_040784935.1). Lineage (GTDB taxonomy): Bacteria > Bacteroidota > Bacteroidia > Chitinophagales > Saprospiraceae > Lewinella. Next base: position 6,240,964 of record NZ_CP160680.1, on the reverse strand, counting down.
AGGGCTTGCGCAAAGTCGCGAAAGAGATGCACATCGAGGTAGAAGACAGCATGGGCAAAGGCAAGTTGATCGATGAAATTTTCGGCGAGAAAGTCGAATGGCAGTTGATCCAGCCTACCTTTATTACGGACTATCCGGTAGAAATGTCTCCGCTTACCAAAAAGCACCGCGACAAAGAAGGTTTGGTCGAGCGCTTTGAGTTGATCGTCAATGGTAAGGAGCTGGCCAATGCCTACACCGAGCTCAACGATCCCATCGATCAGCGTGAACGCTTCGAGGATCAATTGCGATTAGCAAAGCGCGGCGACGACGAAGCGATGGCACTCGACGAAGACTTCCTACGTGCACTGGAATACGGTATGCCACCAACTTCAGGTATCGGCATCGGTGTCGATCGTTTGGTGATGTTGCTAACGGGCCAAACCAGTATCCAGGAAGTACTGTTCTTTCCGCAGATGCGGCCGGAAAAGCGTAAAGAGAAGGAAGAAGAGAAGGAAGAAGGAGAGGCTTAATTATGTTTTTCTTGTTCTAAAAAAAGCGTTCAATGACCATGTTAGTTGTTGAACGCTTTTTTATTCCTGTTCGGCGTTGGCTGTGCCTACGTCGCCACTGTTCGTCGTTAGCTGTGCCTACGTCGCAGTGTCCGCAAAATTTCGTTTTGCGTAGGCAATCCTTCCCCCTTATAATCCCACGTATGGTTCAAAAAAAAAATTATGTGCCCTTATGTGGTTCAAAACAAAATCACCCCTTTACGAACTGGTTGACCCGCTCGTCTTTGTACCCGCCTCGTTCATCGAAAAATTGCTTTTTGCTAAGGAGCCTAACCGTTATATTTGGCAGGTACTAAAACTTAAACACATCATGCATCGTAAATTATCCCTATTATTTTTGCTTTCGGGCTTATCTGTTTTGACCTTTTCCTGTGGTGGCGATAAGGCTGCTGAAGAAGAAACATCTGATACTGACGGTATCAATATCACCGTAGAAAACGACGAAGGAGAGAAAGAATCCGTCACCATCAACCTTGGTGAAGGCAATATGAAAGATCTGCAAAATGGTTTGGCAGATGCTTTCGCTGAAGCTTCGGAATCGTTACGTAAAAACGCAGAGAATGGAGAAACGGTAGAGGTGATGAATTTTCGTGATATCAAGGCCATTTTACCTGATAAACTGCTCGGCATGGACCGGACGAAGCACACGGGCGAAAAAACGGGCGCAATGGGCTTTACTATTTCCCAAGCCGAAGCAAAGTACCAAGAGGATGACAAGTCTGTTGACGTGACCGTCGTAGATGCTGGCCAGATGGGTATCGCCAAGTTGGGGATGGTAGCCTGGGCCAGTGTGGAAGTAGACCGAGAAGGTGATTTTGGTTATGAAAGAACAACGGTCATCGACGGTCATAAGGCTTTTGAAAAATGGAATGCCGACAGTGGAGTAGGGGAGTTGATCTTCTTTTATGATGATCGCTTTATCATCACTTTGAAAGGTGAAAAACTTGGAGAAGATGATCTACGCAAGGCATTGAATCGTATTGATTACGAAGACTTGGAATAAAAGTTTTCAAAAAACGATAGAAAAGCACGGTTTAAAAACAAAAAGTTTTTAAATTTGATCCATGTACTGCCGTTGAAGGAGTGTTTCTTGCTTCCTTCAACGGCACATTCGACCGTTATTAATCTAATTTACATGGGTCTTTCCGAACAAAAAGTCAGTCTGAATGGTCGCCGGATTATGATTGCTTCTTACGTGGAAGAAGTAGCGGCCCAGCCAAAAACGGCCTCCTTGCGTAAGTCATTCCCTTCCGCTGATACGGATTACATGGGAGGCAAAAGCGACGGACTGGTATACGAGTCCAATTTCGCTGGTAAGGATTTGACGGCTACTTACGAAATGATTTGCGCTTTCCTCAAAGAAGAAGGCTATCAAGATGTCCCGCTCCCCGCTAATGTAGAGGAGTTGTTGCAGTTTCGCCTCGCGACCCGCAACCGCCAGGTGCTCCTTTTTGAAGACAATGGCTACGTTCACAACCCCGTAAAAATCCTTTTTCCGCTGGATGGCCGCAAGAAGTCTACCCTCATTCTCAAGCTATATAACGAGGCGGCGGAGCAGCATTTGCTGCGGTTTCATAATAAGCTTGAAGAAAAAAATGAATAGGAATAACAAGATAGCATTAACTCAAAAGGAAGAACTTCAGGACTGAAAAAGGAAGGTGGATAATAAATATTTATTTTTATCTTTAGTGGATTAAGAAAATCCACTTTGTATTTCGATTTGAAATTCGAGTTAAAATAAGTGGGTGCGCTAACACTTTAAAACTAAGCTTATGAAAGTTTTGCTCTCTCTCGGGATCATCTGTATATTGATGACGACCCTCCACAGTCAAATTACTTTTGAAGAGATTACAACACCGGATGACTTTAGCCTTAGAGCGATCAGAAAGTCACCTGTCGGTGAATATTTTACACAAGCTATTAATGATCAATCCACCGTTTATTCTTCTTTCGATGGGGCTACTTGGACCCAAGAAGTGCTCCCGGAGTCGCAAGCCTTGGTTGATGTCCAATTTTATGCGGATGGCACACCCGTCTTGAAATCCGAGAGTTATAATCATTGTATCCGACGAGATGGAAGCTGGTATGCGCTAGATCTTGATGGAGGCTGGGATGGTGTTCAGGCTTCTTTTATCAAAGGAGATACGCTGTTTGTTTACGAGAATAATTCCTTTGGCTATAGCCTGAATAAAGGACTTACTTTCGTTCCCATTTTTACTTACGAAGAAGGTTTTGTTGACCATAGGACTCATTTATGGGTATTTGATCATTATTTAGCCCTACACCATACTGCGGGTGCTTCTGATGATTTGTCCGTCTTTTCTCGCGACGGAACACGAATCAGACATGAATCCTTGAACCTTGGCATTAGTAAATTCGCCTACAATGATTGTGGCAAAGTATTGTTATATGATCAGAGTAATTTCTACAGCTTATCAGGCGAGGGGCTTGTTTTTGAGTCGGGCAGTATGTCTAGCATTGCTTCAGATTTTGCTTATGGTGATGAAATACTGTCGTCTGAAGGAGATTGGTACTACCGGAATGGGGCTAGAATACTCAAATCTACCGGTTGTGATTTTGACTGGGAAGTAGTAGAGGATGAGCCCATATTATCAACTTACAGGGATTTATGGATCAGTGACCAAGCAGATTTTTTGATAAGCAATGATTATGATGATCATTTTTTGGAGCAGTCAGCTGGCAGTTCACAGTGGGAAGAGAGGTCGGCTCTCATTAACTATGCGTACCCTGTTGGGATTGATGAATCCTATCAAAATGGACAGCTTGTTCGCACCCCCAATGAAATTTTTGTGAAAACAGTAGGAGAGGAGAGCTGGCAGGAAATAGTAGCAGACGAAAATGCATGGTTAGGAGGACAATTTTCTCCAAATGGTAGTTTATATCTGAATCGTGGCGATGTTATTATGTATTCCCAGAATAATGACCAGAATTTCGAGGTCATTGAAGTACCAGAAGGAGAACTTGGTATAGGAATCAACAGTATGAACGTACTCGACGATGGGGTTATTTATATTAATGGAGGCTCATTTGACAATAACTACTATACCCTTAATAATGGGCAGGATTGGGTCGAGACGAATCTTTTTCTATTTAGCAGTAATCCCAATGTTAAACTAGTAGGCAGTGAAATTTTCATAATCAATACTGACATTGAGTGTCGTGTTACTAAAATAAACACGATAACGGGTGAGCAGGTCAGCGAGGTTTTAGGAACTTTTCCCAATATGTATTCTTCACTGTTTACCATCTTGGATGACGGAACGGTCTATTTTATTATCCAAGATGTTTTTAGCGGCCAACATAATTTATATCGCTTTAAATTTGGTGAAGAGCTCACTAATTTAGGCGATTTCATAGAAGGAGGATCAGGAATCTTATTGAGCAGCTCAGGGCTGGATCTCTTCCTGTTTAGCAATTCTAGATATTACATTTTTGATGGGGTAAACTTCGTGGAACATAGTTATAGTGGATTACCCCAATCGTTTGTGAACAATTTTTTTGTTACAGAAAACCAGTACGTTTACGTAATCATCGGCCAACATCGTATTTTCAGGTCTACTGCGCCATTATCTTCGCCACAGTTTATCACGGGTACGATTTTTCATAATGATAGTGAAGATTGCGAACCCGATCAATCAGACAACACCCTTGCCCACTGGCGGATAAAAGTAGAAGGCGATGCCTATTCACGCATGAAAAGCACGGATAGTGAGGGCAATTTTAATTTTTCAGTACCACTTGGTACTTATACCTTGAGTGCAGAGCCAATAAATACCAATTGGGAGCTTTGCGCACCTTCTTTTAGCATTGTAATGAATGAAGATAACGCTACGCTTGTTCAGGATTTTCAAGCTAAAGCATTGGAAGAATGTGCTTCGCTTGAGATCGACTTTTCTACACCGTTGCTTCGTCGTTGTTTTGATAATTACTACACGGTGCAGGTGCGTAACTCTGGCCCGCTTACCAGTACAGCAACAACACTGGCGCTTACATTGGATCCCTTTTTTGATTTCATCTCGGCTTCGATCCCTTACAATCAAATAAACGACACGGAGCTTATCTTTGATCTTGGCGCATTGGAGGTAAACGAAGTGATTATGTTCAACCTGGAATTTAATCTTTCGTGCGAGGCAGAATTAGGGCAAGAGCATTGTCTATTTGGGGTGCTTTCCGATGATAGCAGCTGTCAAAATTCTCGGACTGATCATGTCGAGTGTCAGAATAATATCGGGGCTTTTGATCCTAATGATAAGCGTATTTTTAACGAAAGTGGAGTAGAAACAGAGCGTGTAGATTTAGAGGAATACATCTACTACCACATACGATTCCAAAATACCGGAACGGACACCGCGTTTAATGTTCGGATAATAGATCCGATATCTCCTATATTGGATGTGAATACGTTGACAATGCTGAGTGCCAGCCATCCTTATGAATATGAGATTAATGATGGCGCTTCCTTGGTGGTTTATTTTTCGGATATTCTCTTGCCGGATAGCACCACGAATGAACCCGCTTCAAACGGTTTTTTCAGGTTCAAAATAAAGCCCTTGCCAGCATATGGTTATGGTACAGAAATACCTAACCAGGCGGGTATCTATTTTGACTTCAATGAGCCGGTGATAACCAACCAAGCCTTGCTAACTATTCAAGCACCTGTTCGAGTAAGCGCTTCCAAAGATTTGGTGCATTTCGAAGTTTTTCCAAATCCAACCGATGATGTGCTGTCTATTTTAATAGCGGAGGAACCCCTTGAACGGATTACGGATTTTGAAATCATTAATGCTACGGGTATCGTGATGACAACGGGTCATTGGCCTAAGAATAATAAGCTGGAAATAGCACAACTACCCGATGGCCTATATCAGCTGTTACTCAAAACCGAAAAGACCATTGTGGGGGTAGAGAAATTTATCAAGCACTAATATTTAGGTTACGAAGAAGCGCGTATTCATATCACCGCTGCTAGCCCCGATCTGGGGACAATAAAATTAATGCGCTCAAAACAACCCTTGATGAGGTGATCGTAAGTGCCTCGCCCAGTAGTTATAAGGGGCAATTCAAAGGGAGTAATTTCCGGATTAGCCCTTTGGCACTGAAAAATATTAATCCCTTAAGCACCGAAGAAATATTAAGAACCGTACCGGGGGTCAATATTGTGGGAGATATGGGCTTGTCTAACCGCCCTAACATCAGTATCAGAGGTTCCTGGGGGCGTAGGTCAAAAAAAGTACTGTTGATGGAAGATGGTACTCCTTCGGCACCTGCACCGTATATCGCACCAGGAGCTTATTACAATCCGGTAAGTGACCGTATTACCTCCATTGAGGTCTATAAAGGTGCTGATATGCTACGATTTGGGCCTAATAATATGTACGGCGCTATCAATTACATCACGGCCTTGCCGCCGCAGAAACCTGAGTTAAGGGTGAAATTGATTGGTGGCCAGCGCAATTATCAAACGGGATTGTTGTCTTACGGTGGAACGTGGAACAATCTTGGGGCATTAGTTGAAGGAGTTTATAAAAAGTTTGATGGGTTTACCGACAATTCTTCGGTGGATGTATTGAACCTCAACGCAAAAGTTTTCGCTAAACTCTCAGAAAATCAATCCTTATATTTTAAAGTAAGTAGCCAATTTGAAGATAACCAAGCATCATTGAGTTCTCAAACACCTTTTACTTTCGAAACAGATCCCTCCCAAAATCCATTGGATGCTGATCAGTTCACCATGCGGAGGTATGGCGTCGACATCATTCATAAATGGCTGCCTGTTGAAAACCTTAGTTTCACTTCGAAAATTTATGCTTCCGATTTTGAAAGAGATTGGTGGCGACAAATCACGACAAAGGTCAAAGCTTCCGAAGTAAAAGACTACGTGGGCGAGCAGATATTTAGTGACCACTATGGTTATTTGAATGGCCATACTTTTGGCGAGGAAGACTACGTCATCGTTGGTAGGGTATTGAAAGGCCGAGAAAGCACTTCCGATAGTCGTTGGACCTACACCGTTTCTGGATTCAAAGAAACCGTCAACCTACAATGGGATGCCTTTGGAGAAAAGCAAAAACTGGAGGCCAGCTTCAATCTGCATCGGGAAACTTTCAAAGACCGTTTTTTAGTGGCTGACAGTAGTCGCTGGGCGAGGAATGGCACGGCTACCACCGATTTGTGGTACCGACTTTGGTCAGCCAATGGATTTGTCAGAAATGAGTTCAATATAGGTAAATGGGGAATTACGCCAATCCTTAGATTTGAGCACGTGGATATGTACCGGCAAAATTTAATTGCCCTTGCTCAGAATCCTAATATCAATAGCACCGAAGAAGGAAGAGAACCAAACGTCTACAACCAGTTTTTGCCGGGCATTACGGTTGATTATCGCATCAAAAATGGGGAGTTGTATGGGAGTCTTTACGAAGGGATGATTGCTCCTTCCAAGGTTTTTGGCTTTTTGGTGGAGCAAGACGGTATCGTCACCAATCCGCTGGCCGGACAAAGTATCAATATTGCCCCGGAGCTGAGTTTAAACACGGAAATAGGATGGCGAGGAAGCCTGCTGAATAATCGTATTGATGGCCAACTTACTTATTTCAACAATACTAGCCGTAATTTTTATGCGGGGGGCAGAAATGAGGTCTTTCAAGAACTGGGGGAAATAAATGTGCAGGGATTAGAACTTGCCTTGGGAGTGGAACTTTTCAAGAGCAATCAACACCAGCTGAGGTTTTTGGCAAATGTCAATTTGATGAAGTCAAAAGTTCTTGAAGGGAAGTTGGTCGATAAAGACCTCTTTTCGCAAGTCATTCACAGTACGGATACACAAAACGAATACATTGATAAAGTGAATGCCAACAGAGGTGCATTCGACGTTTATATTTCTGATGGGGCAGGAGGGGAGCTTCTTTTGACTGGAGAATCTCTCGAGTTATCTGATTTTCAGAATATTACGAAAAGTGTGATCACTTTTGGAGAGGAAGGTCTCAAAGATGCAGAAGCCCCCTATACGCCAAAGTGGAACGCCAGTATCGGATTGAATTACGATTATGAAAACCTATCGCTTGGGGTAAGTGGACATTTTGTAAGCGCGCAGTATACCGAATTTCATAATTTCGATAAGGAGTCAGCTGATGGGGCGATTGGGAAACTACCCGCCTACCATTCTTTCGATGCTTTTGTAAACTATGACTTTCTTTTAGGGGGCAAGATCAATACCAATGTCTTTGTAAATGGAAAGAATATAACCAATGAAATCTACAGAGCTTCCCGATTAAACAGAGCTACATCAGGCATCTTTGGGGGTGGTTTCAGGCAAATAATCGTTGGCGTAAATCTGGAAATATAAAAGCTGCGGTCAATTTCTCTACTTATCCACCGGCATTGCAATCCCCAGTTCCTTGGCTTTGGTCTGCATAAAGGCAAAGGCGGCATCGTATTCATTAGGAATATCACCATCCAGAATGGCTTCCCGAATCGCATTTTTGATAATGCCTACTTCCCGGCTTGGGGGGATGCCAAAAGTTTCCATGATAAGCTCACCGCTAATGGGGGGCTGCCAATTACGTAAGTGATCTTGCTCTTCTACGGCTTGGAGGCGTTCGCGCAGGTACTCGTAATTCTGTAAGTAGCGACGGACGCGCTTTTCATTTTTTGAGGTGATGTCAGCTTCGCAGAGCAGCATCAATTGATCAATATCTTCTCCAGCTTCGAAGAGAATACGCCGAACGGCAGAGTCGGTGATGTCTTCCTTCGTGAGTGATATAGGACGTTGATGAAGCTGAACCATCTTCTGGACAAACTTCATTTTTTGATCCATGGGTAGGCGTAGACGACGGAAAATACGAGGTACCATGGCTGCACCTACCGCTTCGTGTCCGTGAAATGTCCAGCCATTTTCTTTGTCAAAACGCTTGGTTACCGGTTTGGCAATATCATGCAAAAGCGCCGACCAACGCAACCAGAGGTGGTTGCTTTTGTGTGCCAATTGATCGACAACCTGGAGGGTATGATAGAAATTATCCTTGTGGCCTACGCCGTTGCGAATTTCTACTCCCTGCATAGCTGCCAGTTCGGGCAGAATGAGTTCCAGCAGGCCCGTATCAAACAAGAGTTTGAAACCAATACTGGGTTGTGGTGCTTCCAGTATTTTATTAAGCTCGGTGGCGATTCTTTCCTGGGAAATGATCTTTATCCGGTTGCGAAACTTGCTGATCGCCTCCAGGGTCGTTTGGTCGATCTCAAAGCCCAGCTGGGTAGAAAAGCGAATAGCGCGCAACATCCGCAGCGGATCATCCGAAAATGTTTTTCCTGGTTCAAGAGGAGTGATGATGCGCTTTTGTTCCAAATGCTCCAGGCCATCGAAGGGATCAATGATGGCACCGTAGTTATCTTCATTGAGGCTTACCGCTAAAGCATTGATAGTGAAGTCGCGCCGATTTTGGTCATCTTCCAGGGTGCCATCCTCAACGGTGGGTTTTCGAGAATCTGAGCGATAGCTTTCTTTACGAGCACCTACAAATTCCACCTCCAGGCCTTCGTGCATAAGCATAGCAGTACCGAAACGCTTAAAGGTAGTCACTCTGGGGCGAGGATGAAATTTCTTGGCCACCGCTAATGCCAACTCAATACCACTTCCAACGCAGACGATGTCCATGTCTTTTGACGGACGAGCCAAGAGGCGATCGCGTACATAACCTCCCACCACATACGCAGGAAAGCCCAACTCATTGGCAGCAGTACTGATGACCTCAAAAATTTTCCGTTCTTTACTTTGGATATCAAAAACCACGTTGTCCTATGTTTGCGGTGAATTAATTCATTCGACAGTCTTGCCGAATGGTCTCAAGCCCAGCGGAGCAAAGTCCGCGATGAGATACCCTTAAGTAGTTACCATGAATTCTCGCTCGGTATAGATGCTTTCAATTTCATCAAGGGTGCTGAACAAGGTTGCTGGGTCATGCTCAGAAACCAAAACCTGGCGGAAGTTTTTAATCCCCGGATAGCCACGGAAATAATTGGAATAGTGCCGACGCATCTCCAATACACCCAGGGTCAGTCCTTTCCAATCAAGGCTGTGTTGCAAATGCTGCTTACACGCTGCTACACGTTCACTGATCGTTGGTGGATCAAGCATCTCCCCAGTCGCAAAATAATGCTTGATTTCCCGGAAAATCCACGGATAACCGATACTGGCTCTACCAATCATGATACCGTCCACACCATATTTTTCCCGGTAAGCTTTTGCTTTTTGGGGACTATCAATGTCACCGTTACCAAAGATAGGAATATGGATGCGGGGGTTGTTTTTTATGTTGCCGATTTTTGTCCAGTCGGCTTCTCCCTTGTACATCTGCTTGCGGGTTCTGCCGTGGATAGAAAGGCCTTTGATGCCTACATCCTGCAAGCGTTCGGCTACTTCTTCGATGTATTGGGTGTTGTCGTCCCAACCCAAGCGGGTTTTTACGGTAACGGGCAAATTGGTCCTTTTAATAATGGCTTCCGTAAGGCTCACCATTTTAGGAATATCTTGCAGAATACCAGCTCCAGCGCCTTTACACGTCACCTTTTTTACGGGGCAACCAAAGTTGATGTCCAGTACCTCCGGTTGGGCTTCTTCCACGATCTCGGCAGCACGTTCCATGCTATCGAGGTTGGCACCGAAGATCTGAATACCAATGGGCCGCTCTTCATCGTAAATGTCCAATTTCTGGACGCTTTTAGTCGCATCACGAATCAGGCCCTCAACGGAGATGAATTCGGTATACATCATGTCGCAGCCCTGCGCTTTACACAAGGCACGAAAGGGAGGGTCGCTGACATCCTCCATGGGGGCTAGCAGTAAAGGGAACTCTCCAATCTCAACATCTCCTATCTTTACCATAAATCGGATCGAATAATTTTGGTTTACCGACAAAACAAGCAAGGGGCAAAAATACCTAAATACGTGCTGAATTGCAACGCAATTAAGAACTTTCGCACGAATTTACCCTTCCCGCAAATAAAACTTCCTCCTACATTTGGCTGGCCCGAGGAAAACTTTAATTTTACCACAGATAGTAGTCAGGTGATGTTGCTAACTACTTTTTTTAAACCTTGGTTCCCTAACTATCAGCTAAATAAACCTCCATGCTTACTGCAATTGTTCTGGTATTCATTCTCGGTTATCTTACCATTGTTTTTGAACACCCCTTACATCTTGATAAAACGGTACCTGCACTCCTCATGGGGGCGCTGTGTTGGGCTTTAGCAGCCATTGGCTTTAACGGAGGAGATCTTTCCATCGTAGACAGCCACGAACACCTTTTTAGTATGGTTGGCGGGCACGGCGAAGAAGCTGCGGAGGGGTTCAAAAACGCATTGTTGCATCACTTAGGCAAAACGGCAGAAATCCTGATCTTCCTGATCGGGGCGATGACAATCGTAGAAATCATTGATTTACACCGTGGTTTTGAAATCCTGAAAAACTGGGTAAAAACCAAAAACAAAAAGCGCCTGCTCTGGATCATCGGTCTCCTGGCGTTTGTTTTATCTGCAATCATTGATAACCTAACTGCAACAATCGTACTGGTGACTTTGCTTCGTAAGCTGATTCACAACCCTAAGCAAAGGTTGTGGTACGCTGGCTTGGTCGTCATTGCTGCCAACGCTGGTGGTGCCTGGTCACCTATCGGTGATGTAACGACAACCATGCTCTGGATTGGGGGGCAGGTGACGACGGGTGGACTGGTTACTAACCTGGTACTTCCTTCTATTGTTTGTTTCGCTGTTCCTTTTTTAATAGCAAGTATGCTGCCCATTTTTCAGGGAGAGATTGAGGTGGAAGAATCAAACGAATCAGAACATAATCGTTTGCTAAGTAGTAAGACCATGTTGTTTTTGGGCTTAGGGATGATCGTATTCGTACCTATTTTCAAGACGATAACCCACTTGCCTCCTTACTTAGGGATGATGCTGAGTTTAGGTGTCGTTTGGTTGGTTTCAGAGTATATCCACCCCGAGGAAGACTTCACGGAAGAGCGTAAAGTAGCCTTCTCTGCTCATAAGGCCCTCAGCAGAATTGAGATGTCGTCCATTCTCTTTTTCCTCGGAATATTGATGGCGGTAGCGGCTTTGGAAACCATCGCTATTGGCAATGTAGGTGCCCTACGTTCTGTGGCAGAAAGCCTTCAGGAAGCCATACCTAACCAAGATGTTGTTGTTGTTATTCTTGGTTTCTTATCTGCTGTTATTGACAATGTTCCGCTTGTGGCAGCCTCAATGGGTATGTATGACCTCAGTGTATTTGTGGAGGATTCCAAGCTTTGGCATTTTATCGCCTATTCTGCGGGTACGGGTGGTTCGATGCTGATTATTGGATCTGCAGCCGGGGTAGCTGCGATGGGTATGGAACGGATCGACTTCATTTGGTACTTTAAGAAAATTGCCTGGTTGGCACTTGTTGGCTTCTTAGCTGGTGCCGGCGTTTTTCTGCTATTAGCCCAATTTCTTCACTAGAGGTTGAGTTCGTAATACTCGATCACTTCTGGCTTCAACAAAATATAGTTGGAGCCAGAAGTAGCTGTTTTTCTAATGCTTAACCGTAACTTTATTATGAGAATTGCGCTTGCTATTCTGATGTTTTCTTTTGCCTTTTGCGCTTGCGATCCCTATTCTAATACAGACCTTGCCGGAAATTGGAAAGCTGTAGAGATTACCGAAGAGGGGGATAGTCTTGCTGTTGATCTTAGCGGCATACGCTTTGAATTCACCAATGATGGGCACTATTATTTTCATAGCACCCTTAATTATGAAGAAGCAGGTACCTACCGCTTAGATGGGCCTTATTTGTTTAGCACAGATACGACACAGGAAATTTCCCGCGAGAAGGCCGTGGAGATCGTCTTGCTCAACGCAGATAGTTTACAGTTGCGGATGCAAGAGCTTGGTAAAGAGCGAATCATGCTCTTGAAGAAGGAGTAGTTGTAGTTATACCCGTTACTAAGTGGTCTGGGACATTCTCACTTGTCCTTTTCTACTCTGACTGCGTTAAAAAGCCTCGCCGAAGCTTAGGCTTCGCCTACGTTTTTCGCCTTCTCAGAGCAGAAAATGACGTTGCGATAATATTCCCAAACCACTTAGTGCCGGGTATATTATTCACCAAAAATTTCGTCAATAGATTGTTGGATGTCGGCAATATCCTGATCACTTACCGGTGGTGGGGTAGAAGTTGTTTTACCTGGTCCTAAAAGTGCTTCCAACAAGTAGGCATTTGCTGAGGATGGTGCTGTTGTGGATAGTTGCTCCATTATTTTTGCTACGGTCAACAATACCTCTTCGTCTTCGCAAGAGGTGATTTTCTGTATAAGTGTCAGTTTAAGGGCTTTTTTGTCCATTTACTTAAGAGTGAGTTTTTGTAACAGATAAAAAATACTGCTACCACAGCAATAGGCCAGACCATCTCGCCAGTCGGCAGTGAACAACATCGAATAATGAGGAAGTATGCCCTCAAAGAGAATAAAGATAAAACAAGTAAAGAATGCTATCTCCTTTTTACGGAGATAAAGCGTTTTCCAGAACAGCTGCTTTTCCCATTGCCAAATGGCTAAAAAAAGTGGCATGCAGAGAATATCATCCAAATAAGCATTCATCCAAGGTACAGATAGGTGGAGTATTTTTTGTGAATACTGGTGAACCAAAGCTATGACACCAATCAATGCAATAGCGAATGAATAATGTTGCTTCGCAGTCATAAAACTGCAGCAATGGCGATCGTGAGCCCTAAAACCAGAAAAGGAGAAAGTATAAGCATCAGTAAGAAGCCCAAAAACTGCAAACCAATTTTATAGGTCAACATCCACAGGGGATCATCGTCTCGGAAAGCCACATAGTCCTGAAAGCTACGATAAGAATTTTTGGTGTAGCCAACGAATTTGTCTACGGCATTAGGCACTTCTTTTTGGCCTTTGGTGGATCTGATTTTCATATTGCTTAGCAGGGTGATTAAGAATTAGTACAAATGTAATTTTGTCTATATTCTATGTACACTTAATCAGCCCCACAAAGACAGCAATCCAGGCTAGTCCCTTCAAGAAGAAAAAGAGAAAACCAGCGATCCCGAATTTTTTAAGCCAATCTCTGAGGGCTGTTTTATCCATAGCAGAGGTTTTTTTTCCTAGGTTTGAATGACGCCCGGGTTGAAGGTTTCTATCGGAGCCATGTCTGCCGCTTTTATGCCTTCGCTGATCCAGGTGCGGGTTTCGCGCGGATCAATGATGGCATCTACCCAAAGGCGCGAAGCAGCGTAGTAGGGAGTTGTTTGTTCATCGTAGCGATTCTGGATTTTTTCCAGGAGTTCATTTTCTTCGTTGGCGCTCACTTTTTCTCCCTTGGCTTTGCGGGTAGCCACCTGGATTTGGAGCAAAGTTTTGGCTGCCTGGGCACCCCCCATAACCGCAATCTTGGCCGTAGGCCAGGCAACAATCAAACGTGGATCATAAGCTTTTCCGCACATGGCGTAATTGCCAGCACCGTAGCTATTCCCCATGATAATCGAAAACTTAGGGACGGTGCTGTTGCTCACGGCATTGACCATTTTAGCACCATCTTTAATGATACCTCCATGTTCGGATCGGGAACCAACCATGAAGCCAGAGACGTCATGTAAAAATACCAGCGGTATTTTTTTCTGATTGCAATTCATAATAAAGCGAGCGGCCTTGTCGGCAGAATCACTGTAGATGACACCACCAAACTGCGTTTCACCACTTGCTGAACGTACAATTTCACGGTTGTTGGCGACAATGCCCACCGACCAGCCATCAATGCGAGCGTAGGCACAAATCATGGTTTTGCCGTAACCATCCTTGTAGTACGTCAATTTTCCATCATCTACGATATGTTGTAGGAGCTCTTTGGTAGCGTAAGGCGTCGTTCTATTTTCGGGAAACACGCGCAGCAGATCATCGGGTTCACCCAGGGGAGGAGCAGCAGCAATTCGATCAAAACCCGTTTTAGGGAAATGCCCCATTTGCTTGACCAAATCTTTAATGGTGTCTAAACAGCTTGGGTCATCAGGGCATTTGTAATCCGTGACACCACTGATCTCACTATGGGTACTGGCACCGCCAAGGGTTTCCTGGTCGACTTCTTCCCCAATGGCGGCTTTGACCAGATAGGGCCCCGCAAGAAAAATGGAGCCTGTGCCTTCAACAATGAGTGCTTCGTCGCTCATAATGGGCAGATAAGCACCACCGGCCACACAACTGCCCATGATAGCGGCAATTTGAGGAATGCCCATGCTACTGATTTTGGCATTGTTGCGAAAAATCCGTCCGAAATGTTCTTTGTCAGGAAAGATTTCATCTTGCATTGGAAGAAATACCCCTGCACTATCTACCAGGTAGATGATGGGAAGGCGGTTCTCCATCGCAATTTCTTGCGCTCTAAGGTTTTTTTTGCCCGTAATAGGAAACCAGGCCCCTGCCTTTACGGTCGCATCATTGGCAATAATCATACATTGCCGACCGCTCACATAACCTATACCTACAAGCACGCCGCCGCCCGGGCAACCTCCATATTCCTTGTACATTTCATACCCTGCAAAAGCACCGATTTCGAGAAAAGCACTTCCTTCATCAACCAGGTAATCAACACGCTCACGGGCGGTCATTTTACCTTTTTTATGGAGTTTCGCAATTTTTGCCTCCCCACCACCCAGGTGGATTTTATCTAGCCGATGCTGCCTACGCGAGAGCAGCAGCTTCATTTCGTCTTCGTTCTTATTACGCTCAATTTCTTTTTTACTCATGATTAGGTTTGGTTAGGAAACGGAGTGTAGCTTGGGCTTCAGCCCGAGCGTGAGTTATATGCTCGGGCTGAAGCCCAAGCTGCCACTATGGCTTTTCAAAGGTGTAAAAATATTCTCCTTCGTAACTTTCGTATACGCCTCTTAATACCATTTTTCCACTGCCACGCTTGAGGATGCGGATGGCATCATTTAAGTCACTGACGCGATGGTCGTTGATGGAAGTAATGATAAAGCCAGGTTCCATGTTTGTACTTTCTACCTCACTGTTGCGGAAAATACTCATCACTTTAGCTCCTTCGGTACCGGTGCGTTTTCGCTCCTCCCGGCTTAAATTGCGTAGTTCAAACCCTAATTGATGCAAGAGTTGTTCTTCGCTGGATGATAGAGGAGAGGTACTATTAAGTTTATTTTTTAAGACAATGTCTACTTCTTTTTCTTTTCCGTTCCGCAAGTATTTTAACCGAATTTGGTCGCCTGGTCGCAGCTGCCCGAGGATTTCCTGCAATGCCGGAACGGCAAGTACTTCTGTGCCGTTGATCCCGATGATCACATCACCTACTTGTAAGCCAGCATTATCAGCACCACTATCATCGGTGATTCTGGAGATCAAAACCCCAGCTACGGAAGGTAGTTTTTTTTCTTCCGCAACCGCTGCGGTAACATCGGTGATGAAAGCGCCCAGTAGGCCTCTTTGTACAGTGCCGTAATCTCTTAGATCTTTGACAATCTTTCGTACAAGGTTGACGGGTACCGCAAAGGAGTAGCCTTCATACCCTCCCGAACGGGTTATGATGGCCGTATTGATACCTACCAGTTCCCCGTTGGTATTGACCAAGGCGCCTCCGCTATTGCCAGGATTAACAACGGCATCGGTTTGAATAAAGGATTCTATACGATCTTGCCCATCCAGAATATCAATATTTCGCCCCTTGGCACTGACGATGCCGGCGGTCACGGTACTTTCCAGGTTGAAAGGATTGCCTACGGCTAAAACCCATTCTCCCACTAAGAGACTATCTGAATTGCCTAGTTCAATGTTGGGTAGCTTGGTATCTTCAATGCGTAGCAGCGCAAGGTCGGTAGAAGGGTCAGTGCCGATGATTTCAGCAACGTATTCTCGTTTATCACTAAGGGTGACTTCAAAACGCTGGCCTCCTTCTACGACATGATTATTGGTAACAATGTAGCCATCCGCAGAAATTATTACACCTGAACCAGAAGAACTACTCACTTCGGGGCGTGAACGCCGCAGAAAACCACTACCTGACGATTGGTAAGAGCGGATAAAGACGACCGCCGGTGTGATGGCTTCAGCAGCCTTGGTGAAGCTGGTCGGCGAGCTGGATAGAAAAGTTCGAGGTCGAATACCATTGAGTAGATCTTGCTGACTGGCATAGCGCGCCTCGGCACTTTCTCGGATAACAACCTGCTGCTGAGGCACTAACCAGCGGTACAAGCCTACTGCTACTAATGCACTCATGAGCGAACAGAGGATAGTAAAAGTAATTTGTCGGGTCGTCATAAAATTATTTTGCGAAATTTAGGCAAAATTTGCGTGAAAACAGAAGTTCTACAACACAGTTACTATGTCTGAAAAACGAGATCCCTTCGATGGAGCGTATATCGGGAATATCTTTGGTCCTAAGTTAACACTTTATGGCGCTATTTTGATTTTGTTCTTCACCGGTATTGCTGTTTATCGACACTGGAAACTAGGCGTTCCCTTTGGTATGGAAGAATCAGTTCCCGTGTCTACGGATTCTATTCCGCTGGATTCTATTAATCTTATTGAGTAAACATGACAAAATCGGTGTTTCAAGACCCTGATGCAGGGCAAGCCCTTTACTGGAGCCCGTCGGGTGAGGCACTCTCATCGGAAGATGGGGAGATGACTTACGCTTTGGATAAAGGAGTTATTCGGCTGTTGCCTAAAAAAGAAGGGGAGGGCTTGTCGTCTTTTGATTATCAGGATCACTACCAAAAAGATGCCGAGGCTTTCGATTATTTTGCCTCCTGGGAGGATCCCGCAGCGGTGCATGAGAATGAGCGGCTTCATCAGATGATTTTGGCGCAAGCTCCTAAACAAGTCAAACGAGTATTGGATGTTGGTTGTGGATCTGCCTGGGTAGCTGCTCATTTTGCCAACCAGGGGGTAGAAGTTTATTCCATGGATATTTCCACCGTTAATCCGGAAAAAGCAGTAGGCCGATATCCATTTGAAGGGCACTATGGGGTCGTCGCCGATGTTTTTCATTTACCTTTTCAGGAAAGCACCTTCGACCTGATTGTCGCTAGTGAGATCATTGAACACGTAGCTGATCCAGCCCTGTTTTTAGAAAAACTACTACCCGCTTTGGCACCGGGTGGTGTAATGGTGGTAACCACGCCTCATGCAGAAAAGCTAGCTTACAGTCTTTGCATACATTGCAACCAACCCACGCCGCACCATGCACATTTGCATTCCTTTACAGCGACGTCCATTAGGGAATTGCTGCCCGTTCCTCTGAGAGCGGGCGCAAGGACAAGTACTTTTATGAATAAGGTGCTCCTGCATGCGCGGACGCATGTCTTGTTGAAGCATTTCCCTTTCTCCCTATGGCGATTGGTGGATCGTGTTGCGAATGTGATTATTCCTAAGACGGCGAGGTTGATGCTGGTGGTGCGGAGATGATGGGCAATCCACTCCAAGTTTATTGAGAATATCCAACCCGAGCCTCAAAAGCAATGCAACAATTGCTCTGCTTTTTCTAGCAAAAGTCGGGGTCGCCTCGCTTTTGATTATCAATTTTTGAGTTTACTTGACCTTCGACCTCATCTCCCTACACAACTTTATGAAGAACATCCTTTGAGTTTTTAAATATTTGCTATTGATTGATTTTCAATTATATACGATGAAATATTCGACCTCTCTGAGGTCACCAAAAAGCATCTCGGAGAGATGACCTATTAGTAGAAAAACGACGATGAAGTTCCAAAACGACCTCGGTGAGGTCGAATATTCCTCCCCGTATTAGCCATGATGTGTGCAAGTTTTCTTGTGTAGGGAGATGAGGCCTTAAGACAGGGCAATAATTTAGAAACCTTCCTTAAAACTACGCAATGTTGGCAAAGCCGTCACTGTGTCCACCCTGCCTGCTCGCCGCACGCTAATCTTTATACACATCGCAAGATTACGAATATATTTGTAGAGGCGTACACGATCTGCCTAAGCAATCGCAGTAATATCTACTTAATCACGTGTTAATTATGACAGCTATTAGTGTAGTATTTGATCATAAATTAGGTGATGCTCGCTTAGAAAAACGAGCAAACCGTATATTACATCAGATGATAAAAAGTGGCAGCGGTGTTCCCAATCGACTGAATACACACCATCGAGAACGAATGGGGATGAGTCGATTTTTAAATAACAATCGATTGAGTATGGATGCTCTGGTGAACAGTATTACCCAGTCTTGGTATACGGAGGAGTATGCTGACCGGGATTTATATGTCATACAAGACACGACCGACTATAATGCAATTGGCCATAAGGGGCGTTTAAGTGAGTCGGATGAGGACTTGGGGCCACTTTGGAAAGATGATACGAATCAAGAATTCGGTTTTTTTCTTCATCCCGGCCTTGTGTTGGATGGCGATAGTGGATTTCCATTGGGCTACACACACCTTCATATCTGGAATCGATGTGTAGACCAACCGAATCGACATGAGCGTAATTACAAGAGGCAGCCTATTGAGCAGAAGAGTTCTTATCGCTGGTTGGAGAGTATAGATTATAGTACACAAGTTTTAAAGGGGCATCGGGGAAAAGTTGTTCATGTCATGGATCGGGAAGGGGATATCTACGAACTCTTCGCTAAGCCAATGCCCCCCAATCATCATTTGGTTATTCGCACTAGCAAGCAGCGGGTGATTTATGACGAGTCTGACAGCAAGCATTTATTGTGGCAGTATTTAGAAGAGCAAGCTACCAAGGGACTCGTCATTGAAGTAGCTATCCCAAGACAAAAAAAGCGCAAAGCCCGAAAAGCAAAGATGGCCTTGAGTTATGGTCGGGTAGAGATTGCCCGGCCTAAAGATCGTACCAAAGCGCAAGGGCCAGACCGAATTCCATTATACTTTGTACAACTCAAAGAATTGGAACACAGCGTACCTGATGGCGAGGCTCCTGTTCATTGGACGATCTGGACGGATATGGTCATTGAAAATGAGCATCAAGCATTGAAAATTGTCGATATCTACCAAAATAGATGGAATATTGAGGAGCTTTTTAGCTTGTTAAAAACCAAAGGGCTAGAATGCGAATCCGCTCAGGTTGAATCAGGCATTGCTATGAAACGACTCGTGATCATGGCCATGCAGGCGGCATTGCATTTATTACAATTGCTCAAAGACCGCGACCATGTCTACCAAGAAAAGGCTACATTACTAATCGATACGCAGGATCTGACTTTCGTGGAACTACTTATTCCGATCTATGAGGGTCAAACCCAAAAGCAAAAAAATCCCCACCCTCCTGAGTCCTTGGCTCGATTGGCATGGTTAATCGGCAGAATGGGGGGGTACAGTGGCTACAAAAGCCAGTCGCCACCAGGGCCAAAAACCATGCGCTGGGGATGGCGAAGATTTCAGGAGCAACTCTCCGCTTGGCGAATTGTCAATCAAATTAAGCTTGATTAAATGTGTATAAAGATTAGTCGCCGCACGGCAGGCAGGTGGGCGATATTCGTCTATCCGCTTAACGCGTCCAGCCTATAGTTAGCCAGTGGGGGACTTCTAGTCGCTCATGCCCTTAATACAAAATCGACACTAATAAACAAATCAGAACAGGTATCAGGCTAAGTAATATGCTACTCCACATACCCTTTTTGTTCAATAGTTCTGTCCGACTAGGAAGATGGGTTCTGTACCATAAATAAATGAAAAATATGATCAGATATCCTGGTACAGTCATAGCTAGGCGATGCATATCGATAAGCCAATTAATGCCGCTTCTATTATTGAATAGAATATCATAAGAACCAATAAGACATGAAAAGCTTAGTCCAAAAATAATAGCAGGCATTATTGCAGATGATTCATCATCTCCGTGATAATGAAAAAAGAACTTGTGAACATTAATCAGGTAACTTCTCAACATGAGTTATTTATTGGCACCTTGAATTCACCATCTCACTTGTCGATTAGCCACAACCTCAGGCATCATCTTGACTGTTGACGAATATTGTATTGCAGATATTGCTACAAAAGTGCAGCCTGAAGACAGACCAGCATTGTAGAAGTCCCGCTGATCAAGAGACCAGCAAAATTGACAAGCACATTTTTGCTCTATACTTATGCCCAAAACCCACGAACCTGCTCGATGATTTGTGCCCGCAACTTTTTCAGGTACTTCATTTCGTGTTCTGTTTGGCGTTTAGCGCGCCAACCGAGTAGCCAGCGATGGCTGCGTTCGGTAAAACGAATGATCCACGAGGCGGACAAGAAGCCCACTCCGGCGATGACCACGGGCCACCAGCTACCGATCACCAAGGCGGCGATCAGCCATAAGAGGATGTAAATAAGGTAAACAACCATGAGGCCCGCCCAGCGTACCGGGCCGGAGAACTCTACGGTTTTGATTTTAGTGCCGGCCAGCCATTGTACCAATAACACGGGTGGAAGATGCCAGATCAATAAAAGCAAAACAGGCAACACGCTGAGGAATATTCGTCCTGTTTGTTGCTGTTCCTTGCGGTAGTGTCCTCGAAAAGCGGGATCATCAATCTGCATGCGTTCCAGACGGCTAAAGTAGTCGTGGGTGTCGCGGGTCAAAGCTTGCTTTTCGTGATCCTGGAGGGTATTAATGGCTTCGGAGATGCGTTTTTCACCGCGGAGTTGCTCCTGTGAAGGCCGGAGAAATTTGCCAGCGGGCTGAGGATGCTCGGTGCGGTAAAGTCTCAAAATATTCTCTACGAGCGGCTCATCCTCGATCTTGTCGATAATGATAACCTCCTCGCTGAGTCGTTTCCTGAGTTCTTCTGTGAGCTCATTGATGGCCGGGGTAGCGTTTTCCTGGTAATCTTTGAGGTAAGCACTTGCTTTGATGGGTTCTCCGCAATTGATCATCACATCAGACTGCAAACGATCAGCATAGGTGAAGTTTACACCAACGGGTACGATATAGACTTCGTCCAGTTCAGTCGTATCGAGGGCTCCAAGGGCAATTCTGGCCGTACCTTTACGGATGGGGCGTAGTCGTTTTTCGTGAATGCAGCGGCCTTCGGCCAGAATCATCAATGTTTTCTTCTGAGCGAGTACCTGGAAAGCTTTCCCAAAGGATTCGTAGTTGTTTTTTAGGCCACTAAAACCGCCATCACGTAACCGGAAGACGGGGATGATATGCACCCCTCTAAGCAGTTTATCCGCAATAGGGTTCTTGAAGAAATCCCCTCTGGCCATGAAATTCAAGGGCGTTTCGAGGAAACAGGCCAGGATGCAGGGTTCTATAAAGGTTGTAGGATGATTGGCCGCAAGGATGACCGCAGCATTATCAGGAATCCGATCGGCATTGGCAAGATCAATGCGTCGGAAGTAGTATTTGAGACCTATTGTCGCCAGGGGGCGTACTGCGGCATATAGCATAGAGGAATATTAATTTCAGCTAACTGGGCAAAAGTACCAAAAATCTCTTCCTTCTCTCCCTTTTAATGGCAGCTTTCCATTGTGATTATTTATACTTTCTCGGCGGATATGGGTAAATTGGCACCATGAAAGATACCTTAGAGCAACGACTGAAGCATATCGTTCAGGTTGAAAAAAAGATCATTGCTGGCTCGCTGAAGAAAGCACTGAATTTTGCACAAGTTTCCAATTTGTTACCTGATCCTGAGGAGGAACTGGTACAAATGCTTGCACGACTCAATACTGCGGAACGGCAGCAGATGGAGGCCCTCATCAGCCAGGAGGAAATGCGTATTGAGAGAGCCACAATTACCAAGCAACTGCTAGTCTTTTTGAAAAACTTGAAAACCAGGATAGGCAAAGAACTCGAAGAGGGTTCTTTTGAGGATAATGCGAAAGATACGGAAGCCGTTTTACCCGACTACGGAGGTAAACCGCAAATACTTCTTCTTTACGCTAAAGAAGATAAAGCGATTTGGGAACAATTGAAAAAGCACCTCTTTCTGTCATTGCGCGACGAGGCCCTGCAATTTGTGGATATTCATCAGGCGGTACCGCTCGCTGTTTCGGATACGGTCAAATACCAAGGACAGCTGGTAGATGCGGCTCGTGTGGTGCTGTCGCTCGTTAGTCCCAATATGCTTACTTTTCCTTTGTATCAACTTGCGGAACAAGCTTTTGTTGCCGGCAAGCTTATCCCAATCAGGGTGGAAGAAATCGAAGTCAAAGACACTCCCTTCCGAAAGGATATCAAAGGCCTTCCAGCGGATGGCCAGTTTGTCAATCAGTGGCCCGACAGGAACAGTGCTTGGGTAGATGTCGCCAAGAATTTGCGGCCATTCTTTGAGAAGCTGAAAACCGAAGGCAAATCCTGATATGGAGGAGCAACAAAAATACCTTATCGTTGTGGGTGGCCCTACGGCTGCTGGCAAAACGGGTATGGCAATCGCTTTGGCCAAGCATTTTTCAACGGAGATTATTTCTGCCGACAGCCGCCAGTTTTATCGGGAGATGAAAATTGGTAATGCTCGCCCTAGTGACGAAGAATTGTCCCAGGTAAAGCACCACTTTATCGCTGACCGGGATTTGTCGCTCCCCCTGAGCGCAGGAGCTTTTGCCCGAGAAGCACTGAAGTTGTTGGAGGAGCTTTACCAAACCCAAGACTATGCGGTATTGGTAGGAGGTTCTGGGCTTTTTATTCGTGCGCTGACGGAAGGTTTAGACGAGTTTCCGGCAGTTCCTGAAGCGATAAGAATCCAAGTCAGTGAACTCTTTACTACAGCAGGTATAGCTGGGCTACAATCCGCGCTGTTGCTGGCGGATCCAGATTATTATGAGGAAGTGGACCAACAAAACCCTTCCCGCCTGCAACGCGCTTTGGAAGTTTGCTGGTCGACGGGGAAACCCTATTCCAGCTTTAGGAAAGGGCAAGGAAATGGACGGTCATTTGTACCTATTTATTTGCAACCTTCGTGGTCACGGGAAGAATTGTACCGACGGATCAACTTGCGAGTGTCGTACATGGTGGCCGCAGGTTTAGAGGAGGAAGCCCGACAATTAGCGCCCCAACAAAAGCTTCCTGCCTTGCAGACGGTGGGTTACCAAGAGTGGTGGCCGTATTTCGAAGGAGAGAAAAGCAAAGAAGAGGTGGTCGAACTCATCCAGCAAAATAGCCGCCGCTACGCAAAACGCCAATTGACCTGGAACCGGAAGGATGGTTACTGGAAGCATATTCCGCAGGGTGATTTGCATTCGGCTTTGGCCTACATTCAACTAGTGACCCAGGAAGGATTTTCGCTGGAGGCCTTGCCTAAGGAGGAGGAGCATGACCTGTTCCATCATAAAGAAAATCGAAAGCGTCTTAGCATAAAATCGTTGGCTACCAAGGAGATAGCAGGCATTGCTGACTTGTATGTTCTAAAGGACTGGGCTTTCGTAAAGTGTTGGTTAGCGTCGTCGGCCTCTCATTTAGCAAAAACAATACTTCTGCACGAAGCTTGTCACCGGAGTGAAAAAGCAGTGGTTTATCTGCGGGATGGTTATTTGCCTGAAGACTTTATGATGGCCAATGGCTGGGTTTTGGTACCAAACGAAGCTTTACCTGCGGTATTAAAAAACAAACTACCAGCCGCTGAATTTTGGCAGTGGGAGCGGGGGGACACAATATAAAAGCCAATTATGAAAACTGAATTTCTGGAAATATCGCCAGTTCTTCCAAGTCAAGATATTGATAGAGATGTGAATTGGTATGAGGAAAAAGTTGGGTTTCAATTGCTGCAGAAGGATAATATGTATGCTGTTATGAGGAGAGAAAATCTTTGTATCCATTTACAATGGCACGCGGATACGGAGGATGACCCACTTCTTGGAGGTTCCGTTATTAAGATTTTCGTAAAGAATTTAATGCCTATTTTCAATGAGCTGGTTGAAAGAGGAACGATTACGAAAAAGAAATTGAGCTTGAATACACCTTGGAAGACCAATGAATTTGGCTTCTATGATTTGAATAATAATTCCATTTTTTTCGTAGAGGATATCTGAAAAAGCCATCAGGAGGGGGAACTTGAAGTTAGTGAAAAAACATAACCAGAAGTGCGCCGTATCCTGATCTTCCATCCGGAGAAGACAAGGGACGCATCCCGGTCCTGAGCGTCGGGTTTCAAATTCTACCCTATTAAGCTTAAGGAAGTAACCTTTTAATCACCTTCTCAATCGTAAGCCCCTGCACTAGAATGGAGAACACCACCACGATGTAAGTCATCACGAGAAACATCTCCCGGTTCATTTCCGCGGAAAGGCTCAGGGCCAGCGCGATAGAAATACCGCCTCGTAGGCCTCCCCAAGTCATGATTTTATCGGTGTGAGGAACGAAATCCAGTCTCTTCTCGAAGACCCTGACGGGCAACCACAGGGATGCATAGCGGCAGGCCAGGATGATGGGGATGGCCAGCAAACCAGCGAAGATATAGTTGGCTTGGTAGGTGAGAATCAGCATTTCCATCCCAATAAGAACGAACAGGACGGCATTGAGTAAAATGTCGATCAATTCCCAGAATTTGTCAACGTAAAGTTCGGTGGTTGCCGACATGGCGGTGCCTCGCACACGGTCGTGGCCCACGAGTAATCCTGCTACGACCATAGCCAAGGGAGCCGATACATGGATTTCATGAGCCGCAACAGTTCCAACCATCACCGCTGCCAAAGTGATAATGACCTCAATGCTGAAATCGTCGATAGACTTGAGTAAGCGGAAGGTGATCCACCCAATAACTAAGCCCAATAGTAATCCCCCGAAGACTTCCAGGCCAAACAGCTTGGCAATTTCTCCAGGGTTGACGGATTCGCCCTCCGCAGAGGCTATTGTAAACAAGGTAAGAAACAAGACGACGCCGACGCCATCATTAAAGAGCGATTCGCCCACAATCTTGATCTCCAGCTTCTTAGGAGCATTTGCTTTTTTCAGGATGCCCAGCACGGCAATTGGATCGGTAGGGGAAATGATGGCCCCGAAAAGCAAGCAATAGATATAGCTTATTTGTAGTCCCAATAGCTGCATCAAGTAGTAGGTAGAGGTGCCAATCAGGAAGGTAGACACCACCACGCCAATGGTCGCAAAAGCGATAATGGGCCAACGCTGGGCCTTAAGCTCTTGGAAATTGGTGTGCAAAGCGCCGGCAAAGAGCAAAAAGCTCAGCATATAGTCCATCAATACCGTCTCGAAATCGATTTGCCGGATGAGTTTAGCTTCGGCTAATAAGAGCGTATCGTCGATAACACTCAGCCCCAAAACACCGAAGGTGTAGAGAATCGTAATCAACATCAAACCGATAGTCGTAGGCAGTTTGAAAAAGCGGACATTGATGTAGCCAAAAATTGCGGCCAGAAAGACCAATCCAGCGACGATGATATAGTAGTTCATAAAGTCGGAAAAAATTGTAAGCATTAACGGAGTATTCCTGAAATACGTTGACCAAATTGTTGGGATAAGGTACTAAATTCTCCTCATCGTACCAACATCACATCGCCAGAAAGCTGCACCACCTCCCCATCCAAATACTCCACTTCCGCCGTCCAGACGTAGATGCCTGAGCTGGCTGGTTTTCCTTTGGCGAGCCCGTTCCAGCCCGCACTAGAGGGAGCATTGGGAGCAATATCTTTTCCTTCAAAAACAATTGCGCCCCAGCGATCAAATACTTTCAAACTTTTGATCACCGAAACGGCTTTGTTGCCGTAGATGAAAAAGTAATCATTCACCCCATCTCCGTTCGGGGAGAATATATTGGGGTGGAATACATCACGAACTTTATTGACAACAACGCTGAGGGAATCAGTGGTGACACAACCATCAATCGAGGTGACGGTCAATACGTAGGTGGCATCGTTTAATGGACGGGCATAAGGCCGCAGGCAGGTGTAGCAGTCCAGTGAGTTATCCAAACTGGTCCAGCGAATATCTACAAGATTTGTATTGTTGGTCTGTACCGGGAGCAAAATGTCACAACCCAAATCAACGACCAGATCTTCGCCCATGAACAGGAGGGGGATATCGGGTGCTACCAAACTACCCGTAGTGGCCACTTCGCAACCATTCTCATCCATGATAAAAAAGTCGTAGGTGCCTTCACTCAGATTTTGGAAGGAACTGCTTGTGCTAAATAAATCATTGTCTAAGGCAAAAGTGTAGGGTGCGGTTCCTCCCCAAACGGAATCCAGTTGAATGATGCCCGTTTCAAAACCATCACAGTTAGGATCTAGGTAGTCAACGATGAATTGAATGGGCGTAGGTTCCGTTAGCGTGATGTTGTTGCTTTGCACACATCCATTGGCATCCGTGATACTGACGCTGTAAATTCCCGCGGAGAGGTTACTGGCTTGGTCGCCCGTTTGCAGGTCGCTCCAGGTAAAAGTGTAGGGAGCTAGGCCTCCTGTACCCGTGGCGATAGCGGTACCGTCTGCACCGCCATTGCAGCTCAAATTAAAGCCGTTGATATCAATGGCGGCAGCGGCGACATTTAGTACCGGAGGTTCGGTTACTTCCTGGAAAAGCACGGTGTTATTGCCAAAATTATCCATGATGTTGATCTCATAAATGCCCGCAGGAACGTTGGGGATTTGGTTGTCGGTAAAGAGTGAGGTGTTGCCCGTGCCGCCAATTGTGTTATTGGTGATGTGTTCCCAAACATAGGTGAAAGGGGGCGTCCCGTTTTCTACAGAAAAAACAAGAAAGCCATTCGCATCGCCATGACAAACAGGTGAAATAAAATCGGTAGCTCCAATAATTTCACATTCAACCATGAATAAATCGAGGGTGACGATACTGTCACAAGAAGCAGCCGTTTGAATCGTATCCACGAAAATGCCCGTCGTGGAATAAGGTGTTGTTCCTATGAAAAACTCATCGCCAATACAAAGGTTGATGTCAACGATATCCTGGGCTTGGGGTAAGACAGTCAAATCAAGGAAAATCAAACTGTCGCAGCCATTAGGGAGGCTGATGACAAAATCATAATTTCCAGAATTGCAGATGCTTTGCCCAGCAACTTCGTAGCAATCATTGTCACAGATGGTTGCTACTAAAAACAAAGTTTCCGGAGTATTTACTTCAATGGTGGTACATGTGGGCGGTGCTGCATCGCAGACGTTGGCAGCGGTCACACACAACTCGTAGGTGCCATCTGCTGGGAAGGTTATGTCAATATTCTGAGTCGTTGGCGCTTGCTGAATTCCATCGACCGTCCAGTTGAATAGTGCAGCTCCGATATCACCCGTGGTGGAATAAGTTGTGGGAAGGTCAGGACAAGTTGATCTGTTTCCACTAATAACCCCGGAAGTGGTCAGGTCGCCCACAGCTGTGCTACCGTTGGTGACGCTGAAGGTCCAGTCGCATTCGTCGTTATTTGATCCGTCCATCACGAGGTAATAATGTTGACCAACGACCAAGGGCACGGTATTACTCAACGTAATGGTCGTATTGGGTTGCACATCCGTATCACAAATCGTTACGGGACTAAACGTTTCACAGTCAAAGCTTTCAAAGATGCCTACTTCCAGTCCCCAGTTGATGGTGCAATTGGTGACGGTAAACTCAATGTCTAAGTCTTCAGTACCCGCAATAAAGGCGATGTAGGCCATTCTGTTGAATTGCGTAGTACAAAAACCTGAAAACCCCTGGCCTTGAATGGTAGAAGAATTTCTTCCGGTAAATCCATCGATGTCGCAGATCACACAGGCTTCCAAACAAGTTGGCGTCATGGCGGGCATTGGCCCGCAAGGATCAGGTTGGGCATCATTCGTGTGGACTAAGAAGGAGAGCAGCGCAAAAGCTATCAATCGTTGCATTCGTATTGATTGTATTCAGTGATTCATTTTTGTAAGAAACACATTATTCCGTAAATACAAACGCGTTTTGAAGACCTTGTCCTCAAAACGCGTTCGATCTTGCATTAGATTTTGTTCCAGTTTAAGGAGTGTCCGCTTCCGTCCCCTCTACCTCTGTGGTGATCTCTTCCGGACGATCTATTTTCACGGGCTTGATGTTTTCAAGTTGGGGAACATACAAATCCCGGATAGCAATAAATTTAGGCATCAACTCCTCGCTAAGGGGTTCAGCTGGAGGGAAGTCCAGCTTCAAGTGATTAACTTGCTGACCATTTTGCCAAAATCGGAAACATACGTGAGGGCCAGTCGCAAGGCCAGTAGAGCCTACGTAACCAATCACTTGACCCTGGCGCACCTGGCTGCCAACTTTGATGCCTGCTGCAAATTTTTGCATGTGCAGGTACTGGGTTTCGTGAACGTCGTTGTGCTTGATTTTTACGAAGTTACCATTGCCTTTGGTATAGCCTGCACGGGTTACTACGCCATTGCCCACGGCAACGATCGGTGTGCCATAAGGCGCCGCATAGTCTGTACCAAAATGAGGCCGACGGTATTTCAGTACCGGATGGAGGCGGTTGAGGTTGTAATAAGAAGAAATCCGAGCGTATTGTACGGGGGCTTTCAAAAAGCCTGCGTTCATTGGCTTGCCCGTAAGGTCGTAGTAGCCAGTTTCATCGGTATCACCATTGTCGAAGTAGATGCTGTGGAAGAGGGTATCAGCTGTACGGTATTCTGCCGCCATTACCTGGCCTACAGCACCTGGCTTACCTTCAATAAAATCTTGCTCGTACACGAGGCGAAACTCTTCATCTTTTTGCAGGTGGTGAAAATCAATCGACCATTGTAATGCATCTTCCATTTTAGCGGTAAGCTCATAGCTGTACCCTCGGTCGACCATGGCATTCCATAAAGAACCTTCAATGATACCCCCAGCAACCTCTACTTTTGTAGTTACTTCCCGATCTGTCTTCCAGACTTTGTTGCCATTTTGCAGATCAAAAACAATGTAATTGTAAATAGAAGGCTCGTAAATCAGGTAGTCAGCCGCTTGGGTAGAATCCTTGGAGAGCACAATGAGTGGTTTGCCAGCTCGCATGCTGCGCAAATCAAAAACCTCACGGGCATTGTTGATGAGCTGGAGTGCCTGATCGGAAGGGATGTTGTATTGAGCCAGGATATCCGAAAGGGATTGTCCATCCTTGATAACCGTATTGGAAATTTCCAAGGTATCCAGTGCGAAGCCCCAACCCATGGTAGGAACAACGACAGGAAAAGAGGAGAGTGGAATACCAGGTTGAATTTCTTCTTCCTGTTGCGAATAAAAGCTTCCTAGCGTAACGGTGGCAATCAACGCGATGCCCATCCAGGTAATAAGTCTTTTATTTCGCCACCAGAGTATGGATAATATTCTTTTGTTACGATTAACGGTCGCACTTATGCGTGCGGGTAACTTATTGAAGTCCACAAGTCGAAGGTTCAGTCTAGAAATATAAGTTTTCTCAAAGCTCTTGGAAAAGAAAGGCAAAAATAAGAAAAATTCACCTGCTTTTCATCAAAAGACAAATATAACAGCCGCAGGTATACCTAGGTTGTTTTTCCCGATTAAAATCAGGGATTCAGCCGTTTCCCTTCTTTTTTTAACTAAAAAGACCCCATTCTGATCGAATGGGGCCGATTCCGGATTAAAACAACACTAGGGTACTTCAAAAATAGGCTAGATCACTTGTCATTCCCAGTTGCAATGTGTGAAGTGTTATTGGTGGTGTTTAAAGTAATCATCTGGCTACGCCGTCTAGTTTCCCTTCCTTACCTTTGCGGCAAATAAAGCGAAGCATGGCTGAATCTTCTAAGTATGAATTGCGCGGGGTGTCCGCCACCAAATCCGAAGTACACGCGGCGATCGAGGGACTTGATCAGGGCTTATACCCCAAAGCGTTTTGTAAAATCCTGCCTGATTTTGCGGCCGGTGACCCTGATTATTGCAACCTGATGCATGCCGATACTGCGGGTACTAAACCCAGCCTGGCCTACCTTTACTGGAAAGAAACCGGCGATCTCTCCGTCTGGGAAGGTATTGCCCAGGATGCACTCGTGATGAATCTCGACGATATGGCTTGTGTAGGCTGTGTCGATGATATTATCATTTCTTCTACCATTGGTCGCAACAAAGGGCTTGTACCGGGTGAAGTCATCAAAACCATCATTCAATACACCCAGCGTTTTGCTGATGAAATGGCCAGCCTTGGCGTAAAACTCCACCTGGCAGGTGGCGAAACGGCCGATGTAGGGGACATTGTTCGTACCATAGATGTAGGTTATACGGCCTTTGGTCGGATGGCGCGTAAAGATTTGTTGGTCAATAAGGTACAAGCTGGTGATGTGATCGTAGGGCTGGCTTCCTATGGGCAAGCTACTTACGAAACCAGCTACAACGGCGGCATGGGCAGCAACGGCCTGACCTCCGCACGCCACGATGTTTTTGATCATAGCTACGCAGGAACTTATCCCGAATCATTTGACCCCAGCTTGCCGGAGGAAGTCGTCTATGTAGGCGGCAAAAAACTAACGGAAACCATCACCATTGACGGTCAGGAAATTCCCATAGGCAAGTTGGTGCTTTCGCCTACGCGTACCTACCTCCCCGTGATCAAGCAATTGTTTGACCAGCTACCTGGTAAGATGAACGGAATGATCCACTGCACCGGCGGTGGACAGACCAAAGTGATAAAGTTTGTCGACAAGGTGAAAATCATCAAAGACAACTTTTTGCCTATTCCGCCACTGTTCCAGCTGATCCAGAGTGCATCGGGGACTGGTTGGAAAGAAATGTACCAAGTCTTCAATATGGGGCATCGCCTTGAAGTTTACCTGCCGCAGGAACACGCACAGACCGTCATCGATATCGCCGAGTCTTTTGGCATTGCTGCGCAAATTATTGGTAGGGTAGAGGCGGCTGAGGAAGCCAGTGTTGAAGTTCATTCTCCTTACGGAAAATTCATCTATACCGAATAATGATGAGCCGACAAGAGAAAGCCGATGCGATCGCACAGATTTTAGAAGAACTCTATCCGGAAACGCCCATTCCGCTGGATCATTCCGATCCCTATACCTTGTTGGTAGCGGTACTGCTTTCTGCGCAATGCACCGACGAGCGTGTGAATAAAGTGACTCCTGATTTATTCGCCCTGGCGGATAATCCAGCAGACATGGCACAGCAGTCGGTAGAAGACATCAAAGCCATTATTAGGCCCTGCGGCTTATCGCCGCGCAAGTCGCAAGCGATTTATGAGCTGTCAAATATCCTGGTGGATAAATACAATGGCGAGGTTCCGGCGGACATGGCTATTCTGGAAACCCTGCCCGGCGTGGGCCACAAAACGGCTTCCGTAGTGATGTCGCAAGCTTTTGGGGAGCCTGCTTTTCCGGTCGATACCCACATTCATCGTCTGGCGTATCGCTGGACGCTAAGTACTGGAAAAAACGTAGAAAAGACGGAGCGTGACCTGAAAAAACTTTTCCCACGGGAAACCTGGAACAAGCTGCATCTACAGATTATCTTTTTTGGTAGAGAATACTGTCCGGCACGTGGGCATGATCCTCATCAGTGCCCGATTTGCAGCAAATATGGGCGTAAGACTTTGTTTAAGTAGTAAAAAAGAATAGCCACTAAAACGGAAAGCCCAAACCGAAATTGAAGCCAAAGTCGTTGGTGTCGATGTTTCGGAAGTCGTTCCACCAAGCGGATTCAGGAGCTTTGGTTTCTCGGAAGGAAGGAAAGTTGTTGCGCAGTTTTGCACCTACATCAAAACGAAAGATAAAGTAGGAAAGGTCTACCCGTAGGCCCATGCCTCCCGCAATAGCAAGCTGCTTGTAAAAAGGATAGAACCATTGGCCTTTGTCTTCATTGAAAGTTGTACTGAATTTGAGTTGAGAACCAGGACGCTCTGTATCCTCTTCAAAGGTCCAAACATTGCCTGCATCCAGGAAAATAGCGCCTTTGACACGGAGGAAAATAGGAAACCTGTATTCCATATTCATCTCCAGCTTGAAATCACCTGTTTGGAAAAGTCGGAAATTGTTGACCGCATTATCAGCCAGCGGATCTTGAAAACCGCCGGGCCCCAAGCCACGCGGAGCCCAAGCCCTCATGCTGTTGGCGCCGCCTACAAAATACTGTTTTACGTAAGGTACATCGGAGGTATACCCGCCGAAGGGCGCTGCTGCTCCGATATTGAAACGAGCCACAAAAGCCTGGTCGGTGGTAACTTGTTTTTGGTACCTCAGTTCCAGTTCACTCCTGACGAACTGACTGATAGCGATGTCATTGCCAATTTTGAACTCTTTGTTTTTGTTGGACAGCTCGTTGTAAAGCTGGTTGATGCCATACACTTCGGCACCTGCGATCTCGATATTGGCGTTCAGGTATCCTGTCCGACCACGCAAGGTCGTTTTGGTACGACGTGTGAATTCAAAATTCCGAAACAGTAAACTGACGAATACTTGCTGTCCAAAGCTGCGTTCCAGGAAGCCATTTTCTTTCAATTGGAGCTCAAAAAGTGGATCTGTATTGGGATTCAAAAAGTTGATCGCAAAATGATCAATAGAGTAGCGCTCAAAGCGGGAAGGCTGCACTTCGTAACCATAGGACAAATTCAACAGGTCATAACTGTACCAGTTGAAAATGAGCAGGTATTCGTAGCCCGCGCCGATATGAGTAGTTGCCTTGTTTCGTAGCGTCCGGTAGAAATTCCGACCTACGAGTCGTTTGTCTTTAAAAGTAGGAATACGGTAAAATAGCCGCCAAAGGCCAAGGTAATCAACAAACTGTGGGAGACTCAAATCAAAATCAGCCCTCAGGTCAACGGTGTTCCAAAAATCTTCACCACCAATACGTTGGGGAGCCACTTCCACCCCAGCAGAGAGGTTGGCACTGAACAGCTCCGCTCCGCCCAGCAGATTGCGATGGATGACGCCGGGATTGAGGGATACACCAATCAGGTTATTGTTGAGGGTGTTGGATCGGTTGGTGTAGTTGAGCTCCAAAGCGGTATTGACCTCAAATAAAAAATTGGGCGTCAATTGGATGCTCAGATTGATGACCTCCTTATCAAAGGGGTCAGGCTCTTGTTTGATGCGCACAAACCTGAAGATGCCCAGTTCACTTAACTGGTCGTTGGTTTGGTCGTAATTTTCCTGACTAAAAAGCTCCCCTGGTCTTAAATTAATGGCTTTTCGCAGGGTAGCGGAGTTGACGATAAAGCCTCTTTCCGTCAGGAAAAAATGCAAGCCGGCAATGGTGGTATCGCTAACAATGTTGTTTTTGTCGATACTATAATCCTGATAAACCTCAATCTCGCCAATGTAGAATTGTTGATGGAGAGAGTCGCCAAAAGGAGGATAAACGGTGATGTAAACATTGGCTTTTTCTTTCACTTGGAAAGTGTCCAACTCCAGTTCGCCTATCTGGGTCTGATAGAATTCGGCGAAACCGTTATTTCTCATGTAGGTAGTTATCCTGGTTTTTTCCAGCGCAAACCTGCCCAAATCCAGGGGTTCACCACTTTTAAAGTAAGACGCTTCCTGGCTGAGTTGCAAGAAACTATTTACTTTAGGATCGGGACTGTAGTAGTTTACGGTATCAATCGTGTATTGAGGACCAGGCAGGGCGTAATAACTCACCCTCATCTTCTTTTTGCGAGGAGAACGTTGCGGGATGACTTGTGCTTGCAGATAGCCCTTGTAATGTAAGTAAGTCTGCATGTCCTGTGCAGTGAGGGTCGTGAGGCTATCATTGTAAATAGTGGGAGGCTCGCCAATGGTTTCTCGCTTGAAACGTTTCCATCCAGTGGTATCCTCCGGACCGATATTGTTGAGGTAAGCATACTCCCGGGGGAAGACAAAGAAGAAGTTGGAATTGACCCTTTGGCGATAAAAGGTAGATAGTTCATAAGCCAGATCACCGCGCCCCTCCATCTTTTGTTTAATAATCACCTGGTTTTTGTCCAGGAGGTACTCCTCTTGTTCCAAAAACTTGGTACTATTACAGCTGGAGCAGCAAACCAGTAGCAGGATAACTGGAATTGCGTATTTTACCGCCCAAATTGCGATTTTCGGCATGGCCTTATCTAAAAATACCATCAAGACATTAACAGCTTTACACCGGAAGAAATTTCGACAAAAGTATAACAATTTTATTGCGGAAGGCGATAAGATCGTCGGGGAATTAATTCGGCAACGCCACTATCCCGTTCAAGAGGTTTTTGCTTTGCCAGCATGGCTTGAAGTAAACGAACCTCTTTTGCAGGAAAACAGCATTCCTTTCTCGACTATCAACGATGCAGAGTTGCGACTTATTTCTCAATTGACCAGCCCTAATCAAGTGCTGGCGGTAGTAGGCCAGCCTCTTGAGGAAAAAACAGTTGATTGGTCGGATAACTGGAGTTTGTACCTTGATGGCTTGCAAGATCCCGGCAATGTGGGGACCATCTTACGGATTGCCGACTGGTTTGCAATTCCCCGTGTGATCGCAGGCCCGGGAACGGTAGAGTTGTTTAACGCGAAAGTATTACAAGCTACCATGGGCGCTTTTTTACGGGTACAATGGATAACGCAAAGCTTGTCTGCTATTCGATCAAATCATCCTACCTTACCCATTTGGGCCGCGGACATGGCCGGAGAAGATATTTTTAAGCTAGAGGCTCCTAAAGCCGGTATCTTGGTTATTGGTAACGAAGGCCAGGGTGTGAGCGAGCAAGTCAAAGCGATGGTAGACCAACAAGTGGCCATTATCGCCCCCCATGGAAGCGGCGCAGAGTCGTTGAATGCTGGTGTAGCTACGGGGATACTTTGCGCTGCATTGCGGAGGGGGAGAGCGTAAAATGGGCTTCAGCCCGTTTAGCTAGAAGATTTTAATGATCGTTAAGCGAGATCGGATTAATGGAGAGTAAAGGTGTAGGACGGAGTGGGATTTGTTTTGGGGTAACATCACTTGGTTCAGCGTTGATAAAGTAGTACATTGGCCATGCAACTAAATAATGCTAATGCTAGAAATTGTCCCTGAGATTGTACTAGATGATTTTTTGAAACAAGTTGATTTCGAACCAGTTAAGGTTTTAGAAGAAAAACTTGAGGAGGTTCTTCCTGTGGATTATTTCCAATTTTATAATTCTGTTTCTACTGTCTATTCATCAAAGATAGAGGGGGATACTATTGACTACGATAGTTACTTTAAGCATAAATTCCTGAAAGTCAAGTATCAACCAGATTACACCAAGAAAGCTGATGATCTATTTGAAGCTTACGAATTTGCCCAAAGTAACGCACTGACAGAGGAGAATGTGATGAAGGCTCATAGCATTATGAGTAAAAACTTACTTCCAAAAAATCAAAGGGGGCGAATTAGAAATAATCCGATGTTTGTTATCAATGAGGATGATAGAATTGAATATGTAGCAGCATCCCCTGATAAAGTTCACATTGAGTCAGCAAAATTATTCAGAGATATCCAAACTCTACTTAGTAGAGACCTCTCTTCAGTTGAGGTTTTTTACTTTGCCGCAATGATTCATCTCGTTTTTGTGAAAGTTCACCCATTGCAGGATGGAAATGGAAGAACAGCGAGGTTAGTGGAAAAATGGTTTTTACAAGAGAAGTTGGGAGAAAAGGCAAGCGCTGTAGAACTAGAAAAGAATTACTATGTTAATCGCAAAATGTACTACGATAATATTCGGATGCTAGGATTGGATTATGAGACTTTGAAGTACGAGCATAGCTTGGCATTTTGCTTGATGACGGTTAGAAGTTTGAGGAGGCGAAGAAGTTAGAATAATTGATAAGCATGAAAGCGATCAATAAAAAAAGCCACAAAAAACAGCTTCCTGATTTTCGTGGCTTGTGTGGGACATAGCAGACTCGAACTGCTGACTTCCACGTTGTCGACGTGGCACTCTGAACCAACTGAGTTAATGTCCCTTTTTTGAGTGGGCCAAATGTAGAATTTTTTCTTTTATCTAACAAGTATCCCGCCAACAATTTTCTTTGACCGAGATTATCCTGAAAAAAGAAATCCGTAAATCCGAGGCTATTCCTTACTTTTGGACAAAACCCATGCCTATGCCAATTTTTGCAGCCGATGTTGCCGGTACAGAAAAGCTCAAGTCGATACGCCTCGGAGCGGTAGATGAAGGAGCGAAACCTGCCGACACTAAAAAATTCTTCGAGCGTTATCACAAAGATTTTATTCAGTCTTTCTCTATGGCGCGTACCCATTTCAGAGATGAGGCTACCAGTGATTGGAATGCTTTTGTGACCACAGGTAAGACGGACTATGTCAGTAGTTGGCAAGCCTTTTTGAGGAGGGCAGGTTTTTTGCCTTTTCACCAGGAAAACGGCATTTTTGGTTATGTGACCTTGGCGGGTACTCGGCTGTTTCAGGAATATGTTCGTACCATTGAAGGCATTGAAGAAATTGGGGTTCCTGATGGTATCGTAGGTGGTAAAACGCGATTTCACGCTCATCGTTGGGACCAGGAAGGGAAGGTGTGTCACTGGTGGCGCGGCGAGAACCCTCCACCAACGCAAGAATACCAGATGTGGATGGATCTTCTGCATAAAGCAAAGGCTCATTATCAGGCCCAGCCTCACCCCGTTGTCAAAGCCGTTAGCGAACGTCAAATTACGGGAGATACCCTCAAAGTCGATGACTGGCAGTGGAAGCCAGAGGATGTGCACCTGGTCGGTATTCGCCGCAACCAGGAGCAAAGAGATTTTACGCGCGGCAATGATGATCTCTTCCTTTTGTTGATCCGTGGGCTGGTCTTTAAGTTTTATGGTTCTACCGATCCTCGCCCAAAGGGAGCCCGAACCGATGAAGCTTATTTGGTGGAAGGGCAGCACAAATACCGTATGGCCTGGCATAAAATTGGCGACATCAAGAAGGTGTACAAAGCACTAAAACCTTACTCGGGTGCTGGCGTGATGGTGTTTCGCGACAAAGACGGTGATGATGATTTCGACGAGGAGGATATCAAATTTGGCATCCAGGGACCGAACAACACCATCAATATTCACTGGACGGGATCGGGCATTAGCAACTACAGCCAGGGATGTCAGGTGATTGCTGGTTCCAGCTATCTGAATTCTGATGAGCAATTGATCGATTGTTCGGCCTTTGCCTCACCGCTCTACGAAGGACTTTCTCAAGGCCGAACCCGTGGTGCTTACAATGTGCTTACCGATTTGGTCTTGGCCTACACACCTTTGGATGTTGATACGGTTTGGTATACCCTGGGCCGTGATGAGGTACTAGATCTTCATCCGGATTTGGGTGCAAATTGGTCGGCAATGATGGTGAAAAACATGGAGGTGTAATTTATGAAGGCAAGCTTACACGCGTTTCCTGTCACCCGCACAGCACATTATGCGACCTTGGGAGAACCGGGCCCTCAGGTAAAAAAACTATGGCTGGTAACCCACGGCTATGGCCAACTGGCGAAGACCTTTGTCAACCGTTTTACGGGGATCATGGACGATGAAACGTTGGTGATTGCACCAGAAGGGCTTTCTCGGTTTTATTGGGGAGGCTTCGACGGACCAGTAGTGGCTTCATGGATGACCCGTGAAGATCGACTTGATGAAATTGCCGATTTTTGTAATATGCTGGATCAGCTGTATGCACATTACGTGTCCAAATGCCATCCTGATGTTGAAATCATTCTGCTTGGTTTCAGTCAGGGAACGGCGACCCTTGTCCGCTGGATCATGAGCTCTTTTCCTAAGTTTGATTATCTCATGCTTTGGGCTGGACAACTGCCGGAAGATCTCGACTATGCGCCCCACCTGGAATATTTCAAAACCAAGAAATTGTATTTCGCTTACGGGGACGAGGACCCCTTCATCAGCCCTGAAAGAAAGCTGTTGATGGACCAAATTCTGCTTGAAAGCAAATTGTCTTTTCAGCCGGTTCCCTACGCTGGGGAGCATAAGGTAGACCGCAAAGCACTCAAGTCTTGGTGGACCCATACTCATCCCAAATCCTAATGAAAGTAGCTGTCTTTAGTTTCCACGAATTTGAACGCACTTTTCTTGATGCAGCAAATGCGGGAAAGCACGAATTGAAATACATTGAAAGTTCCCTTTCTACTCATACGGCCATCCTGGCGCATGATTGTGGGGTAGTTAGTATTTTTACGAATGATGATGCTTCTGCCGAAGTCTTGGACTTGCTTCACCAACAAGGAGTGCGGTATCTGGCACTCCGTTCTGCCGGTTTCAATCACGTTGATCTGGAAAAAGCTAAAGCCTTAGGAATGAAAGTAGCTCGGGTACCGGCCTATTCTCCTTACGCGATTGCTGAACATACTGTAGCCTTGATGCTGGCGCTCAACCGGAAACTGATCCGGGCCAATCAACGGGTACGCGACATGAATTTTTCGCTCAATGGCCTCACGGGTTTTGACATGAATGGCAAAACAGTGGGCGTAATTGGCACTGGAAAAATTGGCCAAATTTTGATCAAAATCCTCCACGGTTTCGGTTGCCAAATTTTAGCCATGGACCTGGAAGAACAGCAGGATTTGAAATCAAAATACCAGGTTGAATATACTTCTGTAGAGAACTTGTGTCGCCAATCCGACATCATTAGTCTGCAGGTTCCCCTCAATGAACATACCCGCTATCTGATTAATGAACAGACCATCGCCGTGATGAAACCAGGAGTGATGCTGATCAATACCAGTCGGGGGGCATTGGTGGACACCAAAGCGGTAATTCATGGACTTAAATCGCGGCACATTGGCACCTTCGGGATGGATGTCTACGAAGAGGAGGATGGCTTGTTTTTTGAAGATCATTCTGGTGATATTCTTCAAGACGATACCATCGCTCGTTTGATGACTTTTCCCAATGTCTTAATCACCGCTCACCAGGCTTTTCTAACCGATACGGCCTTGGGCAATATCGCAGATACAACCCTGGAAAACATCAATGCCTTTGCAAACCAGCAAACCAGCGGCAACGAGCTATAAGCGAACTTCCTCTTCGTAATCCACATCCAGGGTATAAGGAAATCCCGCAATTTTCATCTTGACGGTACCCTTGTAATGGACATCCACTTTTTTATTGAGTACGGCATTGATTATTCCACCCAAAGCTCCATTGCGGTCATTTTCATAGATATCTTTGGGAGAGACGGTGACCGTGAGCGGTATGCTAAATTCCGCGCCAGCGGGCACAGGAATGGCTAGATCCTGGTTGATTTTACCAGCAGCGACATCATTGATTATGACCTCAATATCCGTTGCAGTCACTTCGCCACCCATAGCATTTGGGTTGTGAAACAAAGCATTGGCCGTGATCGTAATATTTTTGGAGGAAACATTGGAGGACTTGATATTGCTAAAGCTTTTGAAAATGGGTTGTTGAGGAGCACTACACCCAAAAATGACACTTGTTAGCAGCAATAAAGTGAAATTTCTTAAAGTCATGAGGTAAGAATGTTCGCGGATAAACTAGTCTAATAACAAAAGTGCAGAAATGTAAGCTAATGACGCTAACAAAACCACAGAAGTACCTGTAAAAATTATAATTTTGTCAAATACTCCCTAACGTCCTATGATCGTACCCAAAAGCAACTTCTTCCCTGCCGCACTTTTTTTTCGCAGCATCTGTTGGCTGCTTATCCTCATCAGTACCTTCCATACCTTAGGTGCTCAACCTACTGCGGTGCTTAGCAATCCGAGCAATTGCGGCCTCAATATTCCACTTACGGACTTCAATTGCCCGGAAAATGTGAATTTTTATAATCCTGATGTTTTTGAAATAGAGGTCGTCAATGCACCTGGTACCCTATTAGGGGTGGATGTGTTTTTGCAAGAAATCAGATTATTGGTAGAGCATACCTGGGTCAGTGACATGAATTTTGCTTTGCGTTCTCCAAGCGGGCAAGTGGTGCAATTGTTTGGAAATATTGGTGGAAACGGCGATAATTTTGGAGATACCAGCCTGGTCGCCTGTACGGGAGCTATGGTCCTACGTCTAGGGGCCTGTTCTTCCATCAAACAAGGAGAAGCTCCTTTCGTAGATGGCCCGTACCGGGCAATGCAGGATTTTTACGCCTTCAATGACCTGACCACCAACCCCAATGGCACTTGGGAGCTGCTGATCTGCGATGACCTTGATGATGATACGGGGGTATTGCAGTATGTAGAACTTGTATTTGCTCCTTTGTCTTGCCTTCCTATTCAAGATGTTATTTTATTGAGCCAAGACACGACGAGTGCCACTTTTACTTATCAGCCGACATCACTATGTGGGCCGGCCATTGTTGAAGTTGGTCCTCCCGGCTTCATTCCCGGGACAGATGAAA
Source organism: Lewinella sp. LCG006 (assembly GCF_040784935.1). Classification (GTDB taxonomy): domain Bacteria; phylum Bacteroidota; class Bacteroidia; order Chitinophagales; family Saprospiraceae; genus Lewinella. Next base: position 6,200,202 of record NZ_CP160680.1, on the reverse strand, counting down.
ACCCTGGCCAGGGGCAGGTCTTTACAGTAGCTTGTCCACCCTTTACCTTGACGGGGCTTGCAGAAGATACCGATTACGATATTTACTTGCGGCGTTCCTGTGATGGAGGTGCAGCATTTTCCGACAATTCCTGTGTAAGTGCTTTTCAAACAGGCTGTAATCCTGCACCTGTTACTGCGGTAGAAACATTTGACGGAACCACGAATTGCGCACCTTTATGTGGCAGTGTTTGCTCGCTTAATAGCAGTTGGAGGAATGTGCCTGGCGATAATTTCGATTGGTTATCTTTTTCCGGTGCTACACCTACACTCGGTACTGGGCCAAACGATGATATTACGGGTGGTGGTAAGTACCTCTACATCGAAGCCAATGGTACACAGTGCCCAGCTGGTGGAGTAGCCTATTTGCAAAGCCCCTGCTTGATATTAGATAAGATGGGATCAGATAGCTGCCATGTTTCCTTTAGTTATCACATGTCTGGGATCAACATTGGCACTTTACGAATGTCTGCATCTGATGATGGTGGGTTTTCCTGGACCGAACTGTGGCATTTGTCTGGCAAGCAGGATACTTCCTGGCAACGCGCCTATGTAAGCCTTGCTGACTATCCTGATGGTACAAATCTGCAATTACGCTTGGAGGCCACGAAAGGGAATGGCATATTTGGAGATATTGCGATAGATCAAATTCAGATTCACGGGAGCCAGGTGCTGGATTTTCCGTCTAATCTCCTCTATGTGGATGCTGATGCTGATGGTTATGGTAAAGAGGGGATCCCCATTTACAGTTGTCTTGATGAAGCTCCAGCAGGCTATGCTTTCAATAACCTCGATTGTAATGACAACAACCCAGATGCTTATCCCGGTGCCCCGGAAATCCCCTGCAATGGCATAGATGAGAATTGTAATGCCGGTATGGTGGATGATGACAGTATTTTGCCAGTGCCAGCGGTGATTAGTGATACGGTGTGTTCTGGCGTTCTTCCTACGATATCCGCCCTTGCTGACCCTGATTTTCAAGTGCTTTGGTACGAAACACCCGATCGCAGTGAAGGCTTTGTATGGGTGGGGAATGAATATCGCCCTGTTTTACCAGCTAATACCACGGCCTTCCCTCAAGTCTATACCTATTACGCCGAGGTAACCAACTTTGTGTGTACTACCCCAGTGCTTGGCGAGGCAACAGTAACGGTATTGCCAGTGCCAGAAGGAGAGGTCGTTAACCAACCCGCAACTTGCCCAGGCGAAGCTTTTGACTTAGCAAGCGCCGATATTGTAGACAATAGATTCACAGGGGCTACGCTTAGTTTTCACTCGGCGAGTCCTGCAAATGGAGGAAATGAGTTGCCTTCTACGGTGGTCTCCATCGCAGAAACGACTACCTATACGTACTTGCTCACGAGTCAGGACAACTGTACCGATGAAGGTCAGGTAACATTATCATTAAGGGAAGCACCTCAGATCAATTTTTCTCCAGCCGACTCTTTTTCGCTTTGTCTGCAACAAAGAGATACTGTTTTTGCGACCGTTACTGGAGGAGAAGCACCTTATACTTTCTTGTGGGAAAATGGCCGTACAACGCCGAATCTTCCAGTAATGGCTGCCACGATTGCCGGTACTTTGGAGACTTATCCTCTGAGGGTGACGGATGCTGCAGGGTGTTTTGTCATGGATACTTTGCTATTACGCACAACCAATAGCATTGATTCGCTGCGCGCTTTTACCACCCCCGTATCGACTTGTGAAGGGGCTGATGGAAGCATCACGATTGTTCCATTGAATGGATTGCCTCCTTTTTCCTACCAATGGGAAGACGAAACAGGTGGCAGCGGAAGTGGAATGAATGTAATGGACAGTATAAAAATCATCAACCTGCCTCAAAATGCTTACCGGGTAACGATCACCGACAATTCTGCTGATGGCTGCGAGGTTTTGCTCCGGAATTTGAGGATTCAAGGACCTGGTTTTCAATTGGCAGAAACCAGCCTGACCGCGCCCACTTGTGCTGGATTTGACGATGGTGAAATCTGTTTAGATGTTACCGGAAGCGGGACGATTACGTACAATTGGTCGGATGGGCAGGATACGCCTTGCGCGAGTAATCTCGCCGCTGGTGAGTACAGTGTGACGATCTCCAATGGCGAATGTACCACCGTAGAGTCTTACCTTTTAGAAGCACCGGATAGCCTGCAATTATCGGTCATAGCTACGAGCCCTTCTTGTGCGGATGCTACGGATGGAAATTTGCAGATAAGTGCTTACGGAGGGACTGCTAATTACACCTATCTCTGGGACAATGGCTTCATTATTCCTCAACGGATCAACCTTGGGCTTGGGAATTATCTCGTGACGGTTACCGATAGCAAAGGTTGTGTATTGCTGGATAGTATTGAACTTTTAGGGCCTGCACCCGTAGCGATAACGATGGATAGTCTGGAACATGTTTCTTGCCCGGGGCTTAATGACGGATTGGTGATATTGTCTGGAGAAGGAGGCACGTCGCCCTATCAATTCCTTTGGGCCAACGGCAGCACTTCTCCCTTACGGATAGGATTGACCGTAGGCACTTATTCGGTAACGATGACCGATTTTCAAGGCTGTACCACCTCTATGGCTGTAGCTATCTCAGAACCTGATCCCCTTAGTTTAAGTTTGCAAAGCATGGAACAGCCCGTTTGTCGGGGCGATGAAACGGGGAGCCTGACGCTGGCCGTCGTGGGTGGTCAAGCACCCTATCAATACCTTTGGAGCGATGGCCTAATGACGACAAATCCTGCAAGAGAAAATCTTCCCGTTGGCGCATACGAGGTGGTTGTGCAGGATGCTAATGCGTGCTTGAGTGATACCTTGTCTATCGTCCTCGATCCTGCATCTGATCTTACGCTCAACGCTGTACTTACCTCACCTGCCTGTGTGGGCTTGAGCAATGGCACCATTCAAGTCAATGCTGGTGGGCAAATGCCCCATCTTTATAATTGGTCAAATGGCGCTTCTACGGCGACGCTAAACAATCTCCCTGTAGGTGATTATTCCCTGACGGTTACAGATGACCGCGGATGTATAGCAGATACGACGTTTAGTTTGACGGCAGATCAGGTATTTACCATCAATTCAACGGTTATTCAACCCTCCTGTTTTGGGGTGAATGATGGGATTATCGATCAAACCCTCATTGAACAAGGGCAACCTCCTTTTCAGTTTTTCTGGGCTTTTAACAACACCAATCACGTCGATCAGATGTTCTTGGGGCCAGGCAATTACCAGTTCAGCGTGACGGATGCCTTGGGCTGTCGTTTCGTTTCTGATACCTTCCAGCTCGCCTATCCAGCGCCTTTAACCTTGGCCGTTGTAGACAGCGTGGGTATCGCCTGCACTGGAGATGATAATGGCTTCCTGGAGACGGCGGCCAGTGGTGGTACAGCTCCTTATAATTATAATTGGTTAGGAACCGGTAATACGACCAACAGCATTGCTAATTTAAGTGCCGGAGACTACCTACTGTCCGTGACCGATGCCCGTGGTTGTGAGCTGGATACGGTGCTTAGTCTGAGCGACCCACCGGCCTTGATGGTAGGAGCAAGTCTTGAGTTGGGCAACGTGTGTGATCCTGAGGCTATTGATGTATTGTCCAGCCAGGTGCTTGGTGGAAGTCAACCTTATGATTATAATTGGTCTGATCGTTCCGATAGCCCAAGTATTGTCAACCCTGAACCGGGGGATTATTTTCTAACCATCACCGACGGCAATGGTTGTGTTAGCATTTTTGGGACGATCAAAGTCAGAGATCGGGTGGAGCCGCTGGTGTTGGATAGCTTTGTTGTGCAGCAAGTGAGTTGCTTTCAAGGCAACGATGCCCAATTGACGGCCTACACCAGTGGTGGCTCTGAGATGCTGCGTTATCATTTCACACCTACTTACATTGCGCACAGCGATAGCAATGTAGTGAGCGTAAGTGGCCTGAGTTTTGATAATTATTACAGCGTCACCGTCACTGATATTGCAACTGGCTGTGAAGTGCAATCAGGCAACGTTCCCGGGCAACAACCTACACCTATTTCCATTGAACGCGATAGCTTTTCAGTCGTCAACTGCTTTGGCGGTGCTGATGGCAGTATTTACGTGTCGGTAGAAGGCGGAACGGGCCCGTACAGCTATTTGTGGACCAATGAGGAAGGTACTACGGTCAGTACACAAGAAGATCATCGTTTTGCCCAAGCTGGTTTTTATGAGCTGTTGGTGACTGATACGAAAGGTTGTACGGCCATTTATCGAGATTCTAATGTTGTATCTATCAATGATTTGATTATTTTATCGGATACTTTAATTAATTCGGTGACTTGCAGGGGAGGGACCAATGGCGCTATCAATGTAGAAGTCAGTGGGGGAGTGCCGCCATTTAGTTACGAATGGTCAAACAATGCACAGACAGAAGACATCATGGGATTGGCCGCCGGCATCTACACCCTCACCGTCACGGATAGCGACACCTGTAGAGCTATTTTCCCAGGTCTGCGCGTACGTCAGCCCTTGACGGAACTACTTCTGGATGGAACATCGGAAGATGTCTCCTGCTTTGGTTTCAATGATGGCTCCATCACCTCAATCGCTACGGGAGGAGACGAGCCCTATAGCTATCGTTGGCGGCGCAATGGCATCCTCGTCCCTACGCTTCAGGGGCCGGTTTTGGAGAACTTAATCCCCGCCGAGTACCAGCTGAGTCTTACCGATTCTAATGGCTGTGTCCGCCAGTTACTCTTTGATATTACATCACCACCTCCACTGGAAGTGATGATTCTGAATGAGCCCTTGGGGGCAGATAGCTTGACGGCACTGGTGGAAGGTGGTGTCCCACCCTACAGCTACCTCTGGTCGAATAGCGACACCACCATGACCATCAATGGCCTGGCGTCGGCCTTCTATGAGGTGATGCTCACCGATAGTGAAGGCTGTACCAGTACGGCCACTTTCCTTCTGACGGGCGTGAGCGATAAGTCCGCAAATTTCTCTAACCTTTTTCAGGTCTATCCTAACCCCACCAGCGGAGCTTTGCGGATTGTCTACACCGGAGAACAACGCTCTGCTACTCCGACCTTGGAGCTCTTCAACCCCTTGGGGCAATTGATACAGTCCTTCCAGCTGGACTTTACCGATCGTAGTTTTGAAATCGACTTGGGTACGCTGCCCTCCGGCCGTTATGCCCTCCGTATTTGGGAGGAACAGGCCGGGCGGTATTGGGTACAGTGGGTGGTGAAGATGTAGAGGCGATTCTGATTGCAAGCGCAGTAAAGGGATATGTGGCGATTCCATCACCACTAGGAGTAAAGGGTAGAGGGACTTTAATATTGCAAGTGGAAAAACGGCTCAGGTAACTTTCGATCATCGGATTTTTTAACTGAGGTTGGCAATTGATTTGTAAATGTTGACTATAGTTGCTTTGACTTTTACATAAAAAAATAGAATGAAGTTACATGAATCAGATGATAGCTTTGAAGATATTCTTAGTAGTATGAATCTTTCAAAGCTTGTGAATGCTCTAAATTCTTTACCTCTGCAAATAAAGCATAAAAGAGAGATTGATAGAATAAAGAGGAAATCTAAAAAACTTGGTATCAATGTTTATACAGAAAATTATCAAGGTAATGGACACAGGGAAATCTTCTCCGAATTATTAAGTGTTTTACAAGATTACTATGATCTGAACAACAAAGTAGAACTATTTAGAAAGAATAAAGAAAAGCAAAATTTCACTACCACACTTACAATAAAGAGAAGAGACAAAAGCTATTCTTCACAAGAATTGATCATTAAATTATGGCTTGACAGGTTTGAATTAATCTTGTTAAGAGATAGAGAAGAATTTTCAACAAGATTAATGGGGGGTAAACACAGAATTGCAATTGAAGACGTAATAATTTCTTCAGAAAAGAACAGTGTAATACCTGACGGTGATGTTTCTAAAACTGGTCGCTCTTATTACATGGAAAAGACCTCAAATCATGGTTTTTATGAAATAGATTTGAGGAGTAAAATGATTGTAACTTTTGGGTTAGGAGGGACTCGCTCAAATCAAATTTGGTCCAATGGCAAATTTTCCGTTTACCTTGAAGAAGAGATAGATAATTAAGGACACCCAAATTGTTTTTCTGGATGAAATTAATCAAGATAAGACAAGAATAATCTAATATCAACTACCCCTATTTCGGCGTTGGTTGTGCCTACGTCAGAGTATTCATATAATTCTGTTTTGCGTGTATTTCTACAGACTCGTCGCTAGCTACGTTGTTTACTACCATTCTTGCCCCAACCTTCCTACCGCCGCTGCTCCCACCAATCCGTAGCACCCGTGCTGGGCATTTCTAGTTGACTGTGCTGTTCCAGCCAGAGGGCTTTGCTGAGAGCGGCAGCTACGCGTGCTTCTTCCTGCATAGCTTCTTCCAGCATTGCTGGTTGGTAGTATTTCTTGACAAAATTGGTGTCGAAGTTGCCTGAGCGGAAGGCTTCGTGCTGGCAGACAAATTTCCCGAACGGAAGGGTGGTGGCCACGCCTTCAATTTCGTAGTCTTCGATAGCGGCGATCATCATGCGTATAGCGGCTTCGCGGGTTTCACCGTAAGTGATCAGTTTGGCCAGCATGGGGTCGTAGTAAATGGGGATGCTCATGCCTTCGGTGAAGCCATCATCCACGCGGATACCCTCGCCTGATGGCGGACGGTAGCGGTGTAGCTTACCTACGCTGGGGAGGAAGTTGTTCAGCGGGTCTTCGGCGTACACGCGCAACTCTAGTGCATGTCCCGTGATCTTTAGATCTTCTTGGGTAAAAGGGAGGGCCTCGCCGCGTGCGATCCGAATTTGCATTTCTACCAGGTCAACGCCGGAAATCAACTCAGACACGGGGTGCTCGACCTGAAGGCGGGTGTTCATCTCCAGGAAATAGAAGTTGTGCTTGTCGTCGATCAAAAACTCTACGGTACCTGCGCCCAGGTAATCACAAGATTTGGCGACCTGAACCGCCGCGGCGCCCATGCGTGCCCGTAGTTCCGGACTGAGAACACTTGAAGGCGCTTCTTCCACTACCTTCTGGTGACGCCGCTGAATGCTGCATTCCCGCTCGAAAAGGTGGACTACATTTCCGTGGCTATCGGCCAAAACCTGGATTTCAATGTGGCGTGGTGAAGTCACAAATTTCTCAATGAAGACCGCACCGTCGCCAAAAGCCGAAAGCGCTTCGCTAACCGCACGATCCATCTGTTCTTCAAATTCTTCAACGTTTTCAACCATCCGCATTCCCTTGCCACCCCCACCAGCCGAGGCCTTGATCAGGATCGGGAAGCCAATCTCTACAGCTACCTTTTTAGCTTCCGCTACATCGGTAATGGCGTGATCGACACCAGGAACCATGGGTACATCAAAATCCTTGACGGTGTCTTTGGCTGCCAGCTTGTCGCCCATCACTTCGATGGCGTGCGACTTAGGACCGATAAAGGTGATCCCCGCTTTTTCTACGGCTTGCGCAAACTTGGAGTTTTCACTGAGAAAGCCATAACCGGGGTGAATACCATCAACACCCAATTTCAGTGCCTCCTCTATGATCTTATCTCCCAAAAGGTAAGACTGATTGGAAGGGGGAGGCCCCAGGCAAACCGCTTCGTCGGCAAACTGCACGTGTGGAGAGGTACGGTCGGCCTCTGAATAAACCGCTACGGTAGCGATACCCATTTTGCGGGCTGAACGCATGACTCTTAAGGCAATTTCTCCACGGTTAGCAACTAAAATCTTTTGCATGGGGCTTGGTTTATTGGTTTGAGGTGGTTGATTGTTGATGGTTGCAAGTTAGGGTACTAATCCTTCCACTTTTCCAACCCTTACACTTTTACACTTTTCCAACCCTTACACCCTACTTCCGACTTTGAAGAAGGAGTCGCTTTGGGTTTTTACGAGCTACGAGTAAAGGTAAGTAAGCGAAAAGCAAAATCTAAATTTTTACTCACCTCTTGATAAATTTTGTACGGTTCGCTACAAAACAGATGAGAAAAAGAAAAGTGCAAGCTAAACTGATTAAGTAAGCTTGATAGCTACACCTGGAGGTAAAAACGGACGAGCATCACCGCCACCCTTGATGATTTCTCGGACGATGGTAGAACTGATGTGCGAGAATGCTGGCTGGCTGATGAAAAAGACGGTTTCAATGCCTTGCCCAACAATGTTGTTGAGCTGAGAGATGGTCTTTTCGTAGTCAAAGTCAGAAGCGTTGCGCAGGCCACGGAGGAGGAAGTCGGCACCAATTTTATTGCAATAATGGGCGGTTAAACCATCAAAAGTAGCTACTTCGACTTTGGGGTAATCCGCAAAAACTTCTTCCAACCAAGCCACTCGTTGTTCAAGAGAGAAGAGGTATTTTTTTTGAGAATTGACCCCAATTGCGATGACAATCTTATCAAAAAGAGGCATAGCTCGCTGGACGATATCAAAATGTCCAGTGGTGATGGGGTCGAAGGAGCCCGGGAAAACGGCAATTTTAGTCATCAACTAATTTTTGTACTACTTTCTACTCAAATGAGCGTCCACAAAATCAACAAAACCTGGAAAATTCTGGTGCTTTTTTAAACAAAATCTCCAAATGTTTTCCAAAAAACAAAGAGAGATTGCCCAAACAAATATAAGATCGGTTTATATTTGTAACATTCTTCGCTACTTTTCGTATCCAAGAGCCAGCAAGCGACTACACACCAACTCCACTTCAAAAGCCGGTTTTCGCGAAAGTTTTTTGCAATTGCGTAGTGATTGCACTATTCACCTAGTAATTTGACGGAAATAACAGATTCCATTTTTTCCAAAGATTCGCGAATATTTTCACGCAAGCTCCTTTTAGTTGCTTGCTTAGAAAATTTTAGCGAATCAAACCTGCCTACCTGCGGTACGCAGGCAGGAATGGAATAAGTTATTTTTGATCCGTCACTAAGTTTCTATGAGAAAACAAACGGCACGGCCATTACTGGTCATAGTAAGCATACTGTTTTGTATCGGTAGCTTACCTGCACAGCAGGCTAAGTTGCACAAGGCTGCGCTCTTCATGGAAGCGTTCCGCTACGAAGAAGCGATTGCCGTGTTTGACAAGATTGTCCGCAAAGACGAAAGCAATCTGATTGCTTTGGCGGGTTTGGCCGAGGCTTATCACAAAATGGATATGCTTTCGGAATCAGCCAGTTGGTACGCCAAAGCATTGGAGTCGACAGAAGCCGATCCTTTTCTTTACTTTGCTTACGGTCAGGTACTTTTTCAGATGGGCGAATGCGTTGCTGCTCAGTCGGCCTTTCAGGAGTTTTTACGAAGAAGACCAAACGATCAGCGGGCCAATCGCTTACAAGATGTATGTAGTTACTACCAAGAGCTGACAAACAGTAACCTGGAGCAGGTAGAAGTCTCTCTCCCTAATTTCAATGGGCCATTAAGTGATTTGGCACCAGCCTTTTTTCAGGACGGTATCGTCTTTGGTGCGGTTCGGAGTACAGAAAAGCGAAAGGATGCTTTTTACGATCTGTATTTTACCCGTCCTTTAGCGGAAGATCGTCCGCAAGGATTAAACCTCACTTACGAACCGGTCATTGGCTTCTCGGAAATACTCAACAGTGGTTTGAACGAGGCCATCGTGAGTTTTAGCCCCGATTTTAAAGCGGTGTACTTTACCCGCAATCAAGGACAGATTGTTTCCGAAAAGATTCCTATCCGCCGCTTGGAGATCATGGTTTCCCGCCAAGGGGCTGATAACACCTGGTCGAGCCCCGTGCCTCTGTCTATCAATAGTGTCAATTACAGCACAGCCCATCCGGCATTATCGCCTGATGGTGATCGACTGTTTTTTGCGTCGGATCGCCCAGGAGGGTTTGGAGGCAAAGACATTTACTACTGCGACCGCATAGGGCTTGGTTGGAGCTCTCCCATCAATTTAGGGCCGCAAGTGAATACGGAAGGGGATGAACTCTACCCTTATTATCACACCGATGAGGTATTGTATTTTGCCAGTAATGGCCAGCTGGGCCTTGGGGGATTAGACATTTTTCGGGTGGAAGATCTTGGTGGTGGAGAGTGGGGAGAACCCGATAATCCAGGAGCCCCAATCAATTCCAGCGCTGATGATTTTGCCCTGATCATGAAAGAGGATGGCAGTTACGGATTTTTTACCTCTAACCGAAAAAATGGGGTAGGCAGCGATGACATCTATGCTTTCCAGTCGCGTAAAATCTTGCTAGAGCTGCAATTTTTATCGGAATCGGACAGCCTTGTTCACGAAAGTATCCCTTTTGCCCTGCGGGGAGAGGAATATATGCAGTTTTCTGATGAGGATGGCCGTTGGGTGACTTACCTGGAGCCTGAGGATTGCCTGTATGTCCAGCTTCAGGATGAAAACTATCAAAAAGATCACCGCGAAATTTGTGCTTCGCTAGCAGAAGGTGCACAAAAAATATCCATATCCTGGAAACTTACCCCTAGATCTACAGCTGCGCTTCCCGTTTTTGGAGAAGGTGAAAAAGTGTTGACCGGGAAAATTATCGATCAACTGGATGGGGCCCCGGTGCCTTTTGCTGAAGTGCGTTTGGTGAGTACAGATTGCTCCGTCAACATCAACCTGACGGCAGATGGAAACGGCAATTTTTTCTTTAATACCAAAGAGGACTGCTGTTATCAATTGAGTGCGCTGGGGGACGGCTATTTTACCAATACTTTTGGTACGCCATTTTGTAGTAAAAATTGGCCGGAGGCGATTGAGGTCACATTACTGCCTTACCGTTTGCGCGCTGATCGGCCGCAAGAAGTTTCGGTGTCCAATAATGAGCAAAACGAATTTCAGTTTGGCAGTAGTGTTTATGAAGACAACAACAGCTCTATTCCTTACCTCTTGAATGTCTACTATGACCTTGGCCGTGCCAGTGTGCGCCCGGAAGCAATCAGCGAGCTCAATCGCTTGTATTGGTTGTTGGTCAATAATCCAACTATTGTCGTAGAGGTCGCCTCTCATACCGATGCCCAGGGTACGGCTTCCTTCAATCAGCGACTTTCTCAGCGGCGGGCGAATGCCATTGTGGCCTTTTTACATGAAAAAGGGATTGCCCGTGATCGACTTATAGCCAAAGGTTATGGAGAGAGCCGCTTGGTTAATGAATGTAAGGACGGGGTGGAATGCAGTGAGGAGGCCCACCAAATGAATCGTCGGACCGAATTTAGGGTTTTGGAACAGGAAATTGGGCAGTCTAATTAGAGGAAGTTAATTTTCACATAGGTTATCTGTTTGTAAATAACGAAATTGAACACTACATTTACCGCTAGGAGCTGCTTAAGCGCAGGTTTTGGACGGTATGATTAGTCTCAAAGCTGTGTTTAGGTAATTGCACAAGTTGCTTTTACTGCTCTCAGGTCTAGTTCAATATGAATAGCCTATTACCTAAACTATCGATTTTCTATGAGACTTTATCCAATTGCGCTTTTAGTTGCCCTGTTTTTTGTGTGCACTACACCCGTAGCTGCCCAGTTTCGTACGGCTATGAAAACGGCGAATAAGCAGTATGACATCAATGCTTACAATCTTGCCGTTCAGTCTTATCTTTCCGCCCTTGAGAAACGGCCGGATGATCCCGAAGCATTAGGGAAAATTGCCGACAGCTATCGTCATTTGAATATGATGGAAGAAGCGGCCCGTTATTATGCACAGGCCGTCCGTCAGCGTGATGTTAATAAGCAGCATTTTCTGGAGTTTGGCCACGTGCTTCGCGCTTTGGGGCGTTATGATGAAGCCAAACAATGGTACGATACCTACGCCCGCGATGTCAATCAAATGGTGGGGCAACAATACAGTCAAAGCTGTGATTTTGCCAAACAGCAAATTACCGCCACCTCCGGGTTTACGGTGATTCCTGAATTGCTCAATACCCCCTCCTCCGATTTTGGGCCCAGCCTTGTCGGGAATGACCAGGTAGTATTCAACTCTGCGCGGACAGACCTTACCGCTCCGGGAACTTTTTCTGGTGCTGCTGGAAATAGCTTGCTGGTGGCGACGATTGGACAAGATCGTTTCCTTGCTATTCCTTACCTGTTGAGAAATGGGTACACTGTAGACGGCGGTAATCCAGGCCCGGTTTCTTACTCACCCGATGGTACCAAGGTGATCTTTACCCGTAATAATTTTATTGATGGAACACGTCAGATTCCTTCAAGTGGAATGCAGCTGGCCTTGTTTCAGGCCAATGTTACCTCTAGTGGAGAGTGGAACAATGTAAAGCCTTTTCCTTTCAATGGATCAGAATACTCAACGGGCTTTGCGACTTACACGCCTGATGGACGCGGCATCTATTTTGCTTCTGATCGTCCAGACGGGTTTGGTGGATACGATATTTACGTCTCTTACCTGGTGGGCAACTCCTGGAGTACACCAGAGAACCTTGGCCCAGTAGTCAACTCTCCGGGTAATGAAATGACACCTTTCTTCGATGGGGTGAACCTGTACTTCTCCTCGGATTGGCACCACGGACTCGGTGGATTCGATGTCTTCCGGTCGCAGCCGGAAAATGGTCGATGGACACAGATTTTCCACATGGGAGCAGCCATCAACTCACCACGAGATGATTACAGCTACAGCTTTGATGACACGCGCAACCTCGGCTACGTAGTAAGTAACCGTACTGGGGGGAGTGGTAATGAAGATGTATATCGTGTAACTCGCTCAGCAGACAATATCACTTTGGTCATTAAAAATGCCGCTGATGGTTCGCCCGTGGCGAATGCTGTCGTTGATTTTGTTGAATGTGGCGAAGGGGCTTACCAGGCGGGTACCGAAGGGCTCTATACTTTTCAGGCCATGCAGGGCTTGAACTGCAACCTGGTCATTCGCAAAGATGGCTATGTGAGTGCCATGGTGCCGCTAGCAACAACAGGTCAAGGAGAGCAAAAAGAAGTGATTGTCAACCTGACCAAAATCAACGAAACGTACGTCGGAAAAGTAGTAGATTACGCTACCCGGATTCCTTTGCAGGGCGTAAAAGTAAAAGTCACCAATCGTACCACAGGCAGCCAGTCGGAAACCACAACCGATATCAATGGCGATTACTATATCGCTATGGTTCCGTATACTACTTATGATTATTTGATCACCAACCCGGGCTACCAGGATATTCTCTTCGGTTTACCCGTGGAGGATGGCCGCAACCGTAGCGTACTGGGGGTAATAGGTATGCAGCCTGGTACCTCCAGTTCGAATAACGGTACTACACCCGTCACGCCTAACCCCGTTACACCCGTCACGCCCGGTGGTGGTGGCACCGGAACCACCGTACAACCTGGTTATGCGATTCAATTGGCAGCACTGAGCAAGGCCGACCTGAGCCGCTTCGGCGACTTGAGCAATCTGGGACAAGTGTACGCCGTACAAGATGGCAGCCGCTACAAAGTCCGCCTGGGAGTCTTTACCTCCCGCGAGCAAGCGGAGCAAGCCTTGCGTAATGTCAAAGGACGCGGGTACAATGATGCTTTCATCGTTACGGAAGCTGGCAGTACAACTGCTGGAAATACAGGAACTACACCAAGCCCAGTGACCAACCCTAATCCTCCTGTCGCTTCAACAGGGGCTTACATGGTACAATTGGGAGCTTACTCCAAGCCCGAGTATTTTGATCGCAGCAAAGCTGAAACCCTGGGTGCAATCACCACTCGGCAGAAGAGTAATTTGACGCTCATGTTGGTAAGTAACATTGCCACCCTGGCCGATGCGCGTGCTATCCGCCAACGTGCACGTACAGCTGGCTGGAACGGTGCCTTCATCGTTCAGGATCAGAATGGGGAATTGGTGAAGGTGGAGTAAGAGGATTTTTCACTACATAGACACTTGATTTCTCTATTATTAGGTGTCTATGTAGTGAAAAAATCAAACCACCTCACTAAACTGCCCTTTGCCTACTGCTTGTTTCCAGTAATGTTGGTCAAAAGCCAGGCAGATGTTGCGTAGATAAGGGCGCCCGGCGGGTGTAACCTTCAGTGTTTGGTGGTCAATGGTCAGCAGTCCGTCTGCGATCATTTCTGTTAGTCTTTCGATACCACGGTATAAGTCTTGGCATTGCAGTGCCTGATCCGACCAGGAACTGGTCTCCGTACACATGATATTAAGAATGTGGCGACGGATAATTTGCTCCTCTTCTTTCAGCAAATACCCCTTGATGATGGGCAATTCTCCCGCCGCAATGCGAGCCTGATAAGTCTCGATTTTCTTTTCATTTTGGGCGTATGCCGACCAGCTGTCGCTGATGCCCGACACTCCCAAAGCAATATTCAGCCGGGTATCGTGCGCCGTATAGCCCATGAAATTCCGGTGCAAGCGCTGTTCCTGAAAAGCAGTCAGCAATTCATCTCCCGGCAGGGCAAAGTGATCAAAGCCAATTTCTTCGTAGCCCATCTCCAAAAGAAAACGTTTTCCCGTTTCGTAAAGCTCCCGCTTGGCCGCGCCGCGTGGAAGGTCATGCTCGTCGTAAGCGCGTTGGCTCGGGCTTTTCCAGGGCACGTGGGCGTAGCTGTAGAATGCGATCCGCTCCGGTCTCAACCTCTGGAGGTGTTCAATATTGGTAAGAATATGTTGGATAGACTGCCGCGGCAAGCCAAAAATCAGGTCAAAATTAATCGAGGTATATCCTATCTCTCGGCTGTCCGCTACCACGCGGTAAATCTCTTCGGTAGATTGTCGGCGGTTAATCAAGGTCATGATATCCTGCCCAAAATCCTGGACGCCAATACTGATGCGGTCAAAACCATGCTGATGTAAGGTTTCCAAATGCGCTTTGGTAGTACTGTTCGGGTGCGCTTCAAAACTGAAACGATGGTCTTTGGCAATACGGGCTTTCGCAAAAATACCCCGTAGCAGATAATCGAGATTTTCCGGAGCAAAAAAGGTAGGCGTACCCCCTCCGAGGTGTAATTCCTGAATGACGGGTTTTTCTCCTAATGCCGTCACGTACATGCTCCATTCTTCCAGCACACTATCCAGGTAAGGGCGTTCCACCGCGTGGTTTTTGGTGATTCGTTTATTACAACCGCAATACGTACAAAGCTGCTCACAGTAGGGGAGGTGAATGTATAGGTTGACCACACCCTGCTCTTGATAAGCTACCCGTACACTATTTAACCAGTCTTTTGGTGCAGGCCCTGGTTCCGTCCAGTTGGGCACCGTTGGGTAGCTGGTATAGCGTGGCGCAGGAATATTGTATTTGTCTAAGAGTTGAAGACCCATAATAAGGATTGTTTTGCTGTGGGCAAAAGTAGCCTAAGCACGAAAAAGAGAGCGGTGACAAAAGTCACCCCTGCTTGTGATTTACCGCACACGCGGACATTCGTCTCCCCATTACTTTTGAGCCATGTTAAGGTGTAAAAGTTGGAAAAGTGTAAGGGTGTAAGGGTTAAGTAACGAAGGTAGGATGTTACTAACACCCCGCACCTAGCACTGAAAGTCGGAAGTATTCACCCCGCACCAAAAGTCAGAACCAACAATCAACCATCAACTACCAACCATCAACCATCAACCATCAACAAACTAACAAATGCCCATCCTCCTTGATCATACTGTGGAAGACCAAAGCACCAACACATTGGACAGCAACAGTTGCTACCATTGCGGAGAGCCTTGTGAAGAGGAGCTCATTCAGCTTGGTGACAAGCAATTTTGCTGCGTAGGCTGTAAGACGGTTTACGAGCTGCTCTCCGAAAATCAGCTAGATACCTTTTATCGTCTGGAAGCTGCGCCAGGCAATACTTTGCGCACCCGCCCTCGGGAGGATTATGCCTGGCTCGATGAGCCCGCTGCTATTGCAAAGATTTGCGATTACCAGGACGAGCACCAGTTGAAAGTCACTTTTCACTTGCCTCAGATTCACTGTACCTCTTGTATATGGTTGCTGGAGCATTTGTACCGTTTGGATGCGGGGGTATTAAAGAGTCAGGTGAATTTCATGGCCCAGGAAGCCTATCTGCAAATCGATCCCCAAAAGATCAGCTTGAGGCAATTGGTAGAGTTGCTTTCCCGAATAGGCTACGCGCCACGCTTGCAAATGGATAAACTGAATACGACGCAAGCACCCGTCATTGATCGCACCTTTGCTTATCAGTTGGGGATAGCGGGTTTTGCTTTTGGGAATATCATGCTTTTGAGCTTTCCTGAATATTTTGGTCTTAAAGATTTAGCTTTTCAACGCTGGTTTGGCTACCTCAATATCTTGCTGGTGCTACCGGTGCTTTTGTTCAGCGCCAAATCGTACTGGCTATCAGCCTGGCAGAGTTTGCGCCAGCGTCAGCTCAATATTGATGTGCCCATTAGTCTGGGGATAGCCGTATTGTTTTTACGCTCTGTTTTTGAGATAGTTGCCGAGCTGGGACCCGGTTATCTGGATAGCTTGGCGGGATTGGTGTTTTTTCTTTTGATCGGCCGCTGGTTTCAGCAACGCACCTATCATCAGCTGTCTTTTGAGCGCAATTACCAAAGTTATTTTCCCATCGCAGTCATGCGCCGGCAAGGTGAGGAGTGGTCGAGTATCACACTGGATCAGCTTGCGGTGGGAGATGAAATACGCATCACCAATAATGGCCTTTTGCCTGCCGATGGCGAGTTGATTTCCGGCGAAGCACGCCTGGATTATAGTTTTGTGACGGGCGAAGCCGACCCCGTCAGGCATCAACCTGGGGCCCAGCTTTTTGCGGGAGGCCGTCAAACCGGGGGGGAGATTACCGTTCGTTTATCAAAGGCCGTGTCTCAGAGTTACCTCACCCAACTTTGGAACGATGAAGCTTTTCGAAAGGCTTACGTTCCAGGCAGCAGTCAGCTTTTGGAAAAAATTGGCAAGTACTTTACACCTACGGTCTTGGTCGTCGCTTTGCTGACCATTGCCTATTGGTGGCCTATAGACCATCGCATTGCTTTACATGCTTTCACGGCAGTACTGATCATTGCTTGTCCTTGTGCGCTGGCCTTGTCGGTGCCTTTCTCTTTGGGCAATGCCTTGCGGCTTTTAGGGAAAAACGAAGTATACATCAAGAATACCAGTGTGCTGGAATCACTTTACGATGTAGACACCATTGTGTTTGATAAAACAGGTACGCTTACTTCGGGAGCGGGCAAAGAGCAGTTGTTGGTACCTGAGCATATTTCCGAAAAGGATAAAGCGATTATCAAGTCCCTGGCAAGCCAGTCTTCCCATCCCATTAGCCGATTAATTGCAGCTTTTTGGCCAACGGTAAAGCGCCTGGAGGTGCTTGATTTTAAAGAGCTAGCTGGCCGTGGCTTACAAGCGAAAATAGCCGGAGTGTCGGTTGCTTTGGGTACGGCTTCGTTTTTGGACTTAGCAACACAAGAAGCTGGCACCTGGGTGAAGATTGGTGCTGAGACCATTGGGCCCTTTGTGGTCAAGCACCAGTACCGTTCAGGAGTTGAAGAGATATTAAAGGACTGGTCTGCAAAATATGACCTCTACCTATTATCGGGAGACAATGACGCCTCACGAGCGCAGCTGGAAGCCTTTTTTCCTGCGGATCACCTCCATTTTCAGCAAAGTCCGCACGATAAGCTGGCGTTCATAAAAAGCCTTCAGGCCCAAGGCAAAAAAGTCTTGATGATTGGCGACGGCCTTAATGATGCTGGTGCCTTGCAGCAAAGTGAAGTAGGTCTGGTTGTCACCGAGGATGTAAACAATTTCACGCCCGCCTGTGATGTCATTTTAGGGAGCAATCAGTTTGTAAACCTGAGAAGCATCATGCACTACGGGCAGCAGAGCATACACCTGGTCTACGCGGCATTTGTACTTGCTTTCATCTATAACGTGATCGGCTTGAGTTTTGCCGTTCAAGGACTACTGTCTCCTTTAATTGCAGCTATTCTCATGCCCTTGAGTTCCGTTACCATTGCGGTGGTAGGCGTCCTTGGGACCAACCTTTTTTTCAACCAGATAAAGCCGCATTTAAGGAGGTGACAAATGTCACTATGATGTCAGATAATTGTCATCCGGGCCAGTTGGAGGGGCTATTACCTTGCAGTCGAATTTTGAAGTAAACCTAAAAGGAAGTTCTATGAATATCATCTTTTTTCTCATTGTGCTGAGCCTTATCGTAGCACTTGGTTTTTTAGCCGCTTTCTTTTGGGCAGTGCGCTCCGGCCAATACGACGATGATTATACGCCTTCGGTGCGTATGCTTTTCGACGATGAAACAACAAAGGAATAATCAACTTTAATCCCAGTTTTACTGGAATAATTTTAGCATGTATGTCAAACTTGGAAACCTTCAGCTATGACAATCGCATTGTAAGAAAATTTGCTTACATCACTGCGATCTGGGGGATCGTCGGTATGACCGTAGGACTGCTCGCAGCACTACAGATGGTCTGGCCGATATTTAACCTGGGTTTTGCCGAAACCACCTTCGGCCGGATTCGCCCCCTTCACACCAATGCCGTTATCTTCGCTTTCGTAGGTAATGGTATTTTTACGGGTGTTTACTACTCCCTACAGCGTTTGCTTAAAACCAGAATGTACAGTGATTTACTGAGCAACATTCACTTCTGGGGCTGGCAAGCCATTATCCTCGCTGCTGCGATCACCCTGCCACTGGGCATCACCAGTTCGCACGAGTATGCTGAATTGGAATGGCCTATTGATATTGCGATTGCCGCTATTTGGGTGGTATTTGGTATCAATATGTTTGGTACCATCCTCAAGCGCCGTGAGCAACACCTTTATGTTGCCATCTGGTTCTTTATTGCCACCTGGGTAACGGTGACGGTACTGCACATTGGCAACAACCTGGAACTTCCCGTTTCTATGTGGAAGAGCTACCCGGTTTTTGCGGGTGTACAGGATGCGCTGGTGCAGTGGTGGTATGGCCACAACGCCGTAGCTTTCTTCCTTACGACCCCTTACCTGGGTTTGATGTACTACTTTATTCCTAAAGCTGCTAACCGCCCAGTATACTCTTACCGCCTTTCGATTATCCACTTCTGGGCTTTGATTTTTATCTACATCTGGGCAGGGCCTCACCACTTGCTTTATACTTCTTTGCCTGATTGGGCACAGTCTTTAGGCATGGCTTTTTCTTTGATGCTGATCGCTCCTAGTTGGGGGGGGATGCTCAACGGTCTGCTCACCCTGCGCGGTGCCTGGGACCGGGTTCGTACCGACCCTGTACTGAAATTTATGGTGGTCGCCGTTACGGCCTACGGTATGTCTACCCTGGAAGGACCACTGTTGTCTATCAAGAGCGTGAATGCGATTAGCCACTATACCGACTGGACAGTTGGTCACGTACACATTGGTACCCTTGGTTGGAACGGGATGTTGACCTTCGGGATGTTGTACTGGCTGTTTCCTCGCCTTTACGGCAATAAATTGTACTCGACCAAACTGGCGAATGCCCACTTCTGGATTGGTACTTTGGGTATCCTGTTTTACGCTATCCCCTTGTATTGGGCCGGTTGGACCCAGAGTTTGATGTGGAAAGAGTTTTTGCCAGAAGGCATCCTGAAGTATGGTAACTTTCTGGAGACGGTCACCCAAATTTTGCCGATGTACAAGTTGCGGGTAATCGGTGGAGCCATCTACCTGGTTGGGGTATTCGTTATGATGTACAACCTGGTAAAAACTGCGCGTACGGGCCAATTTATTGGTGATGAAGAAGTGCAGGCTCCGGGTCGTGAGGTAGTCTTTACGGGCGGCCATAAAGGAGAATACTGGCACCGTTGGATTGAGCGTCGTCCTGTTCAATTGTTGATTGGTGCTACGGTTGCCATCTTGATTGGTGGTCTGGTGGAGATTTTCCCAATGGTGACCATCGACGATAATGTTCCTAAAATCGAGAGCATTAAACCTTATACCGCTCTGGAGCTGGAAGGTCGTGATATGTATATCCGCGAAGGTTGTTTGGGCTGTCACTCACAAATGGTACGTCCGTTCCGTAGTGAAACCGAACGCTATGGGGAGTACTCAAAATCTGGAGAATTTATCTACGATCGTCCCTTCTTGTGGGGTAGTAAGCGTACGGGGCCAGACTTACACCGCTTGGGTGGAAAATACCCGGATAGCTGGCACTTCAACCACATGTACGACCCTACGAGTACTTCACCGGGATCCATCATGCCTCCGTACCCCTGGTTCATTGAAGATGACCTGGATTTGGGGATGACCATTGCGAAGCTCAAAACACTCAAGACTTTGGGTACCCCTTACACGGATGAGTACATTGAAAATGCCGTTGAAGATGCCAAAACGCAAGCTGCCGGTATTGCTGCCAGCTTGAAAAAAGACGGCATTGAGATGGAAGGTTTGGCCAACAAGGAAATCGTAGCCCTGATTGCCTACCTCCAGCGTTTAGGCACGGATATTAAACCACCAGCGCAAGCAAAGGCAGAATAATAATAACCACCTTCCAGATGGCTGGCAGGAGGAAACTGCCAGCCATAATTTACCAATGAAAAAATCAAAATACCATGTACAAATATATCCTTGCCAGTGGTGAACAAAGCATCAATTGGATGGCCATCTTTTCACTGATTACCTTCTTTTTGATGTTTGCCATCAGTGCGATCGCGATCTGGGGCAAAAGCAAAGCCTATGTACAACACATGGCAGAGCTGCCTTTGGACGAAGAAAATATTAAATAAGACACCCATAAGTTTTTGTTATGAAAACGAATATTATAAAATTTAGCCTGACTTTTCTCTTGCTGTGCATGCTGGGGTCGGCTTACGCAAACGAAGGAGATGTAGCCCAAGCAGCAGTAGCGAGTACCGACTGGTTGTCCTGGACCTACGAAAACCTGGTTCTCCTCGTTGGGGCGGTTGCTGTCATTGGCGCGATTGCTGCTATTTTCCACCTGAACAACCAGTTGATGGAACTCAACCGGATCAGGGTTTTGCAAGAACACGGTATTGAGGTTGCTGAAAAAGTGGCGATCCAACACAAGCAAAGCTTATGGCAGCGTTGGTACAAAGACATGACCAAGGCCGTACCTGTTGAGAAGGAAGCCGACGTTATGCTCGACCATAATTATGATGGTATTCGCGAATTGGACAACATTCTTCCGCCTTGGTGGGTGGGCTTGTTCTACGCTACGATCATCATCGGGGTTGTTTATTTTTCTTACTACCATATTGCCGACAAAGGCTTGTCTTCATCTGAGCAGTACATTGCCGATGTGGAGCAAGCGGAAGAAGAAGTTAAGGCTTACCTGGCGCAACAAGCTGACCAGGTGGATGAGAATACGGTGGTGATGTTAGAAGATGAAAATGAGTTGGCTTTGGGAGCCAGCATTTTCCTGAACAAGTGTGCGGTTTGCCATGGCCCTGAAGGACAGGGTGGGGTAGGACCCAACATGACGGACAATTACTTTATCCACGGCGGGAGCATCAATGATGTCTTCAAAACCATCAAATACGGTGTACCGGAGAAAGGGATGATTTCCTGGAAGAGCCAGTTGCGCTCAAGCGATATGCAGCGTGTAGCCAGCTACATTCTGACCCTCGTAGGTACCAATCCGCCCAATCCTAAGGATCCTGAAGGTGATTTGTACCAGCCAGCGAAAGAAGAAGCTACGGATGCAACAGCTGACGACCAGCTGGGGATGAACGAATAATAACAAAGCGGAAACCATCGTAAAGAGCGGCGAAAAGTCATGAACGCGAACGAAATAAACGACACGGAAGAATACCGGAATTCTATCAAAACAGTTGATAGTGACGGTAAACGCATCTGGATCTACCCCAAAAAGCCAAAAGGCCCCTGGACCAATGCGCGTACTTACGTCAGCTGGGTATTACTGGCCGTATTGTTTGGCTTGCCTTTTGTAAAAATCAATGGCAATCCACTCATTCGCCTGGATATTCTGGGGCGTGATTTCTATCTATTCGGGATGCACTTCACGCCACAGGATTTCTACCTTTTTGTAGTCGCAATGCTTACCCTGGTGGTATTTATTGCACTGTTTACGGTGGTATTTGGAAGGCTTTTTTGCGGTTGGGTATGCCCACAGACGATCTTTATGGAGATGGTCTTCCGCAAAATTGAGTACTGGATTGAAGGTGATGCCAGTGCGCAACGACGCTTGAACAACGCGCCGTGGACGGCGGAAAAGATCAGGAAGAAAACGCTCAAGCAAGCTTTATTCATCTTGGTGGCCGTATTGATTGCACACACCTTTTTGTCCTATTTGATCGGTCCTGAGCGCGTGTTTGCTATCGTCACATCACCACCGGGGGAGAACCTCGGCGGCTTTTTCGCGATGATTGCCTTCACGGGTGCCTTCTACTTCGTTTTTGCGAGCTTGAGGGAACAGGTTTGTACTACGATTTGCCCTTATGGCCGCTTGCAAGGGGTGCTTACTGACAATGATACTATCCTGGTTGCCTACGATTTTGTTCGAGGAGAACCTCGCGGTAAAAAGAAACGCACGCCGGCCAAAAAGGCCAATCCTATAGCTGGAATACAGGCTGCCGTGGCCGCTTCCGATGCCTCGACCGGGGTAGAGGAAGAAGCGCCCTTGCAGCTATTGGGAGACTGTATCGACTGTACACTTTGTGTGCAGGTATGCCCTACGGGTATTGATATTCGCGACGGGGTGCAGCTCGAATGTGTGAACTGTACCGCCTGTATGGATGCCTGCGATGAAGTCATGGTCAAGATTGATCGACCTAAAGGGCTTATTCGCTATGATAGCCATAATGGCATCCTGCAACAAAGTCGTAAAATATTTACGCCTCGCGCTATCGCGTATTCTATCGCCTTGGGGGTTTTGATCATCGTGAATATCATCCTCTTTGCCGGGCGTACCAATGTTGAAGCCGTTATATTGCGTACCCCGGGTAAACTCTATTACGAAACCGAAGAGGGAGAGATCAGTAATTTGTACAACTACCAGTTGTTTAATAAAACGGAGAATTTGTACGTACCGGAGTTTCGCTTTCCGGATCATCCAGAGGCAAAAATCCAGTTCATCGGTGATGCCCCTGAGCTGACTCCTGATAAGATGGTTAAAGGTGCCTTTTTCATTTTACTCCCTGAGGACAAGGTGAAAGAACGTAAACAATCCATCAAAATAGAACTATGGGAAGGCGATAAGCTCTTGGAATCTACGGAGACCAATTTCTTGGGACCGATCAAGTAGTTTTTTAGCCAGGGAGCTACAAAAACACTAAGGCACTAAAAATCACAAAAAAAATATTTTGTGCAATTCCGTGCTTTAGCGGCTAAAAAAAGCTTCTGTGCAATTCCGTGTTTTCGTGCTTTAGTGGCTAAAAAAAAATCCGTGCTTCTGCGGCAAATGTTCTAAAAAAAGTAAACTATGAAAATTGAATTCAATTGGGGAACAGGCATATTCGTCTTCTACGTCCTTTTTGCCTCGGTCTTGTTTTTTTCGGTGTACGAATCCACCAAGGTTGATCACAGCCTGGTCGTTGATAATTACTACGAAGAGGACTTGGCTTACCAAAATCAGTACGACCGTTTGGCAAACTCCGCCCAACTGAAGGAACCATTGGGCATGAAATGGCAGCGTGATGAAAAGCAGCTTCTACTTACTTTTCCAAAAGACTTAGCTGCTACTACCACAGGACAGGTGGCCTTTTATCGCCCTGATGACAAGTCCATGGATTGGCAACTGCCCATCGCATTAAATGACGCCGGGGAGATGAATGTGCAAATGGCAAAGCTACCCGTAGGCCGCTGGAAAGTAAAAGTCTACTGGGACGCTGCTGGCACGCCCTATTTTGCTGAAAAGATTGTTGACTTAAGGTAGTCATTGTGAAAGTTGGAAAAGTGTAAGGGTTACCAACAACCATCAACCAACAACCAACAAACCATGTTAATCACCGCCTTCACCTTCGGTCTTCTTGGTAGCTTACACTGCGTTGGCATGTGTGGGCCACTGGCGATGGCGCTGCCATTTGGTCAGCAAGGGAGTAGGGTAGGGCGTCTGTTGTTGTACAATGCTGGCCGGATCGTCACTTATGCTACCTTGGGAGCTTTAATGGGCTTTCTGGGCAAGGGCGTATTCCTGGTAGGCCTCCAATCCTGGCTGACCTTGCTGCTGGGAGCCCTGCTGGTTGTGATTGGTTTGTTTTCCGTGCAAGTAGAACTAAAGATCTGGTCAACACCTTTATTGTCAAGCTTTTATTTGCGTTTAAAAAGTGCATTTGCTCGCGTGGTCAAGAAGACGGGGCTTCCCGCCATTTTTTCGCTGGGTATGCTGAACGGACTTTTACCTTGTGGCCTGGTGTATCTGGCCTTAGCGGGTGCGCTTACGACAGCTAGCTGGCAGTCTGGCGTATTTTACATGGTGGCTTTCGGCTTGGGTACCTTGCCGTTGTTGCTGGCTGTCACCTTGCTAGGGCACCTGTCAGGGATGAAGATCCAGAAATATTTGCGCAAAGCTTATCCTGTCGTTCTCACCCTGATGGGGGTATTCCTAATCTGGCGCGCACTACAATTCCAACTGCCCGCCTCCTTTGATTTGTGGGAAGCGTTGAACAACGCGCCGATGTGTCATTAGTCTTATATTGGAAATTAATGAACATTGGTCTTTCCATCTCTATACCCTCCACCACAAGGGCGCGAAGCAAGCCCGCATCCAACTACAGACTTTCGTCGAAGTACCGATGGAATTATTTTTCACAGATTTTTGTTAATTGCTTTTGAATAATACAGATTTTTGTACTTTTGCGTCGCTCCAAAACGCTGGAGCCATACAAGTTTGCCGCCCGGATGGTGGAATTGGTAGACACGCAGGACTTAAAATCCTGTTTCCATAACGGAAGTGCGGGTTCAACCCCCGCTCCGGGTACAAATTTCAAAAAAAAGGTTTTCCACTTTCGTGGAAAGCCTTTTTTTGTTTATCTGTCGCACGAACCATCTTTTAGAAAATCTGCAAATCTTATGCCCTAATTGTCATAGCCTCACGGATAACTTTCGGGCAAAGAATAAGCAGGGCTCAAAAAGCTAGTGAAGTCGTCCAGGAAATATCAGTTTACTTTTTTTACCCCAAAAGGGCTAGCGGGCTGCTTTATTCAGTCGCAGGCTTAAGGCCCCGCCTTTACAATAGCTACGGCGGTGACTTTCTGCACCGCCGTAGCTTTCCCTCCTGATAGATCAGTTTGAGGATAAGTCTAGTTGTCAAAAATAAATTTGAGTCCATCAGCATAGATGGTCGGATAATCTTCTTCGTAGAGAAGGTTGGGATACTCTTCAGCACTAAAGCTTAGCCATGGATAGTTTTTATTATTGACTCGGTCAATAAAAAGTCTGTTGCGGTCCAATTCATAATTCTCGGTAAAGGAATAATGGAGCTTCATGTCGCTTTTATCCATTGGGAAATTATCACTGGGAATAATACTATTCAGATAGGAGATGTAATCGATAAATGGGTCTGTGGCTACGAAGTTTTTAAATCCGTGAGAAGCTCCACTTTCATTGAACATGTTGACCAGGATAATCCCTGCGGCATCGCCTCTGCCAATGAGTGTTTTTGATCCATTCGACTCATAGTTATTGTCTACATACGCCGCTAATGTTTTGTAGAGTTCAAAATATTCGGGATAAAAATTATGATTTGCGGTTGGTAACTTTTCTGTTAAAGTGACCACAATAGCATCAAAATCGGCAATTTGGTTTACGCCGTTGATAACCTGCTGAAATTCATCAGTTGCTACATTGAAGGCTACCTCTTGGTGGTCTAACAGATAGATAACAGGGATACTTTTATTTGCTGCGTAAGAGGCCGGCAGATAAATTTTCCCCCGGTTAATTCCACTGGGGGCAAAGGTAAATTCTTCAATGACCGCTTGGGGTTGCGGAGGGTCCACCGTATTGTCGGTGCAGGTAATCAATCCCAGGGTCGTAATCAGCAATAAGGAAGCATATTTCGTGAATTCCATCTTGATGTATTTTGTTGATAAATGAATGCAGCTCAAAGTTATAGCACCAAGACCTTGCCGACTTTCACTAAGAAAGCATTCCTTATCACTGAGGACGCATGCCGGGATCGGCAGAAGAATACATAGAAGAAAGCTTCTGATTACTTTGTTTCTTCACTGGGGTTATGCCCGAATTCATGCTTATAAGCTTGTGAGAAGTAGGCGGGTGAATTGAACCCCACCGCGTAGACAACCTCAGAAACTGTGTAGCTGGATGATTGCAATAGTTTCCTGGCTTCCAGTAGTCGGATATGCCGAATAAAAATAGACGTATTCATGCCCGTTGCAGCCTTGATCTTACGATTGAGTTGTGAGCGACTCAAAAGCAGTGCACGAGAAAGCTCGTTGACCGAAAAGTCTTCGTTGGCAAGATTGGATAATATCTCCTGTTCTACTTTTTGAATAAACGGATGTTTTGAATGCTTATTGATCTGGTTTAATTCAAAGCTGGCTTTAAGCTCGGTGAGGTAGACTTGCTGTAAGGTTTTTCTGAGATGGAGGAGTTTTTCCAGGCGGATGAGTACTTCTCTTTTTTCAAAAGGTTTGGTGATATAAGCGTCGGCTCCTGCTGCCAGGCCAGCGATCTTTTCATCCATTGCTACCCTGGCGGTCAGCATGATGATAGGGATATGGTTGGTGCGCTCGTCTTCTTTTAATCGTCGGCACAATTCGTAGCCGTCTATCCCTGGCATCATGATATCCGTGATAATAAGATCGGGTACTGCCTCAAAAGCAGTTGCCATACCTTCCAAACCATTGTATTCGATCAGGACTTGATATGCTTCTTCCCGAAGGCAACTTTGCAGGTAATTCACAATGTCAACATTGTCTTCTATGATCAAGACCAAAGGCTGTTCATCGTCAGTACCATTTGTATGGGGATCGGCCGCTTCTATTGTTGCAGCAGGAAACTTCGTTGGATGGTTTGGCACTTCCGCCAAGGTCGTCTTTTGCTGAACAGGCAATACAATCGAAAAAGTAGTTCCTTCGTTCAAGGCACTCTGAACATCAATATGGCCATCCATCAGAAGAACCAAGCCTTTTACCAAGGCTAGTCCTATACCCGTACCGGTATATTTTGTCTTGGAGCTAGCCTGGTAGAACTTGTTGAAAATCAATGGCAATTCATTTGCTGCGATACCTACGCCATTGTCGGCTACTTTGATCATCAAATACGGTTTGCCAGCTTGCGCTATTTTTTCTGCATTTACCGATATTTCTCCATTTTTTGGTGTGAATTTGGTAGCGTTAGCAATGAGATTCGTAAGGATGGTGGTTATTTTCTGGGCATCAAAATCCATCCATAACTTATCTGGTTGAGCCGAAAAATGGAGATCAATGTTCTTTGTTTGGGCCATCAATTCGTGTGAAGCGACAATGTAACCCAGGTAGGCTATGATGTCACCTTGTTCAAGGTTCAAGGTCTCTTTCTGTATTTCCAGTTTTGCGAGTTGCATCAAATGGTTTACCATGTCCAGCAAGCGCTTACTGTGGGTTTTGATGACCTGCGTCCTGAGGATCACTTCAGATTGTTGCGTTTTTTCTAATTCTTCGACCATTCCATTGATAACGGTCAGTGGCGTCCGGAATTCGTGGGTGACATTCGTGTAGATGCTGCTTTTTAATGCATTGATTTCCTGCAATCGATTTTTTTCTGCTATGGCTAACTTACGAGACAACATGAACTGGTAAAAACGATAAGACAGTAAACACAAGACGGTGAGGTAAATGGCATAAGCCCACCACATTTTCCACCAGGGAGGACGAATACGAAAGGAATAACTGATGGGAGGGCTCCAGATCCCCGACATCCCCACAGCCTTTACTTTTAAGGTGAAGTAACCTGTGGGTAGGTTTCTGTAGTCGGCTTTGGCTATTCCCTGCGCAAGACTCCAATGCTGGTCAATTCCTTCCAGTTTATAACTGTATCGAATTTTAGCGGGTGCTGACCAGTCGATTGCCGAAAAATGAAAAGTTAGATGGTTCAACTGATGAGGCAGTACTAATTGCTGGGGTAAGTTGTAAAATGGAGCACTCGATTCAGCTGTAAGCTTACTCATTGCAGGGGCTTCAATTTGTGTAGTGCCTGCCAAAAGTCCTTGATAGTCTACGAATGATTGATTGATTTCCAGGTTAGTAAGCTTTAAATGTCGGGGAGGATACTGCGCTGATTGGTATTGGTTCGGGTTTATTGATTTCAGTCCATTGTCAGTGCCTACCAAGAGGTGGTTTTGACGATAGAGGAGTAAATTATTTGCAGTCAGATCAGACGCTTTCAAGCCGTCTTCTTTGTTGTAGTTAATGAAATTAAATTTCTTTTCTTCATGGGCTTCAGCACTAACCGCCTTTGCTGATGTTTCCACCAGCAGGCTGATTCCTCTGGGTGTTTTTACCCATAGCTTGTCTGCCTCGTCGAGCAGAAGCGAATAAATAGTATTGTGGCTCAGGCCATCCTGGGTGTAAAAGGAAGTGAATGTTTGCCCATCAAACTTATTCAAGCCATCCTTGGTGCCCAACCAGATGTTCCCCTCGTGGTCTTCAAGAATGTCTTGCACAAAGTTATTGCTGAGGCCTTCATTGGTGGTGTAATGGATAAAATGAGTACCATCAAATCTGCTAACACCTCCACCCTGAGTGCCAAACCAAAGGTGTCCTGCTTTGTCCTCATAGATGCAATTAAGGTCATTGCTTGGGAAACCTTCCGCTTCGGTAAATTGTAGGAAACGGTCCCCGTTAAACTGGACGATTCCACTAGCAAAACCACCAAACCACATTTGTCCGTGCTGATCTTGATGAATAGCCCGAACATCGCCTACAAGAAGCCCCGAGGCTCGGGTGAAGTCCGTTAGTTCTGTTCCGTTAAATTTACTGACGCCGCCACCGGCTCCCAGCCAGATGTTTTGTTGATCGTCTTCGCAAATAGTGAGTACGCCTTCACGGATGATGCTCTTAGCACTTTGATAATGTTTGAAGCTATCGCCGTCAAAACGACTGAAACCCAAGTCAGTGGCTAGCCAGAGCTGTTGCTTTTGATCAACGGTAATGGGGTCAATTTGGGTTTTTCCTAATTTATCGCTGTTGATGAATTGTTGGAAACCTGATTTACTGATCCTGTTTATACCGGTGTCCCAGGTGCAAGCCCAGATGTTTTCTTGATCATCCTGTAGGATATAGCGGACATTGTTGCTACTCAGGCCACTATCATCGGTATAGTGGACAAAGGTCTGTCCATTGTATTCAGTGACTCCTCCCCGCATATTTCCAAACCAGAGGGAGCCTTGTTTATCCTCAAAAATGGAGAGCACATTGTTACTGCTTAAACCTTGATCTGTAGTGAATTTGTAAAAATTTGTACCATCGTATTTTACGGCGCCACCTCCCCAGGTTCCGAACCATAAATTACCATCACGAGTCTCTATAATTGAGTGGGCATCATTGTCTCCTTTGCCCATTCCTATATTGTAGTGTGTGAAAGTTCCCTCGTGAAATCGGTAGATACCCGTTCCTTCTCCGGTTCCAATCCACAGTTGCTGCTTACTGTCTTCAAAAAGGGCAATGACCTCATTGTAAAGCAGTCCATTCCCGGCAGTGAAATGAACAAAGCCATTGCCATCATAACGACTTAAGCCACCCCGAGTGCCCATCCAGATGTTGCCCTGGTGATCTTCCAAGAGGCAGAGGACAAAATTATGCAGTAAGCCATTTTCGGTGTTGAAATTTGTGAAAGTGGTGCCATCAAATTTACTCACTCCTCCGTCTTGGGTACCAAACCAAATATTTCCTTTACGGTCTTCAAGGATAGCAAATACATGGTTACTTACTAGTCCTTCTTTGGTGGTAAAATGCTCAAAATGGATACCATCAAACCGAATCGCTCCACCTCCTAATGACCCGAGCCATAAATCTCCGCGTCGATCCTGGGCCATGGTCCAGAAAGAGGCAGTACTTAGATTTTGATCAAGGCTCCAGTAGCGGATATCGCTAATAGCATCGTCTTCTGTTTTTGCTGGCAAGACCTGGAGTGGGACTGGTATTGATGCAGTTATTTTTCTGCCCTTAGCAGGCACGAGCGTATCCCTTCGGTCAGCTTTTTTCGAAAGAACCTTCGGGGAGGCTTTAATGACCGTCGGGTTTCCTGCGATAACCTGCTTATTGGCAAACGCCACCGTCTCCGTTTCAATGTTTACAGGAATGTGCTGTTGCAATGTTTGGGGAGTTAGCCCAATGACTTTGCCTTTGATTTTTACGGGTATACCCGTAAGTATTTGATTCCCAGCACCTGTCTTGAAATACTTTTGAGTAGTTTGTTCAATTTCCTGCGGGTGCCGATCACTGATCTGCTGCTGCTTTTCACAAGAGGAAAAAAACACCAATAACAAGGACAGGATAGTAAGTTGAACAGGGTGCCATCTCATAATCAGGTCAGTAGTATTAGAGTTGTTCCAGCAGAACAACTCTATTATAAAGCTAATGATTTTTCTTGCTTTTATCCCTGGATAAAGGCAAGTACTTTAGCTTTGACAGTAGCTTTCCGCTCTGCGGCCTGGGGGCTTTGGGCGTAACCTTTCTAAATTAACACAAGCGGCTGTTTGAATCCATTTGCTAGGCAAAGACTCAAACAGCCGCTAAAAACTTAAGCAGAAAAATGGTCAGCGAAGGTTATTTTTTGATGAATTTACTACGATACACCTCGCGATCCGTATTCAATAGCAGGATGTATTGACCGTCGGCCAAATCATTTATTTCAATGCTTGCACCAGACAGGTAGCCGCTTTTTAGGGTTTGTCCACTCATGTTGATGAGTTGGAAGAAGGTGGCCTTATCACCATTGGTATTGAATGAGGATGGAAGGCTAATTTCGGTGGTTGCGGGGTTTGGGAATACGGCTAGCTCAGTAGCATTTGCATAGATATCATCAACGCTTACCACTTCGGTTGTATTCAGTACCAGTGAAACATTATTGCTGCCCAAGGGGCCGAAGCCATTGGTAAAGATGATGTCCAGCGTACCATTGCCGTCGTAATCATAGAGGCACATGTTCTGTTCGTAATAATTGTAATCAGGGATGCTGAAAGCCGGAACTAGAGAAAAGGGAGCGGCTAGTAGTGCCGACGAAAAAGTCAGGTTGCCAAGGTTTTCGAAGACCTCGATTTTGAAGGAATTTACTCCGGTCAAAACAGCGAGATCTGCTTTGTTATCATTGTTGAAATCGGCAACATTAAAGAAAATGTTTTGTCCCGTCGAGATACTGGTGAAAGACGGTTCGGTTACAAAGCCATCCGTGTTTTCAAAGATAAAGATAGAGCTGAAGCCGATAACCAGGATATCTAGTTGGTCATCACCATTCATGTCGTGTAACTCAATACTTTGGTTAGAAAGCGGCGTGAAACCTTCGTAGATCATCTCACTGGTAGAAAACTGACAATTGCCTTCGTTTCTCATCAGGAATATTGTGCCATTGCTATTACTCGTACTCGTGACAATATCCAGATCACCATCATTATCAATATCGCCTATTTCGGTGTCACCAATGCGATCTGTTTGGTCATAAACTATGCACTTGGTAAAAGAGCCATCACCATTGTTGGTGAGGATAGCTATTTCCTCATTTTCGAAGAAAATATCTTTTAACACCAACAGATCTGAAAGGCCATCACCATTAAAATCAGCTACGCCAATAATAAATTCCTCAAAGCCAAAGCCCAGTCCTAAACCCACGTTAAGGAAAGAAAAAAGATCATCTCCTTCATTGATCAGGAGATAGCGTTGGGCAACAATATCTTCATCTCCATCCTGATCAAAATCCAAGACGTCAAAAACCACATTTGCAGAAGGTGATCCAACTGGGAGCACATTTACTTCCTGGAAAGTATCAACGGCCGTACCTTTCAAGATGAGCTGTTCCTGGGAACCTCTCTTTCCTACAAAGTCAACAAAGCCATCATTATTGTAATCACATGGAAGATAAGGGCTGTCAAATTCAAGGCTATTGAAAGTAGTGCCCTCGGGGTGAGCAAAAAGAATTTCTTTTTCTGCGAAACTAATGGTTTGGGCACTGAGTACACCAGCAATAAAAATAGCAAGGAGGGGGAATAAAACTAGATTTTTCATTTCAAAGAGAGTTAAAACGTTAGATAATAAAAAATTAATGCGCGAATATAAATGTGTATTCGCACATTAACAAAGAAGTAAGAAATAATAGCTTAACTTAATGTGGCTCCCCCAAAAAACACAAAAGCCGAAACTCACCCCTCGGTAAGTTTCGGCTTTTGCGTTTCTGCTTAGCAGTATTTGTTTTAAGCTGCGGTAGAAGCTTGGGGCGCTTTGGCCTCGATAAACTTCTTACCATCCCATTTGCCGAGCCACTCAACTTTCTTGCCGATAGCGATATAGTGCTCATAAGCGCGGGTAGCAGCAGCTTTCTCTATACGGTGAAGTGTTACGTTATTAGGGAAATCTACAATCGTCAGGTAGTACTTTCCTTTACCATAGTCAAATCCTTTCTTTCTTCTCATCGTTAATTTTTATCTCAAAAACAACAAGGTACGAAAAATAGTTGATTTTCTGTTAGTTTTGAGCGCTTATATGTCGTTTTTGCTTACTACTTTTGTCGCAACCAAGTTCAGATATCAATGCCTACCACTGCCACTACCACTGCTTTAGAACAATATTTCGCTGCTTTTCGCAAAAATGTGATCGGGCATAATATGCGCTTTGATACGCCTTACGGCAACCAGCCCTTGGTCTATGCTGACTGGACAGCGAGCGGCCGGATGTATGGGCCTATAGAAGCATTGCTCACCGAAGAGATCGCACCATTTGTGGGAAATACCCACACGGAAACCACCGTCACCGGCTCCTCTATGACCATGGCCTACCATCATGCCAAGGAAATTATCAAGCAGCATTGTGGTGCCCACAAAAGAGATGTGATGATCTCTTCCAATTCAGGGATGACGGGGGTTGTCAATAAGTTTCAGCGTATCCTGGGCCTTAAACTTCACGAGCGTTTCCGCGAAAAAGTAAGCCTCAGCCCCGAAGAGCGCCCCATCGTTTTTGTGAGCCACATGGAGCATCACTCTAATCAAACTTCCTGGCTGGAGACCATCGCCCAGGTGGAGGTAATTCGCCCTTGTTCACAAGGCTTGACGGATTTGGAATGCCTGAGTGAGTTGTTGGAAAAATACCAGGACCGTAAGGTGAAAATTGCTGCCATTACTTCCTGCTCGAATGTAACCGGAATAAAGACACCTTATCACCAAATTGCTGAGATGATGCACCGTGTCGGTGGCTGGTGTTTCGTCGATTTTGCTTGTTCTGCGCCTTATATCGAGATCAACATGCGGCCCGAGAATCCGCTTCAACATCTTGATGCCATTTATTTTTCTCCTCATAAATTTTTGGGAGGGCCAGGATCTGCCGGGGTGCTGATCTTTGACCCTCAGCTCTACAAAAACCGGGTGCCCGACAATCCGGGCGGCGGTACTGTAGACTGGACCAACCCCTGGGGCGAACACAAGTACCTGGAATCTATCGAAGCCAGGGAAGATGGAGGAACGCCCGCATTTCTGCAAACCATTCGCACTGCCTTGTGTGTGCAGTTGAAGGAGCAGATGGACGTCCGCAAAATGCTCGCTCGCGAAGAAGAGCAACTGGAGATCATCTGGAGTGTTTTCGACCAAATTCCTAATCTCAACTTATTGGCCCAACAACATCGCCAGCGTTTGGGCGTGATTTCTTTTTACATCAGCAACCTTCATTACAATCTAGGTGTTCGTATTCTGAACGATCGCTACGGTATCCAGGTACGCGGAGGTTGTTCTTGCGCTGGTACTTACGGCCATTACCTGCTCAATGTAGATCAACAGTTCTCCCATTCGATCACGGATAAAATCAGTCGCGGAGACTTGACCGATAAACCAGGATGGATCAGGATGTCTATTCACCCGGTCATGAGCAATGAAGAAGTGCAGTACATTGCCGATGCCATCAAAGAACTGGCCGAAAACCACCAGGAGTGGGCCAAGGATTACGAGTATAATCCGCGCACCAATGAGTTTCACCACCGCAACGAGATCGGCACAGAAACGGGTTTGGTAGCTGATTGGTTTAGCCGCGAGTTGTAATGTGAGATTTACCTTTATGTATTGCCTAAAGGGTGGGCTTTGTGCAAGGTAAATCTCACCGTACTAGGTACTAGGTATAGGGTATAGGGATTCTGGTCTTGTTAAAGGCAGTTATCTCTTTTATTATTTCCAATATCGCCCATATACTGGTTTAGGAAATTAATGAGTATTGGTCTTTCAATCTCTCTACCCTCTACTAAAAAGGGTGCGAAGTAGCCTGTATCCCTCTACTGAGTTTGGATGAGAATTTAAACAACGCATGAGTAAGAAAAGAATATACCTGGACAACGCCGCCACCACACCCCTGGATCCCCAAGTCATTGAGGCGATGACTGTGGTAATGCAGGAAGTACACGGCAACCCGTCCAGCATACACGCGGAAGGCCGCCAGGCCAGAACAACGATTGAACAGGCAAGGCGCACCATCGCCAAGCACTTGAATGCTTCTATTGGCGAGATTTTCTTCACTTCCGGCGGAACAGAAGCCAACAACATGGCCCTCAAATGTGCTGTGCGTGATCTGGGTGTACGCCGGATCATTTCTTCGCCTATGGAACATCACTGTGTGCTGCATTCTTTGGATAGTATTAGCAAGCAAAGTGATCAGATCGAAATCGTTCACGTACAACTTAATGAAAAAGGGCAGGTGGTCTTAGATCACTTACGCAGCCTGCTGGCTGATCAAAGTCAGAAAACAATGGTTGCTTTGATGCACTCCAATAATGAGATCGGCACCATGATCGATCTTCAGGAGATAGGTACGCTTTGCCAGGAGTACGGCGCTTATTTTCATTCGGACACTGTCCAGACAATGGGCTACTATCCTATTGATGTAGAAGCGACACCGATCAGCTTTCTGTCGGGAGCTGCCCACAAATTTTATGGCCCTAAAGGCGTCGGGTTTATTTACATCAATGGCGATAACATCATCCAACCTTACCTCGATGGCGGCGCCCAGGAGCGCAATATGCGCGCGGGTACCGAAAACACTTACGGCATAGTAGGCATGGCCAAAGCGCTGGATCTGGCTTATCAGGAACGTACTGAGCGGGAGCAAAAAATCCGCTCATTGCGTACCTATCTTTGTGAGGAACTCGCCAAAGACTTTCCCGACGTTGAATTTAATGGCGACCCCGAAGGAGGCCACTACAAGGTGCTCAACCTGCGTTTCCCCGCTTCTCCAAAAACGGAACTCTTGCTGTTCAACCTTGATATTGCAGGCATCAGTGTAAGTGGTGGGAGTGCTTGCAGCTCAGGCACTGATACGGGTTCCCACGTCATTCGCGCCCTCCGCGGAGACGATGATGACGCTGTAAATATCCGCGTATCCTTTTCTCATCACAACACCCAAGCAGAGGTAGACCAGTTGTTGGGGGTATTGAAGCGTGTGTTGAAGTAAGCAGCGAATTTGAATTGGAGTTCAAGAAAATATGCTCATGTGTCCTTAAGTGTCTCATGTGGTCCCCCCTAAAACTTTAACGGCTCAAAGTGAAACTTCCCCATGGACCAGAACTCATCCAGGGCAATCAACCTGGTTTTGAAAAAAGAAATGATGGCAGGCCAATCTTCCTGATGAAAGAGGCTCACTCCTGGTAGAAGCGTGTAGACCTGACTAATTTCCTGGTATTGGGCATTAGTAGCCACTTCTTCCCAGCTCCATTCTTCGCCCATGTGCGTATGAAGTAAGCCCTTGAGTTCTAGGAGTTGCTCGTAAAACAGGCTTCTCAGGTCTGGATCTTTCTGGTTTAGTACAATGCCGATGTAGGCTTTTTCTTTATCAACATCCAAACTAAAGTTCAATCCCTTGAAGCCTGTTTTATAATTGATCCAGTTGACTTTCAGGCCATCAGCAGAAGGTATTGGTCGCATGTATTGACCAAAAGTGGTCCAAAACGATTTCCTGATCTGCGTAGCCTGTTCGCGAGAATACATCAATTAACCGGTTTCAGGATGGCCATGTATACGGGAAAGTGATCACTGTATCCTCCCAAATAAGCATCACCAGCAAAAGTACGGAAGGGATACCCTACAAAGTGACCATTCTTCTGGATGAGGTAGTTGGGGTTGTAAATATAAGCTTGATAAAAGCGGTAGCCTTTCTGGTTCTCATCCAGAAAGTTATCGCTGAGTATGAGTTGGTCGAATAAACTCCAGGCATCGCGATAAGCATTACTGCCCATTCCTTTGCGGAAAAACTCCCACATGGGGGTGTAAAAGCCACCTTTGCGCACCTTGTTTTTCTTGCCCTGGGCAGCGAGAACCTGGGCAACACTGGGCGAAGTGGGATCGTCGTTGAGGTCACCCATAATGACGATTTTGACATTGGGAATAGCCGTACGCAGGGAGTCACTCAGGTTTTTGCACACCAGTGCACCAGCATTGCGCAGGCGGGCACTAGCGGCTTCACCACCACGCCGGGAAGGCCAGTGATTGACCATCACATAAAGGGGCTCACCATCGTAAAGGCCACCCACGAGCAGAATGTCACGGGTGTAGATACGGTCTTCGCCGTTCAATTCATAAATCATGAGCGGTACGGCCCGACTTTCGGTCACCGTAAAATATTTGGGATTGTAGAGCAAGCCTACGTCGATGCCTCTACGATCGGGGCTGTCATAATGAACAATCTGATAATTGCGATCAGCAATGCTTTCTTGACTGACCAGATCTTCCAAAACACTGCGGTTTTCGATTTCAGCAACACCCAGCATGGATACACCATCGGGTGACATGTCAGTGCCTAGTTCGGAAATTACGCGGCTTAAATTGTTTAATTTATCATAATAAAGACGGCCATTGTAGTTCTTGGCACCCGCAGGAGAAAACTCCGTGTCATTTACATCTGGTGTGTCAATGGTGTCAAAAAGGTTCTCCAAGTTATAAAAACCCAGCAACCCTACCTTATATGCCTGCTCTTGTGCAGACAAGGAAAGGGTAAGAAAAAGGGCAAATGATAGACCTAGAAGATTACGGAAATGCTTAATCATAAGGCAGTTGTAAGGTATGGTTTCGATGTTTAAGACGAAATTTCGGCGACAAAGTACCGCATTTTAACGCATATCTTCTTTTAACTTTATGTTAAATCTGGGAAAATCCCTTTTTATAGCAACAAAGAAAAAACTATCTTTGCGTCGCTTTTTCACTCAAAAGTTAATATGACACAGACGAGCATTCATGTGGTGAAAACCACGCTAGCCCTCCTGCTCCTTAACTGTCTACCTTTCAATTTAGCAACTGCACAAACCATTATTTCGGGTACGGTTATTGACCAACGTACGAACGAACCTCTTCCAGGGGTAGAAGTTCGTGTTTTGTCCAATGACACGCGCACGGATGCGTTTGGGCAGTTTGAGTTGAATGTAGGTGTGACCGCAGGAGAAGACCTCTTGGTAAACATTCTTATTGAAGGTTACCAGGCTTACTCTAAAGAAGTATCTACCGCTAATGGCACCAGGATAGATCTGGGAAGAATTGGCCTTGCTGCTTCTGGTAGTGCTGATCCTACCGTGACCGATGAATTTATCCCTACCATTACGCTTAGTAGTGATGATCTTGATGGCGGCGGTGGCGCACAGAACATTTCTGGTGTACTTTCTGCTTCCAGAGATGTCTTCGTTTCGGCTGCCGCCTTTACTTTCGGTAGTGCGCGCTTCAACATCAGAGGCTATGACGCCAAGTACACGGACGTTCTTATCAACGGGATGCCAGTAAATGATCTGGAAACGGGTGGGGTGTTCTTCAATCACTGGGGAGGACTCAACGATGTATTTCGTCTACGTACCAACACCATTGGTTTAGGAGCCTCTAATTTTGCTTATGGTGGTGTAGGAGGAGCGTCGATCATCGATACGCGTGCTTCTGCACAAAGAAAAGAACTCCGGGTAGGTTACGCATCTTCTAACCGAACGTACACCAACCGCTTGATGGCGACCTACAATACAGGAATGTTGGAAAGTGGCTGGGCTTTCAGTTTCTCGGCTTCGCGCCGCTGGGCGGAGGAAGGCTACGTGGAAGGTACTTTCTACGATGCTTACTCTTACTTCCTATCTGCTGATCGCCGCCTTGGAGACAAAGCTACCCTGAACCTTACCGTTTTTGGTGCACCCATCAAGCGGGGTAAAATTTCCGGTGCTACGCAAGAAGCTTATGATTTGACGGGGAGCAACTTCTACAACTCCAATTGGGGTTTGCAAAACGGAAAAAAGCGTAATTCACGGGTGCAGAACATCCACCAGCCGATCGTTATCTTACGCAATGATTGGACGCTTTCTGAAAAGCTTCAGTTGACAACTTCTTTAGGCTATCAAACGGGGCGCACGGGCAATACTGCCCTCGACTGGTACGATGGCCCCGATCCTCGTCCAAACTACTACCGTAAGCTTCCTAGTTATTTTGAAGGAGACGTAGCAGATCAGATCACCACATTGTGGCAGACGGATGTCAATACACGCCAAATCAACTGGGATCAGATCTATCAGATCAACTATAATAGTTTCGCAACCGTCAATGATGCTAATGGTATTGAAGGTAATACCGTTACCGGTCTGCGTTCTCAGTATATCGTTGAGGATCGTCGTACCGACCTCAGTCGTCTCAATGCCAATACGGTGTTGGAAGCTTTTGTGAATGATCACCTTACCATCCAGTTTGGCGGTCAGTACCAAAACCAAACGACCGAAAACTACAAGCTGGTTGATGACCTGCTGGGCGGCGACTTCTACCTGAATGTCGATCGTTTTGCAGAATTCGATAGCTCGGGTATCTTCGTAGAGCATAACCTGGATGTTCCCAATCAGGTCCTCGAAGAAGGTGATCGCTGGGGTTATGATTTCGACTACGAAATGCGCAAATTTGACTTGTGGACACAGGCTAATTTCCGTTTCCCCAAAGTTGATTTTTACGTAGCAGGAAGTTACGGTCAGTCAAATATCTGGCGGTTTGGTAATATTGCCAACGGTAAATTTCCTACTACCAGTGCGGGTAAAAGTGCGGTAGTTTCCTTCACGGAACTGGGCGCTAAAGGTGGAATCACCTATAAACTCAATGGTAGAAACTACTTGTTGGTAAATGGTGCTTACCAAACCCAGGCACCTTTTGCACGTGATGTATTCTCAAGTCCACGGACACGCAACCAAGTCATCGACAACCCTACGGAAGAGAAAATTCTCTCCATTGAAGGGGGGTACCTGATGCGTTCTCCGAACCTGAAAATTCGTGCCATCGGCTATTTCACGCAGTTTAAAGACCAGGTTTTCAACCGTTCGCTGTTCCTGGATCGGGCCATTGAGTCTCCTGACGGAGGAACGCGCGGCGGTTTTGTCAACTACATTATGTCGGGCATCAACACCCAGCATGCCGGGGTAGAGTTGGCCATTGAGGCTAAAGTTACGCCTGCACTTACTGCGTCGGCGGTGGCGGCTATCGGGCAATACATCTACACCAATCGGCCTACAGCTACGATTTACCTGGACCAATTGGCTTCGAAAATTGATGAGCATCCTGTCTATATCAAGGAGTTCAACGTTGCGGGTGGACCTAATGAAGTATTTACTTTTGGTTTGAACTACAATAGTCCGAAGTACTGGTTTGCCAATATCAACTTCAACTATTTTGCGGGAACCTGGCTGGACTTCTTCCCTGAGCGCCGTACGCCAGAAGCGATTTCCTATACAGACAATCCAGAGGTAGTACAGGAGGTCGTAAGGCCGGATAGCGAGTTGTGGAACAGCATCCTGGACCAGGAACGCACGCCTGATGCTTTCACCGTCGACATCTTTGGCGGTAAATCCTGGAAGATCAATGATGTCTTTCTTTACCTGAATGTTGGGGTTAACAACATCCTCAACAAGACCGATTTCCGCACCGGAGGCTACGAGCAATTCCGCTTTGATTTCGAAACCAAAGATGTTGATCGTTTCCCGAATAACTACTTCTACAGTTTCGGACGCAACTACTTTGTTAGTCTGGCTTTCAAGCTCTAGACGACGGTATTAACCTTTAAAAACAGCGCTGCAACATGCTTGAGCAGTAAGCAGCAGATCATAAAAGTTGATTATGAACTTCAAATATTCTTTTCTATTCCTTTTTGTAGCCTTCTTGGGGCTTACTTTCTCCGCATGTGTGGATCAGGAATTTGACGAACCGCCAGGCCGTAATTTACCCGCCTTGGAGGCGAATGCAACCATCCAGCAAGTAAAGGATTTACACACCCTTGGTGGTGATGCTTCGGAAATTACGGAAGACTGGATCATTGCCGCTACTGTTGTTGCTGATGATGCCAGCGGCAATTTGTACCAGCAGTTGGTTATTGAAGATGCCAGTGCGGGTATTGTTATTCGCTTGGGCAATTCAGGTTTGTATACCTTGTACCCTGTTGGTACAGAGCTTTTTATTAAGCTAAAGGGCCTCTACGTCAATGATTACAACAACCTTTACCAGATCGCGGGTGATGCATCAGGTGGTCTGATTGCCGGGCCACTCATCGGTGAGTACGTGGTTGCTGGAGAGACCAAAGAAGTAACACCTACGCCAACCAGTTTGGAGGAGGTTCTAAGTAACCAGACCACCTTCAATAATTTACTGAGCCGATTGGTTGCCATGGAAGACATGCAGTTTGCTGCTGTTGACCTGGGCGATACTTACGCTCTGCCTGGTGGCGGTGGTGGCCGAAACCGTACCATGGAAGATTGTTTTGGTAATTCTGTTACGGTTCGCAACAGTGATTTTGCCGATTTTGCCGGACAGCCTATCCCTGAAGGCAACGGGCCACTAGTGGGTGTGCTTTCTGTGTTTGGCACAACTGTTCAGTTGACCTTGCGTAATACAGAAGATGTGCAGTTCAATGGCGAACGCTGTGGTGTAAGCACTGGTGGTGAGTTGGTTTCAATAGCCAACATTCGTGCCGCTTACAATGGAGGCTCGAATTCAGCACCTGATGATAGTAAAATCCGTGGTGTGGTCATTAGTGATAAAGACAATGGCAACTTCAATGGTCGGAATATGGTGATCCAGGACGGTACTGCTGGTATCGTTGTTCGCTTCAGCAGCAACCACAACTTCGCCTTGGGGGAAGAAGTGGAGGTCAGCATTAGCGGACTGGAGCTGAGTGAGTTCAATGGCTTGGTGCAAATCAATAACGTGCCAGTAGGAAATGCGGTATCTCAAGGCAACGGTACGCTACCTACTCCAAGAGTGGCTACCGTAGCGGAATTGCTAGCCAATGGTGATGCCTGGGAATCTACCCTGGTTCGCATCAATATGGCTACCATGAATGGTGGTCCGACCTACGGCGACGGGGTGACTATTGGTGATGGTACGGGCACAATCTCTATGTTTACTTTCTTTAGTGCTTCTTTCTCGGGCAATACCATCCCTACAGGAGAAGGGGTACTTACTGCTATCTTATCTGACTTTAATGGTCTGCAACTTAATATGCGCAATGCAAGTGATGCAGACTTTGAGGGAGGTACTGGCGGTGATCCTACCGAAATTACAGCGGCAGAATTACGCGCGATCTTCGAAGGTGGAGGTAGCAGCGTTCCGGCAGCGAAAATTTTAAAAGGAGTGGTGATCTCTGATGCCGGCAATGGCAACCTTACCGGGCGCAATCTGGTACTTCAGGATGCCTCTGGTGGCATTGTCGTACGTTTAACTGCTGATCATACCTTTGCCTTAGGAGAAGCATTGGAAATCAACGTTTCCAACCAAGAGTTGAGTGAATTTAATGGTTTGCTGCAAGTCAACAATGTACCTAATGCAAATGCACTTTCTTTTGGTCCAGGAACGCTGCCAGCTCCACGAATGGCTACCATTGAAGAGGTAACGGATAATCTGGAAGCATGGGAGTCTACCCTGGTTCAGATCGTAGACGTCAGTGTTGTGGAAGGCGGTACCTACTCGGGCAGTAAAACACTACAAGACGATACGGGCGAAATCCAGATGTTTACCCGCACCCAGGCGAGCTTTGCCAATAGCAATGTTCCTGCGGGGCAGTTTGCCGTTATTGGTATTGTTTCCCAATTTAATGATCCTCAGATCATTATTCGTAACCTTAATGACATCATTGAGTAATCATTAGTGTGTCAACTGATTTAGGTGGTCCCAACATTTCTGATCTTGAAGTGTTGGGACTACTGGTTTAGGGGTAGATGGGACTTTTACACCCTTACACCTTATTTGGGTGCGGGGTGCGGTAATGTGCGGAGTGCGGTTTAAAATTTCCGACTTCTCAATTCCTTCCGATACCTCGGAATCCGACCTTGAGGGTTAGATGGTACTTTTACACCCTTACACTTTTCCAACTTTTACACTTAAAAAAAGGTACTCATGCCCAGGAATTCATCTTCTTTTCGGTTTCAGCAATTCACTATTGAGCAAGATAAGTGCGCCATGAAAGTAGGAACAGATGGTATCTTGCTGGGGGCCTGGGCGCCCTTGTCGGATAGTCAGCAAATACTGGACATTGGAGCTGGAACAGGCTTGATTGGTTTGATGCTGGCGCAGCGCAAGAGTGATGCTGAGGTTACTATGGTTGAAGTGGATGAACAAGCTGCTGAACAAGCCATGAGCAATGTAGCAGCAAGCCCTTTTGGTGATCGTATAAAGGTGGTCTGCTGCGCGGTTCAGGAATTCCGGCCGGAAGGAAACCAGCAATTTGAATTGATTGTCAGTAACCCTCCCTTTTTTACGGGAGGGGTGATTTCAGAGCAAGAGGGTAGAGCGAGTGTTCGACACACTGTAAAATTATCGCACCAGGATTTGCTACGTAGTGTACAGCGTTTACTATCTCCAACTGGGAGTTTTTGCCTGGTATTACCTTGGCTGGAAGGTTTACGTTTTATGGAGCTGGCTAAAAGCTATCACTTGTATACATGGCAGAAAATAAAAGTTAGTGGCAGTCCTGAGAAAAGCCCCAATCGTCTTTTGCTGCTACTAAGAAAAACGCCGCCTCCGGGTGATGTATCAGAAGATGGTACTTTGAGCATCTATGCTACTGATGGGGCGGATGCGCCACGTAGCGATGCATATAAGGAATTGACGGCTGATTTTTTTGTTAAATA
Organism: Lewinella sp. LCG006; assembly: GCF_040784935.1. Taxonomy (GTDB): domain Bacteria; phylum Bacteroidota; class Bacteroidia; order Chitinophagales; family Saprospiraceae; genus Lewinella. Next base: position 6,157,049 of record NZ_CP160680.1, on the reverse strand, counting down.
ACGTGAGATGCTATGTTAGCATCTCACGTTAAAGTGCAGTATTGGCCTATTAGACTTGTTCGTCCGGGGGGCTTTGGTGGGAAGACGCTGCTATCTTTTGTTCCCGCAAGCGAACAAAGTGGGAACATAGCCTTAGCTACGTGACCACTTTGGTTGTGAAGTGGGAGCGGAAGAGAGCAAGTCAGCCCCCAAATGTTCCCGGCCGAACAAGTCTATTTGTTATATCGCCAAAATCTCGGCCATTCTAACCAGATTTCTATTTGGTGTTTTAGAATTGCTAATTGCTTCCCCAAATGGCGTGAAGACGACTTCATTGTTGACCAAGCCAATCATCTTGTTGGACTCGCCAGCAAGCAGCCCTTCCACTGCACCAAAACCCAGGCGGCTGGCCAGTAGTCGATCTAGTGCAGAGGGAGAGCCTCCGCGTTGCATGTGGCCAATAATAGTGACTTTGGTATCGTAGAAGTCGATGGCTTCTTGTACTTTTTGGGCCACTTCCGTCGTGGGGCCGAGTTTATGACCTTCGGCAACTACGATGATACCGAACATCTTTTTCCTTTTTACCCCCAGGCGTAATAACTCGATAAGATGTTCTAAACTCGTATCTACTTCAGGGATCACAACGTTACCAGCACCACTGGCAATGCCCGTAGCCAGGGCAATAAAGCCCGAATTGCGCCCCATTACCTCCACAAAGAAAAGGCGATTGTGAGAATCTGCCGTATCTCTGATCTTATCTACAGCTTGTACCGCCGTATTTACCGCCGTATCATAGCCAATGGTGTAGTCAGTACCAAACAAGTCGTTGTCGATCGTGCCAGGGATACCGATGATTGGAATATCGTATTCTTCCGAAAAGACTTTGGCACCCGTGAAGGTTCCGTCTCCACCGATGGCAACACAGGCATCAACATCAAAGGCCTGGAGCGCTTCGTAAGCACTTCGCCGTCCTTCGGGGGTCATAAACCTTTTGCTACGAGCAGTTTTCAGAATGGTACCTCCTCGATAGATAATATTACCAACATCCCGGATGTCGAGGCGACGCAAATCGCCATCAATCATTCCTTCATAGCCGTTGTGAATGCCAAAAATATGAAGATCGTGATAGGCCGCCGTACGGACAACTGCACGTATAGCGGCATTCATGCCAGGAGCATCTCCACCAGAAGTGAAGACTGCTATTCTTTTGATTTTATCTTTCGCCATTTTAATTTTTTCCGTCTCTTAATGAACAAATTCGCGGTGATAAGCAACCAGGTTGTCAATCGGTTGCTTGATGAAAATGCCGTGATGCATTGCCCTTTCGGTAAGTACAATTTTGAGCATGTCCTGAAAAACGTAAGCAATAGAACCAATGAAATGGACCGGAAGCCTCAAGTGCCCGTGATATTTGCGCACATGACGATCAATGAATTCCGCAAAAGAGCGGTAGAGAATACGTTGGATAAATGGATGATCAACGTGCTCCGACATAAATCGTGTAAAAGAGGCCAGGTAAACATTGGGAGGCGTACCATCGTATACGGTATCAAGAATTTTTTGCTTGCCACCTCCTACGAAAACTTCAAACTCTGTTTCCAGTTCTTTAGGTAATTCCCGATAGAAATAATGCCGGATGAGCTTTTTGCCCAAATGCGTTCCGCTTCCTTCATCACCGCAAAGGTAGCCGAGATTAGTTACATTGTCGATGACGTCTTTACCGTCGTAGAGACAGGTGTTTGAACCCGTACCGATGATGCAGGAAATACCAGGATCATTGCCACAAGTAGCACGTGCTGCACCTAATAAATCATGATGAACATCAATTTTGGCATTGGTAAAAACGCGTTTTAGGCCGTTTTCTATAATGACCTTCCGTTTTTTATCCCAACAGCCAGAGCCATAAAAATAGATTTCCGCCTCTTGCTCGAGGTCGATAATTCCTTTAAAGGCTTTATTCACTTCTTGCTCGATCTGATCACTGGAGTGAAACACAGGATTGAAACCCATGGTGTGGAGACTAGTCTCTTCTTCACCTGATAAAAATTTCCAATCTGCTTTGGTAGATCCGCTATCGACTATGACTTTCATGACCACGGTGGTGTTAACTTAATAATTTGCTCGGCAAAGGTAGTGTAAAATTTACACTAAGTGCAGCATTTAAGAGCGGAAAACTAGTTGTAAAATTTGTAATAACCAAGGATAATTTCAACGATCTCTACCAAAGGAAAGGAAAAGAACTACAATAGCTATTTGAGCAAATAAAATTTTTTACATTGCAAGAAAAATAATTATGGAGCGCTTGGCTTCCTGGATTGATCAAATAAACGAAAGGGTAGGGAAGGGCGTTTCCTGGTTGACTTTCGGCTTGGTACTGCTCGTTTTTGTCAATGTTTTTTTGCGTTACGCTTTTAATTTACCCCTGGCGTGGTCCAAGGAATTGGAGTGGCACCTGTTTGCCTTGATCTTCTTGTTTGGAGCTGGATACAGTCTTCGGCATGATCGGCATGTACGCGTTGACCTTTTTTATGAAAAAGCTGGGAAAGCAGACCAGCGACGGATAAACTTTTGGGGGACTTTACTCTTCCTGATCCCCTGGTGCCTGGTGCTTATCTATGCAGGTTGGCGAGCAGCTATGGATGCCTGGCGAATGGGAGAACGCTCACCGGAGACCGCTGGCTTGCCAAATTTGTGGTTGATCCAGTTTGCCCTACCCGTAGGAATGAGCTTGTTATTATTGCAAGGAATAGCCAAATTGATTCGTTCACGCGCCGAAGCATCGGAACAAGCTCAATAACACCATGGAGATACTTGCTTTACTGCTTTTTGTCAGTATTTTTTTGCTGATCCTATATGGCTATCCTGTTGCATTCACTCTAGGAGGCTTGTCTTTGATTTATGGTATTTGCTTTTTGTCCCCGGATGTAGTGAGCTTGCTGCCGATCAGGATCGCCGGGATTATGGCCAAGGAAGAATTGATTGCCGTGCCGCTGTTTGTTTTCATGGGGATCATGCTGGAGAAATCGGGCTTGGCAGAGCGATTGCTAGAGACCATGGCCTTGTTGTTTGGTAAAATTCCCGGGGGGCTGGCTATTGCTGTCATCATCGTAGGGGCTTTGCTGGCAGCCAGCACTGGAATCGTAGGAGCCACGGTGATTACAATGGGCTTGATCAGTCTGCCTACAATGCTGCGGCGGGGATATAAAATAGAGTTGGCCACCGGAGTGATAGCCTCTTCCGGGACTTTAGGTCAAATTATACCTCCGTCTATCGTGCTCATCCTTTTGGGGAGCGTACTCAATGTCAGTGTGGGGCAGCTCTTTGCGGCGGCACTTTTGCCGGGTTTATTATTGGTGGTAGCTTATATGCTTTACGTTTTTCTGCTTGCTCGGGCCAGGCCTCAATTGGCTCCCCCGATACCAGCGGAAGAAGTGGCGGCATTTCGGGCCTCCAATTATTGGCGACGTTTGCTCAAAGCTTTTTTCCTCCCGCTTTTGCTGATTGTTGCCGTATTGGGGTCGATTCTCGCGGGAATAGCGTCTCCTACGGAAGCTGCTGCCGTTGGAGCGGTAGGGGCAATGGTTTTGACGATCATTGAAAAGCGTTTCAATCTGGAAGTTCTTCAAGCCGTTATGCGCGAAACGACCCACCTGACGACCATGGTTTTTGTGATTTTGCTGGGGGCAACCACCTTCTCACTGGTATTCCGAGAGTTGGGTGGCGATCGTTATCTGGTGGAGTTGATTGAGCAAGCAAACCTCTCTGAGTACGTATTTTTAGCGCTGGTGATGATCCTGATTTTTGTCGCGGGGTTCTTTATTGACTTTATCGAGATTATCTTCATTATCGTACCCGTAGTAGCACCGATCTTCCAGGCCATGGGCGTTGACTTGATCTGGTTGGGTATCCTGATTGCCCTCAATTTACAGACGTCTTTCCTCACACCGCCCTTTGGGTTTTCCTTGTTTTACCTCAAAGGTGTCGCTCCGCCGGAGGTGAAAACAGAACATCTCTACCGAGGGATTGTGCCTTTTATCGTAATTCAGGTCGTTGTGCTGATTTTGGTTATTTTGTTTCCGGGGATGTTGGGGTGGATGAGCAGGTAAATGCCTCAAAAAGGTAGGCTTAAAGCAGCCTATAAACTTTGGTGCAGAGCACCGTCTTATCTATTATGGTATAGAAAGTAAAATTTCACCTTATCTGCTACTCTTTAGCTTGTTGTTACTAACGACCTGCACTCCGCAGCGGCTGGAAATTTATCCATTGTCCAACCCTATTTTGGTAGCGTTTAACCACCAATTGGATATTTTAGCTTGGAAAGATACGCTTGAAAAAGACTCTTCTATAAATTTATTAACGGTAGATGGAGGTTTGGTCCTATTTTAGCTTTAAGTTCAGGGTTCGTTGCCTTGTTCTCGATAATGGCTATCAGCAGTGGGTTAGGGGCATTATTGGGATGGGATTTGCCCCTTCCCTTCCTAGGTATTTTACAAGGACTTTTGATTTTCCCAATTATTGAGTGTAGCTGGTTCTGGATCACCAATAGGTTGAATGATGCCATTTGGCACGGTGCCTTACTGGTGTTGGCCATGCTGATTTTGGGTGAATGGCACTTTTTGACACAATTGGAGATGTTTTTTTTAGTGTTTATTTTTACTCATTTAAAAATTTCTTTCTTATTGTTTCTTGTTATTAAAAACAACCCCGCTGCCAGAAATCCCAACTTACCACCCATTAACTTCGTTGATCGTCCCTGCCAGCAAGACCAGCTTGCTGGCAGGCAGGTTAGTGACTTCGTGACTAAGAAAAACTCCGTGTCCCTGCCTGCAAGGCGAGCTTGCTGGCAGGTCAGTACCTCTGCGGCAAAAAAAGTCAAAGTGAGAACTAACTACAGCCGACTTGCTACCTCTTTTATAAAAACAAGTCTAAAACTGCTGAATACTTCTTGAACTTTGCGTTCTTGCCGATATGAAGACCTTTTTTGTTCAATTTACTGGGCTGTTGCGTGTTCGGCACTGGGTAAAGAACGGTTTTGTGTTTATCCCTGCCATTTTTGCCAAGGAACTGGGACCAACTAATTTATGGTCACTATTACTGGTGGGGGGCTACTTTTGCTTAAGCTCCTCTGTGGTGTACATTTTCAATGATTTGCTAGACGTGGAGAAAGACCGCCGGCATCCCACTAAGAAATTCAGGCCCATTGCCAGTGGTTATTTTACCAGCAAAGCTGCCGTGGGGCTTATGCTCGCACTTTTACTTATTGTCGGGCTATGCAGCTTTAAGTTGCCAGAGGTGGCACCAATCGTAGGGGCATACCTATTGTTGAACATCGCCTATAGTTTGTATCTGAAATACCTCGCGATTGTAGATGTAGCGGTGCTGGGTATAGGCTTTGTGCTACGGGTTTTAGCTGGCGGTGTTGGGATTGGCGTCTTTGTGTCAGAATGGTTGGTGACGATCGTTTTCTTGCTTTGTACGGCCTTGGGGTTTGCAAAGCGGCGCCACGATTTGGCCATAGCCCCCGAAGTGGCTATTGAATCACGTAGTGAGCCTACCTATACCTTGACTTTCTTGGACCGTGCAATTACGATAATGCTGACCATTACACTCATGGCCTACATTATTTATTCGCTCTCTCCAGTGGTGATGGAGCGCTTGAATTCTGATAAAATCTATCTAACGTCCTTCTTCGTTTTTTTGGGGACGCTCCGTTATTTGCTATTGACGCTTGATGCGAAATCTTCAGGTTCACCCGTGGAGATTATTTATCGTGATCGCGTTTTACAACTGGTTATTTTGGGCTGGGCTACTACTTTTTATCTCCTAATCTATTAGCCCAAGTTCTAATTGTTTAGTTTTGGAACCTCACAAATAACTGCGATACTGATGAGTAGAAAGAAAGTGGTTTTGTACAACCCCAAGGCGGTCTTCTACGACATGCCACTTGCCCTGCTATCTATCGGTTCAATGCTGGATGAAGCTTATTACGAGGTTATCATTATTGATGGCAGGGTAGACGATCGTCCGCTGGAAGCGGTATTGGAGGCAACGGAAGGGGCATTGTGCTTTGGTGTTACTTCCCTTACGGGTAATCCCTTACGTGATGCACTGCAGGTCACCAGAGCCGTACGTGCACGCCATTCCAAAATTCCTATCATCTGGGGCGGTTGGCATACTTCTTTGTTTCCCGAAGAAACCTTGCGGGATGAACCAGCTATTGACATCAGTGTACAAGGCCAGGGCGAGGGCATTTTTCGCGAACTTATTGCTTGTTTGGAAAGCGGTGCCGATCTGGCAAACGTAAATGGTATTTGTTACAGAACAGCCAAAGGAGAGATCGTTAAAAACCCTGGTAGAGCGCTGGAAGACATGAACTTCTTGCCCAGGGTAAACTACGAATTGATTGATGTTGAGAAATACTTCAAAGCCAAGAAGCAGCGCCAGTTTGATTATATCAGCTCAGCGGGCTGTCGGTTTCGTTGCACCTTCTGCGCTGACCCCTTTGTGTTTAGCCGGAAATGGACGGCCATAGAACCTGATAGAATGGGGGAGGAGCTGGAATATTGGTACAAAAAATACCAGTTTACCGACCTAAATTTTCAGGATGAGACCTTCTTTACCAAAAGACAACGCGTAACGGCCATCGCACAGCAGTTTCTGGACCGAGGGATAAAAACCACCTGGGCCGGTACCATGCGAGCTGATCAGGGCGCGCGCATGAGCGAGGAAGAATTTGATTTGTGCAAAGCTAGCGGACTCAGGCGTGTCTTGGTGGGTGTGGAGTCTGGTTCGCAGGAGATGATGGATTGGTTGGCCAAAGACATCAAACTCGAACAAGTGTACGAAACGGCTCAAAAATGTGCTGCTCGCAACATCAATGTGATATTCCCCTTTATCGTCGGTTTTCCAGATGAATCAGATAAAAGTGTGTTAGACTCACTGCGCGTTGCTAGAGCCTTGAACAATATGCACCCCGGGTTTACGACGCCGATCTTCTTTTTCAAGCCGTATCCGGGATCCAAGATAACGCAAGATGTGGTGGCGAAGGGTTATCAACTGCCCGATACGATTGAAGACTGGGCTGATTTTGACTATATTGGTTCATCTGGACCTTGGGTGAGCCCCGAAAAATACCGAATGGTAGATCGGTTCAAGTTTTACAATAAATTGGCTGGTCGACAACGGAAATGGTATACGGCGCCACTACAGTGGTTGGCGGGTGTGCGCTGTGATATGCTGTTTTTTGAATGGCCTTTGGAAAAAATTCTCGCTGACAAATTGATGCCTCGGCAACAGTTATCCTAATCAGCTTACTATCCGATTTGTCATCCTACAGGACAATGCTGCGAAAACTAAGAGACCTGGCTGTTTATCTGCTTTTTTTGGGCTTTACCACCTTGTTGTTACTGGAGGTATGCTATAGGTTTTACGTAGTGGACTTTTACAAAGGCAATTTGACGGGCTTAAATAGTGCGGAGGATTTATTGCCTGATGATGATCGCCCCACGGTACTTGTGATGGGGGATTCTTTTAGCGCTGACACCAACAGCTACGTAAAGTACCTACGAGCAGCTATACCCAGCCATCGGATCATCAATACTGCCGTGCCAGGCACGAGTGTCAGGCAGCATAGTGTGATGGCAAAGCGCAGAATAAAGCGCTTTAAACCGCAAATGCTCATTTATCAAATATATGTAGGCAATGACCTGGTGGAATATAGACATTCCATCCGTGGAGAAAAAATCAGCTATCTGAGAAAGTGGTACTGGTGGCTGGCCGATCGGCTGCTGGTAGTGGGATACATCAATGCCAAATTACCACAGCTAAAGGCAGCATTCGTAACAGATCCCAATCCCGGTTTGGGAACAAAATTATCGGCACAATTTGCTGTGGAAAAATACAATCGCCGTACACCACTTTACTTTCAAGTAGAGCCCGATTTACTCGAACATACGGTCTTACTGAAGGAGCAAAGGGGAGCAGATTTTCGCAACTACGTAAAAGACCTACAAGCGGTGCTAGACCTCGCGGCACCAGATTGTAAAGTAGTCATCGTGGTCATGCCCCACTGTGCTCAATTGGGTACACCTTATCTGGAAAGAATGCAAGCCTTGGGTGGCGTTTTTGAAGACAAAGCTGCTTTTCTTCAAGTTGACTATCCTTTTTTTTATGACTTGAAACGTAGTTTGTCAAAAGATAATCGATACTTTTTCAATGCACTTGAGTACCTTATCGATGAAGCGGAAGGCCCTTCCTATTATTATGAAAACGACCCTCATCTTCGTCCTGAAGGACAAAAGCGAGTAGGGCAGGCATTGGTGCAGTTTATTGATTCGCACAACTGATAACCTTTTAAAAAGTAGCGTTAGCTTGGGGAAAAGAGACAAAATACTGATTATCCGTTTTCACGCCTTTGGCGACCTGGTGGCTATCTTACCTTATGTAAATGCCTTAAGGAAGGCTCATCCTCATACACAAATAGACTTATTGACTGCTGAGCGGGTGATTACTATCCCTGAAAACATCATCCTGTTTGACCGTGTCATAGGCATTAAAGGAGGAATGCAAGCCAAGAAGCTTTTCCTGGGTGCCATGCTGAAATGGCCATTGCTGTTGTTTCAACGGTACGATACCATCATCGACTTGCAAGCAGACCGAAAATCGAAGTTGCTATTGCGTCTATTGGGTCACCACAAAGCACCTGTTTTTGATAAATATGGCGATTATTTCGCGGGCCTGCGTTATCAAAAAGCCATACAGAACTCCGGTTTTTCAACGACGGCGGATTTTCAGCTCTCGTTAAAGTCTTCGGAGCTCGGGATAAACAAGCTAAAGGAAGCAGGCTGGGACGGAAAGAGCAAGTTGATCGTTTTGAACCCTGCTGGTTACTACACGAGCCGAAACTGGCCAATGGCCAACTACCTATCTTTTATCGCATTATTGGAAAAAGAGCTTGCCTACGACTTTAAAATTCTTTTCATCGGTGATGACAGGATCGCTGAAAAAGCGCAAACCATGAGCAATGCTTTTCCTGAGCGCTGCCTCAATTTAGTGGGTAAGACAAGTCAATTAGAGGCATTTTCTATCCTGCCAAAGATACAATTGATGTTGACTGAAGACTCAGGACTGGCGCACATGGCCTGGGTACAGGGCGTGAAAATCTGCCTGATGCTGGGATCTACCCGTGCCGACTGGACTGCGCCGCCCTACGATCATGTTGTCAATCTGACGTCTTCTGATTTGGAATGTGGTGATTGCATGGAGCCAGTTTGTAAGCACGGTGATGTACCTTGCCTCACGCGTTATACACCGGCATTGGTTTATGCTCAGATTGCAAAATGGTTATAAGATGAACTGGAAGATACGTTGCCCTCGGTGTCATCAATTGGTAGACTTCATAACCCTTTCTTGCGGGGGGGAGGATTGCCTGGCAAGTGAAAATGGTGTTGTTAGGTTATTTACCGATGATTTTTATCAAGGATTTCATTGGTACGAACAGCATTTTATCAAGGCTAGAGCAGCGGAGGGGGTGCGTATTATTGATACAAGTGTTTATGAGCAACTACCTTTTTTAGACAATGTACTAGGACGAAAAGAAGCCGAATGGAAAGCTTTTCGGGAAGATCTCGCCATCATAGCTCGGCATTTGGCAGGGCAGCAGCAGCTTAGGGTATTGAATTTTGGAAGTTGGAATGGCTGGTTGTCTAATAATTTGGTGAAATGGGGGCACCAACCATTGGCTATTGCTTATTTCGCTGACAAGTATGATGGTCTTGGCGCGCAGCAGTTTTATAACAATCAATGGGAATCTGTTCAGATGGATATAGAAGGTAGCCTGGCAATTATCGAAGATACCTTTGATGTAATTATTTTGAACAGAGGAGTAGCCTTTCTGGTAGATCCAGCAAAAACAGTAGGTGAATTGATGAATAAATTAACTCCGGGGGGGCAGTTGATTATCACTGGTTTAAACCATTCTAGGGATACAACGCTTGCGGCGAGACGATTTCAACAACACCGCAGGAATTATTTGGAAAAACATGGTTTCGAGCTGCTTTTTACACCCACCAAAGGCTATTTAAGTCTTCAAGACATAAAACGCATAAGAGAACTAGGGGTGCAACTAAAACCGTACCCCAATAAACTGCTGCAAAACATTCGTGCTCAGTTTTGGAAAACTAAGCCTGCCTATGCTTATGGGTACTTTGTTAATTTGTAAATTGTAGGAAAGAGCGTTATTCGCGCTGCTTTTGCCAAGGCTAAAGATGTTGCAGGCATGAAAGAGACAGGAAAGACGCATTTTTTAATACTAGGAGTCGCTCGATCAGGTACGACCTTGCTGGAGCGCTTGCTCGATAACCATTCTGAAATAGCTGTTTGCCCCGAGTCTGATGTATTTACCAGCGTGTACCGAACCACCTGGAGAGGGCGTTTTGTGTCTAATTGGCATTACCACCAGTTTATGACCTACCTGACGGGATGGCTGAAAGAATTTAATGATCCTGCGCTTGGTGTTGCCCAGCAATATTGGAAGGAAAATACAACCTACCAAGGCCCTGTTAAGAGCGTATTGAAAGCATTGGCAACCCAATACTTAGCTTATGAAAAGAAGACAGTTTTTGGCGAAAAATCGCCTGGAAACAACCATCGCGTAAAACTCATTTGCCGTCTTTTTCCGGGAATTAAATTGGTCAGGATTGTCCGCCATCCTTATGATGTTGTCTGTAGTATCTTGAAGTTACAGCGAAGGTACCTGAGTAATTACTCGGAGGATGAACGTTTATTATACGCAGCATCTTTTGTGAAAATAGGAGCAAAAGCCTGGCAGATACGCCCTTTACCGGCTCTTCAGAATTATTATTTAAAGTACGAAGACCTTATCGAGGATACGCCCGCTGTACTCTCAGAGGTTTGTGCTTTTCTTGGGCTTGATTATGAAGAAGATATGTTAGCGATTGAGGCCAGTAATTATCTTTCTAATCCTGATAAAAAAAGCATCGTACACCCCAACCTTGGCCAATCAATAAATGCCAACAACAAAAATAAATACCTCCAACAGTTAAGTGAACAGCAGCAGCAAATGCTCTACCGTTTTTTTGGGGCTGACCTGGTTGCTTTACCCTATGAGATCGCTGACAACAAGGCTGACCTACGCCTCCAACAGCAATTGTTGGTCCTGAAATACCAATTGCTTTTTCAGCTCAAGTTCCATTATTGGCATGATGAAATCATCCGACTCAAGCTCTTGGTCAAATCACTTATTCATTGGGTAAAAGGTGGTAAATAAACATATTTATGAAGCAGAGAAAGCACATCGTAATAACAGGGACGGGAAGAGCAGGAACAACTTTTTTGGTAGAACTTCTTACCAAACTGGGCTTGGAAACAGGGTTTGATTCCGAACAGCTCAAGCGCTATAAAGATCAACTAGGGCGCGGTGGCTTGGAAAATGATATCAGACGGGAGGATTGCCCTTACATTGTAAAGAATCCTTCGTTTTGTGATTATGCAGGGGAGGTTATTGCTCGTGACGATATCGTTATCGAGCATATCTTCCTTCCCATTAGAGATTTGTTTGCTGCGGCAGAAAGCAGGAGGTTTGTTGCATACAATAAAATACAAGAAGCTTCCTTTTGGGATAAAATAAAATTCGTCTTTGGCAAAAGGAAATCATCCCCCGGAGCATTATGGGGTACCAATACGCTAAAAGGGAATAAGCAGGAACGCATTTTGTTGAATAAACTCTACCAGCTGATGTTAGCGGTCTCTGATTCTTCCGTAAATATTACGCTCATCAATTATCCTCGAAGCACAAAAGATGCGGCCTATTTATTTGCTAAACTAAAGCCGGTTTTCCAGGAGCTTGAATTCCAGGAATTTGTAAAAGTATTTAACAATACTGTTCAGGCAGAATTGGTTCACCATTTTAAATCAGGGCTGAAGACATTTTAGTTTATTTGCGCTCAAAACAATGTGACCATGGATACGTCTCAGCTTTGTTTTAATATTATTTACATCCGGGGAACAGTGAAGAGACTGACTGTGTTTTTAGACTCCCTTCTTCAATGGTCTGACTGCCAGTTTAGATTAGTTGCCAATGGCTGTTCTTCTGAAGAAATAGTTTATTTAAGGGGTTTGTGCGAACGTAATACGAGACTTCAATGCTACGTTTTTCCATCCTACAAGGTGGCGCTGCACAGCACGGTCTTAAACCACCTTCAATTGCTTGATAAAGATAAAGCGTACTTCTGTTTCTTGGATTCAGACATTTTTGCGATTGACCATTTTCTGAATGGGTTGAGCTGCCTTACGGAAAATTATGTCGGCTTTTTTTCAGGTGCTCCAATATGGGTAAAGGAAGAAGAGTATCATTTCCAACCTACGTTTGATATCGTTGGAGGATACTACCATTTTATGGAGAACAATTTCTGTTTGGGGAGTACTTTTTTCTCCATTTATAAAAATGAAGCACTGAATCAGGTAATCAATGAAACAGGAGTTGGGTTTCAAGGGTACTTGGCAAAAGATATTCCCAAAGGCATTGCAGCAAGGTTAGAGAAGTTGAAGCTCCTGAAAGATGCCTACGATACTGGAAAGTTACTCAACCTACTTCTACAGGTCAATGGTCATAAGATCATTTATCAAGATAAAGCGAGTCTGGTCCACGTAGGAGGGATCTTTTTCGATCACGATGCTAAAACGCGTAGCCTGTCTTTTAAAAGAAAGTTGGTTAAAGCAGTGGTTGGTAAAGACCTGGGAGACAAGCTGTTTTTGTTTTTCAGGAAGCATTTTCCTGAAAGTATGCCTCATATCACTAACAAAGCAGAAAGAAAATTACAAGCCCAACAAGCCTACCGAAGAGATCTTTTCCGGGATTACATGACGAGATTGGTTGATTCGTTGATGTCTAACACCGAATCGCCAAAAGTACTGGTTACGAACGATTCTGAACTTGATGACAAGCTGAGGGATACATCTAAAGCATTGGCGTTAATCTATGAGCGGGCATAGTTTTTTCATGCCTGAAGGATATAGATGATGTGTTCTTCCCCCCAAGTTTTACGCCGATGGACGGGAACAAGCTGACGATGGTTTTGCTGTGCAATAGTAGAAATGCTGGCAAAGTCACAGGCATCGGTGAGGATAAAGTATACCGTGCTGTCTTGATATGCTAGCAACTGGGGGAAAAGCGCTTCAAAGTATTCAAAATTCTCCCCGCAAAGGAAAGCTCTCTCCTGATCATTGGTAGGCGCTTGAGCAAAGTAAGGAGGGTTGATGAAAATAAAGTCAAAGTGCTGATGAGGAATATCGACAAATAAGTCGGACGTAATGACCTCCAGATCAAGGCCATTCCTGTGTGCACTGCGCCGGATGGAGCTTACTGCCGCTGGATTGATATCACTGGCCGTGACGATGCTTCCCATTTTGCTACAGCTTAATGCCAGCAATCCGTTACCTGCCCCCAGTTCTAAAACCGTGTCATTGGCAGCAACCTTTGTCTTGGCAAAATCGACGAAAGTCCGTGTCGTGAGAAACCAGCGTGGATGAAAGACACTGGGTTCCAGGCATATTTCAATACCATCCATCGTGTGCCAGTGTTCGCGGCCGTTATACCATCGGTACATCAGCCAAAGCATAGACTGCAATGCACGTTTTGTCACCTTCTTAATCATCAAAATCCCTCAATTTCAGGTTGACGATAGCGCAGCCAAAATTTTTGTAGCACTTTGATTTCGTAAGGATATTTGTACCAACTTTTTTGGTAGCGGAAAGCCGCAATGATACGCATGATCTTACGCTGTAAAGCAGATAGCTTGACATCGGTCGCGGTAGGGTAGTAGGCATTGAGTACCGTCTCGAATCCTTTGATTCTATCTACCATCTCCGGTTTCAACCAGGGCGTAAGCGGATTTTTACGCAAGTCAAAGGCTTGCCATTCAGGACTGAGCCAGTCTTCCAGCGTTGCTGGGAATTTGAATCCTGCTTCGGTGATGCGGCGGTAGAGATCGGATCCCTCGGTAGGCACCGGACTGTAGACGTAAATAATGATCTCGGTGTCCGGATTGATGGCTTTTATTTCTTTGATGAAGGCAATGTCTGCCTCAATCTGATGCATCACTTTTTCGGGGCTATCTGCAGGCATACCCAAGACGAAGGAATATTCGGGGATGATGTCAAACTTCTTCATGCGACCCGCAAATTCCTTAATTTGAGCGGCGGTCTGTTTGCCACCTTTGTCCATTTCTTTGAGGATCTCGTCATTGCCGCTTTCAGCACCGAAGAAGATCATCCTACAGCCTGCCTGGCGCATGAGGGCCAGGGTTTCATCACTGTAGCGGTCAATGGTATCAATTCGTCCTTCTCCCCACCAGACCATGTTTTCATTGAGCATCAGGCGTGAAAATTCTGCCACCCGCTTTTCGGAAACGAAGAAGTTGTTGTCGTGAAACTCGATGGAATCTGCTCCGTACTCGCGCTTTAATTTTTTTACATCCGCGTAGATATTTTGAGCATTTTTTCCTTTCCAGCGTGCTTCGTAGATAGGGACGACCGCACAGAAAGAACACTTGAAGGGGCAACCAACACTTGAGTGGTAGGCGATCGTTCGTTTGCCTAGAAAAGTGTTGGCCAGATAGCCTTGCAAGGGATAAAATTCATTCAAATAATCATAAGGCAGGGGCGCTAAAGCATCTTGGTCTAATAGGTCTTCTTTGCCATTTTGAATGATCGCTCCATCGGGGAGTTGATAGATCAGGTTGGGGATAAACTCGTAGGGCGTACCATTGTTGAGCGCGTCTAGCAAAGCTGGGAAAGCCTTGTCGCCCGGGCCGTTGATGACAAAATCAATGTAAGGAGCCCCCATCACTACCCGGTATTGGTTGGCCGCAAAGTACCCACCCCAAATGTTGATGATGTCGGGATATTGCTCCTTAGCTTGCTTGGCAATGGGGATGGCTTGCTGCAACTGTGGACCCGGCATGGCGGTGGTGCCCAGGTAGCGGAATTCGCCGGTGTCCAGGTAACTTTTGATTTTAACCCACGGATCTTCCTCCATGTTGCCGTCTACAAAAACATAGTCGTGCGTGCCGTGTATCGAAGCCCCTACCTGCAAAATGCTATTGGGAATGCGATGTTTGGAATTAGCGCTACGTGGATTGAATAGAATAACTTTATGGGTTGCCAGGTTGGACACAGGATTCAAGAGTTTGTGGATGCCAAAATTAAGGCAAAAAAATTACACTACTAACTGAAGTAAAGGGTAAGGTACGCATCTAACACGCGAGACAAGGAGAAATTGTCAAGGTTTCCTGCTGAAAATTGATGATCGAGCCCATGCAGGATTCCTTGCACAAGCATTTGGGTATTGTCGGCAACGGTTGAGCGGTCAAGCTCAGGAGCAATACCCACTGGGGTGGATACGACCTGAGCCCCTTGTTGCAAGGCTTCAATGAGCACAAAGCCAAAAGATTCGTAAGAAGAGGTATGCAGAAAAACCTTGCTTTGTGCCATGAGCGACAAAACTTCCTCTCGCGGCAAAGCTCCCGTAAACGTCAAATTTGCACCGAGACCTTTTTCTTTTGCCAATGATTCCAATTTTTGCCGTTCCGGGCCTTCTCCAACCAGCAAGGCAGAAAAAGAGGGGATCACTTTTTTTACTAAAACAAGAAGGTCAATAAAGTAATCGTAGCGCTTTAATGGAATCAAACTACCTACTCCAATAACATCGTATTTTTTGACCCTGCCTTTGGCTGGTGAGAACTCAGGCACTCCCCAAGGAATAATATGGTCTAGTTTACGCCCTGTGGCTTGAAAAAACTGATCGGCATGAAAGGAAGACAATCCTACTTTGGTCATCGAGGCAGATGCCAAAAGTCCAAGGTATCTATTCCCTGGGCGTGCATCCTGCCCCATGAGGGTAACGAGGTGCTTGGCGCCAAAACGCCAGTTGGCCAGATAGGCGAGCAGGCAGGCATCGGTCATCCAAAAACTGTGGAGTAATGCGCCGGGATATTGCTTGAGTAGCTTGGTGATTTTTGCATAAGCTGCGATGCGCGTGCGTAGGTTGGCACCCGCTCCTTCTCTGGCGCAGGGATGAACCTGGGCACCGTGCCATTGGTAGGGTGTATGTCGTTTAGGATAGTGAAGACTCACGATGTGCAATTGCACGTTTTCTTCGTTTACAAGTGCCCTGGCCAGCAATTGCATCGGGGGAATGCATTGGCTATCCTGTTCGTTGGCCGCGAAACCGGGAGTGATCCAGATGATATGTCGGCAGTCAATAGTCTCCACGGAGGATGGCTCGGATTTGATTGTCTAAAGAAACAAATGGATTGATGGTTAGCCGCGACCTGATTTCGGGAATATCCTGATCAGCTGCTTGCTGGAAGTTGACGACCAGTTGTTGTTCAAACCCGAGCTGCTTGGCAGCATTTACCAGGGTAGGGGTGTAGGAGCCGTTTGGATAAGCGAGCGAATGGATCGATTGATCAAGTGCCTCTTCCAGGTAGTTTTTGCCTTTTTGAAGCAATTCCACCGCCTTTTCCAGGGGGAGTTCTCCCAAATCATCGTGGTAGTAGCCATGTGAGCCTACGCTTGCCCAGGGAGAGGCGGCAAGCTGCCGTATTTGAGCCGCGTTCATTACTTGCCAGTACATCTTGTATGCCTCATAGACCGGATCATTGACCAACTCAGGAAAGGTGCTGTAAATGCTGCTTTTAAAAGTCCAGTCTTTGCGTTTGCAAACCGCTTTTAATGATTCGTTTTTAGTGTTGAAGTATTCTCTTTTACGATGCTCAAAAACCTCTCCTTGAATAGACACCGTATGTTGGTAGCGAAAATTGACAAGATCAAGATAATCCGTCCATAGCATAGGATAGGGAGTGCTGTCAATGGCCGTTACGAAAAAGGTAGCAGGAACTTGCAAGTCTTCCAAAACAGGGAGTGCCAATTCCAGATTATTGAGATAGCCATCATCAAAAGTAATGGCAATATTCATTCTCCCAGGTGCAAAATTGCCTTGAAAGTAGTCCTCAAGAGAAAGGATATGGAAATGTTCTTTGCAGTAGCTTAGTTGTTGATGAAGCTTTTTTTGTGCTAAAAACCGAGCATTCAGCCTGGTGTTGTTGACGAAGTCGATACCGTGATAAAGCAGAATACAGGCGCCTTCTTGTTCTCGTAAAAGAGCAGTCCTTCCTCCTAATTGACAAATCAGATCAGTAGCAACGCAGCGTGCGTAATAACTTGCTTTTTTTGATAAAATATGGAGATTCATCGGGGCTGTAATTTTAGTTGGTACAAGTAGCCCTCACGGTGTTTTAATGGCATAGAATCCGCTTCCATCACGGCCAGCGGAAACTGATTTTTAAAGTCATTGGCAATCTTGGGATCAACACAAAACAAATGACTTGCACCTTCTTCTTTTCGAAGCTTTTCTATCACCTCTGCTTTTGCGGCTTTGCTTTCTAAGGACCAACCCATTCGGTGAGCTCTCGCCAAAATACGAGGATTTTTGCAGTCAAAATCTTGGTAGACGATAATCGGGAAGTCGTCTATTGAGGTATGTTCGTTCACGATATTACTGATCTCCTCCAGCTCCTGTGGCCTTTCGTAATAATGATATTCGGCATAAGCCGTACTGCAAGTGATCAGCACCAGCAGCAAGCCGATTCCCCATCGCGACCTGGCGGCTATGAGGGTATGAACTGCCCACCCCGCAAGGATAGCCACCAGCCCAAGGAAAGGTATCTGGTAATAATTATGGATAGCATTGAGGTTGAAAAAGATCATCAGATAGAGCAGTAGTCCTATTGCCCAAGCATATAAAATAGGCATCTGTTGCGCTTTTCGATGGCGCCACCAGCCTGCCAAAGCCAAAGGGATACCGATTAAACCGCCTACCTCTAAGGCCATCCTGAAGGTAAGTATCTTCCAATGGTACAGCGAAAGGCGCTGCTGCCAAGTGCCAAAATACCAGGAAGCATTGTCCGTGAATTTTCGATAATGCAGGATGTAGCTCCAATCAGGGGCTGCATCATTAATCAGGTAGGCATGTTTTTGCCAAAGCATGAAAAAGAGGAGCGGGACAACAAAAACAACACTTCGGGTCATCAACCAAGCCAGCTTTTTTTGTTGCCAGGTGTAGACCAAAATGGGGAGCGCCAGATAAAAGACGTAAGGTACTTTGACGAGAAACACGGGTACCGCCAAAAGGCTGCTGAGTAGTAATAGGCGCAGAGAGCTACTGGCCACGGCTTTCAGCACATAATAAAACATGGCATAAGCAAAGCCCAGCGCAAAAAAGTCGATGTGGATAGCTCTGGCGTAGAATTGACTAAGGGGTAAAGCCAGAAAAATGAGCGTAGCTGTTTGCGCAATGCGCGTTGTGAAAAGCCAGGCTGTGGTTTTGAAAAAGTAATAAACGCAAAACAGGAAAAACAAGAGAAAAACACTCCGGGACAAAACCATCGACGAGCCCAGCCACCGCTGCAACTGTGCTACAATGGCTTCAGGGAGCGGACATTCCAGGGCCAGTTCTCCATGACTTCCCATCCAAGCCACCCGCGGATGCATGATGTCTACCCCATGCTCGGTGAAATCCCAGATGTAGAAATCCGTATCTGCCTGCCGCCAGTCGTGGGGCATATCCAGCTGGGGCTGAAAATGTAAAAAGCGGATACCGATCAGCAAGAGGGTGAGTATCCAAAAATAGGCGTACGGAAATGTTTGCTGGGCCACCTTCACGCGATCATGGTTTTGAGATGATCACCCAAGGGAAAGGACTTCTGGCGAGGCCTAGTTTTCGTATCATCTTGTTTTTTAAGCTGCTGGGATTGTATGGCAATTGATACGAAAAATCACTCAAATCTTCCCAGATGTGGTGGTGATAATGGGTTTTCATTCCTGAGCTACCTTGTGCTTGGTAATAGGCTTGGGTTCTGGCTTTGGCTTGTGCTACTTGCTTAGCGGCGTAGATGGGACTATCCATGATATGTAGTGCTCCACCGGGCTTTAACAAGCCTGATAAGCGGTACATCAGTTGACTTAAATCAGGGAAATACTGGATACAACTGACTAAGAGGATTAAGTCAAAACTTTGTTCCGGTAAGGTGGCCTTGAAGATATCGCCATAGGCAAAGGAGCATTGGCTACTTGCGAATAACCTATTGGCTTGTTCGAGCTCCGGGGTATTGATATCCATGCCGAGCACTTGAACCTCTTGATGGGTGACGAGCTGGTGGGTGAGCCAACCATTGCCACAGCCTAGATCCAGAATAGCTGATCTTGGCTGTTTCTTGAGTAATTCAAGCAGTAACTTGACATTGTGCTGCCGCAATTTCCATTCGTTAGCCTGGGGGTGTTCTGGCGAAAGGTAGGGGAGTTGCTTAACAATTTCATCTGGGTACAACCGCCCTTCTTTTTCACGAGCCTCCAAGTAGGCGTACTCAAAGTCGTTAGTTGGAGGCGTCAGATGTACTAAGCCGTTTATTTTTGGGGCACTTCCTTGTATTTTCATATAGGAGCTTTTACAGCTTTTTAAAAAAGCTCTGCGGTCTTTGCGTCTCCGCGCGATTTATTCGGGTTTGAATACATCCCTTTTTTTACATCTATTCTATACCAAAGCATTCCCAGGCGGGCAACCATTACTTTTAGCTGCAGTTTCCATCCTCGTGGGGTGTTTTGTTGCTGGGCCAATCGTAGCTTGTGAAGCTGGACACTGTTGACGACCCAACGCACGGCATAGTCATAATACTCCCTTGGGTAAGTTCGTAGGAAGTCAATGTCTCGGTCGGTGCTGGAGAACCAATCGGGTTGTTTGGTGATTTGGTTTTTGACATCCTCGTACAAGCCCGTTCCTTTAATGGGATAGGCCACGGTGATGGTGAAATGATCGGGATTGGCCTTCTTTAAATGGTCGAGGGTAAGGTAGATATCTTCCTCGGTTTCACCGGGATAGCCCAGCATGATGAAGGTGCCAGTTTCCATACCGGCTTGCTTGGTCGCAATGGTCATCTGTTGTACCTGTTCTGCGGAAACGCGGCGATCCATGGCGTCGATAATACGTTGCGAACCGCTTTCCGCTCCAATCCAGATGCGGAAACAGCCGCTCTCCTTGAGCATGGTGAGCACCTCTTCGTTGAGCCGCTCGGCACGGGTGATGCATTCGTAAGGGATGACGGCATCCTGTTTCAGCACTTCATCTCGGAAACTTTCCAGCCACTTGTGGCTCACGGTAAAGACATCGTCAACAAACCACACCTGGTCGGGTTGGTATTCCTCTTTAAGGAGTTTTAGCTCAGCGGCGACTTGCGCAGCACTTCTCCGCCGATAAGATTGCCCATACACGGCAGTACTGCACCAGCGGCAGGTGTAGGGGCATCCCCGCTGGGTACTCACGGTAATAGAGCTACGATCATGGTGTTCTTTCCACAGGTCAAGATAGCGCTTGAGGTCGATCTTTTTGCGGTTGGGCATTGGCAGCTCATCTACCGCCCGCAGGTGTTGTCGCGCTGGCGTTTGGGTCACCTTACCATCTTCGTCGATAAAGGCCAGACCAGGGATGTGCCCAAAATGGGGCCGCAAGCCTTGTTCAACAGCTTCTACCAGGGCCAGCATACTTTGCTCACCTTCGCCAATCACCAGTACGTCAGCTCCGGTAGCGAGGTAGTTGTCAATATTGTAGCGTAGATCGGGCCCCCCTAAAACCACCAGACTATTTGCCAAAGAGCTTTGTGAGCGAATAAATTTGATCAAGGCAATGACCCCCAACTTGGTCATCAGATTGGTATAAATCGCTATGATACCAGGCTGCTGTTCCAAGAGGTAAGCCTGTTGTTCCCGAAAGGAAGAAAAAGTCGTATCGTAAACCTCGTTGTCATAACCATGCTGTTCGAGCCAGGCGCTGAGGTATAGAAGTCCCAGAGGAGGATAAGGTTTGTTGATTTTCTTTTCCTTCTCATCCTCCAACATATAGTAAGCATGGGTAAAGCAGATCTTCATTTGCCAAAAATAGTGAAATCACTAGACACTATGTATGGAGATTTCGTATAGTTAGAGGAAACGCATCAAACAGAAACTACCAAAGGATAGCTATCTAAGGAGGATAGAACACGGATTTAACAGATCAGACTGATTTACACGGTTTTAAAATCTGTGTAAATCCAGTTTCATCCGTTAAATCCGTGGCTATCCTGTTTTTAATGAACTTGTCTCTTTTGGTGCGTTTACCCTATCGTATAACAGGTAAATAGTGATTTTTGGGTTATTCCACAGGAGGATAAAAAACGGGAAGTAACTCTAAGGGTAGATGTGTGAAGGATTGAATAGTATCGTTGATGCTTAGTTCGTGGGGAGATTCAAGCACAAAATTTTGTTTCTTGATAGCGGTAAAGTTTACGTCGCTGATACTAAGACGCGCGCGCCCGTAGGTGGTCTTTTTGGTAAAAACGGCCAGTCCGTACTGGGTGTGGGAAATTTCAGTAATATGAAAATCTGCACTAGAACCATCTTTTACGGCTACTGCTGTAAAGGCGTTAGTAATGGTAAGATGTCTGGCCCTCAAGGTAGAAGCTTCACCAACAGAGAAGCCCTTGTCGGCAACCTTGTTGATTTGCACTTGATCGATCTCAAAATTGCTTCCTGAAATATCTACCGCGTCACCATCGAGCTTATTAAACCTTAAGTTATGGATAATTCCTTGAGAGAAATCGATGTCCAACCCGTCTCCGGTAGCATCTTGAAACTGTAGGTCTTCCAGATGTACCTCCTCACATTGACTGATGTTTACTGCATCTTCTGCATCAATATTACTAAAAGTGCAGTGGGTCATCTCCAAGGAGGAATGATCAAAACTCAGCGCACCATTGAGTAGTATACCGTGATCCTGATAGGTCGTTTGGTGACTAAATTCCAGGTAGGAGATTCGCACCGGATTTTCTTGGAAGAAATGTATACCCCGCCCCGTTTGATCCGAAGATGTGACCTTGACGGAAGAATTGGAGGTTCCCGAAACTTGGGCAGGGCCGTAGACGAGTAGAGCGCTTCCTTGCACTAAATCCAGCTGAGTACCCGGACCGATGTGAAGATAGAATCGTTGAGGGATAACCTGAATTTGCTGTAATTGATGTCGCCCTTTTCGGGCAAATATGCTATCGCCTTTGACCTGGAATGCCGTGGTATCAATTTGTAATGCTTCCTTGTTGATGAAGACCGTGGGCCTTGCTGGCCAAGGTGCTATTTTTTGTTTAAACCAGTAATCAACTCCGGCAATACTGTAGAAAATATATTGATCATCAGGAGTATAATTTATCACAGAGAAAGGAGGATGGGGCGAATGAATATCGAAAGGGGTAAGGCTTTGCCGATGTGAGAGCAAATGCAAGGGCTTGGTTTTTTTAGGCCCCGTAGCCTCTATGATAACAGGGGAGCAAAAGTAATTTTGAAGCCAGACCTTTCCATCTTCTGATCGATAAGCTTTGAGGCCAATTGCGGCCAATGGGACGCTGGTCGCACAATCTTCGTACAATGGGTCGTAAATGGTGTATTCAAAATCGCTATCAGCCTCAAAATCGTAGGTAGCCAACTGCTGTTGCAAATCTTGTGCTCGCTCGGCGAGTTGATCAAGGGAATAGGCATAATCAGGAAATTCTTTCTTGAGGATAGCTCCAAAATAATGGAGCTTTTCGGTTAATTCGAGATTTATTTTTTGCTGAAAAGCAGGGCTGGAATATTCATGAAGATAATAGCCGTAGCGCTTTCTGAATGCTGTGTTTTGAAACAAGCTGAACAGAAAATATTCTTCCGCAAAATAGACCTTGGGTTTTTCGGGTTGGTAAAAGCCTAAAAAAGGTTTGCTAAACCATTGGTAGATGCCACTCTCCCCATAGCCATCAAACCCGATAGGGTAGAGTTGGGTGGTATGTGGATGGTAATAGAAGCGCATGTTGTGCCAACGCAGTGCATGATACGCTTCGCAAAGGTCCGTAAGTGCCAGGAATTTTGCCCAGTATTCTACATCAATGTAGGGCGTATTGAGGGTGTCTCGTTCCGTTGAGCGAAGTTGCTCCATGCGCGTTCTCCCGGCAAGGAAGGCTTTGGAAAACAGACGGTCTACAAGCGTACGTTTTGGTTGAAAAACTTCAATGTCAGCGGCTTCGAAATCAGGAAGATTGGGGGTGACATTTTTGCCGTAGCGCATCCGGTAATCCTGGGTTTGCCAAAAGCCATCTTCGTTGTACTTAAAGATAAGGCCATCAGGTTGTTGCTGACGCGCTAGCAAATCGGAAGTAAAATGTTCCTCAAAAGCATATATGCCTTTGTACTCACCGTTTAACCAAAGCTCGACAAATTGGTATTGAGGGGTGAGTAAGCCTTCGTTTTCCAGCAATTGATGATACACCCATTCGTGTAAATAATAGCGTGTCTTGGGATGCTGAAGCGAAAACTGTCGCATGCCCCAGATGGCTTGGTCATCACCCAGCTTGACCCTCCACGACCATTTTGCCCCTTTAAGATGATCCAACCAATCGCCTTTGAGGCGTATTTCTGCATTGTATGCTTGCTTGTCCAAGGTAATCTTTGCCGCTACAAAATCATCCTTCTCACTAACCAGCAGCCCACGGGCCAGTGCTTGTGCCCGTTTCTGTTTGATTTTCCGGAACGCTTTCGCATCGATGTCTATCTTTAAGTCAGGCAAGGCAAGGTTCGTTTCCACTGACGATTCCTTCCTGCAGCCGCAAAGTGCAAATAGAATGAAAACAAAGAAAACCTTATATGTTCTTATATGCCTTATATGGTTCAAAATACATCGTATATGGTTCCAATTAATACCCATAAGAAAGCCTAAAAGGTATCAAGGTCAGCATAATTGAAAGCCGTTTGGTTGATGTCGAAATGCTCATCGAAACAAAGATAGCCTATAGGCCAGGAATCCTGCGCAGGCAAGAAAGCTTTAAGTACTCGGTGTTGCTCAGTAACGGGATCCGTCTGAAAAAGTACCTCGTTAATACCTGATCTTCGAGCGATTTGTTTCAAATGCTGAAGTGCCCGCCCCAGTTGTACTTCATTGGGGAAGTCAAAATACCCTACGTGCAAAATACGGTCAAATTTCAGGTAAAAACGGCAGCCTTCCAGGCTAACATGAAAATGCTTGTGAAAGCCATTTTTGTAGCGGAAAAAATCATCATCGTATTGGTGACAAACAAAGCCTTCTTCCTTCAGAGGATTAGGAAAAGGAGCGCATTGGTAAGGAGCCAGATTTTTTTTGACACCTTTAGCCAGCCATTCTCCAAAACCCATTTTCGCAATGGCTTTGCTAAACGGAGGAATACCGGTTTTTAGATGAAATCGCTGCATCTTGTGGTGTACCTTCCAGCCTAGTTTGTGGGTACTCATCAGGGTGTTGTCGCTATGAAAGGCGTAGACCATTTTTACTCCTTTGGCCCTCATTTGATCATAGGCAAACCGCGCAGAATGGTAATGAAGCCCCCGGCGTTGGTAAGTAGGAATGGTAAACGAATCACAGGCATGCGCTACAAGAAAAGAAGACTTTTGATCGTGAAATCGCTGGGGAATGGCGCCATAACAGGCAACAACTTGCTCACCATCATAGGCGATAGAAGCTATTTTTTCGTCGCCTAAGTACTCCGTGTCGTATTTTTGCTGGAGATATTCGGGCGTCCGCCGTTTATGGAAGCTTTCCCAAAAAAGATAGCTCAGATCAGGCATATGATCTTCCCTCAGGATAAAGTACGCAAATTGATTTTCCGCCATAAAGCCAAGGTAATGCAAAAAGAAATAAGGAAGAAACGCAGCGACTTACAACAATGCAGTTTTTATGCCGTCTGTTTACTGTTTGCAGGTACGCTTGCTTTGTCGGGTTGCGACAAGAAAGCATTTCAGCCCTACAGCTTCTTCGTTGCTGGCCATACCTACGGCGTCAAAGAGAAACCAGTGCCCGGTCTGCACATGCCCTTTGTGGCTGAGTTTGATTATCTCAACGAATCCACTGATGTGCGCTTTGGCGTCCTCACCGGAGACATCGTCTATTACAGCAACGACACCTCTTGGAACAACGTCGACCAGCAGCTGACGCGATTAAAGATGCCCGTTCACTTCACCACTGGCAATCACGACGAAGGCCACAAATCGCCCTATAAAGATCGTTACGGCATCACCTACTCCGCCTTTGAGCAGGAAAACGACCTCTGCATCATCCTCAACCCCGGTTTAGCTGGCTGGAACATCTGGGGCGAGCAACTCGAATTTCTAAAACAAACCCTCGCATCTGCTTCTAAATACGACAACATCTTCCTCTTCTTTCACCACCTCGTCTGGTGGGCCCCAGACAATGAATACCAGCAATACCGCCCCAACTCCCTGGATGGCCGGGCTCCGGACGTAAATTTTATTTCCGAAATAATGCCCCTGCTGATGGCCACCGAAAAGCCCGTCTACTGCTTTGCCGGAGACGTAGGAGCCGCAGGAAATACCACCGCTTTTTTTGCAGATCGCAAAGACCAAGTCCACCTCATCGCCAGCGGCATGGGCAATCAAAGGACGGACAATTATCTACTCATCACAGTTGATGAACAAAAGCAAGTGACGGTGACCGTCCGCTGGATACAGGAGGGGAGGGAAGAGGTGGTTTTTGGGGAGGTGGTTCGGTAGGGTATAAGGCTGTAATTTATCACGGGTACGATCTATTCGCCCTAAAGCACGTTAATAAAAAGTAATTTATCTCTATGAAAAAGCCCGTTCCTCTTATTACCGAACTCGTACTACTTTGCGTGATTTCCATTTCGACTTCACCAATTTTGTTTGCTCAACCCTACACAGATGTTGAGGAAAAAGAATCCTATTACGCAAAAATGATTTTGACTGGATATCCTGAGCGGGATTCTTCCTTTGCCAAAAGATTATGGCTTTCAAATGAAGTGATTAGCAATAGTGACGTGATTATCAGAGGGATAATTGAAGGCAAGAAACTACAGATAATTGATGCTGTAATATTTCAAATAATAGAGCTGAATGTTAGCCATGTATTTCGGGGAAGCAACAGCTACGTGGACTCAATCATCCAAATAAAGCGGTTAGTCGAAGATAAAGAAGGCTTTGCTATCAAAAAATGGAGAAATTGTAAACGTAAATTATTATCATTCTTATGAGCCTGGCTTATTTAAGGGGTTAGAGTACATCATTTTTTGTAAGCAAAGAGAAGGAGAATTAAGCTTTTATGTAAACCACAGAATGTCATTTCTTAATAGATATACCGAAAATAAAAACATTTGGATATGTCTATGTGGACACTTCTATACTAGTTTGGATCGGTTACAAAATCACCTGTCGCAATTTCCTGATATTAGATTAATGAGTGCTATTGAAGAGGATTAGGGAAGTGATGTTCAACCTGATGGTAAAGCAGAGTGACGCTTTTAGGCAGGTATTTGCCTAGCTGTGGTAGATAGAACGGGTGGTTATTGGTAGCGGTGATGGTGTCTCCACCTGCTACAATACGCACCATTTTTTGCCAATTTTTGGAGAAGGTATTCGTCACGCGAGACAAGATAGTATCTTTTTGGATTTCGTCATAGGCGATGACGGTGTCGCCGATTTGGATATCTTCGATATTTGTTAGTCCTTGGTTGGTATGGATGGGGGTTCCGGCGGGGAAGCAGGCATTCACGATCCCCTCGCAGTAACCGCTGAGGCTACGATGGCTATCCGTCCGTTGGTAAAGTCTGATACTTCGCTGGGCGAGAAGGGGCAGGCTACAGGTGTGGCATTGGCGAGGATTTCCCCTTGGCGCGAGAACCGGAGTACTTCTTCCGGTATGCCGCCGTTCGCGATGTGCCAGACGCTAATGCCCGATGCAGTCGCCTCAAATTAGTAGCGAAGGTGTCTTTGCGCCCATGGCAGCAGCAAGTCGTCCTACTGCTCGAAGGAGGAACGCTTGATGGCTTTTTTAGATGAGGGTACTCGGTAGGGCGGTAATGGTATCAGTAACTGTTTTTAGCAATCAACCAATTTTTGATGGAGGCAATCCACGCTTTGTCAACAAGGCCGCGTTCCAATAAATCAATTTATGGCAAACGAGGAAAAAATACAAAAATAATCATCAACGTGGAACACAATCTCATTATACCCTGAATCCCTGTATGAAAAACCAGTTTTATAGTTTTGAATATTCGCCTGGGCTTTTATTAGGCCGATGGCTTTCTTCGATATGGGAAAAATATTTCCAAAGAAAGCTTCTAAACATGCATCGATATGCTCCTTGCTCGAACTTGGCTCCAAACTCGTAAGGGAGTAGGTCTTGTCTAAAAATGAAAGGTTTAAATAATGATCCCAATTGGCGAAACGTAGTGACCTTACGTGCATGAAAAAATCAATAAGGCCGCTAAAGCTATCTTCCCTGCCAAAGTACATAACAATGCCGTTTGCACTTCCCGACTCAAAAAGGACTTTAAACCGCTCACAATCATTATAATCATACATATGATAAGTCATGATACCCGACAATTTGTTAAAATCCAAGCTATGCGCATAATCCTGTAAACTGATGTCCATATTGCTGCTTTATTTTGGAAATACCGAGAAGAATCTGAGGTTACTCGGTGGACCTGTCCACTCAAACCTTATCATAATCGAATTATCACTGAAAGGGTGATTACTGGAAGAACCAACCCAAATCCAATCCGTTACTCTGTTTGCAGGGTTTGACAACACAAATGCCGATTCAGTAACAAGCTTTTTCGTTGTCAAAGACCTAGGGAAAACGTTGATATCACTACTTACAATTAATACTCGGATGAGCAGGAAGATAAATGCTATCTAAATACGCTTCACCCTTGTAAATGATAAAGTCAAATGTTCCCTTAGGCTTAACTAAAGAATCACCAATAGCGATAAATTTAAGATTATTCCCTTGCCCGTATGGGAAGAAATAATCTTCATTAGAGAATTGGATACTAATCAATTTTGACTTACTTCGCAAGTAACCTTTGGCTACAACGATACCTGTTAAGTTATTAGCTTTATATTCAAGGCAGGCAGAATTGTTTTCTCGAAGAACTTCATACTCGTCTAATGATACATAAGATTTAACCACCCATCCTATCCAACTAAATAAAAATAAAAAAATTGTTACTTTTAAGAATGGATAAGACGTCTTCCTACGGTACTTTTTTCTCCTGTCCATTTTGTGAGCACGTTTTTTTTAAGAAATTCTCTGCGCCTTCGCGTCTCTGCGTGAAATAAATTATTTTGAATCACCTCACCATCACCAAAAAATAATGATCCGCTCCCCGCGCTAGCCCTGCAAACCGCTTAGTTTTCTCCTCTAATTGGTGAAGGAGTTGCAGTACTTTAAGCCGCTTGGCAAAGAAAGGGTCAAGATAGGAAGGAGGCACCCAAAAACCAATGGGGTTCAGTTGTTTTTGGGTTAAAACAGGTGGGGCCTGGGTGGTAAAATCCAAGGGCGAATAATACCAGGTGGAGATGCTGGTGTGTTCATCCAGCGGAGCATCAGTGGCCGTGCGTTTTCTTCTGCGCCAGGCTTTATGCCAATCCCCTTTAAGGGAAAAGTACAAGCTTTCCCACCAGCAAAATCTTCCCATCACCACCATCACGAGGTGACCACCCGGTCGCAATAATTTGGCCGCATCTTCGAGAAAAAGAGGCAGCTCTTGCGGCGACAAGCAATTCAATCCCCCAAAGTTGGAAAAGATCAAATCATAGGGAGCCTCTTCCTGAAGGCTGGACAATTCCGTCGCCGATAGGGTTTGCAACCGCAGGCGGTCTTGCTGCTTTTTCGTTAATTGCTGCCTTTTGTCCGCCGCCACGGCAATCATCTCTGGCGAAATATCAGTAGCAAGCACCGTTTTCTCTTGTTGTGCCAACCAGCAGGCATCCTGACCAGAACCACAGTTGATTTCCAAAATGCGCTGGCATTGCTCATCCCTGAGGTAAGGAACCATCAAGTCATACACAGAAGCACGCTGTAGCCGACCAACAGCGGTGTTAGTGAACGTATCGTCATAACTGCCAGCAATAGCGTCAAATGCCGTGGAAGGATTCACTTTCAATGTGCGGGTTTTAATGTAAGTATGTGATTATTAAAAGGTTTATAATATTCGACCTCTCCGAGGTCGTAGAAGCTTCCCGCTGTTGTATCTACCAATATTTGACCCTGTCCGGCAAGCCTTGGCCAGACGGGCTCTCCGAGGTCACTGAAGCATCTCGGAGAGATGCCCTATTGGTAGCCTAGCCCGTTTTACCATCTATTTCCGACCTCGGATGAGGTCGCATTGGTGCTTGCCCGTTATTCATAACATTAAGTAAATACAATGTGGTCGTAGTGTAGGCTCTAATGCAGCGAATTATAATTATGAGCCTATTCATAAATGTGTGCTTGATTAAACAATAAAAACCTCTGCACCTCCGCGTCCCTGCCTGCAAGGCCAGCTTGCTGGCAGGCAGGTCTGCGCGATTCCTCTCTTATTGCTACTTCGAATCCTGCAATCTTTGCAGCCTCAACCGATCAATCCACATCGCCGGCAGATAATACCCCGTAGCCACCACCGACCGCAGACTTTGCGCACTGGCCTGCAAAGGTCGCCGCAAGAGCCCCGTAAAAGCCTCCCAACCTTGCTGCAAACGAAATACCTTATGCACATAGCGGTGAAGCCGACGGTAATAAGCCGGCGAAAAAGTCGCCTGGTACATCATGGCCAGATCGTCAGAGTCGGTCCAGTTTTGCTTGTTTTCGAGCTGGTTAGCTACGATGTCAAAGAATTTTGTGCCAGGCAAAGGGTAGGAAACGGAGATTCCGATATCATCAGGTACCAGTTCGCGCACCATCTTGATGGTTTTTCGGATATCTTCCTTGGTTTCTCCGAGGTAACCAAATTGCAGAAAGAAGCCTACGCGTACCCCTCGGGCTTTCAGCAAGCGAGTCGCTTTGTAAATTTGTTCCACTGTCGTCCCTTTGTCCATGGCATCCAGGATGGCTTGCGAGCCGGATTCGGCCCCAATCCACACTTCGTCCAGGCCCGACTTTGCGAGGGCATCAATGGTGTCGGCTTCCAGCAGTAAGTCTGCCCGCGACTGTATCTTGTAGCGGGGTTTTATCCCCAGCTGGTCGATTTCTTTTTGAAACTGCTGCACCCAGCCGGGTTTCAGACCAAAAATATCGTCACACACCCAAAAGTATTCGGCTCCTTTCTCCTGCATCAGCATGGCCATCTCCTGGGCTACCCGGCGAGGTGAGCGGGAGTTGTAGCGATTGCCATAAATGGGCTTGGCACACCAGTTGCATTTAAAAGGACAGCCCCGCGTGGTGGCAATATTTAAGGAGAAGAAGCCGCGCCCATTGCGCCATATTTCTTCGTACCCACTCGTGTCTATGAGGTCCCAGGCGGGATCCGGCAGTTCATCCAGATTCTTCAATACGGGGCGTTTGGTATTGCTGATGAGTTTTCCATCATTGTAATAAGCGACGCCCAAGATATCTTTAGCCGCTTTGGTTTCCCCATTTTTGAGCAAGCCACACAATTCCGATAAGGTCAGTTCTCCTTCGCCTTTGATGACGAAGTCGGCTCCAGCATCGAGGTACAAGGCTGCGTGATCGGTAGCATCTGAGCTACATACCAAGATGTAATCCACTTTTTCGCGAGCTATCCGGATCATCTCCAGCGCGGCATCACGCATCACCGTCAGGCACATCTTACTGAGGTAGTTGAAGCCATCATCGTAGATCACCAGGAAATTTGGCGATTGCGTCAGGTAAGGCTCCAGTTCCTTGGGCGAAGAAGCGAGGTTGGTGTCAAACAGTTCTACTTCATAGCCTTCCTGGCGCAGCAGGGCCGCTGCATACATGGTACCGTAAGGAGGGTAGGGGCGTTGGTCCTCCCACTGCTTAGCGTCAAAACGATAAAAATAGGCATTGGTAAACAGTACCTTATTCATGATTTTCGGGCAGTTTTCTTAACAATAAGGCAGGGCGTTCCAATTGAACTTGATGGCGCTTCTCAAAAGATTGGATACGTTCTTCGTAGGCGTTTAAAACTTTGGATTGAAAATCCTGGGGATGGTGCTTTGAGACATATCTGCGTGATTTTAAAGCGTTGGCAAATTTGTCAGGATCAAAATTTTGGAATTTCTTTTGCCAATGATGAAGTGTAGTGCGCAGGCAATAGCCATCTACCCGCTCTCCCCATTCACCATTTAACAGGTGCTCCATGTTTCTCTGCAGAAAACTCTCCTGAAAGGGGATGGTTTTTTCTGTCTCCTTTTCGGGAAAATTGGGGCAGTACTCTTGGGTCCAGGCATTTACTTTGCAGAATGCTCGATAGAGTTTTGCATTGTAAAGAGGTACCAGTGTTACAACTTCCGTCGCGGTGAAAAGGTTCTTCTCTTCGATCTCCAAGTGATCTTCGTCTACGAAGTAATTGACACAGAAGTACTTGTGCGAATTGAGTAGGAATATTTTTTTGAAGAGTACCAAAAGGGTTCTGCTTACCCATAAACGTCCGGGTTTGGTGACGATGAAATAGTCTATATCTCCATCTTTTGGCATCACATTTTTGGAGAGTGCTCCTGACAGGAATACTCCACGGACGTAGGGGAACCGGCGGATAAGTTGTGCCATTTTGTAGGCCCGAGCGAGGTAGCGGGTCGCCCGATGGTTATGCTCCTTGCGTTTTGTTATCCATTCGGGCTTGTCTTGGCAGGCGTAAAATTGTTCGTGTTGGAAAATATATCCTTTCGCTATTCCTGTCTGTAGCGCTTGCTCTACGGTTTCTCTTTTACATCCCTGTGCTTGGCAAAAGTGCAGCAGCTCAGTAATCGTCAAAGGGTAAGAGAAGACCTCAAAATACAAAAGGGGCATTAGGACATAATGCAAGGGAGCGTTGGTGTCAATAATGGCTGGTTGGTATGGACTCAGATTTTTGAACATGGAATTCGTTGCACCGTAAAAGGAAGGCGGTTGATCTAGCGTATTAGGGTTCGACAAGAATAGGGAAATTTTCAAGAATCCTGAAAAATAGCTCTACTTTTAGTCTTGTAGGCGGTAATATTCTGCTAAATTACGGCAAAAATAATTAGTGTTAATTAGGTAGGACGTGAAGAGCGATCTAGGTTCGCAAAATTTCCAAATCAGCTATAGATGTCACAAAGTCGAAGTATATCCGTTTTTTTATTGGGTGCTTTACTACTTACTTTTTTGATCAAGGTGCCGGCACTGATAGACGAATTTCACGTTAGCCGGTTTATCGTGGCTACGCTGTGCTGCTTTTGGGCGATACTACTGGTTTTTCCCAAGT
This sequence comes from Lewinella sp. LCG006, assembly GCF_040784935.1. Classification (GTDB taxonomy): domain Bacteria; phylum Bacteroidota; class Bacteroidia; order Chitinophagales; family Saprospiraceae; genus Lewinella. Next base: position 6,124,749 of record NZ_CP160680.1, on the reverse strand, counting down.
TGAAATCGATCAAGCTAAATCCGATGGACGGCTTGTTGTTTGGTTTTTATTTCCTGAACCTCATTTCGATCAGTTGGGCAGATAATTTTGGCGAGGCCATTTTTACCAGTCAGAAGTACCTGCTTTTAGCAGTGATCTACCTTGCTTTTAGATTGATCTTTGAAGAAGATAAGAAGTATGTAGATACGCTTTATCCAATACTGATAGCTACAGCGGTGATTGCTTGTCTGGTGCCAACCATTCAAATGATTGGTGTGGCAAGTGCTCAAGGCTTGGGTGGTAATGCGCTGTACAATATAGCCGGGCATTCTGGCCACAAGAATCTGGCTTCTTCTTACCTCTTTTTATTGTTTTCCTTGTTGTTATACTGGACCAAATCGCTGAATAAAAAACCCTGGCTTTACCTTTTGTTGGCTTGGATGGTGCTGTTGATTTTACTCCTCCGTGCGCGTGCTGTTTACCTGGCCATTGGTGCTTTTGCAGTGATTAATATTGGCTATTTCTTATTGGCAGACGCGTCGCTTCGGCAACTGGCCTTGCGGCGAATATTACCTACGATAGTGGTCTTGGCAATTGCGGGTGGTGCCATTATTGCCCTCTCAGGAGCAGGGCAGCAATACCTGAAGTATTTGAACCCAGCGACCTATTCCCAAAGTGCCTCCGCGATAGAGCGGAATTTCGTGTGGTACAAAACCAGGGACTTGATTAAAGACCGCCCTGTTTTAGGTTATGGCAGTGGCAATTGGAAGTTGTTCTTTCCTAGTAAAAGCGTGGAGGGAGCTTATCGTATTCAAGAGAAAGACCTGATCTTCACCAGGGTACACAATGACTACCTGGAGGTGTGGGCAGAAGTAGGTATTCCCGGCTTGCTACTGTTTTGTGGTGTTTTCGTTTTCGCTTTTTGGCAGGCTTGGCAAGGTTTCCGGCGAGCAAAACCTGCTTTCAAAACACGCTGGGTGCTTTTGGGGGCTACTTTGCTGGGGTTTTGTATTATTTCTTTCTTCGATTTTCCGAAAGAGCGAATTGAACATCAGGTAATATTGGCTTTGTTGCTGGCATTGATTGGTTATGAAAGAGTAAAGGGGAGCAATAGCAGGCTTGTTAAGTTGGATGCCAAACAACAGCGGATGTTGTTCTCTGGGAGCTTGATACTGTTGCTAATGATCAACCTCCCAATTGGTTATTATCGCTTCGTGGGAGACGCTGCCAGCAAGCAAATTATGACTTTCCGTAACACGGATAAATTTGGCATAATTAAGACCAACGCCATCAAGGGCAGTTCTTTTTGGTACAACGTCGACCCAATGGTCATCCCGCTCAGTTGGTACCAAGGAGTTGCAGAATACAGCATGGGCAACTACGAAGCAGCCCGAACTTCTTTTGAAGATGCTTATGAAATCAATCCCTATAATTTCAATGTCATCAATAATTTGGCCAGCACCTTGGTGCAACTTCAAGCCTACGAAAATGCTATTCCGCTGTATTTGAAAGCACTAACCATTAACCCGAAATTTGAAGAAGGGATGTTCAATCTTTCATTCGCTTACTACCAAACTGGGGCGCTAGAGGAAGCGCTGGCATTGGTAAACAAAACAGAAAGCAATCCGGAAAAGAAGGAAGTGTTTCGCAAACAAATCCAGGATGCTTTGGATGCGCGGGATTAGAGCTACTGATCTTTACTAAACACTCAAGAAATTTGTGTGCTGGTAGTCATCCAGTTATCAAGTCTAAAATTAGCCCTAAATTTGCCTGGCAGAACAATTTTGATCTATGAAACGCTTGGTTTTTCTATAATGATGGTAACTGAGACTTACAGGAGAATATCAAGTTTATGAAAAAAGCAGTGGTACTCGGGGCGGGCGGCTTTATCGGAAGCCATTTGGTAAAACGGCTAAAATCCGAAGGCTATTTAGTTACCGGAGTCGATTTAAAATACCCGGAATTTGCCGCTACAGAGGCCGACGAGTTCATTATCGGAGACTTACGCGAGGAAGAAGTTTGCAAGCATGTTTTATGTACTAAACCTGATGAGGTTTATCAACTCGCCGCTGACATGGGAGGAGCAGGGTATTTGTTTACGGGCGCCCATGATGCGGAAGTAATGCATAACTCTGCCTTGATAAATCTCCATACCGCGAAATGGGCCACCCATTTTTCCGTCGGCAAAGTCTTTTATTCTTCTTCTGCTTGTATTTATCCCAAACAAAATCAGACCAACCCCGATGATCCTCGCTGCTACGAAGCATCAGCCTATCCCGCAGATCCTGATAGTGAATATGGTTGGGAAAAGTTATTCAGCGAGCGTTTGTATGCGTCCTTCCACCGAAATTATGGGCTGGAAGTAAGGATCGCTCGTTTCCACAATGTTTACGGCCCTGAAGGAACCTGGCAAGGGGGCAAAGAGAAAGCCCCAGCGGCTATTTGTCGGAAAGTAGCTCAGGCTCGGAATGGTGATAAAGTAGAGGTATGGGGAGATGGTCGTCAGACCCGCTCTTTTCTGTACATCGACGACTGCCTGGATGGTATTCGGCAGTTCATGGCCAGCGACTTTATGGGACCAGTAAATATTGGCTCTGAAGAGATGATTTCCATCAATGATTTTACGGAAATGATCATCGACATATCAGGTAAATCGTTAGATATTCGACACGTTGAAGGCCCTCAGGGCGTTCGGGGTCGGAATTCCGATAATGCGTTGATTCGCGAGCGGGTAGGCTGGCACCCTCGGTATACTTTACGCGAAGGCATTGAGCAAACCTATCTATGGATTGCGGGCCAACTCAATCAACAGCAAGAGATTATAGATCTTCAACGGCTCCACCAAGCTTAACCTCCTGATTGGATGAATATTAAAGATTTTGTTACTCAGCTAGCGGAAGAATTTGATGATGAACCGCAACCCATTGAAGCCCATACGGCGTTCAGGTCACTAGACATGTGGAGCTCAATGCAAGCTTTAATCGTCATCGCCCGGATCAATGAGGATTACGAAGTATTGTTATCTGAAGAAGATTTGCAACAAAGCCAAACGTTTGCCGATTTGTTTGATCGAGTAGTAGCGCTTAAATAATGGTCGATATTTGTGATCGTATCCAGCGATCATTACTTTGACTTTTTTTTTTGCCACGTTACAGGAAGGCGCATCGTATTTTTTTGGGATTACTACTTATTGCTTGGCGAGGTATCTGTCTGGCTACCATCAAACCATCTAACCTTTTTCTTCAACCGTATAAAACAGCGTCGATTGGCTAATTTTTCCGTATCAGGTATTGAAATCCAGGCTATAGCGGCGGCTGTGCCGCAACAGCTGGTGTCTACGGCAAATTCTCCGTTGCTGGAAGCAGCACAAGAACAGCAGCATTTTATCAAAAATGTGGGAATTGCCCATCGCCGGGTGGCAAGCGCTGAGCATACGGCAGCAGATTTGTGCCTGGCCGCAGCGGAGAAGGTGCTGGATCAATTACAATGGGATAAAGCCACCATAGATGTCTTATGCCTGGTGACTCAAACACCAGACTACCTGACACCCGGTACTTCGACTATCCTGCAGGATCGACTGGGTTTATCTCAAAGCTGCTTGTGTTTTGATATTAACCTGGGGTGTTCGGCTTTTCCTTATGGTTTGGCAACGGTGGTGAATATGCTCAAGGCCATGCCCGGTGCTCGGGGGCTTTTGTTGATTGGTGATAAATCCAGTCAGCTGGTTTCACCTACGGACAAGAGTACGGCACTGCTTTTTTCGGATGCTGGTTCAGCGATAGCGCTAGCGAATACGGGAAGCGCCGAACAGATGCATTTTAGCCTTTTCTCCGATGGTAGTGGCTATCGCGATCTAATGGTAAAAGGTGGTGGAGGGCGCTATCCTTTTGGCGAAGATTCTTTAACGAAAAAGCTGGTACGGGAAGGGGTAGAACGCCACGCACTCCATCTGGAAATGAATGGGATCGCTATCTTTAATTTTACTATTCGACAAGTACTTCCGACGATCAAAGAACTTATGAAAACGCATGGCAAAAGGGTGGAAGAAGTAGACTTTTTTGTGTTCCATCAGGCCAACCGAATTATCAATGAATCCCTGCGGAAGATGCTCAAAATTCCGGTTGAAAAATGCCCGTCGATCTTACATGATTTTGGTAATCCCAGCTCGGCCTCCATTCCACTGACGGTCGTACAACAACTCAGGGAACCTTTGGGACAAGGGGCTCATCAGCTGCTGGCGTCGGGTTTTGGGGTCGGCTTATCCTGGGGTAATGTCCTGTTTTCGGTCAAAGAGCTGCCGATTATTCCGCTGATTGAGATTGGCTAAGCGCCGGAAAAAATAAGTCTAGTGCCCTGGGCAGAGGTAAACACATTTGCTTTTGTGGGAAAAACCATGCGTTCTAAGTACTTTTGAGGCTTCGAAAATATTGCATTATGTCATCCTGCCATTATTCCATTGTTACCTCCGCCTACCAGACGGCTGCTTTTCTGGAAGAGCTTCTGGAACGGATTGACTTGACTATGCAGCAGGTAGAAGGCGATTATGAAGTGATTTGTGTAGACGATAGGAGTCTCGACAACAGTTGGGAAGTTTTGAAGAAGGTGCAATTAGATAAAACGTACCCGCTAAGGCTGATTCGTTTGGCCCATAATCACGGACAGCATCGTGCACTGCTTTGCGGTTTACAGGCGGCAAGAGCTACCAAAGCGGTTGTTGTTTTGGATTCTGACCTGCAAAATCCCCCCGAGGAAATTCCTCGATTGATAGAAGCCTTCCAAGAATATCACCCCCAGGTCGTTTACGGGGTCGCGAAGGAAAAACGGCAGGCAAGTTGGCGAAATTTAGGTAGCCGAATTTTAGGCCGTTTTTTACTGCGCGAGGGAGCACTTACGCCTTACGCCTCTCCTTATAAACTACTCAGTCGGAAACTGGTCGATCAACTGATCACCTCTCGATTCGAGTATGTTTTCCTGGATGCAATGATCAGTTGGTACACCAAAGATGTTAGGATGGTGGAGGTGATCCAGAAAGAGCGTATCCATGGTAAATCAAGCTACCCTTTGGGCAAATTATTGCGAATGAGTATGCAAATCATCATCAACTATACAGCACTTCCATTGAGAGTGATGACCTATGGTGGGCTTATCGTCGCTTTGCTTTGCTTTGGATTAGGAATCTATTTTATCATCAATAAGATTTTCTTCGCGGTGCCCTTGGGTTTTACAGCTACCATTGTGATTATTACCTTTGGGCTGGCGATTATTATTTTTTCGCTAGGTATAATTGGGGAATATATTCGTCGCTTGTATTTTGCTCAATTGGGCAAGCCCAGTTTCCACATCCAAGAGATCAGCGAGTGCATTTAAGACAATACGGATTGGTGTTAGAAAGCCTGCGGCCTGCTTATCTGGAGCTGCTGCGCAATTGGCGTAATGATCCCGAGATACGGCAACACATGGAGTACCAGGCCTACATCAGCCCTGAGATGCAGCACCGTTGGTTTACCCAAGTCCATACGATTGAGAACTTCTATTTTGTGATTCTGGAAAGCTTGAGGCCGGTTGGTTTAATTCACTTGTCAGCTGTGGATGACGAAACGGGACAGGCAGGTCTTTTTATTGGTGAACCCAAATACCAAGGATCTACCGTACCGATTCGGGCATCCTTGAGTTTACTGGATTTTGCGTTCCATTCCTTGTACCTGGAATACGTAACGGCCAAGGTAAAGAAAGATAACCTGACGGCCATTCAATACAATAGTGCCTTGGGCTTTAAGGTCTGGAAAGAAGCGGAGCATCCCGATTTTTATTGGATGATAGTGGACCGAGAAGGGTACAATACGGGGGCAAAATCCCTGAAAAATGCAGCAGCCCTACTCGGTGATCCCAGGCTTAAGCTGACCCTGGAGGGTGATCAAGCCTTGGATGTCATGATCGAAAACGATCTGCAACGTAGGCGCGCCACTCTAAGCGGAAATTCATCGCTACAAATAGGGAAGGATTAAGGGCCCAGCGCCAGTATCTTTCCAGCAGCGGACGATCAGCATAGGGAAAACGCCGAATATCGAAATGTGGCCAAAAGTGCTCGTCCCGAATGCGCCGAAAGCAATTCCGATTGTGCCAGTAATATTCCGGATCGTGGGGGGGCATCACTTCCAGGCCAATGTGGAAGGTCAGGTGCTCCTCATCAATAAGTAGGGGGCTTTGCGCAAAAGCAAACAGATGATGCGCCAGGGTGACGCCAATAAAGGGAATACCTAGACAAATGGTCTCCAAGCGAAATTTCGGGAAAAGATCCCGATGAAAGACGAAGCAGTCGAAGCCGGGATGGGAGCGTCCGCGATCGGCATAAATGGCGGGTAAGTCATCCGGTGAGGTGTAGATCGAGGGAATCCTTCGGCGATTAATGATCAGCGCATCGTGTCCCTGTTCGATCAATTCCGTCACTCTCAGGTAGAAGTTGGGTAGCAGGCCAATGTCAACGTTGGTATAGATGAGGTAGGGCGTATCGGAGTAGGTATAAAGCCGGGAAATAATGTCACCAATAAGCGGTAGCTTACGAGGGCGGCTGAAAGATCGGATGTCTAGAATGGATCGTTCCAAATCCGGTACTTGTCTAAAGTAAGGCGGAATAATAGCCTGATCTTCCGGGAATTGGGTAGTGAGCAGGTCGATGCGGATATCGTTCTTTGCAGCCACCTCCTGGGCTTTTTGCATACTCGCAAAGGTAATCGGTTGTGCCAGCATTAACTCATGATCCGCGGGCAGTGCCACGGGATTGATGATGTGGGTAAAAGCGTTTTTTGATGACATACAGTATAGAGAAATAATCAGTTAGCGGGAATTGATCTCATCAAACTATCCAGAAAACGGCTGTAGCGTTCGTGCCCTTGTAGATTAAAATGGGTATCCTTGAGGTTGTAGTCTTTTTCACTGAGCTGTATGATAACGGGGGTTATGCTTTGAAACAAGTCAGGGTAATCTTTATCCAGGTCAGGCCGGAGATTTTTGAGGTCAGGAATGATGGAACAGACAAATTGACTCCCTTCCTGTTGACAAAGTGCTTCAATTTCTAGAAGGTAAGCTTCGGAGACGGGCCTTGTCGATCGATGCATCAGGTTCCGTTCAAAATATTCCTGATTGGGAGCGTTGGTTATGGATTGGAAAATACTAAATCGTTTGCCTAGCCTCCAAAAGATGGATCCTACTGAGGTGTAGGCACAAAATTTATTGAAAAAGCTGTTTAGTGGAATATAGTATTGATTGAGATAAAATTGAAATGCTTCTTCCGCTGTTGGAATGCGCTCGTAAGTGGGCCGCGCCATCATTACACCGGCATTGGTAGGATAGTAGACCATTTCGTAAGGTTTCGTTTCGACGGGGAAGTAAAGAATATCATTGCCTACAAAGAAATTGACGATCACATAATCTGGCTTTAGCATTGGAATAAACACCTTTGCGGCGGCGGCATATTGATCTGGACCAGTACCTGAAATGCCCGCATTGTAAACCACGTAACCTAAAGCACGCAAGTGATCCGCAAATGATCCAAACCAAGGTCGTGCCGACCAGCCGAAAGTAAAGGAGTCGCCAAGGAGTAAAACGGTAGGTCTATCCGTAGCATAGTTCTTAAAGGGAATACTCCGATAGCCATGACTGTTGATGGGGCGATTCAGAAATTCAAGATGAGCCCGGTCAAGTTCGTCGAGCAAAGTGTCCGGCCGCTGTTTTAAATCCGCCAGAAGGTGAGCGAAAGGCAGGGTAGGGGGCGCTTCTCTGAGTAGGGTCCAATCCTCAAAAATAGATATGGTGGAGAACGAGTAGGTCCTGTACGGGTCAGATTCTTTCGTTCTTTCTTTGCCTAGCCAAGTGCCGTTCGCGGCAAGCTCAGCGCCCTGTGCATTCACGTGGGTCAAGCCATATTCGTCTGCCGAGTAATCTTGCCAAACCACCAGGCTATCAACGGGATGAAAATAAGGATTGCCCTGGATGACGGAAGGGCTGATACCCAGGGAAAATAAGCCAAATTCAAGTAAAGCCAGCAGAAAGAAGGGCAAGGTCAGGAAATCAGGTCGCAGGAGTTTTTTCCAAGCAGTGCTGGTGTTTGGCTTCCAGAAATCCTTGGGTAGACGGATTAATTGAATCATCGCAGTTAAAAAGCAAAAAACCTCCAGCAAGAGGAAAGGATAATAAGCCCAGTGGAATTTCCAGATATGAATAAAGCCTAGAAGGAAGGTAGGCAGGATGGCGAAAAAGGCTAGCAAAAAAGTATTTAAAGCCCAGGATCGCCGGTTGGCAATGCCAATTAAAGTGAGCGTCAGGCAGAGAATGACGGGCGTAATTAATACCATGGACAAATAGACGGAAGTGCCCATTTTTTCTTCAAACAAAAGAAAAAGCGACACAATTTTCAATGCAAAGAGCATACTGGAACACAGTACCAATAGGAATACTTTTCGGCTTTGAACGGCATCTTTCATGGGGCGAAAATAGGAAATATTAAACTAGTTTTGCACTCCACCCTTTTGGTGTTAAATGTTAGAAGTTCCCTACCTTTGAAAGGTTTTTTGAATTACTCATTTGTCTGAATTACACCTGATATGCTTAGGAAAACATTTCTTGATCCCGAGTTGGAAGCCCAGTTTCAAAAAGATGGTTACGTAATTATCCCCTTTATCTCGGATGAGGAGGTAGCTACCCTGAAACAGGCTTTCTTCGATTCATTGCCGATGAGTGGGGGGAATATACTGGCAGGGGAAACGGGGGTAGACATGGATGAAATCACCTATGATTTCACATTTATCGACAAGAATCCTGAGTTCAAGAAAAAGGTATTCAACATCATTGCGGAATACTTTCAACCTCATGCAGATCGAATACTAGATCGGTATCGCCCGATCATAGCCAATTATATCCGCAAAAAAGCAACCGGAGGGGAGGTACCCTTGCACCAAAATTGGGCCTTTGTGGATGAAACTCAAGCGACCTCCGTTTCTATCTGGTGCCCTTTAGTAGACAGTAATGAGGAAAACGGCACCCTTCAACTGGTGCCGGGGAGCCACAAGCGCTACGGTCGCTACCGGGGCCCTATGGTCCCTTGGGAATTGGAGGGGATCAAGCATGATATTATCGAAAATTATCTGGTGCCAGCAAATATCAAAGCCGGACAAGCAGTAGTGCTGGATGACAGCATTGTCCACTACTCCGCCATCAATAAAACGCAGGGCTTACGTTTAGCGATTCAGCTGATTATGCTACCGCAGGAGATGCCCTCCATCCATTACTACCTGGATCACTCGAAATCCCCCACACAGGTGGAGGTGCTGGAAGTTGACCATGATTTTTATATGGAATTCAATCCCTGGAAAAAGCCTGAGAATGTCAAACGCCTCAGAACCATCCCTTTTAGGCCGAACAACTTAAGCAGGGAAGAATTTGCCGCCCAGCTTTTTCAACCGCGTTTTGATGAAGCGATTCCTAAAGGGGGCTTGTTCCAGCGCTTGAAAACACTATTTAATTGATAGGTGATGGAGGAAAGTAACCTTTTTCAGGACAGCTCACTCCAAGAACAGTTTGACCGGGAAGGCTATCTCGTCATCCCCTTCTTGTCTGTGGATGAAGTTGCACAGCTGCGCGACCATTACCGGCAGCATTTTTCGGAGCCTCCGCCTCACTTTTACTCCAGCACCTTTATTAGCGATGCGGAACGTAAAGCGGAGATTCACCTACCTATTCAGCGTCTTTTGCAGCCGAAGGTAGACCACTGTTTTAAAGATTTTCAACCGCTCGGCTGTAGCTTCTTGGTGAAGCCTCCTGGTGCTGGTGGGAAAATGCAGGTGCATCAAGATTGGACGGTGGTGGATGAAAGCCGCTTTTGCTCCCTCACCATTTGGATACCCCTGGTGGATACTACTGCCGAAAACGGAGCCATTCGGGTGTTGCCGAGGAGTCACCGCTTTTTTGATCAGCTGCGTGGTCCCTCGATTCCGGTGGTTTACGAGCAGCGCTACGCGGAAATCTGGTCGCAAATGGATGTTTTGGAGATGAAAGCGGGGCAAGCCTTTGTTTTCAACCAGGCCCTGATCCACGCCTCGAATGAAAACTGCTCAGATCACGATCGGGTAGCCGTCACCTACGGATTAATCCCCGCAGCGGCCCAGTTGCAGTTCTACCATCTGAATGAAGCCAAAAAGGTGGAAGCATACGAGGTAGAGACCGACTTTTTTCAGTACTATACTGAAATCGGTCAGCGGCCTACCCTTGGGCGGCAAGTTGCCGAGTATGCGGTGGATTTAAGCCCCATTTCGAGTTTTACTTTGCAAAAAAAGATCAATCAATCCAAACGGATGAAACCCATATTTCAAGATACGGCGATGCAGGCCCAGTTTGATGAACAAGGCTACACCGTCAAGCGTGTTTTCAACCCGGAGCAAGTCGATGAACTGTTGGCTTATTTTCATTCGCTTTCGCTAAAGGACCAGACTGGCTACGGTTTCTTCGTCAGCATGGATGATCCGCAGCGGCAATTAGTGGAGGAGATTACGGATACACTCTTTGCGAAAGCGATCCCTCAAGTAATGCCTCATTTCAAAGATGCACAAGCTTTTACAGCTGCTTTTGTTACCAAAGATTCCAACCCCAAAGGCGTAGTGCCCGTGCACCAGGATTGGACCTTTGTGGACCAGGAAGGCGACTACTATTCGGTCAATTGCTGGGTACCATTGATGGATGTGACCATCGAGAACGGGGCCTTAGGCGTGATCAAGGGGAGTCACCGCTTCCTGACGGATGTGCGGCCGTCGCCTTCGCCGCAGGTGGTCTCTCCCTTGCGGGATCATATGTTTTCGTTATTCCCTTACGTTCAGGTTGTAGAGCTCAAGGCCGGAGAAGCTATTTTCTTTGACAACCGTACTTTTCACGCGTCTCCGCCCAATGTGACGGACGAGCAACGAATCGTGATCGGTATGGGCTTCACGCACCAGGACGCCCAATTGTGCCATTACTTTATGAAACCAGATGGCCGACAGCAAGCGCTGCTGAAATACCACATTGATACAGCTTTCTTCCGGAAATACAACAATGCCCTGTTGGGGCAAATGTACGACGAGGGAAAGGTCATTGAAGATTACCCCCTGGTGGCGACCTTGCCTTACCAGCCACTCCAGCTGGATACTGATGAATTGGTCGACAGCATCAAAGCCGCCGGTAATACGATGAACGTGGCCCTGATTGAAAAGCTGGCCAAACTATTCAATTATAACTTGGATGGTTCGCAAAAAACACCACCCGTTCAGCAAGACACTGAGCCGGTGCCACAGGAAAAAACACCTGCTATAGAGGAACGCAGTTTTTGGCAGATCTATACCCCGATGAATATCCTGCGGGAAATCCGCCACCGTATTTTCGAAGTGTATACGCCGATGAATATTTTACGGGAAATCCGCTACCGCTTAACGGGTAAGTGACGAAAAAAATAAAAGTACTGTTATGTTTACGCTCCCCAAGATGAGGAAAGTATTTAAAGACGAAGCTCTGCAAGCCAGTTTTGAGGAGCATGGCTACGTAGTCGTACCTTATTATAATGAAGCGGAGATTGCCGAGTTGAAACAACTTTACCAGGAGCTGCACCCGGTGGATGAGCAAGGCTTTTTCCCCAGTACTTTTTCGAAAGATAAGCACTATCGCCAAACGGCAGATAGCGAAATTCGCCGTATTGGTGGACGCAGGATGGAAAAATTCCTCACCGATCATCAGGTCGTTTGCGGGAGCTTCATCGTCAAATCACCGGGGCCAGAAAGTGTGATGCAGGTTCATCAGGATATGACTTTGGTGGACGAATCGGAGTTTACGGGCATCAATATCTGGTGTCCTCTAATAGATTTGACCGAAACGAACGGCGTGCTGTATGTGCTCAAGGGCAGCCATCGCCTCGTTCCTACCTACCGCGGTTCGACCATTCCAGGGGTTTATGACGATGTGCAGGAAGAGATCATCGATTTCATGGAGCCCTTGTTCCTGAAGGCCGGTGAGGCCGTTATTTTTGACCAAAGCATCATTCATTATTCGCCGCCGAACCTGTCGGAGGAGGTTCGGATTGTGACGAACACCTATTTTACCCACCAGGAAGCACGTTTTCAAACGGCTTACTGTGACCCAAAGAACCATCCTGGGCAAGTAGAACTCTTCGCACAGGATGATAACTTCATGACGAATTTTGAGCAATTTGGGGAGAATATCTACGATCGACCCAAGATTGGTCGAAGCCTTGGTTGGGTAGACTATGACTTCCCTAAGCTAACGCTGGCGGATTTGGAGCGTACTTACGGGAAGCTCCAAAAGCGAGAAAAGCCCGTAGAACGCAAGGTGCCCGCCATTTTCAAAGATCCGGAGCAGCAGGCATTATTCGACCGTCAAGGCTATATCACGCTGCCCTTTTTGTCCAAGGAACAGATCGAGCAACTGGATCAATATTTTGATGAAACACACCGCCAGCTTCCCGCCAGCGGCTTCGTTTCCGATAGCTATTCCGGCGACTTTGAGCTAAAGAAAAAGGCCAGTGATAAAATTGTAGCGGTATTTCAGCAGAGTTACGATCGGTTTTTTCAAAACTACACGCCTTTTGGAGGATCGTACCTCTACAAAATACCTTCGGAAGATAGTGACCTGGTGCTTCATCAGGACTGGACCATTGTGGATGAAGAGCAGCACATTGCCCTTAATGTGTGGGTTCCACTTTGTGATATACATGCAGAAAATGGGCCCTTGATGGTGTTACCTGGAAGTCATTATCCTTCCTTTCCCGTCTTGCGCGCACCTACATTACCATTTTTCTTTACGGGCAACGAGGAGGTGGTTATGAAGCACCTGATCCCGCTGTACGTCAAAGCTGGCGAGGCGGTGGTGCTCAACCAGAGCCTGATTCATTATTCCCCTCCAAACCGTTCAGACCATATCCGCAAAGCGATCACCGCCGGGGTGAAGACCCAGGGGGCTCCCATGATTTTCCACTATTACGACCAGGAAAAAGGCGCACCCGAATTGGAAGCCTTTGCCCAGGAAGATGATTTCCTGATTCGCTTTGAGAATTTTTTCGAAGACATTTTTCAACGGCCGAAGATGGGGACTTCACTGGGAACCAAAGCCTATCGCTTACCGCAACCGGAGCCTGCTGTTTTAGAAAAAACGGTTCTAAGAATGCTGGTAAAAGCAGGACACGCTACCGAGATTGTGGGACCTGAACTTGATGAGCTGCCTCAGGAAAGTCAAAAACAAGCAGCAACCGACGAACGATCCTTTTGGGAAACGTATACACTCGGCAATATCCTGAGAGAAATCAAGCACCGCTTATTTTACAACTCATGAAGTACCTGTTAACAAAAATCCCTGTCCAGCTAAAGATCTTTATCGTTCTTTTTTTAATCCTTGAATTGGGCTTAAGAATAGCAGGAAACAAGCCGGGAACCTTGGACAGTTCTCTTTATCCTGTTGATACGTTCATCTACCATCCCCGTTTTAAAGCAGATCCAGGGGGCACCGGGATAACCATCTACGACAAAGACGGAGGGAATTTGCCGGACGGCTTTTTGATCAATGAGCAAGGTTTTCGCAGCCCCTTTAATTTTGATTCCTTAACCTTAGATTCCCTGGGCCGAGGACAGGGAAAAAAGGTGGTACTGATGGTAGGGGATTCTTACACGGAGGGTTGTTGCGCGGAACCTGTCAGTCAATCTTTTCCGGATTTATTACTGGCTGATGATGATTTCCTTCTTCTGAATTTTGGGGTAGGTGGGATGGATTTGCTTCAATATAAATTGGTGCTCGATAAATATGTCCGGGAAATCCAACCTGATTTAGTTGTCGTTAATTTTTATTTAGGCAATGATATTTATTTGTTCGAAAGACCGGTTACCCCTAATATTCCGCTGATCTACACGATTGATAATTTTTCGTGGTTAAATTCAACCGGCCCAAGTTACTTTATGGGAGCTTATCCCAAACCTTATTTGGAATCCCCTCAGGAGGCCTATGATTTTTATCTGAACAACTTTACCCTATGGGGGCAACACGCAACTACCTTCGAAAAAATCATCAGGCCAACGATATCCTTATCCCGGATTTATTTGGGGATGAGGAAAAAAATAGGCCATATCAAAGAAAGGAAAAACAAATCTGATGCAAAACCCAATATTACTTTAACAAATACCCTGTTGAGAGCAATGAAGGAGACGACGGAATCCAACGGCGCTGCTTTCATCGTCCTGGGTATACCCTCTCCTGAAGACGTCATTAGGCAGCTGGATATGGAAGAAGCTTATGGCACTCATTTTGCTGGAACGGCTTACTTCTTCCCTGATTTGGCACCATTTTCACGAGATGATTATGATGGTGTAGAGACGCGCAATCATTTTACTAATTCCGGGCACCGAAAGTTTTATCAATTTGCGAAGCAGGTACTGCGGGAGCGCCTGAGAGATTAGACTTGTTCAGGGGCTGTTTCAAAAGCATCGGTTGGGACACATTTTTGTGAATGGTTTTGACCTCAGAGAGGTCATATATTGGAAGAACTGTGTTTATTGGAGTTAAAGCGACCTCGGATGAGCCCGCCTGGCTAGTCGGACAGGGTCGAATATCAATCCACATTGGCTGACGGGACAGAAAGAATCAAAACTGGGGGCGACATTTCCTAATATGCGACCCTGTCCGGCAAGCCTTGGCCAGACGGGCTCATCCGAGGTCGTTTCATCGCTCACTTATCTTTATTCTACCAATATTTCACCTCTCCGAGGTGTTTCTATTAAACTTTGGCCTGACAAATTGGACACCCTACCCCAGTGGTTCTCCGATCAAATTGCAATCGCCCATTTCTTGTGTGATAAAGTCCTGTTTTTTGATGCCATTTTCGGCACATAATCGCTCAAATACTTCGGCGCTCATTGGAGGGTATTCATCTGCAACGAACCCAATAGAACGCCCTACGCTAGGTCGTACATGGCAGTCGATCAGGAAGTTGGGATAGCGCAAGAGAAAATCATCGTCATGTTCGATCAGTTCTATTTTCGCATTCTCTGTAACTGCATCTTTGTAACAAGTCATAATGGACGCTTCTTTGGGGAAAACACCCGCCATGACTACCACTCGGTTTTTACCCGAGGTATTGGGCAGTGAATTGTGGAGAATACGATTGTCAAAGATGACTGCTTCGCCCGCCTTAACAGGCATCGGTTTGAGGTAAGCCCTTACCGTATCGGCGATATCCTGATACGGTGGGGGAAAGGAAATCCCTCGGTAGGGCGAAAACCAGTGATGGCTTTTAGGGATGACACACATGGCCCCGTTAGTCTCATCCACATCTTCGAGCGGAATCCAGAACGAAAGCGTAGAGTACTTGGTTTCGTCTAGTCCGGTGGTATCCTGGTGCAGGTAGAATTCACTTTTCGGACCGGAAGCTTTAATGATAAAGGAGTTGAGTACCGTTCGGTAATCCGTCAGCCATTGATCAAGCGTAGGTTGTAGGATGGCCTGAATGGCCTTGTGAATACGCTGGCGGTAGTCAAAATCCCGCGAGTAAACGCTGTAGAACATCCCTCCGTCGCGGTCGGTAATCTGGTGTTCAGCTTGGTAGAGTGCCCTTAATTCCTTTAATTGGACCTCGTTTAGAAAAGGGCGGATGGCGATCCCCTCTTCGTGGAGAACAGATCGTAAACCTGCATCCTTGAGGACGGTGTGTGGGATGGGGCGCCAAGTCGCTTTTGCTGAAGTTTTTCGAAAGAGATTAAGAATATTCATGGAGGAATATAGGTAATTTTGCTAACAAAACATTTCTTCACAAGATGAATCTGTTTTCAGCTCATCTTACCGGTAATTTTAGTAATTAAATCAATGTTCCAAAAAGTAATCAACTTTTTTAAGCCTTCGCGGCCTCATTTTTCTTTTATACAGGTAGAAAAAGAGGAAATGCCAGCTCTGTATCCGAATGCTATCCAGAAGCTCTTCTCAAAAGAATTTGACGGGTTTCTAGTCAAGAATTTCTTGTCAAAAAGTGAACTTGACCTGGTTCTAAATAATCTTATGTTGGTATTAGAAGAAAAAGCAACTCCTTTACTCAATCGAACCGGGGATTCTTATCCGATCACGATGCCGTCCCTTTCAAAAGAGTTGGAAAATTCGGATGCTAAAGGCAAGGAAGAAAAATTAGCGAAATATTATCACTTGGTCAATGATTACCATCAGATTTTTCCTAGCCGATTTGGGGTAGATCTTTTTGCCAAGATTAGTGCTTTCTTCCTTCTAATCGAACCTGCTTTGCCGATCACTAGAATCAATGAGCCGGATCGTTCCAATAACTATCCGTTTGGCTCTTTTCGCCGACTTTACAAAGAGGTCGGAGGTTTTGATCTCCACTGTGGCAATGACCTGCAAAGACAATTTGAACTTTTTTACCGTGAGCTATCTCATCAGGTAGAGATCAAAAATCAGGTGAGTTACTTTATTGTACTGCAGCAGGCAGAAGAAGGAGGAGAGCTCACCACCTACAGCTTACCTTGGGAAGAAGGACAAATAAAAATGGGCCCTAATGAAGTAGGCGAGGATTGTTTGAAGTTGCCCGACGGAAGTATCATCAATTTGCACACTGATCGTCGTGTAGGATCAGAAAGTGTTAATCCTCAACCAGGAGATTTAATTCTCTTCCAGGGAGGTCAGTTGTGGCACAGAGTTGAAATCGTAAAAGGAAATCAGGATCGAATTACCTTTGGAGGCTTTCTGGGTAGCAGTAAAGCATCAGAGGAAATTATTCTCTGGACTTAGTCTTCTCTTTTTGCAAAAGCCACACACTTTGAAAAAAATCACATCCAGCCAGCTAAGTTGGGCAGACTACTGCTCTCGAATTTGGTCCTATCGTCATTTTCTCCTGACTTTAGCCCTAAGGGATGTCAAGGCTAAATACGCACAAACGGTACTCGGAATGCTTTGGGTAATCATCCAACCGCTTACCGGACTGGCTATTTTTACCTTGTTTTTTCAGGAGCTTATCCCACTGGATACTGGTAATATTCCTTATCCTGTTTTTGCTTTCACAGGAATCGTTGCCTGGTATTATTTTGCGTTCATCGTGACCGCTGCTGGTAATGCTTTGACGGAGGGGCAGGAGCTGATCAAGAAGATTTATTTCCCCAAAATCATTCTGCTTTTGGCCAAGGTGTTGGTTGGTTTTGTTGACTTTGGTATCACTTTTTTACTTTTGATATTGACTTTAGTGGCTACCGGGCACCCCATAATGTGGACGATGCTACTTGTCCCCGTTTTTTTATTTTTAAATATCCTAAGCGGCTTAGCAATCGCTTTGTGGTTAAGTGCATTAACTTTCAGGTACCGCGACTTTTACCATATCATACCTTATCTGGTTAACTTCGGCATCTGGCTCACGCCGGTTTTCTATCCCGGGACGATTATTCCCGAAGCCTACAACTGGGCGCTCTTCATCAATCCGCTGGCCTTCGTAATAGCGGGCTTCCGCTGGGCTTTGTTGGGAGATGTATTACCCAGTATGTATTACCTGGTTTCGCTGATTCCGGTTTTGTTTCTATTCTTCACGGGCTTGCTTTATTTCATCCGGGTAGAACGAAAGATCGTAGACTTTTTATAACCAATAATCAACGGATAGTGTGAAAATATTAATTGAAGACCAGCTGGATGACCAACTCTTAGAGAACGGCTACGTGATCGTTCCTTTTTTGGAAATGACCCAGGTGGAGCATTTACGGACCCTTTTCGAGAGCCTTCATCCAGATCCTGTCCAGGGATTTTATGCTTCCGCTCACGTGCCTGACCCCGGTTTTCGGAATCACATCAGTGATGAACTTCGTAAGATAATTGGCCCTTTGGTGGAGCAGCACTTTACGGACGGCCTGGCCCTTGGGGGAACATTCATTGCCAAAGCTGCTGGTGATGATGGTGTCCTGCAGCCGCACCAGGATTGGAATATTGTGGACGAAGAACAGCATCGGTCATTTAACACTTGGATACCATTGGTCGACGTGGCCAAAGAAAACGGTGCCGTGGAAATCCTGCCGGGAAGCCACCGTAAGCTGCCGACATTCCGGGGCGCAAACCTACCCAACGCGTTTGACGAAGTGCGACCTCTCGTGTGGTCTGCGATGGAAGTACTGGAGATGAAAGCGGGGCAAGCATTGATCTACGATCATCGCCTGGTACATGGTTCCGGCCCTAATCAATCAGAGGCTTTGCGCCTGGCGGTCGTGTTTGGTGTTATTCACCGGCAAGCCCCCATGCGGTATTATTACCAGCAGGATGGAAAAATCAACGAATATGCTTGTTCCCCTGCCTTTTATCTGGAGGGCAACCCTGGTGCCGGGCCCGCCGATCTGGAATTGTTGCGCCAACTGGAGGTGCAAACTCCCGTTTTGGATGCGCCTACTTTTCGGTCTTCATTTCTGGGAGAGGTGCCAAAACGGAATTGGTGGAGCCAGCTGCGGTCTTTTCTAAGCTGGACTTTCGACGAAAGTCCGTAGTTGGATGCGGGCTGCTTCGCGCCCTTGAAGTAGAAGGTAGAGGGGGAGCGAAGAATTAGTCAATTATTTCCAACATTAAGGAGAAAAGCCGATGTTGGGTAATTAAAGATCAGTTTCTACTAGCGTGTTCCTATCTTTCTACCCTTTACTCAAAATCCCTCTACGACCTTCGGCGAATACCGAAAGTCCAGACCAATATTTAATACCCGGTTTTATGCTTATAGTTTATAGTTTGCTGGGACTCTCCATACTGCTCAATGGCTTTTTCTGGAGGCAATGGCGAAAAAAGGATCAATCTTTTGCCATCAGGAATAACCAGACTCCCAGCCGTCCGGAGCAGGTAGGTGATTTTTATGATAAGTACAACGATAAGTTCCTGAAAACCTACGGAGAGGTCATCCAGGCTTTCCGAACGACCGATGTGACGAAACTGCTGGACTATCAAATTGAGGCGATCGGCCTGGAAAAAGGCCAACGAGTGCTGGATGCCGGTTGTGGCGTATGTGGCCCTGCCATCTACTTCGCTCAGCAAGCGGAGGTGGAGGTAGAAGCCGTGACGGTTTCAGAAGAACAAGTGCAGCAGGCGCAGCAACGAATTCAAGCTGCTGGTCTAGCTGAAAAAGTACGGGTGCAAAAGGGCGATTACCACCAGCTGAAAAACTATTTTCCAGCAGATCATTTCGACGCGGTCTATTTCCTGGAATCCTTCGGGCATTCTTACGATCATGCGCTCGCTATTGCTTCGACCTGGGAGGTTTTAAAGCCCGGTGGCGTGTTGTACTTGAAAGATCTGTTCCGAAAAATTGCCGTTTTGCCAGAACACGAAGCAAAAATAGATCATGAAATCGGCCGGATCAATACCGCCTATCGCTACAATATCGCCGATCTTTATCAAGTGTTGCACGCCCTTCGTAAACAGGGGTTTATCATCTCTCAGATGAAGACCATCGACCTCAAGTTGGAAGATTTCGAGAACCTGACGATTTCCAACGATTTTCAGGAATTAACGGGTATTGCCGTCATTGAAAATTGGGAAGAATACGTTTTTCCCGTTGACTTTTTCGAGATCAAGTGCTTCAAGCCCTGGTACGATATTGGTTTGGGCAATAGCCGCTACTTTTTGCAGAATTTGTACCACATGAAAATATGGGGTAGAGAACAAGGAGAACTTTAATCGTCATGGAGGAAAAGACAAGTCCCCCCGTTCTAGAGGTAAAGCAGCTTTCAAAGCTTTATCACAAGGACCAACGAATGCACGACTCCATTCGGGAGGAAGTCATGGAAGGGGTCAAGAGCCTTTTTCGGCGGCGAAAAATAACAGCCGGAGCGGATCAGTTCTGGGCTTTAAAGGAAGTGAGCTTTCAATTAGAAAAAGGGGATGTGCTGGGCATTATTGGCCCTAACGGTGCGGGCAAAAGCACCCTACTGAAGATATTAAGCGAAGTGACGGCCCCGACGAGCGGTGAAATCATCTATCAAGGTGAATTAACGCCCATCCTGGAAATTGGTACGGGCTTCCATCCCGACCTGAGTGGTCGCGAGAATATTTTCCTGAACGGTGCAGTGCTAGGCATGAGCAAGCAAGAAATTCAAGCACGCTTGCCAGATATTCTGGCGTTCAGCGGAGTAGAAGACTTTATCGATTCTCCCGTTAAGCATTATTCGAGTGGCATGTTTCTTCGCCTCGCTTTTTCTATAGCCTTCCACGCTGATATTGATATTTTGGTCCTTGATGAGGTGCTAGCGGTAGGCGATGCGGCCTTCCAACGCAAAAGCTTTGATCGGATCAGAGAACTGGCCACTGCTGGGGCCACTATTATACTTGCGAGCCATACCAATCGGCAAATCATTGAATTGTGCAATAAATGCCTTTGGTTGGAAAAAGGGAAGCTTAAAGCGTTTGGTGAGACAAAAGCCATTTTGGAGGATTACCTGGAGGAAGTACTGGATGGGCAAATGGAACAAAATGAGTTGACCAATTTGAAGGAAGGAAATAACCAAAAATGGCCTGAACCTCCTAATGTTACGAGTAATGATGACTTTAGCTTATTGAATTTGTCGGTAGCTGCCAAGGGTAAGACTCCTGAAGCTCCCATCTACACCTGTGACGAAATAGGCATCGCCATTGGTATACAAAAAGACCTTGAAGATACTAGCATGGAAGTTGGCATCCGCTTGCTAAATGCCGAAGGTGCTCAACTGATATTAGACTCGTACGCATTACGTGTTGATTATCAAATAAAAAAAACAGAAACAGGTCGCTATCAGGTACGGGCAAGTATTCCCGGCAATATCTTGAATCAAGGCTTGTACACGCTCAGTGTATTTTGTGGCGCAAATGGCAAGCTGAAGCACGAATGGCCCTATTTATTGAAGTTTCGAATTCACCTGAACCCAAGAGAAGTAGGTCGGGGGTGGGAAAGTTCTGCGTTATTTAAAGTTCCGTTAGATTGGGAGGTTGCTGATCTTGAGGAGTAAATGCTGGACTGTATGCTATTTTTACACAAGCTCTAAGTTTATTGAATCATCTCGATAATTTCCGGCACCGAAAGCTGCCGATAGTTACTGGCATCGAGCTGGCCGATTTTTCTTCCGGGCGGTGGTGCTTTGACTGAGTCTTCGCGCAGGCTGTCGTAATGGTAAATAAAATCATCTTTGGGGGATACTACTTCGATCTGATCCCCTCCAATCGCCTGAAAATGGATCTTCAAGGGTGCTTGCGCTGGAATAATAGAGGCTGCCGCAACGACGCGCGCTTGATCAGATAAATTAGGCGGTGAACCGTGAATTGTACTGTGCCGGAAAACCAGCGCTTCTCCTGCTTTCATCGGAAAATTAACCATGTAGGGGCGCAGCTCCTCCATCGCATCCATGTAATTGGGAAACAACTGCCCGGCACCTCGAATATTGGCGGTTAAGCGGTGGCTTTTTTTGATGATCCACATCGCTCCGGAATCCTCATCTACATCTTGTAGCGGTACCCAAATATTGTAAGACGGCCACTTCGTTTCATCCACCACACTCCAATCCTGGTGAATATTGAAAGTCGTTTCCTGCCCCGGATTTTTAATGATAAACACGTGGTTGAGCGATCGGAAATGCTGGAAATGCCGGGCATAAGCCTGCTCGAAAATTTGCTTAATCTTTTGTTTGATAGCTAGCTTATAAGCAAGATCAGGACACCAGGTGGTCATGTAAATATTGTCGTAAACCTTCGGGAGCTGGTCATTTGGGTGAATCTGGCGTTGGAACGCTTGCAGCTCCCTTAACGCTTCCTCGCTTAGAAAAGGAATCTTGGCGACACCATCCCTATCTAATAAAGCAGCTAATTGAGGATTTTGAAATAAATTGATCATTGCGTTGGCCTGATTTTAGAAACAGGGTATGTTTTGGAATAAGTTGGAGCAGTAGTAATAAGACTTTTCTCTATCGAGCAAAAATAACGATTTTGACGGAAGTACAGTCAGCCAATCCTATCTTTCGGGACACCGGTTCTTTTTTCTTATCGCTAGATCTGACACATGTCTATTTGGCAAGGCGTTTGGGGCTCGCCCAAACCACTTTTTTAGCTATATTTGAATACATTTTATTCCGGATTTTGTCTGAGTAGCGTAGTTTGATATTTTCGAGCCAAAACAAAATTCAGTGCTTTTCAATTCCCTCGAGTTTGCATTGTTCTTTCCAGTCGTCTTTCTCCTTTATTGGCTAGTGCTGGGTAAGAGGGTAACAGCTCAAAACTGTTTTCTACTTCTGGCCAGTTACTTCTTTTACGGGTGGTGGGACTGGCGGTTTTTGCTGCTGCTTTTTACGAGTTCGTGTGTTGATTTTATTATCGGTTGGGCACTAGGTCGCACTCCAGAACAGGGAAAAAGAAAAGTGTTGCTGGGTATCAGTGTACTGGTCAACCTTGGCATCTTAGGCTTCTTCAAGTACTACAATTTTTTCCTGGAGAGTTTTGTCGATGCCTTTTCTTTATTGGGGGGCAATTTTACGACGGAACGACTAGCGATTATCCTGCCCGTAGGATTGAGCTTTTACACCTTTCAATCCATGAGCTATTCCATTGATATCTACCGCAGGAAACTGCAACCGACCAGGAACATGATCACTTTTCTCACTTTCGTTAGCTTTTTCCCCCAGTTGGTGGCGGGACCTATTGAACGTGCCAGGCATCTTTTGCCCCAAATTGAAAAGCGCAGAACCTTTGAATACGAGCAGGCCGTAGACGGTATGAGGCAAATACTCTGGGGGCTATTCAAAAAAGTGGTCATTGCTGATGGTTGTGCCGTTTACGTGGAGATGTTGTTTGCTGATCCTGCTTCCCAGACGGGTTCTACCTTGTTGTTGGGAGGCTGTTTATTCCTCATTCAAGTTTACGGTGATTTCTCCGGCTATTCCGACATTGCGCTCGGCTGTGCCCGTCTCTTAGGGTTTCGCTTGATGCAAAACTTCGCATTTCCTTTCTTTGCCAGGGATGTAGCTGAATTTTGGCGACGCTGGAATATCTCTCTCACCACCTGGTTTCGTGACTATGTCTACATTCCTTTAGGTGGGAGTAGGGGCAGTATTTGGCGTAAGGTCAGAAATACTTTCATCGTATTTATCACTTGCGGATTCTGGCATGGGGCCAATTGGACCTTTGTCCTTTGGGGTTTCGCCCATGCTGTTTTGTTTCTGCCCTTACTTTTGCGGAAGAGGAACCGCCAATACCTGGATACCGTTGCCGCAGGCAAGCGCCTGCCGGGAGCACTTGAGCTCTGGCAGATGGTGAAGACTTTTATACTTATTGCGCTGGTAACGATTCTCTTCAGAGTAGAAACCCCATTTGATGGCTGGGTTTATTTTACCCATTTGTTTTCAAATACGCTTTTTTCCCTTCCTGATTTGGGAATGACGAACGATTTCAAAGGGCTGCTCACCTTTATGTTGCTGATCGAGTGGAATGGGAGAGAAGGGCAGCACGCCTTGGAATGTATGAAAAACCATTGGCCTAAGCTTATTCGATATCCCTTTTATTACCTCCTGCTTATTTTGATTTCCAAGTATGCCGAAAATGGGCAGACCTTCATTTATTTTCAATTTTAATGAGTATAAAGAAATTCTTACGACGGTTTTTGTTCTTAACGAGCCCAATCATCGCCATCCTCGTCTTTTTTAGCGTCGTTGATGTTTTTATGCTTTTCTATCCGGATGTGCGAACAGCGCCTTTTTCTGGTTTTCGCTTCACAGCACTAAGTCAAAATTTGTTGAGCGTCAACTTATATAATAACCAACGGGAAAGCGAAAAATACGACGCCTTCATTTTCGGGAATTCCAGGTCAAGAGCTTTTCAAGGAGAAATATGGAGTACTCACCTGAAAGATGAACGGGCCAGCTACCATTTTGGTGCTGGTGGAGCTGGTTTATACGATACGAACAAGAAAATACACTACCTGGACGAATTAGGGGATACGATTAAACATGCTTTGGTGGTCGTAGATGAAGCGTTTCTGGTCTTCAACACCAATAATGAAGCGCTTATGCAGATGACGCCGCCGCAGGTGTCAAAAGCATCGACGTTTTGCTACTATTTGAAGTTTTATCGCCTGATGCTGGATGTGGATTTTATGCGGGCCTACTTCGATTTCCTCTTCTTCAGAACCTACCGGCCGTATATGAAAGGCTTAATTATACCACCAGGATTTAAAGGGCAATTCAATTTTGTCAACGGGGATATTGTTTACCCCTCCGAGGCGCTGATCGCCGCAGATTCAAGCACTTATTACCAAGGTTTAATTGACCAGGGGGAGTTTTTTCAACGCCCGGTACAGAAGGAGGAGCAAGCCGTCACGGAGGCAGAAATAACCCAATTGATGGAAATAAAAGCAGTATTTGATCGCCATCAGACAGATTACAAAATCATTATCTCTCCCACTTATGACCAGGTACCATTGGGAGCGCATCACCTTCAATGGTTGGTCGAGATTTTTGGAGAGGCCCGGGTGTATAATTTTTCCGGTAAGCATAGTTTGTCGGAACCTATTGGTAACTTTTCGGAAAGTATCCACTATCGCCCACACGTGGGTACACAAATTCTCCAACAAATCTACAGGGAAGAATAACGACCAGGTAGTAAACACGTAAAAGCAGGAAAACTTCCTACCTTTGGCCAAATTCAGAACAATTATGCCAGGTGCTTTTCAGCAATACACCCGCCTACCCGAATGGTGGCAAGCTAAAGCCGGAAACCTGCTGGGAGTGCTCTACCTGATCATCATCATGGAGGAGATTCCTTTTCTCACTTCCATCTACTATTTGGGGCCGGCTATCCTGACCATTATCGGTATCGGAGGCTTTGGTCATTTTATTAACGACTGGCTGGATATTGATACCGATCTGCAAGTCGGCAAGCCGAATCGGGTAGGGGATCTGAGCCAGTGGCAACGGTGGGCACTGTTGGCGCTCCTATTGGCGGTCGCGCTGCTGCCCTGGTTGTTCCTTCCGCAGGATGCGAATTCATGGCTACTCTTAGGGGCGGAATTTACCCTGTTGACACTCTACGCTTTGCCGCCGGTGCGACTCAAAGAAAGGCCCTGGTTAGGTGTACTGACGGATGGTTTGTACGCTTATGCCTTACCCAGTGTTTTGGCCGCCTATACCTTTATGCTGGTCGCCGGAGCGGAGCCGAACATTCCCCTTTTGGGCGTGCTTTTTAGCTGGCAACTATTGGTAGGCGTGCACAACATCATGATCCACCAAATTGTCGATTGTGACAATGATCAACGCACCCAAACTCGTACCTTGGCCACCAGCCGCAGTGCTGGTTACGTAAGTCGTGTAATGACCTGGCTGATTTGGCCACTTGAACTCCTGGTCTTTGGTTTGCTAGTCGTCTATCTGAGCAGCAATTGGTGGAGCAGCTATTTTGTCCTGCCTTTATTGGTACTTCTCCTCAAATATGTTAGCCTCTTCCAAGTGGCCTCCCTGCGCATGTTCGGGCGTAGTACAGACGAACAAGATCATCAACTGCTAAATATTCACTACCATCAATTCTGGCCTTTTTGGCACCTGATCCTCGCGGTATTATGGATAGACCCCTGGTATCTTTTGGTGCTATTCGTTCATACCATCAGCTTGTTTTTCAACCGCCTTTTGCAATGGAGTCTGTTTTGGAAAATGGGCAGCCTGACTGTCAATTATGGCATTTACTACTATCGGCGCTTGGTATTGCGGCAGGATATACAAACGGCCCGTAGGGAATATTACGAAGATTATATTGATAGGAAAACGCGCAAAGATCGCCTGAAAAAACAAGCCTGTCAGCAAGCGGATACCTCCCAAGCATTGACCATTGCCCTTTGTAACAGGAATCAAAATAAATACACCGAAACCTTTGTCCGACAACATCTACAGCATTTGCCGTTTCATGTGGTTCCGGTATACGGCCATGATGATTATTTTCCGATAAAAACGGCCAAAGGAAAACTCCTCTACACTACGAATGCGGAGGATGGCAAATTATGGTGGAATCGGCAGGTTTTGGGACTAGGGGAGCAAGCATTGAAGGAAAAAGCACTCCAAAGTTATCTGGTCAAAGAGGGAGTACAGTTGATTCTCGCCGAGTTCGGAACCGTAGGAGCTCACGTGTTGCCGGTGGCGAAAAAGATGGACTTGCCACTGGTAGTTGTCTTCTACGGATATGATGCCTTTCATGCCCAGGTGTTAAGCGAGTTTAGGAGGAAGTACCAGGAGATGTTTGCTTATGCTGCGGCCATTATCGGCGTCTCGCAGGACATTTGCCAACAGTTGCAAAAGCTGGGGGCTCAGGCGGAAAAAGTTCACTACCTGCCCTGTGCTGTAAACCTGTCCTTGTTTTCGTACGAAGACCATAGCCGAAATCCTCCCGTCTTTCTTTCCGTCGGGCGTTTTGCAGAAACCAAAAGCCCTCATTTGACGATTTTGGCCTTTGCTCAGGTGGCTAAAGAAATACCGGAAGCGCGGTTGGTGATGGTGGGCAAAGATGGGGGAGGAGAGCTGTTCGAGGCTTGCCATATCTTAGTACGTGCCTTGGGCTTGGAAGATAAAGTTGACTTTAAAGGCATCCTCTCTCCTTGGGAAGTTTTCGAGGAGATGCAAAAAGCGCGAGTGTTTGTCCAGCATTCCCTCACTACTCCTCTGCAAGGCGATAAAGAAGGAACACCGGTAGCTATCATGGAAGCAATGGCCTGTGGTTTGCCGGTAGTAAGTACCCGTCACGGAGGCATTGCAGAAATGATCCAACACGAGGAAACGGGCCTTTTGGTAGAGGAGTATGATGTGGATGGGATGGCAAAAGCGATGCTCCGACTGATCCGCGAGCAGGAATTTGCGGCTCAACTTGCTCAGCAGGCTGCTCAATGGATCAGGAAGAACGAATTGGTGACCAACCACCATGACCGCTTGGCGGAGATTATTTTGCGCAACACGAACCAGCGCTTATGAAAAGAATTTTATTTGTAATTAGCTTAATCCTAACCCTGTTTTGGGGTTTTCCTGCTTGTGATCGGCCAGTGACAACAGAAAGGAATGATTTCGCATCGGCTGAGTGGCAAGCCGTCTTGGACAGCCTAAGTATAGAACTAGATCAGCTAGAGAACCCCATTGAAAAAACAACCGCGCTCCGGAACTACGTAGGCCGCTTGCTCGATGTAGGTCCTATTTCGGACGAGTTGGGAAAGGTGTACGATACGCTACAAATAAAAGAGCGGGATTTGCCGAACTGGTACCCCATCTTTAAAGCGAATCAGCAACCTACCCATTGCAGTGTGATCAGCCAGACTTATGTAGCGTTGTTGAGGAACTTTGGTTTTAAAGCGATTAACTATTCCTATGGCTTGGAAGCCCCTTTTAGCCATACAGTAGTGGTGGTTGCGCTTCCGCAAGCAGACAGTTTGCTATACATCGTTCAAGACCCCACCTTAGCCACTTTGTATACCCAGCTGTCTGGAGAACCGCTGGATATCAGGAGCTTATGGGCGGATATCGAAGAAGGGAATATGGAGCAGGTCGGTATTACTACCGACACTGTTGCAACCTGGGCCGTCGTACCGCCAGGATCACTAGCATCCGTGTTGAAAAAGGATTTTCTACAAGATTCCTGCCGCCGGTTAATAGAAAAAATATTGAAAGATAATGATGGTCAAGCCTCCTTGACAAACCTTCCTTTTCTTCGACATTATACCTCCTGGAGGAATCCTTGTGATAATTACGAAGATCGTTTTGTCAAAGCACTGCAGCAAGCGGGCTACCACGGAGATTTACGGTATGCGATGATGATTAAGCCTTCTTTTTGGGGAGAGGATAAAAACCTGGCTCAACAATTAGAGGCTTATTTTCAAGCTGTAAAGAACTAAGGGACGGAGAAAAAATAAATAGGTTTATTTCCGTCAAACTACTAATATGAAGCAAGAAATAAAAGAAAAGCAAAATAAGGAGCCGGGCGGGAGCGAAAACCTCCGATTTGCATTTTTTTGGGTACTGTTAACTTTCTTGGGGGGGAGTAGTATTTTCCTTTATTTCTTGACGAATACACTCAGTGTCCTTGCCCCCGTGGTCAAGCTGATGGAGATGTGGAAGTACGGATTTCTGGCAAGTTTCACTGAACTACAGTTTGACTATCCGCGCTATTATTTCCTGGCCTGGCTGCTAACGAAAGGGCTGGTGATCATGCTATTTGTTTTCCTGGTTTATAAAAGTAAACAATTCTATAAGCACCGGCAGAAAAGTCAAAGACGAAGGCTGAAAATACCATTTTGGCCTAGCTATGCACCCCATGATGCTTTCTACCGCAATTTCCGGATGCACCTGACAAATTTACTGGTCCTTCTTTTGGTATTACTCTTATTTTATGGCTTGGGGCAGATCAGTGTAACGCTTGCTCCCGAAAGCTGGCATCTCTTTCAGGTATGTCTGGCTAGGTGGTACGTAATGATTATCTATTTGTATCTTTTTACGCTCGTATTGAACCAAAGGACACAGGTAAAACAAACGATCGCCAACTTTTTGCTTGAACCCTCCAGTGCTAAGTCCTTGGCGGTATATCGCTTTCTCTTTTTTACTTATCTGGCCTTGGTCTACTATGGAATAGGGCCTTTCTTTAATCAATGGATGCAGGCTAATCAGGTCTCAGGTCTGCCACTTTGGGGTGGAATAGCTCGTGTATTCGGATACATCGTGCCCCATTATGAACTGATTTATTATCTGGGAATAGGCTGTTCCTTGCTGCTAGCAGTTGGTTTTTTTACGCGTTATTTACTAATTGTCAATGCTTTACTGTGCTTCTTGATTGTGGCTACGCCTAATTTTTTTGGAAAACTGTGGCACAACCAGATTTTTATCTGGATATCCTGGCTGTTTGTCGCCAGTCGGTGCTACGATGTCTGGTCAGTGGATGCCTGGTGGGCGCGTCGGCGAGGCCGCATCTTTGAGCCATCTGTTCGCAGTGCTTATTCCATCCCTATTCGCTGGATCTGGGCGCATCTGGGGATTATCTATTTTTTTGCGGGTATTTTTAAATTGTGGAACAGTGGATTTGATTGGGCACTTAGTGCGTCCATGATCAATCAAATTCAAACGGAATGGGTACAACACTACGATACTATTCCTACGCTCCGGATTGATCATTATCCAATCTTGGTGAAACTGGGTGGGCTATGCCTGATCCTCTTTGAAATTCTTTTTGTGTTTTTACTACTTAAACCAGCTACCCGGATTTTTGCGTTTCTGGGAGGATTGAGCTTTCACAACCTGTCTGCCTACTTTATGTACATTGGTTTTTACAATTTGCAACATTGTTATATTTTTCTTTTTCATAATGTCAAGAGCGCAATGTCGGCCCCAGCGCCCCAGAACGTTGCCTGGGATAACCTGAAATGGAAGCAGGCACCCACTGTTTTTAAAATCGGACTAGTGGTTTTTTCTTTGAACTTTTTGTGTGGCTTTTTCAGTATTCATAGCTATCCGTTTTCTTCTTATCCAACTTACTCGGAGTTGGTATCTGATGAAATAGATCTTATTCATTTTGTAGGTTTCGACGATCAGGGCAAAGAAATAGAGGTATTGGAAGAAGCTCAAAAGGCTCATTTTCGCCGGGAAGATTGTACCATTTTTGAAACGCAAATCATTGAAGCTTGGGAAAGCAATAGTGAACTGGAACGATTGGTTGAAAGCTACTGGCAACTCTGGTGCAGTAACGTTCCGGCCTTGACCAAAATCACCCATTTGAAAGTATATTACCATCGTACACCGGTTCAGCCGGAACGTCGCCAAGAGTACATCATCAACGAATTGATCTACGAAAACCGCCTGCGCTAAGGGATGAAACAGAGTAACGAACATATTCCTTTTAATCGGCCATTGGAACTGAAACCCAGGCCAGATTTTGCCTTGGAGGCCAATGAATGGTCGCAAAGTAGCGCGACTTGTGAGACTGTGCTGACTGCGGCTAACAAGCAGGCTTTCCTGACGCCTTCCTGTACCGCCAGCCTGGAAATGGCGGCACTCGTCTGTGGTTTGCAGCCGGGAGACGAGGTCATCTTGCCTTCATTTACGCACCCTTCTACGGCGAATGCTTTTGCCTTGCGGGGCTGTCGGCTGTGTTTTGTGGACATTGACCCCGCGACCATGAACATTGATCCACAGCAAATAGCCGCAGCACTGAGCGAAAGGACCAAAGCAGTGGTCATCACCCATTATGCCGGCATAGCTTGCGATTTGGATGCCATCCAAAACTTACTCCAAGGGACCAATATCAGTCTCATTGAAGACGCAGCCCATTGCATCGGAGCGCAATTCAGAGGGCAACCTCTGGGCACCTTCGGACGCATGGGTGCCCTGAGTTTTCACCACACCAAAAACATTCACTGTGGTGAAGGAGGAGCAATTTGGATCAACCACCTGGGCGATGTGTCAAAGGCACAGATCATCCGCGAAAAAGGTACCAACCGAACGGCCTTCTCGCGCGGAGATGTTGATTTCTACCATTGGGTCGAACTGGGGTCAAGCTTTACGCTCAGTCCGCTTTGTGCAGCCTATTTGTTACCACAACTGGAACAACTTCAGGTTATTAACCAGCATCGGGTCGGCGTGTGGCAAGCGTATTACGCGCAATTGACACCATTGGTCAATCAATTTGAAATAAGCCTGCCCCAGGTACCACTACACTGTGAGCACAACGGGCATATTTTTTATCTACTTTGCCGTACCAACAAAGAACGCTCGGCTTTGCAAGCCTTTCTGAGAGAGAAAGGTATCGAGACGGCTTTTCATTATCTGCCCTTGCACAGCGCTCCAGCCGGCCGCCGTTATGGGGAATTGAGGGGAGCTGACAACTATTCCACGGATTGCAGTGAACGACTTTTACGCCTTCCCCTTTATTACGACCTAAGTCGCAATGAAATCGAGCGTGTCGTTGCATCCATAAATACTTTTTACCATGCCAAATAGTGATAAAGCTCCCTACTTGTCAGTCGTTGTTACCGGGCGTAATGATAATTATGGAGGTGATTTTCTACAACGCTTGCAACACTTTGTGGATCGCCTCAGCTATCTGGTAGAAAAGGAGCAATTGCCAACGGAGTTGGTTTTGGTCAACTACAACCCAATCGCAGAAAACACGAGTCTGGAAACTTCGATTACGTGGCCTGAAAATCGATCGTACTTACACATACGGATAATCAATGTTCCTTCAGAGGTTCACAAAAGCTTGGTTGATCAAACGATTCGGAAGACGGTGCCGCTTTTTGAATTTATTGCCAAAAATATCGGTGTTCGTCGGGCGCGGGGCGAGTTCATCCTGTGTACCAATGCAGATATTTTGTTTTCGGATAAATTGTTCCATTACCTCGCCCAAAAGGCACTGCAAAAAGGCTGCCTGTACCGCGCAAACCGGCTGGACTTTGTAGCGCCGGATGTAAAGATGGAGGTAGCTAGCCCTGGCTTTGAAGAGGGACTGGAGCCCCACATCTTCAAGTTTTTTTTGCAAGGAGGTACCTTTAACTTGAGACGCCCCAAAGCACTCGCAACCCGACTGTCAATTTTGCATGCTTACAACCGTTTTCGGAAGACCTATTACGGATTGTTAACAAATAAAATACTAGCTACGCTGCTCTTTTTCTTTCCGAAAATTAAAAGCGAAGAGTTTTTTTTAATGGAGTACCACTGCAATGCCAGCGGTGATATGGCCTTGTTGGATCGGGACTCCTGGCAGCAAATGACGGGTTATCCGGAAGCAACCTGGATATCTACGCATACGGATTCCCTTCATGTCGTTAGTGCAGTAGCTAGAGGCTTTCGCCTGGAGGTCATCCCTCATCCTATTTATCATCAGGAACATCATCGTCGGTTCGATTTCAGCGCACATAACCCGGATATGGATCGCATGTACGAGTTGTTATTGTCTCAAATACAAAAAATGTTGACAAGGGGAGAGGTCATGGAAAACCAACCCCACTGGGGATTAGCTCACCACACATTTTCGGAAGTATGCCTGTAAGCGAAAGCCCCCCCTATCTGTCCATCGTAGCCACGACCAGGAACGACGACCACGGAAAACACATGCGCCAGCGGATGACCTTGTTTGTCAGAGGTCTTCTGTACCAAACTCGTCGGATTCAACAAGAGGTGGAATTGATCCTGGTCGAATGGAACCCTATTGCTGGTCGGCCATTTTTGGCAGAAATCTTACCTCGGCCGGAAAAAGAAGACTACCTCACCATCCGCTACATACGTGTTCCGCCTGGGATTCATCATACTTTCGGGAATGCGGACAAGATTCCGCTCTTTCAAATGATCGCCAAGAATGTAGGCATTCGTCGCGCGAAGGGTAGATTTGTGCTATGCACCAATGTAGATCTTTTATTTTCAAGCCCGCTTTTCGATTTTTTAGCAGGCATGTATTTGTTCGAAGGATCCTATTATCGTTGCAATCGCTGTGATATTCCCAGCGAGATTAATTACGATTCTTCCCTACCTGACTTGTTGGATTACGGGAGAAATAATATATTGAATCGGCTGGGATTGTATCATTTAGAGGATATGGTGATACCTAAGACTAATGCTGGTGAGCGTAGTAATAAGTTCAAGTTGCTTTTGAAAAGCGCCATAAACTATTTATGGCCAGTGTTTTACCAGAAACGAATCGTGCGGGTAGAGCAAGTAGATACCGTTGCTTGCGGAGATTTTACCTTAATGAGTAAGCAGGATTGGTTGAAGATTGGTGGCTACCTGGAATTAGGCGCTTATTCTATTCATATTGATAGTTTGGCCTTGTACGCAGCCGTGTCTGAAAACATTAAACAGGTCGTTTTACCGCCTTCCTTTTGTACCTACCACGTATCCCACGAAGACGGTTGGGAACAGGGTGATCCTTTCCGAAAATTAATAAAGGACATTGAGCGACCCATGCTGCAGTGGGATACCGTCTATCGCATTGGAGAAATCCTGATTAAAGGCGAGCAAAAACTACAATTGAATCCCCCGAATTGGGGGCTGGCCGATCACCAATTGGAAGAAGTTATCCAGTATCCAGAATAAACGACATGGAAAAGATTGCTGTTTTAGGCATTGGTAAACTAGGGATTTGTATGGCCCTCCATCTGGATCAAGCGGGTTATGCGGTACTGGGCGTTGACCTTGACCCTTCTTACGTAGATCAGGTCAATCAGCGGAGTTTAGCCAGTTCCGAGCCGGGGGTAGAAGAGGCTCTCCAAGAAGCAAAAACACTACGTGCAACCACCGATATTCGGCAGTTGATTCAGGAAGATATTGACGTGCTTTTCATCCTGGTCGCGACGCCCTCTACCCCGGAGGGTGGCTATGACCACAGTCAAATAGAAAGGGTTACACATGGTCTCATCCAGTTGGGGCCAGCCACTCGTACAAGACACCTGGTCATCGGTTGCACAACCATGCCGGGCTACTGTGACCAGTTGGCAGAAAAGATGAGCCCTTTCAACTATACGGTGAGTTACAATCCCGAGTTTATCGCGCAAGGGCGCATCATGTACGACCTGGTGCATCCGGACCAGGTATTGATTGGGGAGGCGAATACCAAAATAGGGGAGCGTTTGGAGAAGTTGTACGGCCAGCTCTGCCGCAATCAGCCCCAGGTGCACCGTATGGATCGCAAGAGCGCGGAGATCACCAAATTAGCGACGAACTGCTTTTTAACCACCAAAATTTCGTTCGCCAACTCAATTGGTGATTTGGCCACCAAGGCCGGTGCCGACCCCGACAAAATTTTAGCCGCCATCGGTAGCGACTCGCGCATTGGCACAAAATACTTAAACTATGGCTTTGGCTTCGGAGGGCCTTGTTTTCCGCGTGATAATCGGGCACTCGGGGTTTTCGCTGAAGAGACGGATTACGAACTACTCATTGGGCAAGCCACCGATGAGGTCAATCGTCGGCATCTTGATTTTCAGCTTCAGCAGTGGCTGCGTCAATATGCGGAAGAGGAATCGATTGTGTTTGAGAGTGTCACTTACAAACCAGATTCGATCTTACTGGTTGAATCCCAGCAACTAGCGCTTGCTGTGGCGCTTGCCCGATCCGGCAGGAAGGTGGTGGTGCGGGAAAGAAAAGTCATTGTTGAACAACTGGAAACGCAATATCCTGGCTTGTTTCAATTGGAAGTACGACGCTAATCACATCTATTTCATATTTGATTTCCGAATTATTATTGTCATCGTATATTCATGGTTTTATTTGTGAGTTGATACATTAATTACCTAGGGTTGTGAGCAAATCAAGAGGAAAAACAGCTGCCAGTTGGAACAATAAAGGGATGTGGATGATCACTTTTCTGCTATTGGTTTTGTCCTGGGTTTTTTATGGCAACACCCTCTATAATGATTACAACTTAGATGATACACTGGTTACCCAAAACCACCCTTTAACGAGTCAGGGAGTAGCTGCGATACCCCGGATATTTAAGAGCCCGTATTATTTTGATGAAGCGGGATATGCTTTTGATTATCGCCCGGTCGTAAGCAGTAGTTTTGCGATAGAGCACAGTTTATTTGGTGAACAAGCCTTGGTAAGCCATACGATCAATGTGCTTCTTTACGGTCTCACGGCAGTCCTTTTGTTTTTCTTATTGCGACTTTTTATGCCAGAAAGAGGGAACCGTAAATTGTGGTTTCCTGGTATTGTAAGCCTATTGTTTTTGATCCATCCTATTCATTCTGAAGTGGTCAACAGCATCAAGAACCGGGATGAGTTGCTCGCTCTTTTATTCGGTTTGCTGGCCAGTTATTTAGTGGTTTATGGAAAAGACCAGCAGCGTAGCTGGGCGTGGTATGCATTAGGGGTAGGTGTTTTTACCCTTGGGTTGTTGGCAAAATTAAGCGGTTTGCTGTTTGCGATAATGATTCCGCTAAGTCTGATTCTTTTTCGGAAAACCAACTGGAAAGAAGTTGCCTTACTTTCTCTCCCCTTGACCGTAGTAAGCTTGGTGCTATTACCTACGCTAACTCCTTTTACAATGGTACTCGCTGGGGCCGGTATTTTTTTCGCCCCCTTAGCTGTTCTTTTTGTTCAACATCTCCAGCCTTTTTTGAGTAAAGATCAAAACGGAAAACTGAGTTTAGGGGATAAGGAGAAGCACTACACTACGCTTCATTTTTTGTTTTTGGTGCTAATGGCGCTTAGTGTGATATGGTGGTTAATGTTTCCATTTGATCCTGATGCGATGATTTCACTGTGGGTGACCATGGGTGTAAGTGTAGTGATCTTTTCGAAAAAAGAAGGCATTAAATGGGTGTTACTAGGGGTTCATGTAGTATTAGCCATACTGATTGTCAAAAATGGATATTATTACCTGCTAATACTTGGTAGTTTATACGGTCTGTTTTTCTTATTTTCCAGGGAAGCTCAGCCTAAGAAAATGTGGTGGACTTATGGCTGCTGGTTAATTCTCATTGGGGTTTATTTCGCGCGGGTAGGGTACGCGGAGAGATTAATTATCCCTCTCTTTGCTGCTCTGCTGTTGTGGCTGGGAACCTCCCAAAGAATAAACAATGCGGGGAATTGGGCGATAGCTGGGTGTGTGATATTGGCCATTGTTTTAGGCTTTAGCCAAGATTATAAATCTGCAGTCTTATTCTTAATAAGTGCCGGTTTTTTAGGACTATATCATCGTCCGAATTTGAAAGCCCGGGCATTTCCCCTTTCTGCGGGGTTGATTGTTGCTGTCGGATTGGTACGGCTTCTCTCCGTGCAGTCAGTGCCAGCCGTAACAATGGTAGACCAGGGGCTGACCGTTGAAGCAATGCAAACGCCAGAAAAAATAGATGATCGCGTGGGACGGGCACTAGAGTTTTCTGAAAATCCACTGCCTTACCTAGATCAGAACAAGCGTCTGGCGACTTCGCTAAATATAACGAAGCAATACCTGCAATTGCTGACCTGGCCAACACCTTTGCGATTTTACTATGGGTATAATATGATTCCGATTGCCGATGAGGCGGACGGAAAACCCTGGATCGCTGTGCTCCTTTTGCTGAGTATAGGACTGTTGGTTTTTTTCGCGATCCCGCGAGACCCTTGGATTGTATGGGGTGGGATTTTGTTACTATTTAGTCTTGCCCTGTTCTCGAATTATATCATTCCTTTACCAGGTATCGTGGGTGAACGTTTTATATACATTGGTTCACTAGGTTTTGTACTGGTTGTCGTACGACTTTTTGAATGGGGTATAGGGAAATGGAAGCTGACCGAAGTGATTAATTTGCAGCGCTTAATTGCCGTATTGCTATTGCTTTTAGTGATTGGTGCAGGGGGCTATGTTGTTCAGCGGAATCGCCATTGGAAAGATGCTTTGACTTTATTCAAGCATGATATTACTTATCTGACTCAATCCGCAAAAGCGAACCAGTTGTTGGCCTCAGAGCTGCTTAAAAAAGTTTCGCAAACCAGTGATGTCCAGCAACAAAACCGGTTGTTAGACGAGGCTGCTACTTATTGGAAAGCTTGTGTAACTATCTATCCTGATTTTCCTTACGCTTATTTTGATTTGGGCACGACGCTCATGAAGTTAGGACAATACGAAGAAGCACAATTAGCCACGGAAAAGTCGGCAGCTATTGATCTGTATAACCCACAGGTGAACTTTCAATTAGGAATGATCCATGAATTGAAAGGAGAGTGGGATTTGGCGATTGCTGCATACCGGGCAGCGATTGCTGATGAGCCAGATCTACAGGAAGCATATTTGAACCTATCCACATTGTTTTTTAAAAGGGGAAATATAGAGGAAGGACTAGAGGTGTCTTTCTTAGCATTAGAGCGATGGCCTAATGCTGTCGATTTATTGACCAATATAGGGAATGTGTATGCTGGAAATAATGATTACACCGAAGCGGCTATTTATTTTATTCAGGCTTTGCAGCAATCTTCAAACGATAGAGTCCTCATCCAAAAGATCATCTATTGTTACCAACAAATAAACCGACCTGACTTGGCTGAGCCCTACCTTCGGATGCTGCAATAAACCCAAAAATTACGCTGAATATGTTAATCTTGACTCTTCAGCAGGAAGGGATTACACTAATTAGCAGATATTTAACTACCTTTACTAGGTATTTGTTTTTATTAATAATCCCAATGCTGATTTACAATTTCCCTCATTCGTAAGTTTGTTGGAAAGCCAGTGGTCTATCAATATTTTAAGTTGACAGAGCATTATGCATAGCGAGTTTTTTCATTGCAAACTACTGGCCACTTATTTGTAAACCCATTATTGTAATTCCATGAATAGTAACTCTACACCTTTAACGGCGACCTCCTCGTGCGTTTTCAGCACCCTCTTTCTACTGTTAGTAGTTAGCTTCGCCACCCCTACAGAAAGCTGGGGGCAGTGCAGTGGTAACACACAATCTGGGGCTTTTTGTACCCGGAGCAATTTTTACTATGGCGAAATTCTTCCCGATCAGGGCTGCGGGGGTTATACAGAAGTTCCGAACTATGGCCCCGGTGAATATTTTCGCATGCCAGTTCTAGCTGGAGGTTGCTATACGATTCAGACCTGTGGTGCCGGGATTGATACCCAAATCGGTTGTTTTGAAGGCACCTTAACCTCTGGCCCCTTTGCCTATAATGATGATAATGGTTCGGTGTGTGTCGGGACTGCTGCTTCGGTCAATTTTGTGCCCACTTTTACGGATTATACCAGAGTTGATGTGCGGCAATACAATTGTCAATCAGGTGGTAGTCAGTCGATAACCGTACGTGTTCGACAAAATAATAACCTCAGTATTACATCTTCTAGCGCAAATATGTGTGAGGGAGAAACCAGAGCCCTCACAGCGGTACCTGTTCGGACTGCGATTACACCGCTTGCTGGATCTGGAAATCAAGGGACTTTTAGCGGTACCGGCGTATCAGGGACTACCTTTACTGCACCTACTCCTGCTGGGAGTAGTGAGATTTATACGATTACTTACAGCTTTGGTTACTGTACCACAACCCAAGATGTTCGGGTCTACCATAACCCATCAATAGCTCTTGCCGGACCAGACCAAAACATCATGGTTAACTCCACCATCCTGGCTGCTAATGCGCCCACCTATGGTGCCGGAACGTGGACCGTGGTTGGGGGATCAGGTAGTTTTGATAACGCCAATAATCCAACTACTACAGTAACAGGCCTAAGTCCTGGTGATAATATATTAAGGTGGACGATCACCAACGGCCCGTGTGCGGCAACATTTGATGAAGTGACGATTACATATAATCCTTGCTCAGTCCCTACGGTCACTTTCACCGCCCCCGCTGATTTGTGTATCAATGCTGGTGTGCAGAATGGTCTTGGCAGTGGCATGCCTGCCGAAGGAACAGCTGTCGGCGATATGGGAGTCTATAGCGGCCCTGGTGTAACCGATGATGGCAATGGCCTGACTTATAGCTTTGATCCTGCGGCAGCAGGGGTAGGTACGCATACGATCACTTACACCTACACACAAGCAGATGGCTGTTTTGACAGCGCCAGTGATGATATTGAAGTATTTGCCATACCAATAGTCACCTTCACTGCTCCTGCCGACTTGTGTCTTGATGCTGGTCTGCAGGCTGGCCTTGGTGGCGGTTCCCCTGTAGGTGGCACCTACAGCGGCCCCGGTGTTACCGATAACGGAAATAATACCTACGACTTTGATCCAACAGCTGCGGGTGCCGGTACCGCTACAATTACCTATGCCTTTACGGATGGTAATGGTTGTAGTTCGAGTGCCAGTGACGATGTAGAAGTCCTTCCTTTACCAACAGTCACCTTTACTGCACCTGCTGATCTGTGTGTCGATGCGGGTATGCAAGTAAGCCTCTCCGGTGGTTCACCCTCACAAGCCACGGGTACACTTGGTGTTTACAGTGGTCCGGGTGTTACCGATGGTGGCAACGGTATGACTTACAGCTTTGATCCTGCAACGGCAGGTGTGGGCACGCATACGCTAACTTATACTTACACGGACGGTAACGGCTGCAGCAGTAGTGCCAGTGACGATATTGAAGTGTTTGCTTCACCAACCGTCAGCTTTACTGCACCTGCTGATCTGTGTATTGATGCTGGCGTGCAGACTGGTCTCGGAGGTGGTACGCCTGCGGGTACGGGCGGCGTTTACAGTGGTCCTGGCGTAACGGATGATGGCAACGGCATGACCTACAGCTTCGATCCTGTGATGGCGGGCGTTGGCACCCATACCATTACTTATACTTACACCAATGGGAATAACTGTTCTGCGAGCGCTAGCGATAACATAGTTGTCTTTGCCTTACCTGCTGTCAGCTTTACTGCACCTGCTGATCTGTGTGTTGATGCTGGTATGCAAGTAAATCTCTCTGGAGGCTCACCTGTGCAGGCTACGGGTACGCTAGGTGTTTACAGTGGTCCTGGCGTTACCGACAATGGCAACGGCATGACTTACAGCTTTGATCCTGCTGCGGCGGGTGTTGGAACACATACGCTGACTTATACCTACACTAATGGGAATAACTGTTCTGCGAGCGCTAGCGATAACATAGTTGTCTTTGCCTTACCTGCTGTCAGCTTTACTGCACCTGCTGATCTATGTGTTGATGCTGGTATGCAAGTAAATCTCTCTGGAGGCTTACCCACACAAGCTTCGGGTACACTTGGTGTTTATAGTGGTCCGGGTGTTACCGATGGTGGCAACGGCATGACTTACAGTTTTGATCCTGCTACTGCTGGTGTGGGTACGCATACGCTAACTTATACTTACACGGACGGTAACGGCTGTAGTAGCAGTGCCAGTGATGATATTGAAGTGTTTGGTTTACCAACAGTGACGTTTACTGCGCCTGCTGATCTATGTATAGATGCGGGAGTACAAGCAGGTCTAGGTGGCGGTATGCCTGCTGGTGCAGGTGGCGTCTATAGTGGCCCCGGTGTTACCGACGATGGTAACGGCTTGACCTATAGTTTTGATCCAACTGCTGCTGGTGTGGATACACATACCATTACTTATACTTACACCAATGGGAATAACTGTTCTGCGAGCGCTAGCGATAACATAGTTGTCTTTGCCTTACCTGCTGTCAGCTTTACTGCACCTGCTGATCTGTGTGTTGATGCTGGTATGCAAGTAAATCTCTCTGGAGGCTCACCTGTGCAGGCTACGGGTACGCTAGGTGTTTACAGTGGTGCTGGTGTT
This sequence comes from Lewinella sp. LCG006, assembly GCF_040784935.1. Taxonomy (GTDB): domain Bacteria; phylum Bacteroidota; class Bacteroidia; order Chitinophagales; family Saprospiraceae; genus Lewinella. Next base: position 6,084,557 of record NZ_CP160680.1, on the reverse strand, counting down.
ACCGACAATGGCAACGGCATGACTTACAGCTTTGATCCTGCTGCTGCGGGCGTAGGGATACATACCTTGACTTACACCTACACCAATACAAATGGTTGTAGCAATAGTGCCAGTGACGACATTGAAGTCTTTGCCTTACCAGTAGTTGCTTTTACAGCACCTGCTGATCTATGTGTTGATGCCGGGATGCAAGTAAATCTCTCTGGTGGCTTACCCACACAAGCTTCGGGTACACTAGGTGTTTACAGTGGTCCTGGTGTTACCGATGGTGGCAACGGCATGACTTACAACTTTGATCCTGCTGCTGCGGGCGTAGGAACACATACCTTGACTTACACCTACACCAATACAAATGGTTGTAGCAATAGCGCCAGTGACGACATTGAAGTCTTTGCCTTACCTGTTGTTAGCTTTACTGCACCTGCTGATCTGTGTATTGATGCTGGCGTGCAGACTGGTCTCGGAGGTGGTACGCCTGCGGGTACGGGCGGCGTTTACAGTGGTCCTGGCGTAACGGATGATGGTAACGGCATAACCTACAGCTTCGATCCTGTGATGGCGGGTGTTGGTACGCACACTATTACTTATTCTTATACTGATGGGAACGGCTGTACGTCTAGCGCCAGTGACGACATTGAAGTCTTTGCCTTACCTGTTGTTACCTTTACTGCACCTGCTGATCTGTGTGTCGATGCGGGTATGCAAGTAAATCTCTCTGGAGGCTCACCTGTGCAGGCTACGGGTACACTAGGTGTTTACAGTGGTCCTGGCGTTACCGATAATGGCAACGGCATGACTTACAGCTTTGATCCTGCTGCAGCAGGTGTAGGCACGCATACCTTGACTTACACCTACACCAATACAAATGGTTGTAGCAATAGCGCCAGTGATGATATTGAAGTATTTGGTTTACCAACAGTGGCGTTTACTGCACCTGCTGACCTCTGTCTTGATGCTGGCGTACAAGCTGGTCTAGGTGGCGGAAGCCCCGCAGGCGGTGTTTACAGTGGTCCTGGCGTAACGGATGATGGCAACGGCATGACCTACAGTTTTGATCCCGCCGCTGCCGGTATAGGTACGCACACCATTACCTATAATTACACTGACCCTAATGGTTGCTCTGCCGGAATGATCATTAGTGACGATATTGAAGTGTTAGCCTTACCAACGGTGACGTTTACTGCGCCTGCTGATTTATGTATAGATGCGGGAGTACAAACAGGTCTAGGTAGCGGCATGCCTGCTGGTGCAGGTGGTGTTTACAGTGGTCCTGGCGTAACCGACGATGGCAACGGCATGACTTACAGTTTTGATCCTGCCGCTGCAGGCGTGGGTACGCATACGCTAACTTATACTTACACGGACGGTAATGGCTGTAGCAGTAGTACCAGTGATGACATTGAAGTCTTTGCCTTACCAATAGTGACGTTTACTGCACCTGCTGATTTGTGTATAGATGCAGGAGTACAAGCTGGTCTAGGTGGCGGCATACCTGCTGGTGCAGGTGGCGTTTACAGTGGCCCTGGCGTAACGGATGATGGCAACGGCATGACCTACAGTTTTGATCCCGCCGCTGCCGGTGTGGGCATGCATACACTTACTTATACCTACACGGACGGTAACGGCTGTAGCAGCAGTGCCAATGATGATATTGAAGTGTTTGCTTTACCAACAGTGATGTTTACTGCACCTGCTGATTTGTGTATAGATGCAGGAGTACAAGCAGGTCTAGGTGACGGAAACCCTGAAGGCGGTGTTTACAGTGGTCCTGGCGTAACAGATGATGGCAACGGCATGACCTACAGCTTCGACCCCGCTGCCGCAGGTGTGGGCACACACACCATTACCTATGATTACACTGATCCAAATGGTTGCTCTGCTGGAATGATCATTAGTGACGATATTGAAGTCTTTGCCTTACCAACGGTGACGTTTACTGCGCCTGCTGATTTATGTATAGATGCGGGAGTACAAACAGGTCTAGGTAGCGGCATGCCTGCTGGTGCAGGTGGTGTTTACAGTGGTCCTGGCGTAACCGACGATGGTAACGGCATGACCTATAGTTTTGATCCTGCCGCTGCAGGCGTGGGTACGCATACGCTAACTTATACTTACACGGACGGTAATGGCTGTAGCAGTAGTACCAGTGATGACATTGAAGTGTTTGCCTTACCAATAGTAACGTTTACTGCGCCTGCTGACCTCTGTCTTGATGCTGGCGTACAAGCTGGTCTCGGTGGCGGCATGCCTGCTGGTGCAGGTGGCATTTACAGTGGCCCTGGCGTAACGGATGATGGCAACGGCATGACCTACAGTTTTGATCCCGCCGCTGCCGGTGTGGGCATGCATACACTTACTTATACCTATACGGACGGTAACGGCTGTAGCAGCAGTGCCAATGATGATATTGAAGTGTTTGCTTTACCAACAGTGATGTTTACTGCACCTGCTGATTTGTGTATAGATGCAGGAGTACAAGCAGGTCTAGGTGACGGAAACCCTGAAGGCGGTGTTTACAGTGGTCCTGGCGTAACAGATGATGGCAACGGCATGACCTACAGCTTCGACCCCGCCGCCGCAGGTGTTGGCACACACACCATCACCTATGATTACACTGATCCAAATGGTTGCTCTGCCGGAATGATCATTAGTGACGATATTGAAGTGTTTGCCTTACCAACGGTGACGTTTACTGCGCCTGCCGACCTCTGTCTTGATGCTGGCGTACAAGCTGGCCTTGGTGGTGGCACGCCTGCTGGTGCAGGTGGCGTTTACAGTGGCCCTGGCGTAACGGACGATGGTAACGGCATGACCTATAGTTTTGATCCCGCTGTGGCTGGTGCAGGCACGCATACGATTACTTATGATTATGTCGATGGGAATGGTTGTAGTGCTAGTGCTAGCGATGATGTGGTCGTATTTGCCTGTGAATTCGAAATTGTTGACCCTTGTGCATGTCTGGACAATGCGACGATCATTGATCTTGATGCGGGAACAGGTGGCGATGATGGCCAGTTCTCGGAACTGGTCTCTATTGCGAATGCCAGTGGCATGTTACCTTCCGGCCAAAGCTGGACGGTGGTAGGTGCTACAGGTGCCTTTGATGCTTACAATGTTCCACCAGTAGGTACGCAAAGTGCAGGTGTTGCTGTCCCTGGCGATGGCTCGGTAACACTGACCTACAATGTGGGTCTTGGAACTTACGAAATACCCTTCGTGCACGTAGATGCACAAGGCTACACGCTGATGATTGAAGGTCCATTTGCTGTAGGCAATCCTGCCAATACCACCTTCACCATCAGTAACACCTGTCAATACCCCAACCCGGTATTTGATCCAGCCTTGCCATCTACTATCCAAGACGATGATCCGATCATTACCTTTGGCGCAACGGATACCAATGGCAACGGTGCCGATATGGTGACCTTTACTGTTGATGGCATCCCACAGACACAATTCGATCCCGCAGCTTACACCGAAGGTGACCACATTGTCGTGATGACCTTTGATGGTGCGGCCGATGGTAATGGAGGTATTTCTCCCGATGGAGGTATTACCCCCGCTGCACCTGGTTGTGTACAAGAAGTGACGCAAGTCATTGAAGTGATCATCTGTAATGCTCCGGTACTTACTTGCCCGGCCAACAACTTTGGCTTACCTGCAGGTTGTAACCCTGTGGTTCCTGATGCTGCGACGACCTACAACGTGGACGGTGATCCTAATCCAGATCCTGCGCTACCTACTGTATCCGCGGATCCTTGTTTCCCATTGACCTTAACGGCTAACGATGTGATCAGTGATGTCGGTTGTATGCGCACCGTAACACGGACGTACACCATTACGGACGACCGTGGCCAGATGGATCAATGCACCCAAACCTTCACCTTCACCGTGGATACCGAAGATCCGGTCTTTGTGGAAGCACTGCCCATGGATATGACCGTTGAATGTGACGCCGTCCCTGCTGCGGCAGTGCTGACAGCAACCGACAACTGCACGAGCAGCGAAGCGGTCTTGTTTATCAACGAAATTCACTACGATAATGATGGTGGTGATGTGGGCGAGTTCATCGAAGTTGCTGGTACGGCTGGCACGGATTTGAGCGATTGCCAGCTGGTGCTGTACAATGGTTCGAATGGCATGACTTACAATAGCCCGATGACCCTCGCTGGAACTATTGATGATGAAGGCGCAGGCTTTGGTGCTGTATCCTTCTCTTATCCTACCAACGGCTTACAAAACGGTCCCCCCGATGGTGTCGCTCTGGTTTGCGGCGGTGCGGTGGTAGAATTCCTCAGCTATGAAGGCAGCTTTACCGCCGTGGGCGGCCCTGCCGATGGCATGATGAGTACGGATATCGGCACAGAAGCTGGTAATACCCCCATTGGCCAGTCGCTCCAACTCACTGGCTCGGGTTGCCCGGCGGGTGACTTTACCTGGGGTGGCCCGGCAGCTGAGTCTCCCGGCACGATCAACACAGGACAGACCTTTGAACTTTCGGATTGCAACATGGTCAGCAATGTGCTGGTTGAATTTACCGAAGTACGCACCGACGGCACTTGTGCCAACGAGTATACCCTGACCCGGACCTGGACGGCAACCGACGGCTGTGGCAACGATACCGAGCACGTACAGACCATCATGGTAGAAGACAATACGGCTCCCACCTTCGTGGAAGCCCTCCCGGGTGATCTTACCCTTGAATGTGATGAGACCGTTCCGGCTCCAGCGGTTCTTACCGCAACGGACAACTGTGATGTCAGTGGCATTGACCCACTGCTGTGGATCAACGAAATCCACTACGACAACGTCGGTACCGACGAAGGCGAGTTCATCGAAGTAGCTGGTGTTGCTGGCCTTGACTTGATGGACTACGAGTTGGTACTGTACAATGGTGCCAATGGCCTGCTGGATCAGATTTACATGTTGGGTGGTGTGATCGACAACGAAGGCAGTGGCCTTGGTGCATTGTCCTTCCTGATCCCCGGCCTGATGAACGGCTCTCCAGACGGATTTGCATTGGTGCAAATATCTACAGGCACCATTCTGGAATTCTTAAGTTGGGAAGGCAGCTTTACCGCTGTTGATGGTCCCGCAGCTGGAATGACCAGTACGGATGTTGGCGTATCTGAACCCGGCGAAATTGGTGAGTCACTCGAATTGAGTGGCACTGGTTTCAATATGACAGATTTCACCTGGAGTGGTCCGAATGCCGAGTCACCTGGCAGCTTGAACGCTACCCAAACCATTACTGGAAACCTGACGGTAGGTTTCAACGAGGTAATTACCCCTGGTGCTTGTCCTCAGGAAATGACCATTACCCGTACCTGGACCGTGGAAGATGATTGTGGTAATCCGAATAGTCACGTACAAGTGATCACGGTAGAAGACACTACTGCTCCCGAGCCCGTGTGCAACACCATCCGTATCTTCTTATCTGCCAGCGGTCAGTACACGCTGACGCAAGCCGATATTGATGCGATCGCTGCTGGTTCTTCAGACAACTGTGATGTGGACTTTACCTACATGGTCGACCAGACCTTCTTCGATTGTTCAGACATCGATCTAACCATCGGAGCGATTGGCGGCACGGAGGTAGAACTGACGGTCACGGACTGTGCTGGTAACAGCGATGTTTGTACCGCTATTGTAGAAATCGACGATGCTGCTGTTCCTTTCGAATTTGGCTGTATTGCTGATTTGAACGTGACGCTGGGTGCTAACTGTGCCGCAACCATCACCCCTGACATGGTAGTGACGGGCTTCGACGACTGTATCGACAGCTACAACCTGATGGTCGATGGTTTGGATTCTGATCAGGCGGTTGGCTGTGGTGAGCACACCTACATGATCGAGCTGATCGAAGACGGAGAAATCGTCTACACCTGTTGGGGCAGTCTCTTCGCCGAAGACAAGACCGATCCTGTTGTTACCTGCCCTGCCAACACGAGCAGTGTGACGATGGATTACGAAGCTCACCAGGCAAGCGGTAACCTGAATGCAGCTGATGCTACCTTGAACTTCAACGACAACAGCTGTTTGAACCAGGGCTTCCTGGCCGACGGCGTACACAACTACGATGTGATTACGTTCACGACGCCAGACTTTGCACTACCGGTTGATGTGTATACCTTCCTGGTGGATACGGATTGGGGCGATGGAAGCTTGTTCCTGTTCCAGGGTGGTTTCGATCCTGCGTCACCTTGTGAGAATATCCTCGGTTCCTCCGATGATGGTTTCGTCCCTGGTGGCAACCCCTTTGATCCTACCCTTCGTTTGAGCTTGCCTTTACAGCCGAACACAAGCTATACGCTGGTGCTGACGAACTGGTTGACAACTCAATTCGGCGACTGGACGGTTACGATCTATTCGGACAACAACACCGGTGTAACGGGTGCAGACTTCACGCCAGTAGCATTAACCCAAACTCGTGACCTGGTCTGTAACGACATCGACTTCATCCACTTTGAGACGCCTCAAAGCTGGATTGCCAGTGCAGATGGTACACTTGACTTCACGGCTACGCGCAACACCTTCTTCGGTGGAAGCACGGCTGCTTTGAACGCCTTCATCGCCAAGGTGAACCTGACTGGTTTCCCGGTAGTTAGCGACAACTGTGGCCCCGTACTGGTGACCTTGTCGGATGTTACCGACAGTGATGGTGACTGTGGCGACGAGCGCATTACGCGTACGTTCACGGTAGCCGATCGCTACGACGGCGTATGTATCGGCGCACCACGCACCGTAACTTGTGACCAGGTGATCACCTTCCGCAAGCCTACAATTGGAGACATTGTATTCCCTCCGTTTGTGGTGCCGATTGAATGTGATGAAGACTATGCCACGGATGCCAATGGCAACCCACACCCATCCACCTCTGGTTATCCGTGGATACGTACAGCCTTTGGCTTCTACGATCTGGATCAGATCTACTGCAACATCGGCGCGTCTTACTCGGATGAGCCAAGGATTACGGTGTGTGAAGGCACTTACAAGCTGCGTCGCGAGTGGAACATCATCGACTGGTGTAACCCCGGAGGCTCTGGTACGCTGAACCAGCTGATCAAAGTCGGTGACTTCACCGGCCCCGTATTGACCGGTGTAGCCCCAACGCTGACGATCTCTACCTCTCCCTTGAGCTGTGTAGCGAACGTCCTGATCCCGACGCCAACGATCACCGATGGCAACGGCTGTTCAGATGTACATACGACAACCTACACCATCCTGGCCAACGGTGAGAGCTTCTTCGCTGGCGGTAACATCGCCGATAACGATGTGGTAGGTGTACCCGTAGGTACCCACACGCTGATCCTTTGTGCGGAAGATGCTTGTGGCAACGAGACCTGCGAGGAATACACGCTGATCATCCGCGACGAGATCGAACCTACCGCCAGCTGTGACGACGACCTCAACGTATCCATCGGTGGTGGTGATGTGCTCAACGGTATCGAAGGTATCGCGCGCATCTTTGCCACCGCGGTCGACGAAGGTTCTTCGGACAACTGTGGGGAAGTAACGCTGGAAGTCCGCCGTAACTACTGGCGCAACGAAACCTGTGATCCTAGCGAAAACCGCTGGAGCCCATGGGGAGAGTATGTCGACTTCTACTGCTGCGATATCAACAACGAAATTACGATTGAACTACGGGTAACGGACGAGTCTGGCAACCAGAACATCTGCTGGATGACCATCGTACCTGAAGATAAACTGAACCCTTACTGCTACGCACCAGCACCAGTGAATCTGAGCTGCAACGACCTTCCGCTGGCCTTCCCTGGAGACATCCAGACGGCTTACGACGAAGACTTCGCTGCGACCTCGATCATGATGAGCTCGATCTTCGGCGGTGCTACGGGTACGGACAACTGTGCGGTGGATACCATCGTAGAGCGCACGCCAAACATCCAGGTGAACGACTGTGGCTGGGGAACCATCACGCGTCGTTTCGAAGCCTGGCAGCTGCGCCCCGAGGGCGATGCCAATGGCAACGGTGCGATCGACATCAACGAAGTGTTCCGCTCGACGAACAGTTGTAGCCAGCTGATCACGATCACGGAAGTCCACGACTTTACCATCGACTTCCCTGAAGATGTGGCCGCTGACTGTGGCGATCCGGAAGTACCGACGATCATCACCACCACCGCTGGTTGTGATGTGCTGAGTGTGAACATCGGCGATCCGGTCTTCTTTACCGCCAACGGCGATGCATGCTACAAGTACTCGATCACCTACGATGTCATCAACTGGTGCGTGTGGGATGGCGAATACACTGGCTACGTACTTCCTCGTATGACGGAAGATGACGGTGAGGCGCTGCCGATTGACCGTGCCGTAGAAGGTAATGAGCGTCCGGTAGTAAGCTACAACAGTACCGATGGATTATGTATTGATCGTCGTCACAATGACCGCGATGGAGACTCTAACTTATCGGATTGTGATAGCCCACAACTGCCAAACTACGGTCGCTACATCTACACGCAATACGTGAAGGTGTACGACACCACGGCCCCAGTCGTAACTGTAGGCGAATACGGTGGCCCAACAGCCAACTGTCCTAACCTGTTGCCTGGTCAGTTTGGTGATGACGACGGTGATTGTCAGGAAGCAGTCAGCATTCCATTCAGCGTAGCTGATGAGTGTGAACTGTTTGACCTGGACGGTGTGCTGGTGGTCAACATCGTATCTGCCCAGCTGGATGCCTTCGCCGTAGACGCTAACGGCGACGGTGACATCAAGTCGAACGAGTTTGTAGCTGATGCCAACGTACTGAGCAATATCACCAGCAATGGTGACGGCACTTACCTGTTCACAGGAACGTTCCCGATCATTACCTCGGCGATGGGCGATAACATCTACCACGCGGTACGCATCCTGTTTGAGGATGGCTGTGGCAACCAGACCAGCGAGACCATCGTCTTCGATGTGATCGACTGCAAAGGCCCTGCCCCAGTTTGTATCAACGGCCTGACGGTAACGCTGATGCCAACACCTGAGGGTGAAGGTTGTGCGATGGCGATCTGGGCAGCGGACTTTGAAGGTTCCCCAATCAGTGACTGTACAGGTCAGGGACCTGAACTCTTCGGCGGTCTGCCACGGGTGACGAAGTATGCGATCTACCGCGCAGCGGATGTGGAAGCTGATCCAAACTTTGTCCCAAGCCCCGATGATATTGGATTGGTACTGACGGATGCGGATGAGCAGACTACGGTGGTTTACGTGTACGCCTTTGACGAAGAAGGCAACTACGACTACTGTGAGACTTATGTCCTGGTACAACTGCACGCTACGTGTAGCGGTGATGAAACCGGCACGATTGCAGGTATCATCATGACGGAAGGTAACGAAGCGGTAGAAGGCGTGGAAGTGAGCATCAATGGCGGCATGACCGCTACGATGACCACGAATACGAATGGTACCTACAGCTTCAGCAACCTGGCACTGGGAGGTGACTACTCAGTAACACCGTACCTGAATGCCAACCCGCTGAACGGAGTGACGACCTTCGATATCGTGAAGATCTCCAAGCACATCCTCAACGTGGAGCCACTCGTTGGGCCTTACAAGCGCATTGCGGCGGATGCCAACCGTAGTGGAACGATTACGACGCTGGATTTGATCCAGATTCGTAAGCTGATCCTTAACGTGATCACGGCGTTCCCCAACAATACGAGCTGGCGCTTTGTGGATGCGAACTACGAGTTCCCGGAAAGTACGAACCCCTGGTTCGAAACCTTCCCAGAGTTGATCAACGAGAACAATCTCCCGGGAGATGTGCTGGATGCGGACTTCGTGGGTGTGAAGATCGGTGATGTGAACGGCAGTGCCCAAGCCAATGCTTTGGCCGGCGATGATCGTACCTTGAAGGGCATCTTCCACCTCCAAGCGGAAGACATTGACCTGAAGGCAGGCAATACCTACACCGTAGCCATGACGGCGGAGAACCTCAGCCAGATCGAAGGCTACCAGGGTACCCTACAACTAAGTGGAGTAGAACTGGTGGACATCGAATACGGACAGGCACAAGCAGAAAACTTCGGCCTGCGTTTCGTAGACGAAGGCACCATCACCATGAGCTGGAATCACAACGGTGGCGGTACTACAACCGATGTCCTATTCAGCCTGGTACTACGAGCAAGTGAAGACCAGCCCCTGCGAGAAGCGCTGAGCATCTCTAGCCGTTATACGGCTGCGGAGGCTTACCCTTCTGTCCTTACGGACATCTCCCCTGAGAGGGGAGAACAGGTGTTTGACCTGGGGATTGAATTCACCAATGGTTGGAATGCTGCTGCGGAGTTTGAATTGTACCAGAACACGCCGAACCCTTTTGCAGCGGCAACCCTGATTGGGTTTAACCTGCCTGCCGTTCAGGCAGGCCTGCCAGAGGATGCAACGGTAACAGTAACGATCAACGACGCCAGCGGACGGGTACTGACGATCATCAAAGGTGATTACGCTGCTGGTTACAATACGATCAACTTGACCAAGGAGATGATCCAAGGTGCTACGGGCGTACTGAGTTACACGGTAACGACGGACAATCATACAGCGACCAAGCAGATGATTGTAGTGGATTAATAGTTTGCTGGTTTGATCGTTGGATGATTTGACCTTGAAAATAGAAAGCGGCAGTTCCTGGAGATGGGAGCTGCCGCTTTTGTTTTTTCAGCACCTAAGGAGACTGTGCAAAACGGAATTTTGCGAGCACAGCGACGTAGGCACAGCCGACGTCGAACGTAGGGGATTATTTGAATGAAGCATATGAGGGATAATAAGGGAATTTAAGGGGGGATTAGAGGGGTGATGCTAAACCAAAAGATTGGTTAACTGGTCTTTTGGTAGACGCTTTTTGCTAAAAGGTGGGGATGCTGCCAAAAACGAGTGCCCGGACAAGGGGTAGTAGCGGTATGTGCACGGGGACAAGCATGGGGGGAGTTGGTCGTGCGCATAAGAGCGGATGACCCGGTGGCCAGCCCGATGTTGTAATAGCTGCCGTTGGGATCATCTTGCCAGGGCTGGGCATGGCCCCAAATACTTCATCAAATAGTGGCCATTGACTTATGGGTTTGGAGATAAGTCAACACAGTGAGGAGGCCCCAAAAGAGGGCGGCGACCTTGTCGTAATGGAGGAAGTTGTTGAAGAGGCCGTGGATGAAATAGGTAAGGAGACTAAAGCAGATACCGAGACTGAGGGTGCTTTGCCAGCTGGATGGTGAGCTGTGGTTGATCTGCGTGACGGTCCAGAGAACAGCAAAAAGGAGGGCTATCCAGAGCAACAGTGCGGGTAAGCCCGCTTCTGCAAGCAACTGAAAATATTCGGAATGTGCACCACCTCCCATACCTGCCCGATGTTTGCCGGGACTGGTGACACTGAGGCGTGTCATTTCTTCATGGCGTTGATACTTGAGATAGGCGAACTGGAAAGTACCAATACCAAATCCAGTAACAGGACGATCCTGGAACATGCGCCAGGCACAACTGTAGCGATTGAGTCGCTCTAAATTGGAAACGTCTGTGGTAAGGTTGGTCACAGAAGAGAGATGCTCCCATTGGTTATCAGTCCTGCCTGTATTTTTATTGTTGCCCATTTTTGATATAAGGTAAGGGCCAGTGAGTAGTAGGCCGAGCATTAAGACAATAAAAGTGTATACTATAGTTTTGAATCTTGGTCGGAATAGCATAATAACGGCTACAAGTACAAGACTCATAAGGCAGCTTAGCCAGGCAGCTCGCGAAAAGGAGAGGTAGATGCCGACAGTAAATAAGCCACTGAGTACAAGCCACAACCAATGGTAAGGGAAGCTGCCCTGTGTTTTGTGGAAGTAGGAAATAATAAAAAGACCAAAAACAGGGCCTAGCAAAAGGAGTAAACAACTACTGTACAAGCCATGGTCAAAATAGAAGGGACGAGCAGTAAGGACGGAAGCGTCGATCCGGAAATCGTATTGTGCGTGTACTGTCCAGGCAAAAAGAAGGATGAACAAAAAGCTTGCGGCGTACTGCTGAACGAATCGTAATAAAGCCTTAGGTCGTTGATCAAACAAGAGGGGTAAACCATGATAAAAGACCCACCAATGCAGGAAGGTAACGAGGAAGTACTTGGCACTCACCAAAGGAAGCGTAGTAAATATTGTGATAACAAATAACCATAATAACATCAATATAGTTACAATGCTGATTGGCTGGCGATAAAAAGTGCGACTCCACCAGCCTTGCGTGAAGAACCACATAGCGAGTAAAATACTGATAAGGATAAGGAGCGGCTCGCTAGGTACATTGACTTGGTGTTGGTAGAAATCAACGGGTACCGAAAAAGGTAAACTGAGAAACAAGGCCAGGTAGGCGTAGCGAATAGCGCGGTAGAGTAGGGGAGCGCCAGATTGAGATCCGCCAGAATGTCCACAGCTGTGCGAGCTAAAGCCCGCGCAACCTGTTAAGCTAGAGGTAAGTGGCAGGGTAGAAATATGGTCGCATTCCTTGAGAAACGCTTGATCGGAAGTACGATCTCCGTAGCCATAGACTTCGGAAGAGGGGGCGTTCGAAAGAACCGAAGCGATTCGTTTTCTCTTTTCTTCACCATAGCAATTCTCTCCTTGGAGGTTGCCGGTATAGCGTCCGTTTTGGGTCTCGAAAGTGGTGGCAATGATTTCGAAATGATTGGCGTCACACCAAGGTTTTAACCAAATAGCGGAGGAAGCTGTAAGAATGATGATACGGTGGCCTTGTTGTTGATGCCATTGAAGTTGTTGTCGGGCACCAGCATAAATCAAGGCAGGAAGTTTTTGTTCGCAGAATTGCTTCCCTTGTTGTGCTAATTCCTCTTCTGTTTTTCCGGCGTAGAAGTGTGTGAAGATTTTTTCTTTAATAAGATCGTTTGGATAGCGTCCTAGTAGGTACAAGATCAAGTAGGGCAAATGAAGTAGAAAGCCCCAGAAAAACCGCCAGCTGCCATGCGTATGACGGATAAAAGCCAAAAAGGAATCTCGATCACTAATAGTGCCATCGAAATCAAATACAGCAAGGACTGGTGACTTGGCCTCACTCATAAAGAAAGGCGTTGAAAGATGACTTCAGGAATATGGCGGATGATGAACATGATAAGACGCCATATTGACATGGAATAAACCTCTGACTTTTGCTTTTTATAAGCCTGGTAGATGGCATTGGCAACCAAGGCTGGTGTAGCCGTAAGAAAACCAGGAGTGGGCAGGTCGCCAATCATTTTGGTATGAACAAAACCCGGGATAATAGTGATGACCTTAACCCCCATAGGCCGTAAATACTGCCGAAGACCACTTAGATAAGCGGTAAACCCGGCCTTGGCACTGCCGTAATGGTAATTGCTTGCTCGCCCTCGTTCTCCGGCAACGGAAGAAATTCCTATGATAGTTCCTGCTTTTTTTTGCATCATATCGGCCGCAACAATATCTAGTATCGTGATTAGGCCAGTATAATTGGCCTTGACAATGCGGCTGACTTCTGCCTGATCTGTACGGGCTTTTTTCGGATCACCAAGATAACCGATGGCGGTAAGGACAACATCGGGTTTGTTGGAGAGCTGCTCGTAGAAAGAGGAATGTTCAGCCAGGTTTTCAGCATCAAATAGAAGCGTGCTTACTTGGATATTAAAGCGAATACGCAAGTCAGCGGCAAGGAATTGCTGCTCCTCATCGACGGAACGTGTAGCCAATAGAAGGTCAAAACCTTCGGCCGCAAAACGGTAGGCACAGGCTTTGCCAATGTCTGAATTGGATCCAAGTAGCAGTAAAGTAGGCATATCGTTACAGGTCAAATAATCGCTCTGATTGCAAAGATCGGAATATCTCAGGAGAATGCAGAACGGCCTCGGGATACATCTTACGGAAGGCAGCGGCCGGGAGCCTGGCATCTTTGGTGAGGTAGATACGGCCGCTATGCTGGATCACTATCTCGTCGAGCCGGTGAAACAAGTCGAGTACCTGAGGACTGTACTTGAAGTCAATGGCCAGTGAGTAACCCGGCATTGGAAAGTCGGTAGCTGCTGCGTGAGGGCTGCGTTCTCCCATTCTTTTGAGAACCACCAAATAAGGGCTAATCCGTGCAGCGTGTACAGTCGCTAATATTGCTGTAATCCCGGTAGCGGAAGCAGAAAACGGCAAAACAAATTGGTATTGCAGAAGACCTTTCTTACCATACAGGTTATTCCAATGCTTGATCGCATCCAGGGGAAAGAAAAAGGAAGCATAATGCTTGGTTTGGCTCACGGGCTTCCGGTTGTTCCAACGATAGAAAGCGTTGTTTAAGCGCAGTATAAGGGGCTGCAACAGCCATGAGGGTATAAAACGCGGAATGTTTAGTTTAGCGGTAGGATGAACCAGGAGCGGATCAGGAAAAGCCTTGGCCGCTAGCTCCTCCTTGGAGCATGGTCTACCAGTATGAAGCACGCCCCGTCCGAGTTGTTTGCCTCCTGCCAGGCCATCGATCCAGGCAACCAGGTAAGGCGCTGACTGGTGTTGCTCGAAAAGCTCGATAAGGTGGAGTAGGGAAGTGGCTGGGTAAGATTGCTGCTGGTAATAAGCGGTCTCGATCCTGGATAATTGCAGCGTGGCTTCCAAAACAATACCTGTAGTACCCATGCCGCCAATAGTGGCCTTGAAGAGCGCCTCGTTCTCTGCGGTGGAACAAAGCAGGATTTGCCCGTCAGCAGTGAGCAGCTTGAGCGATTTTACATAGCGCCCGAAAGCCCCCGCGTGATGGTGGTTTTTGCCGTGTACATTGGCAGCAATAGCTCCACCAATGGTGATCAATCGCGTGCCAGGCACCACCGGAAGAAAAAGCCCCTTAGGGACGATCACCGACAAGAGGTCTTCCAGCAACACCCCCGCCTGTAGGCGAATAATCGCATCCTCCTCGTTCAGCTGCAAAAGCTTGTTGAGTTGAAGGGTAGAGAACACCCTCCGCTGAAGCGCACTGTCGCCATAGCAACGGCCATTGCCGCGTGGGATGAGTACCTGCCCGCTGAGCTGCTCCAATGCGGATATTGCTTCCTGGTAAGAGCTGAGTGGGTATAGTCTAGCATCGGTAAACGGGTATTTCCCCCAGTTGTGAAGCATTAATCAGATGTTAAAATTAATTACTCATTTAAAATTTTCTCTCTATTGTAAACCTATCTTACATATTCAAAAACTAATAAAAACAAGGCAAATTCTGTAGATTTTTAATGGTTCCCTGTCATTTATGGCGAGGACAACACATTCGCCCTAAAGAGACGAAGAACCTTCATTATAAAAATTCGTTTCCCTGCCTTCTCGGCTGTGCCTCACGGGCAGGCAGGCGCGTTCCATCATGCAGCAAAGAGCAGGGTAGGAGGTCGCCTACTGCACCTGCAATTCATTGTAGAATCGCTTTTCTGTAATGGCCGCATACTGATAAGCTTGGGCCTGAAACTGCTGGAAGGAAGCGTATACTTTGGCGGAGAAGGGGTCTTCCTCGGAAAGCGTCTGAAGCACCTCCGCAGTAAGGACACGAAAACGTTCAAGTACTTCCTTGGGGAATTGCCGGAGCTTCACGCCTTTTTCTACCAAGCCTCCCAAGGCTTCGGCATTGCGTCTTTCCATTTCCATCCAACACCACAAGTGGGTATGGTAGGCTGCCGAGCGGACGATGGCCTGTAGATCTTCTGGTAGGGCCTCAAATTTATCCTTGTTAGCAAAGAATTCCAAGGCTGTGCCGGGCTCGTGCCAGCCAGGCGTATAGTAGTATTTAGCAATTTCGTGAAAACCCATGAGCGTATCGTGATACGGACCAAGCCACTCCGTAGCATCAATGACGCCGCGTTCGAGGTTGGAATACAGTTCACTGCCGGGCATGAGTACCTGGGCGCCGCCAGCGGCATCAAATACGCGGCCACCAAGCCCAGGTATACGCATTTTAAGGCCCTGAATATCCTGAAGACTGTTGATCTCCCGATTGAACCAGCCACCCATTTGTACCCCGGTATTTCCCCCTAGAAAGGGTACCACGCCAAACTGGGCATACAGCTCTTGCCACAGCTCCATTCCTCCACCATTCATGATCCAGGAGGTGTGTTGCGCCGCATTCATTCCGAAGGGAACAGAGGCAAAAAACTGTGCTGCCGGGGCAATCCCCGCCCAATAGTAACCTGCTCCCGACCCCATCTCGGCTCCACCTGAGCGGACGGTCTCGAATGCTTTGAGGGGTGGCGCCAATTCGCCCCCTCCGTAAACGGTAATCTTCATGCGTCCGGAAGACATCGTTTCTACCAGTTTTGCCAACATCTTGCAGGCTTCATCAAGCACCGGAAAATTCGGAGGCCAGGTAGTCGTCATTTTCCACTCGTACCTTTTCTGATTCGCCAGGGTGGGGGAGCCGCCACCTTTTTGGGCATTCATATCCCCCGTAAGGGCACGAATAGCGAAAGGCAGAGAAATGGTTCCTAGTGCCAGGGCTTTGAATATTTTTCGTCGATTGGACATGGTGTTGTGTTTAGCTCCCTCCTCGGTCCTCCCTCACGAGAAAGGAAGGCGTGATGGGTGGGTTGTTTAGTCGTAAATGTACAAACCTGCATTTAGTGCCCCTAAAATCGTTCCATTAAGTTCTTCACTACCAGGAAACATCCATTCATCGGGGTCATAATATTCACGACTGTATCTGTATACAGCAAAAGACCAGTTGTCCATTTGGCCTTCATACTTAAGCCGACCTAGCTTTGTTTCTATATAGCTAACATCGTCCTGGTTTATTTTTGGAGTGGAGATACCTAGCATCTGCCCGATCAACTCACTGAATGAATTGGGGATGGAGATTTCTCTTTTTTTGATTTTAGATAAATAAGCGAATTGCCCTCTGAAAGAGATTTGAAAATTTGTCTTATTCTCCTTGTTAAAATTTCCTGTAATTTCCAGAACCTCCTTTTTTATGGAGGCTGTTATTTTATGACTCATTGCTTGTTCTGATTAGAATTCTAAATTGATGTTGTTCTTTTGAAACACCAAGGGTATTCTTACTACTAGCTACACCAAATGTGTCCCGCTGAAGGGATCGATCCAAAGGATCGAGGGAGGGCTGACCTAACCTTAAGGGCCTTCATCCTCCTCCAAAGGCGAACAGCGCAATCCCTAATTTAAGCAAATCCTACCGCGCCTTCCTACCTCAGTGAGGGGGATCGAGGAGGAAGCCAAATTCCCTTCCCCAATGATAATAAAATGTTGGATAAAAACCCTAGTTTAGCCCAAACGAAAAACCTATTATGTCAGCAACGATTTATGATGTAATTATTGTAGGCTCCGGTGCCGGTGGGGGGATGGCGACCAAAATCCTTTCGGAAGCCGGCATGAAAGTAGCACTGGTGGAAGCCGGTCCTTACTTCGATCCCAAGGATCCTACGACGATGACCCAGATGAAATGGCCCTGGGAATCCCCGCGTCGAGGAGCCAGCACTAATCGCGCTTTTGGCGACTTTGATATGTCCTGGGGCGATTGGAAAGTGGAAGGCGAGCCCTATACCCAGGAAGAAGGCACCGACTTTATGTGGTGGCGATCTCGTATGTTGGGTGGCCGTACCAACCACTGGGGAAGAATATCGCTCCGCTTTGGACCCGATGATTTTAGGCGTAAAGACATTGATGGCTTAGGCGACAACTGGCCCATCACTTATGAAGAAATCAAGCCTTACTACGATCGGCTGGATAAGATGGTCGGGGTTTTTGGTTCTAAAGAAAATCGGCGCAATGATCCCGATGGGTTCTTCTTGCCAGCACCAAAGCCAAGGCTGCATGAACTTTACTACATCAAAGGTGCACGCAAAGCAGGCGTAGACGTTATCCCAGCCCGGATGTCGATGCTGACTAAAAAACTAAACAACGAGCGTGGTGTGTGTTTCTACTGTGGGCAATGTAACCGCTCCTGTAAGGTCTATGCAGATTTTTCTTCCAGCTCGGTGTTTATCATCCCAGCATTGAACGGTACTGGTCAGGTAGATTTGTTTGTAAACAGCATGGTGCGTTCGGTGACGACCAATGCGGAAGGGAAAGCGACAGGTGTTTCCTACATCAATAAAGTCGACCGCAAAGAATACCAGTTACAGGGGCGTTCCGTCGTTTTAGGAGCCTCCGCTTGTAGTTCTGCTCGGATTTTACTGAATTCCAAGAGCCCACAGCACCCCAATGGTTTGGGCAATAGCAGTGACGTAGTGGGGCGTTATCTCCATGATTCTACGGGCGGTGGCAGAACGGGTTTTATTCCTGCACTGATGAATCGCAAAACCAACTACAACGAAGATGGAGTAGGAGGGATGCACGTTTATTCCCCCTGGTGGTTGGACAACAAAAAGTTGGATTTTCCTAGAGGCTATCACATTGAAGTGTGGGGAGGACTGGGGATGCCTGCCTATGGCTTCGGTTTTGACGCCAGCGCTTTTAATGAATACATTGGTTTGGAAGTTGGGGGTTATGGGAATAAACTCCGCGAAGATGTGAAACGATTTTATGGAGCCGCCATTGGTTTTGGTGGGAGAGGGGAGTCTATCGCCAGAAGAGAGAATCGTTGTGAATTAGATCCTACGGTCGTCGATCAATTCGGGATTCCAGTGTTGAAATTTAATTACAAGTGGTCGGATTACGAACGCTACCAGGCGCGCCACATGCAGGACACCTTTGAGGAATTGATCCACGCCATGGGTGGTCATCCCGTAGGTGACAAACCGACCAAAGAGCAAGATTGGGGCTTACTGAAACCTGGGCAAATTATTCACGAAGTGGGTACCACCAGGATGGGCAATGACCCGAAAACATCGGTCACCAACAAATACTGCCAATTACACGATGCCGATAATGTGTTTGTGGTAGATGCTGGCCCCTTTGTGAGTCAGGCCGATAAGAACTGTACCTGGACGATCATGGCACTGGCTATGCGTACCTCTGAATACATTGTAGAACAATACAAAAAGCGGAACATTTAATTATGAAAAGAAGAGATTCACTCAGAACCTTGTTGGTTGGAACCATTGGAAGTGCCGCTATCTTTACCAGCAATAGTGGCTGTACCCCCGCATCGGAGGATGCTGGAGCTGGCGAAGCTACAGGTCTTTACGGTCGGACGCCCGAAGAAATTGAGCACGATAAAGAGATAAATGCTGAAATTTACTTAAATGACGATGAGCTGGCAACCATTGCCGTCTTGTGCGATATCATCTTGCCGGCAACGGCGGAGGCGGGTTCTGCGACTGATGCTAAAGTTCCAGATTTTATCGACTTTATCGTCAAAGATATACCTGATTACCAGTTGCCAATTCGAGGTGGATTGATGTGGCTCAACTACGAAGCGAATCGTCGTTTTGGTAAGGACTTTATCACCTGTCTGCCTGCCGAGGAGATTCAAATCATTGAAGACATCGCCTATCCTGATCCGGATGAATTAAAGCCAGACATGGCGTACGGAATCACGTTTTTTGAGCTGATGCGTAACCTTACGTTGACGGGCTATTACACCACCAAAATGGGACTCGACGATCTGGGCTACACCGGCAATTTTGCCAATGTTTGGGATGGCGTCCCTGAGGAAATTTTAGCCGATCACGATGTTGATTATGATGAAGAATGGTTGGCCAAATGTGTCGACCAAAATGAGCGAATGACCATCGCGGAGTGGGATGAGGATGGGAATTTATTGACTTAATTCTATTTACCACATACTCACATAGCTTTTTTGAGGCGCCTGAAGTATTGAATTGTCACATAGAGTAGTTTTTTGATTAGTGTCAATTGTGCTATTTTTGTGTTTTCGTGAGCCATTTAAGGCACCTAAGAAAAAACTTAAGTACCTTATGTGGTTCAAATTTTCCCCTAACCATCTACCTTGTACCCAGTACAAAGTACCAAGTACCCAAAAAATTGGAAGCATATCTCGTTGCGGGCGTTCGTACCGCTTTTGGCAAGTTTACCGGAACTTTATCTCCAGTCCGTACAGATGATTTAGGCGCTATCCCGATTCGCGAATTGGTCAAGCGTTTTCCGCAAATCCCTGCGGAGCTGTATGACGATGTAATCCTGGGCTGTGCTAACCAGGCGGGTGAAGACAATCGTAATGTTGCCCGTATGTGTCTCTTGCTGGCAGGTTTGCCTTATGATGTTCCCGGTGAGACTGTCAACCGTCTTTGTTCTTCTGGACTGTCAGCTATTTCACACGCCAATAGGGCCATCAAAGCAGGGGAGGGGGACCTCATTATTGCGGGCGGGGTGGAACACATGACCCGTGGACCTTGGGTGATTTCTAAAACATCCAAGCCTTTTGGGCGGGATGCTCAGATGTTTGACAGCAGTTTTGGTTGGCGTTTTATCAACCCCAAAATGCAAGAGCTGTACGGCACTGATGGCATGGGCGTAACCGCCGAAAACCTGGCGGATATGTACAATATTAGCCGGGAAGATCAAGACCTGTTTGCCTACAACTCTCAGCAAAAAGCTGCTCGTGCGCAAGCAGCTGGGCGCTTGGCAGAAGAGATCGTACCGGTGCATATTCCACGCCGCAAACAGGATGACCTGGTATTCGATCAGGATGAATTTATTCGTGCAGATACCACCATCGACATTTTGGCAAAGCTTCGTCCGGCTTTCCGGAAAACGGGGGGCACCGTTACGGCGGGCAATGCTTCTGGTTTGAACGATGGTGCAGCCGCCGTATTGGTAGCTTCCGCAAAAGCGGTTAAGGAGTACAATTTACAGCCTCTGGCAAGAATCGTTACCTCTGCGGTCGTTGGTGTAGAGCCGCGTATAATGGGGATTGGTCCGGTAAAAGCGAGCCAGAAAGCCCTCCAACGCGCTGGCTTAACACTAGCGGATATGGACATCATAGAGCTCAACGAAGCTTTTGCCGCACAAAGTTTGGCCTGTATTCGTGAACTAGGCTTGCAAGATGACGATCCACGCATCAACCCCAATGGCGGTGCCATCGCTATTGGTCATCCGCTGGGCGTTTCGGGCACCAGGATTGCGCACACTGCCGCCTTGGAGTTGCATAAAACAAATGGAAAGTACGCCCTGGTGACGATGTGTATTGGAGTGGGGCAGGGGTATGCGATGATTTTGGAGAAAAGTTAGTACCATTTGGTTACTATATCATTAGTAGGTCAATAAAGTATTCAGAAAAAGTAAATAATAGAATGAAGTATTACTTGACGCTACTAATTGCTCTTGCTTTATTAAGTCTCCACGCGCAATGCCCCGACGGAGATGTTGTCCTCAGCAGTCAGGCTGAGGTAGATGCTTATGTGGCAACCTTTCCAGATTGCACCGAGATTGCCGGTAATTTGCAGATTGGAAGTTATGAAGCAAGTACGGACATTGCCGACATTTCCGGCCTAAGCAGCCTAACGAGTATTACCGAAGGCCTTGACATTCTTTTCAATAATGGCTTAGCAGATTTAAACGGCCTACAGCACCTGACAACGATTGGCGGCCGCCTCTTTATTGCTTTCAATCCCAGTTTGGTCAACCTGGACAGCTTAGCGAATCTGCTTTCCCTTGGGAGAGGGCTCAGTATTGAATCAAACAATACCCTGGCCGACATTAGCGGTTTGAATAATTTGACTTTTATTCCCGGACCACTTAGTATTGCCTCCAATGATGCGCTCACAAGTCTGGAAGGGTTGGACAATGTAATCGATGTGGACGGCTTACTGAGTATTATGGATAATGATGGTTTGATAAGTATTTCCAACCTGGGAAATCTCACCTCAATTAATGGAACGCTAACGATTAGATTCAATGCGGTACTTGCGAGCCTGAATGGCCTGGAGAATATTGATGCAACGAGTATTTCCGGACAAGGACTAGTTATCATGTCTAACCCTCAGCTCTCCGTTTGCGACATCCAAAGTATCTGTAACTATATTGGGGTGGAAATGAACCCAGCTGATATTTCGGGTAACGCCGACGGTTGTGCTACCCGTACGGAAGTGGAGATGGCTTGCCCGGCTGTCTGTCCGGAAGGAGATGTTGTGCTCCCCACTCAAGCGGAAGTAGATGCCTTCGTAGCTACTTATCCCAACTGTACAACGATCAACGGTGACCTACAGATAGGCCCCAATTCTGGATCATCGGACGTTACCGACCTCATTGGATTATCGGCCATCACTGCTGTAGATGGTGACTTGCATATTTTCCTGACATCAGGCCTGGCGAATTTAGAAGGTTTAGCGGGTATCCAATCCGTAAGTGGTTGGATACGGATTGAGGGTAACGCTGTCTTAGCAAATGTAGATGCTTTATCCGGCATTAACACCCTGGCTGGAGACTTGAGGATTGGCTACAATGAGGCCTTAACAAATCTGGACGGGCTGTCTAATCTAACTGCTGTCGGGGGGAATCTGTTTATTACCAGTAATGCCGCCCTCACGAATTTGGATGGACTAGCAAATGTCACGGTAGTTGGTGACAATCTGGGGATCAACTTGAATGCAGCCTTAACCAATGTGCACGGACTATCCGCTGTAGATTCGGTAGCTGGTAATCTGGATATTTCGACCAACGCTATGCTTACGGATGTCAGCGGCATTGCTGGCGTAACTTATATCGGTGAAGATTTGAAGATTACGGAGAATGATCTCTTAACGGAAATTACGGGTCCATTTGCTATTGATTTCCTACCAGGAGACTTGCTAATTTTCTCCAATCCATCGCTGACGAACTTAAGTGGTTTGTCTTCTATTACGGCAGTGGGAGAGGACCTGCGCATTAATAACAACACTTCTTTATCTGCCTTGAATGGTCTGGAGGGTATCAGTTCCGTGGGCCAAAGTTTGGAAATTAGCTCCAACGATAATTTAACCGATTTAACGGGCCTGTCTGGTATCACCTCGGTAGGTTCGAACCTCTATATCGGGTTAAATGATGCCTTAACCGATTTGAGTGGTCTGGAGCATATTACCACTGTAGGTCTAAACCTGAAGCTCTTCAACAACGCGGTCCTGACCAATCTGAATGGGCTATCGGGCATCACAACGCTGGGCGGAGAATTAAGCCTGTTTAGCAATGAAACCCTCACAGACGTAAGCGGGCTGGAAAACATTACTGCCAATACCATTACTTTTCTGGAAATTGTCTTCAACGGCCAGCTTTCGGACTGTGCCGTCCAGAGTATTTGCGATTACTTAGCGGTAGCCACAAACGATACTTCCTTTCTTAGCAATGCCCCGGGTTGCCAGATCCGGGCCCAGGTAGAAGCGGCTTGCATTGTACCGGCTACGGAAATCTCGGCAACCAATATTGAGCTATTTCCCAATCCTACCAATGGGCGACTTCAGCTCCGCAATATCACTGCCGAACGAGTAGAGGTATTCAATGCTCAAGGGCAGCAGGTCGCCAGCTACCGTTCACCTGGCCAGGAATTGGACCTGGGCGCGTTACCCGTTGGCGTGTATTACTTACAGCTTATTGCGGTTGATGGTGCGTATGTTACCAAGGTGTTGAAGCAATAAAATCAGGCATTTACGCTCCAAGGTTTGGTCTACTAAAGGGTAAGGGTAGGGGAGTAATAAAGTAAAAACAGCCTAAAGTAGTCGCTTCAGGCTGTTTTTGCAATAAAAAACATTTTGTTTTATCAGTGCCGTCCCCAGAGTTCAACACGGCCGCGACGATTTGCGCGATTCTTAGTGTCGTACCAGAAAACGACTTTGGTGATGATGCGGTTGTTGCCAGTGAGGTCAAGTAATCGGGTCGTTTGTCCAGCGCGGACGGTTTCGCTGATTTGGAAGGTCTGTGTGCTGCCATTGGCAAAATGCACGACGCAGCGGTGGAAATTCATGGGCGCTAATTCGGCGTGTAAACGTAAAGCCGTAAAAGTTCCTTCACGGGCCGTCACCAGAATCTCATCACGATCTAAGCCGTAGTTGACGCGTCGCTGGCCAAGTTTTTCCCAACGAGGAGGATTTTCTAGCACAGCGTCGCTGGATACGCTGTGGGCCGAAATTTTGTTCAGAAAGAAAAATGCACAGATAATCAGCAGGCTGCTGGAGAAATAGGATTTCATGTTGTTTTATTTAGTGAATAATCCGCCCTTAGATAGCCAATCTATATAGAACGTTTAAATAAGAGCTGAAAAAATGGCCTAAATTAATGCCTATAATTTATATTATGTTAAGTAGAGTTTAAAAAAAGGCCTATTTTATTACTTCTTCTACTTTCTGCCAAAAATCGAGTGCACACTGAGCCCAGGAAAATTTTTCAGCGTGGAGCTGATTTTTCAAGCTCCTGTTTTCCTTGCTGAAGAAAACTTCCTCCATGCATGCTACCAATGATGCAGTATCATCGGTCTCAAAGAAAAATGCGGCTCCCTCTCCTATTTCGGTTAAACTGGAATTATTTGCGGTGATGACGTCTGTCCCACAAGCTAAGGCCTCGATAATGGGCAAGCCAAAACCTTCATACATGGATGGATAAATAAGCGCTGTAGCGTGCGTGTACAAAATCGGCAAATCTGAAAAATCGACAAAGCCTAACAATTTGATTTTTTCGCGGTACGGATGTGCTGCGAAGGCTTCTTCAAAACGAGTAGATTTCCAGCCCATTTGTCCGACCATAATGAGTGCTATTTCCTGATCTTTATTCTCTAAACAAAATGTAGCAAATGCATTCAGAAGTAGCACTAGGTTTTTTCGCGGTTCAATTGTGCCTACGTAAATAAAATAAGGCACATTGATCCCAAGCTCTTTTAAACGAGCAGGATTTTTTGTGGGCTGAAATACAGAATGCTTACCCAGGTACAAGTGTTTAATTTTGTTTTCCGTAAAGGGAAAAAATTGCTCAACATCCTTGCTTGTATGCTTGGAATTGGTAAACACCCAATCCGTTCTGCGCAGAATACCTTTCAAGAAAATCTTTTGCAACAACTGGCTGTGCCATCGATGATGATGCGGAAAAATCAAGGGCGTAAGATCGTGGATCATCGTCATCCGTTTTATGCTATGTGGGAGATTAAAAGGACCAAAGTGGGCGGGTTCAAAAACAGCGGCCACTCCCCTATTGCTGAGTATCCAAGGGATAATAAAGAACAGCCGTAAAGAAGCAAAGCCAATAGGTAGATGAATATTTGGAACAACAATTTGTTCTATGTTTAAGTCAGGATCGTACTTTTCTCGAATGAGTAGCAGTTGATCCGCTTTGCCCATGTTGATTAAAGCATTAATTAATTCTTTAGTGAATACATGTACACCGGCAGATTGATTATCTAAGGGGTCAGCTAAGATTGCGATTCGCTTGTTGTTACTCAAGTCCTCATGGTTTATTATTACTAATCAGTTTTTCATAATAATTGATCGTTTCGAAGGCGGCTTTCAACCATGAAAATTTGTAAGATTGAATTCGTGCTTTTTCAACTAATGATAACCTCATTTCCGGATCTAGGAGTAACTGCTTCATCGCTTTGGCAATTGCCGATACATCCTTGGTATTGACTCCTAAGCCACCCTCTCCTACTACCTCAGGCATAGAACTATTACTGCCAAATATTACGGTAGTTCCTGATTGCATAGCCTCTAATAATGGCAAGCCAAACCCTTCGTAATGAGATAAATAGCACAAAGCTATTGCATTATTATATAAAACTGGAAGCTCACTATCCGGAATGAATCCAGTAAAATATACATTTTGTTTCTTTAAATCTTCTTCCGATTTTTCCAAGTCATGGTATTTCCATCCTTTTTTCCCCCCGATGAGTAAGCTGAGCTTTTGATTAAAGCCTTGCTCTTCTTTCAGTTGAAGAAAAGCAGCGATTACACCCTTTAAATTTTTTCGAGGTTCTATTGTTGATAAGGTCATAAAATATGGTGTCCCATCATTGACCTTGTATTTTTCGAGAATTCTTGCTTCATTCTCTTTACCTATACTCTCCCTGGAAAACGCACCATTAGCACCTTCGTATATGACTTTTATTTTTTCTCTGGGAACTCGATAAAGAAGGGAAAGATCCCTGGCGGTAGCCTTTGAAATGGCAATAAAATCAGCATTCTTCGCTAGTGCGCATTGTATTCCTTCCTCTGAATGTACAATATTGTTTTCGGTATGATACGCTGGAAAAAGATGATGAGTGAAATCGTGTGCAGTTACTAAAAACTTTGTATTTGCGTGTTGTATCAAATGCATGTTTTGAGGAAGAGGAAGATGGACAAGGTCATAACTGTCAATGTTTTTTTGAAGTTTTCTAAAGGCTTTAACTGATTTCCTGGCTGTTGTTTTTCGGTGCAGATAATTCAGGAATCGGCGAAACGGGCCTTTTCTGTATAACCTACTAAAGAAATCATAAATGTTAGTTGGAAGCTTCGCTTTGATATATGCTTTTAGTGCTAAAAGCCGATTTTCATATAGATGAGTGCCTTGTAACGCTTCTTTTTGTTGGTCAGCAACTTTTACAACCTGTGCTAAAGGGTGTTCCTGTTCATGGCTTTCAGTTATTGCGTATTTTTTAAGATAAGTACTTGTTATAGAAGAATTTATTGGCCAAATAGTATTATTGAAGAATAAGTCAATATGAATATCTCGTCTAATGGTAGAGAATTGGATTAAGTGCTCAATTAATTCTGTTAAGTATCGCTTAACACCATCGTTGTCGTTTGAAAAAGCTTTGGATACTTCTAGGAGGATTTTTTTTTCTGGCTTAACACTAGAAGCTTTCAATTGATCATCTTGATAGCCTTGACTTAGCATTGTGGCTCCATGCAAATCCCAAAAAAGTTGTTGTAAATCAACGGGCATTTCTGTTTTATAACCAGCGACTTTACCTTTTCTGAAATGCTTTTCAGCTAACTTTTCTTTCTTAACATCTTCTCCTCCAGCTCCGTATTGAGGATTGCCAAATTTAAGTGTTTCGAAGCTTGGTAACCTACTCAGATCAGGTGCAGGTAGGTCAATGATCGCACTTAATTTGCTGATTTCACCAATAGGATTCTTGATTAAATCTTCAAATTTTATAATGATATCCGCTTTTGATGTCCAGGCTTCAACATTCGCTGACCAACCACCAAAATAGCTATCATTTAGTGCTAAAATAGCCAAGAGGAGATTGTTAAAATAATCGCTCCCAGGAGTTACGATATCTTTGCGATGATGGGCAATCGAAACAAGGGCATCTCTCCCATCACGAACGATATATACCGACTTGCAATTCCGCAAATTTGGCGGTAATTGATCAGGTAGTAAATGGGTTTTCACTACGGGAAAACTGGCAAAACCTTCCTCCAATGGACGAGTTGAATCCTGGTGATAGGTACTAGACGATATCCCATACACTTCATAAAGCACATTGCGAAAAAAGGTGTTTCCTGATCGTGGAAAAGAGGCTAACCATATCATAGGCGGAATATCGCAATAATTTTTTATCATTGTATGAACTAGCGCTTACTTTCCCCTTTTGATATTCCTCTTAATACAACCTCGTGATGTTTGATTTCCTTAAAAAACAGAAAAGTGATACTGCACTTGAATTGATTTCAATTCATATCCCTAAAACTGCTGGAACTTCATTCCGAAATACACTAAAGCAAGTATATGGAGAGGAAAAAGTAGTTCGCCTTGATATCAATAGAAGTTCAAAGGAAGTACGGATAAATGAACTCCTATTCACAAAACCGGAATTACCATCGAAAATCAAGGTTATTCATGGGCATTTTTCGATTGCAAATTTGAAGCAATGCTTTTTTATTGATGAGTGCACTCCTATGATAACCTGGCTTAGAGACCCTGTTGACCGGGTTATTTCCAATTATTTTTACTTGTGCAAACGCTTAGCAGAGGAATTGGAAGAAGAAAAGAAAGGACTCAATATTCTAAGCAAGCTCCAGCGTTCGCTAATTGAATACGCAAGAGATGAAATAAGCCGAAATCGTATTTCAAAGTTTCTTTCAGGAGCCCAATTAACAGATTTTATCTTTGTGGGTATTCAGGAGCATTATGATGCAGATCTAGCTGATTTAGCAAACCTGTTAGACTGGCCTACTGCAAAGGCTTTCTTACATAATGTTACCGGAAGTAGCTATGAGGTAGATAAGGGCACAAGAGATGAGATCGCTCGGTTGAATACACTAGACATGGACTTATATCATACTGCCCTAGAGATGCGAGAAAATAGATTGTCTAAAATGTGTAATTGAACAGTTCGATATCTTTTTTATATAGGGTGGTGATAATGTCTTTTGTTCTATTGTTATAAGCCATCCGAAAGTCACAAGGGCGTTCCGTTTTGTTTTCGTGTTCTAATTGAAGGTGAGGTACTTCAAGTATTTTTTTAAGCTTCTCAAAATCAGGATGTAGGTTTTCAAACCTTCCTAAAAAGTCAACCACCAGATTGCCATTATTGTCATAAATCCAATTGTACTGAGGGCGCAGATTTGTTTGACTAATATCCCTTTTTACAACATAAGTTTCCAGCCAATCTGCAAAGTTGGGAAATAGATTGGGATTAGATGGATCAAGCGTTGGGCGTTTGCTAAAGAAGTTTCTTTTGCGGTAATGATAGTAGGAAAATAACCTGTCCCAAGGGTTGCGCACAAAACTAAACTTGAAAGAATTGTGCCAAAGTACCGGATCAACCAATTGCTGAATTTCTTGATGATTATAATGTTTTTTAAAAAGGCCTTCCGATTTCCTTGGGCGAGGAAAATCCAAGCAATGACGAATACTGGTACCAGCTGTTTTTGTAATATGAATAAAAAAAACGTCTATTCCTGAAGGAAACTGTTTGTAAGCAGGAAATTTTTCCAATCTGTCTTCGGCTAACCAGTTAGTAGTCATACATTTGTATTTTTTGGAAGCGTATTTCTCTTTCTTCTGGCGTAAGGTCTTTTAAACAATTCATTACGTAATAGTTAAGGGCCGCCGTAACATCACTATCATCGTAAACGATTCGACCTTTATCGATCACCAATACTCTGGTAGCAACCTTCAGAATTTTGCGGATATTGTTAGAGACAAAAAGGACACTTTTGGCGGGCTGCTGCACCCAATCTTTAAGGTGATCAAAACATTTTGCCTTGAAAACCGAATCTCCTACGGCCAAAGCCTCATCTAAAATAAAAATATTAGGGTCGGTTGCAATCGCAATAGCATAAGCGAGGCGAGCTGCCATTCCTGAAGAATAATTACCCAGAGGCTGATCAATTGCCTCTGCTAACTCCGAAAAAGATTCGATAAATTGAATACGCTGATCTATCTTTTCTTTACTCATGCCAAAAAGAGCCCCTTTTAGGTAAATATTTTCTCTACCTGTGTACAAAGGTTGCATACCCGAACGAAGTGCAAATACGGCCGTTGTTTTCACGCCCTCTTTGGTCCAAACTTCTCCTGAATCGTTGGTGTAGATATTCCCAATGATTCGCATTAAGCTTGTCTTTCCTGAGCCATTTGCACCTACGATGCCTAATATTTCACCTTCGTAAAGGTCGAAATTAATATCTTTCAACACCCAAAACTCTTTTTCCCTTAAAGTAGCGTAATCTGATTTGATAGGTAAAATGGCTTGCCATATATCTCTAATCCCATAGCGCATGTTATGAGAAATATCTTTACAGAATTTCTTATTCAAATGTCTTACAGATAATAGTATGTCCCCGTGCTTTTTGTATTGATTCTTTTCCATGCTTATTTAATTGTTAATAAAACGCTCAAGGACTTTTTTTTGTGTTTTCTTAAAAAGGGTAAAAGTCAAAAGGAGAAGTAAAAAGCTAAAGACACTACCGGCTGCAAAAGCTGGTAGGTTACTGTAGGTTCCTTGAGTTAGTAAATCCCGAGGCACTCCCACCAAATAGGTAAGTGGGTTGAGTAACACCAAATCTTGCAACCACGAAATAGGAATATCAGGGCTGTAAATAACAGGGGTAAAGTACATCAACAAGCCTAGTCCTTGATCCATCAAACGCGCAATATCAACCATTACTATCCTGAATATGGCGGTTATTAAACCAAGTGATAACCCGAGGCAAAGTAAAGGCAGTAAGGCTAATGGAAACAAAAAGCTGATCCAATGTAATTTTATCCCAAAAAGTACTAGTACAATTATGTTGATAATTAAGGGAATAACGAAGCGAATAAGGTGCACGGCTATGCGTTCAATAATCAAGGCCTCAATAGGAAAAGAAACGCTTACGAGTACTTGGTTATTGGTCGATAATAGGAGCGAAACCTGGCGGTACAGTTCAATGAAAAATCCCCAAATAGAAGTACTTAGGAGTACATAAGCAGGATAAGGAATTACCGTTTCTCCTGGTGTAACTACTCCAGCACTATGAAGAAAAATCCATATAATTACTGCTAAAATGGGACTTAGAAACAACCAGAATAACCCTATAAATGATTTTTTAAACTCAACGGTGAGTGAGACACGAATAAGTTGTTTTGCTAAATACCAATAAGAAGTAAAATGACCAATAGTATTGGTCTTTGCTCTTGACATATCTCAAATACTTTGCCCCAAAGTTAGATAATCTGGTTACTTTTGTCCTTCACAAGCTAGAAAACCTTTTTTATGAAATCCCTTCACTTTATATTCATCGTTTCAGCCTTGATGTTTGCTTTCTCTTGTAACAGTTCTTCTCCAGAAAGTGCTAGCGCAGTTCAGGCTACAGAAAAAACACAATCAGCTCCTGATATTAGTAGTCGCCCACCGCAGGTGATAGAGGATTTTATCAACAATACTGACAAAGCTGTCTCCGTTGCAAGTCCATTAACTGAAGAACAGAAAATGGCTATTACCAAATTGATGGAAGAAGCTAATTTTCAAAATTTAACACGTTTAGCACAGCGCGAGGTTCGGCCGGGCCTCAGAAATACAATCAGTACGACCATTTTGACGACAGAACAAGCCGCAGCACTGGATAAATATATGGAAGAACGCAGAATTCGCAATCAACAGCGAAACTAGTCTTTGGCTATGTTACGCAGGTTTAGTTCGCACTTTATATTTGGGAGATAAGTTGAATGTATTTTTTCCTGGCTTCTTCTAAAGGGAATAGCTGATTTGGAGTATGCAGCCAATCTCCTTTAATACTTTTTTCTAGTGCCTCAAGGATTCCTTCTGTGGTAAGTTCTCTAATCTCTATGAATGTGCCATTGACTACCTCTTTCAGTGATCCTTTTCCTGAAGAAATAATCGGGGTGCCAATGGCCATTGTTTCTACAGCTACAAAGCAAAAACCTTCACTGTAAGAGGGAATGATTACCGCGTGAGCTTTGCTTACTTGAGTAAATAAGATATGCTCTTCTAATTCGTGAAAAAGCTGGACGTCTCCCCCTGAAAAATTCAGTTTTCTTATCATATCACAAACCTCTCGGTAAAGCAACTGTGGATATTTAGGTATGACCAGTTGCAACTGCCCTGTATAGCCAAGTTCTTTAAACGCTTTCCAAGCAGGTAAAAGTAAATTCAATCCTTTTGAAATACCCAATCGACCATAGTACAACAAAGTGAAATCGCCCTGTGGGGCCCACGGATAAGAACGAAAACTGTTGTAATCTATACCATTGTAAATTTGGCTTATTCGCTTGCGGGGAACGCCTACCCCTATCAATCGCTGTTGGGTAGATTTTGAAACAGCAATGTACTGATAGAAAGGCAAATGGATAATCAACCATTCATAAGCAAAAAACATAGTCTGCTGGAACAGGTTTAGATAAGGTAGCGAAAACCATAATTTACCCCAGTACTCATGAAAGACGAGTATCGTTTTCTTTCTTCTCAACTTTCCAATAATCCAACTGGGTAAGGCGGCATTGTAGGTCGTAGTTATTAGTAGGTCTGTTGAAGAGGCATGTTTCCATACCAATGGCATACTCAAAAAAGTAAACAGAAAGCGAGACTGACATGCGAGTCGATGAATTTTCACACCATTGATCATCTCTTGTTTTGGAAGCTCTCGCTTAAATAAAGTTGTGACTATGGTAACTTGGTGTCCATCTTCTGCAAAAGCCTCTGCTACTTGCTGGAAAAGCTTCTCTGCTCCACCTAAGTAGGGGTAATAATGTTCCAAAACGAACAAAATTTTCATTTGCCTTCTTCTTTGAACTTGAGCAAGGCTATCTTTCTACTAAGTTGTGTTAAATCCCTCCGTTGTTTTACCTGTAACTGGTATAGACGATACTGAAAATAAAACAGGCAGCCTAAACCCAGAAACAATACCGCATTGGTATTGCTCTTGATGCCAAACAAACGAGCAATAAAAGAGGAGATTTCGTCTGGAAAAACAGCTAGTAGTGCTACACTCAACCAAAGTAAAACGGCAAAAACAGCTTCACCTAGATTAATTCTTCCTCGCCGATACCGAAGAAACTGATTGAGAATAAATAAGGAAATGACTAATGGCACCAACCATTGAAATAGTCTTATCTCTACCATTTACTTAAAGATTAATTTCCACAAAAAATGAAAGGCTGTAAATAACCCTACCTGGAAATCCTGGCCTTTACGAATCGAATAATCGGTGTACCTCACACTGATCGGGCACTCCCCTACCCTTATCTTTGCTCTTTCCGCTTGGATGATCATTTCACTGCAGTAGCTAAAATCATCCTGAACCAACTCTAGTCGATCAATTGCATTTTGGTTTAACAAGCGAAAGCCTGATTGAGTATCAGAATAGCGATGAGTTGAGAAGCTATTCGTTAGCAGATTTGCCAGTAAATTGAAGAATCGTCTCAATAAAGGGATACCTTCATTCTTTTGCATAAATCTACTTCCAATAACCAGATCTAGGTTTTGTTCTTGTTGAGCATTTACCAAGGTATCTACATCCTTGGGATCATGCTGTCCATCGGCATCCATGAAGACAAGACAAGTATAGCCTTCTTGGCGTGCCAGGCTAATACCTGTCATACAGGCGGCCCCTGCTCCCCTATTGATTGGATGACTGATAACCCGTGCGCCCGCCTGTCGCGCGCACAGAGCTGTATCATCGGTACTCCCATCATCAATAACGATAATGGGGCATTCAATGATCATTTTTATTTCTCGAATCACTTCTGCAATGACTTTACCCTCGTTATAAGCGGGTAGCATTAGGTGAATCGGGAAAGTTCTCGCAGTCATAATACAAGTAGCTTAGTTGATCTTAAACAAAACAATCCTCCCCTGATAAACGGTCTGTCCCATCAAGCCTTGGCGAGCTTGAGCTCGCTGTCCATTAGGGAGTTGGATAAAATCTGCATCAGGAGCCGCCACATAGTTGTCTGTCATTACAATCTCGGCCCTCCCACTTTGTAGAAGGAGACGCAGCAGATTACTGCATTTTTTACGTAGGGATTGTTCTGGCGTCTGATCCAAAGAAGGTGTATTGATATCGTAAAGTAAGTAATTTATCCCATTAGTTTTCAGGATGTCTAAAAACGCTGTTTCGCTGTTGGTGATATGGCTTAGTTCAGCAAAATACTGCAGTTGATTGTCCTCATATACACGTTGATCGTTGCGGTCAATATGATAATTTAAATAAGTATTGACCCTATAAACCTTACTGTTTTTATCGCCATTGATGACATTGCAAATATCTTGCGATATATTATCGAAAAGGCGATAAGTCTTTTCACGGGTTAAGCTACCATCGGATAAATATGCTACCATGGGCCAATTATAGATATAAGCGGCGGGTTGAGCGGGTTGTGAGCTACTAAGTACAATGCCCAAGTTAATTACTATTTGAACAACTGCTGCTATACCGATAAGGCTGGCTATCCATTGTTGTGCCGGTGAGCTGGAAAGGGTAACTTTTTCTTTACGCTCTCTAGCTGTAGATTGCATTTCATAAAATAACAGCACGGGAAAAAGAACCCACAGCAACATGGCGTACCAAGTAATGCCATTGCCTAAAATTATCCAGACAATGGAAAATGCAAGCAAACCGGCAAGTAGCTCTTTGAGACTCTGGGGCCAGGATTTTTTTGTCTCTTTCAATAGGTAGCTCAGTAAGAAAATCACAATTAATAACAAAGGTAGGTAGATGGTTGCTGGTAACGTTGAAACAGCATCATAAACCGTTGAAAACAAGGCGCTTATTCCCACAAATGGGCTTTGTATGTTTATCCAGACTTGATAAAAAGTGCCGTCTATATTTTCAGGATAAACTTTCCAGAAACCAGATTGATAAGCGGCCATTCCTTCTTGCTGAGCGATGGCTGTACTACCTTCAGCAAGGGACCAAAAACAACTTCCTATCCAGAAACCCATCATTACTACTAAAAGACTATTCTTCCACCAACTACCTGTTCCAAAGAATAACAACAGTAGCGGAAATAAAGCCAGAAAAATGAAACCTATCTCCTGGTGTCTTAACCCGCTGACGTTTAGGTTGAGCGTGAGGTCAAAAGGGATACTTAAATAGCGCCAAATTCCTTCTTCATAACCTAGATAACGCTGCAATTCTTCGCGCCGAGCGTTTCCTTCCAGTGCCTTTTCTTCTTTGTCTGTTATATCGATTTGCTCATGTTGTACAGGTGTGTTTTGATCGCTGGTCAGGAGCACTAGATTACGCAGGGTTCCTGTTTCTAAAGGGGACCTATTGAAATGATTAGAAAGCAACTCAGGGGGAACGCTTATTTCAATGCGATCTGGTTTTCCTTGCAGGAAATTATTTAGTGAAAGCTGGTATTGATGTTCTCCCAAATGCTTAATTCCCCATGGAAGAAATGCTAAAAAAAATGCGCATCCAATTACTGTCAGTGAGCGTAAAAAGGGAATAAATTCCATCTGTGTGCGCCGAATACTTATGACCGCAATAAGCAATCCGGCACCTGTAGTGGCTGCACCCAATATTCGGGCTTCTACAAGCGAAAGAGGTAGATTACCCCATTCGTAAAAGCCTGCTAAGAAAAAGATACCTAAAAGAATCATTATAGATGACCAGAGAAGTAGTGCTCTTCCCGCTCTAAAGCAAAGTATACCAGCGACTGCCACAAATAGGAAAATGGCAGTGTACTTGATACTAAAACCAACACCCATTAGTCCTCCTAGTAGCAAGCAATAAGCTAACGTGTATTTTTGGGTTGGAACTGGCCAATGAAACAACTGGTAGAGAATAGCTAAGCTGATGAACAAAAGACCAAAATCAACTTTTTCATCTACCATGGCTTGAAAATTAACCATCGGCAAGCTAAGCACTAATACTATAAGAAGAAGGGCATAGGGTTCCTTTAGCCATTTTCGAACAAGTTGATATGCTAATACTAAAGCGGGGAAGTAAACGGCCTGTGAAAGAAGTAAGCTGAAAGTGGTACTGCCAAACAACAACTCGCCCCAACTCATGACAACCGACCACCCAAAAGCTTGGTAGGCTCCTGGCAAACCATGATATTGAGGAATCAATTGGGCTAGATTAGCATAAAGTGCTGAACCATCAAAACCTGTTGCAAATGCTTTTATCCCACCAATCCAATAAATCCCCAACAAAAGCATCCCCACTAATGCAATTGACAACTCCCACCATTTAGTAATTCTCCATTGCTGTTTTTTGAGTAGCCATTCCTGGGAAGCAGTTAGTAAGTATTGGCGTTCAAAAAAAGCAAATATTAACATAACTACACCTAAAACTGCACCATATAATACCCCAAAGAGCCCCAAAAAGGTACTAAGGATAATTCCCATAGCACAACCAACCGCTATATCAAAAAGGCGACTCCCTTGGTGGAGGCCAATTCTTTTCGTGATAAAATGCCCTATAGAAGCAAGGCCTGCTCCAATTATTAGGAATAAAAGTAAATACCAACTGCTGTTTAATACAAAGAAAACACCAGCACTAACTGCTGTTGGGCGATCTAATGTAATGGCTGCCCGGAATTGAAAAAGCACCAACAAACCTGCAAGCAAAAAAACTACAATAAGTACTACTCCTCGAATAGGAATGACCCAGATTTTTTTTTGTTTCAACCGTTTATACGAGTAATAAGCGCTCCCAGCACCCACGGTTATTGTCGACACGATCAACAACAAATAGGGATGCTCCTTAAAGAGCTGTATATGCTGAGGGTGGTACCCAATGTACATCATTACAACCCAGCATATCCATAGAAGTGATCCTATTCCTAGGAACCATTTTTGTAAATTTGGAGGCATAATCAGGAATAATCAAAAAAAGTAATTTTTAAAAATCGCCAGAGAAAGCCTAATGTGTTTATTTTCGTCAAAGTACTAAGTAAAAATGCCCCTGAGAAATATTATTACTAAAATTTTCTAATTTTAAGCAACCACTTTTCACTAAGCGGCGGCTAATTACGTTCTATCTGCAAATTCACTACACATGCATTCTTGGTTTGGCCGTATTGATTTCTTAAGTTCCTTCAGTTCCTTAGGAATTTTATTGGCATTAAGCGCCCCTCTCCTATCACAATCCGTGCAGGATAGCTCACGCAGTAACTATGCACTCCTATGGGAAATTTCCGGAAAGGATTTGCCTGCACCTTCCTATGTCTTTGGCTCCATGCATGTTAGGTACAAGTCTGTTTTTGAATTTCCAGACTCGCTATTATTGTGTCTTCAGGCTGTGGATGCAGTTGCTAACGAAATTCATCTCGATTCAGCGATGCAGCGCATTGTAGCGCTTTACATAGGGAAAAAAGAGGTCACTGTCGATTCGTCTTATATTCGGTTCATCCATGAGAAAATATTTATACCAGACAGTAATCAGGTAGCGGAGGAAGATGCTTCGGCCGCTGATTTTCGGACGCTACTCAAAGGGCTTGGTCAGGGGATGGAACTCCGCAACAGTGGTTTTATGCCAACCATGTTGGACGCTTACCTTATGGACGTGGGGCGCAGTCTGGGTAAAAAGCATTATGGTCTTGAAGAAATTGAAAATCATCTTTACGAAAAAGACAATGCTCCGTTTCCTAACAATCAATTGAATTTTTCCTGGTTTAGCCGAAACCCTGATGAATTATTGCGCTTGTACTATACCGGTGAGCTTGAGCCAATTGCCGCTTTCATCGAATCGGACCCCACCGAGTTTAATCAGCTGTCTCTCATTGCTCGCAACTACATCATGGTCGAGCGGATGGCCCAAATTATGCCGCAAGAGCGCTTGTTCAGCATCGTGGGGGCTGCCCACTTGCCGGGAGAAGAAGGCGTGCTTGAATTATTGAGAAAAGCCGGCTATACCTTGCGTAGGGTCACCCCTACTTTCACTGGCTTACGCGATAGCTTTCTAATTCCAACAACAGTACGCCCCTGGCCTGAAATCACGAGCCATAATGATGTTTATTCTTTTGCCATGCCCCTTGGTTTTGTTTACGAGAATTCAGAACCAGCCTCAACGAGTTACTTCTCTTTCGATATTGGTCGTGGAGCCTCCTATTTGCTGATGAATTCGAGTATCCTTCCCCTGGATTACGATGACTTTGATGACCAGTTTTTTGTGCAAGATGGTTATGAAATAGAGGAAAAGACCCCTATTGTTCATGAAGGGATAGAGGGTTTCTCCTACAAATTGACCAAACCAGCCGAAGAGTTTAAGTATTACCAGGCTTATACCTTCCATTTTGATCAAACGCTGTACTACCTTCAGGTGGGGGCTTATGAGGAAAGCACGCTGGAAGAACTGGCTGGTGTCGATACCTTTTTGCAGAAATTTCATTTGCGGAAAAAGAGCCAGGCAAAATGGGTGACGGTACATGATACCTTAGGTGGTTTTGAATTGAAGCTACCCCATCATTACACCTATGGTCGTGCGCTGATCAATGACGAATTTCCGTACGACAAAGCCACGGAATACCCACTCCATACTTATCGGGCAGGTTTTGAAGCGCCCATGGCCTCTGTGTGGTGCCAGTATTATGATTATTTGCCAGCAGGACAATGGGAAAACGAAGCCACTCAGCTTCAAGAAGGACGTTCTTACCTCGAAGCACTTTATAATTTAGAGCTACAAGTGACACGTCGCGATACTTTTGAGGGGTGCCCTCGCTGGTTGCTGCAAGGAGAATTTGCAGAGAATGGCTTGTTGTTTTCCGGTCAAGTGATTGCTAGGGCCAACCGCTTGTATCTGCTTAGTCAGGTCGATGTAGAAAATGGCAAAACAACCAAGAAGTTTTTTCCTTCATTCCACCTTACACCGATGGTTTCACCACCAGTAAATAGGGTGGAAATTATTAAGGACCAGTTGTCAATCGCGCTACCCGTTAAAGCAGATCCCGAAATTATTGATTTGAGAAGGGCCTATGACCAACCTGCAAAACTACAATACCAATTACATGCAGTAGATCCAGCCACTAGTGCCAATTATCTTGTCGATGTCTTCTTTTACCCCTCTCTCATTAGCATAAAAGACAGTGTAGCTTTTTTAGAAAAGGGACTTGCTCATTTAGTGCAAACCAAAGATGAACTTCAAGAAGAAAGCATTAATTACCTGAAATCCACCCAGGAAGTTTATGAAAGAACTTACACAACAGGGCATGAGCAACTGCTCAAACGAATTCAATACTATCACCGTGGACGTTATTGGGTACGCAAGCAAATGATTGCCTCTGAAGAGGTGCTCCAAGGACTAAATGCTCAGCAGTTTTTCGAAGAAGATGATTGGCAGCTTCCTGCTACTTTCAACTTGCTTGCTCCTCGGACAGCAACACTTTTTGAAGGTTTACAAACGCAGGATTCGTTGCTGCTGACAGACGCTATAAAAGTCCTCGATCCTGATTTGTCGCTTGATCAGCATGATTTACCTGCCTTAAGAAAGGTCTTTTTAGACAATTCGTGGTTGACCTATGGGCAAGCAAAAAGTATCATCGACAAGCTTTTACCCGCCTTTCTAAGAGCAGGAGAATACGGCCAGCAAGTACTTCAGCAAATCTACCAAGATGACAATCTTGATGCTGCACTCAGAAAAGTTATTATTACCTCCCTGGCCGCCGCTGACCAACCTGAAGGATACGCATTGCTGTTCCGATTGCTGGAGGATGACGACTCGTCAACGCCTGCCCTTTCGGAAGCTGCACTGGCCGCCTTTGACCAGAAGACTTCATTGATTGTTGCGTATTGGCCCAGCTTTAACCGATTACTTACTCAGGGAAAAGAGCCCCTGCTTGTTTGGGAACTTGCACGGCAGGTGTTGGAGCAGGATTCTCTTGATAATAGGGACATATTGGCCAGTCAACAGCTGTTTATTGATCGTGGTCGTGAGCGTTTAGCTCATTGGACGCCAGCAGCGGGGAAAGACCTGCCGGAGACCATCTTTGGCCTCTACCGGATGTTTACAACACAGCCTGTAATACTCGAATTAGCCAACGCCTTCTACGACCAGCCAGAAGTCAATTGGGCCACTTTGTCAGCCGCAGCTTATCTATTCAGTAAGGGAGAAGCAGCAGCCAAACGCAACTGGAAGCAAATCTTGAAAGTGG
The DNA here is from genome assembly GCF_040784935.1 of Lewinella sp. LCG006. Taxonomy (GTDB): domain Bacteria; phylum Bacteroidota; class Bacteroidia; order Chitinophagales; family Saprospiraceae; genus Lewinella. The sequence goes on along the minus strand of NZ_CP160680.1, from coordinate 6,045,210 downwards.
ATAGTTTGCAAGTCCCCTTTTTGAGACTGCTCAATGAGTACGGGCTGCTGGAAGAAGTAGGTCGTAAGTATTACGAACAAGAAGCGATCGCCCGTTACTTGTTTCTGGAAGAAGTTTCCCCTCTGGGTGTAGTTGCTGATTTGGAGGTCGTAGACATCGTCAAAGTTTTGTTTAGAGGAGAAGTTCGCCGGGCCTACGTTTTCTCTTTTGACCTTGATGAAGAAGAGAATCGATTGGGGGTCGTTGGCTTTTTCTCGGGAGATCAACAACAACGAGCGTTTCTGGACGAGCAGTTGGTCAACTATACGCTCTACAGCATAAGCCCCCGGCGTAGAGCTAACAAAGCAAAACAATTGCTGGAAGAACTTAATTATTCCTCCATGGAAAACGGTGTGTACCTGGAAGAAGAACCAGGGTACACACCGTTCAAGTAGATAATAGCGTGGGATTTACTTAAATAAGTTGTCGTAGCCCTCCGCGCTTTTATTTGAGCGCTCCTGGCCTTCAGCAAGTTGTGATGGCGCGGAATCCAGGTCGAGCGTATTGCTTTTGCGCTGTCCTTCCCCCAATAACATCAAGGTACTTTGCTGCTCCCACTGCTCGAGCATCCGGAGACCATCTTCTTCAAAGACACCGTTTTGCAAGTCAACCGAGTCCATAAAGTTGGCCGACATTTCCATAAAACGCTCCATCTCCCCTACTTTGCTGGCCACATCTTCTGCAACGGCCTCCATGGCCATATCAAACATAGCGCGTTTGTCTGGATCGCCAGAAATGATACTCATGGCCGATTGCATGGCTGAATGCGAAGCACGGATGGCCTTACGCTCCTGTTCTTTTAGTTTCACCTGATCTTTGGTATCTTCCAACAGGATTTCTGAATTGTCATGCATCTTGTTCAGGATGCGCGACATTACTTCCATACGTTGGTGAAGTACCCGGTATTTTTCATTGCTTTCCTTCAAGCGGGCAGCCTTACGAGAAGAAAGCACCATTTGCTGGTCCATATTCTTATCCTTGGCAGCACTAGCCAGTTTCATCTGCTTATTGATTTCAGCTTCATTGCCCTCGATCAAGCTAAGCATCTGTCGCATCTGTCCACGTAGCTTTCCAATCTGAGTACGCATCTTGACGAGGTTGTTTTCCAGGTCTTCGATGTAGCTTTTTAAAATCCCGATCGGATCAATATTGACAAACATGCCAGTTAGCCCACGCATGAAGCTTTTGTAGGCGTAGCCAATCAAGTTTCGCATTTTGGGATCAAGCACCATGTAGGCGACTACACCTACCACGGCTAGTGTACCTGCTAGATAGAGGGTGTTGGCGAAAATAAGTGGCCAGTTGACAACAGAAATTACATAGCCTGCACCAGCGACCAAAGCCGCGAGAAAAATTAAGCCTGTAACTCCTTCAGGGCGTTTCCAGAAGGATTTTTCTTTACCCATATTTGGCATTTCCGTAGACATATTATTTATTTTAAGATGTTGGGTAGTAAATTAGAGGAACCGATTGATATCGATAACGTCCTGATCTATTTGGTTATGCAATGCTTTGAGTGTAGCTTCGAAACGCTGGTGCACATCATTGATACTCTCTTGAGCAGCTTCAATGGTCGCATCGGCTTCCGAAATGGTTTTTTCAGCTGCGGCTTTTAGTCGTTGCAGCTCTTCGATTTTAGCTTCGTACTCCGTCAATTTGGTACGGAGCATTTCTACTTCTTTGCGTTTTCCATCAACTTTTGCTTTTATCTGCTTCTTCAGGGCAGCATCAAAGCTGGTTTTTTCTTTGTCCAGCACCGTTTTGTAGTGCGCTGCTGTTTTCAGTAACTTCTCCTTGGTCAGGCCCATCGTTGAAGCCGTTGCAAAGGCCGATTTGAAAGCTACTTCCTCTTCCATGTTCAAGTCCTGTAGCCGTTCGAGGGATTGCTTAAACTCCAAATAATCGAACCCGGGAAGGTTTTCGCGCTCTAAAGCACCAACCAGCGATTCCATGCTGCGTTCGTCCAGGCCGTGGTGGGCACCAAAAAAGTCTTTCATCTAAACTATGTTTTGAAAAAAATACAACTCCACAATAATAATTGTTCCTAACGAAGAAACCTAAACCGGGGCGAAAAGATGCTAAAAATAGACCAGTAGAAGATGTTTTTCGACTGGTAGCGAAAAAACTGATCCTTAGTCCCTGTTCAGTCTTAGGTTGCCCCTACGCCTTGTTCAGTGTAGGTTGCACCTACGCTCTACCCCTGAATTTCCAGATGACTAAACCCATTACTCTGCTTTTGCAACTGGATCTGTACCCCAATTCGTTCCTTCAGTGCTTTAACGTGAGAGATGATGCCAATGGTTTTTCCACTCGACTGCAAATTTTCCAAGGTGCTGATGGCCAGGTCCAGGCTATGCTCATCCAGGGTGCCGAAGCCTTCATCAATAAACAAGGATTGAATCTGGGCGTGCCTTCCGGCCAAATCAGATAGCCCTAAAGCCAGTGCCAGGCTGATCAGAAAGGACTCGCCTCCGCTGAGGGTAAACATGCTGCGGCGATTATCCGCTTGAAAAGTATCGATGATTTCGAGCTCCAAATCTGCTTGTGGTTTCTTGCTGATCAAGTAGCGGCCATTGAGCCTTTCCAAGTGCTGGTTGGCCAAAACCACCAACCGCTGGAGCGTCAGTCCTTGGGCGAAACTTCGGAATTTTTTACCATCCTTTTGCCCAATCACTTCGTTGAGCTGTGCCCAGCGATTGAAATTCTGCCGCTGGTCTTCTATCTTTTCCAGGAGTTCTTTGAATTGAGCTTCCCGGGCAAGTTGCTGCTGGTGTTGCTGCTCCAATTGACCTAGTGCCCGTAATGCTTGTTCTTGCAAGGTTTTGGCCGTTTGCAGTTGCTCGTATTTTTCCTCCTGAGCCTTGGCTTCATTAGCTTCAGGACGGAATTTCTCTTCCTCTTTTGTAGCTTCTTTCAGTGCCCGACTGGTTTCTGCCAACTTTTGCTGTAGCGCTTGCTGTTGAGCTTGCAAAGCTTGTTCTTCCTCAACCGAGAGCAAATCTTTTTGGGCCAGCTCCAGATCAGAATACCCCAGATTTTTTACGGCAAGCATCAGTTGATTCCCAATTTCCTCGATCGTCTTCTCTCCTTCTATCAACTGCTCTTGAATGTCTTTTATGGATTGGCTCGTAGCGGCATTGGTTTCTTTCTGTTCCTGGGTTTGCTTTTGTAAATTCTCCCAGGTACTTTCTGCCTGATGGAGTTGGTCTTCGAGTTCCTGGCGGGCTGCTTCTACCTGTTTGCCTTCCAGTAATTGTGCTCGCTGTGCTTGCAATTGGGCTTCTTGTTCGGATAAACTAGCCCATTCTTCTTTACTTTTTCCTTGGCTCAGCTGATGTCGTTCCAAGGCGATTTCTGCCGCTTCTTTTTTAGAAAGGGTAAGCGTTAATTCATTGACAACTTCCTGGTAGCGATCAGTATGCTGCTGGAAAGCGGTAGCCAATTGTGTCAAATGAGAAAAAGTATCGCGGGCTGTTTCCAGGGTAAAGGTATGCCCAAGTGGCGTCAGGAACCCTTGCAGCTCTGCTTGCGCTTGGGTGAATTTATGTTGTTCCTGCTGCAAGTTGGCTTCTGCGTGTTGAAGTTGTACCTCTAGTGTTTCTAGTTTAGCTTTGTTATTCAGATAGTTACGCTCTGTTGCCTGAAGTTCTTCCGTGCTTTTGCGCAGTTTCTTGTCCAAGGCCTCCAAGGCCGCCTGTATACTTCGCCACTGCGTAAGCTGTGCTTCAATGGCATCAATTTGGGCAGCAAGTACCTGGCCACGCGCCTTGACCACTTCGTCGTCGTTAGGGTTGACCAATCCGGCGATCTGTTCTTCGTACTTGATGAGTTTGGCTCGCTGCTCGTTGATCCTGCCATTGAGTGGTTTCAAATCATCACCGTGTAGCAACTCAATCTCCTGACTAAGTTCTGATTCCTCTTGCAAAACTTTTCTTTCCTGTTCTTTCAGTTGCTGAAACTGGCTTTCTACTTTGGCGAGATCTTCCTTGGCCTGATCCACAAACGGCTTGACGGGATGCTCGTGGAAAGGATGGTCTGTTGATAAACATAGGGGGCAAGGATCACCCGCTTGCAAGTTTTGTCGATCCTTCTCGTAATTCGCAATCAATTGCTGTTGTTGGTAAATATTTCTGCGGTAGTCGAGCGCTTGCTGAACCTGCTCCCTTTCTTCCACCAGATTCAAGAGCAACTTGTTATTAAATTGCTGTCTGGTGATCAACCCGGAAAGTCGTTCTTCGTACTGTTCTTGTTCGACCAACAATTGCTGATAAGCTTCATCAAGTGTTTTCAACTGAAGGAGCAACTGTTTCTTTTCTTGCAGCTCAATGATGGCATTGTTCAATCGCTGCGTATGGTCCTGCTCTTCCTGACTGAAATTTTGCGGAAGCAATTCGTCGAAAGCGCGTTGCTCCTGGAGATGTCTTTTTTCCAGGGCTACGTAGGCTTTTTCCAGGGCTTCTGTCTGCGCGACTTGCTGTTTTTTTTCTTCCCGCAATGACAATTGTTGTTTTTGGTACCGATCCAATTCAACATAAACTTCTCTCAAACGCTCTCTTTCGCGTTCAATGAGTGGCAATTGTGCGGGAAGTGCTTGGTACCGATCATGCTCCTGGAGCCAGGCCTGGTGAGTATCCTTTTCTTTGACCAAGGAAGCCTGCTTCTCAGTGAGGGTTGTTAATGAGGTCTGTAACTTCGCTTCTTCTTGTGCACCACTTTCCAGTTCCGCATGCAGTGCTGTTATTTGAACGGTAATACCTTTGATTTGCGCTTCTAAAAGCTCGGCTTGCCGGAAAACTACCTCTTTCTCTTTAGCTGTTGACTTTAGTTGATCGTGCGACTCTTTTGCGGTTTTTAGCTGATCCGTTAATGCTTTTAAACGCGTTTGCTGAGTTTGCTCCCTCTCCTTTAGGACCATTATCTGATCCTTCAAAGAGGTATTTTTTTGTTGACGAAAGCCCATCTCCTGGAAGGCTTGTCGCTGCGATTGTAGCTTAAGCGATTTTTCCAAACGCAATGCCTCCGGCGCAAAAGCCAATTGTTCTTGCTGTAGTTGCGTTTGCTCTGCAGTGATCGTCTGTATTTTTTGCGAAGCTTCTTGCCAGCGTTCAAACTGCTGCACAATGGCCTGAATGGCCTCCAACTGCTTGGTCTGTGTTGCGACCTCCTCCCGAGCGGTAGTTAGCATTTCCTCTGAAACAGATTCGCCAGCTAATAGCCCTAACTGAGCCTGCTGCTCCTGAAGGTTCTTCAGCGTTTGTTCTTCTAGGCGATAGCGCTCGAAAGCGGCTGTTGAGATTTGCGAGTAAATAGCGGTCCCCGTGATCCGCTCCAGCAAGTCACTCTGCTCTTTATCGCTGGCCTTCAGAAAAGCGGCAAAATCGCCTTGCGATAATAACACCGAACGGGTAAACCGCTCAAAATCAAGTTTGGTAATTTCCTTTACGGCCTCTTCTACCTCTCTGACCTTTTCCGCGATGGGGAGGAAATTTTGCTGCGCCTCCGACCATTTGGCCAGCTCTCTTTCCGGGGCCAGCAGGTTGCCGTCTACCTTGTTGCGCGCACGGCGCATGCCCCAGCGTGCCAGGTAGCGCTCGCCATCAGCCAGGAATTCTACTTCGGCCAGGCATTCGGTACTCCCGTAACTCAATACTTCTTTATGAGCTTGTTTATCTCTGGCCACCTGGCCATACAAAGCCAGGGTGATCGCATCCAAAATAGTAGTCTTACCCGCCCCTGTATTTCCGGTTATGGCAAAAATATCAGCATGGGCCAATGGCGGCTGCTCAAAGTCGATGGTCGTTTGCAGCCGGAGGGAATTCAGGTTTTTAATGTGTATACGTAGTATCCTCATGCTTCTTGTTCCGCCATCCAGTTTTGTAATTCCCGAAAGGTAGTCATCAATTCGTCCAGCTTCTCTTCCGGGATCTCTCCTTGGCTCAGGCACTTTTGTCGAAAGACTTCCTCTACTTCCAGGTCTTCCAGGTCAGGCACCTCGGTTAATGCGTGGGTCAGCTCCCGGTACGGGCGGTTGATCCTTATTTTCACCAATTCCAGCGGCATTTCCTGGCAATAATCTCGCAGGATTTGATCCAGTTGGGGAACGTAATCTTCGGTATCGATGATCACCTCTACCCAGGAAGGCAGGGGACGATCTTGCTTTGCGGCAAAGCGATCTAATTTCTTTTGCACGTCCTCCAGGTCTCCTTGGATTGTTTTTAATCGACGGAAGTTTTCGACGGAATGGGTGGCTATTTGCGTTAGTTCCTTGCCGGAAAAATGAAGAATAAAGACCTGCTTGTCGTCTTTGGTTTCACTAAAACTGAGCGGGATGAGCGAGCCAGCATAGCGAACGTGCTCCACCCCTTCTACTTTCTGTGCGCGGTGGATATGCCCCAGGGCCACGTAGTCAAAAACAGCGGGAAACTGCCCTGCTTCCATGTTTTCTCTATTACCAACGTAGATATTGTCTTGTTTGTCAGAAGCCACGGATCCTTTGGCGTAGAGATGGCCCATTGCGATGATGGGTAAGCCTTGTTCAACGTAGGGCTGGGCCAATTCCGCGAGGCTTTGGTAATGCTGCAGCAAACCTTCCTGTAGGCGAGCTTGACGACTCTGCTGCTCCTCTCCTACTTTGGAGATCCGCAAATCACGATCACGTAAAAAAGGAACGGCGGCCACGACTAGTTCTGGTGTCCCCGCATCGTTTTTTAAGACCAGAAGCTCCTCCTCAATGTTATCGGTAGCGGCACCAATGACGTGGATATTGAAACTCTCTAAAAGTTCCCGCGGCGCATTGAGCATCGCCGGTGAATCATGGTTGCCTCCTGTGATAACAATGTGGCGGCAGGTAGAACCAAGCAAGCGACGGAGAAAACGATAATACAGCTGACGCGCCTGGTTGGGAGGGTTGCCAATGTCAAAAATATCACCAGCCACCAAAAGCACCTCAATTTCCTCTTTTTCAATGACGGCGTAGAGCCAATCCAAGGCCAGCCGAAACTCTTCGTGCCGGTCCATTTGCAGGAGTCGCTGCCCAAGATGCCAATCAGAAGTGTGCAGGATTTTCATCCTGCCAAGATAGGAAAAGATTAACCATTAGGACAACGCCCACAGCGCTTTCCTTTTTTGTATTTTTTACAGCATTTCTTTTTGAGTTTCTTGCCCTGCACCGTAGCGATTGGACAAGGGAAACGAACTTCGGTCGTAAGGATATCCTGCTGCTTAGCTTTTTTAACCGCCATAACTTAAAAATTACTGTTGAGAAGTATAGAAGTCAGTATTGCTCTTATTGATCAAAGCGTGTAAGCGATAATAATTTGCCGTGATGAGCGCCAGCTTTTGGGTGCGGCAGTCTTTGGCAACATACATAAGCTCTCCGGTAATACCATCCGTGGGACAAGTCACCCAAAGTGCAGACAACCATTTGTTATCGGCCTGTTTTATGGCAATAGGCTTAGCACTAGCGAGTTGCTCATTGAATTCGGCCTTTTGCATGCCCATGCCCAGTGCCAAAGGATCTGCCCGTTCTTGGTCAGCAAGATCGGCAATGCAGACGGATGCGAGCTGTTTACTAAGATGATTCATCTCTTGTTATTGTGATGCAAATATAACAAACGATCCCTTATTTCGATTTAGTCTAAATAAGATTTGACATTAAAAACACAAAAAAAGCCTCTCCTCGTAAGGAAAGGCTTTTTTTCTTGGCTGGACTTTAGGTTAAGTGTTGAGGAATGCGGTTCACTTTGCGTCCCTATACCATCTACCATAAGTCTCTATACAACTTTCGCCCTATAGCGAAAGTCGTGCTTATCTCAAGTGGCTACGCACCATCCAGGCCATTTTTTCGTGTACCTCCATCAAGGCGGTCAGAAAATCACTGGTGCCGGCATCTTTGTATTCCTCCATCGCCGCTTCCAGGTCATGGCGCAGCACCTGGATGATCATTTCGTGATCCGCCAGGATGTTTTGCAACATCAAGACACCATCGCCTCCCAGGTTATCACTTTCTTTCAGACGACTCAATTCCCGGAAAGCTGCCATCGAACCTGGAGAATAGTGTCCCAGGCTACGGATTCTTTCGGCCACATCATCAATCTGTTCTTCCAAAACGGTATACTGCTCCTGGAATAGGGCGTGCAATTGTTGGAAATGTATCCCTTCTACGTTCCAATGGTAGTTGCGCAGTTTGATATACAAGACTGTTTCATCAGCCAATAGCTGGCCCAGCATTTTCACTACGGCTGCCCGATGATTTGCTTTTATTCCAATCTCTATATTTGGCTCATTAGAGCTGTTTTTGACTTTCGTTTTCATTGTTTTTTGTTTTGTTAAACACCAAATAACAACAACGACAAGAGAGGGAATGTTTGGTCTAGCCAGCAGGTATTTTGCGGGTAAAACCTGCTTTTACAGCTTAATAAAACGCTGAGCATTCCACGCGTTGCCATCGGTAAATCTTAGCAAATAATTACCACTGGGAAGTGTTTCGATAGCTATCGAATTTGCACCAGCGGCTAAAGAAACTGATTTCACCAATTGCCCTTGCGCATTGAAAATACTGGCCGTTCCTGTTTGGCTTAGGGGCCATTCCAATTGCAGATAATCATGAGCAGGATTTGGATAAAGCGTAATGTTCCAATCCAGTTGCTGGTCGCGAACGTTCAAGGGCATATCGCTGGTTGTGATATCATCCACACAAACGTAAGCGGGCGTATTCATACCAAAATCTCCATTATCAGAAGAACTCAGCGAAAGGATCAAGTGATCGACATTTCCCAGGGAGGTCAAGTCAATGAGTGTCCAGTCGGTAACAATATAGTCCTGGCTGTTGTCCGCAAAGCGGTAATCGGCTAGATAAAACTCGATGACTTCTTCCGTACGTTCACCCGCAAGTTCGCCCTGAATCGTGAGTAGGAAAAAGTCAGGATCATCACCCGTTTCCCCACCAAAACGTTTTCCGGGAGCGCCGCCATTCAGCATGTTGAGGTAAGCAAAAGTGCTGTTGTTGACGTACATGCCAATTACGGGAGCACCTGCTGCATCACCTGTCAACTGAATGCGCTGCTCAGTAAACGCATACGTGAGGGCATATGTAGCACTACCATTAGCGCCAGCTCCCGAGGCGGAAGAATATTGGTTCATAAAGCCAGGCGTAACGTTGTCCGTTGTAGCGGAAATGGCCCAACCATCCCAGTAATCATAAACTTCATCATAAAAATTGTTCAGACTCACATTTCCACTCACAAAGGCACCATCAGGAGTTTGGTTGATAAATTCTCCCGGAGTCAGCCCAAAATTTTCAAAATCAGTGGTGGTTTGGGCAGCAAGTGCACCGGCACAAAACAGTGCGATAAATAGTAGATTGTTTTTCATAAAAATGGTTTTTTTGTTCTAAAAGTAGACTGGGCTTCAGCCCGGTCGGAACTTATTTTTTTCATTCTGTTCTTAAAAGCCTTCCGTTTTATTCTCCTGCAATGAAAAATCGGTTTGTATCCCGATACGGAGGTGTCGTCCAGGCATCGGTCTTCTTTCAATGACGCGATAAGAAGCGTTCCAGAGGTTGTTGATTTCCAGGAAGCAGCGAAAACTGGTCGCTTTCTCAAGCTTTCGCCAAATGAGATGAAAATCACCCAATTGGTAAGCCGCTAAATCAGCGTTGACCCCTTCGGTTTCACTGATGTAGCGGTGGGTGTACTTAAAGAGCAAATTCCCCGTCTCAAAACTCAGTTGTAGGTTTGCTAAATGGACGGGCGTGTACCAAAGTTGCGTTCCTTTCTCAATAGCTGGATTGGCTATGGCTTCTTCGTAGGTCGATTTGGTAAAATGATACCTTGCATCAATGCTCAATGAACCCGAAGATGTAGGAAAAAATACTCCTCCATTAAATTCAAGGCCACGACTCCATACGCGGGTCACATTGCCAGCAGACCAAAAAGCATTGCCGTCCTGTTGGGCCCACTGTATCCAGTTATCTACCATCCGGTTGTAAGCGGTAGCTCCAAAATAGTAGCGTCCCTCCTCATCGTATTTGTACAATTTCAGTTCTTGCGCCCAGGATAGTTCCGTCTTCAGGTTATGGTTTCCTCCTGGTATCCAGTAGAGGTCATTGAGGGTGGGTACGCGAAAATCCCGACTAATGGCTCCGCTTAAGCGCCAATCGTGTGAAAATTCTTTGTTCATCTCCGCACGCAAGGCCCAAAGCGGGTTATGGTCATCTATTTGATGAATGCGGGCCAGAAGTGTATTCCTGAAGGTGGGTGTAAAATGGTAGGTAAGCCGTTGGTAAAACCCTTTTTGTTCTTGCAATCGTAACTGTCGGTATTCCTTGGCCTCCGCACTAGCGCGGATGTATTGGAGACCGCTTTCCAGGTCAAAATTACCCATACTTTGACTGCGTTTGCTTTGCCAGGTCAGCTGGTTAAAAGTACTCGGTGCATCTATACCCGCTAGTGGGTCCTGATAGTGGATATCTTCTAAATTATAGGCCAATTGGTTTTCCCAAACGGCTTTAGCTCCCCGTGCTTGCCAAATCAGTTGTTGCCGCCAAAATTGATCCTTTTGGGTAGCTAGACTGACATTTTCTACGGCTGTAGGAGGAAGATTTCGGTTGGTAGTTTGCTGCCAAGCGTGTATCGTCAACCGATGCTTGGAATGAACATCCCAAAACACGGATTGCTGCCAGGCTTGTTGCTGAAATTCGGCGTGTGTCAGGCGTTGCTCAGGAAGATCATCGCGTAAGCGGAAGGGAAAATTGTTGGTCGCCTTGTCAAATTGTGTACTTAGCTTAAAGCGTAGCTTCTCCGTACCACCACCTAGTCGATGAGCACTGTGAAACAAGCCAAAACTCCCCGTGGTAAAATGATGAGATATCCGAAAAGCAGTATCTGGTCGGAAGCTGCCGAAAGAAATACTTCCGGCTACCGCTCCACTTCCCATGGCAGCACTCTGGCCTCCTCCATCTACGGTAGCTTGATCGATATGAATGGTTGGAATAAGGGAGAGGTCCACCAGACCTAGCATGGGGCTTTGCAGCGCGATGCCATTCCAGCTGATAGCGGTTTGCCCAGCAGCACCTCCACGAAGGGAAGCCGTCGCCAAGCTTCCTAAACCATAACTTTTAATGAATAGTAAACCACTGTCTTCCAAAGCGTTCACTAGACTTGAATAGGCAGTACTCGCTTCCGTCTTCAGTGAAGGTGTCAGGTCGATAACTGGCCTCGTCAAATTAGACTTCACCGTAATCAACGGAAGTTCAGCCTGGCGTAGACTGTCTCTCTGCTCTCCTTCCTGCGCAAAGAGCAGAAAAGGCAAAAACAACACCAATATAATTACAAAACGAAGCAAATTGATGACATTTCCCTTTGGAGAAAAACACAAGGAAAATGCATACTGGGTAATCACCCTCACGATATAGCAAGGGCACACCAGTAAAGGTTAGCATTTCCTCCTTCTTTTCCTCCGAAAGATTTGAAGAATTATGATGCATTACTGGCAGGTCTTCTGGCTCACTTCTGTGCATTATTGCCTTCCCGTGTTAACAGTGGCATAAATAATAATGCTTTAAACGAAGCTTACAGCAGCGGGGACTGCTCCGGATTTCCACCGGATTCCCTTTTAAAGCTAATGCATGGCATCAGCTACCGTAAAGCAAGGCAAAGATAGGAAAGATATTTACAGTTTACTGCTCAAACGCAAACTGAATAATGTTAGCTCCCATGCGCAAGGCCAACTGACGAATTTCTTCGGGGTCTTTATGGACTGCGGGGTCTTCCCAACCATCACCAAGGTCGCATTCAGCAGAATAAAAGCAAACCAGACGACCTTCGAAGATCAATCCATAGCCGCGGGCTGCACCGCCATCATGTTCGTGGACTTTTGGTAAGCCATTGTTGAAATCAAACCGTTGATGGTAGATAGGGTGCTGGAAAGGCAATTCGATGAAATCCAGCTCCGGAAACACTTTCTTCATCGCGGTACGTACAAAGGCATCCATGCCGTAGTTGTCATCAATATGCAAAAAACCACCGGCTAGCAAATAATTGCGCAAATTGTCGGCTTCTGAGTCTGAAAAGACCACGTTGCCATGCCCTGTCATGTGAATCCAGGGATAATTAAATAATTCAGCGCTGCCTACTTCCACAACAGCATATTCTGTCTCATCAAAATTGGTATTGAGAAGGGTATTGCAAAAGGATGCCAAATTGGGGAGTGCTGTAGGGTTGGCGTACCAGTCTCCCCCACCCCGGTACTTGAGCAGGCCCAGTTTCATCGGTGCAGTTGCTGGGGGTAAGGGAGCCCATGACCAACTACTGCCGGCGAGCAGTACAATTATTATTACAAAAAGCAGACGCTGTGGAATCTTCACGATTTCTCTTCGATTTTAATGCACTGTTTATTAAAATTATCAGCGCAGTTGATTTAGTAAAGCAATACTTTGGGTAGCTACCAGGGCTGCGGTTTCTGTACGCAAGCGGGTGGGCCCCAAAGTGATGGGTTGGCAGCCTTTGGCGCGTGCCATCTGCACTTCCTCCTCCGTAAAATCACCTTCCGGACCAATCAGAATAAGAACGTTAGTAGAGGGCTGGTAGTTGTCAATGAGTGGGCTTTTTACCTCTTCATTACACCAACCAATATACGTCGCCTGGTTTTCCTGGAATTGCTGGACAACTTCCTCAAAGGGGGTCAATTCCTTTAGTTCCGGTAGCCAAGCTTGCAGGCTTTGCTTCATCGCTGCAACCAAGACCTTTTCGTAGCGATCAATTCTTACCCTGGGGCGCTCGGTACGACTACATTGAAGCGGAATGATGGTATCCACACCTATTTCCGTAGCCTTTTCCAAAAACCACTCGAAGCGATCATTGCTTTTCGTGGGGGAAACGGCCATGGTCAAATGGTAGTTGGCCCGTAGGGTTTCTTTACGCGTTTGCGTAAGCAGCACCGTACAGGAGCGCTTGGTGACCTCGGTGATCAGCCCCCGGTACCAGCCGCCTTTTCCGTCGACAATATCCAACTCATCCCCGACCCGCTTGCGCAGTACTTGCACGGCGTGGCGAGCCTCTTCGGCGGGGAGGTCGATGATTTCCTGGTCAATCTGTGGTATAAAAAACAATTGCATAGACTGCAAAACTAAAGAATTAATCAAAATCGAATACCTTTGCCGCTTTTACGGGCAACATTTCTTTCTCAGACAATGTTGTACATCCCGGTCGGAACTTGTTGGAGTTTTGTTTTTGGCCACCAAATACGAAAACTTCAGTAAGCTCTAAATAACAATAAAATGGGTTTTCTAAGCAAACCTACCCGCTAGCATATGGATATTTTGATCATGGCTGGCCAGCTGATGCTGAGCCTCTCTATTTTGATTGTTTTGCACGAAGGAGGTCACTTCTTCCCCGCTCGCCTTTTTGGTACCCGTGTGGAAAAATTCTACCTCTTTTTTGACCCTGGTTTTTCTTTGTTCAAAAAGAAGATTGGTGAAACAGAATACGGTATTGGCTGGTTGCCCCTAGGTGGCTACGTCAAAATCAGCGGAATGATCGACGAGAGCTTCGACAAAGAACAAATGGCGGGTGAACCCCAGGAATGGGAATTTCGCTCAAAACCAGCATGGCAGCGACTCATCATCATGTTGGGTGGTGTAACCGTCAATTTTATCTTGGGGCTACTTATTTTTGGTTGTGTGCTCTGGTATTACGGTCAGGAATACCTGCCGAATGAACGCATTGAATACGGTATTGCTGTTGATTCACTAGGTCGAGAAATTGGCCTGCGTGATGGTGATCAAGTGCTTTCTATCAATGGCCAGGATTTCGACAAATTCAACAGCCGTACCCTCTTGCGGGAGATTGTCATCAATAATGCGCAGGACATGCAGGTACGCCGCAATGGCGAGGTCGTCAACATTGCAATTGACCAGCGTTTTGTGGGAGAGTTGTCAAGTTATGAAAACAAAGGAGCCATGCTTTTTGTGCCGCGTGTACCTTTTGTGGCTGCTGGTTTTTCCAAAGATTCTCCGGCAAAAGCGGCAGGGATTTTAGAAAAAGACAGCATTATTTCGCTGAATGGCACCACTACCCCTTTCTTTTCTGATTTCGTCAATGAGATAAAGCCTTTCGTCAGCCAAGAAGTTACCGTTGGACTGGTTCGGAATGGTGTAGAAAAGAGCATCAAAGTAACCACCACGGAAGAAGGGAAAATTGGTGTTGCGCCTGCTGATCCTACCTATTTTTTCGGTACCGAACGCCAGGAATATTCCTTTGCCGAAGCCATGCCTGCCGGAGCAGCACTGGGTATTGCTACCCTCAATGACCAGTTGAAAGCTTTTGGTCAGATGTTCCGTGGCCGTATCAAAGCTTCTGAGAGTTTAGGCGGTTTTGCATCTATCGGCTCCATGTTTGGCGCTGTTTGGGATTGGGAGCGCTTCTGGACCATGACGGCCATCCTCTCCCTGATTTTGGCCTTTATGAACTTGCTGCCTATTCCTGCGCTTGACGGTGGACATGTGATGTTTTTACTATACGAAGCTGTTTCTGGCCGCAAGCCGAGCGACAAATTTATGGAATATGCTACCATCGTAGGTTTCGTGATCGTGATTGGCTTGGTGGTCTTCGCCAATGGGTTGGATATTAAGCGGATCTTCTTTGGGGGGTAATTTTATCAGGTTGCGTGGACTTCAGCACGCTCTTCAAGAAGTTACTGGGAAATAAATGCTGACGATTATTTCACTAAGACAAAGTGAATAATTCAGGTAAATAACTGTGCGTACTGAAGCCCGCGGAACCTAGTAGGGAACCACTAAGAAGACAAGTCTGGTAGCTTGGCTTTTTACACAACCCCAAGGCATAGCCCCAAAGTTTAACAAGCACAAAACACTTTTACCTCGCTAGCGATTTCTGGAAAGAAATAGGTAAACTCTTCGGTCAAAGCGGCTTCTTCTTCCTGGAGGGTAATAAGCGTATCCTCAAGAAATTCAGGGCGGGAAATGCGTTTTTGGAGGCGACTGAAGGTGTAGGCAATACCATCTAAGGTACCATACCTTACGAGCCAGTCATCGGCAATCATGTTGGGAACGACGGTATGAAGGCGTTTTGGCATGACAGTGAGATACTTCTCGAGGGTACGATAAGTACGCTGGGTGAAGACTTCGAGGCTGCCGGGACCAAAACTTGTCCAATGATTTGCCAACACATAATCGTAAAGCACATCAATGACGACACCGGCGTATTTGCCGTGGCGATGATGAATCCGCTTGGTGGCTTGCCGTACCAATGGGTGAGCATCGGTGAAAGTGTCAATCAAACGGTGCAGGCGTACTCCTTGCTGTATAGCCTCCGAAAACTGAGGCAATTCCCGGTTTTTGACAAAATCGCCGAGGAAGTTCCCGATCATGAGTTCTTCCTGTTCACAGGAAAGAAGAAGGTGTGCTAGAAAGTTCATAAAGGAAAGGTAAGGAATAATCGGTCAAACAGGAGAATTACTTGTATATTCGCGGCCGATAAAAAAGAAATCATCGAATGGGACTTCAGTGTGGTATTGTGGGCTTGCCCAACGTAGGAAAATCTACCCTCTTCAACGCCTTGACCTCCGCGAAAGCGTTGGCGGCTAATTATCCTTTTGCAACCAAGGAACCCAATGTGGGGGTCATCACCGTACCCGATCCACGCTTGGACAAGCTGGCGGAGTTTGTGAATCCTCAGCGGATTTTGCCTACCAATGTAGACATTGTTGATATTGCTGGTCTGATCAAAGGCGCGAGTAAAGGCGAAGGTTTGGGCAACCAATTCCTGGGTAACATCCGTGAGGTGGATGCCATCATCCACGTTGTCCGTTGTTTTGATGACGACAATATCGTCCACGTTGATGGCAACATCGACCCAGTTCGCGACAAGGAAATCATCGATACGGAGCTGATTTTTAAAGATTTAGAGACCGTTGAAAAGCGCATAGACAAGCTGCGCAAAGCCGCTAGAAGTGGCGAGAAAGAAGCCAAGCGATTCGTTGAGATTGGAGACATGATCCAGGCTCACCTCGAAAGCGGAAAACCTGCCCGTAGTGTATCCTTACCTGAAGATGGTTATGCTTTGCTCAAAGAAATGATGTTGCTGACCGCCAAGCCCATCCTCTATGTTTGTAATGTAGACATGGATTCCGTAGAAAGTGGCAATGAATATACCGAACGCTTCAAAGCTGCCGTAGCTGAAGAGAATGCCGAAGTTATCTTGATTTCGGCCGCCATTGAAGCAGACATTGCTGAATTGGAGACCAAGGAGGAACGCGACGAATTTATCGCCGAAATGGGTCTTCCTGAACCCGGTGTTAATCGGGTTATTCGCGGTGCTTACGCTTTGCTGAACCTGATCACCTACTTTACGGCGGGCGTTAAAGAAGTACGTGCCTGGACCATCGTGAATGGCACAAAAGCACCTGGTGCTGCTGGTGTGATTCACAGTGATTTCGAAAAAGGCTTCATTCGGGCGGAAGTTATTGCTTATGACGATTATGTCAAATACGGTTCAGAACAAGCAGTTAAAGAAGCTGGAAAATTGAGTGTAGAAGGCAAAGAATACGTCGTAAATGATGGCGATGTGATGCACTTCCGCTTCAACGTTTAGTGACGGAACAAAAATAATTTATTCCATTTTTGATTCGCTAAAATTTTCTAAGCAAGCAACTAAAAGGAGCTTGCGTGAAAATATTCGCGAATCGTTGGAAAAAATGGAATAAATTATTTCCGTCAAATTACCTTAGTGTTCTATTATTACGTCATATATAAACCTTATGGAGTGCTTTCGCAGTTTTCGCGGGAGGCTCCACATCATCGTACACTAGCAGATTTGTACGATTTCCCCAAAGATGTTTACCCGGTAGGCCGTCTCGATCAAGACAGCGAAGGGCTGCTGATTATCACCAATGATAAACGGCTGAACAGTCAACTACTGAACCCACGTTGGGCCCACGAGCGCTCTTATTGGGTACAGGTAGAGGGGATCCCAAACGAGGAGGCATTGACCCGCTTGAACAACGGCGTCAATATTCGGATCAAAAAGCGGGATTACCGCACGCGGCCAGCCAAAGCAAAACTGCTGGACCCCTTCCCTACCCTGCCGGATCGCGACCCACCCATTCGGGTCAGAAAAAGCATCCCGGATAGCTGGATAGAATTGCGCTTGACCGAAGGTAAAAACCGCCAGGTCAGAAGGATGTGCGCTACGGTAGGATTCCCGGTCTTACGACTGGTTCGGGCCGCCATTGAAAACCTGACGCTGGGCGATATGCAGCCCGGTGATGTACGCGAATGGCAGGCTCCGGAATTGCTGCGTGCCTTAAAATTACGGCCATGATCATTTGTATAGATGTTCATTACCGCGATGATTTTGCGCAAGTAGCAGGTGTCTTGTTCAAGGACTGGACCGACGAAGAAGCCTACAAGACCTACACCATTCAAACACCACTGGCAGGAGAATACGAACCCGGCAAATTTTACAAACGAGAACTCCCTGCACTGCTGGCCCTCCTACGCGAAGTGAGTGAACCGCTAGATTTCATTCTTGTCGACAGTTATGTTTATTTAGGTAAAGACAAGCCTGGTCTAGGTGTTTATCTTTACGAAGTGCTGGACGTCAAAGTGCCGGTCATTGGGCTAGCAAAAAACCATTTCCGAGCCGCTGAGGAAGTGGAGGTCCGTTTGTTACGCGGTGATAGCAGCAAGGCACTGTTTGTGACGGCTATTGGGTGTGAAGCCACTTGGGCCACGGATAGAATCAAAGAAATGGCGGGTGATTATCGTTTGCCCAATTTGGTGAAATTAGCAGATCAGTTGAGTAAGGCGTAAGGGGCACCTATCTTTTGGGGCCGTGTTATATATTTGTATTAGAGACGTGATGCATCGCGTCTCTAATACAAATATATACATCATCACCCTGCGTAAAATACCGCCATTTCGTCCAGTCCTTTTCGTTCTAAATCGGGCACATAAACCGGTTGTTTGGGATAGCCAACTGGCAGCAGCAGGTAAGCGCGTTCGTTTTTAGGTCGGTTCAGAATGTTCGTCAGAAAATTCATGGGGCTGGGGGTATGCGTGAGTGTCACGAGGCCAGCATTATGGATGGCCGTGATGAGCATGCCGCAGGCGATACCTACCGATTCGTTGACGTAATAATTGTTGTGCTTGTTGCCGTCAGCATCTAGCTCGTAGGCCCTTTTGCAGACGATGATCAACCAGGGTGCCTCTTCCAGAAAGGGCTTGTACATGTTGGTGGCCATGGGCTTGAGGTCGTCTTTCCAACGCTCACTCATACGGCTTTCGTAGCTCTCTTTTTCTTCCGCTTCGGCGGCAATTCGAATCTGCTTTTTCAGTACCGGGTCGCTGATAGCACAGAAGGTCCACGGCTGCTTGTGTGCGCCCGAAGGGGCGGTAGAAGCAGCTTTGATGATGTTTTCGATCACTGTTTTGGAAACGGGTTCGCTGGTAAATTCCCGTACCGAACGCCGCGTGTCAAGCCAATGGTAGAACGCATCGCTTTTCGCTTCCATTTCTGTTGGCTCCAGGCGGTCGAGGTGAAATGCAACGTGGCGGTGTCCGTTTATTTCAATGGTGTGGTCCTTGGCCATAGTCATTAATACTGTTGATTCACAAAATAAGAATGACAAAGGTAAATGATTTAGGGAGGTGGAAAAGTCGCTTTGGCGGCAATTTCGCAGCAGGTAGTTTTCGTATCTTCGCTAAAGCGAACTATTTCGTTCCGCAGCAGGCAATTACCAACGAGCTATGATGCGTTTTTTGGCATTTGGTTTTCTATTCTTTTTTTTTCAACACCTGCTCACCGCACAGGAGTGTACCCCCGATCCCGGGCCTGCTATCTTTTTTGAGGACTTCGGGAGTGGTTTCGGTCAGGGGCTAGCTTTAGCGAGTGGTACAACAACTTACAATTTTGGGAGTATCAATGATGGCAGCTACGTCATTTCGAATGTAACAGGTATCAATGGAGGATTTTGGCACGAGGGTTTTGACCACACCGAGGGAGATACCGGTGGCTATATGTTCCTGGTCAATGCAACGGAAGGTGCGGGAATTTTTTACCAAAAAACGCTGATGGATTTATGTGAGCATACCGACTATCTTTTCTCCTGTTACATTGCCAATGTTGTAGTACCTATTGGCTGTATTGGAGATGCCGAGAAACCCGATATTCGATTTTCTGTCGTCGACCCGGGCAATGGCACTACGCTGGCAACGATGACAACTGGTGAAATCTTCTACAGCAGTTTTCTTACCTGGAGACCTTATACCCTCAAATTTCGTACGGGTCCTAACCAAACAACCCTGCTCCTGCAATTGATCAACAATGCTCCCGGTGGCTGCGGCAATGACCTGGCCATTGATGACATCAGCCTTCGCCTTTGTAATGTGCAACTGGAGCAATCCTTCGATCTTTGTGATTTGCCGGACGGGAGCTTGTCTGTGGGCACCAGCACTTATACCCAAGCGGGTGTCTACCTCGATGCCCTTCCCGTACCCAACTCTTGTAATGACACCTTAATTACGACCACCCTGACCGGTGATACCCGCTTGCTTCCTACAATAAGTTACACCTTCTGTGAAGGAGAAACACTCGAAATTGATGGGCGCCAATTTACAGCCAGTACCAGTTTTGTGGATACCTTGGTGGGCACTACCGACAATTGTCCACAGTATCAACCCTATGTGATTACGGCACAACCTCTGCAAACCATCAACCAGGAAGTAGCCCTTTGTTCTGGCGAAAGCCTGCAAGTAGGGGCTAACTGGTATACCGAAGCTGGCATTTACATGGATGCTCTCACTACGTCTGCTGGCTGTGATAGTGTAGTCGTTACAACGATCAGTACCAGCAATATTGAAGTGGAAGTGATGCCAAACGTAGTCGATGTCCCATTTGGCGAATGGGTACAACTCATGAGCATAGTGAGTTCATCAAACGACTACAACTTGTCTTGGCAACCAGCTGGTGCTTTCTCTTGCACGGACTGCTCCTCTCCCCTGTTCCAACCAGTAAATTCTGGCGTTTACCAGCTTATTGCCACGGACAACCTCACTGGCTGTACCGATAGTGCAAGGATACAAGTGACGGTTCAAACCTGTGAAAAGGTATATGTTCCCAATGCGTTCAGCCCCAACTTTGACAATATGAATGATTCCTTTGAGTTGTTTGCAGAAGAGTGTTTTACCCGCCTCCTTTCCTGGCGGGTTTTTGATCGTTGGGGTGGGCTCGTTTATGAAGCTGCTGAGCAAGACTTGAACAACCGTTTTATTGGTTGGGATGGATTAATAGAAGGGCAACCAGCGGCCCAGGGTATTTACAGTTATCAACTCCTGCTGGAGCGGAATAACGGCACCCGAAAAAAAATAAGTGGGGAGGTGGTGCTACTGTATTAGCGTGCAAATTATTGATTGACTATTAATTCAATTTAGCCTGCCGTTCTTGATCATTCCCCTTAGGGTTCCTTGTTTTGAATTCCTCAAAGGACTTATCTGTTTCGGACTGATGTTTTTGTAAAATCTCCAAAGACACCTACTTAGGCACTCCCTCACTATCCGTTTTTAGGAGAAACAGATCATAGTGAGAATTGGAGCTACTGCCTTCATTGCTGTTGCCCATTACGACCAAGTCGCCATTGCTTAGTTCTACCAGCTTGCCACCTTGGTCAGAAGACGCACTTCCATAGACCTTTTTCCATACAGCATTTCCCTCCGTATCAATCTTCGTCAACATTACATCCAGACCACCATTACCAAAACTAGATGTGTTGGACAGCAATACATATTGCCCATCCAGGGTCTGTACGAGGTCTTGTGCAACATCAGATTCGCGACCTCCGTAAGTTTTTTCCCATGCGATCTCCCCATCACTATCGATGTTCATCAATACTACATTGTTGTTAGCCGTGAACATGGCCATAAAGTGATCAGCAGCTACCTTTTTCAAATGACTGCTAGATGGCCAAAGCGTAGCTGACTCCGCAAGGGGCTTTTGCCAAATCAGGTTTCCGTCTAAATCAAATTTATAGATATCTATGGCGCCAAGGTAATGGTTATTGGCGGTGAGGATATGGCCTTACTGATCTAGCACAACGCTGAAAATGTTTTCCATGGCTTCTTTTGACTGTGTAAACTCATCCACTTTGCCATAATTGGCATTTACCGCCCAGGTGATTGTTACCTGTTGGTTAGGAAAATATGCCATGGTGGCAAAATATCCAATGGCATCACCGCTATGCAGGTAAGCCGGCCCGAATTCTGTTTCAATTTTAAAAATCCCCATCCCATAAAATGTTTTGAATCCATCTCCATAATCACCAGAAGGCTCGATCCATGTCATCATTTCGTTGAGTGACTGCTCTGAAAGTATTTCCCCTTGGAATAGGTTAGTCATGAATTTATTTAGGTCATACGAGTTAGAAATGAGCCCACCATCTGCGGTGTAGTAGTCCCAACCACTGTAGTAGGTGGCGTTGATAAGATTTAGATTACTATAGAGATCAACATAGCCACGAATGATACCAGCAGGTACTGGATCGATAGCAGCAAATTGAGTAAAAGTCAGTTCATAAGGAATGAAAATCTTTTCTTCAAAAACTTCATAGAATGGCTTTCCCGTTATGTTTTCTATAATCATTCCTAGTAGTACATAGCCAGTATTTGAATACAACACATCAGTACCAGGGGCGAAATAGGCACCTTCACCACGGGCGTAGTCCAATAACTCATCGGGGGTCCATGACTTTATCAAATCATTTAGCGAAGCAGTTTGGAACTTCAAACTCTGAATGTAATTGAAGATGCCACTTGAATGGAGTAGCAGTTGTCTGATGGTGGATTGCTTAGCATTTTCTAACCCAACAATTTCACTATCAGTGAGATAATCCGAAATTGGATCATCCAAATTCAATAAGCCCTCTTCTTGTAATAACAGCATAGTAACTGCAGTAAAGGTTTTCACAGTGCTACCAACCCTTGTGATATTACATGGCCGAAGTGGGATACCCGATGCAAGATCCGCAAATCCCTGAGCATCGGACCAGTATCCATATTGATTGTCGTGAACGGTGAGCATCATGCTTGGTACGCCAGAAATCACGATGTCTTTAATGAGCTTACTAAAATCAGCTTCCTGCGGATGATTGGGGTTGGCTTCCAAATCACCACAAGCGTAATACGACTCAGGAAAAATTTCGTCTTTCTCGCAACTAACAGCGATGGCCATTATGAAAACAGCCATAATCAATCTTATTATTTTCATCTTATTTAGCTTTTGACGGGTAGAACTTAGTCCCAAAATGAATATTGGTGTGGGACATTAGAGGTATGAATCCTGGTGAATAAGGATATTCAATCCATGATTGGTATAAGAAAAATATCTCCGTAGAAAGCGGATTATTCTTTTGAAGATTATATCCCAGTCCAATGGTAAAAGAAGGCATCACACGAGCATTTCCCCGGTCACCTTTGCTTTCATACGTACTCCCGTTAAATTGGTACTCCTCCTGTGTGGTGAAAGTGTGCAGGTAACCTAAACCAAGTTTAGTCTTAATGTTTACCCCAAAACCTGTTTGATAATCTACCCCTATATTGGCATCGGCATATAGTCCCTGGAATAGTTTCTTGTGAAACATGTAGCCCACAGTTATTGAGGGATACAATCTAAAATGGTTTTTTACATGTCCTTCAAACTCGGTTCCAACCTGAACACCTGGATGAAGAGGAGAATTAATAAAAGTGGTAAAAGGAATGGTCGTTGATTCGTTAAAAACAGAAACAGTTACTGCCTGTTGGGCATTAAGTTGAGAGGTCATCAGCCATAAAAAAGTAACGGTCGTGAGCTGCAAAAAGTAGCACTTCATGGTTGTCGTTTATTTTGATTCGCTCAAAGAAACGGTGCTAGAAAGGCGATTGGTGGCAAAAAGAACCAATAAAAACTAAAAAGGACAAAGAACCGACTGAAGCGGACAGCTAGTATTTATTCAGCCAGGTAAGAAGCTTGGTTGATTTTGTTTTGGCTACAAATAAAGGCTCGGGCAGATTCGGAGTAAGCGTGATCTCAAGCCTTCTAGTCTCGGTTTGTTTGCATTTTACGATGCTGTTTTTTCTGGCAATAACCTGCCTGTTCAGTTGAAAGAATTCTTTGGGCGAGATCTTTTTCATGATCTGCTCTAAGGTGAAATCATAGATATATTTTTTGCCTTCTATCGTTACCAGAAAGGTGATCTTTTCCTGTATTATGAAATACGCTACTTCGTCAATGGGTATTTTAAGGATAACCGTACCCAATTTTACTACAAAATTTTCCTGGAAACTAGACGAACTTGGTAGCTCATTGGTATTTCTCAAAGTCATCAAATGAGCTCTGTTGTATAGAAACAAATAGCATATATTTATTAATAATGATAACACAGCTATCATTGGGAGGTCTAAATAGAAAATAGCACTTTCTGACAGCTTAATGTCAATTAAGAATAAATACACTACTTCAATACCTATTATCACTAAAATAGGAAGTACAAAGCCGAGTATCAGCTGGTAGATCAATCGTTGTTTCAGGTTCGAGTACCAATCAAATCGTTTATCAAGTTTTGCAAAGAGCTTTTTCCAATAAATGCCCGCTGTGTACGTGCAAATGATTGCCAAAACTATATCCGTGTAATAACTAGGTAGCCGCAATAATTGAGATAAGGTATTGTCATTACCTACGTGACAGACAAAAATCACAAAAAGAGGATAGACAAATAGGAATATCCATTTGTCATCAATCACTGTTTCCTCCATGTTTAAATTATTGCGTTTAATACTGCCAGACATCAATATACTTCTGGAAAATCTTCGCCAAATTCTGCGCATCGTCAAAGGCGCGATGGTGTTCGCCATCCCATTCAAAGCCTTCCATCTTAACGCTTTTTTTGAGGCCACGGGGGCGGTGGAGGCGCTTCAGATCAAAGTATTGTCTTCGGATATTGAGGTAGTTGTCCGTCCAGTCGTCTTCTAGGTTGTGGAGGGCGCAGTCGCGTTGGAAGATTTTCTGATCAAAATTCCCCCAGGCACAAAGGAGGTATTCTTCGTCCCAAATATCGATCCAATCGATGAAGCTTTCGATTACTTTGGGGAAAGTATTGGCCCGGTTGATATCTACCTGATCGATATTAGTGAGTTCTCGACAAAAGTGAGAAAGCTGAGGATGCAGCGTGGGTTTGATGAAGCGTTGGAACGTACTGAGTACCTCGCCATAACGATTCATTTTTAAGGCACCAATTTCGATAGTTTCTGGTGTCATCGACGGAGGCCTTCCTTCCCAACACGTCGCCTCAATGTCGTAAATGATAAAGTTCAATGGAGATGTTATTTATTTTTCAAGAGCGCTTTCAGCTCCTGTATCTCATGGTGCAAGCGATCGATCTTGGCTTCCAACTCATTGTTGTTGTCCATGGTCATCTCGTCTACAAAAACGGCATTTGCCAGCGACATTCCAAATATTCCACCCAGCAAAACGATCAGAACGAAGTAAAATCTAGTGACGCCTACTAAAAAAGGGCTATCCGTTCTTTCGGCTACCGATTGAGCAATATCATTCCAACCTTCGACGGTAAATAACTGGAAGATCGCGTACGAGGCAGACAAAGGGTTGCCGAAATATTCCGGGGCAATATCGCCGTAAAATTGACAAGTCATCATTGCCAAAAGGATGTTCAAAAAGATCAAAGCCAAGATCACGAATACAGAAGCTTTGAGTGCTCGCCCCAAGCCATTAAGAATCTTGCCCATATCGGGAACAAACCGTAAAAACCGCACGAGGCGCAACAACCGAAACAAACGGAATACGATCAGCAAGGAAGTGTCTGGAACGGGTAAAAAACCCGTAAGCAACGTAGGTATACTACCTATGACAATGAAAAAGTCAAATCGATTCCAGGAACTTTCCCAGTACTTTTTCCAACCGTGATGACGGATTTTTGTGACGGCTTCGATGGTGAAGATCGTAATGAAAAAATGATCGATATACTCCAGCCATTTCTCGTCTTCCAATGACGGAAAGTAAAGCGCAAAAATGACGATGGAATTGAGGATGATTGCTAAAAGCATATTTTCCTCGCGCAAAAAGAAGCGTTTAAACATGGGTTCTTGTTGGTTTCTTAAGTAGACTTGTTAGCCTCTAATGTCGTCATTCGCCAAATTTTCTTCGGGTGCTACATTCGCTGCCGGGCGAAATTCCACCTTCAGTTCGTAGCGGTTGTTCATGCTTTTTATCAGCGGGCTAAACATGGTGTTCATCAACTTTACCGCCTGCTGTTCAGAGCTTCTCATAATATTGCTTTCCACCGCTTCCCTGCGAAATTCTTTGCGCAACGCATTGAAGCTTTCATTAAAATTGACGGTCTCCACCTCCCGCAGCCAACCGATGTCGAGCTTTTCAATCTTTGGATAAACCTCGTGGCTCAGGATCACTGGTTCGGGCAGTGTGATGGTCACTAAATTGGCTTTAGGATTAAGCTGAATATCGAAATAATCATTCAGGCGAAAGCCCACTTTGAGGATAGAGATCGCTGTTATTTCCAAGTCGGAACTGGAAACATTGACCCCCCAGATTTTCGTCTGCATCTGCTTGTTGATCCCTTTTTTGTCTCGAACTTCCATGGTCGCCAATTCCGCGATGACGGTTTCGACTTTTTCTTGCAATAGCCCCCTTGATTTACTGAAGTCATCAATAGCGGCTCGTTCTTCCATCCGGGCAATCATTGGCCCCAATGCTTCGGTCAGTGCAATGCCACAGGGGGTTTCCAGCCCACTACCTTTGGCGTAGATTTTTCCTCCATCGGTGGGAATGACGGTGGCCAGAATTTGATTGATGAGATAACAAGTGTATTTGGAAGTAATTTCTTCAAAAACCTTGGTAGCACTCCCTCCTTCATTGTCGTACCAGGTTTCGTAAATATTGGCCGTAGAGTCTTTGAGTCTAACAAAGTCGTTGTAGTAAAGTTTTTCAAGGTATTCATGGTGGTTGTCTTCATACTCTTTGATGACCGCCCTCTGTAGACTGTCAGAAAGACCCATTCGCGTACTCACGTGGCGCAACACGCTGGTGTTGATGTCGTAGATCATCTGGTTGAACTCCTTACGGTAACGCTGAGGGTTGGTAGCAATGGCCAGAGCGTCTTCGGGATCAATGGTCATCTCGTAATCCGCAGGCATGTAGTTAAGTTCGTATTCCTTAGGGGCACCCAGAAAACTACCAGGTTTACTCTTGTAATAACGGCTCACTACGATTACCGCGATCCCCAAAAGACAGATCAGAATGAGGACTCTTCCGATCTTGTTTGCTTTGTTTAAATTAACAGCCATATTGTTTTTGAAGTCTTGTGCAGCAAATTTAATAACTTTAGCGCGCACCAAACGGTGGGATATGATTTTTCCCCAACAAACACTTAATTGTGACGGTAAATTGCTGGATTTGGGTACACCCAAAATAATGGGCGTAATCAACGTTACGCCTGACTCCTTCTTTGCCGATAGTCGCCAGGAGGCTTTAGCGGATATTTTGCTCGTCGCAGAACAAATGCTGGAAGCTGGTGCCGATATCCTGGATATTGGAGGAATGTCCTCACGCCCAGGTGCCGAAATCATTACGGTGGACCAAGAACTACAAAGAGTCATTGCGCCCATCAAGGCGATCAAAGAACGCTTTCCCGAAGCAATCATCTCTATTGATACCGTACATGCTAGCGTCGCCAGTGAAGCGGTCAAGGTTGGTGCATCGATCATCAACGATATCTCTGCTGGACGTATCGATCAGGAAATGTACGATACGGTAGCTAAGCTTGGCGTTCCCTACATTCTGATGCACATGAGAGGTACGCCAGCCACTATGCAGCAGCAGCCAGATTACGAAGATGTTGTGAGGGAAATTCTCGATTTTTTTATTCAAGAAGTGGCACTCCTTCGCCAAAAAGGGGTAAAAGATATCGTCGTGGACCCAGGGTTTGGTTTTGGGAAAACCGTCCGTCAAAATTATGAACTCCTCCAAGGGCTTAATCTATTTCAAATACTGGAAGCCCCCGTGCTGGCAGGTGTATCCCGAAAATCCATGATCAATAAATTGCTTGGCATCGGCCCCTCCGAAGCCCTCAATGGAACCTCTGTCGTACACTTGTTGGCCTTGCAAAATGGTGCCAGTATCCTACGGGTACACGATGTGAAAGAGGCTCGTGAAGTTGTCAAGATCTGGCAATTTATGGAAGACTTGAAAAATACCCCGCAATAGATGTCTTCCCTCTCCGAAAATACCATCAAGCAAATCGCCCTCGGCTACCTCAAGAGTTTCTACCGTTTGCGGCCGCGGGCGTTCAATACCGTCACGATCACGGGCACCGACATGCGCGGTTCCAACAACATTATCGCCGATGGTTTCCTGCACTTTACCCAAGAAGACGGGAAAGTTTTCACCGCCACTTTTGAGGCTACTTCACAGGCTACCAAAGATGAGATTTGTTACCGCCCCCGGCTCAGTCATGTGGTCTGGGACAGTCTGGCCTTTGCCTGCCTGTTGTTGCCTACCTTTCTTGCTATTGCGCACATTGCTCATTGGTATCCATTAGCTGCCGAAAATTTCTGGGTTCGCCTGCTCTATTTATCGTCCACTTTACCGATCTGGATGGGTATTTACTTTATGACTTTCCGCAGGCTGCCCCGCTACCGCTACATTTTCGCAATAGAGCAATTCAAGCAATACAAAGCCGATGACCAGTGGATAGCCTTTGGCTATGATGCCTTTAGTGGTATGAAAGAGAAGTACCGACTTGAACTCATTCGGCAGTGTTCGCGTTTTGGCTTTGGCTTGGTCGAAATCAATGCACAGCGTTTACCCAAGTTGATCATGGCACCCAGCCGAGCCGAAATTTTTGTACCCAAACGGTCTGTTTTTGATTTTTTACCGCAAGGGGAATGGCAGAAAAGGCTACAATCCATGACTTTGGGCCCTTGGCAGAAGCTGAAGAAATTTCTGCGTGAGCAATTTTTGCCTGTTCAAAACCGCTATTTCCGCTGGTTTCCCCGCACTTATTACAACCAATGGGCCTTGGTCTTGCTGGGCCTGATGATCACTAGTTTTTTGATCCGCATTGAGTACCAAAAACTGCCAACCAATTTCCCCAACGAAAAACGATATAAAAAAAGAGTTATCGCCGATAATAAAGATGAACGCGTAGAGCCCTCCTATTTTATTGTAGATGCCCCCATAGCAGGATTTTATGACAGCACTTTCACGCCCTATGAGATGCGTTTTAATGAGGAACAATTTTCGGGAATGATCCAATCCGAAGAGACCGATGATTCAGAACAAGCGGCAGCTCCTCCCCTCAGAATTATTATTGCTGAACCAGGCGATGAAATTGCGCTTTACTACACCTGCGATCGGTACAATGGGCTTCACCAAACCTTTTATCTATTGGCGGATTCGGTATACAGTCAACTCAGCGGTGCGCGTCAGCGTTTGGTCCAGCTCAACGAATTGGGGCTTTCAGCCACTGCCGTTTGGCCTCCCTGTTTGGGCGGTACAGGTAAAGGTTTCCTGGTTTACGTCGATGAATTGTTGGTGGACAGCACCGGAGCAGCCCAGCTCTTGGATAGTCTACAGCTAATGCTGGATAGCACCGATAGGCGATTAAAGTTGCAGAAATTTTATCCGATTACGAATAAGGTGGAATAGGCATTTAAAGAAAAAAATAATCCTCAATTATGCCGTTTGTATCAGCATCTTCCTACCGTGCAAGTTGGCCCTTTACCAATGCTCATGTAAACACCATCTATCCGGCGCTTTTCCGGAAGGTGCCTGCACTTGCTTACGAGCGGGAAACCATTGCTACTCCTGATGGCGACTTTCTGGACCTGGATTGGCAAAAGACCTCTTCCCGTAGATTGTTGATTGGCTTGCACGGCCTGGAAGGCAATGCCGATCGGCATTATTTGCGGGGACTGTTTTCTTTTTTTGGCAAAAACGGCTGGAATACGTTAGGGATGAACTTCCGCTCGTGCAGCGGCCGTATGAACAAGCGCTTGCGTATGTACAACATGGGGGAAACCAATGATTTGGCCTTGGTTATTCAATATGTACTTAAGCAGGGGGCTTACGACGAGATTGTGCTTAGTGGCTTTAGCCTGGGGGGCAATGTAGTGCTGAAATACCTCGGCGAAAGTGGAAATCAGCTGTCTCCACAAATTCGTGGAGGAGTAGTTTTTTCAGTCCCTTGTGATATTCCCGCGGCCAACGTTGCTATTGCCCATTGGCGCAACCGGATATACCTGAAGCGCTTTATGAGTACCCTCAACGAGAAGCTCTTAGAAAAGGCCAGCCTCTACCCTACTTACCTCGATTTATCTGCTCCCCTTCCTAAAAGCTTTTACGAATTCGACGAACAATTTACCGGTCCTATTCACGGCTACAGCGGTGCGCAGGATTATTGGCAATCGTGTTCCAGTATCCACTTTATGCCCAATATTTGCCGACCTGTTCTCGTTATCAATGCACTGGATGACACCTTTCTTGCACCCACTTGTTTTCCTCGTGAAATGGCAGCAAAACACCCCTTTGTTTATCTCGAAACACCCGCCTACGGTGGCCATTGTGGCTTCTATTCCAGCAATAAAGACGGCAGCTGGTGGACAGAGCGGCGGGCATTATCATTTCTTGAGGAAAAAGTACTCGATTGATTGCGTTAAAATGATGTTATATTAATACCCTGATAACACTTATTTGTTGCACTTAAGGTTCTATCTTTGTGAGCCGAATATTAATGAGCGATACAACTACTCCATTTACTGATCCTACTCCAGAACCCGATGGCCCAGTGCCTCGGAAAAAACGCTGGTGGGGTAAAGTCTTGAGATGGTTATTCCTCTTTTTCTTGACCGTTTTCATTGCTTTACAGCTCCCTTTTGTTCAGCAACATATCGCGCAGTATGTTGTAAAACGCATGGAACAAACCCTGGGCACGCCCGTGTCACTCGAAAGCGTAAAAATCGCCTGGTTTGATGAGCTTACCTTGAAAAATCTCTATCTCGAAGATGTCTATGGAGATACGCTATTGGCCAGTGGTTCACTGATTGCTGATTTCAACCTCAACCCTTTGGCAATTTACCGTCGGGGGATTGAAATAGAAGCCCTCGATTTACAAGGTGCCCGCTTCAATATCCAAAGAGCGGTAGGCGATTCTCTATCCAACCTTCAGGTGACCTTATTGAAGCTTTTTCCTCCGAAAGCAGAGGTAGACTCCACCGGGAAGCGTCCTCTCCCACTCAATCTTAAAGAGCTTTATCTCAAGGATGTTCAATTTACTCAACGCGACAGTATCAAAGGAAGTTACCTGGGGGTCTACTTGACTGAAAGTCAGATTTATGTCAATAACATGAACCTGGCAGAGCAAAAAATCGACATCAGCTCCATCAATATTCGACGTCCTATCGTGGCACTGAGTAGTTGGAATGCGCTTCCAATTCCAGAACCGCTCGTAATTTTAGATTCTTTGGTCCAGGCCAATACCCAGGAAAGTGGACTGGAGCTTAGTATCGGTGAATTCCAGTTGAGCCGCGGCCAATTTAGTCGCCATGCCTATAATAAAGCACCCGTAAAAATAACACCTGATGATCAGCTGGATTTAAGGCATCTCGACCTGTATGATATTCAGGTGGAAATTGATAGCTTTCTTCTCAGAGGAGATGAGTACCGGGGAAGGGTCAACTGGATTGCCGCCAAGGATCGAAGTGGCTTTCAACTGGAAAGGTTATCTTCAAAGGAGACCATCATTTCTCCCCGTGAGTTGACCCTCAATGGGCTTTCTATCATCACGCCTACCAGTAGCCTGGGCGATACACTCACCTTCAAATATAAGTCTTTCGACGATTGGGGCTCCTTCGAGGAGAAAGTAAGGATGGATGCCCGCTTTAATGGAGCGGATGTTACCTTAAAAGATATTATGGCTTTCGTGCCAAAGCTCAATGACAACATCTTCTTCTCAACAAATCGGAATACCAACCTTCAAATAGATGGACGCGTTCGCGGAACGGTCAATAACCTACGGGGAAATGATCTGGAAATAAACCTGGCGGATGGAACCTCCTTGTCGGGTAATTTTACCTCTCGAAATCTGGCAGTCAAACACGAAGAATTTCTCACCCTGGACCTGAAGAACTTTACGACCAGGGTAAAAACCCTCCGTCAACTTATCCCTAATTTCAACCCTCCTTCTAATTTCGACAAACTGGGCCGTTTGTCTTTCGACGGTAGTTTCATTGGCTTCTTTGTGGATTTTGTAGCAAACGGTAATCTTCGCACCGACCTGGGGCGAGCGAGCTTGGACATGCAGATGGTACTCACGGGAGGCGCACAACGAGCCCGCTACAGCGGAAACTTGAATTTGGTGAACTTCGACCTCGGTGGCTGGACAGGAAACCCTGCTTTCGGATTGGTCAATTTTACCTCTAAAGTAGAAGATGGGATTGGGCTAACGGGTGACCTCGCTTCCGCAAAACTTACCGCTGCGATCGAGAGCATCACCATCAAAGATTATACCTACGAGAACGCGACCATTACCGGCCAGCTGAACAAGAACTTCTTTAATGGGGACATGAGTATCAAGGATGAAAATATTGATTTTGCCTTTACCGGAGAAATTGATTTTACGGATACCATCCCTAAGTTTGACTTCAACGCAGTACTGAATCGCCTTGCCCTTCAACCTCTCAATCTTTCTCCCGCAGATTTGGTGCTCCAAGGAGATATCGAGCTCAAACTTAGGAATACTCAATTTTCTAAGATGGAAGGCGACGTTAACCTCTCAAACATCAAACTTACCAAAAACAAAGAAGAGGAATATAATATCGAGTATATCAGGGCTTTTACCTTCTTCGACCAAAATGGGGAAAAGGTATTCCGCCTGGATTCGGATATTGCTCGTGGAGAGATTCGTGGTGCTTATGACCTTAACGAATTGCCCGCTTCGCTCCAGCTTTTCCTTTTGCGTAATTATCCTGGTTTTGCTAACCGATTAGGGTTCAAAGAACCACGCCGGATTCCTGATATCAATCAATTCTCCTTTGATTTTCACCTGGCTGATTCCAAAGGTTTGAACTATTTACTTGATCCCAAGCTAGGATCACTCAAAGGAATTGATCTTAATGGCCGTTACAATGGCAACAGTGATTCGTTGATTTTTTATCTGGAAGTACCTCAAATTACTTATGATAAAATCCGACTCGCCGACGTATACGTACACATGGATGCCCTCAAAAGCGAGGGGGACCTCGATATCGTTGTTGATTCTACAATAATCAATGGAAAACCTCGCCTGAATACCTTTACCTTTTTGAGTATACTTCAGTCTGACACCATTGATTTTGCCATCAATATTAGCACGGACACCCCCAATCTTTTTGATCAGGTCAACCTTAATGGTCTGTTCTACTTGCCCGATTCAGTAGACTATGCTTTGCAGCTGAGGAGATCCAACCTGAGTCTGCTACAAACCCCTTGGGCCATTGACGAAGATAACCTCATCCGCTTTGGACAAGGGCAGATCTCTGCCGAAAATTTCTCCTTGAGTAATCAGGATAGAAAGATTCATATCAGAAACAATGGTACGAAGGGTTTGCGTGTTCAACTGGCCAACTTCCACTTTAGCTTCATTGATGACTTGTGGGATTATGACCCCTTGAATTTCGCGGGGCATTTTGACATGCTTGTGCAGGTAGATGATATCTTCAAAATGGAAGGGCTGAATGCGGTGATCACAGGCGAAGAATTTTTTATCAACAAAGAAAACTTTGGTCGCTTTAACCTGGAAGCAACGG
Source organism: Lewinella sp. LCG006 (assembly GCF_040784935.1). GTDB lineage: Bacteria > Bacteroidota > Bacteroidia > Chitinophagales > Saprospiraceae > Lewinella. Next base: position 6,012,308 of record NZ_CP160680.1, on the reverse strand, counting down.
CTCCAAATATCAAGAGTCAATTGAATGCCTTGGTCAGCTTGCGCAAGGATACTACCTGGATGGAACTACAAGCCAAGTACAATCTTGCCGATTTGGAAGAAAAAACGCTGCTCCGTCGGGCAGTGCCCTTACCAAAGCAAAAGAATTACCTGGATATCAATGCAAAATTTGGTGGCTTCCCCCTATCTATTGCCGAATACTGGTTGGCTGGAGGAATCTCAGAAACCCACGGGGCTTTTACCGCAGACTTACAAATAAAAGGCTTCACCAATGAACTCAATGCAACGGGAGCCATTGTAGCCCGCGATGGTGGTATTACTGTAAATGCACTAAAGACCCACTACACCTTCCAGGAAGGAACCATCAAAATGATGCCTGACCTTTTTGATGCCACAGGAACCGTCATCTATGATAAATACGGCAACAGTGCTGTGGTTGAAGGAGGAATTACCCATGATCACCTGCGCCGTATGGGCTTAAATGCCCGGATGCGAACGCGCCGTTTCTTGGGTTTAGACCTGGCAAAAGGGGATAACGACCTGTTCTATGGCCGAGCACTAGGCTCGGGAGAAGTTGTCTTTACCGGGGATTTTCAAAGGCCCAATGTCTATGTCAATGCCACCGTTGTCGACAGCACTTATATCGTCATCCCTGTAACTGATCAGGCCGAGCGCAATGACCTCAACTTCGTCAAGTTTGTCAACAAACACCAGGGAAGCCAGCAGACCTCCAGCAATGTGGACACGAAAATCAAAGGCCTCAACCTGGAGATGGATCTTCAAATTACGGAAGTGGCTGAATTAGAACTGATTTTTGATGAGAAAGCAGGGGATATTCTCAAGGGGCGGGGACGTGGAAATTTGCGCATACTCTTACCGCGTGCTCAAGCCTTTCAAATGTACGGAGAGATAACGGTATCTAGTGGTAACTACTTGTTCACCCTCTATGACGTTATCAATAAAGACTTCCGAATCCGCCCCGGCGGAAAGATCAATTGGAACGGTGACCCTCTCAATGCACAAATAGACATCTCGGCAGAGTACAAAGACTTAAAAACCTCCTTGACAACCTTAATCCAGGAATATCTGGTGAATGCTCCTCCTGAGGAACAGTTACAGGCCAAGCAAGCTACGGATGTGAACCTCATCCTTGGTTTGGAAGGCGACCTATTTTCACCGGAAATCTCTTTCGACATTCGTTTCCCCAACCTCCAGGGAGTGATGGCCAACCTGGCAGAGAATAAATTGAATGTCTTGCGGCAGGAACAAAACGAGATGAACAAACAGGTTTTTGGCCTCATTGTACTTGGGCAGTTTCTCCCTTCCGACCTTTCGTTTAATAGTACGGAACTACTCGCCAATACGCTGAGTGAATACTTCAGTAATCAGCTGAGTTTGTTACTGACAGACCTCTTTAGTGAGGTTATTGGTAATGGAAAAACCATTTCCAGCCTGGATTTTGAATTTGATTACAACCGGGTCACCAGTGAGGATTTGACCAATAATCAAAGCACCACTTTTGGGGATGCAGTGGAAATCAGTTTACGCTCAGGATTCCTCAATGAACGCCTGTCATTAGACATCGGAGGTAACTTTGAGTTTGGGCAAACGACAACCAACGGTACCTTTTTTGGAGAGAATATCGTCTTTGAATATGCCATCAGTGAAAACCGCGACCTCAAGATCCGGCTATATGAACGGCGAGATCAAGACATCGGAGGAAACCGACGTATCCAGGTAGGTACTGGCCTAAGTTTACGCAAGGAGTTCAATTCCTTCAGCGAGTTCTGGCAAAGTATTAAGGGCAAGAAATAACGATTAGACTTGTTCTGCCGGGGCAGTTTGGTGGGAAAATTGATGCATTATCGATCACGCGAAGCCTTTTTTGAGGAGCTTAGCCATAGCTAAGTGACTTAAAAAAGGCACAGTGTGGGAAGATAAGGCGCGATTTGCCCCCGAAATGGTCCCGGCAGAACAAGTCTATTACTCCCCTACTTTTTCCACATCCATAAAAACGGGCAAGTGGTCACTGTAACCGCCGTAATAATTGCTTCCTCCGTAGGTGCGGTTAGGGCTTTTACCTTCATACAGTAACCAGTCTTTGCGGAAGATACCAAATGCTTCCATGCGCCACTTATTGGGTGCCTGTAAGCCTGCATAGATGATCTGATCCAGTACGTTCCAATTTCCTTTGTAATTATAGGAACCCTCAACTTGGTTGTCAATAGCCTGGAAAGGATTGTAGAGTAGTCCAGGAAGTTGCATCTGATCAGTGACGGGCAGCGTACCCAGCGCCTGTGCCACGCTCTTGTTAGAAGGCTCGTCGTTGAAGTCTCCCATGATGATGATCTTGGCCAAAGGATTATTAAATATCCTTTCTGCTACGCTATAGCGCAAATGAGCAGCCACCCATAAGCGACGGTATTCACTGGCCTCCTCGCCTCCACGACGCGATGGCCAGTGATTGACAAAGAAATGAAAGGTGTCGCGACTCATCTTGTGTCGAAGTTGTACTTCGAGAATATCCCGGCTAGTGTATTCCTCTGGCTCAAGCCATGATGGAAATGCGATTTGGATGGTTGTGGCCAGTAAAAAGTCAAATTGATCAGTATCGTACAGCAATCCCACATCAATTCCTCGCTGGTCGGGGCTGTCATAGCTTACGGCCTCGTAGGAATGATCCGCTAGCCGTTGCTGCTTACAAAGGTCATCCAGCACCTTTTCATTTTCCACCTCACAGACTCCTACTACTGCGGGGAAATCCAAAGCACTGATTACCTGGCCAATGTGATCAAGTTTGGTGTCATAGCGTTCTTGGGTCCACTGCTGCTTACCCATCGGGGTGAAATCGTCATCTAACTTCTCAGGATTGTCCTCCAGATCAAAGAGATTTTCTACATTATAGAAAGCGACACGAAATTGTGCTGGTTGAGCAAAGGTCGCTGAGCTACAAATTATCAAAACCAAACCCAGGAAGAAAGAGAATTTATTCATTAACTGAAAATTGTGATTAGATCAATGCACAAATGTAGAGCTAACTTTGAGGTAATGCACTATCTGTGTTATCTTTGTCCTCGCAAAATTCCAACTCAAACCAATTACACAACCTACGATTAGTGAGTTATGTTTCTATTGGAGGACGAGATTTTATAAAATCTACCTACGACCATATCCAAGGTGAACTTGTTAAGCAATAATATTATCAATTCTGATCAACCAAATAGATTATGAAATCAATACTAAGACTCAGCGGAATGCTGCTGATAATGCTAATAGCCCAGGCTTGTCAAGAACAAGGCCTGACGATTGACGGAAATATCCAGAATGCAGCTAATTTACAGGTGTTTGTGGATGAAGTGAAGCTTGGAAAAGCGAGTACACCATTACAAAGTACGGATTTGGGCGCAGACGGCCATTTCAGTCTTACTTTCCCAGAAGGCCTCCCCTCTGGTATTTACAACCTTAGGATTGGTGCCAAAAAAGTGAATTTTGTTCTCGATGGAAGCGAATCCAATGTGGTACTTAATGGCAACCTGGAAAATTTGCAGACATATAACTTTGAGATCAGCGGATCAGGCGATTCAAAGACTTTAGTTCGGACGATGCAAGGCTTGTTCCGTCGTGAATACAAGCCGGAAGACATTGCTGCTTTCGTAGATTCTGTAAGTAATCCTCACCTTGCTGCTTACATTGCTTTCACTTCTTTAGGAACAAACGGCCAATTTATTCCTACTCAGAAGAAAGCTTTGGAACGTCTTACCATGGCTTATCCAGATGCGGAAGGTACCAGTGCCTATGCTGAGTACCTTACTAACCTTGAGCAGCAGTCGTTGGCACAGCAACAGCGGAGCATGGGCCCTATCCAAGTAGGAATGCAGGCTCCTGATATCCGGATGCCGAGCCCTGATGGCAAGGAGTACGCACTTTCAGATTTACGTGGCAAAGTCGTTTTACTCGATTTCTGGGCCAGCTGGTGTGGTCCTTGTCGGAGAGAAAACCCAAGTGTTGTAGAGGTATATAAACGTTATAAAGACCAAGGCTTTACGGTCTACAGTGTATCCTTAGACGGTTTGGACTCTCGTAGCATGGCTCGCTACCAGCCAGAGGACATGGAACGGGCAATGGAAGGCCAAAAACAACGCTGGGTAAGTGCTATTGAGCAAGACGGCCTGGTATGGGAGTATCACGTCAGTGACCTGAAGAAGTGGGAAAGTGCTGCGGGCCGCTCTTATGGCGTTTCTAGTATTCCACGTACTTTCCTGATCGACCGAGAAGGGAAGATTGCAGCAGTCAACCTGCGTGGTGCAGCAGCTATTGAAGCAGCCCTGAAGCAGGCGCTCTAATTCAATGGTTTCTTGAAACAAAAAATCCCGCTACCTGGTATTCAGGTAGCGGGATTTTTTGTTTAGCAGAGACGTCTATTCGATATATACATCAAATTCAACCCTACGGTTTTTCTCTCGCCCAGGTGCGTAGCGATTGTCTCCGATAGGTTGGCTTTCGCCGTAACCTTCGTGCGACATTCTTGTTGCGTTGATTCCTTTACTAAGTAGGTAATCGTAACAGGCTTTGGCCCGACGCTTAGAGAGGTTCAGGTTGTCGCTAGAAGAGCCGATAGAGTCGGTATGTCCTCCGATTCGCACTTTATAGCCCGCGTAACGTTGAAGGATATCAACGACTTTATCAAGCACAGCATAAGACTCCTGGCGCAGGGTTGCGCTTCCTGTTTCAAATTCGATAGCTTGTACGGCTTCGGCAAGCACTTCTCTGTCTGTTTGTGCGATTTCTGGACAACCTTTGTTCTCAATTGGACCTGCCAAGTTGGGGCAGGCGTCTAAGCGATCGACAAGGCCATCGTTGTCGGAGTCAGGGCAGCCACCATTTGCAGGTGTACCAGGTTGGTTGGGACAAGCGTCATCTTTGTCTGGTACTCCGTCGCCATCACGGTCGGGACAGCCTTTAGTAGCTGCACTTCCTGCTTCATCAGGACAAAGATCATCCACATCAGCTACCCCGTCACCGTCACGATCCGTAACAGGGCAACCATCATTACTTGCTGGGCCTACCTCATTGGGGCACTTATCATCCTTGTCAGCAATACCGTCGTTATCAGTATCCGGACATCCCATTAGTTTGAGTGTTCCAGGAACATCAGGGCAATTGTCGCTACCGTCAGCTACTCCATCACCATCACGATCAGGGCAACCATTCAATGCTGCGGTACCAGCTTTGTCAGGACAAAGATCCGTAGCATCAGGAATACCATCTCCATCTCGGTCAGCTACTTCAGGGACTTTGTTAGGGTCTTCGCCGATCATAATGCGCAGGCCGATGCCAGCTTGTAGATGATCACGGAAATCATTGTTATTGAGATGATAAGCAGCTGTTGTACTTAAGAAGGTAGATTTAGCCAAGCGAAAATCAAGGCCTAAGCCTAAGGGAATATCAAGGGTGAGGCGTTCAGAATTTTCCATCAACCCACCTACCCCAGCAAACAGACGTGGGCGGAAATTTTTCCCTTTGTAGATATTAAGGTTCAATAAAGCATCCAAGCCAATGTTGAGGGCTTGTCGGGTAGGGTCCCCGGTAGCGTTTTGTGGTAACTGAGCACTAGCTACTCGCAGCGGGAAAGATAGATCCAAAATATTATTAAGGGTATGAAAATACTCTGCTTCAAAGCCGGCAGTAAATTCATCTAAATTCAAGGTGGATACATCCTCTAAAGGCCATTGGTAATTGGAAGCGATGTAGCGGATGGCAAAACTGTTGCGATTATCGACATTTTGAGCTTTAAGCCCCGTGAGCATTATTAACAATAGTAACGGAACCAGCGAAACGATTTTTTTCATGGTAGGTAGTTTGATAAGCGATATTTATTCCTTCTTTAGACTATTAAAGAAGGTCCTTTGTCACTTGTTAAAGTACCATTTTTTTCTTTCCACCAAAACAATAATGCCAAGGGAACGAGAAAATGTACAAATCGTACAGTGGTTTCAGACAACCAAAAAGCAATTAGATTAGACATCGAGTTCAATTCCAGATTGCTCCACAACCTGGCCATAGCCGTGAGAAAACCCCAAATGATGATGTAATACAAACCAGCATGAGCCCATTTTTTTACGGGTATAAACAAGCAGGCAGCTGCCAGGAAATCTAAAAATCCAGCCACCTTTAGCATACCTAAAGCTTGTGAATTCGTGACCCCAAAACCACTGATCATCATTTGTTGAAAATGGCCTGGTACGGGATAGTAGCCCCAGGCATAAAGACCGTGTCCGATAAAGGTAAGCGCAATCGTAATCCTGATGCTAAGATGAAAGCGATGATCACTGTAGTATTTGGAAAACAAAAATAATAGTAAAAACGGACTGAACCATTGTAAACTCAACTCTGCAAAATGGCCTAATCTACCAAAATGCGCTTTTGTATCTAAAAACGCATGAAACAAGCATAAAACCCCTCCAATCAGCAATAGTAGCTTGCCCACCGAAGGAGCTTTAGCAATTAAAAAAACGCCAAATGCAGCAACTAAAAAGCCAATTCCCATTGCAGCAGTCATATCGTCGATGTAATGACTTGCTTGGGGAGAACTCACCCATTCCGTCCAGGTCCAGCCCAGACGTGCTAAGTAAGGTGATGCCAGGTCTTCGTCCCAAAGAAGGGTCCTTAATGGGCTGTCCCAATAGAGATACTGCCAGGCGCGACTCAAAAGCAGCATGAAAATACTGGCTTGTAAAAACCGCTGACTTAGTTGGTTAATTCTTGAAGTGCTTTCCATACACGTTCAACGGGTAATCCCATTACATTAGCATAAGTGCCTTCGATTTTTTCTACTTTACACAGGCCGATCCATTCTTGAATAGCGTAAGAACCTGCTTTGTCAAAAGGCTTGAAGTTGCTGACGTAATAATAAATATCTGCTTCACTGAGAGGAGCAAATTTTACTTTTGTTAAGTCACCAAAGGAAATCTCTTGATGCTGAGTAAGTAAACAAACGCCTGTAATCACCTGATGCTCCCGCCCTGATAACTTCCTCAACATAGCATGTGCTTCTGCTTCATCCTCGGGCTTTCCGTAAATGACGTCGTCGAGGATAACCACACTATCCGCAGCCAGGATGACCTCTTGTTCAGATTGGAGAAAAGCGCTGGAAGCTCGTGCTTTTTTTTGAGCCAGATAGACGGCGACATCTTCCACTGCCAAATCTTCCGGATAGTTTTCCTCCACTTCGAGGGTTTTTACTTCAAACGGCAGTCCTGCTTCTTCCAACAACTGACGGCGACGAGGTGATTTGGAAGCCAGAATGATTCGATAGTTTTCTTTTAGTGGCACTGTTTATACTTTATAAAGAAACAACAACAAAAGCCCGCCTAAAAGGAAGTACTTCCATTGCTGACTTAATTGATAATAATGTTGGGGATTACTGGCGCTAAGCAATCTTTTCATTAATACAAAAACAGCGATGATCAGGCAAGCACTTACCGCAGCAACGGGAACTTGAAAAAAGGAGTACTTCCATGGAATAAGCCCGTAACCTAGGGTGATGATTAACAAGGTATTTAATACGATAACGAATCGCTTGGAAGATGCAAGGCCAAGATAAGCGGGCAAGGTGTTTCGTCCTAAACGAATATCACCAGATAGGTCTTCAAAATCTTTGACAATTTCTCGTATCCAGGTTGCAAGAAAAGCATACAGCATAAAAAGGAGGATGATAAATCCAACCTTTGCTTGCGCATGTTCACTAAGCAAACACCAAGCGTTCCGCTCGGCAAGCCAAATCAAACCAGCGGTACCTGCGCAACTTAAGGCAATGAAAAGATTACCAGCAAAAGGCCTGGTTTTAAGGTATTTAGGATAATACCCTAATAAAAGCGCAAAAAGCGGAAACAACCAAAGCCAAGCAAGCTCTTCCTTGAGAAATGCCAGTAATAGACTGGCGAAAAAGCCCATAAACATCAAACTTGCCACCAGCCACTTAACGGTACCCTCACTTATTCTTTTCCCAACGATAACCCGCTCAGGACGATTGATCATATCAATAGGATAGTCCAAAAGATCATTGATCACGTAGCCAGCTCCCGTCAGACATAATGTGGCAAAAATAAGTAGCAACAGCTCTTCAGGCCTCAATACGGCCTCAATCCCTTCCTGTATATACGCTTTGCCGAGCATCTGGCTGGCGACCAACCACTGGGTCAGCGCTACTACCACCAGGTTCGGAAAACGTATAAGCCGAAGAATGATCATGGTTCAGAATGCTACTTCTTTTTCTTCTTAGCAGCCTCTAGTGCTTCTTGTTTGCGTTTTTGCTCTTCCATGGCCGCTTGGAGGCGTTCCTGGAAACCAGACTTTTTCTTGGGTTTACGCTTATTCGCTTCTAATTCTTCAATGATCTTATCATTGTCGATGATGAAGTTTTTGGTAACAACCGTTTGGGTAATATTGATAATATTACTGAACAATAAGTAACAGGTAAGTCCTGAGGCAAAGCTATTGAAAAAGCCAAGGAACATGACTGGCATAATGTACTGGAAGTACTTCATCATAGGATTAGCCCCGAAGTCCATGTGCTTGGTATTGTAATACGTATAGATCAACGTAGTAATAGCCCACAGCACCGCAAAAAGGCTGATGTGAGATCCAAAACCAAGAGGAATTTCAAAAGGCAGACGCATCAAAACATCGTAGCTGGAAAGGTCGGTAGCCCATAGGAAACCTTCTTGCCGGAAAGTTATCGCTGCGGGAAAGAATCGATAAAGCGCAAACCAAATGGGCAGTTGTAGTACCATGGGTAGGCAGCCTCCGAGAGGATTTACGCCATACTCTCGATACATCTTCATGGTTTCCATTTGCTGGGCTTGCTGATCGTCTTTGTGCTTTGCTTTGGCCTTTTCAAGGTAAGGCTTCATCGCTGCCATCTTCGACTGCGAATAAAGCATTTTGTAGGTCAAAGGGAATACGATAAGCTTAACTAAAAGCGTAAGGAGTAAAATAGCAATCCCTTTATTACCCGTAATGCCGTCAAAGAAGTTAAACAAGGGGCGAATGATCCAGCGGTTGATGGCTCCAAAGATGCTGCGACCGTAGGGGATAATGTCTGTCAAATCATTCCCTAGTGCTTGCAGACGATCAAAATTGTTGGGCCCTACATACAGCTGAAGGTTGACCGTTTCGCTAGGACTGTGACCATAAGGAATGAGGATATCGGCACTTACCTTTTTAAGGTCATCTGATTCTTCGGGGAGGACTTCGGTTTTTAGTGTTACGCCATTAAACGGTTCTTTCGCAATAATACTTGTATTGAAGAACTGGTTAGTTGCTGCTACCCATTTCACCTTTTGGTTCTCTGATACTACTTCATCAGAAGAAGTACAAGAACAGCGGTCGGTGTCATCATCAACAGGCTTGTAGTAAATGGAGGTATAGTTCCGCTCGTAAGCTTCATTGATTTCTATTTTGTCAAGGTAGTCCACCCAAGACAACTGAATCTGTTGAGCATCATTGCTTAACACTTGTTGTAGTCCGTTGAATTTCACCTGGTAGTCTAGCAGGTAATTGCCATCGGCAAGCGTATAAATTTGCTCAATAGATTGTCCTGGAGCGATTTCTGCCTTCATGCTTAGGGTGTTCCCTCTAAGTTCTGGCTTAAAGAACAAATCACTGGTACGAACAATACCGTTAGGTACCGTACTTACCGGAAGTAAATATTCAAAGCGATTTTTTTCGTCTTCCAGTAATTCCAAGGGTACTTTCGTCTCAGCACCTGTAGCATCCTGCAGTATTTTGAAGTGCTCCTTAAGTACCACTTTGTTAATGTAGCCACCTTTTGTGGAGATGGAAACAGTCATCAGGTCATTTTCCAGCATTTCTGACTTCTCCTCGCCTATTGTTGCTGGAGCAAAAGCACCGTAGCTACCACTGCGCTGTAATAACAAAAGAGAATCGGAAACAGCAACCGGTGTGCTTGTCCCACCCGTCTCTGGAGAATTTAATTCCATTGCATCAGCAGTATCTGCCAATTGCTGCTCTATGTTAGCGATGGAGTCCTGACGACGTTGATCTGCTTCTAGTGCTTCTGGAGAGGGCGCAAAAAATTGTTGCCAAACCATCAGCAACGCAAAAATAAGCACAATCCCTACTACCTGATTCTTATCCATGAATGGAAACTTAGTGACGGAATAACACAACTTTGTTCCGTCAAATTACTTATGTAAATTAGTCGCGCAAAGGTATCACTTTCAAACTGCTAATTAAAAAAAGTGTCAAGGAATAAATCACAAGGTTTCGACGAGCAGCTTAAAACGACCTACGAACAAGCTCTTTACTGTATTGATCAACCTGCAATTAGTTGGAAAATTGGTGTAAAATCACCAGCTCTCGAACACCTTCTTATTCTTCATAAGGCAGATACAGCCATTTTTGCTACCGCAGACAATCCTTATTCTCAAATTTATTCTGCTAAGGAAAACAGGAATAATCATCAGGCTTTAGAAAAATGGATAAAAGAGAACCAGCTTATCTTCTTCAAAGGACGTGGCGAAGACCCACAGGGCGAGTGGCCCCCAGAGGAAAGTTTTCTGATTCTGGGGCTGAATGCCGAGGAAGGTATACAGCTTGGTCGCCACTGGCAGCAAAATGCGGTGGTGTTTTTTGAAATAGGCCTGCCTCCTACCCTACTTTGGTGTAAAGATTAAAGAGAAGATTGCTGTAAATGATTACCTGCTAGTGCTGTACGCCCAGGATAAGTTGACAAGGCTACTTCGAGGCAATCCATGGCTGCGTGTAAATCCTCTTCATTAAGGACATAAGCAATACGCACTTCATCGATTCCCAAGCCAGGTGTAGCATAAAATCCTTGCCCCGGCGATAACATAACGGTTGCACCTTCATGCTCAAAGTCTTCTAGTAGCCAACGACAGAAATCTTCAGCCGAATCTACGGGCATCCGTGCGAAACAGTAAAAAGCACCGCCAGGTAAGTAGGAATCAACTCCTGGCATTACTTGTAAACGCTGAAAGACAGTATCACGTCGGCGTTCGTATTCTTCTTTAACACCGTTGAGATAGGCCTCGTCGTCTTGTAGCATATACAAAGAAAGCATTTGACCCAAACCAGGGGGGCTTAATCGGAGTTTTGCATAACGCGAAATAGCGGCCGTAACTTCCTGGTTGCGAGTCACGAGCGCACCCACCCTTGCCCCACAGGCACTGTAGCGTTTGGATACGGAATCAATGACCACCGCATGGTCGTCTATTGCTGGTAAACTTAATGCGGAGAGGAAAGTGTTTTCACCGTAGCAAAACTCCCGATAGACTTCATCGACACAAAGGAAAATGTCTTTCTCCTTTACAAGTTCACCCAGTTGTTCCAAGGTAGCCGGAGCGTAGCAGCAGCCTGTCGGATTATTAGGATTGGTTATGAAAATTGCTTTGGTACGAGGGGTAATTTTAGCGGCAAATTGCTCGATAGGAGGCAGTGAAAAACCATCCTCAATGTGGCAGGTAATTGGCGTGACGCGGATATCTGCAATATGGCCGAAACCATTGTAGTTGGCATAAAAAGGCTCAGGTACAATAATTTCATCACCTGGATCAAGACACGCCAAGAGAAAAAATAAAATTGCCTCCGACCCACCAGTCGTTACCAAAATATCTTCGTAGCTCAACTTAATATCGTAGCGAGCATAGTAGTCTACCAGTGCTTCACGGTAGTTCTGATGCCCTTCCGCCGGGCTATAAGCCAGAATTTCTAATGGTTCTGCCCGAAATTTTTCAATCGCCTTAGGAGGGGTAAGAATATCGGGTTGGCCAATGTTCAAGTGATAAACATGGCGTCCCATCTTCTTGGCTTTATCGGCCAATGGAATCAATTTCCGAAAAGGAGAAAGAGGAACAGTAGTACTACGATGGGATATATTTGGCATATACGCTTTTTTTCCAAGCCGCAAAGATAGTGCTAAGCCTTTAATTGTAGTGCTTTCCGGTTATAAATTGCATTTTATCAGGGCTTTCTTTAATTGCAGTACCTATTTGGTGAAATATCCGCTGGCAGAGGATTGGGTGGACTCAGGATAAAAGTGCACCTTTGGTGAGACAAGTATGCTGAGTAATGGAAGATAAAAATGCGCTAATTCTTAATAGCGATTTTGTGTATGCGTTGGAACGTATGGAAAAAAGTCAGGATTTGCTATTCGTTACGGGTCGTGCCGGTACGGGTAAATCTACTTTACTTCAACTCTTCCGACAAACAAGCCACAAAAAAGTGGTGGTGCTTGCCCCCACGGGCGTGGCCGCATTGAATGTAAAGGGGCAAACCATTCATTCCTTCTTTGGTTTCCCTCCCCGATTGATGGACCCTCAGCGGGACATAAAGAAACGCCGTTACCGAAAATTGTATCAGCAGCTTGATACCATCGTCATTGATGAAATCAGTATGGTCCGAGCCGATATGTTGGACAATATTGATTACTTCTTAAGGCTGCACCGAGAAAATCCGCGCCCTTTTGGGGGAGTACAAATGATCTTTTTCGGTGATCTTTTTCAGCTACCTCCAGTAGTTTCAACTGAGGTAGAAAAACAGCTTTTCCGCACGGTTTACCCATCTCCTTACTTTTTCTCCGCAAAGGTCATTCAACCACCGGTGAGCATGGAGATGATTGAGTTGAATACCGTTTACCGGCAAGAAAATCGCCATTTTTTAAGGCTACTTGAAGGCATTAGACTCAATCGACTGGATTATGAAGACCTTGAGGATCTGAATGCACGTTACTTACCGGAAGAGCCTAATCCCGATTTTGCGATCACCCTTTCCGCTCGTAACGCGCGTGTAGATGCAATCAATAAAGAGGAACTTGATGCCATTCCTTTTCCTGCCAAAACTTATTTAGCAAAAGTGAATGGTGATTTCCCTGATCGTCTTTTCCCCACTGATGCTTTACTGCATTTGAAGCTAAATGCCCAAGTAATGTTCCTCCGGAATGATCCCGATAAAAAATACGTCAATGGAACGATTGGTAAAGTGGTAAAGATGGAAGATGATGCGATCACCATCCTTGTTGAAGAAGGTAACAAGAGCGAAGAAGTAAAAGTAGAACGCCACGAATGGGAAATCCTTCGCTACAAGATTGATGAGCAGAAGCCGGAAGAGATTGGCACAGAAAGTCTGGGGTCTTTTAAGCAATTCCCCTTACGTCTGGCTTGGTCGGTAACCATTCATAAAGCGCAAGGAAAAACCTTTGATAAAGTTGTGATAGATATGGGTAGAGGCGCCTTTGAACATGGGCAGACTTATGTAGCACTGAGTCGTTGCCGAACCCTGGAAGGAGTGATTCTCCGGCAGCCTCTACGCCCACAGGATGTGATCACGGATGAGCGGATAGTCACCTTTTATGAAGGGCAGCAATAGGAACTTAAGAAACGGCACAAGAAAAGTCTCTTTTTTTGAAAATACCAAAGGAAAATTTGGGATATTCTTGATAGCCCGTATAAATTTGGGCAAACAAGTTACCTTCACGAGCGATTTTTGCGCGTTACTGAAGCCATAAAAACGTAATCAACTGATTTCGTTTTACTTCTAACTCCAAAATTATCGATCCATTAAAAGTTAAACGTATATTATGTCAACAAGAAAACGGAAATCCAGAAAGCAGCAGCGTCTCGAAGCAAAAGACGAAAAGGCAAGTAGCAAATTCTTCCTTATCCTAGCTGGGGTAACAGTGCTTTTACTTATCTTAATGTACTTCCTCTATACTGGTTTCTAGTAGCCAGTAGTATGGAAGTTACTGGGCACAATTGACACAATAGGGACTCTGAGGCATGAGTACGACCCGCATGATGGGTATTGCTTTACTGCAGCGTTTACAAATTCCAAAATTGTCTTCGTCTACCCGGTGTAAAGCGTGACGTAGTTTGCTTAACTTATCTTTTGATTGTCGTAAAGCAGCCTCCGTCACGCTTTTATTATTCACGACCACGGAGCCCTAATTCAATGACTTCCATATCATGAATGCGACCAGAAGTTAAAGAGAAACGAACCAATGTCCGCACTTTATGAAATCCGTGATGCCCACAGGCACCAGGGTTGACGTGCAGCAATGCTCTTTTAGCATCAGGTATCACTTTCAAGATATGAGAATGGCCGCAGATATAAAGCTTTGGCTTATGCTCATCTAATAATTTACGAACTCTGGTGTTATACCGGCCAGGATAACCACCAATATGTGTGATAAAAACCCTTACATCCTCTACGGTAAACAATAAATCTTCGGGGTAGCGGTGCCTCAAGGCAGGTTCGTCAATATTCCCATAGACAGCTCTGACGGTTTTGAAGGCCTCCAATTCATCCATGAGCTTAGGGTCGCCAATATCGCCGCCGTGCCATATTTCATCTACCTCGGCAAAGTGGTTAAAGATTTTGGGATCAAGAAAACTGTGTGTATCACTCAGCAGGCCTATCCTCATTGTTTAATAGGTGTTGGGAATCATTACGTAACCATTGCTAGCCCGGTTCGCCAGGTCATTATAATTGATGGTAAGATAACCGTTATTGGCCCAAGTACTTCCCCAGCTACTTAGAACTTCGAAGGCTTGTAGGTTTTCATCAAAGCCGATGACCAACAAGGTGTAAGAAAGATTGCCGTCGTTGCGGTCAGGCTCCCAGGTACGTGTAGGTCCAATTCGTGGAAAATCACTGCTCGCCTGAAATTCTATTAATACAGGATTACCTCTTAAAAGTGCTTTTCTTAGTTCAAATATTTTTTCTCGTGGAGAAGCAAAAGGTTGAAATAAGTGAAGGTAGTTGTTGATCTGGTACTTTGTCGTAGCATAAACGGTTGAGGAGATTTGAGCGGCGTCGTAAGGGACAATCGCTGCGCTGACGGTACCATTTTGAACCAAAAACTTCAATCCCTGGTCGAGAGAGGATCGCTGCCCCTGTGATTGTAAACTCAAGGAAATATAATCGGGGCTAAGATTGTCCTTGAAGTTTCTACTAAGGTTTACATAGTACTCCAAACAGCTTGCAAGCATATAGCTCCAGTCTGAGCCTCGAAATCCCATTTTACGCACAGGCATGAGGTAGGGTTTTAAATCCTGATGTTCTTGCGTTAGGCGAGAATTGCTTCCTACTCCTTCTACGGTCACCATCAGCTGGTCGAAAAGGGTACTATTGGTTACTCCGAGTGTATTTACCTGGTTAGCATCTCGTGTGGAGAGATTGCTGCCTGGTGGTTGAGCAAAAAGAAAACTACTGAGCAAAAGGCTTGCGCATAGTGCAAACGTACGTATAGTGAACATAGCTAGTTTTTAGAGGCAGCCAAAAGGCTGCTGCGGATTTACGAAGTGTGTAGTTTTCGCAGCGTAGTTTAGTATGGTTCTTACTTTCTCAGCAAGGACACCCCATTTAACGATTTAGGTAAATCAATTGTTATGGTCGGGATATAAAAAAAGCCACACCTCTCGGTGTGGCTTTGCAATGATAATAATTCCACGAATCTATCTAGCCATCCCTGGCCAGATAATAAAATAAAAAGCAATGAATGTCTTTAGTGTTTGACGGAAATAACTGATCCCATTTTTTTTCAAAGATTCGCAAATATTTTCACGCAAGTTCCTTTTAGTCACTTGCTTAGAAAATTTTAGCGAATCAAAAATGGGATCAGCTATTTTTATCCCGTCACTTATCGCAAGATTTCAATCTTACGGTTGATCGTTCCTTTATCGCTGGTGACACTTAGTATATACATACCCGGAGTAAGACCAGCTACACTTAGAACAGCATGGTTGACACCAGAGGTTTCCTGATGATGAACAACCTGTCCTGTCATTGTGCGTAGGGTGATTTGCTCAAATGCTTGCTGCCCATTGAGGTGAATGTTTAAGTACTCGCTGGTAGGGTTAGGATAGGTTTTAAGCAAATCATCCAGCGATGACGCTTGAGTTAATGTTTCATCTTCAGGCCGCAGTCTTACCCGGACCTGGAAAGGACGAACGTAAACGGAATTGTACTCTCCAAACTGATCAAGGCTACTACCCGTTTCACCACCAAAAGTTAACAATATTTCTTCTTCTTCGCTACGGAAGCCTTGGATATCATCAATAACAATCCCTAAAGTACCTAATTCCCCATGACCACTGGCTACCAGCCCACTGGTTCTGGTATATCCCGCATCAAAACGACCACTAAAATCATTGTGATTCATGAAAAGTACCGGAGAATCATATGCCAGGAAATTATTGTCGTGCCAATTGACCGTAACACTGGAAGGCCGAACGGCATCAGGGTTGTACACAAAAGGAAAGACAAAGCCATAAAGGTCTTCCGCTGGGGCTTCTGGGGTTCCTACAGAGATAGTGAACTCTACGTAATCCCCAGGATTGACAAATAACGGACCTTCGAGGATAAACTCATATGGAGCATAAGGCATTACAGAGGGTACCATATTATGGGTACGTCCGTAAAAGGAGCGAATAGCTATTGTGTCTTCAGCCGTAACTATACTATTTCCATCGGCATCAATATGCTTAATGTCAATAGCTTCATTTCCACCAAAAAGGCTACCCCAGTCTTCTGCATATTGTCCATACCATTGGTCAAAGGTTGCTCCAACGCGTTCTGCGCCGATCTCTCCCATGCTGCGACCAATAGGTAGCAGGTCATTCATATTCACAATACCATCCGCATTGGTATCACCTGCCCACACGCAGTCTCCTACACAAACTGGTTCTCCATTATCTCCAATATCCAGAATTGTCATCCAGATTTTTACCTGTTTGCTCACTAAGCAATCGGTACTATTGGGATCTTCCAGACAGTAAGTGATTTCTATTTCATCCAAATCTTCTGTTACATCCTCGTTGGGAATGTAAAGGAGGATATTATTTCCCTGGATCTGCAAACCATTGATAATGGTATTTACTTCACCTTCTAAAAAAATCGTTTCGCCTAACTCTCCTTGTGAAGTAACTTCAAAAGAGAAGGTAGAAACTGGTACATTGTAACCAATAATCATGGGTACCGTCTTAGGGGTAGCCATGTGGAAAGTGGTACGATCTGGAGCGAAGTTGCTTACGAAAATAGTCACGGTGGCAACTTCACTCGCTGCACCAGAACCACAGATATTGGAGCTGTAGCTAAACTGATCTACTCCGATAAATCCAGGATCAGGCGTATAGGTGAATTCGTTACCACTTTGCTGAAGCGTACCGTGATCTGGCCCTGAAACATCATTTAGACTACAGCCCGTTAAAGGAAGATCGTTGCCAAGCACTACAATGTCTATAGCCGTATTGGTAGTCGTAAACGCCCGATCATCGAAAGCAAAACTATTGGTTTCTAGATCAAGTACTTCAATATCAAAAGTCAGATTGTGATTGCCATCAGACAAGATGATCTCATCGTTACCGAAGTAGTCTTGAGCTGGTGTGTATTCAGGGACATCAGCACCGGGGTCGAAAACACCATTAGCTGGGCCTTGAACGACTGCGTAATTACCAGGGACAAGGATAAACTGGGTTTGGTTTTTCTTGACAAAAACCTTGATCACTTCATCTTGTGTAGGAGGTGTTTCCTCCATCACGGTGATAGACACCGTACCATCATCACAATCTCCTACCCCATTACATAGTGCATAATTGAAGTGTGCGGTCCCTCTGAATCCGGCCTCTGGAGTAAAAGAAATCAGACCAGTAGTTGCATTGAAGGTCGCACTTCCGTGGTTGATCGCTGGTACAGCCTGTAGAACTTTGACACCATTGCTACTGATATCGTTGGCTAAAACATCAACGACAACAGGTTGATTGGTGTATGTGACGGCATAATCGTGATAAGCTTTAATAAGCGCCGGAGCGACAGTGACGGTTACGTCAACCGTACGGAATGCCGGAATAGGATCAATGACCCAACGAACAATACGA
This sequence comes from Lewinella sp. LCG006, assembly GCF_040784935.1. Classification (GTDB taxonomy): domain Bacteria; phylum Bacteroidota; class Bacteroidia; order Chitinophagales; family Saprospiraceae; genus Lewinella. Next base: position 5,994,394 of record NZ_CP160680.1, on the reverse strand, counting down.
AAATTGTCCGTGCCTGTAAAGCCTTCATTGGGGGTATAAACCACTGTATACTCCCAGTTGCCGTTGTTGATGAGTTCAACGGTGCCATTGTCTGGCAGAAACGCTCCCGGCAAAGAAGGCGAGTTTGGCCGAGAGGTAAAGTCATAGTTGACCCCACTGTTTTGATACGTCAGCAGGCTCACTGATTGGCTCCACCCCCAAAAGGGTAAAGACATCAGCGCCAGCAGGACGAATAGTTTTTGTAAAGCTACATTCATGGATTGTGGATTATAATATCATTGCTAGGGCACAATATACGACAAATTTCAATGTCTGCACAATAAAATCAGAAGACACTTATACGCGGAAAGAAGGTTTTTGTTTTAGATGGTCTAAATGACTAAAAATGAACCAATTCTCACTTTGTAAAGATCTCTAGAATATTCCTATATTTGTGAATAATATAAACCGTGCTATTTCCTTAAATACACTGATTATCTTTAGTTTATAAAAATATTTCGTGAACAATACTATTGATAACACCAAACTGGCTGGCGTATTAAAAACCCTGGATAAAGCAGGGCGATTAGCCGCAAAACGTTTTCTGGAATCGCCCTATTTCAACAGCAGTAAAGAATTGCTTGTCTTGTACAAAGAGATACTTCGTCTACAGGAAAAAAACAAGCCTTTAGACAAGGTATATCTTTGGGGTAAAATTGTAAAAGGAAATACCTACAACGATCTACGATTTCGCAAATACTGCTCAGATTTATCCAAGTTAATGGAGCGCTTTCTTGCTCAACAGGCTTTTGAAGAGGATGAGGTTCAACAAAAAGTTTTTTTGCTAAAAAAGATCAGTCAGCAAGAACAAAAGGCCGATAAGCTGGCCAACAGTATTGTCACCTACTCCGATAAAATGATGGAGGATTACCCCTACCGGGATACCTCTTATTATTTGTACCAGTACCTGCTCCAAAAAAGCTATTATGAGCTGGAAAATTTTTCCACCAAAAGGGGCGTAAAATCCAATATAGAGGAAATTTCGAATTACCTAGATTGGTTTTATCTTGGAGAAAAGTTGCGTCTCATTACAGAAGCAGAGAGTAGAAAGCAACTAAAGTCACACGAATACAAGTTATCCTTCGTATCCGAAATCTCCTATTTGACCAAGAAGCATTTTACCGACCTGGAAAACCTTCCTCACATTGAAATTTACTATCAAATTATCCAAATCCTGTCTGAGACCGAAGCAGATGACAACTATTACAAACTCAAAGACTTGATTGCTAAAAATGCACATTATTTCCCCAGAGACGTAGCTGTTGATGAATTATACGGTGCTGCTCAGAACTATTGTGTTAAGAAAATCAACCTGGGCGAAAGAAAATTCCTCAACGAGCTATTTGAATTATTTAAGCTACAAATCCAGCAAAACATCCTTTTATCTGAAGGAAAACTAAGTCCTTGGTATTTTAGAAATATTATTGTTGTTGCTTTACGTTTAGGCGAATATGACTGGACAGAAGAGTTTATTAATGAGTATAAAAGCCACTTGCCCGAAGAACATAGAGATAATGCGGTAACCTATAATCTAGCTCAGCTCTATTTTTACCAAAAGAAGTACAACCTAGTTATCCAACAACTTCAGTTTGTTGAGTATGATGATATTTCTTACAACTTGAATTCAAAGACCATATTAATGGCCACCTATTATGAACTTGATGAGATTGAAGCATTATACTCTCTTACCGATACTTTTCGTACCTACCTCAGTAGGCAGCGCAAACTAAAGCGACTTCCACCATCAAAAATCGAAGATTATCTTCATCTGATCCGCTTTATCCGACGGTTAATAAAATTTATTCCCGGAGACAAGAATGGACTAAGCAAATTAAAAAAGGATGTCAAAGCAACCAAAGGAGTCGTAAACGCTAACTGGTTACTAGAAAAAATAGCAGAGCTGGAGCGGTAGATATATCCAGGCAGGACTAGGATTTGTGGGATGAGGGGATTAGTGGGATTTTTGGGATGGGAAGGGGGTTTAGAAAAAATCCTACAATCTTACAAACAGGCAGGACTAGGATTTGTGGGATGAGGGGATTAGTAGGATTTTTGAAGATGGGAAGGGGGCTGAAAAAATCCTACAATCCTACAATCCTAGTAAGGATTACCCTCCAACACCGCCTTCACTGCTCCTGCTGGCTGAATCAGTCGTCCGGTGTTAGCGGTGTCTCTGGTGTTTTTTCCCGTCTGTTGTAATATTTTAAAAGCTTCTTTGTTGGTCAATTCAGGGCGAAGACTCTTCATGATGCCCAATAAGCCACTCACAAATGGAGCAGCCATGGAGGTGCCATTATGAGCTGCGTAATTGTTATTGGGTTTGGTGCTGTAGATGCCTACTCCTGGCGCGGCGACCGCCATTTCTATCCGGTTGACTTTATTTGAGAAACTGGCCCTTTGCAATTGGTTATCAATGGCGGAAACACCGATCACACCGCTGGCATTCACTGGGCTAAAGCCAGCTGCATCGCGGTTACTGTTCCCAGCTGAAGCCACAACGATCACCTTCCGATCGGTAGCATAACGAACTGCCTCGCTGTAAGCTCTTTGCCGAGACTGCGTGCTAAATCCGCCTAGTGACATCGACAACACATCTGCCCCTTTATCTACGGCAGTGATAATCCCATTGATAATATCCTGCTGGCTACCACTGCCCCCCGCTTTCAATACTTTTACACTCGTAATTTGAAAATAATCACCGGTTCGGGCAAAAGAGGCCACTCCTACCCCATTGTTAGTAACGGCTCCTGCTATGCCTGCGCAGTGGGTGCCGTGGCCTTGTGGATCATCGTTATATTTCTTGGCAATGGAGTAGAAATTATCTTTCAAATCTTCATGCCCTGCATCAACACCAGTGTCCAGAATAGCGACAATCGCCTTTTTCTTTGGTTTCACCTGATCACTTCCTAAAAGATCATATAACTTATTCATCTCCAATACTTCCAGTGCCCACTGTTCTTCCACAGAAGGATCGTTTACACCGAGTATTTTATTCAGTTTAGGTAGGGTTCGTGCGGGAGTAAGTTCTATTTGAATAATTTCATTGGGCTCTACCCAATCGGTCCAACCAGTCGCTTCTATTCGAGCAATAATCTCCTCGATTTGATCCAATTCGTTTGCGGGAATATTGACAGTGTAGTAGTCATCCAAGTCAGTGCGCGCGCCATCTTCTGGTGCAAAAGCGCGCTCCGTCGTCCAGCCTTGGGCGCCAATCCAACGCTTCCATCGTTCGAAATTATCTTCATCGTTTAACTCCACCAACAACTCTCCTTCAGTAGCTAGTCCAGAGGTTTCTTCAGCGGGTAAATCTATTGCTTGCGAACGAAGGTTTTGATGAAAAAGGGCCATCAACAATAAAGCAACAACGCTGGCTGGAATAGCAAGGTGCCTGGACTGACTTAGACCTCTGAACAACATTGCAGCTCCACCAAAAAACAGTAAATCCTTAAAACTTTCACCAAAGAAGGCACCTAATGTAGCGTGTTGGCCGACCAATCCAAAAAGCCACAAGCCCAAACCAGGCAAAACAGCATAACTTAACGCCTCTAAGCCTTTGCGATCCAGCATGATTCCCATCAAACCCAGCAAGGTGAGTACAAATCCTAAGGTGTACATAATTCTGTCAATTTTGAATAACACTACAATGTTACCCATCAATGTAAATGAATTCTGCTCGACCCTAAAGTTTTTTCGACGAATGGAGGGGAATTAGTGCTCGCTGCGCTCGCGGAGGTACTCTCCCGACAAATCGGGTTCGTGGTGGTGTTTGCTGAGGCTCACGGGGGTGCTTACTGGCGTTCTCGTTGGTGCTCGCGTTTTTTGCGCATTCGCTCGCGCGCGATACCCTGTGAGGGACGAGCACCCCCGCGAACGTAGTGAGTACCTCCGCGAGGTACGAGCACCGCCTTCTACTCAACCACTTCTAAAATAAAGGTGTTATTATACATGAACAAAACAACCTATTTGGTCGCTAAAAAAGCACCAGTGCTTTGGGAACTAAGTTTCGCATAGTTAAGTCGAAGTTATTTCGCTGGCTAATGAAGCCAAAAAACGTAGGCGTAGTCGAAGCTACGGCGAGGATTTTTGGGGAAATTAGCTGGTGAAAGAACGAGACTTGGGCTGTGCAGAACTTAGTGCCCAAAGCACTAGCCCACTTCAGTAAAACATATTACCAAATAACCAAGGTTCAAGACCTTTGTTTTGCTGCTAGTTTTCTAATTTTGCGCCCACAAAAATAAATCGAACTACAATATGAGTAATAACGGGATCGCACACGAAAAGTGTATCATTATTGGATCTGGCCCTGCTGGATACACCGCAGCCGTATACGCTGCACGTGCAAGTTTAAAGCCCCTCCTCTTTACTGGGCAAGAGCCTGGTGGGCAGCTAATGATTACTACCGATGTAGAAAATTATCCCGGTTATCCCGATGGCATCATGGGGCCTCAGATGATGGACGATTTCAGAAAGCAAGCAGAACGCTTCGGTACCCGTGTCCGTCTGGAGATGATTACCAAGGTTGATTTTTCTGGGCCTGTACATAAAATATGGACGGAAGCAGGTGAAGAAATCCATGCCGATAGCATCATCATTTCTACAGGTGCAAGTGCCCGCTGGTTGGGACTTCCGTCTGAGCAGCATTTTATGAATAAAGGGGTTTCTGCCTGTGCGGTATGTGATGGTTTCTTCTTCCGTGGCCAAGAACTCGCAATTGTTGGCGCGGGCGACACTGCTGCCGAAGAGGCACTCTACCTTTCCAAGCTTAGCCCTCAGGTACATATGTTGGTACGCAGAGACGAAATGCGTGCCTCTAAAATTATGCAAGAGCGGGTCAAGAAAACCCCAAATATCAAAATCTACTGGAACACCGAGACCAAGGAAGTCCTTGGTGGTGAAGAAGTGGAAGGTATCCGGATTTATAACAATAAAACCCAGGAAGAAAGCACCATCCCTGTCAAAGGATTCTTCGTGGCTATTGGACACAAACCTAATACGGGTATTTTCAAAGATTGGCTAGATATGGACGAAGCGGGTTATCTGGTGACCAAACCTAAGAGTACAAAAACCAACATTGAAGGCGTCTTTGCTAGTGGTGATGCGCAAGATAATGTTTACCGCCAGGCGGTTACGGCGGCAGGTACGGGTTGTATGGCGGCGCTTGATGCAGAACGATACCTGACGGAGAAAGAGATTATTTAGTAATTTAGCTTCGCTGATCGTCGCAAGCTCCTCAAAGTTGACGGAAATAACTTATTCCATTTTTTCCAACGATTCGCGAATATTTTCACGCAAGCTCCTTTTAGTTGCTTACTTAGAAAATTTTAGCGAATCAAAAATGGAATCAGTTATTTTTGATCCGTCACTTAACATAATCTTATTACCTTTGGACTGCCCTGACCATTCATCCTTTTAGACAATTTTTAGTTTAAAGCAACCTCATATTTTATGGCTAATGCTCCCAAGACCCGTTTCCGGGCCGGTGTTCTTCATGGTGATGAAGTAACCGCTCTTTTCAACTATGCCAACGAAAATAATTTCGCCATTCCTGCGGTCAACGTTACAGGCACCAATACGATCAATGCGGTCTTGGAAACTGCCAAGGAGTTGAATTCTCCTGTTATTATTCAGTTTTCTAATGGTGGTGCTGGCTTCTACGCAGGTAAAGGAATGCCTGGTGAAGGGCAGAAAGCTGCTATTTTAGGGGGGATCTCCGGCGCTATGCACGTACACACCATGGCAGAAGCTTATGGTGTAACAGTGGTACTACACACTGACCATTGTGCCAAAAATATCCTTCCCTGGGTAGATGGTCTACTTGATGCTGGCGAGCGGTTCTACGCCAGTCGAGGCTATCCGCTATTCAGTTCTCACATGCTAGACTTGTCAGAAGAGCCTATTGAAGAGAATATCGAAACTTGCGTGGAATACTTCAAACGCATGTCAAAGATCGGTATGACGCTTGAAATCGAACTAGGGGTCACTGGCGGCGAAGAAGATGGTGTAGACAATACCAACGTCGACAATTCGCTTCTCTATACCCAGCCCGAAGAAGTTGCTTACGCTTACGAAAAGCTCTTGGCCGTTAGTGATCGTTTTACAATCGCTGCTGCTTTCGGTAACGTTCACGGCGTATACAAGCCAGGTAACGTAACGCTGACGCCCAAAATCCTGAAGAACTCACAAGTGCATATCCAGGAGAAATTTGGAACCAGCGAGAACCCCGTAAACTTTGTTTTCCACGGTGGCTCTGGATCGTCTAGAGAAGAAATCCGTGAGGCTATTGAATACGGTGCCGTAAAAATGAATATCGATACCGATATGCAGTGGGCATTTTGGGATGGTATCCGCAATTACTACGAAGGTAAGCGCGACTACCTGCAAGCTCAAATCGGCAACCCCGATGGCGCTGATCAACCCAACAAGAAGTACTACGATCCTCGCAAGTGGCTTCGTGTCGCTGAGGAGTCTTTCGTTAAGCGCCTTAAGGAAGCTTTCGAAGATCTCAACTGTATCAATCGTAACGCATAAATTTAAAACGGGTGATTTTGTAAGAACAAAATCACCCGTTTTTCTTTCATTATGGACGAACGAGCTGTTATAACTATAAAACGACAGTCCCCAATTCATTCGCCAGGCCATTTCTCAGTGTCTGTAGGCGCTGTTGTAGCTTCATATAAAGCACCAACTCTTCTATCTCGTTGTTTGCCGTCAGCTCCTTTAGCTTATCTACATTTTCTTGGCACAATCGGGTAAGTTTTCGCAAACGGAATCGCTTCAAACCGTGGGAGCTATCAATGATGAAGTTTTCATCAGGTGCTTTTTGATTCAATACGACTTCCCATCTTTTCTCCCAATTCTCACTGAACTCGTAAGGAGAACTCACCATATTGATAGCTAATTTCCTCAATTCCTCGGTCTCGTGTTGCATGAAGTAGCTCGCCGAAGGGAGCTCTCCTTTTTCGACTAGTACCTGGAATTCCTTGACAACACGCTGGTAAAGCTCATTATCAAAATTGTCGATCACGTCGTCAATATTGGCCATGATGAATTGAGCGACGGATTGTTGGGTCTCCTCGGAAAAAGATTTGTCACCGTATAGGATCAAGAGTCGTACCAGGTCACGTTCCTGGTACTCATCTCCCATCACGGACGGCTCAACCGCAACTGGAGGAGGTGGCATCATTCCCTCTTCTTCCCATCCCGGCGGAGGTCCACTCGGAAAAGGAGGTTCATCTTCTCCCCTACTTCCTCCTCTTGCCCTTTCCTTTTGCTGGTGCTTTTGTATCCGCTGGGCGATGATTTTGTTGATTTCTGCCACCAACAATTGTTCATCGACATCAAACAAGCGTGCACATTCTTTGATGTAAAGAGAACGCTTAAGCGGATCTGGAATCAAGCTGATAGAACCAACGATGTCTTTGATTAGCGCAGTGCGCTTCACAGGGTCATTTCCTGCTTCTGCTAAAAGCAAATTGGCCTTAAAGAAAATGAAATCTTCGGCCTTGTTTTCCAAGTAGGTTTTAAAGGCATTGAGTCCCACTTGTTGTAGATAAGAGTCGGGATCTTCACCGTCTGGCAAGAGCACAATCTTAACATTGAGATCTTGTTCTAGCAGTAAATCTATCCCTCTCAACGCAGCACGTATACCCGCTTTGTCACCATCGAAAAGCACTTTAGCGTTGGGGGTATAGCGCTTAATTACGCCAATTTGCTCTACCGTAAGGGAGGTTCCTGAACTGGCTACCACATTTTCAATACCTGCCTGGTGCAACGAAATGACATCCGTATAGCCTTCCGTGATAATGCATTCGTCTTCTTTGCGTATAGCCTGCTTGGCGTGAAAGGCTCCGTAGAGGATACGGCTTTTGTTATAAATTTCGGTTTCAGGGGTATTAATGTATTTCGGAGCTTTTACATCCTTCTGCAAAATACGCCCACCAAAACCAACGACTTTCCCCGACAAATTACGGATGGTAAACATGACCCGGTCACGGAAGAAATCGCGATTGTTTTTTATTAATCCCGCTTTTTCCAGCGTACTGTTTTTGTGGCCCGCCAACTGTGCTGCATTTAGAAAAACATCTTTTCCTAATGGCGCATACCCCAGGCCAAACTTCCGGAGCGTCTCCTCCCTGAATCCACGCTTTTTGAAATAACTCAATCCAACACTGCGCCCCCGATCACTGTCAAAGAGTTGTTCCTGGTAATAATCGCAGGCAAACTGGTTGGCAATGAAGAGACTGTCGGCCATCTGTTGTTCGGCACGCTGCTCATCAGAAAGTTCTACTTCTTCTATTTCAATACCGTACCTCCCCGCAATCCAACGGAGGGCTTCTGGAAAACTAAGCTGTTCATGTTCCATTAAAAAATTGACGGGGTCTCCTCCCCTGCCGCAGCCAAAACACTTGTAAATATTCCTCCCAGGGTTGACATTGAAAGAAGGCGTCTTTTCATTATGAAAAGGGCATAGGCCAATCAGGTTCGTTCCCCGCCGTTTCAGGTTTACGAAGTCTCCTACGATGTCTTCGGCCCGCGCCGTTTCAATAATTTCCCTAACTGTATTTGGCTTAATCAATGGCTCTTTATTCTATCTCTGTCAGACAAATGTTAAAAATACGACTTTAATATTAATGAAAAAACCACAAGTATTTGATTTTCAAACACTTGTATTGAGTGTTAATAATTATAACATTTCAAGATGCATACAAATGGCGACTTAAAGCGTCTATAATAGTGAAAGTTAGGAAATAAATATAGGATCGTAAATAGAAACGGTTCGCAAAATATAATGGGTGTTCTCATAGTGTGTGGTCTGCCCCGGCGCCGAAAGGATGTCCGGGGCAGTTTTATTCACACCTGATAAAAATTGTTTTATTACGACTCTCTCCTCAGCACTTCTAGTGGGCTTTTCCGTAAGACTTCTCTATTATTTAGCAGCCCAATAATGACGATCAAAGCAACCACTAATACGAATATTATGCCAATAGCAGACCAGGGTGCATAATAGGTCAACTCAAGTTGGAAAGTTGCCAGTAACCAACTGCTTACCAGTGCAATGATAATGCCAGTAGCTGCGGCCAGACTGCCTAAAAGTGCGTATTCTGTCGCTGTTATTTTCAAGAGCTGCTTGCTACTAGCACCAAGGGTACGCAGCAGAACACTTTCCTTTATACGTTGTAGTTTGCTCAAGAGCAGAGAGCTGATTAATACCAAAAAACCGGTGAGAATACTAAAGATGGCCATGAACTGAATGACGTAAGAGATTTTTTTGAGAATATCACTCAGTGCATCCAAAATAGAGCTAAGGTCCACTACCGATACATTGGCAAATTTTCTAACCACCGCTGTTCGATAAGCTGAGGTGGTTTCAGGATTGGGTGATTTGGTCACTAAAACCTGGAATTGAGGCGCATTTTCCAAGACTTTCTCTGGGAAAATAATAAAGAAGCGGGTCCTCATTTTGGTAAAATCAACCTTGCGAATGCTTCCCACGTAAGTGGTCAAGGGCATTCCCTGAACGTTGAAGCTCAACTCATCTCCGACCTTTACGTGCATAGATTCCGCGAAGCCTTCTTCCAATGAGACATAGATAGAGTCTCCACTGCTCGCTCGCGGGCGAGGGAAGATTCCGTCTAACACTTCTTCAAAACCGTCCAAGGTATCTCTGAAAGTAACGCGAATCTCTCGATTGAAAGCCCACCGCTCTGCCTGCCGAGTTGTATCTTCCAGCCATTCGGCTTTGGTTTTCCCCTGCCAACCCGTCATCCGCATGGTGACGATAGGAACTTGCTGCACAATAGGCATCTCAAACTCAGCTGTCAATTGCTCCAAACCAGCCATTTGTTCTTTTTCGATGCCGTAAAGTATCACATTGGGCTGGTTGCCCGCATCCATTTCCTGTACATTGGAAAGTAGAAGTCCTTGTACAATAAACAAGGTGGTCAGAATAGCGGTTCCCAATCCGATTGACACCAATAAGGTAACCGTTTGGTTATTAGGGCGAAACAAGTTGGCTAAGCCTTGCCTAAAGACAAAACTCCATTGTCTGGGGAAAAAGCGTTTTACTCCCCAAATGATCAAACGTGCCACTGCAAATAACAGCAAGAAAGAAAAAGCTAGTCCAAGGGTAAACATTAATCCGCTAACAAAGTCCCTCGTCAAATACCAAAGAAACGCCAGTAGCGATAGTCCTATCGCTCCAAAAACGCCCCATTGTACCCAGTCACGAGCCTGGACATCGTCTTCGAAGGAAGCTCGCAATATCCTAAGCGGACTAATTCGCCGGATCGGTAAAAGTGGCACCAGCGCAAACAACATGGTAATGACCATTCCTATCACAGCTCCCTCTGCAATTGCTTTCCAGGAAATCTCGGTGGTCACTTCCAACGGGAGGAAATCCTGAAACAATTGCGGTAATGCCAGTTGCACCACCGTGCCCAGAATGACCCCCAAGATGACGCCTATCCCACCGATGGTACGAATTTGGAGTAAGTAAACCCAGAAAATATCGCTACCCTTCATACCTAAGCACCTAAGCACGGCAATAGAAGGAATTTTTGTTTTCACATAGATCAACACACTGCTAGCCACCCCAATACATCCTAGTAAAAGAGACACTAGGGCTACAAGGTTTAAAAAGGAGTTGAGCCCAGAAAAGGCATCACTTAAGTTTTCTTTTTGCCCTTGTACCGTTTGCAAACGGAGGCTTTCGTTGCGGAATTCTTCCTCTTGGCTGTCCACCCACTGCGCGATATCGTAGTCTTTGGGTAGCTTATAATAATAGTTGTAATTCACCAAACTACCCGCCGTAATCAGACCGGTAGCTTCCATATTTTCTTGAGAAATGTATACTGGAGGAGCAAAACCAGCAGCGACATTGGCACTGGCAAAATCGTTTAAAAGTTCTCCTGCGATGAGGAAGTCCTGGGATCCAAGACGAATACTATCCCCCGTTTTTACTTGAAACTGCTCCATAAAGCCCCGATCAACCAGGGCATAGTTGCCTTCCGTTAGTTGCTTACGGGCATCTGCCGGAGCTGTTTTAAGTTGGCCATAAAAAGGAAAGTTTCCCACTAATCCTTGCAGGCGGATAAACTGGCTGTGTTCAATTTGGGGGAAGTAAGCCATAGAAAAGAGTTCCAGTTTGGAAGCCTCTTCTCCCGGCAAAGTAGCTAAGATGGAGTCTAATGCTTCACTAACTGGGCGATTACCGCTTACGACCAGATCGGCTCCCAGCAGCGAAGCCGCTTGTTCATCAATGTCTCGTTGGAGGTTATAGTTGAAGGAATTTATGGCTACCAAGGCAGCAATGCCCAAAATAATGGAAGACATAAAAAGCACTAGTCGACCTCGGTTTTTGCGGGAATCCCGCCACGCAAGTCGACGAATAAAGGACCAATCTCTCATTACTTAGGCGTTTTGGGTAGTGGACGTATCAGCAACCACTTGGCCACCTTTGAGTTGGATGATTCGCTGGGTTTTAGCGGCAAGTTCCGGATCATGGGTAACAATAACCAAGGTCGTGCCCATTTCTTTATTGAGCTCAAACAAAAGCTCTTCGACCATTTGTCCCGTACTACCATCAAGATTGCCGGTAGGTTCGTCAGCAAACAAAATTTTAGGTTCATTGCAGAAAGCTCGAGCAAGTGCTACCCGCTGTTGCTCTCCTCCAGACAGCTGGGTAGGATAATGATCCATGCGATCACCCAATCCCACTTTGCTTAACAAGGCTTTGGCTTTTTGTTGTGCATTCTTTTTACCGTTCAACTCTGCTGGAATCATTACATTCTCTAGAGCGGTAAGGGTAGGAATAAGTTGAAAATTTTGGAAAATAAAACCTACATATTGGTTGCGTACGGCAGCGCGGGCATCTTCGTCGAGGGTATTGAGTAGTGCATCACAAAGAATAACTTTACCCTCGCCTGCCCGGTCCAGGCCGGCACAAAGCCCCAATAAGGTGGTCTTGCCACTACCAGAGGGACCTACTATGGCAAGGCTCTCGCCAGCGGCTATGGAAAAAGAAACATCTTGTAAAACAGTTAAGGATCGGTCACCAGACCGGTAGGTCTGGCTCAATTGCTCGACAGCAAGAATTGTAGACATAGAAGAATAAACTTTATTGGGTGCAGGCTCGTTGAGTAAGTTTGGTATTACTTTTACCCGGCTTACAGTGATTGAATCTTGATCATTAATAACAGCCTTAAGGTGAATTGGATGTACAAGAACACTGATAATCGATAAAAAAAGGCAAATTACTGGATGAATTCTACTCCGGGGTCGACTAACACTCGCTAAAACAAAAAAACATGGCCAAACGAAGCATTCTAATAGCGTCTCTTTTTGCAAGCTTGCTACTCCTCAGCAATTGTGGACAAAGTGAATCCCAAGTTGCCGCTGGCGAAAAAGAGCTCACAGAAGAGGTTTCTTCCGCTCAAGACAACGACACTCCTCAACAAAAAAACCGACCTAGAATTGTGTTTTTTGGCAATAGCCTTACTGCTGGTTATGGCTTGGACGAACAATTTTCTTTTCCGTCAATTATACAACGCAGGCTGGATGCTATGGGCTATCATTACGAAGTCATCAACGCTGGACTAAGTGGAGAAACCACTGCTGGTGGCCGCAATCGGATTGATTGGGTCATGGAACAGTCTATGGATATTTTTGTTTTGGAACTTGGAGGTAACGATGTATTAAGAGGTTTTGATCTGGAGGTTACCAGAGAAAACCTGGCCGCCATTCTCGACGCGGTCCGTAACAAGTATCCTGATGTAAAATTGGTTTTGGCAGGTATGGAAGCTCCCCCAAATATGGGAAATGATTATACCCAAGAATTCCGAAAGATTTACCGGGACTTGGCTCGTGAGAAAGACATTACACTCATCCCATTCCTGTTGGCCGATGTAGGTGGTATTGAGCGTTTAAATCTTCCCGATCGTATTCACCCCAACAAAGAAGGCCAAGAGATCGTAGCCAGTAATGTGCTAAAAGTCCTCGAACCATTACTAGTGAAAAATCCTTCGTAGATAAAAGTTAACTAAAGTTCTCCCCTATTTGATCCATGATTCGGACGAAGTCTTTGTAGTCTTTTTCTGACAAATGTTGCCAGCCTTGGGTGCGTAATGCCAAAACGGAAGGCAAAACGTTTTCATGAAGCTGCCTTCCTTCTTTAGTAAGGTAGATTAAATACTGGCGACGATCCTCGGAGGATTGTTTCTTGCGTATCAGTTTCTTCTTGGCGAGTAAGGTGATGATTCGCGAAACCGTAGGTGCATTTTTAAAACTGTCATTGGCTAAATCGGTTTGGGATATCCCATCACCTTCGGCCAAGCGATCCAACAAGACCCACTGTTCTGTAGTGATATCAGCCTGTTGATCTCGAAAAGCTTGCAGATAGTTTTGACGGATCAACTTGAGGGTTCGATCCATTATTGCTCCGAAATTTTTGGTCGCCATAAGCTCTATTTCTTTGAAAACTTCCTTAAAGTTTATCTAAAAGCCGGGCAATAGGAAAGCTGCATTTTGCATCATCCTACTGTGGCCACGCCAGAACATTCGGTAGTGTGGATTATCAAATAAATAAACCACTTTACCCTTACCGATGCGCTGTACACCTGCGAAAGTTTTTCCAGCCAGGCGCTCCAGGTTTGCAGTGGAAGCATAGCCTGCCGTAAGTAATTCCTTAGAAGTGGCATGATAAGTACCTACCGATTCCAACCCCACTACAGGCTCCAATGCATAAGTATTCAGCTTCAAACCAAAAACTTCGGGCTTTACCCCAAAAGCGAGAGGGTGAGTGATATCCATCTTGGTACGTAGTGCTGAACCAGGAATACGTCTGAGGCCTCGGTACTCCTCTTGTTCAGCGTAGGTAAGGTACTTGGCAGCACTACTCGTGTCTGGTGAATTTTTCACCATTTCCAGCTTGCCAAATTTTCCTTCTGTCGTAAAGTAGCTAGCTGCTTCTTCCATTGCGATTAATGTACCTCCGCGTTCCAGCCACTGATTTATTTCCATGCGTTGTTCTTGCCAGAAAATACGGTGTAGATCACTGGCATCGGGCAAAATGAGTACATCGTAATCGTTGATATCAGCATAACCATAGCGCTCGCCAAATTTCGGCAAACTGGTCTGAGCAAAAACAGAAGTACGGATTCGATCAATAGGGAAAGCTGTCTCCTGATCAAAAAGAAAATAAACCTGCCCACTAGTGTAGGTATCAAAAGGTGGTTCTACCAGCATGGCTACGCGTGGCTTATCTACGGGGCGGTTCCTGCTGGAAGCCAGGTCAAAGCCATCGCTCATGCGCCCCGTGGGCAAGGCTTTGATCTTCACACCACAACTCGCAGCAATACTATTCATATCCGTAGATAAATCGCCTTCCTTTTCCAGGTTTCGCCCTCGCAAAACGATCAGTGTTCCTGCCGAGTAGGCTTCATCACCATTAGAAAAAGGCGCAACTGCCGAACGTACCCTGTAGCCTTTCTCCCATAATTCTGCTAAGGCTTTCGGTGCCCACCGCTGCTGCCAATCAATCAAATAAGCATAAACCGGTTTATCCGCTAAGGAAGAAATATCCACACTCCCGTTCCGGTCTAGTTTAGTTACTTTGGTGCTTGCCACTTTAGGTGAGAGTGTGCTTGAGTAAGCTTCCAGGTTATAGGCCAGAGGAGCCGACCATGTAGCCATGTCGTACATCACAGAATCTTCAATCGCAAGATTTCGGTCGAGCATACTGTGTACAAGCAGGTGGCGAGGCTGCTGAGCAGAAATAATATAATCACCTTTGGAAAACTGTGCCGTCTCCCTTTTTCCTGTACGGTAATCCAGGCAATTGTCAAGACGAAAATCACTGGTTGCTTGTTCGACGACAACACCCTGACGCTCTAATACACGGAGGAAGTCTTCCAAAAAACCACCTTCTTCGTTGCGAATCACAAAACTTTGATGGGGAGACTTGGCGTTTTTAGGATTCCATGCTGCAACGCTGTATTCCAGTAAAGCTTGTCGGCGAGCGGCAGCCTTCTTGATCGTTGCCAATGAAGTCGTGTAATGATCAAAGATGCGTTGTCTGAATGTGAGAATATAACCATCGTCGGTAGTAATCGCTCGGCCAGCACCGATTCCTCCTTGCTCCGTAAGCATCCCTATTGCGCCCATCACGCTAGGATACGACGAACCGTAGCCTGGGTAGAAAAAGTCAAAACGATCACGGGTAAAATACATCAGGCCTTCTTCATCAAAAGCCGCAATATTGGCACGACCAAAGGTATCACTCCAAGCTTCGTAACTGTCCGGCAAAAGCAGGTTGCGTGGGGTTGCGCCCGGAGCGGTGAAATAATTGGAATTATAGCCTTGCTCATGGTAATCTACGTGAACCTGAGGCATCCAACGTTGGTACTCGGCAGTATGCCCACGCGACTCTGGGTGCACACCCCAGATCCAGTCTCTATTCAAATCAAACCAATAATGATTGGTTCGGCCATTTGGCCAGGGAGCGAAATGTTCAAAATCATTGGGATTGATACCCGGTTGCTGGCGGCCAGCACCATTGATCCAGTAGACGTATCGGTCGCGGCCATCGGGGTTGATGCAGACGAACATCAGGATGACGCTTTTTGCCAAAACCTGGGCCGTTTCCTTGTCATTGACTGCCGCCAGGCGATAAGCTACTTGCATTGCTGCTTCGGTAGAGGAAGCCTCATTACCGTGAATGTTATAGCTAAACGAAGTGAATACCGGGTCATTGGCGATGACCTTCTTACCTTCTTCACTGGCGGCGAAATTAGCATCCATTAACTTCAGGTGCCGCTCGCGCAAGGTCTCCATGCGGGCATGGTTTTCAGGACTGCTTATTACCAAATTAATCAGAGGCCGTTGCTCGTACGTTTCTCCATATTGCTGGAGCGTGATCCGATCGGATTGGCTTGCCAGGTATTTGAAATAAGCCACTGAGCGATGGTATTCGGTAAATCGTTCGCCTAACTCATATCCCAGAAAATCGGCTGGCGACTGGATACCAGGATTGTATTCCAGTGTCTCTTCAAAAGGGAACCGTGCTGGAACCAGGTCTACCTGCTGGCTGTAGTTTAGTAAAGGAATTAAGCAGAATAGTATTAATAAGAAACGTTTCATACCCTTAATTACTTGCTAGGTTAACGAGAAGGTGTTTGTAATTATCGTCGCCTTGGAATCAACGTACGTGGATAGGAGACCAAGCTTTGATCGCCATTTTTTCCAATGCTGGCTACTCCGAAGAGATAGTTATCAATCACGATGCCGGTGAGTTCTACCGCCGTTGTATTCGCCGGAAAATAGCGTGCATGTTGCCATTGGGGAGCGGTTGTATCTCTCCAGTAGACAACGTACCCGGCCAAATCAGGATCTTCACTGGCATTCCATTCGAGTAGCGTCGAAGGTTGTACTGCTCCGCCAATCATCAAACCTTCTGGAGCTGGCGGGGCGCTTGCCAGCGAGGCGAGGGTGACCATATTGACGCCCGTCAATTTCGCGGCATATTCAAAATTCACACCTTCTATCACATCACCGTAGGCTATTCCGTCTTCGGTCCTTAAATCCTGGTGTTGGCGGTTGTAATTTTCGTGGGTTTCCATGATGCGCACCCCCGGGAAGCCCAGGTCGTTGAAGGGGCGATGGTGACCTCCTCTGCCAAAGCGATCCAGACGATAGATCATAATGGCGTCAAGGTTGGTAAAAAACTGCTCGGTCATTTTGTCGATATACCTTGCCAATTGGCGTGATGGCCCGTCGACTTCACCACCATAAAAACGACGCCAGATCCGCTCTTGCTCGGTCTCATTAGGAGGTGTGGGTTCACTGAAAACCCGAAATGTCGTATTGTCAATGACGCCATCGATACCTTCAATATTACCAATCATGTCATTGTTGAGGACGCCGAGAATTTCCCATCCTTCATCAAGGGCTTTTTGTGCCAGATGCTGCCCTCCAAAAAGACCTTGCTCCTCGCCAGAAAGTCCCACATAAATAATTGAGACCGGGAATTCGTATTTTGAAAGCACTCTGGCAGCTTCAATCACCCCGGCCATACCACTGGCATTGTCATTGGCACCGGGAGAATCATCCGTACCATTCAAGGGATCACTCACGCGAGAATCAATATCCCCGCTCATGATGACGTAACGGTTGGGGTAGCGCGTTCCTTTTTGGATCGCCATTACATTGACGACCCAGGTGTCCTCAGGAATACGGCGATTATCTGCCGCTGGCACCAGTGTTCTTTGGTATTCCACTTGAAGACAATCATCACAATCTGTACTGATTTTATCGAAACTTGCTTTGATCCAACGGCGCGCGGCTCCGATCCCCCGCGTTTCAGAAAGGGTATCACTTAAGGTGTGGCGGGTACCAAAATTGACCAATGTACGGATATCAGCTTCCAAGCGGGCAGGTGAGGCAGCTTCAGCAATCTTATACATTAAAGGATTCAAAACGGGAGGGGTAGCATCTTGAGCAGCAAGGAAATTGGTGGTCAAGATAATAACCAAAGCGAGTATGCTTTTATCCATCTTTCTGTGGTATTAATACTGTTGTTGTGAGCGAACCACAACGAATAGGGTTCAATCACTCAAGAGTATGCGATAATGAATACTTCAGACAGGTGGTTGACGAAGCGCATTACTTCTCAAAAAGCTGGAGTAGATCGGAGATCCGCTCTTTAAGATCTTTTCTATCTACAATGAAATCAAGGAAACCGTGCTCCAGTACAAATTCCGAAGTTTGAAATCCTTCAGGCAGCTCTTTTTTAATCGTTTCTTTGATGACACGAGGACCCGCAAAACCAATCAGTGCTTCTGGTTCCGCAAAGTTGATATCCCCCAGCATTGCGAAAGAAGCCGTAACGCCTCCCGTGGTAGGATCTGTCATAAAAGAGAAATAAGGCACGCCAGCTTTGGCCAGGGTACTCAGCTTAGCAGATGTTTTCGCCATCTGCATCAAGCTGAAAGCAGATTCCATCATTCGGGCACCACCCGTCTTGGAAATAATCATGAAGGGCGTGCGGGTCTCACGGCAATGGTCAATAGCACGAGAAATTCTTTCCCCCACAACCGAGCCCATGGAACCTCCGATAAACTGAAAATCCATCGCTGCAATAACCAGTGGGCGGCGATTGACCTTGCCTTTCGCAACGGTAATAGCATCCGTAAGTCCCGTTTTTTTATAGGCACTGTTGAGCCTTTCGGGATAAGATTTTAGATCTACGAAATGAAGATGATCCTTTGAACGAAACTCCTCGAACATCAAATCGAAATTGCCATCGAAGATGAGGTCAAAGTAATCGTAAGAACCTATTCTTACATGATAGTTGCAGTGAGGACACTTGTAAGCGTTTTCCCGCAACTCCTTCATGGTAGAAGTTTCTTTACAACGTTTACATTTATACCAAAGCCCCTCAGGAGCTTCTTTCTTGTTCCTCGTTGCTGTCTGAATACCGTCTTTAAGTCGCTTGAACCAACCCATAAAATCAGTTTATATGGAAGCGGGAATTTCTTAGGTGTTGTGCAAGTCTTTTTATTACATCCCCAACAGATGCTCATGCTTGCAGCGTGGCAAAAGTAATAAAGCTAAGGGGATAATAAAAGCTTGTTTCGTTTAATTAAATTAATCGACCACTTTGGTGCCAGGGGATAAACCCGCCAAAATGAGCGACAAACCTGGCCATAATGGCTAATAGCGGTGGGATTGTACCGTTTGAATAAAAGCCCTGACGCCTTCAAGCGGGGTATCCGGGTAAACACCATGGCCAAGGTTGGCAATGTGTTTTTTGCCAAAGGTGCTCAGCATTTTTTTAGTAGCTGCTGCTACTTTTTCTCCGGGAGCATAAAGCTGGCAAGGATCAAGGTTGCCCTGAAAAGCTTTATCTGTTTGGAGAGATTTACGTAACTCGGCAGGTTGCTGCGTCCAATCCAAACCAATCACCTGGCATGGCAATGCGGCTAAATCAGGAAGCGCAAACCAGGCATCTTTGGCAAAGATCGTCACTGGCGTACCGTCTTCACGCAATGCTTCAGTAATCTGGCGTAGATAAGGAATAGCAAACTCCCGGTACAACTCAGGAGATAAAATTCCAGCCCAGGAGTCAAACAACTGGATAAGATCTGCCCCGTGCTTGACCTTCTGTTTTAGATAAGCAATGGTTGTAATGGTAATCTTTTCAAGCAGTGCATGCGCCATTGCTGGTTCACGGAATAGCATCTTGCGGGCTTTGGAAAAAGTTTTGCTTCCGCCACCTTCCACCATATAAGCCATGATGGTCCAGGGAGCACCCGCGAAACCGATCAGCGGCACCCGACCGGCTAATTGTTTTTTCGTGAGGGTTAAAGCATCATAAACGTAGGTAAGTTCTGAAGCCGCTGTCTCACCCGTGATCAAATCATCGATGTCTTGACGAGATTTGATCGTTGTAGGAAAAGAGGGCCCTTTCTTCTCAATCATCTCGTAAGTCAGCCCCATAGCTTCGGGGATAACCAATATGTCGGAGAAGATAATGGCAGCATCCACACCCAGAATATCAACAGGTTGCAGGGTTACCTCTGCCGCCAAGGCGGGGGTCTCCACAAGTTCTTTAAACCCGCTAAGCTTTGCCCGCAAAGCACGGTATTCCGGTAATATTCTTCCTGCCTGACGCATCAGCCACACTGGGGGGCGCTCTACTTCTGCTCCTTGAGCAACACGTAGCAATAAATCGTTTTCCAATCTCATGCGGCAAACTTAAGAGAATTAAGCGAACTGGTGAAACCTCCGCTATTTTGTGATAATCAATTGACAAAAAAGCGCTGAATCAGAAATTTCGTTAATTTGGGGGCTATTTCTAACTATCCTCCTCGATTCATGAAGAACCTACCGCTGCATTGGAAAATTATTATTGGCCTGTTTTTAGGTATTATCTACGCTTTCTTTTCTGTGAAGTGGGGCTGGAACAAGTTTACAATTGATTGGATTGATCCATTTGGAACCATTTTCATCCGCCTGTTGAAGTTCATTGCTGTCCCCTTGGTATTACTTTCTATCATTTCAGGCATCAGCACCTTACCTGATTTATCCAAACTAGGCAGGATGGGTGCCAAGACCATGGCGGCCTACCTGATTACAACCGTCGCGGCTGTGGGGGTTGGCCTCATTTTGGTAAATATTGCTCAGCCAGGTGCAACTATCGCACAAGATCAACGTATCAAGAACCGGATAAAATATGAGCTTTGGGTTCAGCAGACAGATGGTGTAGAAATATTGGATGGTAAGCATTTTCTTTCGGATCCTGCTTACGCTAATTTTAGAGATGCTGCGGCTTCTGAATTAGTAGACGAACTCAACCGTGCACAGGAAGATCCATCACTTTCTAAAAAGATGGCGGATGCTTCGCAAATGAAAGAAGCAGGCCCTTTGCAGTTTTTCGTGGATTTTGTCCCCGAAAATATTTTCCAGTCGCTTTCAGACGGAAAATTGATGTTGCAAGTCATCTTCTTCGGCATCTTTTTCGGTATCGTTCTTTTGATGATTCCAAGAGAAAAAGCCGAGCCAGTGATGGCCTTTATCGACGGCACCAACGAGGTTTTTCTGAAGATGGTTGAGGTGGTAATGAACGCTGCCCCATTTTTTGTCTTTGCGCTAATGGCTGGCGTCATTGCAAAAATGGCGAGTACAACGGCAGAGGTCATTGAAATTTTCAAAGGATTAGCTGCGTATTCCCTTGTTTTGGTTGCGGGCTTGGCCTTTATGATTTTTGTGTTCTACCCCTTGTTGATGAAGATTTTTGTGAGAGAACTGCCTTACGCGGCTTTTTTCAGAAAGATCAGTCCAGCACAATTCCTGGCCTTTTCTACCAGTTCCAGTGCTGCTACCTTACCAGTAACCCTGGAGTGTGTTAGAGATAACCTTGGTGTATCGAAGAACGTATCCAACTTTGTCTTGCCGATTGGAGCGACTGTCAACATGGATGGCACGAGCCTTTATCAAGCAGTGGCAGTCGTATTTATGGCTCAAATGCACTTTGTAGATCTGTCTATCGCTCAGCAAGCAACCATTGTGTTAACCGCAACATTGGCCTCGATTGGATCAGCAGCGGTGCCTTCAGCAGGCTTGGTGATGATGATTGTTGTCCTGCAATCCGTAGGATTAAATCCTGCCTGGATAGCCATCATCTTCCCTGTCGATCGTATTCTCGATATGTGTAGAACAGTTGTTAATGTCACTGGTGACGCAACCGTTTCTACTTTGATCGCCAAATCGGAAGGAGATTTGGATATGGAAATATTAAATTCCTGATTTTTAACCCAAAAGGATAGTCTTAAAATATGGAAGGAGTATTAGGAGTAGGATCGCGGGTAAAACATCCCGCCTATGGTGATGGTGTAGTTATTCGACTGCATCCGGCTGCTTATGAATTGACTTTTACGCTTTATGGCGTAAAGCTGGTAGGCCGCGATTATGACAAATGGGAAGTCGTGGAAGCCATTACAGCGGAAGAAGAAGTAAGCTTTACCGAAGCAGAAAAGGCACTGATCAAAATTTTAAAGACCTACAATGGTCTGGAAGAAAAAGTGGAGTTAGGCGACAAGTGGATCAACGGCACGCTTATCCTTCGTCCGGAAGACCCGGATATGAAGGAAAAAGAAATGGAAATTGATACCTTCTTCCACAAAATCGTAATGGTCAGAGATCGCTTGCGGGTGATGGAGCAAAGAATCAATAGCAGTGCGCTGATTGACGAAGAGAAAGTGAACCTTCAGCAGTACATCACCAGGATTTACGGTAGTCTGACTTCCTTCAATATCCTTTTTAAATACAAAGATGATCACTTTAAAGGGAGCAAATCATAACCCTTTGTGATCTTATCCGTTATTGTTCTTAAACTACGCTTGTGAAACTTGCTCCTTTACTTTTGGCTGCCATTGCCCTGCTCACGCTTACTACTTGTTTGCGGATGGAAAATCCGTATACCAAAATCCCCCCCGGTGTTTGGCGAGCAGTCCTGCAACTTGATCCTAGTGCTGTCACCCCCAATCCTAAAGGCGAGTACCGGGAAGACAAGCTTGGGCTCACTTTCGACGAAGTGACCAATGGTGAACTTCCCTTCAATTTCGAAGTAGAATACACCGACGACACCACTTTTCAAATCGTGTTTCTCAATGGAGATGAAAGGATTGTCGTCAAAGATGTCTCTTTCGGCCGCAGCAAATACAGGGCAAAAGATTCCATCAGGATCAATTTTCCTATCTACGATACTTATATCGTAGGGCTCTATGAGGAAGGTCTGATTGAGGGAGAATATGTCGTTAATTACCGCGAAAATTACAGCATTCCCTTTATTGCTCATTTTGGTGAAAACCATCGTTTTACTAAAATCCCTAAAGCGCCCGCGCTGGATCTATCCGGTATTTGGGAAGTTACCTTTGGCCCTGGTGGCGATGAATCAGCAGCCTTTGCAGGTATTGGAGAATTTGTTCAAAACAACAACCAGCTCAGCGGCACTTTCCGTACGGAAACAGGCGATTATCGCTATCTGGAAGGAGAAGTCTCTGGCAATAAAGCTTATTTATCAGTTTTCGATGGTGCACATGCTTTTTTGTTTGAGGCTCAGATTGATGCTGATAACGAAACAATGGTAGGTTCTTTCCGTTCTGGCAAACACTATCGCACCATTTGGGAAGCGCGTCGAAACTCGGAAGCTACACTCAAAAGCCCCTATGAGTTGACGAAGGTCATTGATGGCGGCCAAGCTATCGATTTTACGTTCCCTAATACCAAAGGGGAGCCAGTGAGTCTATCTGATGAAGCATTTGCCGGCAAGGCTAAACTCGTGCAACTGATGGGGACATGGTGCCCTAATTGCAAGGACGAGACCCAGTTCTTATTGGATTATTTTTCAAAAAACCCTCATCCTGACCTTCAGGTAATAAGCATTGGTTTTGAGCGTTATCGAGACGAGGAAAGAGCATTGGCCGCACTTGGACGCTATCAAGAACGCAATGAAATTCCTTATCCTGTTCTTTGGGGAGGCTATTACGACAAAGAAGAAGCTTCCAAGGCATTGCCCATGCTCAACGAAATCATCTCCTACCCTACCTTGCTTTTCATTGATAAGGAAAATCGGGTAAGAAAAATTCATACAGGATTTGATGGGCCAGCTACCTCCCGCTTCGAGGCTTTCCAAGAAGAATTCGAGCAAAGCATTCAACAATTGCTTTCAGCATCCTAAACTTTTTCGCTTTTAGCTAAATCCAACTATGCAAACATTAAACATCCCCGTATCACTAGCTTACTGTGCTGAAAACGAAGAGGTTGCAAGTAAGATTGCCACTGATTTGGCACCGGTCATCACCTTGCAAAAAGTAGCTATTCAAAGAGACCAGGAACAAAGCCTGGCCAGTAAGCTAAAAGGATTTGAAGGCGCCATTATTTTATTGATCAGTGATAATTTCCTTCGTTCTACCAAGTGTATGGAGAGCGGATTGAGTATGCTCAATGAACATGGCCACGATGTACTGCCGGTGGTTATTCCCGGCTACAGGTTGGCGGAAAATGGTGAAAAAGAAGTTGTTGCTACCAGTTTTGAAAGGGTTTCTGACATTATTCAATACATCAACTTCTGGCAAGATCGCTACCTCGATTTACGTCGTCAAAAACGGGAAGATGAACGCCTGGATAATGAAGGATTTGCAAGCCACTTGAAAGCAGTTCGGGATATTTCAGGGGAAGCCGGAGAGTTTATCCGCCTTTTGCGTAGTAACCTACATTTAGAACTTTACCAATTCCAACACAATGCTTATCAGCAACTTTTCATCTTCCTGGATGAAACTGAGGCAGGAGATGCTTTCCGCGAAAGCTTTGCAGAGGAAACCCCAACACCAACGCAACCGGAAACCCCAACAGTAGCGGAAGTTGTAGCAACAGAAACAGCGGAAGAAGAAGTCCCACCTCTGGATTTAACCGGTATACCAGGAATAGACTTACTCCCTTCCACTCCTACCTTCGATGAAGAAGAAAAGGAAAATGGCGATAATCAAGAAGACTTTGGCATAGAGATATTAGAAGGAGAACCAGAAGAACATCCGGAAGAAGAAGATTTTGGGATGGAGGTGCTAGAAGGCGATCCCTCCGAGAATGAGGCACAAGAGGATGTGGAGGAAGAAGCCGAATTGCTAGTGGAAAAAGCATGGCGCTTAGCCGATAGCGACGCTATGAGTGATGGTATAACATTGTTAGAAGCCGGGCTTGAATCTTTTCCTAACAATGAAGCTTTGCGCTACAATTATGCGCTACTACTTGCACAGGATGATCGTGCGGAAGAAGCCAGTGAGCAGGTCAACTTTTTGCTAACCAAAAATCCGCAACACGAAAATGGCTTGTTTCTAGCAGCAGAATTGGCCGATTTAGCAGGACAACCAGCCCTTGCTAGAAAATATTTGGCCCGCCTGGTGAGCATCAATGAACAGGGAGCTGATGTATGGTTTCGCTTAGGCGAATTAAGCCTTCAAGCAGAGCCTAACGCTACGGGAAAAGCGGTAAAATACTTTAAGGAAGCTGCAAAAAGAGAAGGTACTCCCGAGGATGCTTATTATCAACTAGGGCTCTTATATGCCGGTGCACTTGATCATCCTAAAAAAGCACTAAAGGCATTTCAAAAAACCATAGAGATCAATCCTGAGCACTCTTTTGTTTATTATGACTTGGCACTTTTGCACCATCGCCAGCATGAACACGAGCAAGCTTACCATGCTTATCAACAAGCTATTTCCATTAACCCGGAGTTCAAAACTCCAGAAAATGACGCGGTCTTCAAGCTTATGGCCCATAAATCTGATCTTCAACAAGAACAAAACACCTTACAAGCCCTCAAGGACAATGTAAGCCGATTAGAAGCCCTGATTCAGCAACGAGAAGCTTCTGCGCTTTTGGAAAGCGAAGCGGGTAAAGGGAAATGTATCCTGATCACGGGAGCTACTTCAGGAATTGGTAAAGCGACGGCCGCTAAGTTTGCTGCCAATGGCTATCGGCTTATCATCACTGGCCGCAGGGCTGAAAGACTTCAAGCCCTCCAACAAGAGTGGAAGGAACGCTACGGCACGGAGTCTCACCTACTCGTCTTTGATGTACGTTCTGCAGAGGCTGTGCAAGCTGCTATCGATAGTCTGCCCGCAGAGTGGTCTACGATTGATATATTGATGAATAATGCGGGTAAAGCCAAGGGCTTTGATCCTATTCACGAAGGGCATCTTGAGCATTGGGATGAAATGATTGATACCAATATCAAAGGCCTGCTCTACCTTACCAGAGCGGTCACCCCGGGCATGGTGGCTCGCGGACATGGGCACGTCATCAATGTTGCCTCTACTGCGGGCAAAGAGGTTTACCCTAAAGGCAACGTCTACTGCGCCACCAAATTTGCAGTAGATGCCCTCACCAAGAGTATGCGACTTGATTTACACCAGCATGGTGTGCGGGTGAGCCAGGTAGCTCCGGCCCACGTGGAAGAAACTGAATTCGCACTGGTACGCTTTGATGGTGATCAGGAAAAAGCAAACATCTACGAAGGATTTCAACCACTGACCAGTCGTGATGTGGCAGCCACCGTATACTTTATTGCCCAACAACCCGCTCACGTAAATATCCTCGACGTTGTCCTCCAGGGCACACAGCAAGCAAGTAGCACGGTCATTGATCGTTCGGGAAGAGATAGGTATCAGGAAGAGGAATAATCGTAGGCTGGGCTTCAGCCCGGCCAGATCAAAAGCTAGGCAAAATCTTATCCAACTACATTTTAAACCTTCTCTGAAATTTTTTGTGGTCAAGCTAAAGTGAAAATTACACGTCCGGGCTGAAGCCCAGACTACGGGTTACGTCGTTTGCGCGGCCTTAAAGAAGCCACTACCATCCAATTCCGAGAATTCTACGGGTAGTACCCCACTTCCCTCTTTCTCATTGGTGAATACACCGTAGATGGTATCTACAGCTTCCATGGTGAGCTTGTTGTGGGTGACGATGATGAACTGGCTTTCCTTACTGAATTTCTTGATGATGCGGTTGAACTTGGTGATGTTGGCATCATCCAGAGGGGCGTCGACCTCATCGAAAATACAGAACGGTGCAGGCTTAAGCAGGTAAAGGGCAAAAAGCAAGGCCGTGGCCGTTAATGTTTTTTCTCCACCCGATAACTGGCTGATAGATTGTGGGCGTTTCCCTTTAGGCTTCGCTACGATTTCGATCTTTGATTCCAGTGGATTTTCCGGTTCGAGCAAGATCAGGTCACAGTTGTCATCTTCCGTAAAGAGACTGCGAAATACATCAATAAAGTAAATCCGGGCCTTGTCAAAGGCATCCAAAAACTGAACGGTAGCCGTTTCTTCAATTTCCTTGATGGTTTGAATCAAAGAGTCTTTGGCTGCCACAATATCCTCTCGCTGGGTGGTGATGGTGTCAAAGCGTTCTTTCATCTCATCGTAGGCTTCGACGGCCATGGGGTTGATCTCGCCGTAGTTGTCGATCCGGCTTTTCATGCGTTCTACCTTGAGTTCGAGCTCGGTAGGATCCATTTTTTCAACCTGCTCATCGATCTCTGCCTCTTGGTTGATAAACTCATTCACGTCAATCGAGAACTCTATCCGTAGGCGTTGGGCCACCGTACTGATGTCGAATTTTACACTACTGAATTTGTCTTTCAGTTGGTTGATCAAGATTTGGGCATCCTGGCGCAGGCGACCCACTTTGCGAAGCTTGTCTTCCAACTCATTGATGCCACCACGTGCTTCAAAGTATGCCTGTTCAGCCGCTGTTAAACCAGCTTCTCGCTTGGTTTTTTCTTCGTAAAGCCCCTGAAGTTCAATCTCTAAATCATCGACTTTGGTCTGCGTATTTTGAATCTCTTCTTGGCTACCAAGCAATGAGGCTTCATTGCTTTTGCGGACGGTGTTGATTTCCGTAAGTTGCTTTTCGCGAAAAGACAGTTCCTGCTGAAGTGCCGTCACCCGGTTTTGCTGACGAATAAAGGAGATGTTCTTCTCATTGAAAGCGGCAGAAGCAGCACTTAATTCTTCGGCAATTTCCCGGTAGCTACCGTCGGTATTAGCGATTTGCGCTTTTATTTCTGCTACTCGTCGTTGGCCGCCTGCCAGTTGGGCTTCGATTTCCTTGTTTTCTTCCTCCATGCGGCGGATGTCCGCTTGCAACTGCTCATTTTTCTGGAGCATATCACTCATGAACGACTGGAAATTCTCAAGCCTGGTAAGCAAGGAAACTTTCTGTTGTGAAATTTGATTCAGTGCCTGCCGCGCCTGTTGAATTCCTTGCTGACTGCGTTGCTGCTTTAGGCGCTCCAGGTCGTTTTTCTCCTGAAAGTATTCCGTTGAGAGCTTTTGCTCTTCTCTTTCGCCCTGAGCGATGGCTTTTTCCAGGATTTCCAGGTTCTTCTTACGGCCAATCTTCTTTCCTTCAAACAAACCCACTGATCCACCTGATACACTAAAGCGTCGACGAATAAAACGACCACTCCGGCCAAGGACAATCCAATCGCCTCCAGCATTAGCTGCTTTAACGTCTTCCCCCTCAGTGACGAGTACTTTTTCGAGAAGATAAGCCACCAGTCGGCGATACTTGTCTTCCGTTTCAATCAGATCAGCAGCAAACAGCATCCCTGAGGGCAAAAATTCTGCCGGAGGAAGGTATTCTTTGAAAGCATCCAGGATGAAGAAATTGGCTTTGCCTTTTTGGCTACGCCCCAACAACTGAATCGCCTCATACGCTTCTTCGAGGTTCTCGACCACGTAATAATTCAGGTAAGGCTCCAGATAATTCTCAATCGCTACGCGGTAGTCCTCCTTAACGTACAGAAGATCCGATAACAAAGGAGCATCCTGTTTCCAGCTTTTATTTTGATTCAAAAAGCGTATCGATTCTGGAAAGCCTTCCAGACTTTCGATCATGCTCTTGGTCAACTTATACTCATTGCGCTTGGCATCAAGGGTACGATTGACTTTGGTGCGCCGTTGATTGAGGTCTTCCAGTCGGGCTTCAGATTCCGCAACTTTTTGTTGGCGCTGTTCTTCGGCTAACTCTAGGGCTTCTACATCTTTGAGCGCTTCTTTTTCCTTGGCTTCCAGTGCTTTGAGGCGGTCGTTCAAATCGCGCATATCCTCCTCACGAGTGGCCATGTCCTGGGTATTTCGAGCTTTTTGCTGCTCGAAATTATCCATCCGACTTTGGTTAATGGCTCTTCGTTTCTCCTGCTCAAAAACTTCACGTTCGACAGATTGCTGTTCTCCGACAATACTGTCTAGATTGGCCTTTACGGAACCATGGCTAGCGCGTATTTGTGCCAACTTTTCTTCCGCAGTCGTCAATTCTAATTCCAGGCGAGCTTCTACCCTCTTTTCAGCATTCAATTCTCCCCGGTAATCTTCCAGTTGGCTCTCCAGTTGGGTAAGTCGCTGTTTTGCCTGGGCGATATCCTGGGTAAGTTTTTCCTGATTTTGGGTAATGAACTGCAAACGCTGCTTAAGCATTTGTCGATCACTTTCTTTATTTCTCAACTGACTGATGAGATTATTCAAGTCTCGCTGACGATCAGAAAGTGCTTTTTCTTTATCTACGTGGGCTTTGCGTTCCGACTCTATCCCGGCTTCTAGCTGGGTAATATCAATTTCGTATTGCCGGTATTTGTCTTCTTCTTCGGTAAGTTGCTGCTGGAGCACTTTGTGTCTGGCCCTTAGGTCATCAATTTTTATTCGGGCCAATTGCAAACTGAGGTCTTTGTAGCTTTCCTTTAGTTCGAAATACTTCTTGGCACGCTTGGCCTGTTTTTCGAGTGAACTCAGGTTGCCATTGATTTCGTACAACAGGTCTTCGATCCGGTCGAGATCATCCGTTGTATTCTTCAATTTATTGAGGGTCTGCTTTTTACGAATTTTGTATTTGGAAATACCTGCCGCTTGCTCAAACATTTTACGGCGGGAATTGTCCTTGTCTGCCAAGATATCATCTACCATCCCCAAGGCAATGATGGCATAAGAGTTGGAGCCAATTCCGGTGTCCAAAAACAGACTGGTAATGTCCATCAATCGGCAGGTAACGCCATTGAGGCGGTACTCGCTCTCCCCCGTTCGGTACAGCATCCGGGTGATGGTAACGGTGTTGTATTCTGTAGGGAGAAGGTTCTTCGTGTTTTCAAAGGTCAGGGAAACCGATGCCATCCCGGAAGCTTTCTTCTTCTTGGTGCCATTAAAAATCACACTCGACATTTGGTCAAGGCGCAATTCTTTACTCTTCTGCTCCCCTAGTACCCAACGAATGGCATCAACGATATTTGATTTACCACTTCCGTTAGGCCCTACGATACCGATCACATCTTCAGAGAAGTTGACCTGAGTTTCGTTGGCGAAACTTTTAAAACCCTTTATTTCTAGTTGTTTCAACCGCATAGCCGGCAAAAATAATAATCGTCCGCCAAAGAACCACCAATTTTTAGTGTTTACATTCCAAAATCTGCTAAGCCATCTACGATGACCCCTAAATCCCCCTTCAGTGCCATCACAACTTTGATGCCGTTGGTCGTCAGGTAAGCATTGTAGATGTTCAATTCATCCAGTGCGCCCTGGAGTTTTACCCCTGGGCTTATCTCATAGTCTTGCAGTTGTTCCTGCATTTGTTTTTGGGCATCGCTAAGGTTATAATCCATCAGATAGTCCATGTTTTCCTGTAGCTTCTTCTTCAGGGTCCCTTTCGCTAACCAAGC
Organism: Lewinella sp. LCG006; assembly: GCF_040784935.1. Lineage (GTDB taxonomy): Bacteria > Bacteroidota > Bacteroidia > Chitinophagales > Saprospiraceae > Lewinella. The sequence goes on along the minus strand of NZ_CP160680.1, from coordinate 5,964,594 downwards.
TGCCGACTTGAGGAGAAAGTTCTTACTATCCAAGGTGTACTCCAGGTCTTCCACTTCAATCCGATTTCTTCGAGGATTGAAAACGGGCTCTCCGGTGAGATAAATGTGGCCATTGTAGCTACCTGAAAGTAAAAGGTTGATCACCAGGTTGTTTCCCTGGCCAAACAATTCTATGTCTTCAACTACCACATAACGACTGCCTTGCTCAAAGCGTTCTCCTTTGATGCTCTGCTGGGTAAGCCGCTCCGCTTCTTCGTAGGGCAGTGTAGCATCCAGGAAAATCTGAAAGCCATCTTCTGCACTTTCGTTGAGCATCCTGTATTCAAAATCTGGTAATTTTATTACTGGATTAGCAGCTGGCTTTGGGCCAAAACGCAGCTCTGGTTTTGACTGAACAATAATGGTAGCTTCCATCTGCCCATTCTCCGTTTTGATCGGTGTCATCCCTAGATCCGTTGGATTGACGAGCAACCAAGTCTGGTAGGTTGGGGATATTTCGTAGGGGTTAAACATCAATTCCCAAGCTTCGGCGACCGTTTCGTCAAGTTTAAAAGAATTAGCCACCATGGTATCGATGCTATTACTGATTGTTGCAGTGCTCCTGTTTAAAATCAAATTGGCAATTGACTGGACAGGAATACTGACTCCGCCCATCTTCAAACGTGGGCGTTCTTTCCATTCATGACTTTGTAAAATGGTCTGTGTAGCTAATTTCCAATCATGGTTAATGGCATAGACCGTAGAAAAGTCCAGATTCAGGCGGCCGGTAGCTTCTACCTTACCTAAGCCCAGGTCGTATTGTATCCAAAGATCAAGAGGAACCTGGTAGTTAATGGTACTTCCCTCTGTGGTAATCCTGATAGTTCCGTCTTTTCGCGCGATAACCTTCATTTTATCACCATCATTAAAGCTATCATCTCGATAGAGGGCATCCCCGAGTTGCTGGTTAAGCGAATTCTCTAGTTCCTGGATATTTAACCGGACCGGAATTCGAATAGTAGAGGACTGATTGGCAAAACGGTCATCAATTTCGTAATTCTCCAAAGGTCGGGTAGGTTGTGTGGTTTTGCATCCCATTAAGGAAAAAATCACCACGGTGACGAATAATGCAAGTAAGCTCCGCATGGAGTGTTTTTTTTGTTACAACAAAATTTAGTAAAAAAGCGATGGTATATGCAACGATAGGTCAAATGTAATGTCTTTTCACCAAACAAATTTTATCGCAATGAGACACCTCTTGATACTCCTTTTTACTACTAGTCTTTTTTCTCTTCAGGCTCAACGCCATTACAACTACTACGATAACAACAGCAACCGGGCTTTTCTGGGAGTTAGCACTACTGAAATCAGTGATGACAAGGCGGACATACTGAATCTTCCTACTGATGATGGAGATATGATTCAATATGTTTACGAAGGAACAGCTGCAGCTGCTGCTGGTCTGAAGCCATTTGACTACATCATCGGCATGAACAATGAGACAGTTGACCGGAATACCGGCTTAACCGAACTGCTAGCTAAGCATCGCCCAGGTGATAAAGTCGATCTACAAATCGTCCGTCAGGGAAAAAAAATGACCCTCCCTATCACCTTAGGCCGCCCCAGCGACTCTAATAGCGAACACTACGGTGGTTCTGCATTTTTGGGAGTCCGTGAACATGATGAAAATGATAACGATAAATTGGGGGTACGCATAACGACGGTACGTAATTCCACCGCGATGAAACTGGGCCTTGACGATGGCGATATTATCACCGCTATCAATGGACAACCAATGATCGACTGGCATGATATCAGCGTGATATTGAATAACATGGAAGAAGGTGACCCCATCGAGATCGCTTACACGCGCAACAATACGCCTCAGCGCGCAAGCGGAAACATTGGCGCTGAAGATGATCCAAGTCTAAAAATGGGTCGCGGTTATTTAGGCATTTACTCTGGCCACATGGACCGCAACAAAGCCAGTAAGCTGGAACTTCCTAATCCTTACGGCAGTTATGTGAAACGCATCATTCGAGGTTCAGCCGCCGAAGCTGCCGGGCTAGAGCCACTGGATTATGTGATTGCTGTTAATGATTATGAGATGAGTGAAGACCGCTCACTGACGAGTGCACTCCACAAGTTTAGTCCGGGCGACGAAGTGGTTGTAACCTACATTCGCAATGGTCAAACGATGCGCGCAAACGTTGTTCTGGGAGAATCTTCTGATGATGAGTTCTCTGTTCCCTGTGCCGAAGAGCCTTTCTTTGGGGTCAGCAATAACCACAATGAAAATGATCGAAAAGGTGTTCCGGTAAATATCGTTCGCAACTCGGCAGCTAAAGCCGCAGGATTGCAAAGTGGCGATATTATTACCAGCTTGGCAGGAAAGCCCATTATTGATTGGGGCGACTTGAGTGCCGTCATCAATGGCACCAATGTTGGCAAGGAGATCGCAGTGGGGTTCATCCGTGATGGTCAGCCACAGACAGCGATTGCCGTAATGGGTTCAGAATGTGACGAAAACGGCGAAAGCCGCAACGAAAACAACTGGTACGACTACAACTACGACGAAAGCTTCAGCAACAACCCTGATCGTGAAATTGACGATGAATCACCCGCCATTGACATGGATCGCATCAAGGTAGATATGACAGATATGGACAAAGAAGACGCGGAGGAAATGGCTCGTCGCGGGGTGGATATGCCTTTGATTAACAATCTCACCATTGAAAACATACAGTTGTTCCCCAACCCCAACCGTGGGATGTTTCGCCTGGAATTTGAGCTACCTCAAAGAGGTGAAACCAGTATTCGCGTTTTTAATGGGGAAGGACGTTTGATTTATTCGTTCGACTTAGGGGAATACCAAGGTACTTTTAGTGATGATATTGACATCTCCCAAAATGGCCCGGGTGCTTATTTTCTGGAAGTCCGCCAGGGAGCAACCAGCATGGTCAAGAAGATTGTTCTTCAGTATTAGTGGAACATAAAAGCTAGATAGAGCACCGAAATAACGGATCAAAGCGCGATGAGGAATCAAGAAAAGATGTTCTCATCGCGCTTTTTATTGACAAAAAAATAATACTGATTAGGTCATTTTTATTATTTGCGCTCCTACCTTCGCGCCATGAAAATCCCCTACCCCATTTCTGCCATTATTTTTGATCTTGATGGCACCCTGGTACAGACAGAAAGTGTTCATTGTGAAGCGTGGCTAAGGGTACTTGCCAAACGTGGTTTCCATTATGACGAGCACTGGTTTGAGCAGTGGATTGGCACAGCAGACCGATTTCTTGCCCAAGGCGTAATTGATGAGCATCAACTCTCGATTCCTCGGAGAACATTACAACAGGAGAAAGAAGCATTGTTCTATGAGCTGGTTGTAAAAAAGAACCAGGCTTTTCCAGGTGTGGAAGCCATTTTGGAAGCATTAGCAAGACATCTTCCACTGGCTATCGCAACAAATAGCTCCAGGCAAGACACGGAATATGTTTTCCGTTCTACCCCAGTGGATCGCTTCATGAAAAAAGTAGTGACCTCTTCCGATGTGAAGCAGCTGAAACCACATCCAGAGATGTATTTACTCGCTGCGAAGCAGCTCGGCGTTGCGCCCGAATCCTGCCTGGTTTTGGAAGACTCCCCAGCGGGGTCGGAAGCAGGAACCGCAGCAGGAATGTATGTGTTGGGGCTGTGTAGCTCTCAACCCAAAGAAAAAATGACCGCAGCACAGGAATGGTTTGAAACGCCGTTGGAAGGAATGCAACGGATTTTGGAATTGGTAAAATAGCGTTAAGCGAAAAAAAACAAAATATGCCATCAATCATCCACAGTGCAATTATAGGCTTAGCCGTTGGTGACGCTTTGGGCGTGCCTGTAGAGTTTGAAGACCGTAGCAAACTTGCAACTGAACCCGTTATAGGTGTTCGCGGCTACGGTACATATAACCAACCACCTGGTACCTGGTCGGATGATTCCTCGCTTACCTTCTGTTTAGCGGATAGCCTGGCAAAAGGTTATGACCTGGCAGATATTGCTCGGAAATTTGTGGCTTGGCGCAAAGCTGAAATATGGACGCCACATGGTGAAGTCTTTGATATTGGTATGACCACCCATCGAGCTATCGGTGTATTGGCCGAAATCCTCTCTCATGGAGATTTGGATGCGCTCAAAGAATTACAATGGGAAGCAGACGAGTACACCAATGGAAACGGAGCATTGATGAGGATTCTTCCTCTCTATTTCTCCATTCATCAACTTTCGTTGGAGGAGCAGTTTGACCGTGTTTGGGAAGTGTCGGCCCTGACGCATGGCCATATTCGTTCGGCCTTGTGTTGTTTCTATTATTTGCGATTCTTTCATCAAATTGCGAACAAAAAGACAAAAGAAGAAGCCTACCATTTTACGAACAATGAGTTTTCCTCCTTTTTAAAGCAAAAAGACATTTCCTACGGAGAGCAACAACTTTTTCAACGCATTTTGAGTGGCAACATCGCCGCACTTCCGGAAGAGGCGATTGCTTCTGATGGCTATGTTATGCACAGTCTGGAGGCCAGTCTTTGGTGCCTATTGCGCCACGAAGACTACCCTACTACCATCTTGGCTGCCATTAATTTAGGAGAGGATACAGATACTACCGCCGCCATCGTAGGAGGCTGGGCAGGAGCGCTTTATGGCTTTTCAGGTATACCTTCAGCTTGGAAGAAAATTTTGGTAAAGTACGAGGAAATTATGGCTCTGTGCGATCGGTTGACGGTGGAGTAGATGGAACACGTATCAAACAGATCAGACAGATCAACACAGCTTTAAAATTTTTTAACCTGTGAAAACCCGAATTATCCTGCGACAACTCGAAGGACTGCTTGGACGATCACCTAAGGTCATCCAGATTGCTTCCTGGATTTTAAAATCTTAGTCGGAGGGTATTGTTCCAGATATAACTGGTGGCTGGAATGTCCGGCAGCAATTGGGCCAAAAGGCCATCATAGGTGATACTAAAACTGCTTCCGAAAGCAATTCGTTCATTTAGGCTGATGGATATGGTATTGACGGATGAAAGTCGGCTCTCTCCCAGCCGGGAGACTAAAGGCTGGTAATAGGAAGTGCTGGCAAAACTTGCGTGTTGTCCTACTTTGACACGTGCACTTAAATAACTGCTCAAGCGGTTGTCATTCCTGGTGATTTCTCCCTCTTCCAATTCGTTGTATTCGAACATGTAGAGCAAGCCCAGGGCCAGTTCCCAGTTTTCTTGCTCTCTAATCTGCAAGCGGGGCCCAGTTCCCGCTAAGGCACGAAAATCAATCAGGAGACGGCGATTGTACTGGAGTTGTCCAAAAGTTTCCCAGGTCCATCTTTCATTGATCTGCTGTCCAAACCGGAGATGACCAAAACCATCATTTACAAAACGATCTTCATCGGCCTTGACCAGGTTGTAATTGACGAGAAATAACCATTGTGAATGATCTTTGATTTGATCTACTCTTATCGCTCCATTCAAAGCCAGAACAGACCTGGTGTTTTCGGTCAGCTTACCTCCAAAATCCAGTTGCCAAAACCAGCCAACGGTATCCAGGTTGGCTCTTTTGTCTTCTATATTGACAATTTGCCCGTTTGTGGTGATGCTTCCTAAAAGTGCAAAGGCAAGGATGATATTTCTAACTTCCGTAAATCTCATAATTAAGCAACAAATTGAAAGGTCTGGTGTTTCAAAGAAGTACCAAAGGTAATTAAGAAAGATGTTTGGATTATTCAAAAAAGACCCCGTCGCTCAACTCGAAAAAGAATACCAAAAGATCATGGAAGAAGCGATGCACGTACAGCGTTCTGGTGATTTAAAAGCTTACGCAAAGAAAATTGAAGCTTCAGAAAAAATCCTGGAACAGATCCAAGCATTGCGAAATACAAGTAAATAATAGTTATGCATACGCTCGTTTTAGGTGCCACTACCAATCCCAATCGGATAGCTTTTCAGGCCATTCACAGGCTCGTCAACCAAGGTTATCCTGTCAGTGCAGTGGGTATTCGCCATGGAGAAGTGGCTGGTATTCCTATACAGCAAGGCATGCCTGAGTTGGAGGACATTCACACCATAACCCTCTACCTTAATCCTCAGCGACAGGAACCCTACTATGATTACATTTTGGGCTTAAAGCCCAAAAGAATCATTTTCAATCCGGGAACAGAAAACGTCCAATTGATGAGATTGGCTGAAGAGGCTGGCATTGAGGTGGAAATAGCTTGCACCCTGGTGATGTTGGCGACGCGAGAATACGCCAAGTAGCGATTAATCTTTTCGCTGATTGACCAGTTGGGTGATGGTGCCATTCAGGTTTTCGATAAGACGAGATTGCTGCTGCATGGTTTTGCGAAGCTCAAAAACTTCCTCTCGTACTTGGTTTTTAATGTTCTGTGGCGAAGGTAAAAATGGACTTATCCTCGCGCGAACGTACCAAATTTCGCGAATGTCATTCAGTTTTATCGTCGTACGGTCGTAGTAAGCATTGTCAGAAATCAACTCTAACTGACGAGACTCTTTCAAGAGGTTGCTTACCCTTCTTACCAGAACGTCTGCTCTCGTGATGATAACATAAACGTAGTTGCTCTTTATACCGGTTTCCCATAGGGTGGGTTCCAAATAACTACAAACCACCTTATCCCCTTCAAACAAGGTGGGTTCCATGCTATCCCCTGCAACATCAAAAGACCGGTGCGTTCCTACCTTGTATTTATAATCAGGCAAGACATAATGGGGCAAATCCTGAACAAAATTGGGGTCGGTATGCTCGGCGGCATAACCTGCCTGAGCAGGTATTGGAACGTGGACAATACGTTCATCCTCGTTTACGGTAGTGACAATGGTGAGCGTGCGAAAATCTTGGTTCTCTTCCTCCGTCATGAACATTGGGCCATCACCGGTAAACAAGTAAACAGGACTGATCTTGTATTTCTCGATGGTCTTCTCGATGAGGCCTACTGTGGCATCACGACGACCTTTAAGAATTTCGCTTAAACTTTGAGGCAGATAATCTACAGAAAGGGCAAACTGCCTGCTGGAGCGCACCGTACCATCGGACTTTAGCTTGTCGTGGCATTTGATGAAGCGTTGTGTAACAAGGTTGCTCATTCCAGAATTTGTAGCCCGCCTGAAGCATCAGAACGAAGGGAGAGCCAAAGGCTCAATGTCATATATAAAACAAATATAGCAAGTTCTAGCAAAGCACCTGCAACAAAAAAAGTAAAAATTAACGAATTGCCATTTTTTTGCTTACATGGCTGCAACTATCGCCAAAAAGTCCGATGCATTTAATGAAGCTCCACCTACTAGTCCACCATCAACATCCTTCTGGGAGAACAATTCTTTGGCGTTGGAAGGCTTCACGCTGCCCCCGTATAGAATAGAAGTTGCATTAGCAAGGTCTTCACCATAGTGTTCCGCAACAAGGGAGCGGATAAAAGCGTGCATCTCCTGCGCTTGTTCGGGCGAGGCAGTTACACCGGTACCAATGGCCCATACTGGTTCGTACGCAATGACGACTTTGCTAAAATCTTCTGCACTTAGGTCAAATAGGCCCTCTTTAACTTGTTGTGCAACTAATTTTTCGTGATCACCAGCTTCTCTTACGGGTAATTGCTCACCACAACAGAAAATCGGTAGCATGCCTGCGGCGAGCGTTTTTTTCACCTTGGCATTAATCAACTGGTTGCTTTCTTCAAAGTAATCGCGGCGTTCGCTGTGTCCAAGAATCACATAATCACAGCCTACCGAACGGAGCATCGTCGTAGAAATCTCACCCGTGTAAGCACCATCCTCTTCTTGATGACAATTTTGGGCTGCCAGACAAAGGTTGTTGACCTCACTAATAATATGAGACACCCCCTTAAGATGAATAAACGGAGCTCCTAAAACAACAATCGTATCCGAAGGCTGGAGTTTGGCTACGACTTCACGAGCAAGGGTGCGCCCTTCTTCATAGTCCTTGTTCATCTTCCAGTTTCCTGCTACAATATTTTTGCGATGGCTCATTTGTTCCTTGTTTTGATGTTAGTGGCAAAAGTACACTAAGTGATGAAATAATCCCACTCTGTGCTAAGAATTCTTTGCAGCCCCTGTTGTTGCCCGATTTCGATGAGCTCGGGATTCGATCCAGAATGCAAAACCAATTCCTCCTGCAACAAAGAGTAAGTTCCAATACCAGGCCAAAGGTTGGCGGCCCACTTCGATGTAACTTACTTTCTCAGGGAGTTGATATTTATTGGTAGCAAGCATGTGCGCTTTGTTTTTCTGCTTTTGCATTTCCCTCACTACCCCTTTGATATCTCCCTGAATTTTAGGTGCACAAGTATTTTCCAGGTCACAATCCAGTGAGAAGTCTTTGGTCCATCCGATAAAGGCAGGTTCTACTTTCTCTCCGGCACCAGCTGCGGCCATTTGCTTTTCGCTTAAGATGGGAAAAATCAAGATGGCTTTATCTGCGCCCGTACGTGGAGGAACAACGATGTAATCGCCACTTTTCCAGGCACCTGTCAGCTCCACAAAATCAGCGTCACCGATGCCTTTCTCCATTGCTTCTTCCATGCTGAATGTTCGCAACTTGTGCGTACCGAAGAACTGAGAGATAAGACTGTTACAGCCGTTGATAAAAAACACGATGCAAAACAGCATCGCGATTAATCTAAACCACATAGCGTTAGTGTTTTCTAAACGATAATATCCTCATCACTCACCACCCGTTGTTGAAAGCAGCGCACGATCCGGGCTGGAAAATTTTCCAAAATTCGATAATCGTGGGTAGCAAACAATACGGCGGTGTTGTGCTTTTTTGCCAATTGGCGCAACAGCAACAAAATTTCGTCGCTGGTTTCGGGGTCAAGGTTGCCGGTAGGCTCATCCGCTAAAATCAAGGCAGGATCATTGAGCAGGGCGCGAGCAATAGCTACCCTTTGTTGTTCTCCACCAGAAAGCTGATGGGGCATTTTGTGCTCCAAGCCATTCAGCCCCACTTGTTCCAGCATCAGTTGAATACGGTTGTTGCGCTCTTGGGTTTGCTCCCAGCCCGTCGCACGGAGTACAAAATCAAGATTTTCTTTGACACTCCGGTCTGTCAACAGGTTAAAGTCCTGAAAAACGATCCCCAAATTGCGGCGCAGGGTTGGAATGGAGTGGCGATCAAGGCTCGTCAAGGCAATATCCGTCACCTTGGCTTGTCCTTCGTGTAGAGGTAGTGCGCCATAGAGTGTTTTCAACAAACTGGACTTGCCGCTTCCTGTTTTACCGATCAGGTAAACAAATTCCCCTTTAGAGATGCGTAGATTGACCCCTTCCAAGACCAGCTGCTCACCTTGCAGGATGTTGATCTGCCTTAAATCTACCACCAAATTTGTGTTGGCCATGCTAAGTACTCTAGGTAAGGGAAGTCAAATTCCTCACAATGGTATAAAAAAAATCGGGAACGATAAAACACTCGTTTCATCCTTCCCAATTTTTCTTTTATTTAATCACCTTAAAGTGCCTAATTACACTTCGGCAACCTGTTGTACGGGCACTACCCAATTGTGGGTATCTTCCACCCGGCCAGAACGTAGGCCATCGATGTAATCTTTCAACATTGCACCAATCTTACGGTCTTCTACCGGCGGTAGCGTCATGCGTAAATCACCATAAGCAATTTCTGCTACGTGAGAAACAACAGCAGCAGTACCTGCACCAAATGCTTCTTGCAAGGTACCCGCTTTGTAAGCTGCCACAACTTCGTCGATGTTTAGTGGACGCTCTTCGAAAGGTATATTTTTTTCTGCAAGGATTTTCAAGAAACTATCTCTGGTAATCCCACGCAAAATAGCACCATCGGTAGCGGGTGTAATAACTTTACCATCGATCACAAAGAAAATGTTCATCGTCCCAACTTCCTGGATGTGCTTCATTTCTGGGCCACCCATCCAAACAACTTGGTCAAACCCTTGCTGTTGCGCCAAGTGTGCTGGCAATAGGCTACCTGCGTAATTACCCGCGGCTTTTGCTTCGCCAGTGCCACCAGGTACGGCACGTACATAGTGCTGCTCTACTTTCAGACTTACTGGTTTAGCATAGTAAGGACCTACGGGGCCAGTGAAGATGACAAACTTGTAGGTAGCTGAAGGCCGTACACCAATAAACTCATCCGTGGCAAACATGTAAGGACGTACGTACAAGGCACTCCCCTCTTGAGGAGGAATCCATGCGGCATCAACATCAATCAAACGGTGAAGTGCTTCAACGAATACGTCTTCAGGAAAAGTAGGCATCATCATGCGTTCCGCAGAACGATTGATGCGCTGGGCGTGCATCTCCGGACGAAACAACAGTGGCTCACCATCTTTACCCTTAGAGGCTTTCATTCCTTCGAAAATAGCCTGTCCATAGTGCAACGCCATCGAAGCCGGGTGCATGGAAAAGTTTCCAAAAGGAATAATTCGGTAATCTTGCCATTTGCCATCGCGGTAATCAGCTACGAACATATGATCAGAAAAAACCCGTCCAAAAGGAATATTAGCAAAATCTACGTCTGCTACTTTGCTTTCCTGTACCTTAGTGACTTGGATATTGTACTTCATTAGACAAATTATTTTTTACAAAAATACTGAATTATTCTAAATTACACAAGCAAAGCATCTCTAAAAAGAACATTATTCCAAAATTAAACTAAAAACGTATTTTAAATTTTGAGTAGCAATATTTTCGATTTTCGATTATTCCGTTTTTCGGAAGCAGAAACGGCACCCCAAGCGTGGCAAGGCACAGGGAAGAGTGGTATTTTAGTTGTTTATGACCAAGCTGAACTACCAAGTGAGGACAAAACTTTCCTGGAAAACATCCTCAAAGCCGTAAACCTAAGCCCGATCAATGAGCATGTCTATCTTTTGGCTTGCCCCACCGGCAAACACTGGCCATTAAGTCGGATTTGCCGAAACCATGGCATCCACACCATATTCATTTTTGGTGTAGACCTCTCCCAAGTAGGTATTCGTGCGCAGGTTCCTCCCTATACATTTACTCGACTTGGTGACTTATCTTTGTTGCGTACGGATGCCTTAAAAACAATTCGTCAGGAACGGGAACAAAATAAAAATGAAAAAGCCGGTTTACTCTGGCAAGCGCTAAAAGCAAAATATTTATAAGCCAACATGGAAACCATCGTCTTTGCCACCAACAACCCCAATAAAATTAGAGAAGTACAACAACTACTTGGAAGTAACTATCAATTTCTGAGCCTGGAAGAAGTAGGTTGTATGGAAGAATTGCCTGAGACCAGCCCAACCCTAGAGGGTAATGCGCTGGAAAAAGCGCGTCACCTTTACCATCATTATCACCATGATTGCTTTTCCGAGGATACTGGTCTGGAAGTAGAAGCGCTCAATGGTGCACCGGGGGTGATTACTGCCAGGTACGCCGGCCCTGAGCGTGATGCAAGGCTAAATATGCAAAAATTGCTGCGCGAATTAGGGCCACACACCAACCGCAAAGCCCGCTTCCGTACCGTAATAGCGCTGATCATCAACGGTAAAGAATACCTCTTTGAGGGTATCGTCAATGGAAGTATTAGCCATGAATTGCAGGGGGAAGATGGTTTTGGTTATGATCCGGTTTTTATTCCCGAAGGAGAAAACAGGACTTTCGCACAAATGAGCAAAGAAGAGAAAAATGCCGTTAGTCATCGCGGCCGAGCTATTGCCAAATTGCAAGATTTTCTAAAAAAACAGTTGCATCATGGCTAAAAACCGCTTGTGGATCCTTGGCTTTGGGCTGCTGGTCATAGTGTACGGAATCAGTCAGTACTTTCAACAACAACGCAGCAATAGCTTCCATTCGGTACTCTTGGATTTTGTGCCGAAAGAAGTGATCAAGATTGACATTCACAAAGCTGGCAACCTGCCTTTTAGCATTCTAAGACATGATGATCGATGGCTACTGACCCAACAGAATGTCAATGAGGCTGCTGCCAACGAAGCTGTGGAGGATTTGTTGAGGCGTTTGCGTGACATCAGGACTTCCGCATTAGTTAGCCAACAGGAAGCCGAGTGGGAGTCTTTTGGCTTGGGCCCAAAACAAGGAATATTACTGTGCCTTCATTTTGCGGAAGATGAACCCAGCTGTGTGCGCATCGGTCGCTATACTTATTCTGCCGAAGAAAAGTCGGTGCAGGCGTATACTCGACTGGAATATCAAAAGGAAGTGTTTACAATCAATGGCTTGGCCCTGAGTATGTTTAGTGGTGACTTATCTGCCTTTCGGCGAAACCAGTTGCTCCACAGTGAAGCCTTTACTGACAGTTTGAAATTATACTTTGGCCTAGACACTTTGCTGATGATTCGGAATCGCCAAAATCAATTGAGTCTTAATCAACAGGACCCTGGCGATAGCTTGTTGTGGATGAATTACCTCCAACAACTTAATGATCTAAAGGGGCAATATTTTGCCGATGACATCAACGAATTAAGCATGGATTCCTTGCGTTATTGGCAACTCACCATCTATCAAGGGGATGACTCCCTTTTGCTGGATTGCTATCGAGATACCAGTCGGCAAGACCCCTATTTGCTTCATTCTCAGCAATTCAAGGGTACCTGGATCAGTAGTGACAGTGCTGGCCTGCACGCTCAACTTATTCAACCGTGGTTAAAATGGATCAATCATCATGACTGAATTACTTTATAAATTTACGCCTACTTCTGACGATAAGTTCTACCTTTGGCTAGGCATTTTCTTGGCTCTTGCTGGTTTTAGCACAGCCTATTACTTGCTCAAGAAGCCCGCTAGTGGTCGTACTTACACGAGCAACAGCATCCTGGCAATGCTGGCTTTTTTTGTAGGACTAATGGCCTTCGGAACTGCTTTTTTCAGCGGCTGGAGTTTACGCAAACAAGGGAAAGTAGCGCTTTACACGGAGGGACTCCAGGTAGGTGTTGACGAAATCCCTTATGGAGAAATTCGGAAGATCTATTTCAAACAAGACAAAAGTGCTTCTGTGTTTCAGGCGCAAGCCACCACAAAGACCGTTACCTTTTTGGTTATTGAGCAAGAAGGCGGAAAAACGCACGCGATTTCGGAGGAGCAATTTCCCATTGGCGAGATCATGAGCAGAATCAAAGAGATCACGAAAAAAGAATAATCGCAGATGAATTTACTGCAAAGCATTTTGGGCTCCAAGATTTTAGAAAGAACCAAACGGCGACTGGGAAAATTAACGGGGCTGCACTTGAAGTTGAAACGCTTTACCGCTTCCGCGAGTGAACCGTTGAGGATAGCCATGCTTTTGAAAGAGCAGGGGGTAGACTTGGTTATTGATATTGGTGCCAACACTGGCCAGTTTGCAGAATCACTCTATGATTTTGGCTACCGTGGCCGTACCATTTCATTCGAGCCTGTTTCGGAAGCTCACCGGGAGATCAGTGCCCGCTCCGCAGCATATCCGCAATGGATCGTTGCCGAGCGAATGGCCATTGGTGAAAAAGATGGCGAAATAGAATTTCATATCACCGATGATACCCAGTTCAGCTCTGTACTACCCATCGAAGAGAGTTTTTCTGCCCACAACACAAAATCAGCCATTGTAAAAAAGGAACTATTACCCATCAGGCAACTCGATCATGTGATCGAGCAGTATGCTCCCGACTGGGAAGCGGCTACTATTCTGCTGAAGATTGATACGCAAGGTTATGAACAGCAAGTCATCAGTGGTGCCCAAAAAGTTCTGGCTAAAGCCAAAGGATTGAAAATAGAAATTCCTGTTTACAAAATTTACCAGCACGCTCAGCTAGGCTTCTACGAAACCCTGCATTTTATTGAGCAGGAAGGCTTCCAACCTTTCAGCTTTCACGTCGAAGGTGTCGATTTACCTACAGGTCGGGTGAATACCATAGATGGTCTTTTTTTTCGGATGGAAAAAGAATAACCAGGATGAGCAATCCGATTGGGGGAAGTCTCCGCATGTGGGGTTCGCTACTGTTTTTTAGTAGCATTATCGGAAGTACCAGTTTTGGCCAAACGCTCTCCGAAGTGCAGGGCGCAGATCATGCAATTCGGCTCTCATTAGGGCACTTCTTTGCCCCCATGACTCCAGGGCCACATGTGAGCTACGAGCACCGTACCAAAGGAAACGTATACCTACGACACGAAGCGGGAGTAATCTTCGACTACAATTATCCCGATCAAGCATCGCTGGAATCGCTTCATGGCTTCCGACTACGAACCGCGCGCCGAAAATACCGCAACAACCCTGGCATCATACGCCAGCGTCACTACCACGAATTTGCTTTTGATTACCGCCTGACCAATGCCCGTGTAGAAGGTGATTTTTCCCGAATAGGGGCCAGTGGTAGCTACTCCCAGCGGATTAGCTACGGCATCATTCAGCATAGCTTTAGCCTCAATTATATTCGTGGTTTTTGCGCTATCTTTGGAGAGCATTGGCAACTGGATTTTGGCATAGGAGCAGGCTTGCGCTTGAATAATCGCAATTACGGTGAGATTCCTGAAGATACTTATTTTCGCACCAACGGCTCCCTTTTCTGGCAATATGGCGCCAGAGAGCCTTGGCATTTGACCCTTTCTGTTCCTGTGATTTTAGCACTTGGCTATCAATTTTAATCTTTGAAAGACCCACTGAAAATATTGCAGCAATACTGGGGCCACCCAGGTTTTCGGCCTTTACAGGCCGATATCATTGCCGCTATTCTAGAGGGAAAAGACACCTTGGCTTTGCTTCCAACCGGGGGCGGAAAATCTATTTGTTTTCAAGTTCCTGCCATTGCGAGCGAAGGGCTCTGCCTGGTTGTTTCGCCATTGATTGCACTGATGAAAGACCAGGTGCAGCAACTGAAGGAACGTGGCATAAAAGCCGAAGCCATCTACGCCGGATTAAGTCATCAGGATATTGATCGCATCGTTGATAATGCCGTTTACGGGCATCTCCAGCTTTTGTACCTGTCACCGGAGCGATTGCAAACCGACATCCTCAAAGAACGCCTCCCCAAGATGCCGCTTCGGATGATCGCCGTAGACGAAGCCCACTGTATTAGCCAATGGGGCTATGATTTTCGCCCGGCCTATTTGGAAATTGCGAACATCAGAGAATTAGTACCTGAAGTCCCGATCATTGCGCTAACCGCGACTGCAACTCCTGAGGTAGTCACAGATATCCAGGAAAAATTGCTGTTTCGCAAGGATCGGCGGGTATTTCAGAAAAGCTTCGTGCGGGATAACCTGGCGTATGTGGTCCGGCAAGCCGAAGGAAAAATTGCCCAACTGGCCAATATTTTACAAAAAGTGGAGGGAAGTTCGGTGGTCTATGTTCGAAGCAGGCGACGCTGTAAGGAAATCGCGGTAGAATTGGTTCGCCGAAAAATTGCAGCCAGTTACTACCATGCTGGCTTGGAAATGGACGAACGTTCAGCACGACAGGAAGCCTGGATTGATGGCCGCATTCGCGTAATGGTAGCCACCAATGCCTTTGGTATGGGGATTGATAAAGCGGATGTACGCTCGGTGGTACACATCGATATCCCGGATAGCTTGGAAGCTTATTTCCAGGAAGCTGGCCGTGGTGGAAGAGATGGTGAAAAAGCCTACGCTGTATTGCTCTACAGCCGCGATGACAAGGATCGTCTTTTGCGAAATTACGAACGCTCTTTCCCGCCGATGGAGGAAATTCGCAGGGTGTATCGCGCCTTGGGCAGTTACCTCCAACTAGCTACTGGTGCGGGTATTGGGAGGAGTTATGATTTTGATCTTGCCCAATTTGCCCAGACCTACCAGCTAGAAGCGGTAATGGTACACCATTGCCTTTCGGTGCTGGAACAAAATGGCTGGCTTGCTGTCAGCGATGCCGTCTATGTTCCGGCGTACCTGCAAGTGATTGTGAACAAGGATGTTTTGTACGATTATCAATTGAAGCACCGCAAGCTAGATCGCATTTTAAAAATCATCCTCCGCACCTATCAGGGAGCCTTCAATCATCCGGTCAAACTTAAGGAATCGCAACTTGCTAAGTTTTTGAAAATTAGCACCAAAGAATTGCAAAAGGGACTGCACAATATGCACACTGCAGGTATTGTAAGGTACCGCCCTGCGAAAGATAGTCCACAGATTACTTTACTGCGTGACCGGGTGCCAGCTGAGCTTCTGTCCATCGACCTACCGGCTTACCGCATACGGAAAGAACGGCATCTCTCCCGAATTAAAGCGGCTATTCGCTATGCTGAAAGAGACATTTGCAGGTCGCAGCAGCTCGTACGCTATTTTGGAGAAAAAAACAGCCCGGTATGTGGGCATTGTGACGTTTGTCTGGCACGCAAACAAGCAGGCCTCTCCGTCAGTGAACATCAACAATTAGCCCATCGCCTGGAGGAAATACTCATCAAGGAAAGTTGTTCTTTAGAAGAGCTCATTTCGCATTTCGCCAATGTACGCGAAGAGGATGTATTGACCAGTTTAAGCTACCTTGTAGACGAGGGCTTTATTGAAAAAGACGCTACAGGGAAACTCGTTTGGAAAATGTAATCTAATCTATCAATGCGTCTTTCCCAAATAGTTTAAAGAGACGATCTTTAAAGCCACTGAAATCAAAAAGCTTGCTGTCGGCCATCGCCTTAACGGTAAGCCAGATTCCGATGGGTGATAAAACAATACAAGGCAACCATGCTGCCAGGGAGGCTGGCACCAGCAAAGTTTCCGCAATTTTCCGGCAGAATATCGTCAAGACAATGAAGACGATAAAAGCCACCACGCTCACCAGGAGTGGATAGCCAAATCCTCCCTTGCGGACAATCGCTCCCAGGGGAGCACCAATAAATACAAAAATAATACAGACGATGGCCATGCTGTACTTGGTGTGCATTTCGTAGATGTGCTTCACCTTGTCTTCTTTCGTACGGCTCAGTGATACTTCTGCTTGTTCCGCCTGATTGATGATTGCGCGCGCGCTCGACTTGGCTTTGGTCATGAAGCGGCGACGTTCTGCCGGAGTGAGGAGCTCCAGCCAAGCTGCTACTGTTGTAATACTATCATCAAAGCGCTCTAATGGCAGGATGGGTTGTATTTTTGTTGTGTCCGCCTTGTCGTCTACCCCTGCTGCTTTTTGGATTGCTGCCGCTTTGGCCATTCGCTCTTTCAACTCAGCTTTGGCTTCTTCATCATCGGGTGTTCCTTTTCTGGGTTTGGGTTTGTCTTCATCAGTTGCGCGTTCACGGCCTGCCGCGGAGATGCGCTTGGAATAATTCTCTAGTCGCTGGATACTATCCCCACCCATTTTTTCCATGAGTTTTAAGCTATCAGCGGTAAGCGAATCTTGTAATGTGATTTCATCTGATAAGCTATCCTGCTCCGGAGCTTCCTCCCCATCAAGCGTATCTGTTTCCAGTTCTATTTGTGGATACAAGCTATCTATGGGTAAGACGCTGAAATGGGTCCCTACTTGTTTAGCTAAATTCAAATACCGCTGATCAATCCGCTTTTGGATGGTATCAATCTGGCTGGCCAATTGACTGATACTCATCATGGAACGGTTCTGACTAAACAAGTCTGGGTTGGTGATATCCATATTGAACTCACTCAAATCAAAGACCTTGTTCCAGGTTTTAAAGGAAGTCCGTATAAAGGGAGCTCCCTGGCCTGTATTTCGACCCGTTGGGCGCGATTCTATGTACTGGTGACCATTGTACAGCTGCATCACGAAAAAGCTGCCGTCTCTGGTAGAGAACATTTCTCCCGATTCTGCTACTACCTGGGTGAGTTTGCCGCTATTGGCTTCAGAGTGATCATAAATAAGTACATCCTTGATGGTTCTTCCGTCGCTGCCTTTCTCTCCTATTCTGATGGCATAATTGCCAAAGTCGTCATTAAAGATGCCCGTTTCCATGCTCATGGTAGGCTTCTTTTCCCGGATATCGTACATCCGGGAGCCAAACTGCAGGTTAGCAATAGGAATGATATAGTCGTTACATAGGTACGAAACGAAAGTAGCTACTGTTCCAAAAACAATGATAGGGCGCATCACCCGCAAGAGTGAAATACCCGCAGATTTGAGGCTGGATAGTTCATAGCGTTCGGCTAAGCCCCCAAGTACCATGACCGCAGAAATCAAAATCGCTAATGGCAAAGCCATGGGTACCAGACCAACACATTTGTAGGCGAGCAATTCGATGATGACAAAAACGCTCAAGCCTTTACCTGCAATATCGTCAATATAGACCCACAAAATCTGCATCAGTAGCACAAAGGTTGCGATACCGAAAGTCACCAGAAAAGGTGGAATGAAGCTTACCAGTAAAAGACGATCAATTTTTTTCAAAACACAAAATTAAAGACAGTACATATTATCATGCCCCAAAGGTAACGCACCAGTGGGCAAAAGAGATGCGTAGGCGCTGTATTTTAGGAAAAAGATGGATTTAGTCGAAAAAAATATTCCCTCCTTGTAACAAAGCTCAATTTCGCCTCGTCGAGCAATTGAAATCGGATACAACCACAAATGGATTGGATGGAATTTAGAGAACAAATATGGCCCATTAAAGATCGACTCTACCGCCTGGCGCTGCGTTTGGTCAATGATCGTGCCGAAGCGGAGGATGTCGTCCAAGAAGTGATGGTGAAACTTTGGCAACAAGGCAAAGATCTCCAGCTTGTCAAAAACCTGGAAGCCTGGTGCCTCAGGATGACACGCAACCAAGCCCTGGATAAACTGAAAGGCGGTTACCGTAAAAGAAGAACAGAAATTACCGAAACCCTCCCCCAGTTTACAAGCGCTGATACGCCAGAGCAACAGATGGAATGGAAAGACACCTACGAACACATCAAATCAATGATGCAAAGCCTGCCGGAAAGCCATCGGTCGGTAATGCAATTGAGAGACATCGAAGGGCTTAGCTATCAGGAAATCGCAGAGGCTTTGGAAATGACGATGCCACAAGTAAAAACCAATTTATTCAGGGCAAGAAAAACCCTCCGTGAAGAACTTTTAAAACAATCTTCCTATGGATTATAATACGGCAAAAAGACTACTCGAACGCTACTTTGAAGGCAATAGTACACTGGCTGAAGAAGCACAACTACGCTCCTACTTTCAGCAAGAAGACCTGCCGGCAGATATGCTTACCTATCGTCCACTCTTTCAGTTTTTCACAGCGGCTGGAAATCAAAAGGTCAGCGAAGCATTTACTGAGCGACTGGAAACTATCGGGCACAAAACCACCGCCAGCATAGTCCCATTTCGGAAAGTAGTAGCACGCTGGGCCGCCATTGCGGCGATGATAGCCTTAGGGCTCGCTGCCTGGATGTTAGTACCTGACACTAAGGAAACGACGAAACAGACAGCTATCGACTGGTCTCAATTCGAACCACAAAACGAGGAAGAAGCCTTGCGAATCACGACTGCGGCTTTACAGAAAACCAGCTCCTCATTGCGTCGTGGCATGGAGGTTGCTACCAATGAGCTCCAAAGTGTCAAGAAGTTGGTACAGCCCTGGTGATGCTTAGGTACTTGGTACAAAGTATAGGGTATAAGGATTTTAATACCCCAGGTGGATGATAAGTGCTTGAAGCAAGCCCAATTTAAACAAAATCGAAATCAAAAATACTTCAATATGAAACCTTTCTTTTTATTGGCCTTGCTCAGCTTGGCCACGATGAGCCTCTACGGCCAAGCCAACGCTATAGATTCCTATTTCCAGGATTATGTAGAAGATGAAAAATTTTCGGTTATCTATATCAGTCCACGCCTATTCCAGATGTTTGAGAAAATTGGTGGAGAGAAACTTGATTTAGATGATAAGGAGGCCGCCGCATTCATGGATTTGGCGACCGATCTACGTGGGCTACGTATCCTTAGCACTGACGTCACGCCAGAGAAGTATTTCAATGAGGCGAAAGCTAAGATCAATACCAAAACCTATGAGACCCTGATTACCATTAGGGAAAGGAACGGAGGAAACACGGAATTTTTACTAAGAGAAGATAGTAAAGGCAATCTTGAAGAACTGCTCTTTCTCTCCTATGGCGAAAGTGAGTTTACGCTCATGAGTTTCGTCGGGCCCCTGAATCTCGACAAGATCATCAAGCTTGCAGAAGAAATGGACAAGGAGGATTAATGTGAGGTTGTGATACCCAGTACAAAGTACCTAATACCTATTACCATTACCTAAATATCACCCGGCGCTATTTTGCGCCAAAACAAACCAGAAAATGAAACCATTAACCATGTTATTTGCTCTTTTAGTGAGCAGCTTATGCTTATCCGCCCAAAACAACGTGATCAATTCTTTTGTCGACAAATACAAGGATTTAGACAACGTCACCCACGTGAATATCAGCGGTGGTCTACTTGATATTATCAGTAAAGCAACGGACGAAAATGGAGAGCGAACTTTTCTGTCAAAGCTCAATACCTTGCGCGTTTTGTCGGTTCCAAATCGGGCAGCAATTAAGGCTTCGGACCTGACAGCCCTTCGACAAGGCATTCAAGCCAATAATTACGAAGAACTCATCAAGATACGTGACGGGAAGGACCTCGTTTACATCTACCTTCACGAAAACAAGGACCAGGTTATTGAAGAGCTGATTGTGCTGGTGGAAGATCCGGACGAAGTAACCCTTGTAAGCCTCAGCGGCTTAATGTATTACGAAGACCTGCAAAAACTAGAGCTTGACGGAGAGGCTGGTGAGGCCCTTAACAGACTGCCGAGCAAAGAGGAACCACGGCCATAGAGGGAGATAAGGGGTATACGCAAAACGGAATTTTGGGTATACCCCGACGTAGGCCAAGCCAACGACGAACAGGGGAATGCTCTTACGATTAGTCTCGTCGGGTTATGATTTCAGCTCAAGCGTAAAACCCACACTCGGGCTGAAGCCCAAGCTACAGTCGCGGATAGTGTATTAGCGCTTAACCACTATGATCTCTCCCCTTCGCTTCCCCCTGTTGATACTCTTGTTCCAGGCGCTGCTGTTCTAATAGTTCTTCTTCGGTCGGTTGAGCGTTGAGCAGGGCATTCAAATCCGGTTGCCCGGCATCTACCCAGGCGGTAAACCACGCACTACCTATGGCCAGAATAGCATCTTGCATGCGCGTTTCTACCATGCCGTTCATGGCTTGTTCATAATCCCTGGCGTAGTCTTCACATTGGGTGCGAATCGTGCGGCCCAGGCGTTCTTCAAAACAATACTGTTGATCAGGGGGGATGGTTTGGCTCAGCCTCTTTTCAATTAAAAGTACACTGTCAAGTAGTTGATGACTATCCAGTACGGCTTGCCAGAAGTACTCATTTTTGTCTCGAATATAGGCGGCTTTACCCACGAAGTAATCGTAGCCTTTATCGGCAAAAAGCTCGGGCAGACGGCTCTCCCAAAAGGCGTGAATCCCAACTTGATTGGTCATCTCACCATTATAGTTTTCGGTGGTATGAAGCGGTACGTGGGCATCCCCGATATAGTGGCCTATTTCGGCACAGATGCGCAAAATCGAGCGAGCATCACCACGTTCAAAAGCACGAGTAAGCTGCCGCTGGGTACTCTCCAAGTGATAAGGTACAATCCCGTATTCTGAAAAATGATCAATAGCCTCTACCCTGCTAAAAGTTTCGGCAGGCCAGCCAAATAGGGCTGCAGTAGCTGCTGGTGAGGGCAACCATTCGTCTTCGTAGTACTGTGGCTGGATTTCTTCTTGCCAAAAAGCTTTATAGTCCTTGAGGGATAAATAAAGCGGTAGTTCGGGATGATTGATTTTCAAAAGGGCAGTATCTCGGCCGTTGCTTGCTCTCAGAATCGATGCTACTTCTACTACCAAGGTGTCGCCAGAATCGGCCTTGATCATTCTCAGCTCACCGTAGCGCAACAAGGCTTCCGTCCAGTTTCTAGGCACCTCAGGAAAAGGATGGACACCCCAATGGTCGATATCGATATAGTGCCTGACAGCCTCGTGCTTGGTGGCGTAGCGACGCTTGTCGGGGTCTACCGCATGATCGGTCAGGTATTCAATGTGGTGTCTGAAGAAAGGCATCATCTCCAGTGGCAAGGTGAAGACCGCCATCCGATTGATTCGGCGATGGCCAAAGAAGCCCCATTCCTCCGTTTTAGTATCATCTAAAGTAAAAGCACTCAACAGGGTGAAAATCAACAAGAAAAAGAGGATGCCTGGTCTGAAAAAAGAGATCATCTGCTTGGCCACTACTTTGGTTTTAAGGACGTTCAAAAAAATCGTTGTACTTAGGTGAAAAGTGAAACCTCACTCTACTCTGTAATCTCAAACAAGGTTCCCGTTCTTCCTGGAGGAACAAGACCAAGGTGTCGGTAAGTTTTTTCCGTAGCCTCCCGTCCACGAGGTGTTCGTTGGATATACCCTTCCATGATCAGAAATGGCTCGTGTACTTCCTCAATAGTACCTGCCTCCTCTCCTACTGCCGTAGCAATGGTCGTGATACCCACCGGGCCACCTTTGAATTTGTGGACGATCGCGCTGAGGATTTTGTTGTCCATCTCATCCAATCCACCTTCGTCGACATTTAGCGCTTCAAGGCCGTATTGAGCGATGGGCACATCGATCTTTCCATTGCCTTTCACTTGGGCAAAATCCCTGATCCGCCGCAGTAGCGCATTAGCAATCCTTGGAGTTCCCCGACTGCGGCGGGCAATCTCCATTGCCCCAGGGCCATTAATCGGGACTTGCAAAATGCCCGCAGAGCGAATGATGATTTTACTGAGTGTAGCTGCATCGTAATAATCCAGCAGGCAGGTAATACCAAAGCGCTCGCGCATCGGAGCGGTTAACAGCCCCAGACGAGTCGTCGCACCTATCAAGGTAAACGGGCTCAAGCTGATTTGTACCGTACGAGCATTGGGGCCACTGTCGATCATTATATCGATCCGGTAATCTTCCATCGCTGAGTAGAGGTACTCCTCCACGACGGTATTGAGTCGGTGAATTTCATCAATAAAGAGCACATCTCCTTCTGATAAATTGGTGAGCAAGCCGGCTAAATCACCAGGTTTTTCCAGTACAGGGCCACTTGTCATCTTCAGCTCTGCGCCCATTTCATTGGAGACAATGTGGGAAAGGGTCGTCTTCCCTAAGCCCGGAGGGCCATGCAATAGCACATGGTCCAAAGCCTCCCCGCGTTGCTTGGCGGCCTGGATAAATATTTTAAGGTTCTCAACAATTTTAGGTTGGCCACTAAAGTCATCTAAAGCCTTGGGGCGCAGGGCTCTTTCGTATTGCTGATCATCTGCCGGTAGTTGATCTTTATCAGGATCCAGATGAGGATTTCGCATATTTTGAATCGTCAGTATTAGAGCTAAAATTAAAGTGGATCAATCATTTTCACACTCGCTCAGGAATAAAATTTGCAATCAAATGAAACTTGTCGTTTTTGATCGTGTTTGCAAGTTAGTAAGAAGCAAAGAAATTCTTACTTTTGTCCGGGTTTTTCGGAACCCTCTCGCCGAACTCTTCGGCAATATCAACTATTTAGTCTTGTTTAGTAAATAAAAAAACCAGGAAACAACAATGAGTGGATCAAAAATAACCATCAACAACGGAAAGCTAAACGTACCTAACGACCCGATTTTGCCTTTCATCGAAGGAGATGGTATCGGACCAGACATTTGGGCATCTGCCAGCCGTGTATTGGATGCAGCCGTAGAAAAAGCTTACGGTGGTGAGCGTAAAATTCACTGGAAAGAAGTTCTGGCCGGAGAAAAGGCATTCAAAGCTACTGGCGAATGGTTGCCCAACGAAACCCTGGAAACCATTGAAGAATATCTGGTAGCCATCAAAGGTCCGTTGACGACACCCGTTGGTGGTGGTATCCGCTCTTTAAATGTAGCACTGCGCCAGAAGCTTGACCTCTACGCTTGTGTACGCCCAGTACAATACTTTGCTGGTGTACCTTCTCCCGTGAAGCAACCTGAGCTGGTAGACATGATTATCTTCCGTGAAAACACCGAAGACATCTACGCAGGTATCGAGTTTCAGGAAGGCACCGACGACGCCAAGAAGTTTCTTGCACTGTTGAAAGAAGCTTTCCCAGATCGTTACAATAAAATTCGTTTCCCGGAGACTTCTGGTATTGGTATCAAGCCTACTTCTGCTGAAGGTACTGGCCGCTTGGTAAAAGCTGCGATCAAGTACGCTATCGAAAACGGCAAAGACAGTGTTACCTTGGTGCACAAAGGAAACATCATGAAGTTTACCGAAGGTGCTTTCCGTGATTGGGGCTACGAAGTGGCTGCTAAAGAATTTGGCGGAGAAGAACTGGACGGTGGCCCATGGCACGTCATCAATGTCGACGGTCGTAAAATCACGGTAAAGGACGTTATTGCTGACGCCTTCCTTCAGCAGATCATCCTCCGTCCGAAGGAATACAGCGTCATTGCTACCATGAACCTGAACGGTGATTACATCAGTGATGCCCTAGCTGCCCAGGTGGGTGGTATCGGTATTGCTCCGGGTGCCAACATCAACTACAACACGGGGATCGCTATCTTCGAAGCTACCCACGGTACTGCACCTAAGTACGCTGGTCTGGACAAAGTAAACCCCAGCTCCGTGATTCTTTCTGGTGAGATGATGTTCCGCTACCTGGGCTGGCCCGAAGCCGCCGACCTTATCCTGAAAGGGATCAACGGCGCTATTGGCAGCAAGCGTGTTACCTATGATTTCGAACGCTTGATGGACGGTGCTACCCTCCTGAAGTGTTCTGAGTTCGGCGACGAGATCATCGCTAACATGTAAATCACGAGGTGATTTGATTTTCAGAAAGGGTTTTTGACTTGCGTCAAAAACCCTTTCTGATTTGATGTGGGATCAGATATGTAAATTCGTTTCCTTTAGCTTAACCTTACTTACTCTCCTAAAAAAAGCTCTTCGAAAGTTTTTGCTTTATTAATCGAGCGTATCCAACTGGCCTTAGTAATGGACATTACTTCGTCATTATTCAATTTTTCTAAAAAGAACACTTTCAATTCATCAAGTTTCATATGCTCTTCTTCTTTATTAAATTTTATAACTCCTTTTTTTGTTAAAGGCAAATAACTAAGCCAATTTGAAAAGAAATACAACTCTTCAACAGTATAAATATCTCCTTTAGAGTCAACCACCTTATGACCAATAAGAAGTTCAGATTTTCTAGAGAAGATAAACTCCCCTGTTAATAGACTGTAGTCTAGATGAAGGTCGTTACTCCAATTTGTATCTGACAGCATTGTCAAATCAATCGCTGGAAATTTCGGTTTGCTAGATGGTAGTTTTTGTAGGTACCTTAATTCATTTTTCTTCATTTTTGATTCCTGTACGGAACTTTTTGGCAACAGAAGGAGATGCCGTCCGATTGTAATAGTCTGATATTTTTCGGGTTTGCTGCCTAGCCTTATTTGAGAAGACCACACGGAACAACTTGCCTACCATTGCTCCATTTCTTTTTCCAAGTCCTCCAAGGTAACGAACTCGCCTCTTTCTACTTGAGCCATCGATTCTTGCAGTTCGGTCATAAGCTCTGTTTCAGTCATTCGCTTCCAGTCTGGAGACGGCGGGATCGCCAGGATCATTTCGTCCGTAATTTCGTCTTCCCTGATCGACTCTTAGGTTTGGTTGGAAAAGTTTGTACTTGCATAAAGATAAACGCTTTAGACAAGCATCTCTTGTCTGGCAGGTTATCATTTTAGTGCCTGCCTATCAGCGTATAGCTTAGCCAATGGGGGAAGGGCTATTTTACACAAGTAACAGGTTTTCCAAAATAGATCTTTACTACATCAGGCTCATTTTTAGCATATATTGCTTTGTAACAAAGGCCTACTTCTACGGATGGATTATTAATTTCAGTTTTGCCGTAGATTATTGTTCCATCCGAAAGAGAGTATTGATAATATGCATCTGTTGTCCTTGTAGTTGTTCCTTTTTTTCGGAAATTTAGTTTTGTTACTTTAACAATAGCATCTGTTTTTGAAGATTCTAGAATTTTGTTTCTCTTATAAACATTGAATGCCATTAGCCCTATTAATGATAGAATAGCTAGAAACAATATATACTTGCCATTGATCATTCTCATTAGTTTCCGGTTGTTGCTGTAGTAACTGCAGTATTCACTGCAGACTCTGCTGTTTTATTAACGACTTCCCTTCCAGCACTTGTGCCTAGCCCAAAGAAATTACCAAAATATCTATAGTTGATTATATCCTCAGCTCTCCACAGGTTTTCTTCCGCTTTTAAGACTGTAGGGCCATATAAGGCGACCATTCAGGCAATACCTCCGCCAACGGATCCACCTGCCCCCACCTTCCAATAGCCGGATCATAATACCTCGCTCCATAATCATACAACCCCGTCGCTTCATCCAGCTCCTTACCATTATACCGATACCGATTATTACTCCCTCCGCCATTGCTGATGGCTACCGCCCTGTTCCAGGCCAAAAGGGGCATATTTATAGAATGCCATCACTATATGTTGGTTACTCACCAACAACTCTTCTAATTGATTTTTGGTCATTGCTTTACCTATTGGTGGATTAGGATTATACTTCATGTTGCCGTCGATGATCGAAAAAATTGGAAGCATATTAGAATGATCTATTAAAGAAGAGATTTGCACAGTAAGAATAACCAAAGATTCAATAGCAATCATGAAAGAGGATTCCCTTTTCGTTTTTCCTCGTCAAAGCCGCTCGAACCAATCAAATAAAAACAAAGCGGGCTGACTCAGTATCAACCGAATCAGCCCGCCCTTCATGCAACTCGGGCTGAAGCCCAAGCTACGTTTAGCATGTACTAGTGCTGTACCACAATCTTTTCGATACGCGTACCAGCATCGGTATCCAACTGTAGGAAGTACATACCGCTAGCAAGAGTACGAACGTCGTAGTTGAAGGTGCCGTTCTGGAGCTTATCAAACTCTTGGGTAAGGATGATACGGCCCGTTTGGTCGTACAAGCGCACCAAAACATCCACCTGCTTAGGGAAGTCAATCTTCATATTGAAGTTGTCTTTCGCAGGAACAGGGAATACACTTACGGCATACTCAGAAGGCAGTACTGTTTCGATGCCCGTGATGGCTGGTTGGTCCAGGAATGGGTTATCACCGATAGACAAGCGTACGATAGGCACTACCGTACCACCAAAACCACCAGAGAAGAAGTTTGGAGACTCCCCTACCAAGTCTACGATATCAGAGTACTGCTCAATACCAACGGAGTCGGTAATGAAGTTATTCGCATTGTAGTTGTACTGCTCGCTGGCAGAGATAGCCACCTGGTCATTCATGTCTGCACCAACGTACTGAACAACAGCGAAGTAGTATTTTCCGCTGGTCATCTGGATACCTTCCTCATCGATACTTACAGGAACAGTCAGTAAAACTTCATCTTCCGAGCCATCAAATACATACTCGTTGAAGGCGATTGGAGAATTACCATATTCATCAGGACCGATACGGCCATCACCATTTACATCACCGTCTGACTCATAAAGTAAAGTGGTTACACTACCCGTGCCATTTACTGCATCAGAAGCATTGTCTACCATGAAGGAGATGTAGCGTGCATACCAGTTTTCACCATTAGGTACGTAGTAGCTGTTTCCGATAAACCAACTGCGGTCGTTGGTCAAGAAAATACCACGGGTACGGCCTGTTTCTTTTGCAAACAAGGTATCAGTCACTGAGAAGCTAAAGAACAATGAATCGTTAGCAGGATTTACATCCACAGAATCTTGGCTCAACACGTAGGTGCCCTCATAAAAACCGATAGAAGACTCATCAGCAGGCAGATCCAAAGGCATGGTGGTGTCGAAGAAGTCATTTTCTGCGATAGAGTCTACTGCAATATTGCCATAGTTCTTGGTCTGGTCGAAGACAACGGTTCCACCATCGGTTACGTTGATGATTTGCAGGTTTAGTTGTACGTTTTCTGCCTCTAATCCACCATTGTTCTGGATATCAGACATGAAGTACTGAGGCTGCAACTGAGAATAAGGCGTATTCACGTTGTCAGGAATAGCAAAGAAGTTGGCATTCGCCTGGATATCGTAGCCGATACGCTCCTGGATAGAAATGTCATCAATTCCCCAGAAGTAGTAATCCGTAGCGAAGGTGATCTTCACACGAATCTCATTCGCGCCAGCCGTATAATTGTTCAGAATAGGAATAGTCTGACGGTTGTTACGGAAGGTGTTGGTAGGGAAGTTGGGGTTGAAATCCGTAGCTGGGCTCCACGTAGCGCCATCATCGGTACTTACCGAGAAAGACGTCTTCAATCCATCAGGAGCATCAGCTGGCGTATTCAAGTAGGCCAATCTTTGGGTGAGCGAGATCGATAGTGCACGGTCGGCAGCAGAAATATCAATCGGAGGAGAAATCAATTCCGCTACGTACTGAGGGTATGGCGGAGGGTTAGGGCTAGGGATCAAGCCACCATCACCACGGAACATCTGGAAGATGTTGTTCATGATCATGGTACCATTGGTACGAGTCTCCGAAGCAACGAATACAGCACCAGGTGCTTCGAAACCGAAAACACCGTTGCCCATGTTGCCATTGGGGCTCCAGGTCCAAATCGCACCGCACTCAGAGCGCTTAGTGAACTCTAAAACTACATTGCCTCCATCAGCGGTGTAGGTAAGCGTATTGCCACCGTTGGTCAACACCACCGTAGGAGAACCAATTCCAATAAAACGCTCAATATCACTGATGTCATCTACTAAAATATTGGTTGCCCATTCTACGATACCACCAGGAGTGGTTTCAGCAAATGCCATACCATCTGCGATGATCGCCGATGGATCAACAGAAGAGGTCATGATATTATTCTCATCTATGCTGTAAGTACCATATACCGTAGCATAGATGGTGAGATCATCATCAAAAAGAGAAATGGTATACTCTGTGTCGTTGAGGAAACTCCATTCGAAAACTCCTCCTTCCGAATCAATCTCTTCTCCATCAACCGTACCGGAGGTCAAAGACCAGATACCATATTCAGGTCCTGAGTTGTTTCCATAAGTATTGACGTTGCCACCACAAGAAATAGGATTAACCGTCCAACCGGCCATGCCTTTGGAGAAATCTTCTTGCCAGATAATGTCCTGCGCGGTCAAAGCACCGGCGGCCAATACCAGGAAGGCGAAGGTTAGTAAACGTTGCATCATGAATTGCATGTTTTAAATTAAGTGTAGATAATAGTCGACAAATATAGGCTACTCTTTTCAGATAAAAACCGAAATAATTAGCTCTTATCTGACAATTGAATAGCAATTTTTGCCCAATTGCTAGCAATGGACAAAAATTAGGTTAAAGACAATTTTGTTACCAGGGTTGTTCGCTAAGATCAAGCTGAAAAAGAAGTACCACAGCCGCAGGATTCTTTGGCATTAGGGTTGTTGAAGGTAAAACCACGATTATTGAGTCCGTCCAGCCAGTCGATCTCCATCCCTAAAAGATAGATACCGTGTGCTTTTTGAATCATCACCTTTAGTCCGTCGATTTCATAGACGTCGTCCTGTTCTTTGATGACATCAAATCCCAGGATGTAAGAAAAGCCTGAACAGCCACCTCCTTTTACACCTACCCGCAGTCCGTGATCTGCTGGAACAGACTGTTCTTTCTGAATACGCTGTAATTGCTCAATGGCGCCTGGTGTAAGGGTAATGGGTTGCATGCTCGTTTTCACCGTGCTCATACTGATGATGTCTTATTTAGATGAATTCCAAAGTAAAGATACAAATCCAAAACATACACAGTACCCACTTGGTTGGCATTTATGAAAAAATAGGCCTTAAAAGTGGAGAATCTTGACGTAGCAGTTACTTTTGTGGCTTTGGTGCGTTATTAGACCATAAGTAATTCGACGGAAATAACTGATTCCATTTTTGATTCGCGAATATTTTCACGCAAGCGCCTTTTAGTTGCTTGCTTAGAAAATTTTAGCGAATCAAAAATGGAATCAGTTATTTTTGCCCCGTCACTATTACTGCACAAAAAAACAAACAGTATCCATGTTGGTATTTCTAGAGATCATAAAAATCGCCATTCCGGCCATTGTAGTAGCACTGACCAGCTATTTCATCATTCGAGAAATGTTGCGCAAGCAACTACAAATGCAAGAGCAACGTATCCGCCAAGAGCGTCAAAGCGCGGTCACCCCATTGCGGATGCAAGCTTACGAGCGGCTTTCCCTGCTCATTGAGCGGCTTTCTATTCCGGGGCTGCTGATGCGTACCGATAGCAGTGGCATGCAGGCCAACACCTTGAAAATTGCGCTAATGATGACGGTGCAGCAAGAGTTTGAGCACAATATTTCTCAGCAAATTTACGTGTCCGAAAAACTTTGGGAAATCATCAAGGCTACCCGTGACGATCTAATTCAGTTCTTAGACCTGGTAAGCGAAAAGGTGGCTAAAGATGCACCAGCCAAAGCCTATCGCGACGCCCTCTTTGCCTATCAACAACAACGCGATTACGATCCCATCGCTACTGCTCAAATGGCCATTCGCAAAGAGGCAACCAGCTTATTCTAGTATCTTCAAAACCTCCTCACCTATGTTCGCGTCTTCCACCTACCACCACCGTCGCCAGGCATTGGCCCAGCAATTTTCCGACCATGGCCTTTTGGTCCTCTTTGGCAACGAAGAGAGCCCGATGAATTATACGGACAATACCTACCCTTTTCGGCAGGATTCCAATTTCCTCTATTTTGCGGGCCTCGAAGATACCGGGCATTTTCTGATCATTGATCTGGCCAATGGAAAAACGACCCTTTACGGAGACGACCTCAGCCTCGATCACATTGTCTGGATGGGCAACCAGCCCAGCATGGAGGAGAAGCAAGCACGCATCGGTGTAGAACTACACGCGACTTATGAGCAAGGCTTGGAGACTATTCGTAAAGCAGCAAAAGCCAAACAAACCATCCATTATCTTCCGCCTTATCGGGAAGAAAGAGTAAGCCTGCTAGCAGAATGCTTAGGACAAACAGCAGCAGCTACTCGCCAAGGTTTCTCTGAGCAATTGTGCCGTGCGGTCATCCAGCTGCGGTCATACAAAACCAACGAAGAAGCGGCAGAAATGGATAAGGCGGTAAACATCACCCGCGCGATGCACTTGGCTGCAATGCGTAGTGTAGCCGCGGGCCAGCGAGAATCTACGGTAGCTGGTATCGTAGAAGGTATCGCTATTGGCGGGGGTGGTCGACTGGCTTACCCTTGTATCGGAACCATCAACGGTCATATTCTACACAATCACCATCACAGTAATGTGATACAAGACGGGCAGCTCTACCTCCTCGATGCTGGTGCCTCTTCCATTAGTCAATACGCTGGTGATATCACTCGTACTTTTCCGGTTAGCAAAACTTTTACTGATCAGCAAAAAGACATTTACGCCATTGTGTTGAAAGCCTTGGTCGATTGCTCTGCGGCGTTGCGGCCAGGGTATGCTTACCTTGATGCTCACCTCCAGGCTGCCCGCATCATCACTCAAGGGCTAAAAGATTTGGGCTTGATGAAAGGAGACGTTGATGCCGCTGTAGCCGAAGGCGCCCATGCTCTGTTTTTTCCCCACGGCCTGGGCCACATGATCGGGCTAGATGTTCACGACATGGAAGACCTCAACGAAAACTGGGTCGGTTATGATGAACACACCCAGCGTTCTACCCAGTTTGGGTTAAAGTCCCTGCGTTTGGCTAAACAACTAGAGGCTGGTTTTGCTCTTACCGTAGAACCCGGCATTTACTTTATCCCCACCCTGATTGAACGCTGGCAAGCGGAGGGCAAATTCAAAGATTTTGTCAATTACGACGCTTTAGCTCCCTTCCTCAATTTTGGAGGAATAAGAATCGAGGATAACTTATTGATTACTGAAAATGGTGCTCGCTTGATTGGCGATGCTATTCCTAAAGGAATCGCTGAGGTTGAGGCGGTGAGGTTGTAGGTTGTAGGTTGATGGTTGATGTGACTATCCCTGAAATACGTTGACAACAAATTTAGTTAAAAATGAAGTCAACGAATAAGGTTAATCGGCCCAAAAGGCGTCGTAATTACAGTGAAACCTTTAAAAAAGCGCGAGTTAAGGACTACGAAGAAGGTACCTTTAGCGTGGCCCAGATGGGTCGTTTATACAGTATCCATGTAAATATTCTGTACCGCTGGATAAGTAAGTACAGCGCGTACGATCAACAAAAAGCGATAATAGTGGAAGTACCAAATTCCCAGACGGAGAAGGTTAAATTGCTGGAAAAGCGGGTGGCTGAACTAGAACGTTCTCTAGGTCAAAAACAAATTAAATTGGACTACTATGAGAGCTTTATAGAGGAGCTTCGTGAAGCAGGAATAGATGTTGAAAAAAAAAGTGGTTTTACGACTCCCTTGTCCGGCTCTTGTCGAAATACAGATCAGAAATGAAGAGTCCAAGTAATGAACAAGTATATGCTGCACTAGGTACTTCGCGTCAATCGCTGTCGCAATATTTACGTCGGCGAGCGGATTATCAGGACGGGGTGTATTCAGCGGAAGCAATGCTGTTGACACACCGTGCAGATCACGGAGGTTTGGGTCTTGAAAAGGCCTACTATATGATCCAGCCAGAAGGACTAGGTCGCGATGCATTTATTCGAGAGATGACTCTATTGGGTCATTCGCTGGAACGAAAAAGGAGCTATGTTAGAACTACGAAGAGTGGTGGTTTACGGTATCCTAATTTAGTTAAGTTGCTTACTATCATAGGTTTAAACCGAGTTTGGCAATCGGATACGACTTACTATCGCCTAGAGGACAAGTATTACTATCTGACGTTTATCATAGATGTGTATTCCCGGCTTATAGTGGGCTATAGCGTAAGTGATAACCTCCGAGCTAGAGCAAACATAGAGGCACTGAAAATGGCCTTGCGGTTGCGTCGTGGTATGGATTTGAGTGAACTGATCTTCCACAGTGACGGGGGCTCCCAGTATCGCAGCAATGACTTTATAGAAGTATTGAGGTCACGAGGAATCAGCTCTAGCATGTGCATTACAGCATTGGACAATGCGTACGCAGAGAAGCTCAATGATGTGATCAAGAATGAATACCTTGAGCACTGGCCAATCAGAGATTATAGAGCACTGAGAAGGTACGTGAAGAGGGCTGTAGAGAACTACAACAAAGTGCGTCACCATAGTCAGTTACCGCTGCGAATTGCACCTTTGGGATTTGAATGTTATCTTGAGGAGAGTAAGGGGCAAAGACCACCATCGTTGTTGATACGAGACGGCGAAGCAAAAGAGTTGGAATACCAGCCAATGGCGGCTCAGAATCTGACTTATCCCAGTAGCGGAGCTTTTGATGGGACAAGTCAGATTCTGCCCGCATTTGTTAAGCTTGGTTTGCCAAAAGAAGATGGACAACTAGCACTCAGCTTTTAAGTAGAATGATTGATAAACCTGTCAACGTTATTTAGGGAAGGTCAATGGTCAACCTACAACTATCAACGATCAACCATCAACCATCTTCCTACTTTTGCCATGATGTTTTGACGCAATAGCGTATCCTTAAACATCCAGCGGGCGGCATCGAGGTGAGTGCCTCGCTGCATGGTTATTAAGTCGCAAGTAGAGGCAGAAGAATGCTCGCGGTAGCATTTTTGGAAACTCACCACGGCCTCGTAAGGTACCATGCCGTCTTTAGTACCGTGAATGAGTAAAAAAGGGGGAAGCTTAGCGGTTTGTTTAGCTATTTGCGCGACCGGATTCGCTAAGCTATAAGTAGCTCTTTCGGGGTGACCTGCCAGAAGGCGAATGATAGGATTGTTTTTCATCAAAGAAAAATCAAGTACTCCTCCGCAGGCAACGACTCCTTTGATTTGGGCAAGGTCCCAACCTGCTTCTTGAAGGATGCTTTTATCTAAACCGGCAATGGAAGCCAGGTGCCCACCAGCCGACATTCCTAAAAGTACAACGTGCGGGTGAGGATTACCCTTGCTTTGCCAGAAATTGCGGCAAGCAGCCAAGGCCATTATCGTATCCTGGCGAATCGTTCGAAAATCGTTCCAGGGCAACCGGCGGTAACTGGGAATGATAACGCCGTATCCCGCATCCAGAAAGGGGTGAGCCGTTTTTTGAAACTGTTCCGGGCTACCAAACTGCCAACCGCCGCCGTGCCAGTATATGATCCATCCCAACGGAGGCTCAGCGGGTTCAACGATCAGGAAATATTGACGATAGTGATCACCAAAAGCTATTTTTTGTACAGGGTAAGGTAGATCAGGAGAAGCCCTTACGACCTTCCAGTAGTTTGGCAAATGGAGCAGTTCGTGTAAGAGGGTTCCTCGAAACATGAACATGATTATTTATCCCAGCGACTCAATTGATTCAAGGTCGCTCGGAAATCCTTGGGGAGCTCGGTGGTAAACGTTACCTGTGCTCCACTGACAGGATGTTCAAATGCTAGCTGATGAGCTTGCAAAGCCGTACGATCCATCAGCGGCCGCTCTTCTTTGCCTTTGGCTAAACGGTATTTTTTTCCCTTGAGGGAAGACAAAAGTAACTGTTGACGACGGCCATAAAAAGGATCGGCGACCACTGGATGCCCAATCGATTGAAGGTGAACCCTGATCTGATGCGTTCGGCCAGTTTTGATACCTACTTCGAGCAAACTAAAATTGACGAAGGTCTCTGCAATTTTATAAGTAGTGTAAGCACTCAATCCCTTGGCAGCGGTAGTCATACGACCTGGCTTACGAGGATCTTCGATGAGTGGGGTCTCTATAATGCCCTCCTCTTGCATAGGAATGCCTTCAACCAAGGCCAGGTAAACCTTATGAGGCGTGTGGGCGGCAAACTGCTGCGAAAGGTGTCGATGTGCTTCGGGCGTACGGGCAAAACAAAGCAAGCCGCTGGTGTCTTTATCAATACGGTGAACGGTGAAGATATCGCCATACATCTCCTGCAAGAGGTGTTTGGCATTGGGCAAATCCTGATCATAACGATCGGGGACACTCAAGATCCCGCTGGGTTTGTCGATTACCAAAAACGCTTCTTCTTCGTGTAAAATCTCCAATTTTTGTTTAGCCATTTAAGCGTTGCTTTGGTAATTTTCTAAAAGACCTGGTTCGACGACCATAATAAGCCCAAACGATGCTGCCACGGTAGATGCCTTCTTTATTTTCCGGTCCAATTGCCAGTGACTTTATCAGTGCATTGTAGCTTTTACGTCGCTCTATCCAGTAACCGATCCGAGGAAAAAAATGCCAGTGGGCACGTACGATAGCACCAATATGCTGCCATTTCCCTTGGAGGAGAAACAGCCCTCCCGCCAGTGCATCCATGAATAGC
This sequence comes from Lewinella sp. LCG006, assembly GCF_040784935.1. Classification (GTDB taxonomy): domain Bacteria; phylum Bacteroidota; class Bacteroidia; order Chitinophagales; family Saprospiraceae; genus Lewinella. The sequence continues at coordinate 5,929,299 of NZ_CP160680.1, read as the reverse complement.
CTCAGGGGCAGCCACCAAAGTAGTTTTTTGCGGGATTCGTTTTTGAAGCTGGTCACCAGCGTATTGTGAAAATTCAGGTAGGTTTTCCTAACGGACTGGTACGCCAGTGTTCCTCCACCCAAGTGGTAAACCACAGAAGAAGGAATGGCTTTGATGCTAAAACCCGCGCGCTTAAAACGCCAACAAAGGTCGATCTCTTCTGCGTGGGCAAAGTAGTCCGCATCAAATCCGCCAAAAGAGCGAAAAAGGTCGGCCCGGACAAACATAGCGGCTCCGGAAGCCCAGAAAATTTCCTGTTCCTGTTCGTATTGTTGCTTGTCTTTTTCTACCGTAGCAAAAATCCGCCCCCGACAGAAAGGATAACCTAACACATCGATCCAACCGCCAGCTGCTCCGGCGTATTCAAAATACTTGGGTCTAGCAAAGGACTTTATTTTAGGCTGACAAGCCGCCAGTTCAGGATCAGCCTCCATTTGAGCTATACAAGGTTGGAGCCAGTCTTTTGTTACTTTGACATCAGAGTTTAGCAGCACGAAATAATCGGCTTCCACTTGGGTCAAAGCAGCGTTATAGCCTCCGGCAAAGCCGTGGTTTTTTTCCAACCGCAGTACCTCTACTTGAGGAAATTCATGGTGCAAGATATCCAGGGAATCATCCGTAGAGGCATTATCGGCAACAATCAGGCGATATTCCGTTTGGGCCAAAGATTCCAGCACGGAAGGAAGAAATTCCTGCAAATATTTTGCGCCATTGTAATTGAGAATCACCACCGCTACTTCGGGGTTGCCAGTAACAAAATGAGCTTTGCCCCTACCCTGTTCCAGCAGTTCCAGGCTAGTCGTACGATCTTCCGCCAGCTGGGCCTTCAGACCTTCCAGGTCGGAAAAATGCTGGTCTCCGCGAATGAATTCCACCAAGGTGATGGTCAGCTCCTGACCGTAAACGTTTTGATCAAAATCAAAAATATTGACTTCAATGACGCGCTCGTCAATGCCAGCGATACTCGGCCGACTGCCGATGTAGAGCATGCCTCCGTATTCTTCGTCCTGGTGGTGTACTTTTACGGCGTAGATACCATCCGCAGGTACGAGTTTATGCTTATTGGAAGGCTGAATGTTGGCCGTTGGGAAACCTAATTTCGTACCAAGCTTCTGTCCGTGAACAACTTTACCCGTAAGGGAATATTCATGGTTCAGCCAGCGGCAAGCTTCTTGTACTTTGCCCGACAGCAGGGCGTTGCGAATCTTGGTAGAACTAACGGCAATATCGTCCACTTCCTGCTGTTCAATTTCTACCACCTTAAAGCCTGCATCCTTGCTGTGCCACTTGAGGTATTCTATATCTCCTTGTCGGTTAAGACCAAACTTGTGATCATAACCAATGACGATGGTTGCCGGGTGAAACTTATCGACCAGGAAGCGCTGGATATATTCATCTGCACTAAGTTGCGAAAAAGCAACGGTAAAAGGAACGACAATGACATTGTCGACGCCGTAACGCTCAAACAAGGCAACCTTCTCTTCAATTGTGGAAAGCAACTGTAAAGAATCATCCTTGGGATAAATAACCTGGCGGGGATGGGGATGGAAGGTAATAACAATGCTCTCGCCCCCGCTCTGGTGCGCCAGGCGGTTAATACGGGCAAGCAACTGTTGATGGCCGCTGTGAACTCCGTCGAAAGAGCCGATGGTCAGTACCGCCCGCTTAAATAGAGGGAGGTCTTCCAGCTGATAGAATACTCTCATTGCGCTGCAAAAGTAAAAGAAATATTTTAACGAGAAAGCATGGATTTACAGTCGTTGCAACAACCAGCTGATCAGCCGTTTTTCTTCGATGATAATGGTCATATCTCCAGCCATGTCTTGGCCGACTTCCAAACTGCGCCCGGTGTTGGTTACCAGGCCTTTGGGGAAGCGGATTTCGATGGGTAAGGTATCATCTTTTGTGGGGATTTTACTTTTCACCGTAACGACGCCTTCGACGGCACCATATTGCTGTGCGGGAAAACTGTAAAAATCAACAATCACTTTTTGCCCTTCGGCGACCTGCCCTGATTCGTTCAGTTTTAGTTCCGTTTTGCCAATCAGGCTGGATGGAGAAGCCGGGATGACGACCGCCAGTCGGTCTTCTGATTCTACGTAATTGGTTTCCTGGACATCATCCAGAATCACTACCCCATCAATGGTAGAAACAACGAGATTTCGGCGCCGCCAGTCGTCAACAGCTGCCCTGAGGTTTTCAAACTCCGTGCGCAAATCATCCATTGCTTTTTGCTTGCTGGCCTCTGATATGGTAGCCGTGGTGGCCAACTGTCGCCGCAAGAGGTTGATGTTTGCTTCACTGGCTTTGATACTGGATTCTGCTTCGAGCACATAGCGCTCGTATTGAAGCTTGCTGGCTTCTTTTTCCCTCACCCGGTTATAGTCACCGATACGACCGCTTTTAAAGAGGTTCAGTTCTCGGTTGTAGGCATCCGTCAGTGTGATCAATTCATTCGTAAGGAGCTCTTTGCGCAAGCGTTCATCACTGATTTCTCGCTCTTCTTGTCGGATCTCCCTTTTAATATCGTCAATCGACATCTGGCTTAATCGTCCTTCTTGCAGATTTCTAACCTCCACTTGCTTTGCCTTGAAGGCGTACAACTGTTCTTTTACAAGACCGATATCCAAGTCTGAGAGCAAGTCTAAATTCACCAAACTAGAGTCATTGTCTACATTTACCCAACCAAGCTTATCATCCAGGTCATGAATGTCGTTAAAATCCGCGGGTGATTTGAGTACAATGAGGGTTTGCCCGGCCACTACAGTGTCTTCTGAACGCACCAAAATATTGCTGATGTGCCCCGAACGTGGCGTGATCAATTCTATTTCAGGATCCTCGCGCTTGATGCGAATGACAGAAGTTACCGTTTCTGGAAAAGTGATCCAGTACAGCAACCACACCGTGATGATGATGAGCACCAGCGCAAACAACAAGCCCCAACGCACCAGCCAGTGCGGCGGGGTTCCGAGGAGTTCCTGTACTTCTTCACTTCTGATATCAATATCGTCGGTCATAAATTAATCTAATTATCATTCAAATAGAGAAGGAGGCAGATCTCTTCGATAAAAGTAGTGTGTTGCAAATTGTTGGAAATATTGAGAGGGAGCATACCGTCCAAAGGCCTTATGCTCCGAGTTCTATTTGGTTACGCACGAGTTGGTAGTAAGCACCTCTAGCGTAATAAAGTTCTTCGTGGGTACCCTGTTCTACCAGTTCGCCAGATTCCATCACGATGATCCGATCTGCCAGGCGTACGGTGTTCAAACGGTGCGCTACAATGATCATGGTCCGATCGGGAAAAGCTTCAGCAAAATTTTCCATGATGAGCATCTCGTGGAAAGCATCGAGCGCAGAGGTGGCTTCGTCAAAAAAGAAGTAATCAGGATCTTTGTAAGCAGCTCGTGCAATCAAGAGGCGCTGCTTTTCGCCCAGGCTAAGCCCCAAACCTTCTTTTCCTACCTTGGTACTATACCCCAACGGTAAGCCTTCGATAAAGGTCTGAATATTGGCAACCTTAACAGCCCTTAAGAGTCGGCGTTTATCAATGATCTCGTCGCCCAAAGCGATATTTTTAGCAATGGTATCGTTGAAAACGTAAGCATCCTGCAATACCGCTCCGCATTTCTCCCGCCAAAAACGGTGCTGCAAATTATCCAGTTTCACTTCTCCCAAACGCACGGCACCGCTTACAGGCTGATAGACATTGAGCAAGAGCTTGAGCAAAGTACTTTTTCCACTTCCGCTCGTTCCAACAATCACGGTAGTCTCCCCTTTTCTGATATCCAGGCTGACGTTTTTCAACACCAGCGGTGAATTGGGGCCATTGTATTGAAAGTCAACTTTTTCGAGGCTCAGATCTCCCGTTTCAGGGAGCATGCTGATCTTCCCACGTGCTTCTTCCTCGTTGGCCTTGGTATGGATTTCATTCATCCGTTCCAGACTGATTTTAGCTTCCTCCAGGGAACGAATGAATTCTACGAATTGCCGGATCGGAGAATTCAACTGTGCAACTACGTACATGATGGCGACCAACATTCCCAAGGTCATGGTGCCTTCCAGCACGGAATTGGCTACGAAAAATAGAATGATCAGGTTTTTGCCTTCGTTGATGAAATCTCCTCCGGTGCGCTGAATTTGGTTGTAAACAGCAGCACCCATTTCGGTGCGGATAAGTGCTGCCTGGCTACGCTCCCATGACCAACGCTTTGATTTTTCGGCATTGTGGAGTTTGATGTCCTGCATGCCTTCCACCAATTCAATCAACTTGCCCTGGTTGTCGGCATATTGATCGAAACTTTTATAATCAATTTCTCGCTGATTCTGCTGAAAGAGATACACCCAGGCCAAATTGAACAGGGTACCCAGAAAAAACACCATTAATACCCAACCGCTCCAAAAGTACAACAACAACGAAAAGGCAATAAAATTGAACAGGGACAAGACTGACACCAAGGTCGTTGAAGTGAGAAACCGCTGGATACGCTCGTGATCGGCAATACGTTGGAGCAGATCACCGGTGAGTCGGTTATCAAAGTACCTCAATGGCAAGCGGGTCAGTTTTTGTAAAAAGTCGGATAGAATTTTCACGTTGACCCGCACCCCTACATGAATCAGTATCCAGCGACGGAAGACTTCGACCACCGTTTGTGCAAGGAACAACAAGAGTAAACCTACGATCATCATGGTGATAAAACTAGGCTCAAGGTGCCCGATGCCAATATCTACGAGAGATTTTAACAGAAAGGGCATCGCTATTTGCAGCAAGCCTGCCACTAAAACCCCAACGCCCAATTGTATCAACAGACTGGATTCTTGCTTGAAATAAGCCCAAACATAACTCCACTGGGAATGATCAACGCCTTCGTTGTCGCGATCATAAAATTCGGGCGTGGGCTCCAGTACGAGAATTACGCCTTCGTCTTCCTCCTGGACCCAACTTTCTTCAAATTCTTCTCTGGTGATCTTAAATTTTCCTTCTGCCGGATCGGCAATCCAGATATGGGTAGCAGTGATGTGATGAACAACCACAAAATGCTCGTCTTCCAGATGGGCAATACAAGGCAGCGGTACATCATCCTGCAAGCGATCATAATTGACCCTTACGGCCAGCGTTTGCATACCAATGGCCTCGGCAGCATCGCTGATTTCCAGGAGGGAAACCCCCTGTTTGCCCATGTAAGTAAGCTCACGGAGGTACTCCAGCGAATAGTAACGCTTGTGGTAACGAGCAATCATGCGTAAGCAAGTTGCACCGCAATCCATGCGTTCAAGCTGTTGAAAAAAAGGAAATTGTTTGGCCATACCCTGCTGTCCGTGAGGAAAATGCAAAACGCTTATCCAACAAAATTAACCTTTTTGGTGATATTTCCCAACAACTTATCCTAATTCGGGAAAAACCTCTTTACTTTGCAGAGCTATGAATAATACTTTCATTTCCATCATTGGGGTCATCCATCAGAAGTCAGATCTGGATCAACTCTCTACCTACCTAGAGGGTTTGTTTCCTGTATTGGCCGCCAACTTTAGTGATTACGAAATCATCTTGGTCAATAACGTCCCTGAGTGGCGTATCGATGATCGTATAGCCCCTCTCCCGCCAGCCCTCAAGCAGCAGATTTACTTGATTCAGCTCTCCTCTCGTACCAATAAAAACCATGCTATCCTGGCCGGTTTGGATCGTGCAAATGGCGATTACACCATCATTTTTGAAACGATTTTTGCCAAACAGCCCGAGGTTATTCTGGCACTTTTTGCCAAGAGTCAGGAGCAATACGATGTTGTTTACTTGCAAGCCAACGAACGGGAAAGCTCGCAAGGAATGAAGTGGCTCTACCAAATTTTCTATTTCATTCTCAAAAAGTATTCTCAACTCAAGGTAGATGAGAAAGCTCATAATACACGCTTGATTTCTCGCCGGGCTTTGAATTCTTTGCTGCGGCTGAGAGAAAATTTGCGCTACATGAAGGCGATCTACTCGATCATCGGTTTTCGTACCACCAGTATCAGCACCAGCCAGGCGTTACCCAATGATGAGGATTTCCGAGAGCGTTTTCGTACCTCCCTGGTAGCCATTACTTCTTATACTACTTTTCTTCGATCAAGCATGTTGCTTATATTTTTGGGGTCTTTTTTGTTCTTAATCGGCGTCATCGCCAATGCTCTAAAAGTGAAGTTTACCGAAACAGATCTCTTAGGAAACCCTGCTATTGCCGATTCCGGTTGGACTTTTTTAGTCATCCTTATTGCCATTTTCTTTGCGGTGACGACCCTCAATCTTTACATCATGTCCATTTATCTCTCGAACATTTACACCGAAATGAAACAACGCCCCCCTTATATTATAGAATCGGTACAACGCTTTTAGAAAAAAGCATTAATTTTGAGGCTGGTAACTATCATAATCTAAGTCACAGTCTGGTAAAAACAGGGATGCTTTATAACAAAGCGCCCTTAAGCTGCGTTTTCGTGCCGGAAACACCGAAACTGGGAATATTCAACAAGTGAAAAACAAGCGACCAAAAGCCAACTTCAACTTTTGAATAATACCAAAAACTTAATTTTATGAAATTACCCTTACTAACCCTCTGTTTTAGCCTAAGTCTCCTCGCGCAAGCACAGACTTTTCGCTGGGATGACGACACTGATCTTACTGAAAAAGGTGCGGCTCCCGTTATTGATTACACCGGAACGGCACAAATTTACCCCGATTATCACGAGGGCACTCCTACGGCTCTTGGAGAAATTTTCAGCCAACAACAAAAGACCGCTGCTCACAAGAAACTACCCCTCGGCACCATTGTAAAAGTTACTCGCCTGGACAATGGGCGCACCACAACCGTCCGAATCAACGACCGTGGAGCTTATTGCGATGGTTGTGTTATCGACCTTAGCAAAGCTGCTGCCCAGGAATTAGATCTACTGATTATCGGACAGGCCAGGGTAAGCCTTACCGTCGTAGGTGCTAGTAGCACTAACCCTACTTCTTATGGTGCAACAGCAGGTATTGAGCAAGAGCCTCGGTTTACTAGCCGTGGTATTCAGCAGCCTGCTCAGCAAACCTACCAGGCGACAACGCCATCGCCAAATACCTATTACAAAAACGAACCCGCAATAACTGCGCGGACACCAGTAACCATGGTAGAACCAAGTACTGCAGAGGCCGCGCCTCAAATCACTACCTCGAATCTACCAAGCACACCGGCAGCGGGCCTGACGACCAGTGCTGGGCAAGTCAATATTATCGATGTACCGATCTCTCCTTTTGCTGTTCAGCTAGGGGCTTATAGCAAATATGACAATGCAGAGCGCCATGTACTCAAGCTTCAGGCGCAAGGTTTCAACAATATCTTCTTGCTCAAAGAACCCGCAACGGATGGCACGCCACTGCACCGGGTGATCGTAGCACCTTTCCTTTCCCTGGACGATGCCCGTGATTATGCCGAAGATTTAGCCGATTATCACCAAATTAAAGGATTGGTTTTTCAAACCAAACTCGTTGAAGTCGACCAAGATTAACACTTCGTCGACACGAAATAGACACTGGATTTTTTAAAATCTTCGTATCTTGCCGCCAGTATAAGATCAAATGTTTGCTGTTCCGTTGCCCAGCGTTTATCAAAAAAAATTGCCCTTTTTTGATGACGGCAAACATGCTATTATAGCAGCTTGATCTTTACTCATAATCTCTAGTACACTATCTTTTTGCATTTCCTGAAGACCTAGTTCACCAGCACTGGAGGCTGGCAATTTGACTATTGAAGTAAATCATTAAGTGTGCTAAAATTCTCAAGTATCTTTTATTATTCTGCGGTGAAACGATCCTTGTCCCTGGGAGTTAATGTCTTTAGGATCATGATGCTGGTTATTCTCCCATTGATGGGGTATACCCAAGACGAATGCCTTGACCCAGGAGGAGATTGCACGCTGGCCAACCCCGTAGAATTCCAGAATACCGTTTACGTTCGTTGTGGTGATACAGTACGCCTAAATCCCACCCAAGAGTTGTGCAATACCTGGACCATCGACCCAAGTGTCAACTTCAGCTATGGACAGGGAGAAGATTCTACAGCGGTTTTCTTGGTTATTGACCAGTGCTTTCCTGAACCCATCTATGTCGATGGCATCACCAATACCCCTAGTGGAACAGGCATAGCTTCCTGCGATACGCGTCTTGTTTATCACTTGCTACCTGCCATTGATACCATGCAACAAGGCGTGGATTGTCTGACTTATTCGGCACTGGATTCGCTTCAAGAGCTCTTGCCCAGTAGCTGTGGTTGTGACAGTATTTTGGTTAATTATTTTTTAGCTGAAATCATTGATACAACCTACCTCTTTGCGGAAAGCTGTTTACCCGCAGAAGTGGGCGTCAGTGTTGATACCCTTACAGCCATGAGTGGTTGTGATAGCATCGTGATTACGACGACCAATCTCAATGAACTGCCAGAATTGTTTCTTGACGATGCCAATGCTTGTATCGGTGATGTAGCCACTTTGCAAGCTTTCGCGCTGCAGGAAGGCACTTACCTATGGGACAACGGGGAAAGTGGTTACGAAATAGAAGTGACAACGCCAGGGACCTACAGTGTCACTTTTACCGCTGAAAACGGCTGTACGGCCACTCAGAGTGCCAATGTGTTATTCACGGATATTTCCCTGGAACTGACCACCACGGTTGCTGATCACCTCCTTTTATCGGAAAATCCGTTGACCGTTTGGCAGGGTTCTGCCATTGAAATGGAAGCACTTGTTACGGAGACCCCTTTTCCTTACGACATTATTTGGAATGGGGGGCCTGAAATAGGCGACAGCACCTTCAACTATATAGCCACCAGTAGTACCAACTTCATCGTTGCGGCAATTGATGAGTTAGGCTGTGCCAGTTTTGTTGAGATCACCATTCAAGTACGGCCAATTGGCGTTTACATACCTACCGCTTTTAGTCCGAATGGTGATAATAACAATGACTATTTCAGTGTCTATACGTCTCCAAATGTCGAAGAAGTGAGGCTGCAAATATTCTCCCGCACGGGAGGAACCGTTTTTGACCAACGCCTCAGCCCTACGGAACAGTTGGCACAAGGAATTATCTGGCAAGGTTGGGATGGAACTTATCGTGGCAAAAGACTCAATCCCCAACTTTTTGCCTATCAGCTTTGGTACCGGGCCATCCAAGGAGAATGGATAAACATTTCTGGAGAGGTTAATTTGGTGAAATAATCAGCATTAAAAAACAAATGAATGAAGCATATTTACTGGTTGGCTTTTCTTTTTTTTGGGATACTCACAACTTCTCCAGCATCGAGCCAGAAGGCTAGCGGGAGCACTTTCCCTGTGGCCATCGCATTGCACCAACCAGTAACTGACTCCTGGTACCAAAAAGCTCCCAGTGCCTTCAAATGGCCCTGGCAAGCCCAGCGAATGGATTATTTCACCTGGTGGTCGAAAAAGGTGACGCTGCGTATCATGGAAAGCTTCCAGCTCAAGCCAGGCGTGCGATATTTGTACCAAAAAAGTACCTTGGACTACATCGCTGACGAAACGGTGCTAGGAGGAAACATCACCATCGACGATGATTTACTCAATGCCGTTGATTTACCCAGTGTTGTAGAACGACCGTTGAGGGATCTTCTGATTGAGTTGCCGACCGGAAAAGTAGGTAGAGAAATCAAGAACTGGACCTCTCTGGCCCGCTTCGAACTCAATGTGATTGGTCTTACAGCCAGGGCCAGCTATTGGTCTGGAGCACTCTCTCCGGGCCAGTTTCCACAGCCATTAGACATCAATAAACTATTCAATGCCAATGAGTTTGTAGGCGTTGCTGCGCGAGAACTAGCAGCCACCTCTGCACTTAACAACGCAGTATCGCTGGAGTTGCTCATCCATCCATTGACCATACTCACAGGATTTCGACAAATGGAATGGAATACTGCCAGTGGCATCTACCTCAACGGCGATTTTGCTTTTGGTTGGGTAAAAGCCACCGACCTTACTTTCAAGCAAGGGCGGGAGCTGTTGGGCGAAGTAGATATGGGGCAAGAAATCCGTAATGCCTTACCCGATCCATTAGAAAATTTAATCAATACGGATGAGGCTGGCCAATTGATTCTCGACGCAGCAGAAAGCAGGCTTCCCCTCTACGGCTTCGGCCTTCCGATCGCAACGGGAAAGACCATAGAATTTACCGGAAAGGTAGGCTACCAGTGGACTAATAAGACCTGGACAGGAGATGCCAGTATTGGTTTTTTCTATCAAGCCCAACAATTGAGCAACGACCATCCATCTAACCCACAATTACGCATCAGGCGAATAACCCCTACGGTAAACGTAAAGTGGATATTTAACAAGCGAAACACGGAATCTTCTCTTTTTCAAGATTAGCCCTTTTACAACTACTACGCAGAAATCAAAACTTATGAAGATTTTTACATTTTGGTGCTTTTTGATCATGGTTCCTTTTGTGCTTGGTGCACAGATCGATTTCTTTGGTCGTTCCATCAATGGAGGTCAAAGCCCTAATAGTGCTACCGTTTTTCTGACCGTTGGCTTGGGCAACGAAACCAGCATTGTCAGCGATGCAGCCAACCTCAAAGATTTTGATCACGCAGCACGCCAGATCAATCTATTTAACCTGGGGATTGGTTACGCTACGCAAATCCTGGAAATCGACAGTTTGGAAGAAATCGAAATAGATCTCGACACGGTTATTGGAGGGCCCCTTACCCAAAATGCCTGGCGCTTCTATTTGGGTATGCAATATGCGACCTTCGATCGTGATACACGCACTACGGCCACTTTTGGTGGCTCTCGGTTCAGGGATGGCGGATTTTCGATGTCGCTGCAACACGAAATGAGCCTTTTGGCAGAAAACAATATGTGGGAGATTATTCCCGCTACGGCCAGTGCACAGTCGCTCATGGCCTCAATTTATACGGGTGTAGAAGCAGGATTTGACAGTGGCTTTGGGATCACCATTGAAGAATCGGGCATCTTACAATTAGTGACCGATCACCTGGTGCGAGATGTAGCCGAAGGTGACCTTACTTTTGATGAATACAAAGCCATTGAAGCGACCTTGCACGAAAGTATCCGCTACCAAGCTCCAAAGAACACAGGGGGCTCTGAATGGTACGTGCTCGCTACGGTAAAAGGGCAAATGTTTGTTTCGCCCTTTAAAAGTCTTCCGCTGCGGTTTTCCTTGGGATTAGACCTTGGTTTAGATTTCACCAGAATCAGAAAGCGCAATCAGAACCGAATGGGAATTTTCTTCAAAACAGAATACCTCTTTTACTAATAGAGATAAATAAGAAAAATTCACCTATCTTTTCCATAGTAAAGGGCTACTTTTGTATTGTGCCATCATACTATAATAATCTACACGTGTCTTTTTTGATGTTTCTATTCAAAAAAGGCAGTTTGTCTGCTGTGCATCAACGCCCATTCCCCATTCATTCCTATGAAACAGCACGAAAATAATAATTGATTTAGCTATACCCGGCACTAAGTGGTTTGGGAATATTATCGCAACGTCATTTTTTGCTCTGCCAAGGCGAAAAACGTAGGCGAAGCCTAAACTTCGGCGAGGCTTTTTAACGCAGTCAGAGCAAAAAAGGACAAGTGAGAATGTCCCAGACCACTTAGTAACGGGTATAAGCCGCTACATCGCGTCGCTTTGCGTATGCAATGTGTTTGTTTTTACAGTGATTGTCCGCTGTAGTGTTAAGAAATATTTGTTATTGAGCGAGAATGAACTATCTACAACAAATTGTCAATGCCTTTATGGACGGGTTCCTGCCGGTCTTTGGTCTGATCGTGGTCGGAGGTAGTGCCTATTTTATTTACGAACAAGGCTGGGATGAATTCAATAAGCTTCCGATTATTCAGGAACTCACCGATACTTACCAAGTAGGTTGGGAGCAAGCTACAACTATGGGCGACCAAATGGCGACCCACCTGATCACACTCAATAACAATAGTGTGAGTAGCAACACCTTACTCAACACGCGCAATGAACAGCCCATACAAGTCCGCCATACTTGGGATGCCGAAAAAGTGGCTGAAAAACTAGTTAAAGAAGGATGGTCTGCTGGGAAGCTGAAGGCAGGTTATGCCTACCTGGCTTACATTGAAACCTACCTTGGCGAAGCCTTGTCTGATATGCAAGTCACCCATGTCTCCGCCAGTATTACCCTGGCGCAAGGCATATTGGAAAGCGATGCTGGCCGCTCCAGACTAGCAAGAATGACCAATAATCACTTTGGCATCAAAGCATTGCCGAATGCCAGTGGTCGAAAAAAAATCAAAGCCGGCAATTACCACCAACTCTACGATCACGACTTCACCTACAAGAAGCCCGCTGTTGGTGTGTCTCAGCACCATGACGATCACAAGTACGATCGGTTTGAGACTTACCTTAGCGTGAAAGACAGCTACCGTCGTCATAGTAATTTATTGAAAAACGATTGTACCACCGCCCGCAAAGGTTGTTACGCCTGGATTTGGAAAGCGTTTCCTGTTCAAAAAGAGCGCATTGATATTCGTGAAATGGCCACCGTTTTTCAAAGTATTTCAGGTTTTGCTCCGGAAGACTTTTTTGGGAACACTACTCTCCCCTACTACGCTGCCCAGGCTGCCGGCCTGAAAATGGCGGGTTACGCTACTTCAAAAAGGTACCACAAAAAACTGGTTTACCTGATTGAAACTTACGAACTATGGCGACTGGATGCCGCACTGGTTAATACCCTTGATGCATAAATTTTTATCCTTAATAACATACCAAAAATCGTGTAATTATGAATTTCTTTTTACAACTCTTTAAATACGCTGGCGCATTTGCGGCCATCGTTCTTTGTATCGGGTTTGTATCTAAATCCGATCTTTCTTCCCTTTTGAGCACCCAGACTTCTCAGGCGTTCAGCGAGGATGAATTAGCACCCACACAGGAGTATGCCACCCTGGGCCTGGGCAAAGCACGTGAAGACCTTCGCGGCGAAAGCAGTAGCCCAAGGGGTGGCTTTTCAGACCGTTCAGAACTACCTACTTTCCGCGACGCACCGCGGAGCAGTAGCAATATCAGAACAGTAGCGCATACTGATATTGCCCCCGTAAACAATCGCAATGTAGTCAGCAGTAGTGATATCAATAGCTGGATAGACATGAGCGTCGCACAGACCTTTCTTGAAGCGGAAAAAGAAACCATTTCACCTGGGGTAATTCTTGCTACAGGTATCTATTTCCTCCAGCAAGGACAAGGAGACCTGAGCATGAGTGCAGCCGATGTGGCGGCCTATCTTGCCGAAGTAAGAGACAATGCAGGCGCAGCGGCCAAATCACACATGAAGTATATCGCCAATAGTGAAGAGTGGTTTGAAGGACTGAGCCTTGCCGGTTTTGACGGCGTGCAAATCGCCAGCATCTTTGACCGCAAGGGGCTCGCTGTCTACGATAAAGCGATGTACAGCAGGCACGTAGAAAGAAAAATTGAGCAACCCGAATACTCCGGAGACCCTTCCGCTTTGGTTTCCAATGATGATGTTCGCAAAAGAAACCTGGCAGAAGCCTACAACGATTATGCCGATCGGCCGGAGGTGAGAAAAAAATACGGTCTGCCAAGTAGCGTCAATACCCCTGCTCCAATTACCAAAGCGGAGGTGTCAGAGGGCCAGAGTGAAGCCCTTTCTTTCCGTAAAGGAGAAAGCAAAACTTATGACAACCCTCGCCTATTCTGGTCGGTACTACAGGAGGTAATAGCACTGGAAAACGACTACAAAAGCTGGGATGCCTACCGGGCCGATCACGGTGCTACCGCCGAAAAGGAGTTTCAGCGACGTTCAGACATCATGGCTTTGGGAGGTGAGATGAAAGTGACGCGTAAGCGATAAACGACTGGACCCAAGCGAGCAGTTTTTTTTGAACCACCTAAGGCACCTAAGTTTTTTATTTTCTTGGGTGCCTTTGGTCGTTCAGGGATGGTTACTCAATCCTTTTACCCTGCGTAGAAAAGGATAAGCCTTGCTGCCCGGAGGTGGAAATCATGACGGCTTCAAAAATGGGCTCGGGTGCGGATAAAGGCAGATGCCAATCAAAAACAAAGTTACCTCCCGTGCCCCCATCTTGATCAATTTCGTCGATGACAATTTCTACCGTTTCCATCGGAGCGATAAAAATGGCATTTTCGAAATAACCGCGTAGGAAAACCCCGTGAGTATCGAAATAAGCGGCTTTACTAACGTAGATCGTATCTTTTCGGCTCGTATTCCTCATGCTTACTGTGGCCGTAAGATCGTGTTTGATGTGCTCTGTTTGGCTATAAATCTGGGAATAGACGGACAGGTAAGTGCTCCCCTTTTCCAGCGAATCAAGTACAACAGATTCCGCTTTTCTCATCTCCCAATTCACTGGTGAAATAGAGCTAATTTGAGGTTGGTCTTCGCAGGACAAGCAGAAGACAAAGAGGACGAGGACGAGTAATCTATTCATTATTTATACTAGTTTTATGATTCCAAGCGCGCGACTATTCCAACTCCAGTACCAAGGTCTCAAAAGCCCGAAGCGAAATAGTAGCTATTTCTTCAATGCGCTCCCCCGTTACCAGATTGGTCCCTGAAACGGCCTCCTTTATTTGTTCCGCAAAGCGATCAGTTGACAATGTGGCTGCGGTTTCATTGGAATTGAAAGCGATCATCACCGTTTTTTCTTCATCGTAACGGAAGAAGACGTAGATGCCATTGGCCGGAATATACTGCGTCAGTTGGCCCGATTGCAAGACGGGGTTTTCTTTACGGTAATTGGCCAGTGTTTTGATACAATCAAAAGCCGCTTGCTCATCAGCAGTACGGTCACTGGCTTTGAACTTATCTTCTTTATCTCGGGGAAAACCTCCCGGGAAATCACGACGCCCGCCTTCGCCAAAAGCGCCGCCCGTTCCAGTCATCAAAATTTCAGTTCCATAGTAAATCATTGGAATTCCCCTCAGTGTGAGCAATAGGCTAATCGCTGATTTGAATTTTTCCAAATCCTCTCCTATCACACCATAGATGCGCCCCAGGTCGTGATTATCAAGAAAGAGTACATTGCGGTAAGGGTCTTTGTAAAGATAATCCTGTGCCAGGGTGTAATAAATTCTTGCTACCCCACTGGTCCAACCCTGGGTTTGAGTCAGTGCTTCCTGGAGAGCATAGTACATTTGAAAATCCGTAACACCCGGCAGATGACTGTCGTGGCTGTTCGATCTTTCACCTTCGGCAAACCAAGACTGAACACCCGTACCGTGCACCCACGTCTCTGCAAATATGCCCAAATCAGGATATTCCTTCAGCATACGCCGATTCCATTCACTCATGAATCCTTGGTCACAATAAGCATAGGTATCAATGCGAAAGCCGTCCTGACCGCTGTATTCTGTCCACCAAATACTGTTCTGAATCAGGTAGTTAGCCAATTGGGGATGCTGCTGATTGAGGTCGGGCATGTGTTTGTCAAACCAGCTTTCTGTCACTTGTACAAAATCACTTTTCGCTGCGTAAGGGTCCAGGTGTACAGGGGCTCGGTAAGAGATATCCTTGTAACCATCTTGCCATTGGTGAATCCAATCCGTAGCAGGTAAATCTTTGATGAACCAATGTTCATCGCCCGTATGATTAAAGATAACATCCATGATTACCTTCTGTCCACGAGCATGTGCCAGGTTCACCAATTGTTGGTATTGTTGGTTGGTTCCTAAACGGGAATCAATCGCGTAATGATCCGTGACAGCATAACCGTGGTAACTTTCGTAAGGTTGATCGTTTTCGAGAACAGGATTGAGCCAGAGGGCCGTAGCACCCAGTTCTTCCAGGTAATCAAGATGTTCCATGACCCCGATAAGGTCACCACCGTGGCGAAAGAAAACCTTATCGCGATTGATTCCTTGCTGAAGCATCCCCTTGCCTTTGTCATTTCCCTTATCGCCATTGGCAAAGCGATCCGGCATAATCAGGTAAATGAAATCCGCGGACGTCACTCCTTGGGCTTTGGGGCGATTGTCGCGTGCTTTTAATTCATAAGGATAAGTCTTATCTCCCTTACCATCAGGCGCTTTTAACTCAATGAGAAAAGTGCCCACCTGCGTAGTAGGCTCAACCTCCAACAACAGAAAGAGGTAATTAGGATTCTCTAGCCGGGTGGTTTTCACCAAAGTAATGCCCGGATAATCAATGGAAGGTTCCCAATCACGGACATTGCGGTCATAGATCAAAATTTCCAGTTGACGCTCGGCCATGCCTACCCACCAGTAGGGCGGTTCTACGCGCGCATTGGAGAACGATTCCCCCGAAGCTTCGCGATAATGGTACTCACTCTCCTCTGTACCTAAGGGGATTTTTTGCATGGGATCTCCGTCGTAGATCCCATGCTGAGCAATTATCGACCCTGAAAAAGAGAGTCCCAGTAGTCCACAAAAAACAAAATGCTTGAGGCTTGCTAGAACCCTATTCTGGTTATTCATCATACATAACATTACGCAAAAACCCCGGTAAACGATTCTATTACTGAACACCAAATTGAACCTTGGTTGGCATACTCAGTAAGGCAATGGCCTTTACTGCAATGCGGCTCATCCCATAGGTTTTGGTACCCGACCAAGACATGTAATCCTCCATGGAAGAAACTGCTTGCAGCTCAAACTCCATGTCCAAGCGATCATCGGCGGCATCGAGGTGGAGCAGGTCTTTGGGACCATCATTGTACACGACCCAGCTGCCTGAAGAATAGGTGTTTTCCCATTGCCCGGTAGTAAAAGTACCATCGTCTTTTAGCGCCCACCAGCGGCCTTTATTTGCTTCGTTTTGGCTATTGTCGGCGTGATTTACCCAATATTCTGCTACCCAGTAGGGAGAACGCAGCAACAACTGCACTTTGGGTTTGCTGGGATTGGGAAGTACTGGGGTTGCATAACTCCCTTGGGCAGCAGCCTCTACTGGCGTATTTCCAGCAGTAGTACTGCTGTCATTAGAACCATCTTTTTTACAAGCGGTCAGCAAGGAAATGGCCAAAAAGAGGCCGAAAACGTACTTAAAATGTTGCATAGGTATATAATTGTTTTTAATGACTTTCTACTCCTTGATGCCTGGTTGGCGAATCTCTACTCCTTCGGAAGACTTCGCGTCTCGAACCATCGCCTTCACATCTTCCAACAACTGCTGCGCGTCGTAGACGACACCGCCTTTAACGGTGTATTTTACGCCTTCCGTACGGACAACTTCATTGTTATCATCCAAGCGGATCGCGCCAGTGCCGTACAGCACTTTGAAGTCGGCTAGTGGATTTTCCTTAACGATCACAAAGTCGGCTTTCTTACCTACTTCTACCGTTCCGATCTCCTTTTCCAGCCCCAAGGCTTCCGCACCATTGAGGGTGGCGGAGCGGATAACTTCCAGAGGGTGAAAACCTGCTTCCCGCAGCAGTTCCAGCTCGCGAATGTAGGCAAAACCGTACAATTGGAAAATAAACCCGGAATCTGACCCTGTGGTTACTCTGCCGCCGCGGTTTTTGTACTCATTAACAAAAGTCATCCACAATCGGTAGTTTTCGCGCCAAGCTACTTCTTGCTCCGTACCCCAGGCGTGCCAGTAAGAACCGTGACTAATACGGCTTGGTTGGTAAAATTGCCACAAACTAGGCAGGGTATATTCTTCGTGCCATTCTGCCCGGCGAGCTCTCATCAAGTCGCGGTTGGCTTCGTAGATATTGAAGGTAGGGTCAATGGTAAAATCTAGCGCGATCAACTCGTTCATGACCTTGTTCCAATGGTCACTGTACGGAGCTGCTGCTTGTTGCCAAAGACGACCCGCTTCCTGGAAGCGATCCTGTTCGTTTTGGTAATTGTAATCTACCGGGTAGTTCTGCACGGTGCGATCCGTGAAGAGGGCTTCAGGAAGTCCGTACCAATGTTCCATTGAGGTGAGGCCTGCCTGAGCACTGTTGACGACATTCCAGCGGCCAACATCCATCTGGGCATGGTGGCAAGCGGAGCGGAGACCCAGCTTTTTATTCTCCGCCAATGCTGCTGCCATAATATCGGGGTTGGCTCCGAAAAATTTGATCCCATCCGCGCCTTTGGCCGCATTGTCACGTACCCACTGGCGGGCACCCTCAGCAGTATTGATTTGGTCGTAATTCCCTTGACCAAAAACCGTATAGGCTTCAATCCGTGGTGCAGCGATCTCATTGCGTTCACTGCGTGCTTTTTGGTCTAACACCCAGTCTAGACCATTACCACACGATGGGTCACGGATGGTCGTAATACCGTGTCCTAGCCACAGCTTAAACACATATTCGGCGTCAGCACCCTGCGCACGACCACCAATATGTCCGTGCATGTCCACAAAACCGGGCATTAGGTACATACCTTCCGCATCTAGTTCGTAACCTCCCGGCTTCAGTTTAGGTCTGTCATTGGCATCAATCGGCACATTGGGGTTTCCTACTACGTCAATTTTGACAATTCTGTCGTTTTCTACCACTATATCAATCGGCCCGCGCGGAGGAGCGCCGTTACCATTGATAAGCGTAACACCGCGAATGATTAGTTGGCTATGAGGGCCAGCTCCTTCTCCAGGAGCACGATCGGGGGCAGGATCTACCTGGGCCGAGAGCCAGCTGAAAGCAAAAAGAAGGACAAAACTTAGGTAAAGGCTACGCATGAGTACAGGAATTTGGTTGAAGCAAATGTAAAAAGATTATCCATAGGCTTTCTATACAACAGGCGTACTTTGCTAGCTGGCCTTGAGTAATGGTAGGGGCTCAAAACAAAAATGCCCAGCCCCACAATAAATATTGCAAGAGCTGAGCAAAATAATACTGAACTAAATTCTTGAACATCGACCAAATCGGCAGCTTGGTCATGGTTTCGGTAGTCAGTATTAGGGTGGAGGTTTTTTGGGGTTATAATTTCACAAAACGAATCACCTCGGTAACTCCTCCTGCGGTCGTAGCTTCAAAGTGGTAAATACCATTGGTTAAGCTACTGACTGGAATGAGCTGTTGTGCAAATACCTGATCGGCCATGTACACTGTTTGACCATTAAGATTGCGAATGATGATCCTTTCCGCGTCGCGGCTGAATTGAATGTAATCGCTTGTGGGATTAGGATAGAGCTCCAAGGTGGGAGCTGCTGCTCTTTTTTTATTGACACTTTGCGCAAGCGTGTGTTCTCCTTCATTGGAGACCAAAGGAGCTTGATTTTTCTGACGAATCTTGTTAACATTATAACAATTCCGCTGCTCTACTACCAATTGGTAGGTTTCTCCAGAGGGGACAACTGTATTGACGAAAAATTCAAACTCTCCTGCTACAGGTGAAGCGAAATCAAAGAAATTCTGACTAGCTGGTGCGATAAATTCGTAAACGGCTCCTATGGAGGTCACATTGGTTTGGTAAGCTGCGTTTAATACGGTGCCGTTTGATAATCCAAGCATAGTTGCCTGCGCAAAAGTCCCCCCCGATGATTGGTCATAGAGGATCACATCAATAATTGCACCTTCAATCTGATATGAGCCCACCGTGTTAAAAGGAGGATTCAGGTAGAAACTATTCGTAATCCCTCCCGAAAAACTTGTAGACTGGACCACCGTTTTTTCGACATCACATTCCAGTGTACGAGGACCGTTCTCCCCCTGCATTTGCATGACGATGTCCTGTACGATAATCGTTGAATAAGCTCCGTAGAGGAAGTAGCCAAATATCCCGGTTATCTGGTTAGGGCAGATAGCAGCGATCCCTATGTAGGTGTTTTCTGAAAATTGTGCAACAGCGATGTCAGCGATTGGTGCTTGGGTAATCTCTTGATGAAGTACCTCTCCTAGCATCGCGTCAAAGACGACGACTTCATAGGCCACTGCTGCGTCATTTGTGGCCCAACTAAAAGCATAATCACTACTATTTGACACCAAGATGGTCACTTCGTCAGGAGGCGACAAAGTACAGTTGTGATCTTGTGCAGATAATTGGATAGCAAAAAGAAAAAAGAAAGCTGCAAACAAGTATGGCGTTGGTTGAATAGACAAATACATAGTTTATTGAGTTTTTTAGTTCAGTATTTATTAACTTTTCCAAAATTAGCGGGCTATTGAAAATATTGTTAGCTCACTTTTTTAGCATTTTCCCCGTTTTTAATATTATCCTGAAAAAACGATCTAATGCCAAATGGTAAATTATTAGAGGTGATTGCTTATTTAGACAGCAAGCAACGCCGAAAACTCATACAATTTGTACAATCTCCTTATTTCAACAATCGATCGAATGCAGAAGAGCTGGTAGAATTACTTGAAATTATTCTCAAACACGATGCTGCGGCTGGTCATCAAGCTTTGCAAAAGGAAAATCTGCAAGCTCATTTTTTTCCAGAAACGCCATATTCAGCAAAAATCAAAAATGAAATAGACGCCTTGGCTTCAAGGCTCAACAAACTCGTTGAGCAGTTTATTATCCAGGAAGAACTAGAAACAGAAATTGAAAAACGAAGTGCTTATGGCCTTGCACGTTTTTTCGAAAAGATGGGCAACCCTGTTCGTTTTTGGTCGGTCTTGCGGAAGTTTCGCAAAGATTGGGAAAGCGAGTTGCAGCACGATAGCAATGACTATTTACTCCGTTCACAGATCGAAGAATTAGCGGTGTCTTTTGCTGCGGCTTACGATCCCAACTCTAAGCAAAGTAGCTTACAAGAGGTAGATACCTTTTTAGATCAAGGCTTTTTTACCAAAAAACTGGAACTCGGCATCATCTTGTCCTATTCAAGGCTCTACCAGCATAGTGACGATCATTATGCCAACCAATTCTCCGAATACATCGAACAAACCTACCCCAAGTACCAGTCGGCACAAACAACAACAGCCGATATCTACTACCTCGCTCTTCAGGTGTTTCATCATCCAGAAGATGAACAATTGTTCTCTACTTTTGAACGCATGATTCAAGAAAAAGAGGCTTTTATCCCCGAGAAGGAAATCAATAATATCCAGACCTTCTACCGCTATTTTTATGGCAGGCATTACAAACTTTCCGGTAATACGAGCCTGTCTGCCAAACTGGTTGCTTTGTACAAAGAGCATTTGGCGCGTGGCTACTTTTTCTTTACTGGTGACAAAATGTTTATCAACACCCTAAAACTGCTCATTAATTTCGGCCTCAAGCAACGCGAACTAAACTGGGTAGAACAACTGCTGGAGCAAGTTCCTCCAAGTAAAATCCTTGGCACTAAATACCCCGAAGAAATACACAGTCTTTGTGTGGCCGAGTTGTTGTTTACGAAAGGAGAATATGAAGCGGCTGAAAAAATGATTATTTACCGATTGTTTGAAGACATCAATTTCAGCCTCAGCTGTGATATTCTGTTGATAAAAATTTATGTCGCTACCGATGACGATCTACTGGAGAGCCGCTTGCGCGCAATGGAACTAAAAGTTCGCCGGACAGGCATGTCGGAATTTGACAAGAAATCCTACCTGCATTTTATTTCGATTACGCGCCAGGTACAAAAATACAAATGGCTAAAAGACAGCGGAAAACTGCAAGAACTTACCGAAAAAATCAATAGTGATATGCCGCTGATTCAACGAGAATGGTTGCGGGGTATAATGGTGTAAACGGCAACGGCTCCGTACCTCATGGTGACGGAGCCGTTGCTTCTTTTTAAAAATCTATACCTAATCCATCCTGATTTAACAGATCGTCAGGGTATAGCTTTGGCCTTTCCAGGTAAAATGCCCGCGGAGTGTTCCCGCATAACCATCCTGATCGCTTGCACTTACTTTCAAGGAGTAGTTTCTTACTCTTGAATAATCCCATGCCCAGCCTGAACCTGATGCTGCAGCACTCATAGCGTTGCCGTCACACTGGATTTCATAAGTACAGATCGTTTCGTAGGGTTCCCACTCTTGCGTCTCCTCATTCCAGCGGTACTTGGTACAAGGAACGGTGTAATAGGTAGAAGGATACACATTACCCTGCTGGCTGATGCCAATGGTTGTGTAATGCTTCTTCCACCACCAGCCAGACTTCTTGCGAGACTTCAGCTGAGAGGTTGCACGGTGGATGTTTATCCACAAGAAAGAGATATTACGAATCTGTACAGAGATATGAGCACGGTACTTCTTGCTACCAGACTGGTAGATGTACTTGTACTGAGATCTGGTCTTGTTGGCGCGACAGCATCCTCTTGAAAATTCTGGCTCGTCAACAACTTGCACGTTGGGTAATTCCGCGATGACATCGTGTTCCATATCTCTACGAATATTCATGACGGTTGCAATGTTACCATCAAGTACCGTATAGTTGCCACCATCCAGGTGCAAAATATGTACTTGCTGCTCGAACTCAGAGCCATCACTAGAGACAACTTCTCCGTGAACATTCAGTACAGCTCCCAACATATCAGGAATTACACTAAGCTCATCAGTGGGGTCTTCTTCATCGTTCAATTCTTCATGGGCAAAGAAGGCTTCGATTTGTGCCGATGCATAACTGCGGAAAGACGTAAATCCAGGAAAGTTGCTTTCGAAAGTTTCAAAAGCGAAATCATCCAATATTTCCATTTGATCTACTTCATCTTCTGGAAGACCTTCGATACTAGCAATAATTTCTGCCTCAAGGGCTAGATCGGCTTGCTCTAGTAATTCCAGCGTTTGCTGTAGGTCTTCGTCTGTTGCAAACTGTAGCGTTTCAAGCTCATCATTGATACTGATGGCGTCATAATTGATTCCACTTAAGATAGATTCGGCCACTGCGTAATCAATCTCACCATCGCCGGTATTGCGGAAGTTTACGTTGCCATTGGTTTGCTCCGTTTCAGTGCTTGTTTCAAGTGTATCTTTTTCACAACTGCTCAGCGCGATTAAGCTAAGCATGCATACGACCCCAATGGTCAAATAAGTTAAGCGTGGATTGAAAAAATTGAGTTTCATGATAAACAAGTTTTTGGTACTGCTGCAATAGTTCAGTATTTCCAGGAGGGTCAATTCCTCTTGGATTTCCAGTCATCAGCAGCAGTGTGGGTAATAATAAATTTTGGTGCTGTAAGAGACCGAGTAAGCCGTAATTACTTTTGGATCCAAAACCTTTTCGATCACCTTACGCTACAAAGATGGGCTTGTTTTTAGCGGTTGAAAAGCTCAAGAATAGCTGGTTTTCTTTGTCTAAATACGAGAGGGAGTCACAAACTTGTAATAAGCCCTATTATCTTTTATCACCCAATGAACTATAAATCAATCTATTATGAATTTTTATTTCTAACACTTTTTTGTACCAATAGAAAAACAAACGCTCATGGATTTTACTTTTTCTCAACATAGGTTAATCGGGAGCTGGTAGAAAATTAAAAGAAACATGAATAATCTTGGTGTGCAAGCTCTTTTCTGGCTGTTTCTTCCTCTTAGTAGCTATAAATTAAACTACCAAAGGCACCTAATCACAAACTCAGGTGCCTTTGGTGGTTCAAATAAAAAATGCTTAAATGACCTTATAATCAAACCCTACCGCTGACAAGCACACTGCGTAGGCATAAACGTACCCGTCTCCGTCATGAGAGGCCAGGCGTTGCCGCTGCCGGGAAGCTCGAAGTAGAACTTGCTCCGGGGCACATCGTAGTTGCCAATCTCGTTCATGGTAGCAGCATCGTATAGGCGACCGTTGACCATGGTCATGGTTACTTTTTCAGAATCCTGGATGTTTTCCAATGGGTTGCCGTCGATAACAATGAGGTCAGCGAGTTTGCCGACTTTCAGGCTACCGATTTCTTTATCCATCCCCAGGTAGCGTGCGCCGTTGATGGTAGCACAAGCCAGAGCTTCCTGGTTGGTCATGCCGCCTTGCTGTAGCATCCAGAGTTCCCAGTGGGCACCGAGGCCCTGTAGTTGTCCGTGTGCACCAAGATTGATGCTTACACCAGCGTCCGTCAGTTTCTTGAGGGATTGGCTGGTGAGGATGTGGCCATTCTGGTATTCCTCGTCGGGGATCATGGTGCGGTGGCGGGCACGGCTATCGATGACGGGCCGCGGCGTGAAATTAAGCAGGCGCTCTTTTTCCCACACATTGGTGTTTTGGTACCAATAGTATTCGCCGTTTACCCCACCGTAGTTGACGATCAAGGTTGGCGTATTGTGTGCATCCGTATTGGACCAGAAGGTGGTCACATCTTTGAAGAGGGGCGCTACGGGGATGTTGTGCTCTACGCCCGTGTGGCCATCCGCCAACATGCTCATGTTGTGGTAGAAAAAGGAGCCGCCTTCGGGTACTACAAGTAGGCCGAGTTCGCTGGCGGCTTTCATCACCATTTGACGTTGTTCGCGACGAGGCTGGTTGTAGCTTTTGACGCTGAACGCCCCGTAGGCTTTGGTCCGGCGCAGGGCCGAGCGCGCATCTTCCAGGTTGTTGATCACGGCTTTAAAATCGCCATCGGCACCGTAGATGATGGTGCCCGTACTATAAAGGCGTGGGCCGACCATATTCCCCGCCTTGATCATTTCGCTGTGGCTAAAGATCATCTCCGAGTTGGAGCTGGGATCATGGGCCGTGGTGACGCCGTAGGCGAGGTTGGCGTAATAGTACCAGCTTTTCTGCGGGCTGAGTCCATAACGAAAATCCCCCAGGTGGCCATGCACATCTACGATGCCCGGCATGATAGTTTTGCCTGTGCAGTCAATCACTTTGGCGTCTTTGGGAATACGTACTTTTCCAGCTTCGCCCATACTGAGGATCTTGTTGTCCTCCACGACCAGGTTGCCGTGTTCTAACACCAGGTCACCTTCCATGGTGATGAGGCGGGCATTGGTAAAGGCCACCACCCCACTGGGCTTGTCCATCGCGAGTTCCAGCGGCAGCTTTATCCCTACGCTGTCCATGGGCGGCAGGCTATCGGCGGCACCTTCGAGGAAGGAGAAACGCTCGGTCAGTTCGTCCGAGAAGTATTCGTTGCCTAAGGTCCAGAACAGGCGCTTGCTGTCGGCTGACCAATGGATATTGATGCCCGCATCAAGCGCTACCTGGGTCACGGGGACCGCCTTGGTACTAGCACTGATTCCGATGGTTTTACCCGTTTTCGGGAACGGTGCTATATATACTTTGAAGAGCTCCGACCAGGCAATCCACTCATTGTCCGGACTGATGCTGAAGCGCTGGGCGTATTTGCCATCGAAGTGCTTCTTTTCGTCGCTGCCGTTGGTTTTGATGCTGTTGAAGCTCTTGGTCAAACTTCCGAAGAGGAAGCCGCCGGTTTGGAAGAATATCCGCTCACCGTCGGCGCTGTACACGGGGTATTCGCCACGAGGGGTGACCAAGGTAGGTTCGCCGCCAGTGGTGGCTATTATGTAAAGGCCAGGCTCCGTACAGTGGGTGTAGCCCTGGTGTCCGTTGCCATCATCCTTGCGGAAAACGATGTTTGCACCATCAGGTGAAAAAGCGGGGGTGCGATAGATACCGGGGGCTGTAGTTAGGACTTTGTCGCTACCTGTGCTTAGATTGCGCAGGTGCAACTGTCCCATCGACTCGTCGTTCCAGCTGACGTAAGCAATTTGTTGGCCATCTGGTGAGAAGGCAGGTTCAAACTCAAAGTCGGTGGCTTTGCTCAGCCGTGCAGCTTTTTTGTCCGAAAGCGACATGCTCCAGAGATAACCAGCGGCACTGAAAACAACCGTTTTCTCATCGGGAGAAGTGACGAGATGCCGAATCACATTCACCTCAAATTTATCGTCGTACACCTGGTTTTGCTGGGTGCGGGTAGCCGCCACTTGGGTATTGACTTCTACCGTAAATGGAATGGTACGTGGCAGGGCTTTGGCTTGAGGATCAGCGGGTACTTGCTGGATCTTACCACCAGCCCAGATGATGATCTGCTGATCGTCTGGCGTCCAGTCGAAGCCAGGATAGGTGCCGAAAACAGCCCAGGCTTCCTGCTGGTCTTTGCTCAGTTCATCGTAGAGGGGGAAGGTTTCGCCGGTTTCCAGGTAATGCACCATGAGAACCGATTGGGTCCGCACCCGCCGGACAAAGGCCAGTTTTTTACCGTCGTTGGAAAGCTGTGGGCGGCAAGCACCACCGGGTCCACTCACCACGGTTTCTACCTTGTCTTCCTGCCGATCGTAGCGCTTGATCACGTAGATTTGGCTGTTCGGGTCTTTGTTGTACTGAAAGTAACCACCAGGATACATGTCTTCACTGAAATACACGTAGCGGCCATCGGGAGAAACCACCGGCTCATTCACATCCTGCTGATCGTTTTTTCGTTCGGTCAATTGAATGCCGCTGCCCCCTGAGATATGGTACATCCACATTTCTCCCGCTCCCAGCGAGCGCTCAGAAGTGAAGTGCTTGCGGGCTACCAAGTACTGCCCATCGGGCGTCCAGGCCGCATTATTGAGGAGTCGAAAATCTTCTTTGGTGATCTGTTGGGCAGCGCTACCGTCGGCCTTCATCACCCAGATGTTGTCTCCACCACCGGCATCGCTGGTAAAGAGAATTTGCTTGCCGTCGGGGCTGAAGCGAGGCTGTACCTCCCAGGCCAGGCCGGTACGCAGAGCTTTGGCTTTTCCGCCAGTGATAGGCATTTGGTACAAATCTCCTAGCAGATCGAAGACGATGGTCTTGCCATCGGGGCTCACATCCATGTTCATCCAGGTACCTTCGTCAGTGGTGAATTTGACGTCCTTCCAATCCCACTCCCCGGGCGGGTTATTGACGTCCCACTTATCGGCTTTACCCGATTGGGCGAAGAGGGCAAAAGTAGCCAGGGCAAAAAAGAGGGTGCTCCAAATTTTCAGCATAGTTGTGTGTCGTTGATTTGCTGGGTAAGGTAAGGAAAGATAGAGGGATTAGGTAGTGCGTATTCTCTAAATCCAGGCAAATGGAGCTAATCTAATCAAGTTGGAAGGTATCTGCAAGATTCCTTCCAGCGACGTGAAAGACGCAAAATGGATTTTTGTTTGCACTCCTACGTAGGCAAAGCCAACGCCGAACAGCGAGCTTTTGAAACCAGTTTTCCTCTCCGTTGTGCTCGTCCTTAGAATTGCGGAACACATCACCTACACGTCACTCCTTCCTCGCGAGGAAGGAGCCGGAAGATGGAACCCCGAATACGCCTCCTCCCCTTTTCACTTCCTTATTCCGTTGATTCGCTGAACTAGTGGGGGCAGCCGTCAGAGAATTGTGTATTTTTAACTCAACCAAATAAAAAAATATGCTTATTCGCATCCTTAGCTATGCTTGTCTGTTACTTTTGCTGGCCTGTAACAATAATACGGAACAAGAAGTGACCACAACAGCTTACGAAAAAATGACTGTCAAATATCCTGCTACGGCGACCGTTGACCATACGGATGATTACCACGGAACGGCCATTGCCGACCCTTTCCGTTGGTTGGAAGTAGATACGGCGCAAGAGGTGGAAGCCTGGGTGAAAGAACAAAATTCGGTGACCTTTGGCTACCTGGAAAACATTCCTTTCCGGAAGAAAATTGAAGATCGCCTTACGGAATTGTTCAATTATCCGCGCCTGAGCTCTCCTTTCCGAGCTGGCGATTACTACTTCTTTTACAAGAATGATGGACTGCAAAACCAGGCGGTCATCTATTTTCAGAAAGGACTAGAAGGCAAGCCGGAGGTATTTATTGATCCCAACACCTGGTCGGAATCGGGTACTACCGCCATCAATCTGGTAGGCTTCTCGGAGGATGATCGCTACGTGGCGTTTACGGTAGCGGATGCGGGCAGCGACTGGCGCAAGATCAAAGTGATGGAAGTGGCCACCAAGAAGGAACTGGACGATGAGCTGGAATGGGTAAAATTCAGCGGCGCCGGCTGGTCGGGCAATGGCTTCTTTTACAGCCGCTACCCGGCGCCGAAAGCGGGGGAAGAACTGTCGGGCAACAACCAGTACCACAGTGTTTACTACCACGAATTGGGTACGCCCCAGGCACAGGACAAGCTGGTCTTCCGGGATGATAAAAACCCCAATAACTACCACTACGGTGGCGTGAGCGAAGATGGCAACTACTTTGTGATGTACGATGCCCCGGGCACGGATGGCTTTGCGACCTACTATAAAGACCTGAAGAAGGATGGGGATTTTGTGGCCCTGTTCCCTGGTTACAAAAACAAGAGCAGCATTGTGCACAACATCGGCACGAAGATGCTGGTGCTAACAGATATTGATGCACCAAAATACCGACTGGTAGAAGTAGACATCAACAAACCCGGGAAGGAAAACTGGAAGGAGATCATTCCGGAATCGGACCATCTGTTGCAGAGTGTCTCTAGTGGTGGCGGCTACCTGTTTGCCAACTATCTGGAGAATGCGACGGACCGCTATTACCAGATGGCCTACGACGGTAGCAACAAGAAAGCGATTGAGCTACCGGGTACGGGTAGTGCTGGTGGCCTAGGAGGTGACGAGGACGATACGGTATTGTTTTACACCTTCACGTCGTTTACCTACCCACCGACGATTTTTAAGTACAATGTTAAAGACGGCACTTCTGAGCCCTTCTACCGGGCGGAGCTGAAATTTAACCCGGAAGATTACGTGGAAACGCAGGTCTTCTACCCCAGCAAGGACGGTACCAAGATCAGCATGTTTCTGGTACATAAGAAAGGGCTGAAGATGGACGGCAGCAACCCAACGTACCTTTATGGATACGGCGGATTTAATGTGAGTCTGACGCCAAGTTTCAGCGCTTCGCGCCTGGTATTGTTGGAAAACGGCGGGGTATTTGCGATGGCCAACCTGCGGGGCGGCGGCGAATACGGCGAAGAATGGCACCAAGGCGGCATGCTGGACAAAAAGCAAAATGTCTTTGACGACTTCATTGCTGGCGCAGAATACCTGATTTCAGAAGGCTACACCAGCAAAGAAAAGCTGGCCATTGCCGGCGGCAGTAATGGTGGCCTACTCGTAGGCGCGTGTATGACCCAGCGACCCGACTTGTTTGCCGTGGCGTTTCCTGCCGTAGGCGTGATGGATATGCTGCGTTACCACAAATTCACGGTGGGTAAGGGCTGGATTCCGGAATATGGCTCAAGTGATGATCCAGCACAATTCAAGAACCTACTGAGCTACAGCCCACTACACAACCTCAAAGAAGGTGTAGCTTACCCCGCAACCATGGTCACTACCGCTGATCACGACGACCGGGTGGTGCCTGCCCATAGCTTCAAGTTTGCCGCACAGCTGCAAAAAAGCCACCAGGGTGAGAACCCCGTATTGATCCGCATTGCGACGGATGCCGGGCACGGTGCTGGCAAGCCAATCAGTAAGATCATTGAGGAGCAAGCCGACCAGTGGTCGTTTTTCTTCT
The DNA here is from genome assembly GCF_040784935.1 of Lewinella sp. LCG006. Classification (GTDB taxonomy): domain Bacteria; phylum Bacteroidota; class Bacteroidia; order Chitinophagales; family Saprospiraceae; genus Lewinella. Next base: position 5,899,938 of record NZ_CP160680.1, on the reverse strand, counting down.
ACAATACGGATGCGCCGGTGATTTATATTGAAGGTTAGGGTTAAGTCGGAAATCGGAAGTGGGAAGTCGGAATTAACGTGATACGCGTAGGCCTTTCAAGGTGGGTTTTAAACGTTATCTCCTAACAAGCTCTTAGTTGTAGGAATGACAGCTACTAAGGCAAAATACTTCCGACTTCCGATTTCCCACTTCCGACTTTTAAAATGTGTAAGCTTTTTTCCCACTTCCACCTAAAAAACCCTTACACCTTCCTTACATTTGCATTAGAACAAGCACGAAAAAAATGCCCGACGACCAACTTCAAGCAGGGGCTGAAAAAGATCTATTGATCGCGGAATTGCAGCAACAAATCAAAGACCTTCAACAGAGCAATCAGGATTTAGAACATTTTGCTTACGTTGCCAGCCATGATTTACAAGCACCTCTTCGTACCGTAGAAGGGTACCTAGGTATTATCCGACAAGAGCTCGATAAAGAAAATATATCTTCTGATATTGAAGAATATTTTCAGCACGTCACCTTTGGTGTCAAGCGGTTGCAACAGCTTATTAAAGATTTACTGGAATACTCGCGCGCAGGTCGAATGGTGGAACGCCAACGTGTGATGACCCTTCCTATGTTGGAGATTGTAAAGTACAATTTGCGGCACAACCTGGAGAAAACAGATGCTACCGTGACGACTAGTGGCTTGCCAGAAGAATTCCAGGGGCACCGGATGGGGATTACCCAACTCTTCCAAAACCTATTGGCCAATGCCATCAATTTTAGTAAAGAAGATGTTCCAAACCATATCCACGTTGAGGCTAAAGACCAAAAAGATTACTGGCAATTTTCCATCACGGATCAAGGCATAGGTATTGCGCCGGAGAATCACCAAAAAATCTTTGAACTCTTTACTCGCCTGGTTCCTCGCGAGGTAGACGACAAGGGTACAGGCATTGGATTAGCCCTTTGCAAGCGGATTGTGGAGAGCCACGGCGGCAAGATTTGGGTAGAAAGTGAGCTGGGACAAGGGAGTACCTTCTACTTTACGATCAAGAAATAGGCTAGTTTTTTTAGCCACTAAAGCACAAAGGACACAGAATTACACGAAAGTTTTTTTACCAAGAAGGCACTATAATACACGCTAAACGCCCACTTACTCCACTACTATTTTCTTTACAGAACTCCCCGCAGCCGTACGTAACTTCAAGAAATACAAGCCTGAAGGGTACCTGCTCAAGTCCAACTGAGTAGGTAAGGGAGCAGAAGATGCGGCCTCCCACAATACGCGCCCCTGCTGATCGAACAGCTGCAGGGTGCCTTCTCCAATGCCTTGAGTATTCAGAAACAACTGGTCTTTTACCGGATTGGGGTAAACTTCCCAGAGGATGGATCGCTCGGCAATTGTTTCAGCGTCTACCGTACCATCCGGCAGAAGATTGGTGGCGAAGAAGCTGACGCCCCCGCGCTCGTTGCCCAGTACCAGGTCGTAGAAGTCATTTTCGTTCCAGTCCCACAAAACAGGGTGGGTATAGATGCCTTCACTACGGTCGAGTAGGTTTTCGCTCACCTGCGTGAAAGCAGTGCCATCCAGATGTCCTTCAATGTCGCGATAATGCTCCAAAGCACCGGATTGAGAACCGACCAAAAGGTGGTACTCACCGTTGAGGTCTACAAAAAAAGGAGTAGCATATCCTACGGAAGAGCCGATGACTCGGGTGTCTACTTGCCCTAATTGACGGACATTGGGCGCTACTTCCTCATCATCGCCAAACATGGGTGATCCTATGGCTCCTACATTCTGAAAATAATTGAGATTACCCGTTTTTTCACCAATGACAATATCGCTTAATCCATCACGATTCAGGTCGACAATTTGGGGTACTGCTGCTTGTCCTATGTCGATCCCCATGTACCCGTAAGTTGCAGGACCAAACGTCGCCACTTGGCCTGGGCCAGCGGTATTTTCAAAATAAAACAACTTGCCCTCGATATCTCCAACCAGGGCGTCGGCATCACCGTCGCCATCCAGATCGCCGAAGGTGGGAGAAAAAGAATAAGTGCCCGTACCGGGAACCGTACCATTGTACTGAAACATTCCCAAGTAATCATCATCCACCAGCGTGAAGGCCGGAGCGGTGGCAGTGCCTGTGTTTTCATAGAGGTAAAGGCGGCTGTTTTTAAAACCCAACTCGGCATAAAAAGAGAAGTTTCCTACGACAAGATCTTGCAGACCATCAGCATTGTAATCAATTAATGCCGGGTGAGAGCGGGTACCCAAGTCAATCATTTCGCCCACCAGCAAATCATCCTGGCGGAAGTCAAAATTAGGGTTATCATCCGTTCCTATGTTCTTGTAGTACCAAACGTTCTTATGGTCTATCCCTATATTGTCTTCATTGCTCGCCACTACTAAATCTCGTTTGTTATCGCCATCTATATCCTGGTAAAAAGCGGCAGGAAACAGGGGCAGGTAAGCCGATACATCGTAGCTGGGGAAGTTGATATCCTGTGCCGTCATCCAGGCATCATCACAATTATTGCCATTGGTGGCCATGGTGAGGGAAGAGAAAGAGAGGTCACCCAAAATCAAGTCCTTATCACCGTCCCCATCCTCATCAAGCGTAAGGACGGTAGAACCTACATGGCGGTTTTCTACCTCTCCGGTGTTAATGCCGCTCGCACATTCGTTGGCGCTGGCCGCCAAATCAAGCTCGGGGGAAAGACCGCTCTCGTAAATTCCTCCGTAACAATTGTCTCCCAAAATAAAAATCAGACTATCTGCTCCGTAACCGTTCTCTACCGACAAGTTGGTATAAAGCTCCAGAAAACCACCACTGATGTTGAAGGTCAAGATGTCCAGATCCCCATCACAATCCACATCTTCTACATCCGGGTAATCAATGTTGCTAATATACAATTGGGTTTCCGCACCACCGCTGGTGGGTATAAAGATGATGTCCAGCGCATTAGGGAACGTAAACCGCTCAAAATCAATGATGCCTTCCGGTGAATAACTGCCGGTGAATACTTTCACTCCGGAGGCCATGTTGCGGTTGTAGGTGAAGATATCTTCGATCCCATCATTGTTGTAATCTCGTAGCAAAACCCAAGAATCAAAATCGGGAAAATTAACCAGGAATTCCGGGCGCAAGCGCCATTTGTTGTTGCCGTCTTTGGCGAAGGCCATCGCTACATTGCCTACCCGATCAAAAACGAAGAGGTCCTTTTGTCCGTCATTATTGAAATCCACCATCGAAAACTGCGGGCTATTCAAACCTCCAACAAAGCCCAGAGACGAAGCATTTCCGTTTTGGGTTACCGTCGGAAAACTACGCTCAAAGTTGATGTTTTGGGCATCCATGTTGGGCAATAAGAACAACAGGATAGACACGAAAAGAAGATAGTGAAAGGGAGTAGTCATGGGGTTGGTTGATGGTTGTTTGTTGATGGTTGATGGTCTAGCCATCGCTATATTCAAAGATAACGGGCCTGCTGGCGAATAGTTTTTTCTACGAAATAATCTTTGGTAAGCAAGGCTACAATTCTGCGCTAAGCAGTCGAGCCAAACGCCTTAACAGCCAGATCATTTTGGTATTAAGGCTGGGAGAAGCATTGAAGTAAAGCTCGTTGATCAGGAGCCATTCTTTCTCTTTGGTGAGTGCAAATAACTTATGGTAGTAAACACGCTGCGCGGGCTGCAGCCCTGATTTCCAGTAAAGCGCCTTCTCCGTCATAGCGAAACCTTTCTTAGCATTTCCCAGAAGGCTCTGGTCACAGATGAACCAAATTTTTTCCGCCTTTTCCGGAAAAAGGAAAGCTTTGCCAGCGTTGCGGATCTTATTGACGGGCATTTTCACGAAATCGGTATAGACGCGTTCCTCTTCATGTTCAAAATCCAGAAAAGTCATTGCCATCTCCCCGAGGTTGATCTCCTCTAGCGGCAACTGCTGGTAGCGAAGCAAGAGCTCAGGCAGCACGACTCGGTTGAGATCTGAGCAATGCATGATGAAAAAGAAATCGAGCAGGTCATCACTCAGGTGGCGGAGTTCATGCAAGACACGGTGCTGATCGCTTTTATCCAAAGGGATAGCAATGCTCTTTTCCCACTGTTGTAAACGGCGTTGTACGGTTTCACGGTAGTTGCTTTCGTAAAGTCTCTCTTGGTACTGAGGCAGTTGCGCTTCGTTTTGCTCACAAACTACTCTTTCGCCCAACCGCTCCTGAAACCGGCTAAAAGCTTGTGGCACCAGCGGAGCTTGCCAGTCCCACCCTGGTGCAGCAGCCCGTTCGAGCGACGGCAGTTGCAGCGCACCACACTGGTGACAAAACCGGGCCTCAGGCGGCAAACTCGTCTGACAATTAGGGCAAATTTTCATAAGGGCGCAAGATAGTTAATATTTGAAAATCATTTTTTGGCACGCTTCTTGTTTTGAAAACAGTAAGATTACAATTTGTTAAAAAGGTTATGTAGAAAAAAGGCTCGTTTCGTTAACGTGCCTTTTTTTATTTACAAGATTTCATATTCCTTTATTTCCTTCTTTCTATCTTTGCGGCGAAATTTTGAGATTCACACCAAAGCGGTGCATGCGTATCTCAATTAATGCCTTCACCAATAGGAGCGCTAATGCTCCTGCACTAAATTTACCACCACATGATCATTGGTGTTCCAAAGGAAATCAAGAACAACGAAAATCGCGTAGCCCTTACCCCTGCAGGAGTCATGGAACTCAAGAAACGCGGTCACGAGGTTTACGTTCAAGCTACTGCCGGCGAAGGGAGTGGGTTTGCCAACGAAGATTATACCAAAGCTGGCGCTACACTTCTTCCTACCATTGAGGAAGTTTACGCCATAGCGGAAATGATCATCAAGGTAAAAGAGCCGATTGAGCAGGAGTACAAGCTTATCAAAAAGGACCAACTCCTCTTCACCTATTTCCACTTTGCTTCTTACGAACCCCTCACCAATGCCATGATCGCTAGTGGCGCTACTTGTCTGGCTTACGAGACGGTAGAGTTGCCCAATCGCAGCCTTCCACTACTCGTGCCAATGAGTGAAGTAGCTGGCCGGATGAGCATCCAGGAAGGTGCCAAGTACCTCGAAAAACCTATGGGTGGCCGCGGCGTATTGCTCGGCGGAGTAGCAGGTGTATTGCCAGGTAAAGTCATCGTTCTTGGAGGTGGTGTAGTAGGTACTGAAGCCGCAAAGATGGCTGCCGGATTCGGTGCCGACGTTACGATCCTGGATATTAGCTTGCCTCGCCTGCGCTACCTCAGCGACACGATGCCAGCCAACGTTAAGACCCTCTATTCCAACGAATACAATATCCGCGAACTCATCAAAACGGCCGACCTCATCATCGGTGCAGTATTGATTCCTGGTGCAAAGGCTCCTAACCTCATCACCCGCGAGATGCTGAAGGATATGCGTCCGGGTACCGTACTCGTAGACGTAGCGGTAGACCAAGGTGGATGTATCGAAACTTGTAAGCCAACGACCCACGCTGATCCTACGTTCGTCATCGATGACGTGGTACACTACTGTGTGGCCAATATGCCCGGCGCAGTGCCTTACACCTCTACCTTGGCCCTGACCAATGCTACGCTACCTTACGCCATCCAATTGGCCGATAAAGGCTGGCAGCAAGCTTGCCGCGAAAACCATCCACTGGCCCTCGGCCTGAATGTAGTAGATGGTAAAGTCGTATACAAAGCTGTAGCAGATGCATTCGGCCTTGATTATACGCCATTGGAAGACGTACTTTAAAGGTATTAGGTACGGAGTACTAGGTACTAGGACTCCCTTTCAGTCCTCAGCGCCTGATCTACCCACTAGGTGATACATGACTATCCCTGAAATACGTTGACAACAAATTTAGTTAAAAATGAAGTCAACGAATAAGGTTAATCGGCCCAAAATGCGTCGTAATTACAGTGAAACCTTTAAAAAAGCGCGAGTTAAGGACTATGAAGAAGGTACCTTTAGCGTGGCCCAGATAGGTCGTTTATACAGCATCCATGTAAATATTCTGTACCGCTGGATAAGTAAGTACAGCTCGTACGATCAACAAAAAGCGATAATAGTGGAAGTACCAAATTCCCAGACGGAGAAGGTTAAATTGCTGGAAAAGCGGGTGGCTGAACTAGAACGTTCTCTAGGTCAAAAACAAATTAAATTGGACTACTATGAGAGCTTTATAGAGGAGCTTCGTGAAGCAGGAATAGATGTTGAAAAAAAAAGTGGTTTTACGACTCCCTTGTCCGGCTCTTGTCGAAATACAGATCAGAAATGAAGAGTCCAAGTAATGAACAAGTATATGCTGCACTAGGTACTTCGCGTCAATCGCTGTCGCAATATTTACGTCGGCGAGCGGATTATCAGGACGGGGTGTATTCAGCGGAAGCAATGCTGTTGACACACCGTGCAGATCACGGAGGTTTGGGTCTTGAAAAGGCCTACTATATGATCCAGCCAGAAGGACTAGGTCGCGATGCATTTATTCGAGAGATGACTCTATTGGGTCATTCGCTGGAACGAAAAAGGAGCTATGTTAGAACTACGAAGAGTGGTGGTTTACGGTATCCTAATTTAGTTAAGTTGCTTACTATCATAGGTTTAAACCGAGTTTGGCAATCGGATACGACTTACTATCGCCTAGAGGACAAGTATTACTATCTGACGTTTATCATAGATGTGTATTCCCGGCTTATAGTGGGCTATAGCGTAAGTGATAACCTCCGAGCTAGAGCAAACATAGAGGCTCTGAAAATGGCCTTTCGTTTGCGTCGTGGTATGGATTTGAGTGAACTGATCTTCCACAGTGACGGGGGCTCCCAGTATCGCAGCAATGACTTTATAGAAGTATTGAGGTCACGAGGAATCAGTTCTAGCATGTGCATTACAGCATTGGACAATGCGTACGCAGAGAAGCTCAATGATGTGATCAAGAATGAATACCTTGAGCACTGGCCAATCAGAGATTATAGAGCACTGAGAAGGTACGTGAAGAGGGCTGTAGAGAACTACAACAAAGTGCGTCACCATAGTCAGTTACCGCTGCGAATTGCACCTTTGGGATTTGAATGTTATCTTGAGGAGAGTAAGGGGCAAAGACCACCATCGTTGTTGATACGAGACGGCGAAGCAAAAGAGTTGGAATACCAGCCAATGGCGGCTCAGAATCTGACTTATCCCAGTAGCGGAGCTTTTGATGGGACAAGTCAGATTCTGCCCGCATTTGTTAAGCTTGGTTTGCCAAAAGAAGATGGACAACTAGCACTTAGCTTTTAAGTAGAATGATTGATAAACCTGTCAACGTTATTTAGGGAAGGTCAACACCTACCAAGTACTTTATACCTTATACTTTATAACCAGCCACTCGCTCCCACCTCCAAATATATTGGCCGGGAGCGAGTGGCTCCTTCTCCCCTCCTCTATGCGAATCCTCGGTTACCTCGATCATCCCATCCTAAAAATCACCGTTTTCAAAACCGACACCCGCCTGTCGATCAAGTTTGAAAACAGCAATTTCGAGCAGACTTACAAGTTTCGCCCCACCGAGCAGACCAACAGCCTCAAAGAACTCCAAAAACTGGTCGATGAAACCTTTGTCAACCAAGTAATGACCCTGTTTCAGCAAATGGAGCAAAACTTCGAGGTCAGCTTTCAGCGCAACTTCCCCGAAGCGGAAGACGATGATTTTCCGGCGATTATTTAGGTGCGCGCTACCCCATTCGTATAAATACATTAACGCATTTATATCAAGCGTTTTGCCTTCTCCAGCCTTATAACAAGGACAGCACTATTTCAAAATCACCGTTCGGCGTTGGCTATCCAAACTTCGCAAAATGAAGTTTTGCAGACCTAAGAAAGTAAGCTCAGCCTAAGCCGAACAGTGCAAAAAGGAGCGCGAAAATGTCTAAAACAAGCAATTTAGACACAGCTCTTTCCTGCACCTTTGTTTAGACATTTTCATCTAGAAGAAACTAGGCTTGCTTAATGAGCAGGTCTGTTAAAACCCATCGCTTATGAAACCAATTATTTTTTTCCGTAGCCAATCACTCCAGCAAGGATTGCTCATTTGCCTATTGTGTCTCTTTTTCTCCGTTTCAGGAACGAGCCAGATTGTTCAACCCAACCAACCGCCTGTTTTCAATCAGCCGACCACGGGTTCTACTTCTTTCGGCACCCTCAATGTATCTCCTTTTAATACGCAGATTTATAGCTGCAATACATCGCAAAGCTATTGTGCAGATGGTGACCTGAAAATCGTAACGATGCAACAAACAACCAGCGTTTCTCCAAAATTTGCCATCTTGATAAAGCCTCAAAACGGAATTGCTTTTAGCCAGTTGCACGTCTTTTTACGTAATCCACAGAATGGCGTAACCGAAAAGATTCAAGCCCCCGATATCCTGGCTCCTGGGCAGCATAATTTCCGCGACGCAAGTGCCTGGTTACTAAAAATCGAACTTGATAATTATTACAGTAAAGGAATCACCGTCGAACCAGGCCAGCCCATTGTAGAAGTATATATGGAAGGTCTTCAGGGCAATGGCTACCTAAATGATCATCGAAAATTACAAATCAAAAACTAGAAAGGTGAATCCTTTTCAATGAATAACTAAAGTGAAGCGCGACGGCCATTGGTCATCGCGCTTCACTTTCAATTTATTCCCCCGGAGGTGCAAAAGTAATAGCGTTACCACCAACTAAGCTATCATCCAAGATATCTACATTAGAACATCAGTAGCATACATGATTTTTTTGAGAAATAGTGGCTTTAATATTTTTGATAAAAACTAAATAGGAAGAAATTTTTAAATGAGTAATATTAAGTATCGATAAAGTAAATATTGAATAGCATAATCTCAGAGAGTACCCCTAATTATCAGCTTCTTCCCCTCTACTCGTCAATTCCCCCACAGCTAATGACAAGTTGTCAGGTAAAAGCCTTATCTTTGCCGCCGCAAAATGAGGAAGTATGTACAATGACAATCCTACCCTGGAGGGCATCACCAAGCATGTGGATGAAACCAAGCAGGGAGAAGTATTTTTCAAGGAGGGTAAAGCAGGCGACAAGCATTTCTACATAGAAAGCTACGGTTGCCAAATGAATTTCAGCGATAGCGAGATTGTCGCATCCATTCTGGGAGAAGCAGGTTACGAACCTACCCGTAACCTGGAAATCGCTGATCTTATTCTGATCAACACCTGTTCCATCCGGGAAAAGGCGGAGGATACGGTACGCAAACGCTTGCGTATTTTCGATAAAATAAAGCGCCAACGCCCCGGCACCATGGTGGGGGTATTGGGTTGTATGGCAGAACGCTTGAAGAGTAAATTTCTTGAGGAGGAACGGCTGGTGGATCTGGTCGTTGGACCGGATGCTTACCGCGATCTCCCCAACTTGGTTGCTGGGGCCGAAGAAGGCGAAAAGGGCGTGAATGTCTTTTTGAGCAGGGAAGAAACCTACGCCGATATCAGTCCGTTGCGCCTCAACAGCAATGGCGTCACGGCGTTCATTTCCATTATGCGAGGCTGCGACAATATGTGTTCCTTCTGTGTGGTACCCTTCACCCGGGGTCGCGAACGTAGCCGCAGTGCCTTCAGTATTGTTGCCGAAGCGACCGATTTGTACGAACGCGGGTTCCGCGAAGTGACGCTCCTGGGTCAGAATGTAGACAGCTACAAATGGGAAAATCCCGAAAGCAGCACCTTGGTCAATTTCGCGGATCTGCTAGAAATGGTGGCGCAAGTTCATCCTGATCTGCGTATTCGTTTCAGTACCAGTCACCCAAAAGACATTACTGACGATGTATTGCACACCATGGCCAAGTACGAAAACATTTGCAAATACATCCATCTTCCCGTGCAATCGGGCAATAGTAGGATTCTGGAACTCATGAACCGTACCTATACCCGTGAGTGGTACATGGACAAGGTTCGCCGGATTTATGAAATCATGCCAGACTGCGCGATCAGCTCCGATGTGATTGCCGGTTTTTGTACCGAGACGGAGGAAGAACACCAGGAGACCCTGAGCATCATGGAGTTTGCCAATTACAGCATGTCCTACATGTTCTATTATTCCGAACGGCCAGGAACGGTGGCTGCCCGGAAATTTGAAGATGATATTCCACTGGAAGTCAAGAAGCGTCGCTTGCAGGAGATCATTGACCTGCAAACACCCATGAGTTTCCGTCACAATCAAAAGGACATTGGTAAAACCTTCAAGGTATTGATCGAAGGCGAATCCAAGCGTTCTGATGCCGATTGGAAAGGGCGTAACTCCCAGAACAAGATGGTCGTGTTCGCCAAGCAGGGTAACCACCAGGCAGGTGATTACGTGTATGTGAAAATCAATGAAGCCACCAGTGCTACACTCATGGGTGATATGGTGGCTGGGCCGGATGCTTAAGTAATGTGAGATTTGCCTTTTTGTGTTCCTAAAAACAAGAAGTCGTCAGGCAAATCTCACAGTACTAGGTACTTAGTATAGGGTATAGGGATTAGCTTCGCTGATCGTCGTTCCTCCTCGGAGTTTTGAAGTCCTAAAATGAATGCTATACCAAGTACCATCTATTAGTACACTGAGGTAAATGACACGGTTTTCTAACTAAAACCTCCGTGTCTGCGTGCCTCCGTGGCGAAATTTAAAATCGCTGACATTTTAGAAGCGTTCAAAGAAGAAAAAAGCAATATGGCTGATCAAATTCAGCGGATTAAACAACGGTACGGAATAATTGGTCGCACAGAGGCCCTGGATCGTGCACTTGACACTGCATTACGCGTTGCCAGTACAGACTTGAGCGTACTCATTACAGGGGAAAGTGGTGTGGGTAAAGAAATCTTCTCCCGCGTCATCCACGACAATAGCCCTCGCAAGCACGAAGGTTTCATAGCCATCAACTGCGGAGCCATTCCCGAAGGAACCATCAACTCTGAGCTATTTGGTCACGAAAAGGGCGCCTTCACTGGAGCTGCCGGAGAACGCAAGGGCTATTTTGAGACCTATGACGGTGGTACTATCTTTCTCGATGAAATTGGAGAAATGCCACTTAATACCCAAACCTTTCTCTTAAGGATCCTGGAATCTGGGGAGTTTGTACGGGTAGGTAGCAATAAAGTACAGCACACCAATGTGCGCATCATCGCCGCGACGAATGTCAATCTGCGTGAAAACGTGCAGAAAGGCAAATTCAGAGAAGACCTCTATTTTCGCCTAAATACCGTTCCCATTCAATTGCCTCCGCTGCGGGAACGGCGCGAAGATATCTACCTGCTATTCCGTCGGTTTGCCCTCGATTTTGCCGAAAAATACCGTCTGGAACCCCTGGAACTTACGGCCGATGCCCGCCGTATTCTCGAGGGCTACAGTTGGCCAGGAAATATACGGGAACTCAAGAACGTCGCAGATCAACTGAGCATCCTCTCCGAGGAAAGGAACATTGATGGTCTTACCCTTCAAGAAAAAATGCCGCAACTGAACCAACGGCACCTGCCTAGTATTACGGGGCAAAATGGCAACGATGGTTTTCAGGAGAGAGATATTCTCTACAAGGTCCTGTTCGATATGAAGAAGGATCTCAACGACCTCAAATCCCTTGTTTTCGAGCTGATTTCCACCAATGACTTGGAGATGCCCGATGCGCAGCAGGTAAGAAGTCTACGTTTACCCGATGGTAGCAGTTCGTCTAGCGTTATTCAGCGAATTGAGGAAGAATTTCCTGCGCCATCAGCACCACCACCAGCAGCAGCACCAAGCTTCCCGGCAAGAGAATTCACCGAAACAGAAAGCCCTTACGAGCCAATCATTCTCAGTGAAAACCAGCGTCGTCAATACGACGAAAGTGAAATTGTGGAGGAGAACTTAAGTCTCGAAGACAACGAACGTCAGCTCATCAGCAAAGCGCTCGAAAAACACCAGGGCCATCGCCGCGAGGCAGCCCTTGACCTGGGCATATCGGAAAGAACGCTCTATCGCAAAATCGAAAAATACGGTCTGTAAAAACAGTAAAACCATGATGCTGATCAAGCAAGCCCGCATCGTCAATCGGGGCACCATCAAGGAAGGAGACATCCTCATTAAGGACGGACGAATTGTAAAAATCGCTCGCGACATCTCGGCTCCCGAAGCAAAAGTTATTGACGCCAAAGGTCAGCTTGCTATTCCTGGCATCATTGATGATCAGGTTCATTTTCGTGAACCCGGACTTACCCATAAAGGAGAAATCTACACCGAAGCAAAGGCCGCCGTTGCCGGAGGGATCACCAGCTTCATGGAGATGCCCAACGTTAATCCCCCTACCCTTTCGCAGGAATTGTTGGAGGCAAAATACCAAAGAGCTGAGCAATGCTCTCTGGCCAATTATTCCTTCTACATGGGGGCTTCCAATGACAACCTGGAAGAGGTACTCAAGACCGACCCTAAGACCGTTTGTGGGGTGAAAATATTCATGGGTTCCAGTACCGGCAATATGCTCGTCGACAACGAGAAGACCCTGTCAAACTTGTTCTCTCAGGTACCGATGCTGATCGCCACCCACTGCGAGGACGAAAGAACCATCCAGGCCAACATCGCCAAAGCAAAAGCCAGTTATGGCGAAGATGTGCCCATTGAGTTGCATCCTGTCATCCGTTCCGTAGAGGGTTGCTATAAATCCTCAAGCATGGCAGTGTCATTGGCGAAAAAGCACAATACCCGCCTACACATCCTGCATATTTCGACCAAGGATGAATTGGCTTTGTTTCGCAACGATATTCCATTGGAAGAAAAGCGCATAACCGCCGAGGTTTGTGTCCACCACCTCTTCTTCAACAGTGAGGATTACGCGACGAAAGGCGTGAAAATCAAATGGAATCCTGCCGTCAAAGGGCGCGTCCATCAGGAGGCTTTGTTGCCCGCCTTGCTCAATGACAAGCTCGATGTAATTGCCACCGACCACGCCCCTCACCTGCCCAGCGAAAAGGCCAACAGCTACTTCAACTGTCCGTCGGGTGGGCCTCTCGTACAGCACGCCCTCAATGTCATGTTGGACTTTTACCACAAAGGCAAGATCAGCATCGAGAAAATCGTCGAGAAAATGTGTCACGCTCCCGCCGTCTGCTACGAACTAGCAGACCGAGGCTACCTGGAAGAAGGCCAATGGGCCGATATCGTTCTGGTCGATGAGCAAGCTACTTGGACAGTAACTCCAGAGAATATCCTCTACAAATGCGGCTGGTCTCCTTTTGAAGATTACACTTTTAAGGGCAAAGTAAACACCACCATCGTTAGCGGTCATTTGGCTTATCACGAAGGTAAGTTTGATGAGTCGAAGTGGGGACAGCGGCTGACCTTTAGTCGGGATTAAGAAGATTCCGTTCCAATTCACCCTTAAAACGTCCCTTCCGTAAATGGGCGTTCTTTTTTAACAGTGGTAAGCTAAAATTTAGATAATTTAGGCCATTCGTTTACGTTAATATGCTGTCCAAAACTGTCTGTTTAGACATTTTAAAGACTGCTAAACCCACATATGCGGCTTAATAGAATCTACTTATTCTTGCTTTGCACCTTGCTCAGTTGGTTCCCCCTGCTGGCGCAACAGTTTTTCCCTGTTAAGCTCAATAAACAATGGGGGTTGATCAATACTTCTGGCCAACTGGTACAGCCTGCTATTTATGATGCCATCGGAGAATTTAAGCATTTTGGTTACGCCGTTATGCAAAAAAATGGCCTCGTTGGCCTGTTGGGCCCTAATGGTCGCGAGAGCCTGCCTGCTCAATACGACGATATTAAAGTACTGGACGATCGGTTAGTAGCAGTCATGCAAAACGCCGAATGGCGCGTCATCAATCACAACGGTGAAACCGTACTCGACAAAGGCTATCAAAGGGTACAAATTCTCCTTCCTGGTTACCTGAAATACCAGACCAAAGGAAAATGGGGCTTAATCAAGGACAACGGAGACCAGGTCATTGCCCCTGATTACGATAAAATTGAGGTACAAGACGAACAGTATTTTCTAACCCAAAAAGGCGATCAGCTTGGTTTGGTCAACAGTCGGGGCACGGTGCTCGTACGCGATCTGGCAACCGACATCAAAATAAGCGAAATAGGCTTGGTTTTTTATCGCAAAGGTCGCTTTTGGGGTGCCGTTAATGAGGCCGGAATTGAGGAAATTCCTCCTGTCTACGATTCCTATCAAATCCTGAGTGAAGATTTCATAAAACTATTCGCTGGAGAACAAAAACATTTTTATTCCCGCACTTGCGCCGCTCTCGTCAAGCCAAATCAGTACAACGATTTTTACGCCTTTTCCGCAGATTATGTAGTTGCTAAACAAGGACAAAGGCTCGGTTTGTTGGATGCTTGCGGCCAGCAGATATTACCAGCTCTTTACCAGGAAATCCAGGCTTATGGCAGTGGCCGATTCAGGGTCAAATTTGACAACAGCTGGGGCGTCGTCAATTCAAGTAACAAACCCATTATTCCCCTCGCCTACCAGTATATTTCTCCTATGCAGGAGAATGTTTGTATTGTTAAGCAACAAGATTTCTTTGGCCTACTCAATTCATCGGGTGAAACCTTGGTTCCTATTGCTTTTCACCGAATCGAATTAAACAACCGCGAAGCCAAAGCCTATCGAAACACGCCCTCTGGGCAAGAAGATTTATCCGTTTTTACCTTCAGCGAGTCGGGAAAATTACTTGATAACGATCAGTTTAATCAGCACATTAGGATCAAAATTACTGGTGCCGATCAAAATACCTCTACCAAAGGCGAAAGCACTGCCGATCATCAATTGAAAACCTTTGAATGGTTTTACGAACCAGCAACAGATCGCTGGGGCCTGCGCAATATTTTTAGTGGAGAGGTACAAATCGAGCCTACCTTCGATTTCATCAAAGTCGACAAGGAATTGGGCTATACCATTGTAGGCATCTGGAAGTCCAATGATTACGAATTCGAACGCAGCAGTTTTCGTTTTGATATGATCTTTGGCCTGGTGCTCAATGACCTGGGTATTTTGGTCACAGAAGTCGATTTTCTTGACCTACGCCTAGAGGACTTCAGCGAAGGCTACCCCATGGCCCGCGTAGTGTTTTCTAATGGCCGACATGGGCTGATTGATCGTATTGGTAGAGTGGTTAGAAAAGACATCACCTACATCGGTGAGTTTGAGAACGGCCTTGCCAGGGTCAGCTTTAGTGGTCGGCTATCCGGCAGTCGTACGCCCACTTATTCTTTGGGATCACTGCGCAGTTACCTCAACAGCATTCTTTCGCCCAACTACATGCTGGATTACACCCAATACGACCAGCTGTTTCAGCAAAATGCAGCACTCACCTGTGAAGATTGTGAATGGGGCTACATCGATACGCTCGGCCAAGTAAAAATCAAGCCGGAATATACCTTTGTTGAAAAGATGCTCAACGGAGCCGGCTTGGTCAATTGTGCAGGAAAATGGGGAATGGTCAATACCGAGGGGCAAGAATTGATTGCTTGTCAGTACGATAAGATCGAGTTTCTCGAAAGTACTGGCAACCGCATGGTACGGGTGTACTTGCAACAGCCTAAGTACGGACTGATTGACACCCTGGGGCAACTCACGGTAAGTGCTATTTACGAAGAAATTGGCTCCTTTTCAGATGGCCGCTTAGCGGTAAAGAAAGACAACCGCTGGGGTTTTGTTGATCGCAACGGAAGAGAGGTCATTCCTTGTCGCTTCCAGGAAGTACAGGATTTTAGCGAAGGCAAAGCCGCCGTACGCATTGGCAACACCTGGGGCTTCATCGATATTGATGGCGACACCGTCATTCCTTTTCAATACAACCAGGCGGGTAATTTCCGAACCGGACTGGCCTGGGTAAAGAAAGATAAACTGGTGGGCTATATTGACGAAACCGAAGCATTCGTCATTCCTCCGGGATTTGACCAGGCCTACGATTTCCAACAGGGCGTTGCCAGGGTGATGCTCGACCAAAAGTATGGATTGATTGACCAAACCGGTCGCTTTTTGGTAAGACCTCGTTTTGCAGAAGTAAGTGCTTTCAATGAGCATGGGTTAGCGATTATTAAACACGGGAAAGACCAGTCCAGTTATGGCCTATTGAATCTAGAAGGGCAAGTGATCACCAATACAGATTTTAAGATGATTGCCCCCTTTAGGGAAACCTTGGCACAAGTAAAAACACGTCAGGGCTATGGCTTTATTGACACCACGGGAAAGATTGTCATCACCCCAGAATACAGCAAAGTTGGTGACTTTTATGAAGGGCGGGCCATGGTACAGCGCAATAACAAGTGCGGCTATATCAACCAATTGGGCGAACTCATTATCCCCTGTGCCTACTCACGGTGCCAGGATTTCAATGGTGGCCGAGCCGTTGTCTACCAGGGCATAAAAAATGCAGGCATCATTGACCTCGATGGTCAGCTCATTGTGGCCCCCAGTCTGGATCGCCTCCTGGAATTCCAGGAAGGCCGCGGGCTGATGCGCGACGAGAAATACCGCTTTTACTACATTACCGAACAAACCAATCTCTATGATGGCTATTACGAACGTGCCAGTGCTTTCCGTCACGGCGTAGCAGTCGTGCAAATTGATGGAAAATGGGGCATCATCAACCAAAAAGGCATTGAGATTATCCCTCCAAAATACGACCACATCGACTCCTTTGAAGGTGGTTACGCTAAAGTAAAAATCGAAGGTTACAACGGCCTCAGCAACCTCAACGGCGACCTGATCGTACAACCCAATTATGAGTTTATCTCCTACGCCGGCGAAGGCCTCTTTCGGGTAGAGCAAGGAGACAAAATCGGCTACTTCGACAGTGAAGGAAAATGGGTGTGGGAGTTGAATAAGTAAGGTGAGGTTGGGGAGGCAATTACTGTATTATCTGATTATTCCACCAACCTCACGGTACATGGATTCAAAGGAGCTCCCTCTTAACACCAGCTACCCTACGTTGTGAGACACATCTCAACCAAAGACAAGGATTGAGCCGCTCTGCTCCGTGCTCGGTAGATCGGGTTTGAAACCCGATCCTACGGAGCACGGAGCGGAGGAATAAAAAATACCGTAACCAATTGCTTGATTACGGTATTTTTTCTAGAACACTTGGTCAATCTCGATGTAGGACGCTCAAAGTCCCTATACCCCTGTCCGCTTGGCCAGGCGGGCTCTACCAAGTACCTCGTACTCTCTTACGGCTTCACCGCTCTTGATTTAGCGAAGTCACCTACTTTGATCACGACCATTTTCTCGGGATCAAGGTATTTCTGCATGGCTGCGTTGATTTCCTCAATGCTGAGTGCCATCACTTTTGCTTCCAAATCGGCGTCCCATTCCATGGTACGGTCAAGGAAGAGGTTTTGATTCAGCGCACCGGCTAAAGAACCATCCTGAGCGCGGGTTACTTGCTGCTTTTGCATCCAGCCGCTCTTGGCAGCTACCAACTCTTCGTCGGTGTAGCCACTGGCCAGTACTTTTTCGATTTCTTCGAAGAAGGCTTTCTCTACCGCAGCTACATTTTCAGGAGCGAAGAAAGCGTACCCACCAAGGGTAGCTGTTTGGTCCTGATCATCGGCGTTGAAGAAAGATCCTACCCCGTAGCTAAGACCATCTTGCTGACGGATACGATCGGCGAGGCGTGATTTCAAAGCACCACCTCCCAGCATGTAATTCCCCATCAGTACCGCAGGGTAATCAGGGTGTGAAGTGCTGATGGGCATGGTTTGTCCTGCCAGGAACCAAGCATTCGCTTTGTCTGGGGTCTCAAACTCTACATTCTGCTTTTCGGGCTGAAAGAAATCATCCTTCAAGCGCTCATAGCGAGCAGGGCTTTCCCAATTGGCGAAGTTTTCTTCCAAGGCTTGTGCGATGGCCTCTTCCTCAAAATCGCCCACGACAGCAATCGTTGCGTCAGTAGCACCGTAGAACTCTTTGTAGAAAGCTTTCACTTCGTCTAAAGTCAGGGCATTGATGGCAGCCACTTCTTCGTCAAAAGTCATGGTGTAGCGAGGATCTGATTTATCGTAATTAGACATTCTCCGATTCAACTCGGTGATCGCTATCGCCTGTGGCTCCGAGCGATTTTGCTCCAGGGAAGCTAACTCCTCTTGCTTGAGGGTCTCAAACTCTTCAGCAGGGAAGCTAGGCTCCTGCATCATTTCGCTCACCAGTGCAATCACTGCGGGCAATTGGTCGCGCTCCGTTTCGATGATGGCGTAAGCACCTTCGGCACCACCACCAATTCGTACCGATGCTTTAAGTTCTACCAGTTTATCTTCCAACTCCTGGCGCGTCATCGACTTGGTACCTTTGTTCAGCATCATGCCGGCAAAAGTAGCAGCCATGCGCTTATTCTTAAGGCTGGCTGGAGAACCGTAACGCAAAGACAAACGTGCCTGTACTGCGTCAGCGCGGGTTTCTTTTGACAAGAAGGCGTATTCCAAAGAATTTTTGAATTCACCCGTTTTGGTTCTGGCGTCAATATTTTCGTAAGTAGCTTCAAAAACTTCTCCTTCAGAAGCCATTTCGCGGCCTTCGTAGCCGTCTACCATTGCGCTGATATTGGGCACATCAGGAATCTCGGCACGTTCAGGCTTTTCGGTAGGAATAAATCGACCTACTGTCCGGTTGCTTGGTAATAAGTACTTAGCCGAAACCTCTGCTACTTGCTCCGCTGATACTTGCTCCAGACGGTCGCGGTAAATGAAACCAAGACGCCAATCACCCTGAGCGATGTACTCACTGATGAGCGTGCCAACACGTGCACTTTCACGCATCCGCAGGTTGAAGTCTTTAAGCAATTTATTCTTGGCACGCTCTACTTCTTCCGCTGATGGTGGGTTGTCTTTTACCGCATCAAGGGTAGTAAGCATGGCCATTTTCGCTGCTTCCAGGTCTTTGTCTTTCAATACATCCGCATTGAAATAAGCGAAACCAGGCTCGGCAAGTTCTGCAGCCCAACCCCACTGGGAAGAAGCTTTTCCGCTTTCCACCAATGCTTTGTACAGACGACCACTGGGCTCACTTGTCAAAAGTTCCACCAACACATCTACTGCTGGATAATCCTGGTGGCTGCCAGGAGGAATGTGATAGGCAGCACTTACCGCCTGAATGTCCCCTACCCGCTTGAGGTCAGCATAACGCTCACCGTCCTGAATAGGCTCACGGGTGTAGGTGGGGATCAGCTCTCTATCTGGCGCAGGAATTTTTCCAAAAGTTTCCATGATCATGGTCATGGTCTTTGCGGGGTCAAATTTACCAGCGATGATTAAGTAAGCATTATCAGGCTGGTAGTACTTGCGGTAAAAGCCTTGCAAGCGTTCAATCGGCACATTCTCTAAATCGGCACGAGCACCGATGGTTGATTTTCCGTAATTGTGCCAAAGGTAGGCCGTAGACAATACGCGCTCCATCAGGATGCCCGTCGGGCTGTTTTCGCCCATTTCGAATTCGTTGCGTACAACGGTCATCTCACTTTTGAGGTCATCGCCAGAAATGTAAGAGTTGACCATTCGATCAGATTCCATCTCTAGTGCCCAACGGAGGTTTTCATCGTTGGCACTGACGGTTTCAAAGTAGTTGGTACGATCGTACCAGGTGGTGCCGTTAAATCGAGCACCGCGCTCATTGAGTTCCTTGGGGATATCCTCATGGTTAGGTGTCCCTTTGAATACCAAATGCTCAAGCAAGTGAGCCATTCCGGTTTCACCGTAAGCTTCGTGGCGAGAACCTACCAGGTAGGTTACATTCACGGTAACCGTCGGTTTTGAGTTGTCAGGAAAGAGCAAAATTCGTAAACCGTTGGCCTCTATTTTGTATTCCGTAATGCCTTCAACAGAGGCTAATTTGGTTACACCATCAGGCATTCCACCATTCTGGGCAAAAAGAGAGGAGGACAGGTTACAAACCAGGGCAATTAATAGGAGTGCCCCTAGTCGGGAAATCACATTCATTGTGTATATAACTTGGTTAAACAATTGTTTCCAAAAGTACAATTAAAAGACACACGAGACTACTTTTTGGTTTAGCTATCACGCAAGATGCTGTACAAAGCTTCTTTATTGATGTGGTTTCGTTTCAGACTTGTTCAACCGGAGCCTCAAATGGCTACAAGCGGCAAATTTCATCTTGCACTTCGTTAAAAAGCCTCGTCGATGCTCAGGCATCGCCTACGTTTTTTGCCTCGTTCAAAATAAAATTTGCTACGCTTTCGCTCATTCAGGCTCGGTTGAACAAGTCTGTTAATTCCAGCGCGTAGCCTGATCTTTCATTCGCTCAGCCAGTTCAGGCCCTAAAAAACGATCAATGCCATGGTGTGCCCAATACAAAACAGGTGTCAGCACCACGGCCATGGTGAATTTGTAGGTATATTGTACAGTGGCCACTGCCAAAAGTTGGCCCCAGCTCCAAGGTTCAAATTGCCCGGTGATAGCAGGGCCCCATTTGAAAGCGATGATTAAGATGACAAAGGTGTCTACCAATTGGGAGATAACGGTAGATCCTGTTGCTCGCAGCCATATTTTATCTTCTCCTGTCACTTCCTTAATGCGATGAAAGCTCACCACATCGGTTAGCTGCGCTAATAGAAAGGCCGATAAGGAGGCGACAATAATCAGCAAGCCCTGACCAAAGACGGCCTTGAAAGCACTTTGCATATCGGGCACACCCGCACTCACATATTGCGTTTGCCACCAATCAGCTGGTGCCAACCAAATGGCCGCAAAAACCATAAAAAAAGCATAGGTAATCAGCCCCGCCGTAAGCAAGGTCAATAACCTGATCCCTCTTTTCCCGTAGTATTCATTGATGATATCCGTCATGATGAAGACCACTGGCCACAGCAGCACTCCCGCCGAAAACTGCAAGGCTCCCGCCTGCCCAAAAAGGTTGAAATTAAAAGGTTCCCAACCAAAGGTATCTTCGAAGGCAAAAATCTTAACCCCGATAAATTCTGCCACCAGCGTATTGGCCACAAAAAAGCCCGCCAAAATGATGAAAAGCAAAGTAGGCCGATGGGCTGCAACATTGGCATGTTCTACCCCTGGATCGTTTAAGGTTTGATCTTCCGTTGTCATGAATAAGGAATTATTATGGATTCTTGCGCAAACTTGATGTTCAAGCTCTCGTAAAATAGTATTTTGCTCACAAAGTTTATACTCAGCCTACGAACGGAAATTTTTATTCCTGTTTTCTCTGCGCTAAACACTTGTTGATCAGTCTGTTCAGCTCGATTGGCTAGCAGTTTGGTTTTTTAAAGCTCCAAAATTTGGTCACCATGTCCAAAAAACACGCGTTTTACTTTTTGTGGATGATCCTTCTCTCTACGGCTCTCAAAGGACAAACCATTATCAGTCAGCAACTCACCATTGCCGACACCACCCAGCAGCATGTACTTTTCACCACCGATGGCCGTCAACTGTTCGGACTCACCCAATTTATTCACGATGACACACTGGGATTTAAAGTCAGAAACGTACCTACCGTGAATCGTTTTGCATTGAAAGACATTAATTTCCTTGGGCTTGCCAGCGAATCTTTCCAACAAACCAAGGACATAGCACCAATGAAGCCCAAGGAAGAGGAAGAATGGATCAGGGAAACCTACCCAATGCCACTGAACCAATTGCTGTACTCAGCTACGGCCATCCCTTATGCCAGCAAAGGCACTTATCGGAACACAATGGTGCTGGCGAACCAGATAGATATAAGAATCAGGAATAATTTTGGCGTCAGTGGTGGCGCTTTGATCCCTGCTTTACTCATGGGTAGAGTCCAAGCTCATCTGTCAGCGTCGGATATGCTGCACATCGGCCTGGCTGTGCAGCAATATGTTGTTCTTTGGGATGAACAATCATCCACCCACCCGTACGCCATGGTCACCCTCGGACAGCGAGACAAGTACCTCAACTTCACTATGGGGTATTGGATGGATCGCTTCGGATATCGCACGGGTATTGAACGATACCCCATGGTGACCCTGGGTGGATCATTTGCATTTACAGAAGACTGGCGGTTTTTCATAGAAGGTGCTGCCGTCTTTCAGACCTATCAAAACCTTATGCTCCCCTCCTTTAATTTTTCTAACCGGCGCAGAAAAAGTGTACTGGAATTTGGTGTGCTCGCAATTCCTGATTCCAGTTTTCCGCTCTTACCTTTGCTTTCTTATCAGAGGATATTCTAGGCTGGACTGAAGCTGGAGGCTTTATGCTATTAGGCTTCAGCCTAAGTTACTGGCCTTCCTGATCTTAAACTCAAAAATATCCGGCCGCTGATAATGTCCTGCTGCACTAAAATCGTATCGACTCTGCATGACTTCGTCCAGGTCTACAAAAGCAGTCAATACGCCCTCCTGATCCCAAAGTGGGCCTGCTACTACTTCCCCCAAAGGTGAAACGATAACACTGCCTCCGCGACAGCAATCCTCTTCTACCTGTGCCAAGGTTCGCCACTGCTCAGGATAATCGGATTTTCTGAAGTACTGGTTAGCGCCAAGCACGAAACACCTACTCTCCTGAGCAATATGCTGCAAGATGGGCAACCAGGTAGCACGCGCATCAGCCGTTGGGGCCAGGTAAACCTGAATGCCTTGCTGATAGAGAGCCATCCTGGCCAGGGGCATCAGGTTTTCCCAACAAATCAGTCCTCCTATTTTTCCTAACACCGTCGGGTATACTTCCAGGTCATTAGGGCCACCTTCTCCCCAAATTAATCGTTCACTCCCTGTGGGTTTCAACTTGCGATGGCAACCTAGCAAGCCCTCCGTAGGTGAGAAGTAAAGCAGGCTGCAATAAAGTGTGCTTGTCTGTTCGTCGCGTTCGGTTACGCCCATCACGATAAACAACTGGTATTTACGGGCCATGGCCGCCAATCGATCACAGTGCTGATCCCCCACTGCCACACTATTGTCCCAGTAAGCTTGCCAGGTTTTGCGCCCCTCGATTGTCCGACGGCCCACCACTGCTCCGAAATCAAAACCTCGGGGATAACCCGGAAGGTAAGATTCTGGAAACAGCAAAAGTTGGACGCCCTGAGCGGCCTGCTCTGCTACGATTGTTTCAGTTTTTTCGAGTGTCGCTACTAAATCAAAAAAAACGGGCGTACTTTGCACCACTCCTACTTTAAATCGCTTCATATTATGCTGCTTGAAATTCATCCTGATAATCCCTCGGAACGCAAAATACGCCAGGTGGTCGACCTATTAGAAAAGGATGGGGTAATTATTTACCCTACTGACACTGTTTATGCCTTGGGTTGCGACCTTTTAAGTAAAAAAGGATTGGAAAGAATTGCCCGGATCAGGGGCATCAACCCCAGCAAGGCAAGATTTTCTTTTATCTGCGAAAATTTCAGCCAACTTTCGGAATACGCAGCACAAATTGATAATGAAATTTTTCGCTTGATGAAGCAGCTCCTTCCCGGGCCCTATACCTTCATCTTGAAAGCCAGCCATCAGGTGCCTAAAATCATCCAGGGCCGAAGAGCAAGCATTGGTGTGAGGGTTCCCGACAATAATATTCCACTGGAGATTGTCCGCATGCTTGGCCGCCCCATTATCACTGCGTCCTTAAAGACGGATCAAGAAGAGGACATCCTGGAATACCTTACCGATGCTCGCGATATCGACGATCGCTTTGGCAAATTGGTAGACCTTATTATCGATGGCGGCGCTGGAAGAAATGACGGCTCGACCGTGATCGACTGTACCACCAGCCCTCCTGAGTTAATCAGACAAGGAATAGGCCCCATTGATCTTTAACTTTAAGTAACACATGATACACAATTACCAGGATAAGAAAGTACTCATCACTGGCAGCTCTCGGGGTATAGGAAGAGCTACCGCTCAAGGCTTTGCCAAGGCGGGTGCCCAGGTCGTCATTCATTACCACCAGAACGAAGATGCCGCCCGCGAGGCTTTGGCTTCACTGAGTGGAGCAGGCCATCATGTATTACAGGCAGACCTGGCAGAAGCGTCTTCTGTTCGTCAATTGGTACAAAATGCCCACGAACGGCTACAAGGGCTTGACATACTGGTAAATAACGCAGGGATATTCCTCCCCCACCCTTTTGAATCTACACCTTACGAAGAATGGCTGTCGACCTGGCAGCGCACCATTAATACCAACCTAACCGGAGCAGCCGTGGCCGCATACACGGCCGCTGAATTTATGAAGGCACAAGGGAGTGGTAAAATCATCAATGTCGGTAGCCGGGGAGCATTTCGGGGAGAAGCTGGACAACCAGGATATGGCGCCAGCAAAGCTGCACTACACGCCATGGGACAAAGCCTGGCCCAGGCCTTGGGGCCTCATGGTATCACCGTGCACAATGTAGCACCTGGATTTGTAGAAACCGCGATGGCCCGCCCCCATCTTCAAGGCGAAGCAGGAGAGGCCGTGAAACGACAAAGCCCACTCAATAGGGTTGCTACCGTTATGGATGTAGCGCAGGCCATCCTTTATCTCGCCAGTCCGGAAGCGGCATTTACCACGGGTTGCATCCTGGATATCAATGGTGCATCTTACCTAAGAACTTAAGCTAAGTTTTTTGAGATGGTAAAATAGAAGGTAGTTCCCTCCCCTACCTGTGATTCCAACCAAATCTTCCCCTGGTGGTCTTCCACTACTTTTTTGCACGTAGCCAGGCCTATGCCGGAACTGTTGCTGATCGTTTTGTTTTTCAGCGTTTTAAACAAGAGAAAAATCTGATCAAAAAACTCCGCTTCAATACCGATGCCATTGTCCTTCACCTCAAAGAGATAATCACGGGCCCTCTCTTCTCCACTAATCACTATTTCCGGAGGCACGCCCTCTCGGCTATATCTCAGGGCATTGGTCAATAGATTTTGCAGCAATTGATAAATACGCGAATGGTCGGCAAAAATAGGTTCAGGAAGTTGCTGAATCGTGATCTTCCCGCTTTTTTCTTGCAACAACTGATGAATATCCACCTTCACTTCTTCCACTAGCTGAACCATAAAGACATGCGTGATTTCCAATGGCGTATTGGTGACGGTGGAATAATCAAGAAGGTCTTTCACCAAGCCCTCAATACGCCTGGTTCCTTTGCGAATAAAACCGAGGTACTCCAATTCTCGTTCCGTCAACTTTCCTTTCGTACTTTTCTCTAGCAATTGAGAAAAACTGACAATATTCCGCATCGGTTCTCGTAGATCGTGCGAAGCCAGGTGGGCAAAATTTTCCAGCTGCAAGTTGGATTCGATATAGCGTTCCAGTTCCTGGTTTTTATCGAAAAGGCTTTGCTCTACCTCTTGAAGTGCGAGATTTTTCTCATTCAGGGCTTTTGTAGCTTTGTTCTTTTGGCGAGTGGTATAAATCATGATCGCTAAGACAAAAGCACCCAAAAAGACCAGGGCAATTAAGCCAAACAGGCGCTTCTCTTGCTCCTCCTTTTCTTCTCTCAGCTCACTTATTTCCTGTAGCTGTTTTTCATTTTGGTATTTGGCCTCCAATTCATCCGTAATTCTTTGCTTCTCATCGTCTTGAACTTGCCGGACTAATTGATTGTAAAAATTGGCATAATCATACGCTTGTTCATAATCTCCTGTTTTTGCGTAAGTCTCCGCCAGGATATTTACAGCTCTTGACTGAAGCTCCAAAGAGAACCCCTGTCGAGAAATCTCAAGTGATTGCTTGGCCTTATCTATCGCCTCGGTATATGCTCCAGTTTCTTTTAGCCCGGTAGCTACCCAAATTAAAGCACGCGATTTAATCCTGGTAAAACCCCGTTCGATAGCAATCGCATAAGCTTCTTCTCCGTGCTGAATACCTTCCTGAAAAAGGCCCATTTTCATTTTTACCTCCGCCAGCGTTAACAGCGTTTCTGCTTTTGATTCAAAATCACCGATTTCATCGTGAAGAGGCATCAGTTCGGTGATGTCCCGAAGTGCTCCCTGGATATCTCCTTCCTCCATTCGTGCCCTGGCCAGCTCGTCGACAAAGATGGAAGGAATGGATTTGTCGCCAATCCTGCCAGCCATAGCCAATGATTCTTCGTAGTAACGGATGCCACGTTTGTTATCTCCATCACGGTGGTAGGCGGTGCCTACATTGCCCAGCATTAATGCCTTTAATCGACTTTCTTCAGGAATGTGGTCGTCAAAAATTTTTATCCCTTTCAGGAAGTATTGGATCGCTTCGTTGTAGGTCAGTTCCCCGATCCCCACCAATCCAATATTGTTGTAGCAAGCAGCTTGCGTATAATAATCATTTACCTCTTCCGCATAATTGATAGCTTCCTGGTAGTAATAAATTACCGTATCAGGCGAAACACCCAGCTTGTAAAAGCCAATGCCTTTATTTTTGTATGCAAATGATAAACCTTCCTTATCGTCGATTTCCCGAGCCAGGGCAATTGCTTTATCCGCATACGACAAGACACTGTCTGGTGAGAGTCTTCGGTACGCATAAGCGACTTCATTTAACAGATTAATTTGCTCTTTTTTATCAGTAGTCAAACTGACTGCAGAGAGCATACTATCAATGCTTTCCTGGAAAGTCTGGGTGTTAGCATTGGGTAAAAAGCCAACACCTAATAAGAAGAGAATAAAAGAAATGCGTTTTTTCATAGTCTGACTTTCCCAAATACTAGCTACTTCATCCCTAAAGTAACAAGTATTTGGGAAAACAACTAAATCTTTTACGCGTCCGCTCCTTCAGTTTTACTGAACAAGTAATTGAGCACAGCCTGGATACTGACTATTTGCTTCAGGTCTTCATCAGGAACAGTAATCATAAAATGCTGTTCAATATGAGCAACATATTTTACCAAATCCTGGGAATCTATACCCCAATCTTCCTTAAAATCATCCTCCGCATCAAAATTTTCTGGCAAGCAGGGCTTAATTTGACGGAGTGCCTGACGGAGAAGACGAACCAGACTTGTGGTGTCGGCAATTGTTGTTGTGAACATGATAAGCTTGGTTGTTTTATAGTGTATGCGTATAAAAAAAGTGTAAAAGTGTAAAAGTGTAAAGGTTGATTTTACTATGACCTTGCATCAAATTATTCCCATGACTTACGTTGAAAACGGGTCAACTGGATCTAATGGTTAACAATTTTTTATACCGGGTGAGTAAGGAATGTTACCGGAAGGGAGTTTTTTTTCGAAATATCATTTTTTGAGAGCATCTATGCCTATTTTGGTATGGACCAATGTAAAAGCATCCTCCTAGTGCACTTAAAATACTTCTGAGGTTGCCTTCTGAAGAATCAAGAAATTATTAACAAATGACCGTTACTATTTTTGACGAAATTGCTCAATGGGTATTTGACTTTAATCATGATGGAGTAGAAACATCTTCACTTAGTGCTGAAGACAAAAAATCACGTGTGCTTCACTTTCTATCTACAGCAAAAAAATCATTAGAAATCCTTAATCAGGATAAATTACTAGTTGTCAGAACAATACATTGCTACAACTACGATAAAGAAGATGCATTATATAAAGTAATTTCCATCAATGATACTAATTTCACAGCTGTTGAAAGTATACTTGACACACATCTAGACAAATGGACAGGAAATGGATTTATACCTCCGATAATATTGCAAGGAAGCACGCTTATTTTTTCAGATAATGAGAATAAGTTCTTAGATGGGATAATTAAGGTTATGATTGATTTTAGTGTACAAGATTTACACATCACTACCTACAGCGATTGCTGGATACCTATTGATCGAAATGACCAACTACAATTAGAAATGGCGGAACTAAATGCCCCCAGGTTACAACAAGCTTTATCCGAAATTTATCAAGCAGGGTTTCATAGTGTTTTTCCTGCACCTGACGAACCCTATTGTGATCATCTTTTACCGCAAAAGGGCTTCAGCGTTATGATGCGCCCTGTAATGCTCAATGAAGTTGATTTATCCAATTTGGATAGTAGCCAGCGTGCGGCAATAGATAAATACGTATTTCATACGAACACATCGTTATAGAATTCCGAAAGCAAATACCAACACCCTCACCACCCACCCCAAAACCCCAAAAAGACACTATCTTGTCTCGCGTGACGAATACCTTCGCAAAAAGTTGGCAAAAAATGGTGCGGATTGTAGCGGGTGGAGACACCATCACCGCTACCAATAATCACCCCTTTTACCTACCTCAACTAGGCAAATACCTCCGTGCCGATAGCCTCCGGCAAAACATGAAGCTCCTGGCACTCACCGGGGCATTACTGACGGTACATGCCGTAGAGGCGTTTGACACCACCCTGCAGGTTTACAATTTCGAAGTAGCCGAGTACCACAATTATTTTGTGGGGGAAGAAGGGGTGTTGGTGCATAATGATTGTGCGTTGGTTAAAGCTGGACTTGTTTCTAATCCAGATATCCATGGATCGCTAACATTTGATATACTAGCAGATGCGTTTCCTGAGCTAGGAAGTTTCGAATTGAATATAATTAAGGCTGAACTCCGGAATTTATTAGAAACCGCTTCAAATAAAGATGAGCTCAATGCTTTTTTCAGGGCTGATGATCTTGTTGGGAGCATTCCAGCTGCCGATATTCGAACAAGAAGAGGGATAAGGGTTGGGGCGTGGGAGGTGCTGAGTGAGTATTCTCCAATACAGATTGATGATCTAACTCGGAGTGATGGTATTTTTACCCCTGAAGAGTTTTCTGACATTTTATATTATGGGACAACGCAAGAAGCTGAAGATGTTCTTTCATTTGTCGATGATATATCGACATTCAAAAAGTACAAGACTAATCCTGAGGGGAACAGCATATTAAGGAACTTAATTGTTGATACTGAGGTAGATTTAAGTAGGCAAATAATTGAAGTAGTAAATAAGGTTGATGGCTATAAGGGATTAGCAGCGAATCAATTGTTGAGCGATTTTGAAAATTTCACGACTCACTTAGGTCAACATACGACTTTAAGAGAGTGGCTTTACACCTCTCCTAATTTATATGACGATTGGTATTTTCCTCATCGAGATATGTTCGAATTATCCGATCTCGGCGAACAAGCAATTTATTGTAGACAAAATAATCTTGGGGCGAACTACTTTCATCAGAGGGACTAAGTTCAGAGTGGATGAATAAGAACACCTGGAGAAAACAATGGAATGTGGTTAATCAAAATGACCGAAAAGGAATAAAATTTATGCAATCTCAGGTTCAAGAAAAACTTAGAATGCTTTTTGTAAAGAAGGAAAGCATTGAAGTTGAAATTCAGAAGTGGCAGGTAGCTTTCGATGAGATAAAGAAGATTGAAAGTGAGCTTTCATTACTTCAAGAAAGAATAATATCACTAAGTGAAGATAAAGGAAAAGAAAGTCTACGAAATCAAATCCAGGTGCTGCTTCACAAGCAAAAAGACATCTATTGGGATGCTCAGTCATATGAGGAGAGGTTAGAAACAAGGAAGTTAAATTTTGTAACTTTTAAGAAGCAACCTAATTATAGCGATGATCGGTATAGTTTTGAATTAGCATTAAATCATTACACAGCGTATTTACTGGACATCGTCAGTCGAAATAAAAGGATTTGGTGGACAGGATTGTCTTTTAGCAGAAGGGAGAGGTACTTAGGCATATTATATAAAGAGTCATTTGGCGTTTTAGAAAAAAGAAATGCAGTTAATCTTCTACCTGAGGCTACAATAACATCTATTCTTCATGACTTGAGTAAAGCAGCTTTCCGTAATAAATTTAGTGACGAAGAACGATCTAATTTCACCGATTTTAGGGACTTATTTAGACAAATCCATGTTCTAAAAAGAGATGAAGTATACTTCTTTTAATAAAAAGGAATACCTACACCAATCCCTACAACTTAGTACTAGCAATAAAGGCATCGAGCAGGATAAAGACGAGTTCTTTATCCTGCTCGCTCATTTTGGAGACATCCACTCTACAACATACTCACCTTAGAAGCCTTAATAAAGTGATCGACAAATCATGAGGAGGCTATTTTTTTTCTTTGGTGGTTGAGAGGTATGAAACAGCGCAGCCAGCTCTTTTTGAGAGAGTTCTTTTTACTCTTTTCCTAACCTCAAACCCAACCCATCTACCCCTCCCTCAAAAAAAATCCAAAAAAAAATGTCACGTTTTCCCTTTTTCAAACTTATACAGAGGACCATAACTTTTTAAACAGCGATAATTCGGAGCCTTCTACGGAGCCAAAGTCTGTTTAGCATTACAAACTTTAGTAGCCCAAGGACTCGGCCTATGGCATAGGCAATTGGCTAGAACCCAGTTTAAATAATCGAACGCAAGGAATCATTTTATTCATAAAACCCTTATATTTATGGAACTGCAATTTCATCAAGCTAAAGCAAAAGTCATGGGTATCGATCAGATCAAGGAGCGTTTACATCTTCGTATTGAGCAGGCGGATGAGAAGCTGCTTACTGTGCTAGATGAACTAGCAGAAAGCCTGTTTAAGAATTATCAGCCAGATGCTTTAGAGCAAGCTCGTCAAGAAAGAATCGCTACTTATGAGGCGAATCTCAAGCCAATGACTAAGGAGGAACTTATTGCTAGAGCGTTGGCTTCACAGGCCGATATTGAAGCAGGTAGAATCCACGATTTAGAAGAAGTGAAAGCTAGTTTAGGTCTATGAAACTACGCTTCACAACCAATGCAAACCGACGGTTGATTCAAATACAAGACTATCACAACGACTTAGGAAATCCTAAGAAAGGTCACCGTATTACCAACGAGATATTAGAAAGGGCTAAAGAACTAGAGACTTTCCCAGAGTTAGGCCCCGAAGAAGAGCATCTACGCGAGTTAAAAAAAGGACATCGTTCACTATTAGTAGGAACACTATACAAGATTATTTATCTGATCTCACTGCCGTTCATCATTATTACTGATATTTTTGATACTCGTCAAGATACGGATAAAATGAAACCGTAATCGACTCCGCCGTTCTCCCGCCGCTTTAGAATTGCGGGCAGCTCTGCACTCCACAGTTGCTGCCAGTCCGAATCATACGCCAAAACCCAAAAAGACACTATCTTGTCTCGCGTGACGAATACCTTCGCAAAAAGTTGGCAAAAAATGGTACGGATTGTAGCGGGTGGAGACACCATCACCGCTACCAATAAGCACCCTATCTATACCGATCCTAAAGTGGTTTGGGCGAAGCCCAAAAGCACTTTGATCGGTATATCCCGACTGAAGTTTTTGGGCAAAGCCCAAAACACTTTGTTGTAGGGATATCTACCTCAGCTAGGCAAATACCTGCGTGCCGATAGCCTTCGGCAAAACATGAAGCTCCTGGCACTCACCGGGGCATTACTGACAGTACATGCCGTAGAGGCATTTGATACCACCCTGCAGGTTTATAATTTCGAAGTAGAAGAGTACCACAATTATTTTGTGGGGGAAGAAGGGGTGTTGGTGCATAATGATTGTGCGTTTGTAAAAATGGGGCTGCGCAATCTACCCCAGCAGTTACCTGATGATCCAATATTTGACATTTTTACCAATGTTTTTGGCACTACCCCTGAAGCCACAGTAAAGCGTATCAGTTTCCTACAGGATTATGGTAACCTAAGTGGCCAAGCCAAGATTGATTTTGAGAACTTCTTCCGAGCACAGGATTTGATAACGGCTAATCCCAATATTTCTTTAGCTGATCTTTTGGTAGCTAGGGGGGATCGGGTTAGAGCGTGGGAGGTGGTGAGAGATACCGAATTCGCGTTAGATGTGCCAGCACTGACGAAGATAGCAGAGCAGATAGCAAATGGTGTACCTCCATCTGTAATCAAGCAAGACGCAATTGATGTTCTGGCTACGGGAAATGCTGCTTTAAGGGCACAATGGGTTGAAACCCTTGGAAATCCTGATTTTATCGTTTTGAGAAGAGGCACAGATTTTAGTAATGAAAGAGAAATATTAGATGAATCAGGATATATTCTTAGTGATGCAGCTAGAGTAAGATATAATGAGACCTTTTATCAACCAGGCGGTCCAAACATGGAAGATGTGATACAGTATTCTGATAATATCCATCAGCAATGGCTAGGTATTTTTAATGGAGATATAGATGCTTACGCGCAAGCCCACGCTCAAGCTCATCTAAATGGACAATCACTTGAAGAAATATATGGTCTCAAAAGGACGCTCATATCAACGACTTCTGATGGAACAGAAATTGATAATTTCTACACTGCTGGTGTGGGGAATAAATATATTGGTGTTTTCGAGAGGAGTAGGGTAATAGAACAAACATTACCTTCATCATCAGAATCAGAGTTTCTTGTCGTTAATGGTACAAGCTTGCTTCATAAAATAATAGAGTGATTTTGATGAGTAAAGGCATAGGAAATTATTGGACGAATATTGTAGATGGACAAGAACTTACCTTTTGTTCAGTTGAAGAATGGGGCAGAGTAGTGAATAAAGGTCGATTCCAAAAAATACCAATTTCTGATTTTATGATCAAGCAGCTAACCTCACTTCTAGTACCACTTGTTAGAAAATACGAGAACATAGAATTGGGAATCCTTGCAGATACTTTTGAGGACCGTCATCTGTTTAAGTGCTATACATTGGTTGCTATTGGTGATGATTTACAAAGAATAGATATTGTTGGGCATAAGTGCTCAAATTGTGATTGGCAAGGATTAATAGGAACACCTTTATCATCAGATATATATTTTGGTATTTCAAAAGAGAATACGGCGCATGAATTGATGAGAAGGTCTAGAAAGTATCCAAATGTTACTTGCCCAAGATGTGGCACTAATATTAATCGATTTGCTATTTGGATAGGAGATTTTCCCTCGGTGTAAGTAAGTTGGGTTGACAATTATCACTACACCAACCCCTGCAACTTAGTCCTAGCGATAAAAGCATCGAGGAGGGTAAAGACGTGTTCTTTATCCTGCTGTTGTGTATTTCGAGTCAATGTGTGCCACTCATTCCTGTAGCCCCCCTGCAGACAAGCTTGGTATTTGATAGTGTTAAGATAAGTGATTTAAACGTTTTTTGAGACTTTCCCCTTTAAGTCCTATACTTTGAATCCCACCGAATCACTTTCATCGAAGATATCCAAATAGGCGACACCGTCATCGCCTATGACGAAACCCAAAAAGATACTATCTTGTCTCGCGTGACGAATACCTTCGCAAAAAGTTGGCAAAAAATGGTGCGTATTGTAGCGAGTGGAGACACCATCACCGCTACCAATAATCACCCCTTTTATCTACCACAGCTAGGCAAATACCTGCGTGCCGATAGCCTCCGGCAAAACATGAAGCTCCTGGCACTCACCGGAGCATTACTGACGGTACACGCCGTAGAGGCATTTGATACCACCCTGCAGGTTTATAATTTCGAAGTAGAAGAGTACCACAATTATTTTGTGGGGGAAGAAGGGGTGTTGGTGCATAATGATTGCATACTCTTCGAGGCTGGGCTGCGCAGTGCCGATGGTGCCACCGACGATGTCTTCGACCTCGTGCAGGATGCACTAGCCGAGCTGGGCGAAGTGCAAATCGAATTGGGCAGAATGGAACTCCGCTCCCTGCTACGGGAAGCCCCCAACCGACAGGAACTCAAAGCTTTCTTCCGAGGCGATGACCTGCCCGCTAATATGTCGGTGGCAGATAGGCGGGTGGTGCAGGTGAGGCGGGTTAGAGCGTGGGAGACGTTGTATCATCCGACAGATATTCCAGAGGCAATTAGGACTAATGTTGATAATTTGGAGTTTGTCGCGGACTATTTGAGTAGGTTCCCTAATGAAGCAGGGGCAATTAAAAACGGTTTAGCTAATGCGACCAATAAGCAAAACTGGCTTGAATTATTTGAGTTAGAGGATATAGTAAAGGTCGATAATCTAATAAAGGGAGATCAAGTTATTTTTACTTTGTTAGAGGAAATTCCTTGGTCTAAAGAATATGTAGTTGACTTAGTGGACGATCTGAGCTTGATAAGATTAGAGATGGGTGATGTGTTTGGGCGTTGGGATGAAATTCAAGCTAAAGTCGTTACAGTTAACCCCCATTCTGATTTTCCTGATTTTTTTGCTATCGCATCGAATGAGACCGTAATTTTTACTAATGGTAGTAGGGCAAATATCTTAAACCTAAATATTGCCAATCTAGCTCGATTTGATTCATATGATGGTTATTTAAATCACATTAGAACTTTAGGCGAAAATAATGAAATTGTAGCACATAATATTCGCGATGTTTTACATCACGAGCTAGCTCATGCTTTAACAACTCCGAATAGTGCCTCCTATGAATTTGAGGATTTATATGAGACATATAGTGCCTTATTGCAACCCCTGAGTGATAATGCTCTGACAAATGCGGATGAGGCTTTGGCAGAAATATTTACTGCTTACCAAAGAGGTGAACCAGTAGATGAAGATTTGTTGGAATTTTTCAATGATTACAGTATTCCAGATTTTCCTGACCTTGAGTAGACTATTTTGACATGATCAACCTAACACAATGTATTAAATGTGTTCATAGAGAGCATGGGAAACTGTGCTTGGCTTATCCGAAAGGAATACCATTTAAGGTTTTCACTGGAGAAATACCACATAATCAAATATTTGAGGATCAAGTTGATGATTATGTTTATACTCCAAAGGAAAAATACTTAAGACATGATTTAGAGGCTAAAACGGTATATTATTTATCCTCAGACTCTATAAAAAACTTAGAAGATGATATAGCCCAATTATTTTTAGATAATCTTTCTTCCTGGGAAATTACCATGAATGGATGGGATAGTGTACGACTTGATTTTGAATTATTAAATAACCATTCTGTAAGAATTAATGAGTTCCTTGTCTTTTTAAAAGGAGAAATGCTCACAGCCGATAAAATTGCTAATCCTCTACTATGGGAAAAGCTTGTAGCTTTGCTGAGAATACAGAAATCTCGTTTGGGATCAAGGAGGCTTAAAGTTACGTTATGGCCAGATCGATCAACTGAATTTGAATACACTTCGCTGTCGGTAGGTTAGCGACTGTGCCAACGCGCTAGCTATCAAGTTAAGGTCATAGCGGAGCAGGTTGCATACTGACGCTATTGGTCAGCATCGCAGACCTGTGGAAAGAATATCGAGCAGGACAGAGACGTATTCTTTATCCTTCTCGATCATTTTGGAGACTTCGGTAATGCAGTTCACTCACAACATACTCACCTTAGAGGCCTTTATTAAATGATCGACGGTCATGAGTAGGCTGTTTTTTTCTTTGGTGGTTGAGAGGTATGGAACAGCACAGTCAACTCTTCTTGAGAGAGTTCTTTTTACTCTTTTCCTAACCTCAAATCCAACCCATCTACCCCTTCCTCAAAAAAAAACCCAAAAAAATGTCACGTTTTCCCTTTTTCAAACTTATACATAGGACAATAATATTTTAAAAGTGGCAATTCGGAACCTTCTCTACAGCCAACGTCAGTTTAGCAATACAGACTTTAGTAGCCCATGGGCTCGGCCTATGCCACAGGCAATTGGCTAAAATCCAGTTTAAATAATCGAACGCAAGGAATCATTTTATTCATAAAACCCTTATATTTATGGAACTACAATTTCATCAAGCTAAAGCAAAAGTCATGGGTATCGATCAGATTAAGGAGCGTTTACATCTTCGTATTGAGCAGGCCGATGAGCAGGTGTTGCAGGTCTTGGCTGAAATGGCGGAAAGCTTGTTTAAGACTTATCAGCCCCAAATGTTAGAGCAAACGAAAGCTGACTTAAGTACGGATTATACCGAACATCTTCGCCCACTAACCCGTGAGGAAATGACCACAGAGATCGAAACTTCAATGGCTGATTATGAGCGAGGTGACTATATCACACAAGAAGAATCCAGCAAAGAAGCGGCCTCATGGTAGGCAAAATCTTCCGAGTTGTCTTTACTCGGTACGCACAACGTCGCCGTCAACAAATCTTTGATTTTGAAGAAAACCTAAACGGTAAACATTATGCGCGTAAGGTATAGCGAGCTATCGACGAGGAGTCGCAAAAACTGAAAAAACTCCCCGAATCACATCCAACCTATTTGGATCACGATAGCGATCACGAGATAAAATACACGAAGGCACTGGACTATAAAATCCTGTTCCGAGTACACAAAAAAATCGGCGAGGTCATCATCTTGACCATCCGCAATGATGCCGAAAATCCTGAAAAAATCCAAAACGAAGTCTAACCCGCGAATGCCATGATCTACCGTATCGCAAAATCGATCATTTACATTACAGACATCTTTGATACCCGGCAAGACCCGGATGAGATGCGCCCATGACCCCTCACACCAACACATCCAAAATCACCAAGCCTCCAAACACCAGGCTCGCCAGACCATTGGTCGTAAAAAAGGCGATGTTTACTTTGGAGAGGTCCTCGGGCTTGACCAGGGTGTGCTGGTAGCC
Organism: Lewinella sp. LCG006; assembly: GCF_040784935.1. Classification (GTDB taxonomy): domain Bacteria; phylum Bacteroidota; class Bacteroidia; order Chitinophagales; family Saprospiraceae; genus Lewinella. The sequence continues at coordinate 5,863,578 of NZ_CP160680.1, read as the reverse complement.
CAGAAGCAGCAAAAAAATTGCCGCCGCCAACCAATGAAGCCAACTAAAAGCATGATAAATGCCGCCTTGCAGGTAAACGGCAGCAAGCAGCAGCAGGCCACATACCAGGTGCAAGCCATTGGACAGACGTAAGGCCCCTACCCTTCCCAATGCCACAGGAATGGATTGGAGGCCAAGGCCTTCGTCAAAGTCTCGATCCTGAAGGGCATAGATGATGTCAAAACCTGCTACCCACAAGAGCACAACGGCACCATACAGCACACTCACCTGGCTGAAATGCCCCGTTACCGCTAAGAAAGCCCCCACGGGGGCAAGGGCCAAGCCTAAGCCTAACACAAAATGGCACCAGGAAGTAAAACGCTTCGTATAGCTATACCCCAATACCACCAAAAGTGCTACGGGTGCCAATGCAAAACAAAGTGGGTTGATAAACCAGGTGGTAAGCCAAAACAGCAGGCTGTTGCCAATGACAAAATACAAGGCAGAACGGGCACTAATCACGCCGGCAGGGATCTCCCTCACCTGGGTCCGAGGATTTTGTCGGTCGATATCCCGATCTAGATAACGATTAAATGCCATCGCCGCAGAACGGGCAAAAACCATACACAAAACCACCAATAAAAGCAGATGGCCATTAAAAACGCCCGTTTCTAAAGTCCCCAGAGTAAAACCTATCAGCGCAAAGGGTAGTGCAAAAATAGTATGGCTGAACTTTACCAGCGAAAGGTAATTTTTAAACTGTTGTCCGAATCCGATAACCGACATAAAGAAAGGTTGACTTGAAGTGAAATTCACCCCATAATAACAAAAAATGAGCCATCCTGTTAACAGAATGGCTCATCGACTTATTTAAAAGTCTAAAAATTATTGGGTAATAGCAGGAGCATCACCACCTTCCGCAGGAATTACTTCACCAGTCAGGTAAATGAAAGACTGTGGAGGATTGGTGTTAGCCGTGATGGTTACCTTCTGGTTACGCTTACCTTTCTTGTTCTTAGAGTTGAACTCAACGGTAATGTCAGCGCTGGCACCAGGTGCGATAGGCTCACGTGGCCATTTTGGCACGGTACAACCACAGCTACCTTTAGCGTCGCTCAATACCAGCGTTTCGCTACCAGTGTTGGTGAACTTATAGGTGTGAGAAACCATCTCGCCTTCGTTTACTGTACCGAAGTCAAAAGTAGTTTCGTTAAAAGTCATGCTGGTAGTAGGGCCAGCAGGAACAGCAGGTGTTGCAGGCTGCTGAACGTTGGGGTTCTGCGCCTGGTTAGCTGGCTGAACAGTTTGAGCATCAATGTTTTCGCGAGCTGCTTCACGAACATCGCTGTTGCCACTCTGGCAACTAACTGCGAAAGCAGCGATTACTGCTACACATACAAGGGTCTGAATATACTTCAGCATCTTTCCAATTGATTTAGTGTGAAAAATGGTTTTAAATTATTTTACTGCGACAAAATTAAGCAATCCAAGCCAAGACGTTGTTAAGTGCTCGGCAAAAATTGTTAACCGGTTGTTAAGGGGGTGTATTACTTTTTGGCAAAGGCCAGAAAACCTTCTACGGAACGTGCATTTAAGCAATGTTCTGCCGTCAGTCCTCCTTTGCGGGCCGCTAAGGTACCAAAATAAATATCGTGGATGCCTTCTCTGCTATGGGCATCGGGGTTGATGGAAATCAACACTCCTTTCTCCAAAGCATAGGGTATCCAGGTCCAATCGAGGTCTAAACGGTAAGGACTGGCATTAAGTTCAATGGCGACCTTGTTGGCAGCACAAGCGTCAATGATTTTCTTGTGGTCGATGGGGTAACCTGGTCGCGAAAGCAAAAGGCGGCCCGTGGGGTGCCCTAAAATGGTGGTGTAGGGATTTTCAATAGCGGTAAGTAGTCGCTGGGTGGCTTTTTCTTCCTCCATTCTTAGGTTGGAGTGAACACTGGCAATGATAAAATCAAACTGCTGGAGCAAATCTTCTTCATAATCCAGGGAACCATCCGCGAGGATGTCGCTCTCAATTCCTTTGAGTATGCGAAAATCGGTCAGCTGCGCATTCAGTGCATCAATTTCTTTGAACTGTTGCAGTACACGCTCCGGTTTCAATCCATTGGCGTAGAAAGCCGCCTTACTATGATCGGTAATCCCAATGTAAGCATAGCCTTGCTCCTGGGCATAAGCTACCATTTCCGGCAAGGTATTGATCCCGTCGCTATAAGTTGTATGGCTGTGAATGACACCTCTGACGTCCGTTGCTTTTATCAGCACAGGCAGCTTGTCCTCCTGCGCCAGCACCAGCCCCCACTCCTGCTCTCGCAATTCGGGAGGTAATACCGGGAGTTTTACTTTGCCAAACACCTCTTCTTCCTCAGCGACACCTTTGAAATCTACGCCTGGAAAAGCCTTAAGGAACGATTGCATAAAATCAGCACCTGCCGTGTAGCGAAACTGCTTTGATCCCCACTCTTCTTTAGCACAGCAATAGATGCTTACGGGAATTTCGTCCTCCGTCAGTGCTTTGATGGTATTTCCCTCTGTAGTGATTTCAGGCCACTCCAGGCGCTTAGCGACCTCTTCGGAGCTTACACCTCCCAAAAGGAGCTCTATGCGCTCCAGCGTTGGACAAGCCCGGCGTAATGCCCCTGTCCATTCTACTCTTGCATCAGGGAAGTATTGCTGCAAGCGTTCAAGCATATCTTTGGCGTGCTCCTCCAAACGGGCATAAAGAAACTTACCCTGGCTAAGCTTAAAATAAGCCAACTTCTTCTTGAGGTCTTCCTGGGTTTTTAAACCAAAGCCCTTGATTTCAATGAGTCGGTTTTCATTGACGGCATAGAGGAGTTCTCCCACACTTTCCACGCCCATTTCCTGCCATACGGTGCGCACCTTTTTGGGGCCAAAGCCCGAAATGCCCAGTAAATCCCTCACTCCTACGGGCGTCATCTCTCGGTACTTTTCCAGTGCCTCCATCTCTCCACTGCTTACCAATTCTCGAATCTTTCCCGAAATGGCTTTGCCAATGCCTTTGATCGCTGCCAATTCTGTTTCTTCCAATTCCGCCACCGGCTGATCCAGCTTGCGCAAGGTCATGTAAGCATTTTGGTAAGAACGGATTTTGAATGGGTTTTCGTTGTGCAGCTCCATCAAGCGGGCCAGTTCACGAAAAGCAGTGCCGATTTCTTTATTGGTCATTTCGGATCAGTTTATTGGAAGGAAAAGCATCAATCTGGTGACACGATCCTGTACGGGCAAAAAAAAAGCAGTTCCAGATTTCTCCAGAACTGCTAGGTTTGAGCGGATGACAAGATTCGAACCTGCGACCTCAACCTTGGCAAGGTTGCGCTCTACCAACTGAGCTACATCCGCGTCTGCTGGCTGCTCAGCCATGTGCTTTATTTCTAAAGCGATGCAAATATAAGACAGTTCATTCCTCTTTTGCAAGCTTTATTCAGAAAAAAAATCATCTTTTTTATGCACTCTCCTTGAACAAGCTGATAATCAAAGCAGTAAAAGAAAATATTTTTTTCAAGAAATTTTATTTCTGCTTTACTTCTTCTTCTGACTGCCGTTTGGCACTAAAATAAGTCTCCACCTGAGAACGAATCGCAAGGTCATTACCTGATTGGTAATAGGTATTTGAAAGCGATTCATCCAGGACACGGGCCTTTACGTTATCGTTCAGCTGCAGCTGCAAACTTTCCATGATCTCCACCTTGATGTTCTCATCATAGATAGGAAAAGCAGTCTCCACTCGATAGCTAAGGTTTCTCGTCATCCAGTCGGCCGAAGAGAGATACATCTGATCCTCACCACCATGATGAAAGACAAACACCCGAGCGTGCTCCAGGTAACGATCTACGATACTGATAGCGTGGATGTTCTCGCTCCATCCTTTTTTTCCCGGCACCAAGCAACAAATCCCTCGTATTATCATCTTGATTTTCACACCAGCCTGCGAAGCCTGGTAGAGCTTCTTGATCATCCGTGGGTCCTGCAGGCTGTTCATCTTCAAGATCATCCAGGCTTCTTTGCCGGCCTTGGCCTGCTGTATTTCAAAGTCTATCTTCTTTTCCAGATTTTCGCGAAGGTTGAACTGCCCTACCAGCAGGTGCTCGAAAGGTGTCTCGGGCATTTTGACGGTCTCCAGGTAAGAAAATACCCGAGCGACTTCGTTGACGATGCGTTCATCTGCTGTAAACAGGCCGAAATCGGCGTATACCTTAGCGGTATCTTCATGAAAATTTCCAGTGGCTAAATAGGCATAGAGTTTGGCGTCCTTGCCTTCCAGACGCCGCACCAGGGCCAGCTTCGAGTGTACTTTTACGCCCGGAAAGCTGTAATGAACCGTCACCCCCGCCTTTTCGAGCTTTTCGCCCCAACGCAGATTGGCTTCTTCGTCGAACCGGGCTTTTACTTCAATGAATACAGAAACCTGCTTTCCGGCACCTATGGCCTTGAGCAAAGCTTGCATGATACGCGACTTTTTAGCTACCCGGTATTGCACAATTTTGATGTGGGTTACATCAGGGTCCGACGCGGCTTCTTCGAAAAAGCGAACGGTAGCATCATAACTTTGGTAGGGCACATGGATCAAATGATCCCGCTTGCTCACTGCTCCGAAAAAATCTTTGGTTTTCTCAAGTGGCAGATAAGCCAAGGGCGGAAGTTCTGGATTCTTCAAATGGGAAAGACCAAAGTCAGGGAATTGAAAAAAGTCGAAATTATTGTGGTAACGCCCCTCCTTGAGGGTATCAAAGCGTTCCAGATTAAATACTTCCTTGAGGAATTCGAGGAACTCTACCGGCATTTCGCCATCATATACAAAACGTGAAGCAGGACCTACGTGACGCTTTGCCAAACTGGTCTTGATCTTCGACAGTAAATCTCCCGAAAATTCATCGTCTATATAAAGTTCTGCATCACGGGTCAGCTTTAGCGAAAAGGTATCTAGAATTTCGTACCCCGGAAACATCCAGCTGACCGAATGCCGCACAATATCATCGAGGATGATCATGTGGTATTCTCCCGCTGGGCTGGGCAGCATGATAAAGCGAGGCAAGTGATCCGACGGGATTTTTACCAGCGCATACTCGCTCGGGCTATCTGGCTCATTTTTTGGCTGCAGCAGGATAGAAAGATACAACTGTGCATTGTTCAGAAAAGGCCGAATTTTATCCTTTACCAGCAGTACTGGCTGCACGAAGGGAAGCATGTGGTCGCGGAAGAAGTCCTCTACAAAAAGTTGTTGTTCTTCGTCAAGGTCCAACCTTCTCTTAATAATGATCTTGTGCTTACGCAACTCAGGAATGATCTGGGTAGCAAAGATGCTGGCAAACTCTTCCTGTTGTTCATCAACGATTTTCTGGATGGTACGGACCGTCTGCTTGGGGCTAATGTGCAACTGTCGCTTGGCTTTCCTGCCAATTCGAATTAAATTCCGGTGATTGGCCATCCTTACCCGAAAAAACTCATCCAGATTGGAGCTGTAGATGGCCAGAAATTTTATACGTTCAAACAGCGGTACCGAAGGGTCTTTGGCTTCCTGAAGAACACGGTAATTGAAAGACAACCAGCTGATATCTCTGGCAATGAAAGGAATATTACTGTCAAAAATATCCATACGTTTAGAAGAGTAAGATTTGATCGCCCTGCTGTGGCCCAGCAGCGATTGGAACAGGTCCCCGAGTTGTGATAGAAGTGGTTTCATGAAGATGCTGAACTAAGTAGTGGGCCAATTCAGGAGCCAAAATATTATCGGGTTCATGAGGAAAAAAATAAACCGTCTGCAAGCCCAGTTCACGCCAGGCAACCAATTGCTGGCACCAAGCCTGGATGCGCTCATAATCGCTTGGATGCAGACCATTTCCGACAAATCTAATCATTGTCTGTCGATTGGTCAAATGCTGGTGCAAAACATCCCGCCTTCCGGCTACATCCGTGATCACCGCGGAGCAATCGTGCTGCGCCAAAACACTCGCCCATTCGCTTATTCCGTCCTCACTGTCAAACCAGCTTTCGTGGCGAAACTCGACCGCCAAAGGGAAGTCTTTTGGCCAAACCGACAAAAATTGTGCTAATTGTGGCAATCGATCCAGGCTATAATAGGGTGGCAACTGCATGAAACAACAGCCTAACTTTTCTCCAAAATGGTCCAGTGCTTCCCAGAAAAAAGGAAGCTGATCGCCCCCCAAACCCAGGTTTTTACTATGGCTGATGGTTTGTGGCAGTTTCGGGCAAAACCGAAAATCGGAGGGCACCTGCACGCACCATTTGGCTACTAACTTTGAATCAGGAATACGGTAGTGGGTTGTGTTGAGTTCTATGGTATTGAACTGTTTGGCATATTCCGTAAGGAAATCCTTGGTTTTGGTTCCCTTCGGATACCAACGCCCTACCCATTCCGGCATACTCCATCCGGTGCAACCTACATAAACCGCCAACGGATGCTCATTTGGCGGAAAGGAAGCCAAGCGTGCCGCATTCGCTAATGGGTCAGCGGAAAGCGAAAAATCTACCGATTCAATATTTTCAAGCTTGCCAAATTTCATTCTCGGAGGGTTCCTAAGCCATAAAATAAAGGGATGCGTAGACGATGGTATCGCCTCTTTAAGTAGAGGGTAGAAGGTAGAGGGACTTGCACAACGCTAGTAGAAACGGTTTACAAATTTTTCAACTTCGGCTTTTATTATCGAAGTTGGGAATTGATTTATAATCGGTTACTATCCCTCTACTCTCTACGCTGAGGGCGCGAAGCAGTCCGAGTATGCTCTACGGACTTTTGCCGACGCCGAAGACCTATAACAAAGTATAACTAATTCATTAACGCCACTGCAGCTTCCGCCGTTTGTACGGGCAGCTTACACATTTTATTCCGGCAAACGTAGATAAAGGTCTCGTCCTCAACGGCTTTATTCTTTAGTAACGCAAGGCTTCCTTCATTGGGTCCACCAAGGAAAATAGCGTTGGGCAAATAAGCAGCTTCCAGCTCCCGACTGAGCGGTTTCCAGCCTTTCCCTACGATGGCTACCTCATAGGGTGGATAAACCATTTTTAGCATCAGCTGACCCCAATTTGCGTAAAAGCTCGGCGACTGCATAGCTTCAGGACTCGCCAGTACGGCGGCTAGCATCTTTTGACTCCGCTCGCTAAAATCTTCGCGATCCAGGTACAAGCCCAACTGCCACAGTACTTTAGCAAACGACGAATTGGAGCCCGCTATCACATTGTCTTTGATTTCCGTACGGCGGGTAATCAGAGGAGGATCAAGATCAGAAGTATAAAACAACAAGTCACTTTCGGGATTTCCGAAATGTTCCAAAGCGTACGTTGCCAGTTGTTCTCCTTTGCGCAACCAGCTTTCATCAAAAGTCAACTCGTAAAGACGCAGATAGGCCTGAATGATCAGGGCATAATCATCCAAAAAAGCATTGATCGAAGATTTTCCATCCTTATAATTACGCCATAATCCACCATCCTTTCTCCGCATATTCGCCTCCACAAAGTTCGCAGCCGTCAGCGCTTTTTCCAGGTAACTCTCGTTTTGCAGTGCCGCTGCCGCATCGGCATATCCTTTGATCATCAAGCCATTCCAGGCGGTCAATACCTTGTCATCGAGGCCAGGCCTTACCCGCTGCGCGCGAGCCTTTAGCAAGGTTGCTTTGGCAGTTTTTAGTTGCGTCACTTCATCCGCAGACAAAGGTGCAGCGGCAGGGTCATAATGGAGGATATTCATCACTTTCTCCCAATTACCGTCTTCCTTAAAGCGGTAATGCTTCTTTACCAATGCCGCTGCCGCTGGTGAGAGCAGGCTATCAATTTCTTGCGTTGTCCAGACGTAAAACTTACCTTCTTCGCCTTCGCTATCGGCATCAAGGCTGGAGTAGAACACCCCTTTTTTGTCGGTTAGTTCTCGTTCAATAAAAGTAAGCGTCTCTTCTACCACTTCTCGGTAACGCGGGGTTCCCGTCGCGGAAAAAGCATTGGAAAAAAGACTCACCAATTGAGCATTATCGTAAAGCATTTTTTCGAAGTGCGGCACCAGCCACTGGTCATCGGTAGAATACCGGGCAAACCCACCTCCCAGTTGGTCGTTGATGCCTCCGGCAGCCAACTGATCAAGGGTAGTCTGCCATACGGCACGAGCTTCTTCATTGCCCGTATAATGGGCGTACTCCTGCAGCCAGGCAAAAATATCCGGCATCGGGAACTTGGGTGCACCTTTACGACCACCCCGCTTAGCGTCAAGCCCTAATAGCATGGATTGAGCAAAGTTATCCGCATTTTCAGGTTTCAGCTCTGGCATTTGACCAACTGGCGCAAGTGCACTAACGGCGTTAATCGTTTTGGTGAGATTAGCAGCGTAATCTTCCATTTTATCACCATTCTTTTCTTTCTCTTTTACAAAGTATTCTAAAACCTCTAGCCATTGCTTTCGTGGAAAATAAGTGCCGGCCCAAATCGGACGACCATCCGGCAACGCAATCGCATTCAACGGCCACCCACAACCTTTATCATTGGCCAACTGACAGGCCGCCATGTAGACATCATCCACATCCGGGCGCTCCTCTCGGTCAACCTTTATGGAAATAAAATGCTCGTTCATGATACGAGCCACCGTGGTATCTTCAAAACTCTCGTGCTCCATAACGTGGCACCAATGACACGCGGCGTACCCTACACTGATAATTATTAACTTATCTTCTTCCTTGGCTTTTGCCAAAGCTGCTTCTCCCCAAGGATTCCAATTGACGGGATTGTGGGCATGCTGAAGCAGGTACGGGCTACTCTCATTGATGAGTGCATTGGTGTACAAATGCCCTCCCCCATCTTGAGAAGTAGAGGAACAGCTAACTAATATTAGCAGGCTCAGCACAGCCGCCCATTGGTAGATAATCCCTCTTTTTTTGTGCTGTATTTGATTCATCATTAGAAATTATAATTGCTTATTTTTTTTGAATCCCTTCTTACTGCCCTTCAATAAACAAGCGATGCAATGCATGTTGTTCATAATATTTGCGATAATCACCACCCGCGATTAATGATAAATTTTTGGTAGCTCCCTGGTAAACATAGGTCCATACCAGCCCGTAATCAGGATGCTCGAGTACGTCTCGGCGATAAAGTGGTTCTTGCTCATTGAGGCCTTCGTATATATCAAGGAAGGCAAAAGCGGCAACAGGATCGTAGAGTTGGAAAATCTCGCCAGCAACCCTGCCTGAAGATGTGGTCGCCAAAACAAAGCCTGGATACGACCCCAAATCGTAAAGTGCTCCAGGGAAACTAGCCTCCCCTAACAGCTGAGCGTGTTGCAAGAGCCATTTACTAGCAGCAGAAGGCACCGCACTGAGTAAGGTACCGTAAACGAAAATACGATCTGACAAGACTAATTGTTTATATTCAAAAATCCCAAAGCAGGAACTTTGGGATTTTTGAATTCGACTAAAAACGACTTAAGCCCAGACTTTCGAAAAAGCCCTGGCGTCTAGTCTAGGATATTCCGAGGAAAAATACCGTCCCCTTCAGGCGATAACTGGTCATACCCTCCGGCACTTCTTCCTCTACAGAAATTTTCTGCCGGATCAATCGGTAAATACCGTAGTAGGTATTCCCGTCCATTTCTAGAACGCCTTGCTTGCCACCAACTGAATCGTTGACGCAAAATACCAACAAGTACCCCGTCTTACCAAACCTGGGTCTAACGGTAAACGCCCCCGCCTGGATCGCATCTACCATTCCAAGAGAACGGATAGGATCCTGGTATTTAGCGTTCCCCGGGGGACGCTGAGGACTATGGGTGGAATCAAATGTTCCATCCGTAACAATAATTGAAACGCCGCTTTTCTCCATCTGGGAAAACTGGGCGCAAGCTAAGCCCGGAATTAACAAGGCCAAAATGATCATTAAATTTTTCATGTCGCGTATCCTTTAAGATGATGTGTACGGAATCGATTGCAAGATATAAAAAAAGAGCCGTCTGTGCTTTTATCCACAAACGACTCCTTATATTCTTCAATAGTAAATTAAGCTTCCTGGCGATTCATCACCTGCTCCTGACGATCAATCGACTCCTGGTGGACTGCCCGCAGAAAAGTATTTATAAAGTTTTCACTCAACCCTTCCGCACTGGCCTTCGCCATTACCTGGTCCAGAATTTCGTTCCAGCGCGAAGTTTGCAAGATGGCAATGTTGTTGCGTTTTTTGTATTCTCCAATTTTCTCAGAAACCTTCATCCGACTGCCCAACAGTTTGAGTAAATCGTCATCAATTTCGTCAATCTGCTGGCGCAGGTCATCAATATGGGCAAGGTACTCCATATTGTCACTGGTTTCCTGGCGCAAGACCAGGCTACTGACCAAGTCGCGGAAGGTATCCGGTGTGATCTGCTGTGCCGCGTCGCTCCAGGCTTCATCAGGACGAGGGTGAACTTCCGTCATGATCCCGTCGTAATTAAGATCCATGGCCTCTTGCGCCACTTCCTGTAATAAATCACGACGGCCACATATATGGCTGTTATCACAGATCATCATCAAATCTGGAAAATTACGCTTCAATTCAATGGCCAACTGCCATCTGGGTACGTTGCGGTATTTGGTTTGCCCATGGAAAGAGAACCCGCGGTGGATAACGCCAATCTTGGTAATGCCGGCCTTGTAGATCCGTTCAATGGCTCCCATCCATAGCGGTAGATCAGGATTGATAGGATTTTTGATCAATACGGGGATATCCATACCGTTCACCGCATCAGCGATTTCCTGCACGGAGAAAGGGTTTACAGTGGTACGTGCCCCCAACCAAAGTACATCAATGCCGTATTTCAGGGCTTCATATACGTGTTCCGCTTTTGCCACTTCCGTGGTAACTTTTAGGCCTGTTTCTTCCTTTACGTGTTTCAACCAGGAGAGTCCTTCCTTACCTACGCCTTCGAAAGAGCCTGGTCGGGTACGGGGTTTCCAAATACCTGCCCGAAAGAGGTCAATGTTCTGTTCGGCCAGTGCTTTGGCCGTAGCCATTACCTGTCCTTCCGTCTCGGCACTACAGGGGCCGGCGATAATAAAAGGGCGTTTAGATTTTGGCGCGATAGGTTCAAATTGCATATTCATGTCCATGTAATTTGACGGAAAGAAAAGATTCCGTTTTCTCCGTCTATTAAGAAATTATTTTACGAATTTGGTTGGCTTCTTCAATCCGCTCATAGAACTTTTCGTAATCCTTTTTGATGAGCAGACTACGGAAGCGTGCCAGCTGATTAATATGTTCATCCAATACATCCAGGACGTTGTCCCGGTTTTGCCGAAAAATGGGTATCCACATGTCGGGCGAGCTCTTGGCCAGCCGTACCGTGCTACTAAATCCGCCACTGGCTAGTTGGAAAATCTGGTTCTCATCCCTTTCCTTTTCCAAAACGGTCAATGCCAATGCAAAAGAGCTGATGTGCGAAATGTGCGAAACATAAGCCGTATGCAAATCGTGCTCCTTGCCGTTGAGGTAGACGATTCGCATAGGGATACTTGCGTAAAGTCGTTTCACTGTTTCGTGGGCATCCTCATCACTCTGCTCCACATCGCACAGAACGGTACATTTATGGTCAAAAAGGCAGGGGATGGCTGCTTCTGGCCCACTGTATTCCGTTCCAGCCATGGGGTGGGTAGCTACTAGTCGTCCACGCTTGGGGTGATTGGCTACCGCTTCGAGAATGTTGATTTTTGTCGAGCCCATATCCATCACTACTTGCCTATCCACCATGTCCAGCACCTGTGGCAACAAAGTGAGCATGGCGTCTACTGGCGTAGCTAACACCACTATATCCGCCTGTGCTACTGCTGCGGCAAGCTCCAGGTCCTCATCGATTAATCGACGACGGATTGCTTTATCCAGGTTCTCCTGACTTTGGTCGACCCCAATAATTCGGCTGGCAAAACCATTCTCTTTCAAGGTAATGGCAAGCGATCCACCAATCAGACCAATTCCTATTATTGTAATGACCACGCTGTTATGATTTAAAATGTGTTAGCCGTTCCATTGCTTCTTCCAACACCGCTACCGGGCTACACAAAGAGATGCGAACGTATTGCTCCCCTGCACTCCCGAAAATTCCGCCGGGCGTCAGGAAGATGTGCTTTTCTGCTAAAATAGCATCTGTGAGCTCGTACCCATCGGCATAATGTTCTGGTACCCGTGCCCATACAAACATGCCCACTTGCTCTCCTGCAATTTCACACCCCAGCATCTCCAACAGGGCGACGGCCTTCTCCTTACGTTGTCCGTAAATTTCATTCTGAGCGGCATACCATGACGCTGGCAATTCCAGTGCAGCAATAGCCGCCAGTTGTACAGGTTTAAACATACCAGAATCCATATTGCTCTTAAAGCGCAAGACAATCTGTAGGTATTCTTCCGCTCCTACCAATACACCTACGCGCCAGCCAGCCATGTTGTGTGCCTTACTCAGCGAGTTGAGCTCCAGGGCTACTTCTTTAGCACCAGGAATAGCCAACAAACTGGCTGGTGATTCATTGAGGATAAAGGCATAAGGATTGTCATTGACCAGCAGTATATCGTGTGCTTTCGCAAAAGCGATCAAGGCTTCAAAATGGTGCATTTGGGCAGAAGTCCCCGTTGGCATGTGAGGATAGTTGACCCACATGATCTTTACGCGCTCCAGCCCCCCTGCAGCAAGCGCCTCCAAATCGGGGAACCACCCTCCTTCCGCCGACAATTCATAGGAACGCACCACACCACCCGCCAACTCGGTCGCCGATCGGTAAGTTGGGTAACCAGGGTTGGGTACCAATACTTCATCGCCAGGATTAAGGAAAGCCATGCTGATGTGCATGATTCCCTCTTTGGAGCCAATCAGCGGCAGCACCTCGGTCGCCGCATTTAGTTCTACCGAAAAATGCTGCCCGTACCACTGAGCGAATGCTGCCCGTAACTCCGGGAGCCCCTGATACGATTGATAGCCGTGATTATCAGTATTCCCTCCGGCCTCCTGTAGGCGGCTGATAACGGTAGGATGTGGCGGTAAATCTGGGCTGCCTATCCCCAAGTTGATCACCTGGTGTCCGGCAGCTCGCATTTCAGCAATCTCCCGCAGCTTGCGCGAAAAGTAGTATTCTTCTACTTGCCCTAATCGTTGGGCAGGGGCTATGATGGTTGAAGCGATCATTTTGGTTGAATGGTTAGATTGTTGATGGTTGATGGTTGTTGGTTGATGGTTGATGGTTGTTGGTTTGTTGGACTTTGAGACCTCCTAATTACTTCCGACCTCCCACTTTGAAAATGTTTATTGGTTGTGGAGCCGCGACGCATCGCGGCTCTAAATGCTAATGCTACTGCTCATCTTTATCTCCTTGAGGATAAGCTCCCAGCACATGCAGCTCTCGGGTAATGGGTATAATGGCCTCAATGGCTTGTTCCCAACTCATATCTCCTTCTACTACAAAGTCGACAAAAAAGAGGTATTCCCAGGGTTTCCCGATGATCGGAGCTGATTGGATCTTGGTAAGATTTACATTGTAGGCCGACAAAACAGCTAGCACCTTGTACAAACTGCCAGCGGTATGATCTACGGTAAAACTTAGAGAAACCTTGTTAGCGGTAGCGTCTTTGATTGTCTCGACGTTTGCTCTTAAAACTAGAAAGCGGGTATGGTTTTGTTTGTTCGTTTCTATACCAGCAGCCAGGATATCAAGACTGTACAGCTCAGCAGCTAAACTCGAGGCAATTGCACCAACATTGCGCCAATTATTCTCTTTTACTTCCCGAGCACTGAGTGCCGTATCTACCGTCTCTACCAGTTGAATATGAGGGTATTGTTTGAAAAACTTACGACACTGAGCAATAGCCACTGGGTGAGAATGCACCTCCTCCAAATCTTCAATTTTTACGCCGGGGAGCGTAAGTAAATTTTGCTCAATCCGCAAGAAGACTTCTCCTACGATGGAGACTTCACTATTTAATAAAAGCCTGTAGTTACTCATTAAGCTGCCTGCCAGGGTATTCTCAATGGCCATCAACCCCACATCCATCGTTGCTCCTTCCAATAGCGCTTCGATCAAATCTTCAAAAGTGTGAGCAGCGACGATTTCCAGCTCGCGATCTGGAAAAAACTGGCGCGAAGCAATTTCGTGGAAAGCGCCGCTGTAGCCTTGGATTCCTACGCGTAATTTGTTGTCGATCACCGCCTCGGGGGCTAGCATTGATTGATCGTCTGAAGTTGTTGACATGTTCAAAATTGTTATTAAATAAAAAAAGTCCCGCAGTTACCGACGGGACTTTTTAACAGCATACCTGATACTATACCAAAGTTCCATCTACGGAGTACCGTAAAAAAAATAAAAGCTATAAAATGAATAGCTAAAATTGGTGGTGGTATAATTTGGCATGGCTATAAACTAAAAATGGTCCCGCTTTTGGCGGAACCATCATTATTACTTTAAGTCTTGTTTAGCAGCAATAGCGTGGTTCCTTATGCTTGGGCATAAAAATAAAAACCACAGAAATAAAAGAAATTGCTACTCAACATGACTGTTTTGTCTTGCTTATGAAACAAACCTAGAGAAATATTTTGAACACTACAAACAATTCTCCTAAAATCGAAAAAAAACAAACGAATGTTCGCTTTATTATTGTTCGCTAAAAGACAACAACATCTCTTGGAGGACTTGGTTGAGGTTGGTAATCGCTTCCTTTAGCTTCCAGTTATCGCGCTGCCTTTTTTCTACGTAGTTGCTGATGGATCTAATCTGCAAAGCAGGTCTTGCGTATTGCAGGCTGGCATAAAAGAAAGACGCTCCTTCCATACTCTCCACTTGAGCAAAAGGGAAACTTGCTTTCATGGCTGCTATACTTTCTTCGGTGCCATGTACCTTATTCACACTGATACCGTGTACGCGCGGGAGAAAAGCTTCTCCGTCAATAGGGCTATTCCACAGGCGTCCGTATTTAAATGGAAAACTATCACCATCTATCAGCCCCATTGTCGTCACTTCGGTGAACGTACCATCTGCTTCCTCTACCCCCAGATCCGCAAAACAATCAGACACCACCTCTACGACCTCACCAAGTTGCAATTGACGATCAATGGCTCCCGCTACTCCTGCTTGCAACAACAGATTATACTGACGCGTAGTCAGGCGATGCCCCAAAGCAAATGCCGCTAATGGCAACCCTACCCCAGTAATCAAAACCTCTATACTCAAAGCTTCTTTTTGAAAATGCAGCGGCTCTCTTTCCCATCCTTCACTTCGAAGAAAATCCAGCAATGGGGCTATCTCAAAGGCGGTGGCGGCGATTAGGAGTATTTTCATAGTATCTGTTTGCGTAGACAAATGGTCTTCTTATTTTTTCTTATTTGAGCCTAGCTGCCTAAGGCAGTCACTGTTTTACATTCACTCCCCTCCTCCAATTATCAAATCGTAAGCATACACCTCCCCTCTCAGCGTCGTCACCAGAAAGTATTCCCCTTGCATATTTTCACTCAACAATGCTTGGTCTTCTCCAGGAAGTGGAAAACCAGGCGCAATTTCCCCCTCTCCACTAATCAACCACAGCTGATCAGGAGACTTTTGTACGGCAATAATTCCTAAAGGTGCTGCTGGCAACAATGCCCGTGGGGTAAAGCCCAATAGCTGCTGCCAGCGTTCCCGGAAATCGGCACCAGCGTAGCCAAACAAATGCACCAAGGAGCCACGCTGCACAATGTAGTCGCTACGGCCATCGCCCCAAATATTAGAAAAAAGAAAATTATCTACAGGGCCACGTCCCAAAGGCAACGGATAGATATTTCCCTCCAGGTCCCATACGTTGATTTTGCCACTGGCCGTTGCGATGATCAACCGACTAGCCGTCTGATCTTCTGTGTTTAATTCCAGACCAGGCCTACCAAGAGGTTCTTCGGGCACGGGAGGAAGGCTAGATTCAAAGTTGCCGAATTTATCAAACAGCTGCCAACTCTCTTTGCCCGTCCATGCGATAAGAAGATCTTCCTGTGGTAGCTGCCAATGTGTAATCGGGACTTGGCAGACCGTACGCCCTGATAATTTGGCGGGCCAACCTTGCACTGCTTTAGCATCCAGATTCAGCATTTCCAAGGTGCCTTCCTGGGTAGGGAAAACTAAATACTGGTCCCCTACCTGATCAAAGGCCACAACGGTCAAACCTGCGGAAGGGGCAGCAATACCCGCCCGGAGTGACATCGCCACACCTTCTTCCGACCAAATATGTAGACTTGTTTTTGAGGTAGCAAAATACTGTGGTGCACCTCCCGGCGTAGCTACTTTCCAAACCGGAGGATATAGCGCTGGCACCCCTCGCTGTGACCACAATATCGTCCCGTCTACATCAAGCAACCAACAATCCCCACTCACCGCTTGCGCTACAAACTGCGTAGGGAGATTACTAGCAAAGGTGCGAACGGGCAGTAATGTTAATTTATCCTGCGTGGGTAGTTTAGCGGTCCAACGTAGACTTGCTGTTTTTGTCGCTGCTGGAGCACTTTTAATTGCTCCTTCCAAGGACCACAGACCATTCTTTTCTGGCGTCATCTGGAAGTACATGGAGCCATTACTACTCCATCCGTATTGCGGGAAGAGCAGCTTAAGCCAATTGGTTTCCCCATCGCGTAGCGGCCCCCATCGGTAATAGCCTTTTGGTCCTTTCCCTGCTTTGAGCATGGCTGCTAAACTCAGAAAATCATCTTGTTTATTCAACGTCGCTCCCAGCAGATGATAATCGAGATAGCGTTCCATTTCTTCTCTAAAAACACTTACCAGCAAGGCATCTGGCAATTCCACCACCCATGGTTGCCAGGCTTTACGATCACTGAGGCTCGCCAAGCCGGCAGCTGTTCGCAATTGAAACATTTCGAAAAGCTGGTAGCGACTTTCCTCCATGAATTGGTCGCCGTTGAGGTAGGTATTTTTGAATTTTGCAAAAGCCGATGCGTCTCCAATCGGCAATACCCAGAGGCGGGGAGCAATTCGATCCGGTTGGCTAGAGGTCGCCAATTCCATCTGCCAACCACCTGCACCCAACCAATCGCTTAAAGGTGTTTTTTCTCCTGGTTCCTTGCTGCTTGATAAAGGAAATAATTTTTGGACAATCTCAGGTACCTTGTCCCAATCTGTCACTTCTTCGTAAGCCAACCAATCTTTAGTTGTATTCAGCACAACGCCTTGGGCAGTAGCTGTACTATCGGTTCCTACTATGCTTACCGCCAACCAATCTCCTAACTCCTGATAAGCACGTACTTCGTTGGTGTTCAACCAAGTCGTTGGGATTTTGTCTTCCAGGTACCCGGTTCTTAGCAGCATTCGCTCCCCTTCTGCCTCCCATTTTCTGGCGTAAGCCGACACCTCCTCAAAACCGTCCTCTGCTGGCCAGGCCGCTATTTTTCCCGAAAGACTCAGAAGGGCATTTTCGACCTGGAAAGGATAACGCCCCGCTAAAAAAATATTGTGGTAACGAGCAAAATAAACCGGATCGTCAGAGGCTACGCCAAAAGTATAAATATCTCCTCCTGAAAAGTTTATCGTCGGGCCATAGTTGGTCGGATTCCATGCAGCTCCCAAACTACGTGCAGAACCAATAAAGGTATATACGGCCTCCTGAGGGCCATTCCCTACTTCGGGCATTAACCACCATTCTTCCCAAGTGGGATCTACTGCTAAATCCAGGGAGTCTAAAACTTCCCTGATCCGCAGCGCATCCAAGTACCACAAATGTTGATTATTCAATGTGGTAGTCTCATCGGCAATATTAGGAAGTCCTAGTAAAAGGCTATTACTCGTGCTTACAGCTTGAAAAGGACTAACTTGATCAAAAGGCAATCGATAATAGGAACGCATCAACCAAAAGGCCGTGCCAATAAAAACTAACAATAAAACAACAAGGAGGATTTTTTTACGCATAGAACAGGTAAACTAAAGATTAGAAATCAAAGATGGGTAAGATTATTATTTCCGCCAATTTTTTCAGACATTTGAGCCGTCTTAGTAGTCGACCATTGATATTTACAGTACCCTTCCCCCTAAATGTCTGTGCAGAACACGTAAAGTTCCCTCGCAGATAAGCTTCAAAACCGTGCATATATATTTATTAACGCATTAAAATATACATAATGCGCAAGAATTTTCTACGCCTTGGTGCCGTATTGATGGCACTTGGAGTTGTTTTTGGGGCTTTTGGTGCGCATGGTTTGAAAGAAATCGTCAGCCCGGAGAAACTAGGAATTTTTGAGACCGCCACTCGGTATCAGATTTATCATGCTTTTGCCTTGCTACTCATCGGCACCTTGCTTTATTTTAGAAAAACCAGCCTTATGCCAATTGCTGGCTGGTTGTTTTTAGGAGGTATTGCTTGCTTCTCGGGATCGCTCTATCTACTCACCTTTACTGATATTGTTGATTTACCAACGGGAATATTAGGTCCAATCACGCCTATTGGAGGTTTGCTCTTCGTAGCAGGATGGCTTGTACTGGCTGCTTCTACTTTTCAGGACAACGAAAAGCGTTACCGGAAAGGGAGCTCGGAATAACAATATTTATTACTCCGCTTCCAATTCTGTCTCGCTGTCTTTCTTGCGGTTCCGCCACCAAACGTAGCCAATGACACCTATTAGTAAATAAGGCGTGGCCAGCATATAGAGAATACCGTTATTGAGGCCTTCGCCTTCCTGACCGCCGTTGGCCAGATTGCTCTCGGCCGTCATACGACACATCGGACACTGGGCTTCTACTAATAACGGTAGGCAAAAAACGATCACTAGTAATAAAAAAGGTAAAATCTTATTGATATTCTTCATGGCTAAATCTTTAGCATTCATTAATAATAAGGCTTCAATAATAGATAACAGATGGGCCCCGTCAGGCAAACATAAAACCATACCGGCCAGACATAACGGGCATACTTTTTGTGCTGCTCAAATTGCTCGGTATAAGCTTTGATGAAAGTTAACAAAATAAAAGGTAGGCTAACGGCCGCCAGAAAAATATGGCTAAAAAGGAGCGCCAGGTAATAAGGTCTTACCCCCGCTACCGCAGCGGCTTCTACCGCACTTAGTACTTTGTCACCATCGGCATCCCCAAAAATCGTTTCTGGGGTAGTAAAGTGGTACAAGACATAACACAAAAGAAACAAAGCCGAAAGCCCCAGGGCCAGGAAATTTAGTTTCCGATGGATCACTACCTTTTTCTTCTTTATAAAGTACAAGGATGCCAGCAAGGTTAATGCAGCAAGTCCATTCAGTAAAGAATAAAAAGGTGGTAAAAAGGAGAAATCTACGCCTTCAGGAAGAGGTACTTTCACCCTTCTCATTAAACCGACAAGAACGAGTACCAAGAAGGTAACAATCCAAGTAAAGGTTTTGAGCTTACGCTCTGTAGCAAGTTGTGTTTCCGTCATCTTGATTGATCTTTGTATTCGAGCTAAAATAAGATGATCCAATTTGTTTCAAGGCTTAGTAAGAAAAAGAACGCAACCTGCCTGCTCGCTGCAAGGCAGGCAGGCTTCATTTCACTCAGTTGCTTATCTTTTTTTACTAAACCCAAATTGGATCACCTTATTTTTATACGCTCACTTTACATTTCTGCCTCGCGGCGTAATTCAGGTTTGGGTTTATCTCTTTCTGGTAGTAATATCGCTGTGCGCTCTACCAATTTTTGCAAAATTTGTTCGTCTTGATAAGGATAAGCTTGTCTTATATAAAGAGAATCATCCAAAAGCACAATCAATCCATCTTTGAGCGTTGCTTTTTCTTCCGGTACAAGGGCTAATTGCCCAACAAACTGATCAAATTGAGCTTGATTACTCCCCCAGTACAGCAGCTGTGCAGTATCAACTGGGAGCTTGTATTTACGCTGAAAAGCGACTACCGTTGAGCTGTCGCCTTGCTCAAAAAGCGTCCATAACTCGAGGTTTTCAGGAATGTCAAATTGCTGATGCAACATTTTTAATACGCTGGCATATTTCTCGGAATCAGCAGAGGCGGGTAATAATCCGAGCAAATAGAAGCTTTCACCAATTTCCATCCTTGGCAACTGACCATCCAATAGTTTTAAGCCCGTAATATCTGTTAAGCGCTGCTCTTTACGCAAGCCTTGCATGGCCTCTTTCTGGTACTCGTAGCCTTTTTTTAGGTAGATATAACTCCCTAATGGTAAGACTACCAGAAAAAAAGTAAGCGCCAAAATGGAAGCGATCCTTCCAAAAACACTGGGACGCTCTTGTGGATTTGTCATAAACTCTTTTATTGTAAAATATAGAACAATTGCTTATCGATCAGGTTTAGCCCAACCCACATCCTCACCAAAATATGACAATACCTTTCGGATGGTCTAAAAACTACACTAGTCATCTCGAAGCTACGAGATGACTAGTGCAATATCCATTGGGAAGGATGAGCAATAATTTCTTTTACGCTAGCTTAGCAGGTAAGTGTCCTCAGAAAGGAGGAAGCTTTCCTGGGCAGGAGTTGCGTTAGGATCAACCTGTTCCCGCTTCTTCACATCTTCGCGACGTTCTTTCCAACTGTTGCCTTCCTGGAAGAAAGCAATCAGTGCCCAAACCAATAACAGTGTGGGGAGTAGTACACTCATGGCCAGGCCTTTCACCTCATAACGCATGTGCATGAACTCATAGATAATGAAATACGCTTTGTAAAGCGAAAGCCCAATCAGAGCAAGCGCAACGATGCCTAATACAACTTTGTACTCACTTACATCGATACCAATGTGCCCCTTGCCTAGCAAAGAGATGAATACCTCAACCAAAGTTACAGCACCTAGCAACGCTAAGCCTTTGTATACATCTCTGATCGATTCTTCGTATGTTTTATGTCCAGCCATTTCGGATAGAATTGAAATATTATCGTAATCAACTAGAGGAGATGACTCCTAGGTTGAAATTTAGCAAATTTATTAAAGGAGGTAAAACACCAGGAATACAAACACCCAGACCAAATCTACAAAGTGCCAGTACAAACCGATTTTTTCTACCATCTCATAGCCGTTCTTACGAGCAGCATAAACGCCACTTCCTGCATTGATCAAAATGATCAAAAGGAAAACGACACCTGATAGTACGTGGAAACCGTGGAAACCCGTAATTCCGAAGAATAAAGCACCAAAGGCTTTGGGGCCATAATCTTCCATCATGATCTCACCAGGATTTTCTCCTTCGGTAACCACATATTTACGGTGGATAAATCCAGCTTCATCAACATACATGAAACCATAATCCTTGTCGTAAGCATTCACCGCGTGGCTAGCATGTCCTTCTTCTTCACCGTGTCCAGAAAAAGAAGCAATAACAGCTTCGTCGGACAAAGAAGGATCAAGGTCGGCCATGTGTAGCAAAAAGGTTTGTCCTGCGGCTACTTCTTCTTCACCTGGTTTGCCATCAACCCCCAGATAAACGCCCTCTTCCGTGTGCGTACCGAAAGGGTTGCGGGTGACAGACATGTGCTCTGTACCGATCAGGTTGTTCCATTCCCAAGCCTGACAACCCAAGAAACCTGCTCCGCCCAGTACCGTTAAAAGCATCCAGAAGACTACTCCGCGCTTGTTTTCGCGATGTCCTTCCTGTACCGCGCGCACCATCGTCACAGAGCTGATGATCAGCAAGAATGACATGAAGGTTACGAAAATCAAAGGAGCCCCGTGCAGACCAAAAGGTGCCGTTGAAAACACAAAATCTGGTACGGGCCAGGTTGGACTGCTAAAGCGCAATGAGCCGTAAGCAATCAAAAAGCCAGAAAAGGTAAAAGCATCTGAGAGTAGGAAATACCACATCATCAACTTGCCGTAACTCGCCTGAAACGGTGCTGTACCGCCATCCCAAGATCCTCCTTGATCATGGTGGACATCGTGTTCCATTACAGTAGTGTCATGTTCTGCCATCGTGCAGCTTTTGTTTTGTCTAACATTTAATATCGAGTTGCCCTCAGTGGAGGGACAAGCTCATAGCGACAAAGCATCAAGGTCTTTTACCCGACCAGTTATGCTTTTCGTTTTGTCTTTTTCAAATACCAGCTTTCCTGGGTTTATCGCTGAAATGCCATGAATACGACAAGGTACAGCCATACGCCTCCCACAAAATGCCAGTAAGTTAGAGTGAGCTCAAATCTTAGTTTCCGCGCAGGTGTCAGTTTGAACTTGCGGGAAAAAGCGATAATGAGCGCAATCATCAAAGCAGCGAGTCCGCCCAAAACGTGAGCCAAATGGATCCACGAAAGAGCATAGACAAAATCACCGCTAGGATTCAATTTCAAAGGAATACCCATTGCTGCCAGTGCTTCCCAACCTTGGTACTGTAGTGCTACGAAGGTGAGGCCTAAAAGCATGCTAACGACTAATAATCCTTTGTATAAGTTCTCCCGTTCACTTTTGAACGCGAGATAAGATCCGTGCAAAGTTACACTGCTAACCAAAATCACCAGTGTATTCACGAAAAAAATATTTGGCAACGGAAATTCTAACCAATTTCCAGCAGCCTGTCGCACCATGTAAGCACTGGTAAGTGCCGCAAATAGCATCGACATACTCGCACAAGCCACCCAAAGTGCAAATTTCTTGGGGTGAATTTTATTTCTACTACTGCCGGTTTGCTGCGCCATGATAGAATCTGTCATTTCTTTTAAATCATTTTATCCCCCCAAAAAAGCAAAAGCGATAGCGGGATATAGCCAAAGGAAAAGAACATTAGCTGCAAAGCGGTTTTTCGTTCTGGTTGTAGCAAGAAACGCCAAGCAAAATAACTGTAGCATACGCCTAAAAAGGCAACAATACCTCCCGACCACCATCCGGTGTACCCAAAGTAAGCAGGAAGTAAACCAAGCGGTACCAGTACCAATGCGTATACTAAAGCCTGTTGGCCTAGTTTTTTCAAGTCGATTTCTCCTTCCACTTCTGGAACGAGTTGGTAACCTGCCTTGGAGTAGTCTTCGTAACCTAGGAAAGCAATCGACCAAAAGTGGGGAAATTGCCAACAAAACTGGATAGCGAAGAGGGTTAGCCCTAACCAGGTCAACTCTCCCTGAGCAGCTACACACCCTATGAGGGTAGGAAGCGCACCAGGCACCGCACCAATTAACACAGCTCCCGGGGAAACGCGCTTCATTGGTGTGTAGACGAAAGCGTAACTTACTAATGCAAAAGTTCCAAAAAAAGCAGTCCAAGGATTGAACAAGGCCAATAAGCTAATGCCAAAAAGACTCATAAATCCTGCTGCCAATACTGCTTCAGAAGTTTTCATTCTCCCAGCCGCCAAAGGGCGGTTTGCAGTACGTTTCATCAATCGGTCGTAATCTTTTTCCAATACCTGATTAAGGGTATTTGCAGCTCCAGTAGTCAAGAATCCTCCCGCCGCTAAAATTGCTAAGGAGGTAAAACTAATGGTGCCTGTAGCAGCAATCAAATAAGCGATTACTGAAGAGAAAACAACCGTTGCTGATAGCCGGAATTTCACCAGCAGAAGCAAATCCTGGATCCGAAGTCGCAGCGCAGCGAATGGCTTATCAATTGTTGCGCTATCAGTTATCGGATCCAGAACTGTTTCTTTATGCTTAGAAATTGAATGCTTCATTTATTCTTAATGACCACCGTCGTGCTCACCTTCTTTTAGGGGCATAATCTGAGGGATGAAATCCTGACCGTCCTTACCATAGTCATATGGCCAACGCTGAACAGCAGGAATTTTTCCTGGCCAGTTGCCGTGTCCGGTTTTGATCGGAGTAGTCCACTCAAGGGTAGTAGCACCATAAGGATTCTGTGTCGTCATTTTCTTACCACGCCAAATGCTGTAGAAGAAGTTGATGATAAACAGTACCTGGAAAGCAAATACTAAAATTGCAGCTACCGTGATGAATTTATTCATCTCAGCAAAGTGGCTGAACGTCTGGAAAATATCAAAGGAATAGTAACGGCGTGGTACACCAGCCATACCAATGTAGTGCATAGGCCAGAAGATGGCATAAGCTCCAACCATGGTACCCCAAAAGTGAATTTTACCCAGCGTATCGTTCATAAATCGGCCATATAACTTAGGGAACCAGTGATAAACACCAGCATACATCCCAAAGAAGGCCGCAACCCCCATCACAATGTGGAAGTGAGCTACTACGAAGTAGGTATCGTGCATCTGAATATCAATGGCGGAATTACCAAGGAAAATACCGGTCAATCCACCTGAAATAAACATTGACACGAAACCGATGGCAAACAACATCGCTGGATTAAAGCGGATGTTACCACCGTATAAAGTCGCAATCCAGTTGAACACCTTTACCGCAGATGGTACTGCAATAATCAGTGTGAAGATGACGAAGAAGTTCGAGATAAATGGATTAACACCTGACATAAACATGTGGTGCGCCCATACGATAAACGAAAGGAATGCAATCGCAAGAATGGAATAAACCATCGCTTTGTAACCAAAGATTGGCTTACGTGCATTCACCGAAAGTACTTCAGAAACAATACCCATCGCAGGAAGGATAATGATATATACCTCAGGGTGACCCAAGAACCAGAACAAATGCTGGTAAAGTACCGGGCTACCTCCTACGTGGTCAAGTGCCTGACCTCCAATGAAGATTTCACTTAGGTAAAAGCTCGTACCCAATTCACGGTCACACATGACCAGGAAGAACGCAGAAGCCAATACCGGGAAAGACAAAAGTCCAATGATTGCAGTGATGAAGAATGCCCAAATCGGCAACGGCATACGCCACATGGTCATTCCTTTGGTGCGAAGGTTAAGCACCGTGGTGATGTAGTTGATACCACCTAACAATACAGACACTACAAAGAGTACCAGACTCAAGGTCCACATCGTCATACCTGCACCAGAACCACCTGAAGCTTCTGGCAAAATGCTCAGTGGAGGATAGGCTGTCCAGCCTCCTGAAAATGGGCCAGTACTCAGGAATAAGGAAAAGAACATTACCAAACCGGCTAAAAAGAAAAACCAGTAAGACATCATGTTCAATAATGGAGATGCCATATCACGGGCACCGACCATCAATGGAATAAGTAGGTTACTAAATGTACCACTTAATCCAGCGGTCAATACGAAGAAGACCAGAATCGTACCGTGCATCGTCACCAATGCATAGTAAAATTCCTGGGACAAAGCCCCCATACCTTCGCTGTTGATCTCAATCCACTTGCCTAACACGGGCTTCAACCAAGCAAGGCTTTCCTCGGGGAAACCAAGCTGGAGGCGAAACACCAATGACATCAAACCACCAATCACGGCCCAAAACATCCCGGTAATCAGGAACTGCTTCGCAATGATCTTGTGATCTTGACTAAAAATATAGGTAGTGATAAAGCTTGACTGATACTTATCGCCGTGGTGATGGTCATGAAAATGATCCTCATAACCAAGCTCTTCGATCAGCTTTTCTTCTACCGTATTCGGTTGAATTACTGCGGTTGCCATTCGCTATTTAATTTTTTGTCTGTTTCAAAAGTTTGTCCTAATGCAATATTACTCACCAGCCGGAGCGGTTTCCTCTGCTGCCGGGGCAACAGCGGTAACCGCTTGACCACCCGCTAGAACAGTAAATGCTGTTCTACGGTTTTGCTCACGCCCTTTTTCAGTGCTATTATCTGCAATGGGCGCATTTTGTCCGTAACCTGTAGCTACCAGACGACCTGCGTCAATGCCATTCTCTACCAGATAATTTTTCACTGCATCTGCACGCTGCTGAGAAAGCGCCATATTCGCTTCCGCATCGCCCGTATTGTCGGTGTGACCACCAAGTCCAATAACTAGTGCAGTATTTTCCTTCATCGCCTCGATTACATTGGCCAACTCATAAGCCTTTGACATGGCAGTAAGTGCTGCAGATCCAGTCTCAAAAGTAACGTACTTAAGTACGAAAGTACGATCTTCTTGGGTTGCAGCATTTAAAGCCCCATCAAGTAGCGTCGTAAACTCTTGCTTACGGCTCTGTGATACAATAGAGGGTAATTTGCCATCTATCGGCCAGGGATCGTCCTCTGTCTGGTGGATCGCCGTCATGTAGTACGACTGCTGCTGATCCAACCAATCTTTGTATTCATCTTCAGAAACAATACGAACCAAGCGACGCATGCTCCAATGACCAGTACCGCAAAGCTCGGCACAAGCCAATTCGTAGTTGAAGTTTTCCCAAAGTTGCTTTTCTGGATCATCAGGATCGGGCACCTGATACTCAGCGTACTGACGTAGACTTTGGCGGTATTCTTCCGTTGTTTTCTCCGGTGTAAACACGAAGTAAGTGGGCATTCCTGGAACAGCATCCATTTTTACCCGAAACTGAGGCAGGTAAAAATCGTGCAATACATCACGTGCCAAAATACGTACACGTACTTTTTTGCCAACAGGAAGTACGATCTCACCAGGATGAAAATCATCGAGGTTGGATTCGTCTGTCCAATCCTGACCAACAGGGTTGGTACCAGAGGTTAAACGGAAATCACGTGATCCCAACTTCCCATCAGGACCAGGGTAACGCAACTGCCAAGCGAACTGGTAGCCCATCGCTTCGATCTCAATAACGTCTTCATCGGTACCGACATCGGCCATTACGTCGTTCCAGGCATCCAAACCGCCAACAACCAAAAAGGTCATTACTACCGCTGGAATAACTGTCCAGACAACTTCTACCGTATTGTTGTGAGGTAAAAAGATAGCCTTTCCTCCTTTGCGATGACGGTACTTGTACGCGAACCAAAACAAGGCGATCTGGGTGATGAAAAATACAATACCTGTAACAATAACAGTGATATTGAACATCTTATCCAAGCTCTTACCGTGGGCAGAAGCAGCCTCGTGTGGGCCGTAACCCAACATATAGTTCTTGTAATAATAAGCCGAAACAACGCAGAATACCAGGAAGAGAATCATGAAGATCAACAGCCATCGACTAGTTGTACGATTACTTCTTTCCTGACTATCTTCTTCACCACGGATTTTAGAAGCCAGCTCGGTAACCTTACCGATCTGCACTGCGACTACCGCAATCAAGATGATACACAATGTGGCTAATAAAGCAGTCATTTGCTATGATTATTTTAAAAAGTCAAAATTTGTTCCACAATTTACGCAGGTAAAACAAAGACTTCTAGAAATTGCTCACCAGAACTCCTTGTTTAGACTCATTCTAAATAAGCCTACGTGTGGTGGTGCTCGCTTTCGTGAACAAATGGGTGGTTCTCTGGAACTAACTTCGCTTTAGACAAGCGGTTTAGAACGATAAACAGGAAGAATGCCAAGAAACCTAACATTGTTCCAATTTCCAACAAGCCAGGGAAAGTCATTCCCATTTGGAAAGAGCTATGTCCGTGCCCTTCATCTCCATATGCTTCAACAGCATGTCCATCACCGTGTCCAGCAGCACTGTGGTCGCCCTCAGCGTGCTCCGCTTCGTGGCCAGCAGCAGCAGCATGATCGTCACTCATACTTAAAGTAGTAGCATCGTGGTGATCATCACCTCCGCTTGGGTGCATCTCGTGAATTTCATGAGCGGTGTGCGCGACCCCTGGCTTGATCATTTGGAAATAGTCGTACCAGTGACCGAAGAATACAATGAAAGATACGAAAAACAGTGTACCAAACTTACGCTTGGTGTCATTGCGCATCAGAATCAAGAAAGGAAGTACAAAGTTCAACACCAAATTACCCCAGTACAACACAGGATATTCGTGCATCCGCGTCAGGAAGTAAGTGGTTTCTTCACCGTTGTTAGCGTACCAGATCAGCATGTACTGGCTGAACCACATATAGGTCCAGAAAACACTAAACGCAAACAGGTACTTACCCAAGTCGTGGAAGTGCTCATTGGTCACATTCTCATAATATCCTCTGGACTTCAACCAGATCAACAGCATGATGGTGAGTGCCATAGCCGCAACGAATAGAGATACAGTTGCATACCAGGCATACAGGGTGCTGTACCAGTGAGCATCTACACTCATCACCCACTGCCAGATCATTGCAGCACTGGTAAAACCAGCGATAGGCAAGAAGATAGCAGAGATTTTTTTGATTTTTTTGTACTGAAGGTATTCCTCCGTACCTACTTCATCCTCTTCTTTGGACAAGGTACGGTAGCGGTAGGCAAAATAAGCCCAAGTACCCACAACGAGTAAGGTGCCCAAGCTGTACCAGGTATTGTTTAGGAAAGGACTCTTTCCTTGCAAAATAGGATCAGCAGCCACCGAAGCATCATCTGCCCAATGGTAGATGTGGTTGATGTCGAATACAACGGCTACCACCATGATCAACATCAAGACCAGGGCGGGTACCAGGAATACGGAGAAAGCCTCCCAAACCCGCTGAATCATCAGGTGCCAACCAGCATAAGCTGTGGTGAAAGCTGTCAGTACAAAAATGGACACAAAGCCGATTCCCAAGAAGAAAACGGTATTGTGCAAATAGTTAGACCAGGTCCGGGTGAGAAAACTATCGTCTCCCAAGGCGGTTAAGGCCAAGCAAATTGCACCCAGTGCCATAAATGCTCCTAGTACGGTCTTATGTTTGGCCTCAAACGTAAATTGGTTCATCGCGTATTATTTGTGCGTCTGCGAATTTTTTACTTATCTGTCTCGTCCTTTAGGACACTTTGCTTAGTGCTGATCGGTATTGTGCTCTCCTTCTACCGGGGTAGCTTCGTCGGTGTGCTCCTCTCCGTGCTCCATCATCATTGCTGACTGGTGGGTGTAGGGAGTAATAGAGGCTCCAGGAGTGCCAAATACAGCATTAAACGTATTTTCTTCTTCACTGTAGGTAGCTCCCGCTTCTTTCGCCTGTAAAGAACGAATGTAGTGAATTACCTGCCAGCGTTCTTCGTAGCTGATTTTGTCTTTATAAGCTCCCATTACGTTTTTACCGTACATAATCGCGTGGTAGAAACGGCCATTACTGGCAGCTGTAAACTCCTCGTTGATAAGGTTGGCAGGTGCTGCCAGGTATTTAGCGTTGGGGTTTTGGTCAGCATCATAAAGATAACCTAAACCGTTTGCTTTCTCACCGTGGCAAATTCCACAGAAAACATTGTAAAGCTCTTTCCCCCGTGCCAAACCATCAGCAGTAATAGGAAAAGGATTTTCAATGATTTCTGCCATAGCCTGTGCCCGCGATTCTTCTGTATCAACATAGTAGTAAGGTACAGAACCGTTTGTAGGAACATTAATATCGGTTACTCTTGCTTCTTCCATACCAGCATTGCTGTGTAGGAATTGACCTGCGTAACCGCGAGGAATCGTACCCGCTACAGGAAGATCTGGACGCTTCAACAAGTCGTTGAGTTGGATCGTACTCTCCTTGTCGAAGGTATTGTAGTAGTAGTAATTAGACGTATTTGCCTCCAAAGCTAAAGAGTGTGCCATATCTGGCATATACTCAGAACCCGTGAACTCTGCATCCGCAGGTGTACAGGCGTACATCAGCAAGGATACAGAAAAGGCAATGATGATCAGCTTAATATTATTCATCAGAAATTTCTTGCTAGCGTGGTTAATGATTATATCACCTTTGTGTTCACTTCAGAAGCACCCGAAGTAGAAAAGAAACTGCGCAGTTTGTCGAGTTGAGACTCCGATGCACCGTTGGTTTCAAAGGCAATGCAAAACTTATCATCCGTGATCCGGTCATCCAGCGTAGGGATGGTTTTCCCTGGTGCCATTCCACAAACCGTATAGAAGCTTACTACCATTCCGATAGAGGCGAAAAGTACGGTCAACTCAAAGGTAATCGGAATGAATGCAGGTACGGACCAGTACGGCTTACCACCAAAAATGATTGGCCAATCGCGGGTAAATACCCAGGTCATGAATAAGAATGCCGTGAGGGTTCCAATAGCGCCGTAGATGAACCCGGCGATATGAAGCCGGCTTTCCGCCAACCCCAATAATGGATCCAAACCGTGCACTGGAAATGGCGTATATACGTCCATGATATCCAGGTGATCCTCATTGGCTTGCTTAACGGCTTTGAGGAGTATTTCCTCATCATCGTAAAGACCAAACAAAACTTCTTTATGTGTCGCGCTCATGATAAGCTAATTATGCTCGTTAATAATTTTTCAAGTTCTAGTGGTGGTCAGCGTGAGCGTTTGCTTTTTTAGCATTCTCTCCAGCGTATTGATCACCAGCCACTTTGAGGATACTCTTGATTTCCGCTACAGCAACTACTGGTGCTACCCTTACAAAAAGGAGGTAGAGCGTAAAGAAGAGTCCTAATGAACCAATGAATAAACCAATCTCTACCCAAGTAGGTACGTAGTAACTCCAGCTCGAAGGCAAGTAGTCACGCGCCAGGGTGGTAGCAATAATTACAAAGCGCTCAAACCACATACCGATATTGATAAAGATCGACATGAAGAAAGTAACGAAGATACTCCGACGCATCTTCTTGCTCCAGAACAACTGTGGAGACAACACGTTACAAGACATCATACCAACGTACGACCACCAGTAAGGTCCGAGTACACGATTATAAAAGGCGAATTGCTCGTAGATGTAACCTGAGTACCAGGCGATGAAAAGCTCCGTCAGGTAAGCTACCCCTACGATCGTTCCTGTCAACAGGATTACCTTGTTCATACTTTCGATATGACCGATCGTAATGTAGTCTTCCAGCTTCAGTACTTTCCGCGTCATAATCATCAGCGTCAATACCATGGCGAAACCAGAGAAGATCGCTCCTGCTACGAAGTAAGGAGGGAAAATCGTGGTGTGCCAACCAGGGATAACTGAAGTAGCGAAGTCAAAAGATACAATCGTGTGTACCGAAAGTACCAGCGGTGTAGCCAAACCAGCAAGTACGAGAGAAAGACTCTCCCACCGCTGCCAGTGCTTGGCAGAACCTGTCCATCCAAAAGACAGACCATTATAAATCTTGCGGCGCAGCCCCTTAGCACGGTCACGAACGGTAGCAAAGTCAGGCACCAAACCAGTATACCAGAACAATAGCGACACCGTGAAGTAAGTGGAGATCGCAAAAACGTCCCACAACAGTGGAGAGTTAAAGTTCACCCACAATGGACCTCTGGTATTAGGGTAAGGGAAAATAAAGATGGCCAGCCAAAGACGCCCCATGTGGATCAGCGGGAACTGGCCCGCACAGATTACCGCAAAGATGGTCATGGCTTCCGCTGCCCGGTTTACCCCTGTCCGCCAACGCTGACGGAAAAGCAAAAGGATTGCGGAAATCAAGGTACCGGCGTGACCAATACCTACCCACCAAACGAAGTTGGTAATATCCCAACTCCAGCCGATGGTACGGTTAAGGTCCCAAGAACCAATACCTTCCCAGATCGTCCAGGCTACACAGAAAACGTAAAGGGCCAACCCCGTCACTGCAACCAAAAATGCGATCACCCACGCTGCCGTTGGGGTACGCTCGGTCGGTGAGCAGAGATCCTCCGTAATCTGATGATAGGTTTTACCACCATTTACTAAAGGCTCCCGAATGTGAGATACAACTGCGCTCATATCAATTTTTATTGACTCGTTTTTGAGCGACTGGATTTTCCTAAGATCAGACTGTAGGAAAATCCAGCCAAGGACTCAAAATTTAGATTTATGCTTCTAATTCTTCTTTACTATTGTTTACGCGAGCAGCGTAGAATACACTTGGCTGGACGTTGATTTCCTCCAGTACCAGGTAATTCAATGGGTTCTCGATGCGCTCTGCAACGTCTCCTTCCGGATTGTTACGATCACCGAAAACGATAGCTCCCGTAGGACAAGCCGTCTGGCAAGCCGTGCGTACATCATTATCAACCAGGCGGCGAGTTTCGCGCTTGGCAGATAATTTACCTTCCTGGATGCGCTGTACACAGAAGCTACACTTCTCGATCACACCGCGTGAACGAACGGTAACGTCTGGGTTCAAGACCATCCGCGTGAGGTTGTCTGCACCATAAGGTAAATCCTCTCCACTTACGGTAGGTTCGTTGGCTGCAAACAAATCAGCCGTAGTGTAATCCAACCAGTTGAAACGACGCACCTTGAAAGGACAGTTGTTGGCACAGTAACGCGTACCGATACAACGGTTATAGGTCATCTGGTTCAATCCTTCCGAACTGTGGTTGGTAGCAGCTACCGGACAAACGTTCTCACAAGGAGCGTTGTCACAGTGCTGACACATCATCGGCTGGTAAACCGCCTTAGGGTTTTCGTAATCGCCGTAGTAGTAACGGTCGATACGCAACCAGGTCATTTCGTGATGGCGGTGTACTTCGTGCTTACCTACAACTGGAACGTTGTTTTCCGCAACACAAGCAACCTGACAAGCACCACAACCAATACAAGCGTTGAGGTCAACGTGCATGGCCCAGTGGTGGCCCTGGCTGTAAAGCTTTTCACTGTATTCTTCGAAAGGATAAAGCGTCTGGTCGTTCAGGTGCTTGGCTTCTGCCCGACGTTCTGCAATATGCTCCTCTAATTCAGATAGTTCGTCCAGTTTACCTTGATAGATAATGGAACGCTTAGTGAGGCCTCCCTGGAAACCGGCACCTAAGGTCATCAAGGTCTTTTCATCCACGTTTAGTGGCTTGCCTGTCTCTTCGTCTTTAACAATTTCGCCATTTTCACGAGCAGTTACCCCCATCGTATGGTGGTACTGTACACAAGCGAATTCGTCTTCTACTTCTACAACACCAGAAATAGAGGCCGCAGTAGAATAATATTGAACGTTGCCGTCGCTATCAGACTTCAGGCACTCGAAAACGTTGGTACCTACTTCGTTACCCAAAGCACGTCCTACCATACCGGTTACGGTACGACCGTAACCAAGAGCGATGGCTGTTGTTCCAGCTGGCTGACCAAACTGGCGCACACAAGTTGCCTTCATTTCAGCACCGTCAACACCCAGCATAACCTGATCGGCTTTGCCTTTGAATTCCCACTCGTTGAGGCCATTCATCGCTGACCAAGAGTTACCTCCGTCCCAAGTAACGGGAATTGCGAGGTAATTGCCCCAAACACAACGTGTAACGGGATCAGGCATTTCCTGCAACCAAGGGTTGTTGGCGTATTCACCACCACCCATGTTGACTGTTTCGTAGAAAGTCACTTCCAGTTCAGTGTTAGCAGGCTTGCGCACTTTGGCAGCAGCAGCATTCACATCACCTGCGAAGGTGATTGGAGCTTCTGCTTCAACTGGTAAATCAATTACCCCGTCGTGAAGGACTGCATCCCAGAAAGTCTGGAAAGTGAGGTAACGTGATTGTGATTGGAAAACTGTGTTTTCCCAGTTTTTCTTCAAGTACTCGAGGTAAGGCTGCTCGGCAGTGGTATCCAAAGCCGGGCTGTTGGCCCAACGGAGTAAGCTTTCTTCTCCAGCACGCGTACCAGCACGACCTACAGAAGCGAAGATCGGTGAGATGGTTGGCTGAATCAGTGAGTATACACCACTCTTTGGCTCGGCATCGCCCCAGCTTTCAAGAAAATGGTGAGTAGGTGCTACGTAATCACACAGCACATTTGTTTCGTTTGGTGTGCCACTGGTGCTGATCTTCAGCTTCACTTTGCCTAAAGCGGCACGGAAAGCAGCTGCTCCCGGGAAGTTGTAGACAGGGTTGGCATCGTCGAGCACGATCAGTGCGTCTACGCTACCACTCTGCATATCTTTTACCAACTTCATTGCTGCACGATCATCCCCTTGGCGGGTCATCAGTGAGCTGGTGAAGTTCATGGTTGCACCGTAATTGCCCAACATCTGGTTGATGCTATTTACAAGTACTTGCTCACCCATGTTGTTGGATGCAGAAACCACGACACTCTTGCCACGTGCAGCCAACAATTCTTTGGCGATAGCTACCATCTTTTTCTGCTTGTCAGCAGGAAGTTTTGGACCACTAACTGCACTGCTGCCGGTTCCTTTGGCCACTTCATTGTACAAAGCAACAATGGCAGCACCAATTTCAGAAGGCTTCACCGGTACACGGTTGTCAGCGTTTGAACCAGAAAGGCTCATGTAGCTTTCTACCTGAATGTGGCGAGACATCTTAGGGTTCTTCGCATTTACCTTACGACCTACAGCATATTGACGTGCAAACTCGATGGGTGAAACCCAACTGCCCAGGAAGTCACAATCAACAGCAACGATTACATCGGCCTTGTCGAAATTGTACTCAGGGATAGCACGTGTACCAAAACATGCTTCGTTGGCTTGCAACAAAGCGGAAGAAGAAACCGGATCGTACATCACTACCTCCGTATTAGGATAAGTAGCGGTGAAGTCTGCAATCGCCTGCTTGGTGGTAGGACTGAGGATGGTATTCGCCACGATGCGGACCCGAGAACCTGGCTTCAACTTGCCGGAAATGGTTTTATCGAAATCTTCCCAGCTCATCGCGTCAGAAAACTTCCCATCAGCTACTGCACGGGGAGCATCAAAGCGACTGGTATCGTACAAGCCCAAAACACTGGCCTGTGCACGAGCACTGGTACCTCCGTAAGTAATTGGAGATAGTGAGTTTCCTTCGATTTTGATTGGACGCCCTTCGCGGGTTTTCACCAGAATAGGACAGTAATCGCCACCCTGAACGAAAGAAGAAGCGTAGTAAGTAGCAACACCCGGAACGATGCTGTCCGGCTTGATTACGTAAGGGATCGCCTTGCGTACAGGAATGTCACACGCTGCGATGGTCGCAGCACCAATACCAAAACCTAGGTATTTCAAAAAGTCACGGCGGTTTGATTCAAGGCGGGTTTCTACACCACCTTCCGCTGCCAACTCTGCAAATTCAGACTTTTCCGACTGGGCCAACTCCTGATTGTTATTGAGTTGTTCTGTACCTATCCAGACGTTATTCTTATGGTTCTTCATTATGCTGATTTGTCTGTCTCTTGATTGCTGTTCTTAATAATGGCATTTCTGGCACTCCAGACCACCGATGTCTTCCACGGTAACTTTGTCCCGCGTTCCGGCCTGAATTTCCTCGTGGTAGTTTTCGTACGCTTGGTAGTACTCATTACCCGCAAACTGCACTTCCGTCTGGCGGTGACAGTTGATACACCATCCCATAGATAGAGGTGACCACTGGTAAACCTTCTCCATTTCTTCTACCGGACCGTGACAAGTCTGACACTCCACCTTACCCACTGACACGTGTTGTGCGTGGTTGAAGTAAGCGTGATCAGGTAAGTTGTGAATACGTACCCAGTTGATAGGACCAGCAATTTTATCATCATCCAGATCTTCGCTGGTCAAAGCACTAACGATGCCTTCCCACTGCTCTTCGATCAGGTTTTCTCCTTCATCATCCATGCCACCAGTAGTTTGTACGTACTGATCAGCAATCCATTTCTTGTAGATCGCCTCAATCTCGTCGTTCTCCAACTGGTCGTAGCCGTCGATGTATTTATCCGTACTTGGATCATAACCTACAGAAGCGTAGATTTTCGTCAATTCCGCGGTACCGTATTGGGAGCCGTTCTTGATGGCTTTATGACAATTCATACAGGTATTCGCTGCAGGAATGACCGAATGCTTAGAGCGGCGTGCACCATCGTGACAGTACTGACAGTCGATCTGCTGAATACCCGCGTGAGTGGCGTGCGAGAACTTGATTGGCTGCGTAGGCTCGTAACCTTGCTGACGACCTAGTGCGATGGCATTGTTTACCGTAGTATAACCACCGAGCACCACCAGTGCAAAAATCACAAAAGCGATAACCCCGCGGCTGGTCAATACTTCTACCAGCGTACGGCGCTGTACTGCTGCACCGGTTTCCTTCACCTTAATCATGTAGTTAAGGTTAGAAACAACACGCGCTAGTACGATGGCCAGTAAGCCAAGTAGTGCTGCCAGACCGACGAACATCCAGGTGTTGTCTTTGGGAGGAGTGTTTGTTATTACCCCTCCTTCTTGTCCTGGAATTTTTGGAGGATAAGTGCCGTCATACACTCCCTGGATGTAAGCCAAGGTATTGGCAATATCATCATCCGAAAGATTGAGGAACGAGTTCATTACAGTAGGGCCCCATTCTGACCACAATTGAGCAGCGCGCTCATTGTCGCCAGCGGCGATCATCGCCTGAGAGTTACGGATCCAGGAATAGAGTGCTTCATCGCCGCCGTAATCGGCCCAACGTTCTGGTGCACCACCGAGGGCAGGACCAGTAAGATTGGTTTTCATGTCGCCAGCGTGGCAAGCCGCACAATTGTTACGGAATATCGTTTTACCTGCTTCAAGGTCTTGGCCAAACAAGCCGTAGCTGCTCAGTACGATACCAAGAAGGAGTAAAAAGCGGTGTGTCAAAGACTTATACGTCATCGGTAGTGACCTTTATTACTTTTTCTGTTCAAACACAAAAATTCCAGCTGCCTGAAATCGGGGCAAAGATAATTTTGTGACATTTCTTTAACAAACTAATTGCAAAACATATACTCTATTTAGACAAGTTCTAAACAAAGCGCCCGATTTGGCCGTTTCTCGGAAATTTCGGGCAGACAACCTTTGTTGTCTATAATATTTACAAAAAGCACATTTAATGCGCTGAATAACAAGCCTCTCCTTTTTTCAAACCGCAATGGGCGCTTTGATGGCTGGGTGAGGATCATAGTTTTCCAACTGGATATCATCGTAGGAGAAAGCAAAAATATTTTTGATCTCCGGATTCAATTTCAACTTCGGTAAAGGACGAATGTCTCTGCTCAACTGCAGTTTCGTCTGTTCAAGGTGATTATTATAAAGGTGTGCGTCGCCAAAGGTGTGAACAAAATCACCCGCCTCCAAGTCACACACCTGCGCTACCATCTCCGTCAACAAAGCATAACTGGCAATGTTAAAAGGTACGCCCAAAAATACATCTGCTGAACGCTGGTACAACTGGCAGGACAAGCGCCCTTCCGCCACATAAAACTGGAACAAAGAATGGCAGGGCGGCAAACCCGCTTTGACCATTCCAGGAATATCCGGTGGATTCCAGGCAGAAACGAGGTGCCGACGCGAGTCGGGATTCCGCTTGATCGCTGCTACCACTTCGGTGATCTGGTCAACGCCGCCAAAATCGCGCCACTGCTTTCCGTAAACGGGACCTAGTTCTCCCCATTTAGCAGCAAAAGCATCCTCCTCTTTTACTTGCTGGACAAACTCCTTCAAAGCCGTTTTCCATTCCTGGCTATAGCGTGGGTATTTCTCGGCCAAGCCATTTTCATTAAGATAGTGCTGAAAAGGCCACTCGTTCCAAATATTGACACCGTTGCGTACCAAGTATTTGATATTGGTATCTCCTTTAAGAAACCAAAGCAATTCGTAAACTACACTTTTGAAATGAACCTTCTTCGTGGTGAGGAGAGGGAAGCCTTCGCTGAGCTTGCAACGCATTTGATAACCAAAAACACTCCGCGTACCGGTACCCGTGCGATCGCCCTTATCGGTACCTTGTTCAAGAATATGCTGGAGTAGTTCGTGGTATGCTCTCATCTAAGACTAACAGCTGCTTTGCTGTTTTGTGCAGCGGCGAAGGTAGTTATTATTTTGCTTTTCTGTGACACAAGTTTTCCACAATCACCTCTGCTTGCCCAAGTTCAAGGAGTTATCTATTGAAATAGTCCTGGTAAAATTACAATTCCCCGTCCTTCAGCTAACAGTATAGCTCCATAGCGTTGGGTATAAAACCCGACGCTATGGAGCTATGGAGCGGTGTCGATCTTTAAAACAGATGCTCTTACTCTGGCAAAACTCCTAGCCCACCAAAAGCAACTTGCCCTTGCTCCGATCCGGGTGTTAGTAACTTGGATACCAGGTAAAAAGGTTGATCTGCTGCTACCTTTGCTTTTTTATTGAGCGGGCTCTCCAAGTGGAGGCGATCATTCTTCCGACCCTTGCCTTCGTCTTCCCAACTGGCCAACACCTCCCCTTCCGGTGAGCCTGCCCGCAATTCAAAACGATAATTCAAAGGTGAAGACGCATTGCAGAACAAATCTAGATTTACATGTTCTACCCCCGTCAGATCAAACCCGGGCAGTTTCAGCCAGCCGTCTTGTGGCAACAACTCCCATACTTCCATTTCTTTCCAATCACCCTTGCGGAATCCTTCGCCTTGTTCCCATTCGTTGACGTTGAAGTAATTATCCCGCAGCACTTTGGCGATACTCGTTGTCAGCGGCTTGATGCCTTCTTTGGGCGCATCCGTATAGGTGGCCCAAAGTTGCAGTGTAGACTGCCAAGACTTGGGGTTGCCCCCAATGATGGTACCCTCCCTTGGCAGAGACGCTACGGTGGAAGCAGGTGCATCAACAGAGAGTATCCATTCCACAATCAGCGCAGCTTCGGCGGGAGAAATTGTTGGGTGAGGAGCCATAGCCGCTTCCCCCCAAACACCACCTCCTCCTTTGATTATTTTTTCGCTCAGGTAGACCGTGGCGGCTTTTTCCTCGCGATAGCGATTGGCGATCTGCTGGTAGCTTGGGCCGATTGATTTTTCCCGCTCTTTATGGCAGGATGCACAATCCAGGCTCGCTATTAGGCTTTCTCCTACTTTGTTTCCTATGCCTTGCAAGTGCCCCTCTGAGACTTCAACATCACGGGTATATTTCGTTTGGATCATTAAGTTCTCCTCCAACACCGCGTCATCATCGGTGACCGCTACCCGGTAATTAATCGGCTGCCCTTTGAAGTAGATATCCTGGTTTCCTTCCACGACCACCTCTACATTGGGGGCTTCATTGCCAGCATAAACCAGCAAAGTTTCGCTCAAGCGCAAGCCACCTTCTGTATCTTTTACCCGACAACTGACCTGGTAATTGCCCTCTTCCTCCAGGGTCAGTGACAAATGCGGCTCCGTCGTTTCGTAAACCTCATAACCTACCTGCCATTCGTAGCTCAATTGCTGTCCCTCTGGATCGGAAACAAGCAGCTCCGCCTCTAAAGCAAAAGGCAGCTTACCCGAAAGTTTGTTGACAAAAATGGAATCGATCTGTGGTGGACGGTTACCAGGGTAAAAGTCTATCCTGGAGATACCCGCATCCGGATTTCTGGAAAACCAGCCGCTTCCGTATTCCAGCAAATAGATGCGACCATCTGGTCCTACTTCCATGTCAATGATATTGTGAAACTCTTCTTCCGGAAGGAAAGGCTCCAACTTATCCAAAGTACCATCCTCGTGCATGCTGGTCAGCAGTATCCAATTCCGAATCCAGTCGTAGATAAAAAGCTTCCCTTTATAATAATTAGGATAGCGAGTCGCTTCGGCGTAAAGGTCGGGGTAGTACACCGGGCCAGCCATCGCGTTGCGGCCACCACTGCCCACAGCTGGAAACTCCTCGGATTCTCCGTAAGGGTACCAAATAAAGGCAGGCTGTGCGGGCGGCAATTGCTGTAGTCCGGTATTGTTGCGCGAATCATTGATGGGTGCTTGCGGGTCATAAGCGGGCCCAGCCACGCCATTATTGTAATTGTACTGGTGATAAGCGTAGTTGTTGCCCACAAACAAAGGCCAGCCAAAGAAGCCCGCTGCTTTTGCCTGATTCACTTCGTCGTACCCACGCGGCCCGCGGGTCTCAGCATTATCAATGCGGGCATCCGGGCCTACTTCCCCCCAGTAGAGGTTACCGTTCTTGGCATCCACCGAAATGCGGTAAGGATTCCGATTACCCATCACGTAAATTTCTGGACGGGTTTGTGGTGTGCCTTCGGGAAAGAGATTTCCTTCCGGTATGGTATAACTGCCGTCGGGTTGAACTTCAATGCGTAGGATTTTGCCGCGCAAGTCATTGGTGTTTCCTGAACTACGACGGGCATCGTAAGGCTCGTGTCCTGGGCGCTCATCCAGTGGCGCGTAGCCCTTATTGACAAACTGTTGGCCGCTCTCGTCGAAGGGCGTGGAGTTGTCGCCCGTGGAGAGGAACAGGTATTTACCGTCTCCGCTGAAAGCAATGGAGCCGCCGGTATGGCAGCAGATATTGCGGTCGGAAGCAACCTCCAATACGATTTTCTCGCTAGCAAAATCCAAACTGTCGCCTCGGAAGGTAAAACGCGAAAGCCGATTGACGGAAGTATCCGCCGGGCTGTAGTACATAAAAACGTGTCCTGTTTGGGCAAAGTCGGGCGAAGCCTGCACCCCCATGAGGCCTTCTTCGGCGTTGACGCCCTCCACCTCTGCTTCGAAATACACATCTAGCTTGCCTAAGCTGCGTAACTGGTTGCTTCCTGTAGCGTAGTATTTGATCTCTCCGCGTCGCTCTACCACCAGCATATCCAGGTTGGGCAAGATGGTAAACTCGGTGGGTTCCGTCAACTGGCCCTGGATGAGCATGGTACGCTCTACCCTATTGTCTTCGGGACGCCGCTGTGCCGAGATGTTTTCCAACTGATAAGGTTTGTTTTCACCAATAGCATACTGAATGCCTCCCAGAAGGTGCTGTAGAAAAGCTTCTTCCTCGTAGCTCTCCTCGGTATGCCCAAGGGCGGTATACCAGGCACGGCCACCATCGTATTCGTGGTACCAGGCGATGGGGTGCTCTGCTCCGTTTGTCCCACCCGTGTACGATGTTTCATCCAGGTTCAGCAAGACATTTACTTTGCTGTACAAGTTTTTAAAGTTGTACCACTCATCCGTTCTCACCCAATCATGCGGCAGGTGCTGGGTAGAAATATGTGTACTATCGACACAAGTAATGTGCGCCTCCTGGATCTTGGGATGGCTGGCAAATTGCGCGCCCACCAAGCGATTGAACCAGCCCCACTGGTACTCCGTATCTGTAGCCGCATGGATCCCCACAAAACCCCGGCCAGCCTGGATGTATCTTTGAAAGTCGGCCTCTTGGGTATCATCCAGCACATCTTCCGTTGTACTCAGAAAAATGACGGCTGCGTATTGCTGCAAATTTTCTTCATTGATCAGGGTAGCATCTTCCGTAGTATCTACCAAAAAACCGTTGACTTCTCCCAATTTGCGAATCGCCTCCTGCCCTTTGGGAATGGATGCGTGGCGATAGCCATCCGTTTTGGAGAAGACCAATACCCGCGGCGGCCCACCAGGAGCATCGCAGGAATAGAAACATAAAACAGCTAAAAGCAATAGGAAACTGCTACTTTTCAGGAGCAATAGAAAAAACCTTTTCATGAAGATGGCGATTGATGATGTAGTATTAAGTGCCTAAATTAAGGTAAGTTTTTTATTTTCACAGAATAAGCGTTCCTCAATCACGTGTTTTATGAAGTCAAGTCGCCTATTCTGCTGTTGTTTTTAATTCAATACACCACCAACACCTCCCCACTTCGCTGCTGGGTGGTACCGTCCAAGACTTCCAAAGTCATCGTGTAAACGTAAATCCCGGCCGGAGCAACTTTCCCACCAATCTTACCATTCCAGAGGCCGGTAGTCGAATTGGGAGCCTGATCAAAAGTCTCGTAGACCAATCCGCCCCAGCGGTCGAAGATGCGGATTTCCTGGATGTTGGAATAGCAGGATTTGGCAAACACCTGAAAGTGATCATTCACGCCATCCTGGTTCGGGCTGAAGACGTTGGGGATAAATA
This sequence comes from Lewinella sp. LCG006, assembly GCF_040784935.1. Taxonomy (GTDB): domain Bacteria; phylum Bacteroidota; class Bacteroidia; order Chitinophagales; family Saprospiraceae; genus Lewinella. Next base: position 5,822,108 of record NZ_CP160680.1, on the reverse strand, counting down.
CCTTGGTACAGGGCAAAACCTCCACATTAAAGGCAAGACTATCGGTGCAGCCTGAGGGCTGGTCAATGCCTGTAAGGGTATAGATGCCGCTCTGCAATGGCTGAAAAACGGGGTTCGGGCAGTCGCTACAAGAAAAGGCCTCCGGTGGAGCCCAAGAAAAACCGGGATCGTTGCTCAAACTACTCGTTGCTTGTAGGGCTATGGTTGCGCCCAATTCCAGGGTTAGATCGCTCACATTGAGTGCAACATCAATGCCCGCAGTTGCTATGTTAGTAATGACTATACTGTCACAGCCCGCTGCCGTCGTGAGGCTGTCTATGTATGTGCCTGCTGCGGTGTAAGTATTCGTACCTACCAGCAAGCTTTCGCCAAAACACAGGAAGACATCGTTGACAATGTTTTGTGGTTCCTGGCTAACGATCTGATAAGGTTGGAGCATCGGACAAGGTCCCGACATATCCAAGGTGTCGGTAAAGTTGATACTGTTGTAATAAACCTGGCCTCCTACACTTACGCTATCCCCGGAACAGAAGGTTATATTTATCGTAGGCAACACCGGGTTTTCGCCGACAAGGGTGGTAATAACGGTACTATCATTACAAGAATTCAACAAAGGAATCAAATCTTCATAGGTGCCTGCGGAGGAATAAGTATTACTTCCTACCTCGATAATTCCTCCAGGGAGATCGCACAAATCAAATACTTGTTCCGTCAAGGGATTACACAGACGTAAGCTAAAATCATCAATCACCAAATCATTGCCACATCCGCCGGGAGCATTGTTTGTTACCACTATTTGCATGCTGGTTTGCATTTGACCCGTGCGAAAAGTAATACCATATTCGTTCCATTCCAGCGTAGTGCTTACCGGAATACTTCCCGTAGTAATGGTGCCTAATGATGTTCCCGTGGTCGAATCAAAAAGGGTAAAGCGCAGATCTGGCTCCCTACTGTTGCCGCCACATGCCGTAGGCACCACAATATTAGCTACGTAGCAACTGAAAACATAATTCGTATTGGGACAAAGGTTCTCCAGGTCCGTCTGAAAAAACACACCTGCATCATCCGAAGCATCAAAAAGCAACATGTACCCATCGGTATCATTGGGAGTATGATCGGGTGCGCTGTGCCAAAGGGCACCATTTTGACCACTGTCGTTGGTGACATAATAACGGCCGCCAGCGCCCAACCCAAAGGTGTAAGTCGTAAATCCCGCCGGCAGTTCCGGACCCGGATTGGGGCCACTGCCAAAATCTTCTACAAAAATGATGGGGCCTAAGCTTCCATTGCATACTTGCGCATCGCTAGGAAGCATAGACACACACAGGAAAAAGAGAAGGGCTGTTCTGGAAGAAACACGAAGTAAAGACTTTCTAAAAGCGCATTTATTGCTGATTAGGAACATAAGTATTGAGGGTTTAGCCCCAAAATAAAAAGGCCGAATAGTTTTTTGCTATCCGGCCTCCTGTTTTAACTTTAGATTAAAGGAGCAGAAAGTCCTGCCCAAGCCTACTTCTTAAAAACCTCTGAAAAGAGTGCCTTCATCGCTTCCCACGATTTCTCGTCGGCTTCTTTGTTGTAGGCCAGCGGTAGGTCAAATTTTTCGCCGTAAGCGTCGGCACCCTGGCTCGTAAACGCGTGTACCGCGCCTTCGTAATTGACGAATTGATAATCGGCTCCAGCTTTGTCCATGGCTGCGGTGTAGGCCGCAATTTGTTCAGGGGTAACGAAAGGATCAGCAGCACCATTCAAAACCAAGACTTTAGCGGTCGTTTTACCTTTTTCCGGCATCACCGGTAAACCCAAGCTACCGTGGAATGAGGCCACTGCGTCCAGGTCAGCTCCGGTATTCGCCATCGACAGCACCACGCCTCCACCGAAGCAGTAACCAATAGCACCAATCTCTTCACTAGCTACTTTGGGATGGTTTTTCAGTACTTCCAGCGCAGCGTTGAAGCGCGCTTCTGCTGTAGGAAAATTCTGCATGACGCTCATGGCAAATTTACCAGCATCATCGGGGTGATCCGCTTGCTTGCCATCGCCGTACATGTCTACGGCCAAAGCTACGTAACCAAGTTCTGCCAACATTTTGGCGCGTTTACGCACGTAGTCGTTGTGGCCCCACCATTCATGAACAACCAAAATACCGGGACGCTTTCCGGTAGCATTTTCGTCGTAAGCGATATAACCGATCATCTCGGTGGTATCCGCTTTATAGCTTACTTCTTCGCCCACAATTTTGGGCTCTATTGTCGCTTCTTCTGTGGTGGCTTCATCAGTAGCAGGAGTATTATCTGCACCGCAGGCCGTAATAAAAAACATTGCTCCTGTGAAAAACAGGATGTAAAAGGCTTTCATAGTAGTGAATTTTAATTTTCTCAAATGGATGCCTCTTAAACAGTAATTATTGCGAGTTGTTCAACTCAAGACCCCACCCTCACAATTTGTTCTTTTTCCAGCAGTTGCATCAATTCATCTTCCGTAAAATAGCGATAATCAACACTTAACAAAGGCTCGGCCGCTGCATTTCCACGTTGCATGGTGTAGTCCTCGCGCAAGATCAATCCGGCAGCATCGTAAGTACGGGTGACTACGATATTTTTGCTGCCCATTTCTGTCCATCTACGCTCCACCACCCGATTTTGCGTATCATAAACAAGCACCATCTTCTCATTGACTTGCCTGCGACCCAAGTAGGTAATCCTTAAATCAGTCGCTTTCTCCTCGCGATCATAACTTATCCTCACTTTAGCTTTTGTCGAGCCTCCCTCCCCTTGCAAACGGACAATATCATACAGATTACTCGGCGTACTTACCTGTACTTTGGTAAATCGCCAATCGCGTTTGCTTTCCAATAAATACTCCAGGGAATGGAAGTAGACGTATTGCTCCCATTTGTCCAATGACCCCGCTTTCAGATTCCCCTCCGTATCGAAGTCAATGGTTCCATCTGCCGACTTGGCGTTAGGGCCCATTGACCTTATTTCCAAATGTGAAAGGACATTTGGTTCCAAGGCCAGGTTGTCCAGGTACCGAATGGCGATCCCCCACATACTCTCGGAGGGGACAGAGTAAGAGCCTTCTGCAATCGAGTACACCCTTTCTGTATCGCCTGCTCCCATCACTACAATCGCATCTGCGCCCATGGCCTGCGCTTTGCTCGTCAAACGATCCATTAATGTACTTAAGTTTGATTGATGACTGGTACGTGACTCCTTTACCATGCCCAGTCGCAGGTAATCCTTTTCGGGCATCTTTTCTCCCGCAAAAAACAGTTCCAGTTCCTTGTCTTGTTTGGCCAGCGGCAGGGCCGTTAGTTGTCCTTGAAAAGATTGTTCATAGGGGCGATAAACATAGCACGACGAGCAAACAATGGTTATTAAAAAAAGTAGAGCAACGTTACGCATAGTAGTAAGTTTGAGCGATGTGAAACAATTATTAAAACAACAATTACGCGATTAAGACAGTTCGTCGATTCCATGAACAGCAGCCTTTGCCGCTTAATCAGCTATCCTGAAAATCGACAATCATACATTAACAAAAGTAGCACTATCAGGCTATTTAACAGAAGTTTAACGCTTTGAGCAAGCCCGACAGCACAAATTCTCCGGGTATTTTGGGGCCATCTCGGCAAAGCCGAGACCGGGTCGTCCGCTACTATGTGCTCGCTGTCGCTTGCGCGCATACCGCTACCACCCCTTGTCCGAGTGCTCAGCTAAGGGGTGGGGAGCTTTACGTCTTGTGGCATTCCCAATTCGCAGTGTAAATGCATCAATGTATTTATACGAATGGCATTCCCGTTCAGCATTGTGCTGCCGCTGTCGGAGGGGGCAAATCCTGTTTGGCGCATTAAAGCGCCCGCACCAATGTATCAAAATAAGTGTACATCCCTCTTACCTCTTGCTCCATTTCAGGAGATAGCCCTGCCAGGGGGAACTCCAGGGAATGAGGCTCATTGCGCCAGAAGATGGTAAAATGTGGCGGATAGGTAGCAAATTGCGAAAAGCGTTTGAAGAAGGGTTCGTTCAAAGTACCGCCGCCGCGAGAGGGCTCACCCATTTTTGCGGTAGCTACATCGTCTTTCAAAAGTTCGTGGTAGCGCAGGCCCAACTCGGTGAAACCAACGGGCTTATCCGGGAAAGCACGTCGCAGGGCGGCTATCACCTCCAGACCTTTCAGGAGTACCTCGCGACGATGGCTCAATAGGGCCTCCTTTTTGGCACTCAGGTTATTGGCGTAGCAGTCAATACCCAAGATATCTATCGCTTCGGGATGGATGCCCCTGGTGTATAGGCTGACTAAATCCGCCTCTTCTTGGAACCAACTGCCAGCGATATTTGGTGACCAGGCGTAAACCAGGTTTTGGACACCGCAGGTTGTTTCCAGATACGTGCGGGTATTTTTCCACAGTTTCCAGAACAGCTCCGCAGCTTCGTTCGGATTGTCCGAAAAACGATCGATGGCCCACCAAAACCAGTGGCCGTTGGCTTCGTGGTAAGGTCGAAAAATGGCCACGATTCCTTCTTCCGCCAGAGAATTCGCAAAATCGGCGATCCGCTGCAGCTTGGCTTGCATGGTCGTCAGCACTTGCCGTTGTGTCTCCGTGAGGCTAGAGGGCCACTCCGCAGCGGATAAATGCAGGTGCTTCGCCAAGCTCACCAATAGCGCAGGCTCTTCATCCGTCTTGGTAGCCGCAAAAGGATCGACGCCTGGCATTTCGTAGATGCTCTTGTCGCCGTGGACGGGATGAAAGGCATGCCAGACCAAAACAGGGACAACTCCCTCTTGATGAAAAGCCGTGAGGTGCTCGACCAAGACCTCGAAAGCTGGCTGACGTTGCAGGAAACTATGCTGCTGGTCCTCTGCTGCCCGCGCTCTGGTTTCGGGAAGCCCCTCCACCACGTGTGCCAAATCGTACTGTACCAGCCGTGGCAAGTGGATATGAGCAGCCGCGGGAGCAATACCCAAAGCCAACTGCTGAGCGGCGTACTCTGCCTTGTGGAAGATCAAATCGGAGGTGCTTTCTGCCTGAAGCTCACTACTAGATGGATGCTTTTCGTGCAGGCGAACGCCCGCTCGGCCACACAGGGTGGGCTCGGTAAAGCCTAGCCAACTGGCTCCGGCGTGCTGCATTTGGGTTAAAAGATCCTGGCGACGAGTTTGCCAAACGGAGGAAGATTGTTTCATGATGCTAAAGTACAGTGTTAAAACGAATGTTGCATTTATTTTTGTGCTGTCCCCGGGGTTTGTAAATTTGCGGCGCTCCACTTACAAATAGCTAACAATTAGACATGACTGACCATATTGCCAAAGTTTTTAACGGGGAGACCACACTTGGCATCCTGGGCGGTGGCCAACTCGGTAAAATGATGGCCCTGCCTGCTGCTAATTGGCACCTGCCTTACTGGATACTGGATAAAGACGAGACGGTATCGGCAGCTCCTTACGCGACTCGCTTTGTGGCGGGTGATTTTCGTAAAGAAGAAGATGTGCTGCGCTTTGGCCGCCAGGTAGACGTGCTCACCATTGAGATTGAGCACGTGCATACGGGGGCTTTGCACCAGTTGGTGAAGGAAGGAGTGATCGTACATCCAGCCCCTGATGTGCTGGACATCATCAAAGACAAAGGGGCGCAAAAGTTGTTTTACCAAAAACACCAGCTTCCCAGTTCGCCTTTCATACTGCTGGATAACGAAGATGCTATCCAGCAAGCTGTTGAGGACGGTCGTATTCAATTGCCTTTTGTGCAAAAAAGCCGAACGGGCGGCTATGATGGCCGTGGGGTAACGGTGATAAAAACACCCGATGACCTGGCCAACAACCTGCTTCCTGGTCCAGCCTTGATTGAAGAATTGGTCGATATAGAAAAGGAGCTGGCAGTAGTGGTAGCGCGTAATGCCGATGGTGAAATGAAGTCATTCCCAGTGGTGGAAATGGTCTTCGATCCCGTTGCTAACCTCGTAGATTATCTGCTCGCGCCCGCCCAAATCACCCAGGAGCTGGAGCAAAAAGCCATTGCACTGGCAGAAAAGACGGCGGCAGCCTACGGGTTGAGTGGATTGCTGGCTGTAGAATTGTTCCTGACCAAAAGCGGTGAGTTGCTCATCAACGAAGTAGCTCCACGACCTCACAACAGCGGCCACCACACCATAGAAAGCTGCCTGACAAGTCAGTTTGAGCAACATCTGCGCGGCGTACTCAACCTGCCGCTGGGAGACACGCGACTGTTACAAACAGCAGTAATGCTCAACATTCTGGGTGAGCCAGGTGCCAGTGGGCCCGCCAACTACAGCGGCATGAAGGAAGTGCTGAGCATCCCGGATGTGTTTGTGCATTTGTACGGAAAAAAGGAAACGAGGCCCTTCCGGAAAATGGGGCATGTGACGATCATGGCCGCTAACCCACAGGAAGCACTGTTAAAGGCGGAACAGGTCAAAGCTGCGCTGAAGTGTGGGGAGAAGTAGTAGAGGGTAATGTATCAAATATTAAGGTAAAATAGGTTTCGCGGGCTTTAGTCCGCATATCGAGAGCAATGATGACGCAGGCGGACTAAAGCCCGCGGAACCTAATTATTTTACATAAAAAAACGATCCACAATGATCAGCATAATAATGGGTTCAGATTCGGATTTACCGATCATGCGGCAAGCTGCCGACGTACTGGAAGAGCTGGGGCTCGCCTTTGAGTTGACCATCGTATCGGCACACCGGACGCCGGAGCGGATGTTTTCTTTTGCCCAAGGGGCGCACGAGCGCGGCATCCAGGTGATTATTGCCGGAGCAGGCGGTGCAGCGCATCTGCCTGGGATGGTGGCCTCTTTGTCGCCACTGCCGGTGATTGGGGTGCCGATCAAGTCGTCCAATTCTATTGACGGGTGGGATTCGATGCTTTCGATCTTGCAGATGCCCAATGGTGTACCAGTGGCTACGGTGGCCGTCAATGCGGCAAAGAATGCAGGTATACTGGCAGCACAAATTTTGGGAGCGCAGGACATCGCCATTCGTCAGCGATTGATAGACTACAAAAAGTCGATGGCCGAAGGAGTGGCGATAAAATACGACCAACTGGAAGCTAAAGGGTACAAAGCGTATCTTGAGGAGAAAAAGTAATTGCTTATGTGGCGTTTACCGTTCTTTTTACTGCTGCTTGTATTTATCATAAGTGCCTGTCAGGCTGACCCTGCACCGAGCGAAGGGAAGGAGGCTCCCCTACCCGACCTTGCTGCCGACTACCAAGACAATCCCTACACCTGGGGCTTTGCTGATCGTGACGGAGAGCTGGCGATTCGCAACAACTTTGATGAGGTTCGTGCCTTTGCAGAAGGACTGGCACTGGTGCGCAAAGATGGCCGCTGGCATTATATCAATAAGTCGGGGCAATTCTCCATGAGCAAAAGTTTCCGGGCAGCGTGGCCTTTTTCTGAGGCGCGCGCACGGGCACAAGCGGATGAAGGTAAATTCGGCTTTATTAACACCCGGGGAGAATGGATCATTGCGCCTGATTATGAAGAACTTACCGACTTTAATAACCAAAGGGCAGCATTCCGTAGAGGCGACCTATACGGCTACCTCAACCCGGAAGGCGAGGTGGTGATTGAGCCCCAATATACCAAAGCCGGCCCCTTTGCCAATGGGCAGGCCGTGGTACGAAAAGACGATCAATACGGCATCATCGATCAGCAAGGTAAAGTCATCATTGATTTTCAATACGAACAACTCAAACCCTTTGTGGCAGGGCTGGCTCGTGCCAGAGAACAGGGGCGCTACGGCTATCTTTCTCCCAAAGGCAAATGGTTGATCCCTCCGCGCTATCGTCAGGCTGCTGATTTCAACGAGGGCCTGGCCGCTGTAGCGGAAGAAGAACGATGGGGTTTGATCGACAAAAAAGGAGAATGGAAAGTAGCTCCTCAGTACGACCAGCTCTTTTATGCTGGTGAAAACCGCTGGATAGCTGCCAACGCCGCCAAGTACCAACTGCTAGACGACGAAGGCAATGAGCTATTGCAAAAATCATTGGACGAGATTCACTCCTTTAGTGATGGCCTCGCTGCTTATCGCGACCTTGAACTTTGGGGCTATCTCCGCCCCGATGGTTCGATCCTGAGCTCACCTCGCTATTATCTGGCCTGGGCCTTTACCGAAGGATTGGCAAGAGTAGCTACTGATCGTGGGCTTACTTACATTGATACCAGTGGGTTTCTGCTTTTTAGCCCCAAGTCTTATTATCTAGAGGTGCGGGATTATAGTGAAGGTTTGGCGCCGGTGCAGGTGTATGAGTAGGGTATGGCCGGAGATTGCGAGTTCGAATCCCGTCGGCAGTACATTAATTAACAACAAAATCATTGAGTTGCACTCCTACCCACAGGGATGGTGTTAGCCACTGTCCATTGATCCGTTCAAATTGGCCGGCCAAGAACAAGGGAAAATAAGGATCGTCCTGCCCCATGCCTTGCTCCCCCTCATCGTCTGGGCAAAACAATAAATCCTGAGGGAGTAAGATGGTAGCCAAACCCCTCGTTTGCATCCCGAAATTGATTTCAGAAGGAAGATTGGCAGGAATAAAAATGATTGTTGCCTGCCCGTTGAACATCAAATCACTGTTTTCCGTAGAACTAAAAACTACATCCGCCGCCGCTTGCCCTGAACCTGCGGGGGCTAGCCCGATCACCCTGAATCGTACGATGGTGGGGATAAAATAATAGCCCGAATCTCGCCAGGTTTTTTCCGGACCGTTCCGTGGTTTTTCAAATTCGCCAGATTCCTGGGCTTGTAGACTCGTCCCGGCAATAAATAAAACGCTTAGCAGAAGAAGTATGCGTATCATGAAGATCAAATTGTAAAGTCAATGAATTGGATTATCGCGTGGTAGTAAAAAGGCAGATAAGGTGATTAGTTGGCCACTACCACTTTCTGAACCTGATAAACCCGTCTGTTATCAGACAGCTTGAAAATGTAGAGCCCACCGGGAAGGCTAGAAGTCTCAGCTGTGAAGCTTTGGCTGTTTACCGGTTTTTGTAAAAGCAATTGACCATACAGGTTATACACTTCAAAACTCAACGGATAGTCCTGGGTGCTAAGCTCACAACTGATGGTAGTACCGCTCCAGTAGGGATTAGGAATAATACACTGATTGTCTGCTAACTCAGTGGTAGTCGACGGATCGCTTGCCCGCCAGAAGTAATTGACACGCCGGGTATAGTTTTCGTTTTGCCAACTTGCAGCATCAGCATTCCAAGCTTGCATGCCAGTGCGCTGAACCGGCAAGCGATCGGTATTGAACAAAGAACGGTAGCGCAGAAAATTCTCGTGCGCCAGATTATCGGTATTCCAACGCTGTAATAAAGCTGTATTCTCATTAGTAGAATAATTGTACTGGCTTCTTAAATCAGACTGCCATCCGTTATCCCACTGCTCGAGCACGTAGCTGGTGGTGTTGTTGTCGATATCGATGTTAAAAACTTCTCTGATGTCATTGTCCCACTCCTCGGTCACTACGTTCCACGCTTGAATAACCGATCCAGACCAGACGCCGTTGGCCGTCATGCTGTAATTTTTACGGGTATCATTCACCCAAACGCCCTCCGCTGCGGACCAAACTTGCGAAAGGGTTTGCGAAGGCTGAAGCTGCCCCGCATCCCAGCTCCATACCCTTTGTCGTCTGTTTCGCCATTCTCCGCCGACAAATCGCTCCAAGCGTTGTTGAATAATTCTTCCTTCGGCATTATAGGCAGTGGTTTTCCTGCTGACATTATCCCACAGCTGAGTGGCGGGATTCCAATCTTGTAGCAGCTTTTCAGCTTCAAAGCCGGTGGGAGTATATTGATAGGTCCACTGACGATAATTTTGCAGCTCTCCGCCTACCGGTATCCTTCTCAGTAGGACCGCTAAGCGGCCATTCTCATAGGTGCTATTTTCTTGTTTTATCGGCAGCCAGTTTTCCTCGCTCTCTGACCATTCCTCGAGAAAGAAAAAAGTGATGTTGCCATCCTCATCGTATTCAAAGGTCTGCCGCTTGGAAGGTGCAACTTCATTGGCCGACAGGTAGCGGTAAATAACCGTACTTAGCGGGCGGTTATTCGCATCAAAGCTCTCATTGATCACACGGGTAAGCGGTTCAAAATTAGTGGTTCCTGAAATCCCCTGTTCAATCTCAATAGAGTCACGGACAAAAAAATCGTCAATCTGAGCAAATAAAACTGTTGAAGTCCATGGCAAAAGGAGGAGAAGATGCCATGCTTTTTTAGAAAGTAACATCGCGGTGTTTTTAGTATTTACAATTCATTTATAGCAAGCCTTTAAACAAAAGAAATGCTATAAAAACAATGACAGGTCACTGAATTCATTTTTTCCTAAACCAAGGGAATTCATGGATTTCTCCCTGACCTCTATAGTTTCACAAAACGATGATGGAGTTGTTCACCGTTGGACAGGATGATCAATAATTGATAGACCCCACTTTCCCAATCATTGGTAAACAGCTGGCATTGGCGACCATTTGCCGATTGTCGATACTGCAATTGTCCATGAGCGTTTAAGACCATTATCTGATCAATGGCTTGCTGCGTTGTAAGGTGCAATTCATTGTCCACAGGATTGGGCCAAACCTGAATTTGGTTAAATGGCAGATGAATTTCCCGAACGGGAGAAATTTCTTCGGAACCATCAACATCCACCATCGCCAGACGGTAGTACAGATATTCTCCCCTGATACGAGAAAGCTGTCGATCCAGAAAGCTGTAGGACTGCTCTTCCTGGCTATTGCCCACTGCGGCTACTTGGCCTACTGGACGAAATAACTTGCCATCTTCAGAGCGTTCGATACGAAAATGACTCAACTGCTCTTCTTGAGCGGTGCGCCAATCCAAGTGTACTTGAAGACCCTCTTGCTTGGCCTGAAAACTCAACAGCTCTGCTGGCAATGGTGTAATTCCACTATTGTACACCCAGACAGAATAAGAACGCGCTGGAAGATCAATGTAAATACTATTAGGCACTCCGCCAGGGCTGTTTTTTGCAATAGCAAAAGGGAAGGCAGAATTACCGGTCATGTCTTCAAAAGTAGCGCCATAAGGGACATTATCCAGATTGATCTGGTGGTCTACTTGCAGAGGAGTGTTTCCAAAATTAATGGCTACGACCACATCTTCATTGCTGGGGCCACCAATGATTTGGTAGATCAGGCATTGATTGGCGTTGCCAGAAAGATAGCTACTAGCATAAGGCGTACCAAAGCGATTGAGGTAGTAATGTTCGCTTGCCCCAAAAATGAAGTCCTGGTGCAGGCTCATCAGTTCGGTTATTTCCGCCTGTATATTGGTAGCAGGATAATGGGGCGGTTGATCACCAAAAAAATCGGGGTAAAACACACAAGGCAGGCCTACCTTATTGTTGGTGAGGATGTAAACGTATGCCAGTAATGGATCATCCTGCACAGGTTGATTGGCATCTCTAAAATCGTGGTTGTTGACAAAAGTTACAGCACTGAAACTACTGGCGCCAGCAGCCACCATCCCAGCATTGAAGACATTCCGCACATCATAAGAAGTGTTGAAATAATGCCGATCGCAAGCTTCCTTGAGGGCTGAACGCAAGCTAAAGTCAAACGCACGCACATCCACATTCGCCGTAAGGCCATTATTAACGCTGTTTACCCATCCATTGAGAGCACCGGTGCTGGAGTCAAAAATTTCGCCGACGATCATTCCCGGCTCAATGCCTTGACTGCTCAGGTAATTGAGCAGATCGGTCACCATAGCGGGATCGAAGTGTTTGACAGCATCCATCCTCAAGCCACCGGTAAAGCCCACGCTTTCGATTAACCATTCACTCCATTCGTTGTAGACCGTCTGGGTGGATGCTTCCCGTTGATCTACATCGAAGAAAAAGTAGGGAAAATCCCAGTCGCCTTCCAGGCAGGTAGGATCAATGCCATTGGGTTTAAAGTTGAGGTAGTTCATGGCTCCTTGGCCACTGGGCATGTTGGTAAAATCCGTCCGTGTCTGGAGAGCCAATTCGTTGATAATATCCGCGCCGCGAGGGGCCGCATAAAGCCCGTAAGGGCGGATGTCTACCCCCGTGCCATCCCCGCCGCTTTGGGATACGTATATCTCCAGGTAGTCCCCAGCACTATTGAAATCACCAGGATTTAAGACCACCAGGAATTCATCCACGCCGCAGCCCCCATTATCGATGGTGGCCAGCATGTTCCGCCCCAGGGTAATGGTCGTCTGATCATCGGGCGTTCCACAATCACCGCCACCGTTGGGTTCTACCTCCGACAAGTCGCTCATATTTAGCCAACCCGCCTGCGAAGTCTGAAAATAAAGATTGTATCCCCGCCCATGAAACCCTGGGTTTCCGGAAGCAGAAGAGAATTTAAAATAATAATCCCCGGCATTATTGCCGGAACTCCCTCCGAGGGGCAAGCGCCAGCGGGTTTTCCCGTTGATGGGGTAAGGGGTTACGCCATTGTTGCAAGTATTCCCCACATTGGGGTAGTTCATGATGTAATTCCGCACACCGGGATTGTCTTCATAGTCACCGCCGTCGCGGTGATTGTAAACGACATCAGCAACCGCCTCCATGCCATTGTTCTGCAATGCTGAAATGAGCCCATCCAACTGCGCACGGCTCCCGAAACGGGTAGGTCCAAAATCGCCTAAGTCGTACAAATCTTTGGGGTCGTACCCTACGCTACATTCGCTACCTCCTTTGGCTGGTGGTGGCAACCACACGTAGGTGAAACCTGCATTCCCCAGCGTACTGGCTTGCGTTTGCAAATTCACGGCCCACTTGGTATTTAGGCCTCCACAATTAGCACTGGGGTAGTCCCAATACCAACCTTGCAGCATAAAGTCCTGGGCATTTAAGCCATAGCCACATAGGGCAACAACAAGCACTATCAATACTCTCATTACATCTGTTTGATTAATGACACTGAATTCTCAACCGGACTTTAACAGGATATGGTGTAAAAATAACAACAAGCCCATTATATTTACTTAACATTCTGAAAAAATGTATTTTTACCGCGTATTTTTTTGCCTATCCTAGTATAACCCAACAAAATTCAGTTTTCCGAACCTCCAATGACCTTCATTGGTTATACCGTCATTGATGAATCCTTTCATCAATGCATCATGCACGGTGTCTTATTAAAACCACGAACAACTATTTATAAATCTTTAAAAACCGAATTATGAAACACGTATTACTAAGTATTTTCGCCTTATTATTTACCTACTCTATTTCAGCAGCTACATATAGAAATTTTGTTTCTTATGAGGTAATTAATGGTGGTAACACAGTAAGAATATGGGTAGATTCAGACACTGCACCTGGAGAAACTACTCTTGCTGAAATTAGATGGGACAATGGAATTGGAGGGTTTAATTATTCAGGGTTAATTAATGGCGTTTTTGACACTGGTGATATTAACCCTAATGCAAATTGGTATGTAGATATCACAATTCCAACAGGAGTTAATAATGCTGATTCGCAGCTAGCTACCAAAAACCAAAGCGGTTCAAATTATGGCTTCACTGATTTTATCTACCCATTAACAGCATTACCTGTAACATTGAAAATAATTTCGGTCAAGGCTGAAGAAACTTATATTAACCTCTCCTTCACCACCGCCACCGAAACCAACAACGCCTACTTCCACATTGAGCGGAGCACCGATAGCCGCAACTGGGAAAAACTTGGCAGCATCGCAGGTGCAGGCACCACACAGGAGGAACAACACTACCAGTTTCTGGACGTAGCCCCTGCCCCCGGTCTCAATTACTACCGGATCAAGCAGGTCGATTACGATGGGAGCTTCAGTTATTCCTCCATCGTCTCTGCGCGCTGGGAGGGTAAGATCAATGTTCAACTGTACCCTAATCCAACCGATGAGCTGCTGCAAATCAGTGGATTACCGGACGACGAAGGCCCCATTACCATTGAAATCATCGATATGGCGGGCCGAATCGTCCTCCGTCAAAACTGGACCCAGTCGGCGATCAATGTAGCGCAGCTTGCAGATGGTGTGTATTCCCTACGCATACTTTCTACTGCGGGCGTGATGGATAACCAAAGGTTGTTTATTCACTAAAGCTCTACCCGCTGGCCGGTAAAAGCTAAATGAAAGCCTCGCTCCGCTACTTCTTGCCGAGCGGGGCTTTCAGCTTGAAGAAGAGGATTGGTGTGATTGAAGTGAATAAAATGCACCTTTTGTCTTTCGGTAAAGGGAGCTTCTTTGAGCAAATCCATGGTTTCCGCAACAAAAGGATGAGGAATTTTACTCATATCCCGATTGGGCAATTCGCCATCTGCAAAAAAAGTGGCATCCAGAAAAGCGATGTCAACAGCAGCTATTTCATCGGCAAGAGAACGCTCCCAACGTTCCCACTTGTCGATATCAGGAATAAACAACAGGCTTTTTCCTGGTCCTTCCACCCTAAAGCCTACCGTCTCCGAGTATTCATCGCGGTGGGGTACGGTTATCGGAGTTACCTTCAGGCGTTCATTGAGTACAACGGTATGACCTGACTTCAGCGGTTGGAGAACGATGTTGTCTAATTCCACCAGCTGAGACCAGGGCCCGTTGCCACGCAGGAATTTCCCAAGACGCGGCATAGCAAAAACGGGTACCGAAGCCGCGCCCATCACTTCCCGTCCCAACTGCAACAATCCGGTATAATGCCCTAAATGCGCGTGGGTAATCAATACGCCGCTGGGCTGAGTAATAGTTGTTGTGGACAATTCCTGCGTCAAGAGCTGCCACTGCTCCCGAAAATCGGGCGTAGCATCCAGCAGCCACAGTTCTTCAGAGATGGGGTCTACCAAGCCGAGGCAGCTTACCATTTGAGGGGATTGCACCCCTTCCCACACTTGTGCGCAACAAGCTTGTTGGCAAGCCGTTTGCGGGTAACCAGCATCTTGGGCAATCCCCAGAACAATCGCGTAAGGCTGGGAAGGATGTATCGCTTGAGACACGGGGTCCTGGGGCGGTGCAGCACAGGACGAAAGGGCTAATATCAGCAGCCAGATCGTTGATAATTCACAGATAAGCTTATTTTGCATTGCCATTTTATTAAATCTATCTTTAAGCATGATAAAACGCCCCCCCTTATCCCAGCTCCTGATTTATGCCCTCGGCCAGCTGGGCTGGTCCCTGGCCAGTTTTGGTGCAGCTAATTTACTGGTTTACTTTTATCTCCCCCCAGAATCCGATGGCCATAGCGTTTTTCCTGCTTTTATTTATCAGGGAGCCATCCTGGGCGTAGCTACCCTGATTGGGTTCATCAACTTTGGCGGGCGTATTTTTGATGCCATCACCGACCCCTGGATTGCGGCCTGGTCAGACAATCGGCCAGTGGCCGGAGGTAAGCGAAAAAAAGTGATGCGTCTGGCCGCACTTCCTTTTGCGGGGCTGTCGTTTTTGTTGTTTTTCCCGCCGGTAGCAGGCTTAAGTGCTTATAATGCTTGTTGGCTGATTGCGGTGGTCTTTTTGTTTTACCTCTTTTTCACCTTGTACCTGGTGCCTTACAATGCGCTTATTCCTGAATTGGGGCATCATCCGCCAGACCGGATGCGTATCAGTACGCTCATTTCCATTACCTGGGCGCTGGGCTTTGTGATTGGAGGAATGGCTTATGGTATTCAAGGATATTTCGAAAATTTCACCGATAGTGTCCAGGCTTTTCAGTGGACGGTTGGCGCTTTTGCGGCTTTCTCTCTGGTGTTGATGCTCGTTCCTGCCTTTTTTCTTAAGGAAGAAACTTACGCTCAGCAGCAGAGCGGACTGGCAGTGCCCCCTAAAGAAGCACTCGGTTCCGTTTTTAAAAACAAAAACTTTCGCCTGTTTATTGGTTCTGATTTGTTGTACTGGCTGGCTTTGACCTTCATCCAACAAGGGGTAAGCTATTATGTCACCGCACTTTTTGGTTGGCCCAAAGAACAAGCTTCCGCATTTCTAGCCATCAGCTTTTTGGCGAGCTTTCTCTTGTATTGGCCTGTAAACATGGGGGTAAAACGCTTTGGAAAGCAAGGGATGCTGCTGAGTGCTTTTTGGGTTTTCCTTGCCGTTTTTGCGATCACCGCACTGGTAACCTACCTCCCTTTAGACAAAACCGTACTATTTTATTTGGTGGCCATCCTAGCAGCTTATCCACTTGCTACGTTTGGTATTGTACCAAATGCACTGATCGCTGATTTTGTCCACGAACATGAAGTAGCTACTGGACAACAACAGGCAGGGATGTTTTATGCTGTACGCAATTTCATGATGAAAATCGGGATAAGCCTGGCCGTGCTACTCTTTCCTTCCTTCTTATTACTCGGGAAAAGCGCCAGTGAACCTACGGGGGTAATTGCCAGTGCCTGGGCCGCCTGCGTTTTTTGCCTAATGGGCTATTTCATCATGAGGAAAGTCAAGCTTAACACGCCCTAATAACTCCCGAAATAACGACGCAAGAACCACTCCAAACTCAACAAAAAGAGCAAAATAAAGAAGATTCCTTTGAGGTTGATCAAGCTTCTGGTAGTGGTCGTTTCATACAATACGGATTTTACTGTTCCACGTTCTGCCAGCGTTTGAGGTAAAGCATTGAAGCCTGCCATATCCAGTAATTCCCCACCGTAACGCTCGCTGAGCAGGCGGAGTAAATCGTGGTCGGCAGTAAGTTCGTATCGCTCTAATTGAACGGCTTGCACACTGAACTGGCCGTTGTAAGTGAGGCTTTCCGTACCCGTATTCACATTGGCACTAAAGCGGTAATTGCCTACGGGCAAGATACCTGCATTGAGTCGGTAGGCACGGCCCGTGGGGTTGAAGGTATAACTATAGTCTCGCCCTTCGGAATCGGTGATCACCAACTGTGCTGAAGGTTCATTGATGAGTTCGTAATTATCATTGTAAAGTTCAGCATCAAAAATGATGGGCTCGTTTTCGTCAAAGATATTTTTCGCCAAACTTACGCGGAAGCGACGCTTGTCATCCTTGACGCTGAGGTACTGAATCACTTGACTTACCAGCTCGTTGAAGCGATCGTGGTTTTTCTTGTCCAAGTAATCAAACAAGCGCCATTTCCAGATGCCCGTTGCGGCAAAAACAGCCATTCTACGACCATCCTCTTCACCTAAGCTCAGTAATGGATACTCTGTACTGATCCTGCCAATCTCCTGGTACAACAACACGGAAGCATTGCTACCTGAAGAAAACTCTCCAAAAGGAGTCACGACCGGAGGAAGCGCAGGCAGGAACCCTCGAACTTCGTCATTTATGTTAAACAAGCTGAAATTATTGGCCAGCTTGGGCTCTACATCATTGGTGTTTCGGCCGCTGCCAGAAATATTGATGAGTTGCTGGGCAGTATTGAAAGCCTGGAGCCCTGATTGATCACCAGCAAAAAACCATACAGGAATCTTATTGGTCTTCAGCTGCGTCAACAAATCATTCGATGATTCATTGCGGTTGGGTAACTGGTGCAGGATTACCAAATCATAATCGCGCACATTGCCGTCGAAGGTATTGCGGTAAGCAACCGTTACTTCATTGTTTTGCCCTTCGCTGATACTTTGCTTCAATGCAGAAAGGTCAGGATGGGGAGCGTGGGCCAGGATCAAGACCTTCTGGCGAGCTTCCAGCACATCGACATAAATATCACGAGCATTATTGATCGTTGATGCTTCGCCAGCAATGGTACCAATACTGATGACATAGCGATTAACACCAGCTCGATCTGCATCCAGGATAAATTCGCGGGTAGAAAAATAATCGTTGCGGTCAATGTTCACCGATTCATTGATGAGTTCACGGCGTTGGCCATTTTCCATCCGGGCAATTCTCAAAGGCGTGGTGGCACCTGCTGCGTTTTGCGCACCAATATCAACCTGGATAGAAAATTTATCTCCGAGATAAGCGATTTTATTATGGAAAACCCGCTTGACCAACACGTCCTTACGTCGGGTAGTATCGCCTAAGCCCAAGGTATATACCGGGGCATTAAGTTTGGCGTCGGTGTACACGGGGTTCGCACCTTCATTGTAAATTCCATCCGAACTGATGATCACCGCCCCCAGGTTTTGGTTGCTGTAAACATCATACACTTCTCCCAGCAAGTTGGCCAGGTTGGTACGCTTGTCTGTAAAAGAAAAATCGAGGGTATCTCTGACGTCCTGGCCAAAGGTATAGCTGACTACGTCGTAATCTTCTGCCAATTTGCTGGTAAGCGCTTTGACATTGTTCACGTAAGCCGTACTATCTTCTGCTGACCAAGCCGCAGCTACAGATTCTGAACCGTCCTGGGCGAAAACGATGACAGGTTTCTGGGATTGGGTTTGCGTAGAACGCAAGATGGGCGATAAGAGTAAAAATGCCAACACCGATACGGCTAAAAAGCGGAGCACACTTAATAATGTACTCAACCAGGAAGGAGCATCACGAAAGCCATCGTTTCGATAATACAAGACCAGCGCGTAGATTAAGCCTGCCAATAAACAAAGGCCAAGGTACCAAGCAGGATAAGCAAAACTAATTCCCTCCATGTTCAAATTGTTCTCAAAAACGAATCGGATGATTGCAAAAATTCACAGCTGACAAAGGTAGCAGATTCTACGACATTTACCGGCTGGTGTTTCGTGTGATTCAAAAAATCAGCACCACAATTGTCAATGGATTGTTAAACTAACGATAGCTTTTCACTTTTAACCTGTGCTAATCATATCCATTTTTGTATATAGTGCGTTTATTAAACAGCAAATAACCAGCAAATGATGCGTAGAATACTATTTCTTTCTCTTTTCTTTCTAGCGGCCTTCCAGATGAGAGCTGCTTACATGCTCATCCCGATGGATGAAGAACAACGCAATCATCTGAAAGCCTACGGGATGGCCTATTACATTCTCAACAATGACATTGAGGCTTGGTGGCTGCTCAATTACCGGGGAGGTTCTTTTGCTTTTCCCCATACCCGGGTTTTTGAAAGGGAATGCCTAACCCGAGACATCAGTTTTGAAATCATTCCTGATGGTAAATTCAATAGCATCCTCGCCCAAATTGCCGACCCCGAAGCCAATATGGATGCAATGAAGCTCGAAAAAGCCCCCAAGATAGCCGTCTACACCCCTGATGTCAACTTCCGAACCGGAGGAAAAATTCAGCCTTGGGATGATGCGGTAACGATGGTGCTCACTTACGCTGAAATCCCTTACGATGTCATCTACGACACACAAGTTCTGGATGACAAACTAACAGAATACGATTGGCTCCATTTGCACCATGAGGATTTCACTGGTCAATATGGACGTTTCTACCGTGGTTACCACAACCAGCCCTGGTATCGGGAAATGGTAAGCTATCAGGAATCTCTCGCTGCGGAGAATGGTTTTGCCAAGGTCTCTCAATTGAAACTAGCCGTCATTCGTAGAATCAGGGAATATGTCTACGGTGGTGGCTTCATGTTTGCCATGTGCTCGGCTACCGACTCTTATGATATTGCCTTGGCTGCTGCCGGATTAGACATTTGCGCTCCTATGTACGATGGCGACCCTGCCGATCCGACGGCGCAGCAGAAACTGGACTTTAGCCAAACTTTTGCCTTCGAAAATTTCGTCTTGACCCGCGACCCACTCGAATATGAGTTCTCTTCCATTGACAGTGGTACCAAGCGCAATGTCAATCCTCAGCAGGATTACTTTACGCTTTTTGATTTTTCGGCCAAGTGGGACCCCGTTCCTACCATGCTCACCCAGAATCACACGCGCACGGTCAAAGGTTTTATGGGACAGACCACGGCGTTTTACAACCAATATTTAAAATCGGATGTCCTTATCCTCGGAGAGAACAAAGCCTCAGGGGAAACGCGTTATATCCATAACAACTTTGGCAAAGGCTTTTGGACATTTTACGGAGGACATGACCCCGAAGATTATCGGCACTACGTCAATGATCCAGAAACAGATCTCAACCTCCACCCCAACAGCCCCGGCTATCGTTTGATTTTGAATAATATCCTGTTCCCAGCGGCGAAGAAGAAGGAGCGCAAGACTTAGGGGTGTTCGCTGACAACTCACGGTTGTGCGCTTCCGATTGCTTGGAATCGCGGGGATGTTCATCCCGATGCTCGGGATTCTCGGAGGTGCTCGCGGTTTTTGTTAGTGCTTTAGGAATGAATTAATTGGATAACGTTAAAGTACCACCGTGAGCGTAGCGAGCACAAAACGTGAGTCCCGAGCATCGGGACGAACAAATTCGCGAGGGAACCGAGCACAAAACGCGAATCCCGAATATCGGGATAAGCACTCCCGTGAGGCCCGAGACATAGGGACGAACACTATTATATCATCAAAAACAAATATTACCATGCGTGTATTACTCTGGATTTTATTAGCAGTAGTAAGCTTTTTTGGTGGCATGCTATTGATGAAGCAACAAATGGCGGAGACCAGCCCGGTAGAAGATAAAAATGCCTTGTTGGTTCGTAACGAAAATACGCCTCCCAACGATGATGCTACCTTTGCTCCTGCTTCATCATCGGTTCCTTTGGGCATGACTCCCCAGGAGCAGCACACCATTCGTTTATTTGAACAAGCAGCACCCTCTGTCTGCTTTATCACGACGTCTACGCTACGACGCAACTATTATAGCCGTAATGTTGAAGAAATCCCTAGTGGTTCCGGCTCTGGTTTTGTCTGGGACAAGGAAGGTCATATCGTTACCAATTACCACGTCATTCAAAATGCGGATAAAGCCACGGTAACCCTCAGTAATGGAAAAACGTACCAAGCCAGCAAAGTTGGGGAAGCACCCGAAAAAGACCTGGCGGTATTAAAAATAAATATCCCTTCCAACGAGCTTACGCCTATTCCCGTTGGCAGTTCCATCAATTTACGTGTAGGGCAAAATGTCTACGCGATTGGTAATCCTTTTGGTTTGGATCAAACCCTGACGACGGGCGTAGTCAGTGCTTTGGGTAGAGAAATTAAATCTGTTGCGGGCATTCCCATCAGAGATGTTATCCAATCGGATGCGGCCATCAACCCGGGCAACTCTGGGGGGCCTCTGCTGAATTCATCAGGAGAACTGATTGGTGTCAATACCGCCATTTACAGCCCATCGGGTGCTTCAGCAGGCATTGGATTTTCTATCCCCGTTGATGTAGTCAACTGGGTAGTGCCTGACCTCATTCAGTATGGAGAACTCAATCGCCCTCTCATTGGTGTAGAATTGACCCGCCCCTTACGCAATATTACAGGAGCAGTAGTGCTCAATGTAGTCAAAGACAGTCCAGCAGAAACTGCGGGCCTTTTGGGTACCAAGGCAGATAACAATGGTAACATTATCCTCGGCGATATCATTATTGCCGTAAACGACGACCCCATTACCACCAACAGCGATCTTTACTTGGCACTGGAAAAATACAAAGCCGGTGATCAAGTCAATGTTCGCGTCAAAAGGGATGATCGTGAGGTCATGGTTCCGATCAAGTTAAAGGCTTCTCAACAGTAAATCAAGGAATTAACCAAGTTCCTTTCCATTCGTTTTCTTCCCAACTCCATCGACCGCGCCGGTGCCCCTCTCGATGGAGTTGGAGGAATTCGATTTCGGTGATAAAGTTATCTACTGCCGCAAAATTCTCGCGAAATATATCTGTTTCGGGAGTAGACTGATTGAAAAATCCATCAGGTAAACCATCACTCGGATAAGTTATTGCTGTGCCAGGCGGCAAGGTAGCCGCATAAGTCGAGCGAGCATAAACCGGTAAACCCTGCCATATTTTTTCTAATTCCTCTGTAATGACTACTGCTCCCTCTGTTTTTATGCGCAATTGGATTTGTTTAGACGAATTGTAAAAAAGCCAGCTAAAATGTAGTTTTTCACCTTTTTGCCTTATTTTTGCTGACCGAAAGTCTGTATAAAACCGTAGGTACCGTTCTTTCTGACCTACCCTACGCAAAACTACTGTGCGTTGATTTACCTGATCTCCGTCTAGACTTGCTAGCACCGGAGTGCGCCAAGGATGCTTTTTTTGGTGAGGTGCTTTTTGCAATTGCTGCCAGAAAAAATCCCAAATCGCAGGTAAGTCATCAAAAATTTCCATCAAATTTTATTTTTTTAGGAAAAAAGTAAAAATTTTTAAAGAGCGTATTACGTGTATTTTAAATTGGCGTGAAACTTCGATTACCAAATAAAAATTCACCCGCAGAAGAAACTGATTAACAGCTTTTTGACCGCTCTTTGTTAAAAAATGTTAAAATTTAGCGGACCTTTAGTCTTTGTAGTGACCTTTTGTACATAAGGCGTCTACATATCGAACAACAGCGAAACATTTTCGTTTCACAATAGCGCATCAAAGGATGCACACTATGCACAATGACTAGAAGGTTTTCATGATATGAATATGGGTTTTAGGTGTTTTCAGGAGGAGTATATCTCCTCCCTTTTCACCACCCTCTCATGAACGCTTCCAAGATATTTAAGAATTGAATATGGGTTTTAGGTGTTTTTAGGAGGAGCATTTTTTTGCTCCTCCCTTTTACCCATCTCACGAGCTAGAAGGTTTTCATGATATGAATATGGGTTTTAGGTGTTTTTAGGAGGAGCTACAACAGCTCCTCTTTTTTTTTATTCAATTACCTTTGTCGAAAAACAATGTACATTGTATTAATCTCCGTGGTTATCGGACTTTTTGTAGCCATGCTTTTCATCAACATTTACTTCAGGGTCAAGGTGATGAAATCTTATAAAGTATTGGTACAAAATCGAGTAGAGTTTGGGGCCAGTCATGTTTTCAGCAATCAGAAGATGAAAGACGAAATCCTTCCAAAATACCCTCTCCTGACCGACGAAATCCAGACTTTCGCCAATCATTTAAGGTACTCCATCAAAATGGCCACTGTTCTCTTGGTACTGATCACTATGTTTGGTGCTATTCTCATGTACTACGGCCGTGGATAGCAACTAATTTTCCCTACTTTTGCATCTCCTTGTCTGCATAGTATAATGTGTGCGAATGCTTGATCGGTGTATATATCGTCATGTTGATTACATTTGTCGACACTCCAGGCAGCTGTCAGCAAGAATTAACGTTAAACTAAGGAACGAGCTCGTCTCGATTACTTCAAGTCAAACTCATGTTAAAAATTGGTGTTTTGGGTACCGGTCATTTAGGGAAAATTCATCTAAAGTGCATAGGGTTAGCTACAACGAGCTACCAGCTTGTGGGGTTTTACGACCCTGACCCTGAAGTAGCAAAACAAGTAGCAGCAACTTTTGCCACCAAGGCATTCCCTGATGTTGCTTCCTTGATTGCGGCCGTTGATGTTGTTGATATCGTCACTCCTACTACCACCCACTACGCTTTGGCCAAGCAGGTCATTGAAGCAGGTAAACATCTGTTTATTGAAAAGCCCATTACCCATAAACTCGATGAGGCCAAAGCTTTGGTAGAGTTGGCTAAGAAAAACAAGGTAAAAGTGCAGGTCGGTCACGTAGAGCGATTCAATCCAGCACTGTTGGCCTTAGGAGATACCCCGGTAGCACCCATGTTTATTGAAGCCCACCGCCTGGCTGTTTTCAACCCTCGTGGGACGGATGTTTCTGTTGTTCTGGACTTGATGATCCACGATCTGGACATTATCCTGAGCCTGGTAGACAGCCCAGTGGCCGAAGTACACGCCAGTGGCGTAGCCGTGGTGAGTGAAACAGTAGACATCGCCAATGCTCGCATAGCCTTTGAAAACGGTTGCATTGCCAACCTTACCGCCAGTCGGATCTCACTCAAACAGATGCGTAAAGTGAGATTTTTCCAGAAAGACGCCTACATCAGTCTGGACTTACTTGACAAACAAGCCCAACTGATTCGCCTTTACGACAATCAGGAAAAGGTACCTGAAAGCGGGCAACAATTTGAACTCCAAACCAACAGCGGCCAAAAGACCATCCACATGGATATGCCGGATATTGAGCCCGTCAATTCTATTAAATTGGAACTGGAAACTTTTGCCGAAAGTATCGTCAATGATACGCGTCCCAAAGTCAGCGGCGAAGATGGTTACCGAGCGCTGGCCCTTGCTTACCAAATTACGGAAGCCATCGAAGAAAGTCTACAAAAAAGTGCGCTCAACTAATTAATGCTTATGAATAACTTTAGTAAACTATTTGGAATACTCTCCATCCTGTTTAGCTTGTCTACTTGTGACGTGATTAACCCGGAAGAAGCAATTCCTGCCTATCTTGAGATCAACGAGTTTTCGCTAACGAGCGTAGCAGGTAGCCAGGGCTCTGCCAGCGAACGTATTACGGAGGTCTGGGTCTTCGTAGATGGTGTCTTCTTGGGCATGTACGATCTTCCAGCCCTCGTCCCGGTTTTGAAGGCTGGACCAACCGAAATTCGCCTAGAAGCAGGCATCAGGGACAATGGCATCGCTTCTTTCCCTGATATCTATCCCTTCTATTCGCCCTATTCCGTCAACCTGGATCTCAAACCCAACGAGAACGCGGTCATCCATCCAACGACCACTTATATCAGCGAAGCTAAATTCGCTTTTATTGAAGATTTTGAAGACACACGCCCTCGGGTTTTCACCCAAATTATTAATGGGAGCACTCAAATCGAAAGAACCCAAGACGACGTCTTTGAGGGCAACTATTCCGGTCGGTTTTCCCTGACACGAGAAAACCAACCCGTCTTGGAAATAGCAACGTCGGCCTTGTTCAGTGGCTTACAGGAAGGTGGTGTTTTCGTCTACCTGGAAGTCAATTACAAGTCTGATGCACCCGTGGTCTGGGGTTTTGTTGGTGAGCCCGATCCTGTTGCGGGTCCGATAGGCTACTACGATCCTGGGTTTTCTGCAAAAAACGAGTGGAACAAGATTTACTTCAATCTCAGTCAGCTTTTATTTGATATTCAACTTGATGAGTACCAAATTGGTTTTCAGGCTTTTCTGACGGAGGAAAGCCCTGACTCTGCGACGGTTCTATTAGATAATATAAAATTGGTGCATTTTTAGCCTTCAAACGCGAGCCTAATGGAAACGGCTTCACCGTGCATGATATGAATAGACAGCGGACCATAGACACTTTTATCTACCGCATAGCAGACTACCTGACCGCGCTGCTAGCTTGGGCTTGCTTTTTTTTGTATCGAAAACAACTGGAAGGCGTCCATTTGGGTTGGGAAATTCTCAATGATCAAAATTTCATCCTGGGCTGCCTGCTCATTCCGCTGGGCTGGATTTCCTTTTATGCCATCTTCGATCAGTATCAGGATGTCTATCGACTTTCTCGGCTTGCTACCTTGGCCCGGACGCTTTTCCTCAGTTTTTTTGGTGTTCTTTTCCTTTTCTTCACCTTGATTCTTGACGATTTTGTCACCAATTACAAGACCTACTATTCCTCTTTCCTCACTTTGTTCTTCCTGCATTTTACATTTACTGCGGTGATCAGAATGGTCTTACTTACCCGGGCCAGTTGGAGGCTTAAGGGTGGGATGGTAAAATTCAACACTCTCATCATTGGCGGGAATCAGAATGCGGTCGACCTTTACCAGGAAATCACCAATCAGGAAAAAAGCCTTGGCTACCACTTCGTAGGCTTCATCGATGCCAACGGCAACAGCACCAACGAATTAGCGGACAACCTTGAGTCCTTGGGTAAAATCGAAGACCTTGCCGATGTGATTGCCCAGTACAATATCGAAGAAGTTATCATTGCTATTGAAACCTCGGAGCACAATCGACTGCGGGAGATCATGAATATCCTTTTTGACCTGGATCGCAACATCCTGGTCAAGATCATCCCCGATATGTACGATATTTTGTTGGGTACCGTCAAAATGAACCATGTCTACGGCGCCGTACTCATCGAAATCAGCCGCGAGCTGATGCCCCGTTGGCAAAGGCTCATCAAGCGCGGCATTGACATCAGTGCCTCCGCCATTATGCTGGTGCTCCTGGCACCTGTCTACGCTTACGTAGCCCTGCGGGTCAGGCTGTCTTCCAGCGGCCCCATCATCTATCAACAAGAGCGCATTGGTCTAAACAAGCAGCCCTTTATGATTTACAAATTCCGCTCCATGCTAACGGATGCCGAGTACCA
Organism: Lewinella sp. LCG006; assembly: GCF_040784935.1. Lineage (GTDB taxonomy): Bacteria > Bacteroidota > Bacteroidia > Chitinophagales > Saprospiraceae > Lewinella. The sequence goes on along the minus strand of NZ_CP160680.1, from coordinate 5,796,023 downwards.
AGGGCCGCAGTTGAGTTTTGATGGAGACAACCGCTGCACCCCCTGGGGAGCCGTCATGCGTAAATGGCGACTGGATGAATTGCCGCAATTTTGGAATGTTCTCAAAGGAGATATGTCCCTGGTAGGACCGCGACCAGAACGCCAGTACTATATCGATCTCATCGTCGCCAAAGCGCCACACTACAAGCATTTGCTCAAAGTAAGGCCAGGCATTACCTCATGGGGACAAGTGAAATACGGCTACGCCAGCAATGTCGACCAGATGGTACAACGGCTGAAGTTTGATATCCTTTACATCGAGAACATGTCTTTGGCACTCGATTTTAAGATCATGTTCTACACGCTGCTTGTGCTTCTTCAAGGAAAGGGGAAATAAAAACGCTAGTTGGGGCCTGATGCCAAGATCCATATCGGTCTTGGGCACTTGCATTTAAAGAGGCAACTAGAAGCAAGTCAGAGACTTGGGTCACCTCCGACCAAGCACAGTTACCCACCTCCGACCCTTCGGGCCACCTCCGCCCAAGCGGAGGATAGGAGATCATGCGGGGGGGAGGAGTGCATGTTTTCGGGGAGGTCTACTGCAAGGGGTAGCATAATATGCTATCAGCTAATTTTTCGATAAATTTTCAGTAGCTGCTGTTCCTCTTCTTCCCACGTCAGGTGTTTGGAGGCTTGCAAATTATGCTCCTGAAGCTGCTTGTAGCGCTCAGGCTGATGTACCAGCGCCAGGATAGCCGAAACAAGACCGTCTACCTCCAAATTGGGTAACAAGATAAAGGTGTCATATGCATCGTGCAAGGCACGATATTCTGGAAAATCCATGTGCAAAGCCGGCACCCCTGCTTGTAAATAGTCAAAGGTTTTGTTGGCCAGGGAATAGTAGTAACTCAATCCTGTGTTTTCGAGTAGATTCAGTCCCAGCCAAGCTTTTTTGGTGAGTGCTGGCAGCGATGCCGGAGGGACAAAGCCCAGAAAACGAACTCTATCCTGTAATTGATGATCGTTGACCAACTGGTGGAGCTCGGCCTCCAAGTCGCCCGTACCTGCGATATGTAGGAGAATGGTTGGCGGAAGTTGCACCATTGCCAGGATGGCCGCTTCGAGTCCCCTACCCTCATTGAGCATACCCTGATAAAAGATGATTTTTTCTTTAGGCGCCGACGGTGATTCCGTCACTTCTTGGCGTAAAGGAAGGTTACGAACCACGGAAAAAGGCGTTCCGTAGCGCTGAGTCAGGAGCTCCGCAAGGGCGGGCGCTACCGTATAAGCATGCTGGAGGGAAGGGATGATCCAATCCGCCAGCGCCGACCAAAGCCGCTGTACCCTGGGACGACGGATGACTTCGGGGACTTCCGTGAAGTACTCGTGGGCGTCGTAGACACAAACCGACCGCTGCAGACGGCTGATCAGGTAAGCAGGCAACAAGGTGTCGAGATCTACGGCATTGATAATCTGTGCCCGATGACGGTAGAGATAGTATAACAGTCGCAGGTTATACTCTAAATAGAACAGCTTACCCGCATGAAACCAGCAACGGAGACGATGCTGCCGAAAGGCGTGATCGACCAAGGGTAAAGAATGCGGCAACTGCCGCCCCACCAGCGTCACCTGATAGCCCGCTGCCTGTAGGCTACTACAGATGCGGATCATACGCTGATCTTGGCTGAGATCGTTGGTGACGGTGCAGATAATAGAAGTCATAACGGCGAAGATACACCGACCGTAGGGCAAATTCACCAATTTGGCTACACACAATACGCAAAACAGAATTTTGCATGCACCACGACGTAGGCACAGCCAACGCCGAACGTGGGTACAATACGACGTAGGCGAAGCCAACGCCGAACAGAGATTATGGAAGGAGAACCTTATTTTGTGACAGGAGGAGCAACCAAGTGGGGGATGCTTTTGTTGTAATGATCGGATGCATGAAAGGTGATGCTCGCGCAAGCTGCCTGGAAGGCGAGGTGCCGCCCTACAAGGGCGGTACGAAACGATAGTGACCCTGGAAGGGAGCGACCCGCCCACTGGCGGGATGCGCCCAAATAAATATAACCCGCGAAATAACGGTAGTGATGATTGGATGGAGATTTAGGCATTTTGTGCCCGGTGAGGAGGAAGGAAGTCTTTTTGACCAGCTGCTAAAGCTGTTTCAGGAGCTATTGATGTACACCTCGGGCGATGTGGCCGAGTCATTATCGTGGCTGACCCAACTGGACAAGGAGCACAAGCTCACCAATGAGGAGTACGGCATGGCCGATTTTATTCAGGAGCTGATTGACAAGGGCTACATCCAGCCGCAAGATGGGCAGAATCCGAATTTTGTGCCTTCGGCGAAAATGGAACTGGAGCTGCGCAAAAAGGCACTGACCGATATTTTTGGGGATATAAAAAAGACCAAACGCGGCAATCACAACACGCGCTACGGCGGTGGCGGCGACGAACCTACCTCGGACTTGCGGCCCTACGAGTTTGGCGACCAGCTCGATAATATTGCCATTAGCGAGAGCTTACGCAACGCACACATCAACCACGGTATTGATGATTTCAAACTGACCAATGATGACCTGGAGGTGCGCGAAACCTACTACCAGAGTCAGACTAGTACGGTGCTGATGATTGATATTTCGCACTCGATGATTTTGTACGGCGAGGACCGAATCACCCCAGCCAAGAAGGTAGCTATGGCCTTGAGCGAATACATTACTACCCGCTTTCCGAAAGACACCCTCGATATCATTGTCTTTGGCAACGACGCCTGGCCGATAGAGATCAAAGACCTGCCCTACCTGCAAGTGGGCCCCTACCACACCAATACGGTAGCCGGACTGGAACTGGCGATGGACATACTACGCCGCAGACGCAACCCCAACAAGCAGATATTCATGATTACGGACGGTAAACCTACCTGTCTGAAACGCGGAAAGAAGTACTACCAAAATAGCTTTGGGCTAGATCGCAAGATTGTGAACCGCACCCTGAACCTGGCTGCTCGCTTGCGCAAGGTGAATGTTCCGGTGACGACCTTTATGATTGCACGTGATCCTTATTTGGTGGAGTTTGTAGAACAGTTTACGAAAGCCAACAACGGTAAAGCTTTCTTCAGTAGCCTGCAAGGATTGGGAGAATTTATCTTCCGCGATTATAAAAACAACAAGAAGAAGTAGGAACAATCTGAACACAATCTTCCCCCTGTTTTTCCGTTAGTGGAGAGGGTTGCTAAATAACCCAACTGGAAAAATCTGTAAGAACAGCACAAAAACAAGTTGAGCATTCGTTTTTCAAAAAGAGGGCTAAGTGGTTCATTTGAAGCGTGCCCACTATTTGAAAAACCTTAGAGAAGGTTCAACTTGTTTTTTGCGCAATATAACGTCCGTGAAATACCTACTATTTACGCTTGTACTGCTCAACGTGGGCAGCCTTACCAACCAACTGTATAGCCAGAACCGAATAAGTGCTGCAGACCTTGAAGAGATAAAAGCCGTGGAAGACACTCTGGGGCTGCTCTCTTATGCATTTGTGAACGACTCCCTGGAAGAAAATCGCTTTTTGGCCGTGCGTGCTTTCATCCCCAAGCTGGTAGGTGCCTTGAAAAAGCCAGGTAGCTTCTCCTACCCTTTCGAGCAGCTCAACAGCGTTTCAATCCAGTATCCTGCCGACAGTACTTTCCGGATTTTCACCTGGCAACTTTATGTTGATAAAGACAACTACCGCTATTATGGTGCCATTCAGATGAACAGTGAAGAACTGCAGCTCTTTCCGCTGGTAGATCGCTCATTTGAGCTGGAAGCAGACCTGGAGAATATCGCCTTGAGTGCTGATCGTTGGTATGGGACGGTCTACTACAACCTGCATACCGTAAATTACAGCGGACAAACGTACCATCTGCTTTTTGGCTTTGATGGCTACGAGTTTTTCCGCAAGCGCAAAGTAGTGGATGTCCTACGATTTGTAGAGGGCAAACCGGTGTTTGGTGCGCCCGTATTTGTGAAACAAGAAAACGATGGCAGCTTTACAGAAAAGAGTCGACTGCTATTGGAATATTCCGCTGCGGCAAGTGTGCGCCTCAATTATGACCCCGCCCTGGATTTGCTGATGTTTGATCACCTGACCATGGTGGGAGGGGAATACGGAGAAGGACCGGTGCAAATACCTGATGGCACCTACGAGGCTTATCGCCTAAACAATGGCAAGTGGGAACACGTAGAAAAAGTCTTCCATCAGATCCTGGATGAAGCTCCTCGTCCTAGCCCTGTCCTCAATGGCCGCAAAGGCAAGGACTTGATTGGGAATGGGGGGAAGGGGTAGAAAGGTGTAAGGGTGTAAACGTGTAAGGGTGTAAATGACCTTCCCTAAATAACGTTGACAGGTTTATCAATCATTCTACTTAAAAGCTAAGTGCTAGTTGTCCATCTTCTTTTGGCAAACCAAGCTTAACAAATGCGGGCAGAATCTGACTTGTCCCATCAAAAGCTCCGCTACTGGGATAAGTCAGATTCTGAGCCGCCATTGGCTGGTATTCCAACTCTTTTGCTTCGCCGTCTCGTATCAACAACGATGGTGGTCTTTGCCCCTTACTCTCCTCAAGATAACATTCAAATCCCAAAGGTGCAATTCGCAGCGGTAACTGACTATGGTGACGCACTTTGTTGTAGTTCTCTACAGCCCTCTTCACGTACCTTCTCAGTGCTCTATAATCTCTGATTGGCCAGTGCTCAAGGTATTCATTCTTGATCACATCATTGAGCTTCTCTGCGTACGCATTGTCCAATGCTGTAATGCACATGCTAGAGCTGATTCCTCGTGACCTCAATACTTCTATAAAGTCATTGCTGCGATACTGGGAGCCCCCGTCACTGTGGAAGATCAGTTCACTCAAATCCATACCACGACGCAACCGCAAGGCCATTTTCAGTGCCTCTATGTTTGCTCTAGCTCGGAGGTTATCACTTACGCTATAGCCCACTATAAGCCGGGAATACACATCTATGATAAACGTCAGATAGTAATACTTGTCCTCTAGGCGATAGTAAGTCGTATCCGATTGCCAAACTCGGTTTAAACCTATGATAGTAAGCAACTTAACTAAATTAGGATACCGTAAACCACCACTCTTCGTAGTTCTAACATAGCTCCTTTTTCGTTCCAGCGAATGACCCAATAGAGTCATCTCTCGAATAAATGCATCGCGACCTAGTCCTTCTGGCTGGATCATATAGTAGGCCTTTTCAAGACCCAAACCTCCGTGATCTGCACGGTGTGTCAACAGCATTGCTTCCGCTGAATACACCCCGTCCTGATAATCCGCTCGCCGACGTAAATATTGCGACAGCGATTGACGCGAAGTACCTAGTGCAGCATATACTTGTTCATTACTTGGACTCTTCATTTCTGATCTGTATTTCGACAAGAGCCGGACAAGGGAGTCGTAAAACCACTTTTTTTTTCAACATCTATTCCTGCTTCACGAAGCTCCTCTATAAAGCTCTCATAGTAGTCCAATTTAATTTGTTTTTGACCTAGAGAACGTTCTAGTTCAGCCACCCGCTTTTCCAGCAATTTAACCTTCTCCGTCTGGGAATTTGGTACTTCCACTATTATCGCTTTTTGTTGATCGTACGCGCTGTACTTACTTATCCAGCGGTACAGAATATTTACATGGATACTGTATAAACGACCCATCTGGGCCACGCTAAAGGTACCTTCTTCGTAGTCCTTAACTCGCGCTTTTTTAAAGGTTTCACTGTAATTACGACGCCTTTTGGGCCGATTAACCTTATTCGTTGACTTCATTTTTAACTAAATTTGTTGTCAACGTATTTCAGGGATAGTCAAAAAGTTTTGGGTGACGGATGATGGCGAATTTTTACTTTCGATTACACAATAGGAAGTCGGAAGTGGAAAAAACGCTTACACCCTTACACTTTTCCAACTTTTACACAAACAAACATCCAGCTTTTACACATAATCAATCCGCTCCAACAAATTGGGCAAATTCCTGGGTGTGCATTTTCATTACGGCCAGGGTCTCTGGATGGTTGATTTGACCATTAGTATCTAACAATTGTGCGATACTGGAGATGGGGAGCTGGTTGGGCAAAGTAGTTGCCCCCAAATAATGGAGGACACCCGCCAGGTGGCTCATACCACGTAGGTTGCCAGCACGACCGGTGGCGACCCCGACCAAAGCCGCTTTTTTGCCTTTAAAATTGCGGGCATAATTTCGAACAGAGCAGGCGTCGATAAATAGCTTTAGGATACCGGGGAAGCTGCCATTGTATTCCGGACTGATAAAAACAAACCCGTCGGCAGGCAGAATATATTCGTCTTGAATTTTCGCCAGATCAGGGTGTTGCCCACCATCTTCGTACATGGCAGAAGAAAGCCATGTTTGTGGAATATCTTCCAAAGCCAGGAAACGAACTTGTTCTTTTCCTAACAATTCAGATAAAAATTCGTAATATTTATGGGCAAAGGCTCTACACCTACTACCTTTGCGATTGGTTCCGGAAATAACCGTGATCATTAACTTTTGGCTTAAATTTGTTAGATGCTTAACATGAGTGAGCTAAAAAGGTTGCATTTTTATCCCAGCATTGCACAAAAAAACAAACGACTCCTACTAATGAAAATAACGTATTACGGCCACGCTTGTGTAGCGGTCGAAACCAAAGGAAAAACCATATTATTCGACCCCTTTATTTCCCCCAATCCAAAGGCGGCAAATATTAAGGTAGATGACATTCATGCTGATTTTATTCTGCTCACCCACGCACATATTGATCACGTAGCTGATACCCGTGCCATTGCGGCCCGCTGCAATAGCACTGTGATTAGCAATTACGAGATTACCAATCATTATGGCGCAAAGGGTATTGCTCATCATCCAATGAATCACGGAGGCAAGGCCAATTTTGAATTTGGAACTGCCAAGTACGTCAATGCCGTACATACCAGCAGTTTTCAGGATGGTTCTTATGGTGGACAACCCGGCGGTTTTGTTGTTTGGAACGAAGAAGGCTGTTTCTACAATGCAGGTGACACGGCTCTGACCATGGACATGAAGTTGATCCCAATGACTTGTCCAAAGCTGGATTTTGCCTTGTTGCCCATTGGTGATAACTTCACGATGGGCTACGAAGACGCAGTGCTTGCCGCCGAGTTTGCACAGGTCGATAAAGTCATCGGAATCCATTACGATACCTTCGGATATATCGAAATCGATACGGCTGCGGCAAAAAAGGCTTTTGCAGATAGCGGAAAAGAGTTAATTTTGCTGTCGATTGGCGAGAGCATTACTATCTAAGCTGGCTCTTTCCAGTTTCAAAACAGCTTACAGGATACCTTTTTTAAATATTTACAGCTTTTTAATCTCCATTTCGCTTTATGGGAAAAGTAATTGCTATTGCCAATCAGAAGGGAGGAGTCGGTAAAACGACGACCGCCATCAATCTTGCCGCTAGTTTGGCAATATTAGAAAAAAAGGTACTCCTTATTGATGCCGACCCGCAGGCCAATGCTTCATCTGGGGTAGGTGCCTTGGAGGAAGATGTTGACACCTCGCTCTACGATTGTCTCATCAACAACCTGGAGCCTCATGACGCCATCTACGAAACGGATACCCCCAACTTACACCTGATGCCCTCCCATATCAACTTGGTGGCAGCAGAACTGGAGCTAGCTGGCTACGAGGATCGTTCTTTTGTGCTTAAGGGAGTGGTCGACAAAGTCAAAGACGATTATGACTACGTCTTTATTGATTGTTTGCCATCCCTGGGGATTGTTACCATCAATGCACTTACAGCAGCGGATTCCGTTTTGGTACCTGTACAATGTGAGTTCTTTGCCCTTGAGGGTTTATCTAAGCTACAGAACAGTATAAATCTGGTAAAAGCCAACTTCAACCCCGACTTGCAGTTGGAAGGTATTTTGATGAGCATGTACGACAGTCGACTGAGATTGGCCAATCTGGTCGTTGATAAAGTGAAAGAAATTTTCGGCGATCAGGTGTACGATACGATCATTCATCGCAATGCGCGTTTGGGCGAAGCCCCCAATATGCACATGCCGATCGTTTTGATCAATGCCAGCAGCCGTGGCGCGGTCAACTTTTTGAATTTGGCCCAGGAATTTTTACGTAAGAACAATGACGTGTTGGTATAAAACCTGGCCCAAATCCCTTTGATTAATTCTGAATAAACCGGTAAGCCCTACAGTATGGCAAAGAAATTAGGAACAAAAGCTTCAAAACAACAATTAGGATCAGGAATTGATGCCCTTTTCGGAGGCGGTGGCACAAGCCTCGCTAGAAAGGCGGAGGTAGATAAAGCCATTGCAGAAAATCCGGCAGAAGTCGTTCGGGAATTGGCCAAAAAATTTGCTTTGATCCCACTAGCGCACATTGAACGCAACCCGGATCAACCTCGTTATGAATTCGACGAAGAAGCGCTGGGCGAATTGGCTGATAGCATTAAAATTCACGGGATCATCCAGCCGTTGACGGTGCGCTATCTGGAACCCAAGCGTTACCAAATCATCTCTGGTGAACGTCGGTGGAGAGCATCAAAGCAGGCTGGACTGGAGGAAGTTCCTGCATATATTCGCGTAGCCAATGACCAGACATTGCTGGAAATGGCCATCATCGAAAACATCCAGCGCGAAGACCTCAACCCACTGGAAATTGCCAATTCTTATAATCGACTCAAGCAGGAATGTGAACTGACCGACGAGCTGCTCGCCGAGCGGGTGGGCAAGAAAAGAACGACCATCACCAATTACCTGCGACTGCTCAATTTGCACATCAGCATCCAGGATGCGCTGCGCAAGGAACAGATTTCGATGGGACACGCCAAAGCCATCGCCGGATTGGACATCCTTTTACAAGCTGATTTTCTCAAGGAGCTGAACAGCAAAAAATGGTCGGTTCGTCAAACAGAAGCACAAGTTAAGGCGTACCAGAAGCCTAAAAAAGTCGTTAAACAACCAGAAGTAAAAGTTGTCAATAAGCATCAGGCAGAATACGACAAAATTTTGCAAGACTTTAAAGCTTTCTTTGGGAGTGGAAAAGTCAAAATTCAAGTGGAAGACAAAACAACAGGTAAAGGGCAAGTCGTGATTCCTTTTGATGACCACGACCAATTGACGGATTTGTTCAAGTGTGTAGAGCAGTAGAAATATGCCACATTGGAAGAAATACGGTTGGGTGTTATGGTGTCTGCTAGCGCAGCCTTTTCTCAGTTTTGCCCAAGAAGTAGATAGTCTTCCTCCGGCAAATCCAGCACTCCTCGAAGAGGTTGATTTGGGCTTGACTTTCAATGAACCGCGAACCTATGTACCACGTACGGCTCTGATGTGGTCGATAGTACCCGGTGGCGGACAAATTTATAACCGTCGTTGGTGGAAAGTGCCCCTGGTGTTTAGTGCCTTTTCGGGCGTGTTTGCCGTATTGGACTTCAATCAGAGCAATTATATCCGTTTCCGAAACGCTTATCAAGCAGAGCTGGCGGGTGAGGAACATGAATTTAGCAGCAGAGGATATGATGCCAGCAGGTTATTGGTTTTTCGGGACCAATTTAACAAATCCCGGCAGACCAATTACTTTATGCTTTTTGCCGTTTATCTTTTACAAGGCGTTGAAGCTTATGTGGATACCCACTTGCGAAATTTTGATATGGATGAAGATTTGAGTCAATGGCAAATAAGCCCCCAAGTAATACCTGGTGGTATTGGACAAAGTCCCAACATCGTCCTCCAATTTCAATATTCTTTCTGAACCTAACACCTTAGTAGTTTGACGGAAATAAACCTATTTTCTTTTTCTCCGCCCCTTTCGGTCAAATAGAAGACAAGAAACTTGATGCTGAGGTGCAGCAATTTCTTTGTTTGGATCTGTTATTAAGATATAGATAGTGCATTATTAACACAAACATCCCCAAAACATGACGCGCTTAACCCTACTCTTGTTTACACTAATACTTGGATGTACCACCCTGATGGCACAACGCTATTCGGGCATCGGGATCAATCTTTTTCCACAGTATTCTCATCGCCGGATTGTCAACCTGGATCTCAATATGCTGAACCAGGCAGATTCTCTGGAAAACAATGAATTTGCTCGCCCTTCTTACGCAACAGGACTCGTCTTGAGCTACCGAGGAGAAAAAGCAGGCGTGCAAGTCGGCTTGAATTATAGTCAGACCGGTTACCGCGGCAAGCGTACGCCCATCGCTTTCAACGACCCTAATCGAGCTAATTTTGATGAGGAACAATACAGTTTCCGGGCCCAAAATATTGAGATTCCTTTCTCGGTACTATTTTATCAAACCCTCTCCGAAAAGGATGACTTTTACTTTTCGTTGGGTAGTGGTCTGAGTTATAACCTCAGTAACCAAAATATAGTCACCCGTTTTAACGGAGAAACCAGCGCCCGGGAAGTCAACAATATCGAAAATGAAGATTTCCGCAAAGTCAACTATTGCTTCCAAACCTCCATGGGTTGGGAACATAAGCTCTCTGAAAACATGCTTTTTAGCATAGCTCCCACCTTCCGGCTGTGGCTTGCCGGCATCTACCGCGACGCATTACTCAACCGCAATCTCTACCAGTTTGGCATCAGGGCCACTGTACGGTTTGATCGAGAGGTGGAGCGTTTTTGATGGTTGGTTGTTGATGGTTGGTTGTTGATGGTTGATGGTTGACCTTCAATAATCAATTTTCAAACCTATCTGGTTCATAATATTAGTAAGCTCTCTAAATTGATAAGGCCGTGAAGTATCGCTTTGCTATTTCTTTGTGTTTCCTTTCCTTACTATTTGGCTGCCAGGATAAGCCTATTGAAAAGCAAGCATATAAGGATCAGGATGGCGTATTTGTTGAAATCATCGATTCGGTCGGTGATGGAAAGTCAAATCCTTACAATGCGGACAATGCTATCTATTTGCCTGAAAAAGAATATATATTCGACTATCGGTACTTCACAAAAGAGGGTCAGGAATGTAGATTTTCTAGAGAAGGATACGACATATTATCTGTCGAAAAATTGACTACTACGACGGTTACGAAACTCTCCCTTCGGGCAGCTAGAGATAATACGATACTAGATGGCGAGTCGGATTATGATCAGACCGTAATGCATTATGATTATTATCTTTACAATGACAGTGTTTCCTGGCCAAGGGAATGGTCTGGCCTTATCGAAAATGAGAAAAACGTCTGGATGCACCCTTGGCGAAGAACCAGGTATTTCAACTATCTACAGATAAACCCGTACCCCTTCATAAAAAAGCCCTATGAAATTGGTAATTCTTGGGGCTGGAATTTAGAGGTTGGAAGTCAGTGGGGAAATCCAGCATGGGCTACGTGGGAAGGGAATCTAGCATTCAATCACCACTATGAGATTGTAGGCAAGAAAGAAATCGCTACCGATTTTGCGGATAAAATTTCTTGTTATGTTGTTGAAGCCAAGGGAGTTAGCCGTATTGGTGAAACCAGACTAACCTCTTATTTTAATGAAGAATACGGTTTTGTTCAATTCGAGTATCTAAATATCGACAGTAGTCGGATTGTTATTAATCTAATTGAAGTAAGAGACTTCAGTAAACCCTGAAGAATTCCGACTTCCCACGGTCTTTTCGCGTAAGACGAAAGTGAGTTCACGCCTCCCATGGATGACGATAAATATCTGTTGGCAATCGCATCATCTTAAGCAACCTCAGGTGATGTTCTTCGATGCCCTGCAAGTGTACGCTGGCTTTGTGATCATCAGTCATTATGTAGATCATCTGGACGCTTCGGAACGCGCTTAAGACCAGCGATGTGGTAGGTCGCTCAACTTTGCGGCCGGGATTGCCGGGCACCAGATTGGTAAGATAGCTGTTTTGTTCGCTTTTCAGTGTTTGGCGGATGGTGTATTGCCACAGATTATAGTACTGTAGAGCCAGCATTAGTATGCGCAACATGGCTTGGATGCGATTTTCTTTTTTCAGGAAGATTGGCGTAAGCGAGGTGCATTTGGTCAACAGCAAATGAAAATGCTGCTCGATACGATACTCCTCCCAGTAACAAAGTACCACCTCGCAAGCCGAGAGTCTATCCGAAGGAGCGTTAGTGGCCATCACGCGCCATCCGGCCAGTTGCTGTTCGATGTTGTTTTGCTGCTCGTCCAGTGTAAGTTCCACACTGCAAGGTTCGGCCGGGTCCTGAGATAGTGTGATCTTCCAGCTGTATAGGTGAGCGACTTTGTGCTTGTCCAGTATCTTGTTGATGGTTCGTTCAGCTTCCTCTACCGACTTGATCGTTTTACGACCTCGGTTGCGCGTGAAGCGCAGTCTGACCTCCTGGCAAGCGGTCTGGCAGCGTTGCTCTAGTTGGGCAACTTGGCGCTTGCGTAGATTCAAGCTACATACCCCGAATAGCCTTTGGGTGTGAATCGTGCCGTCAGCGGAGATGATTTCACGTGCGGGCAGCTCTTTAACCAGCGCGATGGCTTGTGAATCCTTACTTCCCGCCGCCTGACGCATTACGCGTTCGGCGGGCTCTTGCTGTTGCTCAATCCACTCACGGGCTTGCATTAATTCCTCTCGTGAGTATTGCCGTTGAGCCAATGGGCCCAAGTAGTAGTTGCCGCTGTCAGCAATGAAACACATATTGTACTGATTACACAGCTTGCGGTCTCCCACTACCAGTACTCCTTTGGACTTGAGACCTTGTTCCCAGGCCTGTTCCAAGGCTGGCACGTAAAGCTTGTCGTCACTGTTTTGCCCTGCTACCACGTTCAGAGCCAGTGGCAGGTTGGCTTTGTCTATAGCCAGTAGCATCAATTTTACCTGAGGTAGGGCCAAACCCGTGGCATTATGCCCCAACTGAAAAATGCCTTCTGTTTCTCGATGACTTTGAGCCGTGGTACTGTCGATACGCACCGTATCAAGGGGACCTTGATCAGTACCGTTGTCCAGATCGTAAAACCGAATTAGCGATTGGTTATGATCGCGCTGAAAGGACATCCAGCGCTCATCGTCCTTAGACAGGTAGTCCAGCAGACTACCCAAACGGTCATCACTGAGATAAGCAGCCTGAAAATCAGCTTCATCCAAAAGCCAACTCAACGTGCGCTCCAAGCCCAAAGCCCAGTCTTCTACGTTGTACAGTCGATGATCGTTCTCGCTCAGAATATAGACCAGAAAAGCCTCCAATGTCTTGCCAATACTGGTTCCCTGCCACAAATGATGAGTAGGATAGTGCTTGTCCACGCGCTGGGACAAACCGGTCGATTGGAGTAGGCGACTAATCGCCGGTAGATCGCCTACAGGCTCTGCTTTGATCAGCATACAGTTTTCTTATAAAACGCTTTGCGAACTCACTTTCGTCTTACGCGAAAAGACCGTCCCACTTCCGACTTCACACTTCCGCCTTCCGACTTTTCTCCAAAGCTTCCAGCTTGCGTTCCAGCCAGGCACGGTTGAAGATAGCGCCTGTTTGTTCCATATCGGTTTTGATTTTAGCCAGGCGTTGGGTGGCTTGACTGGCATCCAGGTAAGGATAATTAGCACGGAGTTTGGCCAAGCGGCGTGTCAGGCGAAAAAGGTGATAGTAACCACTACGGCGGGAATCGGCTAATAAGCGATTGCGTTGGAGGTACTGGCGGAACGATTCTACCAACGCGTGCAATGCTTCAAACTCATCCAGTTCGTAGTAGGTACGCAGCAAGAGGGCTTTGGCACCAAGGTTATAACGCAGGTCGCTGTATTCTACCTGGGTGAGCAATTCCAAAACTTTGCCAAACTCCCCTACTGCGTGGCAATAAGCGGCTTTGTTGAAGCGATAAGCATTTTCTGCGGCAGCAGGCGCCAGCGCATCTTTTTGGGTTTCAATGAAATGATCTACCCACGCTAGTTCACCAAGTCGGAGGGCGGCGGTGACGATGTTTTTGTAATGCCACTCAATCAAATAGCCGCCTTCATGGAGGAGCTGCCTGGCCAGCTGGGCATTGTACAAACCAAACAATTCGCGCAGAAAGGGTAGCTCATTGCGATTGATTTGAGCAATACAAAAATTTTGCAAATAGTTGTAGATCGCGGTCAACTCTTGCAGGCGGAAGCAATGTTCGTTCTCTTGAAAAATGGCCAACGCTGCCTGGTAAGCTGCCAACGATGGCTCATCCATCATGCGGTAAAGCTGATAATATACCTGCACGGCGGGAGCCTCCCGGTAAGCTTCTTCGTTGAGGCGTAGTTCTTCCAACACGCCTTCTAAAAGACGAGCAGAGTAATCGTCACGCAAAATCTGACGGCGCATCTGTAACTGTACCGCATCCCGTAGTTTTTCCAAAACATAATACTGATCCAGTGCATGTTCTTTCTCTACTAAACTCTGATCTTGTGCCTGTGGCTCCCAAACCGTATAAAACTCATTGGCTTCTTCTGCCAGAGCCATGACCTGTCGGTAGTAATCCGTATCTCGCAGAATGGTCTGGGTAAGGGCTTTTTTGCTCTTTTTGAGCTGTCGCTCATAGATGGTCCATTGCCTTCGTTCCCGTAAGGCCGTGAGTAGCCATTGTTCTCTTTGCGGATGTTGAGCAAGCTGTTCTTCAATCAGAAAGTTTTCACATAATCGCCAAGCGTAGGTGAACAAGAGTGCTAACTTAGAGGAGTCAAAAGCCTGCTTGGGAAAAAGCCGCTTCCAGATTACTTTCCGGTCGCACAACCGCTCCGAAAAATCAGGGTAGCACTTATCCAGATAGTTGATCAATACCTGGGTCATTTCGTGCTTATGATGGTATGGTGAACGTGAAAATTCCACAAATCGGGTCATCTCTTTACGAGAAAAGGAATTTAACAGGTCCAGCAAGTGATGATTTTGCATATTTTTCTCAATAAAAAACTAACATTAACACCTAATAATCAGTATTTTAAAAAACAAAACAAGCGATTTTTTCTCAAAAATAAGATTACAAAATACTAAAAAAAATCTCATTCAAACAGCACTTTTGTATCGTCACCAGTCTAAAATGATGCCAACATGAACAATATCCTACGTAATCTCTTCTTACTCTGCTGTTTGCTTTTCACTGTTGCAGTGATGGCTCAGCCCGTTAATTGCATTGACTTTAGTGAACCAGAAATAGGTACCGTCTTCAGCCAAGAAAACGGAGCAATCCCTGGCGAAGTCGTTTATCAATACGAGGGTGTAAATCTGAGTATCGGAGAATTTACCGATCAAAATGGCGCTACCTGGTTTGATCAACTTGCGGTTGTCGAACCTTTTATCAACAATCTTGAAGCTCCTTCCTTATACGTCAATTACGCTACTGCAAATTTTGAGTATACCAGTCCTGTAAACGCTCTTTGTTTCATTGGTTTCCTCAGTGGTCACGAAATCAATTTCGGCATTAATGGGCAAGTAGGTGTATTCGAAAGTCTTCTTGATCCTAATATTCAGGAAGAATGGCCCGATTACGAAATTATCGTCACCGCGACTGGACCTACTCCCGGAGGCTTGGTCACCGTATGTATTTTGGGCCCTATTGAGACCTTTACCATTGGAGGTATTGAATTATTAATTGATAATGTCTGTACCGACGCCAACCCACCGGTCTGTGCTTTCAACGAGCCCAACCTGCAAGCATCCTGCCAAAACAATGGTGGTCTTCGCTTGAGTATTGATTTTGGCTCCGTGGTTGGCAACAATGATTTTGTAGATGTTTTCCTTGGTGATGAACTTTATGGTTTTTACCCCATTGATGCCTTCCCTATTGTCTTGGAAAATATCCCTACCCAGCAACAGCAAAGCACTCTTGTTGTGACGGTCTGCATCAACGACCATCCCGATTGTTGCTACACGCAAACCCTTGAACTACCGAACTGCAACAACGAAAGCTGTATTACCTTTTCCGGACTGGAAATTGGAACCGTCTTCAACGCCAATGCGGGCGTAGAACCCGGCGATGTAATCCTGGAATTTCCTGATGTTAATGTAAGCATGGGCACCTTCGAAACTCCAAATGGTGGTGTGGAATTTGGACAGATCCGTATTGTAGAACCCTGGCTAGCAAGCTTGGATGCTCCCGCGCTTTTTGTCAGTTTTGCTACCGCAACCTTCTCTTACGGAAACCCCGTCAACTCCGTTTGCTTCAATGCTTCTGTAGAGAACCTACCGATCAATTTCGGAATAAACGGCAGTGTCAATACTTTTAGCAACTTCCTGGATCCTGCTTTACTTACGGCATTCCCCAGTCATACCGTTACCGTTACGCCCATTGGGTCAAATACTAGCGGTTTGGTAAATGTTTGCGTGACGGGGTTCATTGAAAACATTACCATTGGCGGCATCGAACTGCTCGTAGACGATGTTTGCAGCTACATGCCGGTATGCGACTTCAGCAACCTGCAGGTTGTTCAATACAACTGCCAGGAGGATATTCAACCCTACCGCTTCTTCCTTACGTTTGAGCACAATCGCTTTCCTCTTGACTCTTTCAACTTGCGATTAAATGGCCAGTTTTATGGCCGCTTTGCCTACGGCGACCTCCCTCTTAGCGAACTTGAAATAGAGGTCGAGCCAGGTACTGCCCTTCACTTTTTGGTTCGAGACGTCAACACGGAAGCTTGTGCGGAGGATCTTACCATTGAAGCTCACGGCTGTGAATTTGCTTGTGCTGATTTTGCGGCTTCCTTGGTCAGTATTGAATGCCTTAGCAATACTACGGTTCAGGTACTTGTAGAAACGAGTAGTCCAATTGTGGGCCAACATATTACCATCGAAGGCCTCAGCAATAGCATAATTTATGGTGGCCCACAGGATGGTCCAAATTATGCCTTCTTTCAAATTTCCGGCGAACTTGACCCTGAAGGTTATATTCTTGAAGATAGCTTGACGGGATGTAGCACAGTGCTTCCTCCTTTTGACTTTGACCCCAACCAGTGCCAAGCTTGTGAGCTTTACGATGTCATCGTTGCTCCCACAGATTGTAATCCCAACAACGTCTACAGCATTTTTGTCGATTTGCAGAGTACAAATCCCGGGGAACCATTTTTCGTCATTATCAACGGTAACCAGGAATTTGGTCCATTTTTGCCGGAGGAATTCCCGGTAACGGTCGGTACCTTAGTCGGCAGCCTCAATGCCTTAGTGACCGTCGAAATCGCTAGTGAGAATGACCTCTGCTATTATAGCACTGAATTGGTCCATAACTGTGTTACTTGCGAAGATTTCCAGGCCCAGCTCATCAATGTAGAATGCTTCGAGGACAATTCTATACTGGTATTACTAAATGTTTTTGGAGTAGAAGAAGGCGAACCGCTGCGGATTACCAGCAATGCTCATCCAGGCTTTGTCCAGGAACTGCTCTTTGCCTCTAACCCCACAGAAATCGTGATGCCGCTTACCAATGTCAATGCTTTTGCTCTCTTTATCCAAGCCCAGGGTATTGATTGCGAAACAGCGATTGATGGCATAGAAGTGCCGGCAGATTGTGGCAGTGCCTGTAGTAACTTCGGAGCCGACATTCAATTTATCGAATGTTACGAAGATGTTCCTTATGCGAGCTTATCCATCCTCTTAACCGGGATCGAAGCCAACGGCCAGGAAGTCCTGATCCAGAACGCCAACACGGGTACCTTCTACCCTATCCAATTGACGACGAACCCCTTTGTGATCCCCTGGCCAACGGCTGATCAGGGTGTCCTGCTAATCACGGAACTCGGCAACGGCTGTACCACCGAAGTAGTCTTCAATGCTCCAACTGGTTGCAATGACAACTGCGAAGGGCTCTTCGAGGTCATTGAAGTACTTTGCTCGGAGGGTAACCCCGTATTTGTCTTCACCGCTAATGGACCAACCGGCCTCCCCTTCTTTGTCCGGGCAGGAGGTCAGGAATACCCCTTCGTATATGGTCAAGACAGCTACGAACTGATTATCGATGGTAATGCCAATGCATTCACTTATGAGCTTCGCTACCGCGACCAGCAAGCAGGATGTGTTCGGGAGCTTGTCGTCGAAAATCCATGTTTCTGCTTTATTGAAGCCATTTCGACTACAACTACAGACTGCAATGATGATGGGGAGTTCTTCATCAGTCTAAACTTGCTGGCTGGTACAAGTTGGGGTACTGGTATCTTCCTCGTAGAAGCAGGTGGATACAGTGGGACTTTCCAGGAAGGCACAATTACTGCTACTTTCGGACCTTTCCCTGGTGGCACCGTAGATATTATTGTCACAGAAATCACAGGTGGTGATTGTATTGAAGTAATCGTCGTTGAACAAAACTGTAACCCCGTAGAATGTCAAACCTCCGATTTAGTCATTGAAGGTACAGCTTGCGACGCCAATGGACTGTACTATCTGGATGTAGACTTTAATGCCAATGTTGATGGTCCTTTCGTGGTTTTCAACGAGGTTACTGGTGAAAGCCAAGTCGTGACCTTGGATCAACTTCCTGTACAATTTGGCCCCTACAATATCAACCAAATTCAAACTTCGCTAATCATTGTCTATCTCCAAGCTACCAATGGCTGTACCATCGAAGATATCTATGTTCAGGAATGCGAGCCTAATGGGGAATGTGGCTTCAATGATCTCTTTGCTGAAGCTTACGCCTGTGACGGCGACCAATTCCTGGTGGATGTGGTCTTTAACAATCCCAATGGTGGCCCCTTAGGCTTTTACATTTTCGGCGACGGCATGATCTTTGGACCTTTTGCCTACGGGCAAACCTTCTACACCGTCGGGCCGCTAAGCGGTGCAGAAGCGGAGCATGATATTCTGATTCTGGACATTGCCAACCCTGCCTGTTTTGGTACTTACCAATTCAACTATAGTTGTACCGAGGAGTGTAACATCCAACAAGTCATTGCCACCCCTACGGCCTGCGATGGCGAACTATTTAACGTGGAACTCAATGTGATCGGTAATAACCTGGGAGAAACTTTTGCCGTGGTAGGAAATGGCAATAGCTACGGCGTCTTCAACTATGCGGACCTACCGATCACGCTTGGCCCATTTGTGGGGGATGCTACTACGAGCTACGAATTTGGCGTCATTGATTTGCAAAATCTTGGCTGTACCAACTTCACAGAAGTGGAGCCGGTAAACTGCTTGCCTTGTGATATTCGCGATCTGGTTTACGAAGTAGATTGCGCCAATGAGACGTATGCGCTGACCATCAACTTCATCTACGAAAATCCGGAAAGTGATGGCTTCCGCCTGCAAATAGGCGGAGAAACCATTGAGTCTTTCGCCTATGCTAACTTACCCATTACGATCAATCTCCCCTACACTACCATTGGCTCCACCATCCGGGTGGAAGACTTTATGAATGAGCTCTGCGGAGAAACCATTGATTTTGAAGTTCCTTGTTGCTCTTTGGGTAATATTATCAACGAATTGGAAGTAGCCGATTGTGAAGAAAACGGTCAATACTACTTTACGGTAGGCAACTTCAACGGCGGCAACCTCAGTGACTCCCTGGTTATCAACTACGCACCAGCAGGCAGTAGCATTATCGCAACCGAGGTGGTGGCTTACAGCAGCCTACCCGTAGCGATTGGGCCACTTGTGGGCGATGGTGCCACCTCTTACATCGTCGTACTCAACGACCAGGAAAATGATTGTGCTGCAACCACGACCATTGAAGCCATCTTCTGCGACAATGATGCCTGTGTGGAATTTGAAGGCCTCGAAGGAGTCTTTGCTCCAGCCTTTGGCTACGATTCGGGAGATGTGATTACGGTAGAAAACGAAGTGATCTTCACTTACGAACGCAACCCAAGTAGCAACTGTGCTTGTAACCTCTTCGTAACCGATGGCATCCCTGGTGTCAACTTTGGCGATGGCCAAATTGTGGCTACGCAAAACGTTGGTTTTGGGCTCAACTTCAGCCAGGTAATCACGACCTTCAATACCGTCAATATCGATTACTTCTACAATGGTGGAGGAATAGGAATCAGTGTAAACGGACAAACACCGGTCATCGTAAACAACCTCAATGACCTTCCTACCAATATCGCTCCGGGAGTGGAGTTGCAGGTAAGTGCCAATTCGAATACCTCCAACACCGGTATGTTTACCTTTAGTGGTGACAATATCGAGACGATTGTTGTCTTTACCAATGAGAATGCTGGCTTTGACAATGTGTGTCTGAGCATGGATGATAACGTTTGGCCCGGAGACACCAACGCTGACAATGTTGCTGACCATATCGACTTGTTGAGCATTGGATTGGCCTATGGCAATACAGGGCCTACCCGTAATAACATGACCAGTGAGTGGACAGGATTGATCAGTCAGAACTGGGGTGACAACTTCGCTGACGGCACCAACTACAAGCACGCCGATGCCAATGGTGACGGGGTCGTCAACTTGGCGGACATTCAAGTACTGGAACAAAATTATGGGTTGGAGCATGGCCCTGTAACGGATTTTGAACCACTGCCTTATACCGATCTTGATCCGCCCATCTTTGTCGACCTGGACGAAAACGACCAACTTCCTGCAGGTGCGGCCGTAGAAATCCCGGTGGTGGCAGGTAGTGCTGATCAAGCTATTCAGGACATCTACGGACTGGCCTTCACTTTGGAGCTGGACCCTGAAATCTTCAGCATGGGCACCCTTGAGATCGTTTACCCAACCTCCTGGTTTGGAGAACCGGGTATCAATACTGCGACGATTCACGAGATTTATCCCGACGGACGGGTGGAAGTAGCCCTGACGCGGACAGATCATAACAATGTATCCGGTTTTGGCCCCATCATGTACCTGAGGATCATCATTGATGACATTGCCGGCGTGGAAGTGCCTACGGAGGTCGTCGTGAAAAACCTGCAAGGCATCAACCACTCAGAGCAACCATTGGTCTTGCGCCCTGGTACCAGCACCGCTATGGTGACTAAAACCAACGAAGGCGGCATTGACCGTGAAACCTTGATCAACTCCTTTGGCATCTTCCCTAATCCGACGACGGATTGGGTGAATTTCCAAAACCAGTACAACATGGCTCCTAACCGGATCGACCTTTTCAATGCTGCTGGTCAGCTCCTGCGAACAGTGAAGGAGCCAGGTATGCACCTGGATGTACGCTTCCTCCCCGCGGGTGTATACATGGTTCAGGTACACTTGCACGGCCATATCTTCACGGAGAAGTTGGTGAAACTGGATTAAGTAGTGCTTGAGGCTTGCCTTGGTGTAAATCCTAATAGTGATGTTTACCCCTGGCAAGCCTCAAGGTACTAAGTACAGGGTACTCGGACTTTGTCCGACCTAAATTTGACGCTATACCAAGTACCACTTACCTGGCACCCTATACAGTGAGGTTGATGCGGTTCCGTCTACGGATAATAATTCGTTCACCAATAAACCTCACACATTAAGAATATTCCAAAACGTAGATTTACGAGGTAGTCCCATTTACAGGGCTGCCTCTTTTTTTTTGCGCCAAGCACTATAAACTTGTTTTGCATCAGAGGTCTGTGCTAAAGAAAAATGGGCTTTAAAAAACATATCCTTATCTTTGCCCAATCAACCAAAATCCCAATAAAATGATTAGGAGTTTATTGAAACTGGGTCTTCTGTTACTTATCTGTGTTTTGGGTTACAATTATTTCTTCGGTACCGAAGTGGAGAAAGAGCAGTCAGAAAGAATCTTCGGCAAAGTAAAAGACGTAGGTAAGGATGCCTGGGCCTTGCTGAAAACCGAGAAAGAAAAATACCGGGAAGGGAAATACGATGGTGCCGTCGACAAAGTTGGCAACACAGTGGAAAGCCTGGGCGACCTATTGGGCAGGCTTAGCCGCACCGCCAAAGACCTTAACGATTCCGGCGCTCTGGATCGACTAGGAGAACTGCAAGCCAAGCAAAAAGAATTGGAAAATGAGCTGGCTGGCGAAACGCAAGAGACCTATAGTGCCCAAGACGAGGAACGCGTAAAGAAAGAAGTCCAGGATTTGCTGCGCGAAACCGAAAGCCTGATGAAAGACATGGAGAAGGAATAATCCTTCTACGCTATACTTCAAGGGCGCGAAGCAGCCCGCATCCAAATCAAGGCGAAGATGTGCGCGAAACACTGTCTTCATAGCGCTTAAAAAACCATCTCCCTTCTAAGCCAGAAAAAGGATTTATTATCTTCAGCTTCTATTGGTTTTTCGGTCTCAAATTGATCGTTTTAACAACCAACATAGCAACCAATGCCAATAAACCAACGATCGGTTTTGCAATCGTCAGTACGATCACAATCAATAAGCTCCAGCTTGGAACACCCATGTCTCTGAGTCTTCTAACCATTTGACTTAAAAGAAAAACAAGCAAAGGAATCCCCGCAATCACTAAAGCACCGATCAGCACTGTTCTATCTCTTGATAAAGTAGCTATTCGAAAAATCACCAGCCCAAACGCTACTGCCATCAGCAGGCGTTTACCAAACATCATCCTATCCATTTTTCCTCTGAAACCAAACCAATCTCCAGCTACTTCGGCTCTTTCTTTCTGGCTTTGAGCTTCAAGTTCTGCATTGATTTCTTCCTTGGTGAAAAATGTTGGGTGATACAATTGTGCAATGATTTCCTCTTTTGAAATCCCCATTGCAACAAGTTTTTTAAGCCTGGCGATATTTCTTTGGGTTATTTTCTCCTTTGCTATTTCCTCCAGGTAATCAACAACACTTTCATCTAAACGCTGCATCTCTGAAGAGATCGGTATCCCTTCCTCCAATGCGGTCATATATCTCTCTAAGTGATTCTCCCTTAAAGACTGTTTAATGGAGCGCAGTACCTCATTGACTTGTTTACTGTACTTCAACTCCGCTTCTAGAGCGGCTTCCAGCGCTGAAAAAGACATCCCATTCAATACTTGGGAGTAATATTTTTCTTCGAGATGCTTCTTTTCCTGGTAGTCCATTGATTCTTTTGTTGCGTTTTGTTTCGTCTTATCTGAATGGTAGGCTCAGTTCACTTGCTGCCCATTGTGTCATTGCTCAAAAAAACAGGATTGTTAAGATGCTTAATCCGCACCATCCTGCCTAGCGACTTCAATCGTATATTGAGCAACATCGATGCCCTGGTCTGTTCCTATATAAGCATCAAAAGTCCAATGAATACCACCATAGACTCTGGAGATGGCGGCTTCTTCCGCCCAGCCTCTTACCAAGTTTGCCTCATTTGGAAAAATATAAGCAAGTACTTCGGCACCAGCCGCAGAAAACACGCTATGCCCTGATGTGTAAGATGGAAAATTAGGTGTACCCGCAATGGTTTTGAATCCATCAATCGTTTGTATTGGACGAGGGTAGTGATAATAATACTTGGCATCCCAACAACTTATTCCTCCATCCATCATTGCCATATTCAAATAGGCAAATGTTCTTGCAGATCTAAGCGGGTTTAAGTTATATTTTATAATAAACTCTTTTGCAAACTCATTCCAATGCCCCGGAGGAGTGTAGGTACCTAACCCATCTTGCCAAAAATTAGCAATCCTTCTTCTTTCAGTTGTAATGTTATTGGCATAATCCTTAAGTATTTCCACATCAGCCAAATATTCGGGAGAATCAAGATTAGGAGGCGGTATTGGACGAGTAGCTTCAACGTTCGGGACATTCCAAAGTGTCACCTTTCCAAATAATGGCGTAAGCCCTACCGGACGTTGAGGCAGCTCCTGATTGATCCACTGCCACCCAAATCTATTAAGGGCTTCTGCCGCTATAGAATCAGAAACTGCTTTAGGGGCTTGTGCATTTTTCATGCCGTCGGTAGCTGCTCTTGCCAAAGCAATGGTGGCAATCTCTTCACCGATTTGTATACCTGCATCAATATCACTTTGCACATACCCCCCAGATAATAAGAGACATCGTAGATGCTCAGTTTCTTGTGCTGCAAGGTACTCGGCTTCCAGAGGGAACATTGCTGTAAGTATTTTTCTAGAAGTAGCTGCTATGACTGCTCCGTCAGATGGATACGAAGGAATAGCATTATCCAGGTAAGCATAATTTATATCACTATCCTCCTGAAAAGGTGCAGCTCTGTTATATTTATACTTATAATGCCAGGCCGAGATCAATCCGTCAAACTGAGCAACCGACAAATAGGCAAGCGCCCGGACGGCATACGGTGGGTGAGCAAACGGAAATGCAGGAGGTCCAGAAGGGTCGTTAGGGTTTGGTAAAGTATAAGTACCATCTTCATTAGGACCTGGTATGATGTTATATTTGGCGATAAGTTCCAAAGCAATCTCGTTCCAGCGGATGGTGGAATTATCCGACCAGTATTTCACAGCTTGCTGATCAGCGCTGTTCATTTGTGCCATTTCCTCTTTTAAAATGGACAATTCTTGCTGATACTCTGCTGATGATGCCTCTGTAGGAGCAGGTATAACTATTTCATCTCCTGAAGCTAACAAGATAGGCGTCCATGTTCCCCCATCTTCATCAGCAGAAGAAAAAATATAGCTATCATAGGTTAGGAGCGTTGGCAATTCCTTTTCACACGCAACAAGCACGAACAGCGCCGTCAAAGCCAGCACCGGATATTTTAAAGTTTTCATGATAGGATTATTTTTTGAGGTAATTAAACTGATAAGTCACACCGATCCCTGTAGTACTTATTTTTGCCGCATTTCTGCCATTTACGACTCGATTGTGATAAGCAACAATACCGAGACCTTCCAAATTTGGGAAATAATAGTGAGCAAATATTCCCAATCTATCCATGTCAATATTATTCGTTGGTTGTGGAGCATTATAGGACCTGATATCGTCACCGCTGGTGGATTTAGACCCAAAATAGCTAAGCTCCATTTGCAATGAGTTTGATAACATCCAAAACCCTAGAGTAGCATCTATCGTCAAAGCATTGGGAACATCCATCCATGGGGTATAATAACTCCCATTATTGTAGTAGTATTCTCGTTCTGCTTCAGCGTATCCTCTCCATAAATATGCAAGCCCCCCTCGAATATAAAGATCATTGTTCCACTGATATTGGGTAATTGCCCGATAAGAAAGTTCAGGCGCACCAAGCCCCAAACTATAGGGCATATAGTCCGGAAGATAATTGGAAACAGGAGTCGAAAAACCAATCGTTGCAAATGCGGAGAATGTGCCTTTACCTCCTTCAATATTTAAAACTTGATATTTTATGGCAGCCGATAAATCCTGCAAACCACTTGCACCCGCAAATTTTCCTCCATTAGGATCAGAAGATTCTGTTTTAATGTAGGGTACCCCCAAGTAAAAGTTGAGTTTATCCCAAATACCGACAGCAATCATAGGCATGACAGTATTACGCTTCACCGTTGCGATGGTCTGATTTTCCCGCAACAATCCACCTTCCCAATATTGATCAAAGCTACCATAATTGTACTCTAATAATACACAGGCTTGCTTAGACTCCATCATTAATGCATCACTTGGCGTTTGTGCCGACAAGAACAAACTAGGTGATAATAAGCCCAAAAAAAGACTAACGAGATATCTCATGTTACTTATTTAAGATTTTATATTCATTGATTGCCATCAGTAAAAACTAGGCAACTTATTGATTAAGAAAAAAAATGGATCTGAATACTAAAGATCAGCTCTCCATAATATTATTATACATTTAGTACATTAATTACGCCAAGTCGTAGGGTAAAGATGAAAAAAAAAGACTAAAATAAGACATCAAGTACCAACCAATTCCCTTTGTTAACAAATCTTTCTAGGCAGATTTTATTAGAATTGTACAGTCCTTGATACGATTTTTTACATACAGCTGAGCACCTCCTCTACCCTATTCATCATCTCCTCCGATATATCCAAGTGAAAGGTCAGACGAATGGTTTGAGGCCCGAAGGCAGTGGCCAGGATGCCTTTTGTTTCTAATTGCTGAAGAAAATCAGCAGCGGTGGTCTTCCCAGCCAGGTCGAAGATGACGATATTGGACTGTACTGGCCTGACGCTTTCCACGTAGGGTTGGGCGGACAGTATGGCACCCATTTTTCGGGCGCGTTCGTTATCAATGGCCAGTCGATCTACATTGTTTTTCAGTGCGTAGAGTCCGGCAGCGGCGAGGTAACCTGCCTGGCGCATACCTCCACCCATGACCTTGCGCAAGCGACGAGCTTTCTTGATAAAACCCGCCTCCCCCAGCAGCAGGGAGCCCACTGGCGCACCTAACCCCTTGCTGAGGCAAATAGAGATACTATCGAAAGTAGCCCCCCAATCGGCAGGTGATTCTCCTGTTTCTACGAGTGCGTTGAACAGGCGGGCACCATCGAGGTGCAAAGCCAGGCCTTTGGCCGTACACAGCGCCCGAATCGGCTCAATTTCCGGCAAGCGGTAAATACTCCCTCCTCCCTTGTTACAGGTGTTTTCTATGACCACCAGGCGCGAGACAGGCAACCAATCGTAGTCAGGTTTGATGGCGGCTTCGATCTGCTCGGCAGTAATTTTACCGTTGATGCCCTGGAGGAGGTTCATGCTCACCCCTGAGTGAAAGGCGTAGCCAGCGGTTTCGTACTGGTAAACATGGCTGGTATAATCGCAAATCACCTCATCTAAGGGCTGAGTGTGGGTTTTGATGGCGATCTGATTGGTCATCGTTCCGGACGGACAAAAAAGTGCTTTTTCTTTGCCGAAAAGTGCCGCAGCGTAGCTTTCCAGTTCGTTGATGGTGGGGTCTTGTCCAAATACATCGTCTCCTACTTCGGCGGCCAACATCGCAGACAGCATAGCCGGAGAGGGTTTGGTGACCGTATCACTGATGAGGTTAATCATTTTTTTTGGTACTAAGTACGGGGTACTGGGTATTAGGATTAGATTTTGTCAGCGTCAAGCTATCTTTTCTCTAATCTCAAATTCCGATAATAAAAGAAATAATCAGGGTGGGTCAAAGACCATGCGCCAAGATAATACTTAGTAATTTGACGGAAATAACTTATTCCATTTTTTCCAACGATTCACGAATATTTTCACGCAAGCTCCTTTTAGTTGCTTGCTTAGAAAATTTTAGCGAATCAAAAATGGAATAAGTTATTTTTGTTCCGTCACTTAAGAAACAAACTAAACTTTTTCCCCCTCCAAGTTTCTGCAAAAAATGTCCTAGAACATACATGAGAAAAAACGATAATCTAATCTTAAACAATTATCTTTATTCTGCGAAATTGAAACACTGTGAAATGACCTGAAAAACCATGAAAACATCCCAAAAACGTGCGTTATTTTCTCTCGCGCTCCTGATCGCTGTTTTTCTTACGATTACTTCTCCTTTATTTTCCCAACTGGCTACCTCTGCCGTTTTTGGCAACAATATGGTGCTCCAGCGCAATCAACTGATTCGTATTTGGGGTACTGCTCCTCCCGGTACTGCGGTGCATTTAAGTT
The DNA here is from genome assembly GCF_040784935.1 of Lewinella sp. LCG006. Lineage (GTDB taxonomy): Bacteria > Bacteroidota > Bacteroidia > Chitinophagales > Saprospiraceae > Lewinella. Next base: position 5,768,683 of record NZ_CP160680.1, on the reverse strand, counting down.
TGCATACCCAACTGAGTCTGGCTTTTGCTGATGATCAGGGTAATTGGGAAGCCATTCTTGGGGCACTTCCTGCAGGAGGGCCTTACGAACTTAATATTTACACCGACCAGGAAAGTATTACTTACCAAAATATTCTCCTAGGGGAGGTTTGGTTTTTTGCGGGTCAGTCGAACATGCAATGGCGATTGAAAAACACGCCCGAGGGTGCCGCAGAAAGTGCCAGTGCTAATTTTCCTCAAATTCGACTATTTGAAGCACCCGAAAACTTGGATAATGCCGCTAGCAGGCATCTTCCTTCAGGGAACTGGACGATTTGCACGCCTACCAGCAGTAAAGATTTTTCGGCCATCACCTTCTATTTCGGCAGGCAACTGCACCAAACTTTGAATGTCCCTATCGGCTTGGTCAACATCAGCTGGGGAGGTACTAAAATTGATAGCTGGATCAGTCCGGAAGGCCTATCAGGCTATCCCGAACTAGCGGAAGAGCTGGCCCTGCTACCCAACCTTGACCTAGAAGACGTAGAAAACAGCATTATCGCTGCCCAAAACAATTGGGATATCGCGGTAGACAGCGAAGACATTGGTTTGCAGCAAAACTGGCAAAACAACACTGTGAATTGGCAAAGCTGGCCTACCATGCTCCTGCCCAAACCCTGGGAAAGCGACGCACTACCGATGCGTGACGGCAGTGTATGGTTTAAAAAAAGCTTCACTTTGACTGCCAGCCAAGCCAGTCAAAACATAGCACTAGAATTAGGAAAAATCGACGATAGCGACCAAACCTGGATCAATGGCCAGCTGGTGGGCAGTACGGATCGTGATCCTGGCCAAATCAGAAATTACACCGTACCAGCTAACCTCTTGCAGGTGGGTGAAAACATCGTCACTGTGCGCGTAAGAGATTACGGCTTTGTGGGTGGAATGCTAGGAGGAGCCAGCAATATGAGAGCTTACCAGGGTATGTGGCAGATTTCCCTAGCCGGTTACTGGCACTATCAAATTGGCACTCCAAGCTTGGGAGAACGCCCCCTTGACCTGAGCCCCAATGACTACCCCAGCCTCATTTACAATGGCATGGTCAACCCTTTCCGTAGAATGGCCATGGCGGGCGTAGTCTGGTACCAGGGGGAAAGCGACACTGATGACCCTTACCATTATCGCGACAAGCAAATAAAACTTATTGATGATTGGCGCGCGGCCTGGGACATTGGTGATTTTCCTTTTCTGGTTACCCAACTCCCCTACTTCCGTACGGAGGCCACGCAACCCGGCGCCAGCAGCTGGGCCACCTTACGCGAAAGCCAAACCTACGCGCTAAAACGCGACAATACGGCCGTGGTGACAATGATCGATACCGGCGACATCACCAACATCCACCCCAACAACAAGCCATTGACGGCCAACCGTCTGGCCAACAATGCCCTCCGGATGGCTTATAACAGCAACAACATCGTCAACAGCCCTACCTACTTTTTGAGCATTCCCTCCGGGGCTTCCATCAGTATAATTTTCCGCAACTACGGCTCCAGCCTCACCAGTCTGCAACCCAACAATCTGCGGGGGTTCGCCATTGCAGGGAGCAATGGGCAGTTCGTGGCTGCCAACGCACAGTTGGTAAATGCACAAACCGTCAGCGTATCTTCACCCAGTGTGCCTCAACCAAAATACGTGCGCTATGCCTGGGCGGATAATCCGGGTTCCCTTAATTTGGTCAATACCCAAGGCTTGCCAGTAACGCCCTTTAGAACGGACACCTTGCCGACGCCTTATGAGTAAATCTTCCCTTGTGGACCTTAACCAAAAGTAATCTGGGCAAGAAACACGAGGTGATTGCCCGCAGGATGGTAGAGCGCATGAATAGAACCTTTCCTTAAAGGTTGACATTAATCATTCCCCACTACTAACACCGGTCATATCACCCCGACAAGGCTAAGCTTAAATTTGGTTGGACACCTCAAGAGAGGTTAAAACCAAAGTATATGAAGATCCTTTCTCCCGTTGATTTTTCCACCACCTCCGTCAAGGCCTGTGGCTGGGCGGCCCGTTTTCTTGAACAAATGGGTGGAGGTACCCTAGAGCTTTTGCATTGTGTAAATGTGGTGAGTCGTTCTGCTATGTTTATTAAAATGGATGATGTCTTTAAAGAACAGGCGGAAGCGGATTTTAAAGAGCTTCTTCCCAAGATTCGGGCCTTGGCTCCTAGCGTTGAAGTGTCCGCGAAAATCATCATTCGCGATCCGAAGACCTTTATTCCAGACTATGCGGGTCATTATTCTTTTGACCTCATCGTCAACGGCACCAAAGGGCTTACTGCACTGAAAGACATGACCGTTGGCAGTGTTACGGCCTATTTGATGGATCGTAGTCCGGTGCCGCTTCTCACCATTCCAGAAGAGACGGAATTCAGTCCCGTTGAGAAGATCATCCTGGGAGTAGATTCCAATGTTACGGAGGTAGCTGCTTTCCAATCAATTATTGATTTGGCGCGCAAAGTGAAAGCCGAGTTGATCTTTGTGAATACCAGTGAAGAAGTCAGCACTCCTGAAGAGATTGAATCTTTTACCCTGGCGATTGAGGGTATTAGCAGCAAAGGCTTTGTCATTCCCCAACGCAACTCCGTACCGCAAGCACTAAGCAAATTCAGCCTCGAGCAAGACGCTGACATTTTGGTGATGATTCACCGCAAAAGACAATGGTACCAACGTCTTTTCCAGACTAGTATTACCAAAGAGGGGCTCTTCGAGATCAAAACGCCATTGCTGATCTTACCTATGGATGCTACCTAAAAGTGCCATTATTTCTTCATTTCAACTTGTCCCAAATGTACCGGTTCTATATCATTCTGTTGCTGAGCTTGTTTTTCCTCAACCAGAAAAACACCGCTGAAATTCCACCTTTCATTTTCCCTGAACTCGATCAGGCAGCAGCGCAGCTTTGGCTCGCAGCCGATGAAAGGTCTGCAGCAGCTACGAATATTGCCCTAAACCAGTTAAGTCAAGAATGGAAACGAAGCCGAACGGAAGTGCTTGATTTTCCGATGACGGCCTACAACCCTTATCTTTTAGTGGGCACCCTGGACCAGATGGTCAAAGAAATGAGTAAAGCCCAAAGCAGGGAAGAATATGTCGAATTGATGGTGCTGACGGATCGTTTCTTATGGGAATTCCAGACCATTCGTGAATTTCACCGACAAAACTTTTACCCGCTGGATCTTTGGTGGGAGGTGCAAGCTATTTTTCAGGAAGTACATGCTGCTACCGATGACCCTCAGCTTGGACTACTTGAGTGGCAAGAATTGGAGTGTCTTTTTGATGAGATGGTTTGCCACCTCGTCGATTACGAAAACCGTGCAGAAACGTACCTTACCCAATATGCGCCCGAAGTAGATGAAGATGCCCACAAAGCTGCGATGAACCAGGTTTATCAGTGTATCAATGATTATCAAACAGCTCTGGCCAGCGGCTACCAGGAACGCCTGATCTGGCCTTGCGATCAACTGAAATATAGCTTGAACGATGTTCTAAGATGTTACCTTCCAGCTACAGCAATGCAGCTTTGATAACACGAGCTGTACCTTAAAGCGCATTGTGGTTAAGATGCCACAATGCGCTTTTCTCTTGTCTAACTTGCATAAATTAATGAGCAATTGCTGCGTCCTGGAAAGCATAATTGAGCAGATCATAAGTCGTAACGATTCCTACAATATGGCGATCCTCATCTACGATTGGTAGTGCATGAAATAGGTTTTCCCGAAAGTAGCCTGCGGCCATTAGTACCGTATCATCGGGATTTAGCACTGCTATTTGTTTGCTCATCACTTCACCTGCGAGCAAAGAACGAAAGACCGCCCGGTTGATTCTATCCGCTGCCGCTCGCTTGAACAAGGTAAACGAGTCCTGCAACTGATAATAATCTGATTTACTTATCATCCCTACCACCTTGCCATCTTTTTCGACAACAGGGATGTGGTGAATGTTATGTTTTTCGAAGATATCACTCACTACGTCCATCGCAGTAGTCAGATGAACGGTAATGACTTTGGTGGTCATAATATCTCCTAAACGACGGTTAGTATCCATGATCTTTATATTTGTTTGCTATAAAAATAGTCGTTGAAAAACCCCTCTGGTCTAATATTAATCAATAGTAAATGGTGATTTTACGCACAGATGGGCGACAATCCTGGTGTTGCCACCTGAACCGTCGCCCAATAACCAGCATATTTCTGTGTCATCGATTGCGAAGTGAAACCTTTTCGTGGTCGATATTTTACTTCACCACCAAAGTCGGGATGTGTTTATTGCTAGCGAGCACATTTTCCGTAACGCTACCCAATAAGAGTAATTCTACATTGGAATGACCACGTGCTCCCATGATAATGAAATCAACCTCTTTTTCCTTGGCGTAATCCATCAGGTAATGGGCGATGCCAGGACGGTCTTTTTCAAGCAGATGCTGCTCGATGTTTTCGTCACCTTCCGACAAGTGAGTAGCGATGAATGCTTCGAAAGCAGCCATACGGTCTTCTTCTACCATTTCCCGGAATTCTGTCTCCGTTTTACTCATCATGTAGGCGGAAATGTTTGGCATTTCGTAAACATTAAGTGCCAAAATCCGTGCGGGTACTTCGAGCCGTTTATTCATCGAAACGGCGGTCTGTAAAGCTCTTGCCGAATAGGGAGAAAAGTCAATCGGCACCAGTATTGTCTTAAGGCTCCGACGTGATTGCTCAGGCACGACCAAGGCATTGGAAGTCACCTTACGAGCAAGGTTTTTGGCCAGGATACCGTGGCTATTCGCAAAACGTTTTTGGCCAATAACAACCAAATCGGGGTTCAAGGCCTCGGCCTCATGGAGCAATTCTTCCAGCGGGCTTCCTTCATCTACTTTGTATTTCACCTGTCCGATCCTTCCATTGGTTAGTAGTCTACTGATTTCACCTCCCATCCTGTTTACCAGGGTTTCTTTGAGGATGTTCACCCCACTCAGGGGCATTACATCTTTGCGAAACAGCGGCGTCAGAAGATCAAAGCCAGGGACAACATGAAGGAAAAAGCCTGCTTTCACAGGAATAATTCCCGACAAAAAATCGAGGTATTGAAGCAGTGCTTCATCAGCACCTCCCATCTCCAAACCCATTAATACTTGCTTTACTTCCATAGCAGGAATAGTTGCTGTTTCCCAGCCACCCAGTTTTTCTTTTATTGCTTCCATGATCTTGATTTTTTTAGTAAAAGTTTACACTTGATATCCTATTGAATGACCTGCGTAGAATGAAGACCTTTACGGTTTTGTACGCCTAAAGTCCAATCATCCGTAGAGGTCGTCTGTAGCCATAAATTATTGGACTTCCGAAATACTTGTACGTGCAAGCCGAAGCGGGATTCCATTTGCTGCTCAAAGTCTGCGACTGATTGTTCCGCATTCAATGGCATTTCTCCGACCGTTAAATTGGGTTGAATTTTGGCCAGTAGCACCTCCGATGCGTATTCCATTTTTCGGGGTGAACCTTGATGATCCTGGTGCTCCTTTTGGTAGAAGCCTAGTTTGAGGCCGGGAAAAACGGCATGAAATTCCTGCTGTAATTCGCCAACCGTTCGGGTAGATTGAATAAGCATAGCGTAAAATTTTGAACCTCTGCTATGTGAATAACGAGAAGTAAATATTTACAGTAATATCCACCTATTCAAGAGGAAGTGTGATGACGTCAGTCAGAAGAGACACTGATCTTTGTCAGTCATCCGTCAGCAATTGACGAATTCGGGGAGAAAGCTTTTTGAGTTCTACATCCGTCAAGCTTGATTTCACCAAAGTGGACAAATGGACAAACGACCAACTCAATGCAGGTTTTTGAGCTTCATATTTTATTACCAAAACGGAATCGGGTTGAAAATTTTTGACGTAGTCAGGTGGATACTGTTTGTCTAAGCTATTATTGATACCCGAACCCAGTAAATGGATGCCGTCTGGTGTTGTCATAGCGTATCCCTTGCTAACCATACCGACATCGCCACTAATGGAAACCACCTCCACTCCACGCGCACGAATCGCTTGGAGTAGCGGGTAAATTTCGGCAGTAAAATTACCTTCTGCCCGGCAATCTGGTCGTACGGGCATTCCTCTGACATTGTCTAGTAGCAAAGTATCACCAGCCTTATTGACTTTAAGCTCATTAAACAAACCATGGTGATGCAGGAGCACCAAATGAGAGGCGGCCGCTACCGTATCCAGCACAGACTTGAGCCAATCGAATTGCGCTGCTTTAGCCTCACAGTCCTCCTGAGCTGGGCCCCAAGGGTGATGCCAAAAAAGATTGGTATTCAAAACAATGGTTTGCAGACCATGCTGCCAGTGCGTGTAATAAGAAGGTCGCCCCGTGGCAGCTAGTAGCAAATTGGCGTCACCTTCCAGCAAATCGTGGTTACCCCAAGCCCATTGGGTGTGTGGGCTTTTGAGATCAAAAAGACGGTCAAGGTAAGCCAACGTCGCTAGAGATTTGCTGGTTCGCGCACAAACATCTCCCCCTAACCAAACGCCTTGGTATTGATCAAAATCAAGCAATTCTAGTCGCGGATCTATCCGATCTTCCACCAGCCAATCGTAGGGATGCCCTAGGAAAATAAATTGTTGAGACGTCTGGTCCGGAGCAGGAGAAGGAGCTTGGCAACTCGTATTCACTAGTAGCAGCAAAACAAAAAATCCACCAATAAACAATGGAGCATTTTTCAAGATGACAGCATTTTTTCCAGTTCCTTTTGTAAATGGAGCACATCGTCCAGCTGTTCGCTGCGCTGCATGCGGGTGGAAAGGTCCTGAATGGTTGCTAAAGACACGGCTTCGCGTTCTACTTCCCAGCGCAGGTTTTCCATTTCTGCCAGCTCGTCATAGTGCTTTTCCCGGTATTGGTCCAATTCTGTTTTTTTCACTGCCAGAGCGGCCAGTAGTTCATGTTGCTGTAAGAGCGCTTGGAGTTTTTTCAAGCATTGCTGAAAGAAAGAAATCTTGGTCTTACGCAATTGTAGTTCCTGCTCAAAGCCGTGGATCAAGGCTTCCGTTTGGGATTTCATCCCGGCATTTACGTTGGCAGCATTTTTTAGTTGTTGCTTTAGTTCACGAAGGCTTTTTTCAATCTTGGCAGCCTCTTCTTCCAGGCGCGACATCTGCCGTTCACAGTCGGCAATTTTTCCATTGATTTGTCCAGCAGTGGTACGTTCGTAGGCTTTTCTTTCTTTTTTTTCTTGCCAGGTATTGGTAAAGAAATATACTAAAACCATCGCCAGTAGCAGCACTAAGACGATGATTAAAAGAAAACGTATGACGGGTAATACCCGGATCAGAAAGAGGAGCGACAACAAAACGACTCCTCCAATTAAAGCCAGTCGGATAACATCTATACTTCGCATGATTCAAAGCTAGTGATTTTTCATCACCTGATAAACCCATGGCTTACCAATTTCACTTTAGCATGACCATAAAATTGTCAGGGAAGGTTGTACTTTTGCAGCAAAGATTTCCACATGCAATTTTTACAAGAGCTTCAGGAACGTTACATCCAGGAATTCAGTAACAATGTTCCTCTCAGTGAATTCCTTCTCAATATCCTGGTTGCCAGTATTCTGGCGGGAATATTGCGGCTGTTTTACATTCATTTTGGGAATGCTATTTCCAACAGGAGGCGTTTTGCCAACAACTTCCTTCCCTTGGCATTGGGTACACTGCTGATCATTATGATCGTAAAATCTTCCATTGCCCTTTCTTTGGGATTGGTGGGGGCGCTTTCCATTGTCCGGTTTCGAGCAGCTATAAAGGACCCCGAAGAGCTTGTTTATCTTTTTATGACCATTGGTATTGGACTCGCTTGTGGTGCCAACCAGCCCATATTAGCGGGTATTTCAATCGTCGTCATTCTGGCAGTCCTTTGGATAAGCAAGCGTATCAACGGCGAAGCAGTTGGAAATACCGGGCGATTGTTCATCAATATCAGTACAGACCTTGATGATCTCGAAAAAGTATCTGCGGTCTTACTCGCACATCTTCCTTACGTAGAACTTAAGCGCCTTGACACCCTGGAAAAGGGCTTGGATTTGTCCTACATCGCCCGGGCAGATACTCCAGAACAACTCAACGCATTGCAAAAGGAAATCCGCAGTTTATCAGAGCATACCCGCCTTTCGCTGCTTGAACAACCAGAACTCATCGTCTGATGCGGCTTACCCCGGCAAAAGGACCTTCGCCCCTGGCACGTGAGCGGGGCATATTGGCGCTAGGCTTACTGCTCCTGGGTGGCTTTTTGTGCGTTTTCCTATGGAAACCTGCGTCCTCTTCAACAAACACAGTGCCCCTCCTTATTTGTGGTGCCGAAAAACAGCAAGGAGATCACTTTATCTACGAAAGTTACAAATTCTCGGGCGTCGAATACCGTAGTCGCCAGCAAGTACGTACGGGTCGGCACAGCATCGCCCTGCCCGCCGATGGCCAAACACACTATGGATTTACCATCAACTTGCCAACCGTTTCACCGGGTGAAGTTTACGAAGTAAGCGTCTGGAGCTATGGCAATCTGCAGAAAAGCGGAAAACTGGCCATCCAGGGGCAAGAACCCGCAGGTTTTTACCAGGAAACTGCCGAAGTCAAAACCAGCGATCAAAAAGGTTGGCAACAGCACCTGCTCCGCTTCCATATTCCTTTTCAACAAGCCCCCTCGTCGATAAATATTTACGTTTATACCAATGGTACCGAGCAAGTCTATTTCGATGATTTGCGTATTGAAAAAATCACCCAATGGGACGCGCAGGCCTTTCAACCCACCCAACTCCATATACAGCTGGATAAAAAGGCCTTGGAGCAACTCCGTGAAAAAAGAAACGAAGCATTACGCAAGGGTCTATTGCAAACCAGCGAAGACGATTGGGTGAGTGCTACGATGACCGAAAGTGACACCACCCGCGACATCAAAATCCGGCTCAAAGGCGACTGGCTGGATCATTTGCGCGGAGATAAATGGTCCTTTCGCATCAAACTTAAAGGGCAACAAGCCTGGCGAGGTTTACGCACCTTTAGCCTCCATACACCCGCTGCGCGTTATTACCTGCACGAGTGGTTGTTGCACCAATACTGGCAAGATCTGGGCGTTCTCACTCCGAGATACGATTTGATAGAAGTCATCATCAACGGGGAGTCCCGTGGCATTTACGCCTACGAAGAGCACTTTGAAAAACAGTTGGTAGAATCACAGCGACGTCGTGAAGGGCCTATCGTCAAGTTTCAGGAAGATGGCTTCTGGGCAGGCGTTGCCCGGCAATTTGAGCACCACGGTTTCGTGCGATCCAGTAGTAGCTACAGTGCAGAAAATCCAGCCAATGTCCCACTCGTAGCGTTTAACCAAGAAGAATTACTGGCCGATACTACCCAGGCCCGCCTTCTGCGGGAAGCCCTCTCCTTGCTCGAACAATACCGCCAAGGCGATAAAAGCGCTGAGGATCTCTTTGACCTCCCTTTGCTGGCGCGTTATTATGCGGGTTGCGATCTGTTCAATGCCTATCACGGTATCGTTTGGCACAACCAACGGTTTTATTACAACCCCATCACCGGCAGGTTAGAGCCTATTGGCTTCGATGGCTTTGCTGATGCTCCCTCCCGGCGCTACCACTTCCTGGCCGAGGGGACACTCCACCGGGAAGCCCCCGAAAGCACTAGCTTGCCCGCCTTTTTACTCCAGGATTCGGCCTTTATCACCAACTATTTGTCTGTCTTGGAAAAACTTTCGCGCCCGGAGCAATGGGAGGATTTTTTCCAAAAACACGAAGCAGCCTGGACGGCGCGCTTGCAGTGGCTACAAATGGAATTCCCAAACTACCAACCCGAAGTAAAAACCTTTGCGGAAGAAGTTGCTTTTGTGCGTTCACATTTGCTTCCCTTTCGGGAAAACGTGCTGCGCAGCTACCAAACTACGCAGGGAGAAATTCTTGTCGAGAATACCCATACCTTGCCGGTGGTGCTGAAGGGTTATGGCCTTGGCCCCGATTACCAAACAGGTAGCTTTAACTCACCTATTTGGCTACCCGCTGGCCCAGTACGTAATATGTTTAGCAAACTACAAACGACGGGTAAACCACTGGCCTTCCGTAGCCTTGATTTTTGGGACAAACAAGCCCTCGCTTTTCAGGAGACGCCTACGATGACGCCCGTAAAAATACCTGCACAAGCCAATTACATTTTCCTTCAATTGCCGGGCTGGGACAGTCTTATTGCTGCACCTATTAACCGACTTGAACCCCCACAAACGATACAAATTTCCGCCCAAGCTTATCGCCAGGGAAGCAAGCCTCAAGACTTCCCACGCTTCCGCTGGGGGAAAGCGGAACAAGCCATCACTATCCCAGCGGGTGAGCATCGCCTGCGAAAAGACCTCATTGTCCCTAAAGGGTACACGCTGCAAATAACAGCTGGGGCCAATATTTATCTGGAAAATGCGGCAGCGATCATCAGCTATGGCCCCGTACGTGCCCTTGGCGAAGAGGAAACGCCCATTTTTATCCAATCAGAAGATGGTACAGGGCAGGGACTGCAGGTCTTGCAGTCTCCCGTGGGTTCTATGTTGCGGGGAGTTGTCTTTCGCAATTTACGTAACCTTAGAAAAGGCAACTGGCAGTTGACAGGAGCTGTTACTTTTTACGAATCAGCCGTCGAAATAGTAGGGTGCAAGTTTCTGGACAACCAAAGTGAAGATGCCCTTAATATTGTAAGATCAAGCTTTGAAATGACCCATTGCCTTATTCAAAACACCAGTTCCGATGGCCTCGACACGGACTTCTGCAAAGGCACGATCAAGGAAAGTGTTTTCCGACAAACCACCAATGATGGTGTGGATTTTTCGGGGAGTATTATTACCTTAGAGGATGTCGAAATGCAGGAATGTGGTGATAAAGGGCTCAGCGCCGGGGAAGCCAGTGACATTACCGTCATCAATGCCCTGATTGCTGATTGCAATATTGGTCTGGCAAGTAAGGACCAGTCGACGCTTTATCTCCGCAACAGTCAGTTACGCAACTGTTTGCAAGGATTGGTTGTTTTTCAGAAGAAACCGGAATTTGGCCCTGCGTATTTGCTTGCGGAGCAACTGAAAGTTGAAAACGTAACACGGCTATACCAAATAGGACCAGGTAGTCGTTTGCAGATCGACGAAAAGCTTTATACAGAGTAATGAAAAAGCTACTGAACCAAAACATTTAATTCCATGCGCACAATTCTCCTCTTAACCCTAGTCCTGACAGGACTCACCATTTCAGCACAAACCTTTCGGTGGAACACGCCTCAGGAAGAGCAGGCTCCTGCTAACAACGATCCGCTGATCGACGAAACAGGTTACGCCTTGTTTTACGCTGATTACCTCGAAGGCAACGCTACGGCACTAGGTGAAATCTATCGCCACAACCTGATGACGGCGGGCCATCCCAAACTCCCCTTGGGTACCATCGTCAAAGTTACCCGCCTGGACAATGGCTTGTCGACCACGGTAAGGATCAATGATCGTGGAGCTTACTGTGATGATTGTATCATAGACCTGAGCCGTGCTGCTGCCCAGCAAATTGACATGATCAGGGTTGGGCGCACCAAAGTCAACCTGACGGTAATGGGCTTTAGCAACAACAACCCTCCTACCCCTGCCAACTACCAAGCTCCGGCGGCCGCCAACCAGCTTGCAGCCAGAACGCCAGCAACGGAATACTATTATTCCCCACCGGTTGAAAAGCCCCAAGATTTCCAGACGGCCAAAGGAGTAGAAAGTACCTATACCAGGACTTACCGTCAAACCAATACCTTTGGTCACGACCAAATCATCAGGACCATTCCTGTACAAGCGACACCTTCTGGTTATGATGGAATGGGCAACCCCATAAATCCTACCAATCAACACGATAATCGGCCAGCGCTGGTTACCAAATCAGGCACAAGCCCCGTGGTCAGCAATGGTCAGGTAGAAATCCTTACCACCGCCATCAGCCCCTACGCCGTGCAATTGGCTTCTTACGGTGAGTTTACCAATGCGGAGCGCCACGTGATGGCCCTTCAAGCCAAAGGATTCAATAGCATTTTTGTGATGCAGCAACAACGTCCCGATGGTGGTATCATCAACCGCGTAATTGTTGCTCCCTTTAACTCTGCCACTGACGCCCACAACTACCTCGCCGAACTCCGCCAATATCACCAGATGGAAGGATTGGTGGTGACGATGAAGTAGGGGTTGATGGTTGATGGTTGATGGTTGTTGGTCGATCGTAAACGCTTACACTTTTACACCTTTCCAACTTTTACACCCTTCAACTTCCGACCTCAATCGGTTGAGCATTTAGCTTCCCTAAATTACCTACCTCTTGTGGGACTGCGACGAATTTGGTCACTGGTAAAAATCTGGCCAGAGGTGGTATTGTCTTGTTCAATAAGCGGTACTTGCCAGGATGGGCAAAATGGGCCTGAATATTTCTCCATTTCTTCATCTTGTCCCAGCTTGACGACGAGATGGCTACTATCGCGTTTAGCCAACTTAATATCCTCTGATTCAATCGGGTACATACCGAGGTAGGAAAATTGCAGCCTGTAAGTAAGGGTGTCGTTGATTTGTGCCAGCTGAAAATGGAACCGACCATCAAAATCGGTTTCTGTGCCTGCTACCAGGTGTTCGTTCTGGTAAATTGCGACGCTGCCAAAGAGCACAGGTTCATCTGTTCCTAGCACCGTCACTAAGCCTGAAAAAATCACTTTATTCGTATCTGCGATTGTAGGAGTAATATTTGTTTTCTCTATTACAGAAGTACTCATCGCTAATCGCTGCGCTAGACTTGGGTAAACCTGGCAGGCTGAAAGGAGCATCGTCAAAAGTAGCCCTAGATAAAATGGAGCGATAGGAAGGTGCTTAAGTATTTTTGACATGGGCATGATGATTATAAAGCCTTATAAACGGAATAGCTGGGGCATTTGTTGATCTGTTGTAGCTCCCTTTCCTGAATTTCACAAATTCCTGCGTGTTTTTTCATTCTGCTTTGGCAATTCTAGCGGAAGAAGCGACCTTTGCGAAAATATTTAAACAGATCGGCTGATGATTCAATTCTTTGGGAACCTTCAACACATTGTTTTTGCCGTAGAGGCATCGGAATTTATTTCAGAAAATGATATTCCTAAGCTGAATTGGCTGTTCGGCAACCAGCCCCTACTGAAGGGTGAAGAAATTAGAGGTAAGTTCATCGGTCCTCGGGCGGCGATGGTCTCTCCCTGGAGTACCAACGCGGTAGAGATTACCCAAAACATGGGTATCAAAGGTATAAAGCGAATAGAACGTTATATCCCGTACTCAGAAAATGTCAACTTTGACCCCATGCTGAATCAGCGTTTTGAGGTACTGGAACAGGGGCTGTTCACCATCAACGTCCAACCAGATCCCGTGCGCTTGATCGACGACATCGAAGCGTATAACACGACCGAAGGCTTGGCGCTCAGCCCTGAAGAAATAGCTTACCTTAATGATGTATCGCAACGCCTTGGCCGCCAACTCACAGACTCGGAAGTTTTCGGCTTCTCCCAAATCAACAGTGAACACTGTCGGCATAAAATCTTTAACGGCAGCTTTGTCATCGACGGAGAGGAAAAACCGCACTCCCTGTTCTCCTTGATTAAGCAAACATCAAAGGCCAACCCAAACAGTATTGTCTCAGCCTACAAGGATAATGTAGCCTTTCTGAAAGGCCCACTGCTCAACCAATTTGCGCCTGAACAGCCGGATCGCCCCTCCAACTACAGCAAGAAAGAAGTAGATACGGTGGTTTCCTTAAAAGCAGAGACCCACAATTTCCCTACCACCGTTGAGCCTTTCAATGGTGCGGCAACGGGTAGTGGAGGTGAAATCCGTGATCGTATGGCGGGGGGAATTGGTTCTCTTCCGCTAGCGGGCACGGCGGTCTATATGACCTCTTACTCTCGTCTCCAGGAAAACCGCCCCTGGGAGCAGGCAATGCCCGAGCGTAAGTGGCTGTACCAAACACCGATGGACATACTCATCAAAGCTTCTAACGGCGCGTCTGACTTCGGAAACAAATTTGGTCAACCACTCATTGCAGGCTCTTTGCTCACCTTTGAACACGCAGAACATGCACGTAAGTTGGGTTTTGACAAGGTAATCATGCAAGCTGGCGGCGTTGGGGCTGGCATCACCGACCAAGCCTTGAAAAATACACCCAAGAAAGGGGATAAAATTGTTCTACTGGGTGGAGATAATTATCGTATTGGAATGGGTGGTGCAGCGGTCTCCTCAGCAGATACCGGTGCCTTTGATATGGGCATTACGCTAAACGCCATACAACGCTCCAACCCGGAAATGCAAAAACGAGTAGCTAATACCATCCGTAATTTGGTAGAAAGCGCGCACAACCCTATCGTGGCCATCCATGACCACGGAGCGGGTGGGCACCTCAACTGCTTCTCCGAGCTGGTAGAGGAAACAGGCGGACGTATCCATCTGGATGAACTACCCATCGGTGACCCTACCTTATCCGCAAAAGAAATACTGGGCAATGAATCACAGGAACGGATGGGCCTCATTGTGGCGGAAGAAGACATTGCGCTGCTCCGCCGCATTGCCGATCGTGAGCGTGCCCCTATGTACGTCGTTGGTGAAGTGACTGGCGACATGCGTTTCTCTGCTGGTTCTCCCTCCACGGCTCAACACCCCCTCGACTTGGACCTTGCGGATCTCTTTGGCAGCTCTCCCAAAACGATCATGAGCGATGTTTCTGTTGATCGTCAATATGAGGCAGTCGACTATGAGCCGGCTAAGCTTCAGGACTACCTTGAGCAGGTACTCCGACTCGAAGCTGTAGCCTGCAAAGACTGGCTGACCAATAAAGTTGACCGCTGTGTGGGTGGCTTGGTAGCAAAGCAACAATGTGTCGGACCACTACAGTTACCCCTAAACAATTGCGGTGTCATGGCCCTGGGTTTTGACACTAAATACGGTGTGGCTACCTCCATTGGTCATGCTCCGATAAATGCACTAATTGATCCTGAGGCGGGATCACGCAATGCCGTAACGGAGGCCCTGACCAACATCGTTTGGGCACCATTGGAAGAAGGACTAAAATCCGTTTCGCTTTCGGCCAACTGGATGTGGCCTTGTCGCAATGAAGGTGAGGATGCCCGATTGTATCAAGCTGTCGAGGCAGTTTCGGATTTTTGCATTGCGCTGGGCATTAATGTTCCTACCGGAAAAGATTCCCTTTCCATGAAGCAAAAATATCCGGATGGTGATGTTTTGTCTCCAGGAACGGTAGTAATTTCTAGTGTTGGTGTCTGTGATAATATCAATAGGATTGTAGAACCAGTATTCCAGAAGGGCGCTGGGCCAGTCTACTATCTCAATCTATCACAAGACGCCTTCCTCTTGGGTGGTAGCTCATTCGCCCAGGTGCGCAATAAAATCGGTACGCAGGCACCGGATGTCAAGGATGCTAAAAAACTGGCAGCGACTTTCAACGCCTTACAAGACTTGATTAAGCAAGGAGCTGTGGTTGCGGGACACGATGTAGCTGCAGGTGGATTGATTACCACCCTGCTGGAGATGTGTTTTGCTGATACTGATTTAGCTGCTGAACTGGATTTAAGTACCCTGGGAGAAAAGGACAGCGTGAAGGTACTCTTCGCCGAGAATGCAGGTGTGGTAATTCAGTTGAAAGAGGAAGCTAGCGCAGCAGCGTTAAGTAATTTCCCCATCGAATGCCACCTTATCGGATCTGTTACAAGTGGTAACACGCTCCACCTTCGGAATGGTGAAGATCAGCACGAATTTGATATTCCAAAACTACGGGATGCATGGTACGAAACCTCATGGCTCCTTGATCAAAAGCAAACCGCTAATGGATTAGCTGACGAGCGTTACGCCAACTTCAAGCACCAGCCTTTACGGTATAACTTTCCTTCGGAATTCAGTGGAACACTACCAAAACTGGACACTGCAAAGCCAAAAGCAGCCATCCTGCGCGAAAAAGGGAGCAACTCTGAACGTGAGCTAGCTCACGCCCTGTATCTTGCAGGTTTTGAAGTACGGGACGTGCACATGACTGATTTGATGACGGGTAAAGAAACACTGGAAGACATCCAGTTTTTAGGTGCCGTTGGTGGCTTCTCTAATTCCGACGTACTGGGCTCCGCTAAAGGCTGGGCCGGTACGTTCAAGTACAACGAAAACGCAAAGAAAGCCCTGGAAAACTTCTTTGCACGTGAAGATGTACTCTCGATAGGTATCTGTAACGGTTGTCAGTTGTTCATGGAACTAGGCTTGATCTACCCTGAGCAGCAGCCACATCCTCTGATGGATTTCAACGATTCGCATAAGCACGAAAGTGGCTTCACCAGTGTGAAGGTGGAAGCGAATAATTCAGTGATGTTATCGAACCTGGCAGGAAGCACACTGGGAGTCTGGATTTCGCATGGTGAAGGTAAGTTCGCCTTACCTGGTTCGGAATCTGATTATCACATTGTAGCAAAGTATGCTTACGATGGCTATCCATCCAACCCTAACGGCAGTGACTTCCATACTGCTATGCTGGTAAGTGCCGATGGTCGCCACCTGGCTACCATGCCACATATCGAACGTTCGATGTTTCCCTGGAACTGGGCTCACTACCCAAGCGAGCGCCAGGACGAGGTATCGCCTTGGATACAAGCTTTTGTCAATGCCAGAAATTGGTTGCTTGAGCAGTAAGTATAAATAATAGAATATTAACCTTGTTTACCCAGGCCTGGGTAAACAAGGTTATTGGCAATAATACATAGGATTTTCCGGCAAGGCCCCAAAGGAAACAATAGAACAGCTACAGCTTCCCATACCAACGCCGGGAATACAAGTACCACAAGGACCAAAGTCCGACGATGAGCCAATAGAAGATTTCTACCGCCCAAGCCCAGGGTAAGCTGGTTTGGAAATATTCGACGAGAATATAGATGTAGGCCAGGTAGAAGACGATGCCGTAAGACTGAATCTTGAGTGCGTAGGCAGAGGCTCCTACGCCAGAAACACCACTAAACACTACGCTCCCCAAAGAGAAGACGGATAAGGTACCCGCTAAAACGTAAAAGACTGGCATGGCTTTTTTAATAAGTGGAATTCCTTCTGCACCAAGAAAGGGCGTCAGTGAAGCATAAGGGAACAAGAGAAAAGGAATGGTGATGGCCATGGTCACGAACAATGAAAAGAAGCCTGTCTTCCAAATAATCGGGATCACTGCCTGACGTTTTTGGTGCCCAATGAACCCACCCACCAAGGTGCCAACACCTGCCGAAAAACCCCAGGTGGGGATAGACAATACCAAGTAGACCATCTGTGCCAGAATGGTAATTGCCAAAGCTTCTTCACCCAGGTTTTCGATGATGGCCATAAACAAAAACCAACTCCCCAGGCCGATGAGTGGTTGTGCCACCAAGGGGATGGATATTTTATATTGTTCCTTGATCAGCGTCCAGTCGATTTGAGGCCAGCGAAAGATGCGGTAGCGGCGGTTTTGCTTGTCGTAGATCATGTATAAAATGAAGGCCACAAAAGCGGCTACTTCAGCTAAAGTGGAGGCCAGTCCAGCCCCAGCAATCCCCATTTCAGGAAAACCCCAGTGGCCAAATATCAATACATAATCTAGCACAATATTGACGACAGCCAGCAAAACAGTATCAAAAATCAAGAACTTTGGTCGTGCGATCCCCGTGTAAAGGGAAATAAGCGCTACCCCAGTATAGGAAAAGAAAACACCCCACTTGCGGGTATCCACATACTCCAGGCTCTTGGCAAAAACCACTTCAGAGTCTACCAGTAAGCTAAAAAGGTAATAGCAGCCGTAGGTCATGAAGAGAAAAAGCAATACCGATAAAAACAACTCGAACATGAAGACCGAGTGGAAAGTGCGGCCTACCTCTACCTCCTTACGAGCGCCAGCACTACGTGCGATGAGGATTTGTCCCCCTCGGCTAAAGCCAAAACCAATGGCGGCTACGATGAGGTAAAACACGCTTACAAAACCAATACTCGCAAAATCATCCACCCCCAGGTAGAAAAGAAAAATGCGGTCTGTCAGCGTAATGATATTCTGAGCAGCACTCCCAATCATGATGGGAGCAGAGATGGTTAATATTTGTCGATATGACGTCCGGAGGCGCATCGCCGCAAAGGTAAGTTTAGGAATTCAAAGTGAGTGCCTTGAGGTCTATTATTTTTGAACGCTACAAAGTACTGCAAAAGGAAGCATATTTGCAGCTTTCCAATTTGGGAAAACCATATTGATAAAAAAGACCTTAACTTTATTGTGAATACCTCCTTGTTCAACTTACCTTCAAAAAACTATGTTAATGAGAATGATTTGCTTACTTAGCGGTTTAATGCTTTTTTTAACCGCTTGCCAACCAGAGACGAAAATGACGGAACAAAAAGAATCGGTCATGTATCAAAAGACGGATATCGTAGCACCTGTAGCTACCAAAATCCCGAAAGAACTGACTATTCATGGGGATACCCGGACGGATAACTACTACTGGCTCAATGAACGCGAGAACCCCGAGGTCATCTCCTATTTGAATGCTGAAAACACTTATACGGACGAGATGATGTCCCACACGAAGGACTTCCAGGACAAGCTCTTCGAAGAAATGAAAGGCCGTATCAAGGAAGACGACCAATCAGTGCCTTATAAAGACAATGGTTACTTCTATCTCACCAGCTACAAAGAAGGCCAGGAATATCCTATCTATTCCCGGAAGAAAGGTACTTTGGAAGCGGAAGAAGAGGTCATGCTCGACGTGAATGTGCTGGCCAAAGATTTTAGCTACTTTAATGTCGGCAGCCGTTCGGTGAGCCCCAACAATGAGCTGCTGGCTTATGGAGAGGATACGCTCAGTCGCCGGATCTACACCATCCGCTTCAAAAACCTCAAGACGGGTGAGATGATAGAAGATCAAATCCCCAACACAACGGGGGGAGCGGTTTGGGCCAATGACAACCAGCATGTCTTCTACGCGGTTAAGGACGAAACGTTGCGGCCCGTGAAAATTTTCCGCCACCGACTTGGGACTTCTAGTACGAAAGATGTATTGGTGTATGAAGAAAAAGACGATACCTTTTCCGCTTTTGTCTACAAATCAAAATCCAGAAAGTACATCATTATTGGTGCTTACCAGACGCTGAGTCAGGAATACCAGGTGCTTGACGCCAACAACCCTACCGGGGAATTTCGGATGATCCAGCCTCGTGAACGTGGCCTGGAATATGGTATTGCTCATTTTGGCGATAAGTTCTACATCCGTACCAACCTGGATGCCCAAAATTTCCGCCTGATGTCTACCCCCGAAAACGCAACGACTAAGGACAACTGGACGGAAGTGATCCCTCACCGCAAAGATGTGCTGCTGGAGGGCATGGAGATTTTCCAGAACTATCTCGTGTTGAGTGAACGTAAGAATGGTATTACCCAACTGCGGGTTCGCCCCTGGGAAGGCAAAGAGCACTACATCGACTTTGGTGAGGATGCCTACCTGGCCTACACGGATACCAATCCTGAGTTTGATACGGAGGTGCTGCGAATTGGCTACCAGTCGATGACGACACCACCGACTACCTACGACTACAACATGAAAACCAAAGCAATGGAGCTACTTAAGCAGCAGGAAGTGTTGGGTGGTTTCAATTCAGATGACTACGTTTCTGAGCGTATCTACGCCAAAGCACGCGATGGGGTTAGCGTTCCAATCAGCATTGTTTACCACAAAGATTTCAAAAAAGATGGTACCCAACCATTGCTGCTCTACGGCTACGGCTCTTACGGTGCCAGTATGGACCCTTACTTTAGTTCTGCTCGATTGAGTCTGTTAGATCGTGGATTTGCATTTGCGATTGCGCACATTCGCGGCGGTGAAGAAATGGGTCGCCATTGGTACGAAGATGGTAAACTGATGAATAAGAAGAATACCTTCAACGACTTTATCGATTGTGGTGAGTACTTGGTGGCCGAAAAATACGCGGCCAAAGACCAACTCTACGCCCAAGGCGGTAGTGCCGGAGGCTTGTTGATGGGTGCTGTGATGAATATGCGCCCCGATATGTGGAAAGGCGTGGTTGCTGCCGTGCCTTTTGTAGATGTCATTACGACCATGTTGGACGAAAGCATACCGCTGACGACGGGTGAATACGACGAATGGGGCAACCCCAATGAGAAGGAAGCTTACGATTACATCCTCTCCTATTCTCCCTATGATCAAGTAGAAGCAAAAGACTATCCTGCTACCTTAGTGACCACGGGCTTACATGATTCGCAGGTGCAGTACTGGGAACCCGCCAAATGGGTGGCTAAGCTGCGGGAGATGAAAACCGATAAAAACCCACTCCTCTTGCACACCAATATGGATGCTGGTCATGGTGGAGCTTCCGGGCGCTTTGCGCGACTGAAAGAAGTGGCGCTACAGTATGCCTTCTTCCTGGACTTGGCGGGGAAGAATGAGGTGAAAGGTTAGTCAGGTTTGCTTTAGTAAAACAACTCAACGGTTGACTGTCATAGCAAACCTTCCTGTACTTGGTATTTGGTAGAGCCCGCCTGGCCAAGCGGACAGGGGTACAGGGATTTGATCTACCAAAGTCTATCACTTGCCTTTTAGACGCTGCCTAAAGGCTGTTTTATATACAACAATCCCCCGCTTGGTACATACCAAACGGGGGATTGTTTTTTTATACAAAATACCAAGTACCTCGTACTTAATACCTCCTTAGTTCAAGACCAAGCGAACGCTCAGGTCAAACTCATCGTAGATAGTATTGTCTCCGAGGTTGTCGAAGAAGCTACCAGAACCGTAGCGGATATCGAAATCAGAGCGGTCGATTTGAATGTCACCGGTAGCGATTTGCTTGCCATTTTCTTCACCAATATTGGCGTTGAAACGAATTGCTTTGGTTGTTTCCTTGATGGTGAGGTTACCAGAAATTTTGTAAGCACCAGGTGTACCACGGCTAACTACATTGGTAATTTTGAATGTAGCAGTTGGGTATTTTTCTACACCAAAGAAATCAGCTGATTTGAGGTGGCCCTCCAATTTACCTTTGTATTCTCCCTGTAGGTCAGTACAGTTGATGGTATTCATATCAATAGTGAAAGAACCACCTACCAATTGACCGTCTTCCATTTGCAGGTTACCCGTATTTACTTTGATGGTACCGGTGTGTGAACCCAATACTTTGTAGCCTTTCCAGGTAATTACGGAAGCGTCGGTGTCAACGGTTACCGTCTCAACTGGACCTGTAAATGCCAAGGTAATGGTAGCCAAAGCAGCGAAAAGAATGCTGAATGTTTTCATAATTAAGTTTTTAAAGTGATTTTGATGTAAAATGTTTCCACAATAAATGTATATACATCTATTAAGGTTGAGTTGGAACCCATTTTTTTTCAAAAAACTTCATTTTTTAACATTTGGAAAGGATTACCACTTGCGCCGCAATGCCTCGCGGTACAGTTCTTCGTACTGGCGAGCACTCTGGAGCCAGCTGAAATCCTGGGCCATCGCCCTTTGGATCATTGCCTGCAGATGTGGTTTGCGATCATAGAAGGTACTTACGGCCCAGCCTATGACATCAACAATGGCAATGGGGGTATTGTCGGTATATTTGAATCCAGTCCCTTCGCCAGACTGCTCATTGTATTGAATGACGGTATCAGCTAATCCACCCGTTGCGCGTACAATGGGCAGGGTGCCATACTTAAGTGAATACATTTGATTAAGACCGCAAGGCTCAAAACGGGAAGGCATCGCAAAGAAGTCGGAACCTGCTTCAATCAAGTGCGCCTTGGGGTCATCATAACCTATAAAGGTACCCACTCGACCAGGGTACTGCCCAGGTAGCTGCTTGTAAGCTGCTTCCAACTGCTTGTCACCCGACCCCAGCACGATAAACTGAACCCTCATGCGATTGACAGCTCCGTGGATAGCACCATAGAATAGATCCAACCCTTTCTGATCAGCAAAACGACTCACAACGCCGACTAAGGGGATATCGGGATTTACTTCCAGACCAAACATTTCTTGCAAAACGCTTTTGCATTTTGCTTTACCAGCCATCTTCTTCGGAGAGTAAGTCGCAGGAAGGTTTTTGTCGGTTGCCGGATCCCAATCTGCGTAATCTACCCCGTTTAAAATACCTACGTAGGCTCCGCCTTTGGCGTTCAGCTGGCTGTTCATGCCCATGCCCAGTTCCGAACTCTTGGTTTCAAAGGCGTAAGTAGGACTAACCGTATTGACCATATCGGAGAAAGCGATTCCTCCTTTCAGATAGTTGATGCGGTCGTGGTCTTCATACTTGTCGGAAGTGAAGTTTTCCCAACCCAGGCCGATGTAAGGCCAGCGGGTCTTAGGGAAATTGCCCTGGTATTGGATATTATGGATGGTGAATACACCTGCTGCTTTACTCAAAATGGGCTCATTACGAAACCAGGTTTTCAAATAACCGGGTGCCAGGGCTGTTTGCCAGTCATGGCTATGGACAATATCGGTGGGCCACTGCTGATCGATACACAACTGCAGGGCAGCTCTGGTAAAAAAGGCGTAACGCTCAGGATTGTCATTAAAATCCCGATTATTAGCATCGTTATAGATGCCATCACGATCAAAAAACTTCCAGTTTTCGATAAAATACACCGGGATATCACCCTCCATGTAAGCGACATCTACCGCGCACCACTCTTGAACACCTCCTCCCATCCATACGCCCATTGAATCTTGAAAGCGTTGGAGACCAAATTTAACGGGATCAATCTTGCTGTATTTGGGCAAAACAATACGCACCTGGTGTCCGAGGTCTTTTAGCGCTTTTGGCAAAGCCCCGACAACATCCGCTAAACCACCTGTTTTCACAAACGGAACGCCTTCTGAAGCAAGAAATATAATATTAAGAGGTGCAGACATGGATATCAGTTATGAAGTAAGTAATGGTCGAAAATATTGATTTTTAATGAAACACTATTGTTTTGTTGCCAAAAGGCAAAATTTTATGTTCCAACTGGGCACGAATCGCTTGAGAGAGGACTCTTTTTTCGATGTCTTTCCCCTTCCGTACCAGTTCCGTAGGATCATCGCGGTGGCTCACATGCGTGACATCCTGGGCGATGATTGGCCCCTCATCAAGGTCAGGTGTTACATAATGACTGGTGGCGCCAATCACTTTGACGCCCCGCTCATAGGCAGAATGATACGGTCTGGCTCCTTTAAACGCAGGTAAGAAAGAATGGTGAATATTAATGATTTGATTTGGGAAACTCGCGCAAAATTCATCCGACAGGATCTGCATGTAGCGCGCAAGTACAATAAAATCAACCTTTAACTCTTTGATCAATTTTTTCTCTAAGGATTCCTGTTCCGCTTTGTTGGCTTTATCGATAGGAAAGACCTTAAAGTCAATCCCAAAACGCTCGGCAATGGCGCCCAAGGCATCGTGATTGGAGATAATCACCGGTATTTCTACCTGCCATTCGCCCGAAGAATAGCGTTGCAAAATATCGTAAAAACAGTGCGAGGCTTTGGATACAAAAATGGCCATTCGTGGCTTACGATCTGTAAAATGAAGTTGCCAAGCCATGCCGAATTTATTCCCTACCAGCGTCGCAAAATAATCTTCAATCTTTTCTGCACTGATCGCAAAACCACTTAATTCCCATTCTACCCGCATGAAAAAATGCCCTAGATTGGGGTCTACATGTTGCTCTAGCGAGATAACATTGCCATCATTATTGTGCAAAAAATCGGTAACAGCTGCTACGATCCCTTTTTGATCTGGACAATGGATCAACAGCACTGCAGTTGCCTGTATCATATTTAACACTTATTTGAGGGCACAAAAGTACAATAGTCTAACAGGATAATTGCCTTTGTACCAATCATTTTGTAACTTGAAACATCTTATTTTAGCTCGAATACTTACATCTTTAATGACCAATAACCCTCCAACATGCGTAAATCATCTCTCTTTATTCTCGGATTTTTTCTCTTTTTCATAAGTTCCCTTATCGCACTCGTAGTCGCCTCCAATCGTTATGATGGCTGGGCACAGGTGCGGGTAGGTTCTTTTTATGTGCCTAATGAAACGGTTATTGCCGAAATGGCCGACCGCGATTGGGGTATTCCGTCCAATGAGGATTTTGCTCCGCTGCCTGATTATCTCCAGCAAAGCCTGGTCTGGTTGGCCGAAAACCAGGCTGCTGATGGCGGCTGGGGAGCAGGACTGCACAGCCGACAAAATGTTCGCGACCCACAGCAGGTAGCTACTGATCCGGCAACGACCGCACTGGTTGCTATGGCTTTCCTCCGCTCCGGCACTACTCTGCAGCAAGGAGCCTACCGCCCTACCCTGGCCAACGCTACGGAATACTTGATTTCTGCCACCGAAGCCGCTGACCATCAGTCGTTCAATATTACGGAACGCACAGGTACCCAGCCGCAGACTAAATTGGGTGCAAATGTAGACGTAGCACTAGCGGCTCAGTTTTTTGCCCGGCTGACGCCTTATCTCTCTCACGATCCTTTGGTTTACCAACGGGTGACCGCAGCCTTAGATCGTTGCATCGCCATGTTGGAAGCCTCACAGGAAACCGACGGCAGCTGGAACAACCGGGGTTGGGCCACCGTCCTCAATTCCGCCATGGGCAACAATGCCCTCGAGCTGGCCGAGCGTGTAGGACGGCCCGTTAATCGCGATGCCATCCAGCGCTCACAGCAGTACCAGCGTAGCAATGTTTATGCTGATGGCAGCGTCAGTACCGAAAGTTCAGCGGGCGTAGCGCTTTACGCCTTGTCCAGTACCCAAAGAGCCACGGCTTCTTCCGCAAACATGACTCGCCAGGCCCTCAGTGAAATGAATCAGCAAACAGACACTTTGTCCAGCCAATTGGCCATAGAAGCTTTGCGCCAACAAGGCGTTTCTGAAGACGAAGCAACTACCATGGCTGCTGACTACGTAGCCAATGTGCAGGCGGCCCGTCAAGTACTCCGCGAGGATGTACAGCGAGGTTTTGGCAACAACGGTGGAGAAGAGTTCCTTAGTCACATGCTTACTTCCGAATCCCTGGCCGCTATGGGTGGCGCTGAATGGGAAGCCTGGTACAGCCGGATGAACGAATTGTACAGCAATATCCAAAACGGCAACGCTTCCTGGAGTGGGCACCATTGCATTACCAGCCCCGTATTCTGTACCGCCGCCGTCGTGATGGCCATGACGGCCGACCGGGAGCCAAAGGCGTTGATGGCTTTGGGGAGTTAATAGTGCTCGTCCCTAGGGGACTCGCGGTAGTACTCACCCGATGCTCGGGTTCGTGGGAGTGTTCGTTCCGATGCTCGGAACTCACGCAGCGAATGATTTAGCTTTACGCCAAAACCTCATACGACCAGGTAATATCCACTGATTCCTTCAGCATCATGGAGACGGAGCATAATTTCTCCATGCTGATTCGGCAGGCACGTTCTGCCTTGTTCTCATCGAGATCGCCAAAGAGTTGGTAGTGGACGTGGATGGCTTTGAAGACATTGGGAACCGTATCTACTCGTTCTCCCTTGAGTTCAATCTTGATGTCCCGCAAGGGCTGGCGTTGCTTGTTGAGGAGATGGATGACATCGATACTACTGCAGCTCCCCAGCGCTGCCAGGACCATCTGCATAGGACGCATGGCCAGGTTGTGACCACCGATTTCAGGAGATCCATCGCTGTGCACGGTGAGGCCGTCTTCGTTGCTGGCCTGCATATGGAAGGCATCATCCAGTCTTGCTAAGGTAACTTTCATGCTTGCTTTTTAGTTGGTCTTCGGTAGAACAATTGGCCCGCAAGTTAGGTTGATTTAGAAAAAAAATATTAATTCCTACTAATTTAGTTGACTTTTACATTTTACCCCTTTACATTTGCAACCTGATCGGATTTCTCCGGATATCCGATTTTATACCGAAGGGTTGAGAGATCGGGCTCAATGAAACCCTGGCAACCTTGCTCCTCCCAGGGAGCAAAAGGTGCCAAATCCCGCCTCCTCAGCGTATTGCTGGGGGGAAATATAAAATCGGGATATAATGAATCATTTTTCGGCCACAGTGCCATTTCCACTTTTTCCTTTCAGTTCCATTGTTGAACAGCGTGCTATGACAGCTTGCTGTTGTTGTTGCTGTTAACTCCGTCCTGCGCATACAGGAGGGCTTTAGTTGTTTACCCTAAGGGGTAATACGCACTATTGTCTTCGCTATGCCGGGCTAGTTATGCTATTCATTACCCACAAAAACAATAAATGATGTCCAATCTTAGATTTGAAACTTTACAATTACACGCTGGTCAGGAAGAGGTAGAAGGAACCACCCGCTCGCGGGCAGTGCCTATTTACCAAACGACCAGCTACACCTTTAAGGACTCCGAACACGGCGCTAATCTCTTTGCACTCAAAGAGTTCGGCAATATCTACACCCGTATCATGAACCCCACGACCGATGTCTTCGAAAAGCGGGTAGCAGCCCTGGAAGGAGGCGTTGCCGCAGTAGCGGTTGGTTCTGGACAGGCGGCACAGTTTATCGCCTTGACCAATATCCTGCAAGCGGGCGATAACTTCGTTTCTTCTGCCAATCTTTACGGTGGGACCTACAACCAGTTCAAGGTGGCCTTCAAGCGCCTGGGTATTGAAGCACGATTCACCAAAGGAGAAGAACCCGCTGATTACGAGCGCCTGATCGACGAAAACACCAAGGCTATTTATTTCGAAAGTATCAGTAATCCGCGTTTTAGCGTGCCAGATTTTGCGGGGATCATTGAGGTTGCTCAACAGCATGATTTGCCGGTGATCGTTGACAATACTTTTGGTGCAGGAGGCTACCTCTGTCAACCTTTGAAGCACGGGGCCAATGTGGTTGTGGAGTCAGCCACCAAGTGGATTGGTGGGCACGGCACCAGCATTGGTGGTGTCATTGTTGATGGTGGCAACTACAACTGGGGCAATGGTAAGTTCCCCTTATTCAGTGAACCTTCGGAAGGCTATCACGGCCTGGTCTTCTCTGATGTTTTTGGTGCAGATGGCCCCTTTGGCAATATAGCCTTTGCTATTCGGGCACGGGTAGAAGGATTACGCGACTTTGGCCCAGCACTTAGTCCTTTCAACTCCTTCTTATTGTTACAGGGATTGGAAACCTTGAGTTTGCGCGTACAACGCACTGCGGATAATGCTTTGGCCCTGGCCACCTGGCTAGAGCAACACCCGCAGGTAGCACAGGTCAATTACCCGGGGCTCCCCTCCCACCCTAACCACAAAAATGCCCAACGCTTTTTGCACAATGGCTTCGGAGGCGTGCTGAGTTTTACCCTCAAGGGTAGTCAACAACAAACGACTCAGCTTGTAGATAGTCTTCAATTGGTGAGTCATCTCGCCAATGTTGGAGATGCTAAAACGCTGATCATCCAGCCTGCGGCTACCACGCACCAGCAGTTGTCGGCCGAAGCACAGATCCAAGCCGGTGTATTACCCAATCTGCTACGGGTGAGTGTGGGCATTGAACACATTGAAGATATTAAGGCGGATTTTGAACAAGCTTTCGCTAAAATTGGCACCCCAGTAACGGCTTAATTAATTGAACCACATAAGGCAAGGTATATAGGTCTTCTTATGTAGTTCTTTCATTTTCAACATTTTTTCTTCATGCAGTATTTGCATAGTGATCATCCTTTTCCGCTGGAATCTGGTCAACAATTAGACAGGATAACCATTGGTTATCAAACCTTTGGGCAGCTTAACAAAAGCAAAGACAACGTCGTGTGGGTTTGTCACGCCCTTACGGGCAATACCAACCCAATGGGATGGTGGCCAGGATTGGTAGGCAAGGGAGAAACCATCGATCCTGAGCGGCATTTCATCGTTTGTGCCAACATTCTGGGTTCTTGTTACGGGAGTACAGGACCAGACGACTGGCGCCCCAATGGAAGGCAGCCTTATGGCTTGACTTTTCCCCAGCTTACGACCAGAGACATGGCCAAAGCACACGAATTACTGGCAAGGCATTTAGAAATTGACCAAATTCAGCTGGGCATTGGTGGTTCCTTAGGTGGCCAACAACTGGTGGAGTGGGCCGTAATTTACCCGCAACGATTTCAACATCTTTGCCTATTGGCCACCAACGCTCGGCATTCTCCCTGGGGAATCGCCTTCAATGAGGCGCAAAGGATGGCTTTGCAAGCTGATGCTACTTTTGGTGATGGAACCAAGGAAGGTGGGCATAAAGGGCTGGCAACAGCTCGCGCAATTGCGATGCTATCCTATCGTCACTATCAAACCTACGAATACGGCCAGGCAGAAACAGAACACGATAAGCTTGATGATTTTCGTGCTAGCAGCTACCAGCGGTATCAGGGAGAGAAGCTGTGGCAAAGATTTAGTCCCGAGTCCTACTGGATACTCAGCAAGGCCATGGATGCCCATAATGTAGGGCGTAATCGTGGAGGTATTGCTCAAGCACTTGCTAAAATAACAGCCAACACACTGGTGATTGGTGTAGATAGCGACCTGCTTTTTCCGGTGGCGGAACAGTCGGAATTAGCAGAACATATTCCTGGCGCCCGTTTTGAAGTCATTAACAGCAATTTTGGCCATGATGGCTTTCTTACTGAAACCAAGGCCATTAGTCTCTTGTTACATGATTTTATGCAAGGTGCACTCACGGATAGAACCGCATCACCAAGGTTACGTAAGAAGGTAGCGTTCAAACAAAACCTCGTACTACCTGGCAGTGAAAGTTTTTAAAACAATCTTTTCAACAAAAAACCATAATAACATGTCATTACGATTAGGGGACAGTGCTCCCAACTTTAAAGCAGCAACCACTCAAGGAGATATTGATTTTTACGACTGGGCAGGTGACCACTGGGTCGTATTTTACTCTCACCCAGCAGATTTTACGCCTGTTTGTACAACAGAGCTAGGACGCACCGCAGCGCTAAAAGAAGAGTTTGCCAAACGAGGTGTAAAACCCATCGCATTGAGCGTTGATCCTTTAACGGATCACCACGAATGGATCAAGGATATCGAAGAAACCCAGGAAGTAAAAATGAACTTCCCGGTGATCGCCGATCATGATCGCAAGGTGGCGGAGCTGTACGACATGATCCATCCCAACGCTACGGCCAAGGCTACGGTACGCTCTGTTTTTGTGATTGACCCCGACAAGAAGATCCGGTTGACCTTGACTTATCCTCCCAGTACCGGTCGCAATTTTTACGAAATTCTGCGGGTTATTGATTCTTTACAATTAACGGACAATTACAGTGTTGCTACCCCCGTAGATTGGGAGCAAGGGCAGGACGTAGTGATTTTACCCAGTATTGCAGATGCTGATATTCCGGCAAAATTCCCCAAAGGACACACCAAAATCAAGCCTTACCTGCGGACGACGCCGCAGCCTAATATTGACTAAAAGTAGGCGAAGCGATCGATAATGACAGCATTAGGCGGTCGTTCTACCGCAAAAGCGATACTTCAAGCCCTTACTACACGGTAGTAGGGGCTTATTTTTAACACTTATAACTATCTTCGAGCCCGAAACACAACAGGCAATGCCTAATTATCTATTAATATCAACAAGATTTTATGCGGTATTATCTTTTTCTACTTTTGACCCTGGGATTGGTCAATTATAGTACGGCTCAACAGAGCGATAAAGCACCGGAGTTTTCGTTCAATGAATACGATATCCGGACGCAAATGGAATTTCTTGCGAGTGATGCACTCGAAGGCCGTCGTACTGCCAGCCGTGGCAATGACATGGCCGCAGCGTACATTGCAGCCCACTTGCGTGCTTATGGTTACCAGCCACCTGCTGGCATGACCGACCATTTCCAGCGTATTCCTTTCGCCGCTACACAGCCTCCTATTTCTTCTTCCATGACTGTAAATGGCACTAGCCTTAAGTCTGGAAGTGATTTCATCATCCTTTCAGGACCCGCTGTTAATGCTAAAGCCAAAGGGGTATTTGCTGGTCACGGATGGGTAGACGCTGCGACGGAGCATGATGATTACGCCGGGCTGGATGTGACGGGAAAAGTCGTATTCGTTTTGCCTGGCCCTCCGGGTGCAAAAGACCCTGGCAGCATTGTTGGAGCCATGGGTGCCAAGCGTAAGCTGGCGGAAGAACGGGGAGCCATAGCCCTGGTTGAATTGTATCAATTGCCTTTCCCCTGGGAGATGTTTGCCGGCTATTTTGGTGGAGAATCCTTGCAAATTATGGAAGAAGAGGAAGAGGATAGCAAGATCACCTATGCGTGGTTGAATAAAGTAGATGCGCTTTCGTTTACGGACATTCAATCTGCTAAAAAGCTAAAAGTACAATTGAACTCTACCGGGTTTATCCGCAACAAGGTACAGTCGCAAAACGTCATTGGCGTTCTGGAAGGTACTGACCCCGACTTAAAGGATGAATACCTGCTCATCACCGCACATTACGACCACGTTGGCGTTGGTAAACAAGGAGGCCAATACACCGAAACGGATAGCATCTTCAATGGTGCACGTGACAATGCCTTTGGTACCATCGCGCTGCTTAATACCGCTCGGGCACTTGCCGAAATGCGGCCCAAGCGCTCCATCATCGTGCTCGCCGTGACGGGTGAAGAGATAGGCTTATTGGGTAGTGCTTACTATGCTGATCATCCGCTGATTCCATTGGATCAAGTGATCTTCAATTTTAACACTGATGGAGCTGGATATAACGACACTGGTGCTGTTTCTATCTTTGGCTGGGACCGTACAGGTACTAATGAGATGCTTGAAGCTGGCGTGGCACCTTTCGGAATGAAAATTATTCCCGACCCTGCACCAGAACAAGGTCTTTTTGATCGTTCCGACAATGTATCTTTTGCCCGTAAGGGGGTGCCTGCCCTGACCTTTAGTCCTGGTTTTTCAGAATTTGATGCAGAAATCCTTCAGCACTATCACCAGGTAACAGACGAAGCCGCAAGCATCGACTATGCTTACCTCAAGAAGTATTGCCAGGCCTTCGCACACTGCTGCCGAATGATCGCCAATAGCCCTAATGTACCCGTATGGGCCGAGGGAGACAAGTACGAAGAGGCAGGAAAGGAATTGTACAAAAAATAAGCGTTTGTGGGACCATGCCTTGACTCTGGGCTGTCTCCTACTCCGCTCCATGCTCCTTTGTCGGGTATAAAACCCAATACTACGGAGCACGGAATATATGGTCGGGTATAAAACCCGACACTACAGAGCACGGTATAGATGGTTACTAAAAACACAAAAGGCACTGTTCGGGAAACCCAACAGTGCCTTTTGTATAAAAGAATTGTGCTACTGGCAGATCATCGCATTGCTATTGTTTAGGTCGCCGCGTTTTACGCCTACGACCGAAACACTGAGAGACTCTGCTAGGGCAGGAATTTCAATCCGGTTGTCACAGTTTGTAGCGTCGGCCTCATCAAAGCCCCAAGATGTGGCAGGAAAGGTCGTGTCTATTTGCAGGATCAGTTTTCGGATCAAGACCATATCCAGGGTCGTCACTGTGCCAGTGTCATTGACATCAGCCGCCCAAAGGGCATAAAGTGGCAATGGTTCTATACCCAAAATGTTTCTTGCCAACAAGACCAAATCAAAGGTAGACGTACCATTTAGGTAGGAACCTTCTTTGAAGAAGCGCAGGGTGTAATCGGTTCCATTGGGCACATTCAACAATTGAAATGTACCATCTTCTTCACTGACATCCTGGCGGATCACCTGATCGTTCTGATCAAGCAATTCTACCAGTACATTACAGATTGGCAAAGCGTTGGGTAATACAATGTCCCCGCTAATGGTATTTTGGGCAAAGCCTACCATTGGGAAAAGAAATACGAACAAGAGATATTTATAGTTAGTCATGAGGTTGGGAGTTTTTAGGAGGATAATAAAATTATTCACAAGTATTTGCAGAGTTATTGACGTCTGCTTTTTTGACGCCGATGAAGTTGAAATCCAATAAATCAGCCGTAAGCGTAATCGGAAATTCCGTGGCAGGCAAGGAGTTTCCCTCATTGAAGAAAAACCAGTTCTGACCAGGAAAGCTCGTCACTTGAGCATAGACGATAGACTGAGCAATCATTATATCCGTAATAGATATGACCCCGGATTCATCCACATCGGCAGCAACTACACTGTAGGGATTACTAAAAGGTTGTACGTCTAACAGGTGCCTGGAAATCAAGACCAGGTCGAAAGTAGAAACACCGTTGAAGGCGCTGCTATTTTCCTTATCCAAACGCAGGCTGTAATCAACGCCACTTTCCAAGCCGGAGAAAGTATACTGGCCATCACAATCTACCGACTGGGTACTGAGAACACTGCCATCAGCGGCTAAGAGCGCTATGGTCATGCTGCCAATAGCTTCCCCATTGGAGGCTTCAATAACACCAGCTACGGTGAAGGGCTGCGCCATGCCAACAAGCGCAAACAGCAAGGAAAAAACAAATAAGATATTTCGTAACATGAATTTATTTTTTGAGGGATTAAATAAGTATCAGAGAGAGCAGCGTATATAGCAATCTGGAATTAGAGCTTAACTACTTTTTCGTAGATGCTACCCTCTTGGGTTTGCAACTGGAGATAGTACACACCCGCAGGTAGAGCACTTAAATCAAGCTGTCCATCTGGTGTTTTTTCTTCAAAAAGATGTCTTCCTTTTGAATCGGTCAGGCGAATGTATTCCACCGCTACTTCTCCCATCTGGATATTGAGTGGCCCGGAAGTTGGATTAGGTTGCACGGAAATGTTACTGGCCCAAGCTGGTGAGGTAGTCTCCGTCACCCCTTCTACGAGTGTATAGGTTTCCTTAGGAGCGGTAGGTAATTGTTGTTCACTGAAATTAATCAAGGTCACTCCTTCAATTCTAATCGGGACGATTACATCTACCAAACCACGGAGAATAACATCTTCCATGATGATGATCAATTCACCTATGGTACCGCCGCCGCTTTGTTCCTGGGCATCGGTACGAACCATGGCTACTTCTGCCCTACCCTGTGCGGGATAATCACGGAACATCAACAGGAGATTGTCTTCTGCTGCACCCAACCAGCCATCCGCATTGATATGAAGAGAGCCAGGGGTGATCATTTCTGTCGGATAACGAATCGTAAAGGCTACGCCGTAGGCGCCATTTATTTCCTCATCAGGAACCCCCAACACAATAGGTAATCGGGCAGTAGCTCCAGCCTGTACGGTATCGGCTTGTACGTAAAAAGGTGCGCCAGTAAAGAAGTTCTCCGCAGTACCAGGCGAAAAGTTTCCTGTTTCCTGTCCCCAGTTCAAAGACAGCGCCAGGGTGTCCAGGGCATTTATGGTGCCATCGCCATTGGTATCAGCGTGCCGGTAATTGACACCAGAAGCGGGTGTTTCTTCTTCCCAGTTGGGAGCATATTGGGCCAACCATTGCAAAGAAGGATGGTTACGTGCAGCACCCTGGCTACCAAAGCCTAAACCAATGTTCAGTAAGTCAAGGTTATTGGCCAGGCCATCTTCATTGGTGTCGCCAGGCCAAACCAGGCCATCGACACTGATGGTAATTTCTCCATTGATAGGAATAAAAGCCAGTAGGTTGTTGTCGCGGATAAACTCCATTGCGGTAGGCTGCCCTGAGAATATCACGCCAGCAGGGCCTTCTGTAGCCTGGGCAGTAAAGCACAATTCAAAAAGCGGGGTGCCTTCCACAAGGGTTGCTGGCTCGGCAAGATTCCCTACCCAGGACAAATTCAGGATACCGTCTTCTGCTATGACGTTGAAATTGTTTTCCTGTAGTCCAGGAAGATTGTCCAGCACCAGCAATTCGTCGAAGATCAACCGGTTCACATCCCAATTGATGCTAAACTGCATACCTACAATTTCCGAAAACTGAACGGCCTCTACTGGTACACAGATAGTTGCACCCGGCTCTGCACCAGCACTGACGATGCGCAAGCTGGCTGCGTCCTGCAAGCCTTCGCCAATAGTAATGGTACCTGCTACTGTTTGAACCAAAGGATTCTCGTAGTTGGCATCCACCGCTTCTACTGGCAATACCTCGGTAGAGAAATCAATGGGGTAAGTACCTTCTGGTCCTAGGGCCGTAAAGCAGACCTCTACCAGCACCGTCTCATTGGCCAGACTTATACCTGTAACATTAATATTTCGCCAGAGCATCCGCAAGCGGCCTGCGTTTTGTGCTTCAGCCAAAGATCCAAAACTGTTTACGCTCAGATTGGGAAGATTCAAGGCTTGTACTCCAGTGTATTGTAGTGCAGCAGGATCCCAGGTGAGCGTCAACTGGTGGCCAATCAAGTTGGTAAAATGATTAGCCCGTAAGGGAACACAAAATTGTTCTCCGATACCCACATTGTCATCACCTACGATAAAAGTAAGATCGCCCGTGGTGCCTGGGTCATTGAGGATCAATTGTGCGCTGGTGGTGCTAGCAGAAATGACCTCATTGTTGGAATTCGTGATCTCCAGAGGGGCAGGAGAATTAGCGAAAATAACACTGGTCGTAGCCGCAGCAGTACTGCTAACCTGCAAACAAAGCTCAAAAAGCACACTATTATCCGGGAGGCTCACGCCATTGATCAAATCAGAAGCCAGCCAGGAAACGGTCAGTAATCCATCTTCTAACAGACCAGTACCAAAATTACTGCTTGTCAGGCCGTCCAGCAAAAAGTTACCAATACCAGTGTAAGTCAGCAAATCCTCATCCCAGCTGAGGGTAAATTGCGTGCCATTGATACCCGTAAATTGATTGGCACGTACCGACAAGCAAATACTTTCGCCGTCATTCAAATTACTAGTAGCTGGCGTTAGATAAAGTTCAGTATTATTATTGCTACAATTAACCGTCATTCCCTCAATAATCTCCGTACAACCGGAAGCACTGGTAATGGTAATGCTATAGTTGGCATTGTCAGGAACGGTGATGGAAGAAAACTGCGAACTCACCTGGGTTTCACCCGTACTCCAGGCAAAAGTGTAAGGCCCATCCGAATTATTCCACACCACTGCGGTAATATCCGCTACGTAACTATTGCCCACGAGGTTGCAATCAATATTGTAAGCGACGATTAGCCCTTCGCTACTGATCGTATAAGTCTCGCTTGCGATACATCCGGTAGCAATATTCGTAACGGTAACTGAATAATCACCGTCATTCAAATCAGTGATGGTACTGGTTGTTGCTCCCGTTGACCAAATAAAGCTGTAATCGTTTTCAGATAACAAGACTTCAATACTACCTACTGCTTCTCCACAATTGCTTCCCGTTACCGTGGCATCAAAAACGAAAGGAGTGGCGGTCAGAATACGGTTGAAGATGGCCGAACAACCCGCTGCATCTGACACTGTCACTGTATAAAATCCTGCGCTGAGGTTATTGGCTGTAGCCGTTGTTGCTCCATTGGACCAGAGGTAGGAAAAAGGCCCTGCCCCACTACCATTATCTATATTTATGGTCAGAAGGCCATCACTACTGTTTTCACAGGAAGGGAAAATAGTTGTAAAATATCCTTGAATATTACTCAAGCTCTGTACCGTAGCAGAACCGCTTACACTACAACCCAGATCAAGGTCGGTAACGGTCAAACTATAAGTACCACTCGACAAAGAGGATAAATTAGCCGTGGTGCTGCCATTGCTCCAGGCGTAGCTGTAATTGCCCGAGCCTCCAGTGACGGTGCTGCTTACTGCGCCATCGGGTGCCCCCCCACATTCGTCAGCATCAACATCAAGGCTAAGCTGCATTTCTGAGCTGGTAGATACGTAGAAATCACCGTTGGATACTTTTCCGTTTGCGGCGTTAATCTGTAGGTGATACACCCCGCTATTGAGCCCGGTGATCGCAGCAGTAGTGCTACTGAATCCCTGCGGATTGGTCCATTGGTAAGTAAAGGGAGCCACCCCACTTGGAGAAAAATGAATACTCCCCAGTGCTGGATTGTTACAAGCTTGACCTTGAATACAGGCACTGGCCAGACCAGGAGAAACACCTGATGCCGCCCCTACCTCAATGGTAGAATGGAGGAAATAATAATTCTCTACTATCTGGTTATTTTCTTTGACAATCTCTACAAAAAAATCATCGGGACTACTAATGCTCAAGGAAGCGGAAGTGGTGGCATTTACACGCATTCGTAAACTGTAAAGCACTTCACCATCGGGTAAACTGAGCCCATTTAACGAAGGTTGTAGATGTAGAAAATTCAGCTTGCCCTGGTTCAATTGCTCCGGTTGCAGATTGAAGTTAGCAACCGTAAAAGGCAGCGCAGGATTGTAAACAATCTCGACAAAACTCAATTCCTGAGGGTCCCAATGCTGCTGAAATTGGAAAGCAACAATAGCTTCGAATTGACGAGTGGTTAGGTCGATGGTCACAGTATCACCGGGTTCGGCTTCGACCGAGGACAAGACTAAACCAAAACTACAGTCGGTATCCTGCGCCTTGAGCACAAAGGAAAATAGACTGAGTGCAAATAGTAACAGTGGTCTTAACATCTTTAAATTTTTATGGGATTATTGGTTTAATAAAGTAGCCATTTAATTTCGATTCAATGGCCAACCAACCTGCTTTCAGATTGATATTACAAATGTAGACCGACAGTGAAGAAAAAAATGCTACATTTATCACAAGATATAGAACATACACAACAACAATAAAGACACAAACACTTCATTTACAGTGTTTTATTTTTAATAATCATAGATGAAAAACAATTTACTTTCTCAAATTCTCCATAAATTTTCTCCGCCCCAGCTAAAAGCTTGGTCTGCGTACTGCCAATCTCCCTATCACCTCACCAATAAGCATCTGCAAAACCTCAGTGTTCTGCTACTTGAATACTTCCAGCGAGAAAGTTATCAATTGCTGGATAAAGCAACACTTTGGCAGCAATTACACCCTGACCAACCTTATCGGGCCAGCACAATGAACAATTATTTATCAGATTTACTACAGGCCACCTATGCCTTTTTGGCGCACAATGAACTCCAAAATAACGAAGATATAGCCTACCCGCTGCAAATACAGGCCTTATTAGACCTGGGTTTGGTCATTCCCGCTCAGCGGATTTTAAAAAAATGGCAAAAAAAATGGGCCGACTTCCCCGAGGAAGGCGCGACTTCTTTAAATATTCGCTATCAAATTGCAGGTTTTGAAGACACGATTAGCCTACTCGCTTCAAAAAGAAAGCACAACTCTGCTTTACAGCGAAAAAGTCAATTGCTGGACCAATACTACACCCTGGAACAACTGGTCAATTATTGCAATATGCTCAGTCGACAGCACATCGTCCAGGGACAGTACGAGTTGTCTTACCTAAAAGAAGTTTTTCAAAAGGCAGCTGCAGTAGATCAGCAAATGCAATACCAATCGGCTATAAATATCTACCTAGCCCTTGCACGTTTACTACAGTCTGAAGATGATGACCATTCATTTTCTGACATGGAAAAGCAACTGGAGATATATCCCGAAGCACTCCCACCAGAAGAAAAGCGAACGGTTTACAATTTCCTGCTCAATTATTGTGTACAAAGAATAAACATGGGGGAAACCCATTATTACCAAAAGGTACTGACAATCTATCGAAAGCTGCTTGACGAACAGTTACTCTTGCGAGACCAACGGATTTCGCAGTGGACATACACCAATATCGTCACCTCTGGTAGTCGCTTAAAAGCCTGGGAATGGACAGAGCATTTCCTGGAATCCTACCGTACATTCCTCCCTCCTCAAGACCAATACAATGCTTATCATTACAATCTGGCGGCCTTGCGCTACGAGCAAGCTCAATATGACAAAGCGCTACAGGGTTTACACCAGGTAGAATTTACAGATGCATTTTACCACCTCGGGGCAAAATCTATTCAATTAAAAATCTACTACCATAAGGAAGAAACGGCTTCTTTTCAAGCCCTCATTTTTGCTACGCGACAATTTGTGACCCGCAACCGACAACTGAGCAGCCTGAAGAAAAACGCTTACCTCAATTTTCTAAAGTTGATCAAACAGTTGTATGATTTACGTTATGAGAGCAAATACTGGAAGTCGGAAAAACAGCAGCACCGCATGCAAAAACTGCAAGACCGGCTCAGTAACAAGGCCTATTCTGCCAATTACAAAGATTGGTTGGCGGAAGAACGGGAAAAACTAGAGGTACATACAAGTAACACTCCTTAGTGCCCAAAGCACTAGAGTTGTTCTGCTGGGGGCTGTTTTAGCGAAAGCGCTAAAATTTTATTCTGGGCAAGGCAGATTTTGCAGCCGAATGCGGGCAATTCGGCGAAAAATCTAACGCAGCTCAGGATAAAATTTTTCGCTTGCAGCAAAACTTGTCCCAGCAGAACAACTCTACTAATACCGTTCTATTTTATATCACAGGCTAATACCTCTTTGGGGCCATCCTTGGTCATCAGAACGCCTCGAAGCTCGTCGCCGATAGCTATAGGCCCCACGCCAGAGGGGGTGCCTGTGTAGATGTAATCGCCCATTTGCAGCTTGAAATATTGCGAAACAAAGCAAATAATATCCTGAAAAGAAAAGAGCATATCTTTTGAGTAGCCGTGCTGCACCTTTTGGCCATTTTTTTCAAGATAAAACTCAATATTCGACAAGCCCGGCAGCGTGTTCAGTTCTACGAAGTCACCGATAACGGCCGAACCGTCAAATCCTTTTGCCAATTCCCAGGGTTGCCCTTTGGCTTTCAGTTCTGATTGCAAATCACGCGCCGTGAAATCGATGCCCAAGCCTACTTCCTGGATATAATCGAGGGCAAATTCGGGTTGAACATGGCGGCCATTTTTACCAATTTTCAACACGATCTCCAATTCGTAATGAATATCCTTAGTGAATTCAGGAAAATAAAAAGGCTTCCTGTTGATCAAAAGTGCCGAAGCTGGCTTCATAAACACAACTGGTTGTGCAGGTATCGGGTTGTTTAATTCTTTGGCATGCTCGGCGTAATTGCGGCCAATGCAGATGATCTTCATTTTAGATAAATTTTTTCATTCTTAAGTGAATCGTAAAGCCCTTGCCATTTTGGATGGTCAGCTCAGCACCCAAGCGTTGCGCTCTCATTCGGAGGTTGGCCAATCCCTGACCTTTCTTCCCACGTTTAGCACCATTATCATCTGCTCCTATCCCATCATCCTCAATGCGTAATTCAAAGTTACTACCACGGTTGCCCATCCAGATTTCCACCTGCTTAGCTTGTGCGTGTTTTGCTACGTTATTGATGGCTTCCTTGTAGATGAAGTAGATATTTTGACG
This sequence comes from Lewinella sp. LCG006, assembly GCF_040784935.1. GTDB lineage: Bacteria > Bacteroidota > Bacteroidia > Chitinophagales > Saprospiraceae > Lewinella. Next base: position 5,729,348 of record NZ_CP160680.1, on the reverse strand, counting down.
AATATTAGCCGGAATTGGGCCGTCATTTTCTAGTTGGTGTGTTTCCAGATGATAGCGGATTTCCAAAGGCAGCAGCACCTCATCGGCGTGCTCTTCCATTCGGTTGATCAACTCACGAAGGCGATCACGGCGTGAATCTATTGACCAGATGACATCACTCATCTTAGACATGGCACGCTGGCTGGCTTGACGAATATTTTGCAGCTTCAGATCCAGGCTAGGCTCGTTTATCTGTGAGCGTAGCAACTCTGACTGTAGAGAAATTCCCGCTAGCAAGCCACTGACTTCATCGTGCAGATCACTGGCCAATTGTGTTCTCAGGCGTTCCATCCGCAGTTTTTCCTCCAGCCGATAACGTAACAGCCCATATACAAAAGCTGCTAACAGAAAAATTGCCAAAATGATGAACCAGGTGCTTTTGTAAAAAATCTCCTTGACAAACATATTGAGCACCAAAGATTCTTTGCCCCAATTGCCATTCGGATCTGCTCCTTGAACATAGATTTTATAAGTGCCCGATTTGATATCATTGTACCTCAAGCTTCTATCCCCTTTGAGGTAGATCCATTCTTGATCGGGATCGTTGCCGATTCGGTAGCGAAACTGGTTATTAGCAGTAGGTGTATAAATCGGCAGTGCGAAGTCAAAGCTAAAATAAGAATAATGGGGCTCAATGACAATCGAGGGGTTTTCCAATAAATTGGCCGAGACAACGATGGTCGAATCCAGCTTACTATTGTAATGAGAAAAGCTGGTCAGCAATACTTTAGGGATGTCTCTGCTTACCAGCAGCTCGTATTCTTTAAAGGCATTGATACCATTTACACCACCAAAGTAAAAATGCCCATCGGAGGCATTGAAGGCTGAAAAACGATTGAACTCATTGTGACTCAAACCATCGATCTGAAAAAAACTACGGGAATCATCCCGATCGGGTGTGAAATAAGACAAGCCATTATAAGTACTTATCCACAATGCGCCCGGACCACCTGACAAAATACAGGCAATCGTATTTGAAACCAGCCCATCTCGTGTGGTGTAAGATTTCCAATGCGCTGTCTTTTTATCATAAGAAGAAAGACCATTAAGGGTACCAATCCATAGGGTCTCTTGCTCATCCAGAAAAAGCGAATACACAAAATTATCGGCTAAATTTACCGAAACAGCCTCTGAGCTTTGAGGATCCTCCCCACGAATAAACCGCTGCCAGGTGAGGTCTTCCATATTGACCTTGAACAAGCCCTGCTCCGTTCCCACCCAAATCAATACTCCGTCAACCAACAGATACCTAATATAGACGGATGCAAAAGGGTTATTGTTTTCTTTATCAAGAAACCGGCTAAAAGTTTGTGTTTGGCTATCGAAGAAGACCAATGCCCCACGATTTTCGCTGGATCGTGCACCTAAGACAAAATGCTCGTTGTCTTTTTTTGCATAAGCTGTAAAAGCATCCTGATACTCAAAAATTTGGTTATTGCAATTTTCCAAATCATACTGGTGAAGATATCCAATCCGACGATCTGTCCCGTCTCCGGTGACTCCCCACAGGTACCCTGTCGTATCATACCAAATACCCTGGCAATTATTGTAATCCAGGTAATTACCAAATTTATCATGTAGCCGAATGGTATCAATCAAATCATTTTCCACATCAAGTTTATACCAGGCGGTTACCTCTCTTGAGAAATAAATATTCCCTTCCTTGTCTTCACAAATGCCTCGCATGGAGTAGCCACGTTGATCTTCGCCAATACGTTGATTTAGATAGCGTTGCAAACGTGTTGTAGTATTCTGTACTACTTTCAATCCAGTATCTGTACCGATAAAAATAGTGCGAAAAAAGTCCTTACTGTAAATACTTAAAAGATAGTTACCAACTTCTAGCAAGTGACTAAAATCAAAAATCGCTCCTTCTTCACTCAAGCAAAAAAGTTGTCTAATAAAAGGGAAATTACCATTGATATCTCCTTGCGAAAAAATTAAATTCCCACGATCATCTTCCCATATATCACAATAAATTTTGTCCGTTGAGAGCCCTGTATAAAGCTCTAAGCTATCCTTACCATCGGCGAGTGTGTATAATCCTGGAACGTTTTTAAATGCCAACCAAACCCTCTCTGCATCATCCTGATAAAAAATACTCATATCAGAAGTATTAAAAGGTTGTCCAGGAGAGGTTCCTTGATAATAATCCACTTCCTTAGTAGTCGGCTCCCATGCTCTTAATCCATGCTCATCATCGTAAAGAATAACTTTTCCGTGTCGGTCTACCAACAAATCAATGACGGGATACTGCTTTATCCATTTTTCATTTAAAAGACAGACCTCCTGAAATGCTCGCAAACCGTAGTCATAAACATATACTGCGGTGAAGGTATCTGATTTCGAAACAACAAAAACATTCCCTGCTTCATCAACGTAAAACCTGCGTGCTTGTCCTTTGATCTGCAGTGTTACTTCTACTTTTTCCACCTCGAAACTCGCCACATCAATGATATCGAAAGAGGTGTAAAGATCTTCGAAAAAAACGAGTAAGCGATGGTCAGGAGAACAAGCTATTTCTTTGATGTAAGACTGTGACAATCGGTAATTTTGCGACACTTTCTCACTGTTAGAGAAGGTTACAAACTCGTATCCATCAAATCGATTAAGTCCATTGCCCGTTGCTAGCCAAACCAAGCCTGATTTGTCCATTTCAATATCTCCCACCAGGCGATTCGACAAACCTTCACGAATGGCATAGGCATCGAAAATCAAACTCTGTGCCATCAGGCTACTCAGGCCGATCCACAGGCACCAGCAGAGTGCTGATAAAACCAGTACCAAGCTCTTTTTTTGTTGCTTAAATCTCACCATCAAGTTTCTTGCGAATCACTTCAGCCTTACTATTGACCTGAAGGGTACGGTATATTTTTTTGATGTGGTCTCTTACCGTTTCTACGGAGATGATCAGCTTGTCGGCGATCATTTTGTAGCTCAGCCCATCCGTAAGCAGCTCTACAATTTGGTGTTGACGCGGAGTGAGGACGGGGTTCGCAGTTGATCGATCTGGCGGTGCAAAATGCTCGATCACCTTACGTGCAATACCTGGAGACATGTAAGACTCCCCTCGGGAAACCATCGTCACTGCTTCTCGTAGAATGGGTGGGCTTGCTTTCTTTTTCGAAATATAAGAAACAGCACCAGCACAAAGGGCTTTGAAAATATCGTCAGAACTGTCCTTATTGGTCAACATGATGATATCCATATCAGGCCGACGCTCTTTGAGGTAGCGAATACCTCTAAGGCCACTCATACCTGGGAGGTTGATATCTAGCAGTAAAGTGGTAAGTTGTACTTCGGGTGTTAAGTCTTCAAGAGCGTCCTCCAGGGTTTGTGCCTCGAGGGTTATTTCGATGTCGGGATTGCCGGAAAAGGTTTCGCGGATGCTTTGCAACATTAATCCTTCGTCTTCGATGATGCCAAGGTGAATCATAGTTCAGGGTTTCAAAAGAACAAGGTGGTAACAAAACGTTTTCTCCCTTATTCAATATTGTGTTGCAAATTACGGAAAACTTTAATCCTTTTTTGGTAATCAGAGCGCTGGCAAGTATGTTTGTAGACCCTGACAAGCTCTAACAGATGGGTTAGTATCACCAAATTAGTAAGTATTATGCTAAATGCAAAAATTGCCGGTATCGGCTACCACGTTCCTGACAATATTATTACCAACGATGATCTGGCAAAAGTCATGGATACCAATGACGAATGGATCAGAGAGCGTACAGGAATCGAAGAGCGGCGATATGCTACCAAACATAAAGAAACCACTACCACGCTGGGTGCTAAAGCGGCCATTCGCGCACTTGCTGATGCCGGTGTTGATAAGGAAGAGGTTGATTTTATCATCTTCGCAACATTAAGTCCGGATTACTACTTCCCTGGCTGTGGCGTTTTATTGCAAAGAGAGTTGGGGATCACCAATACCGAAATTGGCGCGCTGGATATCCGCAACCAGTGTTCTGGTTTTGTTTACGGCCTTTCAATTGCTGATCAATTCATCAAAACGGGTATGTACAAAAACATCCTCCTGGTAGGTGCGGAAATGCACTCCATGGGCTTGGATTTCAGCACCCGTGGCCGCAACGTGACGGTCATTTTTGGTGATGGTGCCGGAGCGGTACTCCTACAGCCTACGGAAGACAAAAATCAGGGTATCCTGACCACCAAGCTTCACAGTGACGGTACGTACGCAGAAAAACTGGCCTTCATCAATCCCGGAGCACATGGCGGCTATCACCACGAGCAAGCCGGCGAAGAATATGATTATGGCTATCCGGATTCTAGCCAGTACGGGGAAATGTTCATCACGCCACACATGCTAGAAACAGGGCAATATTATCCTAATATGGAGGGCCAATTTGTGTTCAAGTTAGCCGTAAGGAAATTCCCCGAAGTCATCCACGAAGCGCTCACCGCCGTAGGATTGACGACCAAAGACATTGACATGCTCATCCCGCATCAGGCCAACTTGCGCATTGCCCAGTTTGTACAAAAAACGCTACGCCTAGGAGATCATCAGGTCTGGAACAACATCCAGAAATACGGCAATACCACCGCTGCTTCGATCCCTATCGCTCTGGCAGAAGCCGTACAAGCAGGTGCCGTAAAACGAGGCGACTTGGTTTGTCTGGCTGCTTTTGGCAGTGGATTTACCTGGGGTTCGGCATTGATTAGATGGTAGGTTGAAGTCGGAAGTGGGAAGTGGGAAGTCGGAAGTAACGAGGTACGCGGATACGGGAAGACATGTTTCACCAGCATCTATAGTTCTCCAAATCAGATTTACAAATCTTAGAGCTTGTTAGTACCCCATCTATTTGCTACCAAAAGAAAGCAAGCCACTTACAAGTGAAAAACACTTCCGACTTCTCACTTCCGAACTCCGAATTTAAAATACGGTTCATCCCCACGCTTACCTGCCCACTTCCGAATTTAACATACGATTCCTCGGAGAATTTCGTTTTTAGCACGAACCAAAATCACCTAGTTCATGCGTACCCTACTTTTTAGTTTATTGAGTCTGTTATCGCTGGCTATTTCTGCGCAAGGAGACCCGGCGGCCACGGAAGAACAGTACGAGTCTTCTTACGAGTGGCGGGTCCGGCAGGAAAGGCTTTTTGAGGTCTATATCCCCAAAGATTTAGGAGAGGTCTTTAACCAACTCAACCAACTTTCAGAAACTTCTGGTAGAGAAAATTTCCGCCGCCTTAGTGAACAAGAAGCTGCTACCAAACCTTTCTTCGGACTTGGCCGCTGGATGTCACACAACTGGGGCTTTTATGGAGGATCACGCCTGACGGCCTATTTAAACCAACTTAACCTGTACCACCCCGACGACATGACCCGTTTTTTGTTGGTCATGTATCACCGCCATCTCAACAAAAAAAATCTTGACCCTCGCCCAGTTGTGGAAGGGTTGTTGAAGCTACGCCGCGAGCAGGAACAGCAGAGAATATTAGAGGGAGGTGAAATCATCCACCAGGAAAGCAGAATTCTGGATTCTATTCCTGGGGGGAATTAGGGAATTGGGAAGTCGGAAGTCGGAAGTCGGAAATAATAGGGGGTGTACGAAAATGGGAAGCCGGAAGTATTTTTCTCCGCTAATGCAGTAAATACTTCCGACTTCCCACATCTTCATTCCGACTGAAAACAAGTCTATTACTTCAAGCTATCGTAAACGTCCATTACGGCTTTTACGTGAGAAGAGGAGGTATCCATCAAGGCCTGCTCATCTTCATTAAGCTGAATTTCCAGTAGTTGTTCGATACCATTGGCACCTAACTTCACAGGCACACCAAGGTAAACATCGTTTTGCCCGTATTCTCCATTGAGGAGCGTACAACAAGGGAAAATACGTTTTTCGTCACGAACGATGGCTTCTACCATTTGAGCTGCTGCTGCGCCAGGCGCATACCAGGCAGAAGTACCCATCAGTTTCACGAGTTCACCACCACCCGACTTGGTCCGCTCAACAATTGCATCAAGGCTTTCCGCATCAATTAGTTCCGTTACCGGAATACCTGCCACTGTGGTGTAGCGAGGCAGAGGTACCATGGTATCACCGTGGCCACCCAACAGAAGGGCCTGAATATCTTTTGGAGAAACGTCAAGCGCGGTAGAAAGGAAGGCCCGGTAACGAGCAGTATCCAAAATACCAGCCATCCCGAAAACGCGACTGCGATCCAAGCCAGAAGCAACATGGGCAGCGTACGTCATCACGTCCAATGGGTTAGAGACAATGATAATGATCGGGTTAGGAGAATACTCCATGATCGACTTGGTTACGCTCTGTACGATCTTTGCGTTGGTCGAAATTAGATCGTCACGGCTCATTCCTGGCTTACGTGGAATACCTGCAGTAATCACTACAATATCAGAATTAGCTGTATCAGCATAATCATCGGTACCCATCAGGCGGGTGCTGTAGTAATCAATAGGAGCTTGTTGCCAGGTATCAAGGGCTTTACCACGGGCGGTATCACCGACAATATCCAGCAGAACTATTTCTTTTACGAGGTCTTTGTGGGCTAAAACGTTTGCGCAGGTAGCTCCAACATTACCGGCACCAACTACGGTTACTTTACTCATGTTTTGATTTATTGGTTTTTTCGGCCATTTATTAATAATCTTACAATTTAGCCGAAGGTTTGTTGTTTGCGCGGCAAACATAGCGTTTTTTTTGCGCTTTGTTCAACCAAAGACCAAACATTTGGCTTTGTACAACGTAGAGTCTGCTAGATATTTTTCTATTTTTGCATTCAGTTTAGTAAAAGTAAATTATTTACCATATGCGTCTACTTCTTATTCTTGTTGGCTTCCTTAGCATAGGTAGTCTTAGCCTCTCGGCCCAGCATTTGTGTGGCACCCATCCTGATAGCGAAGGGTTTGAACTACAAAAAAGCCGCTTGCTCCATAATTTAAGGGCTGCTGCCGAAGGAACAGTCACCGCTCGTGACGTATCTTTTGTACCGATTCGCTTTCACGTAGGTGCGAAAAATGACGGCACCGGACGCATTAGTGTCAACAAAGTACTTGACCAATTATGTGAATTGAATGAAGATTTCGCGCCCTATGACATCCAGTTTTTTCTGGCCGGTGGCAATATTAACTTCATCAACAATACGGCTTTCTACGAAAATCACAGTGCTACCCAAAATAGTGTGATGGCCATCCAGAAGGATCCACGGGCTTTGAATGTATTCATTGTCGAAAGCGCTAATACGGGCAACAACCCTGGTGATGGCGTTACTTTGGCTTATTACAGCATCCCACGTGATTGGATTGTGATAACCAAAACCTACATCCGTGACAATGATGCTACCCTAAGCCACGAAATTGGTCACTTCTTTTCCCTGATGCATACCTTCAATGGATGGGAATGCGGTGGTTACAACACCGAAGATGTATCTGCACCAACTTCGCCATCTTGCGGAAGCCCTGCTACCGAGCGGGCCAATGGTTCTAATTGTGAAACTTCAGGAGACTTCATTTGTGATACACCTCCTGATTACAACAATGGACTGGGTTGGAACAACTGCAATTTCACCCTCAACGTACTCGATCCTCAAGGTAATGTAATTGACCCTGACGAGCGCAACTACATGAGCTACTTCCTGAGTTGCCCAGATGAAGATTACTATTTTTCCGTTCAACAAAACGAAGCTGTTCAGCAAGACTTGAACTCTTTTTCTCGCAATTACCTGCGCCTGGATCCTGTGCCTAATGTACCTGTGATTACCGAAGGTACAACAGCGAACTACCCCATTAATGATGAAGTTACGGATGCTTACAATTACGTCAACTTCCAATGGGAGGCAGTACCAGGAGCTACCGCATACTTCCTGGAAATTGACCGCGTAGCCACTTTCTCGATTGATCCTATCCGTCTGGTCGTTTACGGCAACAGCAAGGTCATTACGGAACTAGACCCTAATCGCAACTATTATTGGCGCGTTCGTCCTTTCAATGCAATGTCTGGCTGTGCGCCAATTAGCAGCCTGGTTTCTTTCCGTACGGGAACCGGTGCAACCAATGTTGAAACGCCTGCTTTTGTAGAAGAATTTACCGTTTCTCCGAACCCTGTTGTAGGCCAAAGTGAGCTACAGATCAGGCTCAGCAGCCAGGAGGCTTTCAACGGGATGATTGAAGTATTGGACATCACTGGCCGCCCAACGGGTGTACAGCGCCAATACGACTTCGCAGCTGGTGCTCAGCAATTGAGTCTCGGTATTGATCGCCTCACCAATGGCATCTATCTTTTACAGATAACGACTACGGAAGGTAGACTTACCCAAAAAATAGTAGTGGCCAATTAAGGTCAGCCAACTTACCAAAACTGCCCTCTTCCAAAACCACGGAAGAGGGCAGTCTGTTTTTAGCCCAAATGGCATTTTTACAGGTCAAATTCATGAATTTGCCTTGTAAAAGACCAATCAATTCATGACCGTATGCAAATTATCTACAAAGTCTTTGCATTAGCGCTCTTGCTTGGAGTGCTATCTCCCCTAAATAGTCAGAACCAGGAACCAGCTCCTTGTGGCACCCGGATTGGCGTCAGCCCCTGGTTGAGGGATTTCCAAAACAGGATACACAGTTCTTCTCGCACCGATGATGTGCTGTATTTGCCGCTTCAGGTACACATGGTGGGCACTGATCAAGGGACGGGCTACATGTCTACCAAAGCTGTTTTTCAAGCGTTCTGCACGCTCAACGAAGATTTTGCGCAGGCCAATATCCAATTCTTCCTGGCCAACCCCATCAATTATATCGATAATTCCGGCTATTACCAACATGAGTTTGATGGCGGCTACGATATGATGGCACAAAACAACTTTCCCAATGTGATCAATTGCTACATCGTTGAAGATCCAGCGGGCAACTGTGGCTATTTCTTTCCTGGTGTAGACGGAATTGCACTAGCCAAAGGTTGTACTGGACCCAACGACCATACCTGGGCTCATGAAGTAGGCCACTTTCTGTCACTCCCCCACCCTTTCTATGGTTGGGAAGGCGAGACCCACAACTACAGCTCCCCTGCTCCTTTATCCTGGGAAGGCTGGCAAGTAGAAAAAGTAGATGGTAGCAATTGCACCAATGCTGGCGATGGCTTTTGCGATACCGCGCCAGACTACCTCAACTACCGTTGGAATTGTAATGCCGATGGCTTCTCTAGCACCGTACAAACAGACCCCAACGGAGCCACCTTCGTCTCTGATGGAACGCTGTACATGTCTTATTCAAACGCTGCTTGCAAAAGCACATTTTCTGACGATCAAATCGCAGCCATGCGGGCCAATATCGAGGAGGTGCGTACCAACCTGATCACCCTCCCTCCTGCCGTGGAAGACATCACTATTTCAGCGCAAGACGAAATCAATCTCCTCGTTCCGGCAAGCGGTGTACTGGCAGAGGGCGACCCCGTCACCTTGACCTGGGAAGCCATCCCCGGTGCTACCCATTATATCGTCCAGGTGAATCCTTTCAACTTTTTCAGCATCATCTTCGAGGAGCAGATTGTTGAAGGACCAAGTATTCAGATCAGTGGCTTACAGCCCAACCGTACTCATTACTGGCGAATCAAGCCTTTCAATTGGTACAATACCTGTAGTGATTTCACTTCCTCTTCAAGTTTTGAAACGGGTATCACCACTGCTACCCAAGAACGCTTGCCCGGAGAATCCTTCCAGATTTCACCCAACCCCTCCTCAACAGGCCAGGTAAGCCTGCGCATACAAACGACGACTAACACCCTGGCCAATTGGCAACTGATCGATAGTAGGGGTAGCTTGCAACAAACAGGTAGTTTCCAGACCAGTACAGGAACGCAGGAACAAGTGTTGGATATCTCGGGCCTCCCTGCTGGTTTGTACTTTATTCAATTGCAACTTGACGGTCGGCAATCGGTTCATAAATTGATGGTCAATTAATACATTTGATTATGAAGGCTTTATACCTGTGGATATTATCATTGGTTTTATCCTTTTCAATGCTGGCGCAATCTGATTTCTCTCCAGAAAACTTCTGTGCCAATCAGCAAGGACGATCCAAGTGGTTGAAACAGTACCAGGCTCATCCCGAGCACTTCAGCAAAGGAGGAGATACTACTATTTATGTGGCCATGACCGTCCACCTCCTCGGCACGGACAGTGGCACTGGCTATTATTCTGAAAAGAACTTGCTTGATGCCTTTTGCCTGCTCAACGAATCCTACGAACCGGCCGGTATCCAGTTTTTTCTTGCGGGCGATATTTTATACCACAACAACTCTGCTTACTACCAGCATAGCTCCGTGCTGGAAGGAGGCCAGATGATGTTTGAATACAATGTTCCCAATACCCTCAACACCTATTTCGTTAGCGATCCGGCGGGCAATTGTGGCTACAATCTTCCTTATGCGGGTATTGCCAACGCGATCAGTTGTTCAGGGCCTAATGACATCACCTGGTCGCACGAAGTGGGGCACGGACTGAGCTTGCCTCACCCCTTTTTAGGTTGGGAAGGTGGTGTAAGCTGGGACGGCAGCGTAGACCACAATTTCAGTGATCCGGCTCCGGCGCAAGTCACTTATGATTATACCTATTTTCAGGATACCCTCATCCTGGATACCATGATCATTGATACCACTTTCGTGGAATTGGTTGACGGCAGCAATTGCACCATCGCCGCCGACGGCTTTTGTGACACACCACCGGATTACCTGGCCAGCCGCTGGAATTGTAACGGCAATGGCGTAAGCGGAACGGTTCAACATGATCCCGCGGATGTAGCCTTCCAGTCTGATGGTTCTCTAATCATGAACTACGCTAATGACGCCTGTCAAAATCGCTTCAGCGAGGAACAGCAGTCTGCCATGCGTGCCTTTCTCTACGACCAGCGTTCGCAATGGATTTCCGCTGATCCGGCGCTCGCTCCCGTAGAACAAACAGCTACCCTCATCAGTCCAATTGGTGGAGAAATCCAACAGAATTTTGCCGCAGAACTGACCTGGTCAGCAGTGCCCAATGCCACCCAATATCTGGTGCAGGTAAGTCGCTTGAGTAGCTTCCCTTCTGCACTGACAGACAACTACCTTACGTCCGGCAACAGTCTGATTGTCGATGAACTTTCCGAAGATCGTACCTACTTTTGGCGCGTACGTGCCTTCAATAATTACCATACCTGCAGCGAATTTACAGCCACAGAGAATTTTGAACTCACTTTCCCTGTTGCCACAACCGAAATCAACGAAATGACGGAATGGCGCGTCTATCCTCAACCCGTGGATGGCCAACAATACCTGCAAGTAAGCTGGCAGATGAAAGCTGCCTGGAATGGTACCCTGAGCTTCCACAATGCACTGGGGCAAACACTTTGGACCCAATCACTGTCTTTAAATTCGGGACAAAACAACAACCAAATTGAGTTGAACAACGCACCAGCCGGCCTCTACTACCTACGCTTGCAAAGTGGTAGTCAGCAGCAGGTAATGAGGGTGATGGTGGAATAAGCGACACCAATGATAACACTAAGACCAGCAACCATTCAGGATCTCGAAATACTTCTTTTCTGGGATGCACAACAACACGTTATTGATTGCGACCCAGATGATGATTGGAATTGGGAGACAGAATTACTTCGAACCCCACCATGGCGAGAGCAGTTGATCGCAGAAAAAAATGGCACGCCCATTGGCTTCCTGCAAATCATTGACCCTTATCACGAAGAGAGTCATTACTGGGGAGACATCGAAGAAAACAAGAGAGCCATCGATATCTGGATAGGAGAAGAAAAAAATCTGAATAAAGGATACGGCACCATCATCATGCAACTCGCCATCGAACGGTGTTTTCAAGATCCTGAGGTACAAGAAATTTTAATCGACCCCTTAAAATCCAATGTAAAAGCCCATAGATTTTATGAGCGGCTTGGGTTCGTATTTCTAGAAGAGAGAGCTTTCAACGAAACGCCTTGTTACGTCTACCGGCTAACGCGCCTTCAAGCAACGGAAGGCTGAAGTTGAACTTAAACTTTCTCGTTCGACCTTGGCTGTGCCTACGTCGCAGCGTCCGCAAAATTCCGTTTTGCAGAGAACTGGATAAAAAAACAGGTTATACCCACCCGAAATCTCGAAAGGATATAACCTGTTTTGAATGCAACCATAGCGATTAGGAGCCAATATGAAAATCCCTCTACGCTATACTCAAAGTGGCGATAGCATCGCCACGCATCCATTTACTTACAAGCTGAAAGCAGCTTTCACCTGATCCACATAATCCAGCTTCTCCCAGGTGAAGGTTTCTACTTCCATCATTTTCACTTCGCCAGAACCACTGACCATGCGGACCGTTTTCTTTTCCGAGTCGCGGCCCATGTGGCCGTAAGCGGCGGTCTCACTGTAGATTGGGGTACGTAGCTTCAAGCGCTTTTCGATGGCGTAAGGACGCATATCGAAGATGCTGTTCACCTTGTTGGCGATCTCGCTATCGCTCAAGCTTACTTTCGCAGTGCCGTAGGTGTTGATGTAGATGTTGGTAGGCTTGGCTACACCGATAGCGTAAGACACCTGCACCAAAATCTCATCACAAACGCCCGCTGCTACCAAATTCTTGGCAATATGTCGGGTAGCATAAGCTGCTGAACGGTCAACCTTGGAAGGGTCTTTGCCCGAAAAAGCACCGCCACCGTGTGCGCCTTTACCACCGTAAGTATCTACGATGATTTTACGGCCAGTCAGTCCGGTGTCACCGTGCGGGCCGCCAATAACGAACTTACCCGTTGGGTTGACATGGTAAGTGATCTCGTCAGTGAAGAGTGCTTGCAATTCCGGCTTTAGCTGCGCCTTCACACGAGGAACAACGATATTGATGACATCTTCCCGGATTTTCGCCAACATCTTCTCGTCTTCCGCGAAGGGATCGTGCTGGGTAGAAACAACGATAGAATCGATGCGCTGAGGCTGGTGGTCATCGCTGTATTCGATGGTCACCTGCGACTTGCTATCGGGGCGCAAGTAAGTCATTTCGGTGCCTCCTTTGCGGATCGCCGCCAATTCCTGTAGAATCTTATGCGACAAGTCTAAAGCCAGGGGCATGTAGTTTTCGGTCTCGTTGGTCGCATAACCAAACATCATTCCCTGGTCACCAGCACCCTGGTCTTCAGGATTTTGGCGTTCTACCCCCTGGTTGATGTCGGGCGACTGTTCGTGAATAGCCGAAAGTACACCACAGCTGTTGGCTTCAAACATATACTCCGACTTGGTATAGCCGATGCGTTGGATAACGTCGCGAGCAATCTGCTGCACATCCAGGTAAACACTGGATTTTACTTCTCCGGCAAGCACAACCTGCCCGGTAGTTACCAGTGTTTCACAAGCAACTTTTGACTGTGGATCAAAAGCAATGAAATGATCGACTAAAGCGTCGGAGATCTGATCTGCAACTTTATCGGGATGTCCTTCGGAAACAGATTCAGAAGTAAAGAGGTAAGGCATGTTCTGATATTTTCTTCGCTTACAATGGTCCGGGGGGTATGTCCTTGTTCCAGACGCCGCAAAAATAGAAATTATTTACAGACAATAACAGTTCGAGCGCAGCTATGTTGTGTTAGAAAAAAAGAAGCTCACAAGTTTTCTGTATTTAGAAAAAAAGTTATATTTGCTTGCCTTATTTTTACAAAAGTACACTTATCAAGCTTTTTGCATTTGCTTTAACTTCCCTTATCAAGAAGTTCACACCCGCCTAAGAACTTAGGCTTCTAGTGTTTTTTTCAACATTGTCCAATCGTCTAATCCACTGCCGGCCCGGCCGGTGCAGCATTGTGTTTGCTGGTATTTTGCGGTACCATTGCGATGCTGGGTTTTGAATTATTGCACTGAGACGACTTCAAAAGGACGATTTATGAATAAACTACACAACGCCTGCCGCTTGGCTAACAGCCAATGCAATCTTTTTTCTATCCCACTACTTCATCAAGACTTTAACTATTGGTCGGCATTTTTGCTGCTGGCTTTGAGCCTTTTAGGCTTTTCACAAGTCAATGCCCAGATTGGTTGTATTGGCAACGTCAACGTTACGTTGGATGAAAATTGTGGCGCACTCGTAAATCCAGAGATGGTCTTAACGGGTAATTATGCCGCTGCAGATTCTATCTCCATTACCCTTGATGACCAGGAAAGTAACTACCTCAGCGGCTGTGGTATTCACACCTACAACGTTGATGTTTTTGTGAATGACGAACTGGTTCTCACCTGTTGGGGGAATATTTTGGCAGAAGACAAGACGGCGCCAATACTTATCTGCCCGGAAGGTACCGGCGAAGCTGTTTTGCTCAATGATATGCAAGTCTTTCGGGGAGAGTTGTTTGCCGATTCTCCTTTTTTCCAACCTGCCCAACAAAGTTGTTACCAAGAAACAGAACCGCCACTAGCGATTGGTGATCGCTTCTACAGCCTCCATTCCTTTACAATAACTTCTTCAGACATCTTTACCTTTATTGGTGCGGCAGATTACGACGGTCTTCTCAGTCTTTACCAAGGCGATTTTCTACCCGACAACCCCTGTCAAAACTTGATTGCCCAATCCGACAATACTTTTTTGGGCAGTGTCGATGGTTTCGATCCGATTGTCCCAAGCATCAACCCTTCCTTTCGATTGAGTCTTAACCTACAAACCAACCGGAACTATACGCTGGTTTGGACCAGCCGAGAACCTTTGGACACCGGAGCTTATGGCATAGCTATTTTTGCCGATAATAATGGCCGCGTCACCAACCTGAGCAAGACCCAAGTACAACTGGCTGCCGAACTCATCTGCCTGGACGTAGAAGACGTGGTACTTACCAACACCTATACTTACAGCCTTTATGCCGACGGTAGCTTGATCCTTGATTACAATGATCCCTACCGTATTCCGCAGGAAATTCGCAACAAGCTGAATTTTACCGGTTTCCCGGAAGTGACGGACAATTGCGGAGATATGCTTGTAACCGTATACGATGAGCTGGAAGAAGCTGGTGACTGCGGCGATTGGACCATTACCCGGTATTTTCAGATCGCCGATCGGTACAACTCCAATTGTACGGATCCTACCTTGGTGGTGAACTGTACCCAAACGATTATCGTCCGTAAACCGACGCTTGAAGACATTGTCCTTCCTCCTTTTACTTCTATCATGGAATGTGATGAAGGATTCCCAACGGATGGCCTTATGGGAGGCCCTGATGACAACCCTGCCCCCGAATATGCTGGATT
The DNA here is from genome assembly GCF_040784935.1 of Lewinella sp. LCG006. Classification (GTDB taxonomy): domain Bacteria; phylum Bacteroidota; class Bacteroidia; order Chitinophagales; family Saprospiraceae; genus Lewinella. The sequence continues at coordinate 5,714,083 of NZ_CP160680.1, read as the reverse complement.
CCCCTATTTAAGTACCGGCATCAATTTCTACAACCTCGACCAGAGCATTTGTAACATTGGCGCTTCCTATTCCGACGAGCCGCGCATTGTCACCTGTCCTGGCACTTATTACTTCCGTAGAGAGTGGAACATCATCGATTGGTGTGATCCCGGAAATAGCATTATTTACAATCAAATCATTTATGTAGGAGATTTTACCGGCCCGGTTATCACTTACAACATTCCCGATTACGATCATGATGGGGAGCCGGATACTTATTATCAGTTTTCTACCTCTCCTGCCAGTTGCCTGGCAAATGTTGTCGTCCCAACGCCAACAGTGAGTGACGGCAATGGCTGTGCTGGTATCCAGGGTATTCAAGCCCAAATCAATGATTCTGAAGGAAATTACGTTTGGAGTGGATCGACAAGTACCCTGGTACAATTGCAGATAGGCGATTATACCCTTACCTACTGTGCTACGGATGAATGTGCGAATGAAAGCTGCTCAGATGTACTGCTTGAGGTACGAGATCGCATTGCGCCAACCGCCTCTTGCACGGATGCCTTGATCGTCTCCTTGGGTGGCGGAGACAGCAATAATGGAGAATTTGGCAGTGCCTCCCTCAGTGCCGAAGACCTTAATGAAGGCTCTTCTGACCATTGCAGTACGGTAACACTAGCGATCCGCCGTGATGAAGATACAACCTGGTCGGATAGCGTAGATTTCTCCTGTGAAGACATCGGTAACACCATTACCATTCACCTCTTGGTCACCGACACTTCTCAGAACAGCAACACCTGTTGGCTGGAAGTTACTCCGGAAGACAAACTCCACCCTCAGTGCACTGCTCCTCAAGATGTCATGCTCAGCTGTGTAGAACTACCGCTAAGTTTTCCGGGAGATATTGGCATTGCTTACCTGAGTAATTTCAGGGCTACTTCGATCATGATGACGAGCATATTTGGTGGTGCCGGCGGCACTGACAATTGCGCTGTTGATACCATTGCCGAAAGAACCCCAAACATCAACATCAACGACTGCGGCTGGGGAACCATCACCCGCCGTTTCGAAGCCTGGCAACTCCGCCCGCAAGGAGATGTAAACGGCAATGGCGCCATCGACATCAACGAGGTATTCCGCTCCACCAACAGCTGCCAGCAGGTCATCACCATCATGGAAGTCCATCAATTTACCATCGATTTCCCCGAGGATGCAGCAGCTGATTGCGGTAGCCCTATCGTACCGGCCATCATCACCGATGCATTGGGTTGTGATGTCCTGGCGGTCAATGTCAGTGACCCTGTGGTCTTTTCGGCAACAGGTGACGAGTGTTATAAATATTCGTTGACCTATGACGTCATTAACTGGTGCCTTTGGGACGGAGAATACGATGGTTACACCCTCGAACGACTGACAGAAGATGATGGCGAAGACCTGCCCCAAGACCGATCGGTAGAAGGCAACGAACGCCCCGTGGTACGCTACAACAACGTCAGTGGCCTGGTGATTGACCGCAAGCACAACGACCGCGACGGAGATTCTGATTTAGTCAACTCCTCCCCTACGCTCCCTAACTATGGACGGTATATTTACACCCAATTCATCAAGGTCTACGACTCCACTGCACCCACAGTAGCAGTAGGTTACTTTGGGGGGCCTACCGAAGAAGCAACTGATCTTGCAGCCGGCCAATTTGCTGATATTTTTGGCAACTGTGCCGCCCCCGTAAGCATTCCCTTCTCCGTGGCGGATGACTGTGAACTATTTGATACCGCTGGTAACCTAACGGTAAGCTTGGTAAGTGCGACGCTCGATGCCTTTGCGATGGACGCCAACGGAGATGGCAACATTCAGTCGAACGAGTTTGTGGCCGATCAAGATGTAAGGAGCTTGATCACTGATAATGAAGATGGTACCTTCCTCTTTAGTGGCGAATTCCCTATCATTCCAACGGATATGGGGCCTAACGTTTACCATGCCTTACGGGTACTTTTTGCCGACGGCTGTGGTAATCAAACCAGTAGAACCATTGTATTTGATGTGGTAGACAGAAAGGGGCCAGCTCCGATTTGTATCAATGGGCTGACCGTGACCCTCATGCCCCAAATTGATGGCGGCTGTGCGATGAGTATCTGGGCTTCGGATTTTGCAAATTCTGCCATCTACGATTGTACCGGCCAAGGCGAAGAAAATGAAGACGGACTGCGTGAAGTCAATAAGTATGCTATTTACCGCGCCAGCACCGTGCAGGCTGATCCTAATTTCACGCCTGACCCTGCGGATAACGGCCTGGTACTGAATCAAACTGACGAAGCTACTACCGTTGTGTACGTCTATGCTTTCGACGAGGAAGGAAATTATGACTACTGTGAAACCTACATCCAGGTACAGGAGCACAGCGAATGTGGGGCAGTGACGGGCACCATCGCAGGCTTGATCTCCACGGAAAATGCTGCCGGGATTGAAGGCGTAGAAGTTAATGTAAGTGGCAACTACTCCCAGGGCACCCTTACCTCCGCAACGGGGATGTACACCTTTACCAATCTTGAAATAGGCACCGATTTGTCGGTCATCCCTTACCTAAACACTAACCCCAGCAATGGTGTCACGACCTTTGACCTGGTCTTAATCAGCAAGCACATCTTGGGTATTCGCTTGCTGGACAGCCCATACAAAATGATTGCTGCAGATGTCAACAAGTCCGAAAGCATCACCACCCTGGATTTGATCCAAATCCGCAAGCTGGTTCTTCAGATAAGTACGGGTTTCCCTAACAATACCAGTTGGCGCTTCATCCCAGCGGATTATTCCTTCCCGGAGGCCAATAACCCGTGGGCGGAATTTTTCCCTGAGGTGACCAACCACAACAACATTGAAGAAGAAGTGCAAGCCAACTTTGTGGGCGTAAAAATAGGTGATGTCAACAATAGTGCTTTAGCCAATGCGATGGCACAAGAGGAAAGATCCTTGCGTGGACAATTTGACTTTGTATTTGACAACCAGTTACTCGCTGCAGGTGAGGAACATGCTATCCGTTTTGAAAACACAAGCCTGGCTACCCTGGAAGGCTGGCAGATGGCACTGGCGCTTCAGCATGTGGAACTAGTAGCACTGGAATACGATTTAGCCCAGGAAGCCAATTTCCACCAGCCCTCTACTTCCGACAACTTGCTCCTCATCTCCTGGCACGAAACCGGAGTAGCTGCTACAACTACGCAGCAGGCTCAGCATTTCTTCACCCTCCGCTTGCGCGCGAAAGCAGATATTCTACTCAGTGATGCGCTCATGGTTCAAGATCGGCATTTACTGTCGGAAGCCTATCAATCAGGAGAACATTTGCAATTAGGATTGAAATTCAGCAGTGGCAAAAATGCAGGCTTCTCGCTAGCCCAAAACGCTCCGAATCCTTTTGACGAAAGCACTCAAGTCAGGTTTACGCTTGACCAGCAAGAAGATCTCACCTTTAGGGTACAAAACATTCAGGGACAGGTGATTTACCAAATCACAGGAACCTACGCTGCCGGTGCCCACTATATCGAGCTGACTCCCCAGCTTCTTGGGCAAGTAAGCGGTGTATTGAGTTACACCCTTACCGCCGGCGATGCGGCTTTGACCCGAAAGATGGTATTGCTCCCGTAAAAAGTATTGGATTTTGCGAATTAGCGTTCTTGGGCACCTCGTGTTGTCTGAGAACGCTTTTTTTGAGTAGCTAAGTCGTGTCGCAAAACCGACGCAGAACAGAGGTAGGAATGGGAACAGCACCGCTCCTTAAGGTCTGATTTGAAACCCGATCTTACAGAGCAATACATTGGACAGTGCAGATCCTTGGCCCACAGTTTAAGGAGAAATTGTAACTTTGCCATGCGTTATCCATTGGATCCCAAGCAAAATCATCCTTCTATGCAAAAACACCAGTACCTCGTCCTTTTTTCCCTTACAATTCTCCTTTTCAGCTATTCGATCCATGCACAGGAATTCCCTGCTTATTCTCCGGTACTCACGGAGATGGGGGCATTGGAGAGCGCGCGTGACCCTAAGTGCCACGCAACCGCTTCGCGCCTGGAAGATTTCCTTTACGGCACACCGCTGACCTTTGAAGCACGTAAAGCACGGATCAATTTTCAGCAGGCTTTGGTGGAAAACATCTGGTTGGTCTACACCAAGGCCGTAGAAGACAACCCGGGAGCAGACCCCTTGGCACTTTTCAAGGCCACTGTAGCTCAACGCATGGCATTTCGGGAAGATGAAAAAGGTGTAGAGCTGCTACTACCCGGTGGGCAAAAGATGCAAATTACGGCGCGTGATTATCGACAGTACAGTTCTATTGCTTATGCCTTTCGGGCGATTCTGGCAGTGCAACAATCTTGCATCATGGCGGACAAACAACTGGCGCCCCTAGATGGCCAAGCTTTGGAATATTTTAAAAAGACCATTGATATTGCTGTTTTGGGGCTTTTGCAACAAGCAGACCAGATTGCAAGACGCAACAACAGCCAGCAAATTGAGGAAGCCCATTTGCTGCAAGCTGCGGAAAATTGGCCTATGCTGCCGGTGGAAATCACCCCAACAATTGGGGGCTCCAACATCAAACCAGCGACTTTTATTTACCCCTTGGTAGAACAAAAGTTGGCGGCTTATCAGGCTTATAACCAAATAAGTCAGGCCGTTTTTCTGCGCAATGTGCAAGTTTACTTCTCAAAAATTCTCTGGCCATCCGAAGCCGAAGCCTCCATTGATCTGAAAAATCATTTTACCGAAATGATGGTGGCATTTTCCGGCGAAGTCCTTCTGCACGCGCAAACCCTGGCACAATCAGCAGGCAGCGCCAACATCCGCTACGAAGACATGTACCATGCCGTACAGGATTACTTGCCTCATACCGTGAACCCATTTGAAGATGTCGACTATTTCCCCAGGCTGGCTCCTAAAAACAACACCGTTATTCAAGCCTATGATTTGGATGCTTTCAGGGACAGTGGCTTGCACTGGCAATACTTGAAATTTGCATTGGAAGACCGGGGAGATGCCTTGAAATTGTTGCCTAACCCATTTGCATTGGAGATGCTGGTAGAAGGCGTTGCGCAATTTGCGGTACTCATCTTTCGGGAAGCTGGCGAAGACGCCAAGGCCAATAATCAGGAACGATTAGCCATTGCGAACCTCAACCAAGCACTCCAGCAATTTCAGGCCAATTTACAAGCGTATGAGTCCCTACCTCCGCTCAGCAAAGAAGCACCAAAGATGGCATCGGCGCAAACCCGGGTGCCCCTTAACAATGATCAACTTTTTGTGGAAACCAGTGCGCCGTTGGGTGTAAATTATGAACACCGCAATTCTGATTGGTTAAGCAGACTGATACGTGGCTACGTAGTAAAAGAAGACGAAAATTTGGCAAGATTGTCTATTCCTCCTGCTTTTGGCGGTAGCGGTGTGGCAGCAGAAGACATCGACGGTGATGGCTGGGATGACTTGTTATTACTCGGTGGACAAGGGTGTGCACTGTACCGCAATGATGGTGGAAAATCATTTACCCCAATGACCGCAACGGCCGGCATCAACTGGCAACGCGCGGACGGTACTTATCCCGAACCACGGCAGCCCTTGATTGCTGATTTTAACAATGATGGAAAACAAGACATTCTAATCATCTATGCTGACGACAACCATCGGCTTTACCAAAACGAAGGCCACTGGACTTTTTCTGACCAAACCGACAAGGCCCAACTTGGGGGAGCTGGATTGGTTGCAGGACCGGCAACCGTTATTGATTATGACCGCGATGGTTTGTTGGATATTTATATCGGCTACTTTGGAAATTATCTAAAAGGAGAATTACCCACACTGAAACGCCACAATACCAATGGCAGTCCTAATAAGCTCTTTCGCAACCTAGGTAATTTCCGTTTTGTGGACGCTTCTGCTGGTTCTGGTGTAGAAAACCAGGGCTGGACACAGGCGGTTGGTCATACCGACATCAATGGTGATGGCTGGCAAGACCTGATTGCCGGCAATGACTTTGGCATCAACTCTTACTACCTTAATAATCAAGACGGTACCTTTACGGACATCAGCAGTCAAATAGGCACCGACAAGCCCAGCTACACCATGAACGTGGGCGTAGGAGACATCAATGGCGACTTGTCGCCAGACTTTTACATCTCCAACATTGTGGTCATGGAAAAAGACGACAAATACGTCCTTCCTAACGAAGACACCAGGGCGCACTTTGACGCGAAGTCGCTGGCGACGATGCGTGTGGTGGAAGCCAATGACCTGTTTGTTTCCCAAAAAAACAACGATGCGATACCGGTGTTTGAGCAAGCCACAAATATCGGGCGCGGGTACAGTGCAACGGGCTGGTCTTGGGATGCCGATTTCTTTGATTATGACAATGATTCCGACTTGGACTTGTACTGCCTGACGGGGATGAACCAGTACAGTGTTTATGGTGTAAACAACCCTTATTACACTTCGCCTGAAGGTGAAGAAGTAGATGTACGCTTTGCCCAGAGCTCAGCAGAACACAACATTCTTTTTGAGAATACAGAAGGCACCTTGCAAGTCGCTGAAATCCCTGGAGAGCTGGCTTATTCAGGTACTTCTCGATCCGCCGCTTATTTTGATTATGACAAAGACGGTGATTTGGACATCATTGTGAATGAGTACCAAGGGCGGGCTAAATTGTTTCGCAACCAGGCGGAGCGCAACCACTTTCACTGGGTTGCCTTTCGGCTAAATTCAGCGAAAAAAGGTGTTAATAGAGATGTTATTGGTGCGCAAATTATTCTAACATTACCCGATGGGAGGCAACTCTGGCGCGAGGTACACAGCACCGATGGCTACCTTTCTGTTCATCCGAAAACCTTGCATTTTGGACTGGGAGAAGCGACCACATTTAGCCTGGAAATCATCTGGCCTGATGGTCAAAAAGAACAACACAGTGATTTGTCAATCGATAAATTCCATCAAATAACGCAAAAATAACATTTGAGCACCCCTCAAATGGAAAAATCTTACTACTTTTATAACGGTTCCCCTTAAATCAAATCTGGCGATTAAAAATAAATTTAACGAGTACCACTGTTTTTCATTAAAGCAGTGAATATAATGTAGCTCGTTTATTCTAATAATATCATTCATTTCACAAATTATTAACCCATATGAAGACAGCGAATAAACTACGTCTCCTCGGAGTCCTCGCAAGCTGCCTATTTGGACAATTGATGTTTGCCCAATCGCCGATCGTCAAAGCCATTGACATTCAGGCAGAGCAAACCCAGTTGACCATGAACGAAACCGCTGCCAGTGCTTATCAGGTAGAGATTTCCGGTCCTAGTGATTACCATACGAAATTTGAGGTTGCTGATGCCGCTGAAATTCGTTTGACGCCACAAAAATCTGATGGTACAGCCTTTGTTAATGGTTCTTACAAATTGACCATTACCCCTGTTTTTCAACTTTCTGAGGAGGACAAGCAGAACATGATGGAAATGCGCCAGAAAGGAGATACGGATGCTATCAACAAGTACCTCCTGGATCATCAACTGCCTGCCAGTCTTGATGTTTATTCCATCAACTTCGGCGTCCAGAATGGTAAATTTGTAGCACCTAATCGTCACGAAGGTGATATGCCTCCGCCGACCATGTTTGGTAAGCGTACAGATTTCCGTTCTTCTGATGCCATCTATGCTTCGGTGAACTACTTTGAAACGGATCTTTACGCACAAACGATGGACAACTCTCTGGTCGCAGAGGAAGACGTACAGGTTTTTACCCAAGATGTAGTTGTTCAGGGTAGCATTTGCGTAGGTTTCGACTGCCCTAATGCACCTAACTTTGGTGCTGATACCGAACGCCTTATGGAGAACAACCTGCGTATTCATTTCGATGATACGAGTAACTCTGGCAGTTTCCCTGCCAATGATTGGCGAATTGTTATTAACGATTCTGACAATGGTGGTGCTAGCTACTTTGGTGTGGAAGACGCGACCGCAGGCCGTCGTCCCTTCACCGTAGAGGCAGGTGCACCTGCTAATGCCCTCTACGTAGAAGCTGACGGTGATGTAGGTATCAAAACCTCTCAACCGGTAGTAGATTTACACATGGTAGAAGGCAACACGCCTACCATGCGACTAGACCAAGATGGCTCCGATGGTTTTACGCCTCAAGTTTGGGATGTTGCTGGTAATGAAACGAACTTCTTTGTTCGTGACGTAACGAATGGTTCTAATTTGCCATTCAAAATCAAGCCAGGTGCACCTGACGATGCATTATTTATAGATGCTCAAGGCGATATTGGACTAGGAACACAGAATCCTGGAAACAATGCTCTCCAAGTAGAAAATGGCGATGTCTATGTAAAAGCAGGCAATCTAGCTATCAACATAGCACCTACTGGTAATAATGCCTTGGAAGTGGTTGGTAAATCTGACTTTACCGGAGGCGCAATGACGGTCAACGACAACTTGGTAGTAAGAGGAAATGCAAGGTATTTCCTTACCAGTCAGGCAACTTTTCGCGATGCGGCAGGAGTGATAGCGATGAAAGTTGATGCTGTTACGAAGAGAGTAGGTATTGGCACTGATACTCCTAACCACATGCTGGAATTGAGCACAGATGATGCCGTCAAGCCTAATGGTGGTGTTTGGGCTGCTCCTTCGGATCGTCGCTTAAAGACTGACATCAAAGACTTCGAAGATGGCTTGGCTAAAGTAATGGCTATTCGTCCAGTGCGTTACCACTACAATGGTAAAATGAATATGCCTACAGATCAGGAATTCATTGGTTTAATTGCCCAGGAAATCCAGGAAGTTGCTCCATATACTGTTAAAGTAACCGAAGGAAGTGAAGAAGGCTACCTTTTTGTAGACGGTACACCGCTGACCTACCTACTGATCAATGCGGTTCAAGAGCAGCAATCCATCATTGACAACCAGGACAAGCGCATTGAAGAACTGGAAGCTCAATTGAATGAAGTAGCTCAACTACGTCAGGAAGTTGCTGCTCTGGCTAAAATTCTTCAAGCCCAGGCTACAGATAAGTCAGCTGCTGCTCAAAACCAAAACGTTTCAGAAGATCGCTAGGATCACCCATTGGTGAATATCTTTTAGAAGAATCTCTGATTTTTTAATGATCAAATGCAATTAATAAAATGAAAAATATAAAATTATTGATGCTGCTGGTGGCTAGCCTTTCGCTTCAGGTTTCCTGGGCACAAGATGCTGTGTTTAACAATGGCCGCGATAAAGAAGCAAAGCCAAACCAAGTTGCTGAAAAAGCTGATGCTCCTGCAGCAACGAATGTTTTTAAGGGAAGTGACCTTGACGTTCCTGGTCATGTAAATAACAGTCAAGGAGAAAACCTAGTATTTCCTAATGACTTGGAAACGCTACGTGAAGAGCTTCATGTTTCTTCTTCGCCTCGCCAGGTCGTAGAAAAACTGAATGTTTTGGCAGCTCAAATGGAAGTTTTAGTGACGGCTAACGAAGAACTTCGCCGTGAAAATGAAGTGATCCGCAAAAGTCTCAACCGCTGTTGCGAGTCTTCTAACCTCGACGCCACTGATGCTTACTTGCTACAGAATGCTCCCAATCCAGTAGTAGACAATTCTACTATTCGTTACTTCGTGCCAGAAAACATGACGGATGCGCGGGTAGAAATCTCGGATTTGAAGGGTATTGTTCTTCAGACTTACGAAATTCAGGAAATGGGCCTCAGTAACCTGCGGGTTGACACTCAAACACTTGGTACCGGTAACTACGTTTATACCCTCTATGTGGAAGGCAATATTGTCGACTCTCGTATCATGGTCGTAACTAAATAATATCTACGTGCTTTTTAAAAAGCATTTAGAATAGTATCGTATAAAAAAGCCAAGCCGCTTCCGATTTCGGGAGCGGCTTGCTTATTTTGTACCTTATTTGATACCCCTGAATTATTATTAAGCATGATAGCTCAATCCCCCCTGCAATGGTGGAAGCAACTGGAAGAGCAGTGGCAACTGGCTTTTAGCCAAGTGGTTTTCCTGACCCGATCTATTCACCACCCTACCGAACCGGAAATTCTAGATTTGTGGACAATGCCCGTACTCAGGTTTGCCAGCCCTGGTGCAGAGAACCCCAACATGGGGTTTGAACTGACCAACCTTAGCGGTTTAAAAGGCTTTTCAAGTCTCAAATTACTTTTTGTCATTCATCATGAAATCAAGAGTTTGCAGGAGATCGCAGACTTAAGTCAGCTCAAACAATTAGTAGTCTACAACAATCAAATACAGACGCTTTCAGGAATAGAAAAAATGAAAAATTTAGAGAAATTGTACATCCACAAAAATCAAATTAATTCCATTGATGAAGTGGCTCATTTACGTCAATTAATAGAATTCTCTTGTTTTAAAAACCCGCTCAAATCACTTCATGGACTAAGCCGAGAACACCAGCCAAACCTTCGGCAAATCCTTGCTCTCCCTAATGAGCACCTATCCGAGCGTGAAATCTCCAGGGTCGAAAAAGCCACTACACTAAGGTTGGAAAAAGGAAGTCGCAGATAAATCTATCGCCTGAGATGATATAGTATAAAATGTTCATTTAAAACATTTTAAATTCAACAGCTTAAATAATTGTTTATACTGGCATAATTGGGTAGCTTTGAGAGAATTTTGACTGTTAGCTCCTTATTATTCAATATGGAAGCTATCACCGATTTAACCAAAAGAGACCTAAAAGGCTGCGGCCTAACACCATTTTTTTAGCATCGGCCTGCCACCAGGCCCGTATTCGACCAACAAATTATAATCGACCATGAAACAACTTTTACAGTTATCCGCTGTGCCCTACCATTTTGGTATCCTGTGCCAAAAAATCTTAGTGCTGGGCATTGTTCTCCTCGCAAGTGTTCTTTTCGTTGAAGCCCAAGTCCCTAAGGTGGCTTTTGTTGGAGCTACGCGAACGGATTCGCCAGATGGCTTCTCGTTCGTAGCTGGAGAAGCTATTCCCGCTACTGAAACTATTTATTTTACCGACGAAGAGTATCAGGCTTCCTGTACAGCAGGAGGTAGTAATGGTCAATTTCATTTTGATGGTACTTGTGCAGGTATTGGCGAAGCGTTACTCACCTACACCCCGCCTGCTGGAGGTTTAGCAGCTGGAGACGTTGTTTTCATAAGTGAAACGGGAACCAACACATTCACCGTGACAGGTGCTGGTGGTACAGTCGTACATTCAGGTGGAGGTTTTACGCTTGCAGCTTCAGATGCTATTCATGCCTTTAGTTCAAGTGTTCCAGGCAACCCTACCTCCAATGTTGATGAAATATACTCAGTCATTCTTTTCACAAATCTGTTTGACGGTGGAACAGGTTCTGGAGATGATCCAAGCGGACAACACCCTAATGCCGTCATCATTTTTCTGAATGCCGATGATGGAGAGTATGATCCCGCCAAACGTAACCTCCCCACTACAGATACAGACATTGAAAATGTAGCCGCCAACTGGAATATCAGTGCACCTGCCGCTAACCTGGCACTGTCTACGGTTCCCTTTACAGGTGGCGTTACCTTAGGCGCTGCCGGCCCTACCGTCACTTTCACTGCACCCGCAGATTTGTGTATTAATGCTGGCGTACAAAACAATTTAAGCGGTGGTACCCCAACCGGTGGTGTTTACAGTGGTGCTGGTGTTTCCGATGACGGCAATGGCATGACCTATGATTTTGACCCGGCAGTCGCAGGAGTAGGAACTCACGTCATTACTTATTCTTATACCGATATGACGGGTAGTGGTACCGCAATGGATGCTGTGGAAGTTTTCGCACTTCCTGCCGTAACCATGACCGTAACGGGTACAGGAACCTGTATCACAGCTGGTGTTCAAACCGGCAAATCAGGTGGTACCCCAACCGGTGGTGTTTATAGTGGCACAGGTGTAACCAATGATGGTAATGGTACGACTTATACCTTTGACCCTGCCATCGCAGGCGTAGGAAATACGACCGTGACCTATACCTTCACCGATGGTAATGGATGTACCAATAGTGCCACAGACGACGAAGTTGTTTTTGCTCCTGGAGCAGCTGCTTTTACGGCACCGGCAGATTTATGTATTGATGCTGGAATCCAGGCTGGGCTTGGCGGTGGCACACCTTCCGGCGGTGTCTATTCTGGAAGTGGTGTTACCGATGACGGCAATGGCATGACCTACAGTTTCAATCCCGCAGTAGCTGGTCCTGGTACCACTACGATAACTTACACTGTCGGAGGTGGAGCTTGTGCAGGTGTGGCAATGGACGATGTAGAAGTCTTTGCTTTACCATCTGTAAGCTTTATCGGCACTGGCACTGGAAGTTGTCTTAATGCTGGCATTCAGGTAAACCAAGATGGAGGATTACCTCCTGGTGGTGTCTATAGTGGTACAGGTGTTACCGATGATGGTAATGGCATGACTTACAGTTTTGACCCCGCAGCAGCTGGTGTCGGTTTCCATCCTGTGATGTACACGGTTACTGATGCTAATGGTTGTTCGAACATGGCCAACCTCAACCGAGAAGTATTTGCACTCCCTAATGTCAGCTTTACCACCACCGGTACTGGTACGTGTATCAATGCAGGCCTCATGGTTGGTTTGTCTGGTGGCAACCCGGTCCAGGCAACTGGCACACTGGGCGTATACAGTGGCCCTGGTGTAATAGATAATGGTAATGGGATGACCTATAACTTCGACCCAGCAGCAGCTGGCGTGGGAGTACATGTACTTACCTATACCTACACAGACGGTAATAGTTGTACCAATTCTGCCGATGCCAACTTTGAAGTTTACCCTATTCCAACGGTCGCCTTTACTGCACCAGCTGATCTTTGTATAGATGCTGGTGTCCAAGCTGGTCTTGGAGGTGGTAGCCCATCAGGTGGTGTCTACAGCGGCCCTGGCGTAACGGATGATGGTGATGGCATGACCTATAGCTTCGATCCTGCCGCCGCAGGTGTTGGCACACACACCATCACCTATGATTACACTGATCCAAATGGTTGCTCTGCTGGAATGATCATTAGTGATGATATTGAAGTCTTTGACTTGCCAGTCGTCAACTTTACCGCACCAGAAGACTTTTGCGTTGATGCAGGTGTACAAACGGGGCTTAGCGGTGGCACTCCTACGGGTGGTGTTTATAGTGGTCCTGGCGTAACGGACGATGGTAATGGTATGACTTACACCTTTGATCCAACGGCAGCTGGTGCAGGTACAACGACCATCACCTATACTTATACGGATATTAATGGTTGTACGTCTGATGCCAGTGATATGGTAGAGTTGTTTGATTGCCAATTTGATCTAACAGACCCTTGTGCTTGTCTGGACAATGCCACTATTATTGACCTTGACGCAGGAACGGGTGGCGATGATGGTCAGTTCTCTGAACTGGTCTCTATTGTTAATCCTTTCACGGAATCGCTCCCTCCTGGCCAAACCTGGACAGTGGTAGGCGCTACGGGTGCGTTTGATGCTTTCAACGTTCCCCCAGTAGGCACCCAAAGTGCGGGTGTTCCCATCGCTACCGATGGTTCTGTGACATTGATCTACAATAATACGGATGAAACTTACGAAATCCCCTTCGTGCACGTGGACGCACAAGGCTACACGCTGATGATTGAAGGTCCATTTGCTGTAGGCAATCCTGCCAATACCACCTTCACCATCAGTAACACCTGTCAATACCCCAACCCGGTATTTGATCCAGCCTTGCCATCTACTATCCAAGACGATGATCCGATCATTACCTTTGGCGCAACGGATACCAATGGCAACGGTGCCGATATGGTGACCTTTACTGTTGATGGCATCCCACAGACACAATTCGATCCCGCAGCTTACACCGAAGGTGACCACATTGTCGTGATGACCTTTGATGGTGCGGCCGATGGTAATGGAGGTATTTCTCCCGATGGAGGTATTACCCCCGCTGCACCTGGTTGTGTACAGGAAGTGACGCAAGTCATTGAAGTGATCATCTGTAATGCTCCGGTACTTACTTGCCCAGCCAACAACTTTGGCTTACCTGCAGGTTGTAACCCTGTGGTTCCTGATGCTGCGACGACCTACAACGTGGACGGTGATCCTAATCCAGATCCTGCGCTACCTACTGTATCCGCGGATCCTTGTTTCCCATTGACCTTAACGGCTAACGATGTGATCAGTGATGTCGGTTGTATGCGCACCGTAACACGGACGTACACCATTACGGACGACCGTGGCCAGATGGATCAATGCACCCAAACCTTCACCTTCACCGTGGATACCGAAGATCCGGTCTTTGTGGAAGCACTGCCCATGGATATGACTGTTGAATGTGACGCCGTCCCTGCTGCGGCAGTGCTAACAGCAACCGACAACTGCACGAGCAGCGAAGCGGTCTTGTTTATCAACGAAATTCACTACGATAATGATGGTGGTGATGTGGGCGAGTTCATCGAAGTTGCCGGTACGGCTGGCACGGATTTGAGCGATTGCCAGCTGGTGCTGTACAATGGTTCGAATGGCATGACTTACAATAGCCCGATGACCCTCGCTGGAACTATTGATGATGAAGGCACAGGCTTTGGTGCTGTATCCTTCTCTTATCCTACCAACGGCCTACAAAACGGTCCCCCCGATGGTGTCGCTCTGGTTTGCGGCGGTGCGGTGGTAGAATTCCTCAGCTATGAAGGCAGCTTTACCGCCGTGGGCGGCCCTGCCGATGGCATGATGAGTACGGATATCGGCACAGAAGCTGGTAATACCCCCATTGGCCAGTCGCTCCAACTCACTGGCTCGGGTTGCCCGGCGGGTGACTTTACCTGGGGTGGCCCGGCAGCTGAGTCTCCCGGCACGATCAACGCAGGACAGACCTTTGAACTTTCGGATTGCAACATGGTCAGCAATGTCCTGGTTGAATTTACCGAAGTACGCACCGATGGCACTTGTGCCAACGAGTATACCCTGACCCGCACCTGGACGGCAACCGACGGCTGTGGCAACGATACCGAGCACGTACAGACCATCATGGTAGAAGACAATACGGCTCCCACCTTCGTGGAAGCCCTCCCGGGTGATCTTACCCTTGAATGTGATGAGACCGTTCCAGCTCCAGCGGTTCTTACCGCAACGGACAACTGTGATGTCAGTGGCATTGACCCACTGCTGTGGATCAACGAAATCCACTACGACAACGTCGGTACCGACGAAGGCGAGTTCATCGAAGTAGCTGGTGTTGCTGGCCTTGACTTGATGGACTACGAGTTGGTACTGTACAATGGTGCCAATGGCCTGCTGGATCAGATTTACATGTTGGGTGGTGTGATCGACAACGAAGGCAGTGGCCTTGGTGCATTGTCCTTCCTGATCCCCGGCCTGATGAACGGCTCTCCAGACGGATTTGCATTGGTGCAAATATCTACAGGCACCATTCTGGAATTCTTAAGTTGGGAAGGCAGCTTTACCGCTGTTGATGGTCCCGCAGCTGGAATGACCAGTACGGATGTTGGCGTATCTGAACCCGGCGAAATTGGTGAGTCACTCGAATTGAGTGGCACTGGTTTCAACATGGCCGACTTCACCTGGAGTGGTCCTAATGCCGAGTCTCCTGGCAGCTTGAACGCTACTCAAACCATTTCGGGCAACCTGATGGTGATGTTTACGGAAACCAGTGCTCCTGGCACCTGTCCACAGGAAATGACCATTACCCGTACCTGGACCGTGGAAGATGATTGTGGTAATCCGAATAGTCACGTACAGACGATCACCATCCAGGATACAGAGGCTCCAGAAGTCACCTGTACCGACTTTACGGGCACCTTTGAAGGCTGTCCTGATCCTATCGGACCCAATACGCCAGACGGTGTATGGATTGCTATCGGTGCCGACGGTGGCTTTATCGCTGCTGCGGGTGGAATCTTTACCATCCCCGTCGATCTGACGGCCTGCGTGATTGATAACTGTGCGGATTTGGCGAATCTGGAATACACCTTGACGGATTCTTACGCAGAAGACCGCAGTGCATGTTCCGTAACCATCGTGAATGAATTCTCGATCCGCGATGAGTGCGGCAATGTGTCAGCTACGCCAGTAGTTGCTCGCATAACGATTGAAGATACAACTCCACCATTGATCACCTGCCCCGCAGACATGACCATTGAGTGTGATGAAGATGATAGTCCAGCAAATACAGGCATGGCAACCGCCACCGATGACTGTAGTATTCCTGCAATCACCTCTACTGATGTGATTACGCCTACAGATTGTCCACAGGAATACACGATTACGCGTACCTGGACGGCCACTGATGATTGTGGTAACCCAAGTTCTTGCGTACAAACCATTATCGTACAAGATACCAAGGCTCCCGAGCCCGTGTGCAACACCATCCGTATCTTCTTATCTGCTAGCGGTCAGTACACGCTGACGCAAGCCGATATTGACGCGATCGCTGCTGGTTCTTCAGACAACTGTGATGTCGACTTTACCTACATGGTGGACCAGACCTTCTTCGATTGTTCAGACATTGATCTGACCATCGGAGCGATTGGCGGCACGGAGGTAGAACTGACGGTCACCGACTGTGCTGGTAACAGCGATGTTTGTACCGCTATTGTAGAAATCGACGATGCTGCTGTTCCTTTCGAATTTGGCTGTATCGCTGATTTGAACGTGACGCTGGGTGCTAACTGTGCCGCAACCATCACCCCTGACATGGTAGTGACGGGCTTCGACGACTGTATCGACAGCTACAACTTAATGGTCGATGGTCTGGATTCTGATCAGGCGGTAGGCTGTGGTGAGCACACCTACATGATCGAGCTGATCGAAGACGGAGAAATCGTCTACACCTGTTGGGGTAGCCTCTTCGCCGAAGACAAGACCAACCCCGTCATCGACTGCCCTGCCAACACGAGCAGTGTGACGATGGATTACGAAGCTCACCAGGCAAGCGGTAACCTGAATGCAGCTGATGCTACCTTGAACTTCAACGACAACAGCTGTTTGAACCAGGGCTTCCTGGCCGACGGCGTACACAACTACGATGTGATTACGTTCACGACGCCAGACTTTGCACTACCGGTTGATGTGTATACCTTCCTGGTGGATACGGATTGGGGCGATGGAAGCTTGTTCCTGTTCCAGGGTGGTTTCGATCCTGCGTCACCTTGTGAGAATATCCTCGGTTCCTCCGATGATGGTTTCGTCCCTGGTGGCAACCCCTTTGATCCTACCCTTCGTTTGAGCTTGCCTTTACAGCCGAACACAAGCTATACGCTGGTGCTGACGAACTGGTTGACAACTCAATTCGGCGATTGGACGGTTACGATCTATTCGGACAACAACACTGGTGTAACGGGTGCAGACTTCACGCCAGTAGCATTAACGCAAACTCGTGACCTGGTCTGTAACGACATCGACTTCATCCACTTTGAGACGCCTCAAAGCTGGATTGCCAGTGCAGATGGTACACTTGACTTCACGGCTACGCGCAACACTTTCTTCGGTGGAAGCACGGCTGCTTTGAACGCCTTCATCGCCAAGGTGAACCTGACTGGTTTCCCGGTAGTTGGCGACAACTGTGGCCCCGTACTGGTGACCTTGTCGGATGTTACCGACAGTGATGGTGACTGTGGCGACGAGCGCATTACGCGTACGTTCACGGTAGCCGATCGCTACGACGGCGTATGTATCGGCGCACCACGCACCGTAAGCTGCAACCAGGTGATTACCTTCCGCAAGCCTACAATTGGAGACATTGTATTCCCTCCATTTGTGGTGCCGATTGAATGCGATGAAGACTATGCCACGGATGCCAATGGCAACCCACACCCATCCACCTCTGGTTATCCGTGGATACGTACAGCCTTTGGCTTCTACGATCTGGATCAGATCTACTGCAACATCGGCGCGTCTTACTCCGATGAGCCCCGGATCACGGTGTGTGAAGGCACTTACAAGCTGCGTCGCGAGTGGAACATCATCGACTGGTGTAACCCCGGAGGCTCTGGTACGCTGAACCAGCTGATCAAAGTCGGTGACTTCACCGGCCCCGTATTGACGGGTGTAGCACCAACGCTGACGATCTCTACCTCTCCCTTGAGCTGTGTAGCGAACGTCCTAATCCCGACGCCAACGATCACCGATGGCAACGGCTGTTCAAACGTACATACGACAACTTATACCATCTTGGCGAATGGCACAACCTTCTTCGCTGGCGGTAACATCGCCGATAACGATGTGGTAGGTGTACCCGTAGGTACCCACACGCTGATCCTTTGTGCGGAAGATGCTTGTGGCAACGAGACCTGCGAGGAATACACGCTGATCATCCGCGACGAGATCGAACCTACAGCTAGCTGTGACGACGACCTCAACGTCTCCATCGGTGGTGGTGATGTCCTCAACGGCATCGAAGGTATCGCGCGCATCTTTGCCACCGCGGTCGACGAAGGTTCTTCGGACAACTGTGGGGAAGTAAGCCTGGAAGTTCGCCGTAACTACTGGCGCAACGAAACCTGTGATCCTAGCGAAAACCGCTGGAGCCCATGGGGAGAGTATGTCGACTTCTACTGCTGCGATATCAACAACGAAATTACGATTGAACTACGGGTAACGGACGAGTCTGGCAACCAGAACATCTGCTGGATGACCATCGTACCTGAAGATAAACTGAACCCTTACTGCTACGCACCAGCACCAGTGAATCTGAGCTGCAACGACCTTCCGCTGGCCTTCCCTGGAGACATCCAGACGGCTTACGACGAAGACTTCGCTGCGACCTCGATCATGATGAGCTCGATCTTCGGCGGTGCTACGGGTACGGACAACTGTGCGGTGGATACCATCGTAGAGCGCACGCCAAACATCCAGGTGAACGACTGTGGCTGGGGAACCATCACGCGTCGTTTCGAAGCCTGGCAGCTGCGCCCCGAGGGCGATGCCAATGGCAACGGTGCGATCGACATCAACGAAGTGTTCCGCTCGACGAACAGTTGTAGCCAGCTGATCACGATCACGGAAGTCCACGACTTTACCATCGACTTCCCTGAAGATGTGGCCGCTGACTGTGGCGATCCGGAAGTACCGACGATCATCACCACCACCACTGGTTGTGATGTGCTGAGTGTGAACATTGGCGATCCGGTCTTCTTTACCGCCAACGGCGATGCATGCTACAAGTACTCGATCACCTACGATGTCATCAACTGGTGCGTGTGGGATGGCGAATACGAAGGACTGGTACTGCCCCGCATGACGGAAGACGACGGCGAATCGCTGCCGATTGACCGCGCCGTGGAAGGCAACGAACGCCCAGTAGTACGGGTAGTGAGTGGCTTTGGCCCTGTAGACAACAACTGTGACAACATCGCCGATGCTCAGCCGGGCATTCAGTACAGCGTAGTGATCGACCGTGACCACACCGACCGCGATGGAGACTCTGATATTCCGAACACTGTTTACGACAACATCCCCGGCAACAACATCGGTTGTATTCCAGCCGATCAGTTTGGACGTCGCAACTTCGGTCGCTACATCTACACACAATACGTGAAAGTATACGACTCAACAGCCCCAGTGGTAACTGTTGGTGAATACGGCGGCCCAACGGCCAACTGTCCTAACCTGTTGCCTGGTCAGTTTGGTGATGACGACGGTGATTGTCAGGAAGCAGTCAGCATTCCATTCAGCGTAGCTGATGAGTGTGAACTGTTTGACCTGGACGGTGTGCTGGTGGTCAACATCGTATCTGCCCAGCTGGATGCCTTCGCAGTAGACGCTAACGGCGACGGTGACATCAAGTCGAACGAGTTTGTAGCTGATGCCAACGTACTGAGCAATATCACCAGCAATGGTGACGGCACTTACCTGTTCACAGGAACGTTCCCGATCATTACCTCGGCGATGGGTGATAACATCTACCACGCGGTACGCATCCTGTTTGAGGATGGCTGTGGCAACCAGACCAGCGAGACCATCGTCTTCGATGTGATCGACTGCAAAGGCCCTGCTCCGGTCTGTATCAACGGCCTGACGGTAACGCTGATGCCAACACCTGAGGGTGAAGGTTGTGCGATGGCAATCTGGGCGGCTGACTTTGAAGGTTCCCCAATCAGTGACTGTACGGGTCAGGGACCAGAACTGTTCGGCGGTCTGCCACGGGTGACGAAGTACGCGATCTACCGCGCAGCGGATGTAGAAGCTGATCCAGACTTTGTACCAAGTCCCGATGATATCGGATTGGTATTGACGGATGCGGATGAGCAGACCACGGTGGTTTACGTGTACGCCTTCGACGAAGAAGGTAACTACGACTACTGTGAGACTTATGTCCTGGTACAACTGCACGCTACGTGTAGCGGTGATGAAACCGGCACGATTGCAGGTATCATCATGACGGAAGGTAACGAAGCGGTAGAAGGCGTGGAAGTGAGCATCAATGGCGGCATGACCGCTACGATGACCACGAATACAAACGGCACCTACAGCTTCAGCAACCTGACACTGGGAGGTGACTACTCAGTAACACCGTACCTGAATGCCAACCCGCTGAACGGAGTGACCACCTTCGATATCGTGAAGATCTCCAAGCACATCCTCAACGTGGAGCCACTCGTTGGGCCTTACAAGCGCATTGCCGCGGATGCCAACCGTAGTGGAACGATTACGACGCTGGATTTGATCCAGATCCGTAAGCTGATCCTCAACGTGATCACGGCGTTCCCGAACAATACGAGCTGGCGCTTTGTGGATGCAAACTACGAGTTCCCAGAGAGCACGAACCCCTGGTCAGAGACTTTCCCAGAGTTGATCAATGAGAACAACCTCCCGGGAGATGTGCTGGATGCGGACTTCGTGGGTGTGAAGATCGGTGATGTGAACGGTAGCGCTCAAGCCAATGCTTTGGCCGGCGATGATCGCACCCTCAACGGCATCTTCCACCTCCAAGCGGAAGACATTGACCTGAAGGCAGGCAATACCTACACCGTAGCCGTGACGGCTGAGAACCTCAACCAGATCGAAGGCTACCAAGGCACGCTGCAATTGAGCGGTGTGGAATTGGTAGACATCGAATACGGACAGGCACAAGCCGAAAACTTCGGCCTGCGCTTCGTAGACGAAGGCACCATCACCATGAGCTGGAACCACAACGGCGGCGGTACTACAACCGATGTCCTATTCAGCCTGGTATTGCGAGCAAGTGAAGACCAGCCCCTGCGCGAAGCGCTGAGCATCTCTAGCCGTTACACGGCTGCGGAGGCCTACCCCTCTGTCCTTACGGACATCTCCCCTGAGAGGGGAGAACAGGTGTTTGACCTGGGGATTGAATTTACCAGTGGTTGGAATGCTACTGCGGAGTTTGAATTGTACCAGAACACGCCGAACCCTTTTGCAGCGGCAACCCTGATTGGGTTCAATTTACCTGAGGATGCAACTGCAACGGTAACGATCAACGACGCCAGCGGACGCGTACTGACGATCATCAAAGGCGATTACGCTGCTGGTTACAATACGATCAATGTGACCAAGCAGATGATCAAAGGTGCTACGGGCGTACTGAGTTACACGGTAACGACGGACAATCATACAGCGACCAAGCAGATGATTGTAGTGGATTAATAGTTTGCTGGTTTGATCGTTCGATCGTTGGATGATTTGACCTTGAAAATAGAAAGCGGCAGTTCCTGGAGATGGGAGCTGCCGTTTTTGTTTTTTCAGCACCTAAGGAGACTGTGCAAAACTGAATTTTGCGAGCACAGCGACGTAGGCACTGCCGACGTCGAACGTAGGATATTATATGAACCACATGAGGCACAGTAGAAGGTGTTTTTTGAACCAGATCAGGGACGATAACGGTAGTGGTAGAGACCTGTCCGGCGGTCAGACGGACGCGATACATCGCGTCTACAATAATTTCAGGCAGGGACTGTTTAGGGCAAATTCGTGAATTCGCCAGGACTGGGATATTGCTAAACGCAAAACGGGATTTTGCGTACATACCGAGACAGGGATAGCCAACGTCGAACTGAGGGCATACGCTAATGGCAAATCCTGAAGGCGCGATAGATGTCGGGGTAGGATGTGAATCCTACTATAATATAATAAAGCGCGCAGGCCGGGCTCGAACTCGCCGGACGGAGGAGGACGAGGAATGAGAGCGCTTCACCATAGCGTTGGGTTTGAAACCCGACGTTATGGTGCGAAGCAGCGAACAGCCTGGTGCCGTCTCCCTAAAACTATGCGAGTTTATCGATAGTGGCGGCATTAAAAATATCCAAGGTAGCATCACGTACCTGTAGGAAAACCAGGCGAATGACACAATCCTCTTCCTGGTTACATTCTTCGCAGGGGGTATAATAATTAAGTGACACGCATGGCATCAAGGCGATTGGGCCATCCATGATCCGCATCACTTCGGTGAAGGAAATTTCTGAAGGCTGCTTGAGTAAACGGTAGCCACCATAGCGCCCTCTTTTGCTAACGAGAATTCGCTGGTTGCAAAGTTCACGGAGGATGCTTTCTAAAAATTTCTGCGGAATATTTTCATTCTTAGCAATCTCTGAAGCAAAGATAGAGCGGTCATCGGCCTCATTGCGGGCGATGTAGAGAATTGCTTTTATTGCGTATTTACATTTTTTAGATACCATCAATCATTGATCTGTTAAGTGACGGATAATTAATAACTGATCGTTGATAATCGTCCGTCGCAAAACAAAGATAAGGCATTTATTGAAGAGTGTTGTTTGTTTTAATTCCTACTAATTCTATAGATTTTATAAAATTAATTGGTTTAAATAAAATTTGCACGTATCTTGCCCTCCGAAAACAAGCCCCTAGTACTCCCAAAAAACCTCTTGGTTGATATGAGAAGTTTCAGAACAGAGTTAGAAGATCCCGTTGTAGAAAAAGATATCCTGGAATTAGAGCGGAAAATACATGCCTTCCGCCACGGGGAAATTGATGAAGAGCAATTTCGCAGTCTACGCCTTGCTCGTGGTGTATACGGGCAGCGACAGGAAGGCGTACAGATGGTGAGAATAAAAATCCCGTTTGGAAAACTTGACACTCGACAGTTGCGGCGGATTGCTGCTATTTCAGATAAATATGGATCGGGTAATTTACACCTTACTACTCGGCAAGATGTACAAATCCACTATGTAAGTCTTGATCGTACGCCAGAATTATGGGCGGAATTGGAACAAGACCAGATCACACTGAGAGAAGCTTGCGGCAATACGGTAAGAAATATTACAGGTTCTCCCCTAGCGGGGATAGACAAAAATGAGCTGTTTGACATCTCCCCCTATGCTGAGGCCGTGTTTCAATATTTTTTACGCAACCCGATTTGTCAGGACATGGGAAGGAAATTCAAAATTTCGTTTTCTTCCTCTGACCAGGATGACAGTTATTCATTTGTCCATGATCTCGGGTTTATTCCTAAAATAGTGGATGGACAACGAGGTTTTAAGGTCATGCTTGGTGGAGGGATAGGATCTCAACCCAAACATGCTGAAACAGCGTATTCGTTTTTACCAGCCGATCAGCTCATCCCCTTTACGGAAAGTGTGCTTCGGGTGTTTGATCAGTACGGTGAGCGCAGCCGCAGGCATAAAGCCCGGATGAAATACCTGCTAGAAGAGGTAGGCTTGGAAAAATTCAGGCAACTGGTTGCAGAACAACAGCAGAGTCTGGCACATCAGTCCTACCCTATTGAGGTGAAACCATCTAGCACTTTACCACAGATCAACGAAAAGCAATCGAACCATAAACTGAGTGCTGAAGAGGAAGACGAATTCCGATTTTGGAAAAATTCGAATGCTATTCCACAAAAACAGGATGGCTACTACGCTGTGGGGATAAAGCTTACCAATGGAGATATAGATAGTGATAGCGCCAGAGCCTTGGCAGATTTAATTGACACTGCTACGGGGGCTACTTTGAGACTAACCATTGAACAAAATATACTGTTGCGCTTTGTCCCAGAGGGTTATCTTCCGATGCTCTACCAAGGCCTCAAGCAGCTGGGACTAGGTGATGCGGGTTATCGTTCGCCTTTGGATATTGTTGCATGCCCCGGTACCGATACTTGTAACTTGGGTATTGCTAGCAGCATGGGTCTGGCACGGGAACTGGAAAACTTGCTAAAGCAGGAGTTTCCCCAGTTGGCGCAGGACAAAGCACTGGTCATAAAAATCAGTGGTTGTATGAACGCTTGTGGCCAACACACCCTGGCCAGCATTGGCTTTCAGGGAATGACCATAAAAGCAGGAAAATTGATTGCACCTGCTTCTCAGCTTTTGCTCGGTGGTGGTAATCTGGGGAATGGCCAGGGGCGATTTGCGGATAAGGTATTGAAGATGCCTGCGCGCCGAAGTCCGGAAGCTTTGCGTCGATTGCTCAATGATTACCTAACCCATAAAACAACCACAGAGCAGTACCATGAATACTATGACCGCCAGGGGCAAGACTATTTTTATCAAATGCTCAAAGACCTCTCTAGTACCGAAAATTTAGCGCAGGAAGACTTTGTGGATTGGGGAAATGAGGAGCAATACGTTCGCGCCATTGGCGTAGGCGAATGTGCAGGGGTAACGGTTGATTTGGTCGCTACGCTATTGCTTGAAGCCAATGACAAGCTAGACAATGCACTCCTTGCTATAGAGAGTGAGCGCTTCCCTGATGCCATTTATTGGGCCTATACTGCTATGCTCTACGCTGCTAAAGGATTATTGACCCCAACAGAAGCCAAGCTAAACTCTCAGCAGTCCATCATCAAGGCATTTGACCAGTACTTTGTTGAAGACCAGTCTTTTGACCTTGGTCTTCCGTTTAGTGAGATCATTCTACAAATGAAGAAATCAGCGCCTACGGCAACTTTTGCCGCACAATACCTGGAAGACGCTAAACTGGTCGTGGCGAAAATTGAAGCCATGCGCCAGCAACAACTTGAACCCCAAGCATTATAAGCATGAAATCATTCAATCAGAAAGCAAAGATAACCCTGGTAGGAGCTGGCCCAGGCGATCCGGAATTATTGACCTTAAAGGGATTAAGAGCCATAAAGACAGCTGATGTTATTCTTTACGATAGCCTGGCCAACCCGGAATTGTTGGATCACAATCCTTACGCTCACAAGGTTTTCGTAGGCAAACGAAAAGGCTATCAACGATTTTCCCAAGACCAGATCAATTCTTTGCTCGTGGATTTTGCCAAATTCCCCTACCATATTGTACGCCTCAAAGGTGGTGACCCTATGGTTTTCGGTCGAGCGATGGAAGAAATTGAAACAGCAAGGGCACATAACATTCCCGTAGAAGTGATTCCGGGAATCTCTTCCTATGCAGGAGCGGCCGCTTACCAGCAACTTCCCATTACAGAAAGAGGCGTCAGCCGTAGTTTTTGGGTGGTGACCGGTACGGATAGAGACGGCCAGCTGAGTAAGGATTTGGCATTGGCCGCCCAATCCTCGGCTACCGTCATCGTACTCATGGGAATGAGCAAATTGGATGAAATCGTGCAACTTTTTAGTCAGCATAAGCCCCTCGACTACCCCGTGAGTATTGTCCAAAATGCAACCCGCCCAGATGTTCGTAGCTTGAGTGGACAACTAGACAATATTGTGGCCCTGAATACCATAGCTCAACTGGCTAGTCCAGGTATTTTGATTTTTGGTGCTGCGGCCCGCCATCTCGACACGATAGCACCTCACCTGGCCACACTCAAAACGAAAGAACAATGAATACCCTCTACCCTATTTTCCTGAAGACGGAGCAATTGGATTTTCTGATTGTCGGTGGAGGGAATGTTGCTTATGAAAAGCTTTTTTTCATTCTCAAATCAAGCCCGCAAACCAAAGTGACCGTCGTGGCGCCTATGATTCGGGACGAAGTAAGCGCATTGGCCAAGGATTATGACGTAACATTGGTAGAAGATGTTTACGCCCCCGCTTATTTAGAAGGCCGACATATTGTTATTGCTACCACTGATAGCCCTAGCGTCAATCATCAGGTTTACGAAGATGCACGAGCACGGCAATTGCTCGTCAACGTAGCAGACACCCCTGAACTGTGTGATCTGTATTTGGGGGGAATTGTGACCAAAGGCAACCTCAAAATTGCTATTTCTACCAATGGAAAATCGCCGACCGTTGCAAAGCGTTTACGCCAGTTGTTTGAGCGTATTTTCCCCGAAGACATGGATGAACTATTACTGAATTTACACCGTTACCGTAGTACGCTGAAGCTATCGTTTGAACAGAAAGTGGATCGTATGAATGCGTTAACGCAAGAATTAATAAAAAACGATGATTAAGACAGATATTCTCATTATCGGTGCAGGGCCAGTAGGTCTTTTCACAGTCTTTGAGGCAGGTCTCTTAAAGCTACGCTGCCATATTATTGACGCATTGCCACAGCCGGGAGGGCAGTTGACAGAGATTTACCCCAAAAAACCAATTTATGACATTCCGGGTTACCCCTCTGTGTTGGCGGGAGAGCTTGTGGACAATCTCATGGAACAGATTGCCCCCTTTAAGCCCGGATTCACCCTGGGAGAGCGCGCCGAAACCCTGGAAAAGCAAGAAGATGGCCAATGGCTTGTAACGACCAACGAGGGCACTCAACATTTAGCCCCGGTGATTGCTATTGCCGGAGGATTGGGAAGTTTTGAACCGAGGAAGCCTCCTATTGACAACATTGATGACTTTGAGAAGAAAGGCGTCAACTATTTTGTCAAAGATCCCGAGATGTACCGAGACAAAAAGGTGGTCATTGCTGGAGGTGGTGATTCCGCGCTGGATTGGGCCATCTTTCTTGCGGATGTGGCTGAAGAAGTCACGCTGGTGCATCGCCGCAACAGTTTCCGTGGAGCAATTGACAGTGCCGAAAAAGTGCAGCAGCTGGACATGGAAGGAAAGATCAAGCTCATCACAGAGGCGCAGGTGACGGGCCTTTCCGGCAAAGATCATTTAGAGCAGGTAACGATAAAGCACAAGAATCTGGGAGCATACGAGAAAGCTACCGATTACTATCTTCCACTTTTTGGCTTGTCGCCAAAACTGGGTCCTATCGGTGAATGGGGGCTGGAAATTGACAAGAATGCCATCGTCGTAGATACCTTTGATTATCACACCAACCTGGAGGGTATTTTTGCCATTGGTGACGTGAATACCTATCCTGGGAAATTAAAACTGATCCTTTGTGGCTTCCACGAAGCAACGCTGATGGTTCAAACTGCTTTCAGCATTGTTTACCCAGACCAGAAGAAAAGCTTCAAATACACAACGGTGCAGGGCGTAGAGGGTTTTTAAACAAGTCCCTTACTCTAACAAACCGTACTCAATACCAATACGCACCAAGCCAGCCGTGTTGCGTGCACCTAGTTTGATAAGCAGATTTCGGCGATGTGTTTCTACGGTACCAAAACTAATTTTCAACTTGTCGGCGATTTCACCGGTGGTGAATTCGTCGACAATGAGTTGTAGCACCTGTTTTTCTCTGCGCGATAGTTGAGGAAAAGGAGATTTATTGACTTTTTCAGCTCTGCCACCTAAACTGGCCATGACAATGTCAGCTACTTCGGAGCTGTAATATTTTTGTCCGGCATTGACGGCTCTGATTGCTCTCAGCACTTCTGCTTTCCCGGCATTTTTGAGCAAATATCCATTGGCTCCATTTTTGAGCATCATTTTGATCAAACTAGCTTCTTTGAGCATTGACAAGACCAAAATTTTCACATCCGGATAGGTTTTACTGATGTGTTTACAAGCTTCCAGGCCGTTCATACCTGGCATATTGATGTCTAGTAATACCAAATCAAAGGCTCCCTTTGTCAACAAATCAAGTGCCGACTGACCATCGTTAGCTTCACCAGCACATTCGATATCAGTTTCGCTGGAAAGCATCAATTTTATACCATCGATTACCAACTGATGATCATCGGCGATAAGGAGTCTAATCATGGTATATTTTTTTGTTTAGAACAGGGTTTTGAAATCCGGTGAGAAAAACCTCACCGGAAATCGAATGCTCTATTAATTGGTAGCCTTGTCTTTTAGAGCTGTTGCTGACATCATAGGGTTCTACTGGTACAATTTTGGGACCAAAATAGAAATACGCTTGAAACCTTACAAAAATCGTTTACCCTAGCTAAAAAGAAGTCAGAATTCAGAAAAAACAAAACTACTGGAATTCATAGAGGCTTAGCTCAACGGAAATTGTAAAGAAATGGTTGTTCCTTCTCCAGGGACACTATCAATATCACAATTTCCTTTCAGGTAACGCACTCTGGAATCCATGCTCTTCAAACCAAGTGATTGCTTTTGGATGCCTTCCTCTGTTTCAAAACCAGAACCATCATCCTCAATGGTAGCATTCACGACCTCTTGATGTACAATAACTTGCAGCAAGACATGGCTTGCTTGGGCATGTTTCAAAATATTATTGACCGCTTCCTGCATGACGCGATAAAGAGCAATCGTTCTGATTTCATCAATCTTGTCAATGGGGCCTACTATTTCCAAGGTGCACTCCAAGCCATTGGTTCTTACCTGAACAGCCAGATCTTCTAAGGCACCACTCAGGCCAGAATACAAAAGTGCAGCTGGCATCATGTTTTGAGAAATCCTACGCACTTCCGTACAAGCACGATCAATGAGTTCTCCGGTCATGGGAGCTATCTTCGCCGTGGCTTCCTCTATTGGAAAATGGCTGACCAAGGTACTATAGTGCGCTTTAATCGTAGTGAGCAAGCCCCCCATGCCATCGTGTAAATCCTTGGCGATACGTTGGCGCTCCTGCTCTTGCCCTTCAATCATGGAGGACATGGCCAGCAAGGTCTTTTCTTGCTCTAGCTGCTGGATACGTTGCTCCTGGATCGCCGCTTCCTGATTCGCCAGCAATTCCCTTTGGCGCAATCTTTGGCGTAAGCCGCCAAAAACGAGTAAGCCTAAGAGTGCTAAAAAAACAGAGCTTCCCAGCCAAATGTTACGTTCCTGGGTTTTCTGCCTCAGCTCCAATTGGTTGATGATTAATGCCTGTTCTTTCTTTTCGGTCTCATACTGCACCTCAAACTGGCGGAGATTACGTTCTGACTCTTCGTTTTTCAAACTATCGAGTACCCGGTAACTGGCGTTGGTGTATTCCAAAGCCTTGACATAGTCTCCTTCGCGTTGATAGAGCTCTGCCAACCGTTTCCTGATAAAAACAATATAAGAGGAAAAGCCTGCATTGGTATACAAGACATCTGCCATTTCATAGGCTTCTTTGGACAAGCTATAATTCCGTTCGTTATAATAAATTTCGCCGAGATCGTGATAACACCAAGCCAAACGATGTGGCCGGTCGGAGTCTTTGTAATAGTCAATAGCGTCATAAATAACCTTGACCATATCAATTTCATCGCCAGCAATCAGGGAATAAAGGGCGATGTGTTCGGGTTTTTCGAGCAACGAAGCGCTAAATTTTTTGGAGCCTTTGTACTCATCCCACATCGTGCGTACATCACGGAGCAACTCAAAGCGACGGAATTGTGCCGCATAAGCGAAGGCACGATAGAGCAAAAAGCCCCGGTTGGCACTGGGAGCATTATCGGGATACAATGCAATGGCTTTGCGAAAGTTCGCATCTGCTGCAGGAAGATCACGTCGTTCTTTATTGATTGTGGCAAACCCTAAGTAACAGCGCCAAATCTCCTCTTCCAGATTGGTTTTGATAAAGTGCTTTTCTGCTTCCTGGATGTAGTAGAAAGCGGAATCTAATTCAAAACCTCTCCCGTGATTGAGGCCTAAATTAAGGCTGGCCCAAGCGATACCTTTTGATAGGTTGTGCTTTTTAGCCAGGTACAAGCCTTCATAGAAGTCTTTTCGCGCTTCAAGTAATTCACCCTTAGCGTTGTGGGTGCGACCAAGAATCAGGCAAACGTGCATGAGGGATGCAGGATCATCATGCTCCTGACCAATATTTCCCAGCATGCTTGTAAAATAAAAAACACTATCACTATTATACATCTGATAGTGATCGGTAAGCAACAATAACGCATCTCTTTTCAACTCCCAAGAGGTGCTGTTTTCTGCTTGCTGACGTAAACTATCTAGCGGAAAAGGGGCAGCAACTGTCTGATAAGACATTTGTAATGAAAAGACAATTCCTAGTATGATCCTTATTTTTCTCACCGAAGCATCCATTGTTTAGTAAAAACAGGCTTAGTCAAGCTAAGATAACATCATGGGAAGCAAAAACCTCCTTTTTTCTGTCTGCTTAAAACTAAGGGAATTCCAGTAAAAAATAAAAAGCAGGGCCAGTACTGATTACTGACCCTGCCCAAAAAGCTGAAAAACTTATTATTTCAGTAGTAGACTACAACTTGCTTAAGCGCAAAGTTTGTTGTCCCTCTGATGTTTGCAAACGGAACAGGTATATTCCTGCTGGTTGGCGAGACAAATCGAGGTTTACCTGATGGAGTCCGCCCACTGAACGGAGGGATTGCTGCTGCAACAGTTTACCATTGAGATCAAATAATTGCCAGCTGTAATCACCAGCCTTCGAGGTCTCCCAAGTGAGCTGAACAAAATCAGTAGTAGGATTAGGTGCTGCACTTAGGGCCTTTAATGTGGTTGGCTCTTCTGTGCTGCTCACCAGAGAGAATACAGGATTACTGGTAAATCCATCCTCTTCTCCGCTCAAGTTAATCGTAACGGAGAAGGTATTAGTACAGCCATCAGCCGAGGTCGTAGTCAGGGTGACGGTATAAATACCAGCTGCTTCATAGCCATGGAAAGCAAGCGGATCCGTGCTTGTATTGCCATCGCCAAAATCCCACTCAAACTGGACAGCATCTGGACTAGACAAATTGATGAAGTAGACCTCTAAAGTCGCTGGATTGAGGATGGGTAAGAACCAAGCACGACACTCCAGGTCACCGTACCAAACATTGGAACCTGCGGTAACACCAATTTGAATACTGCTTTCACAATCATCACTGATGACCGTCAGGCTGACCACATAGAAACCTTCCGTAGCGTAAGTGTGAGTAGGATTCGGTTCTGTTGAAGTAGTCCCATCACCAAAGTCCCAGATCCAGGCATTGATATCTCCGAGTGAGAAATCGATGAACTGGAAGCTCAGAAGATCATCTGTATTCGGTTGCTCAAAGAAGAAGAAGCTTTGACAAGCAGGGCCACCAACGCCTCCGCCATCACCAACACAGAGGTGGTAAGTAACCGTCAGCGTGCCACATTCGGCAGTTTCAATCACTAGCGTAACATCATAAACACCCGCTTCCTCGTAGATATGTTCAGGGTTTTGTTCGGTGGAGGTTGCCCCATCGCCAAAGTCCCAGAACCAAGAAGTAATAGGATCTAGTGTAAAGGATTCATCGGTAAAGGTTACTCTGTGACCCAGTTCCGCATCATCATAAAACAGGTAGCTGAAATTGGCGTAACACTCATTGCCATTGTCACAAGGGAAGATATGGTCGGCTCCATAACCTGCACAGATAGCAAGACATGGATTGTCAAATTGCAAGAACTCTCCAGTGACCGGATCAATTACACATACCGGAAGGTAGAAATCATCGCAATTACAGTCTTCGCCACAATCCACAAACTGATCAGGCGTGAATCCTTCGCATTCGGCATAACAAGCGTTGGCGAAGGTGATTATTTCACCGCTGGGTGTTGCTACACAAACGGGATCCCAAAGATGATAACAATTACAATCCTCTTCACAATCCACAAACTGGTCAGGCGTAAACCCTTCGCATTCAGCGACACATGCATTGGGGAAAGTAATAAGACCCGCAAATCCATTGACACATACAGGATCCCAGATAGCCGGACAATCGCAAGTGTCATTACAGTTTTCATACTGATCAGGGCCATAACCTTCGCATTCGGCGTAACAAGCGTTGACGAATTCTATAATTTCGCCGGTAGCTGGATCTGATACACACACCGGTGCATAGACTTGTGGGCAAACGCAGTTTTCTGCACATTCTACAAAGTCGGCTTCACTGAAACCAAAGCAAGCTGCCTCACATGCATTGCCGAAAGTAATGATCTGCCCATCTTCCAAAGCTACACATACGGGTGCCCACTCATCGTCACAGATACAGTCCTCTGGGCATTCGTCTAACCAGCTATCAGGGCCAAAGCCTGCACATTCTGCCTGGCAAGCGTTGGGGAAGCTTAGGATACCAAATGGTGTGGCTACGCAGATTCCGTCTCCACCTTCTTCACAGCCACACTCGTCATCGCAAGACGTCCAGTCTTCTGGGCCATAGCCTTCGCACTGGGCAAAGCAGAAATTGCTGAAAGTGAGTACCGTGCCATCGTCGAGTGTTACACATACGGGGTCGTAAAATTCGGGACATTCGCAGCCGCCGTCGCAAGACTGGTACTGGCCGGGTTCAAAACCAGCGCATTCGGCAAAGCAAGCATTAGGGAATTCAACAAATCCACCAAAAGGAGTATGGACACAAACTGGTTCATAAAGGTCCTCTGGGCAGTTGCAAGTGTCGTCACAATCCAGCCAATGATCAGGGCCATAGCCTTCACACTCTGCGAAACAGTGATTCTGAAACTGGATGGTCGTACCATCCGGGCCAGTAACACATACGGGTGCGTAGAATTCAGGACAACCACATTCATTGCCATTACAAGAGGTATATATGTCAGGACCATAACCTGCACATTCCGCAAAGCATGGGCTCACAAATTCTAGTACTGTGCCACTTGGCGTAAACACACAGACAGGATCATACTCATCCGTAGGGCAATTACAATTGCCTTGGTTGTGGACCGTTACTAACTGAACAATCGTAGCTTCGCAGTCTTCTCCAGAAATGGTAAGCACTACTTCGTAGAAGCCCTCTGTTGTATAAATATGGACAGGGTTCTGTTCGTTGCTGGTGCTGCCGTCACCAAAATCCCAGGTCCAGGAAGTAATGCCTTCCTCTCCGGGGTGAGAGATATCAAAGAAATGAACGGCAAAACCTTCGTCGGAAGGTACTTGCTCATAATAGAAATAAGGTTCACAATCAGTGGGTGGCGGGGGGTCGATACCGCTACAAATAATCAAATTGACCTGGTACTCCACCTCGTTAGGTACAGCCTCAAAAGCCGTGGAGATATAATCACCGTTGCAAATATCCAGCGTTCTCACTTCCAACTCTTCTGCCACATTGAAGGTCACGCCTAAGGTGACCTCGTAGGAGCCATCGTCAGCAGTGGTTGTTGTAGCAGCTTCATTGCCGTTGGCAAAAAATATTTCAACTGGCCAGTTCGGGATGATTGGGCCATCTTCTTGCCCAAAACTCACCTGGCCAAAAATTGTAACCTGGGCACCAAGCAAGCTGCCAAAAAGCAGAAAGACCAGTCCCAATAGGAAATGTTTGTTCATAATTAGTTAATTTTGAATTATAGTTATTAAATGGTTTTTTAGGAAACCAGAGGGTCAGGATTTTATCCTGACCTTTTTTTATAAAGTTGGTGCTTTTGTTCCGTTTATTGCTGCAAAAGTTTCAGTAAAGAAATCCCCTGAGCGCCTTCGATTTTGACATGGTAATACCCTTTTTCCAAATTCAACTCCGGCAATTCCCACGACTTTCTAGGGCTTAGCAGGTACTCATAGTAGACAACTCTTCCCAAGCCATCGAAAATAGTAAGTTCTTCAATAGGGTGAGCTGCGCTGACGGAAAAAGGGCCATTACTAGGATTGGGATAGAGTCTTGCGCCTAGTTCATTGAGTGGCTCCTTGGCTCCCGCAATGACACCAGGACGGTAGAGTTTTATTTCGAAAGAATCTACTGATATAGGAATAGGATCAAGATGACCATCCATTAATTGCATACCCTCAATTTTCAGCCAGGTAGACATGGTGTCGGGAGCCGTCTCGAGGAGGTCAACCATATCACTGATGATGATAATACTGAGTGTGCCTCCCGTGCCACCACCATTAACAGGATTATTTCCCAAGCGAGTCATTCCAATATTGATCTCACCGGGAGCCGTGTTTTGCAAACTTATACCATTCCCATCTGCTTTGAGCCAATTGTTGGTCGACGAAAAATTGACGGAAGAAAAACAGGGGGGGTGATATTTTATTCGGAATGCAGCACCGTTGACTTGCTGAAGGTTGTCGATAATAAAATCAATAGGTATCTCAGCGGTTCCATTACTGGTCATTGGTAACAAGGCCGCCCCATTATTCCAGCGAATAGCCGAAGGAGCATCTATCTCATTAGGGGACAATTCCAAGGGCGTAACAAAATCATGAATAATCCCAAAGTTTTCCACCCAGGTAAAGAAATCAAAGATATTCACGGCACCATTGCCATCTGCATCAGCATGAATCAGATTTAAGCCCGTGGGGAAATTATCCCCCCAAAACTGAGGAATGGCCTGTGCTACGGAAGCATCATCATTCTGAATACGCGCCGGCCCTATAGCCCCTATAGCATAACCAATCTGTGGAATATCGTATTGATCTACGATGCCGTTGGCATTGGCATCTCCAGGGAAAACCGTTGATTGAGCAGTTAAGTAAGTCGTAAAAAAACCTAACAATACTATCAGGTGAAGATTCCTATTCATATCACAATTCAATTTCATACTCTAAAAATAGGTGCAATTGCTCAGTAAGAAAACAACAATATTGATCTTTTTTCATAAATTTACACTCTATAAAAAACCATAAAAAACTGAATTACAATTATTTAACATATTTATTTATCAAAAAATACAACTTCAAAATACTTTAATACCCATGAAAAAAAGTAAGCTAATAGACATTTGCAAAGCATTGACTTCTGAAGAATGGCGTGAATTACTGGATTATGTAGCCTCCCCCTATTTTAACAAACAGGAAGCAGTAACGAAATTAGCCCAACATTTGAAGGAATTGGCTAGGAAAAACTTCCCTGATCGTCACTTAGACCAGAAAGGTGTCTGGGAGGCCCTTTTTCCTGGCATTGCCTTTTCTAATAAAGAAATGGCATACCTGATGAGCCATCTTCTTAAATTAATTGAAGATTTTTTAGGACAGAAAGTATTGGAAACTCATCTACAAAAAAAAGAGACATTCGTACTTGAGGCTTTAGCGCAAAAGAAATTAATAAAAAGTTACACTTACCGATTAAAAAAACTAAAAACTAACATTGCCAGAGAAGGGAAAAACGATGCTGAGACTTACCATAACTTATATTCCATTGCTTCCATTGAAGACGCCATTTTTAATGCGCAAAACCTAAGACAGGAAAACCCTCATTTAAAGGAACAAAATGATGCTTTAGACCAGTATTTTGTGCAAACAAAGCTAAAACTGTATTGCAACATTCTAAATCAAGCGGAAATTATCCGGAGCGACTATCAAATTACCTGGCCAACAGATCCAAGGTCTAAAAATATTGACGATCATAATAATATTGTCACAAAGACTTACCAATGCTTGTTTGAGCTCTTGTCTAAAAAAGAACCCAATGAAGCATTTTTCAACTTATATGATTCTTTCCTGGAAAAGGCTGTAGGTAAAGTCGGAGAACAGGAACTCGTCGACCTTTACTATTACGCCATCAATTATTGTCTTAATGCCATTAACAAAGGGGAAAGACAGTACGCCAATAAACTATTGCAACTGTATCAAAAAGGCCTAACCGAAGGCTATCTTCTCGTTAACGAAGAGCTATCTCCGTGGATATATAAAAACATCATTAAGCTCGGTCTTGGGTTGAAACAATTCGAATGGACCGAAGACTTTATCCTCAACTACACCGAAAAACTGCCCGCAGCCTACAGAGATGATGCTTTGTATTTCAATTTATCCGACTTGAGGTATCATCAACAACAATATGATGATGCACTTGCACTTTTGAACAAAGTAGACTTCTCTGATCTTTTTTATAAGCATGGCACTAAGATTATGCTTTTGAAAATTTACTTTGAAAAAGACGAAACCGAAGCACTTCTTAGTTTATCAAGTTCTTATAAACTCATGTTAATCAGAGAGAAAGAACTATCAGGAAATATCCTTAGTGCATACAAAAACTTCGTCCGCCTCCTGGAAAAAATCTACAGATCAAAAGATAGAGACCGCGACCAGTTGTTGAAAATAGAACGTGAAATTATGAAAACTAAAAATATCAACGCCCGTCAATGGCTATTGGAACAAATCAGAAAACTACAATGAGTAAAATAACAACACAATCTCAGGGGGGCCTCTAAACGTTTTTCATAAAGCACCTTCTGAATTCTTAACCCCTTCTTGCCAAACCGCCTATTTTTTCGTTCCTTCACCAGAAGAAATTAGTGTTGAGCACTGAACTGCATACTATGAAAATGGACTTACAAAACTCTACGACTGTTACCTGGCTAATTGTTGTAGCCATATTGGTGATAGCTATAGGCTACTCGGTTTTTGCAATTAACAACAAACCTCCTCAGATGGCCTTCACCGTAGCCACTGACTATACTTTTCCCTACAAAATAGATACGAAAGGTTTTCGTACGGAACTCAATAGCACCCTCAAAGAAATTTCGGGCATTACTTCCATCAATCTGGATCAGGTGATGGCTATCCAGGACGAAAAAGGTATCCTTTTCACCGTTGATCTTAACTCAGGTAATATTGTCAGCCAAACGCCCTTTGACAAAGACCGTGACTACGAGGATCTTTGCCTGGTAGGCGACCACGTTTTCATCCTGGAACGTGATGGGGATCTCTATCAGTTTCATCTAGCTGTTCCGGATACTGTTCAGAAATTTGAGACTTCTTTTTCCTATCGCAATGATACAGAAGGCCTTTGCTTTGATGCCAGCCGCAATCGTTTGCTTATTGCCCCCAAGGAAGGTGCCCCCGATGATGTGGCGGAGCTTCCTAAAAACATAAAGGGGGTTTACGCTTTCGACCTGATCACCAAACGCGTAAAACCTGAACCGATCATCACCATCGCCGAAAAAGAAATTGGCAGAATTATTGGCAATGGCGGTAAGCCCTACAACTTCAAGCCTTCGGCCGTTGCGGTCCATCCCAAAACGGGGCATATCTATGTACTCGCCTCTGTAGGCAAAATATTAATCATTGTTGATCCCGTCACCAACCAGGTGATGCACGTGCAGCTGTTGGATGAAGAAGCCTTCCCTCAACCCGAGGGGATGACCTTTGACGCATCCGACAACCTGCTGATTTCCAGTGAAGGCTTGCTTGGCAAGGCAGCGTCCATTACTCGTTTTACCCCCAAAACCATCAAGTAGTGTTATCCCGAAATTCGCTCCGATTCCTACTCCCGCTGCTGCTACTCATTAGTTGCAACAAATACTATCAGCCCGCCAGTGCTGATCCTGCCAATTACCGGATAGCGGCAGCCGATGATCCGACCGATGAAGATCCCCTGATGGCCATTATTGCCCCTTATAAAAACACCCTTGACGGGCAAATGAACAGCGTCATTGGGGAGGTATCCGGCAGACTGTATAAAGAAAAACCAGAGTCTCCACTAGGCAATTGGGTTGCGGATGCCTTGCAAGCTGAAACACAGACCATTAGTAAAACCATCATTGATGCCAGTGTACAAAACTACGGCGGCTTACGAATTCCCGAACTTCCCGAAGGTCCGATTACCTTGGGAAAAATCTATGAATTGATGCCGTTTGATAATATGCAAGTTATCGTAGAAATGTCAGGTACGATGACCCAACGCTTCTTCGATCTCGTAGCAGCTGATGGTGGCTGGCCCGTGAGCAAAGAAGTACAGTTTACCCTCAAGGGAAACCGGGCAGATCGCCTTACTTTGGGTGGC
Source organism: Lewinella sp. LCG006 (assembly GCF_040784935.1). Classification (GTDB taxonomy): domain Bacteria; phylum Bacteroidota; class Bacteroidia; order Chitinophagales; family Saprospiraceae; genus Lewinella. Next base: position 5,676,307 of record NZ_CP160680.1, on the reverse strand, counting down.
AAGCCTATTGATCCTCAAGCAACCTACCATATTGCACTCCCTGACTATATTGCCAACGGTGGTGGTGATGCCGATTTTCTGATCGACCTGCCTCGGGAAAATACCGGACTATTTGTGAGGGATCTCCTGATCCGTCATGTGAAGCGACTGACCGAGCAAGGCTTACCCGTTTCAGCCAATAGCAAAGGGCAGCGAATAATTTGGGGAGATTAAAATGCTTGTTTGAAAATCTCATTCGGCAAAAAGTAATACCATGCGTAGAAGAACATTCCTCCGACAGATAAGTGCCACCGGACTGATGATCGGTAGTGGTCTGAGCCCCGCGCTAGCGCTGGGTACTCCCGAGACAGTTTCCTTGACGATTTTACACACCAACGACTGGCACAGCCGCATTGAGCCTTTCCCGCAAGATGGTGGTCGCAATGCGGGTATGGGTGGAGCCGTACGCCGCGCCCGTAAGATCGCGAACCTGCGCAAGGAATTAGAACACGTTTTGCTACTTGACGCTGGTGATATTTTTCAGGGAACGCCCTATTTCAACCTCTATAATGGAGAGTTGGAATTCAAACTCATGACCGAGATGGGCTACGATGTAACCACGATTGGCAACCACGATTTTGATGGAGGCATTGAGAACCTGGCGTTGCAATTTGACCAGCACGCCTCTTTTGGGCTTGTGAATAGCAATTACCGCCTTGAGGACACGCCGCTAGCAGGCAAAGTACGTCCCTATCAGATCATTGAAAAAGGGCCTTTACGCATTGGCATCTTGGGGGTAGGTATTGAACTGGAAGGCCTGGTTCCTGCCTCTCTGACGGGAGCGGCAACCTATACGGATCCGATTGCAGCAGCCAATAAGACGGCAGCGCATTTAAAACTGGAAGAAAAATGTGACCTGGTGGTATGTTTGTCGCATCTGGGGTATCGTTACCAGGAGGAGAAGGTCAGTGATCTGGTACTGGCAGCTGAAAGCCGCAACATAGATCTCATTCTGGGTGGGCACACCCATACTTTTCTGGACGAACCTGTGGTGGTCAATAATCGCGATCAGCAAGGGGTGCTCGTTCACCAGGTTGGTTGGGCTGGAATTCTTCTGGGTCGCATTGATGTAAGCTTCGATCAACGGCGAGGCAAGCGATGCTTTAATTGTGCAAATGAGTGGCTGGCATAGTTGCAGGAAACGATGATCGACATCACCACCAAAAGCATAAGACCGGCAGCCTTTACCTTCAACATCCAGCGGATGGAAGACATCCACGACCAGGCTCAGGGAAAGACCGATGTAGCACACAGCCACGATTACTATACGGTTATCTGGATACAAAAAGGGAAAGGTGAGCATCTCATAGATTTTAATCGTTACCCCCTGGCGGTAAACGAGGTGTTTTTTGTGTCGCCTCGGCAGGTGCATCAACTTATTCCTTACGAAAAGCCGTATGGCTGGGTCATCACCTTTTCTCGCGACTTTTTGGTACATAACCATATCAACGAGGACTTCATCACCGAAATGAACCTCTTTGGGCATTTTGATGAACGACCACCGCTAAAGTTGCCCACTGCTATAGCAGAACGTGCGCAAGTACTTCTCTCCTACTTGCAGGAAGTCTATTTGTCGGAAGGGCCTTACCGCATAGCAAGCATGAGTGCTTATCTAAAACTTTTCCTCATTGATTGTCATGCCCAATGCCAACTGCCTGAGCCACTACCAGGAAGCGACCAGGGAGGCAGCACCCTTTTGCGGGAATTTAAAAAACTGATTACCGAACACTTCCGGGAGCAACACCAGGTACAGGAATACGCCCAGCAACTACACATATCTGCTAAGTATCTCAACCAAATTGTAAAAAGCTTGCTGGGCAAAACCGCTAAAGAGCTGATTCAAGAAAAGATCATCCTGAATGCGAAACGAAGCCTACGTTTTACGGATCATAGTATCAAGGAAATTGCTTACGAACTAGGGTTCCAGGATCCGCTTTATTTCAGCAGCTTTTTCAGGAAGTGTACGGGAGAGTCACCGAGTGGGTTTAGGAGGGGGGATATAGTATCGTAGGTGCAACCTACGACGAACAATGGGATATAGTATCGCAGGTGCAACCTACGACGAACAATGTTAATGTATGAATGTATGCATACGAAGAATATAGCGGTACTTAGTATGGGGTAGAGGGACATTGATTGGCTTAAATGTGAAGCCGTACTAAATATCCACCATCTCATTTCCCAAAAAACCAGTTAACCAGTTAACCATTCTTTTGGTTTAAGCCGTCGGCCAGACAACACACAGTCATCCACCCAAAAGACCAATTAACCAATCTTTTGGTTTTCTGTCATTTTCCTATGTCTTGAGGTAATTTTTATATGTACCAACATTGGTTTTTAAACGATTTTTGTTGAAAACAAACAGCTTATGAAACGGAAACAATTTCTACGGAAAAGCCTACTAGGAGCTGCTGGCCTCACCTTGGGTGCGAAAGCTGCCAACAGTAAAGCCACCGAGCGGCCTTCTACCTACGACAAGCTGATGGCACCGGTGGGCTTCAATCATTTACCAAACCAAGAAATAAAAACGATGAAAACGATTTTGCATAAAGCCGATACGCGCGGCCACGCCAACCACGGTTGGTTAAATAGTCATCATACCTTTAGTTTTGCGAATTACTACAACCCAGAGCGGGTGCACTTTGGAGTGTTGCGCGTGCTGAACGACGATACCGTAGCACCTGGCCGAGGCTTTGGTCGCCATCCTCATGACAATATGGAGATCATCTCTATTCCGTTGTCCGGAGCACTAGAACACAAAGACAGCATGGACAACACTGCCGTCATCCGCCAGGGGGATGTACAAGTGATGAGTGCTGGTACTGGCGTCTTCCACAGTGAATACAACAAAAGCAGCGACGAAGAGGTGCGCTTCCTGCAAATCTGGATGTTCCCCCGTCAGAAAGGGGTTGAACCTCGTTACGACCAGATTACGCTGGAAAATAAAGACACCAAGAACCAACTACAGCAAGTACTCTCGCCCAGCAAAGACGACGCCGGCGTGTGGGTTCACCAAGACGCCTGGTTTCACCTGGGTGATCTGGAAAAGGGATGGAGTGGCGACTACGAGATTAAACGCTCAGGCAACGGTGTTTACGCCTTCGTTATTGAAGGAGAAGTTGAGGTAGCCGGCCAACAACTCAGCAAGCGCGACGGCTTCGGCATCTGGGACACAGAGGCTTTTGCTATCAAAGCTACCAGCGACACGAAGTTGTTGTTGATGGATGTGCCGATGACGCTTTAAGGAAATCGGAAGTCGGAAGTCGGAAATCGGAAGTAAGTGACACACGTAAGCTTGTAAGGAAGATTATTTCTCATTACAACTAGCAGTATCTAATACTTCCGACTTCCCACCTCCGATTTCCGACTTTTAAGTGTCTAACACTTATAACGGCACTACCTCCTCGCCTACCACCAACTCCCCTACACCCTTACCCTCCCAGCAGGCATTCATCCCGAAAAGGACTTTCTTTTCCTGACTATGCATCTGGGCCAAGGTGGCGAAAATACGTGGGTTTTTAGCCATGGTGGCGGGATCGATGGTAATGACCACACAACGGGCACATGGTTTAGGTAGGCGAAAAGTTTCCCCACCCATTTGTAAAGCTTGCCACTCATCTTCCTCAAATGCAGGAGCGCCTTCTAATACGATATTCGGGCGAAAACGCTGCATACTTAGCTCCTCTCCTACTTCCGCAGACAGTGCGTCTAGGGAAGCTTGGTTGGCCACCAGATAAGGATAGCCGTCGGCAAAGCTTATGTATTCTTCTCCTTGTGCGTAGCGGGGATCCAAAGGCCGGTTAGCATCATCGGGCATATATACCAGCCGACAGGGAATACCCAGGGCAGTACTCAATTCCTCCTGAGTAAGGGTCTCCACCAGACGGGCCGCAAATTGATCATCCCAAACTTGAACTTGCACCAGCGGGCCTTCTTCTGCTCGAGCTGCGCTAATTCGGAGCTGTTGGCCCGTATCCAGCTGCTCCAGTAGCAAGTCATCTGCTTCCGTGTGTGCGTGCCAACGCGCCAAGTGGGCATGCTCGCGTTGTGAAATGAACCGACCATTCTCGTCGATCAGCATCCAACGGCGGTCATCGACAAAACCACGGGCCGCTAAAGTAGCAGAAGCGACGGCATTACCAGCCAGAGATTTCACGGGATAAACCCAAAGTTCTTTGATTTTCATACTACAAAAATACATCGTTTTTTTGAAGATATACGGTAGACCAATGTTACTGCAAGCATCGGTAGAGCAACATAAGGAAATTCCAAAAGTCCAGCTTATCTTCGCCCTAGATGAAAGACCACCGTTACATTATCCGCGAACAAGGCCGCTTTGGGTTTATGGACCACGAAGGGCAAGTTGTTATTGAGCCGCAGTACCTCGCGGCCGAAGAATTCCACAATGGCTTTGCCCTGGTAGAACTCATCGACCATTGGGTGCCGCTTGACCTCCTGGGACGGCCGCTCCTTCGGCATCTTTTCCGCCACATCTCTCCTTTTGAACACGATCGGGCCAGGGTGCAGCTGGCGCAAAACTGGGGATTTATCGGCCCCAAGGGTAGGATTCGTATTCCTTGCATCTACGAGTCGGCCATGGATTTTAGCGATGGGCTGGCCGCCGTCAAAAGCCAACATCTTTATGGTTTTATTGACCCTGACGGCAACGTGGCCATTGATTTTAGTTTCGACCTGGTGGCGCCTTTTCTCCACCAACGCGCACCGGCTAAACTTGGCAATCACTTTGGGTATATCGACACGGCCGGCCAGTGGATGGTAGACCCCGACTACGACCTCACCTTGCCATGGATGGACCAGGTGGGCGTCTATATCGAAGATGGCCGCTGGGGCTTGCTCAATCGTGCTGGCGAAGTGGTGACAACCGCGCGGTGGCGCTGGTCGCCCGAGCATCCGCCACAATTTACGGAGGGGTTGGCTGCCATTATGATCAACGACCATTGGGGCTATTTGCAAACCGACGGCGAGTGGCTCGTGAAGCCGCAGTTTCTTGCCGCCGAGGCTTTTCACAATGGCTTTGCGCGCGTGAGTGATGGCATGAAGGTGGGTTTCCTTAATGCGCACGGAGAACTCGTTGTTCCCTATCGTTACAGTCAGGCCCTGGACTTTGCCGAGGGCCTTGCTCCCGTACGCGAAAAAGGCCAATGGGGATTCATTGATCCGCAGGGGCAGACGGTCATTCCCTTCCGTTTCGATCATGCCCACAGTTTCCAGGATGGCCTCGCCCTGGTGGAAAAAGATGGTAAATGGTCCTATCTCGACACAGAGGGGCAGGTGGTCTGGGTGGAGAGGTGAAACACCAAAACCACCTAGATTTTTTTTCACCACATAACCACAGTAGATTTTTTACATAGACACATAGTTTTCAAGAGGTGGTTTTTGAACCATACGAGGGATTATAAGAAATTTTAAGACGGGGCGCTAACAGGGCAAATCCTCAATTTTTCAACAAAACACCTGGATGATTGTCTTATACCCACTAACCAATTACAACATGGATATAGAGGTAATTAAGATCGTATTCGATACAGGGCTTTTCGTGCTGATTTGGATCGTGCAGTTGGTAATCTATCCAGGGCTTTGTTACTACAATGATGTGGATATCAAACGCTGGCACCAGGTCTATACCAAGAGAATCACGATAATCGTATTGCCCCTAATGTTAGGTCAGTTGGTGGTGTATGCTATCGACTCCTATCTCTCTCCTGGCTTCGAGTCGATTGCTTTGCTGGTATTGGTACTTCTCAATTGGGGGCTTACTTTTTTGCTGGCCGTACCGCTGCACAATGTAATTGGATGTGCCTTACCCTGCCAGCAGGAAAGGCAGCAACTGGTGAAAGTCAATTGGCTCCGCACGGCACTTTGGACCATCATTTTTATTATCAGTCTAGCTTATTATGGAAAGTAAACCTTGGATGACAACGGTAATGCGGCTGGCCGCAGTGTACAACCTGCTTTGGGGAGCCTGGGTCGTATTGTTCCCCCTATCTTTTTTCCGGCTTACGGGCATGGCCGACCCTGTGCACCCTATGATCTGGCAAGGCATGGGGATGGTCATCGGTGTTTATGGCCTGGGTTACTGGTGGTCAGCGGTCAATCCTGTCAAGCACTGGCCTATTGTAGCGGTGGGTTTTATTGGCAAAATTTTCGGTCCTATTGGTTTTGTCTTCAACTACCTCACGGGGCAGGTTCCCGCATCGTTTGGGTATACCCTCATCTCCAACGATTTGATCTGGTGGGTTCCTTTTTTCCTAATTTTGAACGAAGCGAGGAAGCATCAGTGGGAATTGTAAGGTCAATCCTTTTTTTTGAACCATATAAGGGCATTTAAGGGGCTCCCTCCTCGGCCCTCACAAGGGAGGAAGGCGTGATGGGTGGGCTGTTTAGTTTTTTTTCCTGGTTATTTGGTGTTTTTTGAACCAGATAAGGGATTACAAGGGCATTTCAGAGGGGATGGTTTAATCCACCAACTGTTTTTCCAACTGTTCTAAAATATCCTCCTGCTTATTGGGCAGACTGTAGCAATACGCCAATTGCTCCCGAGCCTGTTGACAGGATTGGCCATCGGCAACACATTTTCCTACCAGAGCTTTGGCCAAACCCACATTAACACGCCAATTTTCCGGAAAGGTTTGTTTTAGCCGCCCAAAGTCCTGCACCGCATCATCCCAGTACTCGCGCTCAAGGCTCCCCTCGGCCAATTTCAGCAGGTTATTGTAGTTACTGTAACGTTCTCTTTCTACGTTGCTCGCTATTTCGCTGCGATACCTATCCACCGCTTCAGCAGATGCTCCCCAAAACTGGACCACAAAGAAGAGTAGCATCAAGCTAGCCGCCACCAATAACAGGTAGTACACCCAGCGAGGATAACCTTTCGCTACCTTCCGTGGCGCATACCCTTCATCGCTCACCTTTCCCTGGGTACGCATTTGCTCCTGCACCCAAAGTTTGCGGCCTTCAAAGCCTTTGCGGTGTTTGAATTGAGTGCCGCTGTGGCCGCTTATTTTAGTCCGTTCCATCATAGCTTTAGCGTTTATTTTGGGCGTGCCCCTTCGGGTCGTTAACTGCCTGCCCGTATGCAGTATCATTGTATCGCTCATATACTTCCAACCAAAGTGTATCTCCCTCTATTTTGAATCGATCAAAAAACAAATCGTCTTTCACCTCCTCAACACGATACTTCTCTCTGTAAGCACGTCTTTGATTTTGCCAGACTAGGCAGCTAGCAGCAGGGAGAACAGTAGTATTCCTCCTACGGTGGTCAATAAAATCTGCCTTGCACTAGCTATCAGTATATTAAGTATTTGTTCAACAAGCCTATTCTTTATCTGACTTTTTAAAAAATCTCGTAATCTCAAAAAACCAGCCTATCACTTCCAATAAAACGCCAAATATCGTTCTTCCAAATTCTTTTGGATCTCTTCTAAAATCATCTTTGTACCCGTAATAAAGAAATAGGACTACTACTATGCCAATTACTATTGCGGCAAGAAGGTCTTCCATTATCTGTAACTATTTACATCAATTTTCTTTAACCTTATATACTGGCCATCTAAATGATCAAAATCACTATCTGTAGTCAAGATTACTACCTTCAACACAGCACCTGTAGCTGCTATCCATAAATCATTCTTACCCATATTTCTGGCGCTAAAACCTCCTTTTTTACCTGGTAGTCGGCCCTGACTATATGCATCTATTTCAGCATAGCTTTCAGTAATACTCTCAACATTTATATCTGCTACAATAAACTCTCTCAACAACTGACTAAGCTTCTATATCTTATTCCTTCCCCAATTATTCTTGATCGCCAACGACTTGATTTCTCCAACTGACACAACAGAAATTATTAGCTGATTATCCCCAGTCAATAGTTGTAACTCCTCCTCTATTTTCTTTGTCAGATTATTGCCCCTTGCGTAGATGAGCAAAATATTAGTATCCAGTAAATATTCCATAGCATCTATAGCTGTGCAAGTAGTTCGTCGATATCTTCTTCTATTGATAATTCCTGCGTTAGACTAAAGAAATAGTCTCTTCCCAATGGCTTGTAATCTTGTTCCTTAGCTAATTCATCAACACTTACATCTTTTCGCATTGGCTTAATCACCATATCCCATATTTTATCAGGTGAGGTCACTTCCTGATCTTGAGCTAGACGATTTTCTAAGTCAAGGATCAGGTTCTCATCTTCCGTCTTGATCAGTTCCTGAATAATTTTATATTTTCTATCATCTAGGTTCTTTGTCATACAATCAACAGGTTTTGATTTATTCAAATATAACCAATATTACCATTATAATGTCCGAATATGAGCTAAAGGTTTCCTCTCGAACATGAAACTACGGATAAAAACATCACAAACTAAACAACTCCTTTTGCCCAAATCCTACCTCCCCAACTTCCCCTCCAACCCATCCAACAACCCCTCATCCCTATCCTTTAGACTTCTATTGAATTTCAAATACGCCTTCGCTTCCTCACAAAACTTACCATTTGCCACACACATTTCTGTGAGGGTCGTCGTCAATCCGGCATTGGCATCCCAGGCGTAGGGGAAGAGCTCTAGTGCTCCCTGGTACAATCGTCGGGCCTCAAGGTAGTCGCCACTGTTTAGGTGGACTTTGCCCAGATGTACGCGGTTCCAGTATGCTTCCGAATCGTTGTAGTATCGCTCCTGCTGGTACAATTCCTGGTTTTGCTGGGTTTCCTGCCGCACCGCCGTGGTCAGTAACTGCGTCAATTGCCAACCGAAGTACCCCAAGATCGGCAAAGCGACCAACAGCAAAGTGTATAGCACTACCCTTCTGCGGCCATTGCGCTTGACCTGCTCACCATCCCACGCTCCGGTACGCTTATTCCCTCCCTTCAGGTTTTTCCGGAGCAGCTCTTGCTGCTTCACAAAACCCCTCCGGTGCTTAAATTGAGTGCCGGTATATCCCGGCACGGAGCCTGACCATAGTCCCATAATATAAATTTCAATAAAGTAAATCAATATACCTTTGAATACTATCCTTCACGGGGGGAAGTGATAAGTATCCTAATCTAAAACCTTCACCCTCAACCTGCAATGCCAAGTAAATAGGCTCATTATTCGTTCCTAACAATTGGTTGATTAAGTCAATTAATTGGTCTTTGGGACTATTCTTATCCGCATAAATAACTACTCGTATTAATGACCTCTTGTTTTCAGGTAGTTTAATTAATTGTTTTTCTCTCCAAAGCTCCAAATCCTCATATCCTACCGTTTGTCCGCCCAGGCTTACGATATAATCATTATTGTAACAAGGATAGTAAGCCTTCTTAACTTTCCCTACGTATACTCCTCTCCTCAAATAACTGGGCATACTGTCATAAGTAACTAAATTATCAATGTCCTGATGATAAGCCAAATCAATCCGCATTATCGTGTTCTTAAAAAACTCTTCTTGCAAATCACAGCAGTTATGATCACATCTTTTCCCAACGAACGTAATATCATTTTTTTCATCATATTCCATTTGATTTAAAACCAATACATCATCCAGCAACTTGTACCTAAAATTCAAGACTAGACACTCTCCGCCGAATAACATCAGTTGCTTTTTTGGATCAACTACACCACCAAAACCATAATCAGTAAATACATCTTTATCAAATACAGCCAGGCTATCTTCCTCTATATCGATAGTAGAATAGGCTCCAAAACTACTAGGTTCCAAACCTACTTTATGGATATGCCAATGACCATTCAGGTCTTCGCTATTTTCTTGACATGAAGAACAAGAAAAAACACCTATCAGAAATGTAATAAATATTCTCATAATTGACCAATTATCCACTACCTCACCAAAGTCACCTGCCCCTTAAACTCCTCCTCTCTGCCAGCCTTCAACACATCTACCACAATGTGGTAGATGTAGACCTCCGATGGAGCAGGTTTACCATTATTGGTCCCATCCCAGCGGGCGAGAGGGCCACTACCCTCATAAACCTCCTGGCCCCAGCGATTGTAGACCCGGAAGGATTTGATGTTAATCATATCCGTCCGGTCGAGGTCGATTTCGGTGAAGAGGCGGAACTCGTCGTTGATGCCGTCGCCGTTGGGAGAGAAGATATTTGGTACGATGATACTGTCCGATACAGATTGTACAAAAAAGCGGTAGGTGTCCTCGTAGCAGCCATTGATATCCTGAATCATTAATTCCAGGTCTATATCTAGATCGCCGATTACATCAGGAGGCGGAGAGGGTTGCCAGGTGATGATAAAGAAGGAATCAGGCACCGGAAGCTCGATCAATAACGAATCTCCCGGACAAGCGGTCTCGTCGATATCCTCCCAGAGGTAGGGCGCTATCACATGGATCGTTGCCATGCTGTTGCTGACACAGCCGACGCTGTCGGTAACGATTACGCCGTAGGTAGTCGTCTGGGTCGCTAGTACCAGTGGGTTAGCTGCCGTAGCTGGTGAGAGGAACCCGGTCACGGGAGCCCACAAGACCTCCGCATTTGAGGGCAAACCCGGCAAAGTTAAGCGAGCGGTATCTCCCGGACAGATCGTATCACCAATGGCCTGTGCAAAAGTTGGCTGGGTAAAGGTGAAGGTCTGGCTCAACGCACTGACACAGCCCAAATCGGTATCTTCAACCGTCAGACTAACAGTGTAGATGCCTGGTGCTACCGTAAATTCCGGTTCAAAATTATTTGCCGTGCTGCCGTCGGGCAATACCCAAGTGTAGCTATTGGCGCCTACTGATTCATTGTTCAACGTATAGGTTCCCGCACAGAAAAGGCTATCTCCTACATCTCCAATAGAGAAACCAGCTTGCACGTTGCGGATCAGCAGCGTTTCCGTCACCGACAACTCACAAGCATCATTGGCTCCCAAAAGTGTCAGTGTCACCGGACGATTGCCCAATACGGGTACATTTTCGTAAGTATAAACCAAGGGATTGACGTCACTAATCACCGTGCCATCGCCCAGGTCCCAACTGAAGGAGGTCACATCCATCGTATCTACCAGTTCAAAAGTGACCGACTCGCCCTCGCAAATGGCCTGTGGACCAAACGTGAAGGTTCCCACTGGACCTTCCACCTCGTAGTTTTGCTGTAAGGTATCGGCACAACCATAGGAAGTAGTTGCGACCAAAGTAACCGTGAATTCACCCCGATTGAAAGTCGTTACCGGATTGGGTGCTGATGAAAAGGAACCATTGCCAAAATTCCATTGGTAATTCATGCCACCGGCAGCGGTGGAAGTGTTCATAAACGCAATCTGCGCTGGTGCGCAAACTACTTCTTCGTCATCGACCGAACTGGTGAATCCCGCTTGTGGATAAGCCTGAACATTCACCGTAGCTTGATTTTGACCAGTACAGCCTGTACCTATTTCTTCGTAATACAGTGTCAGCGGATAACTTCCAGCGGTAGGATACATATTGCTCACACTCATACCCGCCACGGGAGAGCCTCCAACGCCGAAATCCCATTCAAAAGTAAGGGAAGAACCACCGTCCGTAAATTGGGTGGCACTCAAATTGATGGTTTCCCCCTCGCAAATATTCAGCGGGGTAAGGTCGGAAATGATTTGTGAAATCGGTGTGTAGATATTGATCGCTAAAGTATCGCGAGCGGTACACCCCTGGGCATCTTCTACCAGGAGGACCACAGCTATCGAATCAACGAGCACATTGGTATAAGTATGCGTAGCCGACGAAGGAGAAGTGCTGCTGGTATTGTCACCAAAATTCCACGTCCACGATACCAGCGTGGTATCTGCTAGCGAAAGATCGGTAAAGTTAACCGTCCCTGGCATACAGATGAACGTATCATTGGCGATGAAATCGGGAGTGATACTGTACACATTAATTAACCTGGAAAGTGTGTCTTTGCAGCCATTGACATCTTTGGCAATCAGCGTCACCCGATCCTGACCGGGTACCGTAAAGGTGAAGGGCAGGATGGTATCGTTGCCCATGATCGGACGGCCGTTTTGTTCAAACATCCAGGTAAAACCGTAAGCACAAAACTCCCCATTGACATCGACCGTTCCGGAAGCGTCCAAGTCAATGGATTCGCCGACACAGGCTCCGGAAGGAATCTCAAAATCTACCTGAAGATCGCGGATACAAATCAGCGTACTGTCCGTTCGGGAAGGACAACTGGTGGCAGAATTGAAGGCGGTCACGTATACCCAAAAATCACCCGTGACGCTGTATTCGTGTACAGGGTTCGGTGCGTTGGAAGTTGTTCCGTCACCAAAATCCCATACCACATTCGTGGCATCGTAAGTGCTGCTGGTAAAGCGCACTTCGTAAGGAGACGCACAATCAATTTCATAAGACAACTCCACGTCCGGCCCTTCGATAATGATATCAGGGTTGACGGTTTGGCTCAAACAGCCATTGTAGTAATAATAGAGGGTGTCGGGTTCCACCAATTCATACCAGTCGACTTCGGGTGGTGGGTTGACGACGGTAAACTGAATGGTATCATCCACACAGACCACGGCATCATCGTAGGTAAAATCGATGTCCAAGGGAGCCCCTACCTCAATTCTTCGCACGTAGGAAGTATCCCGGCAACCAGCTTCATTTTCGATACTAAGCACTACCTCGTATACGCCGGGTTCGGTGTAAGTATGACTATTTGAAGCATCCGTCGTAAAGGTAGCACTGGTGCCATCACCGTAATCGTACACATAACTGATCACTGGCTCAAAGCTAAAGGTGGAATCAGAAAAAGTTACCGTCAAGGGAGCACAACCACTGCTCACATCAGGCATAAACAAGGCATTGGGGGTGAAGATAGTATCCACCCTAATTAATGTATCCCGGCAACCACTGGGGTTGGTCGCATAGAGGGTGGTATAGTATTGCACCAGGCCGTTGATGGCATATTCCAGCGTATCCACATAAGTGTAGGTATGCGTCGTCTGCGCTCCAGCACTAATGTTCATATCATAGTACAGCCAGATGAAAGTAGCTCCTGTGGTAGAGCTGGCCGTAAAATCAATGGTAAGTTCGTTCTCACAGGTGTAGTTTGGCGAAGCGGTAAGTGACTCATCTACATCATCTACATAGATCTGAAAGGTAGAATCCTGCTCACAAAAGATAGGAGTATTCGTTTCGGTTCTGACCGTCAAGGTTTGCCAACCAGGTTCGGTAAAGACAATCACCGGAACCATGAAATCGTCCAGGGTTTCGACAACATTATCCGGAAAAGTCCAGTTTACTCCATCTGCTACTACAAAATTTTGGTAATAAACGTATTCATTCAGGCACACCGTGTCGGGAGCATTCAGTGGCACGCTGCCTTCGTAAACGTTGACAAAACGATTGCGGCTGGCTGTACACCCCAGGCTATCGGTACCGGTAAGGAGGACTTCAAAATTACCACTGTTCGTGTACACCTCTGCTGGTGGAGCGGCACCGTTAAAAGTGGAGCCATTCCCAAAGTCCCAAGAGAATGTAAGTCCCGGCAACTGTGGGGTAATGTTGGCGAAAGCTACTGAAAGCGGCGGCTCACAAGCCACGGCGGGATTGGGATTGGTAAAGAAATTGAGATTCTGCACCCCACCCACAGTGATTGCACTGGGAAATACTTGTGTCTGGTCGCAGCCTTCCTGGTTGGTCACCAAATTTAACGACAGATCGTAGAGCCCCGGACTTCCGTAGGCATGTACTGGATTTGGGCCCTGGCCTGATCCACCGTCGCCGAACACCCAATTGTAGCTGGTGATGCCGATGCCAGGATCTACGTTCAGCTCACTGGCAAAATGGAGGGTCAAAGGGGCACAGCCACGGTTGGTATCAACCGTAAAACCTAGTTCTGGTGGCGTAAACACCGTAATGGTCACAGTACCTACCAGGGCACCACCCTGCCCTACACGCAGGCTAACTTCATAAATTCCCGGCGTAGTAAAAATAGCCGAAGGGTTTAAAGTAGTAGCATTGCCACCGTTTTGGAAGTCCCAAAAGGGGGTACTCACTCCTGCCGGAGCGGTAAAAGCTACTGTCAGTGGTGCACAGCCGGAGGTAATATCAGCTGTTTGGGCCAGTAGCCCTAAATCTGTATATAAAAACAAGAAGAAGAACAGCCCGAATATCTGGCTTGGTGTAGAGAAAGTGCGCATGGGGTCTATTTAGATATTTGCGTTTAAAAATACACTATTTCTCTGAAATCCATTTGTCAATCCCCGTGATTGACGTTAACTTGTCTTAGATTTTTCGTCAAACGTGCTCCATTATGCCAAATCTTACACCTGTCTCTAAGTTTTTTCTACTTACTGCTGCCCTGCTCGGTGGCTGCTTTTTTGCTGGTTTTCCAAGCTTACAAGCGCAACGTGCATTGCTCGACAAGCGGCAATCGACCACCTGTGTTGATCGGGAGTTCGTTGTCATGGCCCACTTGGTAAGAGACACTTCTCAGTCCATCAATTCCACTCCTCAAGAAATCGAAGCAGCTTTGGATTTGGTCAACAGCTGGTTTGAACCCATCTGCACCAAATTTGTCCTGCGACAAGTAGATACCGTCGATAATTTTCAGTATTCGATCCCTAAGAGTTTCAATGTACTCGAACAAATCTGGACCAATCACAACGCAGATAACCGAATCAACCTCTACATCGTGAGTGATGTGGGCTTCGTAAGTACGGAACCCGTATTTGCTACTTTCGAAGGCATTCTGCAAAACGAAAGCGGTGGCGTGCTCATCAATTACCAAGCCTTGAATGATGCTCCTGTCTGGCTGGTCCATGCGTTTGGGCACTATTGTGGTTTACTCAACACCAACGAGGATTTCAACAACCAGCTGGTTAACGGTGAAAATTGTGAAACCACGGGTGACAAAATCTGCGACACTCCGGCCGATCCCTTCAACCCTTTCGATCAAGAAAACAATATTAGCAGCTTCCTCGATATGGGGTGTCGTTTCGTCTACACTGGCGTAGACTCCAACGGCGAGTACTATCTTACGCAAACGGGCAACGCCATGTCCCTTTACCCTACCGATTGCTGGTGTGGCCTCACTTACGAACAGTTTGAACGCATGGCCGAAGTGATTGGGCGGTCCGGGTTGTGGTGAGTTTTGTGAGGTTTGATAAAGCTTACGGTTTTGGGTACTTGGGTACATGGTATTCGGGACTTGGTATAATGCCGAATTTGGGACTGTTAAACTCCGAGATAGTTAAGAAAGACCTCGGAGAGCCCGTCTGGCCAAGGCTTGCCGGACAGGGTCAAATATTGGTAGCTTCAATAGTTATAAAGCTGTACGACCTCGGAGAGTGTCGCATGTTATGTGGTAGATTTTGGGGCCATGCCGGTAACGGCGTTGCTCCGCAAACGCCATTACGGCACCGGGCTGTACAGTCGCTCGCGCTCCTTACCATCCCTCGTCCTTAGTCCCTCTGGGCCTCGCGCCAGGCTACGCCTTGCGCACTGTATTATATGTGGCAGGATTCACATCCTATCCCAGCATATATCGTCCCTTCAGGACTATGTCCCAAAAAGTAGAAAGTCCTGAAAGGACGGCATCTGCTAACGCCGAAACGAGCATCACTGATCTATAGGAACTAGATCTGTGGGCCACGGACACGTCTCCTAACCAGCGAGTAGGGGGATTAACCTAAATCACGCTCATCCACCCCGTCTCTCTTTCCAGATATATCCTAAAATCTCCTTTCGCCGTTTGAACGAGGAACTCCGTTGAAGAAAGCGGCTCCACCCCTACGATCTCCGTCCCCCACCACTGTGCTTGCCAAGTTTCTTCCTGGTGCTGAAATGCACCGTACGAAGCCGCATTGTCTGAGGTAAAGAGCAATTCCCCCAGGAGGGTATTCAAGCGGTGTACCAGTGATTTCTCCTGTGGTTTGAGTTGCAAGTTGTCTTCCCGCAAGAGGTAGACATCCGGATCATTGCGCCACATGCGGCCCGCCAGGGGCCAGCGGCCTAACACCGACCGCAGGGCCGCCAGCGTAGATACCCGCTCTCGATGGCGAAACCAACATAGTAGCCGATGTTCCCACTGCAAATGGATGTCAGCCCCAATTCGGCAATAATCAAACAAGCCGAAGCCCGAAGCCAGGGGCGTACCACACCCCAACAAGTGAGCCTCCCCCGCCCACTGGCGCAGGTTCACCAACAACTCGTGCATCAGCTGCGCGCGCGTCTTCTCCGGCGTAGGAAAGATGCAGGCCGCGTAAAGAAAATCCAGCTTGATCAGGCCATAAGCCCAATCCTGTACTACGGTCCGGAAGACTTCCTTGAAGTGGGCCTGCCAGCCGGGATGCTGGGTATCCAAGGCATAAAACCACCCGCCCCACATGGGGTTGTAGCCCGCCTTGAGGGGTCGGCCTTTCGCATCCTTGGCGATCCATTCGGGGTGATCCTTTAGCAGCTGACTGCGTTTATCCGCTACTGCTGGTGCAAGCCACAAACCGGGGACTGCTCCAGTAGCACGAATGTCATCCGCCATGGCTTTCATTCCCCGTGGGAAGCTGTCTTTTATCGACAACCAATCCCCTACCGCCGTTTGGTAACCATCATCGATCTGGAAGTAATCAAGGGGTTGCTCGCGGCCTTGAAAGGCCTGAAGATTATCCGTGATCACCTGCTCCGAGATGTTGGTGTAGTGCTGGTACCAACTTGTCCAGCCACGGGCAGGTTGGGCACGCAGGGTGGGTAGCTCCAGCGCTGCCGCCCAAGCATCATAAATCTCCTTTATCGAGCCTTCCAACACCAAAAAATCAAGTAATACCACTGGCTCGGCAATCTCCCAACCACGGCAGTCGCTTTCTACCTGCAGGCAGTTTTGGGCTTGCTTCCACTGAAAACAGGTGAAAGCTGTTGTTTCATTCAAAGAGGCCAACAATACTGGGGCTGCATCATTGCTCCGCCATTCCGTCCAGCTCCAACTGTGTAAATGGCCCTTTTTGCGTACCAGCCAAGGAATATGATAATCACCGTAGTAGCCCATCAGCGGTTGTGCTATCCGCCTCAGCTGCGGCAAATGGTCTTGTGGGTGCCGCCAGTGGCTTTCCGTCCATGATTGGAAACCGTTGCTCAGGAGCCAGTCGGTTTCGTCGCTCTTCCAGGGGATTTCCAGGTAACAAGACTTGATTTGAGTCGTTTCTTCTGCCGGATTAAACACCAAGCGAATCCTATAGCCCAGAGGGTGATCTTCCTGCACCAAAGTGAGCATCCCACTAGCAGCAACTTGCTGCCTCTGACCTGCCAAGCTTAGGTGTTCTCCCTCCAATTCCAGTCGGGCTGTCCATGCAGCGGGAGGTAGCTTCTTTTGAATCATATCTTTTAAAACCATTTACGAAAACTAGCCCCAAACCGTTTCCGCTTGCGCTAAAACAACCTCGCCACGCCGCAATTGGTGCAAGCAATGGGTTTCCTCCAATACGGCTGTTTCAGCTATCACTTCATCATCAAGGGCAGCTTCCGCTTTATAGTGCAGGCGAATAAGACGAGGTGTTTTCTCCCTCAAGATAGCCACGGGCAAACTATCAAGCATTAGCCGTAAAAAGTGGGTGTTATTGAGGTGCCAATTAAAATCGAGATCGTGCCAGCCAACGGTATAGCGCAGTTGTTGTTCGGACGTCGTCCATTCCGGCAGTTGGGTAGCTGGACGCGGCAGCGGCTCCTCCCCTGCTGCTGACGACGACGGAATCCTTTCAGGGATCCAGTCAGGGATGCGAGTAGGACGACGATTTTCAATATTGAAAAGTGCCCAAGTAGTGGCTGCTTCTACTATAAGGTTGCCTTCAGCATCAGCTACTCGGTAATCGCGATAGGTAAATACACTTTCAAAACCAGAAGGTTGGGTGTGTATACTCAACTGCTCCCCTAATTCAGGAAGGCGATGGATACGAATTTCCAGACGCAACAACACCCACGCTATCTGGTGCGGTTCTAAATCCCAAACGGAGAGCTGAAGGGCCAGAACGTGTTGCATGGCCACTTCGTTGAGCACCCGCAACAAGGCTGGTGCCGTCATCCGCTTGTAAGCATCAATATCAAAAGCACCAACGGTGTAGGATTGGCGATAGAAGGAAGTAGCGTTTGCCATAGTTAAAAGCTTGATGAGCAGGCTAATTTACGTTAAATAATTACTAACAAGTGATCAGCTGCATTTTCGCAATGAGCCAAGTAGCGAAGTAACTTTTTTGCAACAAAAATGGTAGTCTTCCGTTAATAAATCAAAATACATGTAGCGACATGAAAAGAAGACAATTCGTCAAAGGTTCAGCGATACTGGGCCTCACCGTAGCCAGTGGTGTGGTGCTGGTCAAAAACTCAGGGATGTACCATGCAGACAGTAAGCGCAAGGTACGTCAAATCCTAAGTGCTGATCGCGTAAATGTCGGCACTTTGCCGGTACTACGAGCGTTTGCGGGTAACCACGTCGACTACGTCTCCCCTTTTGTGATGTTTGACGAATTTGGGCCTGTCAACCTGGCGGCGGGCAGTGATCCACTTCGGGTAGATGCTCATCCGCACGCGGGTGTGACGCCGACTACCTATTTCCTTGAAGGCACCGGTCATCATAAAGACAGCCTCAACTATGACTTCCAGATCGGCAAGGGTGATTTCATGCTCTTCAACTCGGGAAGGGGGGCTATCCATATGGAAGAGTCTGGCCTCGAGTTGTATAACAAAGGTGGCTTTTACCATGGTTTCCAAATCTGGCTAAATACGCCCGCCAAGTACAAATTCGCCGACCCCAGCACCAATGTCTTTCGCGAATCAGACATGGCCAATATTGAGACCAAAAAGTACAGTATCAAGGTAGTGTTGGGTGAGTTGGGGGATGCTAAATCCAGGATCGAATTACAATCCCCTGCTTTTTACTACCACATCAAAATGCAGGCTGATAGCCGCCTTGACATCCCTACGGATCCCACCCATAACGCTTTTGCTTATCTTGTCAAAGGTAAGCTGGAACTGGAAGGAGGACGTGGACTTCAGGCCAATCAAGTCGTTTTGTACGAACGCGGCGAAAGTCAAATCAACCTCTATGCGGAAGAAGGCGCGGAGTTGCTCGTTTTAGGTGGCCAGCCACTCAATGAACCCGTGATTTCCTATGGTCCTTTTGTGATGAATTCAGAAGAGCAGATCCGCCAGTGTATTCGAAATTATCAAAATGGAATGATGGGGAATCCGGCCATTGTGAATGGGTAAATGACTAGTGGTCTGTCAAACTTAAACTTTCCGGTTGCCCGATGCGTCTTTCGGCACTGCTCTTCGTTGGAGAACCCCTTACGTAGCGCTGCTATGCGCGGGAACCTCCGCCTCAATCAGCACCAAAATCCGCGTTCGCTCAACCGGAACTTTAAATATTGACAGACCACTAGCAACCCACAACTCCTTTTTTGAAGTCGGCCACGTAAGGCAGGACGCCTAAGTAATTTTGGTCGGCGATGATGTCCACCTCCTTGTTGGGGACTGCGTTACCTTCTGGCAGATTTTCCCAGCTGTGGGTTTCAAACTTTTTGGTGAGCTGGCGAATCAATGTTCCCTCTTGAAAATAGTAACGATTTTCCGTCACGTAGTCAATGGTGTTCGCGCTTCCATCCTGATTTAATGGCCCGCCAAAAGTCCAGTAACCTTCTTCTTCCAGAGCAAAGAAGGGCTCCTTGTTTCGAAGGTAAACTTGCTTGACCTCCCAACTGTGTTCGCTGCCTTGGCTATGCTGAATGACCACCAATTGGTCATTTTCATAGTAACGGATCAGTTCTCCTTCCGTAGGGTCGCCATCGCAGTCAAAGGCCTTGGTGTCTTTGCGTAGCGTGCCTTCTTCTAGCAGCTTTTGGAGTCGAGCGTATTCCGCTCGAATGGCCGTGATAGCTTCTTTGGTAGCACTATTTTTGACGGGCTCAGTCGGCATTGCTTCCGCCAATGAGGAAGGTGCAGGATATGTTTTTCCCTCTTTTGGAGATGTTACTGTGGAGGTATCTTGCTCTTGCGCCAAATTATCCGTTGAAGAGCTCCGCTTATTATCGCTTCCACAAGAAAATAACGTAAAAACTAAAAAGATCGCCACTAGCGCAGGTAAACTCGCTTTCATAGAAAAAGGGTTGGGGTCGAAAAACAAATCGTTCTCTTGATTCAGGCTGCAATTTATCATTTTTTCGGGTAAGCTTTGATGATCTCCTCAATCACCAACATTGATCATTGTGTCGATGGTTTCTCCTTCAGGAAATAAGCTCGTAGTTGCTGCGACTTTTGTTTGCTTATTCCCCGATGAACACGTAGACAAGAGCACTATTATGTAGAAAAAAAACAAAGCGAAAGGGTATTTCATCTCAACTTAAATTCTGTTTTCAATCTCTTTAATCTTGATTTCTGCCAAAAAAAAACAACTAAAAGCAGCACCAATACCAATGGATAAACGATGCAGAAAAAGAGCGTATTCACCTCATAATAAGACAAATGGAGTAGGTTGGCTAGGCTGATAATAAAGTCTGTGCAATAGACATAAAGCAGGTTTACCAACTCAGTCATCTTATCCATTTTTTCGCTTTATTCCATTGATTTCCACCTGCATATTAATGGATCTCACAAGCAAGTAGCACATGAGCACCGGAATGAGCAGAACCAAGAAAAAAATATTGGCCGCCCTGTAAGCTCCTGTTCCTTTCAGCAAGCGGATGATCCCAAAATATACTTGATCAACAAGTGCAAAATGCTCGCTTAGGAATTTCACGTGATGGGTTTTACACCAATCGGTATCATTGTGACAGACCCAGGTACAGCTTTCCTTCAGCCTTTCCGAAGAATGGATAGCTTCTACTCCTTGGGTTACGTAACCACTTTTACCAAGCCCCCAGTCAACGTATTCGTTAACAAGAACCATTAGTAAAAATGGCGCAGCAAAGACCAGCAGATAAGGAATCCATTTTTTCATCTACCTGATCAACGTCGTCTGCCCGCTGAAGAGCTCCGTACGATCATCCGGGTAGCGGACTTCTACCTGCCAGAGATAGACGCCGCCATTTACGGGTTGATCTCGGAAATTACCATCCCAGCCTTTCGTAAGGTCATTTACTGAAAAATTGTCTGGTGCTTCGTACAGCAATTCACCCCAGCGGTCCCAAATACGATAGCTTACGACCTCAATACCCGGTAAGCCGTGAACAGTCAAGAAGTCATTGACCTCATCGCCATTTGGCGTAAAGCCTGTAGGTACAGCTACCGGAAAATCTTTACTGACCCGTATCTGCACCCAAGCTTTAGAAGTACAGCCATTCTCATCCACTACCGTCAGGAAGAGATCACGCTGAACGTTGGTAAACACCTCCTGTAAGCCACAATCCGGGCAAGACAACCAGGTGCTATCGTAAGGTGACCACGTCAGGGTAATGATGTCTAAATCGCTGGTTATTTCTGGCGTAATGCGGATGGTATCTCCGTAGCGGACTTCACGGTTTCCACCCAAATCAATCATGATTTCAGCAGGTTCCGTGATGACGGGGTTACCTACTAAGAAGGAACATCCATTGGCATCTTCCGCCCAGAGGGTGTAATTACCTGCTCCTAAGGCCAGGAAAGTTGGGCTAGCCTGCCAATCACCGTTATTTAAACGGAAGCGATAAGGCAAGGTACCACCACTGAGTTCTCCTTTGAGGAAGCCATCGCGACCACCGTTACAGCTCACCATTTCCGTGAAGAAGCTTCCACTCAGGGCAGCTGGTTCCGCGATGTTAAACGTTTCAATCAAGGTACAGCCATAATCATCGGTAACGGTAAGGGTATAATCACCTGCCTGTACATTGGGCAAAGCCGAGGTGGTGCTACCGTTGTTCCAGCTATAGGTATAAGGTGGTTGTCCCCCTTGTACTACCGTAGAAATACGACCGGTAGCTGCTCCATTACATTCTACGTCAATGATGTCTCCCGTCAGGTTGAGGGTAGAAGCTTGATCGATCAATGTACTGTATATTCTGCTACACCCCTGCGCATCGGTAACCGTGACTGCGTAAGAACCAGCTCCCAAATTGGTCAGGTCTTCAGCGGTTGCTCCGGTATTCCAATTGAAGGTATACGGCGCAGTACCTCCACTCACACTTAGGTCTATTGCTCCCGTGGTTTCGCCAGCACAGATGACGTTGGTAACATTCTCACTCACCGACAAAGCGGTGGGCTGGCCAACGACGGCCTGCAAAATATCCGAACAATTATTGCCATCCGTCACCGTCAGGGTATAATTGCCAGCACTTAATCCAGTCAAGGGTGCGCTCCAGGTAAAAGGTGCGGTACCTCCCTGGATATTGACGGAAATACTTCCATCCGATCCATTATTACAGCTGGCATCCGTCACTGTAAAGTCGATAATTTCTACCGTTTCGGCCAAGGCTACAATCGCTGGAATTGTTGAGGTACAGTTTTGAGCATCTGTCACCGTTACCATGTAAGTGCCTGCGGTCAGTCCTGTAGCTGTAGCCGTTGACTGGCCGTTATCCCAGAGGTAAGTATATGGGCTGGTGCCCCCGCTAGCCGTCACGGTTGCTTGCCCATTGGCAGGGCCAGTACAAGCTTGTTCCTGGGTAGTCGTCGTCAGGCTCAGTGCGGTAGGTTCATCCAAGCTGAGGTTAGCCGTTACGGTACAGTTGTTGTCATCGGTCACAACAACGCTGTAGTTGGTCGCCATCAGACCCGTTGCCGTAGCCGTTGTTTGGGTGTTACTCCAGGCGTAAGTATAAGGCCCCACTCCTCCGGCAGGGGTAGCCACAATGCTACCGTTAGCTTCCTGAAAGCAGGTAGGATCTGTACCGCTTAGCGTGACCGTCAGTTCGCTGGGTTCGCTGACCATTACGGAGGCAGTTGCCAGACAGTTATTGGCATCTCTTACTTCCACACTAACCATTCCAGCTGGCAAATTAATGGCCGTTTGGTCGGTATCGTTATTGCTCCATAGATAAGTATAAGGAGCGGTACCGCCCACTGGGCTAGCCGTAGCCGTACCGTCGGAACCAGTAAAACATGAGGTAGCTACAGCGCTTATGTCTATCGTCATCGCTACTGGGGCATCCAACTGGAAGGCCAAGCTGTCGGTACACATATTTGCATCGGTCACCAATACGTAGTGATTACCCGCCGCCAGGGCGTTTTCGTTTGCACCGTTTACCCCTGTATCCCAGGTGATGGTATAGGGGCCAGTACCTCCTTGTACCTGTACGGAAGCGTTACCATCCGTAGCACCGTTACAAGTCGGCTGATTGGTTTGCAGATTGGTTAATTCCAAAACTTCAGGTTCCCCTACCTGAATGATTTCGGTGTAGGTACAGCCATTGCCATCCGTCAGGACCAATTCGTAACTACCGGCAAACTGATCACTTACAGCGGCGGTCGTCCCGACGATGGTATTGTCTGCTGTGTTTCTCCAACTATAAGTATACCCAGGGGTGCCACCTGCGGGCACGACCATCAGGCTACCCGTATTGGTACTGTTGCAAAGCGCCGGGGTTGTACTGACTGTTGCGGTTAATGCTGGTGGTTCTGCTACGGTAATGGTACTGGACAAAACACAGCCCAGCGCGTCCGTCACGGCAATATTGTAAGTACCCGCAACCAGGAGGAAAGCCGTATCAGTGAGTTGACCATCATCCCATAAGTAAGTGTAAGGCATACTCCCGCCTTCGGTGATCACCCTGGCTTGTCCCGTGTTTTCACCAAAACAGCTCACCGAATCAGCGACCACATTGGTTGACAATAGCGGTGGCTCTGTTAATTCGATATTCAAAGTAAACGGACAGTTTCCAGCATCCACCAAATCTACCGCATACATGCCGGCGTTGAGTCCCGTTGCGATAGAGTCTGTAATGCCATTGCCCCAATCAAAAGTATATGGGCCATTGCCATTTACGATGGCGACGGTCAGCGCTCCGTCCGTATCACCATTACAATCCAAGGGATTTTCGATGACTTCTGTGATATTTGGAACGGGTGGTTGTTCAATCACAAAGCTGATATTTCCTGGGCAGCCATCACCATCTGTTACCGTTGCGACGTAGCTGTTCGCGGGTAAATTCGTAAAGCTACCATTGTTATTTGTTTGGCCTGCCAACTCATAAGTAAATGGCCCCGTGCCTGTGACAACATTGATTTGTACGCTGCCATCATCGCCCCCAAAGCAATTGACATCTACCGGAATAGCGGCTAAGCTGGCCGGGGTACAATTCAAACTAGTACAAGTAATGGTCGAAGGAAAGCTTGGACAAGTGGCTATAGCACGCACCATTACTTCCACCTCTTCCTCCAGGCCAAGGCCGGTGACGATGTGCTCTAAGTTGCCGGAAGCGGGTATCCATGGGCCACCATTGATACTCACCTCATAACCTAAGGCACCTGCCACGGCAGGCCACACCACTTGAACCGAACTGGTCGTCAATGCTCCACACTGTAATGGAGACATGGTCAGGGCTGGTAAAACCTCAAAGTTAATGGTGTCCTGTTTGATACAACCATAAGAATCGGAAACCGTGAGGATGTAAGTCGTACTGGTATCTGGCGAAGCTATTGGATCAGGACAATCGGTACAGCTCAATCCCGCCGCCGGACTCCAGGAATATTCAACTTGGTAAACGGGGTTGAAACAGATGCTCCAAGAGAAAAGCGTCCCTCCTAGGCCTTGTGTATCATCCGTAACGACCAACTGCCAAGTGCCGTTGGTACGGTAATTGCCATCCCAAAGATCAGAAAAAACGCCTTCGGGCAGCCAGTTCCCCGTAAAGGGCACTGCTGAAGCTGGTGCAAAGGGGCCAGGTGAATTAATGACGGTTGTAGCATCCACCGTAAAACAAGTGCCTTGGTAATAATCGAAGGCGATACCATTGCCTCCTTCCGCACCATTATCAGTAGTAAGCTCCAGGAATTGCCCATCAGGGCCAACCAGATAAATATCCAAATCATCAATCCATTGATGTTCAAGGCTATCGATACAGATCATTTTTATGGCCTCGGGGCCAAGCTCTACGGGAAGAACGCCGAATACATCAATTTCTGAAATAAAAGGCACGTTCGTTTGATTAATCGCTAGTGGCGTATTGTTCACAAAACGGGGTGGATCGGGCAGCTCTATGGGTACCGTTCCATCCAGTTGGGTCTCATCAGTAGGGCACACGATCAAATCAGGACCTAAGTCTGGATCAACCAATCGATTATCTTTGATAATAATGGTAAAAGTATCTCGATTACAAGGATCACGCTGCACGCTGAGTTCTATCGTTTCGTCGCCTTCTACTAGAAAATCTTCATAGGCGCTGATGGGCAAACGAAAGGTGCTGTCTCCTTGGGGAATGATGATGGTACTCGGCAAAGTGGGATAATCCACACCAGGAGTTGCCGTACCTCCTACCGCAAATTCTACATCGTAATCAGCTTCTACGGGAGCTGGCAAGTTGAAAACAATTTCTCCGGCCCCACAGCCTTCCGCCAGGCCACCATCAATCGCCAAGCCTTCAATTTTCACATCCAGCGAGCCAGTACCAAAACTCTTGGCTTCAAGAAATACCCCTGAGTCGAAAATAGCATCAAAAGCATCCGCAATAACCAGCTTGATGGTATAAGTGCTACAAGGTTGTACGACCGCCTGGGCGACAAAAACATCGGTAAAACCATCGTAAACGGGTAGCGTATTACCGTTATTGGCATTATAAAATCCGGCGAAAGCCAATGAACCATTATCACCACTACAATTAGCGATCGTTCCCCCGGCGGAACCTAGCATACCTGGGTTCACATTATTAATCGTAACGGGGCGATCAGTCCCGGGAATCAGGGCAATGTTTTCTGCATTGTTTTGGTAAGGACCATTGATACCAGGGCCACTGATGAAAAACCCAAAAACGTCGTTGTAATTGGTACAGGCAAATTCTGGATATTCTTCCGAAGCAAATGCGTAAGTAAAACGCAAGGTATCATTGACGGGGATAAACTCGATGATGTAACTGGTGACATTATTGATCCCAATATTATTGCCTACAATCCCGAGCAAATCGGCATCCGAAGCGGTGCTTCCGTTGTTAAAGGAAGCCTGGGCGCTGGCGGGAGCATTCACCCCGGTTTGGCCAGGAGAAGATACTGCAGCACCTGTAGTCATGACGATTCCTCTCTCCATCCCGATGGCCGCACTTCCCTGGGTAAAGAGGCCTACTGCGCCGGGTGCACCAGCATAGGTGATGCTCACCACCTCCACTCCCTCGCCTAGAAAGACGTTGGAAATCAAGTTTTCGGGAGTGATGGGAGCTGCGTTGGACACTTCCAATTGGGCGAAAAGTGCAAGCGATGAAATGGAGAAAATAAAAAGGAGTAGAAGACGTATCATTTCAAGAAGAGTTCAGTGGGTGTAGTTTTGATAGTTAAGCCGTACAATAATACGCAAAGGACAGCTTTAGCAGAAAAATAAGCGACAAGATCGACGGCTTACCGTCAGTTTTTAATCTTGCCAGGGAAATGCTTCGTAAAAAACACTAATGGTTTGTTGGAAAGGTTCCGGGATTCGCTTCATGACCTCTGCCTCAATTTCCACAGGCACTCCTCCGTAAAAAGCTTCGGCAATCGCACCGGCAATGCAAGCCATGGTATCGGCATCACCGCCCAGAGAAATAGCATTACGCACGGCGCTTTCCCAGTTGTTACTTTCCAGAAAAGCAATGATAGAAGGAGGTACGGACCCCTGACAACTAACATCAAATTGATAGCCAGGCCGAATATCCTCCAATTTTTGTTCCAGGTCGTAACCAAAGATACGTTGAACATGGTCTTTTATCAGCGGTTTACCAAAGCCGGAGCGGGCGAGGTAAATGACGGACGCTACTGCTTGTGCACCTTTGATTCCTTCGGGGTGATTATGCGTAACCTCGGCACTGGCTTTAGCAACTTTCATAACATCAGCCAGTTGTTCAAACGCGAATCCAACGGGGCTGACGCGCATCGCAGATCCATTGCCCCAGCTGTTGTAAGGGCCCTGAATAATTCCCGTCATCCATTTCATAAAAGTACCTCCATAGCCTGCCAAAGGATATCGGCAAGCATAATCTTTGATGTTCTTAGCGAAAGAGGTTTCTGAAAGCAAACTATCTGCTACTGCGACGGTGAGCACCGTGTCATCCGTAAAGTGAGAATCCTTGGTGAAGAGCGGAAAACGCACGTCTTTGACCGGATCTTTTTCGTAGATCGAGCCAATGATATCACCGGCAATAGCACCCAACATAGCCCTGAGTTAGATGGAGCAATGATTTGCTCCTGGTTTTTCGTTTTATCCTACCGATGGTCGCATTGCCCGTGCGCTTTTCGGATTGTGCTAAAGATAGGGAGTTCCTCTAAAATTTCAGAGTGATCTACAAAGAAAGGGTAGAGAGATTGTTCCCCCTACCCTTTCTACGCAATGTGTTTACCGCATGATAATCACATCTCCTTTGATGATTTCTACATCCCCGTTTTTGAATTCTATCTCGGCAAACCATACGTAAACGGCAGCATTTACGGGTTCTCCGCGGTAATTGCCGTCCCAGCCCCAGCGGGGATCATTGGGTTGGCTGCCATAGACTTCAAAGACGGCTTCTCCCCAGCGGTTGAAGACCAGGAAGGATCGGATTTTTTCGACACTGTCATCCGAGAAAATATAGAAAAAATCATTGTCGCCATTGCCATCCGGTGAGAAGGCATTAGGAACATAAATATTCCGGTCTTTTTTGACAAAGATGGTGAGCAAATCACGAGCGGTACAACCATTTTCGTCCTCTATGGAAAGGAAGAACTGGGTAGATTCACTCAATGCCAGATCACGTTGTATCACACATTCCGGACAAGGAAGGGTGGCAATCGTCTGCCAATCAAGGCTCACCAACACAGAAGTATCCACGCTAATTTGCGGGTAGATGTCGGCCAATTCTCCTTCTGTAAGGTATTGATCATCACCTAATTCCAGCGTCAGATCGTTGCCGTCAGGTACGGTGATGGTAGTCAGTAAAAGACAGCCCGTAGCATCTTCTACCACTACTTGATAATCGCCAGCAACCAAGTTGTTGTAGTTGGTAATATTGCCATACGGCGCTCCTCCAATGCTGTACGAATAAGGAGGAATACCACCTTCGACCCCCGTCAGGATAATGCCGCCATCATCATCGCCGGCACAGGTTGGAGTGTCGGTGATAAAATTGAGGGCTTGGGGCTGCTCCGGATTCAGGGATATTTCCACGATATCCTGGGCAGTACATTCATTCACCACATCGGTGACAACCAACATATAGGTACCCGGTGCTTGTGCAGTCAATTGTAGGCCCGTTGCATCATTGATGGCATTGCCATTGAGGAACCACTGGTAAGTATAATTACTGCCCTGTGAACTTCCTGCCCCGCTCAATGAAGTAGTAGGATAATTGCAATCCAATTCAAAATCATCGCTGG
Source organism: Lewinella sp. LCG006 (assembly GCF_040784935.1). Taxonomy (GTDB): domain Bacteria; phylum Bacteroidota; class Bacteroidia; order Chitinophagales; family Saprospiraceae; genus Lewinella. Next base: position 5,647,856 of record NZ_CP160680.1, on the reverse strand, counting down.
TCTGCGCAGTTGGCAGTGCCGTATTTTGGGTCACCAAGACCGAGTCAATATTGGCACAACCATTTTGTTCATCCGTCACCAAGAGGTAGTACCAGCCGGGTTGATTGGCCGATGCGATACTTGCATTGTTATTCCCTACAATGGTTCCATCAGGAGTGGTCCAGTTATAAGTAATTTGTCCTCCCATTTGAGAACTGCTACCATCAAGTGTTACAATAGGTTCACCACAAGTGATGAGTTGCGCTAAGCCTGCTTCCGCGACGGGATACAATTCATTCTCCGTCACTTCTATCATACCAAGATTATCACATCCGGTAATGGTATCGATAATACTGAGCGTATAAAATTGCGCCTGATTAACTTCCAGTAGCAAGGAGTTACCTCCCACTATGGGGTTCAGATTTTCGTCGTACCATTGGTAGACAAACTGAGGTCCGCCATCGGAATCTCGCGCATCAATTTGAACGGTTGCTGTGGCACAGTCTAAAACATCCAATACCTCTAAGACGATTTGTGGCGTGTAAGCCAAATCTTCTATTTCTACCTGCGCAGGTGCACTCAAACAACCGTAGTTTTCATTGGTCACTTGCAGGGTATAAATCCCCGGTTCACTTACCGTAGGTGTCAGCAAATTTTCGTTAGCAGGCGTTATACCTGGTCCTGTCCATTGGTAAGTAAATTGGCTGCCAGTGGTGCTGCCGTTTCCACCAATATTTACTTCCAACACTTCACAATCCAGATCCTGAGGGTTACCAGCATCTGCAAGTGGCAGCGGCACCGTTGCCACCGTCTGAGCACTTGAGGAAATACATCCGTTCGAGTCCGTTACCGTCACTCCTACGGTTCCTCCCGTACTTACCTGCACGGATTGCTGATCACTGCCTATGCTCCAATTGTAAGCAGCAAATGCTGGCTGTACATTGAGCATAGTGAACGAGTCTACACAGAAATTGGTAGGTCCTACGATTGAGAAGACTGGCAGTGCCTGTTCGATGACCGTAGTGCTTGTTTGATTGATACAACCATTGCTATCTTCTACCGTTACGGAATATACGCCGGGCGTATTCACCGTCACCATCGTTGTTGGTGCTCCCGTACTCCACTGGTAATCCACAAAACCTGGCGTAGCAGAAAGCTGCGTCGATAAACCGGCACAGAAATCCAAATCTCCCGAAATCTGAGGGGTTGGCAAAGCATTCTCTACGACTTCTGCTGTGGCAGTACCCGCACAGCCTCCAGCATCCGTCACGTTAAGGGTGTAAGTTCCCGGCTGGTTCACGGTAATGCTATTGGTGGTAGCACCATTGGACCACTGGTAGGTGGCAAATCCTGAACCTGCACTTAGCGTTGTAGACAAGCCAACACAATAGTCTCGGTCTCCAGAGATTACGGGCGAAAGCTCCGTCGCTTCGTTGACCAATTCCGAGGTACTGCCTACACATCCACGGTTGTCCGTTACGGTCAGACCAACACTACCTGGTGTACTCACCGTAATTTCTGGCTGATCGCTACCATTTGACCAACTGTAAGCAGCGTAAGTCGCGCCCGCATTGAGTTGGGTGCTATTGCCAATGCAGTAAGTCAAGGAGCCTCCAATAGAAGGCGTTGGCAGTGCATATTGCTGAACGTTGATAGCGGCTTCAGAAGGACAACCATTGGTATCAATGACATCCAACTCGTAGACACCACCTGTACTCACCGTAATATCTGCTGTTTGAGCAGTGTTTGACCATAGATATTCCGCATAACCAGGAGTAGCCATCAAGGTAGCCGTACTACCACTACAGAATCCTGGCGGCGCGGTAATCATTGGTGGTGTGACGATATAGTTGCTGAGGTCTAAACTGTTTGAAGTGACACAGCCATTGTCATCCGTCACCATCAGCGAGATCGTTCCAACTTGCGTAGCCGTTATATTAGGAGTAGAAGCACCATTTGACCAGTTGTAGTTAACAAAACCAGCTTCAGCACTTAAATTGGTGCTGGTGCCTGGACAGAACTGGGGTGCTCCCGTGATTGCAGGTATTGCGGTAACATATTCTTCTACTGGCTGGCTGGTGACCCCAACACAACCATTGGCATCGGTCACCGACAAGCTGATGGTTGCAGCCGTACTTACTTCGATACTGGTTCCACTTGCCCCCGTACTCCATTGGTAGGAAGAAAATCCTGTCGACGAAGACAGTGTCGTTGTTAAACCGGGGCAAAAGCCCGGTTCGCCCAAGATGCTAGGTACAGGTAAAGCATTTTCGATAACCGTCGTAGAAGTCGTACCAATACAGCCATTGTTATCCGTAACGGTCAGGCCGTAATTTCCAGGGTTCGTTACAGTCAGGAACTGATTGGTATTCCCTGTCCCACTCCAGTTGTAGCTTGCATAACCGTTCCCTCCATTGAGGGTAGTGCTGCTGCCAATACAATAGTCAAGATCACCACTGATGGTAGGTGTTGGCAATGGCAATGATGCCACCTGTACCGAAGCGGTTCCCATACAACCAAATTCATCAGCCACGGTAACCGTATAAGTCCCCGGTGTACTGACACTAATTTCGTTGACCTGGGCATTGTTGGACCACATGTAAGTGCTGAAGTCATCCGGTACGGTAAGCGTAGTACTCAAGCCCGCGCAGAAGCTAGGGACGCCATTGATGACAGGATCAAGTTCGGAATCTTCAACTATCGTAGCGGAAGCCGTATTCTGACAACCATTGGCATCCGTGACCGTGACGGTGTAGGTACCTGCTTGGTTAAGAAAAATGGTATTTGTGTTAGCATTATTGGACCAGGCGTAACTGACATAACCCGCCGTAGCCGTAAGGTTGGTACCCCCTGCAGGACAGAAACTCAGTCGCCCTGTGATCTCTACTGATGGTAGGGGATATTGCGTTAAGCCAATGGAATCGGTAGCCGTACAGCCATTACCATCGGTGACAGTAACGGTAACGCCCATTGTACCAGAAGTCGTAATGGTGTTGCTGGTACCTCCTGTAGACCAGGCGTAACTACTGAACGTATTTGGCACACTCAAAGAAGTGGTCTGTCCAGCACAGAAATCCAAATCTCCAGTGATATCAACCGTGGGGATAACTTCCTGTAAGGTCGCACTGGTGCTTCCTGTACATCCTTCACTGTCGGTAACGGTGACACTTACAGTGGTACCATCCATCACATCCAAAGTAGGATCGGTGCTGGTATCGCTCCACAGGTAGCTGGTATACATCTGACTAAGACTGAGGGTGCTGATTTCGTCTTCACAAAGAATCAGGTCTCCCAGGATGGTCGGTGTAGGATTAGGAACGCCAACGACTTCAACAGTCGTTTCTCCTGTACACCCTATCGCATTGGTAACCGTTACGGTAACCGTGCCTGTACCGACATTGGTCACTTGATTGGTGCTTCCTCCTACTGACCAGCTGTAGTTGTTAAAACCTGTTTCGGTGGTAAGCACGGTGGTGCTACCCGGACAAACCGTGAGATCTCCAGTGATCATCGGCGTTGGTGAAGCTACTTCTACCACCTCAAACTCTTCATAACTTTCACAACCCTGATCATCGGTACCGATGACATAGTAAGTGCCAGGGGTGGTGATGGTAATCGACTGGGTAGTTTGGTTATTGCTCCAAGCGTAGGAAGCATAGCCCGCTGAAGCCATCAACTGTCCGTCTCCATCGGAGCAAATCTGTGCATCTCCGGTGATTTCAATCGGCTCAGCCTCCCCTAATGGTATATCAATCGAAGCAAAAGCTTCACAACCATTCTGGTCAACTACTTCTACCTCGTAGATTCCTGGCCCTACGACATCGTAAATATTGGTGTTGCTCGGGCCACCGATCCAGTTAACACTCTGAAAACTACCCGAAATAGACACCTGACCAAAAGCATTGTTACATAGCGCATCTGGCCCAGCTATCTCTAAATCTACGGGAATGTTTACGACGACATCAACGCTTGTTTCTCCTTCACAACCATCATCGTCGGTGACGGTGACCGAATAGGTGTCAGTTTGGTCAACTGTCAATTCAAAATTATCGGTTCCATCCGACCATTCGTAGGTCTGATAGCTGCCATTTACAACCAGGTCAGTAGACTCTCCTTCACAGATAGACAAATCTCCGGAGATGGTCGGACTAGGTGGTGTAAGTTGATTGACGTAGAAGTCGAGAATCTGGGTACAACCATCCACACTGGTGACAGTAACCGTGTAAGTACCCTGAACATCAATGGTTTGTTCATTGCCATCAAGGTTATTCGACCATTCATAGCTATCATAGCCATCGGTGATGGTCAAATCCGTGCTTTGCCCAGGACAGAAGAATAAATCTCCTTCTACATACGCATCGACACCTTCCCCTTCAATGACTTCAAAATCTGTTTCTCCTTGACAGCCATTGCCATCGGTGACTGTTACGGTGTAAGTACCTGCTGCATCTACTGGTGTAGTAACCGTATTGTAAGAGGTAGACCAACTGTAGCCGGCATACCCTGGCGTAGCCGTAAGGGTAATGGTTTCTCCTATACACACTGCTTCCGGGCCATTGATTTCGGGTTCTGGAAGAGGATTCTCCTCCACATCTACTTCCGCAATACCTTCACAGCCCAAATCGTTGGTAACGGTCACGGAATAGGTATCTGGTATGTCCACAAAAATATCCTGGAAGTTATCAAAAGTCGACCATTCGTAACTTACAAAACCAGGTGTCGCGGTAAGGATGGTGCCTTCACCTTCACAAAAATCCAGGCTTCCTGTAATGTTTACAATGACAGGAGGGGCGATATCCAGGGTAAAGTTGGTGGTTCCTTCACAGCCATTATCATCTGTAACGGTAAGCTCATAACCACCAGGATCCGTGACGACAATGGTGGGGGAAGATTCATTCGTCGACCATTCGTAGGTCGCAAAATCTTCCGTCACCTCGAGTACGGCTTCTTCTCCTTCACAAATTTCATCAGGGCCAAAAATTTCTGGCTGAGGAACAGGAAGCGCACCCACCGTAAAACTGGCGACGGACTCACAACCTGCGGCATCAGCAACTGTCACTGAATAAGTGCCAGGGCCAACGCTGATATTATCTGCGGAGGAGTTATTGCTCCAGGTGATATCATCAAAGGGGCCACCGTCTAATTCCAGCGAAGTGGTTTGGTCAATACAGACTAAATCTTCACCAATGATTTCTACTTCCGGCCCCTCTCCTACCAATACTTCCACTTCCAAGAAGTCTTCGCAACCAAATTCATCGATTACGGTAATGGTATAAACAATATCCCCAACAAAATCAGGTGGAAGATTGACGTTGGTTGTCAATGAAAAAGGATTAGACAAGTAACTATCACCACCATTAGTGCCTGACCACTCGTAGGTGGCTCCGTTGGCGCCAGGAGCAGTAGCAATCATGGTAAAGCTGTTGCTTCCTGCACAAAACTCGTATGAGCTATTGTTAATGGTCATATTGAAATCAGGGCAATCATAGATACAAGAGCCATCATCAACTACAGCATTGGGATCGAAATTAAGTGCATCAGGATCGGTACAACCACAAAAAACTGGATTGGGGAAGATATAGGTAATATCCAGTGCAACCCCTGAGTCCGCTCCGGCGTGATCTGAAATACAAATGTTTGTAGTGATGTCTCCATCAGGTGGGAACAATGCCCATAAATCCGCAAAAGAATTAATTCCTGGCGTTCCTAATCCACAAGCATCATCGGTAGTGACGCCATAACTTCCGCCCCCAAGGGCCATACCATTTTCAGGATCAGGGCCTCCACCATCAGAGAAGGTATAATTTGAAGGATTGCCAGGCGAGCCCAAATCGGCAGAGTTTCCACAAGGACATCCACCAGTACAACTGCCTATTACGCCGGGGCGTTGAAAAATATTTAAATAGGTTCCGTCAACTTCTATCCACAATGCCAAATCACCTTGCCAAGTGTGCTGAATATCCAGCGACAAACCGGTAGGAAAACCTGTAACAGAGGGATTAAAAGTAACGGTAACACAATAAGCGTTTGCAAGGTTACCATTAACAGGGACTGAGGCATCAGGTAGTGCAACAGTAGGGTTTTCACATTGCGAGTGAAGTGAATTTGTCAATAGTAATCCTACCAAAAGGAAAACAGCGGATACGATAGGTAAAGTTTTGCTCATAGACAACTTGATTGAAAATTTCAATAATACCAATCTATCGGTATTCCATACTGATAGTATTAGCAACAGAAAGATAGCCTACGAGAGCACGAGTGATTTCGGGAAATAGGATAGCAGCAAAAGGTGTGATCCTTTTGCCTCTTTTTTTGGTCTAGTCAACTTCAGCACAGTTTCTAATACACTATTAACTCAGCTAAAGAAGTAAGACTTAAGACTAGCCAATTATTTGGAAATAACTGACTTCATCTTCTTTTATAGGTTCGCTGTGTTACAAAAGTAGGTTTTTCTTTCAGGAAAAAAAGAAAAACCAAATAAAATAAAGTCCGTTCATTGACGATAATTGCTATAACAAGCATTATTGCAGCAACTTAGGCTACATATTAAAATTTATCTAATCAATGTAACATCTCCCTTCAGAACTTTTAGGTCTCCATTTTTCAATTCAACTTCTGCAAACCAGACAAATACGGCAGGATTTAATGTTTCCCCCCGGTGAGTTCCATCCCAACCTACGTTTGGATCGTTGGGTTGGATATCTGTCCTTTCAAAAACCAGGCTACCCCAACGTTCGAAAATCCGAAATGAGTTAATTTTTTCAATGGTATTATCATCGGAAAAGATGTAGAAGACATCATTATCGCCATCACCATTAGGTGAAAATATGTTAGGTACATAGATGCCTTCCTTGATTCGGACGAAAATGGTGACTGCATCATTTGCTGTACAACCATTCTCATCCGTGACCGTTAAGAAAAATTGTGTGGACTCAAATAAGGTAATGTCTTTTTGATAAAGACATTCAGGGCAATTAAGAGAGGCGAGTGTATTCCACGTCAAGGATTGCAACTGTAAAGAATCAATACTTAGTAAAGGGAAAATATCTACCTCATCACCCACCTCAATGGTTTGGTCCTCTCCTAATTCAACTGTCAGGTCGTTGCCGTCCTCCAGTTCAGCAACAGTCGATAATTGGCAGCCGTTGGCGTCTTCCACGACGATGGTGTAACTTCCTGCACCCAGATTGTTATAATTTGTACTGGTGCTGAAAGGTTGCCCTGAAAAACTGTAAACGTAAGGGCTCAGACCACCACTGACATTACTGACCGTAACACTACCGTCGGTTTCTCCGGCACAAGTTGGTGGATCAAAAACCAAGTCAAAATCTTGTGGAGCATCAGGATCTTCATTGATGACGACAGCGGCACTTGCGGTGCAACCATTATTGGTATTCGTAACGACAAGGGTAAAAGTTCCGGGCATTTGCACCGTCAAGGCAAGATCGTTTTCTCCAGCAATAGGAGCGCTGGCTTCCCACCATTGGTAAGCAAACTCACTGCCCTCGCTACTTCCCTGACCACTGATCGTCAAAGTTTCCTCACTGCAAAATAGCGTTGCCGCGTCACTGGTAATCGCTGTGGGAACAGCTACATCCTCCATGACCTCCAGGGACAATGCGGTTGCACAGCCATTGGCATTGTCGGTCACAGTATAAACATATACCCCAGGAACATTAGCTACGATGGAGGATGCAGACGGATTCCCTACAATAACTCCTCCCGCGGTGGTCCACAGCTGCTGTAGGTTGGCGGAGGGGTTAGTGATCGTTCCCGTAAGGCTTACCTCAGTGACCAGACAATTGAGTTGGTTGTCTCCGTCCAGGGAAATACTTGGATGATCTCTATTTTCTTCCACTTCTACGTCTGTCTGCGCTACACAAGCCGTGAGTTCATTGGTGACGATTAGGGTGTAGAGGCCGGGCGTCGTGGCCTCCAAGCTCAAGCTCGTTGCCGTCTCAATGGTTTCGCCATTAGGATCAAGCCACTGGTAAGTGAAGGCTTGCCCAGTCGCCGAACCACTTCCGTCAAGTAATACGGAATTGGTAATACAATCCAGCGTATCGTTTACGGCCAACGCAATCGTCGGTAATTCGTTCATCAGGAATACTTCCACAGTGTCTACAACACTCAAACATCCATTGGCTTCATCGGTCACCAATAGCGTATACTGTCCTGGCTCGTCCACCTCGGGCGATAATTCTCCCTGGTTGTTGCTATTGATTCCTGGCCCTGACCAAAGGTAGGAAATGGTGTCTCCCTGGGTAGTTGTTTGACTCCCCAATACGACCATCTCTGTATCACAATCCAGGGTATTGTCTTCCCCGGCAAAGGCCAAGGGTAGGTTAATTTCGGTAACGCTGGTAAAGTCCTCATTCTGACAGCCTTGGTCATCCGTTACCGTTACGCTTATTGGGCCAGCGGTGTTGATAGTAATGCTTGGTTCCATTTCTCCCGTACTCCAGAGATAGTTGGCAAAACCAGAAGATACCATCAAGTCCGCAGAACCGCCAGCACAAAATTCGTCCGGTCCAACAATGGCAACCGGAGGTAAAGCCAACACTTCTACGGATAGCATGGCACTAGCCTCGCAACCATTGTTATCCGTAAACACCAGGCTGTAGTCCCCAGCAGCATCTACCTCCAATTCGGGACTCATGGCTCCAGTATTCCACAAAAAAGTGCCACTAGAAGAAGCCTGCGCCGTAAGCAAAGCACTCTCCCCCTCACAGAAGGAAGTATTTCCATCAATCGCTACCGTCGCTCCACTAAATCCTTGTACATCCACTGCAACCTCACCGCTACAGCCAGCGGCATTGGTTACAGAAACGGTGTACGTACCCGCAGCATCAACCAAAAGGTTGTTTTCCATACTCCCATCCGACCAGGTATAGGTAGCAAACTCCTCCGTAACAAAAAGCGTGGTGGTTTCACCTGGACAAAGTCCTTGGTCACCAGCAATTTGAGGTAACAAACCTGGTGCCAGGTTTACGTTGACCTGAGTGGTGCCTACGCAATTATTACTATCCGTCACCGTCAGGCTCACGGGCCCGGCCATCCCTACACTGATTGTCTCGGTGGTCGCACTTGTCGACCAAGAATAGGCACTATAGCTTTCTGAGACCCCCAGTGTGGTAGGAAAACCATCACAGAAACTAAGCTCTCCTACGATAGCGGGCTCGGGGAGCTGATACATTTCTAATTCAACATCACTGCTATAAGTACACCCAAAGGCATCCATTGCGGTGACGCTTAAGGGATCATCGGTTGTAACGCTTATTTCGCTGGTTGTTTCCCCTGTCGACCAGAGATAATTGACGAAATCTCCCGTCACGCTCAGGGTTGCGCTTTCATTGGCGCAGAATCCGGCCGGAGCAACGATGGCCAAGGTTCCTTCAGGAAAGAGGCTCAGGTCGGCGACACTACTGGTAACACAACCATTGCTATCCGTAACCGTCACGCCTGCGGTACCAGGAATGTTAAAGGTTGTGGTCGGCGTTGTATCATTGTTCGACCAAAGGTAGGTTTCGAAAGCCGGACTTACCGTCAGCTCGGTAGTGGTAGCTACGCAAAATTGCAATTCACCATTGATTTGTGGATCGGTGGTAAAAAATTCATCGACGACTTCGGCAGTGGTACCTACACAACCGTTTTCATCAATTACGGTAAGTCTTATGATGCCTTCTGTAAAAGCCATGGTTTGAGGCCCTGTATCACCATTGTTCCAAAAATAGAGGGCATAGGTTTCGCCACTACTTAGCAAGGTGGTATCACCCGGGCAAAATCCTGTTTCGCCAATAATCGTAGGTGAAGGCGAAGGGGATGTCGTCACCTCGACCATGTCTTCCCCGGTACAGCCATTTCCGTCGGTCACCGTTAGCCCGTAAGTACCACCCGTGTTGATGGTCAACAACTGTGCGCCATTGGGAAGTGTGGACCAGTCGTAATTGACATATCCGGCCCCACCATTCAGCACCGATGTTACACCTTCGCAAAAACTGAGGTTACCCGTAATCGAGGGGGTCGGCAGCGTGTCAATGCTTACCTGTAGATCGGCTTCCGCCGAACAGCCCAAATCGTTGGTAATGGTAAGGGAATAGGTGCCTGCTTGATCTACCGTGATACTTGGTGTTTCTTCGGTCGTTGACCACAGATAACTTGCGTAAGCTCCGTCTGCCGACAGGCTGGTATTTCCACCTGCACAGAAACTATCTTCCCCATCAATGCTAATTTCAGGAATAGAGAAACTAACTTCCTGGCTGGCAGTCGCTGTACAGCCAAAATCATCCGTCACCGTCACGCCATAAACCTGGGCATCCATCACTGTGATGGTCTCCGTTTCACTGGCATCAGACCATAGGTAACTCACAAAACCTGGTGTAGCAGCCAATTGGCCATTTCCGTCCACGCATATTTCCGAAACACCTGTAATGCTCACGCTGGGAGAAGATAATGCTGAAAGCGTAAAGCTACCACTCACCCGACAGCCATTGCTATCGGTTGCGGATAATTCATAAACAGCAGCAGCATCTACAGAGATAGCAACTGTTGTTGCGCCAGTAGACCACAAATAATCCGTGAATCCAGCTGGACCAGTGAGCGTAGTACTCGTTCCAGGACAAATTTCAGTAGGCCCACTGATGACAACCGGTTCAGGTACAAAATTGGTTAAAATAACCGTATCTGCACCCAGACAGCCCGCTGCATTGGTCACCGCAACAGTATAGCTACCGGGCTGATTGATAAACACTTGTGCCGTCGTGTCTCCGGTAGACCAAAGGTAAGTTGAAAAAACAGGGTCAACAGCAAGAAGCGTACTATCACCAATACAGAAAACCGTATCCCCCACAATTTCGGGTGAGGGTACAGATGCCGCTAGTAATCCAAAAGTAGTTGAGGCCGAACAACCTGCTGAATCGACAACGGTCAGTTGGTAAACGCCCGCAGTATCCGTCATGATGGAGCTGTTAATACTACCCGTTGACCAAAGATAACTTGCGAACCCCGGAGTAGCACTGAGCGTAGTAGCGTCGCCAGGGCAAAGACTACCTGGCCCTGTGATCATGGGCACAGGAAGTGTCAGGGTGTCGATGATAAAGGATGCTTCAACCGAACAGCCACTGCTGTCTACAGCCAGCAAAAGTAGGGTATCTGCCTGCATGACTTCAATGGTCATCGTGGTATCACCCGTCGACCAAAGGTAGCTCACAAAACCAGTTGATGCGGTCAACATAGCAGTTTCATCTACACAAAAAGTAGAGGGGCCCGTGATGGTGAGTGGAGTTAAGGGGTAATGTGCCAGCGTAAAGGTATCGCGTGCCGTACAACCATTGCTGTCTACGACTTCGAGCATGTAATCGCCTGGTAGCTGTGCGTTTGTAAAGGAAAGTGTATCGCCATTGGACCACTGATAGCTGACGAAACTGGTATCGGCAAATAATAGGGCGTTATCCGTTGCACAAATCGTATCAGGACCATTGATCACTACCGAAGGAGTAGCAAAGGCGTTGACCACCACCACATCTGTTGCCGCACAAGCACCTCCGTCCATCACCGTTACACTGTAGGTTCCCGCACCAACAAGGATGGTATCCATAGTTGCATTATTGCTCCATAATATACTCTGGAAAGGGCCACCTTCCAAAATCAGTTGGGTACTGTCGGTACCACACACAAAGGTTTCGCCAGCAATATTGACCGTAGGTCCGGCGGCTACCATGACTTGCGTGGAGGCAAATTCCTGGCAATTGTACTGATCCGTAATGGTACAGGTATAGGTAATATTCCCTGAAAAGCCCTGGGGCAGAAAAACGCGGGTCGTAGCACTGTTGGGGTTTTCTAAATAGTCGGTGCCCAATCCCGTGCCAATCCATTCAAAGGTAGGATTGCTCGCTAATGCCGCGGTAACTGAAAGGGTGACAGTATCTCCAGCACAAGCATTGATCAGAGGGTTTAGATTTTCGACCCCAAAATCCTGACACTCATAAAAACAATCCCCACTGCTGACACTGGCATCCGGGTTGAAGTTGATGGCATTGGGATCCATACACCCACAAACGTAGGGATTAGGGAAGATGAAATTGAGATTGGAAACGTAGCCTTGGTGGAGGCTTGCGTGATCGGTGAAGCATATTTCGGCTTCGACCAAGCCCTCGGGGCAATTACTCCATAGATCAACGAAAGAATTCACCCCTAGCGTACCTACACCACAGGCATCATCCATGGTAAGGCCGAAATTACCTCCAGCCGAAATGCCGTTATCAGGCTCGGTACCCGTATCATAAAAAGTGATGATTTCAGGAGCAGCTTGGGTACCAATGATGGCACTACTTCCACAGTCGCCATCAGGAATATTAAAGGCACAATCAGCATCACAATTGCCAACGGCACCGGGGCGTTGCAAGATATTGAGCCGTTGTCCACAGGCTTCGACAAAAATACCAAGGTCGCCTTCGTATTCATGCCACAAATCCATCGTGATACCGGTGGGCCAGCCGGTAATATCGCTGTCAAAGCGAAAGTAAAAACAATGTGCCTCAGGGTTACTCGCACTTGATTCCGAAACCGGTATCGGTGTATCCGTAAGCGCACCTTCTTGTCCGTCGCACGGTTGCCCCCAAGCAATAGCTGGAGCAAGGCCCAAACAAATACACGCGAACAAGACCCCTTTTTTTTGTAGATAGTTGAACATACCTTTCTTCCTTTTTGCTTCCGTAGAAGTCATCTCCTTCCATCAGGCCAACCCTAATAAAAGACCAAAGTCTGAGTGTATGTTCATGGGATAATAACAGTGTAATTCGCAAAATCCAAAGCTACTTCTTATGCGCAAAAAAGAGTTTTCAGACTTGCGCGAAGTCTTAATTTATTACACCAAGTGTTGCTAATACTACCTGAGAATAAAACAATACTGTTTGGGTCTGAACATGTTCAGGTAGTAAAAAACTTTCCAATAACTGAGGCAACGGGACTGCACAAGCTGAAACAACCTTTAAGTCATTTCATTTGTGAATTTCAAGGCGAGTGTAGAATACATAGTATGCAAGCAGGACGAGTATACCATGATCAGTATCTCCCCGGCGTTTATGCTTGTAAAGGAATACAAATATAGTTTTTAATTAATAGAAAAAGAAAATATCCGAATAAATATCAAATATAAAAGACTCTTAATATTTATCCTGATTAAGCAAGCCCCCGGCGTTTTACTTCCTTGGTGACCAACTCTAGCTCTCTACTCATGTCTCCTGTCACAGAGCTATTTTCCTGGGCTCTTCGAATCAAATAAGGAACAACTTCTTTCACCTGTCCGTAAACTACATACTTAGCTACATTGAACCCTGCTTTTGCAAGGTTGAACGTCAGGTGGTCACTCATGCCGTATAGTTGGCAAAAGTTCAAGTGAGGGTGATTACGAGGAATTCCCTTCTCTACGATCAACTCGGCCTGAAGGCGGGCACTAGCTGCATTATGAGAAGCATTGCAAGAGCCAATTTCTTCGTAGTGATCCACACAGAAGCGGATGGCGGTATTAAAAGCATCATCCGTAGCCTCCTTGTTGGGCTGAATAGGCGAAGGATAACCCAACTCGGCTGCACGCTCACGTTCCTTGTCCATGTAGGCACCACGTACCATTTTGGCCCCCAGTTTATAACCTCCCCGTTTTGCCAATTGGTAGGAATCAAACAAAAACTGTAGCCGATCGTGGCGATACAGCTGGAAGGTATTGTACACTACGACTTTCTCACGATTGTAACGCCGCATCATTACCGTCACCAAGTGGTCAATACTGTCTTGAATCCAACTTTCTTCGGCATCAAAAAACACCCCTACCCCATGGGTACAAGCTACGTGGCAGATGGCATCCATCCGTTTGAGGACCACTTTGTATTCTTGCCGGGTGGCGTCGGTAAAAGGTTCTCCTTTCTGGAGGCTCTCTAGCAATCCAAAGCGCGCCAAGCCACTGATCTTGGCACTCACTACCGGGACGAAATCGTTGTGTTTAGCAAACTCAATCGACCGAATCGTCTCCTTCATGGTATGGTTGTAATCCTCTTCTGTTTCTTTTGCTTCTGCCCCATAATCGAGAATCGTCAAGGTATTGAATTTGGCCAATTGGTCAATGGAGGGCATACTTTCCAGCAGGGTTGTGCCGCCACAAAACTGCTCAAAAATCGTGTTCTTGACGATGGTCTCTACGAAAGGCAAGCGCAACCTAATGGCCAACAAGCCCAATTCTGACCCCATATTGACCAACCAGGCTTTGTTCATCATTTTGAAGAGCCACGCGGCTTTTTTCAGCTCGGCATCGGTCTTGTGAGCAAAAGCAATTTCCGTGTTAGAAAAATTGATTTGCAAAATATCCTCTCCTACCATGCCTTCGGCGATGGCTTGGGTTTTCTCCATGTCTTTGGGCACAGGTTTACCTAATTCCTTCATCTTTTCTAGCGATATCTTCGTGGTTTGTCCAAATCGACCAAGCGGCTTCAGCCTGTCCATGTAACATGGCTAAGCCATTAAGGGTTGCTGCACCTTGTGCTCGGCCTTGCTTAAGAAACAGGGTTTCAGCGGGATTGTAGACTAAATCATAGAGGCGATGTCCTTTTCCTAAACAATGATACGGAATATCAGGACAAGTTTCAATATTTGGAGACATTCCTAATGGCGTGGTGTTGACAATGAGATCTACACCTGAGCATATTTCCTCATTCAAATCCTGGTAAGATAATTGTCCCGCCAGGGGGGTTCTGGATACGTGATCAAAATGGACGCCTTTATTTTGCAATACCCAGGCAATTCCTTTGGCTGCTCCTCCCGTACCCAGGATGAGTGCATTGCTGGCAGGGCCACCATTGGCCATCAAAAAAGCATCCAGGCTGTCTTGAAAACCTATTACGTCGGTATTGTAACCAATGCTTTTCCCGTCTTTAAAAAGAATGGTATTCACCGCTCCTATTTCAGCAGCAGCTGGACTTAATTCATCCAGATAAGCCATCACTGCTTCTTTGTATGGAATGGTCACATTGAGGCCTAGCAAACCAGGCTTGCTAGCAATCAAAGCGGGTAGCTCTGTGAGCTGAGCGAGCGGGTAAGTTTCGTAACGGAAGCGATCAGCAATGCCTTCTTGGGAAAATTTTTCCGTAAAATAGCTCTCGGAAAAGGAATGAGACAAAGGATAACCAATGAGGCCAAAATAAGTCATCATACGGCAGAAGGATTGTTGCTACCTGCTTTTTCCACTGCGAATATGGTTACAAAGCCAATCAACATCAAGAGGATGACTGGTAAAATTTGAGGATCGTTGCCATAGAAGAAATTATCGGTCAGTTGTCCAAATGCGCCAGGGCTGACGCTATTAGAAAACAAGACCTGCTCTTCTCCCTTGCTATTGATTCGTGTTTCCATTACTTGCTGCCAAGGCCATACTTTGTTGAGGCTTCCAAGCATAAACCCAGTCAGGCCAGCCATCGTCAGATCGCGATGATGATCAAAAAGCCAGGACAAAACCTTGGCGAAAGTAAATACTCCCACTAGGCAACCTAATCCAAAAATACCCAGCGTTACAACAGCTCCTGGGTCATGCTGCTCCAAAATTCCTTCTTTGAGTGTTTCGTGGAGGATATATTGATACATTCCCAAGAGCAACAACATGAAACTCCCTGAAAGTCCAGGCAGCATCAAAGCTGAGATGGCAATGACTCCGCAAGCAAAAATGTATAAAAGGCCATCACTACCCTGCGCTGGTGTTGCAATGGTTACCCAATAAGCAAGTGCTGCCGTCACTAATAGAGCCAAAATGGTAGGCAAGCCCCACCCTTCTACTTTGCGGCCAATGTAAATAGCGGAAGCCGCAATCAATCCGAAAAAGAAGCCCCAAACTGGCAAAGGAAAATTTTCCAGCAGATAAGACATTCCAAAGACACCAACCAGGATGCCTAACACCATCCCGGCAAATAATCGCAGCAGAAAGTTGCCGTCGATTTTGTTCCAGAAGGCTCCTAATCCTTCCTTTCGCAAAAGCGGAATGGCCGGTAGAAAGCTACTAATACTCTCGAGCAATCGCTCATAGATACCCGTAATAAATGCAATTGTCCCCCCAGATACCCCGGGTATTGTTTCCGCGACTCCCATGGCGGCCCCCTTTAAAATCAGGGCGAAATGTGCTAGTGTTTTTTGCATGGCGCAAAGGTAGGAGAATTTGGAAATAGATGATGGTGTAAGGGTGGAAAAGTGTAGGGGTTGGGTTGATGGTTGGTTGTTGATGGTTGTTTGTTGACCTTCCCTAAATAACGTTGACAGGTTTATCAATCATTCTACTTAAAAGCTGAGTGCTAGTTGTCCATCTTCTTTTGGCAAACCAAGCTTAACAAATGCGGGCAGAATCTGACTTGTCCCATCAAAAGCTCCGCTACTGGGATAAGTCAGATTCTGAGCCGCCATTGGCTGGTATTCCAACTCTTTTGCTTCGCCGTCTCGTATCAACAACGATGGTGGTCTTTGCCCCTTACTCTCCTCAAGATAACATTCAAATCCCAAAGGTGCAATTCGCAGCGGTAACTGACTATGGTGACGCACTTTGTTGTAGTTCTCTACAGCCCTCTTCACGTACCTTCTCAGTGCTCTATAATCTCTGATTGGCCAGTGCTCAAGGTATTCATTCTTGATCACATCATTGAGCTTCTCTGCGTACGCATTGTCCAATGCTGTAATGCACATGCTAGAACTGATTCCTCGTGACCTCAATACTTCTATAAAGTCATTGCTGCGATACTGGGAGCCCCCGTCACTGTGGAAGATCAGTTCACTCAAATCCATACCACGACGCAAACGAAAGGCCATTTTCAGAGCCTCTATGTTTGCTCTAGCTCGGAGGTTATCACTTACGCTATAGCCCACTATAAGCCGGGAATACACATCTATGATAAACGTCAGATAGTAATACTTGTCCTCTAGGCGATAGTAAGTCGTATCCGATTGCCAAACTCGGTTTAAACCTATGATAGTAAGCAACTTAACTAAATTAGGATACCGTAAACCACCACTCTTCGTAGTTCTAATGTAGCTCCTTTTTCGTTCCAGCGAATGACCCAATAGAGTCATCTCTCGAATAAATGCATCGCGACCTAGTCCTTCTGGCTGGATCATATAGTAGGCCTTTTCAAGACCCAAACCTCCGTGATCTGCACGGTGTGTCAACAGCATTGCTTCCGCTGAATACACCCCGTCCTGATAATCCGCTCGCCGACGTAAATATTGCGACAGCGATTGACGCGAAGTACCTAGTGCAGCATATACTTGTTCATTACTTGGACTCTTCATTTCTGATCTGTATTTCGACAAGAGCCGGACAAGGGAGTCGTAAAACCACTTTTTTTTTCAACATCTATTCCTGCTTCACGAAGCTCCTCTATAAAGCTCTCATAGTAGTCCAATTTAATTTGTTTTTGACCTAGAGAACGTTCTAGTTCAGCCACCCGCTTTTCCAGCAATTTAACCTTCTCCGTCTGGGAATTTGGTACTTCCACTATTATCGCTTTTTGTTGATCGTACGAGCTGTACTTACTTATCCAGCGGTACAGAATATTTACATGGATGCTGTATAAACGACCTATCTGGGCCACGCTAAAGGTACCTTCTTCATAGTCCTTAACTCGCGCTTTTTTAAAGGTTTCACTGTAATTACGACGCCTTTTGGGCCGATTAACCTTATTCGTTGACTTCATTTTTAACTAAATTTGTTGTCAACGTATTTCAGGGATAGTCATGTTAAAACCAGATTCCAACTTTACACCCACCCAACTTTTACACTTTTATACCTTCACTAAATCCCCGTCAGGGCCTGCATGACGTATACCAGAACGATGCTGATGACGAGGCCAAAAGTGACTTTTGCCAAATCCATTCCTACCATTCGGAAGGTGTTTCTGAGGGAGATTTCCTGTTGCTTCGCTTCCAGGAAAAATACAAAACCACGAATAGCGATTGCACCGGCAAACAAGAGAATCATGGCATCACTAATGTTCTTTTGCAGGTAGACTACCACGCAAATCAATACGATCAGCAATACATTAAGGCTCATACCCAGGTACTTCAAACCAGCACCCAGAGAAGCGGGCGCTTTTTCTTTACTAAGCAAATAGCGAATAGCAATTTCACGGCCAGCCAACAATCCTAAGAATACCCAGGTAGTAGACATCGGAACGTTGCTGTATTGCTTAAAGAATAGGAGTACCAGCGCGTAGAGAAAATCAATGAGGGTAGCCGAACGAATATCGACCGTATTGGTTTTCACTTTGACAATTTCCTGGATGCTGCCACCTCTGGAATAGAAAATATAACCAAGCATCAGTAGAAGTATGCTCAAGGAAATACCAATCTCTGTTCCGTTTAAGGTCCGTGGGAGGTAAACATAAATATTGGCGAAGTCCTGGATCAGCCACTGCCCCCAAAGGAAACCTGTAGAACACCATTGTAGCACCGTCCAGATGCGATTTTCTTTAGCAGAAATGGGGTTTTCAATAAAACGCTTATCCAGCGAACGTGTGATCACTTGCCACACCAAAATAGCCAGCGCAAAAGCAAGGACATAGCCAAGCAATGACTTCATGGTCATATCCATGAGCCCGGCAGGTTTAAAAAAGGTAAGAATCAGGAAGGAAGTACTTACCGGTATACCCGTACGCGTGAGTATCATCAGCACCAAGGGCGGCAACAAGTAAGGCCAGGTCATGTCCTCTATAAAGGCATATTTTTCGAGACGGCCGTAACTTACATCACCACTGTAGTGGTACCAACCATAGAGCAAGGTAAACGCAAGGATACTTCCTGCGTACATCCAAAGCACGTACCAGGGGCGTTGCTCGTTGGAGGAAAGAAAGGTTCCCAAGGTTTGGATAGAGTCGTTACCAACAACCGAATAGCCGGCCAGGATAAAACCGAACCACATGATAAAAAAGGTAGGATCCATTTTTTGGTACTTGGTACTTAGTACGGGGTACTAGGTCGTTAGACGATAAAGCAAATATATTAATTTGCCGGGGTAAGAGGGGGCTTGGGTGTTAAGCCAAGGTTAAGTTTACGAATAAACGCCCTGCGGAAAGCCGCAGGGCGTTAGTGATTACGGTTAAGTAACCTAGTGCTTCTTTAGCGGGAATACTTACAAGCTGTAAGAGACACCAAAGCTGAATTCAATTCCCCGCTTGTAGTTTTGGAAAACATACTCCTGACCTTTAAAGTCAGAGAAGCGGCGGAAGTCGGGGTTCAGAAGGTTCCGCGCCCGGAAAGTAGTTTTGAATCCGTTGATTTTTTTGCTCAGTGAGAAGTCCAGCTGTCCACGGCCTTTCTCAAAGATATCAGGGGTACCTACGGCTCCTACAGAGGCGAGGCGGTCGTCAAAGTAGTTGTAAGCCAAAATTCCGTCCCATCCTTTATCCGCATTGGTGTAGCTCAAGTTCAAGTTGGCTACAATGGGTGACTGGCCCGCAAACTGACGTTCACAGTCAAAATCAGGATCTACATCACGGCTCAATTCACACTCGCGCTCGTCGATCGTTACGGAGCTATTGATATAGGCAAAGTTGGCACTCACATTAAATTCTTCCATGGCTGGGCTGATGAAATCGAGGTTTTTGCGTACTTCAATTTCGGCACCATAAAGCTCACCCGACTCCGTATTCTCCCAAGTAAATTGTGGGTTACCTGCAAAGCGGTAAGTAGATACGATAGGATCGGTGAATTTCTTGTAGAATGCACTTACTGCTACCACCTCTCCTGCATTAGGAAAAACTTCGTAACGCAAATCCAGGTTGGTGATGTTGGTAATTGTCAGGTCAGGATTACCAAACAAAGTAGGCTCCCCAATTGCTCCAAAAGAACCAAAAGGAGCTACTTCTCTCATGTTAGGTCGAGCGATGGTCTGGGTAGCACTGGCACGCAGATTGGCGTTGTCAGATACCGCATACACCAAGTTAAGTGCTGGCAACAGAGAGAAGGTATCAATAACTGCTTGATTACGCTCAATACGATCATAATCAGGTGTTTCTTTTGCTAATTCAGATGCGACAATGTCACTTTCTACATTGATATTGGTTTGCTCGGCACGAGCACCAGCAATCACTTTAAGCTTACCAAACTCCAATGTAGTCATCAGATAACCAGCAGCAATATCGTATTGCCCGATATAGCTGTTACCCAAAAGTGAGTTATCCACCAAGTAAAGACCAATCTCATTGTTACCAGGCTCTCCGCCGATAATACCAATATTGTCAGGACCAAAATAGGCACCAACATTGCCCTCTAGTTCTTCAAGTGTCTGTTCACGGCGTTGTCCATAGATAAACTGTACTTCATTGAAGTCACGTTCTTTGGTATTGTACAAACCACCCAACTTGATACTATTGCCTTTCGACTTAGCTTGCAAGAAAGGAATTGTAATATCCAGTTTTCCTTGGTAGGTATCATCAGAAAGGTCACGCCAGAAACGGGTAGGAAGCGTAAAGAGTGATTCGTTGATGTCGTAGCGGCCATTGTCAAAACCGTAAGCAAAGAAGCGTAAGTCTGGCTCATTTTGCTCAGAATCGACGTAGTTAGCCGCCCACTCCAGACGAGTATTGTTCAACTTCACCAAAGTGTGCTCACCACTTACTACGTAGTCGATCAGTTCGCGCTGTAGTAAGCTTTGCGTTTGAGAGGAGAAGAAATTGCCTTCTCCACCAATACCATAATCATCATAATCTCCTCTTAGCTCACGCCCAGTAAGGAAAGACTGGTGGCTATAGATGGTGTACATGTTAATGGCGTTGGCAGCATTTGGGCGGAAAGAAACACCTAACATACCATTAACGGTAGGAGATTCTTCGCTTTTATTTTCTGTCAATCCGTAATTGGCAATCAATTGATCTTCGCCAGGAGAGGCGAAAAAGCTAGCATTGGTACCGTTTTTGAATTGGGAAAAGTCTTTTGAGTAGCTGCCTGTTGCAAAGAGACCAAGCTTGGCATTAGCACCAAATTCAAATTGGTTACCGATACTGAAACTCAGACTGTGATCAATGCCCGCATTCATAACAACTGGTTCCAAGCTGTTGTCCAAAGAACGGATACCTTTGTTCAGCAAACCAGCAATTTCATCATCCGTACGAGCTTCCCGAGCAGCACCACGTTCGAACGCGCCTAATGCTTTAGCAGCAGGATCGGTAAGTGCCGCTGGAATATCAGCATTGCCATTTAGAAAACCAAGACCATCAACACCCGGATTGGTGTAGCCAAGGAAGTCGTCGGTCAAGTTGTTCTGTGAATTGTAAGCTGCTGATGCAGAAACCGACCAGGTGAAACGCTCTGGCAGGGCTTTTAGCTTGATATTGACACTACCACCTGTGAAGTCGCCAGGAAGGTCAGGTGTGAAAGTCTTAGAAGCAACAATGTTATCCAAGATACTGGTAGGAATCAAATCCAACTGCGCACTGTTGCGATAAGGATCAATAGAAGGCAAGCGCAGACCGTTGAGGGTGGTAGCTGAATAACGATCACCGAGGCCACGTACATAAACGTACTTCCCATCCACAATCGTTGTTCCTGTTACTTTAGTCAAGGCAGCTGCCGCATCACCAGCACCAAGGCGAGAAATCTCGGCAGAGGAAATGATATCCTGCACCTTATCAGCTTTTTTACGCAGCATTAATACCGCGTTTTCGCTACGCTCAAGGGCTTTTTCTACTACGACAATTTCTTCTAAATCAACTCCACCTTCATCAGCACTAACGATGATGTCAACAACCGTCGTTTCGTTGGCCTTTACAATGGCTTCTACTTTGGTATCAGGATAACCGATGTAGCTGGCAACCAAGGTGTAGGTGCCTGGTGCGATTTGGAAAGAAAATTTGCCGTCAATGTAATCTGACTGGCCACCGATGGTAGACCCTTCAGCAAGAATGTTGGCTCCGTAAAGAATTTCTCCTTCGGAATCATAAACGGTGCCCGTAATTGCACCTTTTTGAGCTTGTACGCTTAACGCTAAAAACAAGCTAAGAATTAAGATAAATGCATTTCGCATTGGAATAGTAAATTTTGCACTAGTTACTAAATCAAAGTTAGCTTCGTGCGTTTTTTACACTAAGCTTCGACAAAGGTCGATTTTTAGCTTAAACTAGGTGTTAAATATTCCTGGTCAATGTTAAGTCAAGGTAAACGGCGGTATTTATTACTCGAAAAAACAAAATAGCAAGATAAAATTTTGATCTACAGCAATTTGGGTTCTGTTGAATTTTAGACTATTCTCAAAAAACAAAGCGCTTTTTTCAAAAAAAATCTCCCCCACCTAACAAATCAAGGTGGGGGAGATTATCAATACCGTATTGGTATACTTTTATTAGTGGTTCACCACCAGCTTCTGTACCAGTTGCGTACCTTCTGCGTTCAGCAGGATAGTGTAAACGCCTTGTGGAAGTGAGCGTGTATTGATAGTAACAAACTGGCTACCAGCACTCAAGCGCTCATTAGACATTACATTCATTACCGAGCGACCAAGTGCATCGATAACGCTGATATCTACACTAGCTGTCGCAGGCAACTCGAAAGTAACCATGGTCTGCTGGTTAGCAGGGTTAGGAACTGGAGCATCCAGTGCAAAGCCACTTTCAAATTGGGTATTAACACCAGTGGTAAGGTCTACAATACCATACTCATTGATGGCCGTCCAACCCAGGTACCAAGGCGTACCAAAAGGTCCGTTTCCTGGAGCAAAAGCTCCGAAGTAAGATACATCTTCAAAGAAATCATCAGCAATACCAATTGCGCCAGACGCAGCAGGTTGGCCATATTGAGGACGGGGATCAATTGCACCACTGCGATCCATATTCTGCAAAACAGGATCTTGAATTACGTTGCCATTGTTCGTGAAGTTGGCTGCAACCGTAGCTGAGCTACCTGCAACAATGATCTCGTCTGTATCCACAGCTACGAATAAGTCTGCATCAGTAGTTCCTGCACCAAATCCGAAGAAGAAGTTGTTGTTGAAAGCCAGATCACCAGCCAGCAAACGGTCGAAGGTATCTTCGCCAGAACGATCTTCAATGGCTACTGCGATACCAGGAAAATCGGTGAAGATGGAGTTGTTATAGAATCCACCAGCATTATCACGCAACAGGATAGCAAAATCATCCGCATCACCACCAGGAAGGTTGGTAACATCAGCACCTAGGCCAACATAGGTAGCGTTGTAAATGGTTGGCTGGCTGAAAGGTGCCTGGTTATCAGGATTAGCACCATCGTGCTCGCCGGCACGACCAGTTGCACTTTCAGGCTCCTGGTAAGCAAACCAAAATTGTCCACGACCACGGTAACCGAAGTCATAATCAAAAGCATCGTCACCACAAGCAGCCACAGCAGCATGCTTAACGTCAACAGTACCTCCAAAGAATTCGATACCATCATCAAGGTTAGCAATAACTTCGATGTAATCAATTTCTGTACCGGCACCAACACCACCCAAGGTGAGACCATTGATCTCATCGCCAGGTGCCAAAGCAGCACCACCGTGGCGGATAGATACGTACTTTAAGCGACCGGAGTTATCATCATTGTTTGGCGTATCTCCACCACCAAAAGCAGTACGTGACTCCACTGTAATTCCTTCAATATTGTCAACGCCACCAGGACGAGCGATGGTTGCATTGCCCAGGATGAGCAAACCACCCCATTCGCCACGATCTTCGATGGTGAAATCATTGGCATCGCTCAAGTCATCCGCAGCGGCAGTGAAGATAACAGGAGCTTCTTCCGTACCATTGGCAAAAATCTGTGCTCCGCGGGTGATGATCAAAGCCGAAGTATTATCTCCAGTAGTAATTAAGTTGGCTTCCTGTCCACGGATAACTGTACCTGCCTCAATGTTGAGTACACCACCTTCTTCCAGGAATACCAAACCATCAAGCGTGTAACATACATTTGAGGTCCAGTTATAAGTAGTACCACCAACCAAGTCAGCATCGGTAATCGTTACACAATCAAACTGGTCAATAGGCGTAACCAGGTCACCCAAATAACCATATTCATCCAGCGCGGTCCAGTTTTCTAACCAAAGGTCGCTATTACCAAAAGCACCACGGTAAGTAACCTGCTGGAAGAAAGCATCTTCAGCGGCAGGGTTGCCACCTAAATCTGTGCTATTGGCATTCAGGCGAGGATCAAGGCCGCCATTTGGCGTACGACTGATACCTGCAAGGAAAGGATTGGTGAAGGTATTTGCACTGGCAGCAAGGTTGGCTGCTACCGTTGCAGAAGAAGCTACTTCTACTTCGTCTTGATCAACAGCTTTGAACAATGCAGCAGCAGTAGCCCCCGCACCAAAGTCGAACCAGGTGTTATTTGCAAAAGCCAAGTCTCCGGCTTCTAAACGCTCAAATGAGCTTTCAGTGTCACGATCTTCAATAGCCAACCCAACAGATGGGAAGCCCGTGAAGATAGAGTTGTTGTAGAAACCGCCGCCGTTGTCACGTACCAGAATACCAAAATCATTGGCATCACCACCAGATCCCGTAGCACCATTACCAATACCTATGTAGGTAGCATTGTAAATGGTAGGCTGGCTAAATGGAGCCTGGTTGTCAGGGTTGGCACCATCATGCTCACCAGCACGACCTGTAGCGAACTCTGGGCTTTGTAGTGAAAACCAAAACTGACCGTTGCCACGGTAACCAAAATCATAATCGTAGGAGTCGTCGCCACAGAAAGAAACGGCAGCGTGCTTTACGTTGACGGTACCGCCAAACCATTCGATACCATCATCAAGGTTAGCAAAGACTTCTACGTAGTCGATTTCTGTACCCGATCCTACGCCGCCGAGGGTGAGGCCATTGATTTCATCACCAGGGGCCAAAGCAGCACCACCGTGCCGGATAGATACATAACGAAGAACACCACTGTTGTCTTCGTCATTGGGGTTGTCGCCACCACCAAAAGCAGTACGTGGCTCCACTGTAATTCCTTCAATATTATCTAAGCCTCCGGGGCGAGCAACCCTAGCATAACCAAGGATAATCAGACCACCCCATTCGCCACGATCCTGTGCTGTAAAATCGCCGGGATCAGTAATATCATCATCTTCGGCCGTGAAAATAATGGGTTGAGTTGCCGTACCTTGAGCATAAATCTGAGCACCACGAGTGATGATCAAGGCAGAAGCGTTATCGCCCTGATTAGGCTTGGCCCGAATCACCGTTCCGGCTTGGATATTCAGGCGACCGCCTTCTTCGAGATAAACGAGACCATCCAATACATAAGTATTATCGTTGGTCCAGTTATAAGTTTGTCCAGCTTCTAGGTCAGTATCGGTGATATTTACCACCGTCTGAGCTGAAAGTGTGAATACTGACATAAATGCCAGTGCGAATAGAATGTAGAGCTTACCGTTCATTAGTGCAGCTATTAGTTTGATTAATTCGCCGCAAAACTACCCGCGCTACCTTAACTGGGGTTTAAACCGTCTTTAAATTATTGTAAATAAAACACTAAGACAATATCAACAAGCTCTCCACTCTTTTATCAACACACTAAATATCAACCACTTACGGAGTAAACCAAAGGTTAACTCCGTTCTGAGGACTCCATTATATTCCAATATCCATCAATAAGAAAGAACAGTGCAACGATACTCAAGAGGCAGGCGGTAAAAAAGGCCACAGCGATATCCAGCCAATACCAGCCTGTGATATGCGTAATCAACAACACAACCGCCAAGCCTCCGGATAGGAAAGGAAACAAAGATCCCGTCAAGCGACGACTCAGCTGAGAGAAATGCTCACCTTTAAACTGGATCAATAATCGCGAAAGCAACACCAAGCCTCCAAATCCAAGAATAACAACAGGCAATGCCTCACTGGTCAGCACTACGCTCCCTTCCTGCCAACGGATATACGACTCGCTGATCAATAAGCCACATAGCAATAATACAAAGAAGCTATTGAGCAACTGGGCCAGCAATTGCCATTTCCTAATAGGATTTAACCACAAAAACAGCAAAATGATCGTAAGAATGAGCTGAAGGATGCCCTGCCCAAATACCAAGACGGACCCTGTGCGTTGGCAAAACAGCCATTGCACCAGCGTAAGTAACAAGGATGCGATGGCAAAAACAAAAATCAATAAAACAGAGGGGCGAACGGCAGTAGGAGGAGTAGTTAGCGTAGATTTCACAAGTAGCATTTTTACTGAAAATGGTGGTCAGGGATAAAAACACACTGACCACCATCTAAAGCAAAAATGGCAAATTGCTATGAACTAAAAGTTAAGAATACTACTTTTCGTCTTTTGAACGCCGAATTTGGGTATTTGACAAACTGGCTGGCGATTCTTTTTTGCCACCGTAGTAATACTCCTTATCCATGGTCATATTGGGACCACCAAAAAGAATACGCCACCACGCTTTAGGCGTGCGATAGGTAGCCAAATCTTTGAAAATAGCAACCCATTCGTGAAAAACCAACCATACTGGATTATAGCTTTCTACCTGGGTAAGAATACCGTAATTCGCTTGTTCTTCCTCGCCTTGAAAAGTACCAAACATCCGATCCCAAATGATTAATGTGGAACCATAGTTTTTATCAAGGTATTTGTCATTGGTGCCATGATGTACGCGGTGGTGACTAGGCGTTACAAAGATGTACTCTATCGGGCGAGGCAACTTTTTGATCAATTCGGTGTGAATCCAAAATTGGTATAAAACCTCAATTTGGTTGGCAATAAAAAACACCACAGGGTGAAAGCCCATCAGTGCCACAGGAACAAAGAAGATAATCTTCAGGTGCTGCGTCCAGGAGAGACGAAAACCAACCGTAAAATTGTATTGCTCAGAATTGTGATGCGTAACGTGGGTTGCCCACCACATCCGCTGCTCGTGCGCCACCCGGTGTGCCCAATAACGGCAAAAGTCAATGGCAATCATACAAAGGATATATGACCACCAAGTAGGTGGAATAAACCAGGGCACTACATTATAAAAATAAAGAATAACGCCGAATGTAAGTGTTTTCACCAATGCACTCACCCCAATATTTCCTATACCAATAATGAAGGCTGAGAAACCATCTTTACCGTCATAATGCTCTTTGAGTTCGCGGGTTCGAATGTACCATTCTAAAAAGACCAAAAGAAACATGACGGGTGCCGCCCAGATAATCAGTGGTGGCAAATCCATGGATAGAATTTGCTCAACGGTAAAAATTGGTTTTTCCATAAGAATTGCGATAGTTAGGATTTTATCCTTTACATAATCAATACCATAAAAATGCTGCCTTCTATTGGTTGTCAATAAAGGGAAAACAGGTTTTAATGGAATTTGAATCTAATGATGAGCTGTAAGATAATATCTAACTTGCGAAAATTCGCTTTACTCATCAGCTTTCTTTGACCATTTTACGGCACGCAGACAAAAGTAAAGTTCAGCTTATTGAAAATTTAGTCAATATAACGCTTTACCAAATCCTGGTAGGCATCAATCCGCCGGTCGCGAAAATAGGGCCAGATACGACGAACATCTTCCGTACGCTGGCGGTCAACAGAAATCACATGGTTGACTTCCTCCGTGGCTGGCGCGGTAAACAGTAGTTCTCCTTGTGGCCCGGCCACAAAACTCTGCCCCCAGAACTGGATGCCATTGGTTTGTCCCGAAGGATCGGGTTCATAACCCGTACGATTGACCGCAATAACTGGCAAGCCGTTGGCAATGGCGTGCCCTCGCTGAATAGTTTGCCAAGCCTCAAACTGGCGTTTTTGCTCAGCGGGTTCATCCGTGCTTTCGTAACCAATAGCTGTTGGATAAATGAGCAATTCGGCACCCGCCAATGCCATCAAGCGAGCAGCTTCGGGGTACCACTGGTCCCAGCAAACCAATACCCCCAGACGGCCAACAGATGTGTTGATCGGCTGAAAGCCCAAATCGCCGGGGGTGAAATAGAATTTTTCGTAATAAGCGGGATCATCAGGAATATGCATCTTGCGGTAAATGCCAGCTATACTACCGTCTTTTTCCAAAACCACAGCAGTGTTGTGATAAAGACCCGGTGCTCGTTTTTCAAAAAGGGATAGCACGAGGACAATGCCCAACTCTTTTGCCAAGGCTCCAAAAGTTTGGGTACTCGGCCCGGGAATAGTTTCGCCCTGATCGAAGACAACCGTTTCTTCCGTCTGACAAAAATAAAGGCCGCAGTGTAATTCCTGAAGTACAACTAATTGCGCGCCTTGAGCAGCACACTGGTGTACTCCGGCTTCACTTTTGGCAACATTCGCAGCACGGTCACCCGTATTTGCCTGTTGAACAATTCCTACCTTAAGTATTGACATGATTCTTTGTAACGTTTGTAACCACAAAAGTACAAACAATTACGGCTTCTTCCGGGCGGAAGAAGCCGTAAATAAACATTGAGAGAGAAATTCGAACGCTAAAAATTACTGGAGTTTAGTTGGTGACTTGATCACCCTAAGTGGTTCGAAATTTCTATTAATACATCATCTGTTACAAATGTAGGGAGATTATGGGGGGTGTGAAACCCCATGAATGGGGGGTATCGTTTTTTAGGTTGGAAGGGGGTAAGGGTTGGAAGGGTGTAAATGTTGACAAAGCACTAGTAAAAAACCTTTACACCTTTACACTTACTCAACTTTTACACCAGTTTAAAACCTCACATTCGACAGTCCTACCAAATCTTTTACCTCTTTGACGGTCTGCTGGGCGCGTTTGCGAATTTCTTCGCTACTGGCTTTGATTTGGTTTTTGACGGCTTTTTTATCCACCTGTAACTCGGCTTTGCGCTCGCGGATCGGAGTGCTGATCGCTACCAGAGCCTCCCCTACTGCCTCCTTAAGATCAACATATTTGAGTGCTCCATTTTCGTAGTCTGTTTGCAGACTATTGTAAGCATCAAGATGATCTGAAGCTTTGAGCAGGCTGAAGAGATTCTCAACGCCAGGACTCATTTCACCTTCTGGGGTATCACCGGTATCCGTCACGGCGGAGCGGATTTGTTTACGAATACGTTCAGGATCAGCAAAAAGGTCAATATTGTGCTTGTCACCTTTGCTGGCGCTCATCTTCATGGTAGGGTCTGCGGTAGACATCACCTTGGGAATCTCGGTAAACAAGGGCTCTGGTAGTTCGAAATACGCTTTACCGATAATGTTGTTGAAACGCTGTGCGATATTGCGGGTAAGTTCGAGGTGTTGTTCCTGGTCTTTACCAACAGGTACCTTAGTTGCGCGGTAAATCAGAATATCGGCAGCCTGTAAGACCGGATAAGTATACAGCCCCACACTGATAAAGCCTTCCGACTTCTCCTCACTTTGAGCGCTTTTGTCCTTGAACTGCGTCATGCGGGTCAACTGCCCGTAGCTGGAGAAACAATTCAGGATCCAATTCAGCTCCGTGTGTTCAGGAATCATCGACTGGATGAAAAGGTTCTCTGGCTTGATCCCTACAGCAAGTAAATTAAAAATGAGTTCCCAACTGTTCTGGCGCAATTTCTGGGGTTGAAAAGGCATGGTCATCGCGTGGTAGTCGACCACACAGTATAGACAATCATGTTCTTCCTGAAGACGCATCCAATTTTGAATCGCACCAAAGTAACGCCCAAAATGAAGATTTCCCGTAGGTTGAATGCCAGATAAAATTGTGCTCATTAGTAATATAGTAAATTGTTAAAAGTCTTTGTTTTTGCAAAAAACAAATTGAAAAACGCTAAAGTTCCGCTTAGTTTGTTAAGCCAAAATCAGTATTGGGATTCCACTAGGGAAATCTAAATCCCTCTACTTTCTACTTCAAGGGGCGATTTGGTTCGCCCCGCATCCCTCAACAACTAACGTCAAGCTTACTTCATCGCTGCGATCAACGAAATCTCAATATTTACGAACTTAGGCAAGTTAGCAACCTCGACCAATTCACGGGCGGGGGCGGTATCCTCGTTGAAATAGGTAGCGTATACCTCGTTGATTCGGCTGTAATTATTCATATCGCTAACAAAAACAGAGCATTTGAGCACCTCTTCAAAAGTGAGGCCTGCTTCCTTGAGGATGGCCTGAAGATTTTTCATTACCTGGTGTGTTTCCTCTTCTATGGTCCGGGTGATCAATTCACCAGAATCAGGATCAATCGCAATTTGCCCCGAGACATAAAGTGTGCCGTTGTGAGCAGTAGCTTGGTTGTAAGGACCTACTGGAGAAGGAGCATGGGGGGTATTGATAATGCGTTTCATAAATGTTGGATTTAACAAAATGACTAAAGCTCCTAACCTGAACAATGACAGGTAGGAGCTCTTATTATTTAACACGCAGCAATAAAAATTTTGCTAGGCAAAACGGTACAATGCTACGGATAGGCAGCACCGCCTTAGTCTAATTCAGGACCTTTAATCAGGATCTTGCCACGGTAATAAGTGTTACCTTCAGCATCAGAATAAGACCGGTGACGTAGGTGGCTTTCGCCAGTTACTTTACAGGTAGCTACGTTAGGTACTTCAGCCTTGTAGTGCGTACGACGCTTGCGCTTGCGCTGCTTGGAAATTCTACTTTTAGGATGTGCCATTTCTCTTGTTTTTATCGGCTTTGCCCAAACTCGTCGGGCAACTTCTTATATGGTTCAGTAATGAAGGAGGAAAAAGCGTAAATTACGCTTTGTTCCAATCCTTGAAAGCATCCCTAAATGGGTTGCTTGGGTTTTCTTCCGCTTCATCGTTTTCAGCGTCTTCCAAACGATCTAACGTCTCGAAGTCGCAGGGAGGATTTTCATCCTCTTCACAGGCGTATGCTTTGATGAGAGGCAAGGCCAGTAGCACATACTCGTAAGCATATTGTGCTAAACTCCAGGTAGATGTTTCTATTGGAATATAGACCACATCGTCCTCATCGACTGCATTCTCGGCTTCTCCTAGCTTTACCAATAATTGGTTTTGACCATTTACCGGTAAATCGATCGGAGCCAAACAACGATCACAAGTAGCTTTGATCCACCCTGTAAAGGAGAAATCAAAAACCATCAAACGAGGCTGTTTTTCCATGGTCACATGCAACTTGACATTGCCTTCTTCAACGGGACAATCTGGAAAACTCCGAAAAAAATCACCATCGATTAGGAACTCAAACTCATGCAAGCCATCACCTAAACCTTTGAGCGGGAGAATGTACGGTTGGAGCGAATCCATAGCCCTGTCTACTTTTAGACCTTAAGACACCCGCGCATCTCAAAGTTGTATTTTTAAAGCGGCTGCAAAGATAAGTTTTTAGATTAAATTTCCTTGTGTTTCGCACAAAAAAATATAATCATTTCAAAATGCAGTAGCATTTGTGTTAATTAAACTTCCATTAATATGGAATTCGCCTGAACAAATCAGATAGTTCTGTAATTTTGCAACTATTAGTTACTATCCCACGACACGTTTACTACTCCTACTCGTAAAGCAACCGTCTGTCTATTATTTTGCCATGCCCAAAAAGCGTTTCACTGTTGAAGCGCTGTTGTTCCAAACCGCTAAAATGCTGATTGCATGATATTTTTGCGTACTATTTCCCCTCTTTTTTTCCTGATGTTTTCCGTCAGCCTCATTTACAGTCAGACTGTAATTTTTTCGGAAGATTTTGAACCGATGGCCGGACCGGAGTACAATGGGGCAACGACCGGAACGAGTGCGGAGGGCTACACCTGGAATACCAATTGCCCTTCCTGTATACCTCCAGGAGATATTTTTGAGACCCAAAATGGACAATTACGCGGAGAAGATACAAATGGCCCAGCTTTTTTTACAGTAAGCGGTATAGATGCAACAGGTTGTTTACTGGTGACCTTTCAGTTTGACTATAACTCGCTAGGTTATGTCGGTTCAGGCAATCTGGAATGTGCTCAGGAATGCCCTTTTAATGGCCCACCTTACTGTAATGGAGAAGTTAGTCAAGCTATATCAAATCCTGACTGTAATAACTGCTGGGACTTTCTGGCTTGGGAGATCAACAGCGGCAGTGTAGTTGATGACAATGTTGTGTTGGGGCTTGATTGTAATGCAGCGGCGTCTGGTTCTGCCGAATCTGATCCACTTTGCGTAAATCAACCAGGAGCTGATCCTAGCAATGTAAACATTGTTATTACCATGTCCATGTGGGCAACGGGTGAATGGATGCAAATTGATAACATCACCATCCTTTGCTATACTGAACAGGAAGCTATTGACAATGGGATTCCTATACCAGCTGTTTGCCAGAGTAGCTGCATGATCGACATTAACGATGTAACAACCGTAGACCTTACCTGTAGCAACAGCGACGACGGAGAAATCTCCATTGATGCTTCTGGAAGTGGACTTAGTGGAGATCTTGAATACTCCATTGACAATGGTAATAGCTTCCAGCCATCTGGAAATTTCACTGGCTTAATGGCGGGTACTTACAACATTGTTGTTCAGGATGACGCTGATAATGGGTGTTTTGCTACCACTACAGTAGTAGTCAACGCCCCCCCTCCCACCACCATCAATACCCCCTCCCCACTCATCGTCTGCTACAGCCTCTTCCCCCCTTCCGGCGAAATCCTGAACCTGGATGATATCCTCGATGAGCTTACCAACTTTGACCCCAGTCTTACCGTCAACTGGTTCTTTGATATGGCGGGGAATAATCCGCTGGATCCTACTGATCCTGGTGATCTGTTTACTCTTATCAGTAATTTCCAAACCACCGTTTACGCTTCGGTAACCGATGGCACCTGTGAAAGTAACATCGTCCCCGTATCCATCAGCCTCAACGAATATCCTGATCCTAACAATGGCATGCTCATGGCTTGTATCGGCAGCAATGGAGTAGCTACTTTCACGCCCAGCGATGCTGATAATCAATTTACAGGAGGTAATCCTGGCCTGACCGTTTCCTACCATAGTAACCCCACCGATGCGGGAACCGGAGACAACCCGATTACGGGTATTGTAACGACACCCTCTGACCTTACCATTTACGCCAGTGTCCAGAACAATGCAGGCTGTATCTCTGTTGCCGAACTCGATTTGATTGTAGACAGTGGCCCTACTCCCCAGGACGCCAGCCTCGAAGTTTGCGACGATGGTTCTGGGCAAGGTATCTTTGACCTAACCGAAGCAGAAAACACCATTCTAAATGGCCAGGGAGGTACGGTAATTTTTTACGAAGACCCAGGGCTTAACAATGAAATCCTAAATCCTAACAATTACCCTTCCAGCACAGGTACGATCTACGCAGTGATTGATGATGGCGCGGGCTGTATTTCGGCTCCTTCGGAAATAACCCTCAGTTTGATTACCATTGACCCCGCAGATGTATTCCTAAGCTTCGATCCTGATTCAGGTTGTGGCCCGACGGTCATTAATATGACCCTCAATACCCCCAACGCTCCACCGGGAGACTACACCTTCAATGTCAGCTTTGGACCACAGAGTATTGGAGCAGTTAGCACTGGTGACTTCATTGGCACAGACGGGGAGACTCCCTTCATCATTGGTGTTGTCGAAACTTATATTTTCGTACTCAACAGTGTCACTGGGCCTGGCCCTTCCTTCTGTCCGATCAGTCTTCCTATGCCCATTGAGTACATTATCCCAGTTGGTGATGCTCCGGACGCCTTTCCGGCCTCACAAACCTCCTGCCCCGATCTCAATGGCGACGGTACGTTCAACTTGAACCTCCTTACCGAAGAAATCAATGGTTCCACAGGCTTGCCTGTCGACTTTTTTGAAGACCCGGGCCTGACCATTCCTATCGTCAATCCTCAGAATTACATCTCTGGCGCAACAACCGTGTACGCAGTCGTAGATGGCGGCGGCGGATGTGAATCACAAGCAGTTGAAGTTGACTTACTCCTGGCCGAACCACCGTCGATCGTGGACATCACCCTTGACCAGACCCAAAGCTGTGGGCCCACCGACGTTGATCTGATCTTCACCCTTCCTCCTGGCATCGACTATTCTTTCAACCTGTTTATTACCGATGGTGGCGGTAGTTCTACCTCCTTTTTCTCGGGTATCTCTAATGGAAGTACGCTTACTTTCCCGGTAACAGAAACGACGACGTTTGAAATTTTCGTGATCAGCGACGATACCAATCCGCCCAACTGTACCTTTAGCCTTTCTCCGGTAACTAGTGCTACCATTACCATCGGGGGAGCAGTTCCTACCGCCGAAGATGCTATTCTGGAAGCTTGTGGTAACCAAAACGGGGAAGCCATTTTTGACCTTACCGACGCCGAAAACACCATCCTCAACGGACAGAGCGGTACAGTCCAATATTACGAAGACCCGGGCCTTAACAACGAAATTCTCAACCCTGGAGCTTATCTTTCAGGTTCAAGCACGGTATATGCCGTGATAGACGCAGGAGGCGGCTGTTTTTCAGCTCCTTCAGAAGTAGATTTAATCGTAGAATCCGCCCCTGCCCCCGTTGACTTTAGCCTTGACATCACCAGTAGCTGTGACCCCGAAACGGTCACCCTTACGTTTTCCTTGCCTAATGGGGATGCTTATGACTTTGACCTCCTTATTACAGATGCCAATGGCACAAGTGTTTCTACTTATAACGGGATTACCAATTTCTCGCAGCTGAGTTTTTCGGTAACGGAAACCACCACATTCAGCATCGACGAAATAACCTCCACCTCAGGCTGTACCTTCACACTGGCTCCCGGCCCTTCGGCGACCTTCACAGTTGGCAGCCTTAACACCCCCAACTCGACCAGCCTGGAAGCCTGTGATGAGGGTACTGGGCAAGCTACCTTCGACCTCACCCAAGCAGATGAGGCCGTCAATGGAAATACAGGAATTACGGTGCTCTGGTTTACCGACCAGGCGGGTAACAACCCCATTGGCACACCAGGCAACTACACCAGCAGTAGCGATATTGTCTACGCTGCGATCGACGATAATGGCTGTATTTCAGCAACTGTTGAGGTGACCCTTACCGTTTTGGATTTGCCAGAGGCAAGCATCAACCTGGACAATACCATTACTTGTAATAATAGCGCCGACGGAGGCATTTCCGTAACGGTTACAGGTCCGACACCTTATTCCTTTGATTGGAACGACAACAACTATGATGGCCAGCAGGTACTGACCGGACTCTCTCCTGGATTTTATTCCCTGACGCTCACGGATGGGAATGGCTGTGAAACCTTTGCCGACATTGACCTGGCTGCCCCTACAGCAATTGACCTCTTCTGTATGGTGGTCAATGACGAAACTTCGGCGGGCGCTAATGATGGGGAAGTAACTTTCGACGTCAGTGGTGGCACACCTCTTTATGAAGCAATACTCACGGGACCCGTCAACGCAAGTTTAAGCAATCTAAGCCCCAACAGTTATGTCTTCGACAATCTGGCACCAGGTGATTACATCATCACTATTACCGATGATAATGGCTGTACAACTGATTGTCTGTTCACCATTGAGGCAACCACTTGTACCCTCAACTTTTCGCTGGATGCTTTAGCCCCAAGTTGTACTGGTGCTGACGACGGCAGCATCACCGTCATTATCAACAATGGTGTACCCAACTATCAATACGATTGGTCTGATGACCAATACGACGGGCTCGACCAGCTCAACGGCCTCTCTCCTGGTACCTACACCCTCACCATCACGGATATGGATGGCTGTACAGCCGAGCAAACGGCGACGATTGCTGATCCCGCTCCACTACTTCTCGATTGTCGGGCTAATGCAATGGGGCAAGGAAGTGGGCCAGGAAGCTATTCCTTCACCTACAGTGGTGGCACCCCTTTCTATCTTTTGGATCTGGCGGGCCCTATCAACATCAGTTTTACCGAAAACAATCCAGGAACCTGGGACTCCGCGATTTTGCCACCTGGAGCTTACACCTTTACCCTTACGGATGAAAATGGCTGTAGCCAGAGTTGTGCTTTTGTCATCGATCCGGTTTGCGACCTAAGCCTTACCCTTACGGGCAATGATCCGCTGTGTGCCGGATCTGCTGATGGGACCCTGAATCTGGAAATTACCAGTAGTCAGATGATCACCGCTATCGACTGGAACGATAATAATTTGGATGGCTTAACCACTGCCAACAATCTCCAGGCGGGCACTTATTCCGTCACCGTCGTTGATCAACTAGGCTGTGTAGAAATGGCAATGATTACGCTGACTGATCCGGCTGCTTATACCATCAACTGTGCAGCTACCAACTTACCGTCTGGTCTGGCAGCTACCGATGGTGCTTTAACCATTACCGTAAATAATGGCCCCGGAGGCCCCTACACCGTTACGTATGATGACGGTGCAGGAACCAATGGTACCATTGCTGAAAATGCAATGCCTGCGAATAGCTTTACGCAAAACAACCTGCCGCCGGGTATCTACCAAATTACGGTTACCAACCCCGATGGCTGTACCACAAGTTGTAGCGTAGATTTGCAAGTACCGCCTTGCGCCCTTACGCTGAGCCAGAATGGCACCCCTCCAAGCTGTAGTGACAGCGCTGACGGCAGCGTAACGGTAACACCAGAAGATGGAACACCCAACTATACCTATAACTGGAGCAATGATACTTTTGATGGAATGAATACAGCTACGGGCCTTACTCCTGGGATTTCGCTCAGCGTAACGGTGACCGATGCCGCAGGTTGTGTAGGAACCTTGAACTTTCTGGTCCCTTCTCCTCCGGCAATTGTGCTCGACTGTTCGGCAACAACCAACCCGAGCAATGCCGGCGCAACAGATGGCAGCATCAACCTCAATGCGAGCGGCGGTACGGCACCTTATACGATCAGCTGGACCGGCCCTACCAACGGCACTGGCAACCTGCTGACGGCAGGGAATTTCCTGATCGACAACCTTGGTGCAGGCAGCTACACCATTACGGTAGAAGATGGCAATGGCTGTACCACAAGCTGTATGGCCACCCTAAATGCGACGACTTGTGACTTGACTTTAGATCTCCAAGGCACCAACCCCGACTGTGCCAATACCGCTACTGGCAGCCTGGATTTATTCATCGACAGCAGCTCGCCCATCGTAAGTATCGACTGGAACGTGGATGCTTTTGATGGCACGGAAGATCACGTCAACGTTGCGGCAGGGCTGTACGAAGTGACGGTGACCGATGCAGCGGGTTGTACCGAAACGACGAGTCTCACGCTGGTTGACCCTCCGGCCATCTTCCTGAATTGTTCTCAAGTCAACCAACCTACGACCTCCACCAGTACGGATGGTGGGGTGAATGTCGTGCTATCGGGCGGCACCCCTCCTTATACCATTAGCTGGGATGGTCCGGTAATGGGTACGGCTACCTTCAACACCCCAGGAACTTTCCCTATTACCGACCTGAGCGCTGGTGCTTACACGGTGACGGTAGAAGATAGCAATGGCTGTCAGGAAGTTTGTGGTTTTGTCCTTACGGAAAATAACACCTGCAACTTTAGCATCGTCCTGGCGGGAACTGATCCTAGTTGTAATGGTTTTTCTGATGGCACCATTAATATTCAACTGAATAACGGAGCGCCAGACTACACTTTCGTATGGAACAATAGTGCTTTAAATGGTCAAGGACCAAATGGTGATCAGACTGGCTTAGCCGCTGGAATTTACAGTGTGACGGTGACCGACAACAGCAATTGTGTGACTTCTGGCATGATCACCCTTACCGAGCCGACAGCCATTGTTTACAGCTGTACGGCCACGACCCAACCTAGCAGTGCGACGGCAAGTGATGGTGTCATTACCATCGATTTTACCAGTGGCCCGGGTGGCCCATTCACCCTTACCTACGACAATGGTAACGGTACGATGGGAACCCTGCCGATCACACCTGGAATAACGCCCATCAGCAACCTCCCCATTGGCACCTACAGCATTACGATCAGCGACGGAACTTGCTCCGTAGATTGCCAGACGACGCTGGTGGATGGCAGTTGTACTTTTGCGCTAAGCATCGACACCACCAACGAGCAGTGTGAAGGAGCCAATGATGGTATAGCTACAGCGCTCCCCAGCGGAGGAACAATGCCTTATAGCTTTACCTGGAGCAATATGGCGGTCACCCAACAAATTACCAACCTTGCGCCGGGGGACTACTCGGTCACAGTCACGGGTGATGCGGGTTGTGTGGCCATCGCTACCACGACCATCACGGGAGGTCAACCTAATCCGATGAGTGACCTGACGACCACCATCTGCCTAGAAGACAGCGTCACCGTGGGCGGAGAAGTTTTTGACTTTGACCATCCAAGTGGCCAGGTGATTTTGACGGGTGCAGCGAGCAACGGCTGTGACAGTACCGTGGTCGTAGACCTCAGCTTCTTCCCTGCGAGTACCTTGCTGATAGAAGATAATATCTGCCCGGGAGACACTGTCACTTACGGAGGAATGTCCTTCTTCGTCGGCAACAGCAGCGGCATCGTTGTACTGGACAATGCCAGTAGCAATGGCTGCGACTCGACCATTACCGTCAACCTCACCGAACTATCCGCGGGCATCAACAACATCAACAGCGATCTTTGTGCGGGTGACACCCTAATTATTGCGGGAGAAGTATTTGATGAGAATCGACTTACGGATATACTGGAATTACCTAATCAGGCCGCTAATGGTTGTGACTCTCTGATTCTAGTCAACCTCAACCTTATCCCGCTGGCCACCAATACCTTCAGTTCCTTCCTTTGCCCAGGAGATTCATTGATGGTCGGTGATAGCATCCTGCGGAGCGCTGGTCTTTATGACATTTTGATCCCCAACGGTGCCAGCAGTGGCTGTGATTCCCTGGTGCAAGTAGACCTGAGTACCTTCCCTCCCGCAGAAAGCCTATTGAACAGTACGCTTTGTGCAGGGGAAGAAATCATGGTTGGAGATAGTATTTTCAATGCGGCCAACCCTGGTGGTACGGTCGTGCTTCCTGGCGCTAGTAGCAATGGTTGTGATTCTACCATCGTCGTTGATTTAATGTTCCTTCCTGGTAGCTTAAGCAATTTAGACACCTTACTTTGTTTTGGCGAAAGCTTGACCGTTGGCAGCCAAACCTTTGATGCACTCAACACTAGTGGCATTGTCATCTTGGAAAATGCTGCGGCCAATGGCTGTGACTCAACGATTTTTGTCACGACCACTTTCCGTCCGGAATTATTTGCCAGCCTGGAAGCAGATACGGTGATTTGTGGCAACCAGGCATTACCTGCGACATTCACCCTTCTTGGGAATGATCAATTTGATGTTTCCCTATCGGCATCTACGGGCTTCACTTTGGTATTGAACGACCTCAACGAAGGTACTTACGATATAAATATTGGAGCAGGCAACGGCAATGACGTCGTTATTGACCTTGATGCCGTAACCAGTGCCAGTGGCTGCCCCGTAACGATCCTGGATAATCAGCGATTGATTCGTTCCAGCAATCTGGCGATTGATGTAGCTATTTCTAACAGTAGTGGTGGAACGGGCATCAGTTGTGCCGGTCAGCAAGACGGCGTTTTGACCGTAGACGTTTTGTCTGGAATTGGGCCTTTTACATATACGTGGAGCAATAATGCCACAACTTCTAGCATCGACAACTTGCCAGCGGGAAGTTATTCCGTTACGGTCACCGATTCACCAGGTTGTACGCAGGTAGAGAACATCGAAATCACAGCACCTGCCCCCATTGAAGCCACGCTTTTTGGCGCTTCTGCGGGTTGTTTTGGCAGCAATACCGGTAGTATTACCATTGATACCATCTTTGGTGGCGTCGCGCCTTATGAGTACAGCCTCGACAATGAGTTCTACAGTAATTCTGGCTCCTTCCCTACCCTTTTACCCAACTTGGCCGCGGGAAGTTATACGGTCTATATCCAGGATGTCAATGACTGTCAAATTACGGTAAGTGCTGGTATTCCAGAAGGGCAACTCCTACAATTAGAGCTGGGCGGTGATGAGACCATCCAGTTGGGCGACAGTGTGCTGATCGACCCTCTCTATGATTTTATCCCTGCCTCCTGGACATGGACACCTACCGAAGGATTGAGCCAACCCGATACCTTTGTGACTTACGCCGCACCTACGGAAACGACGATTTACCAACTGGAGATGATGGATGCCAATGGCTGTACCGTGAGTGATATCATCCGCATTTTTGTGGAGCAGGATATCAACGTCTACATTCCTTCGGCCTTTTCCCCCAATGGTGATGGCTCCAATGATGAGCTGATGATCTTTGCGGGCCATGGTGTCGCAGAAATTGAAAGCTTCCAGATCTTTGATCGCTGGGGTAATCAGGTCTATATAGAAGGGCCATTCCAACCCAATGATCCCCTCTACGGCTGGGATGGTAAACTGAACGGAGAGGTGATGAACCCAGCCGTCTTTGTTTACTTTGCTCAGGTTAGATTGATCAGCGGCGAGGTGGTGATTTTGAAGGGGGATGTGGTGTTGTTGAGGTAACCCTCCTGTTCGTGTAAATGCATAAATGTATTTATGCAAATGGGGGGTGGCAGCCAGAACGCAGTCACTAGCAACAGGATAGAACACGCCTGCCTGCCCGTGAGGCACAGCCTGCCTGCAGCAGGCAGGCCGAGCAGGCAGGGATGGAACGGATTAAACGGATTTTCGGGCTTTTTATGAAATGTGTTCGTGGTGTTTGCGCTGCAATGCAATGGTGGATTTGGCAGCAGAATCCTCCCAATTCGTGTAAATGTATGAAAGGCAAAACGGCACCTACCCCTTCACCCAAGAATAAGTTTTCAACCTCTTTCCCAGCTCATCTACCACCTGTAAATAATACCCCCCTGCCGGATAATTACCCACTGGCACCATATAGGTCGTTTGCCCAAGTGGAGCTTCATAACGACCTAACTGCCGACCTACACCATCAAGCACCAGAAACGTCCATTCCTGACCGCTATTATCTCCCAGATATATGTTGAGATACTGGTCGGCTGGATTGGGGTAGATGAGCAAGGCGGGCCCTTCCTCATTTGGAGATTCTGTATCGACCAAGCCACAGCCAGGAATGAGACAGCCCTCACTATCGACTTTGATAAACCAGGCTCGTTGACGGGGCGGCGTAGCTCCTGCGGCCCGATCTAAAGTATACCCACTCATAAAGTAGCCTCCATCAGGAGTAGCTTGCAAATCGTGAATATGGTGCTCGTATTCGATGCTGTCGGGTTGTTCGTAGTAAAATAACCTGCGACTCCATAAGCTGTCTCCTTCGGGACTTACTTTTACCAGCCAACCTAACAAACTAGCATCGTCTTCATTCAACCATACTCTCATTTGTCCTGCTGCTATATAGCCTGAATTATCGGCAGCTTTAATAATTTTTGTTAACCTGTTTTCAAATGTAGCCCCTGGCTCTGTAAACTCGCATTCCCACTCTGTTTCTCTGTTTTCATTTAGTTTAAATATTAATCCTCGATCCCAAAGCATTATTCGTGTAGCAGCATTCACATATTCTAGAAATCCTCCGGCACTAGCTACAATTAAATCACCATCTTCTTCTATCAATATATCATTGGCACCTTGTTGTATTTGACTTGTAGATGTCCAAGTCCATTGGACTTGACCACTAGTATCGATTGCAACCAATTGAGTTTGATAAATTTTATTAAGAAAAGTTAAGTTGTAGTTTGACAGGGATGTGCCGATTACTATTGTTGAATCTGATAAACTTATTAAGCTTAAAGGCGTATCCATCCATGAGTTTCCATAGGTTTCATCCCACAATTTATTACCCATACTGTCTAAACATAAAACACTAAATTCTCCGTTAAGCACGCCACTAGGTAGATAATACCCCACATCCGACACGATATAATATCGTTTGTCCAGGGAAGAGTACTCAACTCCGTATGGATGAATAAACCAGTCATCTGGACTAAAGGGACTTCGATACTTTTTTTCGTCAATTTTTTCGCCGTTATTATCTAAGCGTAACCAGTATAGGTAAGTAAAGGAGTCTTTTCCAAAACCTACGGATGTAAAAGCATTATCGTTAAACAACAAAGGTGTATTCCAATTTTCATAATCTGACAAAGAATCAAGATGTAGCGAATACTCCTGTAGGTTCCCTTCTAAATCTAATTTGCCAAACATCAAACCGTCATATACGCCATCAGCAATTGTATCGACCACTAAACCAGAAATATAATAACAGCTATCCGTAACATGAACACCATTCCCAATAGCTGCAATACCATCAAAATAGTATTGCTTGTTGAAGGTGTTTTGGGCTTCACTGGAGAAGTACAGCATAGATAAAAACAGACTTGTCAGTAGGATTCTGCTCATGAGCAAAGGGATAAAATCACGGTGATGGCATCAAGAATCATCACCGTAAGTAAAGCATTTGTTCTAAGTGTGTCACAAATTAGTGGCTTAAATGTTGGTTCCCCGTCATTCATGGCGGGTACGACCCATTCCCTGAAGAACGAAGAACCTTCATGAGTTTCCCTTGGTAAAAAACATCAAAACAACCCACTAATATTCCCCTCCCCATCAATATCAATACGCTCGGAGGAAGGGTGTGCAGGAAGGCCGGGCATGCGCATGATATCTCCCGTGATGGGGATGAGGAAGCCGGCGCCGGCAGCGATTTCTATTTGGCGGACCGTGATGATAAAATCTTTGGGGCGGCCCAGGAGCTTTGGATTGTCCGAGAGGGATTTCTGCGTTTTGGCAATACAAACCGCTAGGTGATCCAGCCCCAGGTTGCTGATGGTGCGCAAATCGCGTTTGGCTTGGGCGCTGTAATCGACGTGTTCGGCACCGTAGATTTTGGTGGCGATGGTTTCGATTTTGGATTCCACCGAAGATTCCCAGGCGTACATGGGTGTAAAATCCGTGGTGGCTGCTTCGGCGATTTCGATGACTTTGGCGGCTAAATCCAGTGCGCCTTCTCCGCCTTTGGCCCATACTTCGGCGACGGCAACGGCAACGCCCAAGTCTTTGGCTACCTTTTGTACCAAGGCTATTTCTTCATCGGTATCCGTCGTAAACCGATTGATGGCGATGACGGGTTGGACATTGAACTGCTTGATGTTTTCGAGGTGTTTCTCCAAGTTGGGGATGCCTTTGGCCAGGGCTTCCAGATCAGGGGTCGTGAGCGCATCCAACTTGGCACCGCCGTGGTACTTAAGTGCTCTAATGGTAGTGGTCAGTACAACCGCCCTGGGAGAAAGGCCAGCACTTTGACACTTGATATCGAAGAATTTTTCGGCACCGAGGTCAAAGCCAAAACCGGCTTCGGTGACCGTATAGTCGGAGAAGGACATGCCCATGCGGGTAGCGATAACAGAATTGGTGCCCTGCGCGATATTGGCAAAAGGCCCGCCGTGAATGATGGCCGGGTTGCCTTCGATGGTTTGTACCAGATTGGGTTTGATAGCGTCTTTGAGTAGTGCCGTCATGGCTCCTTCTGCCTTGAGGTCGCGGGCGTAAACGGGTTGCTTGTCGAGGGTGTAGCCGACGAAGATATTTCCCAATCTTCTTTTCAGGTCCATCAGGTCCTCCGACAGGCACAGAATCGCCATGATTTCGGAAGCAGCAGTAATGTCAAAGCCCGTTTCTCGGGGTATCCCTGAACCGGTTCCTCCCAGCCCAACGATGATGTGTCTCAACGCCCGGTCATTCATATCGATCACCCGCTTCCAGGAAATCGTGCGGGCATCCAGCCCCAGCGTATTGGTCTTACTCTGGATGTTGTTGTCAATAATGGCCGACAGTAAGTTGTGTGCTTTTTCGATAGCGGAGAAGTCGCCCGTAAAGTGCAAATTGATGTCCTCCATGGGGAGCACCTGCGAGAAGCCGCCGCCCGTTGCGCCTCCTTTGATGCCAAAGACTGGCCCAAGGGAAGGTTCTCGTAGGACTACGGTCGTCTTTTTTCCCAAACGGTTCAGTCCCTCTGAAAGACCGATGGACATGGTCGTTTTGCCCTCTCCGGCGGGCGTGGGTGAAATGGCGGAAACGAGGATCAGCTTGCTGGCTTTGCCGCGTTCTTTATCAATTTTGTTTAGTGGGAGTTTGGCTTTGTACTTTCCGTATTGCTCAATGTCGTCTACGCCAATGCCCATTTTTTTGGCGATCTCTGTAATTGGCTTGAGGGTTACCTGGCGAGCGATGTCCAGATCTGTCATGGTGGTTGGTTTTGGTTAGGCACACCAAGGTAATCAATCCGGTTGGTAGTACAAATCTGTTTGTGGCCGTTTTTGGGTAAGGGTTGGGCACTCCTCTTCCGAAAGAGGACAAGGGTGCTGTTTGCGGATGGTCTCGTGTTTGCGGAGCGTTTTGATACATCGAAGACAGTGTGAAAGGCGGAGTCTGGGAGCACGGCGTCCCGACTTTCTAGTGGGGAGAAGGTATTGCTCTAAAACAAACCTTATTTAAAGAAAGTGTTCGAAAAATTAGTTTCTATGGAAAGTTTTTCGTATAATAAAGGGTTAGTCACCCCATCATTACTTCATATAAAACAATTTAATGCGAGCATTAACCATAGAACGTTCAATTACCAGACGCGACGAAAAATCACTTGAAAAATACCTTACGGAAATAGCCAGGCATGACGTATTGACGCCCGACCAAGAGGTGGCCCTTTTTGAAAACTATCAGGCTGGCGATCCCAACGCACTTTCTAAGATCGTACAACACAATC
This sequence comes from Lewinella sp. LCG006, assembly GCF_040784935.1. Lineage (GTDB taxonomy): Bacteria > Bacteroidota > Bacteroidia > Chitinophagales > Saprospiraceae > Lewinella. Next base: position 5,603,267 of record NZ_CP160680.1, on the reverse strand, counting down.
TCCGCTTTGTTGTATCCGTGGCCAAGCAATATCAAAATACGGGATTGTACCTCGGTGACCTGATTAACGAAGGAAACATAGGACTGATTAAGGCAGCCCGCCGATTCGATACTACCCGTGGCTTCAAATTTATCTCCTACGCCGTGTGGTGGATTCGCCAGTCGATCATTCAAGCCATTAATGAGAAGGGAAGAAAAATAAGAATTCCGCTCAATCATCATGCGCTTTCTACCAAAATCAAGAAAGAGCATTCTCAGCTTTTACAGGAAAACGAGCGCGAACCTAGTGTAGCTGAAATTGCCTACAATACTGGTTTTTCGGAAGACAAGGTGCGTAAAAGCATGGAGTATTCTCAAAAATGCCGCTCTATTGATTCAGCCATCAAAGATGGGGAAGATACGACCCTGGTGACCTTGCTCCAGGATCACAATACCCCCAGCCCTGACCATGATTTGGCCGTTTTAGAATCGCAACAAAAGCAGGTAGAAATGCTGTTGTCTAAACTGAGTCCGCAGGAAGCGAGGATTATCGCCATGTTTTATGGTATAGATAAAAACCACCCTATGTCAATGGATGACATTGGTGAGCAGTTTGGCATCTCCCGCGAGCGGGTGCGGCAAATCAAGAACAAAGTGATCCGTAAGCTGCGTATCAGAGCACGGGATTTACAACCAGCTATGTAATCAGCAGAGCTTGTGCTCACGACACAAAAAAAGCTTCCGTTTGCACGGAAGCTTTTTTTAGGTCTAGTAACATGGCCTTTTAAAGCGCAGAGCAGGAAGTTACAGATTCCCAATAGAACATGTAGGAATAGTCCTGACATTCTCTTTTTCTTCTGGCTGTTTTCCATTCTCGGTGAGCGGCGCGTAGTGTTTCTGAATTCTTAGCGTTAGCATCTTTCTGCTGATCTTGCATGAAAATATTTTTATTGATATTCATTGAACATGCCAAAGATAGTCAAAAAATAGTTCCTATAGAAACTAAATGGCATTTTGTTTACCAATTTCATTTGTCGTCATGATAGGAGAAGCATCCAATTCTTCAGCATCCATGATCTGGACCAACAGATCGATATGCTCGTTCAAACTGTCAATGCGCTCAGGGGATAGCTTACTCAAACGCGCCGTCAATTTTTCTTGCAGTGTTGTGGGAGGGTCCTGAAGTAACTCCTCCCCTTTACTTGTGAGCGTAATAAACGTAGCACGGCGATCTTCAGGGTTTGCCAATCGGGCGATCAATGCTTTTTGTTCCAACCTACTGATAATCCCACTCATGGTACTGGCATTCAATTTCAAGTGCTGTTTCAACTGGGACGCGGTAGCTTTGTTTGCTTGTTGTTCCGACAAATATTGCAGGCTCATTAATTGTGGAATACTCACGCCAAATTGCTTTTCAATACGCTTACTCTCCAGGTTAATGGAACGAATAATTTTTCTCAAATTGACGAGTATCTCTAAATATTTCATTGACAGAATGGTGGTTTGAATAAAACCCCAAAATAAGGAATTATTGGGTTGGGGGTAAACAGCATTCCTGATAATCAACAGTTTCAGTGACAATCATCACTGACTTACGATTGTAGGGCCCCTATCTTTAGTTGTACCTTAAAACAACTAAAACTTAACAAGATGAAAAAGAACATGGGCAACATCGATCGCGGCATCCGGGTAATCGTCGCCATCATTATTGCAGCACTTTACTTTACGGGAACGCTCACAGGTACTTTAGGCATTGTCCTCCTGGTGCTTGCTGCGGTATTCGTACTGACCAGCTTTGTGAGTTTTTGCCCGTTATATACTATTTTTGGCCTTAGCACTTGTCCTGTTGATAAAACGAAGGGATAAGTTGGGTGTTGGGCCATGCTGGTATTGGCGCTACAAACACTACGTTTTGTTCGGCATAGGGCAAATTCATGAATTTACCCTATGCCTCAGTTTTTCAGCTATGCAGAAGAATTAATAAGCCGTGAAGAGACCAACCAAAGCCAAACTACGCGCCCGATCGGCCGACCGCATCGCTTTCGCGAAACAAGTCCGCGAGGAATACCTCAACGGTGAGCTTGATATTACCCTTACGCCTTCGGGCTTGGGTTACATCATACATGAACACGGTGAAGGGATTGCCCCCAAAGTGGGCCAAAAAGTGGAGGTTCACTACGTGGGCCTACTGCAAAAGAAAGCTTCCGTTTTTGACGAATCCTTTGGCAATATCCGGGGTGCCCGTTTTATCCTTGGCGCGGGGGAAGTCATCAAAGGTTGGGACGAAGCCATTGCCCTCCTCCGTTGGGGTGATGAAGCCACGCTGTTTATTCCTTCCGAATTAGGGTATGGTGCTCACGGGCGTGGGCAAGGCATTCCGCCCCATAGTGATCTTATCTTTTATGTGGAGATTGCTTCGGTGGGGTGATAATAGTGGATCAACCAGCAAGTCCTGTTACACCCAAGTCTAGCCATCGTGGTACTGAACTACCTAGTCGAAAGCCACCCATAGCTTTGGCTATGAACGACTTCCGCCTACTTGTTCTGCACCACACTGAAGTCGACTTAATGTAACGATACTTACCAGTTGATCCACTAGGGCAAATTCATGCATTTGCCCTAGTATGCGAATGACGACGAGGCGTATAGAAGGTACTGATGTGTGAAGCCTTAATGAAAGGCTGCGCCAAAGTTCAGCCTACCCTTTCAATCGTGCTATCTCATCCTGAAGGCTGGCTATTTTTGCTTTACCATCCGCCAGTTTTTTACGCTCACGTTCCACTACCTCCGCGGGGGCACCGTTGACGAAACGCTCATTGCTTAGCTTCTTCTCTACCGAGGCCACGAAGCCAATCAGATAAGCCAGTTCCTTCTCCTTTTCTTCCAACTCGGCCGCCGTATCAATCTCCTGGTTGAGTTCCAGGTAAAATGAATCGTTTCCAACGAGGAAACCGATGGCATTTTCCGGCTCGGTTTTCACGGCTTGTAGCGACTCCAGGTAGGCCATTTTTTCGATGGCGGCCCGCAAGCCTGCATCCTTTACCAAGGCCTCACCCGGGCTGCCGATGGTGGTCAGCATCTTGAGTGGTTCACGCCCTTTGATCCCTTTGGAAGAGCGGGTCTCGCGTACTTTCACTACCGCTTCTTTGGCCAAATCTACCCTTGCGATCAGATCAGCATCAAAGTCACCAGCAGTAGGCCAAGTGGCTACACAGCAATCCTCGCCCGCAGCGCGATCTCTCAATCGGTGCCAAACCTCTTCCGTCACGAACGGCATGAAGGGGTGCAATAAAATCATCATTTGCTCATAAGCAGCAATCGAACGCTCTAAGGTCTGTGGGTTCATCTTACCGTCGGAAGGCTTGATCATCTCCAGGTACCAGGAGCAGAAGTCACCCCAGATAAACTTGTACAGCTCCATAATGGCATCATCCAAACGATACTCACTGATGAGACGAGTAACGTCTTTGTTTACTTGTGCCAAACGGCTTTCCAGCCAGGTGCTGGCCATTGCACTGATGGGATCTTCCTCTGCATTGGAGTCTACCTCCCAGCCAATGATCAAGGACATGGCATTCCACATCTTGTTACAGAAGTTGCGCCCTTGCTCACAGAGTTTGCTCTCATTGAGGGCTTCGCCCGTCTGAGGATCAATTGGCGCATCGAAGATGATATCGTTACCAGCAGAGGAGCAAGAGAGCATTCCAAAACGAACGCCATCAGCTCCGTAAGTGTCAATCAAGCTCAACGCATCAGGAGAATTCCCCAGTGATTTCGACATCTTGCGCCGCTTGCTGTCCCTTACCATTCCGGTAAAGTAAACATCCTTGAAGGGCATGATCGGATGGTCTGGCCCCAACAATTCTGGAGCGTATTCATAACCGGCCATGATCATGCGCGCTACCCAGAAGAACATAATGTCCCAACCCGTCACCAGGGTATTGGTAGGATAGTAATATTTGAGTTCTTCCTGCGATTGGAAACCATCAAAAACCGAAATTGGCCACAGCCAGGAAGAGAACCAGGTGTCTACTACGTCTTCATCCTGGCGGAGGTCGGCGATGGTCAGGGCATCATTTCCAGTAGCTGTTTTGGCTTGCGCCAAAGCTTCCTCGGCATTATGGGCAACGAAAACGTGTTCTTCGTAATACCATGCCGGAATCCGCTGTCCCCACCAAAGCTGGCGACTGATACACCAGTCGCGTACGTTTTCTTCCTTGAGCCAGCTGTTGTACATGTTCCACATGCTCTCGGGATAGAATTTTACTTCTTCCGAACGAACAGCTTCCAGTGCTGTAGAGGCAAACTCATCCATTTTCAAGAACCACTGCAAGGTCAGTTTCGGCTCTACCACGGCGTTGGTGCGCTCAGAGCGACCTACGCGGGTGCGGTAATCTTCCGTACCTACCAAAGCACCTGCTTCTTCCAGTATTTTGCCGATATTCTTGCGGGCAGTAAAGCGGTCTTGGCCTACGCAGAATTGTGCCAACTCGTTGAGTGTACCATCCAGGTTGATGATATCAATCACTTCGAGGCCATATTTTTCACCTAAGTCGTAATCATTTGGATCGTGGGCAGGCGTTACCTTTAAGGCACCCGTACCAAATTCCAGATCAACGTAAGTATCGGTGATGATCGGAACAGCGCGATTTACCAAGGGAACGATTACCCGCTTACCGTGCAGATGCTTGTAGCGTTCATCATCGGGGTGAACGGCCAAACCGGTATCCGCCATGATCGTCTCGGGGCGTTGGGTAGCGATAACAATGTATTCATCGGTGCCTTCTACCTGATAGCGAACGTGGTAAAGACGGGAGTTTTCATCACCATGAATAACTTCCTCATTTGACAATACCGTCAGTGCTTCCGGATCCCAGTTGGTCATTCTCAGCCCACGGTACAATCGACCTTTTCGGTAAAGGTCAACGAATACTTTTACAACGGCTTCGCTCAGGGAATCTTCCATGGTAAAGCGGGTGCGCTCCCAATCGCAGCTAGCTCCCAGCTTTTTGAGCTGATCAAGGATGATACCGCCGTATTCTTCTTTCCAGGCAAAAGCGTGTTTGAGGAACTCTTCACGGCCAATCTCACTTTTCTTGATGCCTTTCTCGCGCAGGAGTCGTACCACCTTGGCTTCCGTAGCAATAGACGCGTGATCAGTACCCGGTACCCAACAAGCGTTTTTGCCATCGAGGCGAGCTTTCCGAATCAGGATATCCTGAATGGTATTGTTCAGCATGTGTCCCATGTGCAGCACGCCGGTGACGTTGGGCGGAGGAATGACCACGCTGAAGGGCTCACGCTCATCAGGTTCACTGTGGAAATAATTCTGCTCCATCCAGTGGTCATACCACTTTTGTTCGACGGACTGTGGGGAATAATGCTTCGGTAAACTCATGTTCATTTTTTGTAGAAACCCTCGCCTTCAGCGGGATATCTAAAGCTATAAGAAAAAGTTGGGCAAAGATACGGATTTGCCTCGCTAAAAAGCAGTGCAAAACCGCTTTATCCTATCAAAAACAAGGTCTATAGACAAGGATTAAGTTCCAGGTACGATAAAACAAAATGCGACTCAGGAAAACACTATTCGTCATTAATTATTATTTTTAAGATTATATTTTTTGATTGAGCTTATTCACAAAACAAAACGAAAAAAAATGAGCATTCTACCATTAATCATTCAGCTAGTAAGTGGTGCTATTGGTGGCAACGTAGCCGGTTCTTTGATGAAGGAAAGTTCCTTAGGCACCTTGGGCAATTCCCTTGCGGGTATTCTTGGCGGTGGCTTAGGAGGCCAGGTATTAGGCATGTTGGGCATGGCAGCCAGCAGCGGCAGTATGGACCTTACCAGTATCCTCAGTAGTATTGCTGGTGGCGGTGTTGGTGGCGGTATTGTCATGGCAATAATTGGCATGATTCGCAAGGCAATGGCGAAATAGTCGGTACAATTGATTATTTTCGCAACTCGAAGGTCTGAGAAACCCTTCAAGATCGGGCCGCTCTCGTTTACGGGAGTGGCCCGTGTTGGTTTATATAAAAAGCAATGCGCCCGTCACTCCTTTCTTTGTGAAAAACAGCTACGTAATTGGTAAAAATTGCAGGTTGTTGCCCATCTGTGTCCACTACATTTACAAGTGTGATTTTCCAATAACCGAAGCTTCTAACCATGAGATTGGTATTAACCGCACTTTTATTTACAAGCATCCTACCGCTGAATGCTCAGGTTTGGCAACCCGACTTAGGAGACGGAACCTACCGCAACCCCATCCTTCACGCAGACTATTCTGACCCTGATGTCGTACGGGTGGGAGATGATTTTTACCTCACTTCTTCCAGCTTTAATTGTGCTCCAGCACTGCCTATTTTGCATTCAAAAGATTTGGTCAACTGGGAAATTATCAACTACGCTTTTACGCAGCAGCCACCAGCCGATTTTTTTGCCAAACCCCAACACGGTAATGGCGTTTGGGCACCATCATTTCGTTATCACGATGGTTGGTTTTACATCTTTTACGGAGATCCTGATTTCGGTATTTACATGGTCAAAACGCAAGATCCTGCGGGAGAATGGACGGCACCTCATTTGGTTCAATCTGCGAAAGGATGGATTGACCCTTGCCCTTTTTGGGATGACGATGGCAAAGCCTATCTCGTACATGCCTTTGCGGGCAGTAGGGCCGGGATCAAGAGTATTGTCGTTCTTCACGAAATGGCTCCAGATGCATCCCAACTGCTTGATGATGGCGTGCTGGTTTTTGATGGCCACGAAGCACACACCACCATCGAAGGCACCAAAATGCATAAACGCAATGGCTACTATTACATCCTGGCCCCCGCAGGTGGCGTACCCACTGGTTGGCAAACGGTGCTGCGCTCGAAAAATGTGTGGGGACCTTATGAAGATAAAATTGTCCTCCATCAAGGTGATTCTGAGGTCAACGGCCCTCACCAGGGTGCTTGGGTAGAACTAGCCAATGGCGATGATTGGTTTGTTCATTTCCAGGAGAAACAACCTTACGGGCGCATCGTACACCTGCAGCCCGCTCGCTGGGAAAACGACTGGCTGATGATCGGAAAAGATCGCAACGGAGATGGCATTGGCGAACCCGTTGATACTTGGGAGAAGCCCAAAGTAAAAGTAAGTTCAATCATAAAAGTCCCGCAAACCAGCGACGAATTCAACACTCCTCAACTGGGCTTGCAGTGGCAGTGGCACGCCAATCCTGAACCGACTTGGGCCTTCCCTACCCCAATGGGCTTTTTGCGACTTAACCCGGAGGTACAACAAGACATTGCCAATTTATGGGAAGCTCCCAACTTATTGCTTCAAAAAATGCCAGCGGCAACCTTCACCGCAACAACAAAGTTGACTTTTCATCACCACTTCGACAGTGAAAAAACAGGGCTCATCGTAATGGGCCGAGATTATGCCTACCTCGCGCTGGTCCAACAAGATAGCCAGTTGTTCTTGCAACAAACCGAATGTATCAAGGCCGAAAATGGCCAGCCCGAACGACTTGTAAAAAGCATTCCCATTCATTATAATGAGGTGTTTTTACAAGTAAAGGTGGCCGAAGGAGGTAAGTGCACATTTCTTTACAGCCTCAACGGCGAAACCTTCCTCCCGATTGGCGAAGTCTTCATGGCCAGAGAGGGCAAGTGGATTGGTGCCAAGGTAGGCCTGTTCAGCATCCGCGACGAACACGAAAACAATGGCGGATACGCCGATTTTGACTGGTTTAGAATAACGCCATGAAAAAATTAATCTACCTGCCATTGCTACTGCTCACGACGGTTGTCAGTGCGCAGTACAAAACGGAAATATTCGTTGCCCAGGACGGCAGCGGTGATTTCACTACCATCCAGGCGGCAATCGATGCTACCAAGTCTTTCCCCGAAACCAGGATTACCATTTTCATCAAGGATGGTATTTACGAAGAGAAGGTAAAGGTTTATGCCTGGAACACGCACCTCACGCTCCGGGGAGAAAGTCCAACCGGAACCATCATCCGCTGGGGAGATCACTTCGATCAGATTGATCGCGGACGCAACAGTACTTTCCACACCGCTACGCTACTGGTTCAGGGAGATGACTTTCGTGCCGAAAACCTCACCATCAGCAATACTGCTGGGCCAGTAGGACAAGCGGTGGCTTTGGCCATTGAGGCCGATCGGTGTATGCTAACCAACTGCCGAATGCTTGGTCATCAAGACACCCTTTACGTAGATGGTGCCAATGCCCGCCAGCACTTCAGGGATTGCTATATAGAGGGTACAACAGACTTCATTTTCGGCGGTGCTACTGCGATTTTCGAAGAATGTATCCTTCACAGCAAAGCAGATTCCTACATTACGGCAGCCAGCACACCCGCTGGTCGGCCTTATGGGCTGGTTTTCCTTCGTTGCCAATTGACGGCAGCGGAAGGCGTCACCTCCGTCTATCTGGGGCGGCCCTGGCGCAGCCATGCTCAAACCGTGTTTTTGTATTGCCAGCTCGGAGATCATATTCGCCCCGAAGGCTGGGACAATTGGGGAGCTGAGGAGAAAGAAAAAACCGTCTTCTACGCAGAATATGCCAATACTGGCCCTGGTGCTGAAATAGCAAAGCGCGTAAGTTGGGCACATCAATTGAAACGAAGATCAGCCAAAAAATACCAGCCGGAACACGTTTTACAACCGTTCCTATTACCAGAAATATCAAACTAACCAACGTCTTAAAAATTCACCAACCATGAAATACAACTACCTGATTATCGGTCTACTACCACTGATAACCGCTTGTGGTTCAGGCCCCAAAGAAGCCCTAGTTCAAGAAGCGACCCTCGCGGTGAGCAATACTTTGGACACCCCTAGAAAGGACGCGTTGCTGGTCTTGGATGCCGCTGCTCTAAAGTCAAAATTTAGCAACCTGGATTTATCGAAAGTGAAATTCGTCAGCGGCGAAAGCGCTATTCCTTTCCAGGCAAATGATGACAACGGAGATGGCCGAGCAGAAACCTATGCACTCCTCCTCGACTTTGCGGCGGGCGAAGAAAAAAGCATCCAGCTGGTTGAACTTGCTGAAGGAGAAAAAATGCCCACCTTCCCCAAACGTACCCAAGCGGAGATCTCCCACAAAATCAATGGCCACTGGGAAGATAGAGAATACATCGACGGAGAATTCCAGAATGTAGATCACCTCCGGGTTCCTCCCGAGCACACCGACCACTCTTGGTTTATTCGTTACGAAGGGCCAGGTTGGGAATCTGATCTGGTTGGTTACCGTTTTTATCTCGATTGGCGGAATGCCACTGATATTTTCGGTAAAAAAACGTCCGAAATGGTCTTACAGCATGTCGGCCTCGATGGGTTCGACTCCTACCACGAACCTTCTGATTGGGGCATGGATGTCCTCAAAGTAGGTGCTTCACTGGGCGTTGGCGCCCTAGGAAGCTGGATGGGAGACAAAGCCCTGCGGGTGGAAACGACCGATTCCCTCAGCTGTACCATTCTGGAAAATGGCGTTGTGGAAAGTAAAATCCTCACCAATTATTTCGGCTGGCAAGTGGGTGACGTAAAAACGGACTTGACTTCTGTGTTGTCGATCCACGCAGGTAGCCGCCTGTCCCGACAGGATATTACCCTCAGCCAAGCACTACCTAATATCTGTACTGGTATTGTAAAACATCCGGAAGGCAAACTGCTTCAGGGAGAAAAAGGAGAATGGGCATACCTTGCTACGTGGGGCGCACAGAGCCTCGCGGAAGACAACCTGGGCATGGCCGTTTTGTATAGAAAAGTTGATGTGCAGGAAACCACGGAAGACGAACATAGCCATGTGGTAGTGCTTACGCCAAAAGACCTCCAACTCACCTATTATTTTCTGGCTACCTGGGAACAGGAACCCAATGCCATAAAGACGGAAGAAGCTTTTGTTGATTATCTCAATGGCGTGCTCATTGAATTGTCTTCGCCATTATCCGCCGGGCTTTAATCAAGGGGCTTACGCAATCCTTTATCATCAAACTTAACCAGGTAAAACGCTTATTAATATGAAAATTTCCAAATCTTTCTCATTAGCGACCAGCGCAAGTCTTTGGTTCGTCGCCCTCTTTTGTTGGCAATGTGATACAGCAGCTCCTCCGGAAGGGTTGAGTGCCGAAAAAGTCCTCGCAATGACGGTTAGTATTTCGGAAGAAAAACCCTGGTCGGAACGGATGGCCCTCTCCATTATGAAGCGTGCCCCAGAGGCTTGGATGAACGATTTCGCTAAGGAACCACGCTGGAATTACACCCAAGGGCTGGTCTTGTCGAGTATGATGGAAGTAGCAGATGCCAGCAAAGAAGACTACTATTACCAATACGCCAAAAGCTACGGTGATACCATGATCCTGGCGGATGGAAGCATTCGGGATTACGATCTTTTCAAATTCAACATTGATCACATAGCCCCTGGCCCACTCTTGTTTAAGCTTTACGAAAAAACGGGAGATGAACGTTACCGAACAGCTATTGATCAACTTCATCAACAGCTTACCTGGCAGCCTCGGACGACAGAAGGCGGCTATTGGCACAAGCTGCGTTACCCCTGGCAGATGTGGTTGGATGGCCTCTTTATGGGGGAACCCTTCCAGGCAACTTACGCGCAAAAATTTGATGAACCCGAACTGTTCGACCATATTGCCGAACAGTTTATTTTAGCAGAAAAGCACACCAAAGACGCGGCTACTGGCTTGCTCTACCACGGCTGGGACGAAAGCAGGCTTCAGGAATGGGCAAACCCTGAAACAGGCTGCTCTCCTCATTTTTGGGCTAGAGCTATTGGTTGGTACTGCATGGGCTTGGTGGATGTGCTGGAAAAATTCCCAAAGGATCATCCACAAAGAGCCACTTTGGTTGCTATTCTCGACCGTACGCTTACCGCTGTTCTTAAGGTTCAGGATCAGGAAACAAAGACCTGGTGGCAAGTACTCGTTTTTCCAAAAAGGGAAGGCAACTATTTGGAGTCTACCAGCTCTTGTATGTTCACTTACGCCATGTTGAAGGGAGCCAATGATGGTTATCTCGACGAAAAGTACCTTGCTCTTGGCACCCAGAGTTACGAAGGCATTTTGAAGACCTTTATCCGCGTAGATGATGATGGCGAGGTTCACCTGACCAATGGTTGTGCAGTGGCAGGTTTGGGGGGCAATCCTTACCGCGATGGCTCCTATGAATATTACATTGGCGAACCCGTTCGTGACAATGACGCCAAAGGCATCGGTCCTTTTATGCTGGCGAGTATTGAAATGGAAAAAATCAAGGCTACGGCCAAGATGTAAAGGTCGCTATCTATATGAAACGGCACCTTAAGATTACTTATCGGTAAAAATACCCCAATCTTCCAGGAAACATGGAAGATTGGGGTATCCAAAAACAAGGGATTATTTTGTAGAATAAATGATTAAGCTAGAATATTCTTTTATTTTCCGTCTTTCTTCCTCTTATTCCTGTGTAAAAAACTGTGCAATATTTATCTCCAAAGGCAACTACTCACTTTACCAACACACATAACCACTTGATTATCAGCAATTAAAAACATCTTTTCCCTAAGGTTAATTATTGCTACACTTCTGTGAATTCTTGAATACCGCCAAATACCGTCAATCTCACTGCTCTCTGCTTTCTTTGTGTATAATTTTTAATACACTCAACTTTATAAAACTTTTATTCATGAAACGTAGAGAGCTACAAACATTATTTGCTCTACTGGTAGGCTTCCTCCTCCTGGGGAGTACCACCTTATTGGGGCAAAGCACCATCAGGGGAAATGTCGTTTCAGAAGACAACGAGCCCCTCATCGGGGTGACAGTGATGATCAAAGGCACTGGTTCTGGAACAGTTACTGATTACGATGGTAACTTTGAAGTAAAGGCTACTCCAAGTGACACGTTGGAACTTAGCTATACCGGCTACGCCCCAAAGCTTGTCCCTGTAGGCAATAACCAAGTACTCAATGTCGTCATGAGCGTTACGGCTTCCTTACTCGACGAGGTCGTCGTTGTAGGATACGGCTCCGTTCGACGCTCAGATTTGACGGGGTCCGTTGCCTCTCTTTCTGGAGATAAAATCGCTCAAATTCCGATCACCAATGCTGCTCAGGCCATTACTGGGCGTCTACCAGGTGTAAATGTCCTCACAACCGACGGTTCGCCAGATGCAGAAATTGTCATTCGCGTTCGCGGCGGAGGATCAATTACCCAAGATAACTCTCCTTTGTATGTTGTTGATGGGTTTATTGTGGGAAGTATTCGGGACATTCCTCCTACTGACATTGAAAGCATCAGTGTTTTAAAGGACGCTTCGGCAACTGCCATCTATGGTGCGCAAGCTTCTAACGGGGTTATTGTGATCACCACTAAAAGAGCTACCGCGGGTAGAATCAAAGTCTCTTACAATGGTTTCGTTCAAATGAAGGAACTTCCTGGTGATCGTCGCTACGAAGTGCTATCTCCTTACGAATACGCGCTGGCGAATTATGAGTACGCTAAGCTACGCTCCCCCGCTGACCTGCGTAACTTTGAAAAGTTCTTCGGAAAATACGATGACCTTGAACTGTACAAAGAAAGAAGACCGACTGACTGGCAGGAAGAACTCTTTGGGGATCCTCAGTACTCGCAATACCACAACGTAAGCATGTCTGGTGGAAATGACAAGACAAAACTCAGTCTGAGTCTCACCAACAATACGGATGAAGGATTGTTGATTGGCTCGGGTTTCCAAAGAAATGCCATGAACTTTAAGTTGAACCAGGAAATATCTGACCGCCTTACTTTCGAGGCATCCACACGTGTTACTGGAACAGTAATTGATGGTGCAGGTACTTCTGGAGGTTCTCAAATTACCATCAAGGATGCTGTACAGACTCGTCCGATCAATGGTATTGCTGACGAACTTGAAATCGACCTCAATGCACTGGATGCTAGTAATGATTATCAGACATTTTTGCGCAGCCTGGTTGATCCTACCGATTTGGTGAAGCAAGACTGGCGGAAAAGAACCATTAACGATTATGTTTTCAATGCTGCATTGAACTGGAATGTCATTGACAACCTCGATTTGAAGACTACGTTTACCGGCTCCAAGACTTTTGACAAGCAGCTCCGTTTCTACGGGCCACTTACGGGAGAATCGTTCAACAATGGTGGTAGCCTTCCTTTAGGTCAGAAAACCGATACAGAGCGTGATTCTTACCGCTGGTTAAACACCGCCAACTACCAAGTAAACATGGGCAAAAGTCAAAGCCTGGACTTCCTTGTAGGTCACGAGATTTACTCCAATGGAGGTAGCTCTGATTTTGTCCGCGCTGAAGATTTCCGCTTGTCTATCACCCCGGAAGAACTGTTTGCTAACATGACTTTTGGTCGTACGGACCGCCACGAGACGGAAGAATTTACAGATGCAAACCGTCTATCCTTCTTTGGACGGGTGAATTACCAGCTTAATGATCGCTACCTGTTTACGGCCACGATGCGTTCGGATGCTTCAAGCCGTTTTGCGAAGGACAACCGCGTGGGTTACTTCCCTGCTGTAGCTTTTGGTTGGAAAATTTCGGAAGAGCCTTTCCTACAGAACTCCAAAGCCATCCAGGAATTGAAACTTCGCGTGAGCTACGGACAGACCGGTAATGACCGCATCGACGCCACCGCTACCCAGTTCCTCTTCGTTGGTTCTACCAACCGTGGCCCTGGATTTGGTAACGTTGACAATGTCTACTATACGCCTTCTGGCAATACCCTATACAATCCTTTCCTCAAGTGGGAAACGACGACAAATCGCAACCTTGGTCTTGACTTTTCTTTATTTGAAAGTCGCATTTTCGGTAGCCTTGACGTTTACAGCAATACGACGGAAGACCTGCTCTTGCAGTCGGCGATTCCTTCCAACACCGGCTTTAGCACCCAGTGGAACAATATTGGCTCTACCTCTAACCGAGGTGTAGAATTGGGATTGACGACTTACCTCATCAGCCGTTCTGACTTTACCTTATCGGCCAACTTCAACATCGGTATCAACCGTGCCAAAATTGAAGAACTGGATGGTACCAACTCTCGCTTCTTCCAGTCTAACTGGGCAAGTACCGATTTGAAAGACCAGAATGACTTCTACCTGGAAGTAGGTGGTACGCTTGGTGATATTTATGGTTACGTAACAGATGGTTACTACACTACCGAGGACTTCAGTGGATACAATGAAGCCAATGACACTTACACCCTCAATGATGGTGTGCCAAACGCTGGTGCAACGGTGGGTAACCCCAACCTTCGCCCAGGCTTCCTGAAATTGAAAGACCTTAATGGTGATGGCATTATCAACAGTGATGACCGGATGGTCATCGGTAATACCCTACCGAAACACCAGGGTGGATTCGGCTTGGACATGCGCTTTAAAGGCCTGGATGCAGCCCTCTTCTTCAACTGGTCATACGGTAACGATGTATACAATACAGGGAAGATTCAGTACAACCAGTTCCGTCGGGTTACTTACGGCAACTTGTTGAACACGATGAACTCTGACAATCGCTTTACCTACGTTGATATTGACGGTTCATATACTGGAACACCTGGTGAAATTGTTACGGACCTGGATCAATTGGCCGCACTAAATGCCGACAAAAACATCTGGTCGCACAACAGTTATGGTGTAGCACAAGCTGTGATTCACTCTTGGGCAGTAGAAGATGGTTCTTTCCTTCGTCTGAACAATGCAACCATCGGTTACACTTTGCCTGCTAGCGTGATGACAAAAATGCGAATTTCTAGCCTACGTTTTTACCTGACGGGTAACAACCTACACGTTTGGACCAACTACACGGGTTATGATCCAGAAGTAAGTACAACCAGAAGCTCTGCTTACTCGGCACTGACGCCGGGCGTTGACTACTCTGCGTTCCCTAGAAGCCGCTCCTACACCTTCGGGCTTAACGTAACCTTCTAATTCGAACCTCTAATATTAATAATATGAGACTCAAATATTATATCATAGCCATCATGGCCCTGGCGCTTACAGCTTGTAGCGACTTTCTGGAGCCAGATTCTATTTCGACTTTCGACACCAATTATGTTTTTTCTAATGTCGACGATGCCCGCAAAGGCGTCAATGCTATCTACGTACAGTTTGGCGTAGATGGATTCCGTTCCCGTTTGTCCAACAACATGACGGGCAACACCGATATCGAGCGCCAAAGTGGCTGGACCAGCTCAGGCGATCGGTACCAGATCTGGGACCTCAATGCATTGTCAAGCAATGGTGACTTGCGCCAGTTTTGGAATGCTGCTTACACGGCTATTCGTGATGCCAATATTGCAATTGAAGGAATCGAGGCAAGCGCTGCATTGAATTCTTCTGACGTTCTGATTTCCAAAACCATGTACCACTTGCTTGGTGAAGCTTATACCTTACGGGCTTATTGGTACAGTATGTTGACCTATCATTTTGGCGATGTGCCTAATGTTCGGTTGGCACCTAAGGCTGGCAATGACTTCTTCCTGGGCAAGGAAGACCGCAACGTCATCCTTTCGCAGGTGATTGAAGACATGATGTCTATTGAAGAAAAGATGTTGTGGGCAGAGGAATTGCCTTACGGGATTGAGCAAGTAAACAGAGAGTTCACCCTTGGCTTGATTGCTCGGATTGCACTCCAACGTGGTGGCTACTACCTAACGCCTGCACTGAATATGGAGCGTACCAGCGACTACCAGACCTACTACCAGATTGCCAAGGAATATACCGAAAAGCTGATTAACCTGAAAGATCGTCCGCTTCCGGAAGATTTCCGTCAGGTATTCCTGAACAATGCAAAATTTGTAACTCCCGTCAATGACGACATCCTCTTCGAGGTTCCTTTTGCAATTGGTAATGGTGATGTGGGTTGGAACATTGGTGTAACGGTCCAGGGGGGTGCTACGGCATCTCACAATTATGGATCAGGCAACAACTACATGGCAATACCTCCCTCCTACTACTATTCATTCGACACCCTTGATACGCGTCGGGATGTGACCTGTGCTTACTACATCGTAAACACTGATTTCCAGGAAGAATTCGTCAATGGTGGCATCTCCAATATCTCTCAAGGAAAGTGGAGCCGTTACTACCTGGATGCTGGCCCTGGTGCTTCTTCTGCTAAGGGAACCGGTATCAACTGGCCGATGCTACGCTATGCGGATGTGTTGTTGATGCACGCTGAAGCTGAAAACGAACTGAACGGACCGACAGCAGCAGCGCTGGAATCTATGGCCCGCGTTCGTCGTCGCGCCTTTGACAGTGCCCTTTGGGACGAAAAAGTAGACAACTACCTAGCCAGCATTTCTACCAGCAAAGAGGATTTCTTTGACGCTATTGTCAACGAACGCGCCTGGGAGTTTGGGGGTGAGATGATCCGTAAGTACGAGTTAATCCGCTGGGGTATTTACTCTGAAAAGATGGCCGAGACGGTTCAAACCCTTAAGGACATGGCAGATTCTGCCTTTGAAGGCACTGGACCATACGCCGACCTGCCGGACTACATCTACTGGAAACGCAATGAAAGTGGTCGTTTCACGGTCCTGAACCCCAACCGTAAAATTGCTGCTGCTCCGGATGACACCTGGACACGCGAATCATGGCTACTCGGTCTGCGCAACGAAGTGACCATTTACCAGGAATGGATCACCAAAGACTGGCGCAACTACATCGACCAAGGCCCAAAACCTGGTGTAGCTCGCTATATCTTCCCCATCCCTGAAGAAGCAGTAACCAACAGCCAGGGAGTATTGGCAAATGATGGTTACGGATTCTAATTTGAAGTAAGCATGGGCTTATTGGTGGGCCATGGTCTACCCATAAGCCCGCTACTTGAACTATCAAATAAAAAATAACAATGAAAAATATAAAACAGCATCTCAGCCTGGCAATTTTCTTGTTGGTTGGCATTATCGGTGTTTCGTTGGTCTCTTGTGATAAAGACGAGGAGGTTTACGAAGAAACACGCCTTTTCCGTCCGGTTTTGAGCGAAGACTTGTATTCAGAACTCAATACGATTATTGTTAACCTGGGCAACATCAAAGACGCGGTCTCCTACACTTTGGAAGTTAGCCGCGACAGCTTTGCGACCGTTCTTTATACGATTGAATCCGACACCAATTATGTGGTAATCAATGAGGAAACATTGAATGGTGAATCCCTGCTTTGGAATACGCTTTACCAAATTCAGGTAACCGCTCATGCCGCAGATCCAGCCTTCGACAGCCGACCTTCAGATCTGGGTAGCGTACGTACGCAACGTTTTCCTTCCATTCTTAATATTCCTACCGCAGGAGATATTCTCGATGTACAAGCCCGGGTTAGCTGGGAGCTACTTGGTGCGCCGGTTACCAAAATCCGGGTATTCACCCTCGCGGATGAGGTATTGGCCAATCCTTTATTCGAGTACGATATGGATGCTGAAGCACAAACCAATGGCGAATATATCGTTACTGGGCTACAGCCTTTGACCAGCTACCAGATCGCTATTTACAGCGGCGCAGATGGAGAAGTCCTTCGTGGATGGGAAGTTTACAACATGATTGCCAGTGCGATTGACCTCACCGATCCTAATGTGATTGACCTGAGTACTTCTGATGATCCAGACGCTGTGATCAATGCTATTCCTACGGCAATGGACGGACAAATCATTGTGCTTAAGAAAGGAGTTTTGTACAACCTCCCTTCTGACCCACTCGACAAGTCTATCACTATCACTGCGGCTTATGGCTTTGGTGAGCAGAAGGCCATCCTCTTTACTACGGGCAACTGGAATATCGCAGATGGTGCCATGATTGACCATGTACGCTTCATTGATGTAGAGTTGCGTGGAGAAGATATTGGAGGAGACTACGTTTTCAACCCCAATAACTCTTCGCTGACGGTACTCAATGAACTTACTTTTGACAACTGTGTGATCAATAATGTCCGAGGTATTATTCGGATTCGGACCCAAATGTTCCTGACCAATTATACGATCAACAACTCTATTGTTCACTCTATTGGCAACTATGGTATCATTACTGCTGATACAGATGGAGCTGGCAATGCGGCCTTTGACAATGTGTCGCTTACCAACAGTACGTTTACCAAGATTCATGCCTTCATGACTACCCGTCAAAATGCTCAGTCGGTCTTGATTGACAATTGTACGCTGAGTGAATTCGCTGATCCTGATGGTATCCTTTTCCGCTGGCGCGGAACTGCTGGAGAATTGAGTAATGTTCTCAACGGCATCTCAATCACCAATTCAATTTGGGGCCACGCCTGGGACGAAGGCATGACGGGCAACCTGGCGGTGCGAGGTATTTACCAAGGTCTGGAGGCCACAATCTTCAACATCGTGAATACGTATGCAACTTCAGATTTTGCCTTCACTCCTGGTTCTGAAATTCCTGGCTTCCCAGCTTTGAATTACGCTGGAACAGCGGAAGACCTATGGGTGGATCCTTATGTGGAAATGGATTTCAACTTCAAAGATACTGGCTTCAGTGGCCGTATGGACGCAGGTGACCCACGCTGGCGCGTTCAGTAAGTAATATACAAACGGAATGCTTTTTCTCCCGGATTTCGCTCAAAGTGGAATCCGGGATTTTTGTTTACTTCTTAATCCCTCTACGAATGCCATCTTTATCCAACCGTACTTCATTATTCGCTTTATTTGCCCTTATCCTATTTATGACCAGCTGCGCAAATCAGCAGCAGCTCGGATCGGTAGAGCAACCAATCAGTATAGAAGCCGCCACTGGTTCAGCTCAATTACCTGCCTTTCCTGGTGCTGAAGGTTTTGGCCAATTTACAACCGGCGGCCGGGGAGGTAAAGTACTTTACGTAACGAACCTGAATGACGATGGCCCCGGAAGTTTTCGCCAAGCAGTAGATACACCGGGAGCCCGGTACATCCTCTTCAAAGTAGCAGGTACCATTGCCTTGCGTTCCCGCCTCAACATCAGGGAAGGCAACCTTACCATTGCCGGCCAAAGTGCACCAGGCGCAGGCATTTGCATCAAAGACTACCCAGTTGTCATCCAAGCAGACAATGTTATTATTCGTTTCTTGCGCTTCCGGCTTGGCGACCAGCAAAACCAGGAAGCAGATGCCCTGGAAGCCCGCGGAAGAAGTAATATCATTGTAGATCATTGCTCCATGAGCTGGTCGGTAGATGAATGTGTCTCTTTTTATGACAACACCAATACCAGCCTTCAGTGGTGCATCATTTCCGAAAGTCTCAATAATTCTGTCCACCACAAAGGTGAGCATGGTTACGGAGCCATTTGGGGCGGCAAAAACGCTTCGTTTCACCACAACCTCATCGCCAATCACGCCAGTAGAAATCCGCGCCTTGGTGAACGTGCTGGTGATGCTTTTGCGCTCACAGATCTTACGGACCTACGCAACAATGTGATCTACAACTGGGGAGCCAACAGCTGTTACGGCGGTGAAGCTATGAATGTGAACATTGTCAATTGTTATTACCAACCAGGTCCGGCCTCTTCGAATACGGATCGGATCATCGCTATCGATAAAAACACAAAACCGGAAACAGCGGTATATAACATCTGGGGCAAGTACTACATCGCTGGCAACTACGTAGCAGACAGTCCAAATGCCACCGCTGACAACTGGACTTATGGGGTCTTTGACCAATTCCATTCCCGCTACGGAGAGGTTTCCGACGAAGAAAAAGCAGCTATCCGAATCCCTGCCGAACATCCGATCAATAACAATGTCACCACCCATTCCGCACAGGAAGCTTATGAAAAAGTACTGGCCATTGGTGGTGCATCCTACGTGCGAGATGCTGTAGATGCAAGAATCGTAGAATGCGTACGAGATGGAAAATACACGGCCCACGGCTCCAAGGGCAGCACCTTAGGGATCATCGATTCGCAAGAAGATGTAGGCGGCTGGCCCGAATTGGCGACGGCCCCTGCCCCCCTGGATACCTCCGGCGATGGCATGCCCGACACCTGGAAGCAAGCGCATAAATTGCCCGTAGATCAGCCTCAAGCCAATGGGCATGAGTTGCATCCGGTGTACGATAATGTGGAGGTTTATCTTCATAGTTTGGTGGAAGGGGTTGTTGGGCAGCAGTGATGGGATTGGATTGCGGGGTGAGAGATTATTAATTCACAAGCATACATTCTTCATGATTGGGGAATGATGATTTCACCCTTTCAGGGTTAAAACAATCGCATGGCAACATAGGCTAGTAGCTTTTCATCCCTTCGGGATTAGCGGAAAACCAATCCCGAAGGGATGAAAAGATGCTAGGCCCAAACAGGAGCCATCAGAAACCCCGAAGGGGTGATATCAAAACGCTATCTTGTCAGTGGGGATCCATAGGTTTAGATGGGCTTGAAGCTGATCCTAGCAATTATCCGTTCGCAGATGCATTAGCTTACGGAAACCTAATAGATGACGTATTTAGACCACATGGTAGAAGGGCTTGGTACAAGGGAAACACTGTTGAAACTTTAGCCAAACGATTTCAGGGATTTGGAGACGGTGCTACAGGAGTCGTATTTGGTTATAGAGGAAGAGTGGGGCATTTCTTCAACGTAAGAAACAATAATGGAACGATCGAGTTTCTAGATTTTCAAAAATCAGGTTCAGCTATTATGAACTCTTCTGAGCTTACAGGATTTAAGGACTTTTGGGTGATAAAAACATGACGATGATAGAATTAAATGAAGCTATTGAGCTAGCTAAAGAAAAGCTTGACGAGATTGAAAAAAAATCAGGTATCAACCTTTCTCTAATGTACGAAGAAACATTAGAGCTAGAATTTGGATGGATGTTTTTTTATCAATCTAAAGCATTTGTTGAAACAGGTGATCTTGGGGCTATGGTAGGAGGAAATGCCCCAATGATTATTGATAAACACAATTCGTCAGTAAATATGACAGGAACTCGAAGGGATGAGAATTATTACATTGAATTATATAGAAAGTACAGAGATAATATTGCAGAATTTGAACGTCTGTTATGACTTGCAATAGTCAACTTTTTTACTTTATTGCGTATGCATTTTAATTATACGCTCCCCACTGTGACTAAGCTAGGAGCTGGCCGAGCCTGAGCGGATAGACAAATAGCGCCCACCTACCTGCCTTGCTGCGAGTAGGCAGGTAGGTGCATTTGCCGGTATTACATGATCGAACATTCCAGGACCTTTTACATCCATCACTCGACTACGATTCTTTTTCGCCCCCGTTGACGCTGGTAGAGTATTTTGGGATGACATGATTGTAGAAGCAGGTACACTTGACCTCTGCAATGACGGTAAACAAAACGGCGACGAAGAAGGCATAGACTGCGGCGGTAGCCAATGTGAGCCGTGTGTAAAATTGTTCGTTCGTGGCGATAAACGCTACGAAATTACCAATCATTTAGGAAATGTGATGGCCGTTATCACAGATGAACGCTATCTTGTGAGTGGAAACCCTGGTACCGTAGGTGTTGGTAGTGCTATTTATGCGACGACCCCCATCAGAACAATGGACTATTACCCCTTCGGCCTGGAAATGAACAAGCCGGATACCGACTTTGGGGAGTTTGCTGGCTATCGTTTTGGGTTTAATGGCAAGGAAGCGGATAGCGATAAGGAATGGGGAAGTGCCACGCATTATGATTATGGGTTCAGGATTTATAATCCGAGTATTGGGAAGTTTTTGAGTGTGGATCCATTAGCGCCGAGTTACCCTTGGTACACGCCGTATCAGTTTGCGGGGAATATGCCGATACAAGCTATTGATATAGATGGGCTAGAACCTGGATTTTCATACTACCCATCCAACTTACCAAAGCCGAAACTTTATTCAGGTTCAGAGGTCGATATTTATAGAATTGCTGCCACTAACGTATTCACATGTGTAGGAGGTGATTTTGTGTATTCTGACTACGTAAATATTCGTGAAGCAGAAGAGAAAGTTGTTTACTTTTTTAGTAGTCCAATTTTTAAGCACAGCAAAGGAGCAGAGGCCGAGGCGGCAGAAGACGAAATCAAATCACTTGTATTTAATGGTCTATTTAGTTCAAATCCTCATGACAATAGGAAAGCGATAAATGATATAGACCGTTCATCTAGCTTTCTTTGGAATACTCCAATCGCAAGCTTTGCAGATGTTTTAGTTCCTTCAAAAGCAACTATCAATGCATTTAAGGCAGTTTATGGGCGTATAAGTGTGGATTTGATGGGGGGCCTTCTAGTTCATTGAAAGGCTTTATCAATTTTGATCGAAGTGCATTGGAAGGTATAAAAGACGAGGTTATGAATTTTTCAAGACATTTCCCAATAGGAAGCGTTGATGAAATTGTAGTAAATAACCCTCAATCGACATTCCTAACTCAAATTTATTCAAGCCTAAAAAGTGGAGCTACTGTAACTGTTAGAGGCCAAAAAGCAAATAGATTTTTTCAGGATGTTTATGATGAAGTTGCTGAAGGCATAGATGGTTTTGAAATAATCTCTAAGAGAGATGGTCTAAGCAAAGAAGGTTTTTTCAGAACAGATGGAAGTGCACTCCGGGGTGATTTGAATAGTGTAAATGAAATAACTCTAAAGAAATTGTAATTTATGTTAATTGACTTAAAAAAACTAAGGCGACAAATTAATACTTCTGAATCGTATAATAGTCGCGTTTTTCGACATAAGGATAATATTATCCTTCCTTACATTAATCTAGAAATAGTCGGTAATAAAATAGTCGAAATTGATGAACGTAAAGGTTTTGTTAAATTTGCTTATTTAGTTTTCACAAAAGTAAATAAATTTACATGGCGTTATTCAAAGGGTACTAGGTCTTATGAGAAGACATGTTATTTTGAAGATTTATATACCCCAACAGGTGAAGAAGTAGTCGATTTTTTTGCCGGAGGAGATTCATTTGAATATCAGATTGGATGTGAATTTGAGATTCAATTTGATGGTTTTTACTTAGGCATCCCTATTCAAATAGATTTAGCTCAAGAACCTTGGTATCCTATTAGTACTAAGCAGGTAAAGGCAAATATTCCTGATAATGAAGTAAATTTATTTTTTTCGAGAAAGACCATCCCTAAGGATATTCTTGGGCTATTAAAATGTTCTTTAATTGATATAGATGAATTAAATCTTGGTCTTGAGGAGTGAGCTCGGCTACGGGCAGTGGGTGAGTTGCCTCGCTGCTCGGTAGTATGTAAATGCAAGACTACATCGCCCCGCTGCCAAACTTAGACCGCTGCGATGCGTTTGCTACGCAGCGCAATATATCATGTTCTTGCTGTCAGTGGTTTAATGTCACCCACTGATTAGCTATCCGCCGTGCACCTTAGCGTATGGACGAATAGCGCCCAGTGGGTGCAGTGGCGGTTTTACCGACATTGCATGATCGGAGGTTAATCAAAAATCCCCCCAAAGCGATCACTCCCCCACCCTACCAAGCATTACTCCCCATCACCCTCCAAACCCGGCTCCCAACCGCCCAGCAGCGATGCCAACGATTGGTACCGCGCGGCTTCCTCAGCGGTCAGCAGGTGGGACCAACTGACGCGTTTTTCGACCACGGCACCAGCACCCGTATTTTGGTATTCGGCGTAGTAGGCCGTTTTCTCGTTCTCGGGGTTGCGCCAATTGTCCCAACCTTCTGGGCGGATAATATCGGAGAGTTCGCAGGCGTAGAAGATTACCTTGGCGTAAGGCCGCCACGGGCGGCCCAGATAGACGGCGCCTGGCTTTACCTCCCCCCAAATCTTGCAATTTCGGAAGACATAGCCCGTCTCCGTCTCCTCCTTGGTGGAGGCTGCCGTGATGTATCCGGGGCTTTTGCATTTGATCTCGCAATCATCAAAAACGGCGGTAGAAGAGCCAAAGATAAAATCTACGGTGCCCTCAATGTAGCAGTTTTTATAGTACTGCCGGCTATTGATGCCGTGGGTGTAGAGGGTGTCCTGAAAGCCAAGAAAGCGACAATTCTCAAACTGCACTTTGTCGCCATCCACGCGCACGGCTACAGCCTGGCCTACTGGCCCGGCGGCGTTTTCAAAGGTGATATTTTTAGCAATAAAGCCATCTCCATTCAAAAAGAAAGAAGCGGAACCTGAGGTGCCAATCTCTTCCCCAAAGCGATTTTTCCGGCTGGCGTAATCGTCAAAGGTGAGGATCGTTTGTTCTACACTTTCGCCAATCAGGGAAACATTGACCGTGGTGGTGGGCAGCACCAGCTTTTCTTGATAAATACCATTCTTGATAAATATCCGGGTACGGTTGCGCCGCAAGGAGGGAACCGCGTCAATGGCTTCCTGCACGGTTGTGAAATCACCACTGCCGTCGGCAGCTACTATGAAGTCGTAATCTGCCTGTCCCGCGTTCGTCAAGAAAGGGTTTTCAATATTGAGTCTTTCTTTGAGTTCAATCGTTCCCGATACGCCAAACACTACTGTACGCGGTCCTTCTTGCTCAACGGCCCACCGCAAGCTCCCCGGGCCATCGTCGTTCAGATTGGCGACATAAATGACCTGCCCTCCTCTTCCACCTTTAGCGTAGGCTCCGAACCCTTCGGCACTGGGAAAGGCCAATTGTTGGCTCCAGGAATTAAGGAATATCGAAACTAGGATTAGTAAGGTTAAAAGAATACGCTTGTCCATGGTTTTTGGAGATTGTCTTGGTTAACGTGAGGCTTGAAAATAAGTGTCTCATTATTAGCGATCTGAGCTGCATCACCGCGAAGCAGCTACGAAGTAAAACCTCACCGTACGAGGTACACGGTACTTGGTATAATGTCGAATTTGGGAGTTTCAAAAACCCCTATACCCTATACTAAATACCTGGTACTGTGAGGCTTGTCTTGTATATCCCTCGCTTTTCAGGAACACAAAAAGGCACCGCGAAGCAGCAGCGCTAGCTAAACCTCACGTCAGATACGCTTCGCCCGAGGCTGTAAATCCGTCAGTTCTGCGATGCGAATGGGTTCCTTGGCTTCGATGCTCTTGCGAGCGGCAATACCAATCAAAACAGACATTGCGCCATCGCGGATGCCCGCAGCATGCTTGAGAGGGTCCGGATTATCTGGATTTCTAAACATTTTATCGTGCAAACGAACATCTCCTCCTCCGTGTCCGCTACGTTCAAATCCAACCTGAACTACTTCGTGCTTGTTCCAGTTTTTGTGTACAATCAGTGGCTTGTAATCCAGCTCACTGCCCGATTGGTCCATCTCCAAGGCATGAAGTTCTGCTTGCGAAAGGTTATTGTCATCATGGTAAGGAATATCGAGCCAGGCTTCGATGCGGCCCTCGGTACCATTGAAGGCGATTCGCCAACCTTCAAAGGGAGAATAAGTGGTGAGCGAATAGTTGACCACCACCTCATTGGCGTATTTGATCTGCGCCGACATTTTGTCATAAATATTGACCTCCGGACGAAAAAGACAACTGTCGCGAATGTACCCATCGTGCTGCTCATGCTTGACGTAGAGGTTCATCATGCGTTCGTCTTTGGTGATGTCCCAGTAAAACTTGCAGTCCTTTTTGTGCTCGCAAGTGCGGCAGTTTTCTCCGCGAAAAGGGCCGTTGCTGCCGTAGTGTTCCAGTGCCCCGTAGGCAAATACCTCTTCCGGATCGGAATCCAGCCACCAGTTGAGTAAGTCAAAATGGTGCGTAGCCTTGTGTACCCAAAGCGTACCGCCCGACTGGCGTAAACCATGCCAACGCCGGAAATAAGACGCGCCGTGATGCGTATTCAGGTACCAGTGAAAATCGACCGAGGTAACTTTCCCTATCGCATTTTGCGACAATAATTCTTTGATCTTCGTCATGTAGGGGCTCCAACGATAATTGAAACCAACAATCAGCTTCTTGCTCGATTTACGCTCCGCATCCAGGATGGCCTGGCATTTGACCTCGTCCGTAGTGAGCGGCTTTTCGGTGAGCACATCACAGCCCATTTCCAAGCCTTTGATGATGAACTCGTGGTGGGTGGAGTCCTTGGTCGTAACGATAATCAGATCGGGCTTAGTCGTGTTCACCATCGTTTCAAAATCCAGAAAAGTAGGGCAATCTACCCCCATGTATTCCAAGGCATATTCCAAGCGGCCAGGATTGTGATCGCACAAGCCTACGAAAGTCAGCAAGTCAGCGTAGTTTTCTACCAGGCGTTTTCCCCAGAAGCTGGTTCCACGAATTCCTGTTCCAACCAGACAAACTTTGAGCTTGCCGTTGTTACCAAAGTTGAAAGCGGATCCAGGCAATAGGCTACCCGCAGCGAGCATACTAATGGACGCTAGAAATTCACGACGTTTGAGATCATTTTTCATCATAAGCATGGTTAGGCGACAGTAGGTCAATCACGGTCGCTAGGTGAACAAGCAAAAGTCTATTCAAACACCTTTCGCAGAAAGCCTACGGAATAGGACAAAGTGGGCTTAAACCAAGGTTTAAATAACCAAAACCCGTGTGGTGAGCCTGCAAACGTGTGGGCTTCGTAGTAGGTGTTATTTTTTTGAAGAAGCGCGCGCAAGTCCTCACGCCCCGCATGAAATCGCGGATAGGAGCTATTGACAAAAAGGAATGGTGGTAGGTTTTCATCCGCGTAAGTCAAAGGAGAAGCCGCCTCCCAGCGGGGATAATTTTCCTTGTAATCGCCCAACCAGGCATTGGCCGAACGCCCGGTCCATTCTGGCTCCGCTTCCGGGTGAACAAAAGAAACGATACCGTCGATATTGAGAACCGCCTGAACAGCAGCAGAATAATCAATGTAAGCGTCGTGCTCATCGTAAATAGATAACTGGTTGGTAGCCCCAAGTAGCGAAGCTAAATGTGCACCCGCCGAGCACCCGTAAGCAGCTATTTTTTCGGGATTGATCCCATAGTCTCTTGCCTTCGCCCGCATCCAACGCACTACCGTTTTCAAATCGTGAACACCAGCTGGATAAGGTGCCTCGCCGCCAAGGCGATATTCCGCCACCACGGTCACGAAACCTTTATTAGCCAACTGTTGGGCCATGGGGCGCATGTTCTCCTTTGAGCCCGCCATCCATCCACCACCGTGAATCATAAGCACTGCGGGACGCTTTTTCTTGCTACTGCGCTTAGGATAATAAACATCTACATGAAGCTGACGGCCATTTGCCAATTGGAGGTAGACCACGTTTTCATCGCTCGCTACCGAAGGAGGCAACTTGGGCCAAACGGCTTCAATATCCGGGTATTTCTGAACAGCTTTTTCGTAAGCAGACTGGATGGTATAGGTCGTATCACGGGGGTAGTAACTGCTTTGTGCCTGACTGCTCAAAGCCAATAAAAGAATGCCCAGTATCCAGCTATGCTTTACATTTTTCATAAGGTACTCAGCCAATTTTTCAAACGTTCCATCCAATCGTCGGGGGTCGTCGTGTTGTACATGCCGAACCCGTGCCCGCCGCGTGGATACAAATGCATTTCTACCGGCACATCGTGCGCTATACAGGCTTGGTAATAAGCAAGACTATTACCTACAGGCACGGCCTTATCATCTGCTGCATGCACCAAAAATGCGGGTGGTGTATCCGCGCCTACTTGGGTTTCGTTGGACCAGTGCAGGATTTCGGCAGCGGTGGGATTGGCACCCAATAAATGATCCCTTGAACCGCGGTGGGTGAGTTCATCACTAAAGCTGATCACCGGGTAGATGAGTACCGCGAAATCAGGTCGTAAAGAAGTCGTGTCTGTGTTATTGGCATCCGCAGGTTTCTGAAAGTGAGTAGCTGCTGAAGCGGCCAGGTGTCCTCCTGCGGAGAAGCCCATGATACCGATTTTTGCGGGATCTAGCTGATAAGCCTGGGCGTTTTTTCTCGCGTAGCGAATCGCCTGTTGTGCATCCATCAGCGGAGCCAGCGATTTATCGACATTGGTCAAATCCTGGGGGATGCGGTATTTTAGTACGAAAGCGGTGATGCTGTCTTCCAGCAGTGACTGAGCTACCAGTATGCCTTCCTTGTCGAAAGCCGTCTTGACGTATCCGCCGCCAGGACAAATGATGACGGCCTTGCCGTTGGGCTGGGCTGGGGTGAAGACAGTAAGCGTAGGTACGGCCGTATCGAGATAGGCACGACCGCCTGTTTCGCGTTCGACCAGCCGCTCGGGATCTGGCACCGGGCGAGCATTCGGGATGGGCCCTGGATAGAGCGGTATCTCTTTCTGAGCTTGTAAACTCAAAAACCTAAGCATTAGAAGACTGAGAAAGATGATCCTTTTCATGCGCTGATTCTTTTTACGATTTGGGCAATTCCCCCCTGATCCATCTCGGAGAGGTAGGTAGTCAGCATGTTTTGCAAGCCGGGAACAGTTGATAAATCTTCCCCCCAGGCTTCCTCCCAGGATAAGACCTTCCTGACCAAAGTCGCCGTTCCTTCCGCACTGCCGTCATTTTCATCCCAGGCCGCAGCCAGGAAACTAGTCGCCCAGGCTTCATCATTTACCGGGATAGTTTTCCCATCGTATACACCTTTGTAAAAACGAATCAAGGCTGCCAAAGACAAGACGATCCCCTCAGGTAAATCTCCTTTACGCTGGGAATATTCCAGCAAAGAAGGCAACAAGCGCGTCTTAAACTTGGAGACACTGTTGAGGGCAATACTGATCAATTGGTGGTGAATAAAAGGATTCTTGAAACGGTCTAATACGGCTGTAGCAAACTTCTTCAACTCCTCTTCCTTCATGTCCAAGGTGGGCATGATTTCATCAAAAATTACTTTCTCTACGAAAGCGCCCATGATCGGATGCTCCACCGTTTCCCGGACGGTTGTTAATCCATACAAATACCCTACGGGTACCATGGCGGTGTGTGCACCATTGAGAATACGAACTTTGCTGGTGCGGTAAGGCGTAAGGTCATCGGTATAGATGATGTTCAGACCGATTTTATCGAGCGGCCACTCTTCCCGAACAGCCAACGGCGCTTCAATGCCCCAAAAGTGGTAAGGTTCTCCCTGCGTGATCATTTCATCTTCAAAACTTACTTGCGCCAAAGCGGCGGCCATCTCCTCCTTCCCTACCCCGGGGACAATGCGATCTACCAGCGTGTTACAGAAGGTATTGGCTTCTTCCAGCCATGTTTTAAAACCCGCATCGAGGTTCCAGGCATCAACGTATTGTAAGATAGTAGCTTTAAGTTCTGCTCCGTTGTCTACCAATAATTCGGTGGGGATAAGTACACAACCCATCCCCGGATCGCCCTTGAAGTGCTGGTAACGATGGTACAACCACCGGGTAAGCTTGGCGGGAAATTCGGCGGGAGGTTCGTCCTTCCATTGATCCGCTGCGGAAAAGCGAATGCCCGTTTCGGTGGTATTGGAAAGGATGAAACGTAAGTCCTTGTTTTCAGCACTACTGAGAAAAGCCTCCCAATTGTGGTAAGGGTGGATGATGTCTCCTACGCATTTTACCAAATGCTTCTCATCCATCAACTCACCATCACGGATGCCTTTGGTCAGCACATGGTACAAACCATCTTGTTCGCGCCAAGCCTGGTAGTCGCCGCGCTTGGTAGGCTTTACTACCAAAACACCCATGGGATCAGCAGATTTTTCGTTGTAAACATCAATGATCCAATCAGCGAATCCCCGCAGGAAATTCCCTCCTCCAAATTGGAGGATGCGGGCTGGTGGAGCAGGATTTACCTTAGCTGTAGTACGATTCAGTTTCATCATTTTTTCTTTGTCACTTACAAGGAAACGCCGCGCTTCCAGGGAATAAAATCATCTTGTCCGAGCCGTTCAGCCTTGGTGAGTACTTCGCCGCTGGCGACTTTGATCAATAGTTCTAGCAATTCCTCACCCTTGCTTTCGATGGTGTCCTCGCCGGAAATAACGGTGCCCGCATTGATGTCAATCAAATCCGTCATCCGGTTGGCTAGCGCGGTGTTGCTGGACATTTTCACCGTTGGAGCAATCGGGTTCCCAGTGGGCGTACCCAAGCCGGTAGTAAATACGATAAGGTTGGCACCGGAACCGGCCAGACCGGTAGTACTCTCCACATCATTGCCCGGTGTACAAAGGAGGTACAAACCAGGATCACTGACTTGTTCGGTATAGTCCAAAACGCCAACGACCGGCGAAGTGCCTCCTTTTTTTGCCGCCCCCGCGGATTTCATTGCGTCGGTAATGAGGCCGTCCTTGATGTTTCCCGGAGAAGGGTTCATATCAAACCCAGAGCCTACTTCTTCCGCTCTTTGGGCGTAAGTGGCCATGATGTGGGCAAATTTCTCGGCACTTTCCGTGGTCAGACAACGGTTGATCATTTCTTGCTCTACACCGTTCAATTCTGGAAATTCTGAAAGGATGGTTTTTGCTTTGAGGGCTACCAGCAAATCGGAGGTGTAGCCCAACGCAGGGTTGGCAGAAATGCCGGAAAAGCCGTCGGACCCACCACATTCCAGGCCGAGCGTGAGGTGATGTAGGCCTGCCGGTTGGCGCTCTATTTTATTCGCTTCCATGAGGCCGGCAAAAGTCTTTTTAACGGCTTGTGCAATGAAGTCTCGCTCTGATTTACTCGCCTGTTGCTCCAATAGAAAGAGTGGCTTCTGAAAATCAGGGCTGATTTCCGCAATAGCGGACTCCAGCAGGCTGATCTGTGCATTCTGGCAGCCCAAGCTAAGCACCGTGGCACCTGCGACATTGGGGTGTGTAATATACCCGGCAAGTAACCGACAGAGGGTTTCGGAATCTTGACGAATACCACCACAGCCGCCTTCATGGGTGAGGAATTTGATGCCATCAACATTGGGGAAAAGCCGGTTGCGTTGGATGTCGCTGCCGGTTTTGATGACCTCTGTGGCCAGAATGGTGTCGGCAGTAGCACCGTTTTGGTATTGCTGAATGAGGCTTGTCATATCTACCGAAAAGTCCCGATCTGTGGCATAGCCCAAAGATTCCAGCATGGCCTCGCGAATGACTTTGATATTGCGATTTTCACAAAAAACCAGTGGAATTACCAACCAGTAATTGCGGGTCCCCACCTTACCATCAGCACGGTGGTACCCCTGAAAAGTGCGGTTTTGAAATTTGCTAACATCTGGAGCGTCCCAACTGGTCTGCCGTTTACCTACCTCATAGGAGCTCGAAGCGTGGGCGAGATTAGCCGTAGTGATGCGCGCCCCCTGAGGGATAGGAAGAAGTGCCTTCCCTACGGTCACTCCGTACATGGTAATGATCTCTCCTGGCGCGAAATCACGCTCAGCAAACTTGTGCTTGGTCGGTATCGCTTCCGCCAATTGAATCGGGTGATCCTGGTAGACCACTTCTTCTCCTGCGGCAAAATCGCGCAAAGCAACGATGACGTTATCCGCAGGATGAACTTTTAGCACTGTATTTTTCATAAATTATTTTTCTATTCTTCTAAATCCCTAGTGCCTCCGGTACTAAAAAATCGCGCTAAAACAGTTCAAGCAAACCGAAAGGCACTATTCGCTACGCACCGTAGCTTGGGCTTCAGCCCGAGCGTATAACCCGCGCTCGGGCTGAAGCCCAAGCTACATTTAGTGCCGAAGGCATTAGAACCCAAACAAACCTGGCAACCAAAGACTAAGCTCCGGAATATAGGTGACCAGCATCAGGGAAATCAACATGGCGATAAACAAGGGCAGCAAGGGCTTGATGACTTTCTGGATCGTCGTACCCGCTACGCCTACCCCCACAAAAAGCACCGAGCCTACGGGTGGTGTACATAAACCGATACATAAGTTCAGGACCATCACAATACCAAAATGGGTAGGGTCCATACCAAGGTTCGTGACCACGGGAAGGAAAATGGGAGTGAAAATTAATACAGCCGGCGTCATGTCCATAAAAATCCCCACAAACAGCAGTAGCATGTTGATGATGAAAAGAATCACAAATTTATTATCACTGATCGAGAGCATAAACTCGGTAATATTCTGGGGAATATTCTCGTAAGCCATGATCCAGGACATACTCATGGAAGTACCAATAAGTAGCAAAACGATGGCAGTAGTAAGCACTGAATTCAGGAAAATCTGAGGAAGGTGTTTAAACGTCACTTCTTTGTAAGCAAAACTGAGGATAAGACAATAAAGTACGGCTACCGCCGAAGCTTCGGTAGCGGTAAAGATCCCCACTACGATGCCGCCAATCACAACCACCAATAACAACAAGCTCGGAAAAGCGTCAATAAAAGTGCGAAACACAACGGAAAGTCTGGTGCGTTCTCCGGAAGGAAACTTGCGAAATTTGGACCAAATCGCAGCCGTGATCATGAGCAATAAGCCCGTAATGATTCCTGGTACATATCCGGCTAAAAAGAGTGCCGCAATCGAGACCCCGCCACTGGCCAGGGAATAAACAATGAGAATATTACTAGGAGGAATTACCAATCCTGTCGTACTGGAAGTTACGTTTACGGCCACCGAAAATTCTTTCGAGTAACCTTCACTTTCCATTTCTTTACCCAACATACTCCCCAAAGCGGATACAGCGGCAACGGCCGACCCCGCAATGGCCCCAAACATCATAGCAGCTACAATATTTACGTGTGCCAAACCACCAGGCAGCGAGCCCACCAGGGATTTTGCGAAAGCGACCAATCGCCGGGCTATGCCTCCCCTATTCATAATCTCCCCGGCGAGGACGAAAAAAGGGATGGCTAAAAGAGAAAAACTGTCGAGCCCTGTGGCCATTCGCTGTGCTACTGTCGTAAAGGCAGAGATGGTGGGAATGCTCACCAACATGGTACAAATACTACTGATACCAATACTCCACGCAATAGGAACACCAATGGCGATCAGAATGATAAAGGAAAGGACGAGGATTAGGACTTCCATGTTTATTTATTTTTTGTGCTGTTCCTAAGCGCTTTTTAAGTCGCTTACTTTAAAATACATTACCAACAAACCACTCACCGGCAAAACGGCATACACCAAAAACATGGGTACTCTCAGCGCAGCGGACAACTGCCCTAGCACCTGGGTAATGTACATCAAGCGGAAGCCCCCAACCACCAAAACGGCAAAAGCAAAAATGGTGATTAAGACATTTATGAAAACAATGAGTCGGCGCTGGTTATCCTCACTCAGTTTAGGGTAAAGTAGGTCAATAGCCAAGTGTTTATGCTGTCCGGAAGCGTAGGCTGCGCCCAACATCCCGATCCAGATCAAAAGAAAACGGGCCAGTTCTTCCGACCAGTCGGCCTGACTGCCGATGGCGTAGCGGGTAAAGACCCCCCACAAAACATCGAGGGTCATCAGGGCCATCAAAAAGACGAGGATGTACCCCAGGTACGTATTGATTACATTTCTCATGTTTAGGCTTTCATCTTGTTACTGTACGGCTTGAATGTCCTTGATCAACTGGTATTTTTCCGGCTGATCTTTGTATTCATCAAACAAGGATTTTGTCATTTCAGAAAAGAGGGTCTTATCCGGCAGGATAATTTCTACCCCAGCAGCAGCGACGGCATCCAAGGCTTCTTTTTCCGCCGCTTGCCATAGCATTCGTTGGTGGACTTTGGCTTCGTCGGCGGCCTCTTGCAGCCATTGCTGTTGTTGGTCGTTGAGGCTGTTCCAGGCCACCAAACCGATCACCAGAATATCCGGCACAGCGGTATGCTCATTGATGGTATAATATTTACATACCTCGTAGTGGCGAGAAGTATAGAAACTAGGAGGGTTATTTTCAGCACCATCCACTACTCCTTGTTGTAAAGCGGTATAAAGTTCGCCCCAGGATATGGGTGTCGGAGCGCCTCCCAACGAACGTATCAAGTTCATTGCCGTGACACTTTCCTGTACCCTGATCTTTTTGTTTTTCAAATCAGCGGGGGTGCGAATGGGCTCCTTGCTGTAAAAAGATCGTTGCCCGGCATCGAAATAGGTTAGACCGCGCAACCAGAATTTTTCGCCCTGGATCAGCAACTTCCTTCCTACTTCGCTATCCAATACATGGTAATTGTGTTCACGGCTTCGGAAGATATAAGGGAGGCTTAACACCTGGATATTAGGGGCAAAATTCTCCATAACCGCCGCTGAAACCTTGGTCATCCCCAGGCTACCGATCTGCAGCAGTTCCAGACATTGGCGCTCACTACCCAACTGGCCACTAGGATAAATTTCCAATTGGAAAGTACCTCCAGATTTCTCCATGAGCCTTTCGGCCATAAACGCCATAGCAACATGGACAGGATGTTGGGTATCAAGGCTGTGCGCCAGCTTGAGGGTCTTGATTTCGCTGAGTTCAGAGCAAGCCGACAAGGAAAGCAATATTACAAGAAAGCTTACTGATCCGTACTTCATAATACCAGGTTTTAACGGCTTTACTGCCGCAATTTTTTGATGAGTGCCAGCGTATCTGCGACCCTCTTTTCCAGCACCTCAAAAGTGCCATTCTTGAGGATATCTGAGGAAATCATTTGCGAACCCATCCCCACACAGGTTACGCCTGCATCAAACCAACCTTTGAGATTATCCTCCGTAGGAGACACCCCGCCAGTAGGCATGACGCTGGTCCAGGGTTGTGGACCTTTGATGTTTTTAACGAATTCAGGGCCATAAGTCCCCCCGGGGAAGAGTTTTACGATTTCACAGCCCAGTTCCTCCGCACGGCAAATTTCCGTCAGCGAACCACAGCCTGGCGACCAAAGTACTTTACGCCGATTGCAAGCTATTGCAATGTCTTCACGTAGTACCGGTGTCACTACAAAATTAGCTCCCAACTGCAGGTATAGACTGGTGGTGCCAGCGTCGGTCACAGAACCTACGCCCATGATCATCTCCGGTAGCTCGGCTTCACAATACTTATTGAGTGCGGCGAAAGCTTCGTGCGCATAGTCACCGCGGTTGGTAAACTCTAACAAGCGTGCACCGCCGGCATAACAAGCCTTTAGTACCTTTTTACCAAGTTCAACATCTTGGTTATAAAACAAGGGCACCATGCCCTGTTCGGCCATTTTTTGTGCCACTTCGATTCTTGTAAATCTTGCCATTGCTGGTTTTAATTTTGAGCAAAAAATGGGGGTGGTAATTTTCCATTACCAATCCCCATCCACTCACTAATTACCAAAATAGTATGAAAAAACTTTCTCTTATCTAGAAACCCGTCCACTGGCATCGCCAGCCATCAGTGTTTCTACCTCTTTGATGGTTGCCAGGTTGGCATCGCCGTAGATGGTGTGCTTCAAACAGGAAGCGGCTACAGCATAATTCAAGGCCAATTGATCATCATCAGGGTACGTCAGCAGGCCGTAAATCAATCCGCCCATAAAGCTGTCTCCTCCGCCTACGCGATCTACGATGTGGGTAATCTGGTAGGTAGGTGATTCGAAGAGGGTTTTGCCATCGTAGAGTACACCAGCCCAGGTATTGTGGGAGGCACTGATACTTCCCCGCAAGGTGGTAATCACCTTTTTGGCGCGCGGGAACATTTCCATCAATTGCTTTAGTACCGAAAGATATGCTTTGGCATCAACCGAATCACCCTGGGTCACATCCACATGCTCGGGGTGAAGGCCAAAGTGTTTTTCAGCGTCCTCCTCGTTGCCTAAAATAATGTCGCAACCTTCTACCAGTGCGGGCATCACTTCGCCTGGCTTTTTGCCGTACTTCCAGAGATTCTTACGGTAATTAAGATCGGTAGAAACCGTAACGCCCATTTTATTAGCGGCCTGAATAGCTTCCAGACAAGCATCGGCTGCCCCCTGTGAGAGCGCGGGTGTAATACCTGTCCAATGGAACCAGCCAGCTCCCTGGAATACTTCTTCCCAGTCAATCATGCCTGCTTCAATGGAGGCCATACCGCTGTGGGCACGGTCGTAAACCACCTTACTGCCTCTGCTTACGGCACCCATTTCCAGGAAATAAATACCCAGGCGTTCTCCACCCAGAAGTACGTGGCTGATGCCAACATTGCGCTTGCGCATTTCCATGAGCGCACATTCGCCAATTTCATTGTCCGGTACCCGGGTAACAAACTCCGTAGGCAAACCATAATTGGCCAAAGAAACAGCCACATTGCTCTCTCCACCACCGTACACAACGTCGAACTCCCCCGCCTGACTAAATCGTTTGAAACCCGGAGGGGTAAGCCGCAGCATGATTTCACCGAAAGTAACGATCTTCTTCATCAATTTTTTGGATTGAATTTTTGTTTAATTGGTCTGATTTAATAACCAAAGTAATTCTTGGCATTGCGGTAGCAGATATCCGCTACAATTCCGCCCAACCACTCAGGGTCATTAGGCAGCTCTCCATTGTGGACGTCGCGACCGATGAGGTTACAGAGTAAGCGGCGGAAGTACTCGTGCCGAGGAAAGGAAAGAAAGCTTCTGCTATCCGTTAGCATTCCGATGAAGCAGCTCAACAAGCCCATATTTGACAAGGCATTGAGCTGTTTTTCCATTCCGTCTTTTTGGTCTAAAAACCACCATGCGGAGCCAAACTGCATCTTGCCACGGATAGATCCATCGTTGAAGTTGCCAATCATGGTACTCATCACTTCGTTGTCACGAGGGTTGAGGTTGTAAAGGATGGTCTTCGCTAATTTGTCTTCCGTATCCAGTCGATTCAGAAACTTGGCCAGTGCGCTAGCTTGCTCCCAATCGCCAATGCTATCAAAGCCCGTATCAGGGCCCAACTGGCGCAACATTCGGCTACTGTTATTGCGCAAAGCTCCGAGGTGAAACTGTTGTACCCATCCCAATTCCGCATACAAGCATCCGAGGTGATAAAGTGTCGCCGACATAAATTTACGCCCCTCCTCCGCAGATACGTTTCCGCCGCTAAGGCGCTTGGTAAAGATCTTTTCAACTTCACTTTCCGTAAAGTCTTCCGCATAAATTTGCTCTAAACCATGGTCAGACAAACGGCATCCTTGCTCGTGGAAAAACTGCATCCGGTCTTTTAGCACCTGCAATAAATCTGCAAACGAACTGATCTCAACGCCTGCAACCTCTCCCAATTTTTGGATATAGGCTAGAAATTGTTCCTGCTGAATCAGGATGGCCTTGTCCGGACGAAAAGCGGGTAACATTTTGATGTCCATCCCTTCTTTCCGTACCTGCTGGTGATAGCGCAGATCATCAATGGGATCATCGGTGGAGCATACGACCTCTACCTTCATCTTACGCAAAAGGTTGCGCGTACTGTAGGCATCCGTTTGCAAAAGCTCATTACATTGATCATAAATACGTTGGCTGCTCGCTGGCTTGAGAAGCTCGTTGATACCGAAGTAGCCCTTCAATTCAAGGTGTGTCCAGTGAAAAAGAGGGTTCCTGATGGTGAAAGGTACCGTTTCCGCCCATTTATGAAATTTTTCCTCGTGGGTGGCATCACCCGTGATGAATTTCTCGGGCACCCCCATGGTACGCATCGCGCGCCACTTGTAATGGTCACCTTTCAGCCAAACGTCCGTAAGGTTATCGAATCGCTTATCACCTGCGATCTCATCCGGCGGCAAGTGATTGTGGTAATCGATGATGGGCTGCTTGGAGGCATACTCGTGATAGAGGATTTCCGCAGTGGCGTTTTCCAGTAAAAAATTATCGTCAAGAAAAGGTTTAATACCCTGGTCTTTCATCTGCATAGTTGTTGTTTACCATCTGTTCTTGCTCACAAGATTGCACTTTTATTGGTTTTAATAGTATTCAAAATCTATCAAATACCTCGCTGCAATTCACTTTCCCCAATGTGGTACTACTTTAGGTGGGCAGCCAGCGGAGATTTCATTGCCCTGATGGCGGAAACCACTAAACCAGCGTATGCAGTAGCTCCCTCCAGATTGAGATGGGTATCATCCTGCTTTCCATCCGGGAACTTTTCGTATGCTCCTGGAGCAACCCAGAGGTAAGTTTCTTTGGATTTTTCCGGCCCCAAAGCGATAACATATTCCTCGGTGAGCAACTGCATATCAATGAATGGGACCTCCATTTCTCTGGCTACCTCTCGGGCCACAAAAGGGTATGCCCCGTGGGTATCGACCAAAGTGCCGTGTTCATTAAATTTCCTGCGAACAATGGAGGATAAAATAACAGGATGAGCACCTTTGGCCCTGGTTTCGTTGACGTATTTCTGGAGATTCCTCCGGTAGGCGGTCCAGGGATTGGTATAACGGGAGGAATCAGCATCCTTTTGGTCATTGTGCCCAAACTGAATGAAAACATAATCGCCGGAGTGTAGCTGTGCCAAGACGGTTTCCCAGCGCCCTTCATTGATAAAGCTTTTACTACTCCGACCATTGACGGCATGGTTCGCAATTTTTACCGTCGGTTTAAAATAGATAGGCAGTAGTTGGCCCCAGCCTCTTTCCGGATTTTCCTCCGGAGTCCCAGGCTTGTCAGCCATGGTAGAATCACCCACCAGATAAATCGTGATGGATTCCTCCTGGGTATAAAAAGCGGTACTCATCAATGCGCCTATTATGGCAGCGATCAGCATTAATCTATGGATCTTCATCGTCTCCTATTTTACGGATTTAGATTCCCCTCCCATCTGGGAGGGGAATTAAAAGTGGTTCATACAAGCGTTGCTTCAAAGACAAAACACCTTTAGTAATTTGACGGAAATAAATCCAGCAACTTTCTCTGGGGATTTTTGAAATTTCTCACACAACTTTCTTTCAGTCAGTTGTTTAGATAAATTTAAAAAATCGAAAGTTGCTTGACTTATTTTTTTCCGTCCCTTATGAAAAGAGAGAATTAATGCGTGATTACCTTCGCCGCTTTCTGTCCATCAGGGGCATCAACTGCAATCACCCAAAAGCCCGTAGGCAAAGTAAAGCTTACATCAGAAGCGGTTTCGAAAACTTTGTAAAGCACACCATTCAGGCCGTACACCCGGATAAGCGTGGTGTCTGTTACATCAGAAATGTAGACACGATTATCGTAAGCATGAACTTTTACTGCAGTCGTTGGCATCACGGTGTTCACACCAACCACATCTTCTTCGATAAGCATGGGCAGTGGATCCCAACCATCGGTGCCTTTGGTGAAATTGAAGGTTGTAATATCCGTACCATCCAACAGCTGAGGCTGGGTTAATAATGTTGACCAAGCGGCTCTAAAGGGGCTGTTGTCTGCTCCTGAGTTCTCAACGGTACCAATTTCGTACATACCAGCTGATTCTCCACCTAGTGTATTCTGCCAGCCTAATGGAAAGATGAGTGACTGTCCTTCGTAACCAGGGTAATCAGAGGTTTCGATGGTCGTATTGTAAAAGACCACTTCACTGGTCGTCGCCTGCCAAGGGCGGCCAAAGTAGCCGGGCTTAGAACGGGTCATTGATGCGGTTTCTGTTCCAGGCAGGGCGGAATTCACGGTACATTCATACATCAAATAACCACGCCCGCTACCTTGCTGAGCAGCAGTGATATAGGCCTGATCACTGCTTACGTCACTGGTATTCATCGTCAATTCCGTCTTATAGAACACAGCCGTCATACCTCCGAAAAGGTAGTCTACCGCTCCCATCATCGAGCCTTTGTAAACAACCACACGGGAGCCCGTACCTCCGAAGAAAGAATCCTGACGTCCTACAACACGGCATTTTTTCAAAACTACTTTGTCGGTATTATTGGTCACCGCAATGGCTGCGCCTCTTTCTACGAAGCTGCGGTCTTGCACATCCGTATTGCCATAATCCGTAGGCCGCTCGCCACGGCTACCAGAAGTCCACATGACAACGATATCCTGTGATTCTTTTTGAGAAATGTACTGGTTGAATGAGTTTTCAAAGATGATGTGATCAGCGATAAAGCCATCTGCCGTGACGAC
This sequence comes from Lewinella sp. LCG006, assembly GCF_040784935.1. Taxonomy (GTDB): domain Bacteria; phylum Bacteroidota; class Bacteroidia; order Chitinophagales; family Saprospiraceae; genus Lewinella. Next base: position 5,563,539 of record NZ_CP160680.1, on the reverse strand, counting down.
TACTGTTGCATTCCAATAAGAACCGTTGGTCGTACCTGCACCTGCATTTTCATAAGAAAGATAGCCGTTCTCCTGGTTCACGCTCAGTACATCAGCATTCCATTTCTGGTCGTTGCCCATGCTGTAGTAGTCATAACCATGACCGTAGTAAGAAGTTACTCTTACAGCACCTTCGGCAATATCCACACCTTGGTTGAGTAAGTCAATATTGGGTAGTGGAGCAGCATTTTTCAGGGTGATATTGGGTTCATCAATAACGAGCATTTCCTCATAATTGCCCGGATCCACCAAGATCGTTACGCGGTCTTCCTCATTGCGATCCATCCTGCGGATGGCAGCCAATGCTTCGTTGATGATTTGATAATCCTTGTCCACACCAACCGTGATGACCGCACTGTAAGGTAGGGTTTGCTCTACGGATATGTTGGTGAAGTAAGTAGTTCCCGCACCACTTCCAACGGCGATGGTCACATAACCAGCTTCAGCACCCGGATAAACATACGCTGTTTGTTCAAGTATGCTCGTGCTTTGGCTATTGGTAGTAATAGCGGTTCCGCCATCCAGCGAGAAATCTGCAGTATAGTAGTACTGTACCGTGATCGTTTCTCCCGGATTAACGGGCACTTCAATGGTAGCACCGGGGTTGGCAGCCAAGTGCCCTTGATTTGGTGAGTTGTAAACCGTCCCGGTGAAGCGTAAGCCTTTGTAGGTAGGGTCACCGTTGACAATTTCCCGATCGTTAAAAGGCCAGTTGGTTACTGGTTCAAAAGTAAGGACTTTGGTGACATCCCCCTGATTCACCATCAGGTTTGAAGTCAAACCCAATTCCACAGGGTAGGCATCTACGCCTCCTGCCGTAATGGTATAGGTTCCATCACGTAGACTAATGCCGCTAACGGAAGGAAAGTCATATTCATAACCAGCTTCGTAAAGATTACTGAAGCTAAGGCTCAAGTCAGCCAGTTGTTCCGAAGTCAGGTTCTGAGCATCAATGGTGACAATGTACACTGGTTTTGCAGCAAATTCCAGATCAGCATCAGTCACTGCTCCGGCTATCGTAATGGTATCCACGAGTAATTCATAATCATTTACGCCTTCTGCAACCACCGTATAAAGAATATTAGGCTCTAGTTCTACCGTATACGTAGCAGCACCCGCATCAATCACCGGTGCAGGAACGAAGATAGCACCAGCAGCAGGATCTGCTTCGTAACGCAAGGTAAGGTTAGCAATTTCACCATTTAGCCCCATAATGGTACCCGAGACGGAGTAGAGTTCTACACTAATGATGGTAATATCGTGTACCGTCGTTGATTCCGTCACTTCCACAGAAGTTCCATTATCAATGATGTAACCATTGGCACCGGAAAGGCTTAGTTCGTAAGTATAAGTTGCAGGAAGCGTGATTTCGTAAGCACCATCAGTTACGGAAGTGCTCCAGGATTTCCCTGCTTCGTTGGTGAATACGATAGCATAATCAGTGGGCAAACCAGGTGCCTGGCTCACATCTACAGCACCAGCGAGGTCTACATAGGTCGCATCTTTTCTGCTCACCCGGTAATAACTGGGTTTGCCTTGGGTATCAAAAACATGGTAAGTGCCCGCTGCTTTGGCAACAAAGTTCAACTCGGTTAGATCACTCGGAATAGGCACAACATCGGTTTGCGCTTCCGGATCAGCGACGTATTCAAAGTTGATCGTACCACCGGCATCGGTTTTTGCGATAATGGTAACCTCATCATCTTCACTGAGGGTAAGGCTCAAATAGCGTCCGGCATTGCCAGCAGAATTTACGTATACTCTACCAGTGTAATCCGTTGCATTACTGATGTTCTCGTCGTAGCGCGTAAGGTTCGTGTTGGTAGTGCGCAGGCGGTCATTTCCACCACCAAACCAGGATAAGACTCCGGCGTTGAAATTGGGCAGCGTATTGCCCGCACTCCCTACCGCAATGGAAGCATCGTACCAGTTGTTGATCAGGCTCTCCTCCAGTTGGTTATTGAAGAGCATGGTATCCAATTGCTCGGCACCAAAATCCCAAACATCGGTTTTACCGTTGGAAGTAACTACTTCTGCTGCGTTTTCGATATTCAGGCCATGAAGATAGATTTCCGCAGTAGGGAATCCCTCACTCAAGAGGGTTGCCGTGACCACACCAGCAGGACCAGTGTACGCATAACTCACCGGAAAACCATCGGCACCACCAATGTTTTGGCCAGCAATGGCTCCCAACACATTACCTAATGCGTCGGTGATTTCCAACTCAGCGTCGACAGCAGAACCATAAGTATCTACAATGAAGGTGATAATGGCATCTCCCGCCACGATCATGTCAAAACTATTTCCGGGAAAGAATACGCCACCGTGGCTGGAATCGTGGTAACCAAACTGCTGGGCTTCCTCGTCGGTATTGCTATTAATGGTCAATAAACCATCGTGTGAAATGTAGGTTTGATAGCGAAGTGACTGATAACCGATTTGTGGTAATTCCGAACCATCGGCAAAATTGTAGGTATAGGTAACCCCCGGTTCAGCTTCCGGAATCAGACTACTATCGCTTACTTTAATCAAGAACCCCATAGGATCGGTGGTTGCGTCGGCAAAAGCTACCAGGAGAGAATCGCCCGTTGCTATTACGGTATCAATACTGGCGGAAAAAGTAGGCAAATAATAGGCGAGTTCTTCACCCGCCAAGTCAATAGCGACGGAAGCCTCTGTAGGGGTAGCACTGATCACCAATCCTTCACTTACGCTAATGCTTGCATTACTGCTTGCGTCAGCGCCAGTGAGTAAGTTGATGATAATATCATTGACTGTAATGGTACCCGACTTTTGTACAAAAGGAGTAAGCGTCACCTCAAAAGGAACAGGTACTACTTCCAGGTAAGGAATGTAATTGGTACCCGTAAAATCAAGGGTTACCGTACCCGCTTCTCCTACGTAAAGAAAGTCTACGGTAGAGCCGTCATTACCGAAATTACCCGAGGTAGCAGCCGCCTGACTGGTCATATCGAAAGCACCATTGGGGCTGGAGACAGAGATGGTTCCATTGGAATAAATACTCCCCCCAATGCGGATGGTGGTGTTGCCCGCTACTTGGAGTACAATTTGATTGCCTTCCTTGAGGATAGAACCGTGCTGCGCGCCATTGTAGCCATAGGCATTGCTGGGGCCGACCAAAATATCGACCAGACCAAGGTGGATATCCTCCGTCCCTGTAGTGGAGGTAGGAATAATGCTACCATCTCGAAAATCATAGTAGTAGACGATATTTTCTTCCGCAGCAAATGATTCCGCACCAGACTGCGCAGGTATTACTTCTAGCGTAGGCAAATAAAGGTCGTTGCCCGTACCCGCGGTCAGCAAGAAATTAAGCGCAGCTGCATTGCCTGAATACACAAAATCGTAGGTATCGCTCAAGTCATTGGTTACCATCGTATTGTGTGTACCAAGATCGCCACTTTCAGCGGCAGTCCCTACCATGTTAAGACCAGAATATTGCGAGCCCAGAAAACGAAGCGTACTGCTGCCGTCTACACTGACACCAATCTCTCCGTCTACCTTCATATTTAAACCATATTGCGTGCCGTGGTGGCTGTAAACGCCAGCTAGCGTCAGCACACCATCCGGGCTTGCACCCGCGCCGATAATGGTGCCATCACGAAAGTCATAAAGGGTGGCGTTGGTGATCTGGGCTTGTACCAGATGGCTAAAAAGAAGTAGCAAGCTACTGCATAAGAGTATTAGTTTCTGTTGCATCGTGGCATAGAAATTTAGGGCTTGGTTTGATCAACTCAAAACAGGCGGTTAAGGGAAATGAAAAGAAAATCTTATCTAATAGACTTGTTCTGCTGGGATCATTTCGGGTGCAAATCGCGCCTTATCTTCCCACACTGTGCCTTTTTTAAGTCGCTTAGCTACGGCTAGGCTCCTAAAAAAAGGCTTCGCGTGGTCGATAATGCATCAATTTTAGCTTCGCTGATCGCCTTTGGCTCAGAGTTCCCTCCAAACTGCCCCAGCAGAACAAGTCTAATCTAAGATCGAGTTACATTCAATTTCTGGGTATAAGTAGCGGCCCCAACTTGGATACTCACTAAGTAAGTACCAGCGGGCCATTGTTGGGTATCCAACAGGTATTGTGGTGAGCTTAGACGCAGTTCGTTCTCAACGAACACTATACGTCCGAGGCTGTCATAAACTTTCAGTGAAAATGCTTGCGCTGGGAGGGCATTCCATTGCAAGGTTGCCTGATTGCTAGCAGGGTTAGGAAATATTTGTATCGGCTGATCCTGCAGTTCCAGGTCTTCTGCTCCGTTGACGGTTTCGTAGTCAATAATGATCCGCCCAGTATCTACACCTCCCTGCGTATCTACCAGTAAGTAGAGGATCGTATCGATGCCGGTCGCGTTTGCCGGAGGGAAATAGTAAATATTATTGAACCTGATCGTCGCTGAACCGGGAGGGTCGTTGGCCAATTGCGCAATACGCAGGTCGCCGTTATCTTCGTCCAGGTCGTTCTCTGTAGCGGAAATCGTCAATGCCCCCGACATGCCTCCGTAAAGGATAATATCGTCGACGGCTACGGGTGGGATGTTGTTCTCAGGGTTGAAAGGGCCAGCTTCGTTCATCACCAAGGCGGGCACATCCCAAGTGGGTGTGGGTTCATAATCGTAAAAATCGCTCGGGGTAAAAGCCTCTCCCATTGAGGTTTGGTTGCCGGTGCAATACTCATAAAGGTTATTGATCGCTACCAAATCAGCATCTTCCAATCCCAAGCCTTGATCTTCAATTTCGTGAGGATCTTTTGAGTTGCGGAAGTAAGTACTTTCGACCACCACATCCGATTCGAAACGAGCAGCAGCACAATAGGAGTCAATCTCTTCGTAATAATTGTTGAAAATATGGACATCCCCGAAACGTACCCTGGGATTTCGCTGATTGAGGCCTTTGTCTACCGTTCCATCGTACCAGCAATGGTGGAAAGTCACCCGCAGGTGATCGCGACATTCTACATCATCATTGCTACTCCCGATCAGGGATACCTTGTTGTGATCGCTAAATTTGGTGTTAGAAATGGTGATATAATCGGCGATCTTACCATTGCCACTGCGTACGTCCAGCAATCCATCAGCGCCTGCCCAGAGCCAGCAGTGGTCGACCCAAACATTGACACCATAAATTGTCATACAATCCGTACTATGGGTAGTGCCACTCCAGTCGCCATCGTAAAAATCGCCAATGGCGAGGTTTTGAATAATCACATTATCACCCAGAATTTCCAGTCCTCCAAACCTGATCATGGCTTCCGGTGAACTTCCCAACAGGGTCTTATTGTCGTAAACTTTTACTCTTTCGTAAAGATTCAACGCAATGGTATCTACGATCATCAAAATTTTCGGTGTACTCCCCGTAACATTGGCCAACAACTGGTCGCGATTGGTAATCATAACCACCTCTCCGCCTTCGCCGCCCGTCGTGCCTCCATTCAAGCTGGCCCAGCCAATTGGTCCGGTTTGGGACCAGGCTCCAATTCCGAATAAAAACAGGGATAAAAACAATAGTATACGCATGATAATCACTTGAATAACAGTTTTTTAATCAAACTAATCAACCAATTCGTCGTTGATATAAAGACTTTGCAAATCCAGGCCTTCGGCAAAAGTTATCTTATTTCCTTCTTTCACACCGTTGAAGCGACAGTTGGTGACCTGGATATTACGGACAGGAAATTCCGCACTATAGCCATCAATCAGAATGCCATATTTGCTCTTTTGGGAAGTGATATTTTCGAGATAGATATTTTCAATCGTCGGAATGTATACTTGGTTGGTATCCGAATAAATCGGGTAGAGCATATTGATACGTAAGACTGCCTCTCGCACCTCTCCTACCTTAATGTTACGAAAGAATAGATTTTCGATTTTTCCGCCACGTACCTTATTGGTTTTTACTCTCAAGGCACGTTCAAGATTAGGGCTGTCCATGATACAATTCTCGGCGTAGATATTGCGAGCACCGCCACTGACTTCACTACCAATCACGACACCGCCGTGGCCGTCCTTCATTTGGCAATCCTGGATGACCACATTCTCGATCGGTCTACCCACCCGACGACCATCCTGGTTTCTGCCAGATTTGAGGGCAATACAATCGTCGCCTGTGTCGAAGAAGCAATTTTTGATCAATACATTCTTACAACTTTCCGGGTCGCAGCCGTCGCTGTTAGGGCCGTGGCTGATCACCTTGACGTTTTGAATAGTTACGTTTTCACACAAGACCGGGTGCAATACCCACATGGGTGAATTGCGGATCGTCACACCATCGATCAATACGTTTTTGCATTTGTAAGGTTGTACAAAGTTGGGACGCAGGTAGCTCCCCTCTCCCAGTACGCGATTTTCTACAGGTACCTCGTCGGTATTCCAACCAAACAACTTAGGACGACTGTGATCATCGGCCTGACTCGGCATGCCTTCTTCCCAGCCATACCCTTTATTGTCCACCCAATTCCACCAGTGCTCACTGCTTGCCTGCCCATCCAGGGTTCCCTGGCCAGTGACCGCAATATTTTCTTGCTCGTAAGCATAAATGAGGGGGGAATAATTGTAACATTCTACGGCCTCCCAGCGGGTGAAGACAACGGGGAGATAGTCTTTAGCATCGGTACTAAACAGGATGGTCGCACCCTCTTCGATATGCAGATTAACGTTGCTTTTCAAATGGATTGGTCCCTTTGCCAGATAAGTACCTGCCGGCACCAGCACCCTACCTCCGCCAGCTTCATGGCAGGCATTGATGGCCGCTTTGATGGCTGGCAGGCAATCCGTCGTACCATCGGCAATAGCTCCTAATTCGGTAATATTGAAGGTTTGATCCGGGAAGGTCGGCGCTTTGATATTTGCCAATATCTCATTGACGCCGGCCCAGTGATCAACGGTATCGACCGCAGTAACCTCTGAAACTTCCGCCGATTGGCAGCCTAATAATAGCAACAGAAGTAGGCCAGGTAAAATTTTGAACATGATGTTTTTTTATTTTTGGTTGGTTTTTCAACTCCTCTTTGCGTGTGAGAACAGCGAAAAGTGAAAGCTGAAAATTAGTTTACTAATCAATAGACTTGTACTTTTACCATTCATTCTCGTAGCCTGGTTTATTGTAAATTTCCGCCCAATCGCGGTGGCCTTCCGTAAAACTGGCCAGGCACCAGGTAAACATAAAGTCGACGGCAGGTGGAGCAATAGTATCGTGATAAGTAGGTGTCACATTGATCGCTACTTCATCAAAAATATGGGCGTAAACATTGACCTTCTCTTCCGGCAAGGCACAGTTTTGCAACACGTAAGGAACATCGCCTTCAATCTCCGTTTCACAACGAAAATGGTAAATCTCTTCTTTGGCGTTGGCCCCTAATCCGTGAGGGCCATCAGGGCCATGAAAATGCGGAGGATAGCTCCCTACCCCACCTCGGTGAGCCATGTAAGTGTCACCAAACAACAATCGATTTGCCTGGACATTTTTATCTACCAACTTGAATACGGTCCGTTGTGACATTGGCCGCTGGCTTCCTAAATCAGCGGCCAGCTCAGTACCTTCAATATCTGTGTGTCGAACCAGCTTATCCGGGTACTTGGTATGGCAAGCCACTGCCTTGTATTCACTCACATCACAAAACTCATCGCTACTGAGGCTTACTTCTGAATCTACGCTAACGTAAAGAACATCTCCTTTACCGAGGGTATGCGTCTGACCATTCGCCGTTATGGATACTTTGCCACGGTTGACGTAGTAAACCGCCTCTGCTTTGTCTAGGCTACGGCTCGCTGTTCCTTCCTGAAGCAATATTCTTGCGAGGCGTAAAAATTGGAAGCTAGAATTTTCTTCTGTAATGATTTCTTGCACACCAGGAGCGGGAATAGCATTGAAAGCTTCAACCTTTCTGATCTCATTTTTTAGAGGAACCATCACCTGTAAATCGTGACGACGCTCTTTGGGAGATTGGGGAGAGATTATTTTATTCCTACCTATTGTTTTTGGTTGTACCATGTTGTTTTATGATCTCGTTTCCCCAAAGGTAGCTTAACCGCTTGCGCAGCGATTATTCATTATTTATCAATTAGCTAGCAATTGATAACATTTGTTGCTATTCACAGCAAAGATTCCCCAAATTTAGGGGCTTGTTCTTCCCACGATAAAACCAATCTGCTATGAAACAACTCTTGACTCTTGTTTTCACCATAATAATTTGCACCTGCAACGCACAACAAATAAATCAATCGTCAATCGATGAAACAGCCGAAAAAATGTTGCTTTACCAACGAGCAAATGGCGGCTGGCCTCAGTACAAAGGAGACGCCACAGACTACAGTAAAGAGATCACCGCTGAGCTTAGCGTAAAACTCATCGCCGATAAGGAACGTCTCGATGCCACCCTTGATGACCGTTCGACAACAGCAGAAATAAAATACCTCCTGGCGGCACACCAGCGCACGAACAATCCAGCCTACCTAGCTGCCGCTGAAAAAGGTATTGCTTATCTGCTGATGGCTCAAAACACGGCGGGTGGCTGGCCGCAATCTTATCCCGACACCAGCAACTACCATGGGCATATCACCTATAACGACAACGCGATGATCGATGTCATGTGGATCATAAAAGGCCTGGCAGAAGATGACGAACGCTACCAAGCGGTAGCTCCTCCTCTCCGTGCAAGCGCTAAAGAGGCCTTCCCAAAAGGCATACAATGCATTTTAAACACCCAAGTTGTGCAAGAGGGCCAACTAACGGTTTGGTGTGCTCAACACGACCGACACACCTTGCAGCCTGCACCCGCCAGGAAATTTGAGCCCGCCTCACTCAGTGGATCAGAAAGCGTCGGCATCACGTATCTGTTAATGGCTATTGACCAGCCTTCACCAGAGATCAAACGGGCCGTCCGGGCAGCAGTTGCTTGGTTTGAAGCGTTGAAAATTGAAGGATGGAATGTAGAAATCCGCAAAGATCCAAATCAACCAAGTGGACGAGATCGGGTCGTTTTTGAGGAAGAAGGGAGTACCATCTGGGCACGCTTCTACGAACTCAATACTTTCAAGCCCATTTTTACGGGTAGAGACGGCATCAGCCACTACCAATTGGAAGAAATCGAGAACGAGCGGCGGGTAGGTTACGGATTTTACGGAAAGTGGCCTCAGAACTTGCTGAGAAAAGCATATCCAGTGTGGGAGGAAAAGTGGGACTAAATGTTCGTACTGAAATTCGTAGAGGTCACCGTGCCAGCCAGCCACCGTCTACGGGAATCATGGTGCCGTTTACATAATTGCTTGCAGCTGAAGCCAGAAATACGACCGCCCCACCCAGATCAGCAGCTTCGCCCCAGCGGCCGGCTGGAATACGTTTGGTGATTTCCGTATTTCTCACAGGGTCGTCCTGCAATTTTTGGGTGTTGTCGGTTTTGAAATAGCCGGGCGCAATGGCATTGACTTGAATATTATATTGAGCCCATTCGTTGGCCAGTGCTTTTGTAACTCCCGCAATACCGTGCTTGCTGGCTGTATAAGCAGGCACCGTGATTCCTCCAGAATAGGAAAGCATGGAGGCAGTATTAATGATTTTGCCACCGCCGTTTTTTATCATTTCTGCGCCTACCAATTGAGAAAGATAGAAGGCAGAGGTCAGATTGACTTCCAGCACCTGATCCCAATCAGAAAGGGGAAATTCTACTGCTGGGTGCCGAGCAATGGTACCTCCATTGTTAACGAGGACATCAATTTGGCCACAAGCCTCTTTTGCGGCTTCAAAAAGCAACTTTACTTCCTCTCGCTTGCTCAAATCAGCAGCTAAACCTATCCCTTTCCCACCAGCATCCTTGATCAGTTTCAAGGTATTATCGGTTCCTCCAGGAGCAGAGCTACAACAAATAACAAATGCTCCTGCTTGTGCAAGCGCAAGCGCCATCCCCTGACCAAGTCCTCGACTGGCACCAGTAATCAATACATTTTTACCATCTAATGAAAAAGGAGTATCCATAATATTTGGCCGTTTTTTCTTAAAATCAACAATCCCCATAAAGGTCGACATTGAGCGATGGTCAGCACACCCGTTTTTCACCAAATAGGACGCATAAATTAACTCAGCGACAGGGTATTAGCCGCTAAACCTTCTTTTTCTTCCCTATCCTACCAACATTTATTTACAATCAGCTTTTCCAACTTCAGCATATTTTTCCTGTAACAGGAACCACTTCAATACTTAATTTTGCAACCTTTGCCCAACTCAAATAAAACACCTATCTTACTATTTGGTACCTGTTTTCGTTTTTCATAGGAAAGAGACTTTAATTATGGGGAGGTTTATCCTGATCTGGGTTTTCATTTTTTGGGGAGGATTAATGGCTTGGGGAGCACAACCCTACAGCCCACAAATCGTCAATCCATTGACGGAGCCTTGGCGTTGGAAACACTTCCCAGAGCTAGAGGGCAAGGGGATTCGTCATGTGGTAGAATCTGCCGATCAGAAAGTATGGGTAAGTTACAATGATGGAGTACTGGAATACGATGGCTACGATTGGAAAACCCATAATCAAGAAAATGGCTTAACCGCTTCACCAGTAGAGCAGTTGCTGGTCGCTAAAGATGGGGCCATTTACGCGACCGCCTCCAATGGCATTTTTCGTTATAATGGTCTGCAGTGGACTCCTGTTTTCACAAGCCCTGAAGACCAAACCATGACTTTCCACAGCATCAAGCAGTTGCGCGACCAAAGTGTGATTGCTTGTGCCGACTGGGGGTTTATCCATCTGCTTACGAATGGCAACACGCGTATCTATACTTCTGAGGTCAAGGCCAATACTTTAAAGGCAGTTCTTCCTGGCCCCACTTACGTGTTATTACCTCCCGATTTTCTTACCAAAGAGGGAGATATGATATACGCTTCCGATGTGCTCGAAACCAAGGCTGGAGAAGTGTGGTTTGCGCTTACTACCAAAATGGAAATGGGCAAATTGCTCCGCTTCAAGTGGAAGGAGGTACAGGATGGAAAATTTGATCAGTATGAGGTGATTGCCAGTAAGGATAATTTCGAATTAGGCGAAGACCAGCGCATGCTTCAAGCTGCTGATGGCAGAATATGGGTGATCAACTCTACCTCCAACAAGGGCATACACATCTATGATGGCGAAAACTGGGAGACCATTTTCATCAATAAAATCTTTGGTAGTGATGAATACTTAGCGGACATTGTACAGTCGGTCAATGGCACCATCTGGCTGAGTTCCATGGCTAAAATTTTCGCTTACCACCAGGGGCATTGGGCGGTGTACAAAGCACCTGTTTATCCCGTGCCCGCCAATCGAGTCATTCTTCAAAATAGCCAAAGTGACCAAATTTGGGTCGCTGGCTACAAGTCAAAAGTTCTCCTTCTCGATTTTTCTACCGAGCAGTGGCTCACTTACGAGAACCTCAGTTTTCAGTGTGAAGTCGCTCCAAACCAGGAATGGTTCCTGGAACGCAACAACAGGCTTGTTTTTCGCGAAGGAAATACCTGGACTTCTTACGGTGTAGAAGATGGGCTTATGGACGCTCCTATCCGCGTCATAAAAACAACCCAGGGGCAAATCTGGGCTGCGGGTTCTCACCAGGGATACGCTGCTACTGCCGTCCTCAAAAATGGCACCTGGGAACGTCATATCCACCGGGAATTATCCTGGGGTATTGATTATCGGGCCGTTTTTGAAGCTCGTGATGGTTCCTTGTGGTTTGGAGGAGCAGTGGATGGTGAAAAAGTGCACGGCTTCTACAGTGGAGTTTTACAACTCGTTGATCCTAAAGCAGGAAAACTCACCTGGAAACACCATCCTTTTCAGGAAAACGGACTTAACCAGGCTAATTCTTACGGAATAGGTCAATCAAAGGATGGCAACATCTGGCTGGGGGGGAGTCAATTATTGTTTTACAACGGAAAGACCTGGAATTCCCTACCTGATGAACGTCTCCAGCAATACGTCAACTACGTTTGTAGTACAGACAAACTATTACTGGTGGGGTCCAGGTATTATGGGTTATTTGTTTACGATGGCAAGGAATGGAAAAATCACAATACCTCTTCTGGTCTTTCTGGAAATACGATTATCAGTATTGATGCTCTTTCTGACAGCATGATTATTGTAGCCACGGAAAATGGCATTTCAAAATTCGATGGTAAATCCTGGACGCAGAATATTTTTCCTGAGCGCCTCAACATGGATTTTGAGGGAGGAACTATTTACCATACCGACAACTACATCTGGGTCAACCACGTACCCCGCAGTTGGAAACGCAGAGCATATCAACGCAATAAATCGGAAGAAGAAAACGGGCAATTCTTTACAACCCGCTACCGCCCCAGCAGCAAACCACCAGAAACCAGCTTTGACTTCTTTTTGGAAAGTGTATCCTCTGACGGTAACACCTTAATTTCCTGGAAAGGAAAAGATTATTTTGCTAAAACAGCGGCCACTCAGCTGATGTATGCTTACCGGCTGAATGGCAAGCAATGGTCACCATTTACGAAAGACCAGCAATTCACGTTTACCAGTCTGCCCAGTGGTACCCATACTTTGGAGGTGAGGGCCCGTGATCTTGATTTCAATGTAGACCCCACTCCTGCACGTATTGAGTTTAAGGTTTTGCCTCCCATTTGGAAGCAGGCCTGGTTTATTGCCCTTATTCTTGCCTTCCTCGCTATTTTTCTCGTGTATGAGTACCGTGTTATTTCCAAAAAGAAAAAGTTGGAAATTCTGAACGAATCACTACGCCAAGCCAATGATAAACTGAAAGAGCGCGGAAGAAAGATTGAAACCCAAAACCGCGAGATTCTTGCTCAGCAGGGGCAAATTTTGGAACAATCAAAAATTCTAGAAACCAACAACATCGACCTCGAATCCCGCAACGAAGAAATTCGTCAGCAGAGGGATCAGCTCGAAGAAATGATTGAACAGGTTGAAAGCCTTTCTAAAGCAAAACTTGGCTTCTTTACCAATATTTCTCACGAGCTACGAACGCCTATCACGCTTATCCTGGGACCAATTTCTCAATTGATCAAAGAAAGTGGAAAGCTTACCCTGGAGAGAAGGCAACAGTATTATGGAACGATTGAACGCAACGCTTCGCGCTTGCTCAAACTGATCAATCAGCTCCTGGAGATGCGCCGCATTGAGCACAGTACGCTGGAGCTTAACCTTAGTGGCATTTGCCTGGCCGACTATATTTCCAGCATGGTGGATCTCTTTGACGGGCTCGCGCTCAATCGTGATATTCATTTGGAATACCTGGATCATACGGATAACAATATTACGCTTCTGGATTCCGACAAGGTTGAAAAAATCATTGTCAATTTACTTTCCAATGCTTTCAAGTTCACCCCTGAGGGGAGTAGTATTACCGTTGAGCTTTCTACCGTAAAAGCATCGGAAAACAACTTGAGTCCTTTCTACGAAAACTATTTCGAAATTATCGTAGAAGACACCGGTATTGGGATGAGCCAGGAAATCATTGATTTGATTTTTGATAAATACTATACCTCAGGTGAGGGGGTTAATGGTTCCCACCATTCTGGCATTGGTCTATACTACGTCAAAGACCTCGTCTACCTCATGCAAGGGGAGATCAAGGTAGATAGCCAACTGGGGAAGGGCACGAAATTTACCATCTATCTACCGCAGGTGCTAAAAAAAGAAGAGCTCACCAAGGATACGGTATTGGAAAAACCCGCACTAAAAATGGCTCGGGAGGAAGCTTCCTTACTGATGGATACGCTTCAAGAGGAAACAACGCATTCCACCACTACAAGCCCCGCTCATGAGCACTCCCAAGCGCCACGCGTACTGGTGGTGGAAGACAATCCGGATATGCAGCATTTTCTGGAAGACATCCTTAGCAGGGACTACCTGGTCAGTACGGCAAACAACGGCTTGGAAGGTCTAAAAATGGCCCGCAACCAATCTTTCGACCTGATCCTAAGTGACGTAATGATGCCAGAGATGGATGGGATAACCTTTTGTGAAAAAATAAAGGACGATTTTGCTACCAGTCATATCCCCGTAATCCTCCTCACTGCTAAAGCCATGGAAGAAAGTAAGTTGGAAGGTTACACTAAAGGCGCAGACGACTATATCACTAAACCTTTTAATCCGGAATTGCTGCTGGTCAGGGTGAACAACCTCTTACAGCAACGAGAGCAGCTTAGAGAAGTCTTCAATAAAAACTTTATGCTTACGCCTAAAACAGAGACCATTGCTTCTCCTGACGAGGAGTTCCTAGCACGCTTGGTCAACCTGATGAATGAAAACCTCTCCGAAGCAGAGTTTAATGTCAAATCCATGTGCCAATCAATGCACCTTAGCCACATGCATTTCATTAGAAAAGTAAAACAATTAACCGGTAAAAAGCCGATAGATTTGTTGAAATCTTTCCGGATGACAAAAGCTAAAGACCTCCTAATACAACAAAAGCTAACCATTGCTGAGATTGCTTACAAGGTTGGTTTTGACCTGCCTAATTCTTTCAGCAGGTCTTTTAAGAAAGAATTTGACCTTACTCCAACGGAATTTGTAAAAACCATTTCGGAAACCAATGAGTACCCAGATAGCGAAGAGCTAACACACAGTGGCAAAATTCATTCGATTGAGCAATAGCATTTTGTGGCTGCTGCAAGATGAATCCGTGTCTACATTTTCTCGCTCCCTTAAAAACCAAGCATGTCAGAAAACCAAAAGATCAACATCCCTGTTTCTGAGGAAATTGGTGCCGTTTCTGGTTTATTATCCTTGCCAACACAAGCGAAAGCACTACTTGTACTTAGCCATGGTGCAGGTGCAGGAATGGAACATCCCTTTATGGAACAGTTGGCCCAAGCATTAGGCGTAGAAAAAATCGGCACCCTGCGATTCAACTTCGCCTATATGGAGAACCACAAGGGTGCTCCTGATCGACCACCTAAAGCACAAGCCGTCATCAGGGCAGCCTTGAAAAAAGCACTGGAATATGCGAATGGACTGACCCTCCTGGTCGGCGGAAAATCTTTTGGAGGGCGTATGACCTCTCAACTTGCCGCTGTCGAAGATTTGTCTCCCGTAAAAGGGATTGTCTATTACGGCTTCCCCTTGCATGCTCCCGGAAAGATCGGTATAGAAAGAGCTGCTCACTTGGCCGACATAGGTATTCCTCAATTGTTTCTCCAGGGCACACGTGACACCTTTGCTAAAACGGAACTCATCAAGGAGGTCTGTGAAACATTGCCAAAGAGCAAACTCGTCATCATCGAAGGTGGTGATCATTCCTTCAAAATGCTGAAACGATCAGGCATCACCCAAGAAGAAGCTATCCAACAGCTGGCGAAAGCGACCGCTGTTTTTGCTCGGAGTTTGTAAAGAAGCAAGCCAGTTTGAACGTTCTTCAGGGGTCAGGGTAATCGTACCATTGCGATTACGTAATAGTACGATTACCCTGAAATTTCCCGCCCATTTATCCCTCCTGCTTTATGACTGCAACCATTCTTATCACTATTATTCTCTTCGCCCTACTCGGCATAGGTTGGTGGCTCTTCTTTCGATCCGATCAGTTGCCGCCAACGCCTTTTCCTCTAGCCTGGCGCGATGTTCTCAACGAGAAAGTCAAGTATTACCAAAATTTACCCACCGAAGAACAGAATCGCTTTGAACAAGCTGTACTTCAGTTTTTTGAGGATGTGGTGATCACGGGCATCGAAACAGAACTGACCGATACTGATCGGTTACTGGTGGCCGCCAGTGCTACCATCCCCCTATTTGGTTTTCCCGGCTGGCGCTACCACAACCTCAACGAAGTATTGCTATACGAAAATACGTTCAACCATGACTACCAAACCGAGGGCGAAGAACGCAACATCCTGGGTATGGTAGGCACCGGTGCTATGCAACGCATGATGATCCTGTCCAAGCAGGCCCTTCACCAGGGTTTTGAAGATCAGCGCAGCAAAAGCAATGTAGGTATCCACGAATTCGTCCACTTGCTGGATAAAGCGGATGGTGAGACCGATGGCATTCCAGAAATACTCATGGAGCGCCCTTACATCATCCCCTGGTTGAAGGAAATGCACGAAGAGATCGAAGAAATCAAAAATCGGGATTCGGATATCAACCCTTATGGTGCAACCAACCAGGCCGAATTCCTGAGTGTAGCCGCAGAATATTTCTTTAGTCAGCCACATCTATTTGAGCGTAAGCATCCTGACCTTTTCGAGCTAATGGAGAAGATTTTTCGGCAGGATTTGTCAAGGTCAGGGTAAACTCATGGATTTACCTTACGGGCAGGAGGAGGAAAGTTCAGCCTACACAGGAATCAAATGAGGTCCACTTGCAAGCGTTGTAAAACTTCTTCGCGATAGTTTTGCCCAATGGGGAGGGTCTTTTTTCCAATAGTGAGATTGGTTTGGGTAAATCGATCCACTTTCGTGAGTGCTACCAGATAACTGCGATGAATTCGCGTAAAATGTTGGGGAGGAAGCTTTTGTTCCATCTGACTGATTCCCAACAAGGTAGTATGATTGCCTGTGGTAGTAACGATCTTTACATGATTGCGAAGGCTTTCGATGTAGAGTACTTCCGCCAACAGAATTTTAATAAATTGCCGGTCGCTTTTGATATAAAAGAAAGTAGCACTTTCCTCCTTGGCTGGCTCCACCTGTTTGGCAACCGGAGCAGTTTTCTGTTGCAGTCGGTAAATTTTCCCTACAGATTTCAAAAAACGATCCAGGGAAATAGGTTTCAACAAATAGTCCACTACGTCCAACTCAAAGCCTTCCAGAGCAAACTCTCGGTGGGCCGTGGTTAAAATTACGGGGGGCTTATTCGGGATAGATTTCAAAAGGCTTAATCCCGATATTTTGGGCATCTGTATGTCTAAAAACACCAAATCAATGGCTTGCTTTTGCAGAAATGTGAAAGCATCCATGGCATTGTAACATACGCCTGCAACCTCCATTCCGTCAATCTGCTGGATGTGGTTTTCGATAACTTTTACCGCGAGTTCTTCGTCATCAACGATGAGGCATTTCATGATCGAGGTTTAGTTTGAGGGTGATTAAATAGGTGTCGTTGCGGGTAATCTCCAATTGATAACTATCAGGATAAAGCAAAGCCAGGCGCTTGCGTACATTAGCCAACCCTACCCCACTTTGCGTCTTGGGCATCATATCTTCCGTTCCGTTAGAGGGGATACTGTTTTCTACAAGATAGGTCAAATTGCCATTTTCCACCCATAGATTGATGCGTATCCAGGAGTTGGTTTCATCCGTTTCTGCGCCGTGTTTAAAAGCGTTTTCCAAAAAAGGCAACAACAAAAGTGGCGCAATGCTTTTCCCCGCAACATCACCTCCCAGTTCAAAGGAAAACTCCAATCGTTTTCCATATCTTATTTTTTCGAGTTCAATGTAATTCTGCAAGTTCTCAATTTCCTTTTCCAGGTCGATTGCTGGTCGCTCACAATCATACAACATATAGCTCATCATGTTAGAGAGCCGTACCACTACCTCTCCGGCTTGAGGGTGCTGGGTGAGCACCATCCCGTAGAGATTATTAAGGGTATTAAACAGAAAATGAGGATGCAGCTGATTCTTGAGGATTTTCAATTCTGCCCCCAGTTTCTGTTCCACCAATTGGGTAGCTCGTTTCTCCTGGAGATGCTGCTGCTGGTAGAGCTTAAACATCATCGGCAAACTAGCGATATAGATCAAATCAATCACCTTGTAAATGATTTTTGCACTAAAAAACTGTGGCGCTTGATAATGAAAATAAGTAGCATTGAGAAAATAGTGATAGAGCCCCCAAATAACAACTCCTCCAATGATTGAAGACAAAAGGAACAAGGGAAAAAAAACAGTATACCTCTTGGTCAACAGATAGTTAGGTACCAGGTAATAAATCACAAAATAAGTGAAGGGCAACTTAACGCCCATGATCATGAGCTCTACACCTGTCCAGGTAAGAAAACTTCCTTCTTGATGGGTACTATTGATGGCTGCGTACAAAAGCAACCAGGCCATCCAGTACAGTACGTGCCTGCTGACCCTCTCCCATGACCAGCCCTGATAAGTTTTCTCGATTTGAAACATGCTAGCAATGTATCAGTAAAACGGTAGATCTCTCCAAGATAAGTACTAAACGTGGCTTAGCTATTACCAAGAGTGGTTTTAGCCATACGAAAAACCTCTATTCCAGAAAACACTTATTCGTCCTTACTTCCTGAGGGTTAAGCATTTCTTCAAAACCCTTATCTCAAACACCAGTTTCTTGCACGCTATAATTGAATTAACTCTTAAGCTTTATACACTAACTTTGGAAGGCGCTGTTGAAGCGCCTCTTTTTTTTCAAAAAAGCCCCTCCATTACGAAAATCGCAATAAAGGGGCTGTATTGTGTGGGTAAAGACCGCCGCTAATACGTTGCTTCCAGTGTTAGCTGAGCAGCGGTATCCAATATTTTCACGTAAGTTATTTTCAGGCCAGCGTCATAAAAATAAGCGTTGGTACTGCTGTTATCCAGCTCAAGCTTAGTACCTACCGCACTCAAGGATGTTGCCTGCGCGGATACGCTCACCGGCGGATTGGTGCCAATAAGTGCTACAAAATAGTAGGTTTCCTTCGGTGAATATTTATCGTAAGTGCGTTGAATCGTCACCTTTTGGCCGTTGGTAATACCCTCGTGGCTGATTTCCGTAACCCGGTAGGCCCCCGACTCTTCCGCAGCCGTGGTCGTTTCATCATCCTGATAAAGGGTATAGGTACTGTCTTTGCCAGGATAAATCTGGAAGGTGATCGGATTGACCGATAATTCTCCTACGTATTGCTCCAGCTGCCGCAAGGGGATAATAGCTCCTTCCCGTACATAAATCGGAACGAGGTCCATGGGTACGTTCCAATTTTGTAAAGTTCCTCCGGGCGTTGGAGCACTCAGTACTTCCGTGTTATCATTGAAGACGTACCATTCGCTACCGGCAGGTAAATAGACCTCACGCTGGTAAGTATTTGGCGTCACAACGGGTGCTACCAAAATATCCTTCCCTAAGAAAAACTGGTCATCACAATGCTGGTACACCTGAGGATCAACAGGATCATTCACAAACAGGGCGCGAGCGATGGGCAAGCCATTTTGCGTATTTTCATACATCGCATCATAGAAAACCTGTAATAAGCGATAACGGATTTCTACGTACTTGCGGCAATTGCTCAGCACGGGTTCTCCGTAGTTATAGGGTTCCTGAAACGCTTTGGTATACTTATCGTAATGATTTCGGTACCAAGGCAAAAAGGCACCACAGGTCATCCAGCGCGTCAGTAGTTCAGGGTCTGTCACGCCATTGGAAGAGGAACTTCCCGAGCCATTCGCGAAACCACCAATATCACAACCAGAGATAGGTTGGCCCGTCAAGCCAATATTGAGCACTTCAGGGACATTGATTTTGAGAAAATCCCAGCTAGACGCCGAATCTCCCGTCCAAATGCCTGCGTAACGGTGAACCCCGGCGTAGCCTCCGCGTGCAATGATAAAATTGCGCTTTTTGTAGTTGTACGTTCCTTTAAAGGCATCACTGGCTTTCAGCTTGGTGATGCCCTCGTAAGTGGCCTTGATCAAATTGATCGCGAAGGTATTGTGGATTTTCGCATTAGGCTCGTAACTCCCCGTGCGGCTATCGTACATCATGATATCCAAAGGAAGCGTCTTGTCTGGATAATTATCATCAAAGTTAGGAATCAGAGCAGGACAAGTCATGTCTTGCCAGATCATATCCAAGCCAATTGACAGCAGATACTCGTATTGCTCGCCCCACCATTTCTGAACATCGGGGTTCCCCATGTCGGAATAGAACCCATAAGTACCCAGGTCGTCGTTCCCATCCGGATGCCCCGGCGAAGGGGAATATTTTGCCACAACATTACTATTCCCATACCCCTCATTGGCGATAAAAATATTGGGGTTTTCGCCCTGCCCATCCCTTGTATTGTAGATAAAAGGATGAACGGGGGCATCGTCCTTGTAGGTCGAAATGGCAGCATTATCCTGATTCAAATTCAAGATATTATCTCGCGTTGGATAAGGCGTAGTTGTATCACCGTTTTCATCCAGCGGGTTGGCCGTAATGATGCCTGTGATATTGGTACTACACTTAAAACCAGCGCTGTGCAGGCCATCAAACATCCCCTTTGCGTCGGGGAATTTGCGCTTACTGCTCGTGAAGGTACGGTAGTTGTCTTGAAAATCAACATCGATGTGCAAGCCATCAATGGGGAAGTTGTTCTTGCGGTAATCCTGTGCTACCCCTTCCAATATCTCGCGGGTGTAATAGCCGTACCCCCCTTGTTGGTAACCAAAAGCATACTTAGGGGGCATTGCCGATCCACCAGTAAGTAGGGCATATTGGCGCATGACATCATTGATAGGGTTTTCGGCATCGCCTACCATGATGTAATAATCCAAATCGCCATACAGGGCTCCGAAATAGTACTTCCCACTCATGTCGGAGTAATCACTGGCTTCCATATTGAAGTAGGTCTGCGCGACATTGTCCAAAAACAAACCATAGCTGTACAAAGAGCCAGCCAGGTTGTTAGGATCCGTATAGCCTACCGCCAAAGCCAGTGGCATCGTATTGTAAAGCGGGCCGGTAGGGTTAAGTGGGCCTCCTTCCATTTGCGAATCAGGGATCATTCGTGAGCCGTCTGAAGCGATATCATTGTAGGTGAAATTATCGTAATTGAAAAAGGTCATCGTAAAGGAACGCTTGTTCAACTGATCACCAGCTTTCTCACCAAAACCATAATATTTTTCATTGGCCGGTGCTTTTTTCAAATTGGCAACCGCCTCATTGCTGTAGATGAGGTTCTTATCATAAGTATCCTCATGAATCAATTGCCCCTTTTTGTAAACGGCAATACCGTAGGGAGCCAAACCAACCTTTACCTGCAAGACGCCGGTATCAAGCAGCAGAGTACCCCCATCGTCTGGAAGTGTTTGTACAGAAAGGTTCACGGTTCCCAGGTTGCGATTGACGACCGCGTAAGAATTGTTATTATCGTAATCACTGGCTTGTTGTGCGGCCGGATTAAACCGAACGCGCAGCGCTGTAGCCGATAAAAAGGATAGCTGGACAATTTTATTATCCTGATTGGTGAGGAGAATAGTGCTGGCGTCTGATTGGGTCCAATTGACCGGGCCCATCTGGTTCCAACCATCAGCATTGGCTTGGAATTCGTCGACTTGGACGTAACGATAGTTTGACATAATATAGATTGTTTTCAAAGGCGAGTGACCTCGCCCGATATGGGTTTAAAAACGGTGGTATTAACTTTACTGATTAGAAGGCGTTTTGGTGACGGGGCGAGTTTTAGGTGCTTGCTTAAAACTTGCTTTCAACTGCATCAACCAGCTGAAGTCGCCAATGGCCTGACTCTCATAAAGGTAGCGTTGACCGAAGATGGCACTTCGCTTGCCGCTTATGATCGTATCTCTTACCGCGATAGATGCTGAAGCATGGCATCCCACGCAACTTTCTGTACCAAAAATCAACTCCGTGGTTTGCTGAGGGAAGCCTTCAATTTGTAACCAAGCGGGTTCGTTGGCAATGAGGTAGTTGAAATTTGTGCCTTGCGTTGCCCCCTGGAAATACGTTTCCATCACCATATTGGTGAGGTATACGGGCGTAGCATCTCCGCCTGCTTTGTTGATGACGGCTTCTGGAACTGCCCGTTTGGTCGTATCTGAGGGAGGAAGAACAGGATAGGGAGGCTTGGTGGGATTGGTAGGCCACTGTGCACCAATCAATTGATAATATTGAAGGGGGGAATCTGCGGCGGCCAGTACTCCCTGCACCTGCGTATTTAAAGCCTGCGTTGCCATGGGGATGGGCAATACGCGCTGAATCTGATTCTTGACCAAGGCTGCACTGGTATCCGGAAAAACATTGATCGGACAAGTTTGGCAGTTAGGATCATAAAATGAGGGCTTTAGATAATGACCATTGTGCGTAGCCAAAACATTGACTTCCAGGTTGTCGACGTGTTCAAAAGTAGCCCAAATCCATTGTGGAGAGGAAACGGTCTTGGTAGCAATATGCATACCTATCATCCCAACAGTAGCTTCCGTAAACGTGTTATCAGCGTTTAACACACAAGCCTTGTAGTGATAATAGCGATCAAGGAAGGGATCGTCATCGGCCAGGATTTTCCAAGCCAGCTTGATTTCTATGGCTCCTTGCTTTTTCTTATTCCCGGAAGGGAAATTGACCACCTTGGTGCCATTTTCCGAAAACTTGATTTGGCCATCCAGGTTGTAGAGTTCATTTTTGACGATATAGTCAAACTCCACCTCGTTCATGCGGACCTCATACCGCACCATGTTTCCATTTTGATCCCAGATGGGCGCCGAAAAAGCCTGATCGATTTCATCCGCGTAATCGGTATTGCTCAAATGGGCAAACTTGCTGGTACGGTAAAGAATGTTTTCACAGTTATCAACTTTATTCTGAGCGAACAGCGGTAGTTCATCACCTCCCCAGGGAGTTGGAGCCGAGCCATCACTTTTGTACACCTCGTAACTTTCTTTCCAACTGTTCCAAAGTGGATTCCCTGCCCCAGTGATCGTTGGAGCAGGCTTACCGTTTTCGTAAGGCCAGTTTAGAGCAACGAACATCTGCCAGGAAAAAACCTCAAAAAGTCGTTGCACTTCATTGAATTTCCCAGCATCTTCTAGTGCCTTTTTTTCGGCTAAATCAACATCGTAAGGGGTTACAGGGGTAAGCTTGGGAGGGAAATTGAGCTTATCCGTTTCCTGATCGTAAGGTATACTGGACAAACCTACAAAGCCAATGCTTAATACGAGTGCATAGGCACTCCATTTCCAAAACTTGTTAGTGTTTGAAGTAATCATTGAATATGGTGTTTTAGCGCTTTATACACATCACTAATGACCAGTGACCAATGTATTAGCAACCAGGTGAAAAATCACAATCCGGGCAAGCTGTTATCAGTGCCTTATTCTTTATTATCGACTTCAAACTTTATCTCCGCAAGCGATCAACCATTTACCACCAACTTACCCTTGTCGCGAGCTTCCAGTACACTCTCGCCTTCTTCCAAAAAGGCATCTACTGCTTTGGCAGCTTCACGCCCTTCACTAATGGCCCAAACCACCAGGCTTTGTCCACGGCGCATGTCGCCAGCTGCAAAAACTTTGGGCACATTGGTTTGGTAATTGTTGGCCAGTACGTTGCCACGGCCGTCGAGGCCTATTCCCAATTGTTCCAACAAACCTGGCTTCTGAGGATACAAGAACCCCGCAGCAATCAGCAATAATTCACAAGGCCAATCTTTCTCGGTACCTTCCTGGGGCATCATGTTCATGCGCCCCGTTGCAGGATCTTTTTCCCAAAGTACCCTTACGGTACGGATCGCTTTAATGGCACCATGCGCATCGCTGATGATCTCTTTGGTCATCAATGCCCACTCTCTTTCACAACCTTCTTCGTGGCTGGTAGAGGTACGTAAAATCAATGGCCAATTAGGCCAGTTGTTTTCGGCACGCTCGGTGGGTGGTTTACTCATGATCTCAATTTGGGTAACGGAAGCGGCTCCCTGCCGGTTGGAAGTTCCGACACAATCGGCGCCGGTATCACCACCACCGATGACGATCACGTTTTTACCTGTCGCCAAAATTGGTAGCTGGCTACTGATATCCTTACCCGCTACCCGCTTGTTGTTTTGCTTGAGGAATTCCATCGCAAAATGGACGCCTTTACTTTCACGTCCAGGAACCTGCAAGTCGCGCGGAATGGTCGCACCACCACAAAGCACTACTGCATGATAGTCTGCCAGCAAACGCCCAACCGGAATGTTTTCTCCGACATTGGCATTGGTCTGGAAACGTACCCCAGCGGCCTCCATCACTGCCAGTCGACGATCAATCACTCTTTTTTCGAGTTTAAAATCTGGAATTCCGTAGCGCAACAAGCCACCGATAGCATCATCCCGTTCAAAGACCGTCACGGTATGGCCTGCCCGATTGAGTTGATCTGCTGCGGCCAGCCCGGCGGGGCCACTACCTACCACGGCTACCTGTTTGCCGGTACGACTTGTGGGTGGATTGGGGCGGATGTAACCGCGCTCGTAAGCCACTTCGGCAATACTTTTCTCAATGTGTTCAATAGCCACTGGTGGCTGGTTGATCCCCAGCACACATGCCGACTCACAAGGAGCCGGACAAATTCTCCCCGTGAATTCCGGAAAGTTATTCGTGCTACTCAGAATATCATACGCCGTGCGCCAGTCTTCTTCGTAAACTGCATCGTTGAACTCGGGAATGATATTCCCCAATGGGCAACCATTGTGGCAAAAAGGCACACCGCAATCCATGCAGCGCGAGGCCTGGGCAACGGTCTTTTCAGGAGGAAACTCCTGGTACAATTCTTTGTAATCTTTCTTACGCTCTTGCACGGGCCGTAGCTCGGGAAGGCTTCTATCGTGTGTCAAAAATCCTGTTGGATCGGCCATATTCTTTGGGTTGTTGGTTGGTTGTTGGTTGATTGTTGTTGGTTGTTGGTTTTGGGGTGTAAAGGTGTAAAAGTGTAAGGGTTTTGGGAAGTCGGAAAGCGGAAGTGGGAAGTCGGAAGTAAAGTGAGATACACGAAGAACAAGAGGAAAGTGTTCCACCTAGCAGGAATCAAATATTTCCGACTTCCCACCTCCAACTTCCGACCTTTTAAGCCGTGGGCGCCATTTTCACATCAATGGCTGGTTTTTCCTGCTTGCGCTCCAATACGGCTTTGTAATCACTGGGCATTACCTTGGTAAACACCTTGAGGGTAGCTTCCCAGTTATTCAGCATCTCCAGGGCTGTTTTGCTGGATGTGTAGGCAAAATGATTGCGCAGCATCTGCCTCAGCAGCATTTCATCATCTTTCCCGAGGGGCTCCAGTTCTACCATTTCCGCATTGAGCCTTTCGGCAAAATCCTTCCTCGGATCATAAACGTAAGCCATACCTCCACTCATTCCTGCGGCAAAATTCTTACCGGTTTCTCCCAGGTTCACGACCAAGCCACCTGTCATGTATTCACAACCGTGATCACCGATACCTTCTACCACCGTTTTTACACCAGAATTTCGAACAGCAAAACGTTCACCGGCCAATCCTTTGATGTAAGCTTCTCCGTCGGTAGCGCCATAAAAGGCAACGTTCCCGATGATAATGTTCTTAGCCGGATCAAATTTCGCTTCCCGGTCAGGTACAACAATGAGGCGACCGCCTGAGAGTCCTTTACCAAAGTAGTCATTGGCTTCTCCTTCGAGGACAAACTCGATCCCGCGAGCGCCAAAAGCACCAAAACTCTGCCCCGCTGAGCCGCGGAAACGATACTGGATACAAGCATCCGGCAGACCATCTCCTTTCCAGTATTTACTGATCTCGTAAGAAAGCATCGTGCCTACTGCCCGATCGGTGTTTTTGATGGCAAAGGTCGTTTTCACATGTTGGGCAGCTAGCAAGGCCGGTTGGGCGTGCGCAATTAGTTGGCGGTCCAAAATCTGATCAATACCATGATCCTGAACGACTTTCTTGTACTGCCCTACTTCTTCTCCTACCGCTTCCTTGTACAGTAAAGGGGTAAGATCCAAATCCCGGTATTTCCAGTAGCTTACTTCCCGATTCACTTTCAGACGCTCTACGTGGCCCACCATGTCATTGATGGCACGGAAGCCTAGTTCCGCCATGATCTCGCGAAGGTCTTGTGCTAAAAAGCGGAAGAAATTGATCACGTGTTCCGGTTTACCGGTAAATCGCTTACGCAGTTCTGTATCCTGGGTCGCAATACCTACCGGGCAAGTATTTACGTGGCATTTGCGCATCATGATGCACCCTTCTACGACCAATGCCGCAGTAGCAACACCCCATTCTTCTGCGCCAAGCAAGGTGGCGATAGCCAAATCCCGCCCAGTGCGCAACTGACCATCCGTTTGGAGGGTCACCCGATCACGAAGTTTATTTTTTACCAGGGTCTGGTGGCTTTCCGCCAAACCAAGCTCCCACGGAAGGCCAGCGTGACGAATGGAGGACAGTGGTGATGCCCCGGTTCCTCCATCATAACCAGAAATAAGAATAGCATCGGCGTGGGCTTTAGCTACACCACTGGCGATAATACCCACCCCTGCTTTGGAAACCAATTTTACATTGATGCGAGCATCCCGGTTGGCATTCTTTAAATCAAAAATCAGCTGTGCTAAATCTTCGATGGAATAAATATCGTGGTGAGGCGGTGGCGAAATCAAACCTACGCCAGGCGTAGAATGTCGTACCCGACCGATCCAGTCGTCAACTTTTCCGCCGGGTAATTGCCCTCCTTCTCCGGGTTTAGCGCCTTGCGCCATTTTAATCTGCAATTCATTGGCTTGGCTCAAGTAATAGCTCGTGACCCCAAAACGCCCCGAAGCGACCTGCTTGGTAGCCGAATTCATGCTATCGCCATGCTCATCCATCTGGAAGCGCACTTCATCTTCTCCACCTTCTCCGGAATTGCTGCGACCACCAATGCGGTTCATCGCAATCGCCAAGGTGGTGTGTGCCTCCCAGGAAATCGAACCAAAAGACATCGCTCCAGTCGCAAAACGCTTCATGATCGCCTCTACGGGTTCCACCTGCTCTATTGGAATAGGGTCTCCTTTACGGAAAGCCAACAAGCCGCGAAGGGTAAGTGCTTTCTCCGTTTGGTGATTGATTTCAGCGGCGTACTTTTTATATGCCTCATAGTCATTGGTACGAGCGGCCAACTGGAGGTAATGAATACTCTTGGGATTGAAAGTATGCTCCTCCCCTCTTCGTTTCCACTGGTAAACGCCACCTACCTCCAACTGCGGATTAGGGAGTGCCTGTTTCGGGTAAGCCAAATCATGGCGTACCAGACTTTCACGAGCAATCCCATCAAAACCAACCCCCTGGATACGGCTGATGGTGCCCGTAAAACAATGATCTACCACCTCGCGGTGAATCCCCAAGGCTTCGAAGATCTGTGCCCCTTGGTAAGATTGCAAAGTAGAAACGCCAATTTTTGACATGATCTTTAGCAAGCCTTTGCCGATCGCCTTATTGTATACTTCAATGTAATAATCGCGAGGTTTTTCTTTCCCGAAAGCTCCCTTGTGGTACAAATCGGAGATCGTAGCGTAAGTCAAATAAGGATTGACAGCGCTGGCTCCGTAACCAATAAGGGTAGCAAAATGATGCGTCTCCCGAGCATCGCCCGTTTCTACCACCAGGGAGGTCTGAGAACGCAAGCCAAGACGTACCAGATGATGGTGAATAGCACCTACCGACAGCAAACTCGGGATGGGCGCATGAAAGGCATCCGCCTGACGGTCGCTGATCACCAAGATGCCGTGGCCATTACGAACGAGGTCCTCCGCCATGGCGCAGATGTGATCCACCGCAGCACGCAAGCGGCCCGACTGCCCACCAATTTTAAAGATAGCGTTGATGGTGCCCGTCTTGTAATGCGGGTGGTGCAGCTGCTTGATCCGCCCCAAATCGTCATTGGTCAACAACGGATGATCGAGGTGAATATAGCGCGCCCTTTCCGGTTTTACATCCAGGATATTGTCTTCCCCACCCAACATCGCGTAGAGCGACATCACCGAACGTTCCCGAATCGGGTCAATGGGTGGGTTGGTAACCTGGGCAAAAAGCTGCTTGAAATAATTACTAAGGTGCTGTGATTGGTGCGAGAGGCAAGCCAGAGGAATATCAGCCCCCATGGACCCAATTGGGTCTTGCCCCTTGGAAATCATCGGCTCAATAATCACCTTCAGGTCTTCCTTGGTGATGCCGTGCAGTTGCTGAAGCCGGAAGAGCGTATCCTTGTGCAGGGAAGTCCCTGGGCGTTCTTCTAGCGGTAAGTCTTTGAGGGTGATCCGATTTGCATCCAGCCATTCCCTATAGGGCAAACGGCGGCAGATGGTGTCTTTCAATTCCTGATCACCAATGATCCGGTGCTCCTTTAAGTCGGCAATCAAGATACGCCCAGGCTGTAAGCGACCTTTCATCACCACCTTGGATTGGTCGATAACCAATGCACCCGCTTCGGAAGCAACGATCAATCGATCATCATCGGTGAGGCAGTAGCGAGAGGGCCGCAGACCATTGCGATCAAGGGTCGCTCCTACCAGGATACCATCCGTAAAGCAGATGCTGGCGGGCCCATCCCAAGGTTCCATCATGGTACGATGGTATTCATAAAAGGCCTTCTTGTGATCTGGCATCAGTTCATCATTCTGCCAGGCCTCGGGGATCATCATCATCAAAGCGTGCGGCAGACTGAAGCCATTGAGGACCAAAAATTCAAGAACATTGTCAAAATTACCAGAATCTGAAAGCTGCTCACCGCAGACAGGTAGCAATTTATCCATCTCTTCCTGTGAGAACTTGATCGACTCCAGCAAGCTTTCTTTGCTCCGCCACCAGTTCAGGTTGCCACGTACGGTATTGATCTCTCCGTTGTGGGCGATCATGCGAAAGGGCTGAGCCAGTTTCCACTTGGGTACCGTATTGGTAGAAAAACGAGAGTGGATCAAAGCAATCGCGGATTTGCAGCGAATATCCTGTAAATCAGGAAAATAAGGGCGTAATTGCCAGGTCGTCAATTGTCCTTTGTAGACGATGGTTTTGTAGGAAAAAGAAGCCAGGTAAAACTGGTCTTTGGTAGCCGCGTAAGTTTGATGAATGTTGTGGGTAGCATATTTCCGCAAAACAAAAAGGCGGCGTTCTAGCGCATCGGGAGTCATCTCTGTTTTGGGCTTCACAAAGACTTGCTCCATTCGTGGCTCCGTAGTGCGGGAAGTAGGCCCTACCTCTTCGTGGTCGGTAGTGACCTTACGGTAACCTAAAAGTTCTAAACCCAGCTCATCAATATAATCATCAAATAAGAAGCGACACTGATCACTCAAAATTTTATCACCCGGAAAAAAGACCATACCTACCCCATATTTTCCAAACTCGGGGAGGGTGAAGCCATTTTCCTGGCACTTGTCTACCAAAAAATCGTGGGGCAATTGAATCAGAATTCCTGCTCCGTCACCAGAATTGGGTTCACAGCCACAAGCCCCTCGGTGCTCCATGTTCATTAGCATGGTCAGGGCATCTTTAATCAAATCATGCGTAGGAATGCCACTGAGATTGGCAATGAGGCCGGTACCACAGGCATCAGATTCTAATTCGGGGCAGTATAAACTTTGCTGCTGAAGATCGTCAGCTAGGTTTTGGTCAGTTAGTTGTTCTTGCATAGACAGCCTTAGATTATGGCGGTCTTATTTGGCGGTTGGGCAGTGCTCTAAAATATTCAAACAGAAATTGAAGAGCTTATAAAAATAGAACGATTTCTTTGGATGATTAGCAATGTATCCATTAAATCATTAAGTGATCTACAAGATTAAGAGCATTTGTTTTTTGCCAACAGTGCAAAATCAAACCAAGGGCCTGTTTGATGAATTCAGATCATTTATTGGCCAAAACATCCTCAATAAGAAATAAAAGTTCGCAAAACCCATCCGCTGGTTCTATTTTCTCACTCATGAAAAACAAACGAAATTCACGCTGGCCCCAGCTATAGCACTTTAAGTGGGCTGTTTTTTCCGATGTCTAAACAGAACTTCCCAAAACAACCTTAGTAATTTAGCTTCGGTGATTAGCTTCGCTGATCGTCGCAAGCTCCTCAGAGTTGTCACTTAGTTCCTCGGAGTTGTAGCAAGCTCATCAAAATTGACGGAAATAAGTGGAACAACTTTCTTTTGAGATTTATAAAAATCGAAAGCTGTTACACTTATTTTTTCTCCGTCTCTTAGTCTACAACCATGCCATTTTTATATTGAATTTTCTCAACGACGTCGCCGTTCTCTGTCCAATGTTTCCAAACTCCATGTTTTTCTCCCTGCCGGTAAACGCCCGAATACTTCTTTTTCCCGTTTTCGTAGTAGCCCTTCCATAAACCTGTCTTGCGGTCTTCCTCAATTAACAAGTCTCCTTCTTCCATTACTTCTCCGTTAGGATAATAAGTCCTTACGTAACGCTTTTCGTAATATTGCAAATCATATACTTCCGTAGAATGTAAAAGCTTATTTATAAATACTTGCTTCTGCTCAATTTTCGAAAAACTATACTGATAGTGAATCTGCTGCACTAACTCATTGTTTTCAATAAGATATTCCCTGCTTAATTGTTCCTCGTGGTTCCAGAACGCTATTTCTGCCTGAGGTAGGCCAGCATCTAGTAAAATGGAAACGATTATATCCAAAATTTGGACCCTTATTTCATCTGGACTTTGGGGCAAATAATACATTAACCCATGACCAATTTGTTCGAGAACATACATTGCCAAAGCGGCTTCCTCGTCTACACCATACTTACTTTTAAAATGAATAGATGGCTTGTGGGTATCATAAAAAGAAGCATACTCTAGCAATTTGTCATTCCTCCAATTTTCCTGGGCGGACAATTTACTGCCCCAATAATTGTTCGTGTAGCGTAGCCAGACTCCTTCCTTTAAACCATCAACATATTCACCTTCATAGATCTTAAGCTTTTTGTCCAAGTCTTCATAATAAATCCAACGGCCATCAGGATCACCAGCGGGGTTCACTTCTCCGGTGAAGACCGTTACCGAAACCGCATAACGAGGATCATCCTCCAAGTCTCTCACCATCTGCACCAATTGCTCTCGGTTTTCAGCGAGAATAACGGTATCCGTTTGAGCATCAATACCATGAAGGATTGCTAGTAACAACAAAAGAATGGGATAATATTTCATAACAGAGATATAACGCGTTGAAAAAATATTTCCTAAAGCTGATAATAAAAACGAAGTGCCTACCTACCACTCCCACTTCTCTTTTCTATACGGGAAAGCATCTAAGATAGCTTTGGCCATTTGCCGGTCGAGCCGAAAATTATTGATCACCTCTTCTACTTCTTTGTTTCCCTGGCCTCGTTCTTCAATATAGATTTTCTCGATGCTGAGATACTGGTGCGTAGCCTCAGGAAGGTAGTGAATATGCGCCTTTGAATACTTCCAGGCCTTACCTGGTTCGAGTTCTTGCAGTGCCGTAAGCGCATTTTCCCGCAAGCGTTCCACAAAGCGATCGGGCCCGAGGATGGCTTCAAAGTCTGTATCGAGCTCGTATTTGGGGTACCAGGTTTGCAGGTCTTCCGCGTAGGGAATCGGTTTTGCTTTGTACACCCCGATAACGGGGAAAGCGGCAATTATCGCAAATTCCAGCAACCAGATAATGGTCAGGATTACCCCATTAAAAGGGATACCAAAGACCTCCCACATTCCTACCCTGTTGATCTCCCCAATCACCCCGAAAAAGGTGTCGGGTGCTGTTATCAATCCAAGATTGAGGTAATAATCTCCGATGCTGGGAATACTCCCCATCACGGCGTAAACGACGAAGCCAACCCACTGACAATAATTGGCAAAAAGCCCCAGTACAATGGCAAGGATGAGTTGGTGTTGAAGACTGCGATTTTGGGTCAACTTTGTCAACAATCGCACGAGAACTCCTAGAGCAATCCCAAAACCGACCGTGATCAGAAAGTTGAAATATATCAAAGGAATGAACTGTACAATCAGCGTATAGAGATACGCTAACAAGCTCGTTATCAGCAACCCAGCAATATAAGCAGCAGCCAGACCAATTGGATTAATTCTGCCGGAGGGTTCGTAGAAGAGCGTGTTGGGGTTCATTGGTGGTAATTTTGTAGATTAAAAGTAATAATATTTTCCAATTAGTGGAATTTAGCCAAAGTTGCACAAAAAAAATTGTCAATAATTAAAAAATCAACAAGAGAGAAAATTTTAAATGAGTAAAATTAATTAACGATTAATTACTTTATGATAGCATCTAAAAAAGTACGCAAGCCCTCCTTCTGTTTACCTGCTAAGATGGTTCCCCCTTACTTTTCCAACCAAAACACCGCATCATCCAGCGAAGTGCCATACTTAAAATGGCCTTTCAGCTGGTAAGTTGCTCCTGTTTCAACAGCTTGGGAGTGCGCTAACTTGAGGACAGTGGGCGGCATCAAGCTATCCGTGCCCGTAAAATTGATGCCAGGAGAAATCTCTACAAAGGAACGTAGGCACAAAGCGTTGACTTCGCCAGAGAGCAATGCGGTCACAGGCTGCTGAATATTGACCTCCTGCTCTACTTCCTTCATTAAGGCAATCGTATTGACGGCCACCTGGCCGGAGAGTACCGTGGGCAGATGCCGGGTAAAGTTGATTGGATAATGGTTGGGAGAAGTTGAAAAATCAACCTGTGCCAGTTGGGCAAGATTGATAATCCGCTGGGGAAACAGTGTACCCTCAGGACGAAGGTATTGCCGGAGATGCTGAAAAACCTGTACCTGGTATTCGTTGGCGCAAAAAATACTCATCATCTCGCCGATTAGGGTATCAATGGGTTCGGGGAGTACCACGGTACGGGCATCATCAAATAGCAAGGTAACTTTATCCTGCCAGTTGTTTTGCGCGATAACCGCTTCAATGGTTGATCGCAAATCGGGGTTGTGCTCTATGAGGTAAGCGTGTTTTACGAAAGGAAGGTAAAACCGCGTGAGTGCTAAGCGCCCTACCCCCGCTTCACAAACCACTTTGTTGTGAAAATCGTACAGTGCAAAAGCCCTCTGGAAAGCCCCTACCCTCTCCTGATCGCTTTCCATGATTTGGTAATACAAGGGAGGAAAACCAAAATGGATGGGATCAAAGGTTTGCGCTTCGAGGAGTGCGAATTTGAGGTCGTCGTATTGATCGATTAGCGCAGCAAAATTATCCTCGGTCCTTTTATTCAAAAGAAATTATTATCTGAGTAAAATAAAAAGCCACCTTGAGAAAGTATCAAGTACTTCAAGGTGACCTTTGTATGGTAAATCTAATCAATTAATGCCATGCGCTTACTGCAAGGAAGTCAGATAATGGTGGATGGCCCGTACTTCAGCAGTATCAAGGGTACTGAAAGGGTGCATCGGTTCTTTGTAAAGATACGAGGTTGGTACGTTGGCCATATTTCACGGCATCCACAAACTGTTCAAAAAAAGCATTAAGTGAACATTCCCCAAAAATCTCAGGTTGGAAAAGAAACAACTACTATGAACGTTTCTGAACAACTCCTCGATATTTTAGCCCAGGAGGGCGTAAAACAAATTTTTGGTGTAGCCGGTGATGCCCTCAATCCTTTGGTTTCGGCCATTGGTAAAAGAGAAGACATCAGCTGGATCAGAGTCAACCACGAAGAAAATGGTGCCTACGCGGCCTTTGCCCAA
Organism: Lewinella sp. LCG006; assembly: GCF_040784935.1. Taxonomy (GTDB): domain Bacteria; phylum Bacteroidota; class Bacteroidia; order Chitinophagales; family Saprospiraceae; genus Lewinella. The sequence continues at coordinate 5,530,184 of NZ_CP160680.1, read as the reverse complement.
GGAGAGCTGACGGGTAATTTTGGCGTCTGTGCGAGTACCGTGGGGCCGGGTGCCCTGCATTTGATCAATGGCCTTTATAATGCCAAAAAGGAACGCAGTCCTGTTATTGCAATTACCGGACAAATCCCCGTAGAACACCTTGGCACCAATTATCATCAGGAAGTAGATCTCGAGAAGATTTATGATGACGTTTGTGAATACCAGGCCATCATTCGCTCACCAGAGGAAGCGCCCCGTGTTATCTTGCGGGCCATCCGAATAGCGATTAACGAATCAGCGGTATGCCGGATTGAGTTGCCAGCTGACATTGCCGCGATGCCCGCAGCCAATACCGATTTTGTTCACCAGGTATTTCGTTCCAAATCAGTGATGGTGCCACCAAAAGAGCAGCTGAAACAAATTGCCCAAGTATTAAACGAAGCTACTACCGTTGGCATTCTTGCTGGCGCTGGTTGCCGCAATGCGAAAGCAGAAGTACTGGAACTCGCAAAACGCCTAAAAGCCCCCATTACACACAGTCTGAGAGCATCCGATATTTTTGATCACCAAACGCCTCAAGTGGTCGGCCTGTCCGGGTTAATTGGCAATCCCTCTGGTTATCAAGCCGTCATGGATAGTGAGGTATTGTTGATGTTGGGAACCGATTTTCCTTATACCAAATTCCTTCCGGAGAATACGAAGACCATACAAATTGATGTTCGGGCGGAAAACATTGGTAACCGAACGTCGGTAGATTATGGATTGCACGCTGATTTGAAATCGGCAGCAACGGCCTTGATTCCGCTGATCAACCCCAAGCAAGAAGATGATTTCCTGCGCAAGCTAGAAGATCAATTCCAACGGTGGCTGGAAGACCGTCGCAATGAAGCAGACGCTGAACGCGACTTGGAACCGCTACACCCACAAATTTTCACCCAACAAATCAGCGACCAGGCAAGCGACGATGCCATTTTCGTCATTGAAACCGGAGCGGCGGCCATCTGGGCTTCCAACTTTATGTCTTTCCACGGCGAACGCCGTATGATAGGCTCTTTCAATCACGGCTCCATGGGGGTTGGCCTGCCCGGAGCCATCGGTGCTCAATTTGCCTATCCTGAACGTGAAGTTTGGGCCATTGTCGGAGATGGTGCTTTCAATATGACCCTACAAGACTTTATGACGGCGGTCACCTACGAATTACCCATCAAGATTTTGGTCCTCAACAATTCACAGTTAGGGTTTGTGAAAATAGAAATGGAGGAAGCTGGCTTGATGCCGAATCTGGATGCCCTGAAAGTCAATAATTTTGATTTTGCCGCTTTCTCGGAACTCTGCGGAGGAAAAGGCATCAAAGTAGCGCATGCCAAAGATATTGCCGGAGCCATTGCTCAGGCCAAAGCTAGCAAAGGCCCCTTCGTGATCAATGCCATTGTCAACAGTGGAGAACTTGCCTTGCCGCCCAAGATTGGCTGGGAAGAAGCCAGTGGCTTTGGGCTTTCGAAAGCCAAAGAAGTCATTGCCGCCCTAAGCGGAAACAAGTCCCAATGGCAAAACTTAAAAAAGGAAGTAGAAGCATTTTTTGACTAAAAAACAAATGAATAATGAAAAATAAAACCATAATTATAACAGGTGCTGCCGGAGAAATTGGTTATGCCACAGCTGAGCTTTTTGCACAAGCTGGGGCAAATATCATGTTGGTTGACATTGAAGAAGATGCTTTAAAAGCGAAAGCAAAAAGTCTTCCTACGGATCAAGTTGCTTACCACGTAGCCGATGTTACCAAAGAAAAAGAGGTAAAAGCCTACGTAGATGCTACCGTGAAAAAATTCGGTGGTGTAGACTTATTCTTTAACAATGCAGGCATTGAAGGCAAAGTGGCCTTGATCCCCGATGTCAAATTGGAGGATTTTGACCAAGTCATGCAAGTAAATGTATACGGCGTAATGCTGGGTATGAAGTACGTCATGCCGGTGATTAGTGAAGGTGGCGCGATTGTCATCACTTCTTCCGTAGCCGGCTTGCAAGGCACTGCGGGCATGTTGCCCTACATTACCAGTAAACACGCCACGATTGGTATTATGCGTACCGCTGCGCTGGAAGGTGCCGAGCGCAATATCAGAGTAAACACCGTCCACCCTGGCGTTATTGACAGCCGGATGATGGACAGTCTAGAACAGGGCCTTGGAGAAGATGCCGATGCCGTGAAGGAAAGCTTCAAGGCACAAGTGCCACTAGGTCGCTACGGACAAGAGAAAGAAGTGGCCGAAACCGTATTTTTTCTTCTAAGCAATAAAGCCAGTTACACGACAGGCAGTACGTATGTATTAGATGGTGGGCTGATGGTTTAGTCAGAGGCAGGAACTATAATGATAATAAAAAGGTTGAGTACTTGGCAGAAGGAGAAATAAATGCTTATTTTTGCCGCTGAAGTGAAAATGGTCCTATAGCTCAGCTGGATAGAGCACCTCACTTTAAGCCGTCGGTAGAAAGCTACCGACAATATTAGGAGCCTCTACTCAGAAACAGAAATGGGTAGAGTGGACAGCACCGTATCGGGGAAACCTTCTTTTATCAGCTTTGCTGGTATTAATGGCAATCCCGAGGAAACTGGTATCTTTTTAGTGTTTTGAAAAGCAGCAGGAACAAATATTATTCGTCAACGAATCTTTTTGTTCTATGAAAAAGCATCATACAAAATCACTTGGAGATTTAGGCATTTTGAAGGCTCAGCTTGATTTATTTGAAAAAGGGTTCATTGTTGCTATACCGCAAACCGAACATGCACCATTTGATTTAATGATCCATAAAGGAGGAGTTAGTCGGACGGTTCAGGTCAAAGCGCGTTCAGTTGATAGTAGAGGTAATCTCAATATCAACTTTAGTAGTACTTATAGCGACTCGAAGCGTATGCATAATGTAGCCGTGGACAAGAAATACATAGATATCTATTGTGTTTATTGCCCGGATACTGATAAGTGCTATTACTTCGATCCTAATCAATTTAATAAATCAGTTTGCTTGAGGGTAGAAATCCCAAAGAATAACCAGCGACAAAATGTAAATTTTGCCGATGATTATTGCCAGGTTCCGTAGAGACTAAACGTGCTGCACCTGAAATGGTGAAGTTATAGTCCAGACCACAAATTTCGGGAACACCCCGAAAGCAGTGAAAACTGTAGTTGGTAAGCTAATGAGGCGGTCGCAGGTTCGAATCCTGCTGGGATCACTAAAGGAGAAACATCAACTCTGATTATCAACAACTTACGCAATGTTAAAATTGCCGAGTTGTCGGAACAGTTGGCGTTTTGAGCTTAACAAAGCTAAGGAATTAAGGTCAGATTCAGTATGAGTCTGGCCTTTTTCTGTTTATTGTCGTCATTATTCTTTCCGATATTCAGTCCCTCCCCTCTACCAATAATGATTATATTCACGTTTCTAATTCTTATTTGTAACCACTTTTCCTGTGTCTGATCTCGAAGCAAATATCAAGATCGTCCTAAATTCTGAGTCCGTTTCATCGCTGATGATGAAACTGGCCGAGCTATTGAGAGAAAAACATGGGGAAACACAGAAGAAATGGATTGATAGTAAAGAAGCCATGGCTCTATTAGGCGTCAGTAAGAATACCTTGCAGAAACTTCGCGATAATCGAGCGATCCGCGTATCTAAACCACCTGATATAGAAAAGTACTATTATGATCGAGATTCCATTCTCGATTATTTGGATCAACACGCTGTAAATACGGACTGATGGAAAAGGATCAACACATGTTAGATGGCTTCAATGATGGCTATACTATCCAGAAGTATGAGCCTGAGCTTGCCCAGCAGATGCTCACCAGCTTAGCTAATACGGATGCCCCCTACTCTAAAGGTTTTCATGCGGGAGCCAAGGAGTATCAAATGGAGGCCGAGTTGGATAAAACAAATCAGTTTCCTGGTATTGATAACCACCCAGGCTATGAGCCGCTCCATAGAGAGCCGGAAAAAGATCAGGATATGGATATGGACAAGTAAGCCTCCCCTCCTCCACTCTATTTCGATGAAAAAAGCTTTTTGAAGACTGAAGCTGAACGCAACTCTAGCTTAGCTTCCAATTCTTCGATGGTCTGCTTATCCTGCTTATGACGTTTCGCATACTGCCCTACTCTAGAGAATTTCATGCCGGAGCTAGAGAATATCAGTTAGAAAAGGAGCTCGAAAAGAATAACGATAGGGAAGAACTTGATTTGGACATCGATATTTGAGCCCCATGCTCCGTATGAATTTTAGCCTAGCAGCTTTTGAAACCAGGTCTTCTTTGCTTCCTTTTCCAGTTCTTCTTTTTCACGAGCAAGTCTTTTGTTTCGAGCATGCAACTTTTTCATAAGGTCTTCCTCCCTCCGCAGTTTTTTTAAGTCTTGCTCCAATATCTCAATCCTTTTTTGTTCTCGGGATTTTTCTTGCATCATCTCGTGCATGGCTCCCATCAAATCTTCAATTTGCTGGCTTTGCTGATGGACGGTGTCATTTCGGCGTTCATCGTCACTTCTTTGGTCTGTGAGCAATGCCGTTAGTTGTTTGTGATGACTTTGTGATTTTTCTAGATTCTCTCGCAAGTTCTCAATCTGCTCATGGAGTTGATCACGCTCCCTACTCCGCTCGCTTTCTAAAGTTTCTTTAATCGTTTCCAAGTTACGGATGCGTTCTTTTAAGACTTCAATCTCTGCTAGTGTATGGTTTACTGTATTATGAGGTGTATTATTCTGTATAGGCTGTTTAGCTTCCGGTGTATAACGCTGTATAGTCTGTTCAATTTTGGGTGTATGATCACTGTTTAAAGCAGGCCCATCTTCAGCCAATTTTACTTTATCTCCATAAACACGGATCAGCTCGGAAACATCAATGACTGGATTGCCATCTCTGTCTTCTTCGACCGTAATACCTTTCTTTTCAATATGAGAGTATAATGTAGCTCTTGTTATACCGACCATTTTGGCCGCTTCTGATTTGTTGACTTTCATGGTGTTTACCCCTGTATGATTAAACAGTGTCTATACAGTGTATAGCCCTGTATCATTTTTACCAAAAATAGAGGCTTAAGACAAGAGTAACCCTTAAATATAGCGGGACACCATCTATGTGTATAGTTGTGTATAATGGTGTTTAATATCAGTGTATTGGAGTGTATAGTTAGTGTATAATTATAGGTGTATAATCGTGTACAATAAATTGTATACACAGTGTTTAATTTTTGTCTCTCTTTAACCAGGGTTGGTATTAAATGACTACCCATGCGGTTTTGCCGCATGCGGAGCAGGGGTGTATAATTATGTATAGGAGTGTATTGTCCTGTGTATAGTATTGTGTATAATTATACACTATGATACATTGTATCGTGTCCTTGGCCGAATCGTGGCCAAACTTTCTTCCATAACTAAACCTAAGGAGAGCCTTACTGATCCTTTTCTTAAGACCATAAAACAAAAAAACCGCATTTGGCGATGCGGCTTTTTTAAAAACTAGAGCGGGAACTCTGTAATTCAATAATTAGATAGTACCGCTGTGCGAATCGGGATGCAAGTCAAAAATGACTCTGCAAGGAATTTTTGCATCCTTATTCACAGGGTTTTAGTGGATCACAGCTATGACAATTTATGATCGAACAATCACTGTCTATTTTACCTCAGAGGAGAGTAGGGACTTTTTCTCCTCTCGCTATGACGAACCAAATTCTGGCGTTTTTACCGTATACCGAAAAGACAAGCGATCCAGCTAAACCTCGACGCAAAAGCATAGACGCCCCCCTTGACAACAACACCTTTGTCAAACCTATCAAACAATGTTTCGTCAAAAATCCGCGTCTCATGCCGATGACCCGGATCATGCTCACACTTATTTCAGGATGGGCAGGGGACGGACGACCGATTGAAACAACCATCGGCATTATTGCAAAGCACTTAGGAAAATCCCGCAGACAAGTTTTTCGCTATCTCAAAGACGCTGTGGAGGAGGGGTATCTTTTCTACTCAAGGACCAAAAACCGAAAGGGGATGTATACAGGTGTAAAGCTTCGCCTTAACCTTAGTGCTATTCGCTATACCTCAAAAAAACAATCAGAGGTAAAAACGACAAAAAATGGCGGAATTTCAGATGTGACTCCTATGACTGACACTAATGATAAATATATATTAAAAACAAAAGAAGATGATGAGTTATGGACAAAACTCCTCCAATTTGGAGGAAAACTTGGGTATTTCGAGAAGGACAAGGATCAAAGGAATACAACGTAGTGGTTTTAGCGCCAAAATAGCACTCTGAGAAGGTTTCAGTGTACCTGCCTATGATCATCCATGCTGATGAAAATAAAAGCACGTGGACAAGCCTGCTTCGCTCCTAAGCCATACTGGTAAATGGAAGGGCAGGGCATTAAAATAAAAAATAGGGGAAAAAGCATTATGAATGCAAACCAAGCTAAGAAGATTGACTTACCGGATTTACTCTCGCGACTGGGATTCAACCCAATCAAAATGAGTAAAGGGGGCAGGGAGGTCTGGTATCGCTCTCCGTTTCGGAATGAAAATACAGCGTCCTTTCATACCTCGTTTCTTGGCGGAAAGTGGATCTGGAAAGACTTTGGTGATGAAGGCGGTAATGTCATTGATTTTGTGATGCGTTATCAGGATGTCGATTTTAAAGCGGCTTTGGCTTTCTTGCGTGATATGTATCAAGGCAGTCTCTTTGAAACAAAGACGAAAACAGCAGCTAAAAGACCTTTTCCTTTTCAACCGGAAGACACGCTTGATCCCGTCGAAAGGGATCTAGAATTTATAGAAGCATATCCCATCAAACGGCAGGTGATCTTCGAGTATCTCGAATCCGTACGCGGTATTCCGGCTGAGATAGCACAGCGGTATCTGCAAGAGGTGAGCTATAAGAATAAACGAAACGGGAAAATCTTCTTTGCCATTGGTATGCAAAACGAAAGCGAAGGGTATGAAATCCGTTCCGCTTCGGATCGCTATAAGTTCAAATCGGCTTTGATCCACCGAGACCTAAGCCTTATTTTGGGGCGAGCAGGGGACGGAGGCAGTGCTACCGTTCACATCTTTGAAGGAATGACGGACTTTCTATCGCTGCTTGTTCTTAAAAGCACTGAACAGCTTGATGAGGATGCCATCATTATGCACTCGGTATCCACGTACAACAAAACGCTCCAGACCATTCGGAGGAGGGGATATTCAACGATCCTTACCTATTTTGATAATGACAAGACAGGCAGGGACTACACCGAAAAACTTCAGACCGACCTTCCTACCTTTGAAGTGCGCCCTCAGAACCAAACCTTCCTGCAACACAAAGACCTTAACGAAGAATTGGTGGCTCGCAGGCAATCATCCTTACCCGGACTGTCCTTGTGAAAGAAACCAGTATGACCTGCTTGCACTACTTTTTACTTGCTAATTATCGCAGAAGGGAAGAGGTCCGATTTATTGGTCTTCGCCAAGAATGCAATCACCCCTTTCGCTTGGTTTTCTAGCTTTTCAGGTCTGTCATACTTTAATCGAATGGATCAAAGGCAATCCCATTGAGGTAGAGTCGTGCAAGCACTCCATTGCTCTTTGACAATACAATTCGCACATGACCTATCGACCTTGTCAGTAACCCAAACAAAGGAGAAATTATCATGTCTGACAAATCGCAAAACAAACCAGCTCTTTACATCCATGTTAAGGTAGCAGACGGTCAGGAAACCCGCATTGGCTCCCGTATCGGTGTCGCTTTCCACCACAAGGATGGCGTCGGCTTAAATATCTTGCTGGATGCGCAGCCCATTCCGTTGGACGGCGGTAAGATTGAGTTGATAGGTTTGCCTGTCAAAGAATCGACTAAACCGTAAACTCAAGGCTAGCACATTAGATAACTGTGCTAGCCACATTATTTTTTTCAGCAAGTTGTGCCGTTTTATTATTCTTGTCTAATGAAGAAGGCGTTCGCCCTTTAAGTTTGTAGAATACTTAAGGATTTGACGGATGTGTTGTCAACTGCTCAAAGAAATCGTTCTATTTTTATAAGCTCTTCAATTTTTGTTTGAATATTTTAGAGCACTACCAAACCGCCAAATAAGACCGCCAAAATCTAAGGCTGTCTATGCAAGAACAACAAACTGACCAAAACCTAGCTGACGATCTTCAGCAGCAAAGTTTATACTGCCCCGAATTGGAATCTGATGCCTGTGGTACCGGACTCATCGCTAACCTCAACGGCATTCCTACGCATGATTTGATCAAAGACGCACTGACCATGCTCGTCAATATGGAGCACCGGGGCGCTTGTGGCTGCGAACCGAATTCCGGCGACGGAGCCGGTATTCTGATTCAATTACCGCACGATTTCCTGGTGGATAAATGCCAAGAGAATGGCTTCTCGCTCCCCGCTTTTGGTGAATACGGGGTAGGAATGGTATTTTTTCCAGCCGATAAGATTTTAAGCGATCAGTGTCGGTTTCTATTCGATGATTACATTGATCAACTGGGCTTGGAATTGTTAGGGTACCGAAAGGTAACGACCGACCACGAAGAGGTAGAACCATCTTCCCGTTCTACCGAACCTCGGATGGAGCAGGTCTTCGTGAAGCCTAAAACGGCGATGGCACCTGATGCGCTCGAACGCCGCCTGTTTGTGCTGCGTAAATATGCTACCCACAACATTCACCAAACTTATCCTGCTACCAAAGACCAGTTTTACCTGGCTTCTTTTTCCTATAAAACCATCGTCTATAAGGGCCAATTGACTACCTGGCAGTTGCGCCCTTATTTTCCTGATTTACAGGATATTCGATGCAAGTCGGCGATCGCTTTGATCCACTCGCGTTTTTCTACCAATACCATGCCCAAATGGAAGCTGGCCCAGCCCTTCCGCATGATCGCCCACAACGGAAAGATCAATACCGTACGTGGCAACCTGAATTGGTGGCGGAGCAAAGAAAGCTTGCTGGAGTCGATCAAGTTCTCACAGGACGAGATGGATAAATTGCTACCTGTCTGCGGTGAGCAGCTTTCAGATTCTGGTAATTTTGACAATGTTCTTGAATTTTTGGTCCTCAATGGCTTCAGTCTGCCGCATGCTTTGATGATGATGATCCCCGAGGCCTGGCAGAATGATGAACTGATGCCAGACCACAAGAAGGCCTTTTATGAATACCATCGTACCATGATGGAACCTTGGGATGGGCCCGCCAGCATCTGCTTTACGGATGGTATCCTGGCAGGAGCGACCCTTGATCGCAATGGTCTGCGGCCCTCTCGCTACTGCCTCACCGATGATGATCGATTGATCGTTGCTTCCGAAGCGGGTGCATTGGTTATCGACCAATCCAAGGTGGTGATGAAAGGTCGCTTACAACCTGGGCGTATCTTGATTGCCGACTTAAAGGAGCACCGGATCATTGGCGACCAGGAATTGAAAGACACCATTTGCCGCCGTTTGCCCAATAGGGACTGGCTGGATGCAAATCGGATCACCCTCAAAGACTTACCGCTAGAAGAACGCCCGGGGACTTCCCTGCACAAGGATACGCTCTTCCGGCTTCAGCAACTGCACGGCATCACCAAGGAAGACCTGAAGGTGATTATTGAGCCGATGATTTCCAAGGGGCAAGACCCAATTGGGTCCATGGGGGCTGATATTCCCCTGGCTTGCCTCTCGCACCAATCACAGCACCTTAGTAATTATTTCAAGCAGCTTTTTGCCCAGGTCACCAACCCACCCATTGACCCGATTCGGGAACGTTCGGTGATGGTACAAATAATGAATATTTCAAAATACAAACAGATAATATCATGGAGCTTAATACTCATAAGGCTTATCTCATGCTCATCACCACCTTAACCAATCTTTTACCTCTTTAATTGGGCAATTCTCCACACTTCGTAGACTCACAAGCTAATAACTCCTTAAAAATCAAATAGATGTAAAAAACACAAAACTTCCAGGTACTGTAAAGCTCTTAATAATTCTAAGAAACCCGATTTGTAGAGAGCTTCTAACATCTCTAATTTGATACGCATAATCAACCTCAAGTGCTTAATTACCATGCTCTAAATTAGATGAGGACAGCTGTTCATAAGCACACAAATCACATTCAAAATTAGCCAATTAAGTACAAGAGAAAACATCAAAACTAATGAATGATCAAATCAATATATCGGTAATTCTGGCTATCTTATTCTTTATCGTACCAATAGGCTACAATATTTGGAATAGGCAAGAAGTGCATTTATCTGCTCTGATAAGGATTGTGCTCGTTTCAATGACTCTACCAGACTTACTTCTATGCCTATATTATCTAGTGACAGATGGGGCGAAAGCAGTTGAAATGAGGGAGGTTACACAATATCTTACCATGGCTGTTCTGGTGATCATGTATCTATCCTTTCAGGAAATCAAGGAAGTCTTTGGCAAAAGAAAAGATACTTCATAACCCCTCACAACTAATTCGGAAGTTAGTCTCCAGTTGAGAACAAAACTAGTCTTGCATAACCATTGATTCTGATCTAGTTTGGGTAACTAAGTGTCACCACGGAGGGGTAATTGACAGCACGCGCTGATAAAATCGCAAAACTGAACGACGAATTCCGGCAATCCGTTCAACCAGGAAGTCATATCTACATGACACAAGGGATACAGGCTTTATTGCCAGAAGATCGTCTCGCGATCTTGGGCTTGCTACGCACCTTTAATGACTTCAGCGAAGACAATGATCCCTATGGAGAACATGACTTTGGTGCAATCGAACACAATGACGACCGTGTATTTTGGAAGATCGACTACTACGATAAGTCATTACAGTATAGAAGCGAAGACCCCACCGACCCTGAGGTTACTGCGCGGGTTATGACGATTATGTTAGCGCACGAATATTGAGGCTCCTTACTTCTCTCGGTCTTTAATCTCAATCTCCTTTACAAAGACCTTTTCACTCTTTACATCGAACGACTGCTAGCTCTCACTAATCCATTTGACCTGACTATCATACAATCGATTTTCCAGCTCGTCTAACCCTCGCCCGTGAATAACAATCACTTTTTCGGATGTAAAAACAGTCAGTGTCCCTTGAACGTCAAATTCTGTGCGAAGCAAGTAAGCATACGGGAAAGTACAGCGATTACCATTCTTAAAGACAAGTTTGAGTTTCGGGGCGAGTTCACCCTTGGGAACAAGTTCGTAGCAGCCATGCAAAAGACCGGGGTCTTCGTTTTCATTCACTGAACGAAGGGACTGACTCATTCCAGGAAAGTGGAAATCAGAGGTCGATGGAAATATCTTGTCGGCTTCTTGGCTGAGGGACTGGGAATTCAGGCTCATAGGCTTTCTCTTTTGCTGGTTTGGAATAGGTATGCTTTAGATAAGACTCGTATTGATGCAGGCGCTGCCATTGCAGATACGTTGGTATTTGTGCCTTTTGATCAGCAAGAAGCTCCGTCGCGCTAAGGCGATCTGCTCCTTGGCTGGCAGCCCATTTCAAGGCTTGCTTATCATCGGTGTAAATGCGGCAGCTCTTCACGCCGCGCGAGACACTCACGTAGAACTGCTTTTCGTTTGACGCAGGGAAAGAGGTTGAGCTTTGAGCAATCAAAACATCATGCGCGTCCTTGCCCTGGGAGGCGTGGGATGTACGGTAATAGCCTTGCGTGAAACTCCCGTAATCCTTCGGTAGGATTATGCCGTTGGACAGCTCGATATCGCCATCAGGTGTAAATCCTTTTACGGTATGACCCTCGCCATTATTGAGGGCTTGTCCTTCACGGGCTTGACCATTTCCAGTTATGCGGATCAAGTCTCCTTGGGCAAGCTGGATTTCCTCTTCCTGGCAGACTTGATAACGATTACCCGCCATAAAGGGCAGGGGGGTGTTTTTTTGTGTTGCCTGATCCGCAACCATGACGGTACCGTCTTTATCGACGCTACTGACATTGTAGATGCCTCCAGCTTTAAATCCTTGATAGTTGCGGTGAAACTTAATCCTCATGCCCTCCTGGTAATTCAGGTGATCCTGCTTTTCCGCTTCCGTGAAGGATAGATTGCGCAGTACGTTCAATTTACGTTCCTCTCCTTGCACAATACCTTCCTCCTTCAAACGGGTTCTAATTGCCGTGGTGATGGCGCGACCTTCCGCGTGAGTAGGGGACACCACAATGGCAGAGCGGGGTACCTGTTTTCCGTTTCCTTCCCTGACAGCAGGAGCTTTGATGGATCGCAGATAGTCGCTCGCAATGCGTTCATGCCGCTCTGTGTGATCTTCAATTTCAACGACGCTACCCATTTGATCCAATCGATCAAAGCCTTGTTCATATTCACCATCTGCGAGTAACCCCACCGCTTCTTTGTAGGCGGATTTGTCTTGCTGGCGAACGATTTCATTTACGCGTGCCACAGGGACTTGCGTATGCTGCTCAAGCAAACGGAGTGAATCTCCCGATTCTACCGAACTATGCTGCTTCCAATCTCCAGATAGGATCACCCTTGCGTTTTGCGTTTTCGCGATCTGAAAAACACCATTCATGGTTTGGTTACCCACCATACCGGCTTCGTCAATAAGAATGACTTGATCACGCAGTCGTTCTTGCAATTGCTGGTCGTCCAAGAGTTTCTTAATGGTATCTGCCTCTTCAAACCCTTTGTCGCGCAACACACCACGCGAAGCATCTGCCGAAGGGGCAAAGGCATAGAGTTTTCGTCCACTGGCTTCTACTCCAGCCTTCACCTCTTTCATCAGGGTCGTCTTACCCACGCCGGCACCTCCTGAAATTATCATGACCTGATCTTCAGAAGTGAGGGTGTGTTGTACCGCATAGCGCTGACCTTCATTAAGAAAGTCTTGTTGCAGCTCATAGTCCGCATTAATCGGCTCAAATTGAGCACGGGTAGAAACCGCAAAGGCTTTCATTTCCTCTTCTGCCCGGAGCGCTTCCTTGGTGGTGAGATAGGTGTCAGAATTCTTAGACCCCGTGAAAACTTCTTGCCCTTTGCGGCTATCAAGTTCCGCTTGGATAGCATCAGGCGTTAAACGATCTACCCCTAGCTTCAGAGCATACCCGAGTACTTGCTTTTCCGTTACAGCACTCTTACGCTCCATATAATGCTGTAAGGCCAGATCAATCGCCAGCCTTGGCGAAAGCCCACCCCCACCCGCATCACTTTTCTTTTCAACAGCAAGGCCGTTTACGGCCTCTTTTTTCCCTTTGGCACTGTGTATAGTAAAGCGTTCTTGCAAGGTTAATCTTCCTTGCCAATGCTGTGTTTGTTCGGTCTGAGAAACACTCCAGTTTTTATTGTGGCGCGTTTTTGCACCGAGCGTGGCTTTATCTTCTGCCCAGGTAAGACCTCTCTTTTCAGCAGCTTGCTCAATTTCTCTGGTACGGTTAGAATATTTTTGAATGGTATTTTGCGAAATACCCTCAATTTCAAAACTCCCGCGTGTACGGCGGACCCGATAACCAGCTTGTTGTAACTCTTGTGCAAGATGGCAATGGTAGAGGGCTTGGTAGTAGGGAGCATTCTTTTTAATGTTACCGATTTCAATCGCTTGATAGCAATGTCGTTCCTCATTCCACGTGGCGTTCATAACAAAGCAATGGGTATGCAAATGCGGGTCAGGGACGAACTTCGTCTCTTCATTAACTTCGTGCTCTACCGGTCGGGTGACATCATGTTCAAAGGCGGCGTATAGCAGATTTCCCGTCGTGTGATAGTGCTTGTTTTTCCCTTGTCCCATTTGGGTTTGCATATTGTGTTCTACTGCCTGCATAGCTCTTGAAATTGCAGTTTGGTGCGCTTTGCGGATCGCGTCATCACCAGTCATGGCTTCTAATATACTGACCGACTTCGGAGCATTAAATGTGAAGTCGTATCCCGCTCGCCGATTGGCCGCATCACGGGCTGTAATCTTGCTATTGGTGAAGGGGTGCCGGTTGCTGACGAGCCTTTCAAAGTGTTCCGCCACTACTGTCGGGGGGAGAGAAAAACGCTCGGCTAATGCTCCATGCCAAACACCAAGGACTTGGGATCGTTCGGAGTAATAGTCCTGTTGAGACAGGGAATCTCTGAAATAGTTCACAGCAGATTTCCCCCCTTTGCTGACAGTAATACGAAGCATACGAAAATGGCTTTAGTCGATGTCAATAATGGTATCGTTGAGTTCAAATGAAATACGCAGTAACTACTGAGTAAGGCGACCGGATGATTAAGCGAAGCCGTGGAAACAAACAGGCTGAAGCATCAAATCAGGTCACAATGAAGATTTGAACTTAACGATCAATGGCAGTAAAAATGAAGTGCAGACGTCTCGTCTAAGCCAAATCTTAAGACAAGGATAGGGGGGTATTTTTGCGAATACAACCTTTAGTGGAGAGGGGTGATGAGTTTTCCAGAGTTTTCTTGTTGACGTATAAGACAGAACCTGATAGAAAGCCTTTAGGAGCAAAAGAATATGAAAAATAATAATGGATTTAGACTTAGTAAAGAGTTTGAAAGAAAGGTCAATCGTTTTGCTACAGGCGACCTGAATATTATCAGAATTTGTGACTCTATTGATGATGTTAAAACCCCTAATATGCATACCTATTACAGAGAGCTTTTTAAATTCCAACCACGTTGGCACGCACTAAACCAAATGTATGACACAATGGAATTTGGAGTAGTAGCTTTTGAAAAAATCTATCATAGCGATTTTCCAGAGAAGCCTGAGGAGGTACCAGCTCAATTAAATGTAGGGTTTCCTGATGCAGAGATATCATTCTCTCCAAAGTACAGTGCATATATCATTGACCAGAGGAAGGATCCTACTCCGATTCTGTAATATTATTGTAGTGATCTATGTTCTTAGCTAAATGGGTAATGACAAAATCATCCTTCAGATAATTTATTGCATCCTTCAATTCCTTATATTCCCAAAAAAAGCAAACATGTTGAGGCCACTGACTTGTGAAAATCTGAGGAATAAATGAGGTATCGTCTGAATAAAAGCCAAAGGAATATTTCCCTTGCTCGGCTGCGATTGTAATTTCGGATACAGAAATAGATCCATTATTATAGAAAAGCCCAATAAATATATCTGCTTCTAATATTTTGTCGCTAATGAAATGAAATCTATCTGAGGTTTGTGTTGAAGGCTTTTTAAGACAATATTCCATAATTTCCAAGGGATACTTTTCTTCCCAGTGATCCTTCAATTCGGTTAAGGCCGAATGGTATATTTTATATTCATCTTCTGGCAAGCTGTATCTAGGAAATGAAATATATACTTGGAATTTTTTGGTTAGGCGGATATCTTTACTATAAAATCTGTTTTTCTTTTCTCTCTGAACAACTTGTTCTAAATCATCCAACGTATATGTGCCACGCGTTGAAATTTCTCTATAGTTGTCCCTTTGAAATCTTAAATATCTTTTATACGAATTTGGTAGTCTATGAAAATCTGGGTCACCTTCATGGTAAATCTTCGGTTCGTATCCTTCTGGCGATTGACAATCTACTGCCTGAAGCTCCATGATAAGGCGAATATTATGCAACCCAAAGCCGCCATTTCCTACATTGAGGTATTCTCCTAGGGTAACTTCGGGTATGTTATCTCCCCCATGAACGTATTGTTTAAGATGCAGCCATCTTCTACCATTTGCCCTGGTTGTCATATTGTAGTTCAAAACCATTTCACCTTTATCAAAAGCAACACTTCCAAAAAAATCATCCAATTTAGGATTGGAAGGTGAATACGTATTAACTTTTTCGGGGGAATCTCCAATATGAATAACGGTTCTTATTATTTGCCCATATCTTCTACCGTAAGGATAGTAAAAGTAAGCATACCAAAGCGTATTTAGATATTGTTTGATATTTCCATTATGTCTTGTAATCTTTCCCTTATCCCCATCTAAATGAGAGCTATCTTCGATTTTTATGTCAGGAAAGATTTTTGCTAGTACAGACTTTCCTTTAGAAAGTATAGTGAAGAATTTTTCCTCTGGCAAATTATAGCCATAGGGAATATTTTGATTGAGTACAGTATCGTTAACAATCTCACTTACTTCGCCCCAGGTTTCAAACTGCTTTTTTGAGAAAAATCTTACGATTTTATCTAGCGTAGTGCGGGCTACTCGAACCTCCTCCATATGTACACCACAATATTTCCCGAGAGTTACTGGATCGACTCTGGCAGATTCAGCAGCATTTATTACGTGCTCCTTAGTTAGAGGCTTATCAAAAGGAATTGAATAGTACTTGCGAATAAAACCACTAATAACGTATGCATCTAAGGCATTTATAGTGTACCGACCAGTGTCTTTTGCCATTGCAGAGTTTTTCCTAAAAGTAGAAAAAGTACAGATAAACTTCAGCTTTTAATAAAAAATAGCCGAAAAACTAATCATGTTTTTATAATGCACCGAAAAACAAAATCATCATCTTCGCATGAGACATTTAACAAAGGATTTATTGGGCATTATTAGAGTTTAAAAAATTCTTGCCATGAAATTATTGCTTGCTATGTTCATTCTAGGCTTTGCTTTCGCCATCGTAATTACTTGGTCCATTGGAAAAGTTCTCCTGAACATATGGATTCGTTGGGGCTTGCGATCTGTAATGTACCACCCAACAGTTTTAAGCGAGCATCGAGATGTTACTACAGGAAAGCAACCAAAGAATACGCTTGCAAAAACGCTGATCCTTTATACAGCAATTGTCTTAATTCTATTAAAGAGTGTCATTTCACTATTGGGAAGCCTTCAACTTGGAGAATATGAAAATTCAATCGGAAGAGTCAGAAATAAAGATTTATGCCAGACAGGCTAAAGAGGCTAATGAAATAATCTTAGACCTAGTACAAGAATAATTTTGAATTCTCTTGCCATCCTAATAACAACAAATTAATAACCACCAAAACATTACCTCACCAATGGACAGATACCACGACCACAGAAAATCCCTACTCATAAAATTAGTGTGTTTCCACACTAACAGATTCTGCTTCCATAAGTTCTTTTTCGTATTCAAAATCCCGATCAATCAAAAGGAGATAAACCTTGACCCAGTAATCTCTAGCCTCAGGTCGAAGTTTTCTTTTGGTCATTCTTTCGTAGGCTAGAAGGTCACGAATAAGGCCTTCATTTGCCGCTATTGGCAAGATTTGAGGTTTATACCTTCTGGTATAATCTGTAATGATACTGGCCGCTTCTTCCGCGAATTCTGGAAGCGCTCTAGGTTCAGACATCCTTCTACGGTCTTTTTCAGGAGTCTGGTAAGTATAGGTTTCATAATCGATCATTGTACATAACCTTTCTCTTTAGATTATCTCATAACCTTTAAAACTATTGCAAGTATGGACAAGGAAGCTTTCGAAGAAGAGTATAGCAGGTATACGGATTACCTTGATCAATGCAGGACGAGCATGATTGAAGATGCACGAAAATCTCATCCCGATGTCATTGAAGCCAATAAGACATATTCGAGCAGAATAACAGAATTGGACAGGAACTGGGCGATGGTTCCTATATATGACCCAGAAAAGCACAAACATCAGAGGAATGACCTTCTTGAAAGTCGAAACCAAGTTGAAAACGATGCAATTCGCGAAGCCTTCACCAACGTCAAGGAAGAAGCGCTTGAAAACTACTTCTACAGGGAACCTGCTCTTCAAGAGGAGGCAAGGAAACGTGTGGATACTTCCCCGAAGTATCAATGGCTAAAACAGCAAGAGCAACAGCCCCAAGTTGGACAAAATCAAGAAAATACAATCCAACAGGAATTCACACAGGAGGCAGG
This sequence comes from Lewinella sp. LCG006, assembly GCF_040784935.1. Taxonomy (GTDB): domain Bacteria; phylum Bacteroidota; class Bacteroidia; order Chitinophagales; family Saprospiraceae; genus Lewinella. The sequence continues at coordinate 5,512,409 of NZ_CP160680.1, read as the reverse complement.
GACTCCTATTCCGTCTGCCCAACAACAATTTCAAGCTCAAAGAGGAGAGGCAAAGGCAGGAATAGATGGGAAAGAGGACATACAGACGAAAGGCGAGTTTCAGGATCGAGAAGCCAAAGCTGCCGAAAAAATTACCGACATAGACAAGTTTCCAGGGTACGGGGCACCATCGACGGTTAAAGAACCAGAAGGGGGGAGAGAAACACTAGAAACCACGCTTGAGTTAGATAGCTCTGACTACCCTGGCTATGGCAGCACGTATGCTTCTGAAACAAGCTCGCCCCCGCAAAAAGGTATTACCTATACACCGCCTAAAGACGGACCAACAATGGAATAACTAATCTAGCCTTGCTGTGGAAGCCTGAGTAATCAGCAGCATTTCACAGGACACATTCAATCACTATTCACCGGATATTTCACACTAATCAGTACGCTGATTAGCTGGAAGTTCTATCGCAAAACTCAATACTTATGAAAGACAAAAATGAACGCTCACGCAATCGTATGGATCGCAAAATACCGGACTATGAGTCAAATGAGGAGGGGAATGGCTCTGAAAACCAAGAGCCGCTTTCCATTAACGAGCTGTATCAGCGGATGCAGGGCGAAGACTCATCACGCCCAACACCATCTGGTGGGATTACCGATTGGAGTAATCGGATTACTGATCTCGACACACCTCTTCTACGGTTTAATATTGAGGGTAACTTAACCTACGATCTAGAAAATCTTTGGCGCTTGCGTGATGCTGTGCGTGGCGTACAAATTTTTGGTGGTATTGGTTCCGGTAAAAGCTCAGGTAGTGGCCGGACATTAGCTCTCACTTTTCTAAAAAGCGGTTTTGGAGGGATTGTACTCACCGGTAAAATCGACGAAGTAAACGAATGGAAGAGATATGCCTTTCTTACGGGTCGATTAGATGACTTGGTCATATTTGAAGCAGGGAAGGATTTTAGCTTTAATCCACTTCAATATGAGAACACCCGAAACAAGGACAAACAAGCAGAAACCTTGAATCTCGTAAATCTTATAATGAGTATTTACGAAATGGGGCAAAGTTTCTCTGGCGGCGGAGGGGCTAATAGCGAACGTTTCTGGGATAATGCACTTCGACGCTGTATTAGTAATGTGATTGATTTGCTCAAACTAGCCGAAGAAGAGATAAGCATTTTCAATATGCGCAAATTATTGATTGCTTTACTTTCTGGGCAAGAGGCTCAAGATTATGTTCAGCTACAACGTAGTTTATCTGACAAGCATTTATCAGAAGAACAACAAACTGAGAATCGCACAAGAATCGCTGCTTGGGTCAACCATAACTATTGTCTTACGTGCCTAACAAAAGCCTACAGAAGGAAGAAGTCTGACGAAGAGCAAGAACTTTATGGATTCGTACAAGACTATTTCTTGATTACCTACCCACGCATAGCAGATAAGACCAAAGCTATTGTTGAAGAATCTTTCTTTGGTTTAGTTGAGCCTTTTATGCGGGGCATTTTACGCAAACATTTTACCGAGGGGCTTAGCCAAAGATTAAGACCTGAGCAAACATATACCGCCGGAAAAATCATAATTATCAATTTCCCCGTCAAGGAATATTTGATAGCGGGGGTCTATGCACAAGCCATTTACAAGAAACTGTGGCAGGAAGCAATCGAACGTCGTGATGTAAAGGAACACCCACTTCCAGTTTTCATGTGGATTGATGAGGCACAATACTTCCTTAATGAGCACGATGCCCGCTTTCAAACCACTGCACGCTCCTCGCGAGCTTGTACGGTGCTGATCACACAAAATATTTCGAACTATTACGCTGCCATTGGTGGGACGAACCCCAAGGATAAAGTCAACTCCCTTTTGGGAAACCTAGCCACCAAAATTTTTCACGGCAATAACGATTCCGTAACGAACAACTGGGCTGCTGAAACTATCGGAAAGACTTTCCGCACGAGCACCAGTACCAATACAAATGCGGAGAGTGTGTCTGGCTCCACCACCATGAGCGAGTCTCTCCATTACCAAATTGAACCTCAGCAGTTCACCATCCTGAAAGGTGGCGGCGAAGAGAACCGCTGCCAAGTAGAAGGTATCATTACTGTAGCTGGTAAGCTATGGAGTAACGGGAAAAATTTCATTAAAACTGAATTCGATCAAAACTTCAAAATATGAAACCGCAACAATCCAATTACGCCTACGGGAGCATCTCTTCTTCTGCAACAAGAGGAGCAGAATCTCGCTACACATTTCTAGGGCTCATTAACCTTTTTATAGTCAAACTTCTAAGCGCAATACCGTTGAGCATAAGGATTTTCCTGCGTAAGCGGATTGGAAGTATGACTTTTTCGCTAGTGGGACTCCTATTTGCAGCACTATGGATTCGCTTTATCCTAGATGGAACTTACCAAATGCACGAACTTACACCACCCGAAACATTTTGGTATGAATATTTCAATAAAGGTAACGGAATAAGATACTATTTCGCCCTTGCCGTCTGGTATGTAGGTGTGTTTTTCATTCAATTTGGAGGGGTGATTGTTAATTTTATTCCTCCTAGTATCGCAGATGGAGTGGATTCTATAAGTGAGGTATTCTCCAACTTTCCCTTTTTCCTTAGCTCGGGGGTTATTATTTTGGGTTTCTGGCGATACTGGCAAATCCGAAGAATGCACGCCAAGCGACAAATATTCGATCCAATGAGTCGTGGGGAAAGCGTGGTTTTTGAACCTCTCCTTATATTGATTCAACCTCGAAATAGAAATCTCACTTTGATGTTTATCGAGGTAACGCTACTTCTGTTCTTAGCGATTATTTTCTACATATGGAGCTTCAATAATCCTGAATGGTTGAATTACGCAGTGCTTACAGTACTTGGTGCCATTGGGCTTGCTATTGAAGAATGGATAAGTCAGCATCAACTCGAAAAAGAATTAGAATTTCGCTTTGCTAATGAGTTGAAAGCAGTAGACCTACAAAATGCCTATCAACAATATAAGCGGGAAATATTGGATACTTCTGCGACAGTGTCTTTTGTGGCATTTACCACCCTTTCAGTCCCTTCTTCGCGACTATCGCGAGCTTATTCAAAAACATATGATTTTCAATTATGGCGTAAATACCTACCCGTTTCCAGGAACAAGAAATGGATTTTTGGAGCCGGAGCTTTCCTCTTTATCCTAACACTTACCAGCATTTTTGCTTTCACTAGTAATGATGAAATAGAAGAAGTTGGGATTATAAAGACCCTCAATCTGACCGTGCGCCAAAAACCTTCTTTGTCCGCCAAGTCAATTGGTACGATTCCTCAGGGGGTAGTTGTAAAAATCTACGATTGCTATTCTTCCGATAGCGATAACCGATACTGGTGTAAAATAAGCTATAATGATAAAGTAGGCTACGTTACTCAAATGGGTAGCAGTGGAAACTACTATATGTGGACGTTGCCAATTTCACTCTACGAATTTTCTTTCAACAACCTTCCTTACGAAGACAAGGTCATCACTAAAGAAGGTGGTCATTTAAATCTTCGATCATCGCCTGCACTGAATGCTCCTATCATTCAAAAAATTGCTAATGACGAAACAGTGACCGTCATAGATATGGCAAGCGCGCCAGAGTTCATGACGGTTGGTGATGAATTAATATTTGGAAGTTGGTGCTTGATAGAATACCAAGGACAGCAAGGCTATTGCTTTTCGTGGTACTTGAATGAAGTACGCATTCCTAACCTGAGACCTGCTATTGAGGGACCTCTTGAATAACAAATAGTACATACTATGAAAAAGCTATTATACCTTCTTATGCTGTGTAGTGTGTCCTCTTGTGTAAATGAGAACAAGCAAAATACAAATAATGCTTCTTCGATCTTATTTCAGGCTGAGCGCAAGGGCAGCAAAATATTTTTCAATATTCCCGATTCCTTACTAGGCAGGGATATGTTATTGATATCGCGTTTTGCAGGCATCCCAGAAAACTTCGACGCACGACAAGTCGCCGGATCAAAACTTGTTGAATGCTTGGTTTATTGGGAAAAACAAGAAGAAACGCTTATTCTTCGTGCAAGAAATGCGGAAAGTATTAGTAATCCTAATGACCCTCTCCATCTTGCCATTGAAGTAAACAGTCTGCCTCCTGTGGTTGAAAGGTTTGAAATCAAGAACTTCCTTCCAGGAGGGGATAGTCATAAAATTGATGTTTCTGATTTTTTCACTCATTCAGCTTCCTTATTGTCTAGTTGGGATAATCATCTTGCTGGGAAATATGACAAGGATCATTTTGACAAGTCTCGAAGTTGGCTAGAAGCCTTTAATGCTTTCCCAGAAAACATCGAACTACGTTACATGAAAACTTATAACGTTGGCCGGACACCCAATGCAGATGGAACCGCTAGTATGAGTTTTTTGATGAACTATTCTTTAGTCTTACTACCAAAGAGGCCTATGATCCCAAGGGTTCATGATCCACGTGTTGGGTGGTTCACAATCAATAAAAAAATCTATTCGTCTGATATTGCTGGCGTACAAAACCATAAGTATATCAAGCGATGGAATTTAGTTCCATGCGATATGGAAGCTTACCAAAACGGGGAATTAACCGAACCAGTAAAACCCATTACTTTTTACATTGATCCAGCAACACCAGTAAAGTGGCGGCCCTACTTTAAAAAAGGCGTGGAGATGTGGAATAGTTGCTTTGAAACAGCTGGATTTAGAAATGCCATCTTTGCCAAAGAAGCACCAGAAAGCGATAACTTTAATCTTGAGGATGCAAGATATAGTGTAATTCGTTATGTAACCAATGAAACGCGTAATGCAATGGGACCAAGTGTGAGCGATCCCAGAAGCGGTGAAATTATTGAAAGTGATATCATCTGGTATCACAATGTTTTCGATTACTTACGAAATCGCTATTTGATTGAAACGGGTGCAAGCAACCCAATGGCTTCCCAACTTTTCTTGCCAGACTCGGTGATGGGGCAGCTTGTAAGCTATGTTATCGCTCATGAGGTAGGACATGCTCTTGGCCTCTCCCATAACATGAAGGCCAGTTCGATCTACCCTACCGATTCTTTACGATCTGCCTCGTTTACTAAAAAGTTTGGTATCACACCTACCCTGATGGACTATGCCCGATTTAATTACGTCGCTCAGCAAGCTGATGAAGGCGTAGAATATATTGCGACCATTGGGCCATATGATCATACGGCCATTAATTGGGGTTATCGTTATGCCCCAGATTATAATCCCCTTGTTTCAGATACGATTCTTCGTGGTGGTGACTTCGCGTATCAATACAGTAATGAGTCGATCAATTTTGATCCTACCACTCAGACCGAATGTCTAGGCGATGATAATATCAAAGCATCCAGCTATGCACTGGCAAATTTAAGGAAAGTGGCAGACAGCCTTTCTGTTTGGGCAAGTGCTGATGGGGCGGAAACCAAGCATCTCATTGGTTTGCACGAGGATTTTTTGACAATGTGGTATCGCTATCAAATGCATGTACTACAAAACATAGGTGGCGTTTACGAAAACCAAAAGCTTCCAACGGAAGAAGGAACGGTATATGGCTACGTACCAAAAGCGACGCAACAACGTGCCTTAACCTTTTTACTTGAATATACCTTCTGTAATCAGCAGTGGCCTGTACCGGATGCGGTTCAACAAAGAGCTTATCCTTATGCATCACAAGAATTAGTACTAATAAGACAAAGGCACTTATTGGAAAAACTGCTACATCCAAACCGTTTGTCAAGAATGCTGGAGCATCAAATGCGCTACAGAGGCTCTGCCTATTCGCCAAAGGACATGTTGGAAGACCTGACGGAAGGTTTACTCTTTGAACCTAAAAGTCCTATAAATGAAAATCATGCACTAGGAGTATTACAACACCACTACCTATTGTGTCTGAGTGCACTGTATCAGCTCAACAACATCAATGGCTATAATCAAAGTCAGTACTCAGAACTTTCATTTTTGGCGTATGCAGAACTACAAAGAATCAATACACATTTAACAAATCAGCAAGCGGCCTTTCTCGAAGTAAATGGCCAGAAAGGCTGGCATAGAAAGTTCCTTGTCAATATTCTGGAAAAGTCACTTAAGGGGGAATTGTATGATTTACCAATTTTGGTTTCTAATCTGGCGGATGATTTTTCAGACCAACCAGGATGTTTTCGATAAAACTTCAAACAGGGGTTTTAGAATTAAATAAGCAAATTAGTTTAAACGTATCAGCTAAGGGGTGTTCCCCCCTGGCGCACGCAAGGCATCCAAACGTATCCCTAAAGGGAGCCCTCATTCGGAGCCTCCTTGCGTTTACCTCCCCCCCGTTCGACCACGTGGCAGGGGTGCAAGCAAGCAGTGCTGTTTGCACCCCAACACTAAAAGAAAAGGAGAATGGGAAATGACCGATCTACAGGAAGAACTTAAGCAATTTACAGGCGGAACAGAACACTGGTACCGCCACCACATGAATAGAAAGGTAACCTACACAGATGGGGTCAAGTACCTCGCAGAAAAGGCGGGAGCCTACTGGCTGGTGGATGATATTTGTGCAGCTTATCAGATAGATACAGAAGTAAGATCAGTGCCTTTCCAAGTTTGGAAACTTGAGGTTAATCAAGATGATCACACTGCCGTATTAAGGTTGGAAGATGGTAATGACAATCTCGTTAAGTCCTATGACATCACATTTACCGACTTCCCACTAACGGAAATCATACTTTGGTTTACAGACAACACATTACTGTTGCCTTGTGAATATTAACGATACCGAGAAGGGAAGGGACTTTATGTCTCTTTTCTTTCTTTTCAGCAGCGCTAAAAAGGAGATAAATAATGAGAAATGGAATAGTACTATGGGGATGCCATCCCCGCTATGCACATGGGCTATGGATCAAGCTAGCCTTTGGTCATAATAAAAAGGAATTTGCTTACCGCGAAAAGCTTGGTTTTGAACTGAGCTATTTACCAGTTGGGCAGAATCCAAATAAAAATAACGGCTACGAACCAGGCCATCCTTGGTATTACTTCTTAGGTGGTACGGTACGAACACCGCGCCAAATTATGGAAGCTGTGCAAAACAGTGGCTATTTAGGATATGATGTGGAGCGTATCGAAAAGGCCGATGCTAGGATGGAACCACAACACTCGGAAGCTTTACGGCAGTTGAAAACAGAAGCTTTGGATGCCTACAAAAAAGACCTCGCACGCTACCGTGAATTGGCTTTCCAGTTGTCTCAAAAGCGCAAAAACGAAAGGACTGCTGAACAGGGCAGGGCATGTGAGGATATTCATGTCAATCTAAGCCTAAAGCATAATCACCTTTACAATCGTTTTGCTCATTTAATTCAGTTGGAGGAGCGGCTTCAGCGACAGTTAGATTTGTTTGGATAATATGAAATTCGACTCGATTTACGCTAGGAATATCTCTAAACTCCAGAGAGGAAATATTTACAAATAAATTGGATAGAATAATGTCAGAATACTCTAGTCAACTGTCTTTAAAGGATGCGATCCAGTTAGTGAAAGAGTTTCCGAATACATCTCTTCGTTCTACCTACATAGACGAAGATCATGGAAAAATGCCTGTCGAGTATGACACCCTCCAAGAAGCGGTAGAAGACCCCGACCGCTATGGCAGTGTTTGGCTGTATCCACCTTCAGGAGCAATGCATCAGCTATATCCTGATGTTGTCGTTTTTGAACCTTAAGGTGAGGTAATCTCTATTTCTCTAGCTGAACTCACCTTCTAGCACCGATAGCGCAAAAAAGTCAATAAAATGGATTGTTTCTCTTTTCCCTCACGAAGCGATCGCTCGTACAAATCCAATTACAAGGCTAATCCCTAAAAGCCCACCAACCCATTTTGTTACGTCTTCCGAGTGATTGCGATTATGGCAAGCCCTGTTGGTATAGGTCTGGCAATTATTCAAAAGAACATCATACGAAATTCCCGCTTTAGCATCTCTAAGGGCAATACTCAGCACCATTGATGGATTATTGGTACAACGACCTTCATGCCAATAGACTTGCTGTCCTAATGCATAGTCCTGATAGGTGGAGATATAGGGGAATCCAACGCGGTAATGATTATGCAAGATAAGAGGTTCACGGGTATAGTAATCTACGCCTAGATAGATACCAGTATGCTGCACTTTGCTTAGTGTGTTGATTTTGGTTCGGCGCACTACTCTACCAGAGTGCTCATTACGTTGTATCCAAAGTATCTGATTACCTGGATAATCAACACGAATAAGGCCATTTGGCAGAAAAGAATAATGAAGGATTTTCATTTTTAAAATTTTAATCAAGTGAACGAAGAGAGCCGATATCTCATTACCAGAATTATCTGGGGTTATAGAGAATCGGCTCTTTATAATTGGGTAGGGTGTTAACCCCTCGGTGGATAGGGATCGTTTCCGTAGCTGTTACGCTCACGAATTCTCCCATTTCGCCCATGAATAAGCAGTTCTGATTGCTGATTCTGTGCAATTTGTTTTGCATGGGCTATTGCATCTGCCTGTGTTGCGTGTACTTTCGTAGCACGTTCATTTCCTGCCCCTTTCGTCGCCCACCCTTCTTGGTGTGGGACAACATGTTGATTCTTCTTGCTCATAGATTAATAATTTTTAATATAACGAAATCGGTTATTTAAGAAATAACATTCTGACTTTTTAAAAAGTTCCAGAATGATTACTCCATAGAGGCCCTCTCTATGTGAGTGATAAAACAAGGCGACTCCTTCACCAACATGAAATGTGGCTACGTCAAATCTTCCGTTGGTGCACCAGGGGCATCCCGCTTCACAGCAGCAATACCGTTTTCACGCCCAGCAGTGCTATTATACATTTCACTAATGCCCAGTGGTTCGCCGTTTCCAGCTTTGAGAATAAAGTAATATTTCCCATTCGTTGCAGTATGTCGCCCGTAACGGCTGTCAATCGGCGCATTTTCTTTTACTGAGCCAATACCTTTCTGACATCCTTGCTTCGAAGCGTAGCCTTCGCTACTGCGCAGAATAATCTCGCCGTTTTTGGCTCGTAAGCGGAACCGGAACTCGCTAGCACTGTCTTTAAATAACTGAAATTTTGGATTCTCCATCTCGAATGATTTTAAAATTAAATGTTTATATTACGATGAATTTCCACCGTTCAGTTATATAGACTCTTTTAGTCAATAAATGTGACCATGAAAAAAAATATGTATAATTAGGTCACAAATAGCTTAAGAAGCAGACTATAGAAGTATAAAACTTAGTAACTATGAGGGCGCAAGAGCCATTACAAACACCATTGCCTCCCCCAAGTCAGGAGAATTTTCAGCAAGTAGTAGAAGCAATTTCTCGTTTGCAGCCTGAATTGGTTAACCGATTCAAGTCACATGATTTCTTAGATTCCGAAGATCTTGCGCAAGACGTTATCATCCGCGTAATTCTTGGAGCCAGAAAACAATTCATTCGAGATCCAGATGCTTTTATCTATCGTGTGACTTTGAATGTTTGTGTAGATGCCCAGAAAGTTCGTAGTAAACTCAGAAAACGACAGTCATCATTAGAGATTGATGATTGTATTGAGCGCCTATCGGAAGATCCTTTTCTTGTTAAACAGCAAGCAGAAGATCGCGAGGCACAGTTTACGCTATTAACCCATGTTTTAGAAGAAGAGACGAAGCCGGATCATGCCCGTCTCTTACGAATGCGTTTTTGGGACAAAATGAGTTATAAGGAGATCGAGACCCATTTAGGATATTCCGCGGTTGCGTTACGGAAAGCAAACTCCAGGGCACTCAAAGCGTTACGGAAACAACTTCCTCCTAAAGAATAATTTTATCAACCCTCTACATTGATCCTATTTGCATGCCTCTCTTTGCCCAATGAAAGAACGCTTTTATTGGTTATAATCCCTTGATTATGTCAGTAATCTATTCCATGATTTTAAAAACCCTTCCGCTATGCCTCCAAGTGCACACCGTGAAACTCTCAATTACGAAGAGCGGGATGCCGTCATTTCTCTTATGCTAAAACATTTGAGAAATGAACTACCGCCATCAGACTACCACAGAGTATCACACATCATTGCCAATTGTGAAGCCTGTCAGTTACTCTATGCAGATATGCAGGACTTTTTTGACACATCAAATGCTGTAGTATGCGAAACCATACATAAGGAAGAGATTGAACGTAATCGTACTTTCTTGTCCCAACAAGTATCAAAGCAACATGTTTTACGGCCAAAAGCATCAGTAACATTTCAACCTTATTTTGAACCCTTTGACTTGATAGATGAAGGTTGCTTTTGTTGCGGTTCCTGATTTTTCATTTTAACAGCAGATAAAACAAAAATATAAACGACTTTGGGATGTAGTTCTCAAAGTCGTTTTTTTATGTCTGAATCCGCAGTTCTTATCGAGAAGCATATTTCTAATATTAGAAAATTAATGAGGATGAGTTTTGGGAGTAGGTTTTTCGGTATGGCACGTATTTTTACGTTAGAGTAATCAATTATACCGTATTCCTGCGTTTTTCAATTATTATTGGCGGCTTTTTTACTCAGCTTTCGCCTTCTACCCAGTATAAAGCGAAAGGTACTATCCTTTCACCCACTGATACCCCCGCTGCCGTTTGCTCATCTACCATTTAGTTGTAGATATAGCTTCCTGCTAGATAATTGCGAGAGGCACCATACAGGTTGTTTGCCCAAGTGGAACCTCATAACGCCCACACTAGAAGTCTATTATCATCGAATGAGTGTTACATCGCCTGACATCGTGTAGTTTTTTCCGTTAATATCAAAAATTGCTTGCCATAAATAGATGCCTACCGCTGTTTGCTGCCCTTTAGAAGAACCATCCCAACCTGCTGACGGGGTATTGGTGTAGCTGTTGGTATGTTCAAAGACTAAACCTCCCCATCGGTCAAATACCGAAAAATTAGTAAGCTTTAGCGGTACTTTTGTTTGGAGATAGAAATAGTCATTAACGCCATCTCTATTTGGCGAAAAAGCATTAGGCGCGAAAAAAGGAAACTCGACGGTAATTTGCAATTCATCTTCAGCAACACAGCCTTCCGTATCCATAACGCTGACCGTAACTAGTAAGCTTTGCTCTGGGGTCAGCGTTAATGAAGCACAATCTTCCAGACAGGAAATGAACAAAGAGTCATTCAGAAACCAGGAATAAGAGGTGATCGGTTGCGAATTATTTGTTGCTGCCTCCAACTCAATGGAATTGCCAATCGTAATGTTTATGTCTTCTCCTAAATTAGTAGTGAGGTCTACTTCTTCTACTACTATATCAAATTCTCTAGATTCACAATCATCGCTGACCGTCAAATGGTAGATCCCGGGATTATTGACTTCACGAGTTGGCGTTGTGAGCCCATCCATCCATTGAAAGGTAAAGCCATCTGGAAATTGATCTCCAAGTGGGTTCAGCACGAGTAGAGAATCAGGGCATAAGTTAAAATTAGTCTCTACGTTCGGTAAATTATCCCTAGATAGAATGTAAAAAGAAGTGGGATCATCAGCGTATTCATACGTTTTAGGGTCATCTGACCGTACTAGACCTTCGGGATGGGCTGGTGTGTCAGTAATACCACTCAGTGTGGCCTGAACTTGCTGCATACCTGTTGCCGCAGATTCGGTAATGATCAAACCAAGAATAATACTATCAATGCCAAATGGAGGATCAAAATTATCAATCCTTAAAATGTTTGTACCTATACCACTAATTTCCCCAGGATAGGGATTGTACAGAATTTCCTCAATAACTACTCCTGACGGGAAGGTATCCGTCAAAGTAAGGTTACCCCAAGATTGCGTGATAGATCGATTGACAACCTTAATAACAGATTTTCTCGCAGTACATTGAAAAAGAGAGTCTTCTTGCATTGACTGACTGACATAAAGATCAAAATCCTGACAAGTACAACCATCAATATACTGCCAAGTTTCCACAGATGCTATCTCAGAAGCCACTTCGAAATACTGATTTGTATAGGGATGGTAAAACCCCATAACAGGAGTAGTTTCAGCTGAAGTAAGTCCTACTAATATTTCGTTTCCGATAAACCCTATACTATTAATTCCAATAAATTCTGTATTTGAAGCAAAACTATACCCATCCTCAATATTTCCTGTTTCAGGATCAATATTCCAAAACTCACTTAAATCATGATAATATCCATGCAATCGACCATCTTTAGGATTCATTGCGATGTCTCCAAATCCAGGAGGAAGGGCAGGAAGAACTGGGATAAACGACGGTGCTGCTTCAAAATCAGTAAGATCAATGGAGATGATATTATTACCATGGGGTAAGAGAAGATGATCGTCATCAAAAGATATTGTTCCTGACACAAGAAATCCAACGACATTTTCTATTGTATCTAATATCTCGAATTCTCCAAAGGGAGACAAACGGAATATTCTAGGTAGTCCTGGTAGATTATTATCTATTCCGTAAATACAATTATCTATCCTTCGATATCCAATGCAGTCAACTCTTCCAAAATTAGGTAAAGGCAGTCGATCCAAAACAATCTCTTCGTCTTCCGGTTGGGTATAACTTCTATAGAAATCTCCTCCAGTAACGATAATCAAGCTACCATCACATGTCCATAAAGGGTCTTGAGCTTGCAGTATATTTTGCGAAAGGAAACAGAAATAGCAAAGTGAGAGTAGGAAGTGCTTCATGCGCGTAAGAATCAGAAAGGTGAATTGTTAATATATAGAGTAAAACTAAAAGGGAATAGTTACTTATTAAACGGTAGGCTACTGTAAAAGTTGTTTAATTCTATTGTATCTTTACTTTACCAATCTAGGTTGCTTCATTAAAATTATTGACTTGCAACGGAGTCTTTATTTTTTATTAAACACAAGTGTATAGATGATTAGTTTCATAAAAAGAAAGTTGGAACGGGCTAAGCTTAAGAGAACATTCCAAGAATATGGATATAACTTAAAGGAATTTTCCCTGAAAGATTATGGTAATGTCCAGTATGCTCAATGGTTACATCCTTTTGAGAGTGAGAAAGAAATAACTCAGGCTCAAATCGATTTCTACGCACAATTTATACAGAAAGGCGACTTTCTCATTGATATAGGTGCTCATACAGGAGATACAACGGTTCCAATGGCTGTCGCGACAGGTAAACAAGGAAAAATTCTTGCATTGGAACCTAACCCCTATGTATTTAAGATTCTTGAGAAAAATTCGACTCTTAATAAAGATGCTGGTAGTATTATTCCTTTGCGGAAAGCAGCAACACTAGAAGAAGGAGCCTTTATTTTCAACTACTCTGATGCTTCTTTTTGCAATGGTGGTTATCTGGAAAAAATCAAGAACAACAGGCACAATCACAATTATTCCCTTGAAGTTGAGGGGATAAACCTACAAGAATATTTACTTACGAACCATCGTGAAGATCTTAATCGATTATCGCTTCTTAAAGTAGATGCGGAAGGATACGACAAGGAAATTCTGAAGACTATTCCGCGGATTCTTGAAGAATATCAACCAGTTATTCTTGTCGAATGCTATAAACGCTTGGATGAAGATGAGCGTATTGATCTTTACAGAACAATCACTTCTCTTGGTTACCAATTATTTAAGATAGCAAGTTTTAAGCGCGATACATCATACCTTCCTTTAACAGAAAACAAAATGAATGACGAAAGACACTTTGAGATGCTTGCTATTCCAAGTGGAAAAGAGCAGCTCTTAAGACGACTAGCTCGTTAACTTCCTTTTCATCACTATTTTAAGCTATTTTATATTGTTACCTCATCTACAAGTTGTCTTCCGTAAAGCAAACCCAAGATGGATATATGCTTTGCTTCTAGCTAGTTGGCTGATTTTTTGCTATATCAAAGCCTTAAAAGGAGGTGATTTTGATGTCTACCTTGACGCTGCAAACAAATTAATGGAGGGAAAAAACATTTATGCCCCTCCTTTTGCAAAAGGGTTACAATATTATTATAGCGTCGCTTTTGCTCTGGTGCTTAGTTTATTTCTATCTATTCCGGTCATAGGTAAATTTTTGTGGTTAGTTTTTTCGACTTGGTGCATTTATCGTAGTTGGTGTATTATGCAATTCTTTGTTGAGGCGAAAGGTCAACTTACAAAGCAACACTACCTAATTTGGAAGATTATCATAATTGTTATTTCTGCCCGTTTTATTTTGTACAATTTTTTAGCGGTACAACTGACACTTTTTTTATTATGGGCTGCTTTAGAGGCAGTTTATCAATCATATAAAGGGAGACAATTTTATGGAGGATTGATTTTAGGTATAGCGATAAATATAAAATTACTTCCGTTGGTAATTTTACCTTATCTTTTATTTAGATCATATTATGTCGCGTTTTTTTCTACCATATTCATGGTGTTATTGCTACTATTTGCTCCTGCTCTTTGGATCGGTACTCAAGAAAATTACTTTCTTTTAACAGAGTGGGGACACATTATTAATCCCATCTCTCCTGATAATAGCCTCAAGGGTAATAAATTAATGCACAGTCTTGCTGCTGTGATTCCCGCTTATTTCATGGAATCTATAGATGGTTTTTCAGGGAAACGCCAAATCTTTGATTTTTCTCCAGAAACGGTAAAGACGCTTATTCAGATAATACGTGCCTGTTTAATCCTTCTTACACTCTATTTTCTTCGTTGGTGGCCGTTTTGCAAGGCCCAGTCTAAATCATATATTTGGTGGGAATTGTCTTATATATTGTTAATTGTCCCGCTTATCTTTCCCCATCAACAAAAGTATTCTTTTTGGTTCATGATGCCATGCATCTGTTACCTTACCTTCCAGTTTTTTCGAAAAGATAACTCTTTCTCCTATTATGCTAAAGTCATTTTTATACTCTTACTCTTGCTTATATCACCTGTAATAGGAAGAGATGTTTTAGGGGACCATCTTTATGATTTATTTCAGTTTTATAAGATTTTGTCTCTAGTTGCATTCTCCTTTATTTTTTTTCTTGTAGGTTATCCTCCACCCAAGGCAAACGCAGAAGAATAGAGAAAAATAGGCAAACCTGATCCGATCTCGACCACAATCCGTTTCTTTTTTTATAATCGAATTAACTTTCCCGCATAATGAGCGGTGTGTTCTGAATCTTCTATAATTAAAGTAAGTAGACCTCTTGGTAACTCCATCGTACACAACTCAGAACGATTTCTAGCGGGTGAAACAGAAATTTCGGTTACCTTCTTGCCTGATAAATCGTAAATAAGAATTGATTTAATAAAAACACCCTCTTTTAAAATCATCAATGACCAATCGATACTGAAATAATCCATAGCAGGATTGGGATAAACACTAATGGTATGGTTGCTGAGTATAGGTAGTTCTTCAGAGAAATTTTGTTCTCCATATGTAGTTAATGAGGTACGGATATTTTGTAATACATGACGCATCACAGCTACTTGTCCTTGGGTAAATAAAGCCATACAGCAATCTGGAGTATAATCCATAAAATTCCAATAGATAGGATCATCTGTCTCACAGCCCATATTTTCTTGAGGAGGACAGCCCTTGTGTCCGGAAGATTGTATGGGGGTATCAATAATACCATCATCTTCACTGCATTCTCCAGATAAATGTCCCCATGGGTGAAGTAATCCTAAATAATGGCCAATTTCATGAACTAAGCTTCTTCCTAATATAAACGGAGCTGGAGAAAGACCAAATGCTCTACTATTGATTACAACACCATCCGAAACAAGACCAATATCATTGGGCGAGGATGAAAAACCAAGTATCCCATCATAAGAATCAGGAAAGTCCATAACCCAAATATTTAAATAGTGAATTCCTGGCCATGGATCATGCCCCCCTCTATTTGTAAAAAAAACATCTTCTAGAGGGTTGTTACCATCATAGTCCGTTGTTCTCGTTATCCCGCTTGAAGGAAGCCCGTCAGGAGTTTCTCTGGCTAAATAAAACACGATATTGGCATTGCCGATAGTGTTTTTTATCAGCGTGGGTAATCCACTCCACTCGTTGTTTTTTAAGTTATAATCCCGATTAAGAGCAGATATTTGATTAATGACTTGCCTATCTGATAGAAAAGGCTGTACTTGGGATTTTTGCTCTATAATATGAACGACAATAGCTACATAGAGAGGGGAGGGAGTACGGGATTTGGAGGGAATTATACGAGAGGGATAATAGTCACTGGTATAGGTACATGTTTGTCCTATAGTAAAAGAAGAAGAAAGAAAAATCATAGCCAGCGAAAGCAAAAATTTAGGTGACATGGAAATAATTTACATAAATTGCTAAAGCTCGGTTAGATATTATATCTGCCCGAGCTTTGGCAATTAAAAGATAATAAGACAATTATTTAGCAATTGACAATCGTTTACTTATGGTTTCATTAGCAGATTGGAATTTAATAATGTAAAGTCCTGCTTCAAGATTACCAGCATCCAGTTGCCCAGCACCTCCAAATAACATACCAGTTTTGATAATTTGGCCGTTCATTCCATATATAGTGTAATCTAACTTTTCCATTTCTTCTCCTATTGTCTGATAATTTATGATGCCATTAGGAGATGGATTAGGGTATAATACCACATCAGCAACAGCCTCTTCTATATCTAACCTACAAGGAGTTCCAGGGGTGCCGGGAGCATAAATTTCGAAATAATCTTCATGATATGCCCATGGATTACCATCGCAATCTTGATAACCATTCATCGAAACTTTATATTGCCCAGGCCAGATAGAACTCGAACCATACTTTGATAACCAGCCTTCACCAAATACATTAACACTTGCCGTTATTTTGGCTGGCGTATAATCATGCCAGGAGCCCCCAGCAGATCCCCCGGTCAGATTTGTTCTTGTTAAGTTTATTACCCAGTGATCTGGTCCGTGAGTTCCACTAATATCATAAGCAATATCAGCTTGTACGTCAGCTTGACAATACTGTCTTCGTTGGGAAAATGAAGTGCCATTACCTGATCCGAAGCTATTAGTAGGATCAAGTACTCCACTTAAATCAGCATCAGTGAGTCCATTATATGTTTCTGTATCAAGAGCATTTGAAAAAACCGTCACTTTGCCAGAACCGGGAGTTTCTCCAATAATGCCAGAACATAACAAATAGGGATGAACACTAGGAACTCCGTTGCCTAGGGTGATTTCCACTCTTACCCTCCATGTATCTCCATATGTTAAATCACGATAAGTAATATCTTGCAAAACGTCAGTTTTTGCGCTTCCTTGATTTACAAACGATCCGCTTACCAGTTTCTGTAGTTGGTAGCTAAATCTTTTATATTCCGTTCCACCTATGTCAAAAATAGAACCGCCACAATTTACGTCTCCTGTATCATTAAATAGTAAAGGAGAGGTAACTCCTGTGAGTGTTGCTTCAACTTTGTTACAATAGCCAGAGACAAAACGCAATGTGAGTGTTTGGGCTGATGATGTTGCAGAAAAAAACAGAATCACTCCTGTTATTAACAAAATAAAGGGAGACTTTAATGTCGTTTTTGAAGTTGTTTTTAGGATCATTTTTGATGATTTTTATAATTAAGAATAAATACTTTAACCTTTGCTAGATGCAAAGCTTATGGTGTGCTCAATGATAGCATTACAAAGATAGGAATAGAGAGTCCTAAAAAATGAGACTCTCTAAATTAAGTTCAAAATTTTCTTTGTAGAAGTAAGTGTTATAGTCGTAAGAATACTGAATATTGGCCCCCATTGATGTTAATATTGATATATATCTAAAAAGAGATGATCTCGATGTTTCGAGATGTTTAGCCAGTTGTGAAGCAGTTCCAGTTTTCTTTCTTAGAATAGAAGTATGAAGTTTTTTTATCAAGCGAAGTTGATCGAGAAAGTGCATATTCACGTTTTTTAAAAGAGAGATAAATGGGGTGCAGTTGCGATTTGTCCCCCTGACTGATAACTAGAATAAGTAGTGAGGATTTAGCATATTTAAGGTGCTTAATCAAAAAAAGTGCCTACCCTCACTACCGCATCAAAAATACAAGAGTTATTTGAAAGTCAGGTATTATCGCAGTTAGAAAATTGGACAGAACAACTGGTTTCAGGCGATTTATTAGGCTTCGAGCAATGCCTTTCGCCTTCTGCTGAATAGAAGGCGAATGGTTACAACAAAAATCCTAGTAGTTTTCGATAGTTTATTTATCTATTAATCCTAAAATTGTTCGTATTAGACGATGTAATGCGAAAGTTCTTCTATTTCCCATAATTTACATTATCACATTCCATATATAGTTAGAGTCCGTAACTGACTGATAAAGCTCTAGCCTCCTCCGTTTCACCATCATAGTGAAAAAGTAGTATCTGGATTTCAGATGACTTATCAGCAGGCACAAAAATATAAAGCAGGAAATCGTATTGCTTTTTCCCTTCCTTGTGTAGCAGCTCTTGTTTGACAGACCACTAGTGTTTTTTCACCAACTCTACTTCGACTGATCTTCAAACCCCTCTGAGAAGAATTCTTCGAGAGAGACATCCAATGCCTTTAGTACCTTGAGTAAGCTACTAAAACGCAAATCCTCCCCATTCTCGTAACGACCGTATTGACTTCGGTTAATCTCATTCTGAAATGCAAACTGCTCATAATTACTGTAACCGGCCTGCTTACGCAGTGCCTTGATGCGTTTTCCTAATTTTTCCAATTGTTGCTTGGTGTATTCATCATGATCAGCCATTCACAAATTAAAGCAGACTACCGCTCTTGTGGTACCGCTTATAAAATACCTCTTATTAGAATCTTTTTATATCTTTGCATTAACTACTAATACTCAGATCATGATGCAAAGAATATTTCTCCTTGTTTTTACTACAATTGCTATTCTAGTTGTCCGCCCATTACAAGGAATTACTCAAGAAATCGATATGGCTATAGTCGTCCGGCAAATTGATTTACGCAATGAAACGGCAGAAACAGCGGTAGTGAGTGCTTTGCAGGCTTCAAAAAAGCAGGTAATTGTCATTATGGTGAAAGATGGTACACAAGAACTTATCGATCAAACTCACAATGAGTTGAGAGCTTTGATGTATAATGGATTTGAGCGAGTAGTTTTAGTACTGGCAAATGGATTTACAGACGACACAGGTACAACTATAGCTATCTACGCAGGAGGCCACACCTATGCCTTAATGAAAGATGTCATAGCAGGTGCTAAGACAAGCAGTGATTTCTATATGTTGGTCAGGGACGCATATAAGGAATTTGTGGCGGTAAAATAAAAACCATAATAGGTTACTATAATTTGGGAGTAGTATTCAGTGCAGTTTGCTTACTTTCAGGAAATGGCTCTAAATCGGACAGGATATCAATCTCCCTTATTTCCCTTTCAGTAAATAAATTCTCTTCCTCAGATAGCAGGTGTCGCCGATAGTTATTATTACCAATAATTGACTTTCCTAGATCGGTTTCAATCTCCAACTGAACATCTTTCTCCAGTTCATAATAAGCAAGCATAGCAGCTTGTTGGCGCACAGGGTCATCACTTTCTAATTCTTCTCTAATAGCCAGGGATTCTTCAATATTTAGTTTGTATCGATCATAATTTTGAGTCAGTTGCCCAATTTTTCGCTCAGCGTCTTGAGTCTGGCTTTCTTTATGGGCCCTAGCTTCGAGCATTAGTTCATAAAGTAAGGCATCACTTGAAGAATAGTATTCCGGCAAGTCATTTTCTTGCAGATAACTCACCAGTGCCAGGTCTGCATCTTCGTTGACTAATGCTCCATTAGCTTCACGGGAAATTTGTCCAGATTGTTGATATTCTGATATACTATCATGAAGAGCACTGTCATAAACTAGAAGTGTTTCCAATAGCTGCTGTTGCTCAGCTATCTCGACCAGTATCAACTCCATCTGTTCTTGCCAATACTCGATATTACTGTTTATAGCCTCTAGCGCTCTGTCAATCGCAGCTTGAAATAGGAATTGTAGCAGGTCTGCCTCTCGTTCTCTACGCTTCTCCAGAAAGCGTTTTATCATAGCTATATTTTGTCCTCGTAATAAAGGTAATGGTAGCTGACTTAGGTCATCCATTCCCGATAAATTAATCATCGGTACGAGTTGTTGCAGGTGGGTTATATTAGCAGGTGTATTACTAGCAGCCATTGAAAACTCTAACCTCAAAACACCACCCTGCTCGTATAGGCTTTCTTTCTTTTTACCAGAATTTCCCTCTTGATTCGACATGCTCTATTGTAGCATTCTAATGGTAAACAATTCGTAAATTACCACTTGGGGGAGTGGTTGGTAGATGAGCTACAAAATACCGGTACAAGTAAGCGAAGTAAAGTTAGTCTATAACAGTAAGGTCAAGCCTGAAGATCGCCCGCAAATTAGAAAATCACAAGATGCCTATTGGATTTTTGAGGCAAATTGGGGCGATCAAATAGAACTCCTGGAAACCTTCAATTGCTTGCTTTTAGACCGAGCTAATCGAGTAATGGCCTTCTGCCCTATTTCTAAAGGTGGTATAGTTGGCACTGTTGTCGATCTCAGGTTAGTCTTTGCCACCGCTTTGAAAGCTAGAGCAACTTCGATTATATTGGCACACAACCACCCTTCCGGAAATCTCTTTCCTAGTAACGCCGATATTGCCTTAACTGAAAAGTTTAAACAAGCTGGAGATATTCTAGACATCCCCGTTCTCGATCATCTAATTCTCACTCCACAAGGGAAGTATTATTCTTTTGCGGATGAATGTAAAATTTAGGGGATCAACCCTTTGGACACCTTAACTACTCTTACTCAATACTTCCTTAAGGCCAATGTTGAGCAGGAAATTCGCCCCCCTCCAAATTGCCCTCGCTACCCTTTGAAAGAAATTGTCAATACGCGTAAAGGACGTGTTCCTGCATCTCTGACGAGTACGTTTAATACGTATGTGAAACCTTATGTGAATATCAAAGCCTTCGAGCGCGGCATTATTGAGCAATATGTCGAATCCGATGATGGAGTTCCGGTAAATAACGAAAACCTTGTCATGGTCTTGGACGGTGCTCGCTGCGGGCTAGTAGGGCGTGGGATAGATGGAATTTCAGGATCAACACTCAAGAAGATTTCTCTCAAGGAAAAGTTCTCCTACATTCCAATGAGCTATCTTCAGTATTTCCTACAATCCAATTACCGATTACTGAATCGGCGTTCACGCGGTTCCGTTATCCAGCACGTTGATCCTTACTTGTTTGGACAGCTAGAAATCCCCATTCCTGATAAAGGAGATCAACGTTTTGAACGAACTACTCAATTATTACGAACTATAGATGCCATAGAAGCACAAACATCGCAGCGATTGCAAATCATTCATAAATTGAAACACTCATTCTTGTACCAAGCTTTTGCACCAGAAAAATAAGACGTCTATCACTCTACCAGATTGAATGTTGCCGCTATTTCAAACACCAAATAGTCAATTTCTCGTAGCCCCTCCCCTGTTCTAAATCATTCCCTGCTTAGCCGTGCCGGTCGAAGATGTGACGTTCGTTTTCGGCTCCTCCGCAAGCGGCACCTCCAAAAAGCGAAGCGCACATTTCGCCCTTGTCCCCGGCTCTTGATGCAGTAATTCAGCACAGAAAAGGAGCTACAAAATGACCACTACTATTGAAAAAAGAATTGAAACACTCATCCATCGTGAAATATACTTAAACCAATACGCCCTGGTAGAAGACCTCATTCTCAAGCCTAATCCAGATATGATTGAGTGCATCGAAAACTTTTATGATGAAAGCTCGGCCACCATAGAAGAATACTTGCAGTACGAAACCGATATTCCTGAAACAGATTGGCAAGAATTGGATGTCCACGAACGACTAAACCTGGCTCAAGCAGAGGGTTTTGAAGCGCAACCACAAGAAATCTTTGAGTGGTGGCTCGTCTCTGACTGGTTAGCCAGTAAACTCAAAGAATTTGAAGAACCCGTGCTCGACTGTGATTACGGTACTTGGTGGGGACGTACTTGTACTGGGCAGGCTATTAGTATGGACTGGATAATACGTAGGATTGTGGAGGTTACTGAGTATGCGAAGTAATTATTCATGATTAAGCTATGAAGACGAGGCTTTAATTTTCATGATACTAATCGCCTCTTCCAAGGTTTCAACATTTAGCTTATCCAGAATTGACTGCTCGTAAGATGACGTTAAAGGCGTAATGATTCCATTCGAAATATTCCTCCACAAATATGTAATTCCGTCTCTATCTTTTACGATAGAATTCCCTCTAGCACTTTTTATAGCTAAGTCAGCAAGAACTTCAGGAGTAACTTCATCAAGGTTCGGCTGAAGCCTAGCTGTGAGTAGTATGTCAAATCCATGGATATTTTTATGCTCGTCAATTATTGTCTTGTTTATACTAGGTGTATCGGTGTGATGATATAGGTTAGATACTTCTCCGGGCTTATTGATTTCTCTTCGATAAATCATGTTTTTTGCTTTTGAAAGAGAGACACCAAGCAAAGGAAGAATGTAAGCCTGAACAGTGCTCCCCCCTTCCTGAACAGGCACTAATGTTGGCGCACCATTTCTACCGTTACTTGATCTACAATACTCAACCATAAAATGTGTTTCGACCTTGATTCTAGGTTTGGTTATGTGCTTAATAAGCTCATCGCCGGGATCGTCTACCAATGATCCAAATGCCAAAATTCCAATTTTCATATCTTGATTTTTGACTTTTATATGTCAAATTTTTATTTGCTACAAATGATATTTAGGTCAACATTTAATGTTTGTTTGATGTATGCAACAGCAGCCCCTAAAACTACTGCTTGATCTTTCGTTATGCTTTTTTCCGACACACCAGGCTGAACAATAATTATTTCAGGCCGAATCTCTTTAAGGCGAGCCATTCGTTGAAAGGAATTTAATGTCGCCATCTCCCCCTCTAGAAAGCCTGTTCGATTCGGATCGTTTCTGTATTTTTGTTCTCTCCGCCTGATGTGTTTGATAAGTTCTTTAAACTTTCCAGGCCATTTCGCTGAGCGTATTGCCTGCGAGGAGACTTCTACAACGTCTTTGATCCGTTTCCCTTTATCAGTACTTCCAGAAAATTTACAATGAACGAGTAATACCTTAATGTAATCTTCTTCTTCCTTTATACAGATTAAGTCTGCTGCCTCGCCAGCCCTATCATCATCATAAACAATAGCAAAATCTTGATGGATATATTGTTGAGCCGTATACCACTGGACAGAATCAAGCCTTTGAACTCCATCCTTCCAAATCGATTCTTTAGTGATATCAATGCTGTCAGGCCAGTCCCAGGCGTTTAATCTCTCAGCTGGAACGGAAACAAGTCCGGCATCTTCTGAGCGAAGAATAATATTTCCATCAAGTTCGGAAAGGTCAAAGAACCTAAATAGAGGAGGGCGTTCCGTAAAGAAAAGTCTCAGAGAATCTTGCTGCGTTCCTATTCGAATCTCTAATTCAGCATCATCTAACGCTAAAATGTCAAACCCGTTCTCTCCTTTGATAACCATTGCATAACGACCTAACTCAGTGTCAGACTCTCCAGAAACAATTGCAAATTCAAGAGAATTTTTGGCAACATCCTTTCGTAAGTACCTTATAGCAACTTCAAAAAAATCATACTCACTCCCCTTTTTCAGAATAGTTACCCTATCTTCTGGAAGACCGATAAGTTCTACTGGCCAATCCACAGTTAAAACCTCAAAATCAGGTAATGAGTCTGCATATTCAGGAATTAAGACATTTGCTATGATTGACTTTGTATCTATTGAAACATCTATTAGCTTCCGACCGACGTTGCTAGCCCATTCAATAAATTGTGGGATAGACCCATTGGCTTTAGACCAGACACGGCCTTTATAAGAACACCCAATAGTTATTTGTTTTCCGTTTTCCCATCCATAGCCACCTATGTTGGATTTCCTAGCTCCTTTTTTCTCTGTTTCACTCAAAGCTTGCTTAACATCAGCTCCCGTATACATGGCAAAACTTAGATTCCTACGTCCATGTTTTGTGACACCGATATTATTAAAAACCAATCTTCCAATATGACCAAGAGAGCGAAACATATCTTCACCTACTATTTGCTTGGTTGCACCTACGGCTTTAGCTAATTCAGCGTGATTGGAACTTTTATTCGAGGACGCCAAATAAAGTAGCTTGTTGACTGAATCATAATGGAAAACATAAAGATGCCATTCTATGTGGGTAACCTCTTTAGTTTTCGACCATTTTACTCGCTCTTTTCTTCTTGTAACAAAATAGAGCGTGTTTTTATTCTCGTTCATCCAAAGTTTAATCAGTTCAACTTTGTCTGAAATGGCTTCAATAATACGTTTGGGGTGAAAATCCTCGCACTCGTAAAAGAGAGTACTGAAAGTTGGCTGTATAGAGTTCTTTGAAATGCCAACTTTAGCGCTTTCTTCATCAATATCAAATTGCTCCGAATTTTCTAAAAACTCTATAAAAGCCGCGTGTTCCTTAGCTGCGGTAGAACTTAATTCTCGTAGTAAGGAATTCCAATCTGCGTCTTCACTGTATAAGTCCTCTAAAGCTCTTGATATATGTGGATTTGCGATATTTGCAATGACAGAAGCATCTCCCAGATCATTATCGCCATTCCGGGTGAAGCGACCTATAAACTGAAGGAGAACTGCCAAACTTTGGTGCATGTCGTGAATGGCAGAAACCTTCAGTGACGGTATATCTACCCCCTCCCCAAGCATGTTGACACAAACCACAATCTTGGCTTCACCTGATCGAATTTTTTCTACACGGCCATCGTTATCACTTACTTCAGAATGGACAACTATTGGATTTAAATCAGAAGCTTCTTCCTTGTAGATTTCAAAAACCTCTTCAGCGCGTGATTTTGATTTACACCTCACCATCATTTGATGAGGCTTTCCCGAACTAATGTCTTCCCTCAGTTGTGCAATTGCTGCTTTAGCGATTTCTGTATCGGCTATTCCCAAGTCCGGTTCGTAAATTGGATAAAAATTTATACTCTTAAAATAACCATTTTCTTGTGCTTTTTTGAGAGGGTAGGAATATGCGACTTTCCCATCAACTAGCTTCCCATCGTTCCTAAAAGGCGTTGCTGTAAATTGAACAACTTTGTTTTTTGTAAAAGCAGCTTTTAATTGATGCCAGGTTTTTGCTGCAACATGGTGAGCTTCGTCAATAATCAATGTACCGCATACATCTGCAATATTCTTTAAGAATACTGAAGCCGTGCCTCCTGATAAAGAGGATACTACTCCCACAACTACATTGCAGTCGTGGAAAATGTTTAAATCATCTTTATTCTTAGGTCTTTTTGTCACAATCCCCACAATTGGGTTTTTAGCTTGCTTAGGTAAGACACCCAGTGACTTCAACTTGCCAAAGCTTATGAACTTTTTTGAAATTTGTTCTCGTAAGGCTTTACTCGGAACTGCGACAAGTACTCGGTTTAGTTGATACGCGGCAGTTGCCGCCAACATCGTTTCTGTTTTACCTGTACCAGTCGGCATGACTACAGTTACAGGTGAATCGTCCAAGCTCCAATGTGCACCTAATGCATGAAGAGCACCAATTTGAGGTGGTCTCAGTCCCTTATCGTCAGAAGACCTTATAGGTAGTGCTTCCTCTTTATACCGTAATTGATTTTTCCAACTTTCAGTAATAGCATCTGCGGTTTTACTGAGAGTTTTGAGATCTTTCCTAAATGTTCTAATGTCTTTATGATAAATCCATTCTATTGATCCGTCATCATTTTTTCGAATTACACCATCAACACCATCTGGAATCTCAATGGTTTTCCTTTTGGTAACAATAATTTTCTCCCCATTTTCAAGGGTAAGTAACTCCTCCTTTACTCTTGGAGATATTTGAATCTCAGTAGTTTCTAAAATATTTAGCTGTTCTTTATCTCTCAATAAAACAAA
This sequence comes from Lewinella sp. LCG006, assembly GCF_040784935.1. Classification (GTDB taxonomy): domain Bacteria; phylum Bacteroidota; class Bacteroidia; order Chitinophagales; family Saprospiraceae; genus Lewinella. Next base: position 5,486,499 of record NZ_CP160680.1, on the reverse strand, counting down.
TGCGAATCCGATAGAATATTTTATCGGACCAAAGAGGATTTCTGGAAGGATGATTTTTTTCATTCTATTCGTAAGGCTTAGGGTTTTAATATGGCAAATTTACCGTCTCCAGATTTTAAGCGCTAATTCAGCCAGTGTGTCACCTCTTGCTGAAATCTGATCTTCATCCCACTCTTCAAGTTCTAGATATTTACTGGTTAGAGTGAGAAGCGAGTATTCTTTAAGTATGCTGCGTTTGTTAGCCCAGGCAAAATTCTTGAGTTTACTGTTTAGTGCTTTGGTCACAAGGGTAAGATTCCCTAGCGTCTTAAGCTTTCGGTGCCGAATGTCTTTTTCCGCTTCGGTCATATCCTTATCAAGCCAATTTTCTTCCCACTTTTTAGGCATCATGTGTTCTACAGAATAAGACTGAGCACTTAATTTCCTTACGTCCGAGTAGTTATTGTCGAGTTGGTAGAGCGCTATGCAGTACAGGACTTCCCTCGCGTACTTGTTATATAGGTAACTGTCTAGGAAACCCCGTCTGAATTCATCATCATCGGGCATTCGATTTGTATCTTCACTGAAGTCTTTAATGCATTCCTCGAACGCATTATAGTCTAAACGAGCTACCTTTTTGAGGTTATTTATAAGCCCTATAAACAAGCGATTATAGTTCTTGGAGGTTAACTTACAAACCATCCGCCTTACCAGATAAGACTCCAAAAGGAGCAGGCATTTTTCTTTTTCAGCAGCATCCTGAACCTGTCGATATAAAAAGAGCAAGAGAGGATAAACGGTCGTAATTTCGAGGTACTCTATTATGTGGAATAGCCGCTTCTCATGTTCGCTGAAACTTATCTCATTGAGTTCGGTCCCTGCCGGAAACTGTTGATAGTCGGCCGCGTAGTTTTTCAGGTTAACCAAAAAGGCGATCTTCTCGTCATTTGACCTGTCCTTCAGGTACTTTTTGTATTCTTTGTAGAGTTTTTCTAGTCGAACCTCAGACCCTGTTTCGATTATGAGAAAGCAGTAAAGCAGAAGTTCTAAGTTCGTTCGTTGAACCCGTCCAGCAGTTTTAGTGGTTTCCCAGAACTGGATTGTACTTTCGTCTGCTTCAAATACTTTGTACCAGTGTTCTTGATAATGCTCTTTTAACTCTTCATCACGAAAGATGTAGTTCTTAAGTAGCTCTCCAATTGTTAAGCGAACTCCAAGTGAATTAATCGTATCAAAGATTTCCTGTTCATCATCCCTCTCTTCCAGCAACATACTGATAACGGGAAAACGGTTGAGGAGCATATTCTTGAGGTTGTCACGCTGTTCATCCGAAAAGTCCTTTAGTCGATTTTTGAAAAATTGATAACCAAGAATGATGGGATGGTGTTTATTATCAAGGTCACTGAAGTCCCTGCCTAACATGACGGCATCAAAATATTTGGAATCGATCTTACTGTGACGCAATCGGAGAAATGTATCCCCTTTGGTATCCTGAAATTTGATCAACTGATCAGTCTGCTCTTTGAGCTTCGGATAAGTGCCATCAGCAGTATCAGCAATCGCTTTAAGAATAAGAGAGACCGTCGTAAGTCTTTGCTGACCGTCTATCAACTCCATCGGCTGCGTACTGAAGTTGTCGGAGGTTAATTGCTTGGTGATTATGGTGCCAATGAAATGTTCGCTTTTTTCTTGGCGATTAAATGACTCCAACTCTTCTTCAATGTTCTCCCAAAATAACTGCCAGTTTTCTTCACTCCATACATATGACCTTTGGAAGAATGGGATCATATACTGGTAGTTGTTGGTGAAGAAGGAAGATAGGATTTCTTTATTCGCACTTTTCATATTCTAGTCTTTTGTTCGATGTTTATTTGATTGATTGTTCTACTGCCCATACTGCCCCACCAATCGCTCCAGCCCCATATTTACCTGCACCACCCCGTGTGGGATGAGCACATAAACCCAGTTTTTACCGCCGTGCTGACCGGTAAAGGTAGAAGCGTGCTTACAATATTCCTCCGCTGCGCGCGCCTTATCCAGCACATCCTGGCTCTCCATCTCGTTTTCTTTTTTGGTCTCCACCATGTAGATCGTCTCTGGGGTTTCGACGACGAAGTCAGGCTGGTACAGGCGAGAATTATGGCGGTAATAAATACGGAACTGCGCTTGCGCGGGACGTAGCCACTTCAGGCAGTAGTCATCTTGCTCACAGATGATGGCAAAGTCTTTTTCTGTCTTGGAGTCAAACTTATAAAGGTGGTGACAGGCTTTGGTGAAGCCGGTGAACACCTTCATCCGAATAGCACTTGTGGGTACAATGGTATCGCGCAGATCGTGGATGTTGTCCTGCGTGTATTTGGTATAGTTATGGGGTCTTATTTCCGTGAAGGCACGAACATTGATGACGGGTTCCTGAAAATCGGGTGCTTCGTAGTAGAAGTGATCCATCATTTGCGTGTGGATGTACTTGCCAATTAGCCGCTTATTGTTCTGCACTACATTGATGATCTTGTCGTCTTCATCCAGGTAGGAACGAAAATGAGCGACCGCCTGCCCTGCTAACTTAAACAGAAAGCCTGCCTGCTCATCGTAGTCGATTTCGGCGAAGTTGATGAGTTCGCCAACGATCATATTTTCTACGGTATCGAACTGTACCCGTTGGCCAGAAGCGTCGATGATCTCAATGATGCCGCTTTGCAGCTCGCGGATCATGATCTTGTTTTCGCCGGGCTGGAGGTTTAGCTTGCCGGTGTCCAGATCAAAGTCGCGGAAGCCGTGCCGGACTTGCTCATCAGGGACAATGCTAATACGCGGAATCTCGATGAAGTGCTCGGTAAAGTCTTCAATCACTTGATCATAAACGGCTTCGACCTCCCTGATCCGCTCCTCTACGAACATTTGCTGCTGGGGACTAGCAGTAAGTTGTTCGCGAACCTTTTGGATAACGATCTTCCGGGTCTCTGCTTGGCTTAATTCCTGCACACTGCGCACTGTACGATTCATCTCGGGGAGCACGGTAAGTAGCGTTCTACGAGCCTCCAACTCTTGAGTAGCCAGCTTTTGCGCTTCGGGTTCATCAAGGGTAGTAATACGTTGCTCCAGCTCGTAGTTTTTCTTTTCAACAAGCGAAGTAGCGGTCACTACTTCTTTGCGCTGACCTAGGTCTTCTTCATCAATCTGGATGATGTTCTCTTGGCGGATGATTGAATCCGGTGCATTGGCCGCGTCTACAATTTCCTGAAAACGGTCGTGTGCAACGATGGTGAGGCGGTCTACCTTTTCGTCTCCTGTACGCTTACCGTAAGGTAGGCGTAAACCTCGACCAATAGTCTGCTCGCGCAGCGTCATGGAAGCGGCGGTACGTAGAGGGATAATCGTATAAAGGTTGGTAACGTCCCAGCCCTCTTTAAGCATGTTGACGTGGATGACGATCTCCACTCGATTGTGCTCGCTTTCCAGAGAAACCAACTGAGCAATGTTCTCATCCTTCTCCGATCCACGCTGATTAGAGTGGATTTCAATCACCTTATCGGCATAGTAGCCATCAAAAAAGGCAGACGATTCAATGAGTGCTTTCAGCCGTGAAGCATGAGGCGTATCCTTGGCAACGACCAGCACGAAGGGCTTGACGGTTTTGACATTGTTGTCACGAGCAAAAATATCCAAGGCTACTTTGGTGTCTTCGTGGATGCGTAGACCGTCTTCCAATTTAATCCGATCCAGCTCCTCCTTCGAATACTGACTCGGGTCAAAGTCTTTGCGGGTGGCAATGGCCGGGGTCTTGACGAAGCCATCCTGTATGGCACGTGCCAGGGAATATTCGTAGACGACGTTCTTAAATTTGACGGTCTGATTTCCCCGCTCTATTTGCGGGGTAGCGGTCAATTCTAAGCCTATGATTGGATTGAGTTCGTTGAGTACCTCCATACCACGGGCGGCGCGATAGTGGTGCGACTCGTCCATGATCATTACCAGATCATCCAGGCCAGATAGGTAATCAAAGTAAGGCTCGCCCAGGTATTCCACCATTTTGCGGATATTAGGCGTACTCCCACCCCGCGTTTCTGAGTTGATCTTGGAGATATTGAAGACATTGATATTCAGGTCGGACTCAAAAAGCGCTGTCTGAGCGATTTCCTGATAGTTATCGCCGGTAATAATGCGCGGAGCCTGATTCACGAACTGTCCAATCCCCTGAAACACGTATTTCGGATGAGCAGGATTAGAAAAGTCTTCGATCAGCTTATTGTAGATGGTCAGATTGGGAGCAAGGATGAAGAAATTACGGATGCCCTTTTCCAGATAAAGGTAAGCGACAAAAGCACCCGCCAGCCGGGTCTTCCCTACGCCTGTAGCTAGAGCAAAGCAGAGCGAAGGAAAATTCCGCTCAAAGTCTGTACTAGTGGGATAACGTGCTGTTACCTTTTCGAGTTCCTCGGCCAGTAAAGCAGCATCATTGATTTTATCAAGCCTAAGCTGATCCGCCATTTCCGCTAAAATGCGGAGACTTTCCTCCTGCGGTTTGCGAAGAGAGAGGCGGTTTTTGATGTAATTCGCGTTTTTATTCATTATCCTGCGTGGGGTTCCAGATCAATTAATTTTCCTGAGCTTATGCGTTCAAAAGAGTTTCTTTTGTGCACCAGGACGTTGTTCCTCTGCTTGCCGTTTTTCCTCTTCCAGTTTACGTGCAGCGGGCACAAAAGGTTCCGCCGCCTCGTCGGTAGGCATATTGATGATATTCAGGCTGTAGTCTTCCTTGCCAAACTCGCACCTCCCCAGCAGCATTACCGGTATTTTGTGAATGTTGATATTGGGATGGCGTGTCTCGACCACCTCCTGGTAAGATTTGCAGCAGATCAGTAGACTTTCATCTTCTTGCATCTGCTCATGGATTTTATCGATCAGCTCTACGGTCACGAATTGGGTGGTGGTAAAAATGTAGTCCTTTTCTGTAGACTGTCCCTGCTTCCAGAAAAACTGCTCATCGGGACGATAATCATAGCCCTGATGCTTGGCCATTGCTGCCGCTAATCTATCCGCATTATAACTGGGGTCAATCACCCAATTGCCGAAGTCGTCCTTCTTAAGCAAGGAAGGAGCCAGCTCATAGAATTTGAAGCCTCCACCGCCTTCCCAGTTGACAGTCTTAGTAATACCGCCTTCGTCCAGGCCATCGACTACTTTTTGTAAACGAGGTTGGCAGTGAGTATAGGCATGTTCGCCTAGTTCAATCCCAATCCAACGACGGTTCATTTTGTGGGCAACGGCTGTTGTAGTTGCCGATCCAAGAAAAGAATCAAGTACTAAGTCTCCTTCATTACTTGAAAGATCGATAATGCGCTTTATTAACCTTTCTGGTTTGGGAGTTCCAAATGTATTCCTTGCACCAAATAGACTAATATTCTCCTTTTTGGCTTCATCTGTATGTCCTACTTCCTGGTGAGTCCACCAATTATGTGGAGTCATTCCATCTCTTACCTCCGATAAAAATAATTTTACCGCCGGTACTGTATTACTACCGTTTACTCCCCACCACAGCCGATTTTCGTCAATATGCTTTTGGTGAGTGGTAGGGTCGTACTTCCATGCCTTGTTTTTGTTCTTGATTACTTCTCCTGTGTTCGGGTTTATTATATCGTAACAAAGGTTCGGTCTTTTTTCAGGAGATGCTTGATTAAGGTAATCCACAGCCTTCCATGGGCCCCTTGGATCGTTGTCAGGGTTTGAATACCTCGCTTGTGATTCCTTGGTTCTTGGAAGTAAGTTGTTTTGAAATTGGTCGGTTTTTGAGTAGACTAGAACATAGTCACAGATTGTAGCAATTCCTTTAAAGTTATTGCTCACACTGTACTTTCTCTGCCAAGTGATCATTGTTTTAAAATTCGACCTCCCGAAAATTTCATCACAAATAATCTTAAGATAATGACATTCATTGTCATCTATTGAAATCCAAATAGATCCATCTTCGGTAAGAAGCCTTCTTAGAATCTTTAGCCTCGGCACAATTAGATTCAACCACTGCGAATGCTCTAAACCATCATCATAATGCTCAAAAGCACTGCCTGTATTGTAAGGCGGATCAATATAAATGCACTTTACCTTCCCCGCATAATCTTGCTCTAGCGCTTTCAATGCCAGCAGATTATCCCCATGAATCAGCATATTCTCTGCCTTGGGATCACCATAAGACTTGCTTTCATCTTCAATGAGGATGCGCGGCTCCAGGCGGGGTTCTTCCCCTTTACCGATCCAGGTGAGTTCGAGGCGTTGTTTATTGTTTTGTTTCATTTTCTTTTCAGTAGCTTTTGAGGTCTAGCAGTCGGTACTTTCCCAGTCCAGTTTCACAATGAATTGTCTTCCATCAGTATGATCGAGTATATTCTTGTATTGCAAGCGGCCAATGATAATGGCGGGGTGGGTACCGAACTTTTCGGCGAATGCTAGTACTGCGTCTTCATCCAAATATTCTACGGCGGCCAGTACTTCAGCTTCTTCCTTTTCGGAGAGCGTCCACTTTACGGCAAAGTCATCCGCTTCGGTTTCTTTTTCCTTGTCTACCCCTTCGTAATCAACATTTTCCAAGAAGACATCTTTCTTGCCGTGTAGCAGAATATGCCCCAGTTCGTGAAAGAAGGAAAACCAGAAAATATCGTTACGCTTATAGCGAGAAGAGAGCTGGATGAGCGGAGTCGTATTATTATCAATCCACCGTGCCACCCCATTGATTGGTGCTTTGGGTAGACAAGGCGTAAAGACAACCTTAACACCAACCGTTAAGCACAAGGCTTGCGCCTGCGCAAAGAAATCAGGCGGATGGGCAGCCATAATCGCTTTCAGTTCTGGCAGGATCACTTTCAGTTTTTTAGCAGAATACTCAGGTGCATCTATGTCTCGGGCTTGAATATCTCCCTGTCTTAACCATGCACTTAAGGCATGAGGCGTCTTGGAATGAGCGAGTGAAATGCGGAAGGATGCTTTCAATTCCTTTTTTATGTAGAAATTCTCCCAGGCTCCTGCACGGGCAATACCGAAATACTCCAGCAGCGCTTCGGCTTTTTCTTCGGCTTTACGGGTTACCGGTAGCCAGCCTTTCTTAGCCATCTCCGCATACGGAAACGCTCTTGCCCAAGGCACTGCTTCTATAATGATAGCTTGGCGATTATTACGTGCTACGGCCTCATCATAGTGATACTGACGTTGTAGCCAGTAACTTGCTGGAATTTGAAGTACACTTTCAAATTGTATAGCCATATCAGGCGTGATCGCACTCTTGCCGTTCATCACTTCCGAAATGGTTTGCGTCGGTTTACCACAACGCACGGCGAATTCCTTGGGAGACATTTGCAGCTCCTCCAACTTTTCGCGCAGGTCTTCCCCGGGGTGCGTTACAGTTTGTGGTTGATATTCTTGCTTCATGATTGCCATTGCCTCTGTCTTTAGTGGTAGTCTACGATTTCCGTGACATCAACACCTTTAATCTCAATCCAAATGTACTTTCCGTCTTCGTCGGTTGGTATCGGGTCTTCGTGGGGTACGAAGATGAGTCGGTAAGGGTGATCCAGGTTACACGCCCATTGACCTTTGCGGTCACCCGTGAGTTCGTGAAAGTTGCCGGGTAAGTGCCTAGCTTCTTCCAGTGTGTCGACAGCGCGTAGCGCATCTAAGCGCCGCTTGATGAGATCGGCCCTTCGCTGCCCGTACTTCTTAACTAGTTTTCGGTCATCGTTGGCTACCTTTTTAAGGGTTTTATCACTAAATGATATAATCATTTCGGCAAAAATACAAATTATTATTCAGAGTAAGTGTGAAAAATTTTATAAAAATCAAATAACATTCCATTGAATTGTGAATAGTTCAGTTAGGATAAGTTCGTGCTGCATCCGCTGTTCAATATTGTCAATCAACTGTTCTTTTTGCTCATCCACTTTGTCCTGTGCTTGAAATAATGTTCGACGCTGTTGATTGCGCTTGGTTTCAAGGGCTTTGATTTTCCTTTGTGCGGCTATCTTTTCATCCAGGTTCAACACCTTCCGTGCTTCTGCTTTACGGGTCTTGATTTCCTGTTCAAGGTTGCGCAATTCAAGCTCCAGACTGCTCTTTATGTCTTCGGCCCAGTGTTCTAATTTACCCATCTCTTCATCGAAAAAGTGCGCATTTCGTTCACTATGAGCTTGTATGATATTTTTCCGGTAATGATGCAACCGATTATCTAAATCACCAAGCACTTGGGCAGGAACAGCACTTAAATCCTGCACCACCACTCCTGAGAGCGTAAGCAAACGAGAGGCTTGTTCTTCGTCCAACCACTGGCCAGTTTCCGTACAGGCACAAACTAACACATGGTCTTCCTCTTCAAAAGCGTCAATCCGCAAGTTGACTACCTTCATCCAACCGGATTGCCCAACCAGAGATTCTAGAATGGCTATGCGCTTGGGGGTACCTGAGTAATCAAACTGGATAGTAGCGGGAGGTAGTTCTACTTGCTGGTATTCCTGAATAATACGTTGGGCTAAAGGGTGCCCGATACGATAAGTATAATCCTCGGCAATGTTTTTACCAATCCGGTAATTCCCCGTAGGTATCTTATGATCCTCAAAAGGTGCTTGCGTGAGCGAAAAAGCATAAGCCCCCTCCTCGTTAAAGATGGCTTGACCTTGTAGTGCAAAGCGAGTTAGTTGCCACAGCCATTTTTCGTAGCGATTTAGATAGGCACGACTTTTCTCTAAGCTAATTCGTAGCTTTTCGTGTACTTCCGTATCAAAATGATCCAAGAGCTGTTGTTTGGTAACGCTCATACGCTCCTGAATATGGGAATCCATGAGTGATTGTAGTTCATCAAAAGCCGCTTGAATTTCTTGTTCGCTACGGCAGTTCTGATAAATATCCGCAATACGTTTTTCAAAATCTACGCCTGATTCAATGCTGCCAATCACTTCGTCACTGGCACCAAAGACACCATCAAAAAGGTGAAATTTCTCGTTGAGCAATTGATATACTCTTCGGTCTGCGGCATTGGCTTCGTTCAGGAAGTTAATGACGACCACATCGAAACGCTGTCCGTAACGGTGGCAGCGCCCGATACGCTGTTCAATCCGTTGCGGATTCCAAGGCAGATCATAATTGACCAGCAAAGAACAGAACTGAAGATTAATGCCTTCGGCGGCAGCTTCAGTGGCAATCATAATAGAACCCTCTTTCCGAAAATAATCCACGAGTGCCGCCCTTTGATCAGCAGATTTCGCGCCGGAGATCTTCCCTGTTCCTTGATGCTGGAGGAGCCAATCTTTATAAATTTGTTTGGCACGCTGTCCGTCATTGTTACCATTGAATTGCACGATGCGTCCGGCGTAGCCGTTGCGCTCTAATAGCTCCTGAAGGTAAGCCTGGGTTCGGCGCGATTCCGTAAAGATGATCGCTTTCTGATTGGCCCCTTGGCGCTCCATGGCTTGCATACCCGTCTTGAGTGCCGTTAGCAGTGCCTCTCCTTTAGCATTTTGCTCAATAGAAGTAGCCAATTGGCTGACAACCTGGAGTTCCCTAATCTCTGCGTCAATCTCGGCTAATTCTTCGGGGCTATACTGAATATGGACTGTTTCGAGAAGCTCATCTTCTTCCTCGTACCATTCGTCTTCCGTCTCATCGAAAGCCTCGTAATCTGTTTCGAGATCATCTAGATAGTCCTTATCAGCATTACTATGTTGCCGTTTGATGACCTCCAGTTTTTGTAACAGCCTTTGAAGCGTACCTGAAATAGCATAACTGGAAGAGGCTAAAAGCTTACGCAGAATTAGCGTCATTAGCTTCCGCTGACTGGCCGGGAGTGCGTATAGATTGGGCTTTTGCAAGTAAACAGAAACCAGATCGTATAGCCGCTGTTCATCCTCGTAAGGGACGAAGGACTGTAAAATGGCGTTGCGGTTGGTGTACTTGATGTATTCCAGCACATCCCTTCTCAGGGTGCGCTTGCACAATGGTTTTAGACGTTCTCTCAATTCGGCAAATGCCGCCTCATCCAAGCGGGCATATTGCTGTTTAAAGCTATTTAAATCACCAAAAGCATAGTCATCAATGATACTCACCAATCCGTAGAGTTCCAGCAGGGAATTTTGTAGAGGAGTAGCGGTAAGTAAGATTTTGGGAGTATCCAATAGTGCCCTTTTGATGGCCTTCCCAATTTTATTGGTGGGCTTGTAAACGTTCCGCAGTTTGTGCGCCTCGTCGATCACCACCAAGTCCCAGGGCGTTTGGCGAAGATAACTTTCCTTATTTCGGGCAAAGTGAAAAGAACAAATGACAATTTGATCGTCCTGCTCGAAGGGATTGAGATGGCCTGCTTTGATCTCGTTGTTAAAAGCCTTAGCCTCCAGAATGACCGATGGGATAAAGAACTTATCCGCTAATTCCTGGCTCCACTGTTTCCGCAAACTGGAAGGGCTGATGATGAGGATGCGCCGCTTGCGCTCTGCCCATTTCTGAGAAATGACCAAGCCAGCTTCAATCGTTTTACCTAAACCTACTTCATCCGCCAGTATTGCTCCCTTCGACAAGGGTGACCTAAAAGCAAATAATGCCGCCTCCACCTGATGAGGGTTTAGATCGACTTGGGCATCGACCAAAGTCGTCGCCAGTTTTTGGATGCTGTCCGAGGGGCTGCGTTTGGTCAGTTCGTAGGCGTAGTATTTGGCGTGGTAGGGGGTTAGGGGCATATTGATTAGTTGCAGAAAAACGCTTCTTTCGTTTTGGAGGCTAGCTCAATTTGTGAAGTCGAGCAAATGATAGTCTAAATTTGACATTTAGAAAATGTCAAAAATATCAAAAATATCAAGCGCATCCGCAATTACGCTAAGAATTTTCAATGCAACTAAAACAAGAAAGCCAATACCAGCCCATTCGAGAATTGCAACCAAATTCCCATCAATATTCCAAATCGTTGTATTGTTAATGACAGTATCTCCTCCTCCCCCAGCCGCATCAGGAGTTAAGAAGAAGTAGGATAAAGCAAAAGCAAACAGTACGCTAAAGACTTCTAAGCCAAAGGACCACTTCCGATCTTTTCTTTTCCCGTTTTCATCTTTCATTATTTAGATATTTGTAGTTAAGGGAATGATGTATGAATTGCGGCATTTTCAATTGCCCTCCTCGCTCTATCTTTAAGTTCCTGAGACAGTGCAAAGTTTAAAAAGTAGAAGAAAAGTAGCGTGAACCCGGCATCGTCAAGAAAGCCAACGGGAAACAAAACATCAGGAATAAGGTCTATCGGACTCACCAAGTAAACGATAAGTGCTATAGCCCAGAAGAATACTCTTATCACCATCCTTAAAACAGACCGGATGATGTTCAAAATCACATAAAATGCAGCCTCCAAATGAAAATAAACCCACCTTATACGTTCTTGAATGGCAACAATAAACTGCATCGGACTACGAATGAATGAACACAGTATCATTGCCAAAAACACCCCTGCTCCCAGTACGACAGCAAGATCAATCATGGATGGTGATGGATTTAATAAAGACTTATACGCAATAGCTAGAAAAAAAGGAGTAAGCACGAAAATCAAAAAACGCAGTGCTTTGCTAAGTTCTCGTTTATTAAATTGTGGCTCAGAATAATAATACGACATGGTAGCAGCTTTTTGGGAAAAAGGAGTTAACTGCCATGCCTTCCGTCTTTGCGTTTGAATAGGAATCGGCAACAACGAATCCTGACAGTCTATATATCTTTAATACAGATCAAACCCAGAATTAGTTCCTGCAATTATTCCATTTTTTAAAATATAAAAACGATACTAACTTTAGGATAATTGACGGAAAGTAAGCCGCTCCCTCGCCTCCACCATCGCCTGATGGATTTTCTGCTCCAACAAAGCCTTTGGCGGCAACTCCGTCCAATATTCCGCCACCATAATTCCATCTTTATGCATTTCGAGTAGCTCCACTTGCTCAGAACTAGCCTCAGCGCAGAGGATAAGACCAATGGGGGCATTTTCGTGTTCCTGTCGTTCATGCTTGTTGAGCCAACGCAGGTATAATTCCATCTGACCCTTGTGCGCGGCTTCGAACTCTCCAATCTTAAGCTCGATGGCGACTAAACGGCGGAGTTTCCGGTGAAAGAACAAGAGATCAAGATAGAAGTCCCTTCCATCAATGACCATTCGTTTTTGGCGGGCGACGAAACTGAAGCCCGTTCCCAATTCCAAAATAAAAGATTCCAGTTCTTTCAAGATGGCACCTTCCAGGTCTTCCTCCATGTACCCCTCTTTCAAGCCAAGAAAGTCGAGGATGTAAGGGTCTTTAAAAGAATTGATAACCTCGCCCTCCTCCGTTGGAAGTTGCAAGTTTCCCAATTGGGTACGTTCATATACTTTGCGGCTGATATGGTGGCGCGTTTGACGCACACTCCACCGACCGGCGGCAATCTGTTCTGCGTAGAAATTGCGTTTGTCTACCTCTTGAATGGGGAGAAGAAGGACAAAATGTGACCAGGTCAATTCTCGCGACAGTGTCGCGACAATCTCATGTTCAGGAAAACGCTCATGAAATTGCATCATACGCCAGAGATTTTTCTCGGTATACCCCCGGCCAAATTGCTGGGTCAATTCTCGTGACAGCGTCGCGACAATTGCCTTTCCGTATTCCGCTCGTTCACTTTGCAGTACTTCCTCGTTAATACGCTTACCGATATTCCAATACATTAAAGTGAGTCCGGCATTGACAGCCTGATGTACCCTTTTACGGGTATCTTCAATCAGTTGGCGGATGTCATTAAAAAGAGGTTGATTACTGTTTTCTAGATGCTTATCCATTTTTGTTAATGCTTAATGCCCTAATCGTAATTATTGATGATCGTAATTCTATTCACGCATTCTGTTTACGCGATACTTGTTCCGGTATGCCAGCAACTCGCCACGGTTGTAGCGACGTTCTTTCAGGTGATAGTAAATAGTGAAATACCCCTGGTCTAGGAGAATTTTCAAAACCTTGTTGCTGACTCCTAAGATGCGACAAGCTGTTCCTGTACTCACTAAATCGTCTTCTCCGATTACCCGTTGAAGCTCCGTATTCATAGCTTGGAACTCTGCCCTCACAAGGCTGCGTAATAGCTCTTCTAATTCCTGGGTAGTAATAGCCTGAAGAATAATTTCATTGGTCATGATGTGTGAAGTTTTTAGTTTAATATCGGCACTAAAGCCATTGATTTACTTCAAACATATTCATCAAACTCAACAAATACAAAACCCTCTATTTCAGTGACTAATGGCACTTTCATGGTCACAGAAGATCACCCTCTCCCAACCATCGAAAAAGCCTTTCTCATCTCGTCCCATTCAGGCGCATACGATCCCAGTTAATGAGCTGTCGAAAAACTAAAACTTTAACACTTTTTAACATTTTGGAAACAGTATGGAGCGAATTTCCTGGATTTTCTCCCATCGCTCCTTATTGTCTTTAATCGACTGCAATGTGGTTTTGTGAGAAGGCTTTCCCTGATGCCTTCGGTTTGCATCCTTCTTTACGGAAGAATAATATCTAGCTTTAAACCTAGCTTCTAAGCGGCTGAGATTCTTTAATAAATAGGGGTCGCTTACATCTAGCTTTAAGCCATAAAAGGTGGCACTTATAAGTGTTGCCCGTTCAGGGACGGGCGGCAGACGTTTCCCTCCTCCGCGTTTAAGATTTTATCAGGTTCTTCATGATTTGGGAAAAGGTGTCCTATGGCCTCCTTTTTCTTTTCACCAGCACCCTCGTCTTCAATTCTATTGGGACGCTTTCCAGCTCGAACGTCTTGCATAAATCTATGCAGCTCGGCTCTTGCCAAATAGAATTCCTGCAGTTCCTGCCACTGTGCCTTGTTTTGGTAAAGCTGCATCTGGGTCGTAAAAAGGGTTTCTTTCAGGATCATAACTTCAATCACCCAGCCAATGATCATAAGCGTCCCTACCGATACCGTCCATGCCAGTCCATAAACCGACATCACCAGCCAAGCTTCCCATAGGGAAAGCAGGAGTAATACCGTTGCAGCGATTATCCCTATAGAAATCTGGTCTTGTAAACGAGCAGGATTGAGCTGGAAGAAAAACACTAGCGTTCCCCTGCCCGTCTGAATGGCTAAGGGAATAAGAAAAGCCGCTATCTTCATTCCGACATCTGTTGCATTTTGCGCATGAAAGATGCCCATTATGAGTGCAGAGATCAGATAGGTTGCAATCAGAAGTGCAAAACTGAGCTTTGGCAAAATTGCGCGTAAACGCTTGATCGCATTTTCAAAATCTTGATTGATAAGGATGTTATTCATGATATTGGTATTTTTCAAAAGTTGATTCATTACTATGCGCCTAGCAATCTAATATTGGCCTCAGAGGGTGCATTTTGTCGGTTACGTGCAACGATACTCAGCGCGATCTCTTCTGCATTCATCTCGCCATCAATACCTATGTAATCTCTCAGTTGGGATTCCGTAGCATGGCCGGTCATCGGCATAATCTGGGCAAGGCTGTAGCCCATGCGATAGAGATTGGTCGCGAAACTTCGGCGGCAGCAATGTGAAGAGACGAGCTTGTACTTTTCCGTATATGATTTTTCAATTCCGGCCTTACGTCCCATATACTGTTCTACCTGTAAGATTTTCTCGGTAAACCCAGCCAATTGGCACAAGTCTTTAACCCCTTCATTAAATTTCTGCATGGAGATTCTAGGCGTTTGGAAACGATTCCGTCTAAGAACAGGTATTAACCATGGGAAGATATTCAAGGGTACTTTGGAGGGTGTAGCCGTCTTCTTTGAGATCAACGAGAGCAGCATTACCCCAGAGAGGGTTTCGTAAAAATTATCGGAAGTATAGCAGGAGAAATCACTAAATCGTTGCCCCGTCCCTGCCCCAATCAATAAAACATCACGGATTTTCGCTAAATGCCCCTGAAGCGGAAGATCGGCTAGTATCTGAAGTTCTCGCACATTCAAGAAAACCAATGCGCCTTTTGCTTTTTTAGTCGAGACTGTCCACCCTACTCCTTGGTAACTGGTATTATTATGCAGCTTCTTGCGACGCGCACGTTCCATAAATTGTCTAAGCGTCTTGAGTGTTTTATTGCCATAAGCCAACTGGACACCTCGGAGCGATAACCAATCGATCAGCTCTATACGAAGATTCCAATCGACATCATCATAGCTAAAGCCAGCCCCATCTCGATATTCAGCTGCAAATTGCTGGATAATTCGACAATGCTGCCGGAACATCTTGAGCGTATCTTTTTTCATCCCTCCCTTCTCCATATCCGCTAACTCATAATCCAGGAATTCAAGGAAGGTCATTGTGCTATTGACCTCCTTTACCTCCACCCTAACACTCAGTCTCATTTCGAGCTGTTTTTTGAAGTCGGTGGTTGAGATATTCCCGTGATCAGCATCTAAATAAATAGAGGTACAATGCGCAACAAGCTCATCCAGTAATCGCTGAAGCTTAAGCAATTCAATTCTGTGCGTCCGAACAATCGGTCGCTGAATATTAAAGTCCCAATCTTTTGGATCAATAGAATGCCCGGTAGAATACATCAGGCGTTTTCCTCGGTAACGATACACCAGAGAGATAAGCGTAGGGGTATCGCTTTTCGGGAGTCGGAGATTAAACTTTGGAATAGGTAATCTAGCCATGTCTGTGGGTTGTGGTTACGAAAATAGATTTCGCTCCGCACCCCAACTGCGTTGTCGGAATGGTTGTCGTGAGTGTTCCCACGTATTCCAATCATTGTCAAAATTTCTCCTCTTTTCAACCGCCCTCCTCTCACTTTTGAGGGGTTTTGACCGATTACCTTGGAAAATCAGGTGACCCTGGCCGTCCTGCTGGGATCACTGAAAAATTAAGCTCGCTCCAATCCTGGAGCGGGCTTTTTTTGTGCCCCTTCCCTTCTTTTATTTATAAACAACTGATTTACTGACACTTAACACAAGACCCAAAGGTCACTCATTGTCGCGCAAACGTGTTTGTTTTTGTTTTAACTAAAAAATTAACCACACTCAATTGTTTTTATTTGTGTATTTTTGACACGCTTTCGCTAAAATGCTTCTAAAGAAAATTGAGTGTCATGAATTTTAGAACTGTACTGTGGACGTACTTTGTCCGGAAGAATGGAACCTGTGATGTGAAGGTCTATTGCAGCCATGAAAATAAGAAAAAATATTTCTCCACCGGCATCCAGCTCCTGCCTAAAGACTGGGACGAGCGCAAGGAGGCCGTCCGCAACACCCACCCGCTAGCCGCGCGCTATAACGCTAAAATCACCCGCCTGCGGCTCGACATCGAGCGCCACTTCCTGGAAGGCGGCGACTGGGACAACCTCTTTTCCAAAGGCAGCAAAAACGGCCTGGTAGAATTTTTAGAAAAAATCATCTCGGAAGGCAAAGACGGGATGCTCTCCCTCACCAGCGGCACGGTCAACAACTACCAGTCGCTGCTCACCCGCCTGAAAGGCTACGAGCAGAAGACTGGCGAAAACATCACTTTAGAAGGCATCAACATGGCCTTCTACCAGAAGTTTACCGCTTACCTCTCCACGCACGGGAATTGCCAGCTGCCCGGCATCAACAAACACATCAAAGTGCTGAAGCGGGTGATGAACATTGGTCTGGAAAGAAAGATCCACCAAAACACCGTCCACCAGGAAAAAGGCTTCCGTCGCCCGCGACTGAACAAGTCCGACAAAGTCTTCCTCAACGAGCAGGAAATCATCACCCTGGAGAACACCGACCTCAGTGCCCAGCCCCACCTGCAAAAGGAACTGGATCGCTGGCTGGTCGCCTACTACTTCCTCCTGCGCTTTTCCGACCTTCAGGAGATCTCCTCCGCCAACCTCATGCAGATCGAAGGCACCACCTTCCTGCGGTACCGCGCCGGAAAGACCCAAAAAGAAGCCACCATCCCCGTCCGCCAACGTGCCATGAAACTGATGGAGACCTACAACTTCGATTTCTCCTGGGGCACCAACCAGCAAGCCAATCGACAAGTAAAGATGGCCATCGCCGCAGCCGGAATCAACGAGATGGTCACACAAGGGGCCATCACCGCTCCCAAAAGCTCCATCATCACCATGCACACCGCCCGTCGCAGCGCCGCCACCAACCTCTACCTCAGCGGCCAGTTCAGCCTCAAAACGATCGCAGACCTGGGCGGTTGGGAGAACATGAAGACCTTGCAGCTTTATCTGCGGTGTAGCAATATGGATAGTGCGAAGTTGGCGGCTAAGAGTGAGTATTTTCGGTAGGGGTAAAGCCTGTCCAAGCTAAAACCTTTTTTCAAAAAGCACCACCCAAAAGCTTGCAAGGGATTTTAAAATCACTACTTTAGCTTCCGCATTAAAGTCGTCTGTGATAAGGACGCCAAAGCAGTTGCTGAATAAGATGTAAGCATCTACCCGATGCACCGCTGCGGACGAAACCTTAACATTGAACGACACGGCCCCTCTATGCACTGGCATACCGAGGGCTGAGATGTCATGTTCATTGACCTGCTTTTTAGACATCCATGATTTTTAATTGCTTGAATTGCAACAAAATACATATTACACACGTATGCACTGGGAGTCGCCATCCATTTGAGTGAGGACTGCGACATGGATTACCTGAAAGCACCTTTAGTTGCTAGAGCTGGGAGTCGCCATCCATTTGAGTGAGGACTGCGACGTTTGTGTCTTTTTTTCCAATAGTGGGTTGATTCTCTGGGAGTCGCCATCCATTTGAGTGAGGACTGCGACGGAGGCTTAAAATTCTCCCCTCTCCACTTAGCTCCTTCTGGGAGTCGCCATCCATTTGAGTGAGGACTGCGACATAAATTGCAGGTTCACTTGTCACGTTGTAGATATCTGGGAGTCGCCATCCATTTGAGTGAGGACTGCGACCAATAGGGGGTGAAGTAGTATTCATCCACACAAAGCAGCTGGGAGTCGCCATCCATTTGAGTGAGGACTGCGACACAATGTGGACTAAGCCTCGGTCGATGCTTGTTTTTCTAGGAGTCGCCATCCATTTGAGTGAGGACTGCGACTTATAATTAGTACATAATCAGTATTTAATAGTCGTTTTAACCTGGGAGTCGCCATCCATTTGAGTGAGGACTGCGACTATCGTCGTACACATCGACGGCGATCCTATGAACTGCCTGGGAGTCGCCATCCATTTGAGTGAGGACTGCGACTTCATTATGAACTTGCGATGAGGCTTAATTTTGTTGGCTAGGAGTCGCCATCCATTTGAGTGAGCCCGCCTGGCCGGACGCCAGTCGGACAGGGACTGCGATCCCGTTACGATTCTTGCAAATCTATCGGGACTAGCCGTACGGGGTACGTCTAGCGACCTAACCAGTTAAAGTAATCTCAGAACAAAGAGAAGTTGAAACGTGCTCCGCAGGTTTCAATCCCGTATCGAAGCTCCGAGGGAGGTAGGATCGGGACGGAGTACGTCTAGTGCTTAACCAGCTAAAGGAACCATAGACTAAGGAGAAGTTGAAACGTACTCCGTAGGTTTCAATCCCGTATCGAAGCTCCTAAGGAGGTTTGATCGGGATCGCCATCCATTTGAGTGAGCCCGCCTGGCCAGACGCCAGTCGGACAGGGACTGTCCCGATCGACCTTATCAGCTCTATGGGACTAGACCTACGGGGTACGTCTAGCGACCTAACCAGCTAAAGAAACCATCAACTAAAGAAGAGTTAAAACGTGTCCCGCACGTTTTAATCCCGTATCGAAGCTCCGGGGGAGGTTTGATCGGGAGACGACGTTTTAATCCTACCATAATTAAGGCTAACAAAAACCAAAGTCGTCGACCTCAAATACTGCTGTTGTGCCAAGGTCTAGCATTCAAGCATTTAGCATTTTTGTTGTTGATCGCAGCATTCACTCTGAGTATCTACTCTCTTGAAAATCAACACAATGCCGTCGTCGTCGGTATTTTCACCTTTTCTTTTGACTTAATGGGTTGAATACCATAAATTTGCACTGTCAAAAGATATGAAAAATAGGAATTATGAGTCTCCATCCAAATTAGTGAGGACTGAGATCCCGATACGACCTTCTCAGGTCTATCGGGACTAGACCTGCGGGGCACGTCTAGCGACCTAACCAGCAAGAGAAATCAAGATTGGAAAGGAAATTAAAACGTGTTCTGACCAAAGCTCGTGTGGAGGTTTAATCGGGATCGCCTTCCATTATAGTGAGGACTGAGACTCCCAGTACCATAATTGCGTAAGGACTGCGCAAATAGCCCAGACAAGGAAAAAGTATCCATTATGTTTCCAGGGAATCAGTAAAACCTTATATTTAAGAGGCAAAAGAAAAAGCTCTTTGACACCACCGGAACTATAGCTACCAAAAGAAAGGAGTTGCCGCTAGCTATAGCATGATCAGTGTCCGTACCAACGGCCTACAACAGCTGCGTAGCTTTGGATCAAATCAACTAGAGCAGTAGGTGCTCCGTGGTAGAAAACGCCCCTATTGCTACCATCCAATTTTTTGTATTATCATTATGTTAAATAGAGCGTTTTGAAAAACAGCACAATCTATTCTACCCCAATGAAATACATAATCATTTTTTGACCTAAGCAGATTTTCGTAATTTCTTACAGGAAGCGAAATACATTTTGTTTGTACTAAAAACACAAATAACTAAAAATCAGCGAATTGCAGAAAAACATCATTTTTGTTTTTGCTCAAAAAAGACTATATTGCTTCCATTAACAAATGTTAAAATCTAACGAAAAATCATTTTCGAGTATGTCATTAAACTATTCTTTTATTTGTTTTTCTCTGAATAGCTTATCTTTAGCATACGTTTTGTAAAAATGGGCCTTCAAGTCGCCATCCATTATAGTGAGCCCGCCTGGCAAGAACGTTAGTCTCCCGTTTGTGGCAGAATGCTTCAAGTCGCCATCCATTATAGTGAGCCCGCCTGGCCAGACGCCAGTCGGACAGGGACTGCGACAAATAAAAACTTTACGTTTACGTCATCCCGGGCCACTTCAAGTCGCCATCCATTATAGTGAGGACTGCGACCTTTCTTGACCTGTGGCTTTTTCATTTTCTTTAGTCTTCAAGTCGCCATCCATTATAGTGAGGACTGCGACGAATCATTTTGCGCTTGCACCGCTTCTTCATAATTCAAGTCGCCATCCATTATAGTGAGGACTGCGACGGATGCCGTCCTTGATGAACATGGCGTCGAATACTTCAAGTCGCCATCCATTACAGTGAGGACTGCGACAGGGTTAAGGCGATCGACGTTCTTTTTGATGCTTCAAGTCGCCATCCATTACAGTGAAGACTGCGACGCTATCCCATGTGCCCTTTTCATTTTTAATGTGCTTCAAGTCGCCATCCATTATAGTGAGGACTGTCCCGATACGATTCTTACAAATCTATCGGGACTAGCCGTACGGGGTACGTCTAGCGACCTAACCAGCAAGAGAAATCAAGATTGGAAAGGAAGTTAAAACGTGCCCCGCACGTTTTAATCCCGCATCGAAGCTCCGGAGGAGGTTTGATCGGGATCGCCATCCATTATAGTGAGCCCGTCTGGCCAGACGCCAGTCGGACAGGGACTGCGATCCCGATACGATTCTTACAAATCTATCGGGACTAGCCGTGCGGGGCACGTCTAGCGACCTAACCAGCTAATGTAATCTCAGAAGAATAAAGAGAAGTTAAAATGTGTCCCGCAGGTTTTAATCCCGTATCAAAGCTCAACAAGTGATTTGATCGGGACGATCCAGATACCACCTTATCAGCTCTATCGGGACTAGACCTGCGGGGCACGTCTAGCGACCTAACCAGAAAGAATAACCAAGACCAAAAAAGAAGTTGAAACGTGCCCCGACCAAAGCTCATTTAGAGGTTTGGTCGGGACAGGGCACGTCTAGCGACCTAACCAGCAAGAGAAATCAAGATTGGAAAGGAAGATAAAACGTATCCCGCACGTTCGGGAAGTGGCACGTCTAGCGCTTAACCAGCTAAAGGAACCTTAGGCTAAGGAGAAGTTGAAACGTATCCCGACCAAAGCTAAGGAGGAGCTTGGATTTGGAGGATGCTCTCCTGAAGGCCTGTGTTTGTGTTAGAAGCACATATCAAATCGGCCTATGACCACCCTCGACAGCGGGATAGGCCACCTGATGCTTGGAATTGACCCTGATAGACGAGGTTGCCCACCTCGGCCCCTGGTGGGCAACCTTAGGCCTAGCCTATAGCCCACCTCCGACCCTCTGGGCCACCTCCGACCGGGCGGAGGACATGGGCGGGCCGTGGCCCGTAGTATTCGTTATAAATTACCCCGCTAGTCTAGTCTACCCACGGAGCATTCACACCTCACCAGCGTCACTCCTTCCTCGCGAGGAAGGAGCCGGAGGATGGAGCCTAAAACAAGGCCAACACACCCCTCTCCTCCAACTCAAAAAACTCCTGCCCTCACAGGGAAGGCTGGGATGCCTGCCTACCAGCGAGACTATAGAGCAGGAAGGGGTCTTAAATACCCCACGCTGCGTTACTCCGTTCAACGCAGGTCTAGCTCCGATAGATCAAGGATCGTATCGGGAGAGCTTAAACAGCTTACGTCCTCCTCTTCCCAAAAAAATTACTACCCTAGGTGACATTTCCCCCTCCTCTCCCCCACTACCTGGTGTTCATCCGATCTATGGCGGGATGGCACCGGTGAGAAAGGCTTTTCCTTTGTCCGTTGCTGGTTTTACTTTTTCGCTACGAAGCTGACGCTCCGTGGGGTGGCTGTGCTATGCCTGTTGGTAAGGTTAGGTCTTAGGTAAAACACCGTTGATAGGTCGGTTATTCTTCACCCAGTTGTTCTCGCTGCGGCCGGCAGTGGTGGGTAAAACTGACCAATCGTCAACAAAATGTCTAAAGACAAGCATCTGAAGGACTGCCTCAAAAACACCAAGGCAGCCCCAACACCCTTATCTGCAAAGGAAATGCTCGCCCTTAAAGGCGGGGATGGAAATACTGGAACGCCGCCGCCACCACCGCCGGTGACCGGTACGGAGGATATCATCATCCTGTAAGTTGAAGTCGGGAGAATGGGGCGCAAATTGTATACCTTCCCAAAAGCGCACCGCAGCAGCAAGGGACGGCTTGTTCCGGCTGGGGCGACCAGCTCTCATATTTGGGCGATCTTTTCGCGCAACCATTCTCCCGCTGCTATCGTTTTGGCTGCTTGTTGCATCTTCTCTAGGTACTGGCGAATTTTTGCCGGACGCTCGCCACGCTCCCGCATCACCACCAGTTTATGAATGATTTTTATCAGATTGAGCACACTTTCTCTCGAGCGGGCAGGTACCTTTGAGTTATACCGCAAGAAACGATCTGCGTTCCGTAGAAAATCCCGCAGCGAAAAAGCCGTACTTTCTTCCGTCAGATAAAGCTCGGTGAGGGCTTTGATCTGCAGCCCGTACATCTGCAATCGCTGTTCCAGGGGCATACGACTTGCCTGGCTCGTTAAGCGGTACACCGCGCCGTAATCTCCCCGACCAAAGGCCAGTTGCGCTGCACTGAGCAAACTGATATTGGTAGCATCCTCGACCGATACCCAGGGCAGGTATTTTTCCCGAAATTGCTCCACCCAAGCGAATTCTTTCACTGCAATCCCCACCATACAGATGTTGATGAAGGTCGTTTCGGTCATTTTCTCCGCGTCGAGGTAGAGGTCTCGATCAAATGCAAATTTTAGCAAGCCAAAAAACCTTTCCAAGCCCTCGCGCCCCTGGTTTACGCTATGCCGATTGTGTAACATCATCAACTTGGTAAAGAAAAAGGTGCGATCGTAGGGATAAAGCGTGGGAAACAAGGCGTAATAGCACTGCTCACAGGCATCAATCAGTTCACTGCTCAGCTTTTCTGCACAGAAGGCCTCGTACACGCGAAGATTCAGCTGCAACAAAGGCCAGGTGGTACTCAAGCTTTGGGCCAGGGCCAGGACGGGCTCAATCTCAGCGCGATTTTTCTCGTAATCATCCTTAATGACACTCTGCTGCTCGATGCAGTAGCGCAACTCCAGGAGGCAAAACAAGAGCCGATTGTACTCCGTCGCCCGCTGGAAGTCTTCTTTCTGCGGAAGCAGGCCTGGAAATTCGTACTGCTGCTGCCAGCGCACACGGTAGGCATTGGCCGTATCCCAGGGAGCTTGATTTTCGGTGGCAATGGCCGCCTCGTAAGCATCTATCTGCGCTTGCAGCAAGGCGTAAAGCTTGCGCCGCTTGCGACCGTCAATCGCCAGTTTCGCCTGGGTAGTAGGGCTTTCCCGCAGTTCTTGCTGTACCAAAAACGCATGCAACACTTGTAGGTATTTCCTCAACAAGTCGCCCCATTTCCGAGCGACATAAGCTTGCCCAGGGAAGAAAGTCGGGTAGACTTCAGCCCCTTCCAGCTCGAAACCAGGAGCTGCCCGCAACAAATGATGGAGCACCACCAGCCGCTCGTCCGAATTATGGTAAGGAGAACTCAAAAACTTCTCCAACCACAACCATTCTTTTGCATCAAGCGTGGCCAGGATACTTTTTATCTCGTTTTTTGAAATCACTATAAATTTTTAATTATTTGATAATTAGCTATTTAAAACCTGTTTAAGAATCAAATATGCTATAATTAACTCGTATTTCTTAATTTTTTTGGCAAAAAACAGGCCCTTATCCCCCTTAGTTTTGCAGCAGATCAAAAGAATAAACGTGTCCCCATTATTCGTACGTCAAACACACTGGAACATTCCCTGCACGCAAGCCACCCTTGCGGCGGGCATCCAAACACTAGAGAAGGCCCTCAACGCGCCCGGTCGGGGGACGCCTACCGCCGCGGGGTCTTCCTTTTTCGCAAACGACTGGCAGGAGTTTAAAATCGGCACTTATGCGGGTCGCCAGGTCCTCATGCTGATGGAGGTTTGCCTGGGTCAGGCAGCTTTCTCCCCGATCACCTCACTGGCCTTAAAAAACCTGCTCCTTCGCCAGCGCGAACATCGCTTCCAGGCCGATTACGGCAAAAAGAAATACACCTACTTGCTTTTCGGGTATACCCCGTTCCGATCCCAAGCTTACACCTCCTATCAACAAGCGCGCTCTCTCGCTGATAAAAACGCGCTCTTGCAAAGCCATCTATTGTTTCACCTCAGCGAATTGGCCGACCGCATGAACTGGCCAGCCAGAGAGCCTTTAACCCTCGATCAGCTCCGTGTCGGCAAAGAAAAGAAAAGCAGATTGGGAGGTATTTTCCAAGCCAGCTTTGACCTGCAATTCCGTACCAATCTTTTCATTCCCGAGTTTCTTGGTCTGGGGCGTGGTGCACAGTTAGGTTTGGGAGTGGTGCGGCCGCTGCGGGGTGTACGACAGAAGTAGAAGAGTTTTCTCTTGGGGAGGAGTACCTCAGCTTTTTATATCTGTCTTATCTCTTCTTGTAGATTATCCAGAAGATTGTTAGTCTCGGTCTTAGCTTCTTTACGTGTTATCAATTCCTTGCTTCTATTTTGTTCAATATCGATTACTCGTCTCCTAAGTGCAATTAATTCTTTTGATTTTTCTTGAAAAATCTCAGCATTTGGCAACTCGGAAAGGTCTTTCTTAATTGTATCGATTATTTCAACTATACTAATACCATTGGCAATCATTTCTTTCCATTTTTCTTTTTGACTCATCAAGTCAGTGTAATTTTTACTAACCTTGTAATTGGGTAAATTAAGATCATGGTACTTATAGAGATTATTTTGATCATTATCTATATACTCATGAATCAACTGGTGCTTAAATGAGCCAAAATCTCTTAAGACTTCAAAAATATGTAGGTAACTTTTTTGATAAAGGAGTGCTAAAGAAATGGTGACAAAATCTTTTTTAGGTGCTCCTGTTAGATCAAAAATATTGTCATAATTTCGGTTACTCGCTTGATTTTCTAAATACTGATCTAATGTTGCTGAACTTTCTACTTTTGTTACTATTTCGTTTTCATCCAACCAAGCACTTACTTCCAGATAGGAATGTAAAAATTGTCTATTTAATTTGATATAATCGAAACCTTCTGATGATTTTTCCCAGTCATTTATTTTTCTATCCCATTTTCGTACTTTACTATTGATGAGATTTTGGATTTGTATGGATATATTCTCCCGAATGATAATAAGTTCGTCTCGGAGTTCTTTTTTTGAATCTCCTTCATAGGCAATCTTTAGAAGAGTAATACACTCTACTAATGACTTCCCATATTGCACAAACAAGTGGGTAATAATATTAATATATAAATCAGGTGACAACCCATGAGCTGTAAAAATGAAAATATTCTTTTTCATTGGACGCGACTATAATTCAATGGGATAAACTACGGCCTGATTTCCTCCTCTCGATTTAGCTAGCTTAAGTCCTAGGTAAACATCAGGAAGTGTTTTCCCTATTCCAATGGATGCACTACAATTTGTTCTACTCTTGAAACTTTTCAAGAGAGAACTACAAAAAGGCATGTCGAATTTACCATAAAATAAAATACTATCCCCTGAGCAAAACAGAACTCTGCCATTAAGCTCAATAACTCTAGTTTTTATTTCTTCTAATACCATGGAGATTGATTGGCTAAATTTAACAACCTTTGCTTCCTCTCCTGAAATTAGAAAAGATTCAATTATTCGGCCTATGCTGTCTCCGTCTAGCCCAATATAATAATCGCCCATAGCAGTGCTTAATAAATTATAAAGAACAAAGTTATACAACTTCTCGTAGAATGGGATAAAATTTTCAATCATCCAAAGTGAAACTATGTAAGGATTTTATCTGATACTATTGCAGATAACCTGTTTAAAAAATTCAATTAGCATCATGACAGAAATATTAGTGATTCTGGTAGGAGAACAAGCTGCACCTAATGCTTTGGTTTTGTTGGAACCGGATTTTTCACATGTTGATAAATACTGGTTTATATCGACAGAAAAAATGGAGAAGCAAGGAAGAACTGAACATTTATTAAAAGCAACCAAAATAAAGAGGGATTGCTTGTCAGTTTTTATTGTTCCACCTGACGATCCCATTCGGGTTGCATCAATACTATCAAGTTCTCACAACCAAGACAACAGGTATATAGTCAGTTTAACTGGTAGTACAAAAATGATTGGTGCCGGTGCGTGGTCTTTTTTTATTCAAAAAACAATTAAAGCAAAAATCCTATACGTGCTTTCCGGTGTAAATACTTATCGTGTAGTTCATCCCTCTGAATATATTGGAGATTATGCCCTAAATTATAGCTTTTCGGTAAAAACTTACCTAGAGGCATATGGCATAGCCTACGAGAAGCCATCCTATGGTTATCAGTCTAATCCAGCTACCGAAAAACAACTATTACAAGATGTTTTAGATGGCAAGCAGCCGATTACCAGTATAAAAAAATCGACATTAGCCCTTGGGTACGAGTTAACGAAAGAAATGAGAATGATCAATGGTGAACTCGGCGTATCTTATGACCATTTAGTCTGGCTAGAAAATTGGTTGAAACATTTGCACTTTACGCCACAAACAAAGCAACTACTAAACGCTTCGGAAGTACAATATTTACAATCTTTATGGCTTGAACACTATCTAATGCGTATGATAATAGGGCAATTGAAATTGTCCAGTCTGGAATGTGTACATGGTTGGAAATTATACCCTGCAAATGATGGTGAGCGTCTGGCTGGCAGAAATCACGAATTTGATTTACTCTTTTGTTACAGGAATAAGCTATACGTGATAGAAGCTAAAATAGGGCTAGGAAAAGCACAAGGGCAACAAATTAAAGTCAATTTTAATAATGCCTTGTTCCGTTTAGCGGCATTAAAACGCGATTATGGTTTTCATGTTCAAACTGTACTTATCACATTAACAGGAAAACTTCGTAAACACAAAGGTGGTACAATACAGAATCACTTCGCTCGTGAAGCCGATCTGTTAAATGTAAAGATCATTGACCGCACACTTTTAGTTGAAGGCCCTGAGGTATGGGTGTCACTATTATTAAAATAAGCTGTTATTTATGAAATCTAAAATCGTTAGATGTTTTTAGAATATTCATTATAATAATTTTGGACTTATGCTCTTTTGACTAATTCTCTTGCTTGAGTTAAAAGTCTTGAGAAAATATTTCGCACTCCTCCATAGCTAAGGCCTAATTGAGCCGCTACTTCGTCATCTTGGTAGCCCTGACAGCGAAGATTCAGGATTCTTTGGTCACGCGGAGAAAGTTGATGGAACCAATGTAAAAGCTGCGGTTCAGGTAAAGAATCAAAAAGTACTTCAGCATTAAGATAACGTTGACGATCACGAAATGTGATCAAACATAACAGATTTTCATTTAGACAACGCATAGCCTTACGTCGCTTATCCCAATAGTTACGCTTGATGATTTCAAAAGCAAATGCTTCCGGGTATTCAATAGTGTCTGTCATACTACTTAGCTTATCCAGAAAAATAAGAATACCATCTTGTACAGCACTGTGCAAAGCGTCTTCCAAATGAGATTCGTGAGGTTTGAGTAACAGACGATAAGCTTTCATGTGTAAGCGATGATAAAATCGATCTAAAGCTACGCTAGACGTAAGCAATATCAATGAAGTATCCATAATGGCAATGGCCCCGTGAGGGGTATTGTAGCTACGACCGAAGTCGAAGCAGGGTTATGGATCACGTGAGTGCCATAGCCTTATGTATATTACCTAGTGGTTGCAAGCCAATTAAAATGTCATCACTAATTAGTACTTTTTACTAATCTTTTTCAAAACGGCACTTAATTCGGTATTATTCTTTCTTTCGTTTGTTTTTTTTGATTTTATGCTTTACATTTGAGTACAAGCGGTTACTCTATCGCTTTTCCACTCTTATTTTGGCCTTACCTGGGAGGTTGCCGATTGTTATTAAATTACTTGCTGATTTGCTTTTAGCAAAGCTGGCTCCTAAATTATTTACTGGATGTCTGATTCACTATCGTTGGATCGCTTGTATTTATTTGCATTGTTGTATGATGCACCAGCTATGGTAAAGCAGGAATTGTTGGGTTCGCAAGAAATACCAGCTGATTGGCCTGAGCTTTGTCGTTTGGCTAACAGGATGGTGTTAGGAACTGAATTAGAGCGAAGTGAAAAAGTTACTGCACTACGATCTATTTTTTCTTTATTGCGACTTCCTAAGTATGACCCGCCGAAGGCTAACTATTGGTTTCAACCGGCAGAAATGCTATTAAATGACGATTTTTTTCCGATCAAAGATGTGGAGGCACAACCATTTGATGAGCTATGGGCCGAGTTCATCAAAGCAGCTGCTCCGTTCGCTGAAATGGCAGATAAATATGGAGGTGAGATGGTACTTCAACTGCTCCATAAGTATACGGCAACAATTCCCTGTGATTACATAGAACGTGATACTGTTTGCTACTATGATCTTGCCCGTCTGCGAGCAGGAGTTGTTATAGCGCTCGCTAAGGGTGGTGATAAAGTCAACAACAAGGTGCTCATGCTGGGTGGTGATGTTTCTGGTATCCAGAAATTTTTGTACGATATTGTTAGTAAAAACGCTTCTCGTAATTTAAAGGGGCGGTCCTTTTATCTTTATATACTGGTCAATAATATTATTGAGGACTTACTTGATAGATTAGATTTATATCAGGGAAACATTGTGTATGATTCGGGTGGAAACTTTCTTCTTATTGTGCCGAATACTGAGGAAGTAAGAGAAAAGATCAGACAGTTTGAAGAAGAGATCAGTAAAGCATTATTCGAACAGCATAAAACTACGATCACTTTTGCTTTTGGCACTACAGTCTTTGGAAGAGGTGACACCTTGAGAGAGATGTTTAGTGAAATTGGAAGTCAGCAAAGGAAGAAAAAGCAGCAGCCCTTCAAAAAGCAGGTAGAGGAATATTCGACTTTGTTTGATCCTGAAGAGGTAGAAAAAGGAGGTATAAGTCCTCGTGATGTAATAACCGGTGAAGAAATTCCTGTTCAAGAACTCACAGATGATGTGAGAAAAGAAAGAGCGTGCTATTTCGACCCCAATAATATCGAAGATATTCGGGGAGCATCTAAAGAGGAAATTGCAAGCGGGAAAAACTTGATTTCTTATAATTCTGCTACTCAAGTAATACTCGGACAACGCTTGAAAGGGTTTAACTATTGGATCAAGACTACGAAACAGGTAGATGAACTTGGTAGGATATATATTCCTCGTTGGATGCCCGTTCATACTAGGGTTGGTAAGCTAGAAATCTATAATTATTTATTAACATCTGCTGATTTAGACGAGCATTTCGAGCAACTCAGAAGCATCCCATTAACGATTTTGCAAATCAATGAGTTCTCGCTTCCTGAGTGGAAAATTCCACCAAAATGGAAATTTCAGTTTCATCTCTACGGTGGAAACGAAGGCCCTACGACACTTCTACCCTTGCATCCAAATTCAGCTTACTTAGTCGTACCTAAGACCTTTTCAGAGATGGCGGGTAACGTGGAAAAGGACCGTTTGGAATACGGGGGTGAAGATTACGTAAAGTCGGAGTTGGATTTTAAACGGCTAGGTGTACTACGCATGGATGTCGACAACCTCGGACGTTTATTTAGGGAGGGAGTACCAGTTAGTCAAACTTGCCTTGCCAATCACGCTACCCTAAGTAGAAACATGGATTATTTCTTCAAGGGCTATCTCAACAAGTTGTGGGTGCAGGACTATCGTTATGACACAACACAGATTATCTACGCCGGTGGGGATGATTTGTTTGTAATCGGTCGCTGGGATAAAATCTATCACTTTGCCAGATCAATTAATCGCGATTTTGCTAGATGGACCGGGTTTAATCCGGCTATCAGCATATCCGGAGGAATGGTAGTAGTCACGCATAAGTATCCCGTGATGAAGGCCGCAGATATAGCGGGTAAAGCAGAAAAACAGAGTAAGGATTACACAATAACGACTTCCAGCAAAACATCAAAAGGATCAATAGAAAAAAAGGATCATGAAAAAAACGCCTTCACTGTTTTAGGAAATACTCTTCGCTGGAGCGAAGTGCAAAAGCAGGATGACACCTGTACTGATGATACCTGGACGGATGAATTCGCCTTGTTAGAGCAATTATTTCTTAAGCTCAAAACTCAATTACGCGGAAAGCATAATCCTGATGGAATACCAATAAGCATACTGCGTAATTTGTACACATTGCGCGAACTTGAAAGTGGTATAATCAGCCATAACAAATTTGCCTGGCACTGGCAGGCATCCTATGCACTTGGGCAACTACAAAGTCGTTTATCGAAGAGGTCGCAATATGCGGAAAAAACCTTCCTTGAGCTGATTAAGCAATTTGTACTGGTAGGAAATATTTGGGATCGGAGATTGACGTCTTCATTACACCACACCCCTCTATCCCTACTTGCGCTCACAGCAAGATTGGCCGAACTAGATCGGCGTACGGAAAGTGCTATTTTAAATCAAGAACATAATAACCGAAACGATGCCTTATAACAATAAAAAACGTGAATCTGCTACTGTAGCAACTCCCGATGCATTGAAAAGAATCGATGGATGGATACAAACGGATTTCGAAGACGAGACAATCGCTTTCACGGATAAATTTGCTAAAGAATTAGTAGATAATAGGTTGACTACAAGTCAAATTCGAATAATTTTTAGTGAAGTGAAAAGAATTGCCAGTCGAGTAAGTCTGCCCGAAGGAAGTTTAGTAGGGAATAAGAAAGACTTTTTGATGCTCAGACCTAAAATGGCCTATGCCGCAAAGCGCGCAGGTACGCACGGTACTAAGTCATTACAGGAAGTGCTGGAAAGAGCTCACATTGCTGTAACCGATAAAATGAAAGAAGATCAAATCAAAGAGAGCGAGGTGGATAGAATTTTTTTCAATTTTGTCGATTTTTTTGAATCCATTCTCGCTTACCATAAAGTTCATGGCGGCCGCGATTGATAAATTTATTTTGCATAAGCAAGATTTCTTGAATTGACAAAAAAGAAAAAATGAGTAAAAACATTGATACCCTTCGACTTAATAAGAAAGTCGTAATCGAAATAGAGGTCAAAATACTTACCGGTTTGCACATCGGAGGAACGAATAGTGATATGAATATCGGAGGAATCGATAACAGTATCATACGACATCCTATTACCCGTTTACCATATATTCCAGGAAGTTCGCTGAAAGGAAAAATGCGTTCGTTGATAGAACTAAGTAATGGTACTTTAGGAAGACGGATGAGCCGCGATATCCAAACCGGACCGACCCAGGATGCAAGTACATTATCCGCTCAGCTTTTTGGTTACACGCAACATCAAGAATATGATAACGCAGGTAAACCCATTAAAGATTTGGATAATTTCAAACACAAAACTCAGCAACCTTCGCGCTTGATTGTTCGGGATATGGTTTTATCGGATACAGTAGACCAGGAAAGAGATTTGGTTGAGATAAAAACGGAGACAGTAATCGACCGTATCACCTCAGCAGCCATGCCACGCCAGATGGAACGCATCGCGGCGGGTACTACCTTCAAAGGGTCAATGGTTCTAAATGTTTTTGAAGAAGAAGTTGATCAGGAAAATATTTTATTGGATACCGTTTTTCAAGCACTCCGGTTAGTCCAGGACGACTATTTGGGCGGGGCTGGTTCACGCGGTAGCGGACACGTAAAATTTGCCGTTACCAACATTGAGGAGCGTACTACTGCCTTCTACCAAGGTAATGATAATGCTGAAAAAATTGATCTAACTAACTTTGGAAACCGCTTGAACGGATTAATACCTCCCAGCTTATGAAGCCATCAATCTCATATACCTTAGTTAGGCTTCGCTTCGAGAATGGCTTTCACTTATCGAGTGGAAAAGAAGGGAACTACGATCGTTCACAGCTACGACTCCATTCGGATACTCTCAAGTCCGCCCTTTTTGTATCAGCTCTTAAGTTGTACGGCAAGGATACTGTTGGCATGAAAAATGTGGAAAAGGGAAATGAGGGGGCTGCCTTTTTTGACGGTTTTCGATTGTCTTCCGCTTTTCCTTATTACGAGCACCGACACGGGATCGATTATTTTTTTCCACGTCCAGCATTAAATCTGGCGGAACAACTAATAATGTCCGAAGATTTTGGGAGCAAAGCTGAGAAAGAAAGGCATAATATCGAGTTCATAGAACATTCTACATTACGAGATTTATTGCGAGAAAAGATTACGGTTGAACAGGTTAAAGAAGAGGATAAAACAAAGTACCAGGAGTGCATCAAAGAACTTAAACGTCAGAACCAGAGCAAAGAAATGATAGAGGAGTGCGAACGGATCATGGCCCAAATTGAAAAAAAATATAGTAATAAATATTTGCTGGCAGGTAAATATCTATTGAAGGGCACCATAGTTTCAGAGGAAATGACTAAAACGGCCATGAAGCAGCAAGTGATGGTACAGCCAGAAGGTGAGGATGCTTTGCCTTTCGGGGTAGATCAATTGCACTTCAGCGAGGGTGCTGGTTTATACGTCCTCATGGATATTAGAGACGAGACTTTGGTCGCACAAGTGAAAGCAGCCTGGGAGCTGCTTGGAGAAGAAGGATTGGGGACGGATCGCAGTACAGGAGGCGGGAGTTTCTCTCCTAAGATTATAGACAATTATCCCTTAGAACTTCCACCTTCTGCTACCCGGCAAATGAATTTGTCACTGTACTGGCCTCGTCAAAATGAAGCGCTAGCTCTTGCGGAAGAAGGAGCCGCTTACCAGCTACAGCGTAGAGGGGGCTATATGGCCCAGCCTGCAAATGATAACCATTTGAGTATTCGTAAACGCTCTGTTTATATGGTTACGGAAGGCAGTGTATTTTCCAACCAACACTCTTTGGAGGGAAGACTTGGCGATTTACGCCCCGATTCTGACGCCTTGACCAAGGCGGGTATTCCTATCGTTGATCATCCTGTTTGGCGTGATGGCCAAGCACTTTTCCTACCTCTCTAAGTCAAGCCCATGAGTAAGCTAAATCTGATTTTACAAACGTTAAGCCCAGTACATGTAGGTACAGGAAATAAGTTGGCTGCCCAAATTGATTACATCCCCTTTGATGAAGAACTCGCCGTAATTGACGAACGCAAAATTTTTGACTTAATTGGTGAAGACCGGCTGGGGCAATGGGTAAGTACGATTGAAAAAGGAGAACCCTTAACAGCTCATTTACTTAAGGGTATGTCCGCTGAAGAGGTATCCAGTCGATTGGTTAAAATTAATGGACATCAACCAAGAAGTGGCGAATTGAAAGAACAACTGCACTTGGCTAATCCGACCAGACCTACTATTCCGGGCTCTTCCCTTAAGGGCAGCGTTCGTACCGTCTTATTCAATTATTTGCTTAAGCAGCGACCATCTCTGACGGAGGGCGGACGCCAGTTGCAAGAAAACAGAAGGGGGCGTACTTACTTTTCAGATCGTCGTATCAACGCCGCGATCTTCGGCCAAAAAGATCAGGAGAATCGTTTTCGTGGAGGGTACGATTTGGACGCAAATAAAGATTTTATGCGTCTTTTTCGACTGTCAGATTTCTATTTTCCCGCTGTTACCGAATGCCGCACGTTGGAAATTATCAATGATTACCGAGACGGGTGGGGAGTCAAAAAAAGAGAAACTACCTACTTGGAATGTATTCCCTCAGGACAAACCAGTGAAGGTAGGCTACAGGTTCCTACTGATTTGATCGATTACGTAAAGAATCAACGAGACGCTAAGTACAAAGCAGAAAAAATCAAATCAAATGCCAAATACACAGATTGGAACTTATTGTCGGGGTTAATCAATGATCATACGTTAGGACTTATCGAAGAAGAACTGAAGTTTTGGGCAGAAGAAGGCAACCCTATCGTTATTGGCGACTATATGGATCATCTTCAGGAAATCAAGCGAGCCATCCTACAAGCTCAAACAGAACAGAGCTGCGTCCTACGAGTAGGTGCAGCATCTGGTTGGCAGTTTATGACTGGCGGCTGGGCTAAAAACCCGGATTTGGTAGACGATAAAACTTGGTATAAGTTACGGGAGGCTGTCCAGAAACGTGCTTACCCCGATGGCATACCTACTCCTAAAACCCGGAAGCTTGCGCTGGGAGGAGAACCTTTGGGATTTGTAAAATTGAGTAAAGTATAGCTTCTTATGAAACGCTCTAACCTGCATTTAACCGAACTTGGCTTTGAAAACTTTCGCTCGTTTAAGCAAATTACGCTGCCCCTTAAGCCGCTTACTATTCTTATTGGTCCTAACAGTGCTGGGAAGAGTTCTGTGATGAAATCATTATTACTATTGCGTGATAACTATGAAAAAAACGGGTTAAGCCATTTGGAATTTGATGAAGGTGCAAAGCACCAACTGGGTAGTTTTATATCGGTCGCCAATGATCCTGATGCTGAAATTGTTTTTAATCAATGCTTTTCCTTTATAAAAGAAAAAAAGAAGGCTAGCAAAGGTACTCCTGAAGAGAGAATGGAAGTAGAGAAGGAAAATGGAGATTCCTTTCACCAGATAGAAAATACTACGGAAAGAGGAAATGATTTTTGGAATTCTATAAAAAGGTGGAAAGTAGAATATCGTTTTAAAGGAGAAGCAGGAGAACCCGAGAACCAAGTAAAACGAGTTACCCTGGCAGGAGTAGAAATAACCCCTTTAAGCGAGAGTGAAAATAATGAAGTGAACAGGGAACCACTATTAACTTATCGGGCTGATAGCGGTATGGTAGAAGTAACTTTTGGTAGTCAGTGGATTATCGATCTCCTAGGGGATAACACTGCACTTCTGAAGTTACGTAAGGATAGGTTAAAGTCTTGGGTTGCAAATAAAATTCAAGACAGAGATGTAAATAATGCCGTAGAACTAATATTGTCGAGTGAGGAACAATTTAGTCATCTTGAAGATGAAGATCAGGAAGAATTTTCCGATGATAAATTTCAGGAAGATAATTCGAGTATTGAATTAGAAAGTAAAAAAGAGAAAGAAGAAATAGAACGTTTAAAACAAGAAATAGAAAAGATAACAGAAGAGATAAGCGAACTGGAAACACTACTATCAGCAAAAGTTGAGTTAGAGGAAAAAAAATCACAAATAGAAACGCGAATAAGTGATGTTAAAAGGAACATAAAGGATGAAGAGAAAAAAGTCAATTCATTACAGGGTATACTTTCAGAAGAAAAGCAATCTAACAATTTGCAAAAAGAATATGGATTAGCCCAAGATAGATTGTCGAAATTGCAGAAAGAAAGTAACTTCTTATTGAAAGAAAAAGAAAAATTTGAACCGTCAAAATATCAAGAGCTTCCAAAACAGAAAAATGATCTAGAGAACCAACTCAAAATTGCAGTTGACAACCTCAAAGCACTAGAAAGTTCCGAAACACGCTTGTTTCAGAATCCGAAACAGGAGCAGCAGCAGCAGCAGGATAGAAATATGGAAGAGCACGATGAATACAAAAAAATAAAGGAGAGTTATGGGCTGTCTAGCGTTCAAGATCGAGTCACATATTTAAGTGATCTGATAGTTCGGTGGATTGACAGTGCCTTTGCAAAGGAGCTAAAAAGATTGTTAGTGTCAAATAACAATGAGTCAGATAAAATTGAAATTAATAATGGTAAGATAATATTTAATAGTAGTTTAAATATATCCGAACTTTTATTGCTGAGTGATAAGTGGCGTTTAAAAGAATATCTGCGGGGAGAAGCTAATGAAAGTTTTATTGACAAAACACTTCAATCACTGATTAGTGAGGAAGTTGATTCAATAGACAAAAAAGATCTTGAGAAAGTCTTTCGAGATAGTGATAGTAAGATCGCAGATGTCTTGATTTCTCCCTATTTAGATAATATTATTTTTGATCACTTGACAGAATGGCTTAATCCGCTAATTTTAACACTAGTTGGTAGTTTAAAACTGACTCATTTTTCTGCTTCCCGAGGCATTCAGGAACGGATTTATAACCATAGTAAGAATCGAACGGATTTGGAAATATCACTAATGGACTGGCATCGTTTTGTTCAGGCAAATGAAAACTATAAAGCCGAAAAGGAGTATCAGTTTCTTATGCAACAATTTCAGAAAGATGCTTTCGATATTGGTATTGATTTCAATGTAAAAATTATTGATGGTTCGTCTTTAAAGGCTATCGTAACGACTAAAGATGGCAAACAAAGGCACTTGGCAGATTTGGGTTTCGGTATCACTCAGTTGATGCCTATCCTTCTGCAAACTGCGTTGCACATAAAAACTGGTGGTCTAATTAATGTCGAAGAACCCGGAACTAACCTTCATCCTAGCTTACAATCTAAGTTAGCTCCGTTTTTTTTGCAGGCCATTGACCAGGGAGTTCAATTTATCTTAGAAACGCATTCCGAATATTTTATTCGGGCCTTACAGGCAGAGGGTGGAAAAATCGACAAAGTGGGAATTCTTTACTTGAAAGAGGGCCGGTTAGAAAAGGAAATCAGTATTATTGAGAAGGGAGAATTAAATACCCCTTTTCCTGAAGGATTCTATGATGAGCGAGAACGGCTGGTGTTCAAGAAAGAATTACTTCCCGATCTAGCTGGGAAAAGGATACTGGTGCTTACTGAAGATGAAAAATGGAATGACAGTAAATGCCTTGAATGCTTGCTGGAAAGTAATATGTTTAGGATGTCAGAAGTGCTTATCAAATCTTTCAAGGGAAAAACTAAAGCACATTTTGCAGCAGGTATGGCAAAAATTATTCTTGAAGAAATTACGCATATCAAGAAAGTTATTATTCACTTAGATAGTGATGGAGTAGGCAAACAGTTTGTGATTGAAGATACGTTCAAGGACAACAAAGAATACTTTCGTGATGTAGAGGTTTTTGTAACTGAATATAACGATATTGAAGGGTATTTTCTAAGGGAAAGTCACATCTCTAATTTAGGCTTGTCTGAGAGTGGTATGGAAGAGTTACGAGATAAAATTAATCAAGAAGAGCAAAGAACCCGGGATAATAAAATAAGCGCATTGACACAAAAGTACTCAAGCGAAGAAGCTGCTAGAAATCAATATAATTCTAGTCCAGAAAAATTTCGGTTCTCAAAGAAGATTTTAGGGGTGGTAAAAAGTCATTTAAAAAGCAAGAACATAAATATTATCCAGAGAACAGATGGTCTTAAATGTAATTTTCTTTCTGGCCTTGCTAATGAAGTCTGGAGGGAAACCCAAAACATAAAACAATGAGTAAATACTTCTTCCCAGTAATATTATTACTCTTTGCCGCTATTCTGTTTTTTTTTCATACTCATTCGCTCAATCTAGCACTTGAGAAAGAAACTGCGGAGGTTCACTTATTGACTCAGCGTATCAGTTCACTTCAAAGTAGTATTGTTGATACCAGTATATATGATAAAGAGCAATTGCTAGCTATTAAAGCACTACACCAAGAAATTAAAGGTTTGCATCTAAAAATCCAACAGGTAGAAGTTAACCTCAAAAGAGACTATGGAGCTCCGTTAGCATTGGGTATACCTATCACATTTTTTGCTTTGATTGGTTTTGGCTATTCCCTTTATCGTTTTGCCTACAACAGCGCGATAAAAGCAGCGGAAATTGAGATGAAAAAATACTTCACCCCCATAGAAGAGCAAATTGTAGAGAATAGCCGACTGTTACTATTAACCCCAAGCGGAAAAACGGATAAAAAACTACACAAACTACTCCGAAACAGTGGATTCGAAAAAATAAAATTGAAAACTGTCGAGCAAAAAAAATTGCCTAGCAGCTTAGATGATTTTGACGTTTTAATTTTCAACGACTTTGAAGATACTACCATCATTGAAAACATTGTACAAGACTATCCAGATAAGGCGATCCTTTATTACGGAACAGGAATTCTCAAAGACACGACTAATCCGAGTATATCTTCGGCCCGCTTCCTGTCCCAGGTCTATGGTAACCTTATGAACCTTCTGAAATACCAACGCAGTGCCCGACAGCATCGCTCCATTACCTAAATCTGAACCTTATGTCTCAACAAAATAACATCCGCATCCTCCAAGTTGTCTTTAACCTTCCGCTTCACCCTAAGCAAATTAGTCGGTGGCGAGGTGCTTTTTTAGAAATGGGCGCCTGGACCGAAGACTTCTTTCATAACCACAAGGACGATAATTACCATTATCGCTATCCGCTCATTCAATACCGGGTGTACCGTGGCAAAGCGATGATATTGGCCATTAATGAGGGCGTGGAAGCCTTGCAAAGAGTATTGGGCAACAATAAATGGGAGCTGAACTGGGACGGAGAAACCTTTCCGCTTCGGATCGAAGACCTTAAAATGAGGGAGGCTCATTTTGCGATGCTGGAAACACCCAAGCTCTATTTGGTTGAAGATTGGCTGGCACTCAACGAAGACAACTACAAGTTATGGCAAAAAGCCCCCAATCTAGTAGCACGCATACAGATCCTAGAAAAACTCCTAGCTAACCAGCTTTTGGCCCTTTGTAAGGGGCTAGGTTATCAATTACCCGAACGCCTGGAAGTAAATATTCAGCACCTCAAAAAAACACGCAAGCTAAGTTTGCACGGTGCTGGTCGGGTAGCATTTGATGTGCATTTTGATGCCAATATTTTTCTACCACCTGGCCTAGCCTTCGGAAAAGGCGTAAGTCATGGTTTCGGAAGACAATTTCCTTACCGTAAAAAAAGACCTCAAAACAGATCACTTCCTCAAGAGGAAAATGCTGCCTTCTTCGTAGAGGAAAGCTTCTCCACCAACGATACGACTCATGACTTTTAACGAAATCATTGAATCCCTGAAAAAGGCGAATGTCTCTTCTCCTGGAAAGGCGCTGCAATTGCTGCCGACCTACCTTAAGTCCTCTGCAACGAACGAACGAGACACCTTGGACTTGTTACAGGCTAGAATGAAGAGGCATGTCGATGCAGAAATAGAAGGGACCGTCTCTCGCAAAGAGCTAAACATTGAATATCAGGAATTGCTGAAATCTGTTCAAGCTTTATCAACAAACTTTCTGAAGAAGAAATAGCCGCAGAGACTTACGTACTCGACAAGCATTTCGAACACATTCTACTAGTTTGCTCTGAGCAAAGAGTAGATTACATCAAAAAGCAGCTTTTTCCGAGTGACTACTTTCCAAATGCGAAATGGAATGGAAACACCACGGGAGCAACCGATCACTTCGAAATCATCTTCTTCGATGCCAAGAGCTTTGAGAACGAT
This sequence comes from Lewinella sp. LCG006, assembly GCF_040784935.1. GTDB lineage: Bacteria > Bacteroidota > Bacteroidia > Chitinophagales > Saprospiraceae > Lewinella. The sequence continues at coordinate 5,447,301 of NZ_CP160680.1, read as the reverse complement.
GATATTTTAAAGGATTACTTAGAAAACCACCCCGCCTATTTGCTCTGGTTTGGAACAGGCCGTAATCAATTGCTTAATGACTACGAAGACAAGGCTTACTTCTGTAATTCCCCATTCTCGGTTTATGCCCGGCTCCAGGAAATGCTGAGTTTCATTAAATACTTCAACGGGTAAATCAAATCCTGAAAATGAAAATCCAGCTGCTGACCACCACCTTTGGCTTGCCTTTGAAATTTCGCGACATTAGTCGGTGGCGAGGAGCCTGGTGCGAGATGGTGGGTTGGGACGTTGATTTTTTCCACAATCATCGAGATGGAGATGGGAAAGTACTGTACCGTTACCCACTTATTCAATACCGCTGTGATAATGATTGCGCGAGCTTTGTTGCCTTACAAGATGCCGTACCAGCCGTACAAAGTACAGTTGCTTCAAGCATTTGGAACATCCAATGGAAAGAGCACACAACACCGCTCAGCATGACCAATTTTCAGGTCAACACCCATGAGTTAAAGCGGGATACGGAATTCCACACTTATCGCATTTATAATTATTTACCCTTCAATTCCGAAAACCTAAAACAGTGGCAATCTACGCCGCTGCTGATTGATAAAACAGCCCTCCTCACCCGCCTCATCCCCGGCCACCTCATCAGCTTTGCTAAAGGTATCCAATGGCGCATTCCAGGACATTTTGATGTTGAGATTACAAATCTCACCAGCCAGCACCCTGTAGTCCTCCACGAAGTCCTGAGACCTGCTTTTGACCTGGAATTCCGCACGCAATTATTTCTACCGTCCGGGATAGGGATTGGCAAGGGGGTAAGTCATGGATTTGGGGTTTTAGAGAGGCAAAAAACACAATAGATTATAAATCTTCTCTCTTTTCCAAGACAACTAAACGTTGTCAAATTCAATCACGTCCCCACTAAAACCCCAACACCCCTTTAGTCCCCACCATACCAGTCGCAAGCCGCGACAAAAACAAAACTGTCATTTCTGCCACCAGAAATGCGGTATTGCTATTATGCTAAACTCAACGCTTTTCCTTTAACTCATAAAACATAACAAAATGCAGCACCTGGAATTTACTGAAAAAGGGAGGAATTCCATTTTTATCCTCCTGGCTTCCTTTCTGATTACTTTTTTTACACTCGGATTTGGCTTGCCTTGGGCGACCACACTTCGTCAACGCTGGATAGCTAAAAATACGATGGTCGACGGCCGACGAATGATGTTCAGGGGTTCCGGCTCCGCCTTGTTCGGCAAGTGGATCGTTTGGTGGATACTTACCCTTATCACCTTTGGCATCTTTGGCCTGGTGGTCTGGGCCCGGTACCAGAAATGGATTATTGAACATACGGCTTTACAAGATTGAGGAGCAATAACCTTCTTCACCAACAATGGCCTTGTTGATTTCTTGAAAAGCGGCGAAAGTAAATAACATATTATGCAGCTCTTTCTCGACTCCTACGGTGCCTTCCTTGGCACCCGCGACGGGATGTTTCACCTCCGTTTGCGCCAGGCGGAAGATCGATCGTTTCCGGTACGGGACGTGAAGATCATTATGCTGGCGCAGGGGGTGAGCATTTCCGCTAACGCCATGCGGCTGGCCATCGAAAACAGTATTCCCATCATCTTGCTGGACCGACTGGAACACCCGATCGGACAAGTATGGAGTGGGCAGTTTGGGAGTATTGCCACCATCCGTAAACACCAGGCTTTGTGGAGTACCGATGTGCAGGGCATCAACTGGGTACGTTCGGTCTTGTTGCGTAAACTAGCTGGCCAGCTGGAGGTACTCCTCAGGGCCACGGCCGACAGTATGCTTGATCTGGGCACCGAAGTGGGTAGAATACAAAGAACCTACGAGCAATTCAGCAATTGGCGCTACCAGGGAGAACTGCTCCCCGATATTGCCGCCACTTTTCGGGGTTGGGAAGGCACGGCCTCCCGCTTCTATTTCCGGGGCCTGGCCCAGCTGTTGCCTTCGCCTTTTTACTTTTCGCTGCGCAGTAGGCGACCAGCGCTGGATCCCTTCAACGCACTGCTCAATTACCTCTACGGGTTTCTCTATGCCCAAGTGGAATTGAGTTTGATGAAGGCTGGGCTCGATCCCTATACGGGCGTTTTGCACGCCGATGAGTACAAACGCCCGACACTGGTTTTTGATGTCATCGAATTGTACCGCCCCTGGGCCGAAACCGTCGCCCTGCAATTGTGTACCAGCGGAACAGTCAACACCGGGCACTTTACGGATGCCACCGAAAAAGAGGGCTTCTACCTGCAAGCGGCGGGCAAACCAGCCGTCGTAAACACCATGTTAAGCTACTTGGATGAAAAAATGCCCTTAGCGGGAAAGAACCGGAGCCGCCGCTTCAAAATCGACCTGGATGCCCAGCAACTGGCGCAAAGTTTGAAAGACTTTACCCCCCTTCATCGAATCATTTAATTTAGAAATTATGAGAACGATTTATTGCTTGCTATTACTGGGTTTATTAGGTTGTCAAACTGACAGCTTCGCCCAGGAATTGACCGGCGAAGTATTGGACGCCATCCACGAGAAACTGGCGCGGGAGATGGAAGACAACTTCTTCAATGGCGAAAGCGAAGACAGCGTAGTAATCGCCGAAGAAGAAGCCTGGGAAGAATTCTTCCGCACCTCCGACCTGGAAGGCGAAGACGCGGTGGGTTACAGCTCCGGCCTCACGCCCCCAAAAGGCATCCGGGTAGGCTGTATCTGCATGGACGGCACCCGCAAAGACGATCGTGGCCGCGGTGCCTGTGGCGGCTTCGGCGGAGTACGGTTTTGGCTGTACCAGATCAACGAGGATTCCGTGGCCATGTACCCCACCAGCAGGCACCGCATACATCCCGAACCGCTGAGTGAAATGGAGACCAACAATCTGAGCTCGCGCAATGCCTTCGCCGCCGAACCTCCCGCTAAACGCCGCTCCTGGTACGATTATCGGTTGGAAGATGTACTCATTGCCATGATGGTTTGCATCACCATTGGCTACGTCGCCAAAATGTGGTTCCACCATGACTAACTACCTCATCAGCTACGACATTACCGACGATAAACTCCGCAACAAAATCGCCAAAACATTAAAGGCCAAAGCTTGTCGGCGGCTACAAAAATCCCTATTTTTAGCACCAGCTTTCAAGCAAGCCGAAATAAGGGCGTTAGAACGTGCACTGAATCAGATTTTACAGTCTACCCGACGTGCCGATTCCGATAGCATCCTGTGTTGGCCCGCTTCCAACCCACAACTGGCCAACATGTTGTGGGCTGTTAATGCTTTGTTCTTTGACAAAATTATTACCGATCCCGATTTTTTAATTGCCTGAATTGCAACAAAATACATATTACACACGTATGCTCTGGGAGTCGCCATCCATTTGAGTGAGGACTGCGACACATGAATTGCATCTCTAAGGCAGCACATTTAGTACTGGGAGTCGCCATCCATTTGAGTGAGGACTGCGACATAATAGCCGAAAAGGCGTGCATCCTTAAATCTTCCTGGGAGTCGCCATCCATTTGAGTGAGGACTGCGACCTTATCCTGAAAGGACCGACCTTTGGACTCCTTACGCTGGGAGTCGCCATCCATTTGAGTGAGGACTGCGACACGGAAATAATACGTTACGTCGTTACTGATCGCACTGGGAGTCGCCATCCATTTGAGTGAGGACTGCGACAGTAATGGCAAAGCCGAAATAGTATGCTCCTTTACTGGGAGTCGCCATCCATTTGAGTGAGGACTGCGACAGTTGGGCCTTGATTCTCTCATTCCGTTTCATCTTCTTCTGGGAGTCGCCATCCATTTGAGTGAGGACTGTCCCGATCGACCTTATCAGCTCTATCGGGACTAGCCGTGCGGGGCACGTCTAGCGCTTAACCAGAGAGAGAAACCATAGACTAAAGAGAAGTTAAAACGTGCCCCGCAGGTTTTAATCCCGTATCAAAGCTCAACAAGAGATTTGATCGGGACGATCCCGATACGATTCTTGCAAATCTATCGGGACTAGCCGTACGGGGTACGTCTAGCGACCTAACCAGTTAAAGTAATCTCAGAACAAAGAGAAGTGGAAACGTGCTCCGCAGGTTTCAATCCCGTATCTAAGCTCCGAGGGAGGTTGGATCGGGACGGGGCACGTCTAGCAACCTAGGTTTGGTCGGGAATCCCGTATCTAAGTTCCGAGGAAAGTTTGATCGGGTGAATGCCCCCAAGGTGGCTGTTGTTTAAGTTGAAAACACCTATGGAATGAAATAGCTTCGTGTGGATGGCGAGCATCCATCCATCCCAGGCCTGTGGCTACCTCCGCCAGGCCACAGCCCACCTCCGACCCTCCGGGCCACCTCCGCCCAAGCGGAGGACATGGGCGGGCCGTGGCCCGTTGCATGACCGAGTAACTAACACAAGTGAATCAGCCTCCGTAAAACGAAGGGCCGCCAACGCTGCGTCACTCCTTCCTCGCGAGGAAGCTGGACGTGCACCGCAGGTCTAGTTCCGATAATCAAGGATCGTATCGGAAGAGCCGGAGGATGGAGTCAAATTCAGGCACAAGCCACCATAAAACACCCCTAACCCTGAAAAACAAACCCCTTGAGTAGCATTACCTAAATGAAAGGCAGCAGTTGATTCCGGTTTTCCTTCATCTTGAAAACGCCGCTGCATGCTCCCCGAAAATACCTTAAGGCGCCACTTATTCGCGCGAGAAAACACCAGCAATGGTCTTTTATTGAAGCGGTGGCTGTTGGGCCAATACCTGGCTCAAGCGCTATCGCAAAGTCAACTTAATGCTACTGCTTTTTTCAGGCAACAGGCAGGTGGCCTAGTAGCCCTGAACTCGGGGAGTTGCTCGGTGACGGAGCTTCGGCTTGCTTATCGCTTCTACCTGGCTTTCCCCATTAAGGAGGAGCTTGATCTAAGGCTACGTTGGCAACATTACCGTTTGCTTCTTGCGCTGGCAAATGCCGAAGCCCGACATTTTTACCTCCATCAGAGCGCTCGCCATAATTGGACCGCGCGGGAATTGGAACGACAAATACGCACCCACTTCTTCCAGCGCCAACAACAAGCCTCGCCACTGGGTATCAAAGCACATTACGTCTTTGATTTCTTACTACCGGATACATCCACCTTATCAGAATTGCAATTAGAAGCACACCTATGCGATCAATTGCTCCATTTATTGCTCGAATTAGGGCCTGGCTTTAGCTTTGTCAACCGGCAGCAGATGCTCTGTTTACCCGGAGGGCAACGCTATTTTGTAGACCTCCTTTTTTATCACATCTCCCGTCGTTGTCATCTACTGATAGAGTTGAAAACCACACCCCTCACCCACCGTGATATTGGCCAGTTGGATACTTATGTACGGCTCTTTGATCAGCAATACCGCCCTGCCCACGATGCTCCCAGTATTGGCTTGTTGCTTTGCCCAGACTTCTCCCCGGATTTGCTGCGGTTCTCCGCGCTGGCAGATCAAAACAACCTTATGGTAGCGACTTACAGCTTACCCCAAAAAAGGAAGTAAAAACCCACCAAATTCAAAGTTTTCCCTTATCTTAAAGCCATCATTAAGTAATGTTCTTTGACATCCTGATCATGGGAAATTGACTGCAAAAAGCTATTTGTAGAAAAAATAACTTTTTGTGTAATCATTATGTTAAGTAAGATTTGTTTTTATGTCACTTAATCAATTGATTTACAAATTAATACATAATCATTTTTTAACCTAAGCAGATTTTTGCATTTTTAGAAGCCACCAAAAAGACAAAATGTTTTCACCAAAACCATAAACTACTAACAACCAGTACATTATGGCAATCTTGCTTAATTCTGAATATTCAAAAAACACCCTGTTTTCACATTTTAACAAATGTTAAAATCTAACGAAAAATCATTTTCAACCATGTTATTAAAAAATCATCTTATTTGTTTTTCACTGAAATACTTATCTTTATCAAGTTTTTCCAAAATCCGGCCTTCAAGTCGCCATCCATTATAGTGAGGACTGCGACAACTAAGTTAACACACATAAGCAATAGTTTTCTTCAAGTCGCCATCCATTATAGTGAGGACTGCGACATGATTCGTTCCATAAGTAATGATTTTATGGAGTCTTCAAGTCGCCATCCATTATAGTGAGGACTGCGACGGAAGTGCAAGTGAAGTAATAGTCATGAATAAACTTCAAGTCGCCATCCATTATAGTGAGGACTGCGACTTCTTACACTACTTCTTACGGTTCTTACTCCACCTTCAAGTCGCCATCCATTATAGTGAGGACTGCGACAGTGCGAAGAGCACAGCAACTGAAAGTCTCATGCTTCAAGTCGCCATCCATTATAGTGAGGACTGCGACGCAACAATATGTAGTTTGTTGATGCATCAAGCTCTTCAAGTCGCCATCCATTATAGTGAGGACTGCGACAGTGCGAAGAGCACAGCAACTGAAAGTCTCATGCTTCAAGTCGCCATCCATTATAGTGAGGACTGCGACTTCAGGCCGGCGCCCAGCTTCAAGGAACCCAGCTTCAAGTCGCCATCCATTATAGTGAGGACTGCGACCCATTTTTTTGGATTTTTAAAATATAGCAGAACTTCAAGTCGCCATCCATTACAGTGAGGACTGCGACGGATATGGGTTCCCCCTTCACCCGCACGCTCCGCTATAGAAGTCGCCATCCATTACAGTGAGGACTGCGACGGTGATAATGCGATAAGCACTCCCAACATCGCTATAGAAGTCGCCATCCATTACAGTGAGGACTGCGACCCAGTGACATGTTGAAAACTCAAAATACAATCCAATAGAAGTCGCCATCCATTACAGTGAGGACTGCGACCATCCAGATCATAATTCTAAGATTTACATAAGGGAGATAGAAGTCGCCATCCATTACAGTGAGGACTGCGATCCCGATACGATTCTTGCAAATCTATCGGGACTAGCCGTACGGGGTACGTCTAGCGACCTAACCAGTTAGAGTAATCTCAGAACAAAGAAAAGTTGAAACGTGCTCCGCAGGTTTCAATCCCGTATCAAAGCTCCGAGGGAGGTTGGATCGGGACGGGGTACGTCTAGCGCTTAACCAGCTAAAGGAACCATAGACTAAGGAAAAGTTGAAACGTGCTCCGCAGGTTTCAATCCCGTATCGAAGCTCCGAGGGAGGTTGGATCGGGACGGGGTATGTCTAGCGACCAACCAGCATAGGCAAATCAGGACTAGAAAGGAAGTTAAAACGTATCCCGACCAAAGCTTATGTGGAGGTTTGGTCGGGAATCCCTCATCAAAGTTCCGGGGGAGGTTGGATCAGGAGGATACCCCTGAATGCTTGTTGTTTGTATTGGAAGTACATGTCGAATCGACCTATGACCACCCTCGCCAACGGGATAGCCCACCTGATGCTTGGAATAGACCCTACCAGACGAGTAGGCTACTTCCGACCAAGCCTGTACCCCACCTCCGACCCTCCGGGCCACCTCCGCCCGGGCGGAGGATATGGGCGGGCCGTGGCCCGTAGCATCACCGAGTAACTAGCCTACAAGGATGAGTCTCCGTAAAGCGTATGACATCCAACGCTGCGTCTCACTCCTTCCTCGGGAGGAAGCTGGACGTGCACCGCAGGTCTAGTTCCGATAGATCAAGGATCGTATCGGAAGAGCCGGAGGATGGAGCTAAAAAACCGCCACCCCAAGACAGGAGCAGCGGCGAACGAAAGGCACAGGAAACAACCGGTAAAATCTTTCGTATTCCAGGTCTATGGCAGATGGCGAACAAAGCCTTTTAGCTGATGTTGTTGCCGATAGCGGACAACATCCCTCCGGGTGAGGAAAGGCCCTAATAGTACTTTGTTTGGACCAGTCGTTTCTGGCAGTTGTACTGTTTGCAATAGGCTGCCATAACGCTCGCGGAGTCGTTGTGCATGACGCAAAGCCTTTGTCCCATCCACATAAGCGCCTAATTGCAGGTAGTAAGTTCCTTTACCAGTTTGAATCGGAACGGATGCCTCGTAGGCTGTGGGCCTGGTTGCTGGCGATGCATCTGGAATAGTCGCTTGTGCAGGTGATGACGTGATAGGAGCAGAAATAGGCACTTCTTCACTTTCCACATCTTTCTCCTTCGTTGGGGGAGTGAAGGGCAGAATAACGGTCTGTTCTTCTACCATTAGAGGCTCCTTAGGGAAGTAGCTTTTGACACTTTCTATCCCCCAGTAAATACCTCCCGCAACTAGTAAAGCAACAGCCGCACCAATAATGGTGCTCGTCCGGGTTTGAATATTAAAGCTTTCTTCGGAAAGACGTTTTTCCACGGGAATAGACCGGACGACCAGGGCTCTGATGACACCACTAAGGGAACGGGCTACGGTGCCGCCGATGATGATGGCGACAAGAATCTGAACAGGGATGATCCATTGCATAGAAAAGGAATTTAAAGATGAAATGAGAGAATTTTCCTTTTCCGGTTGTTTGTGCGAATGTCGTTTAGTAGTTTGATGGAAATAAACCTATTTTCTTTTTCTCCGTCCCTTATAAGTGAGGGAATTCTTCGCGAATTAACCCTTTCAATTGATGCTGTTGCTGATAGGAATCTACTGCTTCCCGATGGAGAAATGGGCCAATCCAAACGCGCCAGAACGAGCGCGCGTCTTCCGCCCGTGGGAATCTTATTTCTGCGGGATGACCGGCTTCTAATAATTTTGCTAAATGTAGGGTTGCGGCTGGTTCATTTTCGTAAGCAGCTACCTGCAAGTAAAAACTGCTACCAGCAAAAAAATCTTCTTCGACAGGAATCGCCGATAGATAGAGTACGGGACTGCGCTGCTCAATTCCCTCACTCACCTCCATCAAGGATTCTAAACGGTGGTAGGAATCAGGAGATGTCTCTGACGTAGATTCCTTAGGGGCAGCCCAACTCCACCAAATCAATAGCAAAATCCCAAAGAGAACAAATAGTTCCAGGCCTCCCCGGAAAGAAGCTCCTGTGCTATAATGTTCCTGGTAGCGTTCACGTCGCCAGGCGTTTCCCAGGGCAAAAGCAAAGAGACGCGCAAAAATGATTACTCCCAAAAGGATGCCTCCTAGAATAAGATTCAAAGCTGTGGCTGGATCTAAATTCATCATGACACTTCGTTTTCACGGGAAGCTTATCCCCCCGCCTTCACTCAGATAATGTTTTTGAGCTGTTATTTTTTCCCCGGCACAACCATGATTTTTTTTAAAAAAAACAGCGCCAATGATGAAAAAAAAAGTCGTTCAGTAACGTCCCCTATCTGCGAAGCGTAATGAACCTCTCTATTTACAACTTCAAAGACCAAGCATAGCATTAAAAACGCTAAACTGATTTTCACCAAACTTTATACCCAACGTAAGTCGAAAATCAAAATGTTATTCTAATGTTAAGCCAAAGCGAGAAATACTTAACAAATAGATCACCTTGAATTGGAAAAGACATTGGCCTCAGCTGTGTTGAATAAGTGAAAGCTGACAAGCGAACAGCAAATCGTTTTTCACCAAACACTTCACAACAATGGCAAAATTACTACCAATGGGTTCCCCCGAAAATTTGGTGGAATGCTTACACCGGAAGTACCATAAAATGTTGTTGACTTACAGCATTTCGGTAGCCAAAAGGTTTTCTCACCTCCCGCTAAAAGGAGACGATTACCTGCAAATGTTCTACTTGAAGGTGATAACTAACTCGGAGGTCATTTTTGCTGGCTATCAACAGCATGGTGTTAAGTACTTGATGTCGATCATCAAAAACGAAATACTCAATACCAACCGTAAACAGCAAAAACGAAAAATCCGGGAAGAAGAATTCTGCCAGGAGAAAGTCTTGGCAACAGGTAAGGACGAGTCGGCAAAAGAATATTCCCTGGAAGATCTTTTACGTATCGTTAAAGTGCGATTGAAATCCATGGACTACGAAATTTTTGTCCACTACCTGGAAGGCTACCAAGCTAAAGAAATTGCCAAAATGGTAGGCCTCAACCATCAAACAGTCGGGACAAGGATTTTTCGCATCAAAAAAGACTTACAAGCTTATTTGGGAGATCTAGGCTTCCGGGAGTAGCCAAATGGCCGGGCGACAAAATGCCATTGTTAATAAGCTCCTAGTGGTAACACCATCCTGCTCATCAGGCGATCAGGATGGTGTTGTTACCTTGTTTTGTTATTCACACTACTAACTTTTTGCATACCCATTATCAATAAATTATCTCATTCTCAACCAATCTATTATGAACCCGAAAAAGCACCAACAACTGGTTATGCCATTTGGGCAAGGAGCCGGTCCTCGTGTCCACGCTTTATTCGATTATCCCCTATTAACAACCTGGCTACATGAGCTCATGCCAGAACTTATGAAGGTAAATCCTGCGGATTCAAGTGTACTCAAGCAGATTTATGATTATCTTTTTCACGGGCAGGAAGAAGAATCGCCCCTCTTGGAAACGCTCCTTAACGAAGAGCTCTACGCTTGCCTTCACGGCTTGAAAGTCATTTTACTAAGTTTCAACAACAATTGGGAAGCTGCCCTCAATTGTCTTGAGCAACACCAGCGGATGGAGCCTGTCAAAAAACATCCCACGCCCTATTTTCAAGTACAAAAATCTTAGTTACCTGGTTCTAAAACCGAGGGTGCTCCCCCCAAAACCCGCTAGTTTTCACAAACCGCCCACATCGTCGGGCGGTTTTTTATTTGTGTTCAACATGAAAAAAACAGGCAAGCTACTTCATCATTTTATTGAAGACCACGATCCATACTAAAACAATAACGATGAACAAGCAAACCCGGCAACAACATCAAAACAACAAGGCGGTTATTTGCAGCATCCGCTCCATAACTGAGTTGGGAAAACTTCTAAAAACCCATCCTCAGCAATTGAAATTGATGGCCCAACAGCCAAGTTACAAAACCTTCACGATCCCCAAAAAGGGAGGTGGAGAACGGCAAATAGAAAACCCTTCTGCGCCTTTGAAGAAAGTTCTTTCGCAGCTGAACCGCTATTTGCAAAGTACCTACTTCTTCGAAAAATCAAACGCCGCCTACGGTTTTGTATCTGGTGTCCGCAACGATGATGATCGCCGCAACGTACTAACCAACGCGCAAAAACACTTGGGTCGCCCCTATTTGCTCAATATCGACCTTAAAGACTTTTTTCATAGTGTGAGCCGAGGAATGGTCTTACAGATTTTCCTGGAAAAACCCTTCCGATTCAAAGGAGAACTGGCGGATTTAATCGCCGATCTATGTACTTATCAGGAACGCCTGCCGATGGGCACGCCTACCTCCCCTACCCTGTCTAATTTTGCCTGCCGCTCACTAGACGACACCCTCCAGGCATACGCTACGAACATGCTGTGGGTATATACCCGCTACGCAGATGACATGAGTTTTTCCAGCCACCAAAAGATCAACGAAGAGATGATTCAATCCGTGAAAGACCTGATCACTCAAGCAGGTTTCCGGGTGAACCTCCGCAAGGTTACCCGCTCGGGACCCGAAGACGCCAAAATTGTCACCGGTCTCCTCCTGACCGACAAGGTGGGTCTGGCTCCTGATTTCCTGCCCCAGCTCCGCAGCGAAGTCAACCAACTTGCCGCGGCAGTACGAGCACAAAATGAACAAGGACAGCTCAGTACCCGCTGGCTCACCAAAATGCAGCAACAAGTTCGCGGAAGGATCAGCTTTGCCGGATTTGTACTTGGCCGTAGGCACGAGCAGTATATGGAAATACGCGACGCTTTCTATACCGCTACCAACCCGCCCCAGGAAGAATTCGGGGCCATGAGCTGGCGGGGTTTTCCCTACAATTTTTAACCAAGTAAAGTAATTACATGCAACTCATCCTCGACACCAAAGGACTAACGCTGGCCAAAAAGAATGGCATCTTCCACGTTTTCAACGAAAAAAGCGAGCGGGTCATCAGTCCTGGCAAGCTGACGAGTATTGCCATTACGGCCAATGTTCGGATGGAGGCCAGTGCGGTTTTGCTGGCGGTAAAGCACGAGATTCCGATTTTGTTTTTTAATCGCATCGGTAAAGTTCAGGCGAAACTGTGGAATCCTTACTTCAGTACCATTGCCAGTCTGAGGCGTGGGCAAGTCAATTTTGCCCAGTTGCCAGAAGCTACCGCCTGGATATTGGACCTGTTTGAATTAAAAACACTGGGACAAATCGAGAACCTCCAGTGGATCAAGCAGCACCATACCAGTGTAGGCTGGCAATTATCCCAAACCATCAACACCCTTAAATCAAACAACCGTTTTGAAGATTTCCGGGGACAAATCCTAACCCACTGCCAAAAGAACATCATGGGCGTAGAAGGAGCGTTGGCCAATGTGTATTGGACAGCACTTGGCAAGAGTATGCCTCGTAAATTTCGTTTCAACAAACGGAGCAGGAGGCCCGCAGAAGACGTTTTTAACGCGGTGCTAAATTACTTATACGGCATGCTTTACAGTGTTGTGGAAGGAGCACTATTTGCTACCGGGTTAGACCCACAATTAGGACTCCTTCACGCCGATGCACACACCAAACCTACTCTCGCTTTTGACCTCATCGAGCCTTTCCGGCCCTGGATTGATCATCTATTAATAACAGCCTGTTTTGAGCAAAAACTGCTCCCTTCTCACTGCTCTAAAAACCAATATGGTATTTTTCTGAATAAAGAGGGAAAAGCTTTCATCATCCCTTTATTCAATGATTTCCTGCGTTCTAACCGTACTTTCCTAGGACAAGAATCCAGCAACAAAAATCACATCCATTTTTTAAGTGGAAAACTAGCCCAGCGTATTCGTTCTGTCACTAACCCCTAACTATTATGGCTCATCTTATTTGCTACGATATTACCAAAAACCCCTTACGCACCCGTATGGGTAAAAAAATCATTGAATTTGGCCTGGACCGTATCAATAAATCTGTATATTTAGGCACAATAAGTAAAAGTTCTTTGACACAATTGGAAAGTTGGTTATCCCAGGAGATTTTGACCAAAGGAGACCCTACCGATAGCTGTATTATTGTTCGTATCAGCGCAGAACAAGTACAACAAATGCGAATACTGGGGCTAAACGAACTTGACCTTGACGAGCTGAGTGGTGACAAATCTACCTTAATTCTATAATCCAACATTCTGTACAATCATTATGTTAAGTAGAATTAAATCTCACCTCTTCTAACCCATTCATAATAAACAAAATACATAATCATTTTTTGACCTAAGCAGATTTTTGCATTTTTAGAAGTTACCAAAAACACAAAATGTTTTCACCAAAACCATAAATTACTAACAACCAGTACATTATGGAAATCTTGCTTAATCCTGAATATTCAAAAAACACCCTGTTTTCACATTTTAACAAATGTTAAAATCTAACGAAAAATCATTTTCAACCATGTTATTAAAAAATCATCTTATTTGTTTTTCGCTGAAATACTTATCTTTATCAAGTTTTTCCAAAATCCGGCCTTCAAGTCGCCATCCATTATAGTGAGGACTGCGACGGTAAGCGGCTTAGATTGCTTATCTTTTCTAGCCTTCAAGTCGCCATCCATTATAGTGAGGACTGCGACCTTTCATCTATCCACCCCTGTAATACGGGGTCTCTTCAAGTCGCCATCCATTATAGTGAGGACTGCGACGCTTCTCTCTCTCGAGTCTCTTCCATTTTTTTCTTCAAGTCGCCATCCATTATAGTGAGGACTGCGACGAACTGGAAAAACAATCTGTTTTTCATTTTAACTTCAAGTCGCCATCCATTATAGTGAGGACTGCGACAACCATCAAAATTTGGTGTACCGTATCCTGGCTCTTCAAGTCGCCATCCATTATAGTGAGGACTGCGACGTATGCAGCTATTGCATCCTCAATCCCTTTCGGTATAGAAGTCGCCATCCATTATAGCGAGGACTGCGACATGAAGGGTGGTAACAATCCAGCCCGCCTCTCCAACTTCAAGTCGCCATCCATTATAGCGAGGACTGCGACGGTTCTGACTTTTGGATGGTTCTTTTTAAAATTCTTCAAGTCGCCATCCATTATAGCGAGGACTGCGACCCCAAGAGAACTAATGACACGATCCACAGACCATAGAAGTCGCCATCCATTACAGTGAGGACTGCGACACCATGCAACCATGTGGTCTACTCCAACAGCTCGAATAGAAGTCGCCATCCATTACAGTGAGGACTGCGACACCATGCAACCATGTGGTCTACTCCAACAGCTCGAATAGAAGTCGCCATCCATTACAGTGAGGACTGTCCCGATCGACCTTATCAGCTCTATCGGGACTAGACCTGCGGGGCACGTCTAGCGGCCTAACTAGAGAGAAAAACCTTAGACGAGGGAGAAGTTGAAACGTACTCCGTAGGTTTCAATCCCGTATCAAATCTCCTAGGGAGGTTGGATCGGGACGGGGCACGTCTAGCGACCAACCAGCATAAGCAAATCAGGACTAGAAAGGAAGTTAAAACGTGCACCGCAGGTTTTAATCCCGCATCAAAGTTCCGAGGGAAGTTTGATCGGGATCGCCATCCATTACAGTGAGCCCGCCTGGCCGGACGCCAGTCGGACAGGGACTGCGATCCCGATACGATTCTTGCAAATCTATCGGGACTAGCCGTACGGGGTACGTCTAGCGAACTAACCAGTTAGAGTAATCTCAGTATAAAGAAAAGTTAAAACGTGTCCCGACCAAAGCTCATGTGGAGGTTTAGTCGGGACAGGTTTAAATCCGAACCAAGGCATATAGAGAGGTGGAATCGGGCTTAAAACATCCCATCTATCCCTCACTCCTCCACCTCCAAAATCACCCGAATTACCCGCTTCTTCTTGCCCGCTTTAGGTTTGGGTTTCCGCCGCCACCATTCATCATCCACAGGAGGTTCGTAGTGCTTGGTTCTTGCTTTGGGGCGCTGGGTAGTTCTGTTGGAAGGTTTTAATGCCCCTCCTAGAATAACCAGAAGGAGTTTTAAAGAACCAATTACCAGGTAATAAACGAGCAGGAGGAGCTTTTTCAACATTACCAGACAATTACCTAGGAGTACTCCCCCACCCTTTACTAAGAACGTGATGGTAATTCGTAGCCAATGACCGGTAATTGGCTTTAAGGTGTGCTTGCCCCAGCGGGTAATTGTGGGTGGGAGGTTTTCTAAGAAACTACCTACCGCCTTCAGGTGGGTAATTACCGGCCCCTCCCCTACTTTTTGGTAGTGGATGCTTTCAAAAGTGGAGGTCTTTCGCGGGTAATTGGGCGGATTTTCTTTAGCAACTTTGATGGTAATTTTATCCTGTTTCATACCGTTTGCTTTTTGCGGGTAAAGAGACGCCGCCAGAAGGATACCGGCTCGGGTTCTTCGGAAAAACGGATGCCTTGCTGACCGTGCATTTCCCTTAGGTAATAATCACGGCCTTGGGAGCGCTCGATCTCCTGGTGGCGCAGGATGCGGTCGTTGGCGATGGTGGCCGCTACCCTATCGGTGTAAGCTTCCCAGGTCTCGCTGGGGTTGTGGGCATCCTGGAAAAAGAGGGTGACGACGCGGATACCCATTTTATTTCCGGACAACTTGATCCACGCTTCGTGTTCTTGAGCGCGTACGACTACCCGCTTGTCGGTGGGTGATTGCTGCCACTCGTAGATGTTCTCCAGGCGCTTACCGTAGTGGCGCAATTTCCAGCGGTAGTTGAGCCTGAGGTATAGTACTACACAGGCAATTACCCAAATGGTGGTGATGATTAAGGCCGCTACAGGACCCCAAATACGCATCACGACGAAGTAGAGGGCCATGGTCAATACGATGATATACTGCATGTTTATGGCTTTTAAAAAGCGGAATTACCCAGCAATTACCTACCAATTACCTGGGTAAGTGGGTAATTCCACCTTATTGTAATTCTTTGAAAATCTGATAATTACATTTTAGATCCTGCGAATTACCCAGACTTACCCACCTTCCTGGGCGGAACCCCTCTCCTCTTCGGTAGGGGTGGCTTCGTAGCGGTTGAACAAGCGGAAATACAGGCGGATGGTTTCGTAACTGTAGCCCCGTTCAGTAAACTGTTGCGCGGTTTCACGGGGCGTCAAACCAGTGGCCCAGTAGACTTTTAGGACTTCTCCTTTCTCGACCAGGTAATGCTTGGTGGTTCTTAGAAAATCGATCTCTTCCGGCAGTAAAGTGCTGCTGCGTTGTCCGAAACCGGTCTGTTGGTCGACTTGCTGCCAGGTGTGGGTGTCCTCGTCTTCGCGGATGTAGCGTTCGGTTTTCTTAGTAATAGGATTTGTCTTTACGTCCTCCGGCAGGTCCGTTGTCCGTTCTACGCTCCGCTTTTTATTGTTGTCCGTTTTCGCGCGCGGTTTGCGGGCCTCTTTGTCTGGATCGTAACCAGACAGGGCGAAGAGAATCCAATTCATCGTATGTCCGTTTTTTCGTTGCGCCTTGCGGCAAATATTTCTACGTAGCTATAGATTGTAAAGGCGATTAAAGCGGACAAGAGCAGGCTACGTGTCCACTCTTCTGCTCCGCCACAAACGGACACGCTTTCTACCCACTCGCAGGCCCAGGGGCGGTAATGCAACAGGTTGATCGAGAACTCTGCCAACGCAAATACCCGTAGGTACCAGAGGCTGCCCTTGTAAAGCGTCATCGCCAGACCGGTAAATTGGATGCTTAGGGCGTAGGCCCAGGCTTGCAGCCATTCGCCACCCACTACCTGTGCCGTGTGGTTCATCTGGACATACATACTTACCATCGCGATCAATGCCAACAAGACATCTTTGGACAGTTCGGCGTAATCAATACCCAGGTAATTGTCCGTTTTTAAGGAAAGCGATCCGCTTACCCAGCTGTCCGTTTCTTTAGAAAAAGGATCTACTTGTCCGTTCGTGGGGCTGTCCTGTTTAACAGACGTGATGTCCGTTGGGTAACTCGCTTGCTTGTCCGTTTCTTTAGAAAGGTGTCCGTTTAAAGAATTGTCCGTTTGGTGGCTTTCCAAGTGGACAGGTTTTAAAGCGTCCGTTTGTCCGCTCGCTGCGGTGTCCGGTTCTATAAAAGTGGACAAGTGTTGTGCCTGCGCTTCTTGTCCGTAAACTTCTAAGAGCACTTTGATGGTCCGTTTGTCCATTTTAGCGTAGCGATTGAACCGGCCTTCGACCAGGCCCATTCTTTTCATTTGCTTACGCAATGCTTCCAGGCTGATTTCTAAGAATTCAGCGAGCATGACGGGTTGATTAGGAATTTCCATTTGTAACATCCTGCTTAGGTTTTGAAGTGGTGATATTTAAAACGGGTCCTAGTTCGCGATAAGCCCAAAACACTTTTTCCAGGACGGCCAGTCGCGACAAATAGGAGGTGTAGTTTTCTAAGAAAAGACCTTCAAGAATTAGCAACTCTTTCCGGATCTGCGTCCTGGGGTAATTGGCCTCGGTCTTGCTTAGAAGGGAGGCGTGCGTAATCGGCCCGTTGGAGACGATGGTCGCTTTCAAGCCTTGAAAGGCTATTTCTATTTTCACCTCGCTGCGGGCAAGATCCCTGGCCAGCGGGCTACTGATGGCGGTCATCGCCAGCGAATGGCCGAAGATGCTCGTGCGTATTTTGTCAAAATTCTCCATTGTGTTTTTAATTAAGGCAAGTGCATCAAAATTGGAGCGTCCACCCAGGTGGGATAGAACGCGGATCTAACGGATCAGACGGATTTACACGGATTTTAAATCTTGGTAAACTCAATGGAGTTTGCGACCATATTATCAGTGGTAATCCTGTTTAATCCCTGCCTGCTCGGCTGTGCCTCACGGGCAGGCAGGCGTGGCCTATCCTGTTTTAAATAGGCCACTCCCTTTTTTATGCATTTGCGTCGTATTTAATCATGGTCATTGAAGTAATCGGCCAGTCCATCCAAGGTCCTTAGTACCCTGTTTTCCCACCAGACTAGGTAGCGATAAGCCCAGCGGCCCAGTTGCGTGAAAGTCAGGTAGAGTAGTTTTCTGTGCATAGGTGTATTTGGATGGTTACGTTCCCAAAAGTTTATGTCGCGCAGACCTGCCTGCCAGCAAGCTGGCCTTACAGGCAGGGGCGCAGAGGCGCAGAGGTTTTTCTTTTTGGGTTACCAAGGATTATTGGTTCCCTTTTTGAAATACCCCTGCGTTTCTTCCTCACGCCCTTGCTTTTTGCCGTTTCAGGTGGTCTATCTCTTCCCGATTCAGCCAGCAGGTACTTCCGTTTGACCAGGTGTCGTACTCGTAGAGGTGGGTGCTGGCGTCGGCTTTATTTCTGGCGGCTTCGGCGGGCAGGATCGCCGCCCATTTGATCGCTCCGCTGTACTGTTTGTAGGGGTAGGATTTCCAGATACTGAGCTGCTCTTCGGCATCCTTTGCCCTTTGGTACCAGGTGAAGGTCGTGTCGGGGTTATTCCTGAATTTGATCCGCAAGGCGAACTCGGTGATCGCTTTGTCTCGGTGCTTAGGCATCTTATTTCATGTTTAGAATGGCCTGATCAATCCGGTCTTCAAAGATGGCCACGATCTTTGCGCCGTATTTCTTACGCAGGGTTTGCGTCAATTGGTGATGCAGCTCCTGCCGGTCGACTCCGCTATTGGGTTGCAAGGCTTTCAGGTAGGTATTCACGGCTTTGGTGATGGCCGTGCGGCGCGCCCGACGGAAGTTGCGCACCTGCTTTTTCTTCAGCCAGCGCTCCGTCGCGGAGAAGCCGCCGTTCTTTTGATTGCGGAGGTCGAAGTAGTAGCGCGGCAGCAGCACAAAGCGCCCCCGCTTGTCATTGACCCATTCGAAAACCATATCCAGCCGCTCCTGTATTTCTCCCCTGGCGGCATCGTAGCGTTTCGGGTGAACCGAACGAGCAATGTATTCGGCCAGGGCAATCATGCCGGCCTCCTTCTGGCGGTCGGTCAGCCATTCGTCTTTGTAGATTGAGGCCAGGGCTTTGCTCCAGCACATTCCTGCGGCGTAGCGGACCTTGATTTGGTTTTCCGGACTAAGAAAGCCGATGGCCTCCTCCATGGTGGCGGGTAGTCGCTCGGGCAATACTTGTGGCGCAGTTCCTTGAGTCTTGGCCAGCGGGGGGGCCGCGCGCAACTCGGGGGGCTGGGTATCCTGATTTTCGCCCTTGTGGGATGGGGCGGAATCCGTTACGTTGGCATCGTATCCTGAACCAGTTTCCTGAATTTTTGCCGAAGAAGGAACGGCCTCCCCTTCCAGCTCACTGGGGTTTTCCACAATTGTGGCCGTTGCTTCGCCTTCTCTATTTCTTTCTTTCTTTGTATCCTGATCAGGATACTCAGGATACTGAGTACCTGACACTGTATGGTCAAAAGTTTTTGTTTGGGCACTAAAAAAAAGGCCGTTCAAATTAGCGTTGAGCTGGCCTTGGGGGTCGCGCAGAAAGAGGCATTTAGCGTTCAGCTCCAGTTCGTAGGCTGCATTGCTCCCGTGCCACTTCTTGTAAGCGATGATATTGGCCGCTACCAGCCGTTTCCGCAAGTTGATGATCGTGGCCTTGCAGGTACCCAGTTGTTTCGCCAGCGCTCCGTTACTGGTCTTGAGCACTGGGAGAATGCCTTCGGCCAGATTGCAACTACTGGTCCGCTGCTGTCCCCGCAGGATACCACCGTAAAGTTGGAAGAGGTACTCCGCCAACTGGATATGACTGGCTCGCAGTTTGTATTTCAAAGCACCTGGCCCCTGCTGCCGGGCGTTGTAGTCATTGATGTGCTGCCGGAGCAGCTTCTTACTGTTCTGAAAGTGCAGTTCAAAGAAGGAAACGGGTGCGGTCTTAGGAACGAGGATCACAGTATTACCCATAGATAAGCATTAGTAATATTCCGATTTATCGGAAAAATGAATAATAGTCTAGCGCACCTGGCGAGGTGCTGACCGGAACCGAAATCCCGGCCAGCAACCGTCACGTCAGGCATCATCTTGCCCAGCTCGCACGTGGCGTGCTGAGTTAAATTCTATGTGTTTTGAAATTGTGATCGAAAAGCTGTCGGCTGTTTAGCCTCCGCTACAGAAGGTTAGCCAAATTTCTTAGGGACAATGACGGTGCCGTCTACGATGCGTTGATTGACTTCCATGACTTCACTTCTAAGAAAAAGCATGGAGTTGCGGCCGCCCGCCGTGGTGATCAATTCGCCGGTATCATGCAGCCAGCCGATCGCTCGTCGGTGATGGCCGGTAGTAAAGAGCGTCAGGCCCAGGAGCCAAGCCGCTTCGTCTTTAGACACCCACTGCGGTCGCGTATCCGCCGGTAAGGATGCCCGCATGGAGAACTCCATTTTCATCATCTCAATGCGGTAAGCTTCCCGCTCAATTTGCAGATCCTTCTGCTGCTGAAGCAGGAGCATATTCTGCTGCATGAGTACAGACAGTAAGTCTTTGGAGATGGCAGTCGTGTCTTTGGTCATTGCTAGGAGATTTTGGGAGGAGGAATACTTGCTGCGCGGTCGATCAGGCAAAAATCTTTCCCTTCTTCGCGGGCCAAACAAATGGCCTTTCCCAAGGAGATCTCATCCGTACCTACCTCGAAGGGGCGTACGATGTCGTTGTACCAATGTTTATCGAACAACAGGGCCATCTTGAAGATCTCCGCAGCCTTAAAGTCACTGGAACCGCTCAGGCGACGGGTGGCTTTCTCGTTGGAAATACCCAGGGCCGTCGCCAGGTCTTCCTTAGACACCTGGTTGGCCACCATCTGGTCTTCCACCCATCGCTGAATGGTCGACCTCACCGCTGGTAATTTTACGGGCGCACTCATGGATTTAATTTTTTATCTTTAAGCTGTTTAAAACCTGTTACGTAGTACCGGGATAACTCGATTTAATTCAACTTCAATGCACCCATCGTACCTACCCAGCGCAAGCCGTCTGGCTTACCCATTTCCGGAGTATCTTATTTGAAGACATAGAAAGTTTCCTCCGGCAAATGCAAGTTTTGCCGGTCAAATCTTTGTTTGTGTCTTCTTATGGTGTAATTTAGCCGTTAAATCGTTGTTTCGATACAAATATATGTCATTTAGAGACAAATAATGAATTTAAAGACAACTAAAATGTCTTTTAAAAATATAATTATTTTTTAATAATGTATTTAAGCCAGAATATCAAGTTTTTAAGAAAAAACAACTCCCTTACTCAAGCTGAGTTTGGAGATAAGCTTGGTATACAAGCTAGTCAGGTTACGAAATACGAGAAAGGAACAAGTGATCCTCCCGTTGCCAAACTCATTCAAATCGCAGATATATTTGAGGTAAGCTTACAAGACTTGGTCATGACAGACCTTACCACCAATCCACCACAATTTTCTCGCCCCGACAAACCCTACGGTACACTAGATGAGTCTGGTCAAAATGAGATGCTGGAACGCTTGAATAAAGAACTTACGAAAAGGATATTACAGCTCGAAGATTATGTAGCGAAGAATGATCCAGACCAAGCAAGGCGGTGGGGGATTATCGAATAGACTGTAGCAAAACATCGCCTCTCTCCAACAATTCATCCGTCTACCATAAATGGGATAACGGCCTTCTGTTTTCCATTTTCCTGGTGCTTGTTTTACTCTCTGCCTTACGGGCACTCAGGCCAAACCATCAACTTTCAACAATCAACCTTCAACCCCTCTAAAAGTCGGAAGTGGGAATTGGGAAGTCGGAAGTAATTAGGGCCCTCAGGCCAAACCATCAACCTTCAACAAATCAAAGCATCATTCTAAAAAGTGCCTTGAACTGCACTAATCATTGCTTTTTCGTCAAAACTACCGTATATTACCCCTCAAAAGAGCCATATAATGCACTTTGAGAACTTGATTAACAGCTTAAAAGCGCGCCGCGACATGCTAAACGTCACCCAAGAAACACTTTCAGAACTTTCCGGGGTGGGTTTGCGTACGCTCAAGCAATTTGAAAGCGGGAAGGGAAATCCGACCCTGGCCACCGTGAGTAAATTGGCAGATGCGTTGGGGCTGGAGCTCTGCTTTCAGGTGATAAATCGTGAGTAAACCAACGTGAAGTTTAGCTTACAGTACTAGGTACTTAGTACTTGGTACTCAGATGGAACACCTTGTTTAATCCAAGTACACAGTACCCAATACCCAATACAAAGTACGGTGAGGTTGGGGCTAGTAATTGACTTAAGATCAGTCTTTTCCCCCCCAACCTCACGTTAATTAGACAAACCTCACTTTAAAATAAATGAGACAAGCACAAGTAACCTACAAAAACGAAGTAGCGGGTACGCTCACGCAGCTCGATGACGGAAGCTTTGTGTTTCGCTACGACGATGCCTGGTGGCGTAATTCCGACAAACCAGCGATTAGTCTGACCTTGCCCAAAAAACAGCAGGAGTATCGGGCAGACCACCTCTTTCCTTTTTTCTTTCACCTCCTGCCGGAAGGGGCCAACAAGGAAGCAGTCTGTTTCGCTTTGCGGATCGATAAAGAAGACCACTTTGGGTTGTTAATGCAAACAGCGGCGCACGATACCATTGGTGCAGTACGCATTCAGAAGACAGCAGCATGAGCAGGCCCGTGATCAAGAACTGCCCCGGCACCCTGGCACCTGGACATGACACCTACAGCGCGACGGCACTCAAGCGGGTGTTCAACGGACGGCGACTATCGCCCTTTCTTCCTTATGCCTCCCCCTCTAGTACAGAGGGTCTTGGCGAGCCATTTGCCGATAACCAGCGTAGCATCTCTATCTCCGGGGTGCAGGAGAAGTTTTCGGTTATCCTGGACAAGAACCACCTGCGCCTCACCGAAGCCGACGAGCAAGGCACCCACATCCTCAAGCCAATTCCCAGAGCGGGTAGATTCGCCGAGCAGATGCCCGCCAATGAACACCTTACCATGCAAATTGCTCGTCAGGTATTCGGCATAGAGACGGCGGAAAATGCTTTGATCTTTTTCAATGACGGTGCCCCCGCCTACCTCACCAAACGCTTTGATGTGAGTGCCGATGGCCACAAGATCGCCCAGGAAGATTTCGCCTCCCTGGCCGGTCGCACCCCGCAAACCCACGGTGAAGATTACAAGTACCAGGGCCATTACTACGAGCTGTTTGAGCTTTTGAAAAAACATGTCCCCGCCTATAAAGTCGAGGCGTTAAAGTTGTTTAAACTCATCCTGTTCAACTACCTTTTCTCTAATGGAGACGCACACTTCAAAAACTTTTCACTGAGCGAAACCCCCTTGGGCGATTTCATCCTCAGCCCGGCCTACGACCTGCTCAACAGTCGAATACATATTGACGATGCTGACTTTGCACTAGCCCAAGGCCTAATCCCTGATCGACTGAAAAAAGGTGGTGTTTTGGGGCATTTTCACATCCTAGGTGAGTTGGCTGGATTAACAAAACAACAGATCACTCGCATCCTAAAACAGTTGACGTCTCAACAGGAGAAGGTCTTAGGGCTGATTCAGGCTTCTTTTTTGGATGAGGCAAGGAAGCGGAGTTATCAGCAGCATTATGAGGGGAGGGTGAAGAAGTTGGGGTGGGAGAATTGAACGTAAGCACCTCATTATTTAGCAATACGTAGGAAATTATGAGCATTTTTTTAATTCCTTAATTTATTTCAAATATTCTTTCAAACTTCCAATAATAGTTCTTCTAATTATTCCTAAAATCTGCTTTTCCGTTTCCTCTTTTTGTAAGTCACCAATTTGATAAAAAGTAAATAGGTTCTTGAAAGTATCAAGCCTTAATATATTATCCGAAAGTGAATCTTTCTGATAAATAATTACAATTTGTTTACAATATGCCATAGCCCAACCTAGCTGTACAAGTGAAAAAGAGGCCTTACTTGTTGAAGTATAGACTAGAAAAAAAATACGTGTTCTCTGGATATATTTTAAGCTTGGAGGAGCTATTGCATCTTTATAGTCTAAGGGCATTTGTTCACTTTTAATATAAATTTCCAGTTTACCTGGAAACCTAGCCTCTATAGAATTTTTAACTTTATCTATTATCGACTGATTCTTACTGAAAACTTCAGAAGATATTGATGAATTCGGTGAAGCAATGATTATACTAGGTTTCTCTCCTTCAATAAATCGCTTCTCTGGATTTTCGTGAAAATCGCTACTTAGAAATTTTTCCAAGGCAGCGATACTATATATCTCATCCGGTACTCTTTTGTAGCTATATTTTCTAATTGAAAGAAATTCCAAGATAACAGGGCTGATTTGTGCAAGTTTTGCTTTGTTACTGTTATACCCAGTTAAAAAAGACTCGACTTTTTTCTCATTGGTAAATTGTGTTGCTACTAATGATCCCCTAACTATTCGATCATTATGATAAGTCATGTAGGAACCAAGGAATAAATCAGCTAAATTTTCCTCTCTATAATAAATCTGCATTTGCATTTTTACATCTACATTCCCTATCGAATCTAAATCCACAATCGCAATATTGCCTTTTGTTATTTTAAACGTCCCAGAAAATTTTTTGACCGGAGCTTCTATAGGATTATAATAATCAACTGTGTCGTCTCTATGTAAAAATAAAACTCCGAGCTGAAGCAGGGGTTCTTTAGTTCTTTTTACTTCATGATAGGTATATATAGTAAATACTCTTTGATCATCAATTTGAGCAGTTTTTTCTTCTATGAAATGTTGAACTTTGCTTTTGAAGAACTCAACCTTTGGTATATATTTTTTGAACTTTTCTTTTGCCAAATTTACCAATGCTGATGATTTCTCCTCTTCTAAATCTTTTTTTAGATCTATTAAGGTATTCAACCACAGCCTAACATTATTATAGCTCAAACCCACGTCTCCAGTCCTTTTTTTCTGGCTTACAAATTTTTTAAATTCAGGAGGACCTCCATTAGACTTTATGTCATAAAAGAGTTTATTGAGAGTATCAATGAGTAACTGTATTTCCTCTTTCTCCTTTTCGTCCATTGTTGTACATTTTTTTTTAATAAAATACAATGTACAACAATCAATTACAATATACAACTACAAAGACCAAATTACAACTTTGTTAAATACACCAATACAGAACATAGCAACATAAAAACAAAAACAAAAAGAATATAATTCCGATTTTTACACACAACCCAAGTCAATAAGGCAAAAGATTCTACTAACTACTTGTTTACCCTAATAAAAATCGAGTCATGAAGAATCAAAAAAATCTTAAATCATTTATTGTAGAAATACTAATTTCTTATCTCCTTTTTTTTATAACCCCCTTAAGCCTACTTGGCCAATCATCTTCATTAAACATAAATATATTCCCTCCTAATGAGATAATAGATTTTGATCAACAAGGTGTCAACGGATTTGATATAGATTACCAATTATTTGGTAGTCAATCTGGTGCAGGAGCAGCATCAGCCATTATTACTTATTACTATTGTAATTCTAATAATACTGTATGTCGTTTTATCGACGATAGAACCGTAACCCTTGGCTGTAATTCGGGGCTATGTATTCCACAAGGAGGACAACAAACTCACTATATTGCTCGTACACAGCTTCCACCTGATTTTGAAGAGACATGTTTTTCAGGTGATCATTACATTGTTGCTGTCTTAACAAGAAATACTGGCACTCAAGTTTTGAACACGAACCCTACAGCCCCTGTCGTATTTGCACACTCCAAACCCGATTTTATCCCTTTAAATGTGACTGTAGCTCCTAACCCTAATATTCCTGGGCAAGCCGTAATAACTTGCACTATAATAAATAATGGTGTGTGCCCAGGATCTACTCAAGCTACAGTGTGGCTTACTCCTGATGCTGGTGCACCTATTCTCTTTAATGTACCATTTGAGAACGTTGGAGTACCAGTGACCGTTTCAGTAACAATTGATGATTTAGATATTGGAACATTCTACGATGCTACATTAACTGTAGATGTATACAACAATAGCATGGAAAGTAATGAGACCAATAATGTCCTTACACTTAATAATGTCTATGTTGTCCCAATTCCAATGGAGATTGAAAGCTTTGTTCCGTCTTCCGCACTAGTTAATTCCGTAATCACCATAACGGGAACTTCAGGATTTACAACTCAAGGAGATTTCTTAGATGTCTACCGAGCATTTTTAGGAGGAACAGAAATTGAAATTGTTGCTACCAGTGAAGATGAAATGCAGGTGAGAATACCCTATTATGAAATGACCGATTTTATCACTTTACAAACAATTTACGGGACGACAGTAGTAAGCTCTAATGAATTCACTATTCTTTGTTCCCCTGATTTTGCTGATATTGAGAACGGGACTATACCTTTTCCGTGGGACACAGAGAACCCCGATAATGATCTGAGCTTTCAAGTCTATAGCAGTGGAGGCGCAAATGGTAGCGCAAAGAGTATCCTTATGAATCACTGGATATACCCGACTATTGGTGCTCTTGACTTTATCATCATTCCCCACGTTTGTGTTGACAATAGTCCAGAATGGTACCTACAGTTCGATGTGGCCTACACGTATTATGATGATGGGAATATTAGCTTTGTTGATAATCTTATTATTGGAGACTTGTCTACTGGCGATATCATTGATTTTATTAATGGAGAAGAGTTAGCTACTGCACCAGCTCAAGCTACCTTCTTTGAACCAAGTACCGATGACTGGGTGACTCGTGAAATCCCCCTCTCAAGCTTAATTAACAATGGGCAGAGAGAACTATACCTGACTTTAGTTACCCAAAATGGAAATGGGAACGCTATGTATCTTGATAATATTCGTGTTGCAAATTTTTCTATTCTACCGGTAGAGTATGCAAGTATAAAAGCGACCCCAGCTGGCAATACAATTGAAGTACATTGGTCAACCGTAACGGAATCTGGTAATGCGTATTTCATCGTCGAAACCTCAACAGATGGGAGAACTTTTACACAAATTGGAACTGTAGCGGGTGCTGGAACCAGTTCAACACTTCAGAACTACCTTTTCACCGACTACACCCCAGAACCTGGCCTAAATTACTATCGACTTTTACAGGTTGATTTCGATGGTCAGGAAGCGTATAGTGAAATAGTTAGTGCTACCTATAATACTGGAAGAGATTATGTAGAAATTGCACCCAATCCCGGAAATGGTTATTTAAGTATCAACTCAAGTCTTGAGGATGACTTGATTGTTCAGATTTTGGATTACTCTGGAAGAGTCATAAATCGTATCGATAATTTCACTGGCCCTTATTTGGACTTATCTAATTTACCTGATGGTATCTACGTCTTGCAAGTAACCAACGGTGTAAGCTGGTACTCCTTTAAGTACCTCAAGCAAGCTGGATAGTCAACAGGCTTGTAAACTCAAACGTGATAGAAATGACTAATACGGTCTGCTGATGCAAGCTGGATAGTCTTTCTATTGCACCAAATCACAGGTGTGCTCTTGCGTGAATTCTATTTATCCCTAATCAAAAAGACTATTACTATGGACACTTTCACTTTGATTTCAATTATCGCAAGCCTAGCTTCAATTATTGGCCTTATTCTTGCCTTTCGGAACAAAACTTCTAATAAGAACACTGAAACTAAAATAATCAATACTGGCGAAGGAAACGTGGCCGTTGGCAAACATATTAACCAAGGGGTCATTAATAAAATAACTAATCTCTTAAATTTGCCTAAATCCATTGTGATACCGATTGTTCTCTTACTGTCCGCTTTATTAGCTTATGGTGGAAACATTTTGTGGAGTCAGCATCTCATAAAAATGGAGGACAAACACCTTAATTTTTGCGACACAGAGGACACTGTTTACACCATTGTAATTTATCCATTTTTGTCTTACGCTGAATCTGTAGCGGGAAGCTATGATTTTCAAAGCGCAATCATGGATGAACTGAATGAGATCAAGCATAAGTACAATCTACCTTTGGAGGTAGCGATGTTCAAAACCAATAAATACTTCTCACGTGGAGCAATCCA
Organism: Lewinella sp. LCG006; assembly: GCF_040784935.1. GTDB lineage: Bacteria > Bacteroidota > Bacteroidia > Chitinophagales > Saprospiraceae > Lewinella. Next base: position 5,419,387 of record NZ_CP160680.1, on the reverse strand, counting down.
GGATAATATAAAAGAGATAAGCAAGCGCTGCGTGAATTTTGCGGTATGGGGTTACTACTCAGATGCCCCACAAGGCTCTAATCAACCTCCGGCTAACATGCATCTGGCCATTGTAGATCCTTCTATATTTATGGGAATGGCCGCTCAACACCAAGAAATTGATCTTAAGGCAATCAACCCCATCGAATTTCGTCAGGAAAAGGGAATTAGACAAATAAAAGACTTGGTTCTCCTTATTGGTGCCATTGCGGCCTATGACCAAGGAAATTTCAAAACAGCAGATGAGTTATTCGATCAGATTGAAGTCAAACAAATGGGCAACGATTGTGAAGCAGTAGCCAATTATTTATATTGGTCAAGATTACTCTGGTATATTGGACAGTGCAAACGCTCCGATTTTTTTGCCTCTCGGGCTAGAACAATTAGTGATAGTTTGTATTGTTCAAACTTTACTAGGGCACAAGCATTAGAGCAACTAGGTAATATTCAAGCTGCTTATCATGGCAATGCCCCCAAAGCTATTGAATTGATAGAACAGGCTATAATGGAGGTAAATAAAGCGCCAGGCACTTCCGCAGATACCATTCTGCCATTTTATTATAACAGCTTAGCTACCGCCCATTTCTCAAATAGGGACATGCACAAAGCACGGAATGCCCAAGAAGAATCACTCCACCTTTTGGAAGCCAAAGGTCAATTATCAAGAGTAGACAGCATGCTTAAGGCGACAGGATTGGTAAATCTATCATCAATGGATATGGAAGTTAGAAATATGGATAAAGCTAAGGCCCGTTTAGATGAAGCCCTATGCATAGAAGAGCGGGTTTATCCGCAAATCCACCCCTCCATTGCGCAGACCCTCAATCTCTTTTCCAAGTACTATCTTCTCATCGGGGATTTCCCACAGGCCTTAGAGTACCAAATCCGAATCTTAGAGATCAGGAAAGCCTTGCTTCCTCCTGGTCATTTTCAACTAGGGCACGCCTATCATAATATTGCTTTCATCTTAAAAAGTAGCCCGAGTAAACTCGAAGAGGCACTTCGTTATGGGAAAAAAACAGTCCAAAATTTTGCCGCACAAGAGCCCATAGATACTCTTGCTCTAGCCACAGCCCACAGTACACTGCACAGCATCTATATGCAGCTCGGTGAACATGACCAAGCATATGAGCATCTAAATGAGTCGAGAAGACTTAAGCTAATCTTGTTAAACAACGATCCATTACATTGGGAATTTTTAAAAAGTCATTTTGACCAGACTGAATACTATTACGCCACAAAAGATTACAAAAGGGCCACAAAGTCAGTCGATTCGGCCCTGATTATTGCTCACAAGTTATACGAGCGAGGGGCTGCAGCAACCGAAGATTTGATTGTGCTGACAGATAGTAAAATTAAAATGTTAGCTAAATCTGGAGAATGTGAGGCAGCAGAAAAACTCATGCCCACCCTCCAACAATACATAGCTTCGCTAGATGAAGCCTCACAGTCAAGAGAAATACACAATCAAGCTTTAGTCCTACTTACTTACGCTCACTGTGCGAGAGATTTAGCCTTGGCTCAACAGCAAATAAAAATACTAGACGCGTATTTTGAGCAGCAAAAAACACCTCTTGCTCCCAGTCTGAAGGTGGATAAAGCGACGGCTTATCACACATTCGCAGATTTGCATTACCAATTGGGGAACAAAGATCAAGCGGCATCACTCAACAAAATAGCATTAGCTTTAGTGAAAGGAGTTATACCGCAAAAAAACTATAAATCCAGAGACATTTACGAGCTACAACAGCGTTTAAACGAGCCGGTATTTTGAGGAAATTATCTGAAAAGTGACCGCTATAGTTGGGAAATCGGAAAATTTCCGATTTCCCAATCATCTCCTAATTTACTCCTCTTTCTCTTCCCAATCCTCTGGCCTTTCCTCTTCGCCCCTGGCTTGCCAGTAGGCATCATTGTTAGCGTTGAGCTGATTGGCGTGGTTGTCTAGCTCTTCTTTAGAATACTGGTCATTTCCTCCGTTGTTCGAAGATTGATTTTTGTCAGACATAATACTTTATTTTTTCAAAAAAATTAGTTGCTACTCTACACTGAATGCTCAAGAACCTTCAGGTGAAAGTGGCTATCGAGTACTAATTTGAGGAAGTTCCACCGAACAGGCAATACCCGTATTCCCAATGTACTAAATGCGGAGTTGAAAAGTCTAAATGCGGAGTTGAAAATCAAAACGTCAGATTATCCAGCAGCTCGGATAGCTCGTCTGCTTTTTCTTTGGAAACATTTATTTGTTCGCCGTCCTCCATTTTGGCGACATGTTGATAAGTGTATCGGCCCCTATATTCTGAGCCTTCTCGTGTAAATTGGAGCACATAGCTACAATTGAGAATAGTACTCTTGGTCCGAAAGAAGTAGCCCCCATCTACATCCTGCAGCATTCGATCGAGGCGGGTAAGGCTCTCTGTCGTTGCTATTGTACTATCGTTGTTCATAACAATCGTAACTGGAGAACCGGCATGGATGTACATGATTTGGGAAGGACGTAAGTACGCAGATCCTCCCTTAACCGGAATTTGGACCTTCTGTGCCTCGTAGTTGGAAAGCGCCGGCTCATCGATGGCCATAATCCTCATTTCGTCATCACTATCATCGCCGGAAAATTCCGCTTGGCGGTCTTCGTATTTTTCCAGCGCCTGATAAAAATCCCGCTCCCGCTGTTCATCCAATGAGAGGTAGAAGGATAGGCCCAGCAAGCCCAGGATCAGGATTAAGCTTAAAGTGCGAGCAGCGTTAAATAGGAACTTCAGAACACGTTTCATGACTGACTATTTTTTTATTGCTCAGCGTAACCCATTATACGGTCAAGCAGCGAGCAGTAATTAATATTTATCGTAGAGCTCTCCCAAAGGGTATTGCTCCTCAAACTTGGCTCCCAGTGCTTCTCTTTTTTCTGCGATATAGCTTTCAAAAGTACGCTTGAATTCCAGATCAATGAATCTCCCTACATTCAATATCACACCTAGGAAATCCTTACAGCCCTTTTTGTTCCCCCTTTTCTACATCTTAATTCTTTCAGCGGCACTCTTTTCTCTTGGAGGCTTGGGGGTAGCCTTAGGGGTAACAGGAGCAACAGGTGTCTTTGTATTACGCTGAGTTGATCCAGTTGCCGGATGGTTTTCTTGTACTTGCGATTCCGTTGCCTCTACCTCACAACCCTTGTTCTCATCAGGAAAAAGATTAACTTGTACAACCTTAGTAATAACTTTTCCTGTGGTATCCTGATAAGTCACTTTTACACCTTTGGCTATCAAATAGCTCTGAATATTATCCTTATATACCGAGTATTGTAAGGTATCCTCTGGAAAGCGAATTTCCACTGATTGATAGGATTGAAAATACGACTGAAGACAATCTTTACCAGGCCCCTCCTGTAAATAGGAGCGCTGTTCTTGAGAAGCTTTTGATCCAGAACTTTGGGTGATTTCAAAACGATTATTTTCACAGCCAGAGCCAGAAAGAAGTATTATGATTAACACTCCCAAAAGACCAGCTGGTGTAGTATACGCCTGTACAACGAGCTTAGTAATCTTTTCCATTATATCAATTTTATTTCCAGATAATTATCAGGTTTTTTCTCCTTTCGGACGAATTATCGCACCATAATAATGGATACAACCTTTGTCACTCTACCGCTCAATGAATTCCCCATCTAGTGTAAATTCAGTGAATTTGTTAATCATTATTCAGGATATCCTGAATGACTTCTTTGAGTTTCACTATTCGGTCTTCTAAGTCGAGCCCTTCATCGTTCTGCTCTACTTCCAGTAACCCTTCCTCTGTAATTATTTCATCTTCGATTAATTGCTGAATAAGCGAATTAGCGTTATTATCTTCATCTTCGTCTTTAAATAAAAAGCCTTTTTCAATAGTTGAAATATTAACTCGTTCTCGCCCATTAGAGAGATCTAACGGGAAGTTATAATTTTCCAATCTAACGTCTTCTGAATTTATCATTGTTACAATTTCGTATAAATAAGGCTGCCAATTGAAACCATTGAAACGCTTTCTTCTCATCTTCCACAATTCGTATTCTGTATCTTCATTCCACCAGTAATATCCATCGTGACACTCTATCCGAAAGGATGGATATTTTAAGAAATAGTATTTCCAGTCTTTAGGTTTACTCTCATAAGCACTCAGTGTACTGTCCAGATGTTGCTCAATAGAAATGGAGGAATTTTGTATAAAAAAATCTAAGCACTCCATCAATACCGGTTTGGTATTAGAGAATATTTGCTTTTCCTTCCCGTACCCGGGAGTAGTGAAAAATCGTCTAAGCGTTACTCTTGCCGGAGAAAGTAAATTATACCAGTTCCCTTCTTTCTGAGAGTAATCACCAAAGCACAATAGCAGATTACTTCTGTTGATGAAGTCAGTTTTTATTTCTTCCTCGTCAAAAATATTCAGAAACTTTGGTGCCCTTTCATTTAAGCTATCATCCAAATCAAAAATAGAGATACAGCCTCGAAAAATGTCACTATCCTCTAAGCTGTTAATAACCTTTTCCATAGGTGGATTCTGAGTAATGAATCTTCTTTTTCCCTTCTCTTCTTCTATTTGATCTGTTTTGAAATTCTTTACCTTTTCCAAGTCCTCGTCTAGAATAAACGCCTCTAATTCACTGAAACTCTTTCCTAATACACGTTCCCTTAATTCGTTTTCGGAGTTAGCTACAAGGTTTCTGACAATTCGAATATTCTTAGGAAAATTTTCACTGCTGCCTTTTAAGTGAATTAAGCAAGCATACAATAAGAGCTGTTCAGGATAGGACAATCCACGTCCGACATCATAGTACAGCAAGCATCTATGCAACAAGTCTTTGTCTTCGTGCGGAAAAAATAACCGTGTTTTTGAGTGGTCAAAATCCTGATTATCGTAGTAAAAAATACTATCCCAAAAAGTACTATTACTGTTTTGTTGTTCAACAATTGCGTCTAAAATATCGAATAGAAATAGTAGATTTTTTTCATCCTTGTATATCTCCTTGATTACCGCTAAGGATTCTACCGTGTCTTTGTAAGGTAAATCATTCTTTAGTGCCAGCACATAGGTGAAGTAGTTGAAGAAGTTCAAGAAACTATTATCTACCGTCAATGCAATATCTATCTCCGTGTTATAGAATTCACTTTCTTTAACAACTTTCCAAATACAATCCATCCATTCCCGGTCAACGGAATCTTCAAAGCGCTGTTTTAAATTCTCATCGGTAATAATATCCGAAAAACCTGCTTTAAAATATTCGAACTCTGTTAGCGCCTTACCGCGCGAATTCATTTTTATATAAAGATCATCAGATAATCCAACTTTGTCCATATCCAGCTTATAGAAGTAGAATGGACAATTTTCATTTTCTAAAATATTCCAAATATCATCCTCCCCCAGCGCTGTGTAACGTACTTCGATCTCCTCTAAGACAACCAACATTGCTTGAATACTCGGGTCGTAATCCCATGTATCAAAGTACCAGGGTTGATTCATTACCTCAGCTTTAATGCTGCGATTCTCAAATCCTGGCTGAAAGTCAAGTAGTTTGTCGCAAAAGACGGTAGTACTATGCCTGGTCTCGTAAACAAAGTTAGTCAAGAAAGCTTTTTCATCTACTGCAACATTCTCTTTAGCAGAAACAAACCAGTACAATAGCCAAAGCGTAGTCAACCGCTGCTGGCCATCAATTGGCGTAAATGTTTTATAGTTATCCCCTTCTTGGTTAAACCCATAGATGAAATCTAATTCTAGCTTTTTCTTTGCTGAACTATTGAGGATCGTGGCAATGGACTCAAAAATTACATCTAAAAAATCTCTTCTAATCTTGGATGTTTTATCATCCTTACGCCCTTGTGCATAATCTCGCTGAATGATCGGAATTTCTATTTTGTTCTTGAGTACTTCTGTAAAGCTAATCTTCATCGTTTTTCAGTTTTAAGTTCAAATATGGAGCTAAGCATTCTTCAATTTCCCGTAGGTAGTTTTTTCGCTCTTGGCTCGTCCAAAGAGAATAGTTAGGAGAAGACTCCTCTGCGTAATAATTGAGAAAAATCCGACGAGTAGCAAGAGGAAGAAATGCTCCCTTTTTATCCAGTTCAATTATTTTTCTTCGCTTTACCTCAAAAACAGAGTTGCTAAGCATTATATTCTCTTCAATCCCAAGAAGAGCCAGGTTTTGTATTTTATGCAGGTAATCACCTTCTTCCCCTTCTTCTTTCGGTAGAAGGTTCAATATCCTAGTGCTCAATTCTTCAAACTGAGTATACTTGAGGTCATCCAGTGCATTATTTACAGCTTCTGTTATTTCTTCCACTTTTACTGGATCATTAACTACCGATGGCAAAACATCAAGGTGAGTGGTAAGCCAGGTTTTCCATTGCTCCTGCTTATTCACATTAATGCCCTCAATATTTTGCGCATGGATGTGCTCTAGGCTTTTGCTAATTCGTTTATATATCTCGAAAGGGAAGAAGTCGTTAATATTTTCGTTCAACCTAGTGAGCTCTACATTGGTGAGCAGCAATGTATTGGTGATTTTCTCAGTATCATTCCTGTTTTGATAATCTAAATCGCTCCAATTATCAGGTATAGCATTAGCTATTAACTGATTTATCTCATGCTCAAATCTATCTTTTGTCCAGTTCTTTTTTATTGCCACTAAGTCCCGGATACTCGTTCCAGTTGCTATCAAAAAGCCAATTTTATGGTATAAGTTTTTGTCAGTGTACCAATACCTGAGCGAGCGATATATTTCCTCAACCTTTATCCATTTTTCCCACAAAGAATCAGCATCTTCCTTTTTATCAAAAAAATGAAGAAAGCTGTACAGCTTGTCACTCTCATTTGATTTCTTGCCCGTAGCTACATCAAAGAGATATTCAATCTTACTACTGTAGTACTCCAGTGGAGCATTAGATATGAAGGCCCAGAACTTCGGATTATTTAACTGATTCTCTATTTCATCCCATATTTGAACGAGTTGTGTTCGGCGCTTTATCCTGTCATCTTGATCCAGCTCTTTAAAACTATCTTGATTAACGAATTTTGCTTTGATGAGCTCTGCACTGGTCAATGGTATCTTACCCCGGTTCAAGCGAGTAAATAACTCTTTACTTTTTTGGGTGTTATCCTGTATCTCATACCAAATAACCTGTATGCTCCATTCTGGCCAATTTTCTTTACTTTTAGGCAATTGCACATCAGGTAGCAACGTATCTAAAAAAGTATTTTTGCCAGACCTCCCAATCATGTTTTCTTCATTCTCGAACCAGCTTTTTATGGTTTGATACGCTTCACTTAAGTAATACAAATCCGGCTTAGAATCATTGTATGTATTGGTATTCAAAAAGGCTTTCGTCTCAGGACGAGTTTTATAGTCTAAGGTGTACACCTCCTTACCATATTCCTCTTTTAAACTATCCATTCTCAGATGCTCTTTGCTCAAATAGTGTAGGATTCGGTGGATAGTCGTCAATCGTTGCTGACCGTCTATCAGCTCGTAGCCTTCAACACCCTTCCCTGAAGCGTCCTTCCAGCTTTTCTTACGGACCACAATAGGTTGTAAACAATAAAAGGTATTGGCATTACTTTTCTCTTGCCGGTACTCCCATATATCCTCCAGAAGCTGTGTGACGTTTTGGTGCGTCCAGCGATAGCCCCTTTGGTAATCGGGAATATAAAAATTCAAACCCAGTAGTTCGGTAATGGTCCTTAGTTCTATTTGATTGTCTGCCATCGCGTTAATTGCTGTTTTTTAAACCCCTTGTATTATAAATAAAAGTAGAAAGCCCTGATCTGCTTTGCTTTACATTTTAAACATTATTATCACTCCTCTCCTTTACCCGCCGATCAAAAAGCCCATCCCTCTCAAACAATGCTTTAGGCTTGGCCTACTCCCCCACCCGCACCTGCCCATTAATCAGCATCGGCAACAGCCAGTCCCGCAGGGAGGTGAGGTGCTGGTTTTCTTGTTGAATTTGATTTATTTTTTTGAAAATAGGGTTCAAAACTTGATTGAAATTTCGTACAATTCTCATTTGATCTTTTTGAGGCAAGACTACTTTTATATCCTTCAATGTACCCTGACTGACATTTTTCATAATCGTGCCACCTGACTGGGTAGACATTAATTTTTCTACATTTTTTAGATGATAGAAGATTACATTTTTTTGGTCAAAATCAAATGCTTTGAAACAAATAATGAACCCACAGTAAATAGTATTTTCTTGATAGTCAGCAATCAGCCGAGTTGCACCTGGCGTACCACTTCTTGTAATCAATATTGTACTTTCATCTACTAAATACTTCTCTACATTAGCACCTCTAAGCCAGATTTCATCCAAATCTTCATTGGCGATAAATATTGATGAACTACTGACGTTCCTTACGTTGATAATTCTGGCTTTTGTATCACCTTCTTCTGATGGATCGTAATTAATTCCGTTTTTGAAAGTACCAAGATCCTCTAATTTAAACACCTCCCACCCCACCGGAATCTCCCGCTTCAACCGCTCATTATACACCATCTTCCCGCCAGAAGACTTGTAAGGCTGGCCTTCTTCGTTAGGAAAATCAAACTGCACAAACCAGTAGTCGTACAACAACTTGGCCATCCCCTCCAACTCCGTGTTGATGCGGTTGTTGAGGGCGATTTTTGATTCTAGATCAAATAATAAGTCTGCTGACAGCTTCTGATTTTTAAAATTGAGATAAGGAACTTGTAGTTCGTGTAATTCATTCCTGTTAACACCTGGGACAGCGCTTTTATCTGAGGTTGCTACATTACCTAAACACTGCATCAGAAAATAGACATACTTAGGATAATTTCCCTTGAAGTCAGTCACGTATAAAGCAGTATTATGAGGCCAGTACTTTTCATCCAAATAATAGACTTGACCTAACGTACCGTATCGACCTGTTACTAAGCCTTCTCCTTCTACCTTATACTCATTATGGTAACCAGAAATACCGCCAGAACTAATAATTGGATATGGACCTTCTTTTCTCAAATAAGAAGGAAGGTCATAGCCTCTCTTAAAGTTCAGAATATCACCAAGACGCTTTGTTGTCACTCTAGTCATACTTAAGAGTAGTTAGCATGTTCTGAATATTCTGTTCCAAGCTTTTTGATTCTAGGAAAAAATCATTTAATCTTTTTTGGTATTCAGAAACCTGTTTCTCAAACTCCTCCTTCGTAATATCCACATACTCGATCTTCACCTCAAAATACTGCCCGGCACTTAGCGAGTAATTTTTGGCGGCAATCTCTTCGTAGCTTACCACCACGGAGAAATCATCCGTAGCGGTTTTGCTGTTAAAGGTGTCGATGATTTGTTGCTCCTCTTCTCTGCTCAGCAGGGTCTTCTGGTTTTTTCCTTCCTTTACGGTGGTGCCCAGGTTAGAGGCGTCCACTAGTACCACCTCTGCCGTATTGGTCACATCCAAAAAGAGGATGCTCACATTGGTACCCGTGGTAGCGAAAATATTGCTGGGCATGGAGACCACGCCCGCCAGCATTTTTTGTTCTACCAGCCTTTGCCGAATGGCCTTCTCTATCCCACTCTGGGCGGTGATAAAGCCCGTAGGCACCACAATGGCCGCCTTGCCTTTGGCCGATAAGCAGTGCATGATGTGCTGGATAAAGAGCGGGTAGATGGCCATTTTGTCTTTGGCCTTTTTGGGTACGTTAGGGATGCCGGCAAAGAAGCGCTCGCGATTGGCTTTGGTCTCCAGCTCGGCGCTGTAATCACTAAAATCCAGCTTAAAGGGCGGATTGGAGACGATGTAGTCGAACTTCCGCAGCTGGCCCTGCTCGTCGCGATGGTAGGGGTGCTGGATGGTATTGCCCTGAATAATGTTCTGGATAGAATGCACCAGGTTGTTTAGGATCAGGTTGAGCCGCAGCAGGCTCGATGATTTTTGCGAAATATCCTGCGAGTAGATGGTACACTTGTCTTCCCCAATGGCGTGGGCCAGGCTCATCAGCAGCGTACCCGAACCCGCCGAGGGGTCGTAGCAGGTCACGTTGCTCACCGGCGCATCCACCAGGCACTGCGCCATGATGTGGGCCACCGCGTGGGGCGTGTAGTACTCGGCGTACTTGCCACCGCTGTCTTTGTTGTAATCAGAAATCAGGTACTCGAAGATATTGGCAAAGAAGTCGTACTTCTCGGCAAAGATGTGCTCAAAGCTGAAGCCGATAAGTTTATTGATCAAGGCTTTGCAAAAAGCATCTCGCTTGGAGGTATCGGAGATGTACGCACTCAGGCGGTCAAAGAGAACAACTTTGGAGCCGCTGTCGGTTTTCACCGAAAACAGGTCGTTGTTGTCCTTGGCAATGCCTTGCAGGGTATCGTCGAAGAGGGTGGCAAAGTTGGCCTCGTCCTGCCGGTGAAAGAGGCTGCTCAGCAGGTGTTCGGGTTGCAGGCGGGCGGTGCCTTCACTCAGTTGCAGGAGCAGCAGCTCGTATTCGTCTTTCGAATAGTTTTTCAGGGCATCCTCCCAATGCTCGGCGGCCGCCAGCTGGGGCTCAATGGTTTTGACTTCTGCCGCAAATTTATCGTTCAGAAACTTGTAGAGAAACACCTGGGTGATGATCTTAAACTCATTGCCGTCGTTGCCCAGCCCGTAGCTGGCACACACGCCTTTGAGGTCGTCGATAATGGTCTCCACTTTGGCTTTAAAATCGGTCGTGGTTGTGGTCATATTGGTCGTCCGTAGTAATCGTTTAAGTATTCCTTCACCACCAGCTGGTTGATAAACTTGGCGCTTTCGGCGGTGAGGGAAATGTTGTTCTTGTTTTTAAATTGCTCAATCACCAGCCGCACCATCATTTTCTCCGCGTAGCTTTCGTTTTCCAGCAGGCGGGGATTTTGCTGTACGTTGGTATCCACGGCTTCTTTCAAACCCGACAGAGCAGCTAGCAATTGGCTTTTGCTGGCGGCGGGGTCGCCTTTCTCCAGGATGCGCTTGTGCACGCGGGCGTACTTGGCGTCGTAGTCGTACTTGGCGCGCAGCAGCTGGTCTTTGCGTTCCTGCTCGCGGGTACGGGCGTAGAGTTTCGTCAGGTCGGCGATGTTGGCTTCCATATCCTCGCGGGTAATTTCGCTGAGGTTTTTCTTGCGAAACAGGCGCTCCAACTCGGCGCGGAGCGATACAATTTCGGGATCTTTAGGGTCCATGCTGCCAGCCAGGGCTTCGCGTGTTTTTTGCAGGATGTTTTTCAGCTCGTCGGCCAGCACCATTTCTGCTTCGCCTACTTTCGTAAAGGCAAACAAGACCTCTTCCAGGGCCATGTTCAGCAGGTTGGTATTGTCTACCTGGTTTTCCAGCGCATCGCGGGTGTTGATGAGTTGCAGGCGGTCGTTCGCCAGTCGCGCCAGTATAGTGAGTTTTCGAAAATCGAGCTTCTCCAACAGCTCATAATTGCCGGAAAGGCGAATCAGGTTGTACAAGCTTTTGGCCTGGTTCAAGGCCCGCGTGAGTTCCAGCATCTGGCTGCGGTCGTTGATTTCACTGATCTGCTGCGAAAAAACGGCGGCATTATTGGTCGTAAAATCAAAGATCGCGTCTTCAATCTCCTTGATCTGCGTTTCTATTTCCTGGGCAGACAGGAAGAGGTCCGAATAGTGCTGCATCTCATCGCCCAGCTCGTCCTGCAGTTCATCAAAGTAAGCCTTATTTGTTTTATCAAACTCGCTGCTGATGTCGGCAAAATCCACGACGTAGCCGTACTGAAAATCGTGATAAGTTCGGTTGACCCGCGTGAGCGTCTGCAAAAGGTTGTGTGATTTGATGACGCGCCCAATGTACAATTTCTTGAGGCGTTTGGCATCAAAACCCGTCAAAAGCATATTGAAAACAAACAGGAAGTCGATCTTCCCGGCTTTAAATGCCTCTACCCGGTCTTCGATTTCTTTTTTGGTGCCAGCATCGTGCAAGATGAGGGCCGCAGTACGTACCTGGCGTGCCGCTTTCTTTTTGGCGGCGTAACTTAATAGCGGTTCGGCAGCATCCGCCAAGGAAGGTACCATGGTATACTCTCTTGCACCCATATATTTCTCCTGAAAGATTTTGTACATCATTCTGGCCTGTGCCGAGGAATCACAAACGACCATCCCTCCGATGGAATCATCGTTGTGGTGAAAGCGGGCCTGCTCAAAATCTTTGACAATATAAGCCAGCATGGGCTCCACGAAATTTTCGTGCGCGTAAAGCTTCCCACGATCGGCTTTGCCTTTGATAATCTCCAGTTCTGCCAGGGCTTTCGCCAAAGTCAGCTTGTAAGAGGTTTCAATCTCCTCCCGAATCAGGCGCAGGGTATAGCCATCGGCAATGGATTTATTGTAGTAATACTTGTGGATGTAGCCTCCAAACAGCGAGCGAGAATTGTAGTCATCGCCCAGCAGCGGCGTGCCCGTCAGGCCAATCTTGATGGAATTGGGGTCCGACTCGCGCAGGTTGGCCAGAAAGCTCCCTTTGGGGTTGTAGCTGCGGTGTACCTCATCAAGGAAGTAGACACGTTGCAAGCTCAGGTTGTAATCGGTGTTTCGTAATATCGTCGGATCATCCTGGAATTTTTGGATATTGACGACCGTTATCTCCGGCGCACCATCGTTGTTTTCTACCGCCTGTCTGGATTTAATGGTGCGGGCAAATTCCTCGCGGGAATTGACCTTTTGCACCTTCAGGCCGCGGGCCGTAAATTCCTTACTGGCCTGGTTCAGCAAATCCAGTCGATCAACGATAAAGTAAAACTTGGCGACGATTCCTTGCTGCTGAAAATAGGCGGTCAGGTGCTTGACGTTGTAAAAAGCCAGTGCCGTCTTCCCACTCCCCTGCGTATGCCAGATGATCCCTTTACGAATACCCTCATCCAGTTTCTGACCAATCGCCTTGGTCGCAAACAGCTGAGGATAGCGCATGATGTGCTTTTCCAGATGGGTTTCCTGCTGCACGTAAGCCAGGGCATATTCCAAAATAAAAGCCAGGCGATCTTTGCTAAACAGGGAAGTACAAATCCGGTTGGTGGGACGGTTGGGATCTTTGTTGGTCGCAAACTCCGGCGAGTGCTTAATGCTTACGAGGTTGGTATCTTTCAGTACAAAATTCTCTACGGCATCATCCTGGGCTTGCAGCAAAACGGATAAATCCAGGTCTTCTTCTTCCCGAAAGTAATTCAAGCTGGGCTTTTGGTACGAAGCAGTCGCGTAAAAAGCCCCCGCCAGTGGTTGGGGCGAGCCATCGTCGTACTCCATGTTATTGGAGAAGACCATCAGCTGCGTGATATTGAAAAAATTCCGAAATCTCTTGTTTTGAAAGCGGGTCACCATGCGATCCCTTTCCGCCAGGATCCCCTCCCGGTTATTGGGCTTTTTGACCTCAATAAAAGCCAGCGGCATCCCATTGATCAGCAGCGTGATATCTGGCCGGAAGGATTCTTCCTCCTTTTCGCAGGGTAGTTCGGTGACGATGTTAAAAGTATTCGCATGGAAGTCCTCGAAGTCGATGAGTTTAACACCCGATTTTTCCACCAGCCGCTCGTAGAAAGCTTTACCGACATCCTCATTGTCCAACAACAAAGAAATCTCGTCGAGCAAGCGGAGGGCATCCGCTTCCGTGAGCCCCACGTTAATTTTACGGAGACTTGCCACGAAAATGTCGGTAAAGATATTGGTATCCCTGCGCCAGTTGGCCCCCTTGAGGCTAAGGTACTGGTACCCTAACCTGATCAAATGCAATAGCGTCGGTATTTTGACGCGCGAGTCTTCGTTGAATTTCATTTGAGGTTAGCGCTGATGAATCGTTTTCTTAACCGAAAATCTTTGTTTGCTGCTAAAAATACGAGCTTGTTTTTAAAAACTGTTGTTTTTTACGAGAATTGGAGGGAATAGTTGCTGGGAATATAGAAATCAGTAGTAAAACATGATTGCCAATGCTAAAACTGTACTGTAAACAAGTTATTTATCATTCTAAAAAACAAATGTAGTTTTCAAGTGAAGGAAGGGAAACACCCGAGAGTAAAGGTCAATGATCACCAGACACTCCTTGGAGGACTTGCATCACACCTTGATGAAATTTCAAAGAAAATAAACTCAATTCCCGTTAAATCAAAAATAAACACCGTTTACGTAACCAAAAATACCGATCTTCGTAAAAGAAGACAATTTACCTCTACCGATTTTACAGCGCCCAAACAAATAGAGAAACCCTAAAGCTATTCAATTGCACTTCTACCTATCCATAATAAAGCAGTTCTTCCTCCTGCTCCTTACAGGAGAATCGCCAAAAATCAACCATTGGCGAGCTGATACTATTAGGCCTATTCAGGGGATTCCTTTCAATGTCGAATGGCAGGTTGAACGCGCACTTTTCGTCAGGCTCAAAGGCTACAAAAAACGACTTCCTACATCGGGAGCAATGCTCATCAAAGTGGAAAACACATCGGCGGTACTGGAACTAGAGGCGGTAGGTTTATTTAGCGCAAGCAAAAGTTCCATGTCTATCTCGTGCGGAGACACCGTTCAGTTGACCTACGATGCCATCAAGGAATTTACGGATACCCACCGAATCCAAAGGCTGTCCTGCGGCAAATCGGTACAAGCACAGCTGCAAGCAAAAGGTCGCCTGGTCTTCCCCAGAAAAACTTCCCCACGGCGACTTACCCCCAAATACCTACTCCGTAATCGTAACATAAGATTATTTCAATCTCCTTTTGACCCCAAAGCATTTAACGACAACGATCAAGGCGCAACGCCTACCCTATCCAATCCCTTTTAATTTAAAAATCCATATCAATGACCGATAACCGACAGCATCGATCGCCTAAACCTGGCTTTTTCATGCGCCTTTTCTGGAAAGCCTGTGGTGCCGACCGATCTATTTTGGAACAGTGTGATTACCGCGAACACGTTAAGTACGCTTGTCTTGGAGGCATCGTCGTAGCAACCGGCTTAATGGCCGGTATCGCTGGAGGATACGCTTTTTATACCATCTTCGAGCCAAACAGCTCTGCCCTGGAGACCGGGACGGATCTGCCAGTACTATGGATTTCTCTTGGATTTGGAATCATCTGGGGCGCGATGATCTTCAACCTTGACCGGTTTATTGTCACCAGTACCGGACAGGGAGATGGCTCCGAAAAAATCACCAGGGATGAATTCGTAGGCGCTATTCCCAGGATTATCATGGGGATCATCATTGCCATCACCATCTCTAAGCCCCTGGAGATAAGGATTTTCAAATCGGAGATTGATGTTCGACTAGTCCAAGAACAAATGGATCAACAACAAGCATTTATTGCATCAATCGACAAAAGATATGCTCCGGAGGTTACGAGAATTGAAACAGAGCAGGATTTAGTTAGACAAAAGACAACTGAAATCCAGGAGCGTTACCGACAAACTGAGATCCGGTATCTAGATGAAATGCAAAATCGTGACCACTATGGAAATGGGCCAGTAGCCAAATCTATTAAGGCTCAACTTGATGATATTGAAAAGGAACTAAAAACCAAAGAAGACGAACAAAAAGAGTTGGCTGAAAAATTCAACGATCTACAAGCTGAAATAGATGAGCAAAAAGCAAAAAAAGAAGATATCGCTAATGGATTAGATGGCTTATTGGAACGAATCAAGCTCTCTCACGAAATCGCAGGTTGGCAGATCACGCTTTTTATCACTTTACTGTTTGTGGCTATTGAGCTTACACCAATTTTCTTCAAATTGATGCTCATTAAAAGTCCTTATGATTTTCTTTCGGACAATCAAAAAGAGTTGATCAAAGCGCAGGCCGGGATTGAAGTAAAGTACAACTACTATAAGGACAAGGAAGGAATAGAAAAGGATTTGGTGATTTTTCACGAAGTACTCCGGCAAACCGATGAGCAAGATAAACTCACTAAAGCCCAGCTGGAATTGAACGACTACATCGTCAATAAATGGCTGGAACGGGAGAAGAAAAAAGTAGACGAAAACCTGGACCAATATATCAACGCTACGGAGAATGAAGCTACTTAAAAGCATCTTACATACGGTTAGCCGGTGGGGATGGTTGCTTTTTGTAGTAGAGCCTAAATTGACCGAAGCTTGTCCGCCCTCCGAAAAGCGCATCCTTGCATTATGTGGATGGATTGCCTGCTTAAATCATGTATTGTTAGCTATCGCCGCAGTAACCATAAGTCAGCTAATTGCTAATGAACCACTCATTATCGTTGTGATTAGCTTATTGCTATTTCTTGGTATTTCTGCAATGTACCGTTTACTGCTGACTACTTTTAGTAGCGATCGTCTACCTCATACCTCAGATATTAGTATCTTTAATTCTTCTATTATTATTAGTTTCTTCTTTCTAATTTTCATGTCTTTACTGGTTGCTAAACCGCTGGAACTAATAATATTCCAGAATGGGATTTCAGAGTACTTGGCAGAATATAGGTTAGCCAAATCCAAATCATTTTGGGATAATAATCTCGCATACTTAGACCAAGAAATTGAGCTGGTAGAAAATAAACTGAACACACTTTTATCGTATTCTCAGGAAATGGAAAAGACCGCTTTCCGCAAGCGGCTCAATGAACTATGCCAAAAGCGCCAGCAATACATCAACGATTTTGAATTAGCCAATGCCAATTCTAAAGACATCCTTGCTCGATTCCAACTCCTATATGACCACTTTAAAGAAAGTTGGTGGATAAGCCTGGTGGTTTTAAGCCTTTTTCTGATTCCTTTTTTAGCGAAGATTTCCTGGTTGAAAACCGGCACTTATCAATTGAAGTGCGACAACAATGACTACGAACTGATCCTGTCCAGTTTTTTTCATTGCCAGTCACGTTACAAAAACATTTTCCAGTCCTCTTACCAAGTGGAAGTATCTTTATACGATGATTACCATGACCCACCCTTTAATACCCGCAAAAGAGAAGACACCCGTAAAGTCGCGGGATTAGCCTCTTTGAGAGAACGTATGGCACAAAATCAGGACGAAGCATGATCATCGACCTGATTACCATCCTGGAAAGAACTTATCTCGAAGGAGAAATAAAAGCCAAGTATCGCGGAGAACTCTTGGAAGGGGATTCGTCTTTTGAGAAGGATTATATAATAGAAATCTACGAGGCCACCATTCACGAGGGAAAAACCATCATCACAAAAGACCAGAAAATACAACTTGACGCAGCCTTTACATGGTTAGATTGTCCTGATATCAAGGGAGCAAAAGTCCATTTACCAGAGTTCCAGGAAGAGGATGAAATCTTCGCGCTTGACCTTACTTCCGTCAGTATTACCTCTCCTATTCTTTCCAACATTGAGCAGGAAGGCAATTCTACCTTTGGAGAGCTGAGTGGTACCATATCGGCATTGGTGGATGAACAGCGAAAACTAAAATCGCTGTCAGAAATAGAACCACTCGTAGTGTTCCATCCAGAGGAGAAGATAAAAGTCATCTCTAATAAAACAACCGCAGAAATTGAGGTAGAGCTTGATGTACGCCAAGCTGGGGAAATGGCAATAACTGAGTCTCCCGTTAAACTTCCCGATGGTGGAATACTAACAAATGTCCGACTGGTAAAAGTGTGGATCGTTGGAGATATTGCCAAGGTGATCCTCTCTGGGAAATATATTCCTCCTCCTGCTCCTCCAACAGGTCCAGAAAATACCCTAGTAAAAGATGAACCGTCTACAACAGGAGAAACCATTTCTTTCGGTGACGTGATTAGAGAAATATTCAATGCCATTCCTTGGGTTCTTTCCATTCTATTTGCACTGCTTATTCTAGTCACTATCATCAATGGTATTGTGGCCTTACTGGGCTGGCAAAATCTTGGTATCTTGATTGGAGTGCTACTGGGAGGCTACCTCATCTCTCTTATCCCCTTTGTTCATAATCTTCCCTGGAAGCCACTATTTTCCTTTGGTCGGATAAGCACTAGAGTGCTCATGAAAATCGCCCGGTGGACCATCTGGATTTTTTGCTTTGTCTTGTTATTTACCAGCTACACCTCCCTGGCCATCATATTTGGGGTGCTAGGGCTAGTAATATGGATCAGCTCTTTCCAAAAAGACACTAGTACCACCAGTTTTGGCTTATCGGGGCTAGGTATCATCGCAGCTGTAATCATTCTATTCTCCGGATTGGCCACATTAACGAGTACAGCTGACCGCCAGTACGCTCGAGCAGGAACTACCACTACTTTCCCAATTACCGTTACGGATACCATTGTAAATCCACAAGACAGTCAAGGCGTATCACCAACGATCCGGCTTGTGCACCACCTGCAATGGACCGACCTACTGTTTGACAAACACGAAGGAAAACTAGTCGTTTATCCAGCTGACATGGCAAAAGCGGAGACATTTATGGCCAGGTATGCGTCGGGAAATAATTTTTCCTACCAAAGTTTATACAAGTACATACTTCAGGAGGAAGGATACCTACACCAAGAACTAATTGCACTGATAGATAGTATTCAAAATCTTCGCCAGTACAATCAAATTGATTTAGCGGGTCTCATAGTTACTATGGTCCAGGAGATCCCCTATGTTTTTATCATGGATGGATCATGCCCTAATAATACTGACGCCCCGTGTGTGGCCCAGGTTCCATTTGGGCTGTACACACCAAAGCAATTCACCTACACTTTAGCGGGCGACTGTGATACGCGTGCCTTAATGCTATATGCAATTCTTGACCATTATGGATATCAAGTCGCTATACTAGCCAGTGAGTATTACGCCCACGCCATGTTGGGTATAGATCTCCCCATTTCTGGTTATCATCTCAAACAAGGCAACAACCGCTACTACTTTTGGGAAACCACCACGAAAGGGTGGACACCGGGACAATTATCTCCAGAGATCCGGAATCTTGATCTTTGGGATATTTATCTAAGCAATCAAAAAAACATATAAAACAATGAATACCAACCTTATGCTCCTTGGCCTCTTTAAGTGGTTTTATCTAAGTATTCTCTTTGTTGTATTCTGTTATGGATGCTATCATTTCATCAGGAATCGCCTCAAAAAGCAATACAACCAGGACGCATTAGAAATGGGAGGAACCATCGTCATTGGCGCATTGATCTTCTCATCAGCAGCAGTGATCTACCCCACTAGCGATGCCCTCAGTCAGGCTTTTCAATTATTTTCTAAGCAAACGACTGGTAGTCAACTGGCACTAAGTTTGATTCAGTTTGCAGGTTATGCTTTGGTTATCAGCCTCATCAATTTCCTGCTCCTCTTAATGGTGAGTTCCGTAACCACCAGGATATTACATCGTGAATCCTATCTCGAAATTGCCTCAAAAAATGATCTTCCGGGCAGCCTGTTATTTGCCGTTATTATCATTTGTCTGGCTATCCTATCGATTGATAGCATTACCTATATGCTGGATGCGCTGCTTCCTTATCCGGCGCTGCCTGGGTTTCGGTAGGTGACCAATTATTAGGGTCACAAGGTTAGGCTAAAATATTTTTTTAAACTTTTTTGTGTTAAAAAATTAAAAATTCATCATATTAAAAAACTTATTGTTTTATATTAGCTTCCCGAATTTCATACTAGAGAAAACCAGTTGTTCCTCATGAAGAACCTCTCCGACGCACAGGTGCGTAGGTTGCGTCAGCGTGCGTCTGATCAAAGTGAAAAGAATACTTCCCGGTTGGTAGTGTTGCTGCGTCTATTCAAGAAGTACAAAAAGGCGAGCGAAGGCAAAAAACAACGGAATGTTGGAGAGGAAGAGGAATAATTTTTGAGCGCTTCTAAAATCCCCCTAAAGAAAAAACTAAAAACTTTATAAATTACTGATAATCAATACTATTAAAAATACAATTCACATCCTGCTGGGATCACTAATCAAGTAGGAGAAACGAATGATGATTTCTTCATCGGTCGTTTCGTCCTCTCACACCACCCAGCGTACGCCTTACTTACTAGGCGGTTTCATCAACTTGGAGCAGTAATAAGCAGGTAAATCAAACAGACCAATTGAGGCGAACCATTCCAGATTCATCCCTTAGTGCGTTTGAGGCCTGTTGGATATATGGTACCATCTTTTACTAGATAGTGCCAGTAGTCAACTGCGCCATTTAGGTATGCCTTGTTCCTGTAGAAATCTGGCTATTCAGATGGTACGTTTGCACTGTTTCAAGCGAAAACAACGGATTCGACGTCTTAGCCAGCCCATTAACTTTTCCAGTTTGCCTTTCATATTGGCTCGTTGGAAGTAGTTGAGCCAGCACCGCGATACGAGGTTAACTTCTTTGACCATCTGGCTAAAGCTAATTACTTAGTATAATGGTATGAATGGCACCCAGCAAAAAGCCAGACTCATTCCTGAATCTGGCCTAATATTGGTCTTAGGTAGGATAATCATCATTATGCGATGATTGAAATCACACTAGATCTTCAAAAGAATAAAAAGGTAGCCTCTTGGGTTTTGAGACGCTTAATGGTTATTTCATTGAAATCTTTGAGTGATTTTTACTCCTTTCTATATTCTATTGAATAGATGCCTTCTTTTTCTACAATTTGCATTGGTCGTTTGGTCGCATAAAAATTCTGCCAAATTCCGCCTAATACCTTATTTTTTTTGTCGTACAAATCCATTTGGATCACTACGTTGTCTAAGGCATTAATGTCCGCATTTCCTTTGCTGGAAATATGATAGGTGCCCGCAGCAATCAGGTGACTCCCATCGTTCCAGTCGTACCAGTAAACGGTAATCTCTTTTTGAGTCGTGTTGAGCATATTAAATACGTAAGCCATAATTAATGAGTTTTAAGTACTTAAAAACTAAACGCTAGTTTTTAAGATTGCCAATAATTAATTTCACTTGCAAATTAGCGCTATTCCACCCCCTTAAAAAGACCGACTTCCGAACGGTCGTCTTCTATTTCCGAATGGTAACTTTCAATCTTCCAGTGGAGGAGGAAGCTTAAGTCGATACACTTCACCATTAAAAAATAATTTACAAGTATTCTGGTAATCTAATTCCCTCAATGGTTGCGCTAGTCGCGTCAGGATATACGCTAGGGCGTTTTCCAAGTCCTCATTGATAAAAGGTTTGGCAATAAACGCCCAAGGGCGCAGTGCCAGGGCACCTTGCAAACTGTCCTCATCGGTATGCGAACTCAAAAAGATGAGCGGAAGGTGGTAGTCTTGCGTCATCAAGCGGGCAGCCGCCAAGCCATTGAGTTTGCCTGGCAAACCAACATTAATGATCACAAGATCAGGACGATTTGCAACGATAGTCTTCAGGGCATCTATGGCCCGGGCATGAATGCCCAACATTTGGCACCCCAGTTTTGAGAATTGCACCAATACATCTGCGGCAATGATGAGCTCGTTTTCTACGATTAATATTTTAGGGTAGGATGGTATAGGCATCTCTGTGCTTTTGTCACCATAAGATAAGTGCAAAAGTGTCAGTAACCGGTGATAGCTTCCCACGCAGAGGCCGCTGTTTCCGAACGGTCAATATTTACTGCTATATGGTTGGTACTAGAGCTCCGTGAATAACCCTCAAATCATTTTAATCCGGTTGATTACCTGCTCCTTCATGCGGCGCGAGATGGGAATTTGCCGGGCGTTGATCGTTAGAAATTCGTAATGCTCGCTGATGGCATCCACTTTTTCCAGGTTATCGGCAGCGATAATCATATCGTCTTCTACCATCAGTAGTTTGGGCTTCGCGGATGTTGTCATTGGAAATATTACTAAATACGGCCCTTGCTATCATAGACCCAACGATCAAAGGACAAGTTAATCTGATGAGCAAAATAGACGGAGGAATCCAAGCAGGTAATCGCTTGATCATACTTACCGGCCGCTTCGTAAATGTATCCGCGTGTCCAGTACAACTTGGCTACTGCCTGATACACCCGAAAACCTTCTAATTGGTAACAGGCCGCAATTCCTTTTTGGAGAAACGATAACGCTTTTTGAAAGTCACCAAGATTACGATAGATGATCGCCATGCGCTGATGACTGAAAACAAGTTCATACCAGTAATCAATCGACTCTAGTGTGACAATGCTTTTTGTACAATAGGCCAAAGCTTCCTGATATTTCTTCTCGTGAATCATGATGGACGCGATATCTCGGTTGGCAATGCCAATGCCCATCTTGTTACCATACTTTTCAAAAACATGCAAAGCGTCGAAACTTATTTCATGCGCAGCTAAAAAATCGCCTTCCGCTGCCTTGATCAATCTCCTGATATTGGCTGTCCTGGCGTAAGCCAATTCATCGCCTGAAGCTTTGAACCGGGCAGCTGCCAGATCAATATAATAAGAGGAAGAATCCAGCTTTTCAAAATCCCAGTAAATATCGGCAAGCCTTAATTCAAAAATCCCCGCGTATTTACTTCCATCCGCCGACTGGTCAGCCTGCTGGATCGCACGATGATAAAGCGCTATAGCAGTATTAGAAAGATAGTAGTTGACTTGAAACAAGGCACTATCCAACTGACGAAAATCGTCCTCGCTTAAGCTGCTTTTATCCAGGATATCTTGGCAAAAAAGTACCCTTACCATATGATCGTCTTGCGTGGAAGCACATACGCTAAACGTTAACAAAATGGCAACAAAACTAAAAAAAGCCTTCATTGCAAATTATGGGTAAGGGACGGAGAAAAAACTCACTAACAAAACAAATGTAACCAAAAAATATTTTCCGACTCCCTCTGTGAAAAAGAGTCTCCAAAGGAAAGTCCACCTACCCTCGCCGCATCAACTGCCAAGCAATCATTCCGCCCAATAAGTCGATGAAGGCGTGGACGATCATCAGCATCCACAGGCTTCCCGTGTGCACGAAAACATAACCAAACATGATGGCCATCGCCGTAATTTTCACCACCGCTCGCCAGCCTTGGTAGAAGTGTACCGCTCCAAAAATTAATGCGGGTAGTAGAATTGCCAAAGTGTAGGTTTCTTCCTGCCCGAGCAGGCATTGAAAATAACGGATAAAATAGCCGCGGAAGATGAACTCCTCACAAATACCTGCCGTCAGCGCGAGAAAGATAAAATGAAAATATTCGTAGGCCGTGGCGGGGAGGAAGCCTAATTCTGACTGTAAATTCTCTGCCGTTATCTCGCGATGTTGCTGGCTGTTGACTTCGCTGACGGTGTCCCATAAGTAGAGCAGGGTAAAAACGGCAAAGACAATCAATGGCCACCCCGAGGGCCATTCCAGTTTGCTTTGCAAGCCTATCAATTCCCAGGAACGATCATTGAACCACCACACCCCAGCTACAGCACCGCATAACAACCACAGCCACAGATTATTACTCCAATACAACTGAATTTTCATGCGGGTATTGAAGCGAATATTAGCAAGTTGAGGCTGCGTACCCAGCACCGTTCGCAACGGTATGATGACCCCCACAATGATAAACAGTAAATGATCTGACCAGTGCAATAACATAAACAGGATTGAATGCCAAAACTAACAAATATAGCACTTCCAACCCCCATTATGAGCAGAAAGTAATTTTATTTCTCGGCTGGTCAAATTTCTTTATCAGCACACCGATCAAAAGCCCCATTTTTAGTATTCTTGCAGTCTTTTGTATTGTGCAAAAAATAAATTTCCCTCTTCGTTAAATTAGGCTTCCTTTATTTTTTGTACGGTCCTTACCTTGTTCCAACGTTTATGTTCAAACCTGCTGCAGTACCTAAAGAAATCGTTGATGTCGTTTATAACCTCAACGAATACGCCAAAGAACTTTTCCTGCCCGAAGCTTTTGTAGTTACGCGCGATCAGGAGGGCTATCTTGCCCATATCAAGCAGAAAGCGACCACCGCTACGATTGGTGCTTTTGAACTGGAACTCAACCCTACCCGCGAGGTTATTTTTCGTCTTATTGATGAACTTCAGCCAGAGGTTATTCTCAGGCATTTTCATAAAGGTCGCCGCAAGCCGCCGCCGCTGGTACAAATGCTTGAAGACCGAGAGCTTTTCAAAGCCATCCAAAATTATGTTCACCGCCGACTGGATCAGATGCTTCAATTGATCGTCAGGCATGATCTTCCATTAAGTTGGCAGGTGGAACGCCGGGTATTGGTCAAGGATTTTATTGTAGAACTCGTTAAAAAACCCCTTGAGCCACAGCTTTATTTCAAAAAAACCGAAGATGCCGTTTTGTACCAATTGCGGCTTTTTAATGGTGATAAAGAATGGCCCATCAGGGAAAAGGAGGTGGTCGCACTTACCAATCAGCCTACGGGATGGATTTGTGCCGACTACAAGTTGTACCGTCTCAATCACATCAACGGTTTTCTGGTAAAGCCTTTCCGGCAAAAAGCAGAAGTACAGATACCAGCCGCTTCCGTCAACGCTTACTTTCGCAATTTCATCATGAAAATTGTGAACAAGGTAGAAGTGGAAGCAGAAGGCTTTGCCGTTGTCCAACACAATGAACTGCTGGGTTGTCGCCTAAAGACCACCAAGCATCTTTTCGAAGAACGGTGGATTCTTGCGGTAGAAATGGTTTACCACGATGCCTACTTTGGCTGGCAGGAAACCCGCAAAAGCCGTACTTCAATGGATATGTCGGGGGAAGAAATTCGGATTTCGCAAATCAAGCGCAACCCCGAAGCCGAAGCGGCATTTATAGCGCAGCTGGAAAAATTCCCACTCGTTAGAAAAGAACACCAAAGCCACTTTGAAGTTGCAGGGCCAGAAGATCACCCATACGGAATGCTGGAGTGGTTGGCCCAACAAAAAGCTGCGCTGGAAGCCGCTGGCTTCACCATTGAGACGCCTGAACTAGATGATAAGCCCATCCAACTGGCCCTCCCAAAAATTGACCTGGAAGTACAATCCACGTCCGACTGGTTCGACCTCAAAGGGGAAGTCGTCGTGGGAGAGCATCGCTTTCCGTTTATGGCTTTGACCAAATACATCCGCAATAACAATCGCTTTTTCCCGCTGCCCGATGGCACTTTCTTCCTAATTCCAGAAGAATGGCTCAACCGCTACAAGCAAGTCGTAGATTTTGGTAAAACAGAAGGCGACAAGCTCCGCCTGACCAAGAGCCAGTACACTTTATTAGAGAATATCGATGTTCCCAACGGGACAGATTTGCAGGTAGAAACCGTTGACTATAAGCCATCACCCCTGCTGAAAGCACAACTACGCCCCTACCAGCTGGAAGGTGTAAAGTGGTTGGCACAATTGCACAAGAACGAATTAGGTGGTTGCCTGGCGGATGACATGGGCTTGGGGAAAACCTTACAGACCATTGCAATTCTGCTTTACGCAAAAGAACAACGCGCAGCCCAACGAGCAGCCAGTACCGAGCCAGAAAAGGCCACCATAGGTGCCGGACAACAATTGGGTCTTTTTGCTCCTCCAGATGATGAGGATTTTCTCCAGCCACTCCGCGCTTTGATTGTTTTACCTTCTTCCCTGCTTTACAATTGGGAAAGTGAGATCAAGAAGTTTGTTCCCTCCTTGTCGGTCTACCAGCACTTTGGGCCCAAACGACATAAAGATGCCCGACTCCTTAAGCGTTTTGACACCATCCTGACCACCTACCAGACCGCATTGCGCGATGTGGATCTTTTGGCGCAGCTTGAGTTTGAATACATCATTTTGGACGAAAGTCAGCAAATCAAAAACCGCGAAAGCAAGGTCTTTAAAGCCCTCAACAGCCTGGAAGCACGCCACAAACTCTCGCTGAGTGGAACGCCTATCGAAAACTCCCTGAGTGATCTTTGGTCTCAAATGCAATTCATCAATGAAGGGCTACTTGGTAGCTACAATTTTTTCCGCCAGGAATTCATCCTCCCCATTGAGCGCCAAAGCGACGAAGACCAAAAGGACAAACTCCGCAAACTGGTACAACCTTACTTGTTGCGACGTACCAAAGACGAGGTGGCAAAAGACTTGCCACCGCTGACCACCCAGGTCTTCTACACCGAAATGACCAAGGAGCAACGAAAAATCTACGAGCGCGAAAAATCTGCAGCCCGCAACTATCTTCTCGAAAATTTTGATGCCTCCAATGCGAAATATCGGATTCTCGTAGTGCAAACCCTTACCAAACTTCGACAGTTGGTAAACCATCCCGTACTCGTGGACGAGACCTATGAAAAAGGAAGCGGCAAATATCTCGACATCATTGAACAGTGGGAGACCATACAAAAAAGCGGACACAAAGTACTGATGTTCAGCTCTTTTGTTAAGCACCTGGAATTGTTTCGCCAGGAATTGGACCAGCGTCAAAGCCCTTACTCCTGGCTCAGTGGTGACCTTACCGCCAACAAACGAAAAAGTGAAATCGCCCGTTTTCAGGAAGATCCCAGCGTGCAGTCTTTTCTGATCTCCATCAAAACGGGAGGTACCGGTTTGAACCTGACCGCTGCCGATTATGTCTTTATCCTCGACCCCTGGTGGAACCCCACTACCGAACAGCAGGCTATCGCGCGGGCACACCGTATTGGCCAAAAAAAGAACGTCATCGCCCTTAAGTTCATCACGCGTGACAGCATCGAAGAGAAAATCCTCCAACTCCAAAATCGCAAACTCCAACTAGCAGAAGACATTCTGGGACCAAGCGGAAAACTTTCTCTGGAGCGTGGCGATATTGATTATTTGCTGAGTTAGATGGTTGATGGTTGACCTTTCCAACTCTTACACCCTTACACTTAGGTTGTCAAATCTGGCGTGTTATACACGTTACGGTTTTCAGCTTGAATTCACGACCCACCCCAACCCCTCCCTAGCAGGCGAGGGGCTTTCGTGTATGACTGAAATTATTTCATAATCAATATTTTAGGTACGTCAAGTCCTCCCTCCATCACTAGGGAGGGAGTTAGAGGGTGGGTCGTGAACACAGGCCTAAAAGCGTCTCACTCCTTTACCACCAGATTGAACACCCTTACACCCTTACACTTTTCCAACTTTTACACCATTACACCTTCCCCCCCAAATCCACAACAGGTCTTTTAAGCCCACAAGCCTTTCAAATAAAAAGCTACCTTTTGTTTATTTTTTTTATATTACAACAACTTCCTAGTTTTCAACTTCTTATTTATTAAGTACGCACCTGTTTCGACCAAAAAAATAAAATTCCTTTTGTGAAGCCGCGTACGATATGGTATTTTCGTTATAGCTTTACCTCAAGAACAATACATCGCGCATCCTGATGATCTCCAACCCCGAGATGACCAAATGAATTTAAGAAATCAGAAAAACGCATTTACTAATCAAAACCAATTTGTATGAAAATTTGCTTTACCCGCGCCAGCATGATGCTGGTTGCCATGCTGTTGATGGCGGCTCCCGCTATGGCACAGTACATGGTGAAGGGTAGTGTAAAGGACGCTTTGGGAGAACCACTTATTGGGGTTTCCATTCTTGTCAAAGGCACTACTACTGGTACCGTTTCCGATTTCGACGGAAATTTTGAATTGAACGTCCCTAAAGATGTTGAGGGAGTAGCTGTATTCTCTTATACCGGCTTTAAGACCCAAGAACTAGCAGTAAGTGCTAGTGTTGGCCAGCTCGACGTTGTCCTGGAAGAAGACATTGCCCGCCTCGACGAAGTCGTTGTAACGGGTCTTGCTTCCGGGGTAAAACGCTCGAATTCTGGTAACGCTGTATCAACCATTTCTTCTGCTGAATTGACGGGCAACACAACCCCACAGACCGTAGACAATGCGCTGTACGGTAAACTTAATGGTGTCAACATCACTTCTAACGGTGGTGCACCTGGTGGAGGGGTTAGCATCCAACTTCGGGGTATTTCTACCCTGGGGGCTGGTTCTAGTCAGCCACTGTACATCATTGATGGTGTTTATGTCAACAACAGCTCTATCCGTACTGGCCGTAGCCAGGTAAGTGGTGCAACGGGTGGTGCCAGCTCTGCGACGCAGGATGATGCTGCCAACCGTATTGCCGACATCAACCCTGATGATATTGAGCGTATCGAAGTACTGAAAGGTCCTTCTGCTGCTGCCGTATATGGTACACGTGCCAACGCCGGGGTTATCATCATCACGACAAAAAAAGGACAAGCAGGCCAAACGCGTGTGACCTTATCTCAGGATATTGGTATTGCCCAAGGCCAAAATTTCCAAAATTTTGACGACTGGGACGCTGCTAAAGTCGATGCCTATTTCGGCTCACAATCACAGCAAGATGCCCTTTCTGCAGCGATCGCCGAAGGCCGGGTTACCGACTGGGAAGAGTACTTCTATGGTGAAACTCCATTGCTGTTGAATACCCAGGTGGGTCTAAGTGGTGGTAGCCAAAAAACCCAGTTTTACGTTTCAGGTAGCATCCTTTCCGAGGATGGTATTATGAAAAACACCGGCTTTGACCGTTACTCTGTTCGTGCTAATGTTGATCACCGCGTAAGCGATCGGATCAAAGTAAGCCTGAACTCCAGCTACCTGAAGAGTGATAATGATCGCGGCTTTACCGGTAACCAGAACAACACTGGTGGTAGTATTGGTTATGCATTGGCCTACACGCCTTCCTATGCGAACCTGTTCCCCGATGAATTCGGCAACTATCCCGACAACCCTTACTTCAATGACAACCCCATCGCCATTCGCGACCTGGGTGTAAACAACCAGCAAGTAGATCGTTTTATCTCTGCTGCTACCATTGACATTGATCTTTACCAATCCGCCAACTCCTTTTTGAAATTCAAGATTAATGGCGGTATTGATTACCTGAGTGGTAACTCTGTGGTCTACTTCCCTGAGAACCTCCAGCACCAACGCGCCCAGGCTAATCCTGGTGACGTCATGTGGGGCCGCCAGGATGATTTGAACTACAACATCCAGGGTTTCTTGAATTACAATACTAATTTAGGCCGTATCAACTCCAACACCAGTGTAGGTGCTGTACGTCTGGATCAGCGTGGTGATTACACCCTTGATCGTGGACGTGGCTTGAATGGTGGACAAGATAATCTTGCGTGGGCACAGGTAGTAAGCAACCTTGCTCAGACCAAGAGTACGGTTACTGACATCGGCTATGTCATCCAGGAAGACCTCAACTTTGAAGACAAAATTATTGTCTCTGCCGGGGTACGTTTCGACAAGTCGACCTTGAATGCCAAGCAAGATGAATTGTATGCATTCCCTAAATTGTCTGGTGCCATCAACCTCCACAACTTCGACTTCTGGAGCATTGATGCCATTAGCCAATTGAAACTACGGGCGGCTTATGGCCAAACGGGAGGTCTACCACGTTTTGGGGTAACTTTTGAATCACTAGAGTCTCAGCTGATTGGAGGCCAATTGGGTGGCCAGGTGGGTACCCGTGGTGTAGATCCAAACCTCGTACCGGAAACGGCTCGGGAGATCGAATTCGGTATTGATCTTGGTTTGTTCAACGACAATCTTGTATTGGAGGCGACTTACTACAACAAAGGGGTTAATGATCTGATCCTTGACCTGGTACCTGCTGAATCTACAGGTATCCTGGCCATCGCTACCAATGCAGCTGACCTCGAAAACCGCGGTATTGAATTGGCATTGAGTGCAAATCCTGTTCGTGGCCTCAACTTCAACTGGTATACCCGTTTGATGTACTGGACCAATAAGTCAGAAATTACTCGCTTGGATGTACCCGCCTTTACCCAAGGTGGTTTTGGTCCGTCATTGGGTACTTACTTATTGGCAGAGGGCTACTCTCCTACTACCATTGTGGGTACGCCCGCTGGTAACGATACGCCTGCCGGTGGTTTCACAGTTTATGGTGATCGTCAGCCTGATTTCACTATGGCCTGGAGCAACAGCTTCCGGATCATGAAGAACCTTGAGTTAAACCTGGTTACACAGTACCAGGGTGGAGGTAACGCGATTAACCTTTCCGCTCTATTGTGGGATGATGGTGGTACGACCCCAGGATGGGATGATGACACCAACAACAACGAGCAGCCTGACGGTCTTGATCGTCTTTTGGCTTGGGCTGCTGATGGCAACACCAGCGTTTACATCGAAGAAACCAGCTACCTCAAGTTGCGTGAAGCAGGTTTGTACTACACTTTCCCTAATGAAATGGGCGTAGTGAAGCGTTTGAAGTTGGGTCTTTCTGCTAACAACGTATTGTTGTGGACCAACTACGGCAGTTACGATCCTGAGGTGAGCAACTTCGGTACCCAAGCAATTACGGGTAATATTGAGGTAACTCCGTTCCCTTCTTCTCGTCGTTTGTTCTTCCACTTGAACGCTGAATTTTAATAAAAATGAAAACAACAATGAAAAATAAAATGCATAAGCTAATAATGGGCTTGGGCATGATCGGCTTGCTGGCTTTTACCGCCTGTGAAGTAGACGTGGTCAACGACCCTAACAACCCTTCATTGGGTTCCGTAACCGCTGACGCCAGCAAGGCAGAATTGCAATTGCTCGTCAATGGTTTGGAAGCCCGTCAACGTGGCTACGTGACCAATGCCGCCCAGATGTTTGGTAGTTTTGGACGTGAGGTCTACGCTTTTTTTGGCTCCGACCCACGCTTCCTTAACGATTGGCTAGGTCTCGGTGGAAACGCAGAAACCTACCCCGACTTCTTTGGTTCGGCAGGAACTTACGTCAATCCTTATCTGGCAGTAAAACAAGCCAATATAATGATTGAGGCTGCGAACAACAGCACAAAACTTTCTACAGAAGAAGCCTTCGGTTATACTGGTTTTGCAAAAACCATTAAAGGTTTCCAGCTACTGTGGCCGCTCATGCAGCAGTACCAAAACGGTATTCGCGTAGACGTAGAAGAGCCCCTCAATCCTGGCCCTACCCTGAGCTATGATGCTGCACTACAGGCTATTCGTGATATCCTGGATGAAGGTTTTTCTGATCTGGACAAAGCTGGTGATAGTTTTTCTTTCAGCCTCACCAGTGGTTTTGATGGTTTCAATACCCCTGATGCCATGGCACAAGTTAACCGAGCCATTGCAGCTCGTGCTGCTTTGTACGCGGAGGATTACGGCGGTGCGCTGACGGCGTTGAATGCTTCTTTCATGAATCTGAACGCAGCTTCTGCGGCAGATTTGAATGTGGGCCCAAAGCATGTATACGGCAACTCACCCGACGTGAACAATCCATTGTTCTACCCTATCGATGCCGCTACTTCAACAATTCTTATCGTTCATCCTCGGATGTTGGAAGATGCATTGCCAGGTGATGGTCGTGTAACGGCTAAATTTGCAGAAAGGGTAAATAACCCTATCACTGATGCTAGCCTTACTGATGTAGCAACTGGTGATCCTATCGTAGGCACCCACCAGGACAAGCGCTGGGCTACCAACACCAGCTCTATTCCAATGATTCGTAATGAAGAGTTACTTCTCATTTATGCAGAAGCACAGGCCCGTGAGGGTGGTGATGCCGTTTCGGCCATCAATACCATCCGCAATATCTGGGGGGTAGGTAACTATACAGGAGCAGGTGATACCAACTCTCTGATTAACGAGATTCTGTTCCAGCGTCGTTACTCTCTGTGGCTAGAAGGTCACCACTGGGTAGATATGCGCCGCTTGGGTCGACTCAACGAGATTCCTACCCGTGAAGGGGGTACCATCTACACCCAAGTAGCTCGCCGAGTGAGTGAAATCTCTTGGGACGAAGGGTAAAATAGGTAATTGGTATTAAGTACTTGGTACTTGGTAGCTTATCACAACTTTGGGCATTTCTATCCGGTGGGTGGAAATGCCCATTTTTTTTTGACTTTCAAGGATAGTCAAGCTACTTGCCTAATCAAGTAAACAGGTTAAAACCACAACTACAATTAATAAATCATTGTTAGGCAAAAAATGCTATCGTCATGAAATACTTCTACTACTTTATTCTATTGCTCATCAGTAGCCAACTGAGTGGCCAAACAAACCTGGTGATTACCAATCCGCAAGCTGAAACTATCTTGCGGGGAAATTTTGCACCCGAAGATTATCTGCCTCCTTTTCCGGTAACGGATCCCGCTTTTATTGCAGCAAATATAGATGCGAACGTCAGCCCCGACTCCCTCAAGGCATACCTGGAAGTTATGCGTAGCTTCCGTACCCGACACACGAGTGCTGATACCACTTCTACCACAGAAGGCATGGGTGCTGCCCGGCGTTGGGCCTTGGCCAAGTTTGCCTCTTTTAGTGATCGCCTCATTACGTCTTACCTGCAGTTCGACTATGAAACTTGTGGAGTTGGCCAGCATCGCAACATTTTTGCGGTATTGCCGGGTACGGGGCCTCATTATCAAGAGATCGTCCTGGTGGAAGCACATTTTGACAGTCGTTGTGGTGAGCTTTGTGATACCGAATGCCGCGCAGAAGGTATGGAGGACAACGGCAGCGGTTCGGCAGCGGTATTGGAACTGGCCAGAGTAATGAGCCTGTACACCTTCGATCGGACCATCGTATTTGTACTGACAACAGGGGAGGAACAAGGCTTGTTAGGGGCAGAAGCCTTCTCTTCTTTTTTCTTTGAAGAGGATTTGCCCTTAAAGGCCGTTTATAACAATGATATCATTGGTGGCATTATTTGTGGCGCTACTGCTTCGCCTCCCGGCTGCCCTGGTCTTAATGATATTGACAGTACCAATGTACGTATTTACTCCTCTGGAAATTTGAATTCTCGCAATAAGATGCTCGCTCGTTTTGTAAAGCTGGAGTACGAAGAAATGATAGCACCCATTGCTCCCCAAACCAATGTCATCAACATCATGACCCCAGAAGATCGGACTGGCCGTGGTGGCGATCATATTCCATTCCGGGAAAGAGGATTTCCTTCCATCCGCTTCACATCTGCCAATGAGCATGGTGATGTAAGTACCAATGACCCTGATTATGAAGATCGGCAACATACCTCTGATGACATCCTAGGAGTAGATACTGATGGGGATGAAATCCTCGATTCTTTCTTCGTGGACTTTAACTACCTGGCACGAAACACCATCATCAACGGCAACGCCATCGCAATGACTGCCCAAGGGCCTGATCCGGCCGAGTCTTTTGTATTAAACCCTATTGATGGTGGTTTTGAGGTAGTGATTAATGATCCCAACAACTATGGTACCTACCGGGTAGGGGTGCGCCAGTTTTCTGAGCTGGATTTTGATACCGTCTTCACCCTTCAGCAAGCTACCGATACCCTCAGGGGACTGACGCCTGATGTGATTTACGTGGTCTCGGTGGCCACCGTTGATGAAAATGGTGTAGAAAGTTTATTTATTGGTGAACGATTCAATGATTTTGAAACCAAGCTGGCAAACATCAGTGCAGCCCAAGAGCAGGTAAAATTATTGCAAAATCGTCCCAATCCCTTTGATGAAGCGACCTACTTCGGGGTTTGGGTAGAAGAAGTTCCCAACTATAAAGACGCTAAAATTGTCGTTCGTGATTTACAAGGGCGCATCTTGCGCAGTTTACCCATAGCATTGAATATTGGCCTAAACGAAGTTTTGTACAACTTCGAGCACCACGGCTACCAACCCGGCGTATATACCTATACTTTGATGTTAGATGACTACCCCCTGGTGACCAAGCGCATGATGTACGCCTACTAGACGACTTGTTCTGCTGGGTCAGTTTGGTGGGTAAACTGACCCCGCAGAACAAGTCTAGAGCTACACTTTACACTGTCACAACAAACCACTTGATTTGCAAAAAAAACAATATGCTATTATTTCATTTGTGAGATTACTTTTTTAACCATCAGAGGTGCCCCCTTAACACATGAAAAAAATGCTTGCACATCAACTAACATCCGCCACTTGCGGAATGCTACTTTTGTTATGCTGCTTCTCTTGCCAGCAATCAAATCCAAACCATCCATTCGAAAAAGCTAGTAAAACGATAAGTATTGACCATAGTAGCAGTACTTATTGCAGGGTAGCACCCTATCCAGACCCCATTGAGTTGATCCAACCCGATGGCAATACTTTTATGGCCTACCTCTTTACCGAAGGGCCTGCTGCTTATTTGGAAACACTAGATGGATATACCATCCTTCAGGACAAGAATGATAACTACTATCGGTACGCTACACGTGGTAACAAGGGCGACCTGTACCTCACCGGCGTCCCCGTGGCAGCACCAGAAAACCGTTCCAGTACAGAAATCGCCCTTTTGCAAGTCATAAGGCCACATTTGCGTTATGAAGGCGTTCGCCTTGCGGAACTCGCAGCCACGGATCAACTCAAAAATTACGATGATGAGCCCGGAACCAGCTCCATCTTCCCTCCTGCTGGTGTACAAAAAGCGCTGTTGCTTTTGATTGATTTCCCCAATCAACTGTTCACTTATCCACAAGGAAACTTTGATAATATGGCCAACGAGGTTGGCTACAGCGTCAATGGCAGTTCTGGTAGTTTCAGAGACTACTACCTGGATATCTCTTACGGGCTCTTAACTGTAAATACCGATGTAGAAGGTTGGTATACCGCAGAAAATAACCGAGCGACCTACGGTATAGAGAATATGGCCAATCCCAATTTCCTAAATGCGGTTCCCTTGATTCGAGAAGCAGTAGATGCTGCCGAAGCCGCAGGCGTGGATTTTTCCCAATACGACGGCGACGGAGATGGGCGGGTAGATGTGGTAGAAATTATCCATTCGGGCCGCGGAGCAGAAGAATCAGGTAACGTTGCTGACATTTGGTCGCACCGATGGGTACTTGCCGCGGGTGGCTTGAGTGTCACATACGACGGTAAAATCATCAACGATTATATCATTCAACCGGAAAAATTTGGCGCTACAAACATTGCGAACATTGGCGTATTTGTCCACGAATTTGGTCATGCTTTAGGTTTACCTGATCTCTATGACACCGATGGTTCTTCGCGCGGACTGGGTCGCTGGTGTTGTATGGCGGGAGGTACCTGGAACAATAGCGGCAAAACCCCGGCACAGTTTTCTGCCTGGTGTAAAGAAGAACTTGGCTGGATTGTACCTGACCTACTGGACGGAACGGGCAGTATTGCCAATATGGGCTATAGTGATAACAGCGACGAAAGCTACCGTTTCAATACGCCGGATAATGACGAATATTTCCTTTTGGAAAACCGGCAGAAAATAGGCTGGGATGCCTACATCCCCGGAGAAGGCTTGGCGATTTATCATATTGATGCTAGCCGCAGCTCCAACAGTAATGAAAACCGCCCAATCGTGGACCTGGAGCAAGCCGATGGCAACCGGGATATGAACTTAAACGTCAATAGTGGTGATAACGGCGACCTGTATCCTGGTGCTAGTGCTAATAATGAATTCAGCTGTAGTACCAACCCCAATTCCAATATCTACAGTGGTGCTGTTTCTAACATCAATATCTCTTCCATCAGCACCTCAGGGGATCTGATCAGTTTCGACTACGACTTGTGCAGTACTGACTGTGCCATAACGGATATTACCCGTAGTGGATCGCCTTTCAATTTTAGCGGAGGTACATATGACCAGGCCTTTAATGTTTACTACAGCTTTGCGCCAATGACTGGTACGCTTGAAGTAACCGCAGCTGGTCAAACAGTCAACGTTGCTATTACCGGAAGTCCACAAACCGTAACCATTACCGGATTACCTGCCGACGGGCAAGCGGTAAGTGTCACGGCCTTGTTCACGGAAGAATTGAGTTGTACCTATACGGCTACAAATTTATACAACGCTCCCATCAATTGCTCCAACGATGATGTGTGCGATGCATTAGATATCACGCTTAATATTGATGGCGCCCCAGTCGTGTGTTCCAACTACGGTGCTACCGTTCAAAACAATGAGCCTAAGCCTAAAGCTTCGGGGTGTGACGTTCAATACGGCTGGTGTGAAAGCACGCTCCACAATACGGTATGGTTTAAATTCACAGCACCAACCTCTGGAAGTATTGACATCGATTTCAACACGCCCGTCGATTTACAAATGGCCCTTTGGGAAGCAGATAACTGCCAATCATTATTGGTTCCGGGAAACCGGATGATGGTAGCGGCCAATGATGATTCAGGAAGTGCCGGCGGCTACAGCCCACGCATTACCAATCAAAGTTGTCTGATACCCGGTAAGTCTTACTATATTCAAATTGATGGTTGGAGTGGCACCTTAGGCAATTTCAGTTTCTCTATAACCGATGCAGGAATCATTTGTGATGCAGCTCCCACCAGTGGTGGTGGCTGTGGGACGACCTTCACAGCGACCTCTGCAGGTAATGGTCAATGGATTCACATCACGGATGGTAGTGGCAACCGTATTGCTTCGGTCAACGACCAATTCAATAACCTGGGCAATATCTCCGTAGAGTTCAACATCAATTCAGGTAGTGTACGTAAAGACGCAGAGGACTTCCCACTTCTCGATCGCGATTGGTTGATCAATGTATCCACCAATAATGCCGCCACGGTGAGGCTTTATTTGACAGAGCAGGAATTTCAGGATCTCATTGCTGCGGGTGGACCCAATGATCTTCAAGAAATTGAATTATTGAAACTTAGTGGTGGAACTTGTGGTGATTACAATAATGGTACGCCTCAAATCATTACTGCCAACTACGCAATGGAGAATTTCGTTGGCGCTACGCACCTTTTGGAATACAAAATCAACAGCTTCTCAAGCTTCTTCCCTCGCTCCAACGCGGCCATTCTCCCTATTGAAATGAAGTATTTCCGGGGATCAACACTGGATAAGATCAACCTATTAAGCTGGGCCAGTAGCCTGGAAGAAAACACCAAGTACCACCAGATTGAGCGCTTACTACCAGATGAACCTACCTGGGAGCAAATAGGTACTACGCCTGCCGCCGGTGACAGTCAGCAAGAAGTAAAATACGAGTGGTCAGACGTTTATCCCCTGCCCAAGGCGTACTACCGCATTAAAACGGTTGATCTGGATGGCAGTTTTCAGTATTCAGACATTATCCTGCTAGAAAGACAAGGCATTGGTTTTCAGCTAACGCGGGTATTCCCCAATCCGGCGAAGGAGCAGGTTACGACCGAATATTACAGTAATCGACCCACTAATTTACAATGGCAACTCGTCAATACCCAAGGGCAAATAGTTGCCCAAAACAGCACTTCACTCAACGCTGGAAGAAATTTCGTTGCTATTGATTTGCGAAATTATCCTGCTGGAATTTATTTCCTGCGGAGTAAAAATGGTCACGAACAGCGGGTGACAAAAATTGTGAAGGAGTAGTTTCGGATAAATGGTACTTGGTATGGTCAGGCACTCTCCTTAGGGTGGGTATAAAACCCGCCCCTAAGGAGAGTGCCTAAGAACAACAGTACGCCCCAAAAGAGCGAAAAAACTGTCCGCGATAGAACAAGTCTGTTAAAGGAGAACAACTTATTGCCGTTTCGATCAGTTTTATTGAAAAAATTATACGCTACCTATCATGCGAACACTATCTTTTTTATCTCTCCTCTTTTTTATCGTAAGCTGTGGACCTACACCAACTGATAGTCAGGCGACTACAGAAACTGTTACCGCTGAACAAATAGCGGAAACTTCACCCGCTAATGCTACGCCGGTGACGAATACCGAAGAAGCTTCGCCGAACATGGCTGAACCTCGCCCTCGAACCGTTGCTGTGGAGACGAAATCAGCACCCAGTACCATTCAACCTCGGGCTGAGGTAGCTCCAAATGTGGTGCTGAAAGAAATGGCTCAACAGGAACTTCCAAAAGCACAAGCGCCTCAAGGCCCGACCATAACGGAAGCTTCAACAGCCACCGTATCTACACCGCCAAGCGGCCCAAAAGTAGTAGAAGAAGCACCTCCCGTTCCTGTAGCCGAAACGAAAACAGCACCCGACCACAGCGGCTGGGATGCCTTTTTGCAAAGCAATGTAAGCAGCTCCGGCCAGGTAAATTATCGCAACATCAAAGCGAATCCCGCCCCACTAAACGAGTACCTGGCAGAATTGGAACAATATCCGCCACAAGGCAGCTGGAACCGCAATACGGCCATGGCTTATTGGATCAACGCCTACAATGCATACACCATCAAGCTGATCATCAACCACTATCCAGTGGGCAGTATCAAAGATATCGATGGGGGTAATCCTTGGGCAACGAAATGGATAAAAATTGGAGGTCAAACTTATTCTCTCAACCAAATTGAGAACGATATTCTTAGGCCACGTTACGGTGATGCGCGTATCCATTTTGCCGTCAACTGTGCAGCAGCTTCTTGCCCGCCATTACACAATCGCGCCTTTACGGCTGACAACTTAAACAGCACTTTGCAGCGCCTTACCCGAAAGTTCATCAACAACACCAACTACAACACCATTACCGCCAAGCGTATCGAATTGTCAAAGATTTTTGACTGGTACGGTTCCGACTTCGGCTCAGTGGTCGATTATATCAATGGCTATACCGATACGGCATTGACCAGTGACACCGCTGTAGCATTTAAAGAATACGATTGGAAATTGAACGGGCGGTAAATATACCCGGCACTAAGTGGTTTGGGAATATTATCGCAACGTCATTTTTTGCTCTGCCAAGGCGAAAAACGTAGGCGAAGCCTAAGCTTCGGCGAGGCTTTTTAACGCAGTCAGAGCAAAAAAGGACAAGTGAGAATATCCCAGACCACTTAGTAACGGGTATAGTATAGTTGTTCTACTCAAAGCATCAGCACCAAGGCCGTAGACAGCAGCGTCAAGAAAATACCGATGCGGAAGATTTGAAAACTGCGTCGAATCAGCAGCATCTTTTGTCCCAGCCGACGACCGATGAAGAACAAATCTTGAGCCAGAAACTGTCGTACACTGCTTTTCTTTTCCGTAGTACGTAATAGATTTTCGTAATAGGCGGTGAGATCCGTATTGTAGGCGGTACCAAAGAAAAAAGGACTGGCCTCCATGCCTTCGGGGAGTTCTTCGTTGAAGGTATCAAAATCAAAGGGAGCAAGCACAAGTGTAGAAATATAGATGGTGGCAAAGCAGGTAGCTGCCAAAAAGAAAAGAGGTACGAAGAGGGTGTATTCAAAAATGACTTCCAAATTAGAAATGGCCAGCGGCACTATAAAGGCAATCATCACAGCATTCAAACTCAGTAAAACATTCGCTTTATTATCGGCAATTGCTGTTAAGTCGATATTGTTTCGCAGGGTAGTACGGATAACGTTAACCGTTTCTTTTGAAAACGGAAAAGTCAAAGTTTGTTTTGGTGCGACCTCAGGAGCCTTCATCATAGTAGGTTGTTAGGCCTGCAAGATACAACAGTCAACTTAAGTATTACATAAAAAGGAATGGTTCCTTACGCTTCTACCCCACCCCAACAGAGGTATTTAATTTCCAGGTATTCGTCGATACCGTAGCGAGAGCCTTCCCGGCCGGTACCACTTTCCTTGATTCCACCGAAAGGTGCTACCGCCGTAGAAATTGCGCCGGTATTGATACCTACCATACCGTATTCCAGGGCTTCGGCAACGCGCCAGATACGGGCATAATCGCGGCCATAAAAATAACTGGCCAGCCCATATTCGGTGTCGTTGGCCAAATCAATGACCTCCTGTTCCGTTGAAAACTTAAAAACGGGTGCTAAAGGGCCAAAAATTTCTTCGCGCCGCAAGTCCATCTCCGGGCTTGCCTGTGCGATAACGGTGGGCAAGAAAACACGTTCATTTTCCTCCCAAGTGCTACCACCACAGCGGATTTCGCCACCTTTGGCCTTCGCATCTTCCAATAAACGGTGGACTTTATCCAGGCCCGCTTTGTTGATAAGAGGACCAATATCTACACCTTCTTCCAATCCATTCCCTACTTTCAAAGCTGCCGAAGCCTTGCTTAGTTTAGTGACAAACTCCTCATAAATACTATCGTGTACATAAATGCGGTTGGCACAAATACAAGTCTGACCTGCATTGCGATACTTAGCGGCAATAGCACCACTTACGGCTGCATCAACATCCGCATCATCGAAAACAATGAAGGGAGCATTACCTCCTAATTCCAGTGATAGCTTCTTGATGGTGCTCGCACTTTGTTTCATTAATATTTTTCCCACTTTCGTGGAACCGGTGAAACTGATTTTACGGACAATCTCACTCTTGGTGAGCGTCTCTCCCACCGTAGCGGCATCCTCGGTCGTTATCACATTGAATACGCCTTTGGGAAAGCCTGCTTCTTCCGCCAACACGGCCAGTGCCAAAGCCGAGAGTGGGGTATCTTCAGCAGGTTTGATGACCACCGTACAACCAGCAGCCAATGCAGGGGCTACCTTACGAGTGATCATGGCATTGGGAAAATTCCAGGGCGTAATGGCGCCCACTACCCCAACGGGTTGTTTTATGACCGTAATGCGCTGACTATTGTTATCTGCGGGAATGACATCTCCATAAATACGTCGAGCCTCTTCGGAAAACCACTCAACAAACGACGCTCCGTATTTGATCTCTCCTTTCGCTTCCGCGAGGGGTTTGCCCTGCTCGGTGGTCAGGATAGTAGCGAGGTCATCAAGGTGTGCTATTTGCAAGTCAAACCAACGGCGCAAAATCTTGGATCGCTTATAAGCAGTAAAGCTTCGCCAGGTAGTAAAAGCCTCGGCTGCGGCGGCAATCGCTCTTTCTGTTTCGGCGGCTCCCAAGGCAGGGACAGCACCAATGATGGTGTGATTGAGCGGATTAACAACCGAAAAGGTTTCACGATTGTCAGCATCTATCCATTCTCCGTTTATAAAGGCTTGATTTCTGAGTAATGATGTATTTTGGAGTTGCATTGTAGCTTTTTGATGGCAAAAATTCTTTAGTAAGACACTGAAAATTGTGCCAGTGTTCACTCCTGAATAAATTTATCCATTGATCGTGTAGAATTTATTTCTGTTTCCATTAAACCCACACCCATGCTCCTTGTCTCAATCAGGAAATTTGGACAATGGACAGACGAAAAACGCTTTTAGATGAAACGTAGATCCTTCCTGCAATTCGGGCAGCAAGACCAAAAACGGCAAATTGCCTCCGCAAGTGCTACCTTTACTACCACCGATCTCGACCCCTATACTGGTCCGTGGAGTACCGCCGAGGCGGCCTTTTTGTTGCGGCGAACCACCTTTGGGCCCACGCCATCACAAATCAAGCAAGCTGTTGCTGATGGCCTTAGTGCGACCATTGGGCAATTGTTTGCCAACCAGCCCCTTCCCGATCCACCGGTTTATTATGATTATGAAAATGATCCTAACGTTGGGCTTGGTGAAACGTGGGTCAACACGCCCCTTCCCAATCCTAACCCTGCGGGAAGTTTTGGTGCTCGTTCTCGTTCATTGCTTAGTTGGCAGATGGGTCTGATGATGAACGGAGGTGTTTCTATTCGCGAGAAGCTTTTCCTGTGTTGGCACAATCATTTTGCACTCACCACTAATAATGCCCAATTCGGCTACCATTACCTCAACATCTTGCGTACCCATGCAGCGGGAAGTTTCCGCGCCATGGTAGAGGAAGTTACGGTTACACCGGCCATGTTACGCTATCTAAACGGCCATGAAAATAGCCGACAAGCTCCCAATGAAAATTATGCTCGGGAACTCCTGGAACTGTTCACCGTTGGTCGTGGCGATGTTGCAGCACCCGGCGATTACACCAACTATACGGAAGATGATGTGGTGCAAATGGCCCGCGCACTCACGGGTTGGCGAGGTGTTACGGATGATACCGGCATCCCTGCTGGAGTATTTGTCCCTAGTCGCCATGATGAAGGAGAAAAACAATTGTCACATCGTTTTGGCAATGCAGTGATTGCCAATGCTGGCGACCAGGAATACAAGGTAGTTATTGATCTCATTTTACAGCAAAATGAAGTAGCTCGTTTCCTTTGTCGTCAACTACATATCTGGTTTGTAAGTGCGGATATTGATGCCGTTGTAGAAGCCAATATCATTGATCCGATGGCTCAAATCATGATCGACAATGATTACGAAATACAACCTGCGCTGGAGGCATTGCTGGGTAGTAACTACTTCTTTGAAGCTGCTCACCGGGGATGTATGGTCACGCATCCACTGGATTTTATTTTCAAAATAAATAATACCCTGAAAATGAGTAGCGATGCCAATCTACTCAACCAGTACCGCTTCTGGAACCAGTTGCGTAGGTTGGCGGAAGGATTGGAGATGGAAATATTAGAACCACCTTCTGTCGCAGGTTGGAAAGCATTCTACCAAGCTCCTCAGTATTACAATGTCTGGATCAACTCCGTCAGCTTGCCGCTTCGCCAAGAAGCTGGAGATCGACTGCTAAGTGGGTATACCCTGGGAGGTGCTCGCTGGCAACTCAATCTGCTCGATTTTATCGCCGAGATGGATAACAACCTGGACCCCAATAGTATGTTGGAACAGGTGGCGCTCTATTTATTTGCTTATCCCATGGCGGATAACCAGCGGGATTTCCTCAAAGAAGTTCTGATTCCTGGTCTACCTGACTTCGAGTGGACCGTAGAGTATGCCGATTATTTGCAGAACCCCGATGATCCAGATTTGCGAGATGCCATTTTGACCAAGCTCACATCCCTGTTTAGCACCTTATTCAAGATGCCAGAATTTCACCTTATTTAATCCCAGCCAACAAAGTAAAACATCATGAAAAGAAGATCTTTCCTCCAAAAAAGCTCCCTGCTTTCTGCGCCTTTACTGTTGGGTGGTGTACCTGTTTCAGCCATTTCTGACAAGTCTTTCCTCAATCTCCTCAACGGTGAAAGTGACCGAGTACTGGTACTGATTCAGTTGAATGGTGGCAATGACGGTCTCAATACCATCATTCCACGTGATCAGCAGGATGGCTTTGCTGCCGTGCGTAGCAACATCATGATTCCGGAAAGTAGCTTGCTCAACATCACGGATACCGTCGCCCTCAACCCTGCCCTTACGGGACTGGAAGAAGTATTCAACGAAGGTAAGGCCAATATTATCCAAAGCGTTGGTTACCCCAATCAAAACCGCTCCCACTTTCGATCCTTAGACATCTGGCATACCGCCTCCGATGCCGATGATTTTCTGGACACCGGATGGCTTGGCCGTTATCTAGATACCCAGTTCCCTGGATTTCCAGAGGGTTACCCCAATGAAAGCTGTCCTGACCCACTGGCCATGACCATTGGTTCGGTCGTAACGGAAACCTGCCAGGGAATAAGTGGCAACTTTAGTCTTGCCGTAGTTGACCCCGAAAACCTCAGCGCTTTAGCGGCCCCTACCAACAATGATTTGGCGGAAGGCTGCTACGGAAACCGACTGGCTTTTCTGATCAATACCATTGAGCAAACCAATGCTTACAATGACGTCATCGAATCGGCCAACCTCAGCGGAGTCAACCTTTCCAATAAGTATTCCGATGATAATGCGCTAGCGATCAAACTCAGAACAGTCGCCCGGCTTATTTCGGGTGGTTTGGGTACCAAAATATACGTCGTCAGCCTCGGTGGTTTCGATACCCACGCCGACCAAACCGTCGAAGGTGATCCTACCGCTGGTGAACATGCCGCACTCTTAAAAACCCTTGGTGATGCCATTTGTGCTTTCCAGGATGATCTGAAACTCCAAGGCTTAGAGGAACGCGTTATAGGAATGACTTATTCCGAGTTTGGACGCCGGATTCGCTCCAATGCCAGTTTTGGTACCGACCACGGCACAGCAGCACCTTTGATCGTCTTTGGTGCTTGTGTCAATGCCGGAGTTATTGGTGACAATCCCGAAATTTCTCCTGATGTTGACAATCAGGAAGGGGTACCTATGCAGTACGATTTCCGTTCGGTATATGGCTCAGTATTGATGGACTGGTTCTCCGTTGCCGAAAGTGATGTTCGCAACCTGTTGTTTGAAGATTTCCAGCACCTCCCCATTTTGCGGGATTGTTCCATCACCGACACGACCAATGCCTTGGGAGAATCATTGTCCCTTAACATTTACCCCAACCCATTCCGTGATCACACCTCTTTGGAATTGACGACGGGTAATGAATGGGTAAAAATCAGCATCTACGACGTGATTGGTCACGAGTTGAGGGTCATCAGCAACCGGGTTTTTCCCGCTGGCAAGCATCGTATCAGTATCGAAACCCACCAATTGCCGGTTGGTTCCTATTATTGTCGTGTACAAACCAAGCAAGGACAAAGAACCGTGAGGATGGTGAAGGTGAAGTAAAGCCATTCACTCACTTCGCTTGCTGGTGTCTCCGATGCGACGCATAATGTTAGCAAGTCTCTGACTTCATTTAGTTGCTTCTTTAAATGCAAATCAGCGACTTGCTAACCCTCGCCAGGCGATGCTCCTACTTCTTCCGCAAAACGGCGCAACAACTTGATTCGCTCGAACTCAGAAAGACAAAACTCCAGGTCGGTAGCGCTCAGCTTTCGATTGCGGGGCATATCTTCCAGGATAGATACGGGGTCTTTGCTTCGCTTGGTTCCGTCTTCTGTGACGAGGGTAAACAACACCTCTAGTGGCAGTCCTTCCGGGCTTTTGACCCCCCGCTTTTGCAAACCGATTTCAATCTCCCGCATCTGCTCGTCCAGAAATTCGGACAGGACATTTTGCATGGGACCAACGGCTTTCACCAGTTCGGGATCAAAGGTCACCTGGTCGGGTTGTTGCGTGCCCTGGCGGTCGAGATCACGCCGCCAGAGACGATCTAGGTAGACCTGCAGGTTGGTCAGATCAATGCCTTCGCGGGGGCTCCGGAGATTATCCAGAATCATGCCCGTGGTTTCCTTGGGCTTTTTTACATCAATCTTTCCGTAGCGGCAGGTGCCCAATACGACCTTGCTGAGGTTGTTGTCGTTCATCTTTTCGATGCGCAAGCGGTTATCAAACAGCGGGGGCACCACTTTTTCAAATTCCGACAGGTAGGCGATGTACTCTTCCCTGATGATCAGCAGGATTTTGCACTGCAAGCCCGCCTGTAGGAGGTTACTGATGGATTGGTGAAACTGCTGTTGCTCGGCCTCCGTTCCCATGATGTAGAGTTCTTCAAACTGATCGAAGATCAGGTAGACAGGACGGTAAGTTTCCAAATAAAGGTCTTTTACGCGATGCCGCAGTGGT
Organism: Lewinella sp. LCG006; assembly: GCF_040784935.1. GTDB lineage: Bacteria > Bacteroidota > Bacteroidia > Chitinophagales > Saprospiraceae > Lewinella. The sequence continues at coordinate 5,374,391 of NZ_CP160680.1, read as the reverse complement.
GTGTCGTCCTTCCATTGGGTGCTCGTATGCTTGTCTATTTCTCGTAGTACGGAACGGTTGAGGTCACTACCCCTACGGATGAAGATGGGCAGCCAGTCGGTCTTCTGAAAGCGGTTGGCCAAGCCACAGTTGACGAGACTGGTCTTGCCGGTACCCGAAGCACCATAAAGTAAGACCAAGCCAGAGGCGTGTACCGCATTGAACAGCTGGGCGGTTTCTTTATTGCGACCAAAAAAGCGGTCTTTGTCCTCCTTGTCGTAGGCGTCAAGGAATTTGAATGGATTAGTGATCATTGGGTAAGGTCGTTTTTGCAAAGGAGGTACTGGTCGTACAATAGTTGAAAGACTTTCGGGCTGTCATCACTACCCGTATCGGTATCGAGACCGAAATCGAGGCCGAAGTCATCACCAAAGTCATCTTCTTTGAGGTTGCGGCCTTCCGTAAAATCCTCCTGGGTCATGTTGGTATGAATCTGATCGTCTTCGTTGTCCAGCGCGTGGAAGAAGCTGTGATCCACAGCGAGGTAGGTCAGGCGATCCTCTTCCTCCCAGCCCATCAGAAAGATGTGTGCGAGGCGGTCCTGCTCCGTCGTTTCGCTCTTCTTGACTTTCACAAAAGTGTTTTTGTCAATGATGAAAGGGGAAAGATTCAAAGACTTGTCGAGGTGCTTTTCGTTAGACACCAGAATGATCGAAGAGCTATCGGAATAGTTCTCCTTGCGGCGGTATTCCTGATCCTGATAGAGGTTCAGACCCGTGCCTTGGGTAGCGTTCAGTGGGCCCATGTCCAGCTCGTAAGCCAGGGGTTCAAATCGCGGACGATTGATAGACACATTACGTACTGTAAGTAGGCGATACCTGGCCAGGAATGCCGCGGCGCGCAGCACAATGGAAACGGCTTGCTCGGTTCTCAGGCACAACTTATCCAGGTCAGCGGTGGGAGGATTGGTTTGTAACTCTTTCCGCATTTTTTCTAAAAAAGTATGCGCTTTAGATAGCGGACTTTCTGCATTTTGCAAGTCCGTCGCCAGCATTTCCAACTCTCCGATAAAGGGCATTCCTACTCCGGTAATTTGGTTGTACAAAGCCGGTATTTGCCCCAGAAAATCGAAGTTGGTAAAAGCAGCTTTCTGTTGTTCCAGCTGTGGCCATTTCGCGTCATGAATGGTTCCCCGTGATTGTTCCCACAAATCCGATACCAGAATGTAATACAGCAATTGGCTCGTTATCAAATAAGTACTCACCAGGTGTTCCAGCCGCTCTACATTGGGTTTATCATAAAAACGCAGCAAGCGTATCTGCGAACCAATCGGCCAGGGAAAATTCTCAATTACCAACCAGGGGAAGTGTTTGGAGTCTTTTTTGATGGTCTCCTCCCCTCTTTTCTCCACCATCTGGGCATAAATATCCGGGTTGTATTTACACATCTCATCCAGTACCAGCACGATGTAGCGATTAGCCGTAAAGCTACTTCCGATGTACTGGATCATATCCTGTGGCAAGCCCACTGGGCGGAAGAAGGGTAGCTTCCAGCTCAGGATTTCTGTTTTTCGAGCTTCCTGCACGTAAATGCCCCAGGGCATGTCCATACTATTGTCTTGTACGGCAGCACCCACCCAGGAAGCATCCCTCATGACCACTTCCACGCTCTTGCTAAACTTGGTTTCCAGGTAGGCCTGCGCCATCTTGAAGGCCTGCTCGATGGTACGGCGATTGGCCAGCGCCTCGTAAAACTGCTGGCTAAACTCCATGGCCTTGCGGTCTTCTATGGGCACGGCCGTAGCGATCACCGCCGGCACGCCCGCCGCCAGCAGGGTCTGCACCTGCCCCTTGGTGGAACAGCCATTGAGGAAGACCAGCTGTAGCCCTTCTTGCTGCCCTAGCAGTTGTGCCAAGCCTTCCGCGTTCCCGCTGCCGCCTTCCAGATTCAATTGGGTGCCTGCGGCGTGGCCAGCGTAGTGAAAAATGGCAATCCGGTCCTTGTTTTTCGTGAAAGAAGCGAAGATGTCCTTTACCTGCGCACTCTCCTCGCGGATAAGCTTGAGGTATTCTTTACGGTCCAGTTCTTCGAGTGCGCCGTACAAGCGCCGACTTTCCTCTTTGAGGAGTGCCAGATGCGCATCGGGGTCATTGGCGAAGGTGAGGAAGATGATGGGGGTCATATTGTTGGTGTTATTGAGACGCATTGCAATGCGTCTTTACTGCTTGCTAATCTATTAATCAATGCCATATAGTTTTCGTTGTTCGGGGGTGAGTTGGGGGATGGCGGCTTCGTTTTTGAGGTAGTTGTAGACTTCATCTACCAATGGCCAGTAGTCAATAAAGTCATCCTCGGATACTGTGATCACTCGTCTACCGTCAGCCGAAAAAAAGGCATTGTCATACTTGTTAATTTGATCTCCCCACTGATAAATCTTCTGCTTGCGCTCCATGTCCCACAGGTGGAATATTCCACTTAAACTAGTTCCTTCCGCAGTAAAACTCAAAAGTAACTTTCCGTCCGGACTGAGCTTGAATGACTGGACAGCACTAGGGTGTGGTAATACCTGTAATAGTTTCCCCTCCTTGCTCCAAATTGCCAGTCCTTCATCGATACCATTGGTAATAATTGCTTTACCTGATGATATTGGAACCAGGTAATCGGCCCAACTGCCTGCGTATTTCCATTCCGCAAGCAAACGTCCATCGGTACTCCAACGTCGAATAATCTGGTCTTGATAACTCAAGTACACCTCCTGCTCATCGGCAGAAAAAGCTATGGCGGTAACATTGTAATTGTTTCCGTGGGCTAAGTGTGCTAAGCGTTTGCCTGCTAGATTATACATCCAAACATTCTCCTGGTACCCTGCCAGGCAAAGTATTTGACGCTTTGGTGCGAGGGCAGTAAGTCGCAGGTTTTGCTCATTGATGTTAAATTCTTGTACCAGCTCTCCTTTGCCATCCCATTCTTGTACCAGTCCCTGCTTGGCTACAGTTACCAGCGTTTGCCCACCCTTAATAAATTCTATTCCCACAAAGCGCTGATCAGCATCCCCAGCACTTATATCCTTAATTTTCGTGCCATTGCCATTCAGGAGAGCTAACCCTCCCTTTTGATTGATGGCAATGAGATCACGCCCTTCTTTTACCATTGATGATCCCTCTGAAGTTCCGAGCCTGGCCAGGCACTCCTCCTCTCGATTCCAGAGGCTCAGGTTGCCATACTTTTGCGTCAGCAGGTAATCATGATTAGGAAGATAGTTTACTAGTGAAAACCATTTTGTTTCATCTCCTCCAATCCTTTGCAGCAACACGCCATCCAATGGCCAGAGGCGCGCCGTAAAATCTACGCTACCAGTAACTACAAACTTGCCATCCGGAGAAAACCGAGCGGTGCGAAGGTCTTTAGTATGACCACGCAAAACTTGCTTAAGCTGACCTTTTAAATCCCAAATTTTGGCCAGCCCATCGCCACTGACAGTCAGCAACAGTTGACCATCAGCGGAAAAATCAAGATAACGGATATACTCCTCATGTGCTTGCTTACTAAAAACCAGAACGCTGTCTTTTTGCCAAAGCTGCAAAGTACCGCTAATAGTGCCTGTTGACAGGTATTTTCCATCGGGAGACCAGGTGGCAAACTTTGCACCATTTGGCACTTTGTATAGTAATTCGCCATCTAGCGACCAGATTTTTGCTGCTCCTCGATCTTCCAGGGCGATGAAGCGGTTTCCGTCTGGAGCAAAGACCAGCCAGTGGATAAAACTATTATGCTTGTGCCAGCTTCTTTGCAGGCTACCATCATTAGCAGAAAAGCACTTGATCGTTCCGTCCTTATAGCCTACCCAAATATTTTGCTCATCTGGCCCAAAACAACCAAAAGTAATTGATTCACCATGCTCTTCAATTAAGCATCTTACCTCACCCGCCAGATCTGTAAGCATTATTTTCTGCTGACCAATTTGCAAAACACTTTGACCATCACGGGAAAACATCGCCCTTAGTAGTGGTTCGTTGACATCAGGCAATGAGGAAACATCGGCATCATTCAACTGCCAATGTACAGTCTTCGAGTAGGTTGTAGCTAGAATTCGGCTACCATCAGGTGAGAATTCAACAAAATTCACACTACTCGCTAAATTTCGACTAACTAACAAACTTCCGCTTGACCGATCCCAAAGTTTCACCCAACCATCTCGGTCACTGGTCAACACTTTAGAACCATCAGGAGAAAATCGCACCGAATTTACTACATCATCATGGGTGAATACGTACTGGTACAAAGGGTTGCCGGTTCCTTTGCCCGAAGCGATTTGCTGGTAGAATAAATCAGTTAATACCTCAGCAGCTTGCGGCAGGGATGATGCCCCTGGCATTTCATTGGCTACTTGTGCTAATCGAAGTGCCAAATCTCGCTGCTCTAGCGGTAATGATCTGGCAACATTGACCACTCCCAGAATTTTAGTTTCCAATGCCCGCTGTTCGGCAGAACGCTGAGCACGATTAGCGATCAATGCGCTTATCTTAGCTTTTTCTGTAGCTATTTCAGCTTCAATTCTTCTTATTCTAGCCGTATCATTGGCAATTTTAGCCTCCAACAAGGAGGCCTGTAGGGCCTGCTCATTGAGCGCCAGCGCAATTGCTTTTTTATCAGCATCCTGACGAGCCTCTTCAGCGGTTAAACGTTCCCTTTCTGCGGCTCTAGACTGAAAAATAGCCGCGATGGTAGTTAAAGCCAATATGGCGATGATACTCGTAATAAGCAATCGGCGGCGACGCCCTTGCCGAACCAATTCTTTACGCCCCATTACAATGAATTGGTCTTCCTCTTTTGTCAGATTGATCTGACCAAGATAAGGGCCGATGTAATCAAGGTCATCCTGTGTCAGTCGCGCACCACGCTGCTGCCAAGCTTCATGACGCTCGCGTACAAAACGCTCCACCTTGCGGCGCGTACGTGCCTCGATGCTGGCCTTTTCAAAGACCTGGCGAGCGATGGTATCGTGACTGAGTTCGTATTTCATAAAAAATGTAAAAGCTTATTTTTAGCTGCGGTTTATCTCCGGTTCTACTTACGCGGTTACTTCAAAGTGGACACAAGGGACTTATTTTCAGCAAACTGTAACCACAAAGTACAAGGTAAAAAGTAAAAGGTATTTGGACCGCATTCCATTTAGGTTTTCACATATCTCTCTACCTTGCACTAAGTAGTTTGTGCTGAAGGTCCTCTACTTTTCGTGGAACAACAGCGCACGGAGAAGCATTAGTAACACTGGCAAAATCCCCTCACTCATTGAGCTTCATCCTAAAATCTCGCTCAGCAGCCCATACAGCATCGTGATACGAGATCTTGACAAGGTTTAGCGCATCATACAGCTTCTGGTTTTCCGTAAGGTTCTTAAGTAGAACGGTACTTACGCGTAGATACTCGGAAACGACTGCCAACTGGCTGTAAGTTGCGGCATTTCCAGGAGCACTGAGAATGGTTGCCAACCCATCTATTGCGGCTGTTTGCCAAGCAACAAGTTCCCTTTTTTGGTTGATCAACCAATTGAATAAGCTCAACTCAGTCTGACTCAAGAAAGCGCTGCATACGTCCCTCTGTGCTACCAATGCTTCCAGAGAGCTTTCTAGTCCGGGTAGATTCGCATTAAGTTGCTGACGCCTGGCACCCAGTATCCGCTTATAATTAAAAGGTATCGGTACATTTTTCAGCAGTGGGATAGCCTGCTGTACCTGACTAGCACTTAACTTGGTGGCCTGTGTGGAACGGTTCTGCTGGTTATAGGCCGTCTTCATCCCACCTTCTACCATTGCTGAAATATCCAGATAGACGGCCATCACTGCCTTCCCAACATCAATCATCGGATCAGGATGCACAATTGCGTTTGGGGTACCGTAGAAATAGTAATCATCATTAGTGCCATCATAGAAGGCCAAATGGTACAGTCGATTAAGTGCCTGGGTATTTTTATACGCAGAGAGGTAACCCATATCAGGACTGGTACGTCCTCTTACTACCTTTTGGTGATATACGTACCGAGGATTCTTGCGGGCATTATCCTCCCCTAAAACATCTTGACGAACAAAAGGATACAGCGGTGGTGCAGCAGCACTACTGATGGTAGCATTGGGGTTGGAAATGACACGATCACTGTTCTGTGCGGCAGGACGACCACGCCCTCCCAGCGGAGACTGACGAACCGGGCCAGCATCGGTTTTCATATTACTATTCCGGTAAGTATGCCATGCAAGGTTGCTTTGAAGTGACTCCAAATCTGCTAGAAAGAAAAAGATGTTCAAGTCCTTGTATAACACCCACGAACCAGGGCCAAAATTGTAATTCCTGGCACACAGATCAATAGACTGGTGGTAGGTCAGTCCTGGTCTCGCTCTGATGGAATCAGCCATTAAAAAATCGAGCCACCAATTACGATTAGCAATTGCTTGGTCCAGGCCTCGACTGGCATTCATATTGGTTGCTACATCTTCACCACCCAGATCAAGGGTATCAACACTTCCACCAATCGGCTGGGCGTGGAGGTGTATGCTGAAAAAACCGAATAGTAGGATGAATATTAAGGTTTGGTGTTTCATGGTAATAGGTTTAATTATTTAAACGGTAATATGCTTGTTCTTCCTCTGATAGTGGGTGTAATCTGGTTTGGTAATACTGGATCACTTGCGCTTCGTTCAAAGCCTTCTTATCTGCCAGATAATCGCAATCAAATTTCCAGAGCAAGGCCTGATTACCGCCCGCAGTGGATAAAAAATGCACATTGTTAGGTGCGTATACTCCCCATAAGGTACAGTTATTAAAGCGAAAAAGCTCATGATTTTGTTCCTTCAAATTATCTGCTAACAGTTGAACCATGTTCTCGTTATCGTCACTCGCTCCCAGAAAAAACCGCCCATTGTTACTCATGGCCGCAAACTGAGCCTGCCCCCTAGGTGACCACTGCATATCGATATCAGACTGAGTAGAACCCGTATTCCAGACGTATACAAACTCCTTATTGCGACTGATAGAAACGATTCTTTCCGGTACCTTACCATTAGTAGCAAAGGTAGCATGTACAGGTTGGTAGGAACGAAACATGATAGCCGTTCTGGTTTTGAGGGTGTCGCCATTGCTCGCTAGTAAAAAGTCGCCCGCTGGGGTACGAAAAATAATTTTATCATTATTGGGACTTACGCTGATTCCATTTACTGCTTTATCCAACAGGTTTTGGTAGTTGAAGACAGCTTCACCTGCGGAATTCCAACGTTTAATATTACCATTGTTATCAGCAGTGATGAGGTCCCACTTGTTTTCTATTTGCAAAAAACCAAGGCTTGACACGGGTGCTTCCAGACTGACGACCAATGGTTGTTCCTTCCCCGGTTGTCGTAAATCCCAAACGTACACCTGATTATTGGTGATCGCCCCCAGGTAAGTGTTATCGGCACTCAATTCGGCACTCGAAAATTCAATATCTTTAGCCAGGTTTTGGATGCTATTCCCAGTGACATTCCAAAGCATCAAATTGCCCCTTGTACTTAGGCTCAAAACGAGATTCCCCGGAGGTAAAAGTCGAGCCCAGCGAATTCCACTATCATGTTGTAATCGATTCAGGGTTTTACCATCCAAATCAGACAACCTGACTTCGCCATCCATTGAGGCACTCAAAAAGTAAGTACCATCGTCGGAAAACTGCATGGCCGTAATCGTATCCTGATGGTGAATACTTCGGACGAGCGGATTCTCTTGGATTTCAAGCATTACCTCTCGAGCAATTGCTGTAGCGTCTTCATCATTGTTCCATATCAATGCTTGTTCCGCCAATCGGAATGCTACTCTTGGTTTTCCTTCGTAAAGCGCATAACGGGCCGCCAAGCCTATCCGCATGGATTTACTTTGTAGTTCACGGATTTCAGCGGCATCCCGCTGACTATTGGCCCACAATGCCAGGATCGCAAATGCCACACTCGTGAGGGTAAGTAATAGCAAGCGAATACGCCGTTTGTACTGTAGTTTACGCTTTCCTTGGTGTAAAAATGCTATTTCCTCTGCCGGGCTATTCACCTGATCGAGATGCGGCCAGACAAAATCTATATCATCCTGCGTCAATTGAGCACCACGCACCTCAAAGGCAGCATAGCGCTCACTGATAAAACGCTCCACCTTGCGGCGTGTACGTGCCTCGGTGCTGGCCTTTTCAAAGACCTGGCGAGCGATGGTATCGTGACTGAGTTCGTATTTCATTTTATGTGTGCTACTTAAAAACAACTTCTTTATCCCGTACTTCCCGATAGTACATCCCCGCTAGTTTGCGAAGTTTATTATGCGCAGTAGAAATCAGGGGGTTATTAGCCAGTGCTTTATCTCGTTCTTTGATAGCGTGGTCCAGTAGCAACAGGTAAGAAAAGGAACTTTCTTCCTGTGGAACTTCCAGCAATTCTTGGAGTTGTAAGGCAAAGCGTTTCCACACATTAGTATGGTAATCAAAACTGAGGAGATAAGCATTAAAAAACGCTCGCTCTTCTTCCGTGAATACCGCATTGTGGGCAGCTAATTGATCGTTTATATCCTCCTTCTCAGAGGTAAAAGTAGCCACCCTTTTGAGCGCATCATTTAATGTAGTTCTGATTTTCGCCAACTCCTCCGAGTTGAGCGGAGTTGCTTGTAGCGCTTTCTGTGCAAAACTCATGGCAGGCCCCGAGAGTATGCGCTCATCACTAGATGCTTCTACAAGATGGTAGCTGTTCAGTTGCTCCGCTTTTGCTTTGATAGCCGTAGGGAATGGGTTGCTTTTGCTTTCATCCGCGAAAAAGCGGCGTATATCATCCTGGATTGGTAGCGGTTCCAATAATTCCTCCTGTAGTTTCAATATTTCATTGAGGTACTTTTCCATGGCCCGATCGTCCTTGCCTTTCCGTGCCTGCTTTAGGTGGGTAAAGTACTGCTGCATACGACTTGCCTGTTGCGCTTTTTCGGAGTTTACTTCTGCTCTCGCTCGTTGGTTAAATTGGGAAGCCAACGCTGCTGTTGCGCTACTTTGGGTGTTAGTATTATTTGTTTTCACACTCCATTCTTCGTACGCAAACGCCATATAATCCTTGTACAAAGCATGCCGCAATTGAGGATCAAAAATTTGGGTATATAACGCCAGGAGCGGCTGATAGCGAGGGTGGGAAACCTGAGCAGGATCAACCTCCTTGCCCTTTAATGATGAATAACCAGGATTCAGACAGCCCGGGCAATACTCGGAAAGGTAGTCCCTTCGCACCAATGGGTAGGCTAAAGCTTCGTGATCTGGCTCTGGCAATCCTGAATACCTGGGCCAGGTTACCTTTTTAGGATCATTCATTTGAACTTCGCTGGCGTGGGCTTCATAATGCGTCAGGCGCAATAAATCCTCTAAATAAGCAAAAAAGGAGACTTTGTCATAAGCGATTGGCGGTACGGGATGCAAGCTAGACAGAACGGAACTATTGTTTGTGTAAACGATCTTCTTTGCCCCTTCTTCAATAAGTGCTGCAACCATTGCATCACTGACAATTTGATCACGTTGCGCTAAAAGCGATACATAAGGCACCGCCGCTTCGTCGATTTTCAGGCTATCGGAGTTTGTTGATTTGGCAGTAATTTCACGGATGCTATCGGCGGATTGCTCTTCTTCTGTACTCCCTTCTTTTGGGGGATTTTCCTGGCAGGCAGCCAACATCATCCATAGCAATACCATCCAACCCATTGCTTGAACTGTCCCCCCCTTTAGTATTCGTAAACTTTTCTTTAAGTGGTTCATTCTCTTCTGGTTTTAACAGTGACACTGATGGTGTACCAATCCGGCACATTTCGCCGCGCAATGGAATGGAGGTTTCCCCAATTTACGCCACGATGCTGGATATTACTCAACAAATGTTCAAAAGCATTGCTTATCACTGGTTCTTCACCTGTTCTGGGGGCGTCAGCACGCTGAAGGCTGTTCTGCCACAAATGCATGGGATCAAAGGGGACAGTGCTGGCAATCAGCTTAAAGTGGTCTTCCACTTCCTCTACCGGTACCCCGCCTTTGTTGGGGGGTAAACTAAACGCTAGAAACAAACCCTCGGGCTTGGCACCACCCGGAAGTTGGATATGCGAACCTGCATAAATTTCCATTTGCTCGCGCCTGATCATACGCCCTCCGTCCATGAATTCAACGGTTCCCAGATGGGCATCACTGGCTAACAAACCGGGGTTGATCCCAAAATCCGGGCGTAAGTGTAGCAAGGCACAATACAGCGGCACAGGGTGAGCTTTGCGCAACCGAACCCGAAATTTCAACTGGGGATCAGGCACTCCTTCTGGCGTAGCGGTGAGGACAATATCATTGTCTGTCGTATTGACGATCTCTCCAGCAGGGTTCAGCACATCAATTGTCAATAATCCCGGAGGAATAGAAACAGGGTGATCATTGCGTAAGGAAAGCGTACGCTGCCATTTTTCCAGATGGATTAGTTCATCAATAAAAGCTTGCATGGTGGCTTCACCCCATCCTACTCGTGGTTGAATGAGTGCTCCAACTTCATCTTTGGCACAGATGCGTAGTTTTTTTTCTCCCTGATAGACATAAACGAAAAGCCGGTATTGCCAACCACCCTGAACTTTCTCAACCAGGTGTAGCGCAGGATGGGCTTGGAGCAGATTACGCAAAGCTTGTTGAGCCAGCAAAAACGCTTCCTGATGCAGCGTAGGTGCCTGTTCATCGAGCAGCATCTCCTCTTCCTCCAATTCGATGCACACCTTTGTTTTTGCCAAAGGCGAACTGTGAACCATTGCTTTGAGCAAAATTTCTCCCTCCGGAAAAGGATTCCCATCGACAAAGCTGACGATACTATGAGCAGGAGCAATCTTTTTGAGAAGGGCCAAACGTAGCTTGGTTGATGCTTCCGAAGAATTATTAGACAACACTTCAAAATAGGTAGCTCCCTCCTCCGGTCCCAACAAGCCATGCAAAGAGCCAGCGTCCAGACGTCCTTCCAGCGGATTACTTGTCGGTAAGAGGGTGAAGGTTCCTTGTTCTGCTGTTACTGATGGGTTACCCCAAAAGTAGTGATCCATGTCCTCTGGCAAGGTCGCGTGAATTTGAGGACACTGGTGGGTGACCCTTTCTTTGGCTTTTTCGCGAATCAACTTTACCAAATCGCGGTAAGTAATCTGACCACGGGTAGCCCGCAAGGTCTGGAGCAGGAAATAAGTAAAAACACCAAAGCGGCCTTCTCTAAAGGAGGTTTCTTTGGCAAGTTCATAGCTATGGCATGCGTAAAGTGCCAGGTGCCTACCCTCAGGCAGATGAAAAGCACTCGGGTTGGTAGACAAAGTTAAACGTGCTGCTGCATCCTCTTGATAAAAAAAATAGGAAGAGATGTCGTTCTGTTCATCCACCCCGGTGGGGGGTGTAAATCGGGCCAAAGTACCTTCCTCTTTGAAGCGGGTATTACCGCTAGCATTGCAACAATCCATTAAGATGACAATGGTGGGGTTACGCAATGCAATTTTAGCAATCAGCCAGCGCAGCTCTTTATCGCGCAGAGCGGGTACCAATTGTCCCTCTTGGGTAGTAAAACTATCTTGGCATACGATGGTTTCCGCGCGGTGGTCACTGCTTTCTTCGGGGTCCAGGTGCCAAAGTTCTTGAGGTCGGGTTTCGTAGGAACCATGCCCACTGTAATGGATAAAGACCAGGTCCTCTTCCTCAGCCTGAGTGAGAAAATCTTTAAAACCAGCGACAATCTCCTTACGGGTAGCTGTCCCCAATGTTCTGCTGGCTGGTTTTGGAGCATTGATTTCTGGTTCCTCCTGCTGCTGCAAAACCGGGCTCCGTAAACAAAGCAGATGGAGAGATTCCCCAGCATTGCTTACACTTTCTCGCAGGTATCTTTCTACCGCCCTGCTGTCTTGAACACATCCGCCCAAATTGGCTCCCGGCACTTCATATCGATCTATACCAATCAAGAGGCAATAGATTTGGCGAGCCTTAATAGATGGGCTATTGCCGGGCAACGAAATGGGTTTTGAGGAAGAGGTGTTCATAAACGAATTGTACGGTTACTAGGGATTCAAATTATACCTTTCTAAAGCCTTCAAAAAATCATCCTTGCGGCGACGAGAGATGCTGATCGCCTTCCCACCCTGCATGATAACAAAGCCTCCTTCGTTGCGAATATATTCCGTCATCGCACTCAGATTGATCAAATAGGAATGGTGGACGCGGCAAAAGCCGAAACCCTCCAATTCTTCTTCCAGCCAACCCAGTGATCTGCTGATTTTCAGAGGCTTATCTTCTTTCAGGTAAACCAATGCTACATTATCTTCCGCCTGGGCATAGATGACCTCCGACAGCTCGATAAATTGCTGCCCGGTAGTGATCGGAAACCCAAAACGCTGGGCCACAGGCTCCGGTGTAGTGCTTGGGGTGCTGCTGTTTTTTTGCTTATGGCGTGCTTTGCTGACCGCATCCAGTAATTCATCTTCATCAATAGGCTTTAATAAATAATCAAGTGCACTGTTCTTGATTGCTTGAATGGCATATTCATCGTAGCTGGTCGTGAAGATCAATTCAAAAGTCGGGTGCTTAATGGCGGCAAGCACATCAAAGCCAGACATATCCCCCAATCGGATATCAAGGAATAAAAGATCAGGCAAGTGCATCTTTATCGCCCGGATCGCTTCTTTTCCACTCGTGCATTCCGCAATGATCTCTACCTCTGGGCAATTGTTTTGAAGCTTCCAGCGCAAATTATCCATGCCACTGGGTTCATCTTCTACTAAAATGGCTCTTAGTTTACTCATGGACAAAAATTTTAAGCGGCAACCACAGTAAGATACGGGTACCGAAGCTTTCATTATGCTCGTTTTGAAGATCTTCTTTTTCCACGCTTACCTCTTCTCTAGCTAACCAATGGTGCATGGCGGCCATTAATGGGTGGTGCTCACTTCTGCGCCGGGTAGGCTTCTGAGACGGGGTGACATGCTGCTGGTCAGATCGTCTGTCTGTAATAATACAACATAATTGGGAACCCTCCCATATCACTTCTAAAGAGAGTAAGCTCGGAAATTGATGTTGGACAATACGCTCGCTGATAGCCTGCTCTAAAAAAGGCTGAAAAACCATGGAAGGAACTTGCACCAAATCCGTATCTATCCCGGCAGCGACGGCTATCTGATAAGATAACCTATCCTTAAAACGCAGTTCTTCCATAGCTAAATAATGCTTAGTGATGGCCAACTCTTTGCTCAAGCTCGTTGTCTCCGTTCGTGAGCTCAACAATAACTTGCGCATCAGATGAGAAAAATGAACAAGGTATTTTGAAGCTGCTCGCTTTTGGTCCAAATTGATCAAACCCTCGATGGCATTGAGGCTGTTGGAGAAAAAATGGGGATTCAGCCTCGTGCTCAACACCTTCATTCTTCCTTCTAATCGACGGTATTTTGTCCTTTGCTGGCGGAGTAGCCCCAGAAGAATCAGTACGATTAGTAGCATGAGGAAGTAAAAGAAGCTAGCCATGAATGGAGAAGTTTTTTAGAGGATGGATAAACGGGGCTGCTCCCTTTACTAAGCGTTCATGGTTAGTTCTGCGGGCGGTCTAGCAAATCTTCCCGAGGAAACACTGTATTGTTTCAACTTCCTTTGGTCAATGGCTATCGGCCATCCAATAAAGGGCATGGATGGTGCAGCTATTTTTCCATCGGAAGCCACCATTAATGGATACGAAGTGAGATCCTCTTTCAGGAGCAGCGTACCCAAAGCCCCCTCGCAGGCGGTCAGTGTTGGTGCAATCATTGCGAAAAGTAGGCCCGCAGCAGTGAGTATGCTGGTTTCACCATAATGAGCACTCAACTGACAGGGTATGCCATTGGCTTGAGCCAGTTTGTAAATCTTGATGGTGTTCAACAAGCCACCATTTTTCGAAAGCTTGAGGCTAAAATGGTTACAAAAGCCACCGGCGATTAAGCGCTCTGCATCAGCGTAAGTACAAAGGGATTCGTCGGCCATGATACTGGCACGGTCGCCAAATTCTCGCACCAACAGCCCTGCTTCTTCATCATGCGCAGGTGCTAGCGGTTGCTCAAAAGAGCTTACCCCTAGCGTCATCGCATTACGGATTTGCTCCCTGGCGAGTTCAAGATGCCAGCCACCGTTGGCATCCATGCGGAGTGGCGTGTGAGTGCCCATGAGGGCTTTCATGGCTCTGATGCGTTGTACGTTAGGTGCAATTTCAGTGTAAGCTTTAAATTTCCACGAACCAAACTTTAAATGCTCAACGACAGGCCCAAGTTTGGCCCAGTTGCCCTGCGGGAGGACGCCCGTGTATCTGATCTCTTCCATCGTCTTGGTAGCGCCAAGTTCCTGTGCCAAGTCCTTTTGGTATTCCCAGGCCCAGGCATCCAACAAAGCAAGTTCTATGGCACATACAGCAGCGGGGCCCCTGCCCTTTTTGAGTTGGTAGCTTGTCCAGCTGGCAATATCCTCCAAGGTGACAAATGATATACTTGGCAAAACTGCTTGCCAATCGGCAAGACAAGCGCTTACGCTGTCCACATCTTCACCCGTCACGTAGGTGCGTGGACAACACTCTCCAAAGCCGATGCTTTTTTCACTGGTTTGAACGCAGACAATCACCGAATTGGAGCATTGCGTCTGTTGATTTGCTTGCGCAAATTGTACCCTCAGCGGGATTTGTACTTGGTGAAAAGCGATTTTTTGTATTTGCATCTTATTCAGCGTATTCGGGTTCTAGGGCAATTGGTGAAGTAACTCGCGCATTGATTTCTCGCTTTTTGCTCCATGCCTTTTTTATCATAAAAGCAAAATTCTCCCAGGTGGCTGGCCCCATGGTCAGCAATCCAGATCCTCGTAAATAACCGGGATTAGCTTGCGCGAAAAGGTAGATATCAGGATCCTGTAGTTTTTCCTCCGCAATGATCATCTGTGGATCATTGACCAGAAAAAGGTCTTTAGCAACCGTACCCGTTGAAGGGCAATAGCGATCACCGTAGTTGGTGTACCCTAGATAATCCCGCAAATTTCTCATCTGCAAGGGAAGGAGTTGGTGCCGACGAGGGTAACATTCTTGTAGGTTCTTGGCAAAAACAAGGTAAGCACGATAGGTAAGTGCATCCGCCCAAAAAACAACCTTACGGCTCAATAGCGAACGCCAGAATTTAACCATCAATAGCAGCCCGGTACGATTGATCAGGCCACAACCTCTTACCTGGTTGGTGATTACGGTCTGGCCGAAATAAACCGTCAGGAATTTTTCATCAACTAAATTGATTTTCTGTATACGCAAACCCGTAAAACCAACAATACGGCTATCTTGTCGATAAAGCGCATAATGGGTATTACGCTCAATCCGTTCGCGAAAGCTTTGCTCTGAATAATGATAAAATGGCTGGTAAATGGCCCACATTTCAGCAATCACCTGCTCGCTTAATTTATTATCACAAAGTTCAATCTTAATCCTTTTTTGCATTGCCTTTTGTTCTGTTGACAAGGCAAAACTGCTCGAAACAGCACAGGATTAGAAGACCAACAGGGTAAGTGGTAGCTTATGAAGGGTAATGTGCAGAGAGGGTTGAGGGTTGTTGGTTGACCTTCCCTAAATAAAAATATTGATTCAGGCTTCTTTTAAAGTCTTCCGTATCCTGTTTTTGCTCCGAGGATAGCCAAAGATCAACTAGAACAGCCCATTATTGGTAAAGTCTCAAAGCCTTCTTCGCTTGTAACTGGTAAGGGTGGTTGATTTTTTTAGCAATTTCCCGGAAGATTCCCAAGGCCAGGGTTTTATCATCAGCCAGTAGGGCTGCCAGACCACGGTACCATTCGATCTGGGGCAACCACGCTGCTGGTGGCTGTTCCAACTCATCCAGTAAAGCGAGGGCTTCCATTCCCTGCCCCATTTCCAGCAAGGTGTAAGCTTGTAGGTAACGTAAGGTATCATTAGGGGTGAGTTGTCGATCCAGACGTTGCAGCCGGACGTAAGCGGTGGTGAAATTGCGCGCTCTTAAGTGTTCATCAACGACGAGGTATTGTGCGGAAGCCTGGAGTCCTGTGAGCGGATAACCAGTGTACCAAAGTTGGTCCAACAAGGCCTTGTCTTGATTTTCCTCACTTTGTCCGCGCAGATAAGTGTCAGGAGCACCGTAAGGCGGTGGCGGTAGTTCAGCCTGAGCAATTGGAATCTCTCTGGGTGGTGGCGATGTGGGAACATCTTGTTGAGGGCTTGCTGTCGGAGCTTCTTTTTCTTGCGTATCAATAACAGGCTGATCCTTTGCTGGCACTGGGGGTATTGGTGATGTTGTTGTTTCTTGTTCTACCGGTTCTTCTGTGGTAAATGAAGTAGATGCAGCTGGCTTTCTTGCCATCCATATCCCAATAGCAATAGAAAGACTCAATAACACCAAAAGGATGCCAATTGTGTTGTTCCGTCGTTGTCTTTTCGCGCGCGCTCTGGCCGCCGCCACCGCCTTCACCTTGCCCTCTATACGGAGCGCCGAGAAACCTTCCTTCAAACGCTCAGCAGCAGTGCGCTCCTCCTCGCTGGCGTTATCACTCAGGTATTTTTTGATGTCTTCCATTTGGTCGCAATTTCTATCAGTTTTTTCATGCAAGCACTCCTTTTCATTTTTAACGAATTGATCGTAGAGTAGTTCGTCATTCTCCCTTTGACCACTTCATCATCGCTGTAACCGTCAATATGGTGTAAACGAACAACCTGCTCACAGGCTTCACCTAATTGGTTCAGAAAGCGAGTCACCAAAGCAGCAGCATCGCGCTGACGCTGTAGTGCTTCGTGTTCACTTAAATGCTGGACATGGTAATCTTCCAGAGAATCATGCTGAGGTTTTTTACGTCGCACCTTAGCCATGGCCAATCGTTTTGCAACTTCCACCAAGTAGGTGGTAGGTGCATGCCCTTTGAACTCATAAGTGCCTTCCTCTATTTTTTGTAAAAAAATAAGGGTACTCTGGTTCAAAATTTCCTCTACTTCCTCGCCCGAAATCCCCATCTTGCTCACCTGCTGCCCTACCATGGGTAAGGCTTTGGTCTGCAAACAAAGGATAGCTTGATTGTCCATTGCCACCAGCCCCTCGTACAATTGCTGGTGATTTTCAAACTTATTACAGGGGCGATGCGTCGAAAACCACGCTTTAACAGGCATAAGTGAATGCTTATTTATGGCATGAAAACAATCAAAGGTAAGTAGCTGAAGTCTTTTTTTAAAAAAGTGGTTTATAAGCTACTGCTTTGATCTCTATCAAGAGGTTGGGATGCGGCAATTGATGCACTGCGACGGTCGTACGAGTGGGTCCAGTAGCATGATCGAAGAAGGTGCCGTAGACTTCGTTGTACCCTTTAAAATCCTCCATGTCAACCAAAAAGGTAGTCAAGTCAATCAGGTGTTCTAAGCCTGCACCCATACTACTGAGTAGCGCGCCAATGTTTTCGATCACTGCTTGGGTTTGTACCCGAATATCTTTGTCTACACGACCATCAGGATGAATAGTAACCCCTGCATGGCTATTATCTTGCCGACGGCTACTGGTGCCGGAGACGTAAATGAAGTCTCCTACCCGCTTTACATGGGGGTAGTTGCCTAGTGGTTGGGCTTTGTCTTTGAGTACTTTGTTGGACATGTTGGTTGGTTTGCTTGCTTTTATTCTAATACTAAAAAATCGTCCAAGAGTGCCAAGTTTTCATCCCAATGTACCGACATCCACCCTAGTGTGCCTTCATCTTTGTGGTACAAATGTGATTTAGCCTCTATTGAACCTTTCGCTTTATCCTCCATGCTCAAATAATAATTTATGCTTTTGCTTTCTAGTGTCAAATCCTCTCTTGTTGTGCCTGTAGGGAAGTCCTTTTGTAAATCAGCATATTCTTTACTGCTTTTTTTATCGAATATTTTATCAAGCCAAGCATTAAGATGCAATTTAAGTTTACTAAACAAATATTGACTTTCATACTTCTTCAAATCCACAAGTTTGGTTGCCCCTTCAACTCGTTCTATTGCTGGCCATATTACTGTTTCTCCATTTTGCTCTTCTAAAAAAAGAGGGCCCCATTGTATCTCAGATAGCTTTCCGTTCTCAAACCAAAAATTCATTCCTATCTCATCGACAATAAGTAACTTATGGTCCGGACTTTCACTACTTGACCAATCTTCTAATTCACAATTTTCATAACCAAGGGTACTTAAATTTGACTTTACCTCCTTTAAGGATTGATTGATAGTAATCAGCTGCTTAAAGTGATAATCTGCTGAATTAACCGAAATCGTATCCAACTTCCATCCTTCCTCCTCGTTGTAACCAATTGATAGCTCGTAGTCTTCGTAATGCCAGTTCTCAGATTTATCATTTGGTAATTCAGAATAGCAATATATCTCAAGTTCATTGGGGCTACCCAACATTGGAAACACTTCATTTGGTAGCATTCCAAAGCGGATATCTCCCAATCCTACTCCAGGTAATATTTCCTTAATACTATCTTTCATTTGATTATACCTTTGTTGTTGTGTAATATCACCTCTCTACAACCCCTGCACGCCCCGCAAAACCTCCTCCAAATCCAACTCCTCCACTTCCTTATCGGCCACCAAATTGAGCAAAAACTCATCTTGCCGACGGCCTTTCACCATCGCTTCGGCGTAAGATAACTCCGGCTTGAAGGTCACCAGGGAATATTTCGAGTAATAATCAGGAAAATGATCTTCAAGGGCCATCTCCAGACGACGTTTTTTGATAAAATCTTCATCGTCTACCTTGTCCTGCATTTCGTGAAAGTTATCAATGGCCAGGTCGGCGATGGCGTCACTATTGACAGGTCGCTCTTCGGAAAATGCCGTAAACGTGGCAGGCCAATCCTCGCCGTATCGCTCCAGGGTCTCCATGAAAATCCTTACATCTTCGAAGGCGGCATTCATGCCCTGTCCGTAGAAGGGAACAATGGCGTGGGCGGCATCCCCCATGATCAGGGTCTTACCATAAGCCTGCCAGGGAGAGCACTTGATGGTTCCCAGTGTACCTACTGGGTTATCAAAATAATCCTCTTCCAGACCAATCAGGTGAGGCAACAAACTCGGGTAATGTTGCTCAAAGAAACTCTTCACTTTTGCCGAAGTATCAAGGGTATTAAACCCTGCTTCTCCCTCATAAGGATGAAACATGGTTACGGTAAAACTCCCATCGAGGTTGGGTAGGGCAATCGTCATGAAGGCGCCTCGTGGCCAAATATGCAGTGCATTTTTGTCGATCCGGTAGCCTCCACCCGGTGCAGGAGGAATGGTAAGTTCTTTGTAGCCACTGCGCAGGAAGTGTTGCGAAAAATTAAACAGTAAACGAGAAGACCGACTCATCATCGCCCGGCGTACGACCGATCCTGCGCCATCCGTACCAATCAAGACGGAACCCTCAACTTTCACTAAAGCCCCATCAGGTCGTTGGAAGGTGGCTGTGGCATTCTCAATGTCTACACTGGTACAGGAATGTTCGAAGAAAATCTGCAAATCATCGTAGGTATCGGCTTTCTCCAACAAGAGCCGGTTGAGCCCACTGCGGGATACAGAATTGATGTACTCATCATCGCGACCACTGTAGCTACTAAAACGGGGGGCCTGACCCAGAGAATGAATCATTCGCCCGCGCATGGGGATGCAGTGTTTAAAAACTTCTTCCTTCATCCCCGCAGTTTCCAGCGCCATCAAGCCACGGTGCGACAAAGCCAGATTAATGGACCTACCGCCTTCTTCCGTAGTTAATCGCAGATCAGTACGTTTTTCGTAAAGCTCAACGGAATACCCCTTCTGTACCAGGCGGATACCCAACAGTGTACCACAAAGGCCAGCACCGATAATGATTACTTTATGCTCTTTCTTACTCATAAATTAGGCTTGCATTTTCTCTCCCAAAATTTTCACAAAATCGTAGACCTCCGTAAAGGTATTGTAAAGCGGCACCGGAGCTACCCTTATCA
Organism: Lewinella sp. LCG006; assembly: GCF_040784935.1. Classification (GTDB taxonomy): domain Bacteria; phylum Bacteroidota; class Bacteroidia; order Chitinophagales; family Saprospiraceae; genus Lewinella. Next base: position 5,354,410 of record NZ_CP160680.1, on the reverse strand, counting down.
CATCGGGCTCGCGCCAATCAGCAATGACGCCAGCTTCGCTGACTGCTTTAAACAGGCTTTTATCGGCATCCCGAACCTGAATAGAAAGCTGACATCCGCGCTTGGCCGGGTCACGCGGGGTAATAATACTTATTTTATCTCCCGGCAACTGATCGACCAGGTATTCCATGTAACCAGTGAGGGCTAATGATTTCTGACGAAGATTGTTCATTCCAGCTTCAGCAAACACTTCCAAAGAAGCTTTGATGGCCGCCAATGAAAGAATTGGAGGATTACTCAGTTGCCAAGCCTCTACCCCCGGAATAGGATCAAAATCATCGCGCATACCAAAGCGGGTAGCTTTGTTGTGCCCCCACCAACCGGTAAAACGGGGCAAGGCTTTATCATGGGCGTGGCGCTCATGTACGAAGCATCCCGAAACGCTTCCAGGACCAGAATTAAGGTATTTGTATGAACACCAAACCGCAAAATCGGCACCGCTAGCGTGCAATTCCAAGGGTACATTTCCTGCGCCGTGGGCACAATCAAAACCAACCATGCAACCTTGCGCATGGGCCAACTTGGTGATTTCGGGCATATCAAAAAACTGCCCGGTGTAGTAATTGGTATTCCCCAGCAAGACCAGCGCTATTTCTGCACCTTGCTCTTCCAGTATCTTAGCGATGTCTTCTTCTCTGACCAACACTTCCCCCGCACGCGCCTTCAACTCCAACAAATGCTCAGAAGGATCGTAGCCATGAAATTTCAATTGAGAGCTAATAGCATAACGATCTGAAGGAAAAGCATCGGCTTCCATCAAAATCTTGGTACGCTTACCTTGCGGGCGATAAAAGGATACCATCATCAGGTGTAAATTCACCGTAAGGGTGTTCATCATCACCACCTCTATAGGTTTGGCACCCACTATCTCCGCCATCTTTTCGGTCAGAAATTCATGGTAGGGCAACCAAGGGTTTTGTGCGTGCAAGTGGCCTTCTACCCCGAGGTTTTGCCAGTCGAGCAATTCCTGTTCAATGGCCGCTTTAGTAGTCTTGGGTTGAAGGCCCAGCGAATTACCACACAGGTAAATGAAGGGTTCACCATTATTTTGGTGAGGCAAGTGGAATCGTTGCCGAAACCCGCACAGTGGATCTTTCTCGTCTTGGGTTTGGGCGTATTCCCTTGTAGTTTGGTAGGTCATAATCGTAAGTAAAAAAAATTCGATCCTCTCCTCTCCGTAGGATAGGGTTTTAAACCCTATCCTACGGAGAGGAGAGGAGGAGGTGGAATCAGGTTGACGATATTAAGCAGGCATCGCTTGAGAGCCCTTTATCCGATTCATCATCGCTTCATTCTTATCAGCCCCCAACCAACGCAAAACATTGGCTTCCCACATTTCTTGCTGTTGTTCACTGGTGATAATTCCTTCCGCAACCGCTAGGTCCAATAATTTTCCGGGGTAAGATGATTGTGGTGTACTTTCCATTTCCCCCAACGGATAAGGATCATCTAATCCCACCATGATTTGGTCCGCACCCTTGTTGCGTTTGATCATTAAGTCCAGCGAAAGCGTATCGTGCACCAGGGTGTCAAAGAAAATATTAGGATGCCCCACGGCCTTACGGGGGTGCGCCTTGCCTTCAAACAAATCAGGTCGGCCATCAAAGCCCTGAATTCGGCGACCGAGGTTGATCTGAGCCAGCTGCCCGCCGTGGGCAAAACAAGTACGCATATTCGGATAGCGGATATGGTAACCATTCAAGGTAAAGAAATGGTAAGAATCGGCACACTGGGCCAGCATCCACACCAAGTGAAAACGCCAGGCTGTGTTTTCAAGTTGGATGAATTTTTCACCATCGTAAGGATGAATTTCAACCGCCAGGCCATAATGATTGGCCAGCTCAAAGATGGGCTCTGTCTCGGGATCGAAAATAGTTCGCCAGGTACCCGTAGAATCCAGGTAATGCGTAGGTAGACATAAGACCCGCAAGTCCAGTTCTTCCACACACCGTTCGATCTCCCACAAGGCCGAACGCACAAAGCCGGCATGGATCACAAAACCACAACTAAACTTGTCGGGATGATCAGCTTGTATGCGGGCGTTGAAATCGTTTTGCCAGCGTAGTACCTGCTTCATCTCCTCCATGCGCAGGCCGTTGCCGTAAAGTTGCGACAGGTTCAAAACGACCGCGTGGTCGATCTGGTTTCTGGCCATCCATTCCAGCTTTTCGTGCAAGAAAAAGCTGGAATCCGTGACCGGACGCTTCCAGTTTTTCTGCAACATAAACTTGCGATCTTCATCGATCCAGAAGATCTCTTTTTCCTTCATAAAAGCCGGAATCTGTTCCGGATAAGGAAGCAAATGAGAATGTCCGTTAATACGCATAAGTTGGGGCTTTTAAAAGGCGCTTTATTAAGCTGTTTTTTTGGTCGGTGGCTCCATCACGGTACCACAATTATCGCAGGTCCGCAGGTCGAGGTTCGAATAATAACGATCAAAGATAACCGGCATATCCGTCTCAATATTTTCCAAAGTGAAGGCTTCCCGGTAGAGTTCGTTGCCACAGTTTTCACAGAACCAGGCCAAGCCATCGTCCGTACCTTCGGGTCGTTGCTGCTCGATGACCAAACCTACGGTGTTGGGGCCACGCTGCGGTGAATGAGGAATATTGGAAGGCAACAAATAAATCTCGCCTTCGCGGATATGGATATCCTTGGGCACCCCTTCGTCGATCACCTTGAGGGTAATGTCGCCCTCTACCTGGTAGAAGAATTCGGGGGTTGCATTCAGGTGATAGTCTTTACGGGCATTGGGGCCGCCTACGACCATGACGATGTACTCACCATTGGCCCAAACTGCTTTGTTGCCAACGGGTGGCTTCAACAGATGGCGGTTTTCCTCAATCCATTCTTTGAAATTAAATTTGGGCAGTAATTTTGACATAGTCTGACAATGTTTTTTATTCAAAATCCAAACAAACATTCTTAGGTTCGGTAAAAAAGCGTAAGGCCTCAAAACCGCCTTCCCGACCGACACCGGAGTTCTTCACCCCACCGAAGGGCGTGCGCAGGTCGCGCTTGAGCCAGGTATTGATCCAGACAATGCCAGCTTCTAATTCTCGGGCCAGTTTATGGGCACGATCCAGCTTTTGCGTCCAGATGGTGGCTGCTAGTCCGTATTCCGTGCTATTGGCGTATTGTAGCACTTCCTCCTCGGTTTCAAAAGGCATAATGGTCACCACGGGGCCAAAAATCTCCTCCTGGTTCGTGCGGCAATCGTGGGCTAGTCCTTCAATAACAGTGGGTGCAATGTACCAACCATTAGCGTATTCTCCGTCCAGTTGTACAGGGGCTCCACCACACAGTATACGTCCGCCTTCCTCTTGCGCAAGCTGAATATACGAAAGAATTTTTTCATAGTGTGCTTGCGAAACCACGGCTCCCACCTTGGTATCAGCAGCCGTAGGGGCCCCTACTTTCAGCGCCTTCACTTTTTCAACAAAATCGGCTTTAAACTGATCATACAAGGATGCTTCTACAAAAATTCGTGACCCACAAAGACAAATTTGCCCCTGGTTGGCAAACGAAGAACGTACCGTAGTACGGAGCATTTTATCATAATCGCAATCCGCAAAAATGAGGTTCGGGTTCTTGCCTCCCAACTCCAAGGATAACTTTTTGAAAAGCGGTGCTGCTACGCGTGCTATTTCGGCACCAGTGCGGGTACTGCCCGTAAAAGAGATGGCCTTTACCTGAGGGTGGCTGGTGAGGGCTGTACCCAGCCGATGGCCGTAGCCATGCAAGATGTTCAGTACCCCTGGTGGTAAGCCCGCCTCCTGGCAAATTTCGCCTAGTAGATAGGCCGTCAGTGGGGTCACTTCTGAAGGTTTAGCCACCACTGCATTCCCAGCTGCCAAGGCCGGCGCAATTTTCCAACTAAACAAATACAGGGGTAAATTCCAAGGCGAAATACACACCACTACGCCCAATGGACCACGCAAGGTATAGTTAAATCCTCCCGGCCCATTATCGTGCGCCTGACTTGCAAATTGAGTAATCGCCTGCGCAAAGAACCTGAAATTGGCGGATGCTCTGGGAATGTCCACTTCTTGGGCCAACCAGACGGGCTTGCCATTGTCTCGCGACTCGGCAGCAGCCAGCTCTTCTGCTCTTTTCTCAATACCCAAAGCAATATTATGGAGGATGCGGTACCTTTCATCAATGCTCGTACCTGCCCACTGTGGCTGGGCCGCTTTGGCTGCAGCCATCGCCAAGGCAACATCCTGCTCATCGCTATCCGGTGCCTCGGCGTAAACAGCTCCTTTCGCAGGTTCAAAAACGGGCAAATAAGCACCTCCCACTGGGGCTTGGTATTGCCCATTGATAAAATTTGCTAAGCGTTTCATAACTATTCCTCGTGGTTTTGGGTGTAGAAAAAGCCCAATTGTTTGATCAGCCGAGGTGGCAAGGCTGGCAACTCAGAGCGAGGAATAAGCAGGGTAGATATATTGTGCAAATCCGTAAAGATATGGTGCTTAATGGCGGTTTCCCGCAAATAAGCATGCCCGGAAGATCCCCCTGTACCCGTTTTCCGCCCCAGCATCCGCAAGACCATCTGAGAATGGCGGTAACGCCAGGTAGTCAAGAGCTCATCGATATCAATCAGGCACAGTAAAAAGCGATAAGGCATCTGTAGGAGTGGCTCTTCGTTGTAGAGGTTGATCATCAGTGCGGCCAACATCGCATCATAGCTCAAGCGGAAGGTTCCCTTCCCTTTTTCTTCGCTGTGCTGGTCGGGATCGAGGATAGACTGGAAGTAAGGGTCGGTATTGCCCATCATCTTCACGCGCATCGCCTTTTCTTCTTCCGTCAGGTAATCAGAAGCCATGATGGCCTCGGCTTCCCGTGCGACCATGCGTTCAACAGAAGCTTTGTAGTGCTCTAAGAACTCAAAACCCCCAAAGCTTAGAAAAGGTGTTCGCTCTAACCAATCCTCCACGGCGGCAAACAAGTTGTTACCTTGTGCAATATGATCCAGCTTTGCTTGTTGTTCTTCGGTAAAAAATGCCGCATAATGGTAGTTGTTGTAAGTCATCCGGTCGTCTTCCGGTAAGCCTAACATATTTTCAACCATACGAAACTGAAAACTCTGGAATCCCGAAGCGGGAAAGAGAAATTTACGAAAATCCAGAAAGTCCAGTGGCGTCATCGTCTCCATCACCCGAATGTGTTCGATGAGTAATTTGAGGATTTCTATAACCCTGTTTAAGCGAGCGACCGACGTGCCCATGTTGCGTTCATCAACCCGCTTGGTCTGGAACATGTCCACAACAGAATCTACCTCGTGCAGGATTTGTTTGAACCAAAGCTCGTAACTCTGGTGCGTAATGATAAAAAGCATTTCATCATGTGCCGGTACAGGTTCCAATTCACCACTACGTGGACGCTGTGCCCCCAGTATTTCATCCAATCCTAGGTATTGCTGATAATGGACAGGGCTGTATTTCTTCTGTTTTTCGCTCATTTATAGTTCCTTAACAATCAATTATTCTGCACTTCTTGCCCCGAAGATAAAACGCTTTTCCAAGATAAGGGTAAAGCAGCAAGGACTCTTTTCGAATCACGTAATCTATTCATTAAGTTTATGCTTAATGATTGATTCCTATCATAAAACCAAGTACCTTTCTGTTATTAAACTAACCTATTGTAATAAATCTTCCTATGATTAAAAATTACTTACTCACACTATTTTTCTTTTCAGTTTATTGGGGACTTAATGCCCAATCAGACAATGACTTAGGCCTCAACTTTGGCATGATCACCTACCAGGGAGATCTTGCCCAAGAACCTATCAATGCGGGTCGGCTAAATTTTTCTACCGGTATTCAATACCGCAATTTCCTTTCGGAGAAATTTGCCCTAAAAGCAGGCCTCAATTTTGGTAAAATTTCCGGTAGTGACCTCGACTACAACATCAGCCGTGGCATCTCCATGGAGAACAAACTTGTTGAAGTGGCACTACAAGCAGAGTGGCACCCTCTTGGAGAAAACAGCTTTGAAGACTCAGGAAGATTCGACCGCAATTTCTCTCCTTTCATAGGCTTAGGTCTTGGAATGGTCTTCACGAATGAATCTGTGACCTATACCGAGAATCGGAATTTCAAAACGGAGGAAGATACTGGCTCTTTAATCGTAGTACCCATTGACCTCGGTATCCGATTTGCGATTAGTCCAGCATTTTCTGCTACCCTCCACGGAGGCACCCGTGCTACCTTCTCTGATCTGCTCGACGGTGTCAGCGAAAATGGCAACGCTGATGCCAATGACTGGTACTTGCTGGGCGGACTGGGATTGTTGTATACCTGGTAGGTTTTAAGTACTGGGTACTTGAGTTTAAAAATCCCGGATGGTAGCGACGACGCTACCATCCGGGATTTTTATTTAGCCCTTTCAGCTTAGGCTGTGCCTGCGTTGCTACGTATGTAAAACTCCGTTCTACGAAATTAATCTATGCTAAAGCTGAAAAACATTTTTATCAGGTTTCCCATAGGTTAAAATTTCCTTGTGATTGTTACATTATCTCACCAACATCACATCCCCCGAAAACACTTCCGTGGTGCCATCTGCATATTGAACTTCCATAAAATAAACGTAAATGCCTTGCGTAAGGTCTTCGCCCAGGCGGCGGCCATCCCAACGGTATTTGTCATCGCCTAGCAGGCCACTGCCTTGCTCAAAAACGAGGCCACCCCAGCGGTCATAAATTTGTAGCCGCAGGATTTGAGTATCGCTAATACTGACGCCTTTCGGCGCGAAAAAATCATTGACTCCATCGAGGTTGGGACTAAAAATATTGGGAAAATAAAATGGACAATTCCCTGCTCCCAAAGTCACCATCAGACGATCCGTACAACCCAGGCTATCGCTGAGAACGTATTCATAAGTGCCCGCTGCTAAAGCCGAAATCTTCCCTTCGGTTCCAATTAAAATTCCATTCTGTGTTAGGCGAAGCGGCCCCTCACCACCAGAAAAGGTCAGCAATATTTCACCATCCTCTTCCAAACAAGAGGCGGATCGCTGGTTCTGTAGTACAATACTTACCGGCGGTGTATTTGCCAAACTCACGGTAGTTTCCGCAAAGCAGCCCGAAGCATCTTCGGCGCGAACAGTATAAACTCCCGAAGCGAGGTCGGTAAAGATCGGGGTAGATACATTACCAAGATCATTAAGCTCGTAAGCATAGGGTGGTATGCCTCCTGTAGCGACAAGCTCAATGCGCCCATTCTCTTCCCCACAAGTGGCATCTGCAACCAGCACTTCCACAATTTCAAAAATGCCACTGGGCAATATAGTGGCTGAAGCCGTAGCAGTACACCCGGCCTGATCTACCAAATTGAGGGTGTATAGCCCAGGGGCTAGTCCAGAGAAATTACCGCTGTTTTGCACCGGACCACCATTGAGCGAAAACTGGAAGGGCATCAGTCCTGCAGTAACAGCAAACGACAGAAAACCATTATCCTCTCCACAAGTGGTAGAGACTATATTGATGTTGGAAATTACCGGCACCCCTGCGCCGCCCAAATTGGCTTGTGTCATAGCAGTACAACCCGCCGCATCAATGATTTCCAACTGATAATTCCCTGCGGGTAGGTCCGTTACCGTCAAGCTGCTACTCTGCATGCCATTCACAAAAAACGTGTACGGTTCCAAACCGCCACTGACCATTACTTCAATTTGGCCATTGACCAGCCCGCAGGTCGTATTGGTTATCCTGACTTCGTTGAAAACGGGGACGTCGGCAGAAGGAATGAGTTCCTGTGTGCGGATGCAGCCTACTTCGTCGGCCACGTAGATCGTGTAAGTCGTAAGTGGTAAGTTCACAAAATTCGGACTGGCCTGAAAATCTATCCCATCCAAAGAATAGATCAGTGCCCCTACTCCACCGCTGGCGGTGATACTGATGGTGCCATCGTTATTGGCACAATTGAATCCATCTACCTCCACTTCATCAATGTATACAGGGTTGGAGCCCAAAAACTCGAAGGTGCTTGCACCACCGCTCACCTGTAGAGGTATGGAACAGTAAAAATCAAGACTACTATCAGCAAAATTCACTTCGTACACATTGGCGGCATTGTCCGTCAGAGCGTATACCGAAATCTCGTCGCAGCTTTCCGCAAAGGATACAATGCCAAAAATTCGACCTGGTACATTGCCGTCTACGGCAATCGTACTATTGGATGGTACCTGAAGATCTACTTGAACGATATTATCGTTTTCCGAGGCCATGTACAGTTCCCCGTCGTAGAAAGTAAGGTCGCCTTCGGCGCCATACCCCACGTTGCCGATAAATGTTCCAGCATCCGAAACCAGATCATAACGCCACAAGTCGCCCCCCAGTCCACAAACGTAAAAGATACCCTCAGCAGAAATTGTCAGTGCTGTGTACAACTGGGAAGCCCCCGGCTCAAACATGTGCAAGAAGGTACTGGCTCCGGTCAATGGATTGATTTGATACAATTGCCCCGTCGAGGTTACGCAATACAAGTTGCCGTTGGGGTGAAAACTAATATCCGTAGAACTAACCGGCATAGCCCCGATCTGCTGGTAACTACAGTCCGACAAATCCAGGCTATACAACTGGTTATTGAGGGTACTCAAAAAAATATCCTGCGCCTTATTAGAAGTCGACAGTAGGAACAAAAAAGAGAGACCAATAAGTGTACGCATTGATTTTTGTGCTGTTTCGGGATGTTGATGCACAAAGATAAGCGGAATGAAGCGATGCGTGGCGTCTTACATCATCTTTGTAAATGTTCGCTGTTGAAATGACATCTTAGGGACAAATCAGGGAGTACAATAGCTCTTTACGCTATAGCGCTGGGTTTGAAACCCGACCTTATGGAGGAGGGCACAGCAACGCAAAAAAAGCTTTATCGATTCTTTTCGATGAGACAACTAATTTTCTAGTCATTCACACCAAAAGACTGGTCTTTATGAAACAGCATGTAGCTTAGCATCCAGACTATCCCGCCTTTTTGGTCGGGTTATATTCCACTTTACTCCCGACCAGCATTCATCACTTCAACCTATCTCTTACTTCCATCAGCGCGAAGCCTAACCAATTGGTGCCCATCCACTGCGTTGGATCGTTGGCCCGTGGGTCTTCTGCGACCATGCCTATCCCCCAAATCGCGTCATTCGGAGCGGCCTCTACCAATACTTGATCGCCGGTACTAAGCAAGAAGGATTTTAGGCGTTTTGATTGAGAAAACTTCAAGTAGTTGCCTTCTACCACCAATTCTTGGGCGGCATTGCTCCATTTATTTTGCTCAAAACCTTTCACCTTTCGTCCCAAACGCTTGGCCTCCAGGGGCGAAGCTGCTTTGAGGATATGTTGGCGGATTGGCTCATCACCAAACAAGCGGGCTTTTCCGGCCATCATCCAGTGCTCAGCGGTAGGGAAATACTCGCCATCAAAGGAGAAACCACTGGCATACCATTGCGAAAGGCAGCTCTTGCCGATACCTCCGTCCTTACGCGGGCGATGCCCCCAGAAGAAGAGGAAATCAACTACTCGCCCGCTTTCAATGGCTTGGATAATTTTTTGAGTACTGTAAAACATCTTTATAAGTTAATGTGAGGTTGGAGGTATTATATGCGACCTCTCCGAGGTCGGGTGAGTTATATCGTTTGTATTTACTACCAATATGGCATCTCTCCGAGATGTTATGTATGACCTCGGAGAGGTCAAAAATTGGTAGAATGGTCGTTCATGCCTTATTTCGACCTCAGAGAGGTCGCACATGGTGTATTGCTATTGAAAATCAAGCGATTAATGCCCAACCTCACGTTAAGTTAAAATCACTGCTGCACTAGCATCGCCTTCTCGGGTGCGACGCCAATGGTTGCCACCGCACCACTATTGAACTGAAGAAAATCCTGCTCGATACCGTCGCTAAAGATAACGCCCTGGCTGGGCATTAGTGAACTCAATTGTAAATGTTGCTGCTCGCCCAGTTTGCCTGCCACCATATTGATCTGGGTTTGCTTGGAAGCAAAAGGTTCCCTCACCGCAAAGATCAACTCATTGGCGGCTACTTGCGGCGGCTGAAAACCTGTAGGTGCGCCAAAAATAGCTGGTACGCGCTGCACCATATTGAAGACCGAGCTTAGCCAAGCCGTAGAGCCTGCCCTTGTAGAGACCAACAAGCCGCTAGAGGAATGCACCTCTTGCTGCTGCCCCATAGCGATCTCGTAACGTGCCGAAACATGGCTGGAAGCACCAATAAACAGCTCATTGAACGCTAATAATCGCTGACCATCCTGCAGACGAGCTTCCGCCAGACTGACCTCCTCTACTGGAAAGTCATCACGCAGGATGCGACGTACCCCGCTCAGGAAGTTGTTTACCGTATACGGCAAAAGCACCCCATCGTAGCGATCCACATCTGGATTGACGGCCAGGATGGGGCAGCTTCCGGCGTACTTAGCCGTATTGGCCACCAAGCCATCCTGCCCCACCGTAATGATGAGATGCTGTTTGGCAAACAAGTACCCCGGCAGAAAAGAACGATCAAGCAGTTTGTACTTTAGCACGCCGGCCAACTGGCGTTGTACCTCGCTGAGTGCATGTTGAAAATTGAGGTGTTCCAGCTCGTATTCATCAAAGTCGCCGCCATTGCGTTCCAGATAAAACCGGGCTTGGGCCTTGGTATTGAAGCGCTCAATGAGTTGCTCCATTCGAGTCTTGTTTTTAACGATCAACGCATATTCGTAACTCATTATCTACCTTTTTCCAAGAGGTTTTCTAATAGATCCGGGCTGATGTTCAGGTTACCAATCTTACCCGCATTCTCAGCCAATTCACGGAATGCCAGTGTCATGTTTAAGCGTGGGTCAGGGTTATTAGACAGGGCGGTGATCATCTTCCAGTCCAGGTCTTTATAGGGTTTTAGGGTGGTATCTACCACGTAGGCTTTGGTATCTGCAAGTTTGCGATCATTGATGGCTTTTTGCTCCACCAGCGATTGGCGCTGCTGCTCCAGCTCAATGTTACCGGCCATCACCATTTCGTTGAGCTTCCGCTTGTTTTCCTGACGGAGCACCTCCGACTCCATCTTCTTTTCTGTGATTTGCTTCTGCTTTTCTTCGATGGCAATCTCCGTATTGAGCTCTGATTCTTTGATTTTTCGCTCTTGCTCTACGGCAAAATTGCGACGTTCGTAGATGGCTTGATCGGCCTCCTGCTGAAGTTTTTCGCGGGTAGAAGTTTCCAGTGCGCGTGTCATTTCCGGCACAGCACGAACGGCCAAGATGTTGACGCCCATGATCTCAATGCCCAGCATGCCAATCATCGGAGACGATTGTAGCCCACTGAGGATGCGTTGCTCCAGGGTAGAAGCAGCACCAAGGGCATCCTGCAAACTCAGTCCATGAATGAAAGCCGTCACCGCTGTTTGCGCCTCGTTGATGGTGCGTTGATTGAGCTTTTCTAGATCATTCTTTTTGTACCTCCCCTCTTCATTAACGGTGAAGTCGAGAACGTCCGCCAGTTTTTTGGGCTCACTGATCTGATAGCTGATCTGCCCCTGGATGGTGACCGTTTGGTAATCAGCACTCATCTCCTTGAATACAAATGGCAAATCATTGCCCCCCATCGGGATCGCAACAATAGAACTATTAGGTTTGAAATAGAAAAAAGAGAGACCGCGTCCTTCTTGGTGGATGGTGCCGTTTTTGTAGTGCATGACATAGGTCATCGCGTCGAATTGAATGTGCTTGAAACCGAACATATTATTTGGGGTTTTTAGTTTGTTTTGTTTTTAAACTAAGTACTCATATGACAAATATAAGCGCACTTAGTTTAAAAAACAAACTAAGTGGAGAAATATTTCAATTTATCCTGTTAGAAGTTGGGCTTGCCGGCCTGTGTGCTGGTGGAGCGACCAGCGGAACACCTTTTGCTTTTTCTAGGGAAAATTCATGAATTCGCCTTAGATCACCCCCATTACAAGGATGGCATGGTATGGTTAATTTGACCGTTGGAGGCGACTCTTGGGAGAGGAAGCGGTAGAACCAATACAACTATGGTCAGCAGGGCATCATCCCCGATGCTGCGAATCGACCCCGTCAGCGGGTAGCCCACCTCCGACCCTAGCGGGCCACCTCCGCCCAAGCGGAGGACATGGGCGGGCCGTGGCCCGGGGAAATCCAGTCATAAGGCCTAGCCTAAAGCTCGGCGCATACCGATCTTCCATCGGTAGAGCACAACATAGCGAATGGCCCCAAAATAGCTACATCTTCTTAGAATTGAGGTAAAGAACAGCCTTCTCTAAGCCGCCTACCGTGAGGGGGTACATGGGGAAAAAGCTTTTGATGATGCTGACCGTGAAGGCGTACTCCCAGTAGCGCTCGCGAAGAGGGTTGAGCCAGACGGCGCGAGGAAAACGTGCGTGGATGGCCTGCCAATGGGCGATACTTGCCTGAGACAACTCATAAGGGGCCATGTCGGCATCACCGATCACAAAAACTTGGTAATCCTTGGCGTTGGCGAGTATCTGGTCGATGGGTTCGAAGTTGCGACGGGCCGGATCGGTATATGCTCCGCCGTAAATGGTGTTGTGGAAGTAGTAGGTTTTGAGATCGTGAGCGAAGCGGCGTTTCATTTTAGAGAACAGCTTGAGGATCATCCGCACGTACGGGGTCATGGAGCGGCCACCGTTGTCGACCATGAGGATGGCTTGTAGTTTTTGCTCTTTTTTATCTTTTTGCACAGGTAAGAATAATCCTCCCTGGCGTACGCCTTCCCTTACCGTTTCGGGGATATCAAGAATGCTTTGGGCAGATTCTTCTTCGATGCCTTTCAAAAAAGAAAGGGCTACATCAATGTTGTCGTCTTGCAGGGGCATTTTGCGATCGACGGGGTAATATTGGCGGTCACCGATGACCTTGCGAGCCATCTTACCGCCTCCGGGGCCACCCAGGCGAATACCTCCGGCCGCAGCACCACCATGACCGTAAGGCGACATGCCCCCCTGCCCTATCCAATGGCTACCGCCGCGATGGCGGGTTTTCTGTTGCTCCGCGATCTGGCGCATTCTTTCGAGCAGCTCCTCCAGGGACATATTGCTATAATCAGCTCCTTGCTGAATAGGGCTATCATCAGTATCGGCCATGCCTTCTTCGTCTGCAAGGTCATCAGTATCGGCCAAGTCAGGATTGTCTTCGCGAAAAATAGCTTCCCCATCGAGCATTTGTTGAATATCATAACTGCTCAGATGAATCTCATTGAGGAAACGATCTACCAAGTCTTCGTCGGTTGCTTCGTCCAGTAAGTCTTCTCTTTCCAGCCACTCCTGGTAAACGCGTGAGCGTTGGATGGCCTGCTCCAGTTTTTCTCCCGGCAAGAAATCAATGGTTAAAAAATACTGGTAAAACGCTTCGGAGAAAGGGCCATAATCCTTGGGATCATTGGTCACCAAACCTTTAAGCACCAGGTACAAATCGCCCAAGGTGCGCACCAGTCCTCGTTCCAGGCTTTTGCGCAGAAGCAAGAGCGTACGCACATCCGCCTGTAGGCCGTGCTCGCGAAAGGTATGTGGGAGGGTGGAGAACATAAGATAGTTTAAAAGGTTGGGTGCGTGTAAGGGTGTAAAGGTTAAGGTGTTCGGTAGGAGCAAAAAAAAACTTTTACACTTTTACACACTTACACTTTTACACCAGAAAAAATCACTTTCCATACAGCCGCAAAACCTTCTCCATATCTTTCTGGTTTTTTACCAAAACGCCCATGCCGTTGCGCTCTTGAATTCGGGACTGCGCTTCTTCGGGAGCGAACGCTTGGAGGTATTTGATCCAGTTGAGAAGTTCACGGGTGGAGGGTGCTCGTTCGAGGCCCATCTCACGGAGTTGGTAAAAAAGGTCCAGACAACTGTCTAGCAAGCGAGGTTCTAATTTGGCAAAGTGCTTGGCAATGATTTGACGCATGGTAGCGGGTTCCGGAAAACGTATATAGTGATAAATACAACGCCCTTTGAAGGCGGTGGGCAGCTCCTGTTCGCGGTTACTGGTGATGACGACGGCAGGCATATCTGTTTCGGATACCTCGATGGTGCGACCTGATTCCGGGAGAATGAATGCACGATGACTGAGGGCATAGAGCAGATCATTAGGGAATTCGCGGGGAGCTTTGTCGATTTCATCAATCAACAAAACTGAATTCGGCTTGAGATAAGCTTTCGCTCCCGGGCCAAGTTGTACGTAATCATCGAGATTTTCAGTCATACGTCCGCTGCTACTTAGCGGCTCAAGGCCTTTTTCTTCGCGTTGCGCGTTGAGTACTTCCACCTGGGAATCGCGTAAATAGCGGACGTGGTCAAAATTGGCGACGAATTGCTCGACTGTACTTTTGGAACCCACAGGAAACACAAACAGTTCCAAGCCCTGGTCTTTGGCGTATTGCAATGGCAATTCAGTCTTGCCTGTTCCGGGTTCCCCTTCAATCAGCAAGGGCATGCCCAATACTCGGGACATGTGGAAAGCCTGGGCCAGTTCTGCATCACACAAATAATTATCAGATCCTGTCCATAAGGAAGTCAGTGCCATAGCGTTCAGGTAAATTAAAAAGTCCTAAAATTGTCTTTGCAAAAGTAGCTCCCAGCGCCGCCATTCTCCAATATAGAGAGCATTATCCTGATTAAAAAACAAACTCCGCCCTCCTCCGGACAAGTCGCCGTAATCGAGATCGACAAACATGCCGTCATGAGAGACTTGCAGACAAGCAGCCCATTTCTCATTGAGCTTAGCCCGTAATCCGTAGGCCCCGTAGATACCGAAACTGGTCTTCATTCCACCTTTTATGCTACTTACAATAGGATAGCCTGGACTTTGAGGCTCTCCCTCTTCCAAAACAGCATAACGCTGGTGAGAGAAAGGAAAAACAACCCCCAAACCAAGTTCCCCATAGGGAGAAACCCTGGCATTAGGAAAAGGTTCTAACTTGGCACCTATATTGGTTTGCAGGGCAGACATCTCCCATTCTTGCTCGTAGGTTCCATTCAAGGGGCCAAGGGTCAGTTTGGATTTTTGGTGATAGTAGTAAGGTTGCAGGCCCGCTGTCAGATAAAAACCATTGAACAGGCGCCGGATATTGCGTTCGACCGCAAACCGGGCACCCCAGTAGGCTCCTTTATTTTCTGCGGGACTGATCAGACTCAAGGGCGTTATCACGCCGAAATTAAATCTCCACTTAATGGGTTTCCCCAACAAAGAATACCTCAGCGCAGTTGGCCCCAAGCAGTGGTTGATGTCTTCCGCCGCTAATAGCAGCTTATAAGACGTTGTCTTGTCATTGGGCTTCTGGGCAAGCTCTGGGCATTCCTCCCCCATGAGCTTATCCATTTGGGGTAAAAAGCCATACTGATTGACCTGGACATATTGCGTAGCTGATTGGATTTGCCAATCAAAAGTTCCCTTGGGAGCAATGGCATGATAAAGGCTCAATTGGCCACCAATCACTTGCTGATACATGGTGCTGGCACCCATGGAATACTCCTTACGAATATATAGCGTGTCGCCGCTGGTCACCAACCAATCTAAATTTTCTCCTTCCTGTGGAATGCCGTCCGAAGAAAGGTACCTGATGTGCCAAGGTTTGGTCAGCATTCTTTTTGGAACTACGACCGTTCCACTATCTACATTTCCGTCAAGGGTTTTCCAATAGGCTGGCTGCCAGGTTTGAGCAGGAGCCAAGGCACTCAGCAACAGGAGAAATAGTAGTAAGAACCAGGAGTTCATGTTTTCCATCGTTTTTTCTTTCCCAAACTTAATATTAAGTAAAAAGACGGAAATAACTGCCTCCATTTTTAATCCGCCACTAAGCAGCAAATGAACGCCGTAATGTTATTCATTTGGAAAAGCACAAAAGAAGCTGGCACCTTCTCCGGGTTTACTCGTTGCCCAAAAGCGCCCTTGGTGCAATTCCATGACCTGTCGAACGATGGAAAGGCCAATGCCCGTGCCACTAAATTCATTGCCATGGAGCCGCGTGAAAGGCTTGCCAAGTTCCGTACTAAAATCCTGATCGAAGCCGACACCATTGTCTTTGACTTCGATAACGGTTTCTGTACCCGATTTCCAGGATTTGATCTGAATAAGTGGTGCCGACTCCTTCTGAGAAAACTTTATCGCGTTGCTCACCAGGTTTTGTAAGATATGCCAAAGTAGTTTTTCGTCGGCAGCCAAAGTAGGTTCTTCCAGATGGTATTCTATCTGAAATTTATCTTTTGCATCCAAAGAAGCAGTAATTTCAGTGACGATCTGCTCACATAAAGCTAAGAAATCTATCCTGTTTTTCACGATGGGATCCTTGCCTATTTTTGAATAGGTGAGCAAGTCGCTTACGACCATTTGACCTCTTTTGAGGTAATGACGAGCGAGATCAAGATATTCTTGCGTGTCTTCAGGAATTCGGCCTTTGCTGCGCTGTTCGTATAAATCGAGGAAGGATCGTACGCTACGAAGCGGACTTTGGAGGTCATGAGACATTGCCCGGGTAAAGGTCATCATGTTTTCATTGGCAAGTTGTAAGTCTTCGGCTTGTATTTTGATGGTATCTCGGCTGTCCTCCAGCGCATACACACTAAAAGCACGATCGCGATCGTACCTGGCCTGGCTGATCATCAGTACAATCGCTAAAATGCCTGCCATCAGCATGGACATGATAAAACCGATACCGCTCGTCGTATCACTAAAAAAATAGCAAACCAATAAAGTCACCACCAATATTATTCCCCCAAATAAACTAATGTACCGACGCCCGCCAAAAGCAATCATGGCAATTAAGACCCAAACAGAGATATAACCTGTGGTCACCGCAAACAACTGACGATCGGAAGATGCTGGATCAATAAAAATTTGCGCCGCAATAATGGACATCATGGTTATGATCAGCAACATCATCAAGCTATAAAAAGGAATCACTTTTTCTCGAAAAGCACTAATAAAACGGGAAGACAAAAAAAGAACGGGGCCAGCCAAACCGAGAAGCCGCCAGGGCAAGGTATTCTCCAGTTTCAGGTCATATAGGTCACCAAAATAAAAAACAATGATAAATACGATGGCTATCAAAGCTATATACCTACCCCAGCGCAGGGTTTTCTGGGCTAACTCTAGCTGGTAACGTTGCTGATAGTCAGTTGTCATGCTGGTACTCTACAAAGGGGTGGTTGATAAAGGTAAGAATAAAATAGATACATAACCAATCAAGGTTAGATCATATATTCATATCCTGACTTACTCCCGCAACAAAAAATCGCAGGTTTTGTTCCCCTTTATTCTCGCAACTTAATTTTTGATTGGCAGGAATAAAGGCAGCCTCCCCTCCTCGGTAATCCTGGCCGTTGAGATTGGCCTCACCATTGAGAATCAATAGAATCCGCGGCCCCTCTTCGCTAGTAGAGAAGGTTTCACCGGGAAGCATTTGGTACTGTTTTAATGTAAAATCTGGCACGGGTACGGGATAATCGAGCACATTATGATCACTTACTTCACCACGTAAAATTTGGGGACTAACTGCCGAAAAATTAATATTATCAAGCAATTCTGGTACATCAATGTGCTTTGGAGTGAGTCCACCGCGTAGTACATTATCACTATTGGCCATCAATTCCACGTTGACGCCTCGCAGATAAGCATGCGGGATACCAGCAGCCTGAAAAATCCCTTCTCCTGCCACCAAGTGAACCAGATTGAACCAGTAGATAGAAAAAACCCCGCGATCATGATGACCTGCTGTACTGTATTGCAAGAAAGCCTGCCAAGCCCAATAATCAGGATGGCTAGGCACTAGCGCTCCTTGTCTTTCTTTCAAGTTTTGGTACAGTGGATCAAGCCACGAAAAGACCTCCTCCTCCGTTGCGGTCATCACTCTTTCGTACAAGCCGGGTACACCTTTATTGGTTAATACTGATGCTAAATCCGCCCAAGCAGAAATTTCCTGCAAAGATTGCTCAATAACCGCCTTGGTCTGAAAACCATGTAGGAGCCAAAAGTCGGTCAGGGCAACCATGACCTCAGGTTTGTGGTTTTTGTCTTTGTAATTTCGGTGATCCGCTAAAAGGGGGATGCCTGCAGCTTCCTCCTTCGCGAAACGCTCTTCGGCGACCTCTCGTGTTGGATGCAGCTGAATAGAAAGCATCTCTTTGACATCGAGAATTTTGAATAGGAAAGGTAATTCTCCAAAAACACGGGCGACCTTTTCGCCCAAAAGCGCAGGGTTTCCCCGCAAAACTTCGGCCAGACTTTGAGGGCCTTGTTCAGTGGCTACCATTGCGGTCCCCTTGGGATGCACACCCAGCCAATATTCCGCCCAGGGTTTGCCTTCTTTGTTGGATTCAAGTAACAAGTTGGGTAAAAAATCCGTACCACCCCATTGATAATGCTGTACTACACCTTGAAGTTTGTAAATGCCTTCCAATTTCATCGTTTCAATTATGTATTTTCGTAAAAATAGAGAAAGTCAAGTGGAGATACTTGAAAAAAAGAGAAATCTTGGTATCATTGTTTCCCAGCCCATAGAAAGAATATAAATGACGATACAGGAAATAAGAGGTTTACTGAGCAACGCTAAACTAGGGCGTGCCATTAACGCTGCGGCGCAATTGCCAGAAGTGATCAATGATACTGACTACAGTACGACGATTACGATATTCCAAAGCAGGTATAACTCCAATAAAAAGAACAAAATGATCGGCATCATTGATGACGATGATTTTCGCAAAGAAGAAGCACAACTGACCCACAGCTTGCTCGGTTTTTTAACGGATCTCAGTGAGCAAAATGATTCACCAACGCCTACACCAACACCCGTAACAGGTCCAGCACCTAACCCTCAGGTACCCGCTGCTTCCGCTGCCGGCACAGATGGTATCACCAAAATTTTATTCCTGGCCTCCAACCCTTCCGATACGGCAAAATTGCAGCTCACCACCGAGCATAGTCGCGTTTCCGCTCGGCTACAAGAAGCCCTGGAACCCGAAAAATTCCCGCTGAAATTTCGACAAGCGGTGACGCCTTCTGAATTTGCCGAGTACCTCTTTCTGGAGAAACCCGACATCGTACATTTTTCTGGACACGGTGACCGCAAAGCTCCCGAAGTACAAAACATGATCAGAGAAAGTCGTGCTGGCAGGCAGGACACCACGACCTCTGCGGCAAAGCAAGAGGAGGAATCTGGAATTTTTCTATTAGACGAAGACAAGCGTCACGCTCATTTTGTCAATACGACTTTTCTGAAGCGTACATTCAAGTCCATCGTACAACGCCAGAACATCCCCATCAAAGTAGTCGTCTTTAATGCCTGTCATTCCAGCCAGCAAGCCGAAGCGATCTCCAAGATTGTACCTTACGTGGTAGGCACCAGCTGGAGTGTTGGTGACCAGGCCGCTACGGCTTTCGCTTCAGGTTTCTATTTCGGTATTGCCCAAGGCATGGACATTGAGGGGGCTGTGGATTTCGGTATCAACCAGGCCCTGGCCTTCAATGAGCCAGAAGATCGCTTCTTGCTTTATAAGGATGGGGTGAAGGTGGATTGGTAGATTATGGTGTAAAAGTGTAAGGGTGTAAAAGTGTAAGGGTTTTCTCGGTGCTTCTCAACTTTTTCCCAATCATTTGTTTTATTATTGATGCCGCATATTGCGTAATTCGTTTTTGTGCTGTTCCTAAATACATTCTGCCAGATCAATGACCACTGCTGACTACCAAGCTATTGCTGACACCATCCCCAAACAACCGGGGGTTTATCGCTTTATTGATAGTGAAAACAATATCCTTTACGTAGGGAAGGCCAAGAGCTTGCGAAGTAGAACAGCCGATTATTTTGGGGATCGAAAAGACCGGATTCATCGTACCCGAATCATGGTTAAGAATGCTTTTCGGCTGGAATTCACTGTGGTAGAAACGGAGACTGACGCACTGCTGCTCGAGAGTGCCCTCATCAAACAGTACCAGCCACGCTACAATGTAATGCTTAAGGACGGCAAGACCTACAGCTACATCTGTATCAAAAAAGAGCGCTTCCCCAGGGTGTTTTTTACTCGAACGGTGATCCGCGATGGCAGTACTTACTTTGGGCCTTATACCAGTAAGGGGAAGATCAACATCATCTTCGACCTCATCAAGCAGTTGTTTCCTTTGCGGACCTGCACGTTTAACCTCAGTGAGAAGAACATTGAGGATGGTAAAATAAAAGTGTGCCTGGAATACCACATCAAAAATTGCATGGGGCCTTGTGAAGGACTAGAATCCGAAGCCGAATACAATGAGAAGATTGACCAAATTAAAAACATCCTTAAAGGCAATTTCGGGCCTGTAAAACAGCACTTTACGGATAAAATGCAAGAGCACGCTGAAAACCTGGAGTTCGAGGCTGCTCAAAAACTAAAGGAACGCCTCACTGCTTTTGAAGACTACCAGGCGAAAAGCACTGTGGTGAGCACCACCATCCGCGATGTAGATGTATTTAGTCTCGCTATTGATGATAAAGAAGCTTATGTCAATTACCTCAAGGTAGTGAATGGCGCCATCATCCATACGCATACCCAGGAGTTGATCCCCAACCTGGATGACGAAGAGGAGGATTTGCTCCAATACGTTATTCCCCGTTTGCGGGAACGTTTCAATAGCATTGCTACGGAAATTATCCTGAGCCGTGAAATTGAATTGCCAGAGACCGAAGCGACCGTAGTTGTGCCAAAAATTGGCGATAAGAAAAAGCTGTTGGATCTTAGTGAGAAAAACGTCAATTACTACCTGCTGCAAAAACGCAAGCAAGCAGCTACCTACGCCACCAAACAAACCCCAACGGAAAGGATCTTGAAAACCATGCAGGAAGACCTGCAAATGGATAAAGTGCCCTTACACCTGGAGTGTTTTGATAACTCCAACATCCAGGGGACTAACCCCGTGGCGGCCTGTGTCGTGTTCAAAAATGGTAAACCCAGTAAAAAAGATTACCGCAAATTCAACATCAAAACCGTCGTGGGGCCCGATGATTTTGCGAGCATGGAAGAAGTGGTCTATCGGCGTTACAAGCGCCTGCTAGACGAGGAGCAGCCCCTCCCCCAGTTGGTTATCATCGACGGTGGTAAAGGGCAGTTGAGTTCGGCCATGAAGAGCATTACAAAGTTGGGTTTGGAAAACAAAATCACCGTCGTGGGTATCGCTAAAAAGTTGGAAGAAATTTTCTTCCCCAACGACTCGGTCCCACTGCTGATCAACAAAAAATCAGAAAGCCTCAAAGTTATCCAGCATGCTCGTAATGAAGCACACCGCTTTGCGATCACCTTCCATCGCGACAAGCGCTCGCAAAATTTCACCAAAAGCGGCTTGACCAATATTCCCGGTATCGGTGAAAAAACCGCAGAGAAATTGCTTACTCATTTTGGGTCTTTGAAGAAAATTCAGGAAGCCCGCGCCTCCGAGATTGCCGATGTGACCAACATGAGCGTGGCGAAGAAATTGTTGGATCATTGGAAAGAAAATAACTGATTATTGGTAGATTTAGAGTTTCTAAATGAAACCTAACACTCATCATGCAAACCTTTAACCGCTTACTGTTTCTACTGACATTGACTGCCACTTTTAGTTGTTCTCCCCGTTTATTGACTAAGGATTACGATGAAGTAAAAATCCAACAAGTCTATGCTGAAGTCATTGGTGATGCTGCCAAGCCTCAACCTTGGGACATCTCTCAATCGCTCACGCAGGTTACCCCAGCCAATCCAGATCTCGTGCGCAAGACCATTGCCGGCCAAGAATACATCTTGGTAGCTACCTGGCAAAATGACACGACTTATTACAAAACAAATCCTTCTACCGGCTTTTACAATACAGGAAATTATCCCATCTGGGTTACGCTTGCTCCTCAGCTCCAGCAAAAGTGCCAGTCGCCAGCCTTTGGCCGGAGAGAAGGTCTGGATCTCCGACTGAAGCAATTATTGGGCTTACCTCCAGATACAAAAAAGCAGTATTTCGTTGAGTTTTGGGTTCAACCCAAAGACCTGTTCCGCCCGTGTCCCGACCCGGAAATTACTGACCGCGCTTGTGAATTAGCTTTTCCTGCTGACGTCACTGAAGAACATAAAGATTGGATCAATGACCTTCGTTTGGCATCTTACTACAACCCAGAGTGGAACAAGAACTATCCCTGGACAGAGCTCGGCTACACCTACGATTGGAATCGAAGAAACAAAACCAATGTAGGCTTGAGTGAATTTGTCATTCAGAAAAACAGCAATCTCGTGATTCATCATATTAGCACTACGCAAGACTATTGCTCCATGTATCAAACCCGTTGAACATGAAAAGATTATTGATAGGTACCCTATTCTCCTGTTTCACTACCCTATGTGTGGCGCAGCAGACCATCGAAATAACCGATCAGACCCTGAAAATAAGTGGTGAAGAATACCTTTACTTTGGGTTTACCGCTGGCGACGAGGTGGTATTTTCCTTGGAGGAAGTCAATGGCAAGGAACTGAGAGAGGTGGAAATTCTACGTTACCCCGATCAGGTAGTTTACTCAAATCTTCAGGTCAGTAAGACCCAAAAACGCATACAGATAATGGAGGAGGGTGTCTACCAATTTCGTTTGAAACACAGCGGATTGGGGAGCCGTATGTGTCACCTGTCGATAGGTAGAATTCCGGCAGCGGGTAAAACCAACTTCAACACCGCTGTAAAGTGGGTGGAACAATCAAGCACGGAAGCGAGCATCATTGGCTATGAGACCAAACAAGTTGCTTGTAGTCGCCGAGTCGTAGCTGATATCGACACCACTATAGAGACTATCCTCAACCGAACCGAGCGGATACACTCCTCCACCAATCTCAATGGCAACACCAACAGTATCCGTTTCTCGATTCCCGAAGCGGTATACGAGCCCAATATTCATCTGCCTTACAAGGCTACCGAAACCGTCTCCTGGGCTTACGCCATCTCTACGGGCACCACTGGTGATGCCTGGTATAAGAGTGCCAACACCAAGGCGGCCGCTAGCAATGTCACCAAAGCTATGATTTCTACAGGATTCATTTCTTCTGGATACGGTGCCCTGGCCCTGCTCGCCATTGAGGGTGTGAGTATGTTTTCCTCTCCACCAGTAGCGGGCGACAACATCCTTTTCACCATCACCAACGATGCATCCAAGCGCCCTGTTGCCGAAGGCAATAGTGTTACCGCATTTGGGAAAATGACACAACACCTCAGCGGCAATTATACCCTCCAACTCACGAACGACAACATGATAGAAGCAATTAATGTCGACGTGAAGATCATCGCCGTCCTCGTCACTACCACCTATCGGGATGAAGAATATTTGGAAACGCAGTTTATTCCGATTAAGGAACAGCCTACGGTAAAGCCGGAAAAGGTATTGGTGCCGGTAATTGGAGGGTGAGACGTGGTTGATTGATAAAACGCTTACATAATTTCTAATCAAAAAACATTTATAACAGCTCCTCCACCAACCCCACATCCGCTGGCGACAACTTCCAATCGAGTAATTCCTCCGGCGCTACCCACGCAAAGGCATCATGATCTGTGAGGACGAATTGATCGGCTTGAAGGGTGCAGACGTAAGCAATCAGTTCTATCTTAAAATCAGGGTAATCATACATAGAGGTGCCGAAATAGTGTTCGACATTTACCTGCATCGTTAATTCTTCGTGGAGTTCTCGCAGCAGTGCCGCTTCTGGATTTTCGTGGAGTTCTACTTTACCGCCGGGAAATTCCCAATAGCCGCCCAGGGATTTTTCCGGTTTTCTTCGGCAAAGGAATATCTTGTTCTCTTTGTAAATAATACCGCATACCACTTTGATTACTTTCATTGCTCCTACCCTTCCAGGTTCTCCAACCCTATCTCGGCAATCCGTAGGTTGGCATAAGTTGCGATATCTTCCGCTTCCTCCTTTAGCTTTCGCTTGATTTTGAGGGAAATCATTCCATCTTTAGCAGCGGGAAAACGCGATAAAACCCCCAAACGTTTAACTTTGATTTCTAACCTAGATGTAAAAAGGGTACGTACATAGGTCAAATTTGACAAGTCAGCATAGGCAATCTCCAGCTGTTTTGGCCCAGATTTCAGGGCTCCCAAAAAGCTATCCTTCACCTCAAACTCTAGTTCTAAATGGTCACGCTCAATATGCAGCATACCACTCACCTCCGCGAAACCATGGTAAGCGCCATCCGTTTTGAAGGGCAAAGTCTTTTCGAAAGGTTGCATCATAATATTGATTCTCCGCTGTTCAATAGCAGACAGCCAAAGATAGGAAAACTAATGCAGCAGGGGTGTTGTGTTGCAAACACCCCTGCTGATACAGGCCCTACCGGCATTGCCGGCTTTATAGCTCTAAATCCACATTGTGCTCCTCGTGCCAAGGCAGGCCGTGATTGCCCAAGACTTCCAGGAATGGATCGGGATTGAACTCTTCTACGTTCTTCACCCCTACACCGCTCCATTTGCCGGTCAGTATCATCATAGCACCTGTCATGGCGGGCACGCCAGTGGTATAGCTCACACCTTGTGCACCTGTCTCCTTGTAGGCCGCTTCGTGGCTACAATTGTTCCAGATATAGTAGGTTTTCTCTTTGCCATCTTTGATACCGCGGATTCGGCAACCAATGCTGGTCTGCCCCGTGTAGTTTTCACCCAGATCACCAGGGTCTGGCAATACCGACTTTAGGAATTCCAGCGGAATGATCTCCACTCCTTTATGCATCACTGGCTCAATACCAGCCATGCCAATGTTCTGAATAACACGCAAGTGCGTCAGGTATTCATCCCCAAAGGTCATCCAGAAACGGGCCCGCTTGAGGGTTGGGAAGTTTTTCACCAATGATTCCAACTCCTCGTGGTAGATAAGGTAGGAGTTCTTTGGTCCTACATCTGGGTAGTTGAGCACCTTCATGATCTCGTGTGGCTCGGTTTCTACCCATTGGCCATTCTCCCAGTAGCGACCTTTTTGCGTTACTTCCCGGATGTTGATCTCAGGGTTAAAGTTGGTGGCAAAAGCCTTACCGTGATCCCCCGCATTCGCATCCACGATGTCGAGGTAGTGAATTTCATCAAAGAAATGCTTGGCAGCACGGGCAGTAAAAATGCTGGTCACACCGGGGTCAAAACCACAACCTAATACTGCCAGCAGTCCAGCCTCACGGAAGCGATCCTGGTAAGCCCATTGCCAGCTGTACTCAAATTTGGCTTCGTCTTTAGGCTCGTAATTTGCCGTATCAAGGTAATGCACGCCTGCTTCAAGACAAGCATCCATGATGGTCAGGTCCTGATAAGGAAGCGCCACATGCACCACCAATTTGGGACCGTAAGAACGGATAAGTGCTACCAATTCCGGCACATTCTCGGCGTCTACTGCCGCAGTTTCAATATTGGTATATCCCAATTGTTGCCGAATATCTTCCGCGATCACATCGCATTTGGATTTGGTGCGGCTAGCCAGCATAATTCCTGAAAAAACGTCCGGATGTTGAGCACATTTGATGGTCGTCACCCGACCTACTCCTCCGGCACCGATAATGAGTACTTTAGACATGTATCTTGTTCTGTTTGATGAGTTACATTGAGCTACAAAACTACAAATTTTCCTGCGGCTTCAACAGGAAATACCCGTTAGGCGTAGATTGTATCTACATCACGGCACACTACCCCAACAACAAATACCCCAACAACAACAGTATGCTATAAAACAACCACCATTTCCAGGGCGTGTAAACCATCCACGAAAGTCCATACTTCTTTTGCACATAAAGCACCAGAAGTACCTTCTCTGCGCCAAAAGCCAACACTGCCGCCAACGCTACGCCATTTAAGCCTAATATCGGCACCAGCAAGAACCCCAGCAGTAATTGGAAGCAAAAACTCCCGACAGCGAAGAGAGGAATCCAACGCGTATCTTGCTTGGCCACCAATACGGTGCGCGCAAAAAGCAAATGTGCAGAAGTAAGCAATAAAAAGGTACGAAACAGGGGAACACTATCCTGGTAGTCTGAAGAAAAGACCCAGGGAAACCACCAATGCGCCGTCAGCAAGAGCAAAATCGTTAACGGAAAGAGCAAGTGGTAAAGTTGGGTCGTCTCTTGTCGCAGGTCTTTCAGACCATTATCCAAGTGCTGCGCAATGGCTGGAATCAGTGCACTCCCCAAGGCCCCTGCCAATGCCGAAAGTAATGGAAGTTCACGCGCTCCGTAGCGATAGAGCGCGAAGGCTTCTGTGTCTCCTGCAAAGAAGTACCCCACGAGCCAGGGCCCCAATGACTGATTGAGTCCTGCCATCAGTGCATACAAACCCAAAGGCCAGGAAATGAGCCACCAGCTTTTCAGAATCTCTTCCGACCAACGCCATGCACCATTACGAACAACATAACCAAGCAACCAACACCACTTGAGCATCCCCACCGCCGCCAAACCCCAAAAACTATACGCAAAATCGCAACCCCAAAAAGGCGGCAAGGCCACCGCAATTACCTGAGCACCAGCACTCAGCGCACCATAAATCACTAAGGCTATTTTGCGTCCTTCCAATAAGTAAAAATGTTCCTGCAGACTAGCAGTAAGGCTACTCACCAAAAAGACAACGAATAACCCCAGATATGGCAATGAAGTGCGTTGCACCAGCAGTGGCAGCAACCACTCCTGCCCCAGCAGTAATAACGAAGCCAAACCCAGTCCAACACCCGTAAAAACCAAAAAAGATTGAAAAAGCAATTGCTGCTTTTGCTGCGGAGCCAACGTAGGATAATGACTAAGCAAGCCCTGCATAAACCCTGACACCCAAAAAAAGGTAAGCAAATAGCCCAAGTAGGTAAGCATCTCGAAAGTACCCACCTGCGCTACCGACAAGGGCGCTTTGGCCAATGCTATTGCAATAAGAATGAGTGCCCCCTGCCGCATCAACTGAAAGAGCTGAAAGGCGCGAGCGTTGGTCAAACGATGCTCAATGCTACTAAGTAGGCCCAATGAATTTACTTAAGAACTTCTTCCTGTTCAGTGAATGTTACTCCATATTGCTTAAGCTCTTCCAACACGGGCTCGTAAACCTCTTTCATCACCGGAATTTGTACTCCGGTTGACTTGATTTTACCTTCAATGATCAAACCTACAAAAATCCCCATCGGTAATCCTACCAGGCGGGCCATCGCAGTATCGTGTTGGTTTTCACCTTTCATAACCATCGAGGAGATCAGCTTGCGTTTTTTGCCGTTGAGGGTATAAACAAACTCGTGCTGCATGATGATCATGTCCTTATCCTCAGGCTCCAGCTTCCACTTTTTCAAAAGAAGGTTTTCTAAAATAAGTGCTGGTGTAGCATTGGGGATTCCAATCTTACGCTTACTGAACAAGCCAAGCCAGTCCAGTTTCTGCATCACGTCAGAATCAGGCTTTTCCTTAATCATACCAGCTATGCGGTCCTTAACCGAGCCACTACCTTCCGGTGCAAAGGCTTCCATCAATCCATGATAAGTAAGTTTATCACTATCAAGGATGGGGAAATCAGCATCCGTAAGGCCAATCTTGATAAGCGCATTCCAGGCCGCACAATACCCAGGGTAACGAATAGTCCCCCGAAGAATGGTGGGAATATTCTTGAGGCCATACTGCTCTCGGTAGAGCAAACTATCACGGTTGGCATACACTTCAAAAGGGCCCATTCCCGGCACTTCAATGTCCCAGGTTTTTCGGAACAAGCGGTTGTAGGGAATGAATTTATATTTTTTCTTACGCAAATACTGGGCAGTACCCTGGCCTGCCAGTACTACGTTACGTGGATTCCAGGTAAATTTATAATGCCAGGGGTTATTGTCACTCTCAGGGGCAATCAGCCCTCCGGTATACGAACGGAAGGAAATCAATTTTCCCCCTTTCGCTTTGATTTCATCAATCTTTTGCATGGCCGACATGTGGTCAATGCCGGGGTCAAGCCCCATTTCGCCCATGAAAATCAACTCTCGGTCGCGCACTTCATCGCCCAAACTGTACATTTCCTTGGAAACGTAAGACGCTGTAATTAGATGTTTGTTGAGCTTAATACAATCTTGTGCTACTTCTACATGCAGGTGAGCTGGCAGCAAAGAAACCACCACATCGGCACGGCCAATCAATTCTTTGCGGTCATTGACTTTGTGTACATCTAGCCAGGCAGGACGACCATTGGGGTGCCCGTTGACCTTAGCTTCCGCCAATGAAGGATCGGCATCAGCCACTGTAACAAACCAGCCCTTTACCCTGGCTTTTTCAAGTACGTAATTGATTAATGCGCCGGAAGAACGGCCTGCACCTATGACGAGGATGCTATTCATAGCTGGAATAGTATTTTTGAGGATATTGAGCGTAAGATACTATCTTTAGGAATAATATAGATGACTTAGTTTCGTTTTTACGCTAAGTCAACCGTAATTAACTTTCGTTTAATACAGTTTCTAAAGTGGGTTGGCGAAAACAACCCTCCACTAAAATCATTTATGCCCAATCATAACCATAGTCTACAGGTCAACTGGCAATCCGTCGAGGCTAAAGCGCTTCCTCAAGCGCAGCAGGATTTACTCCATGCTGCAGCACAAGCCCTGGATAAAGCCTACGCCCCTTACTCAAATTTCTACGTAGGCGCTGCGGTTTTACTCGATAATGGCGAAGTGCTTTCCGGCGCCAACTTTGAAAATGCCGCCTATCCGATGTGTCTTTGCGCCGAACGTAGTGCCTTGGCAACAGCAATCTCTACTTACCCACAAGCCAAAATTTTGCAGATGGCCATTAGGGTACGTAATCCGCAAAAGCCCGTTTTACAACCGGCAGCACCCTGTGGAGCTTGTCGGCAGGTAATGGTAGAAGCCGAACATCGGCAAAGTGGTGACATCCAAGTACTACTTCAGGGCGAAAGTGGGCCAGTTTACGTGTTGAATTCCGCTAAAGTGCTCCTCCCCTTCTATTTCGATGGGTCCTTTTTAGGGTAATCGTACACTCCCAGGTGCGTATTTTGTTGCCCCTCCTGCCGATCGGCAAAAAACTTCTTGAGCGTAAACACCGAAGAGGTAAAGGCTATTTCTTGCCAGGGAATTTCTTCTTCGCTAAACAATTGTGTTTCCGAACTCTCCGGACCAACACCGTACTGACCATCTTCAAGATCAGCTAAAAAATGGATGTATATTTGATTGATATGAGGTAAGCTATAAAGGCTGTGTACCCCTCGAATAGTCACCTTGGCTTCCGCTTCTTCCCATACTTCGCGAATCGCTCCTTCTTCTACGCTTTCTCCGTTTTCAAGATAACCACTTGGCACATTCCAATACCCTTCTCTGGGAGGAATTGCCCTACGGCACAGTAATACTTTATCCCCCCAAATCGGCAGACAGCCCGCTACTATGTTGGGGTTAGAATAATGGATGGTATCACAGGATTTGCAAATAAACCTTGGACGATTATCTCCTTCTGGAATTTCTAAAACGGGCCCAGAGGCTCCACAATGGCTACAGTAATTCATCTGCGCTCTAGTTCACCACTTTTATTTGCCCATTCTTGCCTGAGAATTGCATCAACTCCTCTTTGACGGTGATGACCTCGAAAGCTACGGGCCGATCTTCAAAGCGAACATCAACCTTGCCACCGGCTTTCACCTTTGGCGTAAAACAAATGTCAAACAGGTGGGAATCCGGGGGCAAGGAAACGCCCTGCAGTGATTGGTGAATCCAACTCAGGGCTACGACCCCTAGTTCGGAATGGGTATCCCCGAAGTTTTGCGGACCAAGGTCGGTCAATTCCAAATTATCCACTTTCACATAATCCAGTTCTTCGCGCTCCCAGCGGATAGAAAATTGCAAACCAATCAGATCGGTGAAACCGGTAGCAGTTACGGGTAAGCAGGTGGTTTCGCCAGCTTTTACTTCGCTGTTGCCCATGGCCAGCGTAAGGGTCTCGTTGATCACGGGATTGCGCGGTGTGGTGGGTGCCTTGGGATCAGCATTCGCAAGGGTATTCGATGCCGATGTTGCTTTGGCTAGCTGTTCGGCCTCCGCTTTTGCCTGCTCTCGAACGGAGCTATCACCTCCGCATTGGAAGAAAAATAAAGTAATGATCAGGAAAGAAAGTGTTTTCATAAACATATACATGCGGGATTTTATGCGCCAAAAGTAAGAGGAATTTGCTACATAATGCTAATTTCGCTATAATGTAAACTGAAATCGAGCATTACCTATGAAACTTTTCACCACACTCGCTGTCTTAAGCACCTTATTAGCATTCTCCTGTGTTCCTCAGCAGCAATATGCCGAACTGGAACAAACGATGGAGTATTATAAAGGAGAGGCCCTCGCTACTGACAGTATCCGCGCTGTCAACCAGGCGGTAGTCTCTGACAATAACCAAACGCAGGCCGAATACCAGGCGCTGACCCGCGAATTGGAGCGCCTCACTGCTACCAACATTGCACTCAATCGCAATTACCAGGATGTGGTACAGCGCTACAACAACCTCGTAGGTGACAACCAGAAGGTATTGGCGACGACCAGCTACGAAACCCAGACGCTTGAAGCCGAACTAGCGCTGCGTCAGGAAGAACTGGATCGCAAGGAACGCTCCCTGACCCAAATGGAAGGCCAGCTACGCAACCGCAACGCTGAGCTTCAGCAGATGGAAGCACGTGGTGCATATAATTCTCCTACGGGTTATGATGCCGTACCTGATGCTCGCTACAATCAGCTGAATGCTGAAAAAGCAAATATCGACCAACAGCGGGCAGCACTGGTCAATTACTTCCAAAGGGTCTTGGTCGGTTTCCCCAACAACGAAGTCAATATCGAAACCAATACGGAAAGCGTTGTATTGACCTTGAACCAGGCACTTCTCTTCCCTCAGGGCGAGTCCAATCTTGTCCACTGGAAAGGAAGACAGGCTTTGCAGCAAATTGCGGTCGTACTCCGCGACAACCCTGAGCTCCCGGTCCACGTGATTAGCCACGTAAACCCTAGCAGCAATATCGACTACGACTGGGAAGTAAGCATCGACAGAGCCCTAACGGTTGCCCGTGATCTGGCCACTTTTGGGGTTGATGGTGGCCGTTTGCTCCCTGCCGGGCAGGGAAGTAACCAACCTATTGTACCAGCGACCAATGCCCGTGCGCAGATGGTCAATGGCCGTACCGTCATTGAAATTCCTCTACCCTATTTGCAGTTATTGAATGGTTTGGGAGGAAATTAAAAGGTATTAGGTACATCGTACTTGGTACTAGGAATAGCCGCTCAATATTATGCGTAGTAAAGACCACCTCTTTCATCTGATCAAATCTTTGTCCAAATCGGAGAAGCGGTACTTTACCCTGGATGCACAGAAGAGTGGGCGCAAGCAAAGCCGCTACCTCACCCTCTTCCAGGCCATCAACGACCAGGAAGAATACACCGAGAAGCCGCTCAAAAAAACCTTTGGCCCAAAGTTAGGAGACGATAAAGCACGACTTTACGAAGCCATTCTGCGTTCCATGCGCGATTACCAAAGCAAGAAATCCTACAAAACCCGCATCAAGGAACTACTCACCGACGCCAAAATCCTCTTTGAGCGCAAGCTTTACGAGCAGGCCGAAAACCGGCTGGCCGAAGCGAAGAGCTTGGCTTTAGAGTTGGAAGATCACCTGGCGGTATTGGAGATTAACCTCAGGCAGCGGCAGTTGATTAAGGAGTATCTCAATAAAGACTATCAAGATCAAGTAAATGAGTTAATAGAAGAGAAGGAGCGTCATCTTTCCTTCCTAAAAGAGGAACTCTGGTTACATGATAACTACGACGCCCTCTCCATTGATTTCCTTCGGTATCCACAGCGTCTAGCCAATGAAGAAATTTCGGTAATAGCGGAAAATTATCAAAAGATTCTAAACCTTGAACCTAATCAATTTCATTCCTTTCATGCTAAATGGAGGTTTCATCAATTCTTAGCACTGTTTTACCGCCTAAAAGGAGATAGTGAGCAGGTCTTTAACCAATATCTGCAAACAGTTGAAACATGGCGAAATCACGACAAGCTAATTTCAGAGAACTTTGTCCTCTACGTAGGAGACTTTTCCAATCTTCTATCAGCTACCTCCAGAAATCCTGCCATTTTTGATTCTCTTCCTCGACTATTAAGTGAATTAAAAAGCCACGAAGCACCTAACTATCAAGGCAAAACTTTACTCTTTGAAAGAATTGCTATCTATGATTTGATTTATCTGCTCAACAAGCCAACCGAAGACATCAATGATAGCTTAAGGGACCTTACTAGAGGAATTAAGCAATATGATCTTACCCCAAGTTCCCATCTAAGTATTCATTTCAATACAATCCTATTACTCTTTCTTAATGACCGCTTTAAAGAATGTATGGAATGGCTAGAGACCTTAAAGCCATTGTTACGAAAAAATCCTGATTTAAGAAGAGATATTCATGAAGGTAGTCAAATCATCTACCTGCTGGCTATCCATCGTCTTGGTGACTTTGACAAAACAGAAAACACCCTACGATCAGTAAACCGTTACTTTAGCAAACTACAGAAATCGAACCTTTTCCCGTTCTACAAATTAATTTCCAGTAGTATCCAACGACTGCAAAAAAGTGGTTCGCGAAAAGAAGAAAACGAAGTATTGGTTCAGTTAAAAGAAGAAATTGAAAGTCTAGAAAGGCCAGTATTAGCTGGGCTTGACGAGATTTCACTTCTATGGATAGAAAGTCAGCTTTTGGGAAAAAGCATAAAGTATTTGCGACTAAAAAAACAAAATTAAGTGTCAATCCAGCAAAGATACTATGCCAAATTTGTCAATATAAGTTCGTCTTTTACCCAGTTAATTCTCACTGCCTTCTTGTTATCTAAATCGAACATTTGCTCAGAACAACTACCATCTTCTGGGGCCTCTAAATGAATAACTACATCATCAACACCAATGATGCTCAACGCCTTATTCTTCGCATTATAACTAACCGTATACTGACTATTCTCACCAGCCTTAAACGTATACGTCTTCTCCACCGGACGAGTGCGTGCCACTTCAGTATCTTCAATAGCACCTTCCACTGTAGGTAGCGGAACTTCTTGCGGAACAGGTACTGTCGTTCCTGTCGCAACCACCAATTGATCACCTAGCAAACCTACCAGCACGCCTTCAGGTACCGTAAGATCAAAAGGGATAGCCCGACCATTGTCGATCAGGTAAAGGGTTTTCATATCCGAACTAAGGGAGATAGAATTGAGCATAAGTGTGGTGTGTTTGTCTTTATTACTGAAGATCAACTGAAAAGTATCGATAGGCGTATCCCCAGGAGAAGGTAGATCGTCGTTGGGCTGATCTACTATAGGCACCGTAGCAGGCTGAGGGGGCTTACTCGGGGGTGTTTTTGTAGCCACTGGAGGCGCTGTATTACCTGCAAACCAACGTTTAATACGATCCCAAAAGCTCATAGGTAGCTTTCTCTTTTTTTAATCAGCCCTTTTATTGGGCCAGGAATAACAATGAGGCCAAAGATAAAAAAATGAACTTAGTATTCCTGGAAAAAATTACTCCTTCAACTTGCGCTTTACTAAGTAATTTTTGCTCCGTCACTAATGACTTGGAAAGACCTCGGCCGCTTCCTGATAAGCTTTGCTAAATAATTTAATATCTACTCCGGTAGCTTGTTGCTGCTCGGCAAAATGGTAGACGAGGTGCTCCATGGGCATATTCCCGGTAAGGTCGTCCTTGGCCATCGGGCAGCCACCGAAGCCACGGATCGCACCGTCAAAACGGACACAGCCAGCTTCGGCAGCAGCAGCCACTTTTTCTTGCCAAGTAGTAGGCGTAGTATGAAAATGCGCTCCAATTTCCAGTTGGGGATACGCTGGTACCAATTCATTAAAAAGATAAGATATGCTAGGAGGCTTGGCTACACCAATCGTATCGCTGAGCTGAAAGATTTTGATATCCAACTGTGAAAGCTGCTCTACCCAATGCATGATCGTTTCAGCATTCCAGGGGTCTCCATAAGGGTTGCCAAAACCCATCGAGAGGTAAAGCACCATCTCTTTATCATGTTGTTGACACAAGTCCTGAATCCGTTTCACCCTTTCCAGCGATTCAGCGATGGTCGCATTGGTATTACGCAATTGAAAAGTCTCAGATACAGAAAACGGATAACCCAGGTAGTCTATCTCTGGAAAAGCTACCGCTGCTTCCGCACCTCGCTGATTAGCAACAATCGCCAGCAGCTTGGTGTTGGTACTAGACAAATCCAGCAAAGAAAGTACTTCGGCGGTATCTCTCATTTGTGGAATAGCCTTGGGGCTAACAAAACTTCCAAAATCGAGCGTATCAAAGCCCACTTGTAAGAGTAAATTCAGATATTTGGCCTTAGTTTCCGTAGGAATGAAAGTTTTCAAACCTTGCATCGCATCACGTGGGCATTCGATCAATTTGATCATAAATGGGTTATTCTTGTTAGGTTCTCCAAAAGTTTAAAGCAATAGGGTCTTATGAATAAAAATAAAACGTTTTTAACCATCATCGGGTTTCTTTTTGTCATAATTGGTTTTTTAGCCATTTTCCTCAACTTTGTTGGCGTCGACTTTGCCTTTTTGTACTGGCTCAGAGCATTTGGTGGACTTGGTGCCTTTATGACCAAAATCCTGATGGTACTCGCGGGATTCATCCTCGTCTATTTTGGCCAGGTGGATTTGGATAAGGAAGAGATTTAAGGAAGTGGGAAGTCGGAAGTCGGAAGTAATGAGGTACGCTTACATGATTAGAAATGTTTACCGTATGAACGGTCTACCTTGCCCCTGGGATGATGAAAATACTTCCGATTTCCCACTTCCGATCTCCGACTAAAATAAATTATGTGATCTTTATTCCTTTGTAAATATTCCTAACATGTCTACACCAATCCTCCGCCCAATACAAGCTGCTGATAACGCACAAGTTGCCAAGATTATTCGTCAGGTAATGACGGAATTCAGTTGTGTGGGGCCTGGGTTTTCTATTGAAGATCCCGAAGTGGACCATATGTACGAAGCTTATCAGGGAGACAAAGCAGCCTTTTTTGTGGTAGAACACCAAGGTCAAGTGCTCGGTTGCGGCGGCTTCGGGCCTTTGTCCGGAGGGGATGGAGCTACTTGTGAGTTAAAAAAAATGTATTTCCTCTCCGAAATCCGAGGTCATGGAATGGGCAAAAAACTACTCAACCACTGTATTGAAGCCGCAACCCAGAAAGGTTATCAGCGGATGTACCTGGAGACCGTCAACCGCATGACTTCCGCCAATGCCCTCTATCGCCTGCGCGGATTCCAACAACTTCAAGGTGCGGAAGGTGCTACAGGGCACTCCAGCTGTGATACATTCTATGCGTTGGCTTTGGTTTAAGATTATTCCTCCACGAGTGGCCAGAGCAAAATTTCCTGGTTAGGGTAATCAATGGCTACCCGATAATTGGACAAAAACTGATAGCCGAGTAGTCCATCAAGCGGGTGTAATTCGTCCATCTCCAGGTGGGATAAGTCCAGTAATAGAAACTTACCAGAAAAGTCAAATCCACTCGCCTTCATGCCATTGAGACGGGCGGCAGCTACCTGTTGCACGCCCTGGTCTAATCCTTGAATTTCTTCGGCAGCACCATGCTGTAAGAAGTCAGATAAATGATGGGCACAATTTCGGTCAAGCAGATTTGTAGCTGCACCGGTATCTATCCCCAAGCGAAGCGTCTTACCTCCAATTACCACCTCAATAACCGGAAGGTGGTCGTACAACTCAAAAGGAATTCGAGCACTGGGAGCAGCCAAAGCAACATTCATTCTGTTTTTTAACAACAACAACTGACTGCGCTGATAATCAATAAATAAGGTATTGTTTTTCAAGAGTTCATAACCAATCATGCCCACTACCGAGCCATTGTGCAACTTGTCAAGGTGACTAAGGTCCAGTGTAATGGCTTCCAGATTACGAAGTGTACGGTTGGCCCAGGAGAATGACTTTACCGGCTTAACGCCAATCACAACTTCCTGTGAACAGGATTTGGCTTGGTAGTCGGTAGTAGCCCCTTGTGGAATTTCGTTGACCACCAACCCCGGAGCGCCTGTATCAAGAATGAAATCACCCGTTTGTCCTTCTACAGCTGCTTTTACATAGATCATTCCCCGATCCAATTGAAAAGACAAATTGATGAGGTCATCCTTAGTGACCATTTCTCCGCTGATCGGACGAATTGGTGTATTCAAATAAGCAATACTCCGCTGGCTGAGCAGCAGGCTATTCCCGAGAAGGGTAAGCAATATTATTGTCCATAACTCTCTC
This sequence comes from Lewinella sp. LCG006, assembly GCF_040784935.1. Taxonomy (GTDB): domain Bacteria; phylum Bacteroidota; class Bacteroidia; order Chitinophagales; family Saprospiraceae; genus Lewinella. Next base: position 5,318,088 of record NZ_CP160680.1, on the reverse strand, counting down.
ATATTCCTGTTCTTCTTGAATAAAATCGGTAAACATTGGCTTGAACAGTGTTTCGTTTACACAAAGATAACTAAATATACACTTTAATTTTACTAATAGTTAACAATCAATTAACATTAATAGTTTTGGCGTAAATAATTATCCAATCAGCCCTTGCCAGGAAGAACCAAAGTCAGAAGATGAGAAAGTTATTTTGGAACAGCTACAACCAACAGTCTATTAAAAATCGGCTTTCACTTTGGCAACCAGCGCATTCACTGCTTCTAAGCTATTAGCTTCGCCGTAAATGCGTACAATAGGCTCAGTATTTGAGCGGCGGAGATGAATCCAGCCTTCGGGGAAGTCTAGTTTAAGGCCATCGATGGTATTGATCGCAGCTTCATGCTGGTATTTTTCCTGGATATGCTCCAGCTTTTGCTCTACGTCAAGGTCTGGAGAAAGTGCTACTTTGTCTTTCACCATAAAGTAATCGGGATAGCTGGCGCGGAGTTCATTGATGGACTTGTTGGCCCAGACCATATTACTGAGCACCAGTGCTGTACCAATGAGTGCATCACGTCCGAAGTGGAGCTGCGGGTCAATGATCCCTCCATTTCCTTCACCGCCAATGACGGCTTGTACCTCCTTCATTTTATCGACCACATTCACCTCGCCTACGGCTGCCGCGTAATACATTTGTCCGTGCTTGGTAGTAATATCACGCAACGCTCGACTGGAGGATAAATTAGAAACCGTAGGCCCTGGCTGGTGTTGCAATACATAATCGGCTACCGCCACCAAGGTATACTCCTCTCCTATCCAACTTCCACCAGCCCCTACCAGTGCCAAACGATCAACATCTGGATCCACGGCGATACCTAAGTCAGCTTTGCTAATCTTTACCTGCTCACAAAGGTCCGTCAGATGCTGTGGTAAAGGTTCAGGGTTGTGGGCAAACTGACCATTCATGTCGGCGTTCAGCACTTCCACTTCACAACCCAATGCTTTTAAAAGGGCCGGGATGGCGACAGCCCCGCTAGAGTTTACCCCATCAACGACTACCCGAAAATGCTTTGCGCGAATTTCCTCTGTCCGCACGAGCGGATGAGCAAGGACTTGCTCTATGTGGTAATCAAGCATCTCCTCATTGCCGGCATAAGTACCCAGATCATCTATTGCAGCGTAGCTTACAGCGCCTTCGTCGAGGAGCCCCAAAAGCGTTTTACCGTCTTGGGCAGAAATAAATTCACCCGTAGCGTTGAGCAACTTCAGGGCGTTCCACTCTTTAGGATTATGGCTAGCGGTGAGGATGATTCCGCCACCAGCACCAAGGTGTGGTACGGCCATCTCTACAGTAGGCGTAGTAGACAATCCCAAATCAACGACCGAAATCCCTAACGATTGCAAAGTAGCTGTCACCAATTGGGTCACCATCGCTCCGGAAGGGCGGGCATCGCGACCGATAACAACCTTTGGCGCGGCTCCTGATTGGAGCAACCAGCTGCCATAAGCCGCCGTACATTCTACAATATCTTGAGGCGTTAAATTTTCTCCAGCTTTACCACCGATGGTTCCCCGAAATCCCGAGATTGACTTGATGAAGGCCACGCTTTTTTATTTTTAGTTAGAAAATACTTAGTGACGGAACAAAAATAACTTATTCCATTCCTGCCTGCTTACCGCAGGTAGGCAGGTTTGATTCGCTAAAATTTTCTAAGCAAGCAACTAAAAGGAGCTTGCGTGAAAATATTCGCGAATCGTTGGAAAAAATGGAATCAGTTATTTCCGTCAAATTACATAGGTGGGCAAAGATACCGGACTGCTTTTATTTGCCAACAATTTTTATGTTTGCATGATGGAGCAGCTTGTACAACTTGATTATTCCCTTTTTGAATGGATTCACCATGGCTGGCAAACCGCTTGGTTGGATGCCATTATGCCTTACTGGCGAGAAAAAACCACCTGGATACCACTCTATCTGTTATTGGTGGCGGGATTGATCTATCGATACAAGTTGCCCGGGCTATACTACTTACTGGCCTTGGGTTTGGCGGTTGGCATAGCTGATTTCAGTAGCAGCCAATTGATAAAAAAATCGGTAAAACGCCCCCGTCCATGTAGGGAGACAGCCCTGAGTCAGCCTACCAGAGATGTTGGCGTGCATTGCGGTGGTGGCTATAGCTTTACTTCTTCTCATGCGACCAATCATTTTGCCGTTGCTATTTTTCTTTTTTTGGGCTGGGGGCGACGCTGGAAAAAATGGCGCTGGCTACTGCTTATTTGGGCGGCGACCATCGCCTTTGGACAAGTCTATGTGGGTGTTCATTACCCCCTTGATGTCCTCTGTGGCAGCCTACTCGGTAGCTTGATCGGCTGGGGCGTATACAAAATTTATGAACGTCGATCGTGGCAAATACCAGATTTTTGTTCCCTTCAGCCACCGCAAGCATAAATATTTAACACTTTTCTTGAGCACTCTTCTTGTAGATAATTGTATATTGAGTAATTTACATCTTTATTGAAACGAGCTAACCAAGGAAATTTTCTTTCTTGGCATCAAAGACCACCGCGACCCTATCTATTTGATTGCCAAAGACCTGTACCCATAGCATAGTATTATTATTAAAATATAAAACCACCGTTAGCGAAAATTCACTAATTTGCCGTCGTAAGCAGAATTATTGACTTATTACGTACCTTATCGAAGTATGAAATTCTTACCACACACACGTATTTTGTATTTTATTCTCTTTCTGGGAGTAAGTATTTCCGCTGCCGCTCAAACGGTTGTTCGAGGAGAAATTCTTGATGGTGTTAGCCGTGAACCTCTCATTGGAGCCAATGCAATCATAAAAGGTACGACCGAAGGCACCATTACAGACTATGATGGCACCTTCTCTTTCAATACCAGTGCCAGCCCTCCGTTTACGATGGTTTTTTCCTACGTAGGCTACCAGGATGCTGAGGTATTTATTGAGTCAGTAGTAGAACCCATCAAGATTGAATTATCAGAAAACTCGGTGACCATTGCTACGATAGAAGTTAAAGGTCGCCGCATTGGTGAACGCCAACGGCAATCCCCTCTCACGGTAGAAACCTTGGACAATATTGCGATCAAAGAAACGCCAGCGGCCAGCTTCTATGATGGTTTGGGCGCATTGAAAGACGTCGATCTTACTGCTGCCAGCCTTGGTTTCAAAATCATCAACACCCGGGGTTTTAATAGTACCAGTCCGGTGCGCTCGCTACAGCTCATTGATGGTGTAGACAACCAATCTCCAGGACTGAACTTTTCGCTCGGCAACTTTTTGGGTTCTTCCGAATTAGATGTCAATCGCGTTAACTTGATCGTTGGTGCCAGCTCTGCTTTCTATGGCCCCAATGCCTTTAATGGGGTGATCAGTATGGAAACGAAAGACCCCTTCTTTCACAAAGGGCTTTCCGCGATGGCCAAAGGTGGTGATCGTTCTTTGTTTGAAGGTGCTTTGCGTTATGCTGATGTTTTTGGGAAAAACAAAGGCATCGGCTATAAGCTCAATTTCTCCTATTTTCAGGCCAATGACTGGGTAGCAGACAACTACGACCCAGTGGATGATACCGATACCGGCGTAGATAATCCTGGCGGATTTGATGCTGTGAATATTTATGGGGATGAATTCACCAGCGGCAGTGACTTTAGCAACATTCTTCAACTTCCAGGCCTGGGTATCATTCATCGTCGTGGCTACCGAGAGGAGGATGTTGTTGATTATGACTCTAACAACTTAAAGTTGGGTGCAGCTGTGCATTTTAGGCTCAAGCCAAGCATGGATTTGGGTTCACCTACCCTTATTGCAGCCTCTAATTACAGCACAGGAACGACTGTTTACCAAGGAGATAACCGCTACAGCCTTAGAGGCATCCAGTTTTTTCAGCATCGCTTAGAACTGAAAAAACAGGATACTTACTTCCTTCGTTTTTATGTCACCCACGAAGATGCTGGAGATTCTTATGATCCTTATTTCACTTCTCTATTATTACAAACTAACGCCAAAGAAAACCGTTTCTGGCGAAATGCTTACAGTGCCCATTGGAGTAATCAGGTGTTACCCCAAATGCAAATGATAGAAGGTTTCCCCAGGATTTCCCAATTCCCTGGCGATCCGGTTGGATATCGCGCAGCTTTGAGTGAATTTCTCGGGCGTCCTGATGTTGAAACTTTACTGTTTCAGTGGCACAGCGAAGCTCAGGAAGCTGCACTCGTTGCCGATCCTATTGCTAATAATGCCGTAGAATTTTATGAACCAGGGACTGCTCGTTTCGACGAAGAATTTGCACGCATTACTGGACGTAACCTCAATAGTGGCGGTACCCGTTTCTTCGACAAATCGGCGCTCGTACACGGCCAAGGCGAGTATAAATTCAATGATCTGGTAGCACGTGGCAATATTACTGACCTTGACTTGCTTGCAGGTGCCAGCTTCCGCCGTTACATGCCCAATTCTGATGGCTCTATCTTATTGGACACCATGGGACGGGATATTGATACCCAGGAATTTGGCATCTATGGCGGTGGTACATTGGAACTAAAGAGTAAATTAAAAATTAGTGCTTCTCTACGTTTAGATAAGAATCAAAATTTTGATTACCTCTTTTCACCAGCGGGCTCTTTGGTCTACAGCCCAACAGACGTTACTACAGTAAGGGCATCTTTTTCTTCAGCTGTGCGGAACCCTACCCTTGCAGATCAATACTTAAACTACAATGTAGGCAGGGCGATCCTTCTGGGCAACCTCAATGGCTTTGACAGTCTTGTAACGGTAGAATCGCTCAGGAACACCCTCAACACCAGCGACTTAAACCAGTTGGACTATTTCAATGTAGCTCCTATCCGACCAGAAAAAGTAAAAACGTTTGAAACAGGTTTTCGTACCACCTTATTTGAACGTCTGTACTTAGACGCTACTTACTACTATAGCTTCTACACGGACTTTATTGGTTTTAACATCGGTGTAGATACGCGTTTTGATAATACTTTTGGCACGTTGGTTTCCGCTCAAGCTTACCGTGTAGCTGCCAATGCGACTCAAGAAGTTACGACCCAAGGTTTCTCTATTGGAACTAATTATTACTTTGCCAAATATTATGTGTTTAATGGAAATTATTCCTGGAACAAATTGAATACCATTACTGACGATCCAATTATCCCAGCCTTTAATACGCCGGAGCATAAATACAATATTGGTATTTCCGGACGAAATGTCCCACTTAATCTGGGAGCATTCAGGGTTCCAAACTTTGGCTTCAGCGTCAATTACAAATGGATCGAAGGGTTCATTTTTGAAGGGTCACCACAGTTTACCGGAAGAATTCCATCTTACGACCTTTTGGATGCCCAAATTAATTGGCAGGTGGCTAAACTGAACAGCACCTTCAAGCTAGGTGCATCAAACATTCTCAACAACGAAACTTTTCAGACGTACGGTGGGCCCCGGATCGGGCGCCTGGCTTACTTCTCTGTTTTATACGAATTCAAGAAAAAATAATTCATCAATTCAACTGCATTAATCTTTATTATGAAGCAATTTAACATTCTACTAATCTTATTCGTCTGTGGTGTTTTCACCAGCCTTCAGGCTCAGGACACTCGTTATGTAGACGAAATTTTTACCGATGTTAGCGTAACTTCTAACGTAATTTACGCCAACAATTACACCGTGATCACTGGAGCACCAGCTTTAGCTCCTATTACAATGGATGTATACACACCAGTTGGAGACGATAACACAGAACGCCCTACGGTACTTTACATCCATACAGGAAGTTTTCTTCCTCAATACTTTAATGGACAAATTACTGGTGGCAAACTAGACTCTACCGTGGTAGAAGTCTGTACCCGTCTTGCCAAACGTGGCTATACTGCTATAGCGCCTACTTATCGTCAGGGTTGGGCACCAACTGCTCCTGATCAGAATATCCGTACTGCTACCTTACTACAGGCAGCGTATCGCGGTATTCAGGACATTCGTTCCTGTGTACGGTTTTTACGCAAAACTGCCGCAGAAGATGGTAACCCTTACGGAGTTGATTCTGATAGAATTGTAGCCTGGGGCCAAGGTACTGGTGGTTACATTTCATTAGGCATGGCTTCTCTCGATTCTTATGCTGAAATTTCTTCCTTAGACAAATTTATCAATACGGAGACCTTCGAGCCTTACGTGGTAGAAGGTTTACATGGTGACATCTATGGTTTGGCAGAAACACCGCTCAACAATCCTAATACACCTGGATATTCTTCGGATATTCAATTTGCCGTAAATATGGGTGGTGCCTTGGGAGATACTTCCTGGATTGATGGCGACACGCCTGAGTTTAACGAGCCTCCGATCATTGGTTACCACGTGGTTACCGATCCTTTTGCTCCTTTCGGCGACGGTCCGGTAATTGTTCCGACAACAGGTGAATTCGTAGTTCGGGTAGCCGGTACCCGCTTAGCCGTACAAGTAGCTAACGAAAAAGGAACCAACGACCCTCTAGATGCTGTAAACGGACAAATGACGGGGATAGCAGCTGGTATGGAAGGATTTACCAATGCAGTTGCTGGTGTTCCCATTGACCTTTCTGCCTTAGGGCAGTCACCCACTACGCTGGCTACCGAGCACATGTATCCGTTTGTTGTACAAGGATTGGGATCTGGCCCATGGGACTGGTGGAGCAAGCCATTACTGGATGTGATCATTCCACAGGTAAATGCTGTATTTGGTACCATGTTCAGCTCTGACACCCTGCACATGAATGGTTTGATTACCAACCCGGATATGTCTGCGGCCAAAGCACGTGCTTACATTGATACGGTGATGGCGCACTACATCCCACGTGCATGTCAGGTACTGCAATTGGAAGAATGTGCCATCGTAGCTTCAGAGGAAATTGCTGACGATAGCCTGATTGGCTTGAGCGTAGCTCCTAACCCTGCCACAGAGCGCGTATTCATCCGCACCAACCCTGCTTACCCTATGGAAGCTATCCAGGTGTTTGATATCAATGGGCGCTATATCAGCTCTCAGTATGGTATTGACAACCATCAATACGAACTCGAACGAGGGAATTTGCCGGCCGGCACCTATCTCGTCAAAGTCAAATTTGCCGAAGGAATTAGTGTGAGGAAGGTCATCTTCCGCTAAAGTTTAACGCTGGATTTCAAAAAATTCAGTAGTAAAACGCCCGGGAGTACAACTACTCTCGGGCGTTTTTTTTTAAAAACACAATAGTTATGCAACACCTAAACTATCTATTGTTCTTTCTTTTTTGCGGAATGCTGAACAGTTTAGCTGGACAAACCACCCGCTACGTAGACGAAATTTTCACGGACATCAATATCGAACACAACGTCGTCTACGCCACTAACATCTCTGTGCTTGCCATGAACCCGGATACCATTCCTTTGGTCATGGACGTCTACACACCGGTTGGGGATACAAACCCTGAACGACCGACTGTTATCTATATTCCTACAGGTAATTTTTTCCCGCCTTATTTTAACGGAAGGGTAACCGGAGGAAAATCAGATTCTACCGTGGTAGAAGTATGCACCAGGCTGGCTAAGCGTGGCTATACTGCCATTGCTGCTGCTTACCGGCTGGGGTGGAACCCAAACGCTTCCGAAAATACCATCATTTCTGGAAGCTTCCTTCAAGCGATTCATCGAGGCATACAAGATATTCGCTCCTGTGTCAGGTTCTTACGGAAAACGGTTGTAGAAGAGGGTAACCCCTATGGTATAGATAGTGGCCGAATCGTTGCCTGGGGGCAAGAAACGGGTGGTTATCTCGCATTAGGCGTGGCTACATTAGATGACTATAGTGAAATCAGTGCGCTGGGAAAATTTATCAATCCAGAAACGCTCGAACCATATATCCTTGAAAACGTTCATGGCGATATTTACGGAGAAACAACGGCTATACTAAATTTACCAAATTCACCTGGTTATTCTTCGGAGATTCATCTGGCTGTAAGTATGGGAGGAGCGATCTGTGATACATCGTGGATTGAGAGAGATGCTCTTTTACAACCACCTATTATTGGTTATCACGTAGTAACTGATCCGTTCATTCCTTTTGGTGATGGTCCCGTTATCATGCCTCATCCAAATATTCTAGTACTTCCGGTCTCTGGCACACGCTTAGTTGTTCAAGTGGCTAATGAAAAAGGGGTTAATGATCCTTTAGACCCAATCAACGGACAAATGACGGGCTTGTCCGCCTTCTTGGAAAATCGCACAGAGCTACTGGCTGATATTCCTATCAACCTTGCTACCCTTGGACAAACGCTTACAACCTACGCTACCGAACACATGTATCCTTTCATAATAGCAAACAATCAGCTGGGATCTGCACCATGGGAGTGGTGGGATTTTTCTCAGCTGGAAACCGCTATTATGGAAGTCAACCAGGAATATAGCATCAATTTCAATGCTACTGAGCTACACGAAAATAACTTGACTATTAATTCCGATATGTCAGCCGAAAAAGCGCGCGCTTATATCGATACAATATTTGCTCATTATCTCCCACGAGCATGCCAGGTACTGCAGTTGGAAGAATGTGCCATCGTAGCTTCAGAGGAAATTGCTGACGATAGCCTGATTGGCTTGAGCGTAGCTCCTAACCCTGCCACAGAGCGCGTATTCATCCGCACCAACCCTGCTTACCCTATGGAAGCTATCCAGGTGTTTGATATCAATGGGCGCTATATCAGCTCTCAGTATGGTATTGACAACCATCAATACGAACTCGAACGAGGGAATTTACCGGCCGGCGCCTATCTCGTCAAAGTCAAATTTGCCGAAGGAATTAGTGTGAGGAAGGTCATCTTCCGCTAAAGTTTAACGCTGGATTTCAACAAATTCAGTGGTGAAACGCCCGGGAGTACAACTACTCTCGGGCGTTTTTTTGATAGATTCTTCTGGTTAAAACCATATCTTTGCACCCATGCAAGCAATGGATACGATATTAAACCCTACCGTTTTTGTAGGCAATCTTGAGTGGCGAGAACCAGTAACTACACTTACTGATTTTTTGGTAGCATTGGTAAGTTTATACGCGTTTATTCGTTTTGTAAACTACAAAGGTGAAAAATCTGAGAACTACAATTATTATAAGTTTTACTTCTTATGTTTTGCGATAAGCATGACTAGTGCAGCTTGGTTTGGGCATGGCTTGCAAGCGTATGTGAGCCCCGAATTCAAAAGGATAGGCTGGGTAGGTAGTGCTACGGGGCTTTTATTTTTGGCCTTTGCCTCCTTAATGCAGTTGAAAGAGATGGTATCGGAAAGATGGTACGCTGTTATACGAACATTGATCGTACTTCAATATTTGACATTTTTGGTGTTGATGCTTCATCCGCAATTAAGTGACTTTGTGTATGCGCAATTATCATCAACCGTCTCTCTGGTAGGGTTTACGCTCCCGATGCAAGCTTATTACTACCTAAAATCGAGAGAACAAGGCAGCTTAATTTTGTCTTTAGCTATTCTCTATGGCGGTATTCCTGGATTTGTATTCAACAGGCAAATAAGCCTCCACCGTTGGCTAAACTACCATGATATTAGTCATATTTTGATGGCTTTCTTTATGTTTTTTGTCTTTTTAGGAGCTTCGCGCCTTGCCATGAAATCAAGAGGAACAGCACGGCAGTGATCGTATAAAACGGGGGAATGAATTATTTTTTTTGCACTTTTGTGAAAACTTTGAAAACATGAATCCAATGGTCTGGGTAATCATCATAGGTGTTTTAGTCGTTATTGGAGCACTCGTACTGGAGTCTTATGTTGCGAAGAAAAAGAACATGACTTTGTACCGGTTGTCTGATAGTATCACCAACCTTTCTTGTGGTATGCTGGAAAGAGTTTTCGACTTTTTCCTCTCCGTACTTATTCTGTTTGGCTTCCAGTACATCTACGAAAATGTGGCCCCTTACCAAATCCCAATGAACATTGGTACTTGGTTTATCGCCATTTTAGCCTTTGATTTTTTAGCCTATTGGTTCCATCGATTAAGCCATGAAATCAACTTTTTATGGGCGGCACATATCGTACACCATCAAAGCGAGGAGCTCAATATCACAACCGTATTCAGAGCATCTTTTGTGGCTGTTATTTTTAGAGCTTTCTTCTTTGTATGGATGGCTGTTGCTGGTTTTGATGCCATTACTATTGGCGTGTGTACTTTGGTATTAGGGCTTTTTCAATTGTTTACCCATTCCAGGGTGATTGGAAAATTAGGCATTTTTGAAAAATTCCTGACCACGCCATCCCACCACAGGGTTCATCATGGGCGGAATGAAAAATACATGGACCACAACTACAGCCACATCTTCATTATTTGGGACAGAATGTTCGGAACATTTATTGAAGAAGATGAAGAGCCCGCTTATGGTATCACTACTGGTTTTGAAAGTGCGAATGCCTACAACGCCGCTTTTTCCTATTGGAAGAATTTGTTCATCAGAGCTAAAAGAACAAAAAAATTCAGCGATAAAATTAAAGTCTTTACCAAAGGCCCAGCATGGACGCCAGATGATGTTCCTCATCTACCCGTTGAATACAAGACCGATGAAAACGGAAACCGAATCCATCATAGGATTCCCATCAGTTTTGAGCTTGGTGCATACGTTTTGCTGAATGTGGCCATTACCTTCTCAGCCTTGGTAGCCCTGGTCGTTGTTTTCAAACCTTACCAACCAGGAGAGTACTTCCCTATAGAAGAATTGTTCTCTAATCAACAAATTCTAGCTCTGGTGATCATCATTTTATTATCGGTATTTGCACACGCAAAAATGATGGAGCAAACAAAGTCTGCCGTTTTTATAGATGCAGTTCGAATATTTGTGGTGGGAGCTTTGACCTTTTTGGCGTTTAGAGAATTCCCTTTCGCCGACTGGTTAATTCCTGCGGCATCTGTCGTTTGTGCAATGATGCTGTTGTGGCTAATTCGACTGGGGATAAAATCATCCAAAAAGAGAGCTGTAGCAACGGCTTAATTTGGGGATAAGCATGACCTATAATCAACATGGGCTTCCGTCCGAGCGTAGTATTACGTTCGGGCGGAAGCCCATGTTGTCTTTTAACTACGCACGAAGGACAAAATTTTGCAAAGCAAAACAAGCGCTAACCTATTCCTGGTTAAGTACTAATCTTCAGTTCTGTATTTCTCCTGAATATACTTAGCTTTCAGTACTTCTTCGCGGCGTTCTACTGAAGGCTTTGAAAAGAATTTACCTTTACGTAAACGCTTGTTTATCTGCACTTCACGGTGCTTGCGCTTGTAGCGCTTGAGGAGACGATCAATGGTCTCTCCGTCTTTACGATCAAGAATTAGCATTCAAAATAGTTTGGTTAAATAAGAGGCTATTCTCTTATTGAGTGGCAAAATTACAAAATTTCAACACTATTTTTGAATTCAATGTTCAGATTCTACTACTTTTACTTCCATGGAGAAGCCAAATCAATCATTTAATCCCCAGGAAAAAAGCCCAGGAATAGCCGCTTCCTTGCAATTGCTCATTAAGGGAATCCGGGAATGGTTCGTTGAATTCCTCGACTTGCAGGAGGGCATGGACCGGGAAGGAACCGTCATTGCTATCAAATCGGGCAAACTCATGCGCGGTGCCAATGCCTGGATGCTCATCTGCTCCATAATGATTGCCTCCCTTGGCCTCGACCTCAACTCCGAAGCCGTAATCATTGGGGCTATGCTTATCTCCCCCCTGATGTCACCGATTCTGGGAGTAGGCCTTGGAGTAAGCATCAATGATCGGGACATGCTTCTGCTAGCCATCAAGCACTTTATCATTTCCATCGTGATTGCGTTGATTACGAGTACCCTCTATTTCTGGCTCACTCCCCTGGGTACTTTCACTGATATGATTGAGGCAAGAACAGCTCCTACCTTTCTTGATGGCCTCGTGGCTATCTTCGGCGGTCTGGCTGGTATTATTTCCATTACCCGTAAGGATAAATCAAATGCCATTCCGGGAGTAGCCATCGCTACCGCTTTGATGCCTCCCCTCTGTGTGACAGGGTACGGTATTGCCAACGGTAATATGGAAATTGCGCTCAATTCCTTTTACCTGTTCTTTCTCAATTCCTTTTTCATTGCCCTTACCTCCTATTTGATTATTCGTTTTCTACAGTTTCCTTACAAGGAGCATCCTAATCAGAAAGAATCTTTAAGGGCTAGGGTTGCTATTGTTATCTTTAGCTTGATCATTATCATTCCTGGCACATCGATCCTCCGCGATGTGATTCAAGATCTGAAATACAAGCAGAACATCAAAGCATTTGTCAAGGATCAATTTGATAATGATTGTATTGATTACAGTGTTTTCAACATTACTCCCGACTCCAACATCCTCGTTGTGCAGCTCATCAATCGGGATGTCCCCGATAGTATGACCCAAGACTATAATACCCTTTTAGCGGATAAATACGAGTTGCCCAATACCTACTTTCAAGTAATTCCGGATTATCGAATAAAGCTGGGCGATATTGAGAAAAACGCCGTCGGGCCGGGGCAGCTAACCCAAGTAAAAAGCCAGCTGGAAGAAATCCGTAACCACCAACGTCAGTTAGCCGTCAAGGATAGTATCATCCAACTTCAGGAACAACTGAAGCCCAGGCTAGATTCCTTACAATTTGCCCGACTATCGAAGACCATTCACCAGGCCGAGCAGTTCAAAATCCTGGATACGCTCGCCTACGGTCAAACGCAAATCATCGATTTTACTACGCCCGCACAGAACATTCCTATGTTTATTGCGCACTGGTCTAACCGGCCAAGCGCACGCACCCGGCAACGTCAGGAAGGTGATTTAAAAACATTTATTAGCAACTATATCAAAACTTATGACCTTCAAATAGACACCTTTGTTGTCCATTCGTACTAATCCAGTTTTATTTCTTGCCAATAAAATAAATATCACGCCCATGGAGTCTTTCTCAAATAGTGCTCTCCTTTTGATTGATCTACAGAATGATTTCTGCCCTCTCGGAGCGCTACCTGTAGATGAAGGAGATCAGGTCATTCCCATTGCCAACGCACTGATGCCTTATTTCGACATCATCGTAGCAACGCAAGATTGGCATCCGGCCAACCATGGCAGTTTCGCGGCCAATCATCCATGGCGCAAGCCGGGGCAAGTCATTGATTTACACGGGCTTCCTCAGGTACTATGGCCGATACATTGTGTACAGCATAGCTTTGGGGCCGAGTTTGTGCAAGAACTGGATCAAACCAAAATCTCCAAAATCTTCACAAAAGGAACCGATCCTACCATAGACAGCTATAGTGGTTTTTTTGACAATGGTCACCGAAAAGCTACAGGCATGGGCGACTGGCTCAAGGAACAAGGCGTGAAGACCGTTTATGTAATGGGCTTAGCTACCGATTATTGTGTTAAATTCACAGCACTTGATGCCCTGGGTTTGGGCTTTAGGACTTACCTCATTGAGGATGCCTCCAGAGGTGTAAATTTATCGCCAGGCGATGTAGACAAAGCTGTAGCCGAAATGGCAGAAAAAGGCGTAAGCGTCATCCATTCCGCAGAAATTATCAAAGCGTAACGATTGTGAAGGTAGAATGCTGGTTCATTGGAAAAACAGCCGACCGATATTTGCGGGAAGGCATTGATAAGTACGCACAGCGGCTACCTCATTACCTGCCTTTTGAGCACGTGATCCTCCCGGATATCAAAAACGCCGGAAAGCTTGCCCCCGAGCAGTTAAAACAAAAAGAAGCGGAATTGGTGCTGGCTCGGCTCAAACCCCAGGATGGCCTCTATATCCTCGATGAAAAAGGCAAGCAGTATACTTCTGAAGAGCTGGCCCTATGGGTCGATCAACAGCTCCAGGGTTTTCACCGTCGCTTGATTTTCTTGGTCGGAGGTGCATTTGGTTTCGATGACGCTGTATACCAACGGGCCAATGGGAAACTTTCGCTGTCCAAGATGACCTTTTCCCACCAGATGGTCCGACTCTTTTGGTTGGAGCAGCTCTATCGTGCAATGACCATATTAAAAAACGAACCTTATCACAATCCTTAGCCAGATATGAATATTACACTTACCTTGGTCATCATCGTCCTGACCTGTTTGATCTCCTACCAGGCTTTTAACAATCCGGAGATGAGGGCCAAGCTGATGTTTCGCCCCGTTGATATCCGTAAAGGCGAATATTACCGATTTTTTACCAGTGGGCTCATTCACGGTGATTTTTCCCATTTGCTTTTCAATATGTGGGCGCTCTATATTTTCGGGGAAACCGTAGAAAGTATTTTCGTTCACGAAAATGGTCTCTTTGGCCCGGTAATGGGACGGGTTGCTTTTATTGCTTTTTACTTCAGCGCCATCGTGGTAGCCAATATCCCTTCCTATTTTCGCTACCAAGACAACTATGCCTACAGTGCTTTGGGGGCATCCGGAGCCACTTCTGCCCTATCCTTGATGTATATTCTTTTTTCTCCCTGGGACTGGTTTATTTTCCCTCCCCTGCCGGGTATCTTGATCGGCGTTGGCTTTTTGTGGTACTCCTCTTACATGGACAAAAAAGGTGTCGATAACATCGGCCACAATGCTCACCTTACAGGAGCCATCTACGGTATCGCTTTCATCATCATTGCCAGTGCCATCAAACAGCCAAGTTTGTTGCACTTTATGTTGGAACAATTGATGGCAGGGCCGCAGCCGTTTCCTGGGTTTTAGCAAGCAGCTCTCGAGCAACTTTGAAGTTGTCCGAGAGCTGCTTACCTTATTGTCACTGACTACAGCTACAAGTGGGGGCTTTAGTCTTAAACACAAAACCCCGAATCCTGCCACGGCAGGATTCGGGGTTTTGAAAGACAAGTAATTTCGCCCTTCCTATGTGGTAAAATCACCTCAACAACCTAAAACCGCGCACTCACCCCCACCATGGCATTCAAGCCCAGGGTAGGATAACGGAACCAACGCTGGCGATTGTTTCCGGCCAGGTTGTTCAACTGCACCCAGGCACCGATGTTTTTGGTGATGTAGTATTCCCCCATGATGCTTAGATCAAACAAGGCATTGAGGTTATCCACTTCTCCTGCGGTATTCCGGTAAGGGACGCCATTTTCCAGGAAGAAATCTGCCTTGAGGGAGAATTTACGCTCAGGTGTTGTATAGCGAGCACCAGCATTTACGGTAAACGAAGGCAGGTGCCAAGGTTTCTCTTCCCGCTCTAGCGAAAAGAAATTCTGACTTACGGAGCCCGTCACTTCTAAACCCTCAAACAATGGCATAATAATAGTTCCCTTGATGGTAACAATCGTAGCGGTATCGTACTGCACATCAAAACGCGGAATGCTTTCCAGCGGGTCGTTGAGTTGGAATAAGGCCAGATCATCTATTGCCTTATAACCTATTTGCCCTTGGTAAGTAATACCAGCAATCGTTCCTTTTACACCACCGTAATACTCCGACCATTTAGAGTTGCGAATCTTCATACGACTCCTTAAAAAGGGATTGTACTCGATCAAGTTTCGGAAGTTATTTTTCGTGAGTGATCCATTGGCTCCTACGAAAGCAGTAAGTGCCCCCTGAACAATATTTGCACTGGCTTCCAGATTAGGGAAAAGCGAAAAGTTATCTTCAAAAGAAGTAATATTAGCCCCAATCTTCACCTGGAAAGCATCGCCATGGTAGGTATAGCTTGGCTCCAGATAGAAGTTGTTAAGGGTTTGCTTCATCGTGTCGCGGAAGGTTGAAAAATCCGTTTTGAGGACAATGTTCAAAGGGTGCTTTTCAGCAAACCACTTAGTTCCTTCCAAGGTCAACAACATGCCATTTTCCCGAGCGGCGTAATTATCGTCCATCAGGTAAATATCTACCCCAGCACGGTAGTCAAAATCTCCCTGGGTCCGTTCACCGTTGAATATATTGAGGCCGAAGTCGAAAATACCAAATCGCTGCCGCACTTCATCATCCGTAAAGGAGTAAAGCAAAGTGTCCAATTCTTCATTGATATCGTTATAACCATAGTAGTAGACGCCGTCATTTTGATAGCCAATTTTACCGTTTACGGCAAATCCCTCCTCAAAATAATAAGTACCGTCAAGCCCTAAGCTATTATTGCTATATCGCTGATTTTCGACCTTTTTCTTGTTATTAGCAGTGTACCGCATCAATTCGATACCAAAGTCAAAATCTTCATTCTGGGTGATATTGTAAGAAAGCTCTCCGTAAAAAGCATTGGGATAACCTACCCCCAGACGTGCATACCCATCATAGATTTCTGGTGGTTCTTCCGTGCGAAAAGCGAGCGGACGAATTCGTGGTGCCAAGTACTCCACCGAAACATCTTTGGATATGACATTGTAATTGAGCCGGCGAACGGTAGAATCCAGCGGAGGGAGTTCTGGCCGTACATTTATCCGATTGGCTTCCGCCAAACGCGCCTCAAAGCTTTTAACCACATCTACCTGCCCAGGTGGCAAGTCGTTCTGAGCAACTACACTCAAGCAGAACAACATCAAGCAGATACTTCCTATATATTTCATACTAAACGATTACTAATTGATGAAAAGAAAATTCCGTTCCTACTAGGGTTAATTCCCCCCTCCTCCTTCAAATTGTAGTTGGTTAGGATCAGAACGATCAAGACGGCTTCCCTGATTTATCATCCCATTCACCCGGTTCAGTTTTTGCCGTGCTTCTGCGATCAGTGCTTGATCTTCTTTGTAATTTTCCAGCAGTGCTTCCAAAGCCGCTCTGCCATTGTACAAGTCACCTTGTTCTACAAATATATCCGACAAGAGAATCACACATTTCGCTACCCAGTACGGATAACCCGAGCTCTCACGGTTGGCGGCCAGGGTCAGTTCTTTGGCCTTGTCCAGGTCGCGGCGCTGGTAATAAATGTAAGCCCTTAAATAACGAGCCTCGGCAGTCTGCTCATTGTCACTCAAACGGATGGTCTCATTGAGTGCTGCCAATGATGCAGTGTAATCGCTTCGATCAAATGCTATTTTGCCAATGTAGAAATTGGCCGTCGCCCGCTGTAGTTCCGTTGCTTTCGGGTTGCTCGAAACTTTATTGGCGAGCGCATAAACAGCCTGGGAATTACCGATCCTGTACGCTGATCTCATTCCACCTAACTGGGCTTCAAAACGCAACTCTTCGGTATCCGCAGCTTGCTCTAGTCGGGTATACAAATCGTAAGATTTATTAAAATCCTGTGCATGATTATAGGCGATGAGGGCTGCTTTTTCTAAACTACGCAAATAAAAACGGCTTGGCCCTTGGGCCACTACCCAATCGTAGTTGACCAGTGCTTCATCGTACTGACGTAAAACGGCGTGGCTCTCTCCTTTGTGATAACGAGCAGTAAGCACATTGATACCACTAGGAAACTGGTTGAGGTAGTTTTGATAGCCTTCCACCGCGCGCTGGTAGTTGCCGTTTTCGTACTGCGTTTCCGCCGAACGGAAGAATAAACTGTCGCGGGAAAAATCATTGAAATTGTAATTCGGAATCGTCCGCAAGAAAGCTTCCAATAAATCTGGCCGCCCCATATCCGACACATAAATTTCATCTAATGCCGCTAAAGCAACATTGATCTCCTCGGGGCTGGGGTTATTCGAAAATACTTGCTTGTAGTAATTGATGGCAGCCTCCTGGTTACCCAGGTTATAGTTGATCAAGCCAAGTCGCAAATAAGAAGAAACGACTAAATCAGAACTGCTTTTGTACTGACTGACCAAGCGGCGTAGAGGCTCGATAGCTCGGCTGGGCTGGCCAATTTCCTGGTAGGTAATACCTAACTGAAACAGGGCGTCATCTGCATATTCTGAGTTGGGGTATTCTGAGACAATTTGCTCCAATGCTAAAATCTTCTGTGCACTACGATTTCGTAGCCCTTCGAGAAGGGCTTTTTGGTACAAAGCGTAAACAAAACCACTGTATTTGTTATTCACCGCTTCGTCGTAATACTGAATGGCTTGATTGTACTCATTGCGCTTGAAATAAGCATCACCCGTTCGCAATACCGCATCACCAAGCATATCATCCCGAACAGCCGGATTGGCGATGAAGGAACGATTTCGTTTGATCCCTTCTACCGTAGCACGGAAATAATCCAGCGCAGCGGGGAAGTTATCCTGCTTCAGGTAGTTGTATCCTTGTAGATAATTACCAGAAAAAAGCGATGACTCATCGGGCAGTCCGGTCTGGCTTTTAGCCAAGGTGAGAAACTGACTATTCAACCGAATACTCTCATTGTAGTTACCTTCTCGGTGAGCAATATCTGCCAACCAATAGAGTGCCAGTGCCTGGCTACGGGTGTCAATCGGAAATTGTAACGAACGATTAAATAGCGTCTTGGCTTCAGCAGGATTGTTTTCCTGCAAAAGTTGGATACCTCTTAAAACCAGTACTTTCTGGTGACTTTCTTGCAGCTGAGGTGGCTTGTTGGGCATTGCATCCAATATTTGCAGGGCCTGCTCGTAATTCCGATAGGACAGAAAAATCTCTCCCATCAGCGTTTGGGCTTCTACATAATAAGGGCTCGTCGTGGTCACCTTTTGGAAAGCATCGATGGCTTCCTGGGGATCTTTCATCTCGTAAGAAAGCTTACCGTAGTTGAAGTTGGCCTCTTCCGCCAGTGCCCTGTCGTAGGTCATCCGTTTGGCATTACCAAAAGACGCACGCGCTGAAGAGCGGTCACCATTACGCAGATAAGCTTCTCCCAAGTAATAATTGGCAGCCTGCCCCATTTCATTATCTTGCCCACTTACTTCCTGAAAATTGCGGATAGCCTTGGCGTAATCACCGGTTTTGTATTGCGTATACCCCAACTGATAAAACTCCTCCGCTCGCAAGCGGCCAGAACGGTCAGCATAATACTCAAGATACCCCAGGGCTTTAGGGAAATCTCCTTTCTCAAAATAAGCCTGACCAACCAGCTGATAGATTTCTTTCTGATTTTTCAAGCTCGGCTCCGACAAACGAGGCTCAGCATAAGCAATCAACTCATCAAATCGGCGCTGAGCGAAATAGATCTGGGCGGTATAATAAGGGATATAGTCGTCGTACTTGTTCGAACGTTCTACCAAACGAAACTGGCGAACAGCATTGTCATAATCTCCTTCGTAGAAATAACAAAGACCCAAATAGTAATTAGAGGGATAGAAAAACTCCGTATCCAAATCCTTGATTTCCCTGAAATTGGTTTTTGCTGCAGCAAAATCTTTTTTCACAAATTGAGCATAACCCAATTTAAAGCGAACTGCAGCGCGTTCCTCTCTGGAAAGCCCCGAAGTAGGTACTCTGCTAAGGTAAGCAACCGCTTTATCGTAATCCCGGTTATCAAAATAGTAATTGGCTATTTCGATCAAAGCTTGATTGGCTATAGGATCAGGTGAATAATTCCGAATAAATTCAAGGATGAGCTTCTCCCCGTCTGTTTGTCCAAGTCGGACAGCGGATTGTGCATAACCTAATTCAGCCTTGGTTTTAATCAGGCGAGAATCAGCTTCGTTGATTTGACGAGATTCATCTATGGCTTCGCGAAATTCGTTCTGGGCCTTGGCATAAAGTCCATCATCAAAGAAAAGCTCGCCACGCTTATAGGCTCGGTAAGCTTCCGTGTAGACGGTGGTCTCTTGTGCGGCTATCCAGCCTGCGAAAAACACGGCCACCAAAAAGGGCAACAATCGTTTCAGCATTGGTGGTGTAAGTTGGTTGATAGTAGTTGATTTTCTAAAGGGTACAAGGTACAAATTACAATTAATCTTAGGAAGTTGTCAAATGTTTCGCATGTTAGTGGGCCAACAAAGTGCCAACAAGTCTATAAACGTGACGAAGGGGGCTGAATGTTGCATTCCGCCCCCTTAGAGTTATCATTACCATCTCTGGCTTTTTCCGCAATATTATATCACTTATTTTTCCGCAAATTTTGCGATCACTGTGCCAATGATATCACAGCATTCCTCCAACTGCTCCTCGGTCATGACCAAAGGTGGTGCAAAGCGAATGATATTTCCATGAGTAGGTTTGGCTAAAAGGCCATGCTCTGCAAGACTGACACAGATATTCCACGCTGTCTTACTCTCCGGACTGTCATTGATCACCACGGCATTGAGTAATCCTTTGCCTCTTACCAGTTTTAGCATTTCCGGGTATTGATCAACCAGGTTTTGCATTCGTTCGCGGAAACGCACTCCTAAGGCACGAGCATTTTGCGTCAATTTTTCATCACGAATGACCTCCAGGGCTTCCATGGCCACGGCACATCCCAACGGGTTGCCACCGAAAGTACTACCGTGCTGCCCTGGTTTAATTACTTCCATGATCCGATCATCCGCCAAAACCGCCGAAACGGGATAGACGCCTCCAGAAATGGCTTTACCCAAGATTAAAATATCCGGCCGGGTATACGTCGCCTGTTGCTCACAGTGGCCTTGGCAGTTGCAGTCTCCACAAACCCGCAATAAAGCCCCTGTACGGCCGATGCCCGTTTGGATTTCGTCAGCAATAAACAGTACATTGTGTTCGCGGCAAAGGTCTGCTGCAGCAGCAAGAAAACCTTCATCTGGCACAAATACACCGGCTTCTCCCTGAATTGGTTCTACCAAAAAAGCCGCTATTTTCTCAGGTTCATGGCTCAGGGCTGCTTTTAACGCAGGTAAATCATTGTAAGGGATCGATTGAAAACCTGGCGTGTAAGGACCAAAATTACCTTTCGCGTCCGGATCACTCGAGAAAGAGATAATGGTAGTGGTGCGACCGTGAAAATTTTGTCCACAGACAATAATCCTGGCCTCACCATTGGGGATGCCTTTTTTCTCGTAACCCCACTTACGAGCAATTTTTATTGCCGTTTCCACGCCTTCTGCTCCCGTATTCATCGGCAATACCTTATCGAAACCGAAATATTCAGTGAGGTATTTCTCGTAAGGCCCTAATTGGTCATTATAAAAAGCACGCGAAGTAAGGGTTAACTCACGCGCTTGTTCAACAAGCGCATTAACAATCCGTGGATGACAATGCCCTTGATTAACAGCCGAATAAGCAGAAAGAAAATCGTAGTAACGCTTGCCTTCAGCGTCCCATACATACACGCCACGGCCTTTTGACAATACTACGGGAAGAGGATGGTAATTATGAGCTCCGAAACGATCTTCGAGCTGCATTAATTCCGAAGAAGAAAGTGTGGTGGTTGGCGTCATTTTTTGCTCTATTTGTTTTTTCACACAATACATAAGTGACGGAACAAAAATAGCTGATTCCATTTTTGATTCGCTAAAATTTTCTAAGCAAGCAACTAAAAGGAGCTTGCGTGAAAATATTCGCGAATCGTTGAAAAAAATGGAATAAGTTATTTCCGTCAAATTGCTAAGAATCGTGCGCTAAGGTAGAATATATTTTCCTTAGATAAGATGAGCCAACAAAGGATGATTAGAGAAAAAAGAGGAGGAGGGTATAAAAAAAAAGTGAGCCCTGAAATAAGATAGGCAGGGCTCCTTTAAAAACGCGCTCTCTCTGATGTGAAAACTAAAATCTTGTTGTGTTAACAACTGGTACAAAGTTAGCATATTCTTTTACAAAACTCCAAATAATCTCACATCTTTTCAATGGAGAAAAGATAAAATTATTATTTCACACACCAATTTAACGCTTATATGCATCGTTTTCGCCTGATTATCTTGATTTTACAACTGCTCCTCATTTTACTTATTCTTCCTGGTTGTAATGATTCAAATCTGCCAACAAAGGAAGAAGTACAAGTCAAAGCACTCCAAATCCAGGAAAAAACCATTCATTGGCTATTGGAGCAACAAGCCGAAGACGGTGGCTGGCACAGCAAAACGCATGGCATTTTACGTGGAGGGGTAGCTTATACGCCCTACATCGTAGATGTGCTACAGGCATCTAATACCATTGATGTTCAAGCTAACCATTCGGTCGCGGCCTATACTTTTTTGCTCGAACAGCTCAATACAGAGGGTGCTATCGGCTTGAAAGGGCCGTATGTGGTAGAATATCCGGTATATGCTACGTCCTATTTATTGAAAATATGGCCGCAGTGCCCTATAAAACTCGATACACTGCTGCAACCTCATCTTGAGAAATACCTGATTCAACAACAATTCGTGGAAGAACGTGGGATTGCCTTCGCACATCCAGCCTATGGTGCATGGGGCTTTGGCGAACAAAACCTGCCTTTGGGGGAAGTAGGCCATGTCGACCTTTCGCATACGCGTCGCGTATTAGAAGCCATGCAAAAAATAAAATTCAACCCTACTCACGCCTGTTGGTCAGCAGCCAAAGTATTTTTGGAACGCCTACAAAACGAAGACGGTGGATTTTGTAGTTCCACCTATACCCTCGGCTCCAACAAAGCAGATGACCAAACCCACGAAAGGATTTCCTACGCTACAGCTACGGCTGATGGTCTACTGGCTTTATTGAGCTTACCCGAGATAGACACTCTAAGCGTAATCGCAGCTGCCAAGTGGCTTTTGGCCCACGAACGATGGGACCAGGTGAGTGGAATCACACCAGGGCGCCCCGGCAACTGGGAAAAGGTGCTTTTTTATTATCACCTGGCAGTAAGAGCACAGGCATATGCACAATTGGAAAAAATTGGATACCTACCCCTCGAAAATACCTGGCGGCAGGAGATTGTGAAGCTGCTGTCAGTCAAACAAGCTTCCGATGGCTCATTTAGTAATCCTTGGGGAGGACCTAATAAAGAGGATGATCCACTCTTGGCTACAGCACTGGCATTGAGGGCACTGAATGCAGTGATCATCAAGGAATAAACAAGAAAACGCCCGAGTTGTAAAGTTCAGCTCGGGCGTTTTCAAACGCAATAGTTTTTATATAAAATATTATTGCTTAATCACCCGCTGGATAGCTGTTCCTTGTCCGCGGATTTCCATCTTGATGGTGTAGATACCACGTGGCCAGGTAGCACCCAAGGTGACAGATGCCTGCTGCGCAGTCAAAGCTTGGGTCATTACGATCTGCCCTAAAGCATTCACTACTGTTAATTGGCCTTGTCCGTTCCATACTGGTAGTTGGTAATTCAACATCATCTGATCCTTGAAGGGATTAGGAGCAACAGACCAGCTTACGTTTAGTACCGGGTTGTTGGTATTAACCAATAATTCCCCCGTTACGGCAAAAGCATCCACTGCGGCCTCAACCAGGTGACCATTAGGATCAAAATCGCTGGTAACAAAACGTATCTGCATATCATCAGTAATCGTGATAAGCTCGCTCAGGTTAATTATGGAACGATCCCGCCAAACGCCCGCTGAGGACGAGAGTGTTTCAATAACGACTTCTTCCGTTCCGTTAGAAACAATAACCTCCAGGGCATCATTCGGATTGCCATCACCACCTGCATTGTAAAACCACAGGTTGTACTCAACAACCGGATCGACATAAGTACTGGCTAGTGCCATTACTGGAGAAACGAGGGTAACACTGGCACCATCCACATCATCTGTAGCAGCATTACCTCCGGCATTACCGGTAACGTAACATTGATCACCGAGATCGCCTTCTATATCAAATTCAGGATTTGAAGGAGAACCGCCATTGTACGTACCGTTGGGCTCGCCTAACTCCCAAAAACCTGCACGGGTTTC
The DNA here is from genome assembly GCF_040784935.1 of Lewinella sp. LCG006. Lineage (GTDB taxonomy): Bacteria > Bacteroidota > Bacteroidia > Chitinophagales > Saprospiraceae > Lewinella. Next base: position 5,294,461 of record NZ_CP160680.1, on the reverse strand, counting down.
GTTGTCAGCCTCTGTCGTCCAGCCTAGATCAATCGCAAAATCATCCTCGTAGCCACGATTCAGTTCTATCGTCAAATCATCATTGTTGATGATAGGAAGATCATTGATAAGTTTTTGCTGATAGCCCCAAGCACCGACAAAGACATCGTAATTGTCTTCATACACCCCTTCGATCAAGAATACACCATTGCCATCGGCGGTGAATTCAAAAACGGAAAACTCGTTTTGCAGGACGATTTTGGCACCTGGAACAGGAACAGCCACGCCCTCCTCTATGACAATACCATTTTTATTGTAGGTAGGCAGCGGTTGTAATGGAATATCAAGAATCGTTACAATACCATTGTCAATAGACACTTCTGTAGTGAAAGGTATGTAACCGGGTTTTGTTACCTCTACGGTATACGTCCCAGCAGTTGCGAGCCCAGTGCCATAGGTGCCATCAAGGCGAGAATAATTCACATTGGCTTCATCAGCTACGAGGACAATTTCTGCGCCACTGATTTGGGCACCCGTTACTGCATTCGTGACGGTACCTTCCAAATAGCAGGCACGAACATAATTGACGTCTAATACATAGAGGCCGTTACCGATGTCCGTCAACAATACCACTCCAGAAGGTAAAAAAGGATAAGCACCCCAGACGCCTTGAAAGCCTGTTCCTCCACCAAAAAAGGTGTCAAAGTTCGCTACTTCTACCAAGTTGTTGGGCCGGGCAGCATCCACAACGATTCCTCCATCGGTGTAATAACTGATGATCAACCAGTCTTGCCAAACGTGCACATTGTGAGGAATCACCCCATCGTTTAGGGTAATCGTTGGGCGGTACTGATCCAATTCCTGAATATCGGTAGGGTCGCTCACATCGTAGGCCGCTACAGGTGCATTGGGCTGTTCATCGGTAGTGAAAGCAATGTTACTATCATCAGACAGCCAAATATTGTGGGTAAATTCAAATGGCGTTGTCTGTACACCTTCTAAAATAACTTCGGCCTTATCCGTAACATCGTAAATGGCCATCCGCCCACGGGTGAGTTCCGAGGAATACATCTTATTGTTGCGAACATATACGTCGTGCGCATAACGATTAGGCGCTGCACCAGCATAAACGGGGGTTCCCGGCGTGCTGAATACATCAATGAAAATCATCCCGCCATCATTGATATTACAGCCCGCCAGATAGGCGTAACCGAATTCATCAATGTAGATATTATGGCAACGGTTTAGCGTCCCTAAATCAGGAAGATCTGGTGTCCAGTGGAAAAAATTAACCGTCTCTGAGGCTATATTCGTCAAATCGATAACCGTCAGCCCTTCCGTTGTTCCGCTCTGGTCCGTCACCACGTAAGCGTACTCCCCCCAGGTTTTGATATCTCGCCAGGTAGAATTTTGTCCAGGCACAAAGGCTACTTCGGTGGCATTATCAGGATCGGAAACATTGACAATAGAGACACCGTTGCGGGCTCCTACCAAGGCATATTCACTACCGTCAGGCGCAACGTAACCCCACACATCGTTGAGATCAACATTGTACTGGATATTTGAGCGGAGAGACATATTCAACTGGCTCCATCCTAAGGTGCCAAACAAAAGGAAAAAGCAAAGTGTAAGTAGCTGTTTTTGCATACCAGGAGTAATTATTATTTGGTTCGAAATTGTAGAAGGGCTTAGATGATGCCTGTAGTCGGTCAAGGCAGGCAGCGAAGATAGTCCTAATTTTATCAAAACAGGCTGCTTACCGCCGCTCCACCACGGCAATTGTTATTCGGCTGACACAAACTATTTTTTCATCAGAACGATGAATCTTGATTTCCCAAACGTGAAGACGGCGCCCGACCTTGATGGGACGTACTGTTCCGGTTACTGTTTCACCTTCTTTGGCTGAATTGAGGTGATTAGCATTTATTTCCACACCTACTACCGATTGGTTGGCTATATCCGGAAGGCAATACATCGAGGCAACACTGCCCAAGGTCTCAGCAAACGCTACCGAAGCCCCACCGTGCAAGAGGCGCATGGGCTGCACCGTGCGATGATCAACCGGCATAGTGGCTGTCATGTAATCCTCTCCTATTTCTGTAAATACGATCTCCAGGTGTTCCGCCAGGCTATTGTCTCCACTGGCATTGAGGCTTTCTAAGGTGGGGGTGGTTTTCCAAATCATCATATTTATTAGCCTTTTATTGACATTTTTTGTAATCAAACAAACTAAATCGGGATATAGCCACTATTGTTTTGGCATAAAATCAAGTTTCTTAATCCTGTCATCATTAACTAAATGAGAAGGAGATGGATATCTTGGGTTTGGCACTAGAAACGGCTCATACCCCCTTTCCTTAAGCTTATCTATATCTTTAGGATCAACCCAAAAGTAGGCTAGATTTCCAGTGTAAAACATCACTTCTACTGGTTGATTGACGTGCAAAAACACCGCATTATCAGGGATCGAATCTCCTATTTCATACCATCCTCTAGCATCATGTATTTTATTATCTCTCTCCAAAAAACTAGATATATAACTACTCTTTCCGTGGTAGTGAAAATCAAGTATCATTTTTAATCTTAGGGTGTAAGAACAATAAAGCAGTAAAGCTATTAAACCGAGAGATTTAGCAATGTTTTGACTAGATATATTTTTTTCATGCAAATCGTAGAAATAATTAAGTGCGCATCCTAGTATAACAAAAATGATGGGGCTAACCATAAATACATAGGCAATAAACTTGGTTGATGCAATTATAAAAAACGCATATACTACAACTACTGCAACTGTTAAACTAATTACATATGATCTTTTCACTGTCCTAATGAAACTAAAAAAACCAATTCCTATTAACACCCAGCTAAACGCCCCGTAAAGAATGTGATTATTAGTGAAGTAATATGACCATAGTTGCTCGTGATTTTCTAGTGCTTCTGTTATATGCCTTTTATTAAAAGCTCCTTCAAAAGCACTTTCTAATGGAAATTCGCTATAAATATGCCACTGCCAAGGTAAAAATACGCTCAATGCAATTATTAATGACAAACTGCCTAATCCTATTTCTTTTAAAGAAATTTTCCTTTCCACAATAGCCCATACTCCCCATATACCAAAAACATACAACCCTAACAACCATTTTACTAAAACAGCTATTCCTGCAATAAAGCCTATTAATACCGCCCACTTCCAGCGCTCTTTTTCTTCAGCCTTCGTATAACGAATCCAAGCCCAAAGATTCAATGTAAGGTAAAATAGAAAGCTTACATCGACGTGTTCACGCCCCATATTTCCACTCACTTGTTCTAAAGCAAAGTAACTAAAAGCAAAACTAATTGCTGCGAAATAACCTACCCTTTCATTTACTAATAATTTTCCAATGTGATATACCAAGATAAGTTGCAACGTATTTATTAAAGCTCCAGGAAACCTCATTGCCCATATTTCCGCTCCGAATAACTTCATTCCTAAAGCCATTTGCCAAAGGAACCAAGGAGGCTTATGAACCCATGTGTAATTGCAACACCACTCTTGGTAGTTATAATCTAGCACATCGCTCATCCATAAGCGTGGCCAAAATGGTGTATCTATCATGTTCTTTGCCACCAAAGCGTGATATCTTTCATCCCATTCATGTAGAAAGGGATCCATAAATATCATCATTAGACGAAGTAAAAATGCAGCGACAAACAATAAAAAAACGGCCGTGTTATATTTTTTTTTAAAAAAACTATTAATACTTAATATGGAAAAACAAAATATAATTAGTAATAATAAAATGTTGTGATTCCCTATTCCTTGAAAAGTATTTATGATTTTCATTAGCTTGTCTTTAATAAAAATTACTCCCAAAGTCCCACTTCCACCTCATCCGCATAAACCACTTCCTGCTCTACCATAAAGTAGATCTTAAGCATCGTTTCGGGAGTTGCTTCTTCTGGTACTTGTACCCATAGGCGAACGTACCCCCAATGATCGGGTTCACCACCCCAAAGGCTAAAACCTGGATTGTTCAATTTACTATCAATCCGCACCTGTCGGTATTTAAGTGTCCCTTGATCATCGCTGAATTCCACAACAATTGAAGGTGCAATGTACCAGGGAAACTCTTTTTTCTCTTTGTAGCAATAAGCGGAGATATGCAGCCACTCCCCTACTTTAATTGCGTCCCTATTTAGCGGACCTTCATAAATGGAGGCATATTTCTGTTCTGGGGTAATTTTTAATACCTGCTGTCCTTGGTACACAGGTGTTTGGACTAGATGGAGTTGACTGTCTTGCTGTTCAAAATCAAGCTTTACCAATGGCTTAATCAAGGTGAGGGAGGTACTATCCGGTTGCATCTCATCACTGTCGAAAGCGACCAGCGCATCATAAGTCATGGCTGTTTTGCCAAATACGGCCCGATAGTAAGCTCCATTGGCCATCTCACTCCAAAGAATCCCTTTGCTGTGCTGCCAATTTTGGAATAATTGTAATCCAATCGCACCCATGATCAGGAACACTAAAAGAATAGAAGTCCATTTTCGGCGATCCAGATAAGCAAAACTATAAGCCAATGGAATCGAAAGCAATGCGTACAACTCTACCATTGGCCTTGAGCCAAATCCATTGATGTAGTACCAGCACCACCAACTGTAAGCAATGTAAATATGTAAAGGTAAAATGAGCACTACCGGCCAAAGCCAAGTCCGGTTCCTTAGCAATGCCACTATGCCTAAGAGGCTAAAAACCATTATTGGCGAATAAACCAACCAGCCATTTTGGGCAGAAAACAAGCCATTGGCAATTTTGGCCCTGGCAAAATCAAAAGCCTCATTGGGGTAACTGTCGAACAGCCAATGCCCGGAAGCATGCTTCCAATACAACAACTGCGGTATGCCGCAAAGGATAAACAGCCCTGCCGCCAATACGAGCCAGCGCCAATGTTCGCCCCAGAAGGCAAGTCTCTCTCGCAACTTACTCACATCCGTAAGTCCGTAGGCCAATGGAATGGCCAAACACAAGATTTCCACAGGGCGAATTAGCGTAATCATCCCCGCGCAAATAGCCGCCCATATGATCCAACGCTGCCGTGGTTGCGCATAAAATCGCCAGCTGGCATACATCAATCCAGCGTACAAGGAAAACAGGTAGGCGTGCGACATGCCCGCCCGGTAAACCGCAAAATTGTACAGATTTGTACCTAAAACCAATACGAGCAAGGTCAGGAAAGCGATTTTTGGGCTAAAATGGCTAGCCAATAACAAATACAATAAATAGCCGCCCAGTAGCAAATAGAAAAGATTGCCAAAGAGCACACAAAAAACATAAGGAAAAGAAAAACCATCTTGCGGGTAATCTCTATCCAGGGCTGCCCAGGTATGGCCTACAACAAAGAAAGGCAACTGCAATATGGCTACCCCACAAGTGTACTTGATGACCCGATGCCCGTTTTCGGCAATAGGTAATTCCCCACCCGGTGATGGAAAGTGAGGGCCGAGATTAGTATAAGGAAAACGCTTCAGATAACTATCCGAGATATTGTCCAAATCGCCATAAATAAAAGTAGCGGGTAGGTAACCGTAGTACCCCCAACTGTCTCCTCCGTAGCGAATACTCGTATTCCAGCGTTGGAAAAAGCCAAAGGAAAAGAGATAAACGGCACCCACCAATAACAACAGGTAACGAAACCGAAAATAATTAGCTTTCATACCCGTAAAGTTGACAATAAATTATCTAAAACTCTAAAATAAGTATCTTGGGTCCTCCACAGTAGCATTTAAATGAAAATCCTTGGAATATCTGCTTATTATCATGATTCCGCCGCTGCCGTGACGGTAAACGGCGAAGTGGTCGCTGCTGCGCAGGAAGAATGGTTTACGCGCATCAAACATGACGCTTCCTTTCCTGAGCATTCAATAAAGTGGTTGCTCCAACACGCAGGCCTCTCGCTGGAGGAATTGGATGCCATCGCTTTTTATGATAAACCGTTTTTAAAATTTGAACGAATTTTAGAGACCTATTATCAACATGCGCCTAAAGGATTAGGCAGCTTTATTCGCTCCATGCCAGTTTGGATTAAGGAAAAAATATTCCTCAAACAGCAGCTAAGAAAAGCGCTCAAAACCCTGGATCCCGACCTTAAGCACCTGCCCAAAATTTTATTCCCGGAACATCACTTGTCCCACGCTGCCAGTGCTTTTTATCCTTCGCCCTACGAAAGTGCCGCTATTTTAACAATTGATGGCGTGGGCGAATGGGCCACAGCTAGTATTTGTAAAGGGGAAGGCAAGGATATTCGCATTCTCAAAGAGCTGCATTTTCCCGATTCGTTGGGGCTTCTGTATTCTTCTTTTACTTATTTCCTGGGGTTCAAGGTCAATTTTGGTGAGTACAAGCTCATGGGACTTGCCCCTTACGGGAATTTGGATGATCCGCAAACCCAGCAGTTTATCCAGACGATAAAGGATCACCTGGTGTCCATTAAACCAGATGGTTCCATCGTATTGCAGCCTGCGTATTTTACGTTTGCCACGGGCTCCAGAATGATAGATGACCAGAAATGGGAAAGACTATTTGGCTTTCCCTGCCGCACCAGCGAAAGCCCATTGGAGCAAAAACACTGTAATCTGGCCATTGCTATTCAGCACGTTACGGAAGAGATCGTATTGAAACTCGCAAAAACAGCCGCCGAAATCACCGGTTCAGCACATTTGTGTTTAGCTGGTGGTGTTGCCTTAAACTGCGTAGCCAACGGCCACTTGCTACGCGCTAAACTATTCAGGGATATTTGGATCCAACCCGCTGCCGGTGATGCTGGTGGTGCCCTTGGTGCCGCACTCGCCGCCCATTACATCTATTTTGCGCAAGAAAGGATGGTCGATAGCAAAAAGATGGATGGCATGAAAGGAGCCTACCTCGGTCCGGAATTCTCGGCAATGGCTATCCGGGAAGTTGCCAGAAAGTACGAAGCCGTTTACCAGGAATACAGCGAAGAAGACCTTTGTAATAAAGTAGCGGATTTACTAGCCGACGGGCAAGTGGTGGGATGGTTCCAGGGGCGACAGGAATTCGGCCCGCGTGCCTTGGGGAGCCGGAGTATTTTGGGAGATGTAAGAAATCCTGAAATGCAGATAAAACTCAACCTGAAGATAAAGTTCAGGGAAAGCTTCCGTCCTTTTGCCCCATCCGTACTCGCCGAAGATGTCAGTACCTATTTTGAATTAGAGGAGGCAAGCCCTTACATGTTGGTCGTCGCTTCGGTCAAGGAAGAACGCAAAAAAAGGCTACCCACCGACTACGGCACACTCCCCCTAAAGGAGAAGATCAATATTGAGCGGTCTGATATGCCCGCCATCACCCACATTGATTTTTCAGCAAGGGTGCAAACTGTTCACGAAGCGACCAATCCCATTTACTACCGCCTACTACAAGCCTTCAAAGCAAAGACAGGTTATGGCTTATTGGTCAACACCAGTTTTAATGTCAGGGGAGAGCCTGTCGTTTGTACGCCAGAAGATGCCTTTCGGTGCTTTGTGCGTACCAATATGGACTATCTTGTGATGGGGGATTTTCTGTTCGCCAAAACAGATCAACCCGAAAATAAAAAGATTCAAGCGGCGAAAGAGGAAGCTTTTGCGCTAGATTAAACTCCAATAAACATGGAATTTTTACGTGATTTATGGCTTTTTATGAAAGAACGGCGCAAGTGGTGGTTGTTCCCCATCATTGCCATCTTACTGCTCATCGGGGCACTCATTATTTTTGCCGAGAGCTCTGCCGTCGGTTCATTTATTTACACCCTGTTCTAAGCCTCTCTCATGGAAAGTCGGAATAAAACCTACGAGTCGGTCTTGGCCGTGCTGTTATTGCTTTTATTGCTCTATTATTTCTATTGGACAACAAAGTGGATGATCGCAGGAATCATCCTGTTCCTGGTCGTGACCCTGCTTTTTTCAGCGATCGCTGATTTTGTCGCGCTGTTTTGGACCAAACTCACCCAGGGGATTGGTTTCGTCATGAACCACGTTTTAATGACCCTGGTGTTCCTTGCCATCCTCACTCCTATCGCTTTTATTTATCGACTAAGTCGTAAAAAAGAAACTGGCAAAACGGGAGAAGAAAGCGTTTTTGTTGATCGCAATCACCTCTACGTTCCTAAAGACATTGAAACACCCTGGTAAGAGTTACCTACGCAAAACAATTTCCTAGAAAATCCCTGACCTCCCTATTTTCGGAACTTTGTTACCTTTGCTCCGCTAAAAATTAAAACCATGTCAACCACCCTTTCGATTGTTATTCCTGCTTATAATGAAGAGCGTACGATCCACTTAATTTTGGATAAGGTAAAAGCCGTGCAACTGGTGGGAGGATGGCAAAAAGAAGTACTCATCATTAATGACGCTTCTTCCGATGATACCAAGGGAGCCATTGAGCGTTACCGCAGTAGTAATCCTGATTTTCCGATTACTTACTTTGAGCATGCGTTCAACCAGGGAAAAGGAGCGGCCTTACACACCGGCATTCGGGAAGCGACGGGAGAATACCTCATCATCCAGGACGCCGACTTGGAATATGACCCAGAGGAGTACAATGTCTTGCTTAAACCCATCCAAAATGGACAAGCAGATGTAGTGTATGGCTCCCGATTTATCGGTGGCCAGCCTCACCGGATTCTTTTCTTTTGGCATTCCATCGGAAATAAGTTCCTTACCTTCCTTTCCAATGCCTTTACCAACCTCAACCTGACGGACATGGAAACCTGCTACAAGCTTTTCCGTTCTGAATACGTCCAGCAGCTTACACTCAAAGAAAATCGCTTTGGTTTCGAACCTGAGGTCACCGCAAAAATTTCCCGCATCCCCAATATCCGTATTTATGAGGTAGGTATCTCCTACTATGGCCGCACTTATGCCGAAGGCAAAAAGATCAATTGGCGGGATGGGTTTAGGGCGATTTATTGTATTTTGAAGTACAACTTATTTGTTAGGAGGTAAGGAGTGTAAAAGGGTGTAAGGGTTTTAAAGGTGTAAAGGTAGGCTGTTCAATCTGACCTATTTGGGCTGAGACGCATTTCAGCTTTAATTCACGACCCACCCCAACCCCTCCCTAACCAGGCGAGGGGCCTTTTGAGTCACATAAAATTTTTGATAATCAATACTTTACGAACTCAAGTCCTCCCTCCATCACTAGGGCAGGGAGTTAGAGGGTGGGTCGTGAACAGGCCTAAAAGCGTCTCAAGCCTTTACCACCAGATTGTACAACCTAGGTGTAAAAGTTATTAACGTTTACACCTTTACACCCACCTAACCATTACACCTTGTTAATCCGTAATAGCGGTTACAAAACCTCGCATTTTGTATTTTCTCAAAAGGTTATCGCGATAAACAGCGGCAGCTTCTCTGGTCTCGAAAGGCCCGAGTACCACTTGATGAACATTGCCGCGCAAGCGGATAAGTACCTTGCTGTACCCCTTTGACTGCAAATCAGCAGCAACCTCTGAGGCATTATCATAAACGCGATAAGAACCTACCTGCACGCCAAAACCTTCCTGAATAGGCTGTAAGGCATCTGCTCGATACGTGCCCTGCCCCTCAATTACCGGAGCAGCAGGGGTTTCTTCCACCTTCGGTGCACCCGTATTTTCATAGGAAGCAGGCTGATCTGTTGTGCGAGATGGTCGGTACCGACCGCCACAAGCTAATTTTCCTGTGCCTAATTTCACCAATTCCAGGCGCACCGCTGTAATGCCGTCCCGTACCAAGCCGATACGCTCGGCAGCAGCACCAGAAACATCAATGACTCTGCCCGCTTTATGTGGGCCACAATCATTGACCCTCACTTCTACAGCACGGCCATCGTCAACCCTGACCACCCGTAGAATAGTACCAATGGGGTAATCCTTATTGGCACAAGTAAAACCATCGTGTTTATAACGCTCCCCAGAAGAGGTTTTAGCACCATCTAGTCCAGGAGCGTAGTAGGAGGCTATACCGTAATTGGTTTGTGCAGATAAGCCAATCGAGATGGCAGTAAGGAAGAAAAACAAGAGAAAGGTTCTCATGGGTTCAGGATTTAGTACATAATCTGGTGAAAAACGACAGATGCAGAATATTAATTGTATGTGAATTTACAAAAGTCTGTATAAAGATGCGGGCTGCTTCGCCCCCTTATAGTCCCTCTACCACTAAAGCACTTCCGCTACGGTGAAAATGCTCCCACCCACAAAAATGGTATCCTCTTTGGCTGCAGCTCGCTTGGCGGCCTTGAGAGCATTTTTGACACTTGTATAAGTTTTGCCTTTTAGGCCAAAATGTGCGGCTGTCTGTTGTAGATCACTAGCCGGTAGCCCCCTTGGTATATCAGCTTTCGCAAAATAGTACTTGGCATTTGGGGGAAACAATGGCAATACCTCTTCCAGCTTCTTATCGCTTACAACTCCCATTACGAAATGTAGCTGTCCGGAAGCAGCCTTTAATTGGTCCATGATAGCCTTCAGCCCGCCTTCGTTGTGAGCACTGTCCACCATCACGCGTGGTTGTTCACTCAAAACTTGCCAACGCCCCTGAAAGCGCGTCAGATCACGCAGATTCGCCCAGCCTTCTTGTATAGCCGTAAAGGGCAAAGTACGTTCTGCATGGTGCATTTGCCACACCTCTAATGCGGCCAGCGCCGTTTGGATGTTCAACGCCTGGTAGGGGCCGTGCAAATTGATGATCAATTCACTGGTGTAAAGCTGATGTTTCCGGTCAACGGAAAAATAGGTATGGTTAAAATCCTGCTTCGTTTGTTTAACCTGAAAAAGCTGATCGGCAAATACCAGTGGTGCCCCCACCTCTTTGGCCTTACTGCGAAATACCGGAGCAGTAGCCTGTTGGGTTTCGCCAATGACCACGGGCACATTCGCCTTGATAATTCCTGCTTTTTCCCCCGCAATTTCGGGTAGGGTATCCCCTAGAAACTGTTGATGATCCAAACTGATATTGGTAATGACCGCCAATTCCGGATTCAGCACGTTGGTAGAATCTAATCGCCCTCCCAAACCTACTTCGACAACGGCTATATCTACTTTTTGCTCAGCAAAGTATTGAAAAGCCATCGCTACCGTAATCTCAAAAAAACTCGGACTGATCCGCGCTAGTTCAGGTCGGATACGGTCAACAAAATCCACCACAAACTTTCGGGAAACGTATGCTCCATTGACTTTTATCCGTTCCCTGAAATCTTTATAGTGAGGGGAAGTATACAAGCCCGTTTTATAACCACCAGCCTGCAAAGCGGCACCCAACAAATGCGTTACGGAGCCCTTGCCATTGGTTCCTCCTACATGGATACTGGGAAACTTCGTTTCCGGGTTTCCCAATACCGCTAACAGCTCCTTGATATTGGTCAGATCCTTTTTGAAGGCAGCACTTCCTATCCGCTGAAACATAGGAAGTTGTTCGTAGAGGAAGGCTAGCGTTTCTTTATAGTTCATTGCTGTATAAATTACATAAGGCATTTAAGGAAGAGAATCCTTAAATGCCTTATTCTTTCGTAAGAAGCTTGTGTTTTTAAAATTACTGTACCTTAAAGTTGTAAGTAATAGTACCACACTGACGATCTACAGAACCACTTGAAAAGCCCCAGGATTTGGCATTTCGGATGGCCGCATTTACCAACTGAGCATCCGTGGTAGTAGACCCCCGCTGGGTAAATTTCACAGATTCCGGATCTACACTACCGCTGGCATTTACACAAAGACTGATGACCACCGTTCCTGATTTCTGGCTATTTTCAACTAGCCTTGGGGAGTTGGAGACCCCTCTACTTCCTAAGCCACCACCTACAGTACCACTACCAAAACTTTTGGTACCAATATTGCTGGAGTTAGGATCACCGTTGGTTGCACCGCCATCGCCAGGTTTGTTGGTCGTTCCGCCGCCGCCGCCAGAATTAAACAATCCTCCAACTTGATCACGTGTAGCCTTTGCTGCGGCTTCCTGTGCTTGACGCTGGCGCTCTGCTTCGGCTGCTGCCGCTTGGCGTTTGCGCTCTGCCTCGGCCTGTGCTTCACGTTCCCGACGATCAGCATCTTCTCGCGCTTTCCGGTCTGCGGCTTCGCGTTCTTGCTTTTTCCGTATCGCGATGGCCTCTGCGTCATCTGTCGTTACAACATCACGCTGACTAGGTTCAGGATTTGAAGCGACGGGAGGAGGCACTTCTTCCGGTTGGGGTTCTGGTTGAACTTCAGGCTCAGACGTTTCTTCCGTCTCTGTCGTTGTGGCCATTGGTGCATTAAGGTCTTCCCCCATTCCTATATCAGGAATACCTAAGTTAACCTGAATACCTTCCTGCCCTGGAGGTGGATTCTGGTACCAAAACAATGGCAGCAATAGAATGATCACCAGTAAAAGGAACATTATGCCACCGGCGATTTGTCCTTTACGCTTGTTTTGAAGTTCCTTGGCCGTTAATATATCGTCCATTATTACTTATTTTATGCTTTTTATTGATGTGCCGTTTCTTAGATGCAGAAACATGCACGAATGCATAAAAAGCCATCTTACTTCTTACTTTTCTGGTGCTAAAACCCGGTTAATCTCAAACTTCAACGTCAAATCCATCACCGCAACAACATTCTCTACTTTCGCACCTTTATCAATAGAAATAATTACACTTTCTGATTTGGGTTCCTTACCAGCACTAAGCCGGCGAAGTTGATCCTCCATTTCAATCAAGGTAATATTCTTGTTATTGTAGTAATAATTCCCCCGGTTATTGATTCTGATCTCATCCAGCGTACGAGGGGCACTCACCCGCTTTTGAGTACTCCCTGGCAGATTAAAATTAATCGCATTCGGTGCCACCAGCGTAGAAGTCAGCATAAAAAAGATCAACAACAGAAAGATGATGTCCGTTAAAGAGGACATACTGAATTCTGCACTCACCTTCGCTCTTTTCTTAAGGCCCATATTATGATCGTGGTTGAGTAGCTAAAATTGCTTGCACTTTTAGTGCTGCTGCAATTCCTAAAATTTCGGTTACTTTCTCAAAGTCAGTGCCCACCTCTGCCACAATTGTTATCGCAGTGTGCTCCTGGTCATTGATACCTCTCACCTTGGTACGAAGTACGTTTACCAAATCACTTTGTGATACATCCTGATCATCCACGGTGTAGATGCCATCTTTGGTGATGCTAACCACAATAGATACGGGCGCCACCGTTTTAGAATCCGACTGAGGAAGATCAAAAGGCTGGAGGCGAACGAAATTGGACGTCAGCATAAAGAAGATCAATAACAGAAAGATGATGTCCGTCAATGAGGACATGCTAAATTCTGCACTTACCTTGTTCTTTTTCTTAAAACCCATGGTTGAATGTTGTTAAGTCATAAAAGACGCGATGTATCGCGCCTTTACATTAAACAGTAGGTTCCTGCAAAAGATCCATGAAGTCGACCGTCGTACGCTCCATTTTGTAGACTACTTTTTCTACGCTTGTTACAAGTACGTTATAGCCCACGAAAGCTAAAATACCGATAAAAAGACCACCAGCGGTGGTAATCAGTGCCTGGTAAATACCTTCTGCCAATTGATCTGGTGCAACATTCTTTTCGGTTGCCATTTTTTGGAAAGCCGCAATCATACCCGTTACTGTTCCAAAGAATCCGATCATTGGGGCTGCACCAGCAATTGAAGCCAGTGTGCTCAAATTTTTCTCTAGTCGGAAAATTTCAAGGTTACCAACGTTTTCAATAGCAGCATCAATATCACGCAAAGGCTTTCCAATCCGCTGCAAACCTTTTTCTACCATGCGAGCCACTGGAGAATCTGTAGACTGGCAAAGGGCTTTTGCACCAGCAATATTTCCCGAAGAAACATTGGCACGAATATTATTGATGAAGTTTTCATCAACCCGTCCTGCTTGCTTGATTGTTGCGTAACGCTCAATAAAGATAACCGTAGCGACAACTGCTAATACGAGTAATACCGCTACAATAATAATCCCCATCGTACCGCTACTGGCAATGATGGAAAACAAACTCTCACTTTCTTGGGTCGGTTCTTCCGTTCCGATATTTGCTGTCTGGAAAAACAAAAGGAGGTGGTTGAACATGTGGTTCATTATTTTTTGTGAATAAGTCCTTAGTAATTTGACGGATCCACCTGTTGTGGAGGCAGAAAATGTGTTATTCCGTCTCTTAACGTATGTTAAGGCCGCAAATTATTAAAAAGGCGGAAGAATCCAGAATATATTTTAGATAAGGCCAAAATTTTTGCTTTTACAAAATAGCTTAATTTTATGGTTATTATCCTTTACCATCCCAATGCCATATGAAATACCTCCTATTAATTGCTGTTCTCCTAGGCCATTTCTTCCTCCCTGGCCAGACCAGTCTTAGTGGTCAAATCAATGTTTACAGCCAGCTGATCAGTCAAGATGATTGTACCAATACTTTGGTGCTGAATGATGCCAGTAATTTTGTCCCAGGAATGGGTTTGATTATTCACCAGATGAATGGTGCGAATATTGATCTCAACAATGCCGACAGCTACGGAGATATCACAGATTATAATGGTAGCGGCCAATATGAGTACAATAGCATTAGCAGTATTTCTGGTAATGAAGTCACCCTTGAATATACGCTCATTCATCAATACAGCGGTAATGCCACCCAAGTGATAGGTTTCCAGATTTACGAAAATGCCAGTGTTGACAACACCCTCTCGCCAGCCCCCTGGAATGGAACCACGGGAGGAATTCTTGCGCTTGAAGTAAACGGCACCCTTACGCTGAATGCCGATATCGATGCCAGTGGACACGGTTTTAGGGGAGGCGCACCCATCAGCATCACAGACAACAACTGCAACTTCCTAACCAATGCTGATGATTTCGCCTATGCTGCCAACAACTGGAGAGGCGCTCCTAAAGGAGAAGGTATAGGCGCAGCCAACAGTAGTGAACCCTTTGGGCGAGGAGCACAAGCCAATGGTGGCGGTGGCGGAAATGACCACAACAGCGGTGGCGGCGGTGGCAGTCTCCTCACTGCAGGAGGCCAAGGCGGCCGCAACGATGAGCCTAGCACCTTTGGCTGCGACGGCGACTTCCCCGGCAGGCCTGGAAAGGTACTCCTTACTGACAACACCCTCGTTTTTGCGGGTGGCGGTGGTGGGAGCGGCCATGCTAATAACAATACGGCTTCTGGTGGAGGAAATGGCGGCGGGATTATTTTCATCAAAGCAGATGCCATTAATTTTGCGGGTGGAAGTATTCTTAACGATGGTTACAATGCCACTAACCTAAGTGGTGATGGCGGCGGTGGCGGCGGTGCAGGTGGAAGTGTTCTACTAATTGCCAACACGGTAAGTGGAACGGTGCAAATTGCCGCCCGTGGTGGATCAGGAGCCACGGTAAATAATGGAAACAATGACCGCTGTTTTGGCCCTGGAGGTGGTGGCAGTGGGGGTATCTTAAGGTCCAACATACCCTTAATGGCTGACTTGACTGGAGGAACCGCAGGCCTTAGTATTAATTCTACCAGCTGTGGCGAAGGCACTAATAATGCCGAAAATGGCGATAATGGTACTTCTGAAATCCTGATGAATTTAGTAAAAGGTGATCTGTTCACCTTGCCTAATTTGGCTTTATTGTCTAACGATACCACTGTTTGTGAGGGCACATTAATCACCCTCATCGCCATGAGTTCAGGTAGCAACTATCAACTGCAGTGGCAACGGCTTGTAGCTGGAGAATGGAGTGACCTAGTAGAAGCACCGGGAATTATTACTGGCACCCAAACAGACAGTCTTCAAATCCAGGGAAACGCGGCACTAGCTGGGAGCTACCGCCTGGTTTTACTTCCACAGGAAGATTGCTTCGAATCGTTAAATTCCCTACCCGTCGAAGTAAATATTTTACCTCCTCCTTCGGCGAATCCTGCTTATTCTGCAAACGGTTACGATGTATTCTTTTCTTCCAATACAGAGAACGGCAACAGCTGGGTCTGGAACTTCCTCCCAGGTCAGAGTAGCACCGAAGAAAACCCCAACTTCACCTTTCCAGGGCCTGGAGATTATCCAGTGACTTTGAGTGTAACAAACGAATGTGGGACTGAAAATTATGACCTACAAGTCAGTTTAATTGAGCCACTGGTCGTTGAAATTAGCAGCAATATTACAGAGGGATGTGCCCCCTTGGTGATAGCATTTGAAGACCTTTCTTCTGGCTCGGTTGAGAACAGGATTTGGAATTTCCCTGGTGGGGAACCAGCTACAAGTACAGCAATAGCACCGCTAGTCACCTTTCCAGCGCCGGGAACTTACACCATCAGTTTGAGCATCAGCAATAGTAACAACAGCGCAAGTGGTATGCAAGAGATCACGGTAGCTTCACCTCCCGTACCTGTTTTCAATATTATCACAAATGACTTGACCATTAGCCTACAGAACAATTCGCTCAATGCTTCCAGTTACTTCTGGAATTTTGGCGACGGCAATACCAGCACCTTGGAAAACCCGGTTCATACTTACGCGAGTGCTGGGGTCTACGAGGTAAGTCTGAATGCTAGTAATGATTACTGCGGCGTAGCCAATGCCCAAACCATCAACGTCACTATTTCGGCCATCGAAGATCCTGCCGATTCTCCACTGATGATCTACCCCAACCCAACTTCCGGCTGGCTACAGATTGAACACTGGACAAAAGGAGAAATCTCGTTAATTGCCCCTAGAGGTCGGCTGTTAACAACCTGGCGGACAGTAACCAGCAGTTTGGACATCAGCGCCTTTCCTGCTGGGCTGTACTTCCTTCGCTACTCCGATGGTGATCATCAGTACTGGTTGAGTGTCGTGAAGCAGTAAATTTTCACGAAAAAAGTTGTTCTTAGAGCTTAGTAATTTGACGGGAATAACTGATTCCTGCCTGCGTACCGCAGGTAGGCGGGTTTGTTCCATCACTTATTGATGAGGCCGTTGTATAATTTCCGAATCCTCAGTGGTATTGATGACTTTAGCACCACACTTTTGCAAGGCAAAGGTCAGTATCGCAAATCCTAGAATAATTAGAATAATAATTTCTCCTTTGGAGATCACCTTTCGTGCCATTTTGGTAAGCTTGTGATTGTTACAAAGATGTTATTAGTGAGGGTGCAAAGTTACCGGATTCGTTCGTTGATCCAACTCACCATTAGCGCCATGATTTCTTGTTGTTCGGGTTCATTGTGGATTTCATGGTACAATCCTTCCCATTTTTTGAACGTGATATCGCCAGTAATACGACCTGCGAAGTCTTCGCTTGCTTGAGGATCAGTGATCCCATCAGAGGCACCATGCATTAATAAAAGAGGCACAGGAAAAGCACCCTGGTATTTGTCCAGTGCATCCGCAGCTTCCAACATGCTCATGCCTGTAATGGCGGTAAGTTTATTGTGGACGTAGGGATCGTTTTTATACTTTTCCACTACTTCATTATCGCGGGAAATTTGCTCAACATCCAAACCGTTGGGTTGGGTAAAACCGGGGAAAACACCTTTCATCATTCTCCCCATAATCAACATCATAGCTGAAGGTTGAAAAGCTAAACGGATATGTGGCGCACTGACGATGGCCCCCTTGATATTGGGATGACGCCTTATAATGTAACTCAACAGTAGATTCCCCCCCATGCTATGTCCGTATAAAAACACAGGAGTGTGAGGATAACGCTCTTCGGCCTCTACAGCCAACTGCCCGATCTCATCAAGCAGGGCTTTATAGCCAATTGTATGGCCTTTTTTACCACCACTTCTTCCATGCCCACGCCGATCATAGCCAATGGCTGCAATATTATGCTGATGAAAATAATCCACTACATGCTCATAGCGGTGTACATGCTCTCCTAAGCCATGGATAATTCCTACTACGGCACAGGGCTTTTCACAGGGCCAATCAATCCCGTAAATCTTTACACCATCAGCTGTTTGCCACGAAAATTCAGCACTCATAAGTTATATTGTATTGCAAGAATTGGGTGCCAAAATAGTTATTTTTCGGAGGCTGTAGCGATTTTTATCACATTGTTCGCGTCTTCGTCAAGTTGGGTATATTTGCAGCGAAAGGTAAAACATTAGAAAAGGTAAGATTCGATTATGCAGCCAAGAATTATTTTTATGGGTACGCCCGATTTTGCAGTTGCTTCTTTAAATGCGCTGGTTCAGGCAGGCCATAATGTTGTCGCAGTGATCACTGCAACAGATAAAATGGGTGGTCGAGGCGGCAAGCAATTGTTGGAATCAGCCGTAAAAAAGTATGCGGTAGCAAATGACATCCCTGTTTTACAACCCAAAAATCTTAAAGCACCTGATTTTATCGACAACCTGGCCAGTTACCAGGCAGATTTGCAAGTTGTCGTCGCTTTCAGAATGTTGCCGAAAGTAGTTTGGGCCATGCCTCCGCTGGGCACGTTTAATCTCCATGGCTCTTTGCTCCCCAAATACCGGGGGGCTGCCCCCATCAACTGGGCCGTCATCAACGGAGACACCGAGACGGGAGTGACCACCTTTTTCATCCAGGAAGAAATCGATACCGGAGATCTCATCTTCCAGGAAAAAATGAGCATTGGTGATAATGAAAACGTTGGTGAAGTCCATGACCGGATGATGATGCTTGGCGCAGAAGTCGTAGTAAAAACAGTTGCAGCTATTGCTAATGGAAATATTAGCCCTACACAACAAGACCATCAATTGGCCAGCCCAGCCCCGAAACTTACCGCAGAGAATACCCGCATTAATTTTGCTCAACCTACAAAAAAGGTCCACGACTTCATCCGCGGCCTCAACCCCTACCCTACCGCTTGGACAAGCCTGGAGGGCGAAAAGTGGAAAATCCTGAAAACCATCCCCCATCTGGAAAGTCATAGCCTGACTGCCGGAACAATTGTTACCGATGGAAAAAATGATTTCAAAATTGCAACGCAAGATGGCTTCGTAGAGGTACTAGAGCTCCAGGTTCCGGGAAAACGACGGATGAATGTGCACGATTTTCTGAATGGCTGGCGAGCAGATGAAGAGATCAGCAGGTTTTCCTAAAATATTACCATTTGAATAATTACGACCCTAAATCATTCTCTCTAGAGCAACTCATCTCTATTCAACCATTATTTATTTGGCGCTTAATGCTCTTATCCGACAATTAATGGCAAAACACCTTGATTACCTAAAAAAGATGACGTAAATCATGCGTGCATTATTAAGTATTTTACAATCTTTGCGTATTATTTTGTTGTCAGTGTCCTATCCTTAAGCCGTTTTTAAAACCGACTGGAAAGTAGAACTCCTCTGCCTTTCCTGTCCTTCTAATACGTTTTCAAAACGCTTGAATTATTCTAAACACTAGTATTTGTATGAAACAATTTCACAATTTAACCCTGTTGCTATTGGCAATGGTTATACTGCCTGGCGTAATGCTCGCGCAACGTACCATTAGCGGACAAGTGACAGATGCAGAATCGGGCGAAACCCTCATTGGAGCCAACATCTTAGTGGTAGGTACATCAAGTGGTACCATTACTGACATTGATGGCAACTACGAACTGGTGGTCCCTGAAGGCTACGACCTTCTTTCCTTTAGCTACACTGGTTACAGCACACAAGAGCTGAAGATAACCGCTAGCAATGTCCTTAACGTAAAAATGGCTTCAGGTACAGTCCTTGATGAAGTCGTTGTGATTGGCTACGGTACCGTAAGAAAAGAAGACGCAACGGGATCGGTTCAGACCATCAGTAGCGACGTTTTCAACCGGGGAGCCATTACCTCTACCCAAGAACTGATCGCTGGTAAGGTTGCAGGGGTCAATATTACGCCAAATAGTGATCCCGGTGGTGGTGCTACCATCCGTATCCGGGGTGGATCATCGCTAAATGCCAGCAATGACCCATTAATCGTTATTGACGGCGTGCCCGTAGAATCTCGTGGTGTTGCTGGTGGCCGAAATATCCTGAACCTGGTCAACCCTAATGATGTAGAGAATGTAACCGTTCTGAAAGATGCTTCGGCAACCGCCATCTACGGGTCTCGTGCTTCTAACGGTGTGATCATCATTACCACCAAAAAAGGTGCGCTGGGCAAAGGAGTAAAAATCAATTACAATGGTAGCATCGCGAGCAGTTCCATTCAGAAAAGAGTGGATGTCATGTCGGCAGATGAATTCCGTAATTTGGTCAATGAACGCTTCCCCGCCAATGCCAACTTGTTGGGAGACGCTAACACCGATTGGCAAGACCAGATTTTCCAGACGGGTCTTACCCACGACCATAGCGTAAGTCTCTCAGGTGGTATCAAAGAGGTGCTTCCTTACCGCGTGTCTTTGGGTTACACCAACAAGGACGGTCTTTTGTTGACCGACAACTTCCAGCGTACGACCTACGGCGTGAGCCTTACGCCAGGATTTCTGGACAACCGCTTGCAAGTCACCGCCAATATCAAAGGAGTAAACGTACAGAATCAGTTTGCCAACCGAGGCGCCCTCGGATCAGCGGTATTCTTCGATCCTACTCAACCGGTATTAGATCCAGAAAGCCCTTATGGTGGCTATTTCACTTTCGTCAACAACGATGGTACACCGAATACTTTAGCTGCTGCTAATCCTGTGGCACAGTTGCTATTGAAGGATGATCAGTCTACGGTAAACCGTTTTATTGGTAACGTGCAGGTGGATTACCGTTTTGCATTCCTGCCTGAATTACGCGCCAACCTCAATGTAGGTTACGACCAGGCGAAAGGTGAAGGTGCCATTTATGAGCCAGGCTTTTACAGTGCTGTTTTTGATGCTGCCACGGGTGGAGGCACCGACAACAGTTATAATGAGCAAATCACCAATGAGCTTTTTGATTTTTACCTGAATTACGTAAAGGAATTGGGCAAAAATCGTCTGGACATCATGGCAGGTTATGGTTATCAGCACTTCAAATTCGAGAAAGAGGATAACCGCAGTGACTTGGCTGGAACGCCAGAAAACGTAGTTCAGATTCTTACCGCTCGTGAATACTTCCTGGTTTCTTTATTCAGCCGGATGAATTTCACGATCAATGACCGTTTACTACTTACAGGTACCATTCGTCGGGACGGAACCAGCCGCTTCTCGGAAAAGAACCGTTATGGTATCTTCCCTGCTGCAGCTGCGGCCTACAAATTTATTGATGGTGACAACGGCGTCGGGATTCTAAATAGCTTAAAGCTGAGAGTAGGATGGGGTGTAACAGGCCAGCAAGATCTTGGTGACAATTTCTACCCCTATATCCCTACTTATACCATTAGTTTATCTAATGCCCAGTACCAGTTTGGTGATGAATATGTACCTACCAACCGCCCTGGTGGATACAATACAGACCTCAAATGGGAAGAGACAACGACCTATAACGCAGCCATTGATTTTGGTCTTTTCAACGATCGTCTCTACGGTTCGTTCGAAGTTTACCAACGGGATACCAAAGATCTGTTGACGACGACCCGCCCAGCTGCAGGCACCAACCTCACCAACAATATTCCCGCCAACATTGGTACCTTGGAAAACAAAGGTTTCGAAGTAACTTTAAACATTGTACCTGTTCGTACAGCTAAATCGGAATGGTCTTTAGGTGTCAACATGACTCGCAACCGCAACGAAATCACCAGCCTTACACTTGGTGATGATCCTAACTTCCAGGGCTTTGAAACGGGTGGTATTTCCGGTGGTGTAGGCAACAACATTCAGATTCATTCGGTAGGTTTCCCTACCAACTCTTACTATGTTTACCAACAGGTATACAGCGAATCTGGTCTACCCATCGAAGGCCTTTACGTTGACCGTAATGGAGATGGTGTGATCTCTCCTAACGATCGTTACCGTTTTGAGAACCCAGCACCAGATTATTTCTTTGGCTTTACTTCCAACTTCAACTATGGTGCCTTTGATTTCTCTTTCGCAGGCCGTGCCAATATTGGCAACTATGCGTATAACAACCGTTTTGTTAACTCGTCTAACTACAATAGTGTAGTGAACCCTACGGGCTTCTTGGGCAACGTCCACAGTGACATCAACCTTGTTGGTCATAATGTTCCTCAATACTTTAGCGACTTCTTCCTCGAAGATGCTTCGTTCTTGAGGCTAGATCACATTACAGCAGGTTACCGTTTTACCAATGTCTTTGGTAGTGATCGGGGTGGCAATTTACGTATCTACGCAACGATGCAAAACCCGTTTGTGATTACTAACTACACTGGTATTGACCCCGAAGTTGGTATCGATAATGACATCTATCCTCGTTCCCGGACCATTTTATTCGGTGCTAACCTGAACTTTTAGTAAACTTTAAAAGCATTTAAAAATGAGAAATAACAATCTTTTAAACATCCTTTTTCTACTGGGTGGATTGGTGTTCCTGACCACATCGTGCTTTAACGATCTGGATGTTGAACCCATCGATCCTGATGATACTACCGCCAATGTTGTGTACACCGATCCGGGTGCTTACCGTCAGGTATTGGCAAAATTATACGCTGGTCTATCCGTAAGTGGTCAGGAAGGCCCTTCCGGGCAGCCTGATATCAATGGCATTGACGAAGGCTTCTCTACCTACCTTCGCCAATACTGGAAAGCCCAGGAGCTTTCTACCGACGAGGCCGTAATTGCCTGGAACGATGGAAACATCCACGATTATGAAGACATGGACTGGGATGCTAACAATGAGTTTATCCGTGCCATGTACGATCGCTTGTATTTCCAGATCGCACTCTGTAACGAATTCCTCCGGGAATCTACGGATGAGAAGCTCGACAGTCGTGGTCAAAGCGATCTAAAAGCAGAAATGAAGGCTTACCGTGCAGAAGCACGCTTCCTCCGAGCCTTGAGCTACTGGCATGCACTGGACATGTTCCGAAATGTACCTTTTGTAAGGGAAGCTGATGGTGTTGGCTTTTTCTTGCCTGAGCAAATCAGTGCGGCAGACCTTTTCCAATGGTTGGAAGACGAGATCAAAGATATCGAACCTGATATGCTTGTTCCTGGCACCAACGAATACGGTCGTGCTGACCAAGGTGCATTGTGGATGTTGGCGGCTAAACTTTACCTCAACGCGGAAGTTTACATTGGCCAGAATCGTGCTGCGGATTGTATTGAGTTCTGTAATAAAGTTATCAATGCAGGTTACGAATTGGAGGATAATTACAGCCACCTATTCTTAGCAGACAATGACAATTCTTCTGAAATTATTTTCCCTGTTCTATTTGACGGTGCGCAGACCCGTACTTGGGGGGGTATGACCTTCATCATGCACGCTGCCATTGGTGGTGACATGCAAGCTTCTGAATTTGGCATGGACGGAGGTTGGGGAGGTACCCGTACCACCAGTGCTTTTGTTGCTAAATTTCCTGAAGTAGGTGGTAGTGTTGTTGAGCCCGTTTTTGGTTCAGGCAATTATACCTTGCTCAACGTTCCTGGCGATTACCAGGGTTGGAACCCAGAGGACGACAATACGGCTTTGGCTTCTTTGAATGACGATGGCGTATACACCGGATATATTTATTTCCCGGCGGATCAACTCGGGTTCAAATTTGCTGACGGTGGCTGGGCTACTAACTGGGGTGATGATGGAGCAGATGGAACGCTCGAGCCCGGAGGGGCCAACATTATAGCTCCAGGAGTAGGTTTCTATCTTGTAAATGTTAACCTCAACGACTTGACTTACAGCCTTACTCCCACCAGCTGGGGTATTATTGGTGATGCAACTCCCGGAGGTTGGGACAACGACACCAATATGACCTACAATGAAGCTGATGGTGCATGGGAAATTACCATTGACCTGACAGGGGGTGAGATGAAGTTCCGCGCCAACGATGGTTGGGACATCAACTTCGGAGACGATGGATCTGATGCCCTTTTAGAAGCAGGTGGAGCTAATATTGCTGTACCTGGCGGTGGAAATTACACCATCAAACTTTACTTGGGTAAACCTGATTACACCTATTCTGTGGTTTCTAATTCCAACGATGATCGCAAAATGTTCTTCACTCAGGGGCAAACACTGGAGATTACCGACGTATCACAGTTTAACCAAGGGTACGCAATTGCCAAATGGCGCAACGTTGATCGTGCGGGCAACCCTGGAAAAGACCTTACTTTCCCAGACACCGACTTTCCAATGTTCCGCTTGGCGGATGCTTACCTGATGTATGCTGAAGCTACCCTTCGTGGCGGCAATGGCAATCCAGGGCTGGCCTTGGATTACGTTAACAACGTACGCAACAGAGCTGGAGCCGGCAGTATTACAGCGGATGAACTCACTTTAGGCTTCCTCCTTGACGAGCGGGCGCGCGAGCTTCACTGGGAATGTCACCGCCGTACGGACTTGGTGCGTTTCGGGCAATTTACCGATGGTACTTACCACTGGCCGCTGAAAGGGAATTCCCTCCAAGGTACGAGTGTACCTCGTTTCAGAAATGTATTCCCCATTCCTTCTTCTGATTTGGGTGTAAACCCTAAATTGTCTCAGAACGACGGATATTTCTAGGAGAATAAGTGGATAAGGAGGAGTATTTGTAGTTACATCCAATGCTCCTTCTAATTCATTCATTTGATCATTATCTGAGAGAGTTGATTCGTTCATCTCTTTCATGCTATAAAAACAAATATGATGTTAAAAAAATATTTTATGTGGTCTTTGGCATTAAGCATTTTTGCTTTTGGCTGTGAAGACGACCGCGACTTAGTAGTTGCCCAACTGGGCGACGCTCCTGTAATCACTAGCCCTGAGGCCGGTTTAATGGTTGACATCACTGAAGACAACCTCAATGATGTGTTTGCTACGATTAGTTGGACTCCTGCTGATTTTGGCTTTACGGCTGCTGTCAACTACAAAGTAGAGTTTGATGTAGCGGGCAACAACTTTGCCGATGCCGTAGAGTTAGGTGCTACCACCAAATTTGACCTTGCAGTAAGCAATACCAAAGTCAACAATATCATGGTGACAAAAGGCTTGCCAGGCGGTGAATTCACGAACATGGAAATCCGTGTCCGTGCACGTACGAGTGCAGCACTTGATGAATTGATCTCCCAAGCAATCACGGTCAGTGTATCTCCTGTAGCTGTAGAAATTGATTATCCTAAACTACAGGTACCAGGCAGCTACCAAGGCTGGGCACCTGAAAACGAGACTACGGTCATCTACTCTGCTAATAGCGATGGTAAATTCGATGGATACCTCTACATTGGTGATGATGCTGCTGCTCACAAATTCACCGACGGCCCAAGTTGGGATGTTAACTGGGGTGACGATGGTGCTGATGGCACTTTGGAACCTGGTGGAGCCGATATTGTTTTGGGCACTGCTGGCGTTTACCGTTTTGTAGTAGATATCAACGCCCTTACCCATAGCTCCTTGAGAACAGAGTGGGGAATTATTGGCGATGCTACTCCTGGTGGATGGGACAATGATACCGATATGACCTATGATCAAACAACTGGCCTGTGGACGGTTGACATTGACTTGGAAGGCGGCAAATTTGTTAAATTCCGTGTCAATGATGCCTGGGATGTAAACCTAGGTGACAATGATACGGATAATAAAATGGAATACGGAGGAGCCGATATCCCAGTCGCAGAATCGGGCAACTATACCGTTACTCTTGATCTTAACAATGCTATTTATACCTATACTTTGACAAAAAACTAAACGCTTTTGTCAAGTTGTTTAGTTAGCTGATTCCTCAGCAAAAAAGGAAGAGCAGGCTACCTGATGGTAACCTGCTCTTTTTTATTTCCTCTATTATTTCTGATCTTTACTTTCGGCCTTTATTCTCGTTCTGGTAACCTTCAATATTTCACCATTAGCATCTACCCTCGCAAAAAAATTAATGTCGGCATTACTCTCATCAGACTTATTATAGCTCAAAATTAGTTCGTAATAATAGACTAATTTATCATCTAATCCTTGTAAGGCCGTTTCTAAGCTATCAGATAGCAGTTCACTTCTGTTTATACTGTTAATCTTATCTTGTGCACTTTGATATCTTGCCTTAGCCTCTTCATTATCGGGGTTTTCTTGTAATAAAGCACTCGCTTCATTGGCACGGCTTACTGCTTGATTATAACGGTAATCCTTATTTTCTAAATTACGATCGTTAATGATTTTTTCTCGCTCATAATATTCTTTATAGAACATCGTGTCCCTGATTATAGAACTAATTAAGTTTGCTTCTCCAAGCTGTTTTAACTCTTCACTTATGTGCTGCTCAACCAACTCAACAAGTTCTTCCTTTGTCCAGTGTTTAACAGTTGTATGTTCTTCAAGATTAGTTGAATCTGAACACCCTAAATTGAAAATCAACATTCCAACCACCAAAATAAATAGTTTCACAAATTTGCTCATCTTAGTTTTTTTATTTGACTGCAAATATAAAAAGAGCAATCTCGAATTTTAGTTGTTTTGACGAAAAAGACCTTTTGAGTAAATTCGAGAAGTAACAACACTTCAAAAATAACTCAAAAGGTCTGTTTCTGTAGATAATTAAGATCATCTCAATTACCTGTTTGCTATGTTAACTTAAAACTATAGAGCAACATCGAAATGCTTCGATACCGCGCACAGATTAAGTCTTGCTATTCATAATTGTCCGGCTTTTCTCTTTTATCAAAATTCGGGATAACTAATGTTTTCAGTAATAAATTAACTTTGTTATCCCAGAAAAGACCTTAAGGTATTGCGATTATAAGACTTCCGTAAGCGACGGATAGCTCTTTCTTTAATTTGCCGGACACGCTCGCGGGTGAGGCCATACAAATCACCAATTTCTTCCAGCGTGAGGGCTTTATAGCCATTTAGACCGTAATAGGTCGAAAGGACTTCTACTTCCCGAGGTGACAAGATGGATAATCCTTGCTGGACCTCCTCCTTAAGCGATTCTTCCATCAGTTGATTGTCGGGCATATCTTCATCACCTGTGGTGATAAAATCCAACATGGTAGCACTGCCTTCTTCTGAAGACACTGGTGCATCAACGGACACATGGCGAGTGTTACCTTTGAGAACATTGGCAACATCCTTAGGCGTAATATTCAGTAATTCCGCTAACTCTTCGTTGGTAGGTTCACGTTCAAATTCTTGAACAAAAGAACGGAAGGCACCATTAATTTTGTGGTAAGACCCCACCTTGTTCAATGGAAGGCGTACGATTCGCGAATACTCAACGATAGCTTGCAAAATCGACTGCCGTATCCACCAAACAGCATAGGAAATAAACTTGAATCCTTTGGTTTCATCAAAGCGACGCGCCGCTTTCATCAAGCCAACGTTACCTTCATTGATAAGGTCGGGCAAGGATAATCCTTGATTTTGGTATTGTTTTGCAACGGAGACTACAAAGCGCAGATTTGCTCTGGTAAGTTTATCCAGGGCTTCCTGATCACCTTCCCGAATTCGACGTGCCAACTCTGCCTCTTCTTCCGCTGAAAGCAGCGAAATTTTTCCTATATCCGTGAGATACTTATCAAGTGCTAAGCTCTCTCTGGAAGTAATCTTATTTGTAATCTTTAACTGACGCATGGATAATTCATTTGGTACCTTTTGTGAAACATTGGCAAGCAGCAATTCCTTACTCAAATACGCTTAAGGACCCCACATTGTTGCTTGTTCCAAACTGATTAGACTAGATTAATTTCCTGAAAATACGAAAATTTGTTGGTATTGGTTCCTTTTCCACATAAAAAAGCCCCGAGTTATTAAATAACCCGAGGCTTAATATTCTTCATTAGAAGTCTAAGCTATTAGTCACGACGACGGTCATCACGACGACGGTCGTCTCTGCGATCACCACCTCCACGGCGGTCACCACCACGACGATCATCTCTGCGATCACCACCTCCGCGACGGTCGTCGCCACCACGGCGATCATCTCCTCCACGGTCACTGCTACCTTCTGGGCGAGGAAGAAGTGCTTTGGCAGAAAGACGAAGTTTACCCGTACGGTTGTCTACGTCGATCAATTTCACCCTTACTTCATCACCTTCATTGAAGTGATCTTCTACATTTTCGATACGTGAGTGGCTGATTTCCGATACGTGTAGCAAGCCACTACGACCATTGAAATCAACGAATACACCGTAAGGCATAATCGTTTTCACAACTGCATCGTACTCCTCTCCTATCTTTGGTGTGAAGGCAATACGATTGATGGCAGCAACTGCCTTATCGATGGCAGCTTTATCGTTACTGGCAATACTTACCACCCCGTGCTCATCCACCTCTTCGATGTTGATGACGGTACCCGTTTCTTTCTGTAGTTCCTGAACCACTTTACCTCCAGGTCCGATAACCGCACCAATGAACGACTTCTCGATGTGTACTTGTACAATACGTGGTGCGTGTGGCTTGAGATCTTCGCGAGGCTCAGCTAATTCCTTAGCCATTTCATCCAAAATATGGATACGGCCAGCACGAGCTTGCTCCAAAGCTTTGGTGAGTTCTTCGTAAGGCAAACCTTCGATCTTGATGTCCATCTGGCAGGCAGTGATTCCGTTGCGGGTACCTGTCAATTTGAAGTCCATGTCTCCTACAGCATCCTCGTCGCCAAGAATATCAGAAAGGATAACCACCCGATCTTTATCAGCTACCATCCCCATGGCAATACCTGAAACAGGTGCTGTAATTTGGATACCAGCGTCCATCAATGCGAGCGTACCCGCACAAACAGTTGCCATAGAAGAAGAGCCATTTGACTCCATGATATCACTTACGATACGAATGGTGTAGGGCACCTCTTCTGGTAGTACTTTACGTAAAGAGCGTCCAGCCAGGTTAGCGTGTCCAACCTCACGACGGCCAGGGCCACGCATCGGCTTGGTCTCACCAACAGAGTAAGCAGGGAAGTTGTAGTGCAGGATAAAATCGTCGAAAGTAAGCCCTAAAGCCTTGTCGACCATTGCTTTATCTGACTTCGTACCGAGCGTCAGAGAAGTCAAACTTTGCGTTTCTCCACGGTTAAAGATAGCAGAACCGTGAGCCGCAGGCAAATAGCTGGTTTCACACCAGATAGGGCGAATATCCTCCGGCTTACGGCCGTCCAGACGCAAGCGCTCTCCCATCACCATTTCGCGGATAACTTCCTTTTGGTACTTAGAGAATAATTCTTTCGCTTCGTCCCAATTTTCAGCTAGCCACTCTTCTCCTTTGCTTTCCAGAAGACTTTCTTTCAAAGCGTCTTTTACCGCCGTAAAGCCAGCTTTGCGATCTTGCTTGTTATGAGCACCTTTACATACTTTGTAAAGACCATCATGAGAAATCTTCTTGATTTCTGCCTTCAACTCTTCGTTAACAGCAGGTAGCTCAAACGGACGCTTGTTCCGTGCTTTGTCTCCTACTTTTTCAGCCAACTCAAGCTGTGCTTTAATTTGCACCTTGATAGCTTCGTGTCCCGCCTTGATGGCGCCTACCAGATCTGCCTCCGAACATTCGTCGGCTTCTCCTTCTACCATCATCACGTTGTCCATGGTGGCTGCTACGATGATATCCAAGTCCGCTTTTTCCAGTACACTGAAATTAGGGTTGATCACGTATTCACCATCAACACGGCCTACACGTACTTCAGAAATTGGGCCAGCAAATGGAATATCTGAAACCGCAATCGCCGCACTGGCAGCCAGGGCTGTCAAAGCATCAGGTGGCACATCGGTATCTCCTGAGATCAGGTTGATGATCACTTGCGTTTCATACATATATCCATCGGGGAACAGGGGACGGATAGCCCGGTCGACCAGACGAGAAGTAAGTACTTCGTAATCATTTAACTTGGTTTCCCGACGGAAAAAGTTGCCAGGAATACGACCTGCTGCTGCAAACTTTTCCTGATAATCTACGGATAGAGGGAAGAAGGATTGACCTTCGCGCATTTCTGTAGAAGAAACTACAGAACAAAACAACATGGTATCTCCCATGCGAACGACGACCGAGCCATCGGCCTGGGTCGCT
Organism: Lewinella sp. LCG006; assembly: GCF_040784935.1. Classification (GTDB taxonomy): domain Bacteria; phylum Bacteroidota; class Bacteroidia; order Chitinophagales; family Saprospiraceae; genus Lewinella. The sequence continues at coordinate 5,264,545 of NZ_CP160680.1, read as the reverse complement.
AACTTGCCGGTTTCAATAACCACTTCTCGTCCGTCTGGCAAGTTGAAGGACGACGTGATAGGATTCTTTTGTCCCATAAAACATTTTTGAGCGCAACTACATGAAAAAATCGGTCGCGCTCATTAATTCTTCTTTCTCCAAGCGCGTAAAGATAGTGTTGGGTAGCTGCAATGAAATAAATATAAAAAACGCTGCCCCAACTTTGAGGCAGCGTTCGGTAGTTCTTTTCGCTTATTTGCGAATATTACGGATACCTAATTTCTCGATCAGTGCACGGTAACCTTCCAGGTCTTTTTTGGCCAGGTAAGTTAGCATTTGCTTACGACGACCAACCATCGTCAACAATGCCTTACGGCAAGAGTGATCCTTTGGGTGATCCTTCAGGTGCTGGCTCAGCTCCTGAATACGGTAAGTAAACAGAGCGATTTGACCTTCAGTAGAACCAGTGTTCTTGCCCGTACCGCCGTACTCTGTGAAAATCTCCGATTTCTTTTCTTTAGAAAGATAAACTGCCATGATAAAAGTTTGCGCCATTAGTGATTTCGAAAATCAGTTATAGCAACGTTTGATAAATTCCACCTGACTTTCAGCGTCAAGCGGCCGCAAAGGTAAGTAGAATATCAGTAATAACCAATAAAGAAAAGGAAGAATAAATTATAACAAAAATGCTACTTCAAAGCCATAAACTACTGATTTCCAAAGCTGGAAATAAAGGACTCTCCAGTACTTCGTCCTTGGAGTAAATACGTTGCTGTTTGTAGCGACCATTTTCAGGATAGAGAAATTGCTCTAATAAGGTCTTCTTCCGTGTTCATGATCCAATACTCCGGGATGTTTGATTCAGCGAATAGAACACTTTTAACATGCCGGTCTTTTGCCAGTGAAGTATCAGCCACTTCAATCAATAATAAAATATCCTCGGGGCCAGGATGCGCCGTGGCATAATAGTCTTTGCGATATTTTACAATCGCTAAATCTGGTTCTGGTTCTGAGTTATTTGCCAATATATAGAAAATACGAGGAGGAATCCAGGGGCCTTCGCAGTAAATTACCTTTCACCTTTCCGCAAAAGCTAAAAAATACGTTTCTTTGCCTGTGGTGAGCAAACCATGCGAGCAATCGCTTGTTTGCAATACTAGAACGTGGATGTTTATCTCACGTATCAACCATCAATTATTCATCAAATAGCGAAAACTCGCTTATGGCAACAGCAGCACCGACGAAGAAGAGAGCTACCAGCAAGAAAAAATCTACTTACAGCAAAGAGCAATACCTGGAGTGGTATACCTTGATGCTACGGATTCGCAAGTTTGAGCAGAAAGCGCTCATGGCTTACGGACAGCAAAAAGTGAGAGGTTTTTGTCACGTATATATTGGCCAGGAAGCAGTGGCTGCAGGAATAGAATCTGCACTGATCGAAGGAGATGCCATCGTTACTGCTTATCGCCAACATGGCACTGCATTAGGCAGGGGTATTTCTGCTGACGCTGCAATGGCGGAATTGTTTGGCAAAGCTACTGGAGCGAACAAGGGTAAAGGTGGTTCTATGCACTTTTTCAGTAAAGAGCATCGCTACTTTGGTGGAAATGGAATTGTAGGTGCTCAAATCCCTATCGGTACGGGCATTGCTTTTGCAGAAAAATACAAAGGCACCAACAATCTTTGTGTGACAATGTTTGGCGATGGTGCTGCGCGCCAAGGAGCATTACACGAGTCTTTCAATATGGCGATGACCTGGAAAATTCCGGTTTTGTACATCCTTGAAAACAATGGCTATGCGATGGGTACTTCCGTTGAGCGTACTTCCAATGTCACGGATATGTCCAAATTGGGGCTTTCCTACGAAATGCCAACGGAATCGGTAGATGGAATGGACCCCGTAGCCGTGCACGAGGCTGTTAGCAGAGCTGCTGAACACATTCGTTCGGGCAAAGGACCATTCTACCTTGAAATCAGAACGTACCGCTACAAAGGTCACTCGGTATCTGACCCAGCCAAATACCGGACCAAAGAGGAGGTCAAAGAATACCAGGATCGCGATCCAATTAAAATGATAGAAAAGGCAATTCTTGATGGCAAGATTGCCACGGAGGAAGAAATCAACGCCATCCAGGAAGAAGTCAAAGTGGAAATTGATAATTCCTATAAATTTGCGGATGAATCACCACTTCCTGATCCAGCCGAGTTATACACGGATAATTACCTCCAAGAAGACTACCCCTTCCTTACCTAAAAGAAGGCTACTTTTCTTTGTTGAAAACAAATAAGAAAAAAAGCGGCGGTACACATCTTTGTACTGCCGCTTTTTTGTTTATCTTTGCCGCGTTTTAAATCAAACGCAGTAAAACGCAACAATGGCAAAGGATAATAAAGGCAGTCTGCCAAACGAAGAAACCTTAGCAGATGCTGTAGGGAAAAAATCTATCAACGAGATTTTTGAAGAAAATAAGAATACCATCACTTACTTACTGATCGGTCTGTTAGTAATTGTGGCGGGTTATCTCCTTTACCGACAAATGGTAAAATTACCACAGGAGAAAGAAGCTATTGAACAAATGGCGCAAGCTCAGGTGCAATTCGAAAGAGATTCTTTTGCATTGGCATTAACCAACCCTGGACAAGGTTTCCCTGGATTTGTTGATATTGCTGACCAATACGGAAGCTCTGCAGCTGGCAACCTCGCCCTGTATTACGCTGGTATCAGCTATTTACACCTCGGGCAGTTTGATGCAGCCATCGACTACCTGAACGATTTCAGCCCTGCTGGAGACGTTACTCCTGCTATGAAAGCGGGTGCATTGGGTGATGCTTATTCTGAAAAAGGAGATTTTGATGCTGCTTTGTCTTCTTACAATAAGGCAGTAAGCAAAAGCAACAACCCGCTGATTTCTGCTTACTACCTCATGAAAGTAGGAATGCTCAACGAGCGCCAGGGCAATGCCGCTGCTGCTCGCGAAGCTTATCAAACCATCAAGGAAGAGTACTACAATACCCCTCAGGCCAACGATATTGACAAGTACCTCGTTCGGGTGCAAGGATAGTTTTTAACAGTTATATGCTGTTTAGAACCTAATAAAAGGTAAGGTGTTAATGATAACATCTTACCTTTTGTTTTTTCAACCATTATCATTAGACTTATGGCCAGTGCCCTCAAAAATTTATCTTCCTACGACAGTGAAAGCATGCCCAATGCGGAAGACTTTACACTCGGCATCGTTGTTGCTGACTGGAATGAGAAAATAACCCATGCCCTCTATGAAGGCTGTTATGACACCCTTGTCAAGCATGGCGCTAAAACAGAAAACATCCACACCATTCAAGTGCCAGGGGCTTTTGAACTGACCACTGGTGCAAGGATGCTTGCAGGACGTTACAATTGCGATGCTATCATTTGCCTGGGATGTGTCATTAAAGGAGAGACCTCCCACAACGAATACATCAACATGGCTGTAGCTCAGGGGTTGACCAATCTGGGGCTGACAACCGGTCGCCCGTTTATCTTTGGTTTGCTTACGCCAAATGATGAGCAACAAGCACTGGATCGTGCGGGTGGCAAACACGGAAACAAAGGCGTAGAAGCGGCGACGACGGCCCTAAGAATGGCGGCTATCCGAAAAACCTTGAACAGTGGCGGCAAAAAGTCGATAGGTTTCTAATTGAAGTTGAAGACAGGGATAATCGTTGGGGTTGACAAACATTTCTATATTTGTAATACTCAACCATATCATTAAATGATAGCAGTGAAGCTACTGTAATACGCTTTGTACTAACTCCTGAAGAATGCGGCGGTTTTTCCTCTTGTTTATTTCACTGGCCTATGCTTTTCAGATGTTTGGCTCAAACATTAGCTATAGCTTTAATAAACAAAATGACACCTCGCCAAATTTCACCGATTCTTTGGGCTTTTTTGTGGACCAGAAAGCTCAATATAGTATTGAAGACCTTCTAAGCTTTCCCGCTACAAAATTTAGTCCCTTAACTGAAGACATTGAACTCAGCGCCCCAGTTGTCTTATGGACTAGCGTAACGTTGACCAATGAAGGCAATGACGAACTTGACGGTTATTTTCGCTTGTTTACCTTTATTGATTCTATCTGGATGTACACTATCCAGGATGGTATGGTAATAAATATTACTTTTTCAGGAAACAACCTGCCTCCCTCAGAAAAAAACCTCTCTTCCTACAATAACAACCTGCCTTTCAGTCTTTATCGAGGAGAAAGCAAGTCGTTTTTCTTCAAAATGCACTACAATAAGCTAAGCTGTAGTAATCAATGTTTATCCACCGTCAAGGTGATTCCTCGAAAAGTATTGGACAGAGAAGAAATAATGACCAACTCCCTGCAAAGTTTTTATGCAGGCATTATGCTTTTCTTTGGGCTCATCAGCCTTTTTATGTACTCGATGTTTTGGGAAAGTGTCTTTATTTGGTTTGCCTTATTGATGTTTTCTTTCACAGCCTATTTTGCCTCCCTTAATGGACTGACAGGATTAATTTCCAACTATCGTTTTGAAGGAATTGCAAGGGCAGATTTAGCCGTCATTGTGCCTTGCATACTGCTCTCTGCTACGATGTTTATCAGCAAGTATACTGATCTTCGAGCACGAAGCATCAGACTTTACTACATCTATTTTTATTATGCTTTATTCCTCTCAATTGTACCTCTTATTGCAAGACTTATCAGTGATGATTGGTACACTATTGGTAAAATATCTGACTACCTCACGCTTATTTTATTGATACTTACCCTAATAATAATTTATTCTTACGCTCGAAAAAAAAACAAATCCTCTATTATTCTATTGGTGTCAGCGGGTATTTTATGCTTAGGAGCGATGTGCCACATTCTTAGTGTCGCTGATTTTCTTCCTGATAATCTTATCACCGATTACTCCTTTCAAATAGGCACTGTATTTTTTTCTGGCATCCTCTTTTACGGCATCTTTGACAAGATAAACACCATCAGAGCAGAGAAAGAACGTTATGAAGAACTAGATCAGGTTAAGTCTCGTTTTTTTGCCAATATTTCTCATGAGTTCAGGACACCCCTTACCCTGGTCATGGGCCCCATTAAGGATGTCTTAAAAAATACTGAGACAAAAGAAGACCGGGGTCGCCTGCAATTAGCTTACCAAAATGCCGAACGCTTACTCCAGCTGATCAATCAATTACTTGATCTCTCTAAACTGGAAGCCAATAAAATGGAACTGCTTGCCGCAGAACAAAACCTACCTGTCATCCTAAAGGGGATAGTAATGTCTTTTGAATCACTGGCCAAACGTCGGCATATCCAATTCAACTTTGTCGCTCAGAAGGAAGCTATTCCGGTATACATTGATATCGATAAGGTAGAGAAGATTTTCTACAACCTATTATCAAACGCCTTCAAATTCACCCAAGAGAATGGCGAGATCGCAGTGATGATAACAGACCATGAAAATCATGTAGAAATCTTGGTGAGAGACAATGGTGTAGGAATTTCGTCTTCTCGCCTGCCCAATATCTTCAACCGCTTTTTTCAGGGAGACAACACAACAACCAGCGAACACGAGGGAACAGGCATTGGTCTGGCATTGGTCAAAGAATTGGTGGAATTGCATAAGGGAAGCATCCGGGTAGAAAGCCAGGAAGGCATAGGTACTGTTTTCACCATCAGCTTTAAGAAAGGAACATCCCACTTAAAAGAACACGAAATTCAGCATAGTTCTTCCCCCATGGCCACTTCTACATCAGCAGCTATTGGTAGAAGCGATCAGATAATAAATAGGGACATTTATCCAGAGACACAACATGTGATCTTGCCCGCCAATACAGATCATCAGGACGATGATACCCCTGTGGTCTTGATTATTGAAGATAATAATGCCGTAAGAGACTATATTAAGGAGCATCTAATTTCTTCTTTTCAAATTGTAGAAGCCATCAATGGCCAAAAAGGTATCGACCTTGCCTTGGAACTACTCCCCGATTTGATCATCAGTGATATCATGATGCCTGAAAAAAATGGCTATGAAGTGTGTGCAATGCTCAAAAAAGATCAACGAACCAGCCACATTCCCATTATCCTCTTAACGGCCAAAGCTGCTGCTGAAGAAAAAATGCACGGCTTGGAGATCGGGGCGGATGATTACCTGGTAAAACCTTTTGATACGAAAGAACTTGAAGTAAGAACCCGAAATCTCATTGCTTCCAGGCTGCTACTAAGAAAGAAATTTTCCGAATCCAACACGATCGAACCACAGTACGCAGGCAACAATGCTCTTGACAAAGCTTTTATAGAAAACGTATGTAACATCGTTGAAACCCATTTAGCTGATGAACAATTTAGTGTTGAACTTTTGGCACGGGAGATCGGACTTAGTCGTAGTCAGCTCAATCGGAAATTAAAAGCTTTAACTGACCTGTCACCAAATAAATTTATCCAGTCTTTCCGCCTACAGAAAGCTAAGGAGATGCTTGAGCAAGGTTCGGGTAATGTTTCCGAAGTTGCGCTGGAAACAGGCTTTAACAGTACCGCTTATTTTATCAAGTGTTTTGGTGATAAATATGGTCAAACTCCCGGTTCTTTGTTGTAGCAATAGCGTCAATGCGCCATGTTTTATAGGAGATGCGCCATATTTTATACCCACTCTACCGATTTTATACTCTTTCCTCATTTTTTGATACCGCTCCGCCCTAGTTGGTCCCCACCTTTGTAGTGTACAAAAACACAAGTAGTCAAGCTTCCTTGAAAAGTTGACTTTATGAATACGTCATGAATTAACGAAGGAAGTTACTGTGCATTTTAATCATCAAAACTCAAAAAATGAGACAAGCAATTTTACACCTCAGTACATTCCTTATTCTTCTTTACGCACTCCCGGGAGTTTCGCAAGTAACAATTACACAAAGTGATATCTTACGCCCAGCGAGCTTTATAGATAGCTCGCTGGTAATAACTGATCCAGGAACTCCCTTCCCTGAAGAAGGAGCCAATATCCTTTGGGACTATAGTACAATAGGCGAGGGCGTCCTGGAAACGACTGTCTACACTGATGCTACCGATGACCCAGATTTTACCGATGCCCTTAATTATTTTAGCTCCAACATTAGGTTGGCCATAGGTGGTTTTACTTTCGATGTTCCCAGTAATCTCTACGAAGCCATAGATGCAGATGGATGGTATCGTACAGGAAGGTCATATGAAGGCCTGACCATTCCACTTACTCCTGTCTCAGGGGGAGCCAATGACCGCATTGATTATCTCTCTGGCAAATCTGATTACGTTGGCCGAATGAACATCATAGAGTTCCCAATGACCTATCAAGATCAATGGGAAGCAAGCTATTATTATGACTTAAATTATGAAGTAACTGTAGTCGGATTTGGGCTGAACCAAACGCCAGCATTCACCCGTACAACGGTCACCGAAGAACGGGAAGTCGTTGGTTATGGTTCGATCATTCTGCCAAGATCTGATGGTGAGCCTTCTGGTGAAATAGAAGTTTTATTAGTGAAAGGTACACTCACCCAGATGGATAGTTTTTTTCTAGGTGGAAGCATTGCACCACAAGCCATATTGGATGCCTTTGGCTTGGAACAGGGACTTACCAGGGGACGTAATTTTTACAATTTCTATGCCCCTGGTATCAGTTCATCAGTCCTTCTCTCCGAATCACCGCTAGGTGGGGGAGCAACTAATCGTATTGCTTACTCGCCTCAGGTAGCTGACATGGCTACCTCCACGCGAACATTAAGCGTACCTGTTGCGAAAAGCTTCCCTAATCCGGCAGCAACCGCATCATCCATTAAGATCGTGTTGGAGCAATTTACCTCTTCAGGCCAGGTTCGTTTCACTGATTTACAAGGGCGGGTGTTGCAAACGGTTGATTACACTTCCAACGGAAGCAATTCCTTAGAAGTTGAGGTTCCGGCATCTTTATCAAATGGTATGTTCGTGTACCAGGTTTTCGATGAAGACAATATCCTCATCGGCGTTGGAAAACTACAGGTCTTCTAGAAGGGCTCATTACGATAAACCTTCCCTACTTAAAATACTACCGGTCTGCCAACTGCACAGTTGGCAGACCGGTAATATAATAGACAAGTCCTTTTACTTAAACTCCATGTCTGGGTAAAAATATAAAACTACTGGATAATCAAATCAAACTCCACGCGCCGGTTTAGCGACCTTCCAGCGGAAGTAGAGTTAGGCGCAATAGGGTAATCCTCGCCGAAGCCGGCATAAGATATCCTGGTAGACCTTGCTCCTTTTGACAACAAGTACTCATAACAGGCTGCTGCGCGGCCTTCTGAAAGCTCTTGATTTCTACTAGCATCTCCTACGTTGTCTGTATGTCCTGCTATTCTTAGCTGGTAAGCGGGATAGCGCTTCATAATCACCGCTATCTGGTCGAGAATAGCAAAAGATTCAGGCTTGATCACGGAACTTCCTGTCTCAAATTGTACGGCACGCATCGCTAAATTAAGCACCTCTCGGACATCTTCTTCAATCTCCGGGCAGCCCTTATTGGTCGTAAGTCCAGCCTCTTCCGGGCAGCGATCATCTGCGTCAATCACACCATCGCCATCCGTATCCGGGCAGCCGGCAAAAGGACCAGCCTTATCGGGACACCGATCATTAGCATCAATAACGCCATCTCCATCACGGTCGGGGCATCCCTGAGTAGCTGCGGTACCTTTTTGATCCGGGCATGCATCAACATCATCCAGGATACCGTCTCCATCACGATCACTTCCTGGGCAACCCTGGTTGGCAGCTAAGCCCGCTTCCTCCGGACATTGGTCAAGTCCATCGTGAAGACCATCACCGTCGGAGTCTGGACAACCGTTTTGAGCTACTGGCCCAGCGGCATCGGGGCAGCTATCCTCTACGTCGGCAACTCCATCGCCATCCGCATCAGGACAGCCCATCAGGGCTTTTAACCCTGCTTCTTCCGGACAACGGTCACTGTCATCGATCACACCGTCGCCATCCGCATCCGGGCAGCCATTGGTAGCCGCTGGCCCTGGGGTTTCAGGACAAGCATCCTCACCGTTGGCTATGCCATCATTATCGGTATCCGGGCAACCACCCGTGGATACCGGTCCGAATACATCGGGACAGACATCTTCTCCATCCGCTAAGCCATCTCCATCAGTGTCTTTGATACCAAACTGGTAAAGGTAGCCTAGACCAAGTTGGATATTGTCTCGATTTTCTACGTTGGAAGTACGGTATTCCCCCTGGATACTGAGGTAAGAATTGCTCCCCAGCATATAATTAATCCCCAAGCCTACTGGAATCTGAGTGTTTCCTTCATCAATATTTTCCAGCACGTAACCGATGCCACCTAAAAGATAGGGTTTTAGTTTTTGATCACCACCAAAAGGATAAACATGGAGTAAGGCATCAAAACTGGTGATATTCCGGTTTTGGGTGTCATCAATGACATCAGCAACCCCAATTTTTAGCGGTATTGCCAGTCCAAAATTTTTAGTTAGCAAGTACCGGTAACTGATTTCAAGACCCGCAGTGAGTGCCAAATCAGCATCATTAGGCGTACTGTAGTCGACACCTAAAACTCTTGCTGAAATAGCATGACGGTCTAATTTATTAGCATTTTGACTGTACCCAAACGTCGAAAGTAAAAGCATCATCGCTATGATGCCAAATCGGTTAATGTTCATACGGTGGTGATTGTGTAGTTTTCTCTTTTATTAATTGACCTTCATTAAGGTCCCCGTTTGTATTATTTCTCCTGGTGTTGAAATCAGCTGGTAAAAATAAGCTCCGGCGCTCAATTGCTGCACATCTATTCGATCATTACCGTTGGTTAGCTGTTGGTTGATAACCGCTCTTCCAAGCGCATCAAACACTCTTATTTCAACGGCTAGATTTATCGGCCCTTCAACAAAAAGGTAGCTTTGCAAAGGGTTAGGAAACAACTTCCAACTACCTTGCCCCAAAACCTCTTCCGTAGGTGTGGTACAATCCAGGTTGGGATCATAACTGGCAGCAATATCTGCACTGGTACTACATCCTGTAACATTGTCTGTTATGACCAAGGTGTAGGTTCCGGCAGCCTCAGCACACAATAGTAATGCTGTAGCTGATGGAATAGGCTCCCCTTCGTATAACCAGGTAAACGAAAAATCAGTAGGAAGGTTACTTTCGTCCTCCAATCGGAGCAAATTACCGTTCTGAAGCAAGTCAATATCCGCTGGATTATCCGTAAAATTGATGGCTATCGGCTGTGAAGTAGCAGCACATCCTTCTTCGGTGGTATAGGTTGCCCAGTAGTTGCCATCTTGTACTACCAGAAGTGTATCCGTTGATGCACCAACGACTAAAACACTGTCGGCGTACCAGGTCAGTGAGTTGTCGTAATTGGCACTCACCAAGGTTACGACTTCTCCATCGCAGTAGGGACTGGCTTCGGCGATCGTAATAAGAGGATTGTTTGGAATTTCGTAAACGGTGATGATTTCGCTGGAACGAATGGTATCCACTGGATGAACCAATTCAATGTTTACCTGAAGATCGCCATCCTGCAACAGGCCTGAAACGCCTTGCCCAAATTCGATGATGCCACAAAGGTCATCTGCCCCATCCAATCCTCCATCGTCATCAATGACGTGTAATTCGTAGGTACCTTCCCCAATTGGAATAAGTACATTATAGATGACCGGCAAGGTTGCGTTGCCAACAATAGGAGCTGTATAAACGTGATCACCATTAGGATCAAAAAGGTCAAATTTAAGATCCGAAGCTGAAAACAAGTCGGTACATGGAGATTGCTCAATTCGGACTTGCGTCATAAAAAAGCCGGTCGTGTCTACAATGGCTTGATAATTCACCAGGTATTCACCAGGTTGATTGTAGGTCTGATCGGCCGGGTTCTCTGCCGTAGTAGAATTTCCATTGTTAAAAAACCAGAGGTAGGAAAAACCTTCCGCCCCTCCGGAAGGAACATTATTGATAAAAGAAGCCGTCACCGAACCACAGCCATTATTGTTTACAACCGTAAAGCCTTCTGTTATTGTCTGTGCAGGATTAATGAGTAAGGGGAAAGAAAAAGAAGTCTGTTGAGGGAAAATCAAGACGACCGCTTCAATAACAACCTCCACCATATAAAGCCCCGGCAGCAAAGGCGTACCACAAAGTTTCACACAACCATCCGTACCTTCTTCCGTAACGAAATTGGTCTGGCTAGCTTCCCAATTCATCCCGGCAGGCAAGCCTGCTACGGCCAGGATCGTAAATTGGGAAATATCCAGCCCCGCAGGAATGGTAGGGTCGGTTGCATTGACGGGTGTGGTGGTCTTGGGCAATCGGAAACTGAGGTCTCCGTCGTAGTAAATACCCGCTTGCCCTTCGGGAGCTGCGGAAAGAAAAATAGTGTCCTCGGGTAGTGTAGGTAAGTCTATCAAACAACCCGGGCAGCCTGTCTGGGCCGCAATTGACAAAGAAAAAACGCTGATAAACAGCAAGTTGAGTACAATTCGCAACATAGTTTCTACTGTTAGTGGGCGGAAAAAAGTAGATAGTTCCAGTAGAAAGATAAGGAAATATCGAAATTCCTTATATATGGACGTAAAACCTGGGTTACGTCACTGCTTGGAGTTGCTATAATTCGAAGAAAGGCAGATGGAAAAGGAAATGGTCAGATGGCCGATAATGGGCATTTTTCAACCACCTGACTTTATTTTTTATCCTTTTACCAAAAACGCGCTTAGCGCTGGATCAACAAACGACCAGAGGCGGCTTGTGCTCCCTGCTGCAGGCGGAAGATATACATTCCCGTTGCAAGGTTAGAACCATCAAATCGCAAAGAATTCTGTCCGCTTACGAGTTCCAAAGACTTCTGTTGTACCAAAGTACCAAGGGTGTTAAATACCTGCAAGTCGTACTTTCCTCCTTGAGGAAGGTCCACAAAAATATCCGAGAAATCAGAAAACGGGTTGGGTTGAATGCGTAGATCAAAAGCATTCTCTGTTACTTCCGCAGCATCTACCAAGCAGTTTTCACTGCCTTCAGGACGTACGAAGAAGAAGTAGTTACCTGGCACCAACTGGCCGTCAGGCAAAGTGTAGGGAAGTGCAGCTAACTGCGTAGAGATCAAAACATTGATCTTCAGATTGTGCATGCCTACATCAGCGGCAGTAGCTTCACCATACAATTGGATACAACCCACTTCCTCTGGCAAGAATACACAGCTGGGAGGATCACAAACGTAATCAAAACTAGCGGGTAGGTCGGTAATTCCCTGGTCAGTAATCGCTACCTGAGAGATCGCCACCTCCGTAGTACCAATAGCAATTGTTTGAGGAATACGTACCTGGATAACGGTCTCGTAGTAACCTGCCACACAGGCCGTATCCTGAATACCACGCTCAGGAAAATCTTCCTGGAAAGGCAAGGGCAGTACAATAACGGTATCCGGCAGCATTTCTTCCGGGGTACAACCGCTCTGTGCAGTCAACTGAAAATTGCCTAGTAGTAAGGCAAAAAGAGGTAAAAGGAAAAATTTCTTCATTTGTACAAGATTTAATTTTTTGACGGAAATAACTGATTCCATTTTTCCCAACGATTCGCGAATATTTTCACGCAAGCTCCTTTTAGTTGCTTGCTTAGAAAATTTTAGCGAATCAAACCTGCCTACCTGCGGTACGCAGGCAGGAATGGAATCAGTTATTTTTGTTCCGTCACTTAATTCAGACGCAATATTGGCTAATTTTGCCGACAGTATAAAGGATTGAACAAGAATTTTATTGCTAATAGACGGCATTTCAATCAGGAAATTTTAAAATTTTCACACAAAGATATATCTTGCAGCGTCTCAATTTAGAATTTGAGCACTTCGCAACTATCCACACTTCCTCTTCTTTAGAGCTTTACGGCTCAGAATTCCCTTCCTGGATAATTTTTACTATGCCAACTACTTGGGCTTGGTATTCTAACAACGGATAAACATTCAATTATGCTGCATTTCGCACGATTTTGCGGGCTGCTCTTGAGCCTGCATCTCACTACCCTAACTTTTGCCCAGACGGGTACCATTAAGGGAAAAGTCACTGATGCACAGTCCGGTGAGCCCCTCATTGCTGCTACCGTAAGCGCACGAGGCGCCGGTACCGTTACTGACTATGACGGTTTTTTTGAGCTTCAACTCAACGCAGGCACCTACGAAGTAAGCGTCAATTACCTGGGTTATACTACGGCAACTGCCAGTCTAACGGTCAAAGCCGGGGAAATAACAAGCTGGGATTTTGAACTGGCGGAGGCTGCCACCTTGCTACAAACCGCTACAGTAAGTAGTAGCAAGTACGAAAAACCTTTAAGTGAAGTAACGGTTTCCCTCGAAATCCTTCGCCCTGACTTGATTGAAAGTACGGGTAAACTTACGCTTGATGATGCGCTGCAAAAGGTGCCGGGCGTCACCGTTGTCGATGGACAAGCTAATATCCGGGGAGGGTCTGGCTACAGCCAGGGGGCCGGAAGTCGTGTGCTTCTGTTGATGGACGATGTGCCCATCTTGCAAGCCGATGCAGGTTTTCCGCAATGGGATGATGTGCCCCTGGAAGTTATCCAACAAGTGGAAGTTATCAAAGGGGCAGCTTCCGCGCTCTATGGCTCTTCGGCATTGAATGGAATTGTTAATGTTAGGACAGCTTATGCCACTTCTACCCCCATTACGAAAGGTTCTTTATTCTCTACCGTGCACCTAACACCTAAAAGAGAGGAACTTAAATGGTGGGACAGTGCTCCCCGTAGCTTGGGAGCCAGCCTTAGTCATCGACAAAAATTTGACAAAGTTGATTTGGTGCTTGGGGGGTATTACCTCAACGATGAAAGCTTCCGCAAGGATGTCTTCCGCAAGTTTGGTCGCGCCAACTTCAACGTCCGCCACCGGGCCAGCGATCGGCTGACCTACGGGCTATCTGGCAATTTCAATGTAGGAGAAAGTGGTTCTTATTTCTACTGGTCGGGTATTGAAACCGCCTACGTGGGGGATACCACTACCCTGGCTACCAGGAAGCGTTTTCGCTACAACCTCGACCCCAGCCTTACCTACTACGATAAGAACAACAATCGCCATCGCTTTCTGGGGCGCTTTTATAGTGTAGACAACGACAACGACCGTAACCAAAGCAACCGTTCAAATCTTTACTACGCCGAATACCAGTTTCAGCGCAAGTTTGAGCGAGCAGCACTCGTCATGACCAGTGGTTTAGTCGCCAGTGGTACAGGGGTTGAGGCTGAATTGTACGGGGATACTACCTTTACTTCCCAAAACTATGCGGCTTTCGCCCAATTGGATAAAAAATTCGGCCAACGCTTGAATGCCTCCTTTGGCTTTCGTTATGAATACAACAAGCTCAATAACCCTGGCTTCGACTATGTACTCAACAATGTCCAACGAACAATTCTCCCTACTACAGAGGAAGAAAGTCGTCCGGTATTCCGACTTGGTTTGAATTACCAAGCTACTGAAGGCACCTTCCTCAGGGCCAGCTGGGGACAAGGCTACCGCTACCCTACTATAGCGGAAAAATTTATTTTCACCAATGCTGGTGGATTCTTTATCCAGCCTAGTCCAGATTTAGGATCAGAGACCGGGTGGTCGGCTGAGATTGGCTTAAAGCAAGGCTATCGCCTGGGTGCTTTTGAAGGCTTTGTGGATGTCACTGCCTTCTACATGAAGTACGAAGACATGATTGAATTCAACTGGACGGGGTCTGGGTTTCAGTCGATCAATATTGGTGGTACAAATATTAAAGGCCTGGAATTCACCATCGCGGGCCGCGGAAAACTGGGTAGTGTTCCATTTCAATTGCTGACTGGACTGGTCACTATCGACCCTCAATTTGATGAGTTTGATACCAATGTTCCACCCGATGGTAGTACGCTGGGGGGCAAAAATGCGATTGGCTCTTCAAGCTCAGAAAATGTTCTTAAATACCGTTTCCGCAATAGCTTCAAGTTTGACGGCGAAGTAGAACTTGGGAAATTTCGCCTGGGCGTAGAGTCCTTTTACAACAGTAATATGGAAGCCATTGATGCCTTGTTCTTGCTCTTTATCAACGGGTTGAACGACTATCGCCAAAAGGACAATGACGGCTATTGGTTGCACAATGTACGTGTAGCTTATGCTCCTAGCGAAAAAATAAAAGCCACCTTCATTTTGGGCAATGTCTTCAACGAAGAATACACCATTCGTCCGGCACTGTTGGAAGCACCAAGAAACGTTACCCTACGCCTGGATTACAAGTTTTAGGAAATTCATCCACACCTATGATTAATGCCCTTCTGCGCGCCGGCCGGACCTCTTTGGAGGGATGGTCGGCGCAACTTTTTTCCATCTGGCGATGAACCGTAAGATTTTTTATAGCTTAGAGGTTTAGTAAAAAAGCCTAGTCAATGAATCGTTCGCTACTGACCTTATCATTTTGCTTTACTTTTTTGTTGCTCTCCGCTCAGGATCGTATTACCGGAAAGCCTTTTGCGACCCGGTCAGAAGTGATTGCCCGGCACGGAATGGCGGCGACGTCCCATCCCTTGGCTACCCAAGTAGCCTTGGAAATTATGAAAGGAGGAGGCAATGCCATTGATGCCGCCATTGCAGCCAATGCGACCTTGGGCTTGGTTGAACCCACTGGAAACGGGATTGGTGGCGATTTATTTGCGATTGTATGGGACGCAAAAACCAAGCAGCTTTATGGCCTCAATGCTAGTGGACGCTCTCCGCAAAGTCTGACCTTGGATTATTTTAAAGACAAGGGTTATACTTCCATCCCTCCGCACGGACCATTACCGGTATCGGTACCAGGCTGCGTAGACGGCTGGCTGGAACTCCACGGAAAATTTGGCAGCTTACCGATGCAGGAGGTCCTACAGCCTGCGATTGATTATGCTACGGAAGGTTTCCCGGTAACGGAGCTCGTAGCCTGGTACATGGACCGTTCCGCACCTATCCTTTCCAAATTTCCTGGCTTTGCGGAGACTTATATGCCTAATGGTCACACGCCCCGCAAGGGAGAGATTTTCAAAAATCCAGGCTTGGCCAATACCCTTAGTCAGATTGCTGCCAAGGGAAGAGCAGGCTTTTACGAAGGCCCTATTGCAGCAACCATCGCCAAATACATGTTAGAAAATGGCGGATTTCTGACGATGGATGATCTAAAAAACCATCATTCAGAGTGGGTGGAGCCCGTTTCTACCAATTACCGTGGGTATGATATTTGGGAATTACCCCCTAATGGGCAGGGCATTGCTGCACTGCAAATGCTCAATATTTTGGAAGCTTATGATATTGCGGCAATGGGTTTTGATAGTCCCGAATACTGGCACCTGCTGGTGGAAGCCAAAAAACTCGCCTTTGAGGACAGGGCAAAGTTTTATGCTGATCCTGCCTTTAATGAAATTCCGGTTGATTGGTTGATTTCCAAAGCTTATGCCGATGAGCGTAGGCCCTTAATCAATCCCGATCGTGCTGGCAGGAGTTACGAACCCGGACAATTGAAAGACGGAGACACCATTTACCTAACGGTGGCGGATGAAGAAGGTAATATGGTCTCTCTGATCCAAAGCAACTACCGCGGCATGGGCTCAGGCATGACACCTCCCGGCTTAGGCTTTATCCTCCAAGATAGAGGCGAATTGTTTACGCTTGAAGAAGGGCATTTCAATACTTACGAACCTGGCAAGCGTCCTTTTCATACCATCATTCCTGCTTTCATCACCAAAGATGGTGAGCCCTACGTTAGCTTCGGCCTGATGGGCGGGGCCATGCAACCCCAAGGGCACGTACAGATCGTAGTGAACCTCATCGATTTCGGCATGGGCCTCCAAGAAGCTGGCGATGCTCCCCGAATCAATCACGGCGGCTCTAGTCAGCCTACGGGGGAAGAGATGACCGACGGCGGTTACCTACAAATGGAATCAGGTTTTGATTATGAGATCATTCGTGCCCTAATGTACAAAGGGCATCAAATTCAGTATGCGCTAGGCCCGTATGGAGGTTACCAGGCTATTATGTATAAAGATGGTGTTTACTATGGTGCTTCCGAAAGCCGCAAGGATGGTCAGGCGGCTGGATGGTGATGATTGGTTGGTTGGTTCGAGGGTTGATTGGTTGGAATAGTGTAAAAGTGTAAACGTTGTTTTTTTTCTAAAAAAAGCGTGTTCGACAAGGAATGACTTATCGAACACGCTTTAATTATTAATTACAGTTAGCAGTGCTTCCTGCTTTATTCCACGATCAACTTACGGGTAGTCAATCCTTCCTCTGTGCGGAACTGAAGGATGTAAACACCTGCAGGGAGATAAGCTACATCTAACGTTTCGCGATAGAAATTATCGTATTGAAAACTTTCTAACAATCGACCTTCAACGCTGCGAATCTGTACATCTACCCGATTGGTCATTGGCTGAGGCAAGCTGAGCACAAATTGGCCACTGGTGGGGTTGGGAAACAAGCTTAAAGGCAAGTCTTGCACCAAATTTTCTGTTGACTCAATAATTCCGTTGAGGATGGTAGTAACGGAGCTACACAATGCTTCCCCATCATTATCCGTACAGGCGGTATTGGTCACCGTTACCAGATTCCCCATCAGGGAGATATCGTCTACGTACCAACCTTCACGGGCACCATTGTCATTTGATCCGAAACGGAAACGTATCAAGACTGTTTCTCCAGCGTAAGCGCTGAGATCTACTACCGAGCGAATGAATGCACTGCCACTGGCCCCACTAAAAGCTGGGCGACCACCGAGTGGGTTGCCTGAGTCTGCCAGTAATTGGCTGTTGTAACCATTTTCGATGAAGTTTTCTGCACCAACGTCTTCCCAATCTTCGCCACCATTGATAGAAATTTCTACTACACCTCCATCAACATCCGTTTCTGTACGGAACTGGTGATAGAAGACCAAACCAGGATGGAGACCGTCGAGGAAAACGGGTTGTTCTAAAACCAGAAGCTGATCACTTACCTCCTCTACACTTCGCGCGAAGAACGACAACAAGCCCGTATTGGTATTATTAAGGCGCAACTGCCAGGTAGAGCTGCCTAAGAGGCTGGAGAAATCCCAGTTACTCGCTCCCGAAATACGATCTTCAAAGACGGGATAAGTAAATTCAGCATCATCCGTTTGCAACTGGTAGGTACAGGTGAAAGCCTGCCCACTAGCTGCATCCCCAATATTGATAATGAGGAAACCATCTTCCACCGTAAGGTCACAATCAGAGCTGCCTTCAACCAGCGTCGTTCCTTCTGGAAGCTGATCCAGCACCACGGCACCTGTGATGGCATTGATACGGCCATTCACAATATCCAACTCGTAAGTGATCACATCACCAGCAAAGGTTTCAGCAACAGCTGATTTGGTCACCCGGAAAGCTGGAGGACAGGTATCGGGTTTGTCAAATGCTTCTTCTCCTCCTTCAACAGCACTCACGCCTAAGCCTCGGCGGGCAAAAGTTTCCCAGATAAGACAGCGATTAGCACCATTATTATTTACTTCATCTGCTTGTAAAATTGCATCTCTGGCTTCAATGAAAGTAGGATTACATGGCTGCAATTTCAAACCATCCATCACCAACTGAATAGCAAGGTTATTCCCTCCCGTACCATTGTATAGGTCGTCATCAAAACCGTATTCATCCACCAGGTTCCAGTACATGTCCCAGATGGTAACACACCACACGGAACCAACGCCGTGGGGAACAGAAACACTGTTGATATCCGCATAGGTATGTGGATCAATCGTCATGTCCCGAGAATAAGGAAATGGGCGGATACCACCACCCGTAATGGGCTCACCATCAGCGTAGGTGCCAATGCCACGCGCTTCTTCCGCAAAATCGGCAGAGGTAGTGGTCATGATCAATGCGAACCAGTCACTCCAACCTTCGCCAGCTTGTTCTAAATTTGACAAACAGCCTCCCTGGTTAGGACCTGCGGTGAGGCGGTTAGAGATACCGTGCCCATATTCGTGGACAATCACTCCATTATCAAAATCACTGTCTCGGCCAGTAGGACCGGGTAGAGGCACCTCTGCTACCGTACCTGTCAATTGGATCATTACACCAGGGAGTGCCAGCTTCAACTCATTACAATCTTGAAGGCTGATCATAACCACAGGGATATTTACCTGGTCTCCGACATCACCACCAGCGGCTGCAAAAATAGGTTCACCGATGTTGTTACAGATGATCACGGCCACGGCTCCTGCTTCCTGCGCAGCTAAGGCTTTGGAACCAAACTGGCATTCTCCCCGATCAATCATAGCAACCTTTCCGAATAGCTCATCAGCGTTGATGATGGGTTCGCAAGCATCGCTACTGACGCCAATCGTATCGCTGACCAGCACTACCTCCACCTCTGGTGAACCATTTGGCAAATCTCCCCCAAAAGTAGCTTGTAAAAATTCGTAGTTGCCCTGTACTGCTTCGGGTGCCGTCACTTCTAGCGACGGAGGAGGTAAAACAGGTAAGCTCCCTCCCCAAAGATACATCTGCATCCGGGGGCGACCACCATCTGCGGGCGTACCAAAATTGGCATTGTTAGTACCACTACCATCTAATGCCTCGGCCTGAACATAATCACCTTCCGCTCCGCCTCGACCGTAATTATTCTGCTGGAAGTTTCCTGATTCTTCATCAAAACCATACTGGTACATGACATCGTGAATGAGATTATTCCAGAAAAACAGGTTCGTTGTAGCCGCATCAAGCTGCATGTAAGGGCGGGCCATACTTAAGTCTAGCGGAAAATCAAAACAAAGAGAATCTCCCCCATCCGGCTCATCACCAATCGATTCGTTCTGGTTGAAGATATCGTGGTAAGCATGTACGTTGTTACCTCGAGTGATGGTATACTCATGGCCTTCCTGGCCATCAACATCATGCCAGCCAAAGGGTGAAGCCACTTCATCGGCCGGATCGACCAACAATTCACGAGGACCGTGATTAGGGCTTTCGGTATAGAGCGGATAAGCACGGTAACTTCCTCCTTCTCCAGGGCCAGTGAAGAACGTCAGCGCAGCGGGTACACTTATTTTGTCCTCTGGGCATTCTTCTTGTACAGGATGGTCAAACTCACAGTGAACAACTTGATCGTGATAATCAAGCATTTCTCCCGTAAGGGCATCTACCCTAGCCATCCACCAGTGGGCAGCAGTTTTTTCGTAGTATTCCACATTCCAAACCAAACGAACATTGTCATCCAGGGGCTGGTACATCAAGTCAACATTGATGGGTTCCAAGGCAAGACCTATGTGATCAAAGACGAATTCGCGAGGACTCATTTGCCGCGCCAATTTCAATCCACTGTCAATAGGCAAACCGAAATACGTCTGTACCGCCGTCACCGCCTGAGCAGGTGTAATACCGGGTTGGGTAGTATTTACTTTACTAGCCAAATCTGGTACGAAACGATTGCCAAAACTGAGCATTTTGCCATTGGCCATGATGTTCAGGTTGAAAATGGCATTGTGTACCGGAATGTCCTGATGGGATTGCTGTAGGTAAACGTGGGTTAGTTTATTGTGTTTAGTGACCACTTTGCTGCTTACTTGATAGTTAGCAACGTCTCTGGCAGTGAGACCTAAGTTATCAAAATGAGTTTGCAGGTATTGGTCCGCCATTTCAAGCGGTCGTTCAACCTGAGCGAGGAGGACCTGGCAGCCAAACAGCATAGCAAGCCCTAAAATTGTAGCGTTTTTTAACATACGGTAGGAATAGTAAATAGTTAGGAATTGAAGGTTTACAGATGTTTTGCACTTCCAATGAGTAATAGACTTGTTCTACTGGGATCATTTCGGGGGCAAATCGCGCCTTATCTTCCCACACTGTGCCTTTTTTAAGTCGTTTAGCTACGGCTAAATTCCTTAAAAAAGACTTCGCGTGGTCGATAATGCATCAATTTTCCCACCAAACTGCCCCAGCATAGCAAGTCTAATATTTTGAAATTACTTTTGGTTCACGAACGGTGAAATTAGTACACTTTCCTAAATATATCCGATGATTGAAAAAGTAGTTTCTTCTTCGCGCCGACAGTCTGTAGCTTTTTATCTAACTTTGTGTCCCGTAATCGTTTTTCTGCGTCTTCAATCTAATTCATGACCAAGTACATTTTCGTTACGGGCGGGGTTACTTCTTCCCTGGGCAAAGGCATTATTGCTGCTTCTTTAGCCAAACTCCTGCAAGCCAGAGGCTTTTCCGTCACCATCCAAAAGTTTGACCCTTATCTCAACGTTGATCCGGGCACGCTCAACCCTTATGAACACGGTGAATGCTACGTCACGGATGACGGTGCTGAAACCGATTTGGACTTAGGGCATTATGAGCGTTTTTTAAATGTCCCCACTTCCCAGGCCAACAATGTGACCACGGGTAGAATTTACCAAACGGTGATCAATAAAGAGCGAGCGGGTGATTACCTGGGCAAAACGGTCCAGGTTATTCCCCACATTACCGACGAAATCAAACGGCGCGTCCAGCTATTAGGAAGTACCCAGGAATACGATATCGTCATCACAGAACTGGGTGGAACCGTCGGTGATATTGAGTCCCTTCCCTACATCGAGGCTTTACGCCAAATGCGCTGGGAATTAGGGATCGATAATTGTTTGGTAGTGCACCTGACCCTCATCCCCTACCTCAGTGCCGCCAAGGAATTGAAAACCAAACCCACACAACATTCGGTCAAACAGCTGCTCCAATCGGGTATCCAGCCCGATATTTTGGTGTGCCGAACGGAGCATCCTATTACCATGGAGATTCGTCGCAAACTGGCACTGTTCTGCAATGTGGAAGTAGGCTCTGTCATTGAAGCCCGCGATGCTGAGACCATTTATGATGTTCCTCTGCTCATGTTGAAGGAACAACTGGACACGACCGTTATTCGTAAACTAAGACTTCAGGATCGCAAAGAACCAGATCTGGGTCGCTGGAAAGAGTTTCTGGGTAAACTTAAGAACCCTTCATCTGAGGTACAGATCGGGTTGGTAGGAAAATACAATGAACTACAGGATGCCTACAAGTCTATCCACGAGGCTTTTGTCCACGCAGGTGCCATCAACGAGTGCAAGGTAAACGTTATCCCTATTCACTCTGAACAGCTTGAAGGCGACATGAAAAGTGTAGGTAAGGCACTCATGGACCTAGATGGTATTCTGGTAGCTCCCGGCTTTGGCGAACGGGGCATTGAAGGAAAAATACGAGCGATCCGATACGTCCGGGAAAACAACATCCCATTCTTTGGTATTTGCCTGGGGATGCAGTGCTGTGTGGTAGAATTCGGAAGAAACGTGCTCGGTATTGAGCAGGCTTCTTCTACGGAAGTCACTCCCAACACCCCCGACCCTGTGATTCACCTGATGTCTGAGCAAAAGGATATCAAGCAAATGGGTGGCACGATGCGCCTGGGAGCCTATGATTGCAACTTACGTCGCAATTCGAAGTCCAGCAAGGCATACGGCAGCTTGTCCATCACAGAACGGCACCGCCATCGCTACGAGTTCAATAATCAATACCGCGAGCAATTTGAAAAAGGAGGGTTGATTCCCACCGGCATCAACCCTGCTACGGATTTGGTAGAGATTGTAGAATTAAAAGGTCACCCCTATTTTGTTGGCGTTCAATTTCACCCCGAACTCAAGAGTACGGTCGAGAATCCGCATCCACTTTTTGCCAGTTTTGTGCGGGCAGCGCAAGAACATCGTAAAATAAAATAGTGCGTACTTCTTTTTGGTTATTGGGCTTGGCTTTAGGTATTGGCTGGCTCGTTGCGGCCGAACCCTTCTTCTGGGACACGATCCAGCTGGGAGCCCGTCATGCCGACTGGTTTTACCATCAGCCTTTGGGTACCTTATTGCTGCCAACGGAAATGGACAGTGGGCATATCCCTGCATTTGGTGCTTTCCTATCGGTATGCTGGCGATGGTTTGGGCCAAGCCTCCTTGTCAGTCATTTGGCGATGGTTCCATTTATTTGGCTGGTGCTCTGGCAGAGTTACCGCCTGGTGGAGGCCCTGGATTTGGGGTTTGGAAAGATTGGTCTTTGGCTACCGTTTTCCCTCCTGGTTTTAGATGCTACCTTGGTCGCGCAACTCAGTTTGATCAGCCCAGACATCGTGCTGGCAGGGGCTTTTTTACTGGGAATAAATAGTTTTTTACGAAAAGAACCCTGGTGGCTAAGCCTTGCGGTGATACTCTTGGGACTGACCAGTTTGAGGGGAATGATGGTTGCTTTAGGGCTTTTCCTATGGCAACTTACCATGGTTTTTATTGACAAACAGGAGGGTCGCGGTATTCGAAAAATATTCGGCCTTCTCCTCCCCTACCTACCCGGTGGCCTTTTGGCATTGGCCTATCTCCTCTACCACTATTTGGTAACTGGCTGGGTAGGCACCCATTCGGATTCTCCCTGGGCCGAGAGTTTCGCTAGCCAGGGAGGTCTTAGTTTAATCAAACAAGCAGCCATTGTTGTCTGGCGTATGCTTGATTTTGGCCGTATCTTTCTAGTCCTCGCCTTGCTACTCAGCTGGTGGCGCAGTGGATGGGTTTGGAACCGACGCATCCAAAAAGCAACCCTCCTTTTGCTCATCATGGGTCTTGTTTTGGCATTACCCGCACTTATTAGTCCAGGATTGGCTCAACATCGCTATTTGCTGCCGGTTTACCTATCGGTTGCCTGCTTGTTTTTACTTGTTCTAAAGGAGATAAAAAATAGAACCTGGACAACAATTATGGTTGTCGTCGTACTTCTTGGACAGGTAAGTGGTCATTTGTGGGTTTACCCCGAACAGGTCGCCCAAGGCTGGGATGCCTCATTGGCTCATAAGCCTTATTTTGCCGCCAAGGTTGCAGGAATGGCGTTTTTACAAAATGAACAAATCCCTCTTTCCAGGGTAGGTACGGCCTTTCCGGAAGTGGGGGAACAACATCTGCGGCAGCTCAACGGTGATAAAGCAGGGCTTGTCGCTTATGATTTAGCGCAGCAAGATTACATCTGGTACTCGAATATAATGAACGACTTTTCTGAGGAAGAGCTGTTAACTTTACAGAAAGACTGGGAGCCCATTTTCACCTTTCGGAAACGTGGGATATATTTGAAAATTTACCATCGTAAATAAGTGATTGAGAATTATGCGGAAGCTGAAGTTAGAAGAATTAGACCGAATCAGCATTGCTGAATTTCAGGAAAAAGAAAAGCAGCCTGTAGCATTGGTTTTGGACAATGTCCGTTCTGCCCTCAACGTAGGCTCGGCCTTCCGTACTGCGGATGCATTTGCTTTAGCACACGTCTTTTTGTGTGGTATTACTGCCCAGCCTCCGCATCGGGAGATTTTAAAAACAGCATTAGGAGCAACGGAGGCCGTAGATTGGACCTACACCGAAACAGTGGAAGAAGCAATCACTCATTTGCAAGCCGCCGGCTACGAAATATGGGCCGTTGAGCAAGCTGCTGAACGTACGTGGCTGCAAGATTACCAGCCCACAGCGCACAAAGCGATTGCCCTGGTTTTTGGTAACGAAGTGAATGGCGTTAGCCAATCCGTCATGGACATGGCTGATGGTGCCCTGGAAATACCCCAATTTGGCACCAAACATTCTCTAAACGTTTCCGTTTCTTTGGGTATCACCGTTTGGGAGGTTTTGCGGAAGATGGGGAAGGTTTGATGTTTTGATGGTTGATGGTTGAATTTTTTTTTGCAAAAATATTGACACATGAATTACTGGTTGGTAAAATCTGAGCCGGAGGAATTTGGTTATGATGATCTGGAAAAAGCGGAAAAAAGCATGTGGGAAGGCGTGCGTAATTACCAGGCAAGGAATAATCTCCGCGCGATGGCCGAAGGCGATCAGGTGTTGTTTTACCACAGCCGGCAAGGGTTAGAAATTGTGGGGATTGCGAAGGTGGTTACGGAAGCTTACCCTGACCCCACGGCAGAAAAGGGCGACTGGTCGGTGGTAGATTTAGCGCCTGTGCGGCGGTTAAAGCAAGCTGTTAGCTTGCAAGAGATTAAATCCAGGGAAGAGCTTGAGGAGCTGGGCCTGGTACGCAATCCGCGCTTGTCGGTGATGCCGATCCCCGACGAGGCCTATCAGTTGATACTCAAGATGGGTGGGGAATAAGATTACCCTAAAAAAGTGCCTGCTGATTCAGTGGCTGCCCCTCTACTTTCTGAATGACGACTGGGGGAAGATTTTTATCCGGAGCAAAGATTCGTTTAACGACCCTCAGACGGTGGGTATACTTTCCTTCCTGGTAATTGAAAATACCATAATGATCGATAGCATCGATCCTGGCTTTTTCGTAGACGTGGATGATCTTACTATCCGGTAAAAGGATGCCCGAATGGGTGATACGGCCCTGGTTATTTTCAAAGAAGGCAATATCTCCCGGCATAGCTTGCTCGACAAAATCGACGGTTTCGCCGCGATTGACTTGAATTTCCGCCGTGCGGGGAAGCTGATAGCCTGCTATTTGGAAAGCCAACTGAACCAATGCCGGACTGTCGATACCAAAAACGGTACGGCCTCCCCAGAGAAAGGGAGCATTGAGAAGTTTCCTGGCAATTTTAATCACCATGGCAGAACTCTGCCGGATATCTTCGGGAAAAACGGCTTGGCCGCTAAACGTGAAGTCTTGTGTTCCAAGGGAAAAACGCATCCCGTCAAAGTAGGGCAAACGCGAACCTAGGGTAATGGGTAGCGCTTCATCGGTTCCCATCAAGTTGTGGAAA
This sequence comes from Lewinella sp. LCG006, assembly GCF_040784935.1. Taxonomy (GTDB): domain Bacteria; phylum Bacteroidota; class Bacteroidia; order Chitinophagales; family Saprospiraceae; genus Lewinella. The sequence continues at coordinate 5,238,811 of NZ_CP160680.1, read as the reverse complement.
AGATCCAGTGAATACGCAAAATTACGCCGGAAATCCTGGGTTTCCGCGGGACTTAGATCTCTAAGCTGACTGCTGGGCGTCCAGCCGATATAATCATCGTTTAGACAACGAACTTTCGTCCATTGGCGACCTTTCGTCTCCATGACCTCGACCATCTCTCCGAAGAGTAATTGAGACCCCATTTCGGAACGATGGGCAGCATTGGTTCTTATCGGAACCACCGTAAAAGGACAAATGGCGTAAACGGACATTACTAGTAAGTTGATGCACTGGGTAAAAATAGTTTTTTATTCAAAATAAGGAAAGGAAATGCACCGTTATTCCGCTGAGGAATCAAACATACCTTACATTTGCGATCAGATTCGCATTGCTCAAAGAACCGAATTAAGCGCATGAGATATAATATTCTACTGTTTTTCGTGATATTGTTAGGCAGCCAACTCTCGGCGCAAGACCAGCATTTCTCCCAATTTTATGCTTCTCCACTTACCCTCAACCCAGCATTGACGGGTGCTCTGGAAGGTAAATACCGCGTCTCGATGATTTATCGCGATCAGTGGCGCTCTTCCCTCGATAATCCTTACCAGACATTTTCCGCTGCAGCCGACTTCAGGTACAAGGTTAAGCAATACAAAAAGCGTTATCGTGATGCCGTAGGCGTAGGTGTGTTGTTTTACAACGACAAAGTCAACACCATCAACTTCTCTACCAATCAGATTATGATTGCTGGTGCTTATCACAAGGCCTTGAATCCTGAGAGTAACCAGTTTCTAAGCCTTGGCCTCCAATTAGGCATGGTTCAACGCAACCTCAACTACGACCAGCTCACGTTCGACGACCAATTCAATGGCACCGACCAGTTCAGTGATCCTACCGGAGAACTATTTCCTGAGAACAACTTTGCTTTTTCCGATTTCCAGGTAGGACTCCACTATAGTTATGCTCCTAGAGGCGGAACGGGCGTTTTTGCCGGTGCTTCTATGCACCACATTCTGGAACCAGAGATGAGTTTCTACTACCGCCAATTGCCTGATGATGACAAGGATGAGCGCCTGAGCAATACCCTGTACCGCAAATACTCTGCTCACCTGGGCTTGCAGATTCCGGTGGGAGAACGTACCCAGGTTTCTCCACGTGCATTGATTTATAGCCAAGGGCCTCACCTGACCTTCAACGCAGGTAGCAACTTTCGCTTCCTGGTCAATGACATCTCGGGAACGGCCATTCATATTGGAGCATGGGCGCGTCCCGTCAACAACCAGGATGACGCGTGGAACCTGGATGCACTGGTAGCGATGCTAGGGATTGAGCACCAAAATTTCCTCCTTGGTTTCAGTTACGACATTAGCCCCGGACAGTTGAATATCAACAACCGCAACCGCAATGCTTTTGAGATCAGTGTAGCTTATTTAGGTGAGTACGAAGACGAAACGGTGCTTTGCCCTAAGTTTTGATTTTTCAACTGCATGTTTTTTTTAACTACACCAGGCACCTGAGGGCAGCTAAGTTCTTTTGCTACACAGGCTAAAAAAGATGTGGCTATTGGTAAAACAAGAGATGAGTCATGGAAGAAGCTACTAAAAAGCCTTTCTGGATTTTCCTGTTTTGTGCTTTTATGCAGATGATTTTATTCTTGTTTGTCTATTCTGTTGGCTGGTCGATCATAGATCATTACTATGATCCTAGCTTTAAGCTCAATTGGGGGCTTACTTATCTTCTAGCCATGTATGGCTTTTTTATTGCGACCGCTGTACAATGGTTGGTGCTTTTTTTTACCAAAGGTCAATACTTAAAACCAATCGGTGCGCTCGTATTTATTACGCTGGCAGCATTGGTTTACACCGCCTATTATCCCTGGCGCTACCTTTTTTTGTTGACCTGCCTACTCGCGGCGCTATTGATTGCTGCCTTTATCTTTAATCGATTAATCAAGTTGAAGAAAAATCCGCTGACGGGTACTCCTTATAGTGCATCTTCGAACGTGTTGGATGATGATTGGGAGTAAGCCGCGCTAGGGGTAGTATTTACACCCGCTTCACCATCTCCGTCACTGCGTCCATCCAGCGGGGATCATCGTTCAAGCTGGGAACCAAATCGACCTTTTCGCCGCCCATTTCTTCAAATTCCTCCTGGTATTCGTCGCTGATTTCGATGACCGTTTCCAGGCAGTCGGCTACGAAGGCGGGGCTGAAGACCAAAATTTGTTTTGCACCTTGCTTGGCTTGCTCCTCCAACACGGCACTGGTATATGGCTGTGCCCAGGCATCTGGCCCGAGGCGGCTTTGGAAGGTTGTGGTGTATTGCGCTTCTGAAAGGCCTAGTTCATCAGCAATAGCTCGGGTAGTTGCGTGACACTGGGCGGAATAACAAAATTGATTGACCAAACTGATGGTACCACAGCAATTTTCTGTTTCCAGGCAATGGTTACAATCATCTGCTTTACGCAGCTGGCGTTGGGGTAAGCCATGGAAACTGAACATAATATGGTCATAACTTGAGAGATCAAATTGGCGAGCATTGTCCGCAAAAATTTTGATCATAGCAGGTTCATCGTAATACGAATTGACCATTTTTACATTGGGGATAGCTTCCTTCTTACGCAACAAGCGCATCACTTCATCGTGAACCGAACCAGTTGTAGCACCCGCATATTGTGGAAAGAGAGGAAAGACAATGATTTCACTCACTTGCTTTTTCAAGAGTGCTTCTAGCGCATGTTCAATGGAGGGATTTTGGTAACGCATGCCCAACTCCACGACGTATTCCTCGCCGAGACGTTCCTGTACGCCAGCAGCCAAAAGTTCACCATAATACTTAAGCGGAGAGCCATTCTCCGTCCAAAGTTGCTGGTACAACTTAGCAGATTTCCCCGAGCGAAGTGGGGCAATCAAGCCACGAACCAAAAGGTTACGAGCAATCCAGGGATAATCAATAACCCGGCGATCAAGCAGAAATTCTTTCAAGTAACGATAGACCGCACCACGTGTAGGTGCATCGGGGGTTCCCAGGTTAACCAATAAAACGCCTTTCTTGCCAAGCTGTGCCATAATTCGGTGAACTGTTTTTATTGCAAATGCAAGGATACAACATATTGTCCGGTCGGGGGTTTAAGGTATTGGTAAAAACATTGTCAACAATGATTAGCTTTGCGCTAAACAACCCCAAATAATTTCTATTTATGTCTAAACCCCTCATCCTGGTCACCAATGATGATGGTGTCACCGCTCCCGGCATCAAAATGCTGGTTGAAATTGCGCAAGAACTTGGAGAAGTCGTCGTCGTTGCTCCCGATAGCCCGCAGTCGGGCATGGGGCATGCGATCACCCTCAATACACCTTTGCGGATTCACAAAACCAGGGCTTTTCCAGACTTGCAAGCCTACGAGTGCTCTGGCACTCCTGTAGATTGTGTAAAACTAGCCAAGCACGTCGTCACCAAAGACCGGAAGGTAGACCTGTGCGTATCAGGCATCAATCACGGCAGCAATGCCGCCATCAATATCATCTACAGTGGCACCATGTCGGCCGCGATGGAGGCTTCGTTGGAAGGAATTCCATCCATTGGGTTCTCTTTGCTGGACTATCGCTACGAGGCCGATTTTTCGGCAGCACGCGGCCATATTAAAAAAATCATGGAACACGTACTCAAAAATGGGCTAGCCAAAGGCAGTCTGCTCAATGTTAATATCCCTAAATTGCCCACCGAAGAAATCAAAGGCATAAAAATATGCCGCCAGGCCGATGCCCGCTGGCAGGAGACCTTTGCCGAAGCAACCGACCCCCGTGGTCAGAAATATTACTGGCTGACTGGTTCTTTTGTCAATGAAGATCCAGGTACCGATACCGATGTAAAAGCTTTGGAGGAAGGATATATTTCCGTGGTTCCTTCTCATCATGACCTCACCAATTACGAGGCGTTGAAGCATAGCAGTTTGAGGGAGTTGGAGAATTAGAAGGTTGGGTAAGTGTAAGGGTGGAAGGGTGTAAAAGTTGGCCTCACTTTAAAGGCGTCGATTCGTACTTTTTTTCACTCAAATCGCAAAAACAACATTTACACCTTTACACCCTTCCAACTTTTACACCTTTAAAATAATCATGCCAAAGGTATCCACCTTAAAAAACGATAACAAAAATAAATTTCGAATATGCGTGATCAATTATGGTTTGGACTCTTGATCGGAGTAGTGGTTCCATTTGTGGGCTATGCTGTTTTGATGATGATTCTCGAACAATTAGGAGCTAGTGAGACGCTGGGTAATAGTCGGCTCAATTTTGATTTCAAGGAGCGTACACTGACCTTGTTGGCGCTGGCACTGAATTTGGTGCCGATGCGGATTTTCATGCGGGCTTACGCCAATAAGGCCTTACGCGGCCTTGTGCTTGCCACCTTGGCCTACGGTATGATTTGGATGTTTTACTTTGGCAGACAGTTACTTGGTTCATGAAATATTACCTTATTGCAGGAGAAGCATCTGGCGACTTGCACGGCGCTTACCTGATCAATGCTTTAGCTAAAATAGACCCCGATGCAACCTTTCGTGGTTGGGGCGGAGATATGATGGCTGCTGCTGGAGCAGATTTACAGAAACACTATCGGGAGCTGGCTTTTATGGGCTTTGTGGAGGTATTGCTCAATATTCGAACGATTTTGGGCAACTTTAAGACCTGTAAGGAAGCTATTTTAGCGTACCAGCCGGATGTGCTCATCCTGGTGGATTATCCGGGTTTCAATCTACGAATAGCAAAATGGGCCAAGCAGCAGGGCATCAAGGTCTTTTATTATATCTCCCCTCAGATTTGGGCCTGGCATAGCAGCCGCGTACACCAGATCAAAGCCAATGTGGACGAGATGTTTGTGATACTTCCTTTTGAGCAGGATTTTTATGCCAAATATGGTATGGAAGTCAACTTTGTGGGCCATCCACTGCTGGATGTTATTCGTGATCATCATCCTGACCCCGATTTCAGGCAAAAAAACAAGCTTTCTGATCAGCCTATCATCGCATTGCTACCAGGTAGCCGAAAACAGGAAATTAGCCGAATGCTATCGGTCTTATTAGCTACTGCTGATAATTTTCCTGATTATCAATTTGTCGTTGCGGGTGCCCCCTCCCAAGACCGTGATTATTATTTATCGCTTTTCGCGGAATTAGGTAGAGGCGATAGCATCAAATTGGTTCAAGGGCAAACCTATACGCTGCTCCAAAATGCGGAAGCTGCTTTGGTGACATCGGGCACTGCTACCTTGGAGACCGCCTTGTTAGAATGCCCCCAGATTGTCTGCTATCGGGGGAGTAGTATATCTTATGCTATTGCCAAAAGAGTAATCAATGTAAAGTACATATCCCTCGTCAATCTGATTATGGATGAGGAACTCGTAGTGGAACTCATCCAGGATGAATTTAACGTAGAACGTACTACGCAAGCACTTAATCAGCTCTTAAAGCCCAGCGAAAAAGCCAGGATAGCAACAGGCTATCAAGGCCTAAAAACCAAGCTGGGTGATGGCGGAGCAGCTAACCGATGCGCAAAATTGATGGTTGAAGCCTTGAAAAAATAAAATAATTTATATTTTTTTATCATACATTACCTACTATAAATAGGCTACTTGCAAGAAAAACAAGCGACCGCTCCCTTGAATTGAACTACCGTTCCCTGAAACACACATTATAAAATAAAATAATTTATACTTTTTTATCATAAATCAGGGCTTCTAACAGAGTTTGGCACACATTTTGAATAATCACTATACGAAGGCAAGGGACAAAGCGTCACATGGTAGAATTTTTTAATATTAATATTTTTCACCATATTTGCCCTCAGCACATGAACTACTACTTTTGATAACCGGAGCCAGTGATGGCCCCCTCACACGTCACACTATGAAAAATGTTACGACCATTCTAAACGATGTCAGGTTTTGCCCTTTATTTCCACTAAAGGAATGATGGTACCTCCCGTACTGATCACTTAACCTACATTCCCGCTTTATCAAGGCTATTTAACCACCAAGCACCAGCACTTGCTGTTGGAACCTGCTACTTTTTTGTATGACTTGCAACGGTTTGACCAGTTGTGAGCATGGAACACTATTACTTTAACCATTGCTATCCTTAACGGGATGGCCTGGGAAGCTCATGCCCAAACAAATTACATCATGAAAAATTTTACATTATCTCTCGAAGCTTTACTTTTGATTTTCTTGTTGCTGGCGGGCCTGTACGGTGCTCGCACCATTATGAAAGGAGACGATGTGTCTCCAGGTTTAGCCGCTCCAAGGCAAGAAGAACCAGCTATGGTGATGGCATCAGAAACGGCTGAAGACACCTATGAAGTAAACCAACCTCGATAAACCCCCAATTGAAGAATTTCGCCAAACTTTAACATCCAATGTTAAGCAAAATTGCTAATCTCTTGTTTAAAGTTGTATCTTATAGCTCAAGTAAAAGCTTATGGAATACTTTAGACAAATGATGGAACGCTCGGCCTTTGGGGTTTGTAGCTTTTTAGGAGAGAAAATTGGCTTAGCAAGCAGTAGGGTAAGGCTCTATTTTATCTACATCACCCTACTTACACTGGGCTCACCCATTATTATTTACCTGTTTGCTGCTTTTTGGTTAAACATCAAGCGGTACATCAAGAAAGGTAAAAACCTGGTGTGGAATTAATTTCTGCCCTTCCAAGTGATTTCTTCTACCCCCAATTGTTGTGACAAATGGCGGGCTAAAATGAAGAAATAATCTGACAAACGATTCAGGTAGTGAATCGCCAATGTATTGATGGGCGTTTCCAAATGTAAACGAACGCATTGGCGCTCCGCCCGGCGACAAATGGTGCGGCAAAGGTGAGCGTAAGCCACTTGAGGGTGCCCACCAGGCAAGATAAAATTCCGCAAAGGCTCTAAGAGCGCATCCATACGATCCATTTCTTTTTCCAAGAGCTCGACGTCTTCTTCTAAGATATCCAGTCTGACTTCTTTTCCTTCTTTTGGCGGCGTAGCCAAATAAGCTCCCAGGCTAAACAAACGGTTCTGAATCGTAAACAAGGTCAACTTCTCTTCCTCCCCTGATAGGTGATCTCTCAAAAGGCCAATAAAGGCATTGAGCTCGTCAAGCGTTCCATAAGCCTCTATCCGGTCGTTTGACTTGTAGACACGCTGGCCACCAAAGAGACCTGTTTCTCCTTCGTCTCCCGTTTTGGTATAAATTTTCATAATTAAAGGGTGTAAGGGTGTAAGAGTGTAAGAGTGTAAAAGTGTAAGGGTTGGGATTTTGCCTAGTGGCAAATATACCTTTATTCTTTTCAAAGTCGGAAGTCGGAAGTAGTTGATGCTACTAGCGGGATCACCCAACTTTTACACCTTTACACTCATCCAACTTATACACCATTACTAATTACTGATCCCGCAAATAGCGGTGCGTAGGGTCATCAACGCTGACGATATTTTCGTTTTTAATATCTGATTCTACCTCTCCGTCGCGTAGACGAATGATGCGATGAGCGTGCTCGGCAATATCGGGTTCGTGGGTAACGAGGATGACGGTGTTGCCTTTGCTATGAATATCTTCGAATATTTTCATGATCTCGATAGACGTTTTCGTATCGAGGTTACCCGTAGGTTCATCGGCCAGGATAATGCTGGGATTATTGACCAGAGCGCGGGCGATGGCTACCCGTTGGCGCTGTCCTCCCGACAATTCGTTGGGTTTATGATCCACGCGATCCCCTAGACCTACTTCAGTGAGCACTTCCTGGGCACGCGCTTCCCGATCTGCCTTCGACCAACCCGAATACACCAATGGCAGTGCCACATTGTCTAGTGCACTAAGGCGGGGTAGCAAATTGAAGGTTTGAAACACAAAGCCAATTTTGCGGTTACGCACTTCGGCAAGCTCCCCGTCTGTCATCGTACTCACGTTGATATCATCGAGGAGGTAATCTCCAGAACTAGGCGTATCCAGACAGCCCAGCAAGTTCATCAGCGTCGATTTACCAGACCCTGAGGGCCCCATAAGCGCAACGTAATCATTGACGGAAATCTCAATATCCACACCACGAAGGGCATGAACCTGGGTGAGCCCCATGTCGTAAACTTTGCGCAAATCCTTCGTAGAAATAACAACAGACATATAGATGATTTTTTAAGCGCCTAACTACAAATCAATCACTTTAGGAACACGGAAAAACGAACCGTCCTGATCAGGGGCATTACGCAGGGCATCTTCCCGGTCAACCTGGTGGCTGATTTTATCTTCTCTTGGCCGGTTGATGGCTTCGTTGAGATAAACCAGTGGTTCAATACCTTCTACATCCAATTCCTGTAATTTTTCTACCATTCCTAGAATATTGGTCAAATCCTTTTTCAGACCTTCCTTTTCAGTGGTAGAAAGTTGTAGCCGAGCTAAATTTTCAAGTCGGGAAATTAGTTGATCATCTATCTTCATCATAAGTTTTTAGATGAGTATGGGGTAATCATCGTTAAAAATTCAATTACCAAAGGTAAGTAATCCCATTATTTCTTGGAGAAAGTTTATTTTCGCGAACACAACTGCACACAAAAAAATCTGAATGGCTGATCATCAAGCACCCGCTAGTATTAAACACGTAGCAATTGCCGGTAATATCGGTGCTGGCAAAACCACTCTTTGTACCCAATTGGGTAAACATTTTGACTGGGACGTTCACTACGAATCTACGGACAATAATCCCTATCTCAGTGATTTTTACCTTGACATGCAGCGCTGGTCGTTTAACCTCCAGATTTACTTCCTGCACAATCGATACGCTCAAATCCTAAATATCCATCAAGGTGATCGGACGGTAGTGCAAGACAGAACCATTTACGAAGATGCTTACATCTTCGCCCCTAACCTACACGACATGGGCTTGATGGGTAAACGTGACTTTGAGAATTACATGTCTTTGTTCAAAACAATGACTTCGCAAATTCAGCCCCCTGATTTACTGATCTATCTAAAAGCTGGTATTCCTACGCTGGTCAACCACATCCAATCACGTGGACGCGATTATGAAGGCAGCATGAGCCTTGATTACCTCAAACGCCTCAACGAACGCTACGATGAGTGGATAAGTACCTACACCGAAGGTAATCTCCTCATCATTGACGCCGATAGTATCGACTTCAAAAAAAATCCGGAAGATTTAGGCACCGTTCTCAACCAGGTAAAGGCCGAATTGCACGGATTATTTCATTAATTTTCATCTTGGAACTAAAATTTATTCAAATTCGTTTTGGATAATGAAAGTGATCTGTATATTTGCAGCCGCTTAGGAAGTGAGTGAGTCTAAAAAGGCTCTAACCAACTCAAAATCCGAGCAAGGAGGAATGGCAGAGCGGTTTAATGCACCGGTCTTGAAAACCGACGTACTGAAAGGTACCGGGGGTTCGAATCCCTCTTCCTCCGCATCAGCAAGCAGCACCCTAGGGTGCTGCTTTTTTTTGGGGAATCACTCACCCCTCACCATCCTTTCAAGTCTATACACCCTACCGGTGGAATTTTGTCTTCCTCCATCTCGCTTTCATCCTTTCATGATGACCACCTCTAGCTGGTGAATTTTCTTTAGGGTAGAAAAGTGAGATGAGGAATTGCCAGGTTTTCTGCCAACCTCTTATTCTAGGTATTTTTCTGACTTCTCTCATTTTTTCTTTTGGGGTTGATAAAAGTGGCTAGTGGTATAAGCTGCTCTTTCTTTAGCTGCTAGTCAGAGCCATTTCTACTCGACTAATTACTGGTATTTTTATATTCTATCAATGTTCTCTTATTGACATAGTATTTATAGTCATTCATTTCCACTTCAATTAATTCGATGCCATCAACAGCTAAAAACTTCAGTTTTTGAGAAGCTATAGCAAGATGGGTTCTTCCATCTAAATCCATAACTACTGATTTACCGTTTGGAAAAAATAAGAACTTGTTCATTGACAATTGATAGCATCGTTCAAGTGAGCTCATATAATCATAATTTCCCGAGAATAGTCTTTTGCCGTCTATAGTTACTAAGTGCCAATCGTGGTTATCGTCTCTAACGCTAATTATCTTATCTCCGTAAAATCCTTGAATAGCAGTGTAGTCAAAAGGGATCACGATAGTGCCCTCAATATCAATTAAGCCATATCTCTCCTTCAGCTTAGCGACGTAGTAGCGGGATTTATCGGTATGGTTAAGGGGATATAACCAATCATAGTTCGTCTCCAAAAAAACTTCACCTAGGGTATCGACCAATACAGCCTGCTTTTGGCCATCCATGCAGCCTTTTGATAAACAGGCATAATTCTCAAAGAATCGAAGCGTGAATCTATACTCCAGGGGCACCAGCACGTGTCCAAATTTGTCAATGTAACCAACATTTCTCTGCGGTTTCAGAATGGTATCCTGGCTTCCCGTGAAACAAGGGTTGGAAACGTATTCGTAAAATTTATCGGGAATAATTCTAAAAACGGAACGACGACCATTGATTGAAGACTCATCAATGTAATCATAGCCAGCTTCATTTATTTGCTGCCCTTCAGGAGTAAAAAGAAAATACTTCCCTTCTTTTTTGGCTACGAAAAACTCCTTGTTGATCTCCGTAATTTCTTGTTCTGAAAATGGAGAGATTATATTGCCGTGTACATCAATAACACCTTGTTTGTTTCCGGCAACTACAGCAATCAATCCAAGAGATATGTTGACCTTTACAATACTGTCAAACTCCTTACCCCAATGCTCAAATAACTTACCATCAATGATTACTTCATTTATGGTATCTCGCACATGCAATACAGCTACAAAAACAGAATCTTTGTTTGTAAAGCCAGTGAAAAAATCCTTACTGTCCACATTTAGAGGATTGCCATGTATATCTGTAAAATGATAACTATTCTCATGACGATGCCAATTGACGCTGCGACCCGAAAGATGAGGAGATCTACTTTCAAATGCTGATAGTTGCTTTCCACTTAAATCAAAGCTAGCATACCGCCCATTCTTTCTTGGCCGGAGTACGGTTTCATTTCGGACTACTTCAAACTCAATTTCTTCATATTCTGGTTGGAGTATTATTTCTCCTTGAGCATTGGCTAATCCGTTTTTATCTCCCTGATTGAGGATGTAGAAATTGTTACTTCTATAGTAACACCTATCGAATTCAAATGGAATTATTATCTCCCCCTTTGAATCTATTATCCCGTATAATCCATTTGAAGAAACAAGGTAGCTATCATTATTCCTTGAGCTAACTCTATGGATGGACGATGCTTCATAACTTATCTCTACATTCAAAGCGCTATCCAACACTGATACAATATCACCCTTTTGTGAGGTATAGTAGTTTCCATCTTTGATAAATTTGAAGGTATCGAATACTTGACCTTCTAAAGTGATTTTCCCCAATAGCTCCACAACCTGTACCTTGTCATCATGCCTTGTGGCTTTGAATAAGCTATCATTGATTGGATATATTGATTTGTATTCAGAGGTGTCGAGTAAGTCCCTTTTAAGGTCACTCAAGAAAGCGTTACCGTTCCTTTTGAGGACATAAACTCCGTTGTGAGGTGAAATCCCTTGATATATCGTATCCAAAATTACTTGCCCATCTACACTGACAACCCCATATTTGGTGTTTTTCCGATGCAAGGCAAATCCAGTTGCATGCTGTTCATGCGTAGAAACAATCAAGTACTTACCCTCAACTACTTCGACTATCGATTTATAGGAATATTCTTTTGTGTATCCAGATTTGGGGTTAAATAGGTACGAATAGTCTCCTTGTCCAAAAGTTATCAGTTCATCCCCCCATATAGTAGGTTTGCTTAAAGTGGACTTAAGGACATCTCCATCTACATTTAGAATTTCAAAGCTCCCATCAGATTTCTCACCGATGAAATAACCATGGTAGAATTCCACAGATTCTCGTGGTCTTATATAAGAATACACGCCTTCATCTCGAGCATCAAGAACGTATCTGGAAGATATAGTCTTAGTAATCAAATTCAGCAATTGGCATTCGCCATTGTCCAACATCACCCACTTTAGCTGCTTTATTGTGTCTCGTGAAACAGCGCCTCGCCTCCACCCCCTGTTATCTGTACTGTAGGTGGCGGGTAACAATCGAATCTCAATGTCATTCGCATAAGATGAAAGTTCTAATCCGTTTTTATCGATTATTACTTTTCTATTATCTTTTATCACAATTGCGATAGCATCGCTTAAAAAGAATTCTACTTTATCATATTTAGGTGCAATTTTGACTATTCCATTTGTATCACAGTAGCCATATTTACCTTCATGGTAATAAGGAATCAAAGTTTGACTAACGCAATCTATCCCTAAGGCAAATGTTAATATGATTAGTAAAAGCTTTAGGTTCATCTTAAAGATTTTATCACTTGTAACTAACAATAAGCACTCTATTCGCTGGAATGGCGGGAGCAGGCTAATTCAACGAAGCCACCTAAGTATTTCCCCTCAAGTCCCTTTGGTGGTTAAAAAACCGAAATAAAAGACCTGCAAGCCCATTCCCTAATACCTCAAGCCCTCAGAAGGAATTTTCTCTAAATGAACATCACCGAAAGTGACGCTGACGGTGATCGCAGGATAGGTTTCTTTGCGGGTAGGTTTGAATTGTACTTTCTGTACTTCGGGCGTATTTTCAAGCGCAAGTAGACGCAAGTTTTCGGGAGTAAGTACCTTGCCGTGAGTAGCGGTGAGCGTGTAACCAAAAAGCTCGGGCTGGTCGCCGTAGAGGTAGACTTCCGATTTTTCGGCGCTGATATCCAAGCCTAAGAGGCCAGCTCCAGGTTGGAGTTTGAGGATGCCGTATTGGGCATTGATCTGGTAGTTGCCTGCTATATCATACAGGGTCACATCAGAGCGGCGAGCGTTGATGGTGACGTTGCCGTCGATTTTTTCACCGACGACATCCCCAAAACGGGTGCGGATATCGAGCAGCCCTTTGACATTGTCGATGTCGATCTGACTGTACTCGCCGAAGATGCGCAAGCGATTGGTGAGGTTGGAGATATTGGCAGCACCAAAGTAATTTTTCACGTAAACAGGGCAGTCTTCCGGTAGCGTAATGTAATAAGTAACAGAGAGTACCGACTCGGTTTGTTCAGCTCCACCAAATCGATAATTGCGTAGATAAATTTTGTTTTTTATGCGTTCTGCAACAAAGTTGACGGTTTCCAGATCAGCTTCAGCGGTGGCTTTTTGAGGATGCTTGGCCGAAATTTCCAGGCGCAAGCCTACCTGTCGTTTATCCCAGGTCTCTACAAAAATCTCTGCTTTTTGGCCTTCTACATTGACCTCATAGCCATCCTGGTAATTGAAGGTCTTTTCAATGACCTTGGTGACTACCTGTACCACCTCTTGGGCGCTCAGGCTAGACATCAACAGGCTCCCCAGGAATATCAGGAATAATCTTTGCATCAATTAAATAGCTTCAATGATTTGACGGTAAATATCGCTTCTTTCGCGCTCAATATCGGCCATTTGCCGGATGAGTTGCGGATCGCGGCCATAAGACTTAAGCATAGCGGCTACATCTTCATGGGCCGTACTGAGTTCTTCGTACTCAAAGCGCAACTTGTTGATGGCCGGGTCGTTGACCTGTACCAATTGATCTTCCAATTGCGAAAAGATACTTTCGTCGGCATTCCAGTCAATATCGGTTTGAAATTGTTGGACGGTCTCCTGGGCGTATTGTAGCTGTACCTTGGGGCCAGGCTCCCGCAAAATGGCGTATCCTGCCATCAAAAGGAGGGCTATTGCTGCAGCCCACTGCAAGACTTGGCGCTGGCGAACCACTCTTAATTGGCGAACCTGGTGCTCAGTGTCTAGCTGTTGCGCCAGCTTGTTCCATACCGTAACCGGTGGAGTATAGGCAGGCAATTGCTGAATGGCCTCGTGAAGTACTCCTTCGTCAGGCACGTAAGGTTTGTTCAAATCCGACTCAATCTGATCCCATATCCCGGCAGGAGGGTCGAAACTCGGCAGTTGATCCAGTGCTTTCTTGAGGGAATCTCTATTCTTTTCGAATCCAGACATGATAAAAAGTGATTATAAGTAATTAAGCCTCCTAACGGTATTTCTCCAATGATTTCCGCAATTTTTTCTTCGCGTAAAACAGCTGAGATTTCGAAGTCCCCACCGAAATATCCAGCATATCGGCTACTTCTTTGTGGGAATATCCTTCCACTTCAATCATTACAAATACCGAACGATAGCCGCTGGGTAGGGCTTGTATGGCTTTTTCCAGGTAATCGGCATCCAAATGATGACCCCAGTCTACAATTTGATCTTGCTGGTGATAATCCTCCAGTGTTTCCATGCGAATTTCCCGACGCATCCGAGACAGGGCTGTTCGTACGACGATGGTTTTTATCCAGGCTCCGAGGGTAGATTCTCTGCGAAAACCAGCCAAATGGCGAAAGATTTTCACAAATGCCTCCTGGAGCACATCATTAGCGAGTTCGAAGTCAGAAGTAATTCGGTAAGCAGCAGTATACATTGCCCGCGAATAACGATCATATAGCTCTTTCTGAGCCAGGCGATCATTTTCAAGGCAGGCGTCAATTAGTTCTGATTCCGTCATGGCGGCCGTAGTCATGAGCGAGTGTATTTAGAAAAGTAAATTCCAAGAAAAAACCACCCGGGTGTAAAGATAACGTGGTTATGGCGTAAAGACTTGCACTTTCGTAAAACGGTTGTATCTTGGGTTTAATTATTGCCAATTCCTCTTAAGAACAGCACGAAAATAAAAAGCGATTTTGTTTTTCACAATAGTTGAATAAGCGCTTCATTTAAAGCGTTTTAACTATTTGAAAAACCTGAGAAAAATCGCAGTTTATTTTCTGCGCAATACCTGGTATTTTTTCAAACAGAGGAATCCTGCCCCAAAGAAGCAAGCTACTTATAAAACATAATGAAGAACAACAAAGTTATTTTGTGGTCCATCACCGTGGCCCTTGCAGGATTTTTATTTGGTTTTGATACCATTGTTATCAACGGAGCCGATAAACCCATTCAAGCCTTATGGCAAACGAGCGACTGGTTTCACAGTACCTTTATCATGTCGATGGCACTGTGGGGTACGGTGATCGGTGCGCTTTTTGGCGGTTTTCCAACCAAGCGATTTGGTCGCAAGAAAACCTTATTTTGGATAGGTATCTTCTATCTCGTTTCCGCTTTGGGTTCGGGAATGGCTACCGATCCTTATGTCTTTTCTTTCTTCCGCTTTTTAGGGGGGCTAGGGGTAGGTGCTTCTTCCGTAGCTGCACCCATTTATATTTCAGAAATAGCTCCACGGGAAAATCGCGGCAAATTGGTAGCGCTCTACCAGTTCAATATCGTCTTAGGAATACTTATTGCCTTCCTTTCCAATTGGTTGATTGGCAGATACATGGAACCGTCGATATCCTGGCGGTGGATGCTGGGTATTGAAGCCCTGCCAGCACTAATTTACAGTATGGTGGTATTGACCATCGCCGAAAGTCCGCGCTGGTTGTTGCTGACCAAAGGCGACCGGCAAGGCGCAAGAGAGGTGCTCGCCAACATCTTCTCCTCGGAGCGAGAAATAGAAGCGCAATTACAAATTATTGATGACTCACGAGAAACGGAAGAACGTAAAACCCACCGTGTAGCTTTCTTTTCTGCCCAACATCGCTGGCCCATTTTGCTGGCCTTCCTACTGGCCATGTTCAACCAGCTTTCGGGTATCAATTTTGTGCTTTACTATGCCACACGTATCATCGAAGAAGCAGGTATGAGTGCAGATACCGCCCGTGCTGCCAGTATTTGGTTAGGTTTGATCAATTTTCTTTTCACTTTCGTGGGACTTTACCTTATCGACCGCATGGGGCGTAAATCGTTGATGTACATTGGCTCCATTGGCTACATCACTTTCCTTTCACTAGTGGCTTACGCCTTTGCTACAGGAGCTACAGGTGGCTGGGTGGTAGCAATGGTTTGTGGATTCATTGCGGCTCACGCTGTAGGGCAAGGAGCCGTAATTTGGGTGTTCATTTCCGAGATTTTCCCCAATCAGGTACGCGATTTCGGAATGGCTTGGGGCTCGGGTACCCACTGGGTGTTTGCGGCTACCATTACCATGATTACACTGCCCATACTGAACGCTTTTTCAGCAGCAACGGTATTTGGATTCTTTGCTTTTTGCATGGTACTTCAATTGCTCTTTGTTCATTTTATGATGCCTGAAACGAAGGGGGTATCGTTGGAGGAATTGCAGAAGCAGCTGACGGAGTGAGGTGCTCACTGCGTTCGCGGGGGTACTCGTCCCGATTCCTCGGGACTCGTGGGGGGTGCTTACTGCGTTCGCGGTTTTTGGGTGCTGAAAAGGGGAATATTCAATCTTTCGGGAACCGAGGGAGTCGGCGATAGTCAATCCTAAACATGATCCTAAAACCCGCGAGCGAAGCGAGCACCACCGTGAATCCCGAGCATCGGGATGAACACCACCGCGAGCGCAGCGAGCAAAAAAAAACAATCGCTAGATAATATGCACATTCAGAAACTCTTGACACTTTTCTTGGCAATCACTTTTCTAACAACCTGCAAAAAAGAAGGTATAACGGATGCCAATACAGGCCCCACCTACCAGGAGCAGCACCGTCCGCAACTGCACTTCTCCCCTCCTACCCAATGGATGAATGACCCCAACGGGATGGTCTTTTTTGATGATGAATACCATCTTTTTTACCAATATTATCCAGATAGTACCGTTTGGGGCCCGATGCACTGGGGGCACGCCGTGAGTAAGGATTTAACGCATTGGGAGCATTTGCCCATTGCGATAGCTCCTGATGAGAAGGGCTATATTTTCTCTGGCAGTGCGGTAGTCGACTGGGACAATACCAGTGGCTTTAGTAAAGATGGCGAACCTCCGCTGGTGGCCATCTTTACTTACCATGATCCTGAAGGAGAAAAAAGTGGTGCCATCGACTTCCAAAGCCAGGCTATTGCCTACAGTAATGACCGCGGGAGGACGTGGACGAAATACGAGAACAATCCGGTAGTACCCAACCCTGGTATACGGGATTTTCGCGACCCAAAAGTCATCTGGGATGCGGATAACGACCAATGGGTAATGGTATTGGCCGCCCAAGATCAAGTGATGTTTTACACTTCTAAAGACTTGAAGGCTTGGCGTTATCTCAGCCAATTTGGTAAAAACAGAGGTGCTCACGGCGGCGTCTGGGAATGCCCCGATTTGTTTCCGGTGACCATTAGCGGCACAGGTGCTCGCAAGTGGGTATTACTGGTGAGTATTAATCCTGGTGGGCCTAATGGTGGCTCGGCTACCCAGTACTTTATTGGTGATTTTGATGGATTGCGTTTCCGTTTGGATCCTGAGTTTGGGGCGGAAATGGCGCGACAAGCCAAAAAGGACAGCACTGGTGTAGCAGCATCCTGGGTAGATTACGGCCGCGACAATTACGCTGGGGTCACCTGGTCGGATTTGCCCCAGGAGGACGCTAGCCGGATCTTTATGGGCTGGATGAGCAACTGGGATTATGCCCAAGTGGTGCCTACCGCGCTTTGGCGGAGTGCAATGACACTGCCTCGCCAATTCCAAGTAAAAGAGACCGCCATGGGCCCGCGTTTGTTTCAAAATTTCGTCGAAGAACTGCGAACCCTCCGCGGCGAACAACACGAGGTAGACATCACCGCTAGCCCCGGCAATCCACAAGATTTAGGCGTTTCGCCACAGCAACTAGAGATTATTTTAGAAGTAGCCACTAGCAATACGGGCAGTTTTGGGTTTGAATTAAGCAATAGCAAAGGAGAGGTCTACCGTGTGGGTTATGATGCTGATGCAAAAGCCTACTTCAGTGATCGCACCAAATCTGGTAAGCTCGACTTTTCGGAAAAGTTTGCGCCAAGCATTCACTATGCCCCTAAGCAACTGGAGGGGGTATTGGTCAACATGCACCTGATCTTTGATGTCAGCTCCGTAGAGCTGATTGCCGATGATGGGCTGACGGCAATTACTGACGTCTTTTTTCCCAGCGAAGATTTTACGATGATCCGATTCTTTAAGGAGGAAGAAGGCATGGGTATTCAACGCTTGGAGGTGTATCCTTTGGAAGGGATATGGTGATAAGGGAGGTGATATTTACCACCACAGATACCAAGGTTTTTGGTTTTCACGGCACCGTAGGACTGAAAAAAAAAGGTGCCCAAGGTGAATCACGACAAGATATGAGAGCATTGCATTAGGTAGAGAAGTGACACGTTGCGTCTCTACCTAATACAGCGCTACTAGTGCCCGAGGCATTAGCTGGTGTGGCCCAACCCTAAGGTATAAATACATTCATGCATTTATACCTTAGGGGTCGATGTTACTTCACGACCACCTTCTGTACCGTACTGGCGCGGGTAGTAGCGTCCTCTACTTGTAGCCAATAAATACCCGCAGGCAAAGCTCCTACCATCAATTCATTGGTATTTTGCTGATGCATGACCCGTTGTCCCATACTATTGAAAAGGCTGAGGTCGAGGCTTAATCCTTCAGGATGAGTGACCTGGATACGATCGGTAGCCGGGTTGGGGAAATTGCGGATACCACTTAGTGCCTTAGGCTGTTCATTGGTACCTACTAATTGCTCACACATCAAGTCTTGCAAAAATTCGGTCGTGAAATCCAAGGTTGCCAAATAGCTTTCGGCGGTACCGAAATAACCTACGTGTTCAAAACTGTTCTCGATGGTCATCAGGCGATTGGGAATATCAAGGCTATCAGCTTTGAGTTGAAGCTGGCGACTGCCCTCCAGGTAAACGATCTGAACGCCAAGCAGGCTCGCAAATCCGGTGTTGTAGGGCACGACAATATCCATATCGTCGTGTACACTCACAAAGGGGGGATCATTCTCGTCCATCCAGGAAGCATCGTTTAGGGCACCAGACAAATTCACGTATCCCTGTACTTCATTAGAATATTCAATATTATCGCTGGAGTTGCCCGTAAAACCACCGTTGGCTTCGATCAGTCCGAGTAGAAAAGCGTCAATGTTATCGGTTTCATCCAATACTGCAGTATGAGCCGCCGCAATAGCACCTGCAGACACGCCACCGACGAAGATCATATCCGGATCAATCCGGAAAGTATTCGTCGTAGCGGCATCTTCCCGCATATAACGAATCGCAGCTTTGAAATCGGAAATCGATTTCACGACCACTTCCTTCATTTCGTCAGAAGTGGGAAAAGGGATCAGGGGCAGATCGTATAAACGGTAATCAATACTTACTGCCACAAATCCACGACGAGCGTAAGACTCGCAAAGGCCAGCCAGGTCGCCACGCTCGCCAGAAATGAAACTCCCACCAAAAGCGAGAATGATTACGGGACGAATTTCCTGGACATCACCAACAGGTTCGTACACATCCAAAAATAACTCCTGGCTGTTGCCAGCGATAGTGGTACCCGAGCCATAAGATAATCCTAGAGTAGCCTGCACCTCCGCAAAAACATCCGTACGATAGCGGATATCATCACAGCCTGGGTAGCTTTGTGCTGACACAAAAGTCATCATGCCCAAAGCAAGCATCAAGGTTATTGACCTGCAAAAAGCACTTGGCGTGCAAAATGACCGAAATTTTTTAGGTAAAAATTGCTGCATTCTATTTTTGTATTTAGTTGATTATAATAGGTGGCTATACCGATTGAAGTGTTTGGGCAAAGCCCTACTACGAGGGATACACGAAGTAAAACCACTTAGTTGTCGAGCTAAAGTTAGCTGTTTAATAGCATAGCATTTGTCAACCAACAGTGTTATTGTTTATTTGTTTAGGTGACTTTCCTTCTGAGCTGTCTTTTCAGGCTTGTGGGGAAAAAATGCTTATGTTTGTCTTTCGTATATAGTATAATATTAAGATGGTCATTAACGAAATAGAATTTAAGGGAAGTTTTCCAGAACAACGCCTGGCCCCTCAAGATGGGAAGCCAGAGTTCGCCTTTATTGGGCGTTCGAATGTAGGGAAATCATCGCTCATCAATATGCTTACGGAGCGTAAAGATTTGGCGCGAATTTCCAATGTTCCGGGCAAAACCCAGCATTTGAATTATTACCTCATCAACGACAGTTGGTACCTGGTAGATTTACCAGGTTACGGCTACGCCAGGGTTTCTAAAAAACTGCGTAAGCAATGGCGCCTGATGATGGATTTTTACTTTAAGGAAAGGATGAGTGTCCAATGTGTTTTCGTTTTACTCGACGGCAACATTGGGCCTCAGAAAGTAGATATAGACTTTATCAATTGGCTGGGAGAAATCGGCGTACCATTTATCATCGTTTACACCAAAACTGACCGGACAAAACCTCACGAACTTAATGCTAATATTGAAGCGATCACTAAGGCTCTACTAGAATATTGGGAAGAACTTCCGCCTGGCATTCCTTCCAGTTCCAATACCCGAGTAGGACGTGATGAAATCTTACAAGTTATCGAAGAAACACTTGAGCGTATAGAACTATGAGCAAACTGAGCAGCACCACCCTCCCTCCAGTCATTGATAGTATTGAAGACTGGCCGATCTACCAACTTAGCGAGGATCGTCGTGCCTTTGTACAACAAATTGAGGAATACACCCTAGAACGATTGATGCAGCAATCTCCCGCCAAAACCAGGGATCTCATTTCTAAAACCATCTACACTGAGCGCATCCGCCTCAAGGAAGAACCCTGGAAGGTGGATCCTCCTAAGGAAAAACAATTTTGGCGTCGCCTCAGCCACCGGCACATCCGTCTGGCTATGGACCACAAACCGGAGGAAGTTGACCAAATTAACCGAGAGCATTTACAGCAGATTATCCTCCGGTACGCTGAAGAGATTGTGGGGACATTCAGAATAAAAACGTTTCTCTTTGCCCGTCGTTTTTTGACCTTCTTTTTCACCCGCTTATTGAATACGGCAGCGGTCAGATCCATTCGTGGTTTATGGGGAAAGGAGCATCGACTTACTGAAAAACTTGCGATCACGGGTGAGGTAGAAAAAGTCCGGCAGCTCTTCAAGCATGGAACGGTAGTGGTAGTACCTACCCACTTCAGCAACCTGGACTCTATCCTGGTGGGCTATGCGATGGACACCTACATGGGCTTGCCCTCCTTCAGTTACGGAGCCGGCCTCAACCTCTACAATACGGGGTATACCGCTTACTTCATGAATCGCCTTGGTGCTTACCGGGTAGATCGACGCAAAAAAAATGGCATCTACCTGGAGACCCTCAAGGCGATGAGTATGCTTTCTATCAAACGTGGCGTCAATAGTTTATTCTTTCCGGGTGGAACACGGTCGCGCTCTGGCAAACTGGAAGAAAAATTAAAACTGGGCTTGCTGGGTACAACGGTGGAGGCACAGCGAACCATCTATCAGGAAGGCCGTAAGGAGAAAGTCTTTATCGTCCCCTTGGTGTTGGGTTATCATTTTGTTTTGGAAGCGGAGTTTCTCATCGAGCAGCACCTCCGCCAAATTGGTAAAGAGCAATACCTTAAGACCAAGGATAGCTCCTACAGCCCGTTTCGGGTCTTACAGTTTGTGTGGAAATTATTCTCTAAAGGCAATAACATCACGCTTTCCTTTGGTCAGCCCATGGATGTCCTCGGCAATCCGGTAGATGAACACGGCAATAGTTATGATCAGCACGGCAGAAAAATTGAGGTAGAAGAATATTTCGTGAATGCTAAAGGTCATATCAACAAAGACCTCCAACGTGAAGCAGAATACACCAATCTGCTGGGGGATCGTATCGTTGAACGCTACCACAAAGACAACATCGTTTTAACCAGCCACCTGGTAGCTTTTGCCGCCTTTAGGCTTTTAGAGCACCAAAATCCTCAGTTGGACTTGTACGGTATTTTAAGACTACCGGCAGAAGAATTTGTCTTTCCCAAGCCTGCCCTCGGCGATGTGATCAATCAATTGAGGAACCGCCTGCTGGTGATGGAACGCCTCGAACAGATAAAACTTTCTCCAGAAATTCACGAATCGGTAGATTTCATTCTTCAGGATGGTATCAACCACTTGGGGAATTTCCACGTCTCTAACCCGCTGTATTTCGACAAGAAAGAGCGGATCGTTAGCGCAAGCTTCAAAGTCCTCTATTTTTACCACAATCGTCTCGATAATTACGAGTTGGAACGCTATATAGATTGGAAAAACATTGGGGAAGAAGCATTGCTGCTAGAGGAGGAATTGTATAATCAGGAGGGGAGGTTTTAGGGAAGTCGGAAAGCGGAAGTGGGAAGTCGGAAGTAACGAGACACACGAAGAGAAGGAGGCGAGCACGCCAGTAGGTACTTCAAATATTTCCGAATGCCGATCTTAGAAGTCGGAAAGCGGAAGTCGGAAGTCGGAAGTAACGAGACACACGAAGAGAAGGAGGCGAGCACGCCAGTAGGTACTTCAAATATTTCCGAATGCCGATCTTAGAAGTCGGAAAGCGGAAGTCGGAAGTCGGAAGTAACGAGACACGCGAAGAGAAGGAGACGAGCACGCCAGTAGGTACTTCAAATATTTCCGAATGCCGATCTTAGAAGTCGGAAAGCGGAAGTGGGAAGTCGGAAATAGCCAGACACACGAAAAATTGAAGGAGAGTACGCCACTAGGTACTTCAAATATTTCCGAATGCCGATCTTAGAAGTCGGAAAGCGGAAGTGGGAAGTCGGAAGTAACGAGACACACGAAGAGAAGGAGGCGAGCACGCCAATAGGTACTTCAAATATTTCCGAATTCCCACTTCCGACCTCCGACTTTAAATCCCTACCTCCGACTTTGAAAAAGTTTTTACAAAAAAAACAAACCAATCATTTAAAAATGCTTCAACAACTCAATCCAAAGAACGAAAATATCATTGTTTATGTAGACGGTGCCCTGGTGCATCGGGATGATGCAAAGGTGAGTGTCTTCGATAGTGTTGTACAGGGAGGAGATGCGGTGTGGGAAGGAATACGGGTTTATGACGGCAGGGTTTTTCACCTGGAGCAACACCTGGAACGACTACAGCTTTCGGCGCATGCGCTAGACTTTAAAGCCATTCCGGACAACGATTTTATCACCGACGCCATCTTTCAAACTTTGCGGGCCAACCAGATGCGCGATGGCGTACATATTCGACTGACACTCACCAGAGGGCGGAAGATCACTTCGGGGATGGACCCTCGCCTCAATCAGTATGGGTGTACGCTGATCGTATTGGCAGAATGGAAGCCACCTGTTTATCCGCCTTCCATCAAGTTGGCAACCAGCTCTGTACGGCGTAATTCGCCCATGCACCTGGATAGCAAGATCCACCATAACAACCTTCTTAATAACATCCTCGCAAAAATCGAGGCCAACTATGCGGGTGCTGATGCGGGCCTGATGCTCGACACCGATGGCTATGTAGCTGAGGCCAATGGCGTCAATGTTTTTTGCATCCGTAAAGGCGTCGTTCTTACGCCACATGCTGATTATTGTCTACCAGGCATTACCCGCCGTACGATTTTACGCTTGTGCGAACAGCACGGTATCCCTCACGCCGAAAAGCGGCTTTCGCTCACGGAGTTTTACACGGCAGACGAGGTGTTCACCACGGGCACCATGGGCGAGTTGACGCGGGTAGAAAGCATTGATGGCCGGTCGATCATCAACCGTTCTGGCGAGCAGGTTTTGGAAAAGGTTGCCGCTCATTTCAGGGCCTTGACGGAGGTGGAAGGGGTGAAAATTCCAGCGTTTTAACAGCGTTGTTCTTACTCCGGCAAAGCCGCCAAAACCTCATGGATAAATTTATTCAAGGCAAAGGTCTTGTCCTCGTTCATCCCCAAGCGCACCATGACGACCTTCCGTGATGGGATGATAACAATGCGTTGGTCCTGGAAGCCGCGAAACATGAAAAGATCCTCGGGTACCTCACTTAGCTCTTCGGGATCGGGGAGCCATACTTGGGCACCGTAGACACCTTCCGAACCAGCAGCAACTTGTCGTGAAAAATCTACCCAGCCCGCAGGAAGTATTGGGTACCCATCCCATTGCCCATCCTGTAGGTAGAGCTGACCAAAGCGGGCCCAATCGCGGGCGGTGGCCCAGCAGTAACTGGAACCGACGAAGGTGCCCGATTGGTCGGTATCGATTTGTGCCGAGTGCATACCGATAGGAAGGAATAAGCTATCGCGGACCAAACTACGATAAGCTGGATCATTCCCAAGTGTCTGTCGCACCAAATCACTTAGAAGATTGGTCGTACCAGAAGAATAGACCCAAGTGGTATTGGGTTCAAACAGCAAGGGTTTAGTCCGGGTATAGGCGGCCATATCAGGTTGCTTGTATAACATCGTTGTGGCGTCGGAAACTCCACCGTAAGCCTCATTCCACTCCAGGCCACTGTTCATGTGTAAGAGGTTTTCGACGGTAATGTTGGCGCGTTCATCGTCCTCCCATTCAGAAAAGAGGTGATCTTGTTGCAATGTCAATTTGCCGTTTTTTACCATAATTCCTACCAGGGCGTTGGTGATACTTTTTGTCATTGACCAGCCCAATAAGGGGGTAGCTTCGGTAAAGCCCGGTGCATATTTTTCGTGCACCAAATGACCATCGTGCAATATCACTATTCCACGCGTCCCTCCACCTGGCAAAGGGGCAAAAGCATTGGTTACCGCCTGCGCAAGCGCATCAGCATTGAGCCCTTGCGGCAAGGTATCATAAACAGGAAGGGGCGTCACGATACCCGCCATTGCAGGAACAGGCACCTCGGGAGGTAGCGGAACATTTTCATCAGCAATCAGTACACAGCCTCTACCTTTGATAAATTTGGCTCGTTGGGTAATTAGTCCAAAGAAGGAGGCTGCCACCTCGTCCTTTGCTTGGTCGTGCGTAAGTTTGATGAATTTGAGCGCAGAAAAATTGAGGTCCTCCGCTTTGATATTATCCAAACTACGCCCCTGAAGATAATGGCAGGAACAAGCCATTTTGGCCGCGTATCCCGCACCTACTTTGAGCAACGGTTGGGCGTACCAATATCCGCCTAACAAAAGGATGACTATTACAATCAAAAACCATTTGAGGTAGCTCATGCGCAGATTATTTTTTTTCAAACCCAAAGATAAGAAATCGGTGGGCTCTTCCTTAACAGGATAGAACACGGATGAAACGGATCAGACGGATTTTCGCGGAGATTAGCTGCGCTCATAGGCTTGCGGAAGGAAACAAGAATAGCCACAAAAGCTCCAACCTGCCTGCCAACAAGCTGGCCTTGCAGGCAGGAACACCAAAATACACAAAAAAATATTCCGTGCTATTTTGTGCTTTTGTGGCTTCGTGGCTAAAAAAGTCAAAGCGGGGATTCCTACATTGTTTGCCACAATAATGTTAACTTCATTTTCCACATCCAACAACCACCTCACCATGAGACCATTCCTAAAAATCAGCTTAGGTATTATTGCAGTCCTTTTGCTCTATCTCTTTTTCTGGCCGATTCCTTTGCAGCCAGAAGTTTGGGCAGCACCCGACAATCCTGGGTATACGGGCATCTTTGCGTCCAATACTCGGCTGCAAGCAGTGGAGGTGCTTCATCTTAGTTGTCCCGAATGTGAAGATGTGGCCGTTGATTCTAGTGGCCGGGTGTACGGTGCAGCGGTAGACGGCAGGATATTGAGGTACGACAGCCCACAAGCGGAGCCGGTAGAGCTGGTCAACACGGGTGGTCGACCACTGGGCTTAGATTTTGACCAGGCGGGCAATCTCTATATTGCCGATGCCCGTAAAGGTTTATTACGACTCAATGCTAATGGAAAGTTAGAAACATTGGTCAATAGCTACGCGGGAAAAACTTTTGGTTTCACCGATGATCTGGAAGTGGGCCCCGATGGGAAGGTCTACTTTTCTGATGCCTCGGATCGTTGGGCCATTGAATCTTACAAACTGGATATTTTGGAGCACTTGCCAGTGGGCAAACTGTACGTATATGATCCCCTGACCAACACAACTACCCTACTGATGGATAAGCTCTACTTTGCCAATGGCATTGCTGTAGCCGAAGACACTTCCTTCGTTTTGGTCAATGAAACCAGCAGCTACCGTACATTGAGGTATTACCTTAAAGGAGAGGAAAAAGGAAAAGTGGACACGTTTATCCAGGGCTTGCCTGCCTTTCCTGATGGTATTAGCAGGGGCAGTGATGGTATTTTCTGGTTGGCGATGATCAGTCCGCGCAATGCACTGCTGGATAATTTATCGGAGCGTCCCTTTTTGAGGAAAGTTATCGCCCGCTTACCCACGTGGTTACAACCTGCACCTGCTACGCATGCTGGCGTTTTGGGCATCAACCGCCAGGGAGAAGTGGTGTATAACATTCAAGATCCTGAGGGCAAGTTTTCTCAGATCAGCAGTGTCCAGGAATGGGGCGGGCATCTGTATTTTGGTAGTCTGGGACGAGAAGGGCTTGGGTATTTGGAAAGTTATAAATAACGCCCTTGAGAAAATTTCATTGCAAAACGGAGGCCATCCAGTGCAAAGCACCAAGCTTTCCAGAAAATGACCGATACCCGACCAAGCATTCGTTTAGATTGCCAGAAATCATTTTATCTTTGCGCCGTTGAAAACAGCGATCCCTAATAATGGGGGACACTGCCCCGATTGACTTATTGAAACAGATTGAAACAGACCACATTTTGAAGAAGTTATTTACCCTCCTGTTGTTTTGTGCCTTTTCGTTCCTGGCTTTTGCCCAAACGGGTATCATCCGAGGCAATGTTTTTGATGAAGAAAGCGGTGAGTCCATTATTTATGGTACCGTTTTGATTGAAGGTACCGAACGAGGAACGACCACCGACCTTGATGGTTTCTTTTCCTTTTCCAACCTCGAGCCTGGCACCTATAAATTGCAGGTTTCTTATACTGGCTTTGGCACCAAGGAAGTAGAAGTAGAGGTCAAAAATAGCATTGAATACGTAAGAATTTATCTGTCTACGGAAGCGGTCAACCTCTCTACCGTTAACGTTTCTGCCGACCGCGAGCAAGCTCGTTCTGATACCCAGGTGTCTAAAATTACGGTTTCTGCCAACGATATCAGGGCTTTACCTTCTACGGGTGGTGAAGCTGATATTGCGCAGTACCTTACCGTTATTCCGGGTATCGTTTCTTCTGGTGACCAGGGTGGACAAGTATATATTCGGGGTGGATCGCCAGTACAAAACAAGATTTTACTGGATGGGGTAACCATCTATAATCCTTTCCACTCCATTGGCTTTTTCTCTGTTTTTGAGACAGAGACGGTACGTAGTGTAGACGTACTCACCGGTGGTTTTAATGCCGAATACGGTGGCCGGGTGTCGGCAGTAGTAGACATCAAAACCCGTACGGGTAACCAGCGGCGCTTGAGTGGTCTGGTATCGGCCAGCCCTTTTCAGGCGAAAGCCCTGATTGAAGGCCCGATCAAAAAATTAGACCCCAATACCGGCAACAGTATCAGCTTCATGCTGACGGGTAAGCACTCATACCTGGATCAGACTTCCAAGCAATTGTACGCTTATGCAGTGGATCCTAATTACTACGCATTTGCTGGCGATTCTCTGAATCTACGCCCTGAAGACATTGGCCTTCCTTTCAACTACACCGACGTATACGGCAAGCTTTCCATCAACGGAGGCAACGGTAGCAAGCTGGACCTTTTCGGCTTCAATTTTACGGATGGCTTTAAAGTACCTAACATTGCTGACCTCAACTGGGACAACAGTGGTGGTGGTGCCAACTTTATTCTGATCCCGCTCAATAGCAACATCATCATGAATGGTACGCTGAGCTACTCGGATTACAATATTGGCTTGCAGGAAGCAGATGGAGCACCCCGTAGCAGCGGCATCACAACGTACAATGCCTTGTTGAATTTTGCGTATTTCGGCCGTAACAGCCAGCTGAACTACGGTTTTGAGTTCAATGGTTTCAACACCGATTTTCAGTTTACCAACCTCATTGGTATTCGGTTCAAGCAGCTGGATTTCACCACGGAGCTTTCTGCCTACATGAAGTACAAGCAGAAGATAGGAAATTTGATTCTGGAACCTGGTTTCCGCGTTCAGTACTACGCTTCACAAAATGCCGTATCTCCAGAGCCTCGCCTGGGTTTGAAGTGGAACGTAACGGATTTTCTGCGTTTCAAAGGAGCCGCTGGTTTGTATTCCCAAAACCTGATCAGTACCGTCAACGACCTGGATATTGTCAACTTCTTTGTTGGCTTCCTGGCCGGACCAGAAGAAGCGATATTCAAACCTAACTCTACTGAAAAAACCGACGACCGGCTGCAAAAAGCTTTCCACGGTGTCGCTGGTTTTGAATTGGACTTCGGGGACTATATCACCACCAATGTCGAAGGTTATTACAAAGGCTTTACCCAGTTGATTGCGATTAACCGTAATAAACTTAGTGCTTCCGACCCGGACTTTACAACGGAAACGGGTTATGCCTACGGGATTGACTTCTCGCTGAAGTACGAAAGAGATCGCCTCTACGTATGGAGTACCTACAGCTACGGCCACGTGCGACGCGATGACGGTTTTCAGGAATACCCTACCAATTTTGACCGTCGCCACAACGCCAACTTCCTGGCCAGCTATTTGCTAGGAGAAAATAAAAACTGGGAGCTTGGTGTCCGCTGGAATTTGGGGTCTGGATTCCCATTCACCGAAACGCAAGGCTTCTATCAGAATGTACCAGTTCAGCAAAACCCTGTTTTGGTCAACTTCTTGACGGGTAACTACAACCTCGATATTCTATTGGATGATGAACTTAATGGAGGCCGGTTGTCTTACTTCCACCGATTGGATTTCTCACTGAAGCGCAATTGGACATTTGGCCGCTACGGCGGATTGGAAGCGGTAATCAGTGTTACCAATGCTTATGATCGTGCCAATGTATTTTACGTGGACCGGGTTACCAACAATCGGGTTAATCAGTTGCCGATTCTACCAAGTTTAGGGCTTACTTACAAGTGGTAAGTGGGGGGGTAAGGCTTACAAAAGTCTGAAAGCGAAAGTCGGAAGTCGGAAGTAATGGGGCACGCAAGGGTTGTTTGAGGCAGTGTTCAAGATTATTTGATGGTTTTGCAAACTATGGTATCGAATACTACTAGCAACTCCTAATACTTCCGACTTCTGACTTCCCAATTCCGACTTTGAAAAAAGTGCAAGTAACCTGTATATATGAATATCTTAGATGCAGCATACTGGGAAACGCGCTGGCAAGGCCAACAGACAGGTTGGGACATAGGCGAAGCTTCTCCCCCATTGACTCATTATTTGGAAAATGTTAGTGATCGGACAACTCGCATATTGATCCCGGGTGCTGGCAGGGCCTATGAGGCGCTTTATCTTCATCAACAGGGTTATGAGCAAGTGTTTGTTTGCGATTGGGCACCAAGTGCCTTTAACCATCTACGCCAGCAGGCACCAGATTTTCCAGAGGAACATCTACTGGTAGGGGATTTTTTTGAGCTCAAGCCCCCTACCCCATTTGACTTATTGCTAGAGCAAACCTTCTTCTGTGCTATTGATCCTAAGCTACGCCCTCAATACGTAGCCAAAGCCGCTGATTTACTGACCGATCAAGGCACCTTGGCAGGCGTATTATTTGCCCGTGAATTTCCCTTCGAGGGGCCTCCTTTTGGAGGAACGAAAGCGGTGTATCAACCATTATTTGCTACCCATTTCGATATACTCACCATGCAAATCACGCCTCACTCTATCCCACCCCGTCTGGGGAATGAGCTTTTTATTGAACTAAAGAAAAAGTAAATAGTTATACCTGAGATAAATTTTACTGGAATCTGCCAATCCTCTTATTTAAATTAAGTCTAAATAAATTTTGTAAACCAGGCTCCCTCATTTATCTTCGCACAGCATTACCATTCCATGGAAGTAAGTACAACCATAGCTATTGCAGACCCACAGCTACTGTCGAGGTCAGGTATCAAACACCTTCTCGCTCAGAACGAGGGGTTATCGCTATTGTTTGAAGCGACCAATGAGCAAGAATTATTTGTACAGCTTAAGGAGCACCAGCCCAACATCTTGGTCATTGATTACGACCATGCGCCACGCTTTAGTGCCAATACCGTGCACCACATCATCAAAAATCATCCAGAAATCCAACTTTTGATCATCACCGATGATGATCGCCCGCACCAGATTTTGCGCCTTTTGGAGAATGGTGTAAAAACCTTTATTACCAAAGCTTGTAATGAACAAGAAGTAAAAGACGCACTCCTGGCAGCTGTCCGCAAAGAAAAATTCTTTTGTGCAAAGGTGTTGGATTACTTGCTCGAAAGGTCTGCCTCCCAGGGAAGTCCGGACATCACACTGCTGAGTCCTCGTGAAATAGAGATCGTTAGTTTGATTGCCAAAGGGCTGGTCGCCAAAGAAATTGCTGCAGAACTCCACCTCAGCACCCATACCGTTTATACCCACCGTAAGAATATTCTCAAAAAACTCAACCTGCGTTCTTCTTCGGAGCTTTTGGTTTTTGCCTTGCAGAATAACCTGGTTACAGGTTAGAATTTATAAATTACAGCCGAATAAGTACTAATTTATGACGTTACGAATTGGCATCACCGGGGGTATAGGAAGTGGAAAAACAACTGTCTGCCAAATTTTTGCAAGCCTAGGCATCCCCGTTTATTACGCTGATGATCGAGCAAAATGGTTGATGGGAAACGCCCCCCAGCTCATAGCCGCATTGAAAGACGCTTTTGGCGAAAAGACCTACACGGAACAAGGGACACTGGATCGCGCCTATCTGGCAGAGCTTGTTTTTAACAATCAGGAACAACTCGACATCCTCAACAGCATTGTACACCCTTCCGTCAGAGAAGACGGGATTCGTTGGGATGAACAACATCAGGATACGCCCTACACGCTCCGCGAGGCGGCCCTTCTCTACGAAAGCGGCATCTACCAACTTCTTGATCAAATTATCACGGTCACAGCACCAGAAGCCCTGCGTATTCAAAGGGTAATGGAACGTGACGGGCTGCGGGAAGAACAAGTAAAAGCCCGGATGGACAAACAATGGCCAGAAGAAAAAAAGGTAGCACTTGCTGACTTTGTCATCCACAACGATGGCCAGCATTCCCTTATCCGCCAGGTATTTCAAATTCACCAACAACTAAGTAAGCCTCACGCATGACCTTCCAACGCCCTAAGTTTATCGCTTCAGAGGAACAGATCATCAACCAGATCAGCACTTTTGAAGGACTACTGAAAAACGGCCATTCTTTGGTCAACTGCACCGTGCAGGCCCTGGATTTCAGGCCATTAAAACTGGATTGGGGAAATTTCAAGATCAAGAATACACTTTTTCTTGGCTGCCAGATGAGCCTGGACGATGAGATGCTGCTCCGCAAAAAAGGGGCCAACATCTACCACGCTCCTGAAGATTTGCCCTACGATCCTTTCCGTACCCAACTGTATACCTGGCAAGAACTTTGTAAGACCGTCAACGACCAAAGTCACGACCTCCGCGTTTACGATCATTTCAGTACCCAACGCTTCAACCCCACGATCAACGAAGCCCTCTGGCAACGTATCCACGACCATGCGATCGATAATTCCTTACGGAAACTGCTAAAATTTGATGATCAGGGGATGACCGACCGTCGGTGTGTCGCTATCATGGGAGGCCATAGCATGGCTCGAACAGCTTCCTGTTATCATAAAACGGTTGTTACAGCCAAGCTGCTCGGTGAACATGGCTACTTTGTCGCTTCGGGTGGCGGCCCTGGCATCATGGAGGCAGCCAACCTGGGTGCATACCTAGCCGGCCAACCCGCTAGTGCGGTTGACAAAGCCTTGGATATACTCAAAGAAGCTCCCCATTATACAGACGAGGGATACCACGAAACGGCACTCGCCGTACTTGCCGCTTACCCGGAAGGACAGGACAACCTGGCGATTCCTACCTGGTTTTATGGTCATGAACCCAGCAATCTCTTTGCCAGCCATATTGCCAAATATTTCTCCAATAGCATTCGAGAAGATACGCTTTTGGCCGTAGCACTTTACGGTATTGTGTATGCGCCGGGAAGTGCAGGCACCACCCAGGAGATATTTATGGATGCTGCCCAGAACCATTACGCAACCTTCAACTATTACAGTCCAATGGTTTTCCTGGGACGGGAGCGGTACGAAATTGAAACCATGCTCTACCCTCTTTTGCGGCAGCTGTCCTTTGGCAAAACCTACCACGACCTGATGTGTCTGACGGATGAACCAACGGAGGTACTGGCTTTTTTACAAACACACCAGCCTATCAGTAAAGCGTAGCTTTGTTGTACTATAGACATTCACCGAGGAGCAGTCAAAGGTTTATCATCTTTCCGTATCTTAACCCGTCTTATCACCACAACCAATTCTAGTTATGAAAAACCTCTACTTGCTACTGCTTGGCTTGTTCCTTATTCAAGGTCTTGTCTTTGCCCAACATCGCCATTTACCGATTGACACCATGGTTGTCACCCAACACAGCACCACCATTCGTGGTCAAAAAGTTGATTATACCGCCACCATCGGGATGCAACCCGTTTGGGATGAATTGGGGGAACCCATAGCGACCTTACATTATACGTATTACACCAGAAATGGAATAGCGGACAGAGGCAATCGACCACTTCTTATTTCCTTTAATGGAGGCCCAGGTTCGGGTTCCGTGTGGATGCATGTGGCCTATACGGGCCCGCAGGTGTTGAACATCGATGAAGAAGGCTACCCTATACAGCCTTATGGCACCCACGAAAACCCCTACTCTATATTGGACATCGCCGATATTGTATACGTTAATCCAGTGAACACTGGTTACTCTCGCACCATCCCGATGAGTGGTAAAGAAATCAAGCGGGAACAGTTTTTTGGGGTCAATGCCGACATTGACTACCTGTCGGAATGGCTCACGACCTTCGTCACACGAAAAGAACGCTGGCGCTCCCCCAAGTACATCATTGGAGAAAGCTACGGGGGTACCAGAGTAGCAGGCTTGGCCCTGGCTTTACAGGAAAAACAGTGGATGTACCTCAATGGTGTAGTCTTGGTTTCCCCGGCCGATTATCAGGCTTCTGCTTCAGATAGCCCTGTGTCGTCGGCAATAGATTTCCCTTACTTTACAGCTGCCGCTTGGTACCACAAACAACTTCCTGATCATTTACAACAGCAAGATTTGCTGGATATACTACCGGCCTCGGAAGAATTTGCCATTGGCACCCTCATGCCAGCACTCGCTCGGGGAGGCTTCCTGCCTTTGGAGGAAAAGCAAGTCATTGCAAACAAGATGGCTGAGTACGCAGGCATCTCGGCGGAAGTAATTATGCAGCATAATTTGGATGTACCTACCCAGTATTTCTGGAAAGAACTGCTGAGAAACGAAAAGGGCTACACCATTGGTCGTCTGGATTCCCGCTATCTGGGTATTGATCGTAGTGAGGCAGGTGATAAGCCAGATTATAGTGCAGAGCTTACTTCCTGGTTGCACTCCTTCACGCCAGCCATTAATTATTACCTGCGGGAAGAGCTGGGCTTCAAGA
Organism: Lewinella sp. LCG006; assembly: GCF_040784935.1. GTDB lineage: Bacteria > Bacteroidota > Bacteroidia > Chitinophagales > Saprospiraceae > Lewinella. The sequence goes on along the minus strand of NZ_CP160680.1, from coordinate 5,205,257 downwards.
CGGATTTGAAATACAATATGTTTGGGCCGGTCCGCCCCTGGGATTTTCAGAAGAACAATGTCCGTGATAATTTGCGTAAAGCCATGGCTGAAAACCCCTACCTCAACGTCATGTTTCAATCTGGCTATTACGATGGCGCCACCACCTACTTCAGTGCCAAATACATGATGTGGCAATTGGATCCTAGTGGCAAACTGCAAGATCGTCTCCGGTTCCAAGGCTACCGCAGCGGCCACATGATGTACCTCCGATTAGAAGACCTCCAAGCTGCTAATGACCATCTGCGGAATTTCATATTGGAGAGTATGCCCAAGGGGGAAGCAGCGAAGTATTAGGTACTCATCCCGATTCCTCGGGATTCGCGGTAGTGTTCGCTACGCGAACGGAGGTGTTCACCCGGTGCCCGGGTGCTCACTGCGTTCGCGGTTTTTTAGATCCTTGAGCGCTAGCGAACACTACCGCGAGTGAAACGAGCACCCCCGTGATCCCGATTTATCGGGAGAACACCACCGCGAACGCAGTGAGCACAACCGTGAGCGCCAGCGAACACAAAAACCGTATTTAAAGCCCCTTCTCTACCGATAAGCCATATTTATACTACTATTTTCTTTTTTTTACCAAAAAATATTTCCGAGTAAGAAATATTATCGTAGTTTTGGTCAACCAATTAATTGGTCAACCAATTTAGCGATTCTGAAACAACCTCTTATGCTTGAAAATTTCAGTGAAATCCGTGTTGAGACGCCTGTCGATAAGATTATTAAACAGATTCGATCACTGATATCCTCGGGACAGCTAGCGCCAGGGGATCGTCTTCCAGCGGAGCGAAAACTTGCTGAGAAACTAGCTGTAAGTCGCTCTAACATACGCGATGCGATTCAAAAGCTAGAGTTCTATGGTATCCTTAAGACCCTGCCTCAGAGTGGAACGGTGGTGGCTGGTATTGGCATCACGGCCCTAGAGGGCCTAATCACCGATGTTTTGAAACTAGAGAAGAGTGATTTCTCTTCCTTAGTGGAAACCAGGGTAATTCTGGAGGTAAATGCGGCCGAACTCGCAGCAGAACGTAGAACGCCCGAAGACATTATTGAGTTGAATAAAGCATTAGCTGCTTACGAGAAGAAAGTTCGTGCGGGTAAACAGGCGGTAGAGGAGGATTTGCTTTTTCACCTGAAAATTGCTGAAGCCAGCAAGAATGCGGTGCTAAAGTCCCTTATGCTGATTATCACACCGGATATCGTCAACAACTTTATACAGTACAAAGTATGTGATGATAATTCAGAGCTAAAAGTCTACCATGAACACGAGCAGATTCTGGAGCACATCATCAACAGAGATAGCGAAGCTGCGGCCAAAGCTATGCGAGCGCACCTTCATGAAGTTACAGCGTTCAGCAAGTCAAAGAACATTCTAAGATAAATTATATTCACTATTCTTGAAATTAAACCACCACACATGCATTCAGCCTTAAATTCCAGCTAAGTAGCATAAAAAAATGGACCAGCATTTCTGCTGCTCCATTCCAAAGGTATATTTCATAAAGGATCTTGTATTGCCGAAATTCCACGTTTCCTCGATCGGCTAAATAGAAGTATGCGTGGTTGTTTCAACTCATATTTAATTTGGGATTCCCCAGATTAAACAGGCCCTCTTTTGTTTATACCCATTCTATCATTCGCCAGAGAAGGCGAAATCAGCACACAAATTTAAAATAAAAAATAATGATAACTAAAATAATTAATCATTTCAACAAGTCGGGTTGGGTATTTTACCTGATGACTTTGTTGTTATGCCTTCCTTTCCTTTCTCAAGGAAATACCAATTGGGTAGAGGAAGTAAAACCAATTACGGGCAAAGTTACTTCTGCCGAAGATGGCGAACCTCTAATTGGTGTTACGGTACTGATAAAAGGCACCCCATCCGGCACCGTTACTGATGTTGACGGTATGTTTTCCTTAAATGTAGACGAAGGCGCCGTACTGGTCTTCAGTTATACCGGTTTTGAACCACAAGAAGTCGTTGTTGGTGCGGAAACGACTTATAATATTGTTTTGAAAACGGATGCACAGATTTTGGATGAAGTGGTGGTGGTTGGGTACGGTACCCGTAAGAAGTCACACAATACTGGTGCAATTGCACAAGTGGGTGGCACTGACATCGCAGCAATTCAGGCTACTCGTGTAGACGATGCCTTAGCGGGTAAGTTAGCAGGTGTCTTAATTCAAAATCAAGATGGGGCTCCTGGTGCAGATCCAAAGATTCAAATTAGAGCAGCGTCCTCTATTTCAGGTGATTCCAATCCGCTAATTGTAGTGGATGGTTATCCGATTTCAGGAAGTTTGGCGACGGTTAACCCGAACGATATTGAAAGTTTGGAGGTACTAAAAGATGCTGCTTCTGCGGCAATCTATGGTTCAAGGGGTGCCAATGGTGTAATATTGGTTACGACCAAAAGAGGAAAATCAGGTAAGCCTAGTTTTAGTTACAATGCTTATGCGAGCACCTCTAGCAGGTACGTAAAAGATGTTGAACAACTTAAGACCGCTGGAGAATGGGCAGCTGAATTAGAAACGGGTATTGCTAATGGCACTTATGATGTCTCTGAAGTCAACCCTGATCTATTGAATTATCGCCTAAACGCTTATAAAAATGCACCTGATGTCTTGGCGGTAGAAGATTGGCTGTTTCGCAATGGTAACAGCATGAGCCATGACTTCAGCATGAGCGGTGGCACAGATGATGTCAACTACTTTGCTTCAATAGGTTACCTCAATGCTGAAGGCATAGTAATCACGCAGGGCTTTGAACGATACAATGCGCGTTTGAATGTCGATGCCAGGCTGGGAGACCGCTTCAAAACGGGCATCAATTTCAATGGCTTTATGTCTGATAGAGATATCGTAGGTCATGACATGAGAGATCTTTTACGTGCGTATAGCATTTCTCCAATCTACCATACGGAAGCGTCTATTGCCTTTGTTCAGGATTTAGATCAGCAAGCACAGGCTTTGGGGCTTGCCCCCTTTGACGCTGGCTACCGAGGAGGTAATGCACCTTTCAACAACAGTATCTATACCCTGGAGCCTGGCATGACTGCCCAAGACTGGCACTACGGGAGAAGCGGCAATGGCATTGGTGGATCTGGTGATGCCGGCCCGGCAACCAAGCTGGATAACACGGACCGTTTTCAAAAAACGTTTTTTGCGAACATCAGCTCTTATTTACAATACAACATTCTGGAAGGCTTGAATGTGAGAACCGTTTTGGGCGGAGACCTGAGAGACACCCGAGACTTTTTCGCGAGAACACTTGAATTTGATTCTCAAGGGCGTACTAATCAAACGGCATTGGATCAAACCGATGTAAAAAGATCTTCTGTACTGAGTGAAACGACCTTGAATTATGCGAAAGTATTAGGCAATCATGACCTTTCTGCAGTAGCTGGGGTGGAATTTCAAAATTTCTATATCAGTGGAATCTCATTAAACGGTTCAAATGTCCCCTATGGTCAGCCGCTCAACTATGCGCTGCTTGATCCTGCTGATATTGCTGTTACGGAGAGGGACGAAACCGTTGCTCGGAGAAGCGTTTTTGGACGCATTAACTATGCCTATGACAATCGTTATTTGGCATCGGTATCGGCTCGAAGAGATGGTGATTCTCGCTTTGGTGCTAACAAAAGATATGAGGTATTTCCAGCAATTTCCTTAGGCTGGAACGTGCACAACGAAGCTTTTTACAATTCAGACTTCCTGACTGATCTAAAACTACGCTTCAGTACTGGATCTTTAGGAACCACTTCTTTCTTAGGCTCTTACAGCTCCTTGAGTCTTTTGAACCCTCAGGCAACCGTGTTTGGAACTGGATTTCTTATCCCGTCAAATGTAGGAAACCCGGATCTAACCTGGCAAACCAATACGGAGACCAACTATGGTGTCAACCTGGGTTTCCTGGGTAATCGCTTCACCCTGGGTGTTGATTATTACACCTCTGATATCGAAGACATCCTGATTAATCAAAGTGTTTCTGAAGTATTAGGCACTACTTCTATCGTGCTCAACTCTGGCGATGTTACCAGCTCGGGCGTAGAGTTTGAGCTAGGTGCTGCAGTGATCAACTCGGGTGGTTTCCGCTGGAACATCAGCGCCAACCTGTCTACCGTTAACACCGAAATTACCGACCTGGGTGGTCTGGATGAATTACCTCAAGTGATTTATGGCCAGTCTGGTAGAGGTCCTGTCTTTAGAAACTATGTAGGAGGAGAAATTGGTGAAATGTGGGGATTGGAAACCAACGGAATGGTTGAAACGCAGTTCATGAGCGATCCTACACGAAACATTGGTATCAGTAGTTCAGAATACTATGTTGTCGATCAAAATGGAGATGGTATCATTGATAACACAAGAACCGTTGAAGACGGTGGTGATTTAGTTAAAATAGGACAAAACACACCTGATTTCTACTGGGGCTTGAATAGCCAAATGACCTACAAGGAGTTTGATATTTCCTTCCAGCTCCAAGGTGCCCAGGGCGGCGACGTTTTCAACATTGACGAAATTTACTGGAGATCAGAATTTGGCGGAAGGCTAAAATCTAGTTTTGATGCTGACAATGATGGTATTGCTGATCATAATGGACAGCATTACACACAATCAAGAAATCAATTGGACGCTCAAATCCAGGATGCATCCTACATCGCCTTGAGAAACTTCACGGTAGGATATACCATCAATCCCGATTGGACGCGTAGAGGAGGTTTCAATTCCGTGAGAGTATACGCCGCAGCAACCAACCTTTTGTATCTGATGGGCGATGATTACACCTCTCTTAACCCAGAAGGAGTAGAGACCACACAAAGTGATTACCTGGGCCCAACAACCTACGGCGTACAAGTGGGTGCCAGTCCGGTTGTAAAAAGTTTCACACTGGGTCTAAATGTAAACTTCTAAACAACCAAACCTTAAATTTTAAATAATAAAATAATGAAAACATTATATATAATACTGGGGTCATTGCTATTACTCACAGCTTGTGAGGATTTGGATCAATTCCCTCCAAATATTGCTAGTTCAGGTTCTTTGACTGATTTTGAGGGGGTACTCAATGCCGCCTATTTCTATCAGCATGGATCTGCTACCCCAATGGCCGTCATGGGTGACTTCAGAGCAGACAATGCTTTGATGTTGGAACCGCCTTACACTGAATTTGACACCTACGGCCCTAATTTAACGGCGATGGAAGATCAATTTTTCGGTCCTTTCTATACGGCGTTGTACAAGTCGATTTTAAGTGCAAACAATGTAATTGAAAATTCCAAAGTAGCCACCGAGGTAGGAGAAGCCAAATTTTTGCGTGCACTGGCATATTTCAAACTGGTGCGTGTGTTTGGTGATGTACCCGTCAACTTGTCTGCTTCACCTAGTACAACCGATGGATCAATTTTAGCACGACAGCCGGTAGCTGATGTTTACAATAATGTGATCATTCCAGATTTGGAAGATGCAATAGCTGCTTTGGATACGAAAATTGTAGAAGGCAGGGCGTCAAAGTACGCAGCCCAAGGGCTTCTTGGTAAGGTATTCGTTCAGATGGGCGATTTTAACCAAGCGGAAGCACATCTTGCGGCTGTTGTCAACGGAGCTACTGCGGCAGAAATTACCTTACAGGCCAACTATGCCGACATTTTTGGGGTAGACAACGACTTGAATTCAGAAGTCATTTTTGCCACCCAAATATCAAGTTCTATTTCTGACGAATATGGTTTTACCGAGTTTTGGTCGTGGTATGGCGGCCTTGACACCAAATCGCTGGAGCCATTGGATGCCGATTTAATTGCCGCTTTTGATGCCAGCCCTGGCGACTTGAGAAGAGCAGTAAACATCGACGAGGCACTTTTGCGGTCGCCAAAATATCCTCAAACTGGAGGCCCTGATCACGATTGGATAGAGCTAAGATTGGCAGATGTTATCCTGCTGTATGCAGAAACATTGAACGAAAATGGAAGCACTCCTGCTGCACTCGTAGAACTAAACAAGATTAGAACGAGAGCGGGTTTAGCTAATTCCACGGCAAGCACACAAGGAGAAGTTAGAACAGCTATTGCTAATGAAAGAAGACTTGAGCTCGCTTTTGAAGGCCAGCGATGGTTTGATTTAGTGAGAACCGGCACTGTTAATGCTGAAATGGGACAAACTATTGATAGCAAATTTCACTTGTTCCCCATCCCGGTTTCGGAAGTACTGGCAAGCTTTGGTGTCATTACACAAAATGATGGCTACTAATAAAAGTGAGGTTTTACTTCGTAGCTGCTTCGCGGTAGCTTACGCTGCTACTTCGTGGTGCAAGCAGGCTTAAACCTAAGGTGCTCAATCTGCTGGTGAATAGGCGTGACGGTTTCAGTGCTTTTTTGACAAGCTAAATTGCTAGGCGAAGTTGCCCTTGGTCAGGTTACGCGGGCTTTAGTCCGCACTCGGAGGACGGATAGAACTCGTTGCGGGCGACCCCGAAGGGATGCCTATGGCAAAGCCACGCGTAACCTGAATTACCAGCCAGATTGTACAGCCTACCCTGTACGGTGAGGTTTTACTGATTATAAAACTACCCTCTAACTAAAACGTATGCCACAAGAACATTCTATCCTAAAAAAGCTCTTGCTGTTCCTATTGGGAATAGGCCCAGGCATCTTTGCCATCGGCTACACCATTGGTACAGGTAGCGTCACTTCTATGGTCGTTGCCGGTAGCAGTTATGGAATGCAGTTGTTGTGGGTATTGGCCTTGAGCTGTTTGTTTTCCTGGGTTTTGATGGAAGCCTATGGTAGGTATTATTTGGTGACCGGTGAGACCGCGCTATTTGCTTTCCGCAAAAATTTAAGGTTTGGCAACCTGATAGCAATACTGATTATCATCGGAATCACCTTCGGACAATGGAATTCGCTCATCGGAATTTTAGGCATTTCAGCCAATGCTATTGTCGAGACCTTAGCATTGTTCCTCCCTTCCATTAAAGGAAATGAATACGGGTGGGTTTTAGGCATTGCATTGATAATAATGGGTACGATGTACACCCTTTTATGGAAGGGAAACTATTCGATCTTTGAAAAGATACTCCTCTTTTTTGTCACCCTTATGGGGCTTTCTTTTTTCCTGTCCCTCTTTGTTATTTTGCCAGACCCCGCTGAAGTCATGAAGGGGTTCATCCCCTACATTCCACAGGTAGAAGGTGGGAAAATGCTGGTTGCCGCCTTTGTTGGCACGACGATGGCATCCGCGACCTTTATCTCTCGCCCCCTTTTTATTCAAGGGAAAGGCTGGACAAAAGACAACCTCAAAGAACAACAAAAAGATGCCCTCTGGGCGGCGATTCTAATATTCATCATCAGTGCTTCCATCATGTCCGTTGCCATGGGTGCCTTTTACTATGAAGGAAAAGTAGTTACCAAGGTTTTGGATATGGTTTATGCACTAGAGCCCATTGCGGGACGCTTTGCCATTGCCATCTTTTTTATGGGAACATTGGCCGCTGGACTGTCTTCTGTTTTCCCAATTCTGATGATCGCGCCTTTGATGATCGCTGATTACCAACAAGGCAAATTAGACACCACTTCTAAACAATTTAAAATCATCACGGGAGTCGCTTGTCTCATCGGCTTGGCTGTTCCTGTTTTCGGTGCGAATCCTATTAAAGCCCAAATTTTAACGCAAGTTTTCAATGTATTTGTCCTTCCCTTAGTCATTGCCGGAATCATCATTTTGACCAACCGGAAAGCACTAATGGGCGAACATAAAGCAGGCATTGCTTTAAATATTGGGATGGTATTAGCACTCATCTTTGCTTGCATTATATCCTACAGTGGCATCATGGCGATCTTGGAATAAGCTATGTAAAAAAAATGATATGAAGAACTATCTACTACTTTCCGTCTTACTACTGCTACTGCTCTCGTCTTGTGGCACAAACTCCAGTTCGGAAAGCTTTTATGTAAAAAATATAGATGAACTAAATAAAGCAATAAGCCAGATAAATCCGGGAGGAGAAATCGTCCTGGCCAATGGAGTCTGGCAAGATGTTCAAATCATTTTTTATGGTATAGGTAGGCCAGAAGCTCCTATTACACTAAGAGCTGAAGCGCCTGGTGAAGTCTTGATCCAGGGAACATCCAACCTGAAGCTAGGAGGTGAATACCTGGTAGTAGATGGTCTTTATTTCACCAATGGAGCCTCACCAGCCCAAGCGGTTATCCAGTTTTTCATCAATGATGATACGCTGGCCAACAACTGTCGAGTCACCCATTCCGCTATTAGGGACTTCAACAAATCCCAAAGGAACAAGGAAGATTTATGGGTCTTATTTAAAGGGAGACACAATGAACTCGACCATTGCTATCTCGCTGGAAAATCGAATAGAGGGCCGACCCTAAGAGTAGATTTGGCCAGCAATGAAAGTATTAAAAACTACCACAACATTCACCATAACTATTTTGGTCCCAGGCAACCAAAAGGCGGGCCAAGTGCCGAAACCATCCAGATTGGGGACAGTGGCACATCAATGGCGCCAAGCCATACCCTGGTTACTGACAACTTCTTCGATAGATGCAATGGTGAAGTGGAGATCATTTCTAGTAAATCAAACTTCAACGAATTCAGGAACAATGTCTTCTATAAAAGCGAGGGGTCTTTGGTTACTCGCCACGGGAACTATTGCGTGATTGACGGCAATTACTTCATAGGTTCGGAAAGATCGCCTCATGTTGGTGGGATAAGGCTTATTGGAACGGGACATTGGGTAACGAATAATTATTTCTACAACCTCAATGGTGAGATTTTCAGAGGGCCACTGGCGGTCATGAATGGCATTGAACGCTCGGCCATCAACAGATATTTCCAAGTTACGAATGTGGTCGTTGCCTACAACACTTGGGTCAATTGTCGTTCACCCTGGCAATTTGGTGTAGGATCGAATATTGATCAGCGTGATGTCCTTCCTCCTTCAGAAATACGATCAGAGACCCCCATTCGAACATTAGTGGCTAATAATATTATTTACAATGCTGTTGGGGATAAAATGCCTATCGTTCGTTACGATTCCATTGATGGTATTACTTTTCAAAGCAACATCATCAACAATCAAGGTATTGGCTTCAGAGGTGTAGAAGGCCTGGAAGAAATGGATTTCTCGATGAAGCAATTGGAAGAAAACATTTGGGTGCCTTCCTCCGATCTCAGTAGTATTGAAGTTCATTATGGGTTTGAATTTGATCAAATCACCAAAGACTTGTTCGGCAATTCCCGCGGAGTAAATAATTCAATAGGTGCCACAAACGGCGTGAACGCAGGGAAAACCAACATTATAGCTATCACCCAATACGGCCCTGCCTGGTATAACCCAACGCCTCCTGAAGCAGCCCCAAAAACCTATGCGGTGGGTAGCTCAGAAGAGCTGGTAGCGGCCTTAGCCAATGCCAAGGATGGAGACATCATTGCCTTGAATTCAAATCGATATGAAATAAGTTCTCCCCTCAAAATCACCCATAAGCTAAGCATACAATCGGCAGACACCCTAAGTAAATCCATCGTCTCCTATACTGGAGCAGCTGAGACCCCGGCCTTTGAAATGAATCCCAAAGGTCAGCTTAACTTGAAATCAGTCATCCTTCAGGGTACCGGTAAGAATTATGCCTTTGCCAGCTTGAAAGAGAACATGTCCAGCCTTTACAATTTGAAGTTAAGGGACGTCGAAATATCAGACTTCGACTTTGTACTCAAAGCCTATAAGTATTCATTTGCCGAGTACATCGAGTTCCATTCTACGGTTATAAAAAACTGTAATAATGGACTGGATCTATCAAGTGAAGATGACAACAAGGGGGAATATAATGCGGAGAACATCTCTATCGTCAACTGTCAATTCGAAGGTGTTGACCAAAATGTTATCAACTATTACCGTGGTGGCTATGATGAGTCTACCGTTGGTGGAAATCTTGTCATCAAGGGAAGCACGTTCACGAAAAGTGGTGGTAAAGACGCAACGGGTATCTTGCTCAACACCTACGGTATTATCAATGTAGCTATTGCTGGAAATACTTTTCAAAACAATAATGTACAACTGGTAGCGAGGCTTTGGGGCGCTAAGAATAATACAGCTACGGATAACACTATTGTGAACGCAGGTCGAATTGTTACGGAACAAAACTTACCACAAAAATTGATGTATTGATTGGTTGTTTACCAACAGCTCTCTTTAGAAACTGCCCCATTTACCTTCACTTAACCAAGCTAAAGATGATGATTATGAACCTGACAATTCGCCTGCTTTTTTTAGCCCTCTTGAGTATCATCCTGACAAATTGTAGCCCCGAATCAAGTGCAAAAGATAGCGATACGCAAGCGACAGTTACCACCTACCCCAGCGATGTCATTCCATTCATGGAGGAATGGAATCTTATCTTAGGAAGTGGTGAAAATGTTGGTCAGGCCAACCGTTTTGAGCATCAGGATTTTTTTTATGTCACCCATGATGGGGAAACGAATTGGGTGGTGTACAAAGCCCCTAATTCAGGGGAGACGCATGGCACTTCAAACAATACAAGAACCGAATTGGCCCAAAGAAAAAAATGGTCCCCTATGACCAATGCTAAATTGACAGCTACGCTAAAAGTAGCGAATGTGTCAACGACTGGTGATGCTCGGGTAGCTGCTTCTTACGCTGTAGTGGTTGGTCAGATTCATAGTGCCGATGGACATGAAAACGAGCCGCTCAAAATATTTTACAAGAAATTCCCTGGCCATACCAAAGGTTCTGTTTTCTGGCATTATGAGATCAATACCGCTGGTGATGATAATTCCGGACGATGGGATTATTCAACAGCTGTTTGGGGCTATGACTTTTCTGTTGTTGGTAGGGAAGAAAGCACTTACCCGGAAGAACCGGAAGATGGCATTGCATTAGGCGAGGAATTCAGTTATGAAATCGAAGTTAAGGAGGGTATCATGTACCTGAAATTTACTAGTGAAGGGCACGAAAGTAAAACATTTACAAAGAACCTGATCGTATCAGAATATACTACAGTTGCGGCTATTCCTGAGCAAACTCAGAAGTTGTTTGTGTCAATTGGCCAAGGCGGCGTGGAGCGAGAAAATGCTTACGCAGCAGAAGGTCTTTTTTTTAAACAAGGCGCTTATAACCAAACGAATGGTAAATCTCCAGAATTAAATAAAAACTGGTGCTCTGGAGCGGAAACCTATGGCGGTGATATTCAAAAACAATATGAAACAGGAAATTACGCTGAAGTTTGGTTTAAAACGGCAAGCATCTTTGTAAGTAAGGATGCAGTGTCTAATGAAGGCTATTTTATTAAAAATGATTAAGTACTGCGCAGAAAATAAAAACAAAATGACAAAATCAATATTTCAGCCACTCTTAATGACGGGCTTAATATTTTTCCTCTGTGCTTGTAGCAATACCGCGAATGAGAACAATAGTGAAGTGACCGATAAGGAAGAAGCGGCAAGTAACACTGTTTATCCCAGTGATGTTATTCCATTTATGGATAAATTCAAAATCTTGTTAGGGGATGGAACCAAGGAGGATGATTTGGTCAAGTACGAACAAAAAGACTTCTTCTACGCTACCCAGGAAGATGAAACGAATTGGGTCGTCTATAAAACACCGAATTCAGGTGTTACCTCAAAAAACTCAAGCAATACCAGAACAGAGCTGCACGAATTAAGGAATTGGACACCAGAAACAGGAGGTAAATTAACCGGCACGCTGAAAGTAATGCATGTTTCCACTTCGGGCGACGCTAGAGTTGCGGCTTCTTACTCTACAGTTGTAGGACAGATACACAGCGGTGAAGGTCACGAAAATGAACCCCTCAAGATATTTTACAAGAAATTTCCCGGTCATACGAAAGGCTCCGTTTTCTGGAATTATGAAATCAATACTGCGGGTGACGACAACGCCGGGAGATGGGATTTTTCAAGTGCAGTTTGGGGCTATGATATGTCGGTAGTTGGTACTAGCGCCAGCGATTATCCCACAGCACCTGAAAATGGCATTGAACTGGGCGAAGAATTTAGCTACGAAATCAATGTATACCAAGGAATTATGTATCTCACTTTTACCAGTGCGGGCCACGACACGATTCGATTTACCAAAAACTTGATCGCATCTGATTACACGACGACTGCAGACCTGCCCGAGCAAACCCAAAAGTTGTTTGTCCCCATTGGTCAGGATGGCGTAGAAAGAAAGACGGCCTACGCCGGAGAATTACAATACTTTAAGCAGGGTGCATATAATCAAACCAATGGCAAAGATCCGGAAACAAACATGGTTTGGTGTACCGGAGCCGATACCTACGATGGTGATATCCCCCAACAATATGCCAATGGAGCTTATACCGAAGTTTGGTTCCGAGCGGCAACAGTAGGGGAAGGTACCCCGCCTGTTGAATAAAAAAACGAATGGGAAGGCATTTATGCATTCAAAAAACAATAACTAAAAAATAAAGCATATGAGTTTACATGATAACATTACACCCACCAAAGAGTACTGGATAGACGAAGAGACTCCCTGGGAAGAAGTAGCCACTGGCCTTAGTCGCCAGATCATGGGCTACGATGGTAAGATCATGCTAGTTAAGGCAAAATTTGAATCAGGTGCCATCGGTATTTTGCATAAGCACTATCACTCACAGGTCACCTATGTGGAGAGTGGCGAATTTGAGATGACCATTGGCAATGATACAAGAATCATCAAAGGTGGTGATTCCTTTTACATACCTCCCCATGTAATGCATGGCTGTGTATGCAGAAAACCCGGGATATTGATTGATGTATTCAGTCCAGCCAGGGAGGATTTTCTAGGTCACGAAATGTTAGACCTTTAAACTTATGATAGATCAAATCAAAAAGAACGTGGGTGGCTTGCGCTGGTGGGTAATCGGACTCATCGCATTGGCTACAGTTATCAATTACATAGATAGACAGTCATTGCCTGTGCTGTGGCCAGATATTGCAGAGGACCTATATCCAGAGAAGAATGCAGACGAGCGAAAAGCAATTTACGGTACTATTTCAGTAGTATTTCTTTTCTCCTATGCCTTTGGGCAAACGATTTTTGGAAAAATATTTGACAAAGTAGGGACCCGGATTGGCTTTACATTGTCCATTGGATTTTGGTCCATTGCGACAGCTTTGCATGCGCTTGCAAAAGGTGTAGTAAGCCTTAGTATTTTCAGAGGAATCTTAGGTATTGCGGAGGCCGGTAACTGGCCCGGGGCGGCCAAGGGTAATGCCGAATGGTTTCCGACCAAAGAAAGAGCCTTTGCCCAGGGATTATTCAATTCAGGGGCTGCAATTGGAGGTATCATTGCCTTCCCGACAATCGGTATATTATCGATTTACATGTCCTGGAAGTTTATCTTTATTATTGTCGGCTTGCTTGGTCTGCTGTGGTTGATTCCATGGTGGATGATTGTGAAAGCACCGCCATCAAAACACCCCTGGATTAGTGATGAAGAACGTGAATACATCTTAACGGGGCAAAAGAACCAAGATATAGATGGTGACGAAGAATATGACGAAGGCTATCATCCAACAACCAGTAAAATGCTTAGGCATAAAGAAAGCTGGGGAGTCATTATAGCTTCTGCAGCGATTGATCCTATCTGGTGGCTTTTCGTTTTTTGGATTCCTATTTATCTCAATGAGGTATACGGTATGGACGTCAAATCAATAGGATTTTATGCATGGGTACCGTATGTAGGAGCTATGTTAGGAGCTTGGTTCGGAGGTTTACTAGCTCAGAATCGTATCAAAGCTGGTCTAACGGTCAATAAAACCCGTAAAATGGTGATCACACTTGGGTGTGTAATAATGCTACCGGCATTATTGGCAATGGCCAATCCCGGAGGACCAGTAACAGCAGTTTTGCTAATGGCGGTAATCCTATTTGGATTCCAGACGGCAATTGGTAATGTTCAGACGCTACCTAGTGATTTATTTGGTTCTGACACCGTTGGAACACTTGCGGGTATAGCGGGAACTGCGGCAAAATTAAGTGCGGCGGGGCTTACCGTATTGGTACCTTGGCTCACTGCCGGAGGTAATTATACATCAGCTTTTATCATAGGAGCTGCATTGGCACTCATTGCACTGGCAGCAGTGTGGGTTTTATGCCCAAAAATAGAACCATTAAAACCAACAGAATAAAAGGGATTTTCTACTTAAAAAGATGGAATAGCATAGCGTTATTTTAATCTCTTTAAAACAACAAATAACAAATAATGAAATTAAAAGGAAAAATAGCTGTTGTCACTGGTGCTACGGGCGGCATAGGCTTTGAAGTTGCGCAGCACCTGGGAAGAGAAGGTTGTACCGTCGTTTTAAACGGTATAGATGATGCGCAAGGTGCTAAAAAACTGCACCTCTTAAAGGAACAAGGGATTACCGCAGCGTACTATGGATTTGATGTTACCAACGAAGAGGAGGTCAATGAAAACATCAAGGCTATTGGAAATAAGTACGGCAAGATTGATATCGTTGTGAACAATGCCGGTGGACTTGGTGGCAGGTCTAGATTTGAAGACATGACAACCGAGTTTTACAGGTCCGTCATGGCACTTAATTTAGATTCGACATTCTTTGTCTCTCGGGCAGCTATACCCTTCCTCAAAAAAGGCTTACACCCAACCATCATCAACTACACCTCAAATGCTGCTTGGAATGCGGGTGGGCCAGGGGCGGGCATTTATGGCACCTCAAAAGCTGGTGTCCATGCCATTACCAGAGCATTAGCCAAGGATTTAGCAGAATACGGAATTCGTGTGAATGCCGTATCACCTGGCACCATTGACACCCCGTTTCACGCTCAAATCAAATCCACCAAACCAGAAGTTTTCGCCTCGTGGAAAAACAATATCCTATTGGGCAGGCTAGGGCAACCCAAAGATGTAGCAGCCGTTGTGGTTTTCCTCGCTAGTGAAGACGCCGCCTTTATCACTGCCGAGACTATTCAAATTGGCGGTGGACAAGCCCTGGGTATTTAACTAAAAACAATCGTTTTGATATGAAGAAAATTGTCACTTTTGGAGAAATCATGCTGCGTTTGACGCCCCCGGGAATGCAGCGATTTTCGCAAGCGAATAGTTTCGATGTCGTTTATGGCGGTGGAGAGTCTAACGTAGCTGTTTCATTGGCCAACTATGGCTTGCCTACGGAACTCGTGACGCGCCTGCCCGATAATGACTTGGGCGAATGTGCGCTAATGGAAATGCGTAAACGCAATGTCGGCACACAGCACATCCTGCGCGGCGGCGAACGGCTGGGGATTTACTTCCTGGAGATGGGAGCAGTAAGCCGGGGGAGTAAAGTAGTCTACGATCGTGCACATTCCAGCATGGCGAGTATTGAAAAAGGAATGGTCGACTGGGAAGCCGTTTTTGCCGACGCACAATGGTTTCACTGGACGGGCATCACCCCTGCCATCTCGCAAGGGGCAGCCGATGCTTGCCTGGAAGCCATTCAGACGGCCAACCGCATGGGCGTTACGGTTTCTACAGATCTCAATTACCGGAAAAATCTCTGGAAATACGGCAAAGAACCGGCAGAAGTGATGCCCGAACTGGTAGCTGGCTGTGATGTCATCCTGGGTAATGAAGAAGATGCCGAAAAGCACTTTGGAATTCATCCCAAAGGTGTGGATGTGACCCAGGGCCACTCCATTGATGCCAAGGCTTACCTCTCTGTTTTGCAGCAGCTTATGGAGCGCTTCCCACGCTGCACGAAAGCCATCACCACTTTAAGAGGCTCCATTAGCGCATCACACAACACCTGGTCGGGTGTACTTTATGATGGAAAAACACTCTTTGAAGCTCCTACCTATCAGATCACCCATATTGTAGATCGTGTAGGAGGAGGCGATAGCTTCATGGGAGGCCTTATCTACGGCCTGATTGCTTATCCTGGTGACAATCAAAAAGCCCTGGAATTTGCAGTAGCGGCTTCTTGCCTCAAACATACCATTTATGGCGATGCCAACCTGGCTACCATCGCTGAAGTGAAACAACTAATGGGAGGAGATGCCAGTGGCCGTGTGAGCAGATAAGCAGCGTGCATCTATTGTTCATCAAGAAAATATAAACAAAATGAAAAGGCTTGCGAATAAAGTAGCAGTAGTAACCGGCGGCTCTAGAGATATCGGGCGAGCAATCGCCATCAAACTGGCCAAAGAAGGGGCTAATG
Source organism: Lewinella sp. LCG006 (assembly GCF_040784935.1). Classification (GTDB taxonomy): domain Bacteria; phylum Bacteroidota; class Bacteroidia; order Chitinophagales; family Saprospiraceae; genus Lewinella. Next base: position 5,189,010 of record NZ_CP160680.1, on the reverse strand, counting down.
TAGTGGTCAACTACTACAATACAGAAGCAGGAGCATTAGAAACCGTAGCAGAGATTAAGGCCCTAGGTCAAAAAGCCATTGCGGTCAAAGCTGACGTATCAAAGCTGGAAGACATCGCCCATTTAAAAGCGAAAACCATAGCGGCGTTTGGCGAAAAAGTAGATATCCTCGTGAACAATGCAGGAGGGCTCTTCGCTAGAAAAATCTTGTCGGAATTAGAGGAATCCTTCTACGACCTCGTCATGAATGTCAATTTCAAGTCGACGGTATTTGTCTCCCAGGCATTCGAGCCCCTGATGAGCGAGGGTGGATCAATCATCAACCTTTCTTCCTTAGCAGCAAGAGATGGCGGTGGCGGCGGATCTTCTTTATACGCTTCTTCCAAAGGAGCTGTTACGACATTCTCGAGAGCTATGGCCAAAGAGTTGGGACCTAAAGGTATCAGGGTAAACGCCGTATGCCCTGGTTTAATCGGCACCAAATTTCACGATGATTTCACTGCGGATGAAGTCCGCGCGATGGTCGCTGCTAAAACACCCTTGAGGAAAGAAGGAGCTGCCGAGGAAGTCGCAGACCTGGTGGCTTACCTGGCCTCAGATGAAGCTTCATTTATCACGGGCAATAACATTGATATCAACGGAGGATTAGCTTTTTCATAAAATTTCAAACTGGAATCAGTAATTCAATGGCAAGATTTACAAGAATACAAGTCGCCCAAAAAATGGCGGAACAAGGAATGGTCCCCTTGTTTTATGATGCTGATATGGAGACAAGTAAAAAAGTGCTAACCGCATGTTACAAAGGCGGAGCTCATTTAATGGAGTTTACGAGTAGAGGTGATTTTGCGCACGAAGTATTTGGAGAACTCAACAAGTTTTGCGAACGCGAATTGCCCGCAATGATTTTAGGTGTAGGCTCCATCACCGATGCTGCTTCGGCCAGCTTGTACATGCAATTGGGTGCCAATTTTATTGTTACGCCAGTATTAAGAGAAGACATTGCTATGGTTTGTAATCGTCGCAAAGTCCTCTGGTCGCCGGGGTGTGGCTCGCTTGGTGAAATTTGTCGTGCCGAAGAATTGGGCTGCGAAGTTGTCAAACTTTTCCCTGGCGGCATCTACGGACCAGCATTTGTAAAAAACATCAAAGGCCCTCAACCCTGGACCTCTATCATGCCAACGGGAGGCGTCTCCCCCACCCGGGAATCCCTGGAAGCCTGGTTTAAAGCAGGGGTGAGTTGCGTGGGCATGGGTTCCCAGCTAATGGTCAAAAACCAGACTGGTCAACTAGATTATCTGCGTATTGAACAACTTACCCGCGATGCCTTGAAGATGATCCAGGAAATTAAGGCGTAAAAATTGGGGCCATGCTGGTAATGGCGTTTGCAAAGCAACGCCATTACCAGCACCGGGCCATCCGTTCTTACCTTCGGTACCACTGCTGTCCCTTGTCCGAGATTCCTGTTTGGAAAGTCGGCCCCCACGCTTCAGACAAAGCCTTGCGCATCGATACGTAGTGGGACTTGGGGTAGATGGTATGGCGATAAATACCCTCGCCGTGTCCAACTCAATCCCGTCCGCTTTTCTTTTTAGAAGGCGTTGGTGCATTTTTCATCACAAAACGATGATCTTCCACCAGCTTCAGGAGGTCGTGCGCGCTCAAGACCCCCACAATTTTGTGCTCATCGGCCACAACAAGGTGATTGATATGGTGGTTGCGCATGATGCGCGCAGCAATGTGTACATCTGAATAAGGAGGAATGGTATAAACCTTTGTCGTCATTACGTGGCTCAGTGGAGTATTGTCCGAAAAGCCATCCTTGAGGATATCCGTAGCAGTGAAGATGCCTTTTATATTATTTTCATTGTCAACGATAGGTATTGATTTGATGCTGTTTTTGGCCATGATGGATTGGGCATGACCTACTGACTTATGAGGCATTGTGGTGATGACTGATTCCACCATCAGGTCCTTTACTTTGATATTCATAATTGTTAATTTATGCTGGTAGTAGTAAACACTTAGTAACCCTAAAGAACCAGGTTCCTACCAACAAACACAATGATGACTATCACCCCAGACGATGCTAAATATCAATGCGTTTCAGATCATTTCACGTACACCAACTTCTCTTTCTGCTCTTCTACCCTACCCACGGGCGACAGTTCTAAGCCATTGTTTTTTTGAAACTGTTGGAATGCCGTCAATTCATCGGGAGAAATGGCTACCAACAAGCCACCGCTTGTCTGTGGATCACAAAGAATATTCCTCTGCAAATCAGTGACTTCTCCTACCTTGTGGCCATAGCTTGCCCAGTTGCGGTTGGTACCGCCAGGCACACAGCCTTCTGCCAAATAATGATGAATAACCGCGGTATCAATGAGGGGCACATTGGCAAAATCAATACGAGCACTGGTGGCACTGGCTTCCATCATTTCACGTAAGTGCCCAATCAGGCCAAATCCCGTCACATCGGTCATGGCGTTTACATAAGGTAATTTTGCTAAAGCTATTCCTATCTTATTAAGTTTGATCATGCTATCGCGCGCCAAAAATTGATCGGTAGAACGTAACTTACCTTTTTTCTGTGCCGTACTGAGAATACCTACCCCCAGCGGTTTTGTTAGAAAAAGGTAATCACCCGGCTGCGCACCGCCATTTTTCTTTAAATCCTCCACAGCTACCCTACCCGTGACTGCCAGCCCGAAAATAGGCTCCGGGCTATCGATGCTATGCCCCCCTGCCAATGGAATGCCGGCATCCATACAAGCCTGGCGGCCACCAGCAATCACCTGTTGGGCAACCTCCGCGGGGATGGTGTTGATGGGCCAACCCAAGATAGCGATAGCTAGCATCGGCGTTCCACCCATCGCGTAAACATCACTGATGGCATTGACCGAAGCGATCCTGCCAAAATCAAAGGGATCGTCCACGATGGGCATAAAGAAATCCGTTGTACTGATGATCGCACTCCCATCGCCTAATTCCATGACGGCCGCATCATCGCGCTCCTGGTTACCTACCAAAAGCGAAGAAAAATGAGGGCTCACTTGGTCGGAAGCCAATATCGTATCCAAAACTTGAGGGGAAATTTTGCAGCCGCATCCTGCGCCATGACTATACTGTGTGAGCGGAAATTGATTAGGAGTTGCCATGATTTGGTTTGATGGTTTGATGGTTGGGGTGTTAGTTTGCTAGTTTGTTAGCGAACTGAACGCAAATTTCGGTAGACTAAGTTAAGCTACTAAAGAAATGTAAAAGTAGTCGAGTTGGGGGTAAATAAGGGGGTATCAGGTCAGAAAAATCGGAAGTCAATCCGAATAGACACCTTTCATTAAACTAAATGTATTTTATTTAAAATAAACAAACATTAATTTTGCACAATGGAAATAAACCGCTATCTTCGTAAAGAGCAAATCGACCGATTGCTCACCAATCAGCGGTAACTACCCCTTGCACGGTCGCAAGGATAATCAGAGCTTTTTTTTAACGCATTGTTGGCCTCTTTCCGTTTCACGCGGAGAGAGGGTGTGAAAGCGTGTCTTCTCCCGAGAAGGAAGGAGATGTGTGGTGATCGGACCAAAGGGTGGGTCCCGCCATGCGGGCCGTGGGGAAAGTGGATCATAGGGAAAAGTCAGCATTCCTGGTAAAATGAGATGAACGGGTATTCACTTCATCAAAGCTCCTCCTTGCTCTTCCTGCCAAGCCAGCAGCGCTTGCGCAATAGCTTTGGGATCATTTTGCTCGGGCGCTAGGATCCAGTTAGGTTTTTGCCCGTTTTTCTCCAAACTGGCGTGATAGGCTTTATCGTAGTATTGGAGTGCAATACGCGCTGCCGTGGAAAAATCATCTTTTGCTAAGGCTTCCAATGCAGTATTCAGATGCTGCCCTCCCAAGCGTTTACGGATTCTTTCAAAGGCCAATACTAAGTCTTCTTTTTTAAAATTGGCATAATCCGCCACCAGGTTCTCGATCCGCCACGCCAATGGGATATCCAATTGCACCAAGGGGGCATTCAACATCTTTTGCCACAACTCATTGGGCAAATACACCCTACCTATGGATTTGCTTTCGTTTTCCAACCAAATGGGTTGGCTATGCGCTCCTAAACCATGAAATTGATGAAAGAGGTCATTCTCAAATTGTTCTACCGTGGGCTGCTCTTCTTCACCTAGTGCACCGAATGAAGACCCTTTGTGGTGGGCCATCGCCTCTAAATCCAGAATGTTTCCGCCTAAGGCCTGCAATTCGTGCAGAATTTTGGTCTTCCCCGAGCCCGTGGGGCCACCCAGCATAAAAAGGGGAACTTCAAATCCGGCGAGATTTTTGCGCCCTGTATTTCGCAGTGCTTTGTAGCCTCCTTCAATGACCAACACTTCTTTAAAAACTTTGCTTAGCAGCCAGGCCATACTTTGTGAGCGTTGGCCGCCACGCCAACAGTGGACCGCAATTTTATCTCCAGCGGTTTGTGCCCGCGCTTCTTCTACATACCAGCGCATCTTCTTTCCCGAGAATTCCAAACCTCGAAGAAAAGCTTCATCCGGGCTCGTCTGTTTGTACAGCGTTCCTACTTCTGCTCGTTCTGCATCCGTAAATAAGGGCAAACTTTTCGCACCAGGCCAGTGTCCCGCAACAAACTCCCCCGGAGATCGCACATCAAACAAGGGCGGCTTTGGTGCCTGGTCAAACCAGTCTTGCGGAGATATTATTTTAATCGACAATGGTACTTCTTTTATGCGGTTGCTTACAAAGCAATGATCTTTGCTTTGGGATGGTCATTGATAAAGCGCTGAATAATACGGGCAGTATCCGGATAACCGGGATAGGTTTTTATCGCTTCCATTAGGGTCTCACGGTCAGCAGCCTCTTCAGTGGAAATATAACCAAATCCGGCAAAATGCCCCTCCTGGACCAAAACTACAGATTTTTCCTCCGAATGCCGACCCTCATCCAACAACAAAAAGTCACTGTCAAAAACCGTGCGCAAGCGCTCTTTGGCCAACAAGGCCCGCTCATTGTAAGTTTCCACCTCTTCTTTTCCTGCACATGCTCCGCGGCATTGCTTGAGGTGGTAATGAAAACAAGCACCAGTACCCGGAAACAGATGACAAAATCGGGAACACAACTCCAGGTCCTTGACCAAAAAATTGAGCCGCCCCTTGGCCCGCGACATCGAGGGGTACTCAGAAATTACTTCATACTTTTCACGGGTTTCTGCATTGTTTCGAATCACATCAAAACAGAGAAAACCCTCTTCATTGGTATAAGAATGGATCGCAAAAGGGAACTTGGAACGCCGCTGTGCCCGGTTTATCGGAGGCTTGAGACGCTTTATCTCGTAGGATTCCAACAACAAGGCGATCAACTCGCTGCCGGTTTCTTCATAACTAATGTCCGCCACCTGTTGCTGCAGTCGCCGCCCCTTATCGGTCTGATCGGCAAAGTGTTCGGCAATGCGCTTCTTGATGTTGATGCTCTTACCAACGTACACCACATCACCCGCTTTGTTGTACAAATAGTAAACACCGCAAGATTCAGGCAACCCGTGTATTTGCTCCAGCTTTATCCCCGTCGGGAGCTTGGATTCCTTGATCCCCATATTGACCATCACCCGCACTTCCTCCTGGTTTTGTTCTTTGTCCAGAATCCGTTCCAGTAAATTAGCGGTGGCCAAAGCATCGGCCAGTGCCCGGTGACGCGCATCCGTTGGAATACCAAAATGGCGAATAAGGTTTTCTAAACTATAAGAAGGTAAACCCGGGAAAGCTTTCCGCGACATCCGAACCGTACACAACTGCTTGCGCGTATAGGTATAGCTTAGCCGCTTGAACTCTTCCCGCAAAAAGCCGTAATCAAAGCGTACGTTGTGTGCCACAAATATGGAACCTTCCGTAAATTCCACAATATCACGAGCTATCTCGTGAAAAAGCGGAGCATCTTTCACCATCTCTTGATTGATACCCGTCAGCTGTACAATCCCCGCGGGAATGTACGTCTCCGGATTGAGCAAACTCTCGTAAGTGTCGATTATTTGCTTACCATCGTGGATAACAATGCCGATTTCTGTAATTTTATCGCGGGAGGCTCGTCCACCCGTTGTTTCCACGTCTACTATTGCAAATCGCTGATCTTTCTTAGCCATGATTATGATGTACAACGCAAAAATAAAAATTTTTGTTCTACTTTTTGCCTTCTGGCAACAAGCTTGTGTAAATACAGACCTCCAAAGTCGTGGCGATGCTACGCCCCCGGAAGCTACCGCTGCCCAGAACGGCCAGGAAGAGCAGGTAGATCAAACGCTTCAAGTAGGAGCTGCACAGTTGCAAGACTACCTCCCCATGCTACGTGGAAAACGGTTGGGTTTAGTGGTCAATCAGACCTCCACCATTGGCAAAACCCACCTGGTAGACACCCTGCTCCATTATCAAATAGACATCAAAGCGGTCTTTGCGCCCGAACATGGCTTTCGCGGCAACGCCGACGCCGGAGAGAAAATAGCCGATGGACGCGATCCGCAAACCGGTCTCCCCATCATCTCGCTCTACGGCAACCACAAGGAACCCACCGCAGAAGATTTGCAAAATATCGACTTACTGATCTTCGATATCCAGGATGTCGGCGCTAGGTTTTATACTTATATTTCTACCCTTCACTACGTGCTCCAGGCAGGTGCCAAACACAATGTCCCAATAATTGTACTCGATCGCCCCAACCCTAATGGACATTATGTGGATGGCCCTGTTCTCGATCCAAATTTTCAGTCTTTTGTCGGTATGCATCCTGTTCCCGTTGTCCATGGTATGACCGTGGGAGAATATGCACAAATGATCATCGGTGAAAACTGGCTGGACAATGGGCTTCAACCCCAGCTTACCATCATCAAATGCACCAACTACACCCACCAAACCCCTTACGATCTTCCCATCGCCCCCTCCCCTAACCTCCCCAACATGAGGGCTATCTATCTCTATCCCAGTCTATGTTTTTTTGAGGGTACGGTCTTTAGTGAAGGGCGGGGCACCAACACCCAATTTCAAGTATACGGACACCCTGATTTCAACATTGGCAGCTATCAGTTCACCCCCCGTAGCGGCCCTGGATCGAAGTACCCCAAACTCGAAAATCAGATTTGCAATGGGGTATCGCTCGTAAGTCTTGCTCCCGAAGCCATACGTGCCGAAGGCCAGATCAACCTCTTCTACTTGCTACAAGCCTACACGCATTTCCCTGATCAGAAAAACTTCTTCCTCCCCAACCATTTCATCGACAAACTGGCCGGGAGTAGCCGTCTCCGCGAACAAATCACCGCCGGCTGGAACGCCGAACAAATCCGCGCCTCTTGGCAGGATGACCTCGAAACCTTCCGTCAGGTGAGGGCGAAATACCTGTTGTATAAATAGTTTCTGAAGCACCAAGGCCACTTAAGTAGTGAAAAAGAACCTCTAATATGTTCTTATATGCTCTTGTATGGTTCAATAAAAAAATCCTTTTATGGTTTAAATCCCCCCGCCTAACTCCCTCTTGGCCAAAGCCAGGTTGGCCTGGTGGTACTTCCGTTGGATGTGCTGAAAATGGGGGTATTTTTGCCACAATTCCGTTTCCGGAAAAACTCCCTCCTCCCTCCCGTGAGCTATTAATGCGTCTAAATACCATTGCGATTCCTCCCAACGAGATTGCATTTCTTGCTTATCCTGCTTCACGGCGCCGTGGCCAGCTACCAAGGTCTTTACTGGCAAATCATTGAGCAGACGGCCTAACAACGACAGTGTTTTTTGGTAAGCCAACACACTGTAATAGATAAACGGAAACTCCACGCCACAGAGATAGTCGCCAGTGATAAGGGTGCCACTGGCTTCGTGAAAAGCGATCAAGCCATCACGGTTATGACCTGCGGCCTGATAAAAGTGGTAAATATCACCTGATAATTCATGTTGCTCAGCAGGCTGCGCAATGACCAAATCCGCTTTTTCAGGATAACTCACTGGCCAGGGCGGCACAAGGTAGTACTGGTCGTAAAACTGCCGAATTTCTTCCAGCTGCTGATGCCATTCCGGATTGCTCAACAAAGCCTGCGAGACGATGACCTGCGCCTGATCGCGAAAGCGTTCGTATGCGATGATGTGGTCATAATCTGAATGCGTAAAATAGAGATATAGCGTCCGATTTCCTTGCAATTCCTCTACTTTCCTGGCGATCTCTTCTACCTCCGAGGGCAACCAATTCGGATCGACAAGCAATAAATGGCGCTCACCAATGACCAAGGTGCAAGTCGTTTGCATCAATTCACTCTCAAAAATAACTAGTTTTTCGTGTTCAAAGCTTACTTTCATGCCTTCAAGTTCTGCATTAGTGACGGAACAAAAATAACTAGTTTTGGAAATGAGGAAAGATTTAGGAATTTTACAGTTAAGAAAACAACTCCTTTATGGATCAAAATGCTATCAATAATCTTCGCGAAGCACTTGCGCACTCTCCTGACAACATTCCGCTGCGTTTGCACCTCGCCCAATCGCTCGCTCAATTGTTTCAGTACCAGGAAGCGGAGCAAGAGTTCAAGGCCGTTTTACGATTAAGTCCTCAGCACCAAGAAGCTAAATTCGGTTTAGCGCAAGCCTATTTTCATCAGGAAAAACACGGCGTTACCGTTGTTGTTTTGGAAGAGTTGCTACAACTCGCCCCCGACGCTGAAAACTACAAGCTCCTGCTCTGCCGCGCTTACCTGCGCAACGATAACAAAGCCGAAGCACAGCAGGCTTTCCAGGAGTTGGTGCGTGCCAACCCTACTCTACGCGACGAAGAATTGGACCAAGCTTTCCGCAATTTCCACTTCGACGCTTCCGCCGATGCCGATGATGGTATTGATGAAGATGCCCTTCGAGGCAGCCGCCCCAGCATCAACTTCAAACACGTGGGCGGCATGGATCGCGTCAAGGACGAGATCAGCCTCAAGATCATCAAACCACTGGAACACAAAGAACTGTATGCTGCTTACGGCAAAAAAATCGGTGGTGGTATCCTGATGTACGGCCCTCCCGGTTGTGGAAAAACCCACCTGGCACGAGCAACCGCTGGAGAAATCAATGCCGATTTTATCAGCGTAGGTATCAGCGACATCCTCGACATGTGGATTGGCAGCAGCGAAAAAAACCTGCACCAGCTTTTCGAACAAGCTCGAGCCAATGCACCTTGCGTACTCTTCTTCGATGAAGTAGATGCCTTGGGGGCCAGCCGTTCTGATATGCGCCAGTCTGCTGGTCGGCAATTGATCAATCAGTTTCTCGCTGAGCTGGATGGTGTCGATGCCAACAACGACGGTCTGCTCGTCATCGGCGCTACCAATGCCCCCTGGCACATGGATCCCGCCTTTCGTCGCCCCGGTCGTTTCGACCGCATCCTTTTCGTAGAACCACCCGACCAAAAAGGAAGGGAAGCCATTTTGCAAATCATGCTCGCTGGCAAGCCAATGGGCAAAGTGGATTTATCTGCCGTTGCGAAAAAAACCGAAGGCTTCTCCGGAGCAGATCTGCAAGCCGTCATTGACCGCTGTATTGAAGATAAACTCAAGGCTTCGTTCAGCTCCGGCATCCCTGAACCCATTGACACCAAAGACTTGCTCAAAGCTGCGAAAGACCACAAAGCCACTACCCGCGAATGGTTCAACACCGCCCGTAATTATGCGCTTTACGCCAACGAAAGCGGCCTTTACGACGACATCCTCACCTACCTGAAAGTCAAGAAATAACCCTAGCTATGAGCAACGACCACAGTCTGCAAAAGGCCCGACTTTATTACAACCAACATCGTTTTCCAGAGGCAGAACGGGAAGTACGTCAGCACCTAAGTGCAAACCCTGACGAAGTGTATGCCCTCTTCCTATTGGGTGATATCCTCTCGGCCCAAGACCAAAATGAAGAGGCGCTAGAGATCAATTCACGGGCGCGCGGGTTCAGCCCCAATGATGACGAACTCATCGCCCAGCGAGCACTCATCCTCTTTCGCCTGGACCGTGAGCCGGAAGCCATTGAAGAAATTCAAAACGCCATTGCACTCAACCCCGTCGCAGGGGCTTACCGTGGCGTTTTAGGCGAACTAAAATTGGCAACTAAAGACTACGAAGGAGCGCTCGAAGCCGCCAATATCGGCCTCAGCCTTGATCCAGAAGACACCTTTTGCCTCAATGTCCGCGCCAGAGCATTGGTAAAATTGGAAAAGGCCGAAGATGCCCTCCATACCATTGCTACCTCCTTGGAATACCAACCAGAAAACAGCTATACCCACGCCAACCTGGGCTGGTCAAAATTGGAAACCGGCCGTGCACAGGAAGCACAGGAGCACTTTGCCGAAGCCCTGCGGCTACAACCCAATTTCGAATACGCCCAACGAGGGATGATGGAAGCCATCAAAGCCAAAAACTTCTTTTACCGGCAGTTTCTACGCTATGTCTTCTGGATGAACCGCCTTACGGCCAAGTACCAGTGGGCTTTTATCATTGGTATTTACCTGGGTTACCGCGTCGTCAGTAATATAGCACAGAACAATCCAGAATGGGCACCCTTCCTTAATCCAATCCTTTACGCCTATATCGCCTTTGCCCTGTCTACGTGGTTTTTTGAACCCATCTCCAACCTGTTTCTCTTTTTGCATCCTTTCGGCAAGTACCTGCTCAAACCGCAAGAAAAAATCAGTGCCCGACTGGTAGGAGGTTTTCTCGCGATCGCCTTGATCTTAATCGGCATTCATTTCTTTACGGAGGTGGATCACGAAGGGTATCTCTTCTCGGGCATTGGTGCCCTCGCCATGATGATCCCCCTCTCCTCCATGTTTGCCGGAAGAGCACCCAAAGATCAACGTATCCTGGTGGGATCAACCATCTTGCTGGGAGTATTATGGCTCTTGGGTTTAGTCACGATAATACTGGGAAATCATGTCTTAGCCGACAACCTCATGATGTACCTCTTCATTGGTATTTTCCTTTATCAATGGCTGGCCATCGCAAAAAGCAGTAGTAGGTATTAATTTTCGTCTACGAAACTTTGTTTTTCATCGAATAAAGGGCCACATTCGATAGGTGGTAGATACCTTGCGGCATTAATTTTTCTGCAAATTTCGCGTTCCCAAACAAAACAGCATGCGTCAATTTTTCAAGTTTCTTTTCGCTTCTTGCCTGGGCACTCTCATTGCCCTATTCGTCATCTTCTTTATCGTGGCAGGTAGCATCAGTGCCTTGGCCAGTAAAGCAGATCAGGAAGCCCCCGTCAGTGCAAATTCTGTCTTGCACCTCAAACTGAATATGCCCGTCCCTGAATTGATGGACAACGTAGAAACCGCAAGTTTTGAGCTTGACCCCGAACGTGCACTTGGCCTACGCGACATCATTAAAGCCATCGAAAAGGCGAAAAATGACGACAAAATCAAAGGCATCTTCATCGAACCCGAAATGCCCGTAGCCAGCTTTACTACGCTACGTGCTATCCGGGCTGCTTTAGCCGATTTCCGCACCAGCGGTAAATTTATTTATGCCTATGCTCCTTACTATGCACAAGGAGGTTACTACCTTTCATCAGTGGCCGACAAGGTTACCTTAGCACCATTAGGAGTCGTTGACTGGCGAGGTTTTGCTGCACAATACCCGTTTTTCAAAGATGTACTCGACCGAATCGGTGTGGACTACGAGGTATTTTTTGCGGGCCGCTACAAAAGCGCTTCCGAACCCTATCGCCGCAACAACATGTCGGAGGCTAGCAAGGAACAAACCCGCGCTTTCCTCGAAGAAATGTACCGCCTCATGCTCGAAGATGTGAGCGAATCCAGGGAACTTTCTACAGGCGTCCTTGATCAACTGGCAGCTACCTACGCTGGTATCGATCCCGATGCAGCCCTCAGCAGTGGATTGGTAGATCAGGTGATATACCGGGAAGAACTTATGAACCAACTGCGCGAACAAATCGGCCTCGACAATAATGATGAGATCAACTTTGTAAAGCTGAGCAGCTACTACAATCCCATGCTGGAGGAAATAAATTCGGGTGGTGGGAAAATCGCCCTACTCATGGCCGAAGGAGTGATCGTCGATGGTAAAGGCCAGGTTGCACAGGTGGGAGACAAAACTTACGTAAAACTTATCCAGGAACTCAAAGACGACGACAATGTGAAAGCCGTCGTACTGCGCGTCAACTCTCCCGGCGGCAGTGCCATGGCCTCCGACCACATCTGGCAAGCCCTTATGGAGCTCAAAGCCAGCGGCAAACCGCTAGTGGTTTCTATGGGCGCTGTGGCCGCTTCAGGTGGCTACTATATTGCAGCGCCTGCCGATCATATCCTCGCCGAACCCAGCACCATTACCGGAAGTATTGGTGTTGTGAGTGCAATTCCACAGTTTCAGGAATTGCTTAAACAGAAAATTGGCATCCACTTCGACAGTGTCAAAACAGGCCCCTTCGCCGCAGGTATCAACCCCGCTTTCGATATGTCGGAAGGTGAAAAAGCCCTCCTGCGCGCTCGCACCCAAAAGATGTACGAAACCTTCCTCAGCAGAGTAAGTACTGGCCGCAAAATGCCCCTTGCCGATGTGGATAGCGTGGCCCAAGGCCGCGTATGGGTAGGCACCACCGCTAAAGAAATTGGCTTGGTAGATGAGCTCGGTAACCTCGACGATGCCATCACCAAAGCAGCAGCATTGGCGAGCCTGGATGAGTATCACACCACCACCTACCCTACTCCCCAACACCCCTGGGAACGATTCGTCAATGACCTCATCAATCCCCAGGATGCTATGCAAAAAATAGCCATCAAGGAACAGCTAGGCAGCTTCTACCCTTACTACCGTTACCTAAAGGAAATGTCTGATGGCCAGGGTATGCAGATGCGCTTGCCCTTTATGATGGAGGAAGGATTTTGATCATAAGGGTGAGAAACTAGCCGCAAACAGGAAAACAATCCCTAACAGCCCACTCTATCCTCCTTTGGAGGAGGTGTCCGAAGGACGGAGGAGGACAGCCCTCACCGCAAGGTCTGTCCTCCCTCGTTCATCTGGATCGGTCCCTCCAGAGGGACACATTTTGGGGGCACTAGTGGAAAAAAACTTCCAAAACGCCGTGTCTCAGTGCCTCCGTAGCAAGAAACTAGCCACTAAAGCTCCAAACCACAAAAAAAATCCTTGCAATTCCGTGTTCCTGCCTGCAAGGCCAGCTTGCTGGCAGGCAGGTTAGTGCTTTAGTGGCTAAAAAACCTCGGTACGTGCATGGCTAAAAAAGAGACAACCGCACCTACTTCCCCGTAAAATTAGCCGCCCGCTTCTCTACAAAAGCCTGGGCACCCTCCTTGAAATCTTCGGTCTGGGTGACCTTGCCGAAACCAGCTACCTCATTGGCGAAGCCATCAGTATCGTACTGAAAATAGGCGTTGATGGCTTCAATCACCTGAGCGATAGCACGCGGGCCTTTGGTGGCAATCTTTTGGAGTAGCTCCTTGGCCTTAGCAACCTCCTCACCGGGTGCTACTACGTAGTTCACCAAGCCCAGGCCTAAGGCATCTTCCGCGCCGAGCATATCGCCTGTCATCATCAGCTCGGTAGCTTTGGTTTTACCGATATACTGGATCAGTCGCTGAGTACCTCCGTAACCGGGGATAATGCCAAGGTTAACTTCCGGCTGCCCAAAACGGGCTTTCTCTCCAGCGATACGCAAGTGGCAGGCCATGGCCAATTCGCAACCGCCCCCCAAAGCAAAACCCTGGATAGCCGCAACGACCGGCACCTGTGAACGCTCAATCAGAAAAAAGACATCTTGTCCACGCTGGGCCATATTTGCACCGCCTTCTCCTTCCAGACTCGTAAATTCTTTAATATCGGCCCCCGCTACAAAGGCACGGTCGCCAGCTCCGGTAAGGATGACCCCAAGAACACCCGAACGCTTGGGCAGGTCCTCTCCGAAAAACTGCGCCAAATCACTCATCGTTTGTTGGTTCAAGGCATTGAGCGCCTTCTCGCGGTTAATCGTAACGGTAAGGAAAGGCCCCTCTTCGGTCACCAGCAGATTTTGGTAGGACATTTTATTTGGTTTTATTTTGCGCAAAGGTAAAACAGTTGCCCTTAAGCATAGTGAGTCAAGGAGATTTTTTTGCAGCCTGCCGCTAAGCGACCGCACCAAACAAAGGAGGTAACACCAAAGCGGCACCGCGCTATCCGCTCTTATGCACCTGCGCTGTGCTTCGGTGCATACCGCTTCTATCGCTGGCTGTGCTCGCTCCGCTGCGCTACATAAAGGTTGCGTTAAACTCTTTACCTTCCTTCGTGTCTTTGCGGTAGAATGATAAAAAATTGATTCTCTGACAATTTTTGTGATTAGTGTCAATCGAAAACAAAAATCACGTTCCTTTTCAGTCACTTACGATTTTTTCTTTAGCTTGACCACAAAAATTGTCAGAGAAGGAGTTTAAAAAAATGAAAACACCAAATATAAAAACTACCATCTTAGGCACAGTCCTATTTTTCCTCACATCGCTTGCGTGTGCCCACCCAACAGGAAACATGATCACTACAGGTGAGCATGTGCTATGGCCATATATAAGCCCAATAAATGACCCAAATCATTTTGCCTGTGTAATGCTTTGGACGAAAGGTGCTCAACCAAAAGTTTTTATTCAATCCGAGTATACGGCAAGTGACTATATGCTTTATAATAAGCAAAATGAAATCTACATTATCGAGAGGAGGTTTCTGCAAGCAGCTGATGAATTTCATGTAAGGGTTTTAAAATCTACAATTGGTTCGCAACCAAAGGTCATTTGGGATTGGTTCAAAGACGATTACAGGATTGGAGAAGGTGGATTTTTTATGCTTTCTGACCATCAAATGGTTTTCGGAAAATACCCTGAAATATGTAGCATGGAAAAAGGAGAAGAACCTACTACGTATTTCAAATTTGACAATCCCATAAAAAGAATTCGAGCAGTTGAGCAGGATCAAATCCTTTTATTAGGGGAAAACGCTTGTTATTTGGTACAACAGAATGGAAACATCATTAAACAATGGAATGACCTCATTAACCCTACTGTGGAAAATGCACCAATGAACCGAAATCAGGTATTTGACGCAGATTATTCCAACGGAGAGTTACTGCTTTCTTATTGGGGCAGAAGGTCTTTCGATTTAATTAATGCCCGTGGAAAACGTAAAATCATCCTACAGCAAAGTGAACCCTATACCCCTCATTGGGTAGCATTATGGAACCAAGAAAAACTATTGTTTTCATCGCAATTGATTTTTGACGGAAGCACGCCTAAGCCTCACTTAATCCTGTTGGACGAACAAAACAACCAACACCTAGTATGGAACACAGAATGAAAAGACGCATTTATGGATAAAAACTAACGCCAACTATTGCTAATGAAATTCAAGAGCTTAGCCTAAGCTCACGGTAATGCTAATCACAAGCTCCCACCTCGCTTTCGTCTCGTAACCGAAGTACGGTTTCCCAAGCGCAGCGGAGCGAGCACAGCCAGGGATAGCAGCGGTATGCGCCGCAGCACAGCGCAGGCGTATAAGAGCGGATAGCCCGGCCCGGCCCACAAGGCCGGGGGATGCCAAATCATTGACCTCCCCTGACTGGTTTATCCGCTCTTCAGGTCCTTACTAAGTCAAACTTTATCCCAGCACTTCCTGGGCGTTCACCTCAAAGGGCTGGTGGTACAAGCGCTGCCCGGTAGCTTTGGCCAGGGCATTGGCCAGGGCGCCGATCACGGGTGGCAAGGAAGGCTCACCAAGGCCCGTGGGATCGATGCCGTTTTCGACGAAGAAGACCTCAATTTCGCGAGGGGCTTCGTTGTGGCGAATCAGGCGATACTTGTCGAAGTTGCTTTGCTGGGGCTGACCATTTTCAAAGGTGATGGCACTGTACATGGCGTGACCGATGCCGTCGATGATGCCGCCTTCGATCTGATTGATAGCTCCCTCGGGGTTGACTACGATGCCACAGTCGACGGCACACCAAACCTTGTCGACCTTGGGGCGATCCTTCTCCATGACCACATCTACCACCTGTGCGACGTAGGAGTTGTGGCAGTAGTACGCCGCCACGCCCCGGTATACACCAGCGCGTTCGGTACCCCAGCCAGCTTTTTCCTTGACCAACTTCAGGACGCCGGCGTAGCGCTCGGCTTCGTAGTCGTTGTCCTTGCCTACGGGTTGTTTAGCGGCACGATCAAAGAGTTCCAGGCGGAATTCGATGGGATCTTTGCCCGCTGCTTCGGCCACCTCATCAAGGAAAGCCTGTTCGGCACCCGCGATGAAATTGGACCGTGGTGCACGCCAGGCGCCGGTGGAGATATTGGACGTTTTTTCCAGGTTTTCGGCCAGGTAATTATCGACCGCTCCGGCGGGGAAGCGGTTGGCAAAAACGGGGCTACCATCGGTGCCTGCGCCGCGTACGTGGAAGCCAATGAGCTGGTTCTCTTCATTGAGGGCTGCCCGGTACAAGACCTGATAATCAGGGCGATAAGTACCTTGTGTCATATCATCCTCGCGGGTGTAGACCAGTTTTACAGGAGCCTCCATCTCCTTGGAGATCAGGGCCGCTTCGGTACCGAAATGACCGTAGAGTCGGCGACCGAAACCGCCCCCCATGCGGGTCATCATGATGGAGACTTTCTCTTCGGGCAAACCTACCATGGCGGCTACCGTAGGCCGCAGAAACTCGGGCGTCTGGATAGGACCTTCCAGTTCGGCGTGGTCGGCGGTGACGTGCGCAAAGAAGTTCATCGGCTCCATGGTGTTGTGCGCAAGGAAAGGGGCCGTGTAGGTTGCCTCAATCACTTTGGCCGCCCCGGCGAAAGCCCCTACGGGATCACCATCTTTGCGCGCGGCCTCCTTGGGTGCCGTTTCCATCAGGGCCTCCAGGGCTTGCTGCAGTTCTATGCTGTTTTCCGGGAAGCTGTCTTGCTCCCACTCTACCTGGAGTGCCTTTTTGGCTTTCATGACCTGCCAGGTTGTTTCGCCCACAATGGCTACTAATTCGGGAAAAGCATTGGTATCTGACCACTGTTTTTCGACGCCTTCTTTGTCGAAGTTGATGGTAAACACCTTGCGAATACCGGGCATACTGCTGACGGTGCTGGCGTCATAACCCTTGAGTTTCATGCCAAAAGCGGGCGGGTGGATGATCATCGCCGTGAGCATGCCTTCGCGCTCAACATCGAGGCCGAAGAGGGGCTCGCCCTTGACGATTTTGGGGCCGTCGACGTTCTTGGTTCTTTTGCCGATGATCTTGAAATCAGCAGGGTCTTTGAGGGCTATTTCTTCAGGAACTTCCATGCCTACAGCCGCAGAGGCAATCTCGCCGTAACCGATGGACTGGCCCGTGGCGGCGTGGGTGATCAGGCCCTTGTCGGTGGTCAGTTCTTCGACGGGCACCTGCCATTTGTCGGCAGCAGCGACGAGCAAAAGATGGCGGGCCGTAGCACCAGCCATGCGCAAGCTTTGCCAACCATGCCGAATCGACTGGCTACCACCCGCCAGCTGACGGGTAAACTTATTGGTATCGAGGCCGGCTTGCTCTACGATGACATCTTCCCAGGCTACATCGAGCTCTTCGGCGACGATCATGGGCATGGCCGTTTTTACATTTTGTCCGATCTCTGGGTTGGGTGACATGATGGTGACCAGGCCGTTGTCGCCAATTTTGAGGAAGCCATTGATATCAAACCAGTTATCTGGCATTTGGCGGGCGACCTCTTCGGCGATCTCAGATTCGGCGGGCGTACAGCCGGCCAGCCAGCTGAAACCGAGTACTAAGCCACCACCAGCAGCAGCCGACACTTTGAGAAAGGACCGGCGATTATGTTGTGTTTTAACTTTCATTGTTCTGTTTTTTGGGATTAGCTCATTTTTTCAGCAGCCGTCTTGATGGCTTTCTGGATGCGGGTATAGGTGCCGCAGCGGCAAATGTTGCCATTCATCCGAGCGGCGATTTCCTGGTCGCTGGGATTGGGCGTATCGGCCAGCAAGGCGGCGGCATTCATGATTTGTCCGGCCTGGCAGTAGCCACACTGGGGTACATCGTGCTCGATCCAGGCTTGCTGAACCGGGTGATTGCCCTTTTCGGAAAGCCCTTCGATGGTGGTAAGCTCCTGACTACCAACGGCGGAAACAGGCACGGAGCAGGAACGCATGGCCAGTCCATCGAGATGGATGGTGCAAGCGCCGCACTGGCCGATGCCGCAACCGTATTTTGTACCTAATAATTTAATATGATCTCGGAGCACCCAAAGCACGGGGGTATCTTCGGCAACCTCCACCTGGTGAACTTTCCCGTTGACACGGAGACTATAGCTTGGCATATCTTTGAAATTTAATGCACTGATAATTTTGATAGCCTAAATTACGAAATCTTCGTCAATCATCGAAAACGGATTTTCAGAATGCTGTAGAATGGGTATAAAAGGTTGTTGGTTGTTGGTTGTTGGTTGATGGTTTTCAAGCTGGTGCGGGGTGCGATACTTCCGATTTCCCACTTCCGACTTTGAGTGCGGGGTGCGGGGTGCGAACAATCAACTTTCAACGATCAACCACCAACCATTAGATTTCCGATTTCAAAAAGTGCCCACCAAACCAAGGGACGAAGGCCCAGCATGGAGTCGCCAGGTGATACCAGG
This sequence comes from Lewinella sp. LCG006, assembly GCF_040784935.1. GTDB lineage: Bacteria > Bacteroidota > Bacteroidia > Chitinophagales > Saprospiraceae > Lewinella. The sequence continues at coordinate 5,170,363 of NZ_CP160680.1, read as the reverse complement.
GGTGAGCCCTTTCTGCTCATAATCGCCGCTGCGCTGTAGGTAGTTGAAGACGCTGTCGACGGAAACAATGCTGATAGCCAGGCTCAGGCCAATGTCGGACAGCCAGTGGGCGTTGGTCCACAAGCGAGAGATGGGGGTGATGGAACCGAGGCCGTAGATGCCCACTTTCAGCCAGGGGCTTCGGACACTGCGGGCCAGTGCGTGGGCGGTGGTAAACGAAAGGATGGCATGCCCGGAGGGGAAGGAATGGTAATCAGGTGTGCTGTTGAAAAAATCGAAGCTTTTGTTACCAATGCCGGTGCTGGGACGCGCGCGACCGACAGTTGTTTTACTGACCGACTGGATGAGCCCTGCCGTAGTAGCCGAAGCAATCAATAAGATACCTGTTTTGCGGATTTTTTCATTCTTGGTGAGTATACCCAGGCCGTACACGGCGGCCGTGAGGCCATAGTTGTACTGTGGTTTGCCAAAATAAAAAGCCAGATCGCGAACGGTTTTGGGAATGTTATCGTGCTGATTGGTAAAAATGGGGTTGACCTCTTCATCCAGGAGGAAAAGGCCGTAAGTGCCTACCGCAATGCCGCCGGCCAGCAGCCATTCTTTCTTTTTCCATCGGGCGGGACCTGAATAAGCGTGCAAGACGCTACCGACGGCATTGCGACCGTCGATTTTGAGGAGGTCGATGCGGCGGGGAGAAGGTTCGGGGAAAACACTCAGCGACTGAGCATGACCATCAACCATTCCACAAAATAAGAGGAAGAAGAAAAGGTGCTTCACTGGGAATTTCTTTGGGGTAAAGATCTACATAACAATGCCAAGGATGCAGTAGTTTTCAAGTATCCCCTATTCTCAGCTGGCAAACGGGCAGGTACTCGCCCGGCAAATAGCGTCTTAGATGCCCGTTTTTTTTTATCCAGTAGTTTGGTCAAAGACCTACCCTGAAGAAGCAGTGCCCCTCTTTAAGTTCGGGATAACCTTGGTTGGCAAACAAAAAGCCCCAACCAGTAATAGACTTGTTCGGCCGGGAACATTTGGGGGCTGACTTGCTCTCTTTCGTTCCCACTTCGCAACCAAAGTGGTCACGTAGCTAAGGCTATGTTCCCACTTTGCTCGCTTGCGGGAACAAAAGATAGCGGCGTCTTCCCACCAACTCCGAGCGAAGCGATCACCGTAGGTAAAGCCCCCCGGACGAACAAGTCTAATGATTGAGGCTTTCTTATTTACTTTATGAAACGGGTTTAATAACCACCGAAAAAGTAGGTAGCACTAACATTGATGGCATTGTTGGTCACTTTGGCATCACCACTTTGTAGATCTTTGGGGATGTTATTGGACAGTCCTAAGCCATACCCTACGCCCAAGCGCAAGTTGGGAAGATTAACGCCCAACTCTACATTCAGGCCGACATCCGAAGGGCTAAGCTCATCGTCTTCAGTGTTTCCAAATTCAATGTCTGTTTTTTCTTCCCCATCATCGGCATTTCCACCTACACCAAAGGCAAAATAAGGCCCGGCGGAGAAGTAAAACAAGTCGGCTTCGTAGAGAATATTTACGGGAATTTGTAAGTACCAAATCGTATTGTCAATGTCTACACTGGTTCCTAATATTTCAAAACCGTAGCCATAACCTCGCCCGGTGAGTAGCAGTCCGGTATTGATTTTCACGTAAGGTGCTACGCCAAATTCCGCGACCGGACCTACGTGAAAAGTGGTTTTCATGTCGGTCTCCAATGCTACATCATCGCCAGAAAAGTTGACATTAGCGAGCGTCAGGCCGCCTTTAAGGCCAAATCGTGCTTGTCCGTAAACAGTGCCTAAGGCACTAAGGCACAATAGGGTTAGCAAGATGAAATTCTTTTTCATTGTAAAGATTTGTGGTGAAAGAATGGTGTGGAAGCATGTGCTTGCAGCTATAACTTTCTGTGGGAGGGATTTGTTCAGTGGGGGGGGGAGATCACAAATCTTCACCCCCCAACCTCACGTTAAATAATAAATTTAAATTAATTCGCGCGCGCCTCTCAATCCACAACAACCTTCACCGTTTGTAATTGCCCTTCCTTTGCCATGATTTGTAAAAAGTACAAACCGGGGGACCAGCCACTTAAATCTAAGATGGTGTTCTTTTCGCTTAGGGTGTGATGGTTCAGGGCTTGACCCTGGGTATTGTAACAGACGACGGTGAGGGGTAGCAAAACGTCATCGGCCAGGGTCAGGTTGATCCTTCCGGTAGTGGGATTCGGATAAACGTAGACGACCGGCTTACTGCGTGGAGAGGTACTTACTGAACTGGGATAATTGTATTCCAATGCTACCGTATTCGTTCGTATTGGCTCATTAAAATCGAAGAAAATATCCGCGAAATTGTTGATGTCTTCTCCTAAGGTCAAGCCTGCTTTTGGTGCCATGGAGAATCTGACAAAACCGTGGGAAGCGGGCTCATTGGTGGTAGAATCCGGTAGGAGGATATTGCGAAAAAGGAAGTTCAATTTGTGGGTATCGACCGCATCACCGGGAACAATATTCACTTCACAGGGATGGCTGCTGTTTTCCAGATGGAAGGTGGTCACATCTAGTTCGGAGGGTAATTTATCTTCGATGAGCACCGTAAAAGCCGTGTCGGTGCCGGTATTCTGAAAGCGAATATGGTAAGTCAGGCGTTCGGCATCAGGAACGAGAAAGTCTATTGTTTCGTAACCATTGACGAAGGCACGTTTGTCGTTAGGATCGTAGGAACCGATGTTATGCTGGCACTCAACCGATACTGGGGAAAGATAAGCAGGTGCGCATTCATTGTCGGGGGTGGTACTCCAACTGACACAGTGTTCCTGTCCTAATTCGGCCTCACAAGATAGGTTCACCGTAAGGTTAAAAGTCGTACAAGTGCCGGAAGGAAGATCGCCCAGGGCGAAGGTGTAGGTTTGCCCACCTACCTCCACAGGATCCAGTGTACTGGTTTGATAAACAAAAAACTCATCTAGCGTGATGCTGATATGGGTATCATCGGCCACCTGGGTACCCTCATTACAAACCCGAACGGTGTAGATATTATCAAAACAACGCCGCAAAAGTGGTACCGAAACGTTGGCAGTGATCAGCGGACACAGCAATGTAGGCTCCACCGGAAAATCCAAGGCTATGGCTTCATCTATAACCACTTCCACCGAAGCATCTGCTAAACATGCGCTATACAGTGGATGATTCACCACCGGACCAAGCGTAAAAGAGCCCTCCGGCAAGGAAAGGCGGTAAGCTCCATTGTTATTGGTGGAGGTATAAAAGGTCCATGTATTGCCAGTAGCGGCAACCAACCAAGAAGACAAAAAGGGTTCGTTTGCTTCTTGGGTCAGACAATCTTCATTACGATCATTCCATAAAGTGCCTGACACTTCCCCTAGCGCTACCAGAGGTACTGCTGAACGGTAAATCTGCCCAGCAGAACGCAACAGATACAGGTAATTATCGGCATCAATATAGATGCCTCCCTCGCTGCCTTGTCCCGGCAAATCGGAGAGGTAAGTCTGCCAGGAAATCCCCTGATCGGTGCTCAAAATAATCTCCGTCCCCGTAAACAGGTAGATGTTTCCAATGGGATCCAGCATCAAACTATAAGATTGGAGATTAAATTGGAAGGGATCCGTTGGAAGGGAGAAAACTTCATAAAAACTGTCTCCGAGGTCATCGGAGCGAAATATTTTAGTAACCGGAGTGCCCAGTGATGATTTCCCCAAATAATAAATGGTCCCTTGTGGAGTGATGACCAGTTGAATGGGCAAAAAGTTATCGAAAGGCAGGTTCTCTAGCAATCCACCGCTGTTCGTGTTCATATCGATGCGCTCCATTCGGGTTCCCAAAGATGCTTCTGAATTCAGGGTAAAAAGGTAATCTTCGGGATGGTAATATATTTCGCCAAGATAATCAGGAGGATAATAACGTTGAATCTCCCCCTCCGCTCCATCAAGTGAATAGAAGATATCTCCAAACTCTCCGCCCATCACAATGGTATTGTTGGGAAAAAAATAGCCTTTATCAAGATAAAACTCCGCTGTACTGGGGATAAAAATTTCTTGCCAACTCTGCCCTTCATCTACCGACACGTAATAATTATTAGCGTAATCACTAGCAAGAAGTTCATTGTTCGGCCCAACGCTTAAGACTTGAGCTTGCTGATTATTTATTTTTATACGCTCCCAATCCAGTCCATTGTCTTCTGTAAACTGAAATCCTATACCACAAGATTTAACGTATAAACGTTCAGTGGCTCTTCCGCTCAATCCTATGATTTTTGATTGACGGATATTGTAAAAAATATTTTCATGAGTGAGTCCTCCGTCAGTAGTCCTGATGATCGTGCTTTTACAATCCGTTTGATAAAAGAGCTCAGCTCCTGAGGCTAGTGGAACTGGAATAAGCCCAGTATCGGTTTCCGTGGACAAATCAATTGCAAGCTCCCAATTTGCTCCATCATCAGATGAACTATGAAGGATTGGGTTCCTAAACCAATAAACATAGACCACATCGTCCTGCCCGAAACCGACGCGATTGGGGGTACCTGTTCCTTCCACTGAAACTTCTTCCCAATCATCACCATTATTTTCAGAACGGTACAAGTGATAATTGGCAAAAAACCAGAGATCTCCGTCAGGACCTACTTCTACATCATCTAAAATCTCTCCATTACTGGGAAGTGCCAATTCTACTACAGGGTCTCCCGCAAGAGAAAAACGCCATATCTTAATTACTCCATAAAGGAAATAATAGCCATCATTTCCCATCACAAATTGGACGCCCGGTTGAAAAATACTATTACTGTATTTCATTTCCCAATCACTAGTTGAGGGGTCACGATAATACATTCTTCCATTGGTGGCCACGAGCATAATTCCTCCATCTGAAAAAACAACGATGGAAGAAAATGAAAAGAGAACATCAGGCATCTCAATGGATGTCCAATCGGTAGACTCCGAATCCATTCGATACAAAACCCCACTAAGAAAAAGGTAGAGGTTACTATCGGCGCCTACAGTCCAATAGGAGATATAATTACTGGATGGAGGTAACATCAGCTCTTCCCACGTTCCTCCATCATCGCCAGATCGGTAAAGGCGACTATTCACCGTCTTTAGGTAAGTATAGCTATCAGGCCCCGCCAATATTTCGTCGATCACTGCGCCTCGCGGCTGACCAATTTGCAACCAATCTACCTGATTGAAAAGTAAAAAAGGCAAAAACAAGAGTCCAACGATTAAGTAATTCTTCATTTTGAAGCGCGTTTACGAGGTGAGAAACTGAGAGATAAAAATTAAGAAATCCTATTTTCAAAATCTCCTTATTATAGTCCTCCAAGGCAGGATTTGTGAATTCTGACTTGCCCTTTTCCCGCCTCGCTGCGTTAAAAAGCCTCGCCAACGCGCTGCGTTGCCTACTTTTTTCGCCTTGCGAGTCGAGAAAATAGCGGCGTCATCTTTTCACACCACGGAGTAGCCGCGAAGCGAAATCCTGCCTTGACAGACTATATCAAATAAAGCTAGGAAATAATATTCACAAACAAAAAGTCTACAAAATTATAAATCATTGCCATCTATGATTCTTGTCATTGACCGTAACCTATGATCAATTGATATTGTGGCATGTAATTTCATAAAAACCATGCACCACCAATTCCTGCTCATGATTACCGGTTTACCCGGCACTGGTAAAACAACTTTTGCCATGGCCCTGGCAGCGCACCTCGACTTCCCTCATTTCAACAGCGACATGCTGCGCGCGGAGCTGGGGAGAAAGGGGCGTTATGATGCTGAAAGCAAGCAATTCATTTACAACAGCTTGTTGGAGCGAGTGGCGCAAGCGCTAAAGGCAGGTAAGTCCGTCATTGTTGATGCTACTTTTTATAAAGAACAGTTGCGCCGTACTTTCGAGGAGATGGGAGCTGCCTTCGAGGTGCCCGTGATCTGGATTGAATTGCACGCCGCTGAACACCACATCAAGGAACGTGTGGCCCAGGATCGCCCTTACAGCGAAGCGGATTACGAAGTGTACCTGCAAGTGAAAGAAAGCTATGAGCCGCTAGCTAAAACCCATTTGAGTTTCTGGACCGACCAGCTGACGATCTCGGAGATGATAGTGCAGACGGAGGCTTATTTAAGTGAGATTTAGTTGCTCTGCCACTGAGAAACGGAGACGCGGAGGTCTGTGATAACATCACGAAATTCCGTACCTCTACAACCAGATTATCTTACAAAAGGAATTCCTCATGACCCCAGCTGAACTTCGAAATCTTGCAGGAAATTTAGCGCAAACGGAGGGGGCAACCTCGGTAATAACCACGCATATCTCACAGGTGCTCCTTACGCCAAACTATGTCTATAAAATTCCCAAGGCAATACAACTCCCCTACCTGGATTTCCGTAGCCTCGAACAGCGTAGAAATTACTGCCACCAGGAAATAAAACTCAATCGAAGATTCACCGAAGGGGTTTATCTTGACGTAGTACCGATCAGTAAGCTCGATGAGCAAATTGTGATGGGCAAAGGCGCAGGCACCCTGATTGACTATGCCATAAAAATGAAGCGCTTGCCCGAAGAAAGGCTCATGAGTAACATGCTGGAAAACGGCGAGGTACAAGGAGAGCACATGGTAGCCATTGCCGATCAACTGGTTGGATTTCACCGCTCCGCAGGGAAGGTAGTTGAGCCGCCCGACCTCCAAGGGATGCAAGAAGATTTTGCGGATCTACGCAGTGCCCACACAGTGGTTGCGGAGCTCATAGGCCCAGCCGCCGCAAGAACGCTGGAGGAATGGGTGATTGGAGGACAGCAGCTCTTGGTAAAGCACGAAAAAAGAATCCAGGAACGGCACCAGCAGCAATTTTACATTGAAGTCCATGGTGATTTACACGCTGCGAATATTTTCTTGCTAGATCGCCCGGTACTTTTTGACTGTATCGCGTTTAACGACCCTTTCCGGCAGGCCGACCAACTCAACGAACTGGCTTTTTTCTGCATGGACCTGGACCATTTCGGACGTAGCGACTTGGGTGATATTTTCCTCCAGCATTACCTGCAACAGCTGCCTTGTATAGCAACCGAAGAGGATCAAATCCTTTTCCTCTATTACAAACTCTACCGAGCCAATATCAGACTAAAAGTAAACGCCCTAAAATGGCAACAAACGACCGATACCGAAGAACAAAAGACACGTAGTGAAGCCGTTGTTAGCTATTATGCCTTGATGCAAAGGTATTGTGAGGCCCTTGGGATTCCATAGCTAAGACCAACAAAAAAGCGCAAACCAGCATGCTGCTGATTTACGCTTCTGTGATCCCGGGTGGAATCGAACCACCATCTTAGGCTCCGGAAACCTATATACTATCCGTTGTACTACGGGACCGGCGAGTGTGCTCCTCTTTTAAAGACAACAAATCCTGTGATTTGGTTCCTTTATTTGGCAGCGGGCACAAATGTAGAGTTTCTATTTTACAATTGAAAGCCCTTATCCCAAAAAAGACCTATTTTTGGGATGAAATTCGTTGTCCTTGAGAAAACTACTCACCTCCTGCCTATTACTGGCTGGTGCTTGCCTGGTGGGGCAGGCACAAAACGATTGTACCAGTATTGTCGAATACCCCCTGGGGCGGCAATGGGTTTACCAATGGTATGGCGACAACCAAAAGCCAAGTTTTCGTACTTACCACCAGGTGATAGCGCCTGGCGCTACCGCTGATATAAGCCGTTTGAAAATGGTTATTATCAATGCTTTCCAGGATACTGTCTACCAGGGGCAATACGAGGTACAATGTACAGATCGTGGCCTGTCATTGGATCTGCTCTCCAAACTCACGCCTGACATGCTCAGTTCCCTGGCGGGCTTTGAGTTGCGCACCGAAGAGAATGGTTGGCGCTTACCCATTGGGCTGCATTCAGGGGATAGCATTCCTCAGTCATACTCCCATATCACTGGTTTTAGCAACGGGGTACAAGTATTGGAAATTGACCTCGCCATCGGCCCCGTACATATTCTCGACCAGGAAGACCTCAACACACCAGCGGGTGGCTTTCCCTGCGTAGCCATGGCCTACGAACTTTGGGTGACCCAACTGGTACGCAAACGCTTTCGGCTTCGCGACTGGTTCGCCCCCTCTATCGGTGTCATCCGACGAGAGGTCTTTGATCGTAATGGGAAGTTTTTTGGCTATTGTGAATTGGTGGCTTTTTTGCCGGGTTAGCGGGTGTGAGGGTTGGAATGGTGGAAAGGTGTAAGGGTGTAAAGGTGTAAAGGTTGGTTGGTTAAACAGCTGCGGGCTGAACTTCTTTTAACAACATCAAACTAACCAACCGCCAAATTCTCAAAACCAAAAAAAATCACCTATCTTGCTCCGCTTGGTTAGTAGCTACTCACTACTACCTACCGTAGAATGACAACCTCTCTGCGCTTTGCTGACCTGAACACATAATACTAGCATGAAAAACAGCTTGAGAGCACTCTTGATCGACGACGAAACGACCGCCCGTATTACCCTTTCCCGTATCCTGAAAATGTATTGCCCGGAAGTCCTTATCGTTGGTGAAGCAGCCAACATTATTGATGCAGGCAAACTGATCCATCAGTTGGAACCAGAGATTGTATTCCTTGATATTCGCATTGGACAACACACGGGCTTCGACCTGTTGGAGATGCTTAAGACCCACGATTTTCAGCTGGTCTTTGTTACTGCTTATGACCAGTATGCGATTCAGGCTTTTCAATACAGTGCACTAGATTACCTCTTAAAACCTATCGACCCTGATCGGCTTATTGCTGTTGTACAAAAGTGCCTGAAGGAAAAGAATAATCATCAGTTAACGGGCCGCTTGCAGGCCATGCGCGAAGATTGGGAAAAGAAGGAACCTGAGACCATCATAGTAAACAATGAGCAGGGCTACCATTTTATTCCTTTAGCAGAACTGATGCGTCTGAGTTCCGACCGGGGGACTACTGCCTTTCACAGTAAAAATCAAGCCGTAATAACAGTCGCAAAAAACATTGGTGACTTTGCCAAAATGCTCCCTGTAAGCACCTTTTTTCGCTGTCATCAGTCGCATATCATCAATTTTCGGTGGGTTTCCAGTTATTTATTTCAGGACGGTGGTACAATCATCATGCGTGACAAAACTCCCGTACCTTTAGCCCGGGCCAGAAGAGAGGAGTTTATCAAAAAGATAAAAAATTTTTAAACGCTGTTCTAAAAAACCAATTAAGCAACAACCACTAGTGGGTTGCTACTTAATCGGAAGGCTAATTGTCAGAGAAAGTGCTTTTTTTTGAGAAAGCGCGTTTCGCAAGCATTTTGTCAGGAGAGTTGTAAAAATCGGGGTTATTATCTTCCTGCTTACCTTACAAATGTAACCTGAAAAAAAAAATTCATTTCTTCTATCGGAGATTCGGAACCTATCATCTTGAATTCAGAAGCCATGGTCTTGAATTCTGTAATTGCTACCAACAGCCGATTTTTATCTCCCACCACAATACCAAAAGAATCCTTATTTTCACCTTGGCATAACACAAGCAAACCAATGGGGCACCTAAAAAACGCCTGTATTACTTTGTGTTACGCTTTACTTTACAAACCACAACTACTCGCGCGAGGAAGACAATGCATGGCTCTCTGCCCATATCAAGCGTTCAACGCATCTTTTGGCTTATCAACCTGCTGTTAAGTTCAGGCTTGACGATCGCTCAGTCGGTTCAACCTTCTTTTTTTCATTACACCACTGAAAATGGGTTGCCCAGCTCTGAATGTTATGAAGTCATCCAAGACCGCAAAGGATATATTTGGATATCAACCGATAACGGTGTAAGTAGATTTAATGGTTACGAATTTAACAATTACGGAACAGAAGAGGGCCTGATCGACAAAACAGTACTCCAGCTTCAAGAAGACCACCGCGGTTGGATCTGGATGAGTACTTTTTCCGGCAACCTCTACATACACCGGGGTGATACGATTGCCGCTTATGAATACAATACTCGCTTACAGGATATAAGAAATAAGTATTATCTGGTTGATAATTTCAGGGTACACGAAAACGGCGATTTAGAGCTAGGCCTGCGAGGGTATGCCAGAGCACTTATCACAACAACGGGGGAAATTATTCTAAACCTCACCTCTTGCGTTGCAGAAGACTATTTCAGTATTTACTATGATAGTGAAACCAATTTTCCACTCCACATGTCCTACGAATTGGCAGATATGACAAAAGAAGAGGGCGAGGATTACTTAGCATGGTGGTACGACAATAATATTTTCCAACTCACCTTATTTGACAAAGGAAAAGAACCCATAATTTACCAATTCCCAGCTAACCAAAAAGATGCAGCAAAACAGCAAGGAGGAAGCCGGGCTTATACCTTTCCCCTCGCACAAGGCATCATTATTCAACACCTGGACTCCCTCTACTACTTACCAAAGCCAGGCATGGAGCAATATTTTACCGGCCACTCTCCAGGCTACATTAACTGTGTTTACACCGATGATCAAGGGATCATCTACGTAGGATATAATCTTTTGGAAGGACTAAAAGTATTTAATTCAGTCACGGAATTTCTCAATAACAATCCATCTACTATTTTACTGAAAGGACATACGGTTACCCATGTATTCAAAGATCAATGGGAGGGATTGTGGATAACGACGCTTGAGAATGGTGTCTTTTATGCACCAGCACCAAAAAATCTGACGATCAATATCAGTCCGCAGAAGGAAGGAGACCTCATGACGAGCATTAGTGCCAGCGAAGACCAGGGAATTTTTGTTGCCCAGGCCTCAGGATCGGTCTTCCTGATTGATACACTTTTACAAGTCCAGAAGCATTCTTTTTTAGACAACATGAATAGTGTTGCCGGACTTCTAACCATACCCAAGCTCCCACTTCTAAGTGCTTCGCCTCTCAAATACTGGAGCGGGAATAGCTGGCAACTCTTTACCACTTATTCCACTTCTAATAAACTTTGGGTGGGCTTGGCTATCAAAAAGCTTATTCCTGCATTGGTACCTCATAGCTTCTGGGGTCTACATGCCTCACGCGGTTTATACAAATTTGCCTTTGAAAACGAGGAGCTTCTTATTTCACAATTCTATCCTTTACGGGGCAGCAATAAACTCACCGCTCTTGTAGAAGAGACTCCCGAAAAAGTATGGGTAGGTGCATTGGATGGCTTGTTTCAGCTTGCGGATACACAAGCCCCACTGATAGCAATGTCTGGTCATTCAATTTACAAGGAGAGAGTGGAAGACATTTGTAGTATACCAGGAGGTGGGATCGTAGTGGCCACCAGGGGTAGTGGTATTTACTTGCTGCGAGGAGATTCTTTGACCATCTGGTCAGAAAGAGAAGGGCTTGACGCCAACACCATTAGCCATGTATACGTAAAAAACGACATCCTTTGGGCGGTTAGTAGCAAAGGTATCAATCGTATTCCTTTAAAAGAGGGCATCGAGAAAAACTACATTTTTTCTAAAAAGGACGGTATTCCTAATGAAGAGATTAGTGACATTGCCTTTCTCGGAGAAGACTTGTTCGTACTCTCTCAGTACCATATTACAAAAATTAATCCTGCCCAAATAAATCAGCCTGCTCCCCCCCCTGTTTATATCCATGATATCCTATTAAACGGGAGCCCTATTCATCACCGTAATCTTCAATCATTGAGCTGGGAGGAGAGAAACATCCAACTCGCTTACCATTTCCTTGATTATTCTCAATCTGGAAAAATAGATTATCGCTTTCGCTTAAAACCGGATGACCAATGGGTATATACTAAAAACAACACCCTTGATTTACTCAACCTGAATTCAGATGAATATCTTCTGGAAATCCAGGCCAGGGATAAGTCTGGCCAATGGGTCACTGCCCAACCATTAAGTATCCTGATTGCTCCACCTTTCTGGCAAACCATCTGGTTTATTGCCATTGTTATTTTTATCGTTTTTTTGATCAGTTACGCCATTTTCATCCGCAGAATGAAGGAACTGGCCAAGGAAAAAGAACGCATTGCACTGCAAGAGCAAGTAAGCCAACTCAAGCAACAAGCCTACCGCGCACAAATGAACCCCCATTTTATTTTCAACTGCATGAGTACCATTCAGGGGATGATCATTGGTGACTATCACGACCAAGATCAGGCGGTAAAAATGCTGGCCAACTTCTCCCGCCTGATTCGCATGTCTTTAGAATTTTCGGAAGCGGAAACACTAAGCCTGGAGGAAGAAGTAAGCCTTTTGGAAAATTACTTATCCCTGGAAAAAATCCGCTTTAATCACAATTTTTCTTATTCTATTGAAGTCGCGCCAGATTTGGATCCGGATTGGATTAGGCTGCCGCCAATGCTCGTGCAACCCTTCGTGGAAAATGCCGTCTTGCACGGCATGGAACAAAAGAAGGGAGATGGAATAATCATTATCCGATACGAACAAAAAGCAACAGAACTCCAAGTAAAAATCATCGACAATGGCCCCGGCATTAGTGTCACCAAGGCTCAAAAACAAAAAAACAAAAGCAAATACCAACACAAATCATTGGGGATGACCATTACCCAGCGGCGATTGGAAATTCTTAATCATAAAGACTACCATTTCCAGATCGAAGAACCAAAGGATGACCAGGGAAAAACACTTGGCACAACGGTTACGATTAACATTCCTGTTTTCAGTTAAGCCGCCAGCTATGAAATCACCCTACTCCAGCGTCTTCCGAAACATCTTTTTCCTCGCCCTTAGCTTAGGCTTCAATAGCTTATTGCCTGGACAATCCACCCAACCTTCTTTTTTTCATTACACCACCGAAAATGGGTTGCCCAGCTCTGAATGTTATGAAGTCATTCAGGACCGTGAGGGTTACATCTGGATATCAACCGATAATGGCGTCAGCCGCTTTGATGGCTACGAATTCAAGAACTACGGTACCGAAGAAGGGCTGCTTGATAAAACGGTGCTTTTCATGCACGAAGATCACCGGGGGTGGATTTGGATGAGTACTTTTTCCGGTAACTTTTATATCCATCGTGCAGATACCATTGCAGCCTACGAATACAACTACCTCCTACAGGAGCATCGGAACAAGTATTATCTCGTAAGAGAGTTCGCCGTTGACCAACAAGGAACACTGTATGCATCACTCTCAAACCTTGGTATCTTAAGCATTACCAGTAATGGGCATTCCAACCTCAGAGGCCCTGCGCTATTCTCCTCTCTCGGAGCTTTTCTCATAGAAAATTCAGCCTTATTGTTTGAAGAACTGCCCCCTAATACCAGTGAAGAGAAAGGGGACAAAATCAACAGCTATTTGCGAAAGCAGAGGTTGCCTTTTGATCTGATTCGCCCCAACGGTAGGGACACGACCTTAATGATCCCTGTTAATATTCTCAACAATGCCAACAAAGATCTACGCGACGTTCACGGGCATCAGTTTTTTCCGCTTGCCAATGACCAATTTTTACTCGAATACATCGACTATCTCCTCTTAATCAACAATGATGGCAATTTCAGCATCCACAGCCCTAAACTACCCAGTATCAACTCTTTAGCTCAACTAAAGAATGGGCGAATTTTATTGGGACTTAATGCTAAGTCAGGATTATTGTTATTCAAGGATTTGGCCAATGTATTGGACGGGAAACCAGAACAGACTTTTTTCCAGGGCTATACCGTCTCTCATTTACTTGAAGATAATCAAGGAGGAATATGGGTAGCTACTTTGGAAGATGGTATTTTTTATTTACCCTGTATTGAGGTGCAAATTCTCCACAACAATTACAACAATGAAATTGATCAACAACTTAGCCAACTAGCCCCCTATTCAAAAGAGGATGCTTTAGCGATGTTTGAAAACGGTGACTTAGTCACCCTGAGTAAAGATGGCAGCTACTCCCCTTTTCTGGCTCCAGATGAAAAACAAGGCGTAGAAAAAATCACCTATCATCCTGACCAAAAGATGTTTTTCCTTTATCCTTTTTTTCAATTCTGGAATACACATTGGAATAAACTTTCGCATGTACGTCCCAATAATATTCAAGCTGCTAACCTTAGGATAGGCCAGCTCAAACAGGATATAGTTAATCGTCATCAGCTTTGGGCGACAGAATACCAGAACCGAGCAGTACTCTTAAAGCTGTTAATGGAAGACCAGGAAATATCAATTATCCAGTCCCTCTCCTTAGAAAACAAATCGCGTATCCGTTGTCTTGTTCAAACCTCAGATCATGAGATGGCCATTGGTGATATGAACGGCCTCTATTTCTATGACCTCCAGAAAAAATCAACGCTCCATTACCCCGTCACCGACAGTCTTAACATCAGAATAAACGAATTGGAAGTTTTGCCTGCGGGCCAAATCATTGCTGCGACCCACGGCAAAGGGCTGGCTATTATCAATCAAAGCAAAGATCACATCCGCTTTCTAACAATGGCAGATGGCTTGAACAGTAATACCATTACCCACCTAATTGTCGATCCCAAGGGGCAAATATGGACTGGCAGCCAGAATGGTGCAAACAGAATCACTTTCCAAGGAGACTCAATAACGATCACTACCTATAGTACCGCATTTGGCCTACCGGCCAACAACATCAACGACCTAGATATTTGGGCAGACCAAATAGCCATCACCACCAGTAAAGGTGTAGCACTGCTCCCCTTGTACGATGCTAAGCCGACAGCCCCTCCTGCAAACTTTCTCTACGAAGTCTACCTCAATCAGTCTTTGCTCGACTTAAAACAAAATCCTAGTTTATCCTACCAAGACAATACTTTACGATTCGTTTTCTACTACCTGGATTTCCGCTACATGGGCAAGCTCCGCTATCGCTATCGCCTAAATCCTGATCAAGCATGGATCACTACCAATAGCAAGGAACTGATGCTAACCAGCTTGAATCCAGGTAGCTACTCAATGGAGATTGAGGTAATTATTCCTGGCCAATCTTATCGGCCACACCAAGAGGCTTCTTTTACTATTGCCCCTCCATTCTGGCAGCTGGCCTGGGTAAAAACACTGGCTTTAGTCATTATTCTAGGGACGGGCTACATGCTGGTCAACGCTTATATTCAGCGCCTTCGTCAACAAGGTGAAAAAGCAAAAATGGCCAAAGAAATCGATGCTTTACGCCAACAAGCCTACCGCGCACAAATGAATCCCCATTTTATTTTCAACTGCATGAGTACCATTCAGGGGATGATCATTGGCGGAAAAACCGAGCAGGAAAACGCGATAAAAATGATTTCCCGCTTCTCTCTCCTGATCAGGTCGGCACTAGAAGCCTCTCACGAAGAGCAGGTAAGCCTCAAAGACGAACTTGATTTGCTCAACAATTATCTTTCTCTTGAAAAAATTCGTTTTCACGATAGCTTTGACTACGAGATCACGCTGGATAGCTCTCTGGAACCCGATTGGGTACAGCTCCCTCCTATGCTCGTACAGCCCTTCGTAGAAAATGCAGTGCTGCACGGAATGGAGGGCAAAAAAGAAGGGGGTAAAATCAGTGTCAACTACCAAGACCGAGATGATTATTTGTTAGTAACCATCAGCGACAATGGCCCCGGCATTAGTACCACTAAAGCGCAAAAATTACAAAACAAGAGTATTTACCGTCACAAATCACTGGGAATTACCATCACCCAGCGTCGTTTAGAAATACTCAATCATCCCGGATATGAACTCCAGGTAGAGGAACCTCGTGATGACAATGGTAAAATTATCGGTACGATCATCAAGCTACAACTACCTATTTCTTGATCCTCCAAGGGCCTTGTTGCCAAATTTCATTTGCTTCAGGTACCAATTTAAACACCAGTATGCCCGCTGAAAACAGCACCAGTATTAGCAAGGATCTTACCCCCAAGTCTACTAAAAAATGAGGCGGCAAAGGAGGGACAAGCAACTGTAGTACATAGACCACGCCTCCCAATAGTGTAATGCCCACCATCTGTTTTGTAAAAGGTTGCATCTTGAAATATTTCCAAATCAACCCCTGATAAATAAAATTACTCACGCAGATCGTACTAGCTGTAGCAATTGCAGCACCTGTGATTCCAAAAGCTATGATAAAAAGGTAGTTGGTCACAGCATTCAACATCACAGCGGAGAGTTTGATCAAAAGATCCCAACGAAACTGATCACTTAGGGTAAGAATGGCAAGATTGTAACCATTCATGCAATAAATGAGCTGCCCTATTCCCAGCCAGATGGCAACATTCGTCCCAATAGCGTACTCCGCACCTATCAATAGCACCGCATTATCCAGGTTGGCCACTATTCCAATGAAAATAAGGAGCCCAATAGCAAAAGCACCTCTGGCTGTGCGTTGGTACAAATCTTGAATTTGCACCAAATCATTGTCCTTCCACGCTTCTGCAATCAAAGGGGTAATGATTTGCCGGACGGCCTCGTAGGGCATAATAATAATCGTTGTGACAAAGTAAAACAGGCTATAAATCCCGTTCATTTCGAAACTGATCAAGGCAGGAATCATAATACTGTCAATACGATTAACCAATTGCCCTCCCAGCCCGGTAAGGATATTAAAGGCATTGTAATTGCCTATCTCCCGCAAACGTTCCCGAGGATAAGCAGTCCAATCAATCTTCAGGTGCCATTCGCCCATTCTCTTCAAATAGACATAAGCACCGAATATTAATATCACCTGTTTAGCCACAAACAAAAACAAAAAAGCATCCACCGTCAAGCCGCCGAAATAAAACCAGACAATCAAGCCCGTAGTAATCACTCGGGAGAGTAAATCACGCAGAAACAGCATCACGCTCGGCCGGAGCAGGGCCATCAAGTAGGACGACAGGATATCAAAAATCACTAGAAAGATCAGCAGCAAAGGCAGTAGCCAGTAACTGCTTTTCAAATAGGTGGCATTTTCAGGAGACTCAAAGAATTCAAAAAAATAGCCCTGCCCTAACCACAGCAAGAGCAACAGAAGCAACAAACCAACATGAG
Organism: Lewinella sp. LCG006; assembly: GCF_040784935.1. Lineage (GTDB taxonomy): Bacteria > Bacteroidota > Bacteroidia > Chitinophagales > Saprospiraceae > Lewinella. The sequence goes on along the minus strand of NZ_CP160680.1, from coordinate 5,153,387 downwards.
CAATCAGCAAGCTAAAGCCCAAAAAACCATAATGCTTATTCTCGGCAGACCGAAAGAAGGGAAAGTAGCGTACCAATCCCGATCTCATGCCTAAGCTTCCCACCGTAGCCAACACCCCTGTAACGGAAAACAACCACTGAACAAAACCATAAACTTCCGGGCCAAGGATTCGGGGAAAAAGTAAAATACCATTGACAAAGCCAAGTATTACTCCGGCATACATCCAAATCCCGGCCTTTATGCCTTGCCGCTTTATTACACCCATGGTGATCTCAACAATTATTTCAAGGACGAAGGTAACAATTGTCTGAGGCGATTTTAATTTTCTTACTAGCTTTACCTCCTATTACTCCAAAAAACAGTAATGGCATGATCATAGACTTTCTTAAAAAAATAAGCATCCGGAAATTTTTCATTCTAAAGCTTTGGTGGGATCAAAAAGCGTCTTTCCTCTATCAATCAGGGTGGATAAAGTCTTTTAGAACAAAAAAATGTGTTGATAAAGAAGGCAACCCAATACCCTGGCTTTCAAATTCTTTGAATCATTTTTTAGAAGAAAGACTTAGGTCTGATTTGGTAATGTACGAATATGGCTCAGGGTATTCCACCCTTTATTTTGCCCAGCGCATCGCCAAAGTGTATACCATAGAGTACGACCAGGAGTGGTTCAACTGGCTGGCCAAAGAACTACCTAAGAATGTCGTAGCTACCTACAAAGCACTGGAGGATAATGAATACGTCAACAATATAGCTTCCATCAACGAGTCCTTTGACATTATCATTGTTGATGGAAGAAGGAGAAATGAATGTATCAAAGCTTCCTTGGCCAAACTGAAGCCAAATGGGGTAATTATTCTCGATGATACCCATCGGAAAAAGTACCAATCAGGCTATGCGCTTATCGAAGAAAAAGGTTTCAAAAAATTAAACTTCTGGGGTTTTTCCAACGGTAGTATTGACCAGAAATGTTCTACTTTGTTCTACCGTCAGGATAACTGTTTTGATATTTGATACCTTTTTTCTGATAATGCAATCTCTGATGAAAAACAATCCTACCTCTTTTTTACTCCTGCTTTAATCTGCAAAAATCTGCTACTATGAAAGGCCTATTTTCTGTTTTGGCGATCATTTCAGGGTGTTTGTCCGGAGCTTCAGGGATCAGCAATTTTACCACACTATACGCGCAATCGGCTGCTCCTCCCATCTACTGGCAAAACCCCTCCTTTGAGGGCGAGCCGCAGGATGCTACCGTCCCCATCGGCTGGGTGGGTTGCGAAGCCATGACTACGCCTGATATCCTCCCCGGCGTTTGGGGCATCTACCAGGAAGCAAACGACGGCGATACCTACGTAGGCCTCATCACCCGTGCCAATGGCACCTGGGAGAGTATCACCCAGCGCTTGCCGCGTACTATCGAAAAAACGGCCTGCTACGTTTTCGGTCTCGACCTGGCGCGAGGAGCCACCTATAGCGGCTACAACAGCCCCTTGAAAATACGGATCTGGGGCAGTACGGATCGATGTAGCAAAGACCAACTTCTCTACGAGTCGCCCATCATTGAGCACACTTACTGGAAGCAGTACCGCGTAGAATTCACTGCAAAACAGCCCATTCGCTATATTATCTTCGAAGCTTTCCACAAGGAAGGAAAGTTCAGCTATTCTGGAAATATCTTACTCGATAATTTGACGCCTTTGCAGGTTTGTCCGAGGGCCTAGGGGCCAACAACCTCTCTCCTACTTTCTTCGTAAATTACCCCCATGATCAACATCCAAATCAAGCAGCAAAAACGGGTTTGGTATGCACTGTCCAAAGGTTGGTGGACGGGGCGTGTCCATTATCAGGGGAAGTGGCTTTCGCCAGAAGAAGTGGAGCAATCCCTATTGAAAGCAGTCTCTACAGAGGCGCTTGTAAGCTTGCTACAGCAATGGAACGGTTCTTTTGCGCTCCTATGGACCATTGAAGATCGTACTTACGCAGCCACCGACATTGCCCGTTCAATTCCTCTATTTTGGTCGGTGCAGGTCAAGAAAATAACGCTAACGAACCATCTAGCGCCCAGCGATGGGACGCTTTTACAAATCCACTACGACAAAACGTTTGCTCAAACCGAGTTTATTCCCGGGCACACTACCCTACTCCAGGGCTGGCAGCAATTGCAGGCGGGAGAGTTGTTGGAAATCCATCAAAACCGCTGCTACCTCCACAACTATTTTCCACATCGGCGGCCAACACCACTCACCGCTTCTCCCGTGGTGCTCAAACAGCAATTTGCGCAATTATTGGAGCAGCAAATCGACCGCCTCATCTCTTTTGCGGCAGGCCGAACGATTGTCATCCCCCTCAGTGGTGGCTATGATTCCCGTATTCTACTCACTATTCTCCAACAGCAGCAATACCCTGCACTCAAGGCTTTCACCTATGGCCAGGAAGGAACCTGGGAGGTAGAGATCGCCCGCTCGGTAGCAAGGCGACTGGGAGTAGAATGGCAGTTTGTACCTTATACGAAGGAGCTTTTACAAACCTTTGGTGATCAAACGTGGCAAGACTTCGCTGCCTTTGCGGGCAACCTCTGTAGCATTCCTCAGGAACAGGATTATTTTGCCTTGCGCTTCCTCAAAGAGATGGGTTGGTTAGAGGAAGATAGCATCATCTGCCCCGGTTATTGTGGTGATTTTCAAGCGGGGAGTTACCTGCCGGAGAAAACCTTTTTGTTTAATCCTGATAATTTGAAAACCCTCCAGGATTTTCTTTTCCAACGTTTCCTTCGCTACCCCTCGCCAGCACTTCGCCAGCTGTGGCAACCTTATTTGCCTCAAGCAGCCATCGACAATGAGCACGATTACGTAAGTGAACTCGAGCATTGGGTACTGCGCGAATACGTCAGTAAATTCATCGTCAACGGCGTACGAGCCTACGAGTGGTTCGAGTGCAGTTGGTACCTTCCGTTGTGGGACCTGGACTTTATCCGCTTTTGGCAACAAGTCCCCAACACGCTGCGAAAAGACATGCAAATGTACCGCGAGGTGCTGGAAGACAACTGGTTCCGACCTCAAGAGCTATTATTCCCGGAAGATCAAAAAACAAAACCACTTTTTAAGCCGCTAGCAAGTTATCTTCCCTTAAATTTGAAGCGCCAACTCAAAAAAGTATTGCCAGCTAAGCCTCCAACGAATATCAACGGTCTCCATCAATTGGTCCCATTGATTCAGGAACAACTAGCGTGGCCAACCCCTGACCTGACCAAATCCGTCAACGAAATGATCGGACATTGGTACCACGAACAGATCACTAAGTAATATAATTTATACGCTCACTAAGCTTTTGAAAATGAAATTAGTAGCCTTCTTCCTCCCATCGCTGGTACTGACCTTGCTCCTGGTAAGTCTTGCCACCTGTCAAAATCAATCGGCCGTGACTATTTACGATAAATACGAGACCTATCCCGTTTACGACGGTAAAGATCTGGGCTTACAATACCGCCCCTCCGCATCCACCTTTAAGGTTTGGGCACCGGCCGCAGAAGCGATGCAAGTCAAACTTTATGACAAAGGTATTGGTGGCACCCCACTCGATAGCCTGGCGATGGAACTTGGCGAGCAGGGCGTCTGGTCGATCACCGTACAAGAAAATTTGTTGGGCAAATACTACGCTTTTCAGGCCAAATACGAGGGACAGTGGAATGCCGAAGTCACCGATCCTTACGTGAAAGCCGTTGGGGTCAATGGCCTGCGTGGACACATCATTGATTTCCGCCAAACGGACCCCAAAAACTGGAAGGATGACCAACGTCCAGCCCTCAACAATTTCAACGAGATCATCATCTACGAACTACACGTGAGGGATATGACCATCCACCTTTCTTCGGGATCGGGCTATCCCGGCGAGTATTTTGGTCTCATCGAAGGAGGCACCCAATCGCCTCAGGGAGAGGCCACCGGATTAGCGCACTTTAAAGAACTGGGCATCACCCACGTTCATCTCATCCCCGTTTTCGATCATCGTTCTATTGATGAGACACGCCTCCGAGAACCACAATACAACTGGGGCTACGATCCGCTCAACTACAATGTTCCGGAAGGCAGCTATTCTTCCGATCCTTACGATGGCGCGATGCGCATCAGTGAGTTCAAACAGATGGTAAAGACCTTCCATGACAATGGCATTCGGGTCATCCTTGATGTCGTCTACAACCACACTGGACAGACAGAAGCATCTATTTTCAACCAGCTCGTTCCTGGTTACTATTACCGCCAAAATGCGGAAGGGGGCTTCTCCAATGCCAGCGCCTGCGGTAACGAAACAGCTTCTGAACGTGCCATGTTCCGCAAATACATGGTCGAGTCGATGCGCTATTGGGTAGATGAATACCACATAGATGGCTTCCGCGTAGACCTCATGGGCATCCACGATATTGAAACCATGAACGCCGTAGCCGCCGAGCTGCATAGCATTGATCCTACCATCTTTATCTACGGCGAAGGATGGAAAGCAGGTGACAGCCCAATCGACGAAAAACAACTCGCCGTTAAGGCCAACACGCCACAACTGAAGGGAATCGCCGCCTTCAGTGATGATGTACGCGACGCCATCAAAGGGCATGTCTTCACCCACGATGCAACGGGCTTCATCAGCGGCAACGAAACCCTCAAAGAGAGCATCAAATTTGGCATCGTAGCCGCTACCCAGCACCCACAGGTGGATTATGGCGATGTCAACTACTCCAAAGCCGCCTGGGCGCCTCAGCCAGATCAGTGCATGACTTATGTGAGTTGTCACGACAATCATACCCTTTGGGATCGGCTGACGCTCTCACGCCCCCAAGCCACGGAGGCCGAGAAAATTGCCATGCACAAGCTTGCCGGCACCATTGTGCTCACCAGCCAGGGAGTAAGCTTCCTCCACGCCGGCGTAGATTTTCTTCGCACCAAAAACGGCGTAGAAAACTCGTTCAACTCCCCCGACGCAATCAACCAGATCGACTGGAGCCGCAAGCACCAGTACCGCGAGGTCTTTGATTACTTCCGGGAGCTCATCGCCATGCGCAAAGCCCACCCCGCCTTTCGGATGACCAGCACCACTGATATTCAGAAAAACCTTGAATTTATTGATACCAGAGACGAAAACCTGGTCGCATATACCCTGAACGGTGCCGCGGTAGGTGATTCATGGAAACGCATCGTCGTCGCCTACAATGGCAAAGACAAAGCCCAGGACATCAAAGTCCCTGGTGGCAACTGGAAAATCGTTTTAAACGATGGTCTGATTAACACCGATGGTCTGGGGCAGCACAGCGGGGGCAAGCTATCCGTAGCTCGCAATGCGGCCTTGATTTTAGTGGAGGAATAAGCGCTTTAACGCAACGATTCCCCATCTCGCGACAACAGAAAAGCATTCTTAGCATAGCTGCTGCGAATTTCTCGTAGAAGTTTTTGAAGTTCTGCTTCGTCAGCGAAGCGAACGCTTACGCCGATACGGGTGTTGTTGCCTTCCTTGCGGGAAATCGGGGCATAACCATCTTCGGAAAGCCGCTGCATCAGTTTTTGTACATTTTCGGGGTTACCGAAAAGACCTACAGCAATGACCGCAGTGTGTTCTTCAGGAGCTATCGTTGGAGCCTCTGTGTCAAGGTCGTCACCATTTTCTTCGGATGGGGAGATCGCGGAAGTATCGTCTTCCGTATCAGCCGTATTGTCTTCTGCGAGCTTATCCGCTTGCGCAAGCGGAGTGCTTTTCGAAGGGCTGGCATTAAGTCTTTCCTGGGGTACATCCGCAACCGGATCGGGCAACTCAGGGTTGGGACGTAAAAACAGGAGATAGATAGCCACTGCAACTACAGCAATACTTGCCCCCAATACCCAAAGCAAATTGCGCTGAAACCATTTGGCAATGCCTCCTGCCATCTGATCTGCTTTCACTCCCGCAGCGGGTGAAGGCTTGGGCGGGGTGACCGTACTGTAATTTGTTTTTGGTGTGGCGGCAGGTATTTTCTCTTCGCGGCTGCGTTGAACCAACTGGCCTTTTACCGCTTGGAGGCCGTAAGCATCAATATTGAAATTTTCGCTCTCGGCAACAAATTGTAGCTGTTGTTCGAAATTGCGAAAGAACCGTCCTACACCGGGAAGCTCAACAATTTCTTTTTGGGCCAATGATTTTTTAATGCGTTCTACACTGGCTCGTAGCCATTCCTGCGCATCAGCTAAAGTCCAGTCGTTTTGCTTTTGTAAATAATCCACCAAAAGGCCATCATCTAGCACCAAATTTTCATTGAAACGCACGGCCTTGCTAGGTGCGCTCACCTGACCCTGTACCTGATCAACCAAGGCTGGAGCATGGCTCAATTCAAAACTGCCCAGCCCTGGTATATTGAGGCGGTCATGTCGGTACAATAAAACTGCAATGTATTTGCCTAATTCTTCCTGCATATCCAGCTGTTGAAGGCCGTAATATAGGAAACTTAGCCAACAAACTTATAACCCACCCCTCTGACAGACAGAAAATATTCAGGGGTGCGTGGATCTTTCTCGAAATATTTACGGAAGGACAAAATGAAATTATCAATGGTGCGGGTGCTGGGATAAACATCATATCCCCAGACCGATTGTAGAATTTGCTGGCGGCTCACCACCTCTCCTTTCCGGTCAATGAGCAGTTTGAGCAACATAGCTTCTTTCTTGGTGAGCATAAAAGTGCCATCGCTCCCTTTGGCTTCAAACGTAGCAAAATTAATGGTATGGTTGCCAAAAGTATATACATCAGGAGAAGCTTCAGGTGCTTTACTGGTGCGCTGGATAAGGCGTTCTACCCGTAACAATAGTTCCTCCAGATTAAAAGGTTTCACCAGATAATCATCTGCACCTTTACGCAATCCATTGATTCGATCCTGAGCAGTATCTTTCGCCGTAAGGAAAATAATGGGAACATCCCGATTCGTCAATCGTACCTGTTCACAAATCTGGAAACCATCCACCTCCGGCAGCATCACATCTAAAATGAGTAAATCAAAATGTTGCTCTTGTGTATATTTCAATGCTTTTTTGCCATCACTGGCCGCAACGACTTCGTAGTCTTCCAGTTCCAGGTTGAGTTTTACCGTTTCCCGGATATTTTCTTCATCTTCAACTAACAGTATTCTCAGCATAACATTATTGTTCGTGGTAAGAGGCTATAGAAGGTATTTGCTCTTCTTTCTTGGTCATAACGGGAAGTGTGATCGCGAAAATAGTTCCTTGAGGTTGGTTGTCCCTCACTTTAATGGTTCCATGGTGCGCTCTAATCAGTTCCTTCACGATGAATAACCCCAATCCGGTACCTTTTGTTTTACGGGTATCCTCACTTCCCACGCGGTAGAATTTTTCAAACACCCGTTTTTTATCCATTGCATTAATACCGATCCCCTGGTCGGCTACTTCCAGGTGCAGCAGTTTGTCTTCCTGGCGCAGCGCAACGGTTACTTTCGCAGGTGGAGGTGAATACTTTAAAGCATTTTCGATCAAATTGATAACTACGGAAGTGAGTGCCTGGCGATCTCCACTCACCATTGCGAGTGGTTTAGCGCAGATAAATTCAATGTCTGCCTCCGGGTTTTGCTGACTTTGCTGCAAGACGATGCGTTCGGTCAACTCTTGCAAATCCAAGGGTTCTTGATGAAACTGGTAAGCACTTTCGAGGCGGGCGGAAAGGAGCAAATCTTCCACCAGTTTATTGAGTCGATCTGCTTCTTTGATTCCTCGCTGACTCAGCATCTGACGCTTATCAAGAGGGAGTTGATCCCCTCGTTTGGCAATGGTCTCCAAAGCCAGGCGAATGCCCGCCAATGGAGATTTCAACTCATGGGTAATGGAGAGCAGGAAGTTTCTTTGCTGCCGGGAGGCGTCAACCTCCCGCCGATAACCCCGGTAAATAACGTAGATACCCGCCAGGAGACTCAACGACAAGAAAATCGTCTCTCCCATGATCATGCGTTCCTGTTTGCGGTAAGCACTCACCAACTCCTGATAGCGTTCTGAGACGTAAAAATCCATCGGCGATTTAATCACCCCCTCCGCAGCCATACCTATTTGCTGGAGCTCAATTTTGGCCTGAAAGGCATCCCGGTTTTTGGTAAACAGCAGGAAAGACCACCAGACAAAAGCCAGCAGCATATACCCCATGATGAAGTAAGTAAGAAAACGAAGTTGACTGTTTTGCATAATTCAAAAAGCCTCCTAATTATTACCACTCTTATTCTGATCCTGTAAAGCCTTCAACTTCTGCTCCGCCACACGGATTTCTTCTTGTAAAGCGCGCAAACGTTCCTCTCCCGTGGCAACCTGTTGACGAATTCTTTCTTTGGCCGTTTCCGCATTGGTACGTTCAATGGCGATGGCCGCAGCATTGTCTTCTTTGATTTTTGTGACTTGCTCTGTAGCTTGACGACGCGCTTCGTAGATGGCTTCGGAACTTTCTTTGCGAGCAAGACCAAGTTCCTCCTGCAATCGCTGGCGCTCAGCTTCTGCTTCGGCTGCGTATTGAGCTTTTTTGGTAGCGGTCTCCTCCCGGGTACGTTCGAGTTCCTCGCGCACCCGGTCTCGGAGGGTCTGCATTTCCAGCTCAGCTCTTTCGCGGGCGGTAGTGATCCGGGTAGCGGATGCTTTCTCCTCTTCTTCCGCTTTAGCTTTGGCTGCCTGAATTTTTTCGTTGGCTGATCGTTGGGCAGCAGCTACCGCTTCGGCTTGTTCTTCGCGCACTTTCTGGAGTGCGTTGTTGGAGGCGGTACGTGCTTCTAATACTTCCAGTGCCAGGCGTTCTTTCTCCTGAGCAGCATTTTCACGAGCTTGCTTGACCTCATTGACCATATTTTCCTGTAAAGTAGCTTTTTCCTGGGCGATTCTTTCCCGTTCAGCCGCCAAGCCATTGGCCATTTTTTGTCGCTCAGCCGTAGCATTTTCGCTCGCTTCTTTTACTTTCTGAGCTTCTTCCAGTTTAATCTGAGCAATGGATTCGGCCGCCTGGCGCCGGGCTTCGGCTACCTGTGTGGCCGATTCTTCCTGCACCCTTGACGATTGTTGGCGTGCTGCAGCAATTTCCTGGGCCACTTTTTCGCGTTCAGCAGTCAATTCACGGGCTGCTCTCTCCCTAGCTTCCTGAATTTCAGAAGCGGAAGCGTTGAGCATCTCTGCTTCACGGTCTTTGGCATCTTTGATGGCGGCCGCTGCTTCGGCTTCGATCTGCTTGCGTCGTTCGGCTGATTGTTGCTGCGCAGTATTCACTTCTTCAGCGTAACGCCCCTTGGCTTCAGTGGCTTGTGCCTGGGTAGCAGCTACTTGTTGTTCGGCTGCAGCTCGGGCAGCAGCAATTTCTTCTTCGGCTTTTTTCCTGGCAGCTTCTACTTCGGCCGCTGCTGCTTTTTGAATCTCTTCTTTACGCTGGCGAGCCTGTGTCAATTCTACCTGCGTTTCTTCCTGGATACGGCTGATTTCTTCCTTTGCTCTGGCACGAGCGGCTTCCACTTCCGTGGCAATTTTTTGTTGTTCAGCAGCCGAACGGGTTCTGGCATCAGCAACTTGAGCGGCTTCTTCCGCGTTGATGGAAGCAATACTTTGGCTGGCACGCTCCCTAGCAGCTTGTACTTCAGCAGCAGCTTTGGCTTCTTCAGAAGCTACGGCTTGTCTACTCGCAGCAATCGCCTCGGCAGAATTCGCCTGCGTTGAGCTCACTTCGTTAGCGGCTTTTTCGCGCTCCGCGACGACTTGTTGACGAATATTTTCTACTTCTCCCGAAGCGCGTTCTCGCGCCTCTGCAACCGAAACGGCAGCAGCTTCTTTTTCCTTAGCCGCATTTTCGCGTAATTCCGCCAACTCTGCCGCATTCTGTTGTTCTACCAATGCTTTTTGTTCGGCGGCTTTACGGCGAGCTTCTGCTACTTCAAAGGCCAGTTTCTCTTTTTCGAGTACGCTATTTTCTCTGATTTGAGCAACTTGACCAGCGGTTTCTTCCTGGATGCGTAAAATTTGTTCAGCAGCCGTTTCTTTGGTCGTCACTACTTCCTCCGTCGTTCGGGTGCGCTCAACTTTAGCTTGCTCTCGGGCCTGCTGAATTTGCTGGGCCGTCTCATCGCGGATACGCTGCAATTCCGCGGAAGAAGTCTCACGAGCTCCTGCAATTTCATCGGCGTAAGCGGTTTTGGCTTCCGCTAGTCGCTGGCGGACAGCCTCTAATTCTTGAGCGGCATTATCGCGTGCTGCTTTCACGGCTTCTGCCGATTCAATTTGCGCAGCTTGGACAGCCTCTTGAGCGCGCGCACGCGCGGCTACCACGCCCTCATTGATCTCCGACATTTCGTTGTCAGCTCGCTGACGAGCCGTCTGTACGGCTTCCGCAGAAGATGCCTGAGCAGCAGCGATAGCTTCCTGGGCCTGCTTACGTGCAGCCAATACTTCGTCGGCAATCTGCTGCTTTTGTTGAGCAGCTTGTTCCCGGGCGGCGGCGACTTCCTCCTGAAGATTGCGCTTGACCTGGTCGGCTTTAGTCCGTTCCGCTGCTATTTCCTCTCGCAACTGACTTTTGGTATCGGCCAGCTGCTTGCGTAAATCCACCAATTCAGCATCAGAAGTAGGGGCCGCAGTACTTGGGGGCCGCGAAGTATTCGCTAGGCCACTATCGGTAGAAGCTGCTGAGGAGGTGCGTGCACCAGTTGTAGCTGAAGGTATGAGCAGTCCTGCTTCTCCTTTGTCAACCACCTTGTTGGGATCCAGAACCTGAAAGAAACAGCGGGCAAGACTGTTGAATTCTTCCAAGCGATTGGGGGTAAGCGAGAACTTACGCATCTCGTTGCTGATATTGTTCTTCAGATATATCGTCGTAATATTGTTTTCTGCAAACCACTGAAGGGCCGTCATATCTAGCTGTAGCAGGTTCTTTTGCACAGGTATTCCCCCCTGGCGTTCCATTTCTCCCATACCAATAAACCGATAGCTTCGGCGCAGCTGGTTGGCATCCATAAAAATGACTTCATCGTCCTGATTGAATTCTACACCACCAACAGATTCCATGGTCGCAGTTATTCCCTTATCGTCAGAACTTAAGGCAATACCGTAGGAGTAGTTTCCCCTAACGACGACGGTCGATGATTTAGAACGAAGAATGTGGGTGCCGCCAATAACTGCATCATGAGCGATATATTGTTCGCAACCTTGTGCAGCTAAGGTTGAAAATAGACTATTTAGCAATAGTAGTACGAAGGCGAAAGTGATGGATTGCTTCATGCGAGGGTAGTTTAAAAAGCAAAGGCGTGGATTTACCATAGATATCTAAAGACAGATTGTTGATTCCAGTGCCTGCCGCTGAGGAGCCACTGGGATCAATTGGGAAATTTAAGCAATTTCAGGGATGATTTGGTACTGGGGAAGAGAAAAATTAGGAAGTTGCTGGGCAGTAAATGCCACAAAATCAACCTGCCGGGTTCAAAACGAACGGAAAAAATAATTATTGTTGGGCTAAAACACGGAAAGCCGGATCAATAAATTGATCCGGCTTTCTTGATAGTCTTTGCAAAGCAAAGCTCTATTAGTTGCGGCGACGCTCTTTGATACGAGCTTTCTTACCAACACGCTCACGCAAGTAATACAAGCGGGAACGGCGCACTTTACCGTGCTTGGTAACTTTGATCTCAGCAATATTAGGAGAAGAGATAGGGAAAATACGCTCCACACCTACTCCGTTAGAAATCTTACGTACAGTAAAAGTACGGGTAGAACCCTCACCTTTGATCTGAATAACATCTCCACGGAAGTCCTGGATACGCTCCTTGTCTCCTTCGCGAATCTTATAACTTACAATAATGTTGTCACCGGCGCGAAAATCAGGTAGCTCGCGGCTGGGTGTCAACTGTTCGTGTACAAATTTAATGGCATCCATTCTTTGTCCTATTTTTTTAAGCCTTAGCGTGTACGGATCGAACTCAGAGGTTTATTACTGTTCAGACTGGCTATTCTTCCAACAATTACACCTTCAGAGGTCACCAGAAAAGCAATAAACATGCTTCATTTCTCAAACGATGGGCAAAGGTAAGACTTTTAGTTGGAAAACAAATGTTTTAAGATACTTTTTTCATCGAATCAAAGTCGCGTATCCTTTCATCTCTACAGGTTTTCCCCGAGGATCTTTAAACGTCACCACTACTAAATAAACTCCTGGAGGAGCTTCCTGGCCTACATTGTTTTTCCTCCCGTTCCAGGCTGCCAATGGGTCATTGGTCTCAAACATAGGCTCGCCCCAACGATTCCAAATCCTGAACTGAAATTCTCTCGCCCCTTCCAAAAAGCCTTTACCACGAAAAGTATCATTTGTACCATCGCCATTTGGCGTAAAAGCATTCGGTAGATAATAACGAATTTCTGGGATCACATCTATAATCATCTGTACCGTATCCGTACAACCACTGGGATGGCTAACTACCTGGGTGACCAGATAGAGGCCTGTATCTGGAAAAACAAACAAAGGGCTGGGAAACTGGCTTCCCGGTGAGACACCAAAATCCCAGTTCCAGGCAATGGCTCCCTGTGACGCATCGGTGAATTGAACTTCAGGAAACAAATTACTTGGCTGGTCTGGAGCATACGTAAATCCTGCAACCGGGGAGGGCAATACCGTGACCAAATTATTAAAAGTCGTATCCGTCTGGCAGCCCAGTGGTGAAGTGATATCCACACTTACGGTATAAATGCCCGGATCTTCGTAGGTATGAAACGGGCTGATGTCACTTCCAAACTGCCCATCGCCAAAATCCCAGACGATGGTGTAAGTCGTATCAATTGGAGAAGACAGGTTATTGAAGAAAATCTCTGCGGGCTGACAGGCAAGCTCCTCACTTGGCGCAATGACAATAAGTGCTGGTACTGGGTAATAATTGAGCAGCTGCGTTGAGCTGGCCACACAATCATTGGTATCCTGAACGGTAAGTGTAATAGGAATATCGCCTGGAAATTGGTAGAGATGATCAGGATTTTGCAGACCACTCCCCTGTCCATCACCAAAATCCCAATCCCAATCGGTCAAGCAGCAAGAGCCTGTCTGGGAAAGGTCGGTAAAACTGACGGGGCCAGCCACGCAGGTATCATAAGCAAAACTAAAATCGGCTTCTATAGAAGGGTAAATATTCACGAAAATCCTGGCGGTGTCGCCGCAATCTGTATTTTCATTAAGGTAGAGATACCCCTCATAGGTTCCGACACCGGGAAAAGTGATACTCGGACTCCATTCATTGAAGGTGGCCATTTCGCCATTTCCAACATCAAAAACCCAGGAAAAATTATCAATATAGGCCTGTTGAAAGCTCTGATTGACAAAATCAATGGTGTAATCTCCACAGGAATTTACGACGAACTCCTGGTCACTGATTTGTACATCTTCTTCTATATCCGCTACCACTGTGGGGTCACAGCTCGCAACATTGAACTGAAAATCGCGGAAGACCTTACTCAACAACAAACCATTCCGATATTCCGAGACGCAGACGCCCACCACAAATTGCCCTTCAAATTGGGGCGTACCGGTAATGACTCCCGTCATGGGATCAATCGTGATGGTAGGGTTGCCCCCCATGGGGCTTGTTGAAGTGTAGTTGGGTGCCTGAAAAGTGACCGTATTATATGGAGGTGGGCAAGCAGGAATAGGACTGGCACCACCACAAGTATTGTAGTACAAGGGGTCCAGGTCAGGACCACCGCCTAAAAGTGGCGCGCAAAATTCGTACACCAGCATATCACCATCAGGATCAATCGCCGAGTGATCGTAGACCAATGGTGCATTATTACAAATAATGATCGGTGGATAAGTACCAAAGGAAGGACTGCTGTTGCATACGAGTTGAGCCGCAGGGGTCAATTCTATCATAAAAGTCGCACCAGCAGCATCCGGGTTGATAAGGTTATCGATCGTAACGTTGCGGCAGCAGCGCTGGTAAGCAACAAAATAACTACTACTGGAGACGGGTAAGTCGAGTGTAAATCGATAAATACCTTCTTGTCCGCAAACATCAGGTGGAATAAGACAGGGATAATCGGGTTCTTCAATCGAAGACTGAGAAGCCAGAGGGACACTCACCGTTCCGTAGGGCTGAGCTTGAGACTGTCCCTCGCAATTGCCCGCACTACTACAGCGGTAAATACCAATTTCCGCAGAAGCATCCAATTGCGCGCACATGGTACAGTTACAATCCCGGTATACTCGAAGGGTGAATTCGTAGCGATTGTTGCCTAAACATTCGTAAGACATCACACCACCAATAATGTGGCCTGCCTGAAGCAGGGGTAATCCTACCAATACCAACATAAGCATCAACAACCAACCTCTCATCCTACGCTGCTTCATGTCTTTATTTTTGCGCTTTCCTTATCTTATTAAAGTAATCACACCTTTGTAATCAAATTTTTCTCCTCGGGGGCCAATCAAAACGGATTCGTACATATACACACCCGGTGGCTGGTCTCGACCCGTATTGTTCTTCTGCCCATTCCATCCATTCAAGGGGTCGGAAGTTGTGAAGAGGGGTTCCCCCCACCGATTCCATACCTTCATGCTATAACGCTTAAAACCTCTGGTAAAACCTTTCGGTTTAAAAATATCATTCAAACCGTCGCCATTTGGCGTAAAAGCATTGGGGAAGTAAAAGGTTATTTCTGGTTTTATGTCTATAAACTGTGTCAATGAGTCAACACATCCACTGGGGTGGGTCACTACTTGAGTAATGTAAGCTTGTCCGGTATCCTGAAACACGTAGCTAGGACTGGGTAACAAGCTGGTCGCTTCGCCATTGAAATCATAGAACCAACGAAAACTGCCTATCGATTCATCCAATATTTGCAACTCAGGAGAAAAATTAGTCAAAAAATCTGGTGTAAAACTAAAGCCAGGCGTTGGTGCTGGCTCCATCAGGATCAAATCCGTAAAAGAGGTATCGGTCGTACAGCCTAGTGGACTGGTGATCGCCAAGGAAACGCTGTAAAGTCCTGGTGTTTCGTACAAATGGGTGGGACTCAAATCTCCACCAAAATTCCCATCACCAAAATCCCAATCAAAGAGGTAACTTTCGTTAATCGGAGAACTCAGGTTGTCAAAAAATATCTCTGCGGGCACACAACCTCTGAATTCACTAGGAGCAATGACAATCAAATCCGGCACCGGAAAATAAGGTAGTAATTGAGAACTAATATCCACACATCCGTTTTGATCCCGCACTTCTAATTCGACATTGTAAGCACCGGGATTGAGATAGAGATGATTGTTTTGCAAAATATCTTCTGCATTACCGTCACCATAACGCCATTGGTTAGCAATGATGGCCTGGCTACCCAGCGTGGTACTAAGGTTGGTAAAAGTAACCACATCGGCCACACAGGTATCGTAATCAAAGCTAAACTCACTTTCTAAGCCAGGATAAATATTCACCAACACCTGAGCGGTATCGGTACAACCTGTTGATCCCGGATTTACAACCATGATTCCTTCGTAGGTGCCCACGCCTGGAAAATCATACGTGAGGTCACGTTCCGTGCTTTCTATCTGGTTGACCCCCAATGGAAACAGCCATTGGTAGCTATCAATAAAAGAAGGCAGCCCCGACTGGTTCGTCAAGGTAACCTCCGTTTCCCCACAGGAAGAAACCACGTAAATATCCCCCGCAATAATGGAGTCGCGATCAATTTCTGCAAAAACGGTAATCTCACAGTTTGTCACATTGAACTGGAAATCTCTGCGGACAGTACTTAACAATACACCGTTGCGATACTCTGAAACACAGACACCCACCACAAACTGGCCCGTAAACTGAGGCATTCCCGTCATCAATCCTGTTGCGTCATCTAAAACAAAGCCAGCAGCATCCCCCAATGGGTTGGTCGAGGTGTAAGTTGGTGCCAGAAAGATGACATTGTCAAATGGTGGAGGGAGATCAGGGTCAGGTGCTACGCCATTAGAAGAGCCACTGCCACCGCTATTGCCGCCTCCTAGGTAAGGGCTACAAAATTCGTACACCAGTTGGTCACCATCAGCATCTGTTGCAGAAAAATCGTAAGAAAACGGCTGGCCAGCACAAATGATCGCGGGAGGATACTCTTGAAATTGAGGAGAGCTGTTGCAGGATGTTTGTGCCTCAGGAGTAAGCTCTATCGTGTAGGTAGTACCCGATGATTCTGGAGAGAGGATATTATCGATGGTATTGTTACGACAGCACCTTTGGTAAACAATATGGTAGGAGTCTGTAACTATTGGCAAATCCAATTCAAAAGTATAGGTCCCTTGTTCCACACAAACATTAGAAGGAACGACAATACAAGGATTACCTATGTTCTCTTCAATATTCACTTCTTCAACCACTGGTGCATCCAAATAATAGACACCGTATTGGTTATTACCTTGGTAAACAGTAATGTGCATATTGACGATAAAAGTAGGGCTATCAAATTCCGAGCCCCCACTCTGGCAATCTCGAAAAACGTTGATGGTAAATTCATAAGTATTTGAATTCGAGTTGGGGTCACCATTGGTAAACCCTAAACAAGAATAAGTGATCTCACCACCAATAAGGTGGGCAGCCTGCACGATCTGAGTGGTGCAAATCAGGGAGAGGATCAGAAAGAGACGGTGTAAGTGGTAGTTTTCTCGCAAAACACTATTTTTTTAAAGTTAACAAAACAATACGACCGAAAAAAAAAGGTTCATATAAGCGTAGATTATCAACTCGTAGTATTAAACAGCTCCCAAAAGCTAAACGGTAGGTAATAACCTACCAAATTTATTTTAACTCGCTTATCCCAAAGACAGTCGCTGTTTTAATTATGCTAAAATAGGTAATATACCTACAATCCAGCGGCTTAATTTCAGGTTCGTAACTTATTGGACATTTCCAGCAAGTACAAGGGTTGGGTGTATTGCCAATAAAAAGGCTTTACCTACAAACTAAGTACTTGCACAGATACGTTTTTTTGAGATGCTTTCTCAGAATACCCACTACCCGTGTGCCCCCCAGTTATTAGGGCAGTATATACACTGGTAGCAACAAAACAACATTGTAATATGCTCATGACAACTACTCAACAAGCTGCCAGTTTTATGATTCAACGCTACGATCTAGAAGGAGCGGCGGCCGTGCTTGAAAATGAAGGACTACTTTTACTGCCCACTGATGCGCTCTGGTGTATCGCTTGCCTAGCGGATGATCCCGTGGCAATTGAAAGACTAAAACGCATCAAAAAAGGGCAAGGAGAAACGACTTTTGAAATTCTCTTTTCTTCGTTGAAAATGCTCAAGGAACACGCTCCCCTACTTCACCCGCGCCTCGAAACTCTACTCGCCTTCCATCGACGCCCCCTTACTATCCTCACGGATGCTGGACCACAAATTCGCTCCAACAGCCTAATGCCTGACGGACGAATGGCCGCCAGGGTCGTACACGATGAATACTGCCGAGGTTTGATCAGGATGGTGGGACGCCCATTAGCTACTACCTTTGCCCATTTTGACGACAGCCCCTACCCTGATCATTTCGGCAGGATACGTTCCGACATCATCGAATCCGTCGATTACGTGGCAAAATACCGCCCCCGTGAAGCCAGCACCGGTATGCCCACCATCATGGTGCAATTGGACCAGAACGATGAATTGGACTTTTTGAGGGATTGAGTTGGAGGTCGGAAGGCGGAATTGAGAAGTCGGAAGTAACTAGATACACATGCTCACTTAAGGATGGTTTTAACCATTCCTTCTTAGACCTCTTTCCTCTACTAGGTAACAGCTATACTTCCGACTTCCGCTTTCCCACTTCCGACTTTGCTATAAGTCTTACTTAAACCGAATCGCCTTCACCGGATCTATCCGGGAAACAAGATAAGAGGGTAGAATGAGGAAAAGTAAGGTGATGACAAGGGTTCCCACGTTGAGCAACAATACACTTCCCCACTGAATTTTGATGGGTGCTACGGAAAGGTAATAGTTGGTTTCATCCAAGGTGATGAGACCAAAAGTATCTTGAATATAACAAAGCCCAAGACCGATGAGGTTGCCCCAGAAAAGACCTACCAATATGATGTAACCCGCGTAGTAGAGGAAGATGCGCCGGATTGACCAATTGCTGGAACCCAACGATTTGAGCGTGCCGATCATGTTGGTGCGCTCTAAGATCAAAATCAGCAAGGCTGTAACCATATTAATGATCGAAACCACCAGCATCAAGCCAATAATCACCCATTCGTTTACATCTTGCAAGTCGAGCCATTCGAAGATAGCCCGCATTTTTTCTCTAATATTTTCAGCGTAGAGGCTGTCTGGCAATTCCTCGTAATAAATGTATTCCGTCAGTGGGTCGAGGTCATCAATATCATCTACAAAAACTTCAAACCCGGTGACTTGCTCTTCGGTCCAGCCTAAAATTTGTTGAATCTTACGAATATCAACCAGCGCAAACTGCCGGTCGTACTCTTCGAGTCCCGTTCGGTAAATTCCCTCTACGGTGAAGCGCCGCTCTAATTGTTCATATCGGCTTGACACGAAGAAAACGGAGAATTTATCGCCCACCTTGAGTTGCAGGCGATCAGCGGTGTACTGTGAGATCAAGATGCCATTGCCCATCGTTGTGTCGGGCATCGAAAGTGGCTGGCCTTCTTTGAGGTATTTTTCCAAAAACTGCCAATCAAAATCACGGCCGATGCCTTTCAGGATAATGCCTTCCAATTCATCATTGGCACGAATGATACCTGAATAAAGTGCGTAAGCCTGGATATGGCGAATTCCTCCTTTGGTTTTGGTTTCCCGCTTTAAGCTTTTTCCTAACCAATTTTCAGAAGAAAGGTAATCAACCTGTCCCACGGAAGTGATTCCTGGGTAAAAAGGCTGATTAAGATCAACGGGATAAACTTCGGTAATCGATCGACTTTGGTTGGGATGGGTAATGTGAATATGCCCCCAGAAGCCAAAAATCTTTTCCGCAATCTCCTCCTTGAACCCCGCAATCAATGAGGATGCCAGCACCATAACGGTCATACTTACCGCTACGGCAATCACCGCGATCCTGATGATCATCCGGGAGAAAGATTGGCCACCACCAGTGGCTACTTTACGGGCTATGAAGTAGGAGAAATTCATATTGGCGCGAATATACAGGAAAGAAATGGAACTCTGTTCTAAAGGCAATTGTTAACCCCGGAACAAATACTATATTTGCGCCCTGAATATTGCGCAAAAAATAAGAAAGATGGACTTTTTGAACGAATTGCAATGGCGGGGTATGCTGCACGATAGTACTCCGGGATTAGATGATTTTCTCGCTGCTGCTCCTACGGCTGGTTATATTGGCTTTGATCCCACGGCCCCTTCTATGACCATTGGCAACTTTGTCCAGATCATGCTGCTTACTTTTTGGCAGAAATCCGGGCACCGACCTATCGTACTTATGGGAGGCGCTACCGGTCGTATTGGTGACCCCTCTGGTAAAGATCAGGAAAGAACGCTGAAGTCTTACGACGAACTGGATAACAACCTGGCCCACCAGACCAAACAGATGGAAAAACTCCTGGATTTTGACGGGCCCAATGCCGCTGTTTTGGTTAACAACCTGGATTTCTACCGGGACATGAACATCTTAAAGTTTCTTCGTGAAGTGGGCAAAACCCTCACCGTGAGCTACATGATGTCTAAAGAATCCGTGAAAAAACGCTTGGAAACCGGGCTTTCTTTTACCGAATTCAGCTACCAGCTACTACAAGCTTACGATTTCCAACGCCTCTACGAAGACCACGGCTGTCGGGTACAGATGGGCGGCTCTGACCAGTGGGGGAATATTACCTCTGGCACAGAATTTATCCGTCGGAATCTTACCGATGCCAAAGCCTACGCCTGTACAACGCCATTGCTCACAAAAGCAGATGGGTCAAAGTTTGGCAAAAGTGAAGCGGGCAATATCTGGCTTGATCCCGAAATGACCTCTCCTTACGAGTTCTACCAGTTTTGGCTCAACGCTGATGACCGCGACTTGCCTAAGTTCATGCGCTACTTCACCCTCAAATCACAGGAAGAAGTGGAGGCCCTGGAGCAAGAACATGGCAGCAATCCACGCCAACTAAAAGCACTGCTCGCTGAAGAATTGACCGTAAGGGTACACTCTGCTGACGATTTCAAGGCCGTTCAAAAAGTATCCAATCTGCTCTTCAACAACAAGGCCGGTGCAGATGACTTGAAAAGCCTCGATGCTGCTTCGCTGAAGATGGTAGCTCGCGAGATACCCAGCTTTACCATCTCTCGCGACCTGATAGCCAATGGCGTTTCTCTCATCGACTTAATGGCAGAACACACCACCATGGTCGACTCTAAGAGCGAAGCTCGCCGTACCATCAAAGGTAACGCGGTAAGTATCAACAAAGAGAAGGTCAGTAGCGAAGACGCAACCGTCACTTCCGAACACTTACTGCACGGGCGTTTCGTCATGGTGGAGAATGGTAAAAAGAATAAGTTTATTCTGATGGCGGAGTAGGCTTGCCTTTCGCCATCTTAAAAGCAACTTACATGTCCACTGATCAAACTTACATTGACTTCCAATCTGCCTGGATGACAAATGGCACGAATCAGTTACGCGCCTATGCCCAACAGCAAACAAATTTTGTGCATGGCTTAATGCCAGAACAAGCAGTGCAACTCAGTGGACAAAAAGTTCTGGAAACGCTGGCTCAGCGACTAGGCGTAAATGCTTTAACTACCGCTTTAAATGCTGGTGCTACTTTTCCCAGTCCAATCGCTGATCAAACAAAACCCAGTTGGATCAAGCGTGTCAATATGGTAGGCATCAATGTCCGCACCATTCAATCCTTTTGGAATGTGGTGAAGTATGCCCTTACCCTACCAGCTAGCCAGTCGAGCATTCACCTGTTGCCCATGTGGGAACCCGGGGTGGTGTCCAGCCTCTATGGCATGGCCTCCTGGAATATCAACCCTGAATTTTTCAGCCAAGAGCTGTACCACCTGGTGCCCCAGCTTAACACGGTAGAAAAGCAACTCAAAGTGGTCGTCAACCTCTTGCACGCCATGGGCAAAACCGTAGGCATGGACGTTATACCCCACGCCGATCGCTACGCCGAAATGGTACTCGCCCAGCCCCACTACTTTGAATGGCTTCAACGCAAAGACGATAAGATACTGGACCACTCCGCCAATTTGCACGAAAAAGTCCAAGGCGCGATCATGTCCTGGCTGATCCGCAATGGCAGTGCAGATTTCGGAAAGCCTTACCCCAAGGAAATTGCGGACTTTTATGGCTCGGCCTACGGAGAAGAAGCACGCCTCCACACCCTTTTTGGCCAACCAGAGCAATACCAACAACGGCAAGATCGCCGTGCAAGTCTCGTCGATTGGCTCTACAGACTAGGCTACGAACCCGTTCCCGCCACAATGGCACCACCCTACCGTGGCCTGGAGGTCGACCCTGATCCCGCTGCGCGTGTCATTGATTTTGCGGGGCGTGAATGGCGCGATTACCGCATTACCAAACCCGAAAAGATGTCGCGGGTATTCGGCCCACTAAGCCGTTTCAAATTCTACGAACGCCTGGACGACAACCGCGACTGGGCCATTGATTTCACCCAGCCGCGCACTGCCGTTTGGGCGTATTTCTGCCAGCATTACGCCAATATCCAGGCTGCCTACAACCTGGATTTTATGCGTGGAGATATGTCTCACGTACAGATGCGCCCTGAAGGAGTACCAGCAACACCTGATGCCTACTATGATCCCCTTGGAGCAGTAAAGGAATACATTCGTAAGCGAGTGCCCTATTTTGGCTACTTTGCCGAAAGCTTCCTGGCCCCACCCAATGTGATGGCTTACGGCGACGAAGTGGCCCACCTGGAAGCCAGCAAAGCCGATACCACGCTGGGAGACCTACAAAGCATGGTGGTGGGTAGTGCGGAGTTTATGGACAACTTTCACCGTTACCTCACCATCGCGCGGGAACACGCAGTGACCCCCAATTTTACGATCATGACGGGCGACAAAGACGATCCCCGCTTTGATCTATTCTATCGGCATGGCAATGCGGCACGCTTGTTTATTGGCCTCTTCCTTACTGCTCTCCCCTCCTACCAGGGGCTTGGTTTTGAACAGCGTGACATCCACTACGAGCCAGCTCCCAACGAGCATTACACCAAATTGTACGTCTTCCATCTGGATGAAGGTCCTAAAGCTACGAGTGGCCCCTACCAATGGGGAAAGAACGGAGCATTGTTTGAACAGCTGTCACGCATTCGCACATTTGGGGAACAACTTTTCCCTAAGATGGAAGACAGCACGACCCACTGGATACAGGCGCCCGACCCTAGCGGGCAAGATGTTCTCATTGCCTGGATACAAGAAGCAAGCCCAAACTACCTATTTATCGTCAACCTTGCGGAGACTCCTTTACCTAAGCCACGCTCACTGGCCTTACCAGCGGGGACTCAACAAGCATTGGGCATCTTTTCTAGTTGGACGGCGGATTTTCAGGAAAACATACTCACCCACAGCGACGAAATCATTCTCCTGGATCTTCAACCGGGTGAATGTCGTTGTTATGAACTCAAATAAGCATTATGGTTTTGCGAATCTACCAAGTCGATGCTTTTCATCACGAATTACTCCGTGGCAATCCGGCAGCGGTTATCCCGCTTGACAAGTGGTTATCTGATGAAAAACTACAAGCCATAGCTGGAGAAAATAACCTTTCGGAGACGGCTTTTTTCCTTCCGGAAGAAAACGGTGCCATCCCCTTGCGGTGGTTTACCCCCAACAAGGAAGTTCGCTTGTGTGGGCACGCTACCTTGGCATCTGCCCATGTTTTGTTCCAAGAAATTGGCCTCACTGGCAAAATTATTCGCTTCAGCAGCCTCAGTGGCATCCTCGAAGTAGAGCGCCTCGAAAAAGGCTATCGCCTCAATTTTCCGGCTGATGAAGGAACGCCCGTGAGCATCCCTTCTAATTTAGAAAGCGCCTTGGGCGTCTCCATCAAAGAAGCGATCCTGGGCAACGATGATTTGCTCATCATTACGGACAGCCAGGCGCAAATCGCGGGGATGGCCCCTGATTTCAATGCCCTCCAGGAATATGATGTCCGAGGAATTATCGTCTCCGCTCCCGGCGACGAGGTTGATTTTGTTTCCCGCTGTTTTTACCCTCGCTTTGGTATCAACGAAGATCCTGTCACTGGTTCTGCTCATACTTTGATGACCCCCTACTGGGCTAAAAAGCTTGGGAAATCGCTTATGGAAGCTCACCAAATCAGCCCAAGAAAAGGCATTCTGCGCTGCACCCTCCAAGGCGACAGGGTTTTATTGGAAGGGCAAGCCAGCACTTATTTGCGGGGGCAGATTTTCTTGTAAAAGAAGTTACCCTCATTCCTAATTGATAGCAATGAGGGTAAGCTTTGTCATTAGTAAATTTCCTCAGGCCTAACAGTTCAATTAAGCTGCTTGAACCACTCATTAAACTTTTCGCTCATTTGCCGAGGGTGACTTTCTGTAAGAAAATGCTTGCCTTTGCCTAAGTAAACTTCTTGGGAATTTTTAAAATTTTCGCGGGCATACTCTACGGCTTCTTTGCGATTTACCAGTCCTTTCTTAGCGTAGAAATACAAAATAGGTAACTCCGTATTTTTCATACCAGTGGAAATAGTGTCTAACATACTGGCAAATTCACTCTCTCCTTTTCCTTTGGTGTAAGATAATACAGCAGGATCAGGACCATTAGTGATGGCATATCTTCGCTCCTCTTCCTCCCATGGCTGGGTATAATGAGGATAAGCTTCCTTAGGCAGTTTACGACCAGTAAAGAAGTTGACCGCCAGTTTCTTGCCCGCAAAATTCTTTTTTACCATCCAACGTTCATTTCCTTTTTTAGTACGGGTCAACCTCATAAAGGCCTTGAAGGTGAAGGGCAGCTGATCGTACATGTAATCGGCGGGCATAAAGGGGGCCTCAAACAGAACGATGGCCTTTACGTTTTGTGGTTCTCTGATAGCGTAAAGCATGCCTACTAATGAGCCTATGTCCTGCATAAAAAGGGTCACGTTTTTGAGCTGCTTGGCAGCGATAAAATCGGTAAACATTTTGTACTGCACCTCAATCGAAACATCCCTGTTTTCAGGGAAACTGGACTTGCCGAATCCCAAAAAGTCAAGTGCAATCACTTGTTTGTCACTATCAATCTTAGGAATCACATTGCGCCAAACGTAAGAGGACGAAGGCAGCCCGTGCAACAATAAAACAGGATCACCTTCACCAGATTCCACGTAATGGATTTTTTCCGTACCCAGGGTTATAAATTGAGATTCAAACAGGAAGTCGGCAGGGATATCCGCTTCCTCTTTCGTGACTTTGCCAGCGTAAACACCTTGAGCGTTGATGTTGTAAAAGCCGAAAACGGATATTATAATAAGAGAAATTACTTTGCACATGCTTTAAGATTTTTTCATTAAATAGTTATGCCTTATCAGGAGATAAAGCCATGAAAAGAATAGCCCAAACGAGGCCTTCAGCTAGCAGTGTTCGATGCTATAAGTTCAAATGAGGGTTTACTGCCCTACGCTTTCCAACACTTGATTTGGACGAAAGAGGCGGTAGAAAATGTAGATATGAATGATCACATTGATGAGCCCGATGGTAACAAATGCCCACCACATCGTTCCGATATCGTAATTGTAAAACTTGATACCAAAAACCTGAGGAAAGGCGACCAGCAAATCCGTAAAACCAACGATGTTAAACACCCAGGTTAGTAGGATCGCAAATTTCCATTTGTTCCGCAAGGCGATGGCTGTGATGATCGCCAAAATGGCGGTAGTATAATCCCACAAGCCAATGGTCCAGGCCAAGTCGTCGGGGAAAGCATCATAGACTTGGGTATCCACTAAAAAGACCATCCCCAGGTATCTGGTTCCGTGAAACAACACCAGTGGAACGAGTGCATCGTAGATCGATAGCTTAGCCAATCTGGGAAACACCCACCAGCGAAAAGCGAGGTAGAAGGTCGCCAAGCCAGCTATTGCTTGCATGTTTAAAATCGTAAAGTTGTCCATTAGTTATTATTTAGGAATTGGTTTTTTATTCAACTGATTAAAAATAAACTTGGGAGCCAATCGACTCATCAGTTTCAGTTGTTTAGAGATGCCTGGTGTGATTTCTTCCTTGCCGCTGGTGTAGTCCTTCCAAAAAAGAGCCGCCATTTTTTCCGGTGGCATAGGTGTTAGACTTTCATCCGACAAGTCGGCATCTCTGGCCAGGTCGGTATCTACAACTGGCGGTAGAATCTCCACGACCCTTATACCGTAGGGCTCCAATTGTGGCCGAATACTTCTTGTCCAAAAATGAAGTGCAGCTTTGGTGCCCGAATAAACGGGAGCCTGAGAAAATGGCACATAAGCGAGGCCCGAAGAGACATTGATTAACACCGCCTTTTTACTCTTTTTTAATTGAGGCAAAAAGTAGTGTAGCATTCTGATCGGTGAATGGTAGTTGATCTCAATTTCATTGAACTGCTTGCCTAAATCATTGTGCTCATTACCCGTATCAAGCAGGTTCATGATGCCTGCATTATTGATTAAGACATCTATTCCTCCGAATTTTTGTTGGAGCTGCATCGCTAATTCTTTCACGTCATTATCTTCTGTCACATCACTTTGCGCAATATGAATGGCTGGAATATCCGCTTTCACTTGTTCGAGCTTTTGCAAATTTCTACCCGTTACGATGACGGTGTAATCATTGGCTAAAAATTGCTTGGCAAGGGCAAGTCCAATACCGGAACTCCCACCTGTAATCAGTACAATCTGCTGTTCTTTATTCATCTTCGTGTTTTATTTCCGTGCTGTTCTTAAAAAGTACCATTGTCTAGTAATTTCGAATGCATCCACCACATCAGTGCAGTTGGTATCAACTCCAATAGAATGAGCATGATCAGGGCTGGTGTGGGAGGATAATTAACCAGCGCAATTAATCGGACGATGCCGCCAACAAAAAGGGCAATCATCAAAAAGCGGAACAGGGTAACTTCGTAAGGATACCAGGCTACGTAGAAAAAAGCCAAGGACATCGCTCCCCAAATAGCGGCGATAAATCGGTGGGAATTATCGGCCATAGGTGCCACGTTGGGATCGTAAGTGCCCGTTGCTGCATGAAAACCAGTGACTAGGGCAATGAGGCCATATAAAACCAGGAATACTCGGATAAATAGTAGCATTTAAGTAAGTTTTTTAATGGGTTTGAGAAAACAATAGGCTGCAATGAGCATAGGAATAGCAAATGGAACATGTTGTAAAACATCCATTATTTGAACGTCTGGAACAAAGGTGCCCCAAGTGAACATGTCCACTACGATAACTAAAACCAGCGTGACGACATGGAAAAGCCCAGCAAGCCTAAACTGGTGGAAACTCAAGGCCAGGAGGATAAAAACAGGTGGCAAGACATCGCCCACTGCTTTAAAAATTGCAACGATTTTTGCCAGTCTTACCGCTGCGTCAGAATCGGGAACAATCGAAAAAGAGCCCTCCGTCGCTGCAGGATGAACGACCCAGAACAGGCCAATCCCAATGAGCATGACTGCGGAAATGATACTCGCCCAAACGCCAATCCGTATTTGGCGGGGTAAACTCTTGTCTAGTAGCTTTTTTGACATTCTTAGTGTGCTTTGTCTGATTAGACAAGGGACTTAAGAATGTGTAAAGACTTTGAGCGAATTTTTTTAATTCAAATTCAAACCTGCCTTCCATTTGGCATCTTCGAGGATTTTTAACAGGAAGTTCTTTTTTTCAAAAGTTGTTCTGAAGCTGTGCTCTTGGTGCAACTCAAAATATTTTACTTCGGCTTCACTGACTAAGTAATTGGCATCCGCCTCAAGCTCGTTTTTGAAAGAGGAAAACTCTTTGCGATTGAAGAGCAGATTTTTGGCGTCAACCATCCCGTTTTTTGATGCGAAGGTTACTTTTTTATGGCACCGACAAGGGTTTGCTTTATTTACCAAGCCACACTTATTTTGCATGAAATTATATAAGTCTTTGCGAGCCTTGCTAAGCTTCATGCGATAATTGTCCTTGCTGATTTCCATAATTTCAGAACCGATATTATGATCGGCACCGAAAATGTCTCCAATGATATAAATCATGCGCTGCTCCTTCGTTAGGCAAAGCAGCATCCCGGATAAACACTGGAGCCTTACTTCACGAATTAGCTCAGTTTGTTCGGCTTTTTCACTTTCCGATAACTCCACATTAGGTGCGTTATCTAAACGCTCTCCCAGCTCATCAAAATTACTAGCAAAAATATTGGCTGGTTTTTTCAAGTCGTTCAAAAAATGATTTTTGACGATGCGATAGGCCCAGGAGCGGAATGAACTTTCCTGCTTAAAGGAACTTAGATTAGAAATAATTTTAACGAATGCCTCTTGGGTCAGATCTTCGGCATCTTGCACACTTGCAGTTAGCTTCCAGGCAAGGTTGTAAATGAAAGGTTGGTGTCTTTTGACCAGTGCAGTCAAGGCTGCTTTCTTGCCCTCCAATATTTGTTGAATGAGTTCTTGATCTGAGCTATCAAGGCTATAGGTCGTATTGAAGGGATTCATAACAGTTGTTCTTTTTGATTACAAGAGTGGATTCCCTTAAAACCAGCGAATCCCTCAATAGTTGCTAAAATACAGTTTACTTATACCGATCATTCAAGCCTTCTCCTGCCAAAATGGTTTCTTCCAATTCCGTAGCCAGCAACAGAGAACGTAATTGCTTTAGGCCATCTTGCCATTCCGTTTGAGCGGCTATGTATTCTTCGGCCTTGATAGGTTTTTCCATGCTTGGCGGGTGTTGTTTGTACCATTAAGCGTTGAAGTTGCCAAAATAACAACATTCTGGAAATATGCTTTCGCATACCTTTTCTTTAAACCAGCGTAGGTTGAGTGAGCAGGAAAAATCCCGAAGGGGTGATATAATATTATGGCCAGAACATTAGGCCGATGGCGATATCCAGACCAAAGAATTTCCGCTGAAGATGAACGAGATGGCTAAAAAAGCCTGAGAAAGCCCTAATTTGCCCATTCAAAATCAGCAACCACCAGCATGAAGCATCTCAGCTATATCCTCAATCACCTGGGCGAAAACAGGAAGGACTATTTTGGGGCCGTCTCTCCGCCGATCATCCAATCCAGCAACTTTGCCTATGACCGTTTGGAGGATTTTCGCAATGCCTTTACCAGTGAGTTCGATAACCATCTCTACACCAGGGGCAACAACCCTACCGTGAAAATCTTACGTGAAAAGTTGGCTGCCTTGGAGGGTACCGAAGAAGCCCTGGTCTGTAGCAGTGGTAGTGGTGCCATAGCGGCGGCAGTACTAAGTCAGGTACAGCAAGGTGATCATATTGTTTGCGTAAATGCACCGTATTCCTGGACGAAAATATTGCTGACGGATTACCTCCCCCGCTTCGGCGTCACCACGACTTTTGTGGATGGGAAATCTACCGAGGCTATTGCAGCGGCCATCCAAGCCAATACCAAAGTACTTTACCTGGAAAGCCCCAACACCCTCACTTTTGACTGCCAAGACCTGGCTGCTTGTGCTGCTTTGGCACGCCAGCATGGGCTTACTTCCATGATCGATAACAGCTATGCCTCCCCTATTTTTCAGCATCCGCATGAGCTCGGTATTGACTTGGTCATCCATTCCGGCACCAAGTACCTCAATGGGCACAGTGATGTTGTGGTAGGTGTCATTTGTGGTAGCCGAGAAAAAATTGAGCATATCTTCCAACGCGAGTACATGACGCTAGGCCCCATTATCAGCCCCAATGATGCAGCGCTCGTTATTCGCGGCCTGCGCACGCTGGAATTACGCATGAAGCAAAGCAACCAAACTGCCATGATCATTGCCCAACGGCTAGCGGAGCATCCGAAGGTAAAATCGGTCTTGCATCCTTTACTGCCCACCTTCCCGCAGTATGAACTCGCTAAGCGACAGATGAGTGGTGCGGGCGGCTTGTTTTCTGCCCACTTTGCGGCGACCAGCCTGGAAAGCATGGAAAGGTTTACCCATGCGCTACTCGATAGCAAACGCTTCAGCATGGCTGTGAGCTGGGGTGGACACGAATCGCTGGCACTCCCCACGGCAGCTTTCTATGGTATTCCCGGCAGGTCGGATAGCCCGCTGCACTGGACCCTCGTTCGTTTCTATATTGGTTTAGAAGATCCGGAATGGTTGTGGGAGGGACTAGAGGAGGCGATGAGATACGTTGATTAAGGAATTTAGTACCAAACGTGAGGTTTGCCTTTTATGTTCCTGAAAAACCATAAGCACTCAAGACAAACCTCACAGTACTAGGTACTTAGTACTGGGTACAGGGATTTAGCAACCCCAAATTTGACATTATACCAAGTACCGTGTACCCAATACCCTAATACCCCTCCAACCTAAACACAACCCGCTGGTGTTCCGTCGGAGAATTGGCATTCAGCAGAGGCTCGCGGTTGCTGTGGCCACGAACCGCTATTTGCTGTAAGGGCACCCCACTGTCGAGCAGGTAGCGCTTTACCCGCTCGGCACGTAGCTGGCTCAGGTAACCAGGGGCTTGTTCGCGGTCTTCACTATCGGCATGACCATTGACGAAAAGTCGGTAATTGGGGTTTTCTTTCAAAAAGAGCACCATCCGATCTAGCAGCATGAAGTTGCTGAGGTCGGCACTATTGGTTCTGAAAAACAGGATTTGCTGTTCCAGCATTCGCGCTTCTTCTTTGGTATCATTCAACAAAGGGCAGCCGCCTTCATCATAATAGCCAAAGGTATTTGGGCAGGCATCTTTGTCATCTTCTATCCCGTCACCATCGGTGTCAGGGCAGCCCTGAAACAAGGGGATACCATACTTTTCTGGACAGCGGTCGTCTTCATCCAATAAGCCATCAAGATCGGTATCAATCGCCGG
This sequence comes from Lewinella sp. LCG006, assembly GCF_040784935.1. Lineage (GTDB taxonomy): Bacteria > Bacteroidota > Bacteroidia > Chitinophagales > Saprospiraceae > Lewinella. Next base: position 5,123,436 of record NZ_CP160680.1, on the reverse strand, counting down.
GCAACCACGACGATCTTTAGGGCCCGCTACCAATGGGCAATCATCAAGGTGATCCGAAAGCCCATCGTTATCACTGTCTTTCAGGGGGCAACCCAGGGCTTCTGGCGGGCCTGCGACGGCGGGACAACGGTCGTAAGGATCGGCAGTACCATCACCATCCGTATCCGGGCAGCCATTGAAAAAAGGATCACCTGCCGCTAGTGGGCAGCGGTCATCACTGTCACGCAGGCCATCCCCATCTGCATCGGGACAACCACGCGTGTGGGCAGGACCTGGCTTGAGAGGACACAAATCATCAACATCAGGAATCCCATCTTCGTCAATATCAGAAAGGTAACCAAAATGCAAGTTCAGCCCAAAATAAAACGCCCCGTAACGATCACGATTTCCAGGGTTGGCAGCAACACTCACACCATCCAGATAATCGGTTTCTGTAAAGGTATATACCATGCCCGTTTCCAACCCCAAAGATGTTGTTACTTGGCAGGATAGACCAAATTGTAAAGGGATGATCCAGGCAGGATCAATTCTTACGGCCTCCAAATCATCTTTGATCAGGTCGGAAAGTTCCAAATGGGTATTGTCGAGCAAAAAAGCCTCCGGTGAATAACTTACCAATCCGATACCAATACCCACCTCCGGCTGGAGCCGAAGCCGCCCCAGGGGATAAAATTGGGTCGTAAAAGCAATGTCTTTAAAGGTGGTCGTAAATTCAAAATCGCGGGCAATTCGGTAGGGATCATTGGTGTAAAAACGATCGGCTCCTGCTAATTCGCCGTAGTGCCCTTGCAAGCCTACAGACCAAAAATCACTGGGGCGATAGCGCAAACTACCACCCCAGACGTAGGTATTACCACGCAGCGAGCCAAAGCCGTCCTGGCTGATGTCTCCCTGGTATATTGTTTGTCCAGCACTTGCGCCAATCGACCACCTGGCCTCTTGTTGTCCCGCCAAGGGTATACTCAAATAGAGTCCGATGAAAGCCAGGATAAAAAGGTACAATTGCGACAAGTGATTCATAAAATTGACTAAGTAAAAAGACGGAAATAACTGCCCCCGTTTTTTCTACTGATTCGCGAATATTTTCACGCAAGCTCCTGTTAGTCGCTTGCTTAGAAAATTTTAGCGAATCAAAAACGGGGGCAGTTATTTTTAATCCGTCACTAAGAAAAATGCAAAAAGACATTTGCAACAGCCACAAAAATAGCCATTAAGAGTGCCCAACTGAAGCTTTTAATCGTAAATCCCTTTAAAAAGTGGGCAGCAATCATCAAAACAACAGCATCGACGACCAGACTAAACAAGCCTAGTGTAATCCAGCGAAGTGGTGCGGTGATAAAATCAAGAAATACCCCGAGCGTTGCATTCAGGATGGCGAGTACAAAAGCAACAATAATGGCGCGGGTAAAATCTTCAATAGCTACCCCGTTGAGTAAATAAGCAGCGCCCATAAGTACCAATCCCATCAAGAGCACCTTGATGAGGAAGGAGCCTAGCCCGGCTTGTACGGCAAGAAGGATAATAGTCATGATGTTGAGATTTTAGTTAAAGTTATCTCGACTTCCGGCATTTGCCGAAGGTCGTAGAAGGATTTTTTGGTAGAGGATATAGGGATGTAATACGCTAGTGGAAACTATTTTTTAATTACCCAACATCGAATTTTCTCCTTGAAGTTGGAAATAATTGCCTAATTCTTTGCTATCCCTATACTCTCTACACTAGGGACGCGAAGCGGACCGCATCTCCTGTCCGACTAGCCAGGCGGGCTCGACGGACTTTCACCGAAAGTCCAGCTTAGTTTCCCCACTTCTGGCGGGAAGAGCTATCGCTTTCCTGTGTTTTGATTTTTGCTTCCAATTCTTTAACCTTCTGCTTCAGCTCTCGGTTTTCTTTTTTCAATTTTTCAATTTCTTGTTGGGGATCGTAAGTCGAAGAAGATGACTTGGAGGAAGAACTGGAGGATGCTCCGCCCATCATTCCTTTTACCTCGGCAATAGGGTCTTTGCCTTGTAGGTAAAGTGCTCCGCCGTAAGCTAAAGGAACTAAAAAGAGGAGGAACAATAACAAGCGTGCAAAAGGGGTCAGTTTGGTACGTGTGGCCATAGATTGAATTATTTCTGCCAAAAATAATAGAATTGTTACGCAAAGCACAGAATTATCTACCAGCATTAATTTAAAAAGGATAGAAGGGGCCTTTCCAGCTTGGAGGACACTACTGCATTGGCTATCTTGTGGCCAAGAAACAAGATAAGCTGAAGCTCCCCAACCAATATGAAAGACGTCTTTATCTATGATGCGCTTCGTACGCCCCGTGCCCACGGTAAAGCACGCGGCGCACTTTACGAGGTAAAACCAGTACACTTGCTGGAAGTGGCCTTACGCGCCCTTCAGCGTCGTCATCAATTCCAGCCTACCGATGTGGATGATTTAATCATCGGCTGCGTCACGCCCATCGGTGATCAGGGGTTTAACATTGCGCGAACGGCCTTGTTGGAAGCGGGGATGTCAGCGGCCAACGGGGGGATGCAGATCAACCGCTACTGCACTTCGGGCCTGGAGGCCGTCAATCTGGCGGCGGCCAAAATTGCAGCAGGTTGGGAAGAGTTTTCTATCGCCGGAGGCACCGAGAGTATGAGCCGCGTTCCTATGGGTAGCGATGGTGGAGCACTGCTGAATGACCCGGGCGTTTTTATGACCCAAAACTACCTCCCCCAAGGTGTTGCGGCCGATCTTATTGCGACCATGGAAGGCTTCCAGCGCGAAGAACTTGATGCTTATGCCGTACAATCTCACCAACGTGCTGCGGCGGCCCAAACGGCTGGTTATTTCCAATCCAGCATCGTCCCCATCTGCGACGCCAATGGTTTACCAATCCTCCAACAGGATGAAACCATCCGCCCCGACACCAACCTGGAACAATTGGCGCGGCTAAAACCCTCTTTTGCGCATCTTGGCGACCAGGGGTTTGCCGCTATGGCCTTGCACCGTTATCCGGAAGTGGAAAAAGTACACTACCTCCATACACCCGGCAATTCATGTTCCATTGCTGATGGTGCAGCACTCGTTTTATTAGGAAACGAAAAAAAAGGAAAAGCCCTGGGTTTAAAAGCCCGGGCACGCATCTTGAGCTGTGCTACCGTTGCTGTCGACCCGACCATCATGCTCACCGGGCCAAGCCTGGCGGCAGAAAAAGCTTTAAAAATCAGCAAGCTAAAAGCCAAAGACATCGACTTGTGGGAATGTAATGAAGCCTTCGCCTCTGTCGTCCTCAAATTCCAACGTGACCTCAACTTAAGCGATGACCAACTGAATGTCAATGGTGGTGCCATTGCCCTGGGACATCCACTCGGAGCAACAGGTGCCATGCTCTTAGGTACCCTGCTGGATGAACTGGAAAGAAGAGATTTACAAACCGGACTGGTCACCCTCTGCGCTGGTGCAGGATTGGCCGTGGCTACCATAATTCAACGCGTATGATCCGGCTAAAAAAAGATACGGCTAACATTGTCACGATCATCTTCGACATGCAAGATCGGGAAGACAATGTTATCAATCACGAGATCACGGATGCCTTCCTGCCCGTTATCAAACGCCTACAGGAAGAAAAAGCCCAGGGGCAACTCAAAGGCGTCATCCTCACCTCAAACAAAAAATCGTTCCTCTCCGGAGGCGACCTTGGTTACCTCTACGGTGCCAGTGACCCCGAAGAACTCTTCCGGGAAGCTGAAAAGCTTAGTCGCTTTTTCCGCGACTTGGAGCGACCCGGGGTGCCCGTAGTAGCGGCCATTGCAGGCAATGCGCTGGGTACTGGTTTCGAAGTGGCCCTTGCCTGTCATCACCGCATTGTGCTGGATGATCCCAAAGTGCGGGTAGGGATTCCTGAGGTCAACCTTGGCCTTATGCCCAGTGGCGGAAGTATCGTGCGTATGATGTGGCTGCTTGGTATCGAAAAAGCCTATCCTGTTCTTACCTCCGGCAGACATTATTCTCCGCAGGAAGCCCTCAAGGTGGGGATTATTGATGATTTGGCAAGTACTCAAAAAGAACTAATTGAAAAAGCCAGAGCCTGGCTCCTCTCCCACCCCAACTGGCACCGCCCCTGGGATCAACAGGGGGAGACCATCCCCGGTGGCACCGCCAAAGATCCGGAGCTGATCGAACGGGTTCGTGCTACGGCGGCTGAACTGGCGGCTGCGACCTACAACAATTCTCCCGCCAAACGCACCATCCTCAATGTTTTGGTAGAAGGTTCCAAAGTAGACTTCTCAACGGCTTGCCGCATCGAGAACCGTCGCTTTGCGCACCTGGTTTGTTCCAATACGGCAAAAAACATGATCAGTACTTTCTGGATGGATTACCACTCCATCAAGAAGGGCATCAACCGCCCTAAAGGGTACGGTAAATTCCGCGTTCGCAAAGTAGGCATCATCGGCTCGGGTCGTATGGGCTCGGGCATCACGCTGGCCTGCATCCAAAACGGCCTATCGGTCGTTCTCAAAGACGTAAGCAAAGCCATTGCCGAGCGTGGCCGCGAATACGTCAGCCAGCGCATCGATGATCTCATTCGGGAAGGAACCTTCCACCAAACGGAAAAAAAGGAGATCATGGAACGCTTGGTCACCACCGAAAAAGCAAGCGATTTTGCCGATTGTGACATCGTCATTGAGGCTGTTTTCGAAAACCAGCAACTCAAACAAAAGGTCACCAAAGAGGCGGAAGACCAGATGGATAATTATACCATTATCGGTACCAATACCGTCTCGATTCCTATTGCGGAGCTGAGCAAAGCCTTGCGACGTCCCCAGAATTACGTAGGGTTGCACTTCTTTCCCCCTGCGGAGCGTGTGCCTTTGGTAGAAATCGTCGTTGGAGCCAACACCTCGGAGGAAACGGTTGCCCGCGCTATCGACTTTGTGCAAAGAATTATGAAAATCCCCATCGTTGTTAAAGACGTGTGGGGCTTCTATGCTGCCCGGGTGCAAAACACCTACATCCTGGAAGGGATAAGCATGCTCAAAGAGGGTTATCCACCGGCGTTGATCGAAAATTCTGGTCGTCAGTTGGGCCTTCCCCTTGGCCCGCTGGAACTGGCCGATGCCATGGGTTTACAGTTGGTACTCAAGTACGAAGAGCAAGCCGCCATGCACTATGGCAGCAACTACGTCCAGCACCCCTCGGTGAGTGTTCTCAAAACCATGATTGAAGAACTGGAACGTACCGGACGCGCCAAAAAAGCAGGTTTTTACGAATACGATCAAACGGGTAACAAGGTTTTATGGAAAGGTCTTAGCGATCACTGGGCTCCCAATAAACTGAACTACGATCGTAAGCGACTCAACGAACGCCTGCTTTTCGCCCAGGTCATCGAAGCCTTGTGGTGCATGCAAGAGGATGTGATCACTTCCGCCGCAGCGGCCAACCTGGGCAGTGTTTACGGTTGGGGCTTCCCCAAAGAGACTGGCGGCGTCATCCGGTTTGTGCAGGATTATGGCATTGAGCATTTCATAACGCAAGCCAAAGTCTACCACCAGGATTACGGCCAACGTTTCCGGCTACCCAAGGTGCTGAAAAACATGATCACAGAACCTAACTTTCAACTGGCGAAGGCTGCTGTTGAGTAAAATAAACCTTTTTATGGATCCTATCCTTTTTGAAATCAAAAACCAGGTTGGCTGTATTACGCTCAACCGCCCTCAGAAATACAATAGCTTTACCCGCGAATTGGCCCTGAGTATGCAAGAAGCACTCAAACAATGTGCAGGAGACGAAAACATTAGAGCCATTCTCATTACTGGCGCAGGCAAAGCCTTCTGTGCCGGTCAGGATTTGGGTGAGGTTACCCAGGAAAATGCTCCCGGCCTCAGTAAGATCATTTCCGAACACCTTAACCCGATCATCCGCCTGATTCGGGAAACGGAGAAGCCTTTCATCGCGGCAGTCAATGGTGTGGCGGCAGGTGCCGGAGCCAATGTAGCCCTGGCTTGCGACATTACCGTGGCCGCCGAATCGGCCAGCTTTATCCAGGCTTTTAGTAAAATTGGTTTAATCCCCGACAGCGGTGGCACCTTCTTCCTCCCTCGTCTGGTAGGTCTACAACGCGCCACCGCCTACATGATGTTGGGGGATAAAATAAGTGCTACAGAAGCTGCCCGTGTGGGGATGATTTATAAGACCCTCCCCGACGAGGGCTTCGAAAAAGCAAGCTTCGACCTGGCTCATCAATTGGCAGAAATGCCGACCACCGGCCTTGGCCTCACCAAACGCGCACTGAACCAGTCCCTGAGTAACGACCTCAACCGACAACTGGAGATTGAAGATCAAATTCAATCAACCGCCGGACAAACCGCAGATTACAAAGAGGGAGTACAAGCCTTTATGGAAAAGAGAAAACCCGTGTTTACGGGTAAATAAGAATAAGACGCTCCGACGCGCAAGTGTGGCAGTAATTACAAAAGAAAGCGCGCCGGGCGTCTATTAGACTTGTTCGGCCGGGAACATTTGGGGGCTGACTTGCTCTCTTCCGCTCCCACTTCGCAACCAAAGTGGTCACGTAGCTAAGGCTATGTTCCCACTTTGTTCGCTTGCGGGAACAAAAGATAGCGGCGTCTTCCCTCCAAAGCCCCCCGGACGAACAAGTCTGTTATCTGTTAAACGTGTAGCAGCAATAATGGTCACTGGCCCAGGTTTACTTTAATAGACATTTAACGTATTTTAGCAGAATGGCTAAAAACACTTCTTCCAAACCGGAGCCGGATCAGCTACCGGCCAGCATCAATCCTCGGTTGCGCCAGCGGCAACGGCAGGATTTTCCGGCCAGCCATTATCTGCAAGGTATTCTGGCGGGGGATAGTGTGCTGCTCAGTCAGGCCATTACGCTGGTTGAAAGCACCCGCTTGGAAGACCAGCGCAAAGCGCGCACGATTGTCGAAGGGTGCCTCCCCCACAGCGGGCGTTCCTTTCGCCTGGGGATCACTGGTGTCCCGGGCGTTGGTAAAAGCACTTTTATCGAAGCTTTTGGCTTGGCACTCGTCGAAGCCGGTAAAAAGGTCGCCGTACTCGCTGTCGATCCTAGCAGCCAACTTACACACGGTAGCATCCTGGGCGACAAGACCCGCATGGCGCAGTTGTCAATCCATGCCAATGTGTTCATCCGCCCTTCTCCCGCTGGTGAATCACTGGGCGGGGTGGCTGCAAAAACCCGCGAGCTCATCCTCTTGTGCGAAGCTGCTGGCTATGATTTTATCATTGTGGAAACGGTAGGCGTGGGACAGTCGGAAGTGGCCGTTTATAAACTCACCGATTTCTTCTTGCTCCTTCTCCTCCCCGGTGCGGGTGATGAACTCCAGGGCATCAAACGCGGCGTCGTAGAAATGGCCGACCTCATTGCCGTCAACAAAGCCGACGACGACCGACGTATCCCCGCGCAACAGGCCCGGGCTGCGTATCAGCGGGCGCTCCACCTTTTTCCGCCCAAAAGCAGCAACTGGATCGCCAAAGCACAAACCTGCTCGGCCATCACTGGAGCCGGTATTCCCGCTATCATCGAAGAAATAAAGGACTACCAATCCCTCACAAAAGACAATGGCTTTTTTCTACACAACCGGCAGGAACAAGCCATCCACTGGTTTCAGCAACAGCTCCGCCAACGCATCCTCGACCAGTTTCTACAACCCAGCGATCATCAAGAAAAGTTAGCAAAACTGGAGGCTGCCATCCGCGCTGAAGAGCTCTCCCCGCAGGCTGCGGTGGAGGCTTTTTTTCAAGAAAACTAAGCCTTAGTTGGTTAAATTCGTGAATTTGCCTTGTCAAAGACGTCCTTATATGCCCCTTATAATCCCTCGTATGGTTCAAAAAAAACCTTGGTGTCCTTTGAAGATTCAAAAAAGATTACTCCGCATTTTCTAAGACCGGCAATGGGTCAATGGAGGTCCGATCTTTGCCCATAATGATTTCAAAATGCAGGTGGGGAATCGTTTTACTGGCATTACCGCTATTGCCTACCGTCGCTATTTCCTGGCCAGCACTCACCTCATCATTTGCTTTCACCAGCCAGTCTTCCAGGTGTGCGTAAAAATACTGTACACCGTCGGAGCCGCGAAGATAAAGGGTTTTTCCTCCATTGCCGCCTTCTTTGATGGCTTCAATGTGCCCATCAATGACCGCCAAAACGGGGGTATGACGGGGTGCTTTAATATCTACCCCCAAGTGTTTGCGCGACTTGCCCCTGGCATCGCCAAAGTAACTGATGATATTGGCTACACTGTGGCCAGCAACTGGAAACTTCAGGGAGTCTGTATCACTAACTCCGGGTAGTGTCGCTTGTTCTGTAGTCGGCAGGTAAGGGTCAAAAAACTGGGTACCAACGATCCAGATAAAAACAAGGGGCCCTACCCATCCAAATAACTTATTCATAAGCAGTTGTGAAAGTTTACTCGGGTCCAATAACGGTCGCGAGGGCACAATTATTTGCTTAATACTCCTATTATATACCATTCATTCTTCATCAAGAGCAATTTTTTCAATTTGCATTAGCCCTGAATCTGCCGCACCGAATATTCATACTATCTGGCGCATGGGTCACGAAACTGTTTACACTTCTATGCGGGAGTTTCACCTGAAAATGGCCTTCCACAATGGTAGTATCCGCGTTGAAATAGTCTATCAGTAGGTAATCCTGGTAGGTAAGAGGAGAATCGCGCTCAAATGAAAAACTCCCGACATTGGAATGATCTTCTATATAAGCATAACGAGTACTTGCAACATTTGGAATAGGTATATTACTGTATGCCCACCCTAACCATATAGTATCTGAAAGTGCTGTTTCGTCATTAACAATGAATGACAACTCATCAATAATTTCATTAGTGGTATTCGCTGCTAAATAAATGGATAATACATAAGGGTTACTTGAGTCTATCCATCCTCTTTCCGCATACCAACATTCTCCGTTTAACAGACCTACACCATAAAACTCATCCTGAATCGCGCATTCTACCTCATCGCAACTTGGCTCTTCTTTAACAACGTCCATAACAGGATCTTCGCAACAGGCCACAGCGCCAAAAAAGAGTGCCATTAAAGCAGGGTATTTTATCATCTTGAAATGATTATTGCATATTCCGGTCCATCTGACCCCCCTATTCCGATTTGGTCTGACCCCCTCATTCCGGAGCTTTGACCCCCCTAGGATGTTAATAACTTTCCGGAGGTCTGACCCCCTAGTAAAAAGTGGAAGTTTGGTTAAAATGCTATCTCGTGTGGCTATCAAAGCTGCACAGTATGGCCAAGACCAAACGTATGGATCAAATCAAGACTATACTACGAACTTATCTTCATTGTCATTCGATCAAGGGCACGGCTCGTCGTCTGGGCGTTTCCAAGAACACGGTACGTGATTATCTTCGCCTTGCTCAGGGTTGCGATATAGACATTGGGACTTTATTGGAGTTACCCGACGATCAGTTGTTTAAGATTTTCTACGCTAAGGAGGAGCAAGAAGCTCAAGGCCGGGAAGCCGTCTTTGAACAGCAAGTCAAAGGCTGGCTTGAAGAGCTCAAAAAGGTGGGCGTGACGCGTTATCTGTTATGGCAGGAATACCGCGAGGAACATGCTGATAGTTATGGTTACAGCCAGTTCTGCGAACGACTGCGCAGAAAGATCGGTTACCAGGAACTTACCTTGCCCATCGAACATCGACCTGGTGACGTTTTACAACTCGACTTTGCTGGCAAAAAGCTTTATCTGGTAGACCCCAAGACGGGAGAACTCCGGCCTTGCGAAGTGCTCGTCGGGGTGCTGGCCCACAGTCAATATACCTTTGCCATGGCCTTGCCCTCCCAGTCGGTGATGGACTTCGTTACGGGGATCAATGAGGCGCTGCTTTTTTTTGGTGGTGTACCGGCGGTGATCCTGTCGGATAATCTCAAAGCTTATGTCACCAAGGCCAATCGCTACGAGCCCAGTTTTAACGAACTGTGCGTTCAACTGGCCGCTCATTACCAGTGTGACTTACAGGCCACTCGCGTGGCCAAACCCAAAGACAAGGCCAGCGTGGAGAACATGGTTCGCACGGCCTACAGCCGTATCTATGCGCCCTTGCGCAACGATGTCTTTCACAGCATTGAGGAACTCAATGAGGCCATTGGCCTCCAGCTAGCGATCCACAACGAGACCCCCTTTCAGAAGCGGGAAGGTAGCCGTAAAAGCTGCTTTGAGACCTACGAAAAAGAGCAACTCAGCCAGCTGCCCAATGAGCTGTTCGAGCCCCGCAAAACGGTCTCGGCCAAAATCCAGCGCAACTACCATGTGTATCTGGGCGAAGAGAAAAACTACTACTCTGTGCCCTACCAATACGCGGGCAAACAAGCCACCGTCATCTACAGCTCTAAAACCGTTGAGATCTACGTTGGCCCGCAGCGCGTAGCCACCCATACCCGCTTATCGCGTCACGACACCTACACTTATCAGACGACCGAAAGCCACCTGCCCAGTAACCATCAGGAATGGAAAAAGGCCCAGGGGTATGATGCGGCTTACTTTACCTCACAGGCCACAAAGATCGGCCCAGCTACCGAATGGGCTATCGCCCAAATACTGCTCTCCCGTCGCCACGAGGCTCATACCTACAAGTCTTGCCTGGGCGTCATGTCGCTGGCCAGGAAGTACACGCCCGAACGCCTCGAAAATGCCTGCCGACGCTGCCAGGGCGCTGGAAAAACAACCTACACCATGCTCAAAAATATCCTGGAACGAAAACTGGATATAGAACCGGAGCAGCCCGACTTGTTCTCTCCACCGACCCACGATAATATCCGTGGTCCTCAAGCTTATCAATAATCTTTTTTAACCATAAATCTTCCACCATGAAGAATGCTTCTTTAGACCTCTTACGACAACTCAAACTCACCGGTATGGCCTCCGCTTACGAGGCAGCCCTGAGTTTACCCATCAACCAGCAACCCGATGTCCACGAACTCCTCGCCCGACTCGTCGATGCCGAACAGCAACACCGAGCCTTACGGCGCATGAACATGTACCTCAAGCTCAGTAAGCTACGCTACCAGGCCAATATCAAGGACATCGAATGCTCCAACCAGCGAAATCTGAGTAAGGAAAAACTAGCCACCCTGGCCGACTGTGCCTGGATCGAACGAGGAGAAAACGTACTCATCACCGGGGCTACAGGGTGTGGAAAATCTTATCTGGGCTGCGCCATTGGTCATCACGCCTGTGTCAATGGCCACCGAACCCTTTACTTCAACATGAACCGTTTGTGCGAACAGATTACCCTGGCCCAAGCTGAGGGTTCTATTATCAAGTGGCTCAATCAAATCCAGAAAGCACAGCTCATTATCCTCGATGACTTTGGTCTGCAACCCATCACCCACACCGTCAAACTCCTCCTTCTTCAAATCCTCGAAGACCGCTACGAAAGGGCTGCTACGATGATCTGTTCACAACTCCCCGTAGGCAGCTGGTACGAGTACTTCGATGAACCCACTATTGCTGATGCTATCCTCGATCGTATCATCCCCAGGGCTCATCGTATCGAACTCAAAGGAAAAAGCCTCAGAAAACGTCCAAATCACTTATCTTAACACCATCAAATACCAAACTTATCCACAAGGGGGTCAAAGCTCCGGAATGAGGGGGTCAGATAGATCGGAATACGCAATTATTATCCATTAATAGCGTTTTGTCCGATTCTTAGAGGGCTGAATCAGTTGACCTGTTTGATCTCCTTAACAAGCATATCAAAATAGTCTTTGAGCACTTCCCTGACTTCGAAGTCTGACCAATCACTATTCATAGGTTTGTCTTCTTCCTGATTTGATGGTAATGAACGTTTTTCGGGACATGCGAAGTTCGGAAATTTTCGGCGCAGCCGAGAAAAATTTTTGAATTTCCGCATGCCCCGTGTTGTGCGAGGTTCGCAGCGCAGCGAAGAAGCTTGTGCAGCACGGGCTTGCCCGAAAAACGTTGTCCAAGATGCGCAGCGAAGCGGAGTATCTTGGACAACTCGGGGCTTGGCGCAGTGCCGACGCAGGAGGCATTGTCGCCAAGCCCAAGTTGGGCGATTTTATCTTTATTGACCTCTACTCCCGTATTCTCTAATAAGTTCTATAAAATAGCGTCCCATTCCTGTTACAAGAATATATGGGGAATCTGGGTTATAGTCATTATTAGCAGCGAGAGAAACTGTATCGCGTGCTAAAGAACTATTGCTTATCATATGATCACTAATATCCAGCAACCCTCTATTTTGCAAATCCATCACGTAAAATACAAACTCGGTATAGTTTGTTTTGAGAGGGTAGTTAGTTTTCTTCCGCATCCAATAAAACAAGTCATTGAAATTATCAATTAGTTTAATGTCTTCTGATTCGCTGAATATTTCCTGTAAGAGGATCACTTGAGTAGCTGATAATTCCTGTGCTAATCTCCCAGCTACTAGCCTTAACTCAAACTCAATCTCTTTCTCTAAATAGGAGTTACACAAGACATTACCAAGTAGTATTAACTTTTCATCTTGATGAACCTTCGCGGCATTTAAGGTAAGATTGTAAATCAATGAAATAAATTCATCATCTTCTTGTAAGTTATTGATACTAAGTCCTTCTAATTCTTGAAGAATATGCCTTATTGCCTTTACCATGTTGATTCTCCATTTTCCGATCCTTTTTTCAATTGAAGGTTGGACCAATAACCCAAACAATTCTGCCAATGGAGCCTTAGTTGTAATACTTATATCTCCGTTTCCAACGCTATATCCAATCGACAGGGTACTCAAGAGAGTCCTAACCAACTGATGTATGTAGTCTTCATTCTCTCTTTCTGGAGGATTTAAATCAAGGTTTTCCATATGGATAATTTTTACTTTAGGCTGAATTAACCAACGTTAATCTACAGATATTCTCCAATCTTATTATTTAATGATTCTTGATAGTTTTTCTTCATTTCGCCCAACGTTTTTCGGGACATGCGAAGTTCGAAAATTTTCGGCGCAGCCGAGAAAAATTTTTGAATTTCCGCATGTCCCGTGTTGTGCGAGGTTCGCAGCGCAGCGGAGAAGCTTGTGCAGCACGGGCTTGCCCGAAAAACGTTGTCCAAGATGCGCAGCGAAGCGGAGTATCTTGGACAACTCGGGCTTGGGCGCAGGCCGAGGAACGAGGCTTGTCGCCCAAGCTTTGTTGGCTGAAGACTTTTTTATCCATGAATTAATTCCACCAAGAATTATCTGAATCATAAATAGATTGCAAATCTTCGTTAAGGAGCATCATGAAATCCTCTATAAAGAATGCCTTGCCTTTTTCCACATCAATAGCACGCAACCATAGTTTAACCTTATCTCCTATTACTTCATATTTTCCAGTGATAATGACTTCCGTGCCAATTATTTCTCCCAAACCGGCAATAGTTTCTTGGTCAAGTAGACCGGCAGCATTCAACTCTTGCTCCTTGATAAGTTTATTTAATTGAGATCGATCTAATAATGATATCCCCTTCCTAACGTCTATAATTTCAGCAGAAATCTCTTCAGTCAAATACCTGCCAAGATTCTTTTTCTCTCCCTCTAGGTTGGTCATATCAGCAATAAGAACGGACTCAACCCCAGCACTAGATATTTTTTCTGACACATTGAGCCCTATATCATGGATAACATTAGTGTACTCATATGTATTTTTGTAGTCACTTACCTCTTTCGAATCAGAAAAAAGGAACCTAATAAAAGATACACCTACAGCTATAACTGTAACTATAATTAGAAGCTTTGAAAAAGTTGTGAGTCTGGCCATTGTTAAATCGTCTCTATTGATTTTTTAATTGCTGAAGATAAAGAACGCTCAGTCTTATGAACTCCCAATCGAGTTTCAATTGGACAGATATTGACAACAGTATTCTTCTCTAATTCCTTGACACGAATATCACCAAGTATTTCAATAGTCTTTAGGCTTGAAACATCCAGTCCATCGCTTACTATCTCAGATGTTGTCAGTTCATTAATGGCTGCATCGTACTCTATCAACACTCCTGAGGAAGGAAGCTGCTCCGTCCCAGACAAAATGACATATTTCGTTTCCGAGGAGAAAAGCTCGCGTAATCGACTTCTTAAAATGGTTAAATATTTAGGTTCTACTTCACCATTAAGAGTCATTCTCAAATATATAACGGAGTCTACTAGATGTACCTGTTGTAAGCATCCCTCTTTTTCAGCTCTATCTGGCACTCCAGTACTCTGTTCAGGTCCAGGTTGCTGCTCTTTTACAACTTCTGTATCTTCTTTTTCCTCTTTGTCTAATCCTGTTTGAGTCCTTATCTCAGGGATCAGAACAGAAACAATTATCGCGATCACACCAACGATTAAACCTAGTACAGTTAAGCTTTTTTCAGACATTTTTGATTGTTATTTCCACCACGAATTTTGCTCAGATATTATTTCCTGTAAATCCTTTTCTATCTCTATATCCATCCTTTCCGATAGCACAACAATTCCTTTTTCTACGTCTATCATTCTCAACCAAACTTGTACCTTATCATCAAGAACTTGGTATTTACCTGTAACGATAGACTGAATACCAATCATTTTGCCTAGACTCACCAGAGTATTTTTGTCTAATAGTCCAGCAGAAAGTAATTCCTGCTCTTTGACAAGTCTTTGAAGTTGTGATCTATCAACAATATTAATATCCATCCCAGTTGAACTAGCATGAAAAGATAGCTCCTCCGCAAAGTAAGCTCCTAATCTCTCTTTGGCACCCTCAAAATTTGAAAACTCTGAAATGAGAAGAGAAGAAAAGCCGTTTTCATTAAGAGATATAGATAGAATATCTTTTAAATCGGACATCTTTTGCGAATACTGTTGATTTGAGTTATATGCTTCTTTCTGCGCTATCTTTCTACCACATAGCGTAGCTGTTAGTGCTACCACAATTAATAGGATAATTCCAAGTGTCGTAATACTTCTCATCTAGTCCATAATTGTTTAGAATATCATATTCTAAAGAGATAAATTTAAACTCATGATTTTTCTACCAAAAATATCATTTAGTCGATGAAGTAATACTTTTATCTCTTTCGTTCAACCTTGAGCATTCTACTTATCTATGATAAACGTTTGAGAAACTATTATTTCAGCCAACGTTTTTCGGGACATGCGAAGTTCGGAAATTTTCGGCGTAGCCGAGAAAAATTTTTGAATTTCCGCATGTCCCGTGTTGTGCGAGTTTCGCAGCGCAGCGAAGAAGCTTGTGCAGCACGTCGCTGGCGCAGTGTTAGGCACAGCATTAATTTTTATACGTCGTATTGCAATACGGGTGAGCCAATTGTCCGTTGTCAGGATTGCCCAACCCACCATCCTCTTTTCTATCAATATGGTCAATTGTAATTGAATTGCTGTGAATAAATCCATTACAAATTTTACATTTTATGCCATTTTGAAGCGCTTCTCTTATAAATACTGCTGATTTTGAATCAGTGTCAAAGTTCCTACGGTAAAATGACATTTCATCCTTTTCTTCAAAAAGAGTTATAAAATCATAGTCGCTTAATTCTAATAATTCTTTGATTGATTCTTTGTAATTTTTACCAGAATTTATTTTATCAACCATATCGATATTGAACTTAGTTACGTATGGCAATCCCTTCAAAGCACTTCTGTATTTTCTATTTATTTGCGTTGCCACATAATCATATTCAATAAGAAATTTCTCAAACTCTTCTCTTGCGTTTATAAAGTCATTTAGTTTATTCTTCTTGATGAGTTCTAAAATAAAATTAGTTATAGCATAGAATGAAGCAGTTTTGTATTTACCTTCTTTAGAATAGAAATAAACGATTGGATGTAAGCCCAATGAGGAGGGATGAACGCTATTTAATCTCCAAGCAATTTTTCTCGCATTTCTTAAGTGGCTTATCGTAGACATTCCATCTATGTCATCGCTTAATGTGTCCTTAAAATCTACAGGTATGTGATTAACTTGATTGATGAATTCTAAAATTAGAGGCAAAGTCTGAGCGCTTGAAACCTTTCCACCTATTGGAATATCCATTGTTTTTACAGGGGTTCGTAATTGAGGCGTAAAGAATATTCTGTTTATTTCACTTGCTAATTGTTGAATACTGTTTTGATTTTCCGCGCTGAAATTAGACCAATATTTATGCCCTTTACCTGCTCTTATTATAGCCCTTGCTGATATACAATTAGGCTTCTTTCTTGACTCAAGTAGTTTTAATTCTGTTGGGTCAATCTTAGATGCTTTTTGATTAATTTTAAAAAACGAATTCTCTGCTTTCTTTGCATCCCCTACGACCCATTGAACCTGTATTGCATTTACTCCTGTATTATTCGCTCGTCTTATATGCTCTTGATGCGAATTATTTTCTTTTGAAGCATTCTTTATTTCTTGGAAGGAGCCTATTTTCTTGTTTATTAGATTTCGTGTTTTCTCGGCAAAGATTAATTGGTCATCTATGATATTATTTTCATAGAATTTTTTGGAAATTTCACCATCACCATAATCATCGTAAATCCACGAAATTAAAGCGCTCAACCTATGAGCACCATCAATTACAAAGATTAATCCCGATTGACTTCTCCATAGAATAATTGATGGAATCAAATCTCCCTCGATAAAGCTATCAATAAATTCATAAATCTTTTTAGAATCCCATTCATTAGTCTCTCTTTGAAAATCTGGCTTTCTAAGAATTTGATAAATAAATTGATTGGACAAATCATTTACTGACAAACTTTGAATTTGTGCGGAGGTTGAGTTGTTTCCGATTATTTCAAAATCCTCTCTCGGAACAAGAGCATCAAGATTTATTTTTGGCATGCTTTCTTTTTTTCTTTTTGTTGTGCCTAACTTACTTATATGCGAACAAAATACCCTTTTTGAAGTACTTTTACACCCCCCATCACTTAGTGTTACCAACCTCCACTCACTACCTTCACAGTAATCAACACTAAAATTCCTCATTTTGAACATCTACTTTGCCATGTGTCCTGCCGAGACCGTATATCCAGTAGCATGCAGCGACTGCTCACAGTCTGGAAAAAGAGGTGCCGGTAGGTTGAATGATAAGCAGGATTCAGCTCCGGACAACAGCGCAACAGCTTAGATGAAGGAGAGAAGAGCCAGCGTATTGGTCAACTTGAATAGATAAATATACCAAATTCCTGAAAAGGTCAAGCTATTGAGTGAAAATTAACATTACTACGTTTTAATTTTCGTACAAAAGCGTCGCTGGTAAGATTATCCATTGCGCTCTTTTTTAATTTTTTCGGCGCAAAAGCGTAAAATAGTGCAACCTTTCCACCTCCGTCCACGCTGCCAGATCAATCAGCTCACAGGTTGTTTTACCGTGTTCCAAAAGAAGGAAATGGGCGGTATCAGACCTGGTCACCGTTTGGTAATGGTAGCGAAAGAGGTAAGCCTGCAAGCGATGATCACCTTCCAGGGAATCCAGACAATTGTAGAAAGTCCCGTCCCTGGCTTGGTATTTCCCTATTGCCTCCACATCCGCCAGGAGCGCAGTATCTCTACTTTTGCCAATGCTACTTACGCTGGCCACAACAGCACTTAGCAAGACCAATATCGCCAGAGGGCGAACAATTTTACGCCAAGGTCCAGCTGCACCATCGACCGATTGTAGTTGTTCCCAAAACGATTTGATCACCATCGCCAAAGCCATCGCAAAATAGGGATAGGCCGGAACGACATAATAGCTGAATTGCTTCAGGCTGATCATCACGGGTAAGGAAGCCGAAGCACCTACCAACACCCAAAATAAGACCACTTTTTTATCAATACCTCGCCAGCAGGATCGCCACTGGTCATTGGGTACCAAAACGAGCATCAAAGCCAGCGGTAATAGCATATAAAAAAACTCACCCGCCATCTTTATCAGGATATGAAAACGGCCATAAACGGCCAGCTCCCGATCACCCCGAATAGCTCGAAAAACCTGTTGATCCAAATATTGCCCCATTGAATGAAAGGCGGTATCATCAATTAACAACAAGCCCAGAAAAGCCAAAGTGCTAGCGATCAGTAAAACACTGCGCAGCAACATTTTCGTCCAGCGCGTATCTCGATAGGTCAGCCACCACAAAAAAGGGACGGCCCAAGGAAATAAGCCCGTAAAACCTTTGGTCAGGAAGGCGCCCGTACACAATACGCCAGCGGCCACAAACAAAAGACCTCCCTTCTTATCCTGGAGTGCCCTTAGCATCAATAAAATGGCAGCTATAGTAAAAACGGTCACGATCCCTTCCAGCATATTGCGGGCGTAGACACTCCCCACACTCGGTGCTAAAATCCACAGAAAAACCGGCAACCAGTCTAGTGATGTTGCCGCAGTAGTAGCCGGTAAAGGGTTAGATTTTAACCAGAGTTTACGAAGAAGCAGCAAGGAAACAATGAAAACCACTAAGGCAAAAAAACGCTCTACCAACCAACCGTCGCCTAGAAGTCGGAAGAATAAAGATTGCAAGCCAAACCCCGCCGGAGGATGTTCGTAAAACACCGGCCATATCACTGGCGTGAACATGGGTTCCCAAAAAGAGCCATAGCCATAGGCCATGTTGCGAGAGATGAGGCTGTAAGCCATCCCGTCGTAATACATGCCACCGCGAATCAATTCGGGGAGTAAAAATATACCTGATAAGCCGACTACAAGTAACCAAAACCAAAACCGGAGAGAGCGTTTCATAGAAAGTAGCGTTAAATTTACCTTTAACAAAGGTAAAAAAACATGCCCTGACTATGTGCTTTTTGTAAAAAAGGAGCTCCCTTCATCGAAAAAAATCGATAAAGCTTTTTTTAACCTCAGGTCTCTTGATTGCTCAAGACAAACGCCCCTTCAGGTATTTCCGATCAATCTTTCCCGTGTCATTCTTGGGAAGTTCCGCCAGGAAGTGAAAAAATTTTGGGACCTTGAACTTAGCCAGGTGCTCGCGGCAATAATCGCTCAACTGGGTCGTATCTATAGCCTGATCGGCTTGTTGTACTACAAATGCACAACCTACCTCCCCCCACTTTGTATCGGGCACCCCAATGACGACAGCTTCCGCCACGGAAGGATGAGCGAGCAGCACCCGTTCTATTTCTGCTGGATACACGTTCTCCCCACCAGAGATGAACATGTTTTTGATGCGATCTTCTACGTACAGGTACCCTTCTTCGTCCTCGCGAACGCGGTCGCCCGTGTGGAACCATCCATCTACTATTGCTTTGGCTGTTGCTTCGGGGTTTTCCCAATAGCCGGGGGTGACCATTGGGCCGCGCAGTAGCAATTCGCCACCAGTATTCGGCGGTACTTCTTGCCCTAGCTCGTCTATAATTTTAGTCGTTACGTAAAAATTAGGTCGACCAATAGAACCCTTTTTGCGGATAGCATCGTCCTGGTGCAAGCTGGTGAGGTTGGGGCCTACCTCCGTCATTCCGTATCCCTGCCGTATGGGTACTCCCTGCGCTTGCCAGCGTTCAATCAGCGGAATGGGCATGGGTTCACCACCGACAATAATATAGTGCAGATGGCTGAAATCGGTCTTTTCAAAATCTGGTTCATCCGCCATCATTTTCAGCATGGTGGGAACGCCCATAAATACCTTAGCTTGCTCCTCCTCAAGCAATTTCAGCACCGTGGCTGGATCAAATTTCTTTAGCAGGCAACTGTAACCGCCGTGATGCAAAAACGGCGTCGTGAGCACATTCCAGCCGCCCGTATGAAAAGGGGGCATACAGTTTACGGTCCGACTCTCCGTATTCACCAGCAACGAAAGGGAGGTATTGATACTGTTCCAAAAAAGCATCTTATGCGTATACAGTGCCCCTTTGGGGAAACCCGTAGTTCCTGAAGTATAGAGGATAAAAATAGGATCATCCTCCACTATGGCTACGGCAGGATCTGCGGCGTCTTCTGGTCGCGTGGTATTTTTATCGCAATATGCTGCTAATGTCTCCATCGACCAATGGTGTGGAATGTTACGAACCGTAGCACAGGCCTGCATATTGACCCAAAAACACTCCTCAGCGATCACTAATGCTGGGCTAGCATTGGTTAGCAGGTAATCAATTTCCTGGTTGGCCAAACGATAATTCAGCGGCACCAGGATCAGCCCTGTCTTCTGGGCAGCAACAAAAAGCAGGATGTATTCCAGGCTGGTTTCCGACAGCACCGCAATCCTTTCTCCCTGTTTTAAACCCAGCGTATTAAGAAAATAATGAGCCAGTCGATTCCCTAGTCGATTCAGTTCATCATAGGTGAGGGTAGCCCCACCAGTGTATGATTTTACAGCTACTTTTTGAGGTTGATACCTGGCCCATTTGGCGGCCCAATCATGTTGGTACATTTATCTCTTGTTTTACGTCGAGGGATTTCTGGTAGAGGGATGTAGCTTGGGCTTCCAGCCCGAGCGTATAAACCACGCTCGGGCTGGAAGCCCAAGCTACGATAGTGCTGTCCTTCTACCGACTTTCGCCGAATGCCTAAATTAACGTGAGGTTGGGCATTAATCGCTTGATTTTCAATAGCAATACACCATGTGCGACCCAGTCTGGCAGCCTGGGTCGCATATAATACCTCCAACCTCACATTAAATTACAACTGAAAGGCCGCGCTCGCAAAGGCTAAACCGCCGCCCGAGCCGACAAAATACACCAGATCACCGGTTTTCACCAGGTCCTTTTCCCAGGCATCATTGAAAGCCATCGGAATGCAAGCCGAGCCAGTATAACCGTAATGATGCATAATGGTGTGCGCACGGTCGCGCGGAACTCCCAAGATATCGAGGGTTTCCCAGATGGCGTTGATGTTGATTTGGGTGATAAAAAACTGGTCGACCTGCTCCACCGGGGTCGCGGTGCGTTCCCCCAGGGTGCGAATCATCTGACTCCAAATTTCGGGATTTAATTCTTTAGGGAATTTACGGACGAATTGTAGCTGATGTTCATGTCTACCCATCATTTCAGCATTGACTGGTTGGTGGGTACCGCCACCGTAAATACCCATCCATTCGTTGTATTCTCCTTTGGTAATCAGTTCGCTGGAGAGGAAGCCCAGGCCTTCTTGTTCTGTCGCCTGAAGAAGCACGGCACCCGCTCCATCAGCGAATAAGGTGACCGTTTTTTTGTCCTCCATATTCAGGTACTTACTCATCGCGTAAGCCCCGATAATCAGCACATTTTTGTAATGCGCATCCGCCCGAATGTACTTGGCTCCAATATCGAGTGCAGTCACAAACCCGGCACAGGCCGTGTTGATATCAAAAGTACCAGCCCGGTTGGCACCAATCCTGTGTTGAACGACCGAAGCCGTAGAAGGAGAAACAAACTCCGGCGTATCCGTAGAGATAATGATCAAATCCAGCTCGCTGGCGGCTACACCGGCCCGTTCGAGGGTCTGTAAGGCCGCCTTTTCCGCAAGATCTGCCGTACTTTCGTCGGCGGCACACCAGCGGCGCTCGTAGATTTTTACATTTTCGGCTAACCAGGTGCTGACGTCAACTCCCAGCAGCTCGTCGAAGTATTGGTTAGGAACAACGCTTTCAGGAGCGTAAGCACCGCAGGCGGCAATGGTCGCGTTGCGCATGATGTATATTTAGAGACGTGGTTGGAATTAACGTTCTTCGGTTAATTCAAAACCTCCGGCTTTTTTAAAAATTGATGTCCTATTAGTGTTGGAACAACACTGAAAATTATGGCGAAAGCAGCTGTCAGACCAGGATTGGCAAATGCCAGGGTACTCGTCGGAAACAGCTGCTGCCCGAAAAAGAATAAACCAAAATGAATGAAGAGTGCTAATATGGACATCGCCCATACCAGTCGCAAATTGGGGGTCTGGTACAATACCCCCGCAAGCAATGGCGGCACGGCGGCCAGGACAAGTCCGTAGACCCCTACCTGACCAAAAATACCCAGTAACTTTGGGGGATAAAGTGCCACCAGAAATACCGCAACCGCCATGATGATCAGTACCAAGTGACCAGCACGCATAGCGAGTCGCATTTGTTCTTTGGGATTACGGGCACTGCTGCCTCTCGAAAAAATGTTTAAAACCAGATCATTGGCTGTAATGGTTGAAATTCCTACCAATAAACCGTCCAGGGTAGACATGGCCGCCGCCAATAAGACCACACTGACTATCGTAAACAGCCAGTCGGGGAAAACTTGTTGCAGATAGACCGTCATCACCAAATCCTGGCGAAAGGTGCCGGTAGTGGCATCCATCAGTGCCTCGGGAGGTACTGCTACGTGGGCCCAAAAACCCGCCAGCAACAAGAGGCAAAAGAGTAGAAACACCACACTAAAAACCAGGATGTAGCGCAGTACTGCCCGGTCGGATTTTACGTAAAGTGCTTTGGTAAGGATATGTGGCTGACAAACCAATGCCCCACCAATTAGGAAACCGGCAACATAAGTTGAAAACCAATCATTATACAGCTTACTTTGAGGATTGACCCACGCTAGTAAATGGGCATCCTTAGCCTGTAAAACAGCCATTACATCACCTCCTTCCAGGTACAGTTTCAGTCCACTCCACAGCACCAATATACTCACTGCTATCATCAGAAAGCCTTGAAACATATTGGTAAAAACGTGGGCGTAGGTCCCGCCATACAACACATAACCAGTGACAAAAACCAAGGTAATCACCAGTGCGACCACATTGGAGACACCCAATAATTTCTGCATGACGATTGAAATCCCTCCCACTAGCAATACCACGAAAGCTACCGCTAGTAGATTGATCACCGCGAAATAGAGCGAGAAGTCTTTAGAGCCGTATCGCTTACCGATCCAATCGGGTATGGTGAGTGCTCCTGCTGCTTCTCCGATCCGGCGAAACTTAAAGGAAAGCACACACAACATGGTTACAAAACCCAGGTAAACACTGATTCCCAGATGCATAAAAGCAGCCAGTCCATCCACGTAAACAAAGCCGGGATTGATAATGAACGTTGCCGCCGAAGCCGTCGCAGCCGCCAAGGTAACGCCTACCTGAACGGGCGACAAATCACCTTTGCCGATCGCAAAACTTCCGAAATCATCCGTCTTGCGGTGCCCCAACCAACCGAGATAAGCGGTGCCGAGGAGGTAAACAGCAAAAAGTAGCCAGGCAAGTGTCATGTCTTACATTTAGTGAGGAAATAAGCTTGCGGAGTGAAGAACCTATGAAGACGCTGCACTCGGCAAGCTAATTTCCTCTTCAAGTTATTGCTTTGCTGGAATATTGTAGACCAGCTCCAGTGTATAAATACCGCGCGTAGGTGCAGCGGCAGTGAATTCACGCAATTGCTGATTGAACAGGTTGACGGCCGACAAATTCACCCGGAAGTTATCTGTTACGTGGCAACCAACGTTCAGGTCAACCGTAAAAAATCCTCCAAGCGGGCCATAATTGTAAGAATCCGTACCCCGCGCATCTTCTACGATGGGTTTGCCCCGCCAAGTCAATGGGGCACCTTCGTCATTCGTCAGGGTTTCTGAAGCAATCTGGAAGCTAGAGAAGTAGTTGTACTTTTCTACGTAGCGACCATAGGCACCACCGTAAAACTTGCTACCGTTGTAGTTGAGGCCCAAACCGAAGCGGTTATTGGGTGCATTGACAAGAATGTCCAGGAAGTTGACCGTACCATTGCGGTCGAAGTCGTTGGCCAGGTCATTTTCATCAAACGAGTAATCGAAGTACGAGTAGTTGATGTAAGCGTTCCACTCTGGCGTGAAGTAGTAATTCAGGTTCAGGTCAAGACCATAAGTATTCACCTGGCCGAAGTTTACGTAAGTTGCCACTAAGCCTTCCAAACCAATAGAAGCGTACAGATCGTACAAGGCATCAGCCTGTACTTCGCGTAGTGGTGTTTTGCCACGGGTAGTTGCAAAGAAGGTCGTTACCGGACTGAGGAAGTCTTCGCTGATATTATAGTAGGTATTCGCATCAATGAAGAGCTTGTTTTTCTTCAACTGACCACGGTATCCCAACTCAAAAGTTTGTAGTTTTTCAACACTTTGAGGCTCCAAACGACCACCGCCAACGAGGTCAAAACCTTCAGCGTTACCGAGGATCAGACCATTGAAGAGGTTGCCGAACATATTGAGGATCGTAGGCGCAGCAATACCCTTGCCGTAGGTAAGACGCCAGGTACCCATGTCACCAATTTTAAGAAGGCCAAATTTGGGTACGAAGTTGAACTCGTACACATCATGGTAATCAGCGCGTGCAGCAGCCAATGCTCTCCAGCCGCGATTGAAGTCGTAAGTCAGGTGGGCATAAGCTCCATACTGGTTGACCACAATGTATTCCCCGTTGTAATATTCGTTGAGGTCATTTTCAATCAGGTAAGTCCCCAAACTGTTGGCACGATCCTGCTGCCACTGCGCACCCGTAATCAACTCCAATTTACCGAAGCGATTATTGTACTGGATTTCCGAGTTCCAACGATTCGAGGCATCTTTGAAAAGAGCACCGGTTGAGTAGGACTGCGCACCTCGTGCCTCGGCGTCACTCAAAC
The DNA here is from genome assembly GCF_040784935.1 of Lewinella sp. LCG006. Classification (GTDB taxonomy): domain Bacteria; phylum Bacteroidota; class Bacteroidia; order Chitinophagales; family Saprospiraceae; genus Lewinella. The sequence goes on along the minus strand of NZ_CP160680.1, from coordinate 5,098,922 downwards.
CAAGTACATCAATTCCAGTGTAGTAAGCTTTGGTACGATCATCAATGGAGTACGTGTCATCGGTTTTACTTTGGGTATAGACCGATTGGATGAAGAAATTCTTGAAATTCAGCCGCAGCTGGGTGTAGAAAATCTGCCAGTCGATGATTTGGTTACGTCCTACATTCGTAGGAGAAAGGTAGTTGCTGTTGCTATAACCGGTGTTTAGAATGATATCGAAATCTTCCTTGGGGGTAAAGTAAAAAGCACCTTCCAGGCGAGTGGCGTTCACATCAGGATTGAGTTCGAGTTCTTCCCAACCTTCTTTGACACCATCAGGACCAGCGTAGTCGGCAGAGCCGATCAAATTTCCATTAGCATCCTGGCGGTCGATGTAGACAGAGTCGGCCCAGTCGAATTCCGTTGCTGCCGAATATTCTCCCATCAGCTTGTAGGCAAACTTTTCGCTGACCACCTGCGCATGGCGCACACGAGCAGAATAAAGCGGGTTGCCGTCGCCGTTTACGCCTCCGTTGAGGGCTATCGTCGTCCCGGCGGAGGTACGCGGGTCTTTGGTAATGATGTTCAACAAACCATTGTGTGCATTCGGGCCATAAAGCGTAGAGTTAGGGCCAAGAATGATTTCTACCCGCTCAATATCTTCTTTGATGGTCGTATTCAGTGGCCCCAAAGGCAGGCCGGTAGCCACTAAGCTAGAAAAGCGGCTATCGGTAACCTGCAGGTTTTTGGAGTTAAAGTTGGAGTTGAATCCACGAATGTTAAAGGCTGGGGCAGCAATACCTGCCCGGAAATACTCGACCCCTTTTTGGCGAGCCACCAATTCGGCGGGGCTTCCCGCAAACTGGGCAATCTCGCGAGCAAAAATGGTTTCGATGGTCGCCGCACTTTCCGTCAATTTTTCGGGCCGTCGACTGCCGGAAACAACCACCATATCCAGGTCGGTTCCTACGCCAAGGCGAAAGTCCAGAGTAGCCTTTTCGTTGGCACTCACAGTAATTTGTGCCGACTCATCACGAAAACCAATGTAGCTAACCATGATCTTGTAGGTCCCGGGCTCGAGCATCATCTCGTAGTTGCCATCGATGTCCGTTACAGCTCCGGCAGGATTACCTTGCACCGTAAGGTTGGCACCAATCAGTGCTGTTCCTTCATCATCCGTCACTTGTCCGGAGAGTGTGGCTTTTTGCCCCATCAACGAGAGGGCTGCACCACAAAAGATTAAAAGCGTAAATATTCGTTTCATGAAGCTCAGTTGTTTAAAGACATTCAAAATTATTACCCTAAAAATCTTCTTATCATAAAACCCTGTTCTACCAGAGCAACAAAAGAAGAACTTTTATTCTGGTGGTGAATTTAGAGAAGCCTTAGTGCTTTTAAATACTCCATGAATTTTCAAAACCCCTTGACCAAAAGAATTAAAAAACACCCAAACAAACACAATCAACTAATAATCAATTATTTAATCTTCAATAAAGTAGCATTGACTTTATGGTATTCATTGGTGCTATTTATTACTAAAGACCGTTATCAAATGATTCAATGCCGCGGCTTGCTCCCATTGAACAAAGTGTCCGGCCGCAGGTAAGATCGACAGTTTAGCGTGTTGAAATTGCTGAACACCCGCCTCTGCAACCTCCTTTACAGAGAGCCCCGGGTGTAGAAAACGATTCGGAATCAAAGCGTCTTCTTCGCCGAAAACGACCAAGGTTGGCAACAAAATTTCAGACAGTCGATCAAAGACAGGTTCAGCCAGCATGGCATTCACGCATTGGGGAATCATCTCACAATAGGCTTCATAAGCTGGTGATGCTTTCAATTCCATCCGATCGTCGATCATAAAACGGGCATCCTCGGGCATCTGGTGAAAATTTATTTCAAAATTCCGCACGATCTGGGCATCAGGCGTTGCTTTGACAACCATTGGGGTCACGTAGGTCGCAAACCACTGCTGTTGCTCTTCGGTAAAAGTTTCAAAACCAGCCGGGGCCACCAGTACCAGACCACTGATATTTTCCGTACCAGCCAACACGGTATGCATGGCAATTTGCCCACCCATGCTATGCCCTACAAGGGTCACCTCCTCCAATGCCAATGCTGCAATAAAAGCCCTGAGCGTTGCCGCAAAAAAATGCATGCTGTAAGGCTGCTTACTTTCATCAGACTTGCCATAACCAGGAAGATCCAGAGCGATACAACGGTGCGTAAGTTTTAAACTATCAATATTCTTGTACCACGCTTGCAAATTACTCCCCAGCCCATGTACAAATAACAACACTGGGCCTTGGCCTTCCTCCACATAGGCTACTTGAAGGCTATCTTGAAGGGTAACTTTCTTTACCGGATAGGCATATTTCCAACTTTCCATAGAAGTATCTTTAGTGATTAACGCCTGTCCAGCGAGCGAAAAGGACAGGCAAATAAGCAGGAAAAAAACAGGAAGGCGATTACGCATAAAAGTCATTTTATTAGGGTAAATAAATTGTTTTCCATATAAAATTAGGCTAATCCAACATAAGCAAAATCAAAAACTAAAAGTCAATACACGATTAATAGCATTATAAACAACTATTTATCAATGATTTAAAAACAAAGTCAACAAATAAATAAACTAAAGTCAATGCAAAAAATTACTTTGCAGCATAGAAGGCCTTCCCTCACAGCACCTAAATTTGAGAAACTACAAAACAGAATCACTTATGCGTTTACAAGATAGAGTAGCCATCATTACTGGCGGTGCGCAAGGAATAGGCAAAGCTACTACCCTGAAATTTGTGGAAGAAGGTGCCAAAGTAGCTATTTGGGATATCAATGCCGAAAAAGGACAAGCTTTCGCTGAATCTTTACAAAAAGAAGGGCATAGCGTACGTTTTTTTCAAGTCAACACCGTCGACGCCCAAGCTGTTGAAGCGACTGCGAAGGCGGTCTACGAAACCTTTGGACGAATCGATATTCTGATCAACAACGCAGGCATTACCAGAGATGCTACTTTGCAAAAAACAACGCCTGAGCAGTGGCAGCAGGTTTTAGATGTCAACCTCACTGGCGTATTCAATTGCACGCAGGCCGTCTACCCCTACATGAAAGAAGCTGCTTACGGACGTATAGTCAACGCGTCTTCAGTAGTGGGTATCCAAGGCAATTTTGGGCAAAGCAATTATGTAGCCACCAAAGCGGCAGTCATTGGCCTGACCAAGGTATGGGCACGTGAATTTGGGCGTCGCGGCGTGACGGTCAATGCCGTAGCACCTGGCTTCATTGCTACCGAAATGGTCAACACGATCCCTGAAAATATCCTCGACGGGTTTCGGGCGAAGACCCCTCTCAACCGCCTTGGTACACCAGCAGAAGTTGCAAATCTCTATGCTTTTCTAGCTTCAGAAGAAGCGTCCTTTATCACCGGAGCTACCTACAGTGTCGATGGTGGCGTAAGAATATAAACCATTTTCATGCGGAGCAAACTCAGCAAATTCACGGCCTTTACCAACACGTTGCTGCCTCACGAGACACAGTACCTGCTCTCTGTGCAACGCTTTGAAGACGAAGAACGTCTGCTGATTTTGCACCGTATTGATCACAATGCTCACCACATCGACCAATTCACGGAATACGATCTGAGCATTGATAAAAGAAAATACAATCACCTCCAAAACTGGATAGAAGACCGCTTACGCAGCACCGACATTGACGAACAGTTGAAGTGGATGCTCACGACCGAGCAACAAATCCTTACGGACTGCATCCTCATTGAGCAAGAGAAACGCTTGCTCAAACTGATTCGCTCCGACCAGCAGCCTGTTTACTTCAATACCTTTTATGAATTGGCCGAGCACTACCGTCAGTTCTTACTCATCAGGCTCCGTTACCACGACCATCAACTGGTCGATGACTACCTCCAACGCCACCGGGAAGCCTACCAATTGGCCAAAGAAGTACACGAGCAGCTCCACCAAGCCACCTTGGACATCGTTGGACAATACGATGGCCAGCAAGCGGAATCGCGACAATGGGAAAAATGGCTAACGGAAGTTTTTCACAACGAACAATTGGATTGGCACTTGCGGTATCTGGCCCTTTTGCGCCTGACCTTTCTGTGCTACAATTATCGTAAGTATGACTTATTAAGAGAAAAATTCGCCTATCTGGAACAACAATTCCTATCGGGTACTTACTACTCGCGGCGACACTTACTCAATTATTACAACACCCAACTCATGCTCCACTCCCACTACCGAGAGTATGATCAAGCAGTTTACTTTGGCTACCTGAGTATTCGTGCCCAAAACCACGACTACCCACTGTATGTCAATAACTTGTGCGCTGTACTTTTGCGTTTAAAACGCAACGAAGAAGCCCTGGAACTCATGAAAAAGGCAGCTCCAGCGGTAAAAAAAACCACCAATTTTCACAATCGTATTGGCTTCGTAGCTTTCTATATGGAAGCACTCAACAAAAATGGTCTCTACCAAAATGCAGAAAGCTACGGCAATATTTTCCTTCGGGCCTACGCCAAAGAAGTGCTGAGATACCGCTGGCATTTATTCTTTTCCGTTTATCTGGAATCGTTGCTGCAGCAGGAAAAGTACGATAAGGTTTTAAAAACGGAACACAAATATCGATTACTGCAAAGGGATAAAAAGTACGAAAACAACGCCAACTATCAGGCCACTATTCCTTTGTTTATCGGCTTGGCCCAACTCAAAGAAGGCCACCTCAAAAAAGAAGAATTTGCGGAAACCATCCAGTCGCTCACGGCCAGATACAGTGCAGAGGAGCAAAAGCTCAGCAATCTAAAAAAACTCATCAAGCAAATTGTGGAATGGGCACCGGGGTTGAAGTACCTTATCAAGTAGAACAAAAAAGAGGCTTATTCAAATAAAAAACACTATTGCTTTTAATTGGGTTTTATTTTCAGTATCTTTACCCCAGTTACAGGTAATATGACAACTATCTGTACCAATCAGAGGTCAACACCCCTGCTGTCAACAGGGATAATCGAAGGTTTTATTTTGCGTATGCTGGCTGTTTCTGGTAAAGAAGCAGATGATAGCGCACGCCCTTAACGGTCGTTTGACCAAGGGGCGGTTTGGCGGATCGGACAGATGGGTGGGACCCTCCCACAAGCGGGTCGTCTGCCAACTTCTCTCCTCCACTCTTCCTCTCCTTAAGCAAAAATCCCACTCGACAGGTACCGATCTCCTCGATCACACACAATGCATACAATCAGGCCTTCTTCCAAGGTCTCGGCCAACTTTGCCGCGGCGGCTACTGCTCCCCCACTACTCATACCCCCAAAGATAGCTTCTTCTTGTGCCAGACGTCTCATCGTCAACTGGGCCTCTTCCTCGCTTACATCAATGATTTGATCTACCCGTTCTGGCTCGTAAATAGCAGGCAGAAACTCCGGTGACCAGCGGCGTATACCCGGAATACTCGAACCTTCCGTTGGTTGTACGCCCACAATCTTGATATTGGAATCTTGCTCTTTCAAATAGCGGGAGGTTCCCATGATGGTTCCCGTAGTGCCCATACTACTGACAAAATGAGTGACTTGGCCTGCCGTGTCGCGCCAAATTTCGGGCCCTGTCGAATGGTAGTGCGCGCGCCAATTATCGTTGTTAGCAAATTGATTAAGCATCAGATAATCACTCCCTTGCGCCAGTTCTTCCGCATATTCACGGCTGTATTCTATTGTCTTTTCCGCGGGGGTCAGGATCACTTGAGCACCATAAGCCTCCATCGTTTGTACCCGCTCAACGGTAGAGTTTTCGGGCATAACCAAGGTAATGGGAATACCAAATACCCGGGCAATCATGGCCAAAGCAATCCCCGTATTTCCACTCGTAGCTTCTACCAAACGCATCCCATCACGGAGCTCTCCGCGATCGAGTGCCCCCTTGATCATTCCGTAGGCCGCACGATCCTTAACACTCCCTCCAGGGTTTTGCCCTTCAAGTTTTCCAAACACCCGTACACCCGGTTTTTGAATAATCGAGGTGATCTCTACCAAAGGAGTCTTACCTATTAAATCAATAATTTTCGCCATAAAAGGAGTAGCTTTTTTGAACCCGCGAATCCCTTCGGGGTAATATTATTATCCGTTGCAACCAAATATAAAGTGCCTTTGTCTTTGCACTCAGTCACCTACTCGCTAGAGTAGTACTGTGCATTTAAACAACCAAAATCAAGGTTCAGAATAACCATTCATCCATTTTTTTCCTCCTTTCGGCGGAATTAATAGTGGTCGGTGAACCTTGGTCGCATCTTTGTTATGTATTCATTGACGCCCGGACCTACTAAATAGTTTACCTGACACTTAATAATTCTGATTGAAAACCGACTGTTATGATGTATTATACTCGACTTTGTGGCCTATTCGTCACAAGCCTTTTTAGCTTTTCCCTCTTTGCCCAATCTGGTAATGTTAGTGGACAAATCCTTAACCAAGACGGAAAAGCGGCAGAATTTGTCAACGTTCTGCTACTCAACGCCTCCGATTCTACCCTCGTAAAGATGGAGCTTTCTGAGGAAAATGGAAGTTATGAATTTCGCGCACTCGAAGAAGGCGAATATTTGGTAAAAATTACTGGCATTGGCTATAATGACTACTTTACCACTTCTTTCCCCTTGGCGAACAAGGAACGTAAGGTTTTGCCGGTCATCACGATGGAAGTCATGGCTACTGTACTTGATGCCGTAGAAGTTGTTGCGAGAAAGCCCCTGCTGGAGCAACAAGCAGGTAAACTTGTTGTAAATGTTGACCAAAACATTACAGGGCAAGGTGGTAGTGTTACTGATCTATTGAAGAAGGTTCCCGGCCTGGTTGTGGTCAATGATCGTGTTTCAATGGCAGGACGCAGTGGGGTCACCATTCTTATCGATGGGCGCCCTACAAAGTACATGGATATTCAATCGGTCCTCAACGAGATGCCCGCCAACAATATTGCAAAAATCGAAGTGATCACCCAACCCGGTGCAGCCTACGATGCAGAAGGAACTGGCGGTATTATCAACATTATCCTCAAGAAAAATGCCCTTTACGGAACAAACGGGAGTGTAACCGCTGGTTTTGGTTACGGTGAGCTCGCTAAATACCAGATCGGCACCAACCTCAATCACCGTACTGGCCCCTGGAACCTTACTTTCGCTACTGGCTACAATAACCGTACCTGGATTGAGCGTCTCGACCTTACCCGTATCCTCGAAGACCGCACTTACGTGCAAAACAATTACGAACCGGGCAACCCACACTCCCTCTACCTGAATATGGGCGCAGATTACGACATCAACGCCAACCATCGGGTGGGTATCTCTGTCAATTCCTATCGGAGTGACAATGATCGCACCAGCGAAAACAGTACGATTATCTTCAGTAATGAGGGTAATGAGTTGGATAAATTCACGACGCGCAACATGCAGGATCGTTATTGGCGCTCCTACACCAGTGATGCCTTCTACCGCTGGCAAATAGATACCATTGGTCAAGAACTCAACTTTGACATCAATCTCGCTGATTACCGCCGGGAGGTGACAGATATGCTAATGACTACAGGTGAAAACTTCGATGATCGTCAGAATCAAACCCCTGCCAGCACCCGCATCTATGCCACTCAGCTCGACTACAAACTTCCTCTTAATGAGCAAATGCGTTTTGAAGCGGGTGCTAAACTGAGTGCTACCCGCCTGGATAATGAATTGATCGCCACCGTAAGACTTAATGACGAGTGGGTAAACGATGCCCTATTATCCAATAAATTCAACTACGAGGAAGATATCTATGCTGCTTACATCAATCTTTCTTATACCAAAGGAGAATACGATGCGAATATTGGCTTACGCTACGAGGATTCTCAAGCTACCGGCTACAGTGCTACGCTCGACAGCACAATCAACCTGAACATTGCTAAATTCTTTCCTAGCATCAGCTTAACGACGCCATTTATTGGCCCATTGGGTACCAGTATTTCCTATAGCTACCGTATTGAGCGGCCTGGTTATTTCGACCTTAACCCTTTTATTAGCTACCTCGATCCACTAACTTACTCCAGGGGCAATCCGTTCTTAGTACCAGAACTTACCCATACCGGGCAATTCTCCTTAACCTACGAAAAGCAGCCTTTCTTTAACTTATCGTACGACTACACCAAGAATGTGCTCACCGAAGTTATCGAACAAAACGACGAAACAGGGGAAGCTTTTCAAACCGATATCAATCTGGACAAATATATTCGCTACGGCGGAAGTTTATTTTTCCCGCTTGATTTCATCGCTAAACCGATTTCTGGATACGGCGGATTCATGCTTTTTTACCACGATTATCAAGCAGAATATCTCAACGCAGAATACCTCCAAAACCAGTGGACAACCAATGCTTTCCTACAAGTCAACGTCAGTCTACCCAGAGACTGGAAATTGGAAGCTACTGGCTGGATACAAGGATCAGGCTTGGATGGGATCATACGTCATGAAACTTTCTATGGTTTAGACGCGGGTATCCAGAAAAAATTCTTTGACAATAAACTACGCGTTCAGTTGAGTGTAGACGGTATCGTTCAAAAGTTTTTTGAAGGCAGAGTAGATTACGCCAACCTCAACTTCGATTTGACCAGCAGCTGGGAGGCTCCTGTTTTCAACACACGTATTACCTATAACTTTGGTAACCAAAGCCTAAAAGGTCGCGAGAAGCGGGAATCCTCTTCAGATACCGAACGTAATCGCGTGAATGGGAATTAAGCATATTGCTGTTCAATCTGGCAGTAAATTAGGTTGCGCGTGGCTTTAGCCCGCAACGAGTTCTCTCCGTACTACAAGTGCGGACTGAAGCCCGCGCAACCTGGCTAAGTGCACTTTACAAGTAGCAATTTAGCCTGTCAAGAAAGCGCTAAAAACCGTCACCTCTATCTCGTTTTTATTCGCGGTAGTAGACCCGGTCTCCAGGAGCTACGCTTTTGACAATCCAGGTATTGCCTCCAATGACAGCTCCTTCCCCAATCACCGTATCTCCGCCCAGAATGGTTGCGCCGGCGTAGATCACGACATTGTCACAAATGGTGGGATGACGCTTGGTCTTGGCCAGGTCTTTTTTCACACTCAATGCGCCCAGGGTTACGCCTTGGTAAATCTTTACATCTCTCCCAATATCTACGGTTTCACCAATGACGATGCCGGTACCATGGTCAATACAAAACCGCTCCCCAATTTTTGCGGAAGGATGGATATCTACCCCAGTGAGGGTGTGAGCGTGTTCGGAGAGTATCCGCGGAATCAGTGGCACCCCTAATTGAAAAAACTCGTGGGCCAACCGATACACTGCTATCGCGTAAAAGCCGGGGTAAGTTCGAATTACTTCTCTCAGGCTATTTGCTGCAGGGTCGCCCGCCAAAATGGCCTGCGCATCAGCCTCTAAGAGACGATGCACATGTGGGAGCACTTCCATAAATGCTTCCTCAATTTCGGTTGGGGGAGACACCAAATCTTCTTCTAAAATCTCAAGAATACCGAACAGGCGGTGCCTTACGATAGAAAACTCATGTTCAAAAGTCCGTTGCGACGGAAACCGCTGTTTAGCCAACTCTGGAAAGAGGAGGCCCAATAAATTGTCCAACCAAGTACATACCGCTTCGGAAGAAGGCACCCGCGAAGTAGAAGCATGAAGTTGGTAAAGCTGTTGGAGGAATTGCTGGTCCATGGGATCATAAGTAATTTGACGGAAACAACTTATTCCGTCACTAATTAAAGCTTACCCTATAAACGAGTTAGCTAAGAAAAAAGATGTCTTTTTATTAACCCGCGTTTTCATTTTGATCACAACGCAACTCAACTATGCTTAGACGTTTCTAACCCTGGAGGTAGCAAACAGACGCTTAATACTGTATTTCCCTACGCCATTGGCAAAAACCATCATCAAACCTCCAATGATGGCCATATTTTTCATAAAGTGTATCCCTTCTATTCGATGCTGAGGATCCGGCATGTTCCAAAAATCATGTACTATAAAGGTAACCGGCACCCAATAGAGCAGCAGCAGAAAGGTCCCTAATTTAGCCCGGTAACCGGTTAGTATAGAAGTAGCACCGAGGATCAGACAAAAAATTGCTCCGTAAAGGAGAAAATCCTGGCGCCAGGTCAAGCCATAGTTGGTCATCAATACCTTTGTATCCTTGAAGAACTTTATCGAGTCATACGCTTCATAGAAAAAGATAAAGGACAAAAACAGGCGTCCTAACAAATCAAAAATGTGTTTCATATTGACGATAGTAGGAAGTTGAGGATAAGCTAAAATAGCTTATGCTAACTATTTTTTTGATAAAATTGGGCGACTGCCCGTGCCACATTTTGGCCATCCATGGCCGCTGAAATGATTCCTCCGGCATAACCAGCACCTTCTCCACAAGGGAAAAGACCACTTGTCTGTTCGTGCATGTAAGTTTCCCTGGAGCGCGGAATTTTGACCGGCGAGCTGGTTCGGCTTTCCGTACCGATCACCGTAGCCTCCTCGGTGTAATACCCCTTCATTTTACGACCAAACATCTGCACACCTTCCTGTAATCTTTGATAAATCCCTTTGGGTAATAAATCATGGACAGGTGCAGCATAAAGTCCCGGAATATAAGAACTCCCCGGAAGGCTCGAAGAAACTTTTTTCTGTACAAAATCAGTCAACCGCGCCGAAGGAGCTTGCTGACCACCCGTTCCGTATTGAAAAAACTTCTTCTCAACCGCTTCCTGAAACGCCAGGCCAGCAAATACACCATGATCAGCAAAAGGAGCTAAATCTTCCATCTCAACAGCAACCACTGTCCCGGAGTTGGCATAAGGAGAATCTCGCCGACTCATACTCATTCCATTAACCACCAACTCACCTGGTGCCGTGGCCGCAGGCACCACCAAACCACCGGGGCACATACAAAAACTGAATACCCCACGGTTTTTCACCTGGCAAGCCAAGCGATAGCTAGAAGCGGGAAGATTATGATCCCTTTGGGGCTGGCCATACTGGATCTTATCAATTAAAGGTTGGGGGTGTTCAATGCGCACACCTAATGCGAAAGGCTTCGCTTCGATATAAATACCTCGTTGATGAAGTAGATGAAAAATATCGCGTGCAGAATGCCCCGTTGCTAAAATCACCGCTTTTGCACGTAGTTCTTCCTGATCATTCACTACCACTCCCTTCAGCACTCCGTCTTCAAGAATAAAGTCAGTTACGTGGTTTTCAAAACGCACTTCGCCACCGTAGTGAATAATTGTTTCTCTAATGTTAGCAACAATATTAGGAAGTTTATTGGAACCAATATGCGGATGGGCATCCACTAAAATATCGCTGGTTGCACCGTGTTCAACAAAAAGTCGCAGTGCTTTTTCTATGTTCCCTCTTTTGTGAGAGCGCGTGTATAGTTTACCGTCGGAGTAAGTACCAGCGCCACCTTCGCCAAAACAATAATTGGAATGAGGATTGACTTCGCCAAACTGTTGAATAGCTCGGAGGTCTCTGCGGCGAGCCCGTACATCTTTGCCTCGCTCAAGAATTATTGGTTTGAGACCACACTCAATTAACTCAAGTGCTGCAAACATCCCTGCAGGTCCTGCTCCAACAATAATTACTTCTGGAGCCTGGTCTACCATTTGCAACTGGTCGAGCAGCGCCGGTTCGCCTTCAAATGCTTCATTGACGTAGGCTTCGACGCGCAAAAGAAAAAGCGGTTGGCGTGCTCTGGCATCCACACTTCGACGAACGACTCTGAAGCTTTTCAAATCTTTATCCGCACATCGCAGTTGCTTTAACAAACGTGCACGCAAGACATCTTCCTGATGAAGCTCGGAAGGCAGCAATTTTACTTCTATTATCTTAGGCATGTTCGGTATTTATCCGAAAAATTGGTTCTCTAGCCACTTTGATGCTCAGAGAATGAAAAATCAGTCACAGCACAAAAATAATTATTCTTGACTTTCTTCCTCTTCTTTTTTCCGCATCCAGCTTTCGCTTTCTGGCATCTTTATGTATTCAGAAGGTAAAAACACCTTTACTCTTACGATTTCATAACATTCTTCCCCTCTTGATTGAATGGGTGCTCTTCTAGACTGGTAGGAGTCAATTGTAAGCACACCATTTTGAACGGTATCAATGACTTCCCACCTTTTATTTTCTTCAATGAAGAATTTCATTATCCCTTTGGTAGCATTATAAACGGTGATCTCAGAGGTAACCATTATCTGATTACCCGCCCAGTTTTCTACCTCGAAGGGATCAACCAAATCAAAGTTGATCTGTTCAACAGAATCTACCGGAAAAACCCAGTGAAGACGATCATGAATTTGGGCAACTGCCACATTGTGCAGAACAACAAAGAGACCGACAACAAGGGCTAAAGCTCGAAGATTTTTCATATATCAAGTTCATAAAACAAGAATTGGTAGCAGAGATAAGCACCAACTTCCGTTGAATAAAAACAATGTGGGTTACCTCCCTTTCTTGGAAGATAACCCACAGCAAAGAACGTCTTTGTACCGTAAATTGTTATTAAAATCCAGCGGCGGACGTACTGTTTTCGATGTTTACGCGCACATTCTCTGGAACAAATACGACGTAAGTGATATTTTCGGCTAGCGTTTGCCCGTTTACGGACACTTCGCGACTTAAGCCAGGGACTGAGATCAAGTATTGATCATTTTCTAATTGTCCCTTCAAGTTATAACGGCCTGCTTGTGCCAATGAGCGCAGCATAGTATCAGAGCCTCTTTCGAGCCCTACAGTCATCTGGATTCGGGCAATTGACTGATTCCAAGTCTGGACTTCCACGGCGCCTTCAAATTGCAACACCGTTTCTTGAGCTCCTTGTAAATTAAAAGAACGCACAAAGGTTTTTTCCACGGTTTGGGCAAAAAGGCCCGCCGCAGTCACCAATAACAACGCGACAAGAGTGGTACGGGATCCTTTCATAATAAGTGTAGTTTGATCAAAAACAAGCGGGGAAACATACCCTGCTAATCGATGTATAATATACTGGTTTTATACCAGAAAAACAACATTAAGCCAAATAAAAGACCAAATAAATACGATGAATCGGTTTATTTTATGGCCGAACGTATAACAACCAGTTGTTCCAACAGGCCTTCCAATTGTGCTAAAGGCAACATATTTGCGCCATCACTTTTTGCTTTAGCAGGCTCGGGATGTGTTTCTATGAACAAACCATCTACCCCAACCGCAATACCAGCACGAGCGACTGCTCCAATTAATGCAGGTTGCCCACCTGTTACACCGCTAGCCTGATTGGGCTGTTGCAAAGAATGCGTACAATCCAGTACCACCGTTGCGCCAAACGATTGCATCGTTGGAATTCCTCTGAAGTCAATGACCAAATCTTGGTAACCAAAAGTAGTCCCTCTTTCGGTCAGGATTACTTTCTCATTGCCACTCTCGAGTACCTTGTCCTGCGCAAAACGCATCGCATCGGGGCTCAAAAATTGTCCTTTTTTGACATTAACGACTTTTCCCGTTTCTGCAGCAGCTACCAATAAGCTGGTCTGCCGACAAAGAAAAGCAGGTATTTGCAAGATGTCCACATAAGCTGCAGCTAATGCCGCTTCTTCTTCCGTATGGATATCTGTCGTTACAGGTACACCAAATTCTTCCCGAACTTTTTGCAAAATTTTTAGTGCCTTTTCATCGCCAATTCCCGTAAAAGAATCTAAGCGTGAACGGTTAGCTTTGCGATAAGAACCCTTAAAAATATAAGGAATCTCCAAACGGTTACACAAGGCAGAAACCTCTTTTGCAATAGACAGTGCCATCTCTTCACCCTCAATAGCACAAGGTCCTGCGATGAGGAAAAAATTTCCTGTTGAAAGATGCTTTAAATGAGGTATTAGGGATAAATCCATGTTAGTTATTATTTATTAAGCCCTAAAGATAAGCGGAAAATTATCCCCCAACACACCTTAGTATTCGAGCTAAAATAAGATGATCCAATTTGTTTCAAGGCTTAGTAAGAAAAAGAACGCAACCTGTCTGCTCGCCGCAAGGCAGGCAGGCTTCCATTTCAGTCAGTTGCTTATCTTTTTTTACCAAACCCAAATTGGATCACCTTATTTTTATACGCTCACTTAAAATTTATGAGCTAATCCAATATTTACGAGAGAAATACCGAATCCTACCTCACCGTAAGCACTCCAGTTTTTATTGAGATACCGGCGGGTACCTACATAACCACTAAAGAGGAAACCATTTTCTGCTGGACGAGAGAAAGAAGGTAAATCATCGTCACGCATGTTTTCTCCAGGTAGTAACTCAACTGTTTTATCAATAGAAGGTAAAGTCGCTCCTATAGAGAAGCCACCATATACCCGCCAGTCGTTGAGATCGTTACTGTGCATCGTTGTGCGAAGACCTGTCATCCAGGTTTGGTTAACAAAAGACTCTACCAAACCGGCGTTGGCATAAACACTTTCTCCACTTACTTTAGAGTAGGCAACAAATCCACCTAATGAAAAATTAGGACTAAGAAACACGTCTACTGTAGCACTCATAGGGGGTACTATAGTAGTAGTAACATCTGCAACATAAGTTGGCACAAGTCCGACACTAAAACCTGCCTGAATCTGACCAGGCTTGATTTTCACTTGCTGAGCGGTGGCACTGATCGTAATGGCTGCCAATAGAAACAAAATAATTGATACGCGAAATTTCATGGGATCCTTTTATTGAATGTTTTATAAGGTAAAAGGAAGGATATCGATCCTTTTTATTTGCTTCGGCAAAGATATGGGAAGAATCGTTACAAGTCAATGTTTTTAAAAATTTAATTCTGTATTAACACAAAAAAAACAATAATAAAAAATTTAATTCTGTGTAAATAAAATTAGCGATGATTTTCAGTCCAGTATTTGATCCTTTACGATTCTTAATTGGCAAAACTCCGTATCCACTTATTTATCTTTTTTTTGTGCCTAATTTCCAGTGTAAAATGATCTTAGCTTTCCTTTATATAATAAATCCCTTAACTTTGACGTACATAAGCGACCCAGTGAAACAACACACCTAAGGCACACTATTTTCGAATATCCCAAAGCCAACTATCGCTATGACCGCCAACGATTTTCTTTTACTCGGCATCCTCGCTGTGGGGGTTATCCTCATTAATTGGAATACTATCAAGAAAGATTTATTCCCTCAATCCTCTCCTAAAGTGACTAGAACTCCTCCTAAAAAGAAGTCCTTATCCGTAGAGCAGGAGGCGCCTCTTCAACTTTAACTAGATCTTCATTAAAGTTTTTTTGCTAATTGCAGGAACAATCCCTTGTTTCTGCTGTTTGTGCAAAGAAGTTTGTTCTAGCAACTAATATTAGTTGTTGATATTTGCTTTTGAGACTAATCAATTGTTAATAAGTCCCTTGTGCAATGAACTAACTGTCGACCTGCGAAGTTTAAGCAATAGTTAATCAACTACCCACGAGGCTGAGCCAATTGCTCAAATATTACTTCTGGATGCCTGAGTAGGCCTGAGAAACTGATTTTTGATGCTGGCAATAAAATGGTATGAATAAGCAACAGTTTTTGAACTCGGGATTATTAGAGCAATTTGTCCTAGGACTTACCTCTCCTGAAGAGGATAAGATCGTACAACAATATTTACACAAGTTTCCAGAGCTAAACAATGAGCTGAATGCCTTACATCAGGCGATGGATCAATATGCACTTCAACATGCTATCCCCCCTCCAAAGTCCCAATACCCTGCGGAAGCTTACGACGCAAATGCTTACGTGAGTGATAGTCATTATCGTTTCAATTGGTCGCTCTTGACCACCATTGTACTAGCTTTCCTTTCTTTTTACTTATTCCGCAACAACCAGCATCAACAAAAAGATATCCTCCAAATTGAAGCTGAACATGCTGCTTTAAAAACGTACTGCCAGACATCACAAGACAAAGTCCAGGCACAGTTATTAATGTTGGACAAAATTCAACATCCACATACGCAATCAATTGTATTAGCAGGAACAGAAATTGCTCCTGCTCACTTTGCTGTTGCTCATTGGAATCCTACCCTTAAAGAAGGCTGGCTGGACCCAACAAAACTTCCCATCCTTCCCAAGGGTAAACAGTATCAAGTATGGGCTGATATCAATGGAGAAATGATCAGTATAGCCCTTATTCCACCTAATAGCCGTGAGCTTATCAGCATAGCTTATATGGATAATGCGGAAAGTATTAATATTACGGAGGAGGCGCTGGGAGGAGCAGACCATCCTAATGTCGATTTACTTATGGCAAATGCTACTTTGTAAAATATTTGTGTCCCATTTATTAAAATTTTATTTTTTTAGTCGGGAAATACACTTTTTTATAAATTTTAATTAATTTAGCCATTGTACTACTTATCCTAATACCTTTTAGTTAGCAACTCATTAGATTGTTCAGCTTTTTTTGACTTTCTAATACTCATCCCTAGTTATTAAAGATTGTTTTTACAAGCTGCTTGTTCAGCTTAGTGTGCTTTATGTCCCGTTTTGAACATGTGCGTTTTAATTATTTTTTTACTTGAGAAAACGTACAATTATGATCGTCCTTTACATTATTTCTGCAGCCTTTTTTCTAGGTGGAGGGTTGGTGTTAGCTTCTTATGCCACGCAAACGCGTAGTCGAAGTATGTACTAACCAAATTTGAGAGCAGCCGAAACAGCATTTTTTTGCAAGTCGGCCTGAAACATACCAAAAATAGAAAAGGGGAAAATGCCAGTGCATTTTCCCCTTTCTGTTTTATACAAACTTTATTTTAGTCTAGTTTGAGTACATCAAGGAAAGCTCTTTGCGGAACTTCGATCTTACCAAATTGACGCATTTTCTTTTTACCTTTCTTCTGTTTCTCTAAAAGCTTTCGCTTACGGGTGATATCACCTCCGTAACACTTTGCTGTTACATCTTTGCGTAATGCTGACAACGACTCCCGCGCAATAATTTTGGCACCAATGGCAGCCTGTACGGCAATCATAAACTGTTGACGAGGAAGTAAATCTTTAAGTTTTTTACAGATTTTACGACCAAATGATTCCGCCTTAGTGCGGTGAACCAACGCTGATAAAGCATCAACATTTTCTCCATTGAGTTTGATATCCATCTTTACCAAATCCGACTCACGGTAATCAAGTGGCTGGTAATCAAAGGATGCGTAGCCTCTTGAGATACTTTTCAAGCGATCATAAAAATCGAAAACGATTTCTGCAAGAGGCAGTTCAAAGTTCATCTCTACCCGCTCCGGAGAAAGGTAATGTTGCTTGGTGAGCATTCCCCGCTTTTCTATACAGAGATTCATAATGCCACCAATGTATTCCGTGTCGGTAATAATTTGTGCAGAGATATAAGGCTCTTCTACCCTATCTAATCGAGTAGGATCAGGTAATTCTGTAGGGTTTCGCACCAAGATTCGCTCACCTGGATCCCGCTTAGTGTAAGCATAATAACTTACGTTAGGGATAGTCGTAATGACATCTTGATTGAACTCCCGCGACAAACGCTCCTGGATGATATCCAAGTGAAGCATTCCCAAAAATCCACAACGAAAACCAAAACCCAGTGCAACAGAAGATTCTGGCTCAAACACCAAACTCGCGTCGTTGAGCTGCAGTTTTTCGAGACTATCTCTCAAGTCCTCAAAATCGTCATTGTCCAGTGGGAATATCCCGGCAAAGACCATCGGCTTGACTTCCTCGAAACCGTGAATCATTTCTCCTGGATTCTCCGTCAAAGTTAGGGTATCACCTACTTTGATCTCGCGCGATTGCTTGATCCCTGTAATGATGTAACCTACATTACCAGCAGAAAGTACCTTCTCTGGTTGGTAGTCCATTTTCAAAACACCAATTTCGTCGGCATTGTATTCTGCTTCAGTAGCTATAAACTTCACTTTATCTCCTTTGCGCAGGGTGCCATTCAATAACCTAATATTGGCAATAACTCCACGAAAAGGATTGAAAATAGAATCAAAAACCAAGGCCTGAAGTGGTGCTTCTGGATCGCCTTTAGGGGCAGGAATACGATCGACAATTGCCGCCAATATCTCAGGAACCCCCTGCCCCGTCTTGCCACTCGCTAACAAAATATCTTCCTTGCTTCCACCAATAAGATCAATCACCTGGTCGGAAACTTTTTCAACCATGGCACTCACCATATCGATCTTATTCAAGACTGGAATAATCTCCAGATCATGCTCCAAAGCCAGAAAAAGATTGGAAATCGTTTGAGCCTGAATTCCTTGCGTGGCATCCACAATGAGAAGTGCTCCCTCACAGGCTGCAATAGAGCGTGATACTTCGTAGCTAAAATCTACGTGCCCTGGAGTGTCGATAAGGTTAAAAACATATTCCACACCATCGCTGTGCGTATAGTTCATCTGCACAGCGTGGCTTTTGATCGTAATACCTCGCTCCCTCTCCAAATCCATATCATCCAGGGTCTGCTCCTTCATGTCCCGATCTGAAACCGTATTGGTTGTTTGCAATAGGCGATCAGACAAAGTACTTTTGCCGTGGTCAATATGGGCAATCACACAAAAATTACGAATATGCTTCATCCCGCAAAGATAAGTTATTTTAATATCTCGTTTCTTCTTATTTCGGTAAAAATTCGCATCCCATTATAGTAAATAAGTACAATGCTCCGTTAGAGGTATATCGCTTAGAAACCCCGAAAGGCTATTCACTAGCTATTTCCTATTTCCCCATTATTACTTTTTCTGGCATGAGACTTTTAACCCTTGTTTTTTTTCTACTTAGCCTCCGTTTAACAGCGCAGTTACCCGGAGTGTTTGACTCTTTACAGTTAAATTTTTCTGACACCCTCTATTTTGACAGTGGTAAGGCAAATCTTGACGAGGTCGCTCAACAAACCCTCTCCAATTTTCCTGCTATGGGCAAGGTGAATGACCTCATTTACCTTACCGGGCACACCGATGCCATTGGCTCATTGGAATACAATGAAGCTTTGGCTAAAAAACGGGCTGATGAAGCACGCAAAGTCCTCTTGGCTAAAGGATGGCCCGAGGAAGCACTGGTCATCAAAACTTTCGGGGAACGAACACCTATTGCCAGCAATGATACCGATCTGGATCGTAGCCGCAACCGCAGGGTAACGATTGACCTCTATCGAGCAATCCCTTACCGGCAATTTTTGGGACAAGTCAACAATCCCAATGACCAACAACCCATTCCAAATGCAAAAGTCAGGCTACACAATCGCACCTTGGCTGATACCTTAGTAACGGATAACGAGGGGCGATTTACCGTTGATTTACCTATCGACTCCGTTGTTGGGATTGACGTTTACGCCAAAGGCTTTTTTCTTGATACCAAGATGATAAAGATAAGTCCTACCACGAAACAGGACCTCAATTTTGAACTTGCACCTGCAACGGAGGGAGAGGTAGCGACCATCAAAAATTTATTCTACGTCGGTAATGAAGCTATTTTACTGCCGGGCTCCCAACCAGAGCTACCTAAAATTTTGCGCTTCATGCAAATAAACACGCATCTCAAGGTAGAAATAGCAGGCCACGTCAATTACCCGAATCGACCACCCGTAACACAAGAAACCCCTGAATGGGATTTGTCTGTTCGTCGTGCCAAAATGGTGTACGATTATCTCATTGAAAACAATATTCCTTCCGAGCAACTCAGCTACAAAGGCTATGGCAACCACGAGATGGTTTATCCAAAAGCAACCAGCGAGATAGAACAAGCCGCCAACCGCAGGGTAGAGATCCGTATTTTAGAAGTACTTCCAGAGAAAAAGTAAGTTTGGCGGATTTACCACCAAACCTCCTTTAGCTTGCCTCGTAGACAGTACCTCTCCCCTGCCCTCTTTTCACTAGAAGGCCTGACGCTGTTAGCCGCTTTAAGTCGTATTTAACGGTATTGCGACTCACTTTAGGCAGGAGTGCGTCTATCTCACGTACAGCTAATGCTCCATCCTTACGGATAAAATCCAGCACTCTTCTTTGTCTGGGATTGAGGTAAAGTACCTCTGGCTCCGATAACAATAATTGTTCATCACTGGACAAACGCTCTGTGATACTTCGAATGGCATTGAGAAAAAAGTACAGCCATCTACCTATTTCTTCCTCCTCCGTACCTCGATGGCGCTGAGCAGCCATTAAAGCCTTGTAATACCCGGCTTTATCTTCCTCTATTACCTGCTCCAAACTGGCATAAAGCACAAATTCGTAGCCTGACTGAAGCAATAGCAAAGTTGTCAACAACCTACTTAAGCGGCCATTCCCGTCCTGAAAAGGATGAATGGTAAGAAACTCGTAAATGAAAGTACCGATCCTGACCAAAGGATGTTCTTTCATCTCTTCTGTAGAAAGGTACCAATTGACAGCACTCTCCATTGCACTGGGAGTAAGCGCAGGATCAGTTGTTTGAAAAATTACCTTTTGCTGGCCATCTTTTGTAGTTGCAACGACTTGATTGGATACTTTTTTGTAATGCCCACGGTGGTGCGTATCCTTGGTACTGTAGCGCAGCAATTCATTATGAAAGGCTTTAATTAAAGTCTCCGATAAAGTAAAGTCACGACATTGCTCCTGAATGATCTCTAGCGTTGTGTAATAACCAGCTACCTCCTGCTGGTCACGACTTTCTAGCTCCTGGATCTGAAGGTGCTCAATGAGTTTTCCGATCTCCTCATCGCTCATTTTATTACCTTCTATACGGTTGGAAGACCCTACACTTTGAACGGTAGCCAACTGGCGCAACTCCCGCAATTGCTCGGAATCCAGGTGCGCTTGTACTTTCCAAGAACGGTTGTAACTGTCAATGTCATTGATGACCTTATTGACAGAGGCACGGGTGAGATAGTCTAACTTTAGCAGTCTTTTCATTATCCAAATATATCCATTTGTATCCGTTTTTGCAAATCTTCCACCCACTTTCAATCAAATTTCCAATCAAATACACCACCAAATTAAACCAAATTGGATAATCATCGTCCCATCCAACAAGCCAGTGAAATAGTAATCATGTTTTTCAGGAGTCGCTTTCCAGATAAGGTAAGCGCTACTTAAGGCTGATAAAAATAACGCGAACAAAATTCCTGTCGAATACTGGCCCAGCCAATAATTTCCGCTTACAAAAATCATCATTAGCACCAACGAAACCAAGGCAATTCTTTTTGCACGTAAAATACCCAGTGCTCCGGGTAGCGTGCTTACTGCTGCTTTCTCATCTTGAGCTAAATCTCTGATGTCAAAAGGAATAGTAATAGCAAAAATGAAGCAGGCCCTCTCTAAGGCCATCAAGATTATTGGACTATTGATGGATAACCCCACCGATTGTGCAGGAGCGACGACCGTTATCCAGGCCCAAGACAAAGCAATAAGAAAGATTTTGAGGTAGGGCAAATCTCTTAATCGCCGACCATTCAGGAGGGGTAAAACATAACCTAAAGCGATGAGATTTGGAACCAATAAGCTCAGCTTCAATAGCAGCGGTAATTGCCAGAAAAAGTAAGCTGCAAATGCTGCTGCAATAACGGCATAAGCAATAATATGCCAACGAAAAGCCTGCATGACCTTGAACCTTCCTTCTGTTTGATCTCCTCCAACTAGACGTAGGGCTACCATCCGATGTAGCGCATAAATGGTGAGCGTACCACTAGCGATGAAAGCATCAAGGTTTGACCAATGCCAGCTCCCTTCCAGCAGCAAATGGCTTTGGATAGTCATTGCTAATGCAGCAGCAGCTATCCAAAAGTGGCCATATAGCAGCAGATTAACCAGGGAGCGAAGCATATCGGCTTAGAAGTATTTGAAAGACTGTCCCGCTTCGATCTTTAGTAAACTTTGATAAATAAGTTGGATAACACCTTCGACATCATCTTTGTGAGCCATTTCTACCGTTGTGTGCATATAACGCAAGGGCAGTGAAATGAGTGCCGAGGGAACGCCGCCATTGCTGTAGGCGAAAGCATCAGTATCGGTGCCCGTTCTCCGCGAAGCAGCTTCTCGCTGAATAGAAATATTATTTTCTTCGGCGGCTTCAATAATCAAATCCAGCAACTTATTATGTACTGCTGGTGCATAAGTCAAGGATGGTCCACGGCCAGATTTAACATCTCCGTGTTTTTTCTTATCAATCAGCGGCGTATGAGTATCATGTGTGACATCCGTGACGATAGCCACGTGCGGCTTGATCGTTTGCGTAATCATCTCTGCTCCCCGTAAGCCAACTTCCTCTTGTACAGAATTGACGATATAGAGAGAGAAGGGCAGCTTTACATTGTTTTTCTTAAGCAAACGAGCTACTTCGGCAATACAGAAACCTCCCATCCGGTTATCCAAGGCACGCCCAACGTAATAGGATCCATTGAGCATTTCCATCTCATCATCGTAGGTGATCACACAACCTACCGTTACGCCCATTTCCAGAACTTCTTCCTTGTTTTTGGCGCCAATGTCAATAAAGATATTCTCTATTTTTGGTACCAAGGTAGCTTCTTTTCCGTGGCGAGTATGGATAGCTGGCCAGCCAAAAACACCACGAACCAGACCTTTCTTGGTGTGAATATTTACTCGCTTAGAGGGTGCGATAAGATGATCAGACCCACCATTACGAACAACATAAAGGAAGCCATCATCGGTAATATAGTGTACAAACCAGGAGATTTCATCGGCATGCCCTTCAATCACTACCCGGAAATCCTGACCTGGGTTGACAATACCGTAGACAGTGCCATAATTATCAAGTTGATAATCATCAATATAAGGTTTGATATACTCCAACCATAATTGTTGTCCTGGAGCTTCAAATCCGGTAGGCGAAGCATTATTGAGATAGCGACGTAAAAAGTCTTCCGACTGTTTATTGATGATTGCCATATTTTCGTTGGTTTGGCTGAAAAATATTAATTATTATGCGCAATAGCACATTCCATAAAACCTTACCTTTTATTAGGCTTTATGCTCAAACTGTTTACTCCAAGCCACGGGGTCTTCCCTCCAGGTCTTGAGTAAGGACTGCTCTTCAGCAGTAATATAACCGCTGGCTACTGCCTCTTCGAGTAATGCGGGGTAATGGCTAAGCGTACCCAATGGGCAATTAGCACGATCAAAGGCTTTAGCTGCTTCTGGAAAACCGTAGGTAAACAAGGCCATTACGCCAGCAACTTCACCACCTGCTTCGCGAAGTGCTTCAACCGCTTGCAGACTACTGCCACCGGTCGAGATGAGATCTTCGATAACAAGGTAACGTCCTCCTGCTTGTAACTCGCCCTCAATTTGATTCTGACGGCCATGCGCTTTAGCTTGGCTGCGGATATAAATAAAGGGCACTCCCAAACGATCCGCTAAAAGGGCACCGTGGGCAATCCCGGCAGTAGCTACACCTGCAACACCAATAAACGGCTGGAACTCGGCAGCCTTGGCTACTAAGCTTTCCTGAATGAAGGACCTCACCTGTGGATACGACAAGACAATTCGGTTGTCGCAGTAAATAGGAGAACGCCGTCCACTAGCCCACGTAAACGGGTTTTGCGGGTTCAGCTTTATTGCCTTTATTTGCAACAAATGCCGGGCTACAATACGATCTTGATTATTCATAAGTCAAAAATTGCGAGCAAATGTACAAAATCTACATTAATGACCGACCGCTTACACTATGTGATCCGTTAGAAATGGCTCAGGAAGGAACTCCAAGGGACGGACATTTGGTAGCCCGCTATCCGGGCAAGACCAAATTCATCCTCAATTACGTGGATTTATTGGAAAAAGGTTCTCCTCAAGTTGACGCCGTAACCCTTTTTCATACCGACCTCGAAGAACTGTGGCAAGCGTTCTGTGGCCATTACAAAATACTGGAAGCTGCGGGTGGTTTGGTCTATAATTTTGCCAGCCAGTGGCTCCTCATTTACCGCCGTGGCTCTTGGGATCTACCCAAAGGAAAAATTGATCCGGGAGAAAGTCCTGAAGTGGCTGCTATCCGGGAAGTACAAGAGGAAACGGGCCTACGGGAGTTGACTTTAGGTGAAAAACTGCCGATGACCTACCATACCTACCGGGATAAAAAAGAGCAGCGTATCTTGAAACCAACTCATTGGTATCGGATGGACACCACGGAAACACAACTCACCCCTCAAATCGAGGAAGATATCGAAAAAGCAGTGTGGATGTCTGGTAAACAATTCTTTAGCGAAGAGCGAATTGTCTACCCAAATATTTCCAGCATTTTAAAATCAGCAATGAAATCAGCCTAAGCAACAAAAAATAATTGGCTTCATCTGCAATATTACCGATCAATCTTTCGTTTCTGGCATCTAAGCGACTTATCTTCTATTATTTCCTCTGCTATTTACAATAATAATATATCTTTGCTTCCGCAAATCCCAGAGTTGGTCTTTAATCCAAGAACATGAATCGTTTATTTCTTCTTTTCGGACTTGTTTCGTTTGTATTTCTAACAGACTTGTCCGCTCAAATGACGGCTAAAAGCCCTTTGGCTGGTGCCTCCGCTTCTTCCCCAGAATTAGCGTTCAATGATTGGTCAATTTATGCTGACCAAGAAAGCAACACTTACTTCATCGATTTTGAACAGTTAGCACTCAATGTCAACAAAGTGGTTGTCAAGAGTACGAATGGTCAAGTGATGTGGCAAGAGGATGTTTTCGATCTTCCCGTAAACTCCATCTACGAGTTGGATTTTAGCAGTTTCTCCGCTGGAGAGTACTTTATTGAACTCGAAGCCTTCACGGGTGTCATCCGAAAGGTAGTTCAACATAAAGGATAAATTTCAGGTAACTGAATAAAAAAACGGTCGGTCAACATATTGTTAACCGACCGTTTTTTTATTTGATCACTTAGGAATAAACTTACTTACGCTTATTGATTTCGTCTCTTATCCGAGCAGCGCTTTCGTAATCTTCTGCCGCAAGTACTTCATCCAAAGCAGACCGTAGTTCTTCTACTGACATTTCCGTCAACCTGGTCTCCTCTGTTTTGTCTTCTGCTTCCCCGAAACCAGTCTCGTCCATTGCATCATCATCGTCATCATCATCTGTATCCTGGAGTTCTACGCCAGCAGCATCTAAAATAAACTCGTAGGTATGGATTGGACAACCGAAGCGGACTGCTAAGGCTAAGGCATCAGAAGTGCGAGAATCTATCTCTATGATCTCACCATCCTTTAGGCAAATAAGCCGAGCATAGAAAATGCCTTCTAATAAGTTATTGATAATGACCTCCTTGAGATCAATATGAAAAACATCTAATGTATTCTTGAATAGGTCATGCGTCAGTGGCCGATTGGGCAACATACCTTCAATTGCAACAGCAATGGCCTGGGCCTCAAAGCCACCAATAACGATGGGCAAACGACGGGCACCATCTCTTTCACCTAGCACCACAGCATAATTATTAGACTGGGTAACACTGTGAGACAGGGCAACAATATCTAGTGCGATCTTCCTCATATTCTGGCCTAAGTAATAAGTTCTTAAGATGAAAGCAGATAAACTAATGATGTCAATCTGCTAAAAAGCTACTAAAATAAGTAGTTGGGGCGCAAAGGTAGAAAAATATGCAGGAGCTTGCAAAGAAGATTTACTGCTCCTTTGCTTGATTCCACAATGCGTCCATTTCTGCCAAGCTCATTTCCGTCAGATCACGATCAGCATGAGCTTCAATATATTCAAACCGCTTTTTAAACTTTTGGTTGACTCGCTCTAATGCTGTTTCCGGATCTATACCCGTAAAACGCGCATAATTGATCAAGCTGAACAGCAAATCACCAAACTCTTCCTCTTGGTGTTGCACATCAGTGGTAGCCATCGCTTCTTTAAATTCGCCGATTTCTTCTTCTACTTTTTCCCACACCTGCTCACTGTTTTCCCATTCAAAGCCTACCTGCTTTGTTTTATCTTGCATCCGGTAGGCTTTTACCATTGCGGGCAGCGATTTGGGTACCCCGCCTAACACCGACCTTTTCCCTTTCCCTTCCTTTTGCTTGATCTGCTCCCAGTTTCTTTTTACTTCTTCCTCGTCTTCTACTTTTACGTCTCCGTAGATGTGTGGGTGCCGATTGACTAGCTTGTCACAGACAGCGTGCAACGCATCACTAATGTCCCAGGCTTTTTGTTCGTCCGCAATTTTTGCGTAGAAAACCATGTGTAGCAGTAAGTCACCGATTTCTTCCTTTACCCCCGTCAGATCCTTCTCGAGGATAGCATCAGCCAACTCATAAGTTTCTTCAATGGTCAGGTTACGAAGGCTCTCCATGGTCTGTTTACGGTCCCAGGGGCACTGTTCGCGCAACTCGTCCATGATAGTAAGTAAACGATCGAAAGCTTCTAATTGGGGTTTCATAAGAATTCGTATTTTTGCGGCCACAAAAATACTGAACTTTTGCCCCTCTGGAGGGGTTTTAAAAGAAACTTAATCTTACACCATGGAATTCCTGTCTATTTTAGCCATCATCTTTGTCACTTTTGGCGTTTCTTTTATCCTGATCAACATCCGTCACATTGTTACGGGTAACGAATTCCGGGGTACTTGTGCGACCAACAATCCGATGCTAAAATCTAAAGTTGGAGAATGTACTGTTTGTGGTAAGAAGCCAGAGGAAGACTGCCAGATGCCTACCGTCAAGTAAATAGTTCTTCAATAATTTGACTACGTAAGTTTCTGCTTACCGGAATTTTTGCACCTGCTACTTCGAGCATATTCCCTTCTATAGACGTTACCTTATTGCGGGCAATAAGGTAGGATTTATGAACTCGCATAAACTGACTTGTGGGCAAGCTTTCCTCCATGTTTTTCATGCGCTCAAAGGTGACGTACTTGTTGTCACTGCAAACAATTCTCACGTATTCTTTCATACCTTCTACGTAGACAATCTCACTAATTTTCACCCTTACCAACTTTCCGTCGACTTTGATCGATAGATATTCTGCGCCCTCAGCCGCTGTGTGTTCTTTTTGTTGATACTGAATAGCCTTGTTTAAGGCTTGCAGGAAGCGAGAAAACGAAAAGGGCTTTACGAGATAATCAATGGCATTTAATGCAAAAGCATCTACGGCGTAGTCACGGTAGGCTGTAGTAAATATCGTAGCAGGAGGCTTAGCTAGGCTTTTCAGAAAATCAAGCCCACTAAGCGAAGGCATTTGGATATCTAAAAATAGAATATCCACCTCCTCCTGTTGGAGTACCTCCATTGCCTCCAAGGCCGATTTGCACTTAGCTACCAGTTTAGCTCCTGGCACTTGTTGAACATATCCTTCTAATAGATTCAGTGCCAGGTATTCGTCATCTACTAATAGTATGCGTGGTATATTAAGTTTCATGATAGTTAGTGTTGTGCAAAAACTAGCTCCAATTCTATTTTAAAAATGTTATCTGTCTTTTCTATGGTTAACCGATGCCGATCAGGATATTGCAAAACGAGGCGTCGCCGAATATTTTCTAAGCCTACTCCACCTTGGTCATCCTTTTGTACCTGGAAAGGATTATAAGTGTTTTCTGCCTTGAAGACCAATCCATCCTCGCTAACCGCTAAATCAAGATGCACAAATCCATTTTCATTTTCGGTAAGGTCGCTGTGTTTAAAACAGTTTTCTACTAAAGGAATGAGCAGTAATGGTTCAATAACGCACCCTTTGCGAGGCAATTGGTAATGGAATGTAATATCCTTTTGATGCTCAAATTGTAGCTGAAACAGTTCAATATACTCTTCTAGTACCCTGACTTCCTTTGCCAAAGCGACTTCCTCCTGCTGAGCATCATAGATGACATAGCGCAATAAATCACTCAATCGTAAGACCAAAGGGGCTGTCTTCTCAGATTTCACCACTGCTAAACTGTAGATATTATTGAGGGTATTAAAGAGAAAATGAGGATTCATCTGAGCCCGTAAGAATTGGATTTTTGCTTCCCGCTGTTCTGCTAGCAATGCTGTTTCACGCTGCTTCAGGCGCATACGCGAACGTACCAACTGGTACAAAAGGCTATTCAATAGTGTGGTAAGATTAGTGACAATGGCACCGAAAAAAAAGGATACTGGGCTAGGTTCATAATAAGGAGAAGCATTCTCCATGTAAGAAAACTGTTGATTGAGGTAGTAGCGAATAATTGTGATTATGCTAAAAACTACCACAAGACTCCCCCCAAATTTCCAATACTCCCTCCGCTCATAATATAAACTATAAGCAGTGCCGATACTGTAAAACAAGGCCGCTAATAACCCAGTATTTAAGACTGCTCTAAAAAAGCTGTCGGGCAACGGCATCATCTTAATGAAAGCTGCCCACGAGAGTCCGAGAATAAAGAGCCATACACAAAGGTGTAAAAGCCTTAATAAATTATTGGTGTTGCCTTTATGGGCCTGTTCGTTTACCATAAGTCGAAAGTAATGATTTTTTGTGGCACGGATCTAGCCCCTTTCAACCAATGGCAGCAGATTTTCAATGTAATGTACAGCCCCCTCCCGTAGACCATTCGTTGAAATTCTGCACCCGAATGTTGAACAGTTTTGGCAAACTTCCACAGCCGCAACACTTTTGTGACATCAACCGAAAGGAATTTTTAAACATCAAAAAACCAAAACCATGAAAAATTCTTGGATGTCTCTTTTCACTTTAATGATTTTATTTTCTACAGCTTTCACCTTCTTTTCTTGTGAAAACAATGAGGAAGAACCCGAAACAGCGGTTATTGAAGAAGAAGAAATTTTAGCCATCGTCAGTGTTGCATTAGTGACCGAGAGTGAGGGTGCTACTGCCGAAGCCGTAGAAATGGCTTACGTCGCAGAAAAGGAACTAGAACCCAGTACGGCCACCATCGCCTGCGGTGAAACGACAGACTCTACTTTCATCACCAACATCAACGAAAGTTGGATCACTGGAACCTACGAAAATGCGCTGACCTGGGGGCTCAATTGTAATGGCAATATCCCCATTAGCATTTTCTATGGCCGACAGATGGATGGCAGCTATGAAACAGAACGTCTGCTAAGTGAAGACGAGGCTACGAGCAACTGGCTGATGGAGTCGTTGCTCACAGGACCTAATTACATTATCAGCGGCAGTTACGAACGAAATGGCACGCAGGAATCTAAGGTTCGCGACATGCATTCATTTGTATCAACCGTACTGTTGGAAGTGGATAATTTAAACATCGATAAAGGTGAAAAGCAAATCGTCAGTGGTGTAGCTACCTTTACCTTGAGTGGCACCGCTAACAACACCTCCAGTTTTTCACAAACCGGAACCATTGTATTCCTAGGCAACGGTCAGGCGAATATTATCTTCAACGGCAATACTTATACCGTGGATTTATTCTAATAACCCCACTTCATTGGGAGCCAGTACCATCCCAAAGCTGGCTCCCCCATTTTCACCCCATAAAACCAAATCTCATGCACATCCTCATTGATCAATTTGGCTGGTTATTAGGAGCTTTAATCAGCGCTTTTTTCATCTTTTCCAGATACGCTTTTATGGCTGGCTTAGGGTATTTGATTTTCTACAGTTGGAAGCGCCGCCGCTTTATCCACAGAAAGATCCAACAAAAACTCCCTGGTTGGCACATGGTACGTCATGAAGTTGTCCACTCCTTACTCACTGCTGCAATTTTTGCACTTGTAGGCTTGGGAATTTATGGCCTAAAGCTAGCAGGTTGGTCACAGGTATATACAGACAGCTCCCAATATGGAATCTTCTACCTGGTCTTCAGTTTTCTGGTCCTTATCGTTATTCATGATGCTTATTTCTACTGGATGCATCGCTTGATGCACCATCCACGATTGTTCAAAATTTTCCATCTGGCACATCACCGCTCCAACAATCCTACACCATGGGCAAGCCTGGCGTTTCACCCACTGGAAGCACTGGTTGAAATAGCCATTATACCCCTGATTGTTATGGTAATGCCCCTACACCCTGTCGTACTTTTTGCTTTTGCAACCTGGTCGCTCACTTGGAATATTGTGGGGCACCTGGGCTTTGAATTATTCCCCGCTGGTTGGGTAGATCATCCTGTATTAAAATGGCTAAACACCTCTACCCATCACAATTTGCACCACCATTATTCGAAGGGTAACTATAGCCTTTACTTCAACTGGTGGGATCGCTGGCTAGGGACCAATCATCCTGACTACGAAGCCAGATTCCGGGCATTGACTGCTCCCGTAGAAGTTCATGAGCTCTAAAACAGTACCTCCGTGGCACCGTAGCCGTAGCTAGCGTGGTATTCATTTTTAAATGACTTCACTTCTGGCATCTCTGACAGGCGGGCATTGACAGCCTCACGCAATTTTCCTTCTCCGACACCATGGATAATGAAGACCCTATCGACCCCAATACGGATCGCATCGCGCATGAAGCGTTCAAAATGGAAAAGCTGTGTACTCAATATTTGTTTACGCGGTACGGAGGTGGGGTCTTCTACCAAGCTTTGAATGTGCAGGTCAATTTCATTTTTAAAGGCAGCCATCTCCCAAACTTCATGGGGCATCTCCTGGAGGTTAAACCATTTTGAGTTGCTGGTTTTACTTTTCGCTTCCCGCGAAGTGTATTGTTGTAGGGATTCTTTCGGAGGGAGCTGCTTGGGTGACGCTTCTTTCTCAGCCATCTCCTTTGGGGTAAAAAGCTGATATAGATAGACCTGCCGATTGAGATAGGGAGCTGTTGTAATTTTTTTAAAAAACTGTGTAGGCTTCAGTTTGAGTTCACGAGCAAGTTTACCACCCGTCCCTTTCCCGTCGGGCAACAAGCGCCATGTTTCAATGTGTACCTCTGCGTTATTGTTTAATTCACTGTACTGTAGGTTACCCGTTTCAATCATAGTACGGGGGCCAAGCCGCCCTTGGGTATTCCAAACCCCACGTTTATCCAAGTGCAAGCTCAACTGGTAAAGGAAGTTCAGCTGGGTATCGTTGATCAAATATATTCGATAGTATTCCGTGGTACCGTCTGCGCGTAAAACAGGATCAAAAGCCAACTGCAAGCCCTGAGGTTTAAGCACCATGTACTGGCTGTCTATAGGCAATGCTTGCAGAGGAAGTGGTTCTACCTTTTTCTTTCCCTGCACAATCTTGGCTTTCACCCGAGAGGCTGCTACCTCTGAGGAACGCTCTAAAGCGTCAATGCTCACAGGAATTACTTCTCCATCACTTAGCCGTACGCCAACCAAATCGTACTCCAATAACTCATCCACCACACCTTCATCACCGGTATGGATCAATCTCACCTTTGTTCCAATGGAGAACACCATAGTAACTTGTTATTTTTAACTTGGCGAAAGATAGGCAATTAGTATTGGGCAAAAAATTACTTCGTCACTTTATCAACAAGCTCTTACCTTAGCACCTATGAATAGTAAGCCTACACTTCGCTGGCGAATCGCACAGTGGCTAGAAATTCGTTGGTGGCAAAACTACCTACGCCATCAGGAGGTGGCTGCCTACCATCAGCAAAAAAAAGCCTACTGGCAACGGCTGTTTGCTGCTTTAACATTAAGTTTCCCCGAGAAACAACGCATATTGGATGCTGGATGTGGGCCCGCTGGTGTTTTTATGATCCTGGCTAACCACCAAGTAGATGCGGTAGATCCACTCTTGGACCAATACACCGAGCAATTGCCTCATTTCTCCCCCGAAGACTACCCTTGGACAAATTTTCGCACTTCCCCCATTGAAACCTTTCTCGAAACACAGCCCTACGACATCACCTTCTGCCTCAACGCCATCAACCACGTCGCCAACTGGGAACAAGGCCTTGATAAACTCTCCGAACTCACCAAGCATACAGGAACACTCGTACTCGGCATTGACGTTCATCGTCATCGCTTGTTGAAGTTATTGTTCCGGTATTTACCCGGGGATGTCTTGCACCCCCATCAGCACGACCGAGAAGATTACCAACAAGCTTTAGCCAGCAGAGGTTGGGAAATAAAACAACAGTTGACCTGGAAAAAGGGGCTCATCTTCGACTATTGGCTGGTAGTTTGTCAAAAACAAGGATAGAATCTGTCCATTTTCATATAGAATAACTACTAAGCTGGCTCAAAGCTTGTTATATTTATAGGAACTTCACCCACTGATCAAAACAAGCTCCATGTTTCGTCTATTTATAGGTCTTTTTGCATTGATAACTTCTTTATTTTTAGGACAACAATTTTTTCGTGCAGAAAAGAGCATTTCCACTCTAGACCAATTCCCTCATCGTCAGCAGTTGCAGCGAGCAGCCTGGAACAGTGGCGCATGGCTAGTTGTCTACCAAGCTGAAGGGCAAAAAGAGCATGCTGCTTACGAAAAAATACTCCGCCCGCTGGAAGAGAAGACTTTTCGCGGAATTGAACTCAAGGTATTTGACTACGAAAAAGTACCTGATAGCCTTTTACGAAAGTACCCTTTAATGCTGATTGGCAAACATCTACCCTCTGAAGTCAGCACATATCTCAACAACTTACCGGCAGTACATTTTGAGGACACTTACGCGCAATTGGGTGCCTTGAAGCTAGATCAAGAACAAGATCTGTTGCAACTGACTTATCTACCCAGTTATTGGCAAGATACTTTGCCCATGCACCTCATTTGGGCGAAGGAAGATGCTGTTATTCAAACGCACCTTACGGAACGCTTGACACAGGGGATACGCTCACTGCTTTGGTCGGGTTGGGGCTACGAAGCTCAACGTTCCGGAAATGTTTTGCAGCAAGGCTATTTCAACGATAGCACCTGGGTCATGGACAAACAAATTCACTTTGAATTTCCACTTACCCCCGAAGACAGCTGGCAAACCCAAAGTGCCCACCTCCAGGCTTTCGATGCGGCCAATGCACCAACAGCTGCTTGGCTTAGCACCCTTGACAAGGCCCAGCTGGCCATTAAAAATTTTACTGGCGTTTCTTCGCTTTCGCCACTAAACATCAAGCTATATCCCAGCGTCGAGCGTAAAGCACTGAGGACCAAATCCATGAAACAGGCCGATCTTTCTGATGATGGTAAAGTTTGCCGTCTGGTTATCAATAGAAATTTCCAAGGAGAGGAATGGGGCGTACAATACCAACCTTGGCTGCGAGAAGCCTTGGGGCAGGCGTATTACCCCTGGTACGAACAAGGTTTGGCCTTTCAGTGGGTAGATACCATCAGGGGCTCTAGCTGGCGCAGCTGGGTAAGATCTCTGGCTGAAGCGGGTGCACTCCCCTCTTTCGAATTACTCTTCAGTGACAACGACCGCCAAGAACTCGCTCCGCTAATTGGTCAGCTGGCGGCGGCAGCCTGGGTGGATTATCGCTTGCAAACACAGGGGAAAGAAGCCTTTTTAGTCGAGTACAAAAATGGAATCCCCATCCCGCGAACCGATCTCTTCAACGACTGGAACGCTTGGATCAAACAAAATTATCCCCAGCGGCAAATAACCCCCAAAACGAATCCTGTACATCGCCTCAATGGCTTCACATTGGCTCACGAGGGTTATCGGATTTACAATGGTTATGGCAGTGCTCGTGCCCGTCAGTCGCTTACCATTATGAAGCAAATTGGCATTGAGGCCGTGGCCATAGTTCCTTATAGTTTCATGGCGGATGCCCACCGGCCAGATCCTATACCTGTGTCCCAAAATGCTGGTGGAGAAAATGATGAAGCCGTATTATTCGCTCATCTTTCCGCTCAATCACTAGGGCAGTTTACCTTGCTTAAACCTCAAATATGGTTGGGAGGAGGTAGCTGGCCAGGCGACGTTACTTTCGAAAAAGAGAAGGATTGGCAGACATTTTTCACCCATTACGGTCGATGGGCTATCCACTATGCTTTACTCGCGGAAATGTATGATTTCGACGCCTATTGCATCGGTACAGAACTAAGATATGCCACTCTGAAAAAACCAGCAGAATGGAGAAAATTGATTCAAGCGATCCGCAAAATATACACGGGCTCTCTCACCTATGCGGCCAATTGGGGCGAAGAATGTGAAGCGTTGACTTTTTGGGATGCTTTGGATTTCATTGGCATCAATTGTTATTATCCGCTTGACAAAAACGAAACGGCTACTGATGCAGATTTGGAAAAGGGAGCTGAGCGAGTTGTGGCTAAAATGGAGACAATTTCCCAACGTGCAGACCGTCCGGTATGGCTTACGGAAATTGGCTATCGCAGTGCCACAGCACCTTGGGTACAGCCCCACGCCGAGGCTGGCGACCGTGCCATTGACCACCAGGCGCAAGCGCGTTCCTACGCGGCGATGCTAGCCGCTTGCGAAGGAAAAGACTGGTTGCAGGGATTCTTCTGGTGGAAATGGTCTAGCGATCTTGACCACGACGAAAGCCGTGGACGCGGCTACACGCCTTTTGGCAAGCCTGCCGAAGATGTCCTGAGCAGATATTACCAAAATTCTTAGAAAACAATCACCATGAATCGGTTAGAACGTACAGTAAATCAACTAAAAGCATACCCTACCTGGCTACTTTCCTTTGCTGTAGGGCGAATTGTGAAATTCACAGGCACCGCAGGTATATCTTATGATCTGATGACTCGGGATAAAGTCATCGTCAGTATGAAAAACCGGCCCAAAGTTCGCAATCATATCGGCCAAATCCATGCTGCTGCCATGATGCTACTCGCTGAAACTGCTACAGGAATGGTGCTAGGCATGAATGTGCCCGATGATAAAATTCCGCTGCTGAAATACATGAATACCAAGTTTGTACGCCGATCAGAAGGCCGCATGCAAGCCGAAGCAAGCCTGAGTGAAGACCAACAACAACACATCATGAACACCGAAAAAGGAGACGTTGTCATCCAGGTGAAAGTCACCGATGAAAGTGGCGAAGAACCCGTTCTGTGTGAGGTGTGCTGGGCTTGGGTGCCTAAGCGGAGATAAGTTTTAGGCGTAAGCAGAAGTCGGAAATCGGAAGGGGGAAATAGCAGCACGCTCCTTAGGATCGGGTTTTAAATTCGATCCTAAGGAGCTGTAGATCTTTTTTGGTAAAACAAATATCTCTTACGACTTCAAAGCCGTGTAATACTGATAGTAGTAAGGAATCGTTTCGATACCTTTGTAATAGTTAAAAAGGCCATAATGCTCGTTGGGTGAATGGATGGCATCGCTATCAAGACCAAAGCCCATGAGAACGCTTTTCACGCCCAATACCGACTCAAAAAGGGCAACAATAGGAATACTTCCCCCTTCCCGCTTGGGAATGGGTGCTTTACCGAAAGTTTTTTCCATGGCTTGATGTGCCGCTTGATATTCAGGCGTATCCGTAGGTGTAACCACTGGCTCACCACCGTGGTGAGGCTTAACTGTTACTTTCACCTCGGGTGGGGCGATACTCTCAAAGTAAGACTTAAAGAGCTGGGTAATTTTGTCTGGTGACTGGTTTGGCACCAAACGCATACTGATTTTTGCGTAGGCTTTGCTGGGCAGTACCGTTTTAGCACCTTCGCCGATATAGCCCCCCCAGATGCCATTCACATCTAGCGTTGGGCGAATGCTGGTACGCTCTGCCGTGGTGTAGCCTGCTTCTCCTCGAACCGCCTTGACATTTAAGTCCTTCTTGTAATTCTCCAAATTGAAAGGCGCCTTGTTCATTTCAATACGCTCTTCTGTAGATACGATTTCTACATCGTCGTAAAAGCCGGGGATAGTGATGTGCTTATCGCCATCCATCATGCTGGCAATCATTTCACAAAGTACGTTAATGGGGTTACCAACGGCACCACCATAAACACCAGAGTGGAGATCACGGTTAGGTCCTACTACTTCTACTTCCACGTAACTCAGCCCGCGCAATCCGGTAGTAATACTTGGCGTATCGTTATCGATGATACTGGTATCAGAAATCAGGATCACATCACAGGCCAGTTTCTCTTTGTTGGTCTCCAAAAAATGACCTAAATGCTCAGACCCCACTTCTTCTTCTCCTTCAATCATGAATTTGATATTACAAGGAAGCGTATTGGTCGCCATCATAGCCTCGAAGGCTTTGACGTGCATAAACATTTGACCTTTATCGTCACACGAGCCACGTGCATAAATCGCTCCCTGTGGATGGGCAGCCGTTTTCTTCACAACAGGATCAAAGGGGCCACTATCCCACAAGTCGATGGGATCAGCCGGCTGAACATCGTAGTGGCCGTAGACCATGACGGTGGGTAGGCTTTTGTCGATGATTTTCTCTCCGTAAACGATGGGATGGCCGGCAGTAGGAATAATTTCTACCTGATCTGCTCCCGCTTTTTTCAAGTGATCGGCTACAGAAACTGCGGTCCGCTTAACATCTTCTTTAAATGCTGGATCTGCGCTAACACTAGGAATTCTCAATAAGTCGAGTAATTCATTAAGAAAACGATCTTGGTTGTCTTTGATATATTGTTGTGCTGCTTGCATGAAAGTTTGCTTCGGTTTTAAATCGGTTGAAAGCTTGTTTCGAATAAGTTTAATACACGGACTAAGCTCCTCAGGCAAATATATAATTTTGCCCGTAGCTACACGAAGTATTGCGAAAAAAGTAGCGATGGATCAAACATATTCCTGTAAAATTTCCTTCAGGCGAGGTTCTTTGATCTTGCGTTCCAGCTTATCCCCCTTGGAAAAACTGATGGCTCCGGTTTCTTCTGAAACGACTAAAGCTACCACATTCGAGCGTTCAGTAAGGCCGACCGCTGCACGATGCCGTAAACCAACACTTTTTGGCAAATTCGGTTGCTCGCTTACGGGAAGAATAGCACTGGCCCGCAAAATTTTCAGATTATCAATCAATACGGCGCCATCATGGAGCGGGCTTTCTTTAGCAAAAATACTTTCGATAATCGCTTGGGATATCTTGGCGTCCAGCTCTACACCTCCGCTGACAATGCCTTGTAGGTGAAAATTTCTACAAAAAACGATCAATGCTCCCACTCGGCGGCGGCTCATCCTCAGAATAGCATCCGACAGTGCCTCCTGGGCCACACGGTGAGCTTCAGCTGAGCTACTCATAGCATTGCGGTCGAGAAAACGATCAAAAAAATTAGATCGCTGCCGCAGGGTTGTATTGCCCAACAAAAGTAAAAACCGCCGTACTTCCGGCTGGAAAATAATGATGAGAATAATAATCCCCACCTTGACAAATTGATCCAGGATACTAGACAATAAGTCCATATTCAACTGGTTTACTATAAACCAGCTTATGTACAAAAGGAGAAGTCCGACAAAAATATTAAACGCGATACTACCGCGAAGTAACTTGTAAAGTTGAAACAACAAATAAGCTACAATACCGATATCCAGTATATCCCAAACACTTACTTTCAAAAACCCGATACTGAAATCCAGCATAGTTGGAATTGCATTTATTGGTACAAATTTACGCGAACTTGGGAGAACTGATAAAGAATTGAAACTTAGTGATTGTTTTATAACTTTGTTAGTGAAAACAGAGCGGCCCCCAAAAGCGATGATAATGCAAATAATTCAAAAAGCCCACTTTTTCCTGGCAGTAATCAGTTTCCTGCTCTTTCCTCTTTTCTGCGATGCGCAGGGAGCAGTAATTCGCGAGAATTCCAAAGGTGAAAAGCTCAAGGTTTATCCAGACGGTCGGATAGAATACTTCAATGGTGACCCTTATGAGCCTACCGCCGAAGATGGCCTTCTGACTTATCCTGTTTTTCAAGGATACATCGAACCGCTTGATGGTGAAGTCAGTGTGAATGAAATAGATTTATACAAGATTGCTCAGCGCCGCTCTCAACTCTCAAATACGGCTGCCCAACTAGCAGAACAGCGATTAGTCCAAGCCCAGGAAAACCTCCAACGCCTCCAACACAGTCTTGCAGCAGCAGCGCAGGATGAAACTCGGCAAAGCATCATTCAAAAACAACTTGCTGCAGCAAGACGTACCCTAGAACAAAGCCAGATTCAACTCAACGAAAGTCAACGTGCCGCACAATTAGATGACCAACTGGTCAAAAAAGGTGGCTTTATCGAAAGTTTCAATCAAAGGGTACGTGAAAATCGTTTGCGAGAAGCCAATTCTCAGCGAATCCGTAGCCTGAGTAGCCAGTCTTATGCTCAATTGATACCTTTGACCAATAACACCGCGGCCAGTAGTTTCGAAAATTTAATGCTTTATCCACCACATCGGGAGTGCCGTTACGCTTTTGATGGTCAGGATACAGAAACGGGGCGCTATCGCCGAGATCTGCAACCAGAGTTATTGTTCAGCTATACCGATGAACGGTTGAGGCCTTATCTCCAGGATAAAGAATACCTCGTTTGTGAAGCCTATATTTCTAGCTCAGGTGGTTTTAGGTACCTTACGCTAAACTTCACCTTTGCTTATCCTAATGCTCAGGAAGCCTACGGTTTCATTGACCAAAACAGTGTGTTGACCATCAAGCTCCTCAATGGTGACGCCATCAATTTACGCGCAGGAAAAATGGATCGAGGTCAGTACAATACGGTAAAAAAGGAGCTCACGTATTCGGTCTATTATCCTATTGATCGAAGCTACATTGGCCTGTTAAAAGCCAGTGAAGTAGATCTCCTACGTGTCTTTTGGAGTAGCGGCTTTGAAGAATACCCTATCCTGCAAATGGATTTTTTCCAAAGGCAGTTTCAGTGCTTGGGGGATTGATTGTTGTTTGGTGTAAACGTTGGGCAAGTGTAAAAGTGTAAAGGTTGGATAAGTGTAAGGGTAGGGTGTCCAATCTGTCAGGCCACAGCCGTGACTCCGTTAAAACGTGATAGAACGCAGATTTAACGGATAAAACAGGATTTACACGGCTTTTAAATCTGTGAAAATCCGTCAGATCCGTTGAATCCGTGGCCTATCCTGTTTCTAGTGTTTTTTAGTGTGACTAAAATCGTCACGGCTATTTACCCTCAGATTGGACAGCCTATGTGTAAGGGTGTAAAAGTTGCTGCTAGTTGGAGAGCGTTGCGGAATATTAGCGTGATTAAATCACAATCACTTGTTTTACAAGCTCTTGTCCTTCCATCAGAATCATGAGGAAATACATCCCAGCGGGTAAATGACTTACGTCTAGGTAAGCTTGTGTTGTCTTTAACACTAATGTTCCATTGGCATTGTAGAGTTCGAGTCCATAAATTTGTTTGGCTGTTACTTGTATATTCTCGGTAGCGGGTTGTGGGAATACTTTCACCAGCGAACTTTCGGGAAACGTAACTGCACTAACAAAATCCGTATCCAAGCGATAGAGTACTGATGGCAGCGTACCCACTTGTTCTGTACTGATGTAGGCAAAACGATCATTGCGCCAACAGATGCCTTCAGATTTTATGGAGCCTGTCAATGGAAGCGGCCAGCTGTACACCGTTTCCACGGAAAGGGGAAAAGCGGTAAAATCACTAAAAGCCAGCACAAAAGCCGAAGTACCCGAATAAGCAGAAAGCAGTAATTGATTACCGCCAGGACTGAGGTCAACTCCTGTTATCAAGCCAGGAACAGCAAAACTATCGATAGCAATAGCAGCGTAGGTACCCGGCGTTTTCGGCAAAGGATATACCTTGGAGTGGGCAGTAGACCAATCTTTAGTAAATAAAAACAAGCTATCTCCAATAGCCACCAGTGCCTCTGCATCATAGGGTGTGAAAAATTGATTATTAGAAA
Organism: Lewinella sp. LCG006; assembly: GCF_040784935.1. GTDB lineage: Bacteria > Bacteroidota > Bacteroidia > Chitinophagales > Saprospiraceae > Lewinella. The sequence goes on along the minus strand of NZ_CP160680.1, from coordinate 5,059,334 downwards.
AATCTAGCTGATCCGAATAAGAATAGTTAATCTGCTGCGCTTCGATGCTATCCCTGGTCAGGTATTCCGACCAAGGAATTTTATAGATCGTCAAGTCTGTACGGTTTCCAAAATTATTACCGATATCGCCAATGTAGAGGTAGGTGGAATCTGCCGTAAGGTCTTCCCAGTCGATATTCTGGGCATTATTGATCACAACTTCTCGGACCACTTGCCCATCCAGGGTATCTATTTCGTAGAGGTGTGGAGCGCCACCGGAATCGTTATGGGTAATCAATCGCCCTTCTTTGAAAAGTAAGCCCGAACTTTCCGGGACCGCTTGGGAAAGTATCGCCAAGGAGTCCAGATGATAATTTTGGGTATAGCTATGAGACGGTAACATTAAAATGAAGAGAAGAATAGCAAGGGCATTGGTGTATTTCATAGTGGTATCTTTTTTATCAACTTGTGTAAGTTGTACTTATAGTCCTGTCCCAAAATTATAGCTAAAAAAAACAGTCCCAAACCTTAGCAAAAGACAAGGTTTGGGACCGATTTAGAAATCCAGCAACAGATCGACTGTTACTTGACTTCCAGCAATTCAACATCAAAAATGAGGGTTGCACCGCCAGGAATTACTGGGGGTGAACCACGGAGACCGTAAGCCAGATCGTAAGGAATATAGAATTGGTACTTAGCACCTTCCTTCATCAACTGAACGCCTTCAGTCCATCCTGGGATAACTTCATTCAAGCCGAATTCAATTGGTTCACCACGATCAACAGAGCTGTCAAATACCGTACCGTCAATAAGGGTACCATGGTAGTGTACCAGTACGCGGTCGGTAGCTGCTGGTGAAGCACCAGCACCTTCTTTGATAACTTTATAGTGAAGACCAGAAGGCGTGCTCATTACACCTTCTTCGGCTGCTTTTTCAGCAATAAAGGCAGCTCCTTCAGCAATGATAGATTCTGCGGCAACAGCAGCTTCTGCTTCTTGCTTCTTGGTGATTCTATCGGTAAGTTTCTGCATCAGAGCATCTTCCTGGTCACCGACCATGCTTTCTGCATCAGCAATTTGATCTTTTGCTCCCTGGAAGAAAGCACTGCTGTTCAAGCTCACGTCGAATTCCTTCATGTTGCGGGCAAAATCGGCACCGATCACATAAGAAATAGAGTCGATAGAAAAAGTAGCGGGATCATCTTCCGTAAATGGAGCACCCTGGCGCATCATCAGCGTCTGCTGGAATGTTTGCATCATGGCCATACCATCTTCTTCCGAAATGGTTGCTGCGTCATTGGCTACATCCTCCAGGCCTTGGCCCAATTGCTGTGCATTGACATCGATACCCAAATCCTGGAACTGCCCCGTAAAGAAACGTCCAACCGAGTAAGAGATACTATCCATCTCTGTTTCAAGGCTTTTGGTACCTTTCATGCTACCTCCACCGTCGCAAGCCGATACCAGTGCGAGGATGCTAAAAAGAAAAATTAATTGTTTCATTAAAAGAATTATTATGAAGTAAGTTTTTATTTATCTAGTGCATTCGATCTCCTCGAAGTTCTAGTTCGTCCATGATTTTGGCCTCTTCTGCCAGGTACTCCTGCCAACGGGCATTGGCCCTTTCGGCACCAAAATATTTCCTGGCCAAATCAATAAACAAGCGATAGTGACCTGCTTCGGAAATCATAAATCGATGATAAAAATCCCGTAGATCAACATCGGAAATATGTAGGCTCATCAAACGAAAACGTTCGCAGGAACGTGCCTCTATCAAAGCAAAAATCAAGAGTTTTTCCAACAGCTTGTCCTCTCTGGAGCCTCCTTTTTTCTGAAAAGCCAAAAGTTTATTTACGTACTCATCTTTGCGTTGGCGCCCCAACTTAAGCTGGCGCTTGTCCATCTCCCGCAATACGGAACGAAAGTGGCCCCACTCTTCTGTTACTATGGGTGCAAGTTCTCTCACGAGTTCTTCTCTTTCCGGATATGCCTGAATGAGGGAAATACAACTGGTAGCGGCTTTTTGCTCACAATAAGCATGATCGGTGAGGATCTCCCCTAAGTCCATTTCCGCCAGGTTTACCCAACGGGGATCTGTAGGAAGTTTAAGACCTAACATTCGGACTCCCTCCAGTTCTTTTTCCGATTGTGTCATGGAGTGCTCTTGATGATTTGAATCACTTTGACTTTAAAGCCGCAAAGATACTAAGTAATTGGATAAAGAAGAGCAATAAATATTTTGTTCCTAAAAACTGAGGCTCACCGAATCCTGGGTGAAATTATATCCGGCAAAGTAACCATGCCCATTCTCAACGTTGTTGAAAATAACGATAGGATCGTTAAAAGGGCCATCCGACTGGTTCTGCTGGCGGCTAAACGTGGTATAATAGAGGTAATATTCTTCAGAAACTGTTCGCAGTTCCGCATAAATTTGGCCTAAAGCCTCAAACTCTGGCACTATTTCTACACTAACCTGGAAGCGGAACCCCCCTTCGCTTGGATTGTTTTTAAGGAGCAAGCCACCAATCATCGCATCAGCGATAATTTTGGGATTATCCTGCACCAAGTCGATGCGCTGTAAGCTGCGCCCATCGATCGAAGTGTCGGCACCAGTTATCGTCACACTTAAGATTTCTTGAAAGACATTCAGATGGTAAAAGTTGTCTTCCCCGATTGGGTCATCAAAATCCAAATCTATTTGATAGGTGTAACGTTTACGGAAAGTTGCACTCCCATCTTCTTCCTTGAAATTGGAGACTTGCAATGAAGAAAACGGCACAGGTTCAGGTATAAAGCTATGAGCTTCAACGGGTTCAAAACCAAGAGCTTCTACTCGTATGGTATAGGTAGTAGCGGCTTCTGGTTTAAAAAATCGCGTCGTATAATAAGGGGCAATACGCGGCGCTGGGTCAATAACCAGTACTAATTCTTCAATAAACTTATCTCCTTTATAAAGCATAACACTCGCATCAGCCAAATATTCGGGTAGACTATTGTCTAAAATGCCCTGACTTTTGGCCACTGAAACCCGTACTAATTCGCCTAAAGTGAAACTACTATTGACCACCAAGCGGGGTGGTGGCTCGTCGATATCAAGCTCTACCGTACGTTCACAGGTAGCCCCCATACAGAGGAACACCAACAAACTAAGGGGTAATATTTGACGAAAAAGGAACACTCGTTATTTTTTTTCTCTTCAAATATACTATTTTTCGGATAAATCAGTATTCTCACCTAATATTCAATCCATTAAGTGCTGATTAAAAAGTGATTTTGTAACTGATTGAAGGCAGTATGGGTGCCAATTGTACCTCTACAAAATTGTATCGTGTGCTGAGCGTATTCTGTTGATTGACTAAAAACCGACGGATATCGTAGTACAGTGGATTGTTGCGATTGTAAAGATTGTAGATACCTAAATTAAGTTCCTGTCGGTACCGTTTATTTTGCTGCCATTCAAAGTGAAAGTTAATATCCAAACGATGATAAGCTGGCATCCGGATATTATTTTTACTTCCAGGATCAAGGGCTATAGGAATACCACTGGGCGGAATGATGACACCGGGAACAATGGAAGTAAATTTAACCAAAGGCAAGGTGAGCGCAAACCCGGAAGCATAACCCCAGTTGGCGGAAAAATGACACGCTGGTGAAAGCTGGTAGATGGCTGCTAATTGAAGATTATGTCTCCGATCATAGCGAAAAGGGTAAACCCTACCCAAGTTAAGTTCATCGAATTGACGTTCTGATTTTGATAGGGTATAACTCACCCACCCCTTCAATTTCCCTTTCACCTTTCTCAGTTGCCACTCTGCTCCGTAAGCTTCGCCCTGGCCGGCCGTTACGTTTTCTTCCCAATTTTCAAATCCTTCTACACCTTCCAGGAAGGATAGCATTCTTTCCATTTTTTTATAATAAATATCTCCTTGAAGCTCCCATGAAGTATTAATTTTAAATTGGTAGCCAAGATTTCCCATCCATGCTCCGGCAGGTTTGATCTGATCGGTGCTTGGCACCCAAATTTCGGTAGGCAAATTCACCGTTGTATTCCTCAAAAAATGTAGGTTTTGCACCATTCTGCTGACGGAAGCACTAAACGTCCAGCGCGGATACGGGAAGTAATTTATACTCAACCTTGGTTGAATGGAAGGATGCCCCTTCGAACGTACGTACCACCAAGCCAGGTGCACACCGGTGTTCCACTCCCAGTCGCTACCCATTTTTCCTTTACCTTCCAGATAGGTACTTAATTCGGTCGTGTTAATCGTGTTATTAGCAAAAGGCTCCTCTCCTGGAATAGGTTGATCAACAATCAAGGCTCCAGGTTGGAAGATGCGGCGATTAGCTCCTATTCCAAAACGGTATTCAAATCGAGGGCTTGCAATGAACTGCCAGTCGGCCTTAAGGCCCAAATCCTGGATTCCAGAACGAAAAAGACCACGTATCAAAAGGGAGTCTCTTTGATTCAGCGAAGGTTCTACCAATAGGTCTTCCAAATTATAAAAAGACTCCTGGTCCAAACGACTATAAGTGAAACTAAAATTTGCAAAAAGCTGATCAGAAAACAAGTGGTTCCAGCGCAAGCTGCCGACCGAATTGGTCCAGTTGAGGCCTTCACCATAGGATTGATCGAAGTTATAATTAAGGACATCTCCTCCTTGGCTAACCAAAGTCAACAAATTAGAGCTTGTCGTAAGGTCATCGTAAGTATCTCGCCCCCGATAAAGACTTAAAAACACCCGGTTACGATCGGAGAAGGTATGATTGTATTTGGCGTTGATGTCGTAAAATCGATAATCGGTACTGCCATCATTGCCCCTGGAAGCCTTGAATTTGCGCGACTGCTCTTTCAGCAACAAATGTATAAATGACCAGCGGCCGGAAACCAAAAAGGAAGATTGATCTTTGAGAATGGGCCCTTCGAGGGTAAAACGGGTTGTCAATAGTCCAGCCGACGCTGTTCCTGAAAGGGCTTGCTGATTGCCTTCTTTCATTCGGATATCCAATACACTGGATAGCCGCCCACCATAGCGAGCAGGAAAACCAGCCCTCAAGAGTTGGGCCGACCGCACAGCATCGCTATTAAATATGGAGAAAAGACCAATGGCATGGTTGATGTAGTAGACCGGCACGCCGTCTAGCAAGACCAAATTTTGGCCAGCATCTCCACCTCTTATTTGTAATCCTTCTGCACCATCGGCACCGGTTGTGACACCTGGAAGCAGGAAGGCCGTACGAATCACATCTTCTTCTCCGGCCAAGCTTGGCAGCAATTCTGTTTCTCTTAAACCAATCAACTGTCCGGTAGACAAACCAGCGATGGGGTTGGCGGAAGTATCTCGTGGATAGACTACTACTTCGCTGAGCGTTACACTCCCCTGCAAGGCTTTGTTCATGGTAAGATTACCACTGATTGTTAATAGCTCTTCATAACTCTCGTAACCAAGGTAAGATAGCCGAAGCAAGGCCGGGCCAGCAGGGAGTTGCAAGCTGAAGAAGCCATATTCGTTGCTTACTGTTCCTCTTTGGGTATAATAATCGTAGACATTGGTACCAATCAGGCTTTCACCCGTTTCCAGGTCGGTGATGTAACCACTGATGGTATAATAAGTAGCCACCTTTTCAGGAACTTCGGGAATAAGCAAGATCTGTTCACCGATCAGGCGATACCCGAGATGGGTAGTAGCCAATAACTCAGGAATAACCGTGCGGAGTGGTTTATTATCAAAATCGAAAGAAAAAAGTCCTTCGGGAAGAATATCATTACGAAAACTAAACTTAACTCCCTCTTGATCAATCAGCTGGTATAAAACCTCTTCGAAAGGCTGCTCGACGATTTGCAAGCTTATCCTTTTATCCAGTACACTCTGGGCCTCCAAAGACCAGAGGCTACAGCTAAATACCAGCAGAACGATTAAGCTTTTTTTCATTTGGATAAGTCATCTGTCGCAAAATAACAAAGCTATCCAAAGATAAGCTGCCTGTAGCAGAGCACCAAAGACTATTTAGTCACAACTACCACTTAGCTCATATTTATTTCCTGCAACTTTATTGACGTTGAGGCCAGTAAGACCTTCCAGAATTTCAACAACCGCAGCAAAGTTTTCTTCCTGCCAATTGCCGGTAATCTCACAATTACGCAAAGCAGTCGTCTTCCAGACGAGGTCTACCTGGTAGGCTCTTTCTATTTGAGGCAAAGCTTCTTCAAGAGGAGTGTTTTTGAAACTTAGCTGCCCTTTTCGCCAGTTAACGCCATTAAATACACGATCAGCAGTGGTATAAGTAGTGAGCACATTATTCTCCAATACAACTGCCTCTTCCGCTTTGAGGACTACTTGTTGGGTAACATCCACCAAGCTTTTCACCCCTACTTTACCGCTAGCCACTTCTACCTCAGTTCGAGCTGATCCAGGAATATCTCTTACATTGAAACTTGTCCCCAAAACGCTCACTTCTACATTGGCTGTGCGAATGATAAAAGGTTGCTCAGGTCGGCGATTAACATCAAAAAAAGCTTCCCCCTCTAAGCGGATATCCCTTACTTCCGCTATATCCAGGTCGCTACGGTAACGAAGATGGGTATTGCTATTCATAGTGACGGTAGAACCATCAGGCAGTACAACCTCACGGGTTTCTCCTTCAGTGGTATGAAGTTCTGCCCAAGCAAAATCAGGTGCAGTATCACCACCGATAAAAGTCATGGTACCCCAAGTCACCAAAGCCAAAACTACCGCAGCGGCGACAGCTCTTAACCAGCGGGTAGAAGTATTCATTTTCACAACCCTTCCTGAGGGCATATCTTCTTGTGCCATCCTTTGTTTAAGACGGGCAAGGCCAGCTTCTACATTGGGCTCAAAATCATCACCTAACTTTTCACTACCTTTCCACAACTGCTCCCAGCCTTGTGCTGACTCATCAGCAGACTGCCCTCGGCTTTTGCGAAGTTGTTCCCAGGATCTCATAGTATCTTTATTCTTCATTCCAGACGTTCGTTCTTTATTCAAAAGAGATGCGACATTAATTATTTTTCAGCTATGGTATTCCTCCATGCACTTTTAGAGACACCAAACTCAGCCCTTGCCCCTATCTGGCGGTTGTCGGCTGGCTTACAATCAAACCTAAAGTCTCAAAAAGTACAATAGGGACTTAATTTCTCCCTCAGCAAACGCAAGGCTTTGGTCATTTGGTTCTCCACGGTTTTCACACTGATCTCCAAATGAGCAGCGATTTCCTTGTTGCTCATCTCCTCAAAGCGACTCAAGCCAAATACCAGACGACAACGTTCAGGTAAGTCACTTATCGCAGCTTCGATTTGCGCTTGCAATTCTTCTGTTTCCAACTTTTCTATTGCCCCCATCTGCTCACTAGCCAAATCAAAAGGTAGCGCACTTTCATCATCCACGATCAATCGCTGGTCTCGAATATAATTGAGCGTTCGATTGACTGCTGCTTTTTTGAGATAAGCTCTCAAAGACTGATTGATGTTTAAGGAAGACCGCTTCCGCCACAATTGGTAAAAAACTTCTTGCACCAAATCTTCCGACAAATTGCGATCCCCAATAATCCGAAAGACCGCTTGGCACAAATAGGTGTAATGTGCTCGAAACAAATTGTCGAGGGCCCATTCCTCCCCTTTATTCAGGGCAGCTAAGACGGTTTCTTCCGGGGGATTAGTTAGCAAAAAATAAAATCATTGGTGAATAAGGGGAGAAAGTTAAGCAATAGCTGGCAATCTTGCCCAACATGTTGCCCCTCAAGTGTTAAAAATGGCAGTTAGGAGTCATAAGATGTCTTTTCACCAATAAAATATGCCGATCATTATTTTGGCGATTCCTCGGAAACCAATACCTTCCCGGGTCTTTAACAATCCGGGAACGTCCAGATGGCGTCCCTTCAGAAACAACTTGAATTAGAAAAAACACAGATGAAGAAGACTGTACTCGCATTACTCGCAACCCTGGTACTCCCTTTGCTCAGCTATGCACAAGAGGCCGGCGGTGAAGCTGCACTGACGATTGACCAGAAAATCAATGCCTTTTTTGAACCCATTACAAAAGCTATAGAATCCGTTGTCTTTGTTTCTATTCCATTAGGAGACAAGCTCAGCATTCCATTCGTACTTGTGTGGTTGATCGTAGGAGCACTCGTATTCACCATTTACATGGGCTTTATTCAATTTAAAGCTTTTGGTCACGCCCTTGATGTGGTGCGTGGAAAATTTGACGACCCTGATGATCCAGGAGAAGTTTCTCACTTTCAAGCCCTCACGGCGGCACTATCTGGCACCGTAGGTGTTGGTAATATTGCGGGGGTGGCCTTTGCAGTAGCTATTGGTGGCCCAGGTGCTACCTTTTGGATGATCCTGGCCGGCCTTTTGGGGATGGCTTCCAAATTTACTGAGTGTACCCTTGGGGTAATGTACCGCAATGTCAACGCTGATGGTAGTGTATCAGGTGGGCCGATGTATTACCTGGAGAAAGGATTCAAAGAAAAAGGAGGCCCTTGGCCCATTATTGGCAAAGTCCTGGCTGTACTTTTCGCAATCGCATGTATTGGTGGTAGTTTTGGTGGTGGCAACATGGTTCAAATCAACCAGGCTACCCTTCAGCTCGCACAAATTACTGGTGGCGAAAGCAGTATCTTCTACAACAACGGCTGGATTTTTGGTACCATCATGGCAGTCGTTGTCGGTATCGTTATCATCGGAGGTATCAAATCCATTGCTAAAGTAACTGATAAGATCGTTCCTTTCATGGTGGGCATCTACGTTTTGGGAGCAATCATCGTCATTGGCTACCACATCGCTGACATTCCTGCGGCATTTGGCACTATTTTTTCTAGTGCTTTCAGTGGCGATGCGCTTTATGGTGGTTTAATTGGTGTGCTGATCCAAGGTTTCCGTCGAGCGGCATTCTCCAACGAAGCAGGAGTAGGTTCTGCCTCTATTGCTCACTCTGCGGTCAAAACCGATGAGCCTGTAAGCGAAGGTGTTGTTGCACTGCTTGAGCCCTTCATTGATACCGTTGTGATCTGTACGATGACCGCTTTGGTAATCATTGTCACGAACTATGGTGGTGCGGGTGCAGAGGCTTCTTTCTACGGTCGCGAAACCGTTGGCGACATTGGCCTTACTTCTGCCTCCTTTGAGTCGGTTATCAGCTGGTTCCCTAATGTGTTAGGGCTTGCGGTAATTCTCTTCGCCCTTTCTACCATGATTTCCTGGTCTTACTACGGACTCAAATCTTGGACCTACCTCTTTGGTGAAAGCAAAACCAACGAAATTATTTACAAAGTGCTCTTCTGTGGCTTTGTCATCGTAGGTTCTGCCATTTCTGCAAAAGCAGTATTTGACTTTGGTGATGCCATGATCTTTGCCATGTGTTTCCCCAATGTCTTCGGTCTTTACGTGCTGATGCCCAATGTAAAACGGGCGTTCAATGACTATATGAATCGCATCAAATCTGGCGAAATTACCCGGATTGATTAAGCGTTCGTAAAAGGAGATTTAGGTAACTTGAAAAACCTACTCTATCTTTAAATAAAAAACGGCCAGTCGGGAATTGCTCCTGGCTGGCCGTTTTCTTTTAGCAGAGTTGTATCGGAATAATCGGCTTACATAAAGACCAGTTAACCAATCTTTTGGTTTAGCGCTTGATCAGGTACAAACCATTGCCCACCGACATGCAGTACCAGTCTTTACCATCATCGGTAACAGCATTGTAACCAGTCACCTGACAGTCGAAAATATAACTGTATAGAAAATTATTCAACGCTCTTGTTAAGGAACTTACCCGCTGTTGTTGTCGATTTTCATCACGGTCGAACACGACCAGCTCCCACTCTTCACCTGGATAAGCCTTTAATGCATAAGCCAGTGCATGGATCGCAGGGTAGCCACTAAGCACTTCCTCTTCTTTGTCTAGTTGGTAAGACCTCTCTATCAACTGCCCTTCGGGATTGTGCTCAATGTCGGCCATGATGTTCGACAAGAAATTTTTCAATGGCTCTTCTCCTGAGAAATAGCTAGAGGAAGGTAACATTAAGAGAAGAGTACTCCCATTTTCTACGAAAAAAGGGCTTTTCTTTTTGGCGACTGCCACTTCTTTTTTACTATAATTACCGTCAGTAATACCGTATTCTTCTTTTCCACAATCAGGCAACATTCTGATAACAGAAGCATCATCCAGCAATAAATTTCCATTGGTAGGAAACAGAAGAAAATCCTCTCCATAAAAGACCTCCAACGTAAGCTCAGAATAACTGCCTTCTTCTGGGGCAAGAATAAACTTATACGTTTCCCATTCTTCGTGATCAATTACAGAAGAGGCCGCCAATAGTTCTTCCTTTCCACAGGGTCCTCGTCCACCCCATATTCTCAACCGAGTTGGGGCAATATAATTTGCTGGTGTATTCTTTGTTTTACTGAGAGAATAATAACTCAAAGAACGAGCTAAAGCAATGCTGAAAGAATAGCATTTTCCTCTTTCCAATGTTCCGTTAAGTTTGGTACCTACGGCTTCCCAAGTGTCATTGTCCCTGGTCACTAACCCCAGGTAAGTATAGCCCGCATAAGCAGGTAGATTAACTTGAAAAGTCAAATCAGGCAGTACATCTGGAGGGCTCTCATTAGGATGTCCGCAATTGATCCAAAACTCAGGTGTTTTGCTGTGTTTTGGCATATCCTCAAAGCCCGGGTTAAGGAAGGTAATTACCTGAGCAGAAAGCAGCGAAACTGGAAAAATAAATATCCACAAAAGAGAGAAACGCATCATACTAATTTTTGATTACCAATAATTCAATCCTAGCCAGACTTTCGACATTTTGCCAATAACGAAGACCGAATTGTGCCAAAATCCAACTTATTTTTTCACAACAAGCGCAGGTACAAACCATTGCCCACCGACATGCAAAACCAGGATAATCCATCGTGTTTTTCGGCATCGTAAGCACTTACCAAGAGGCTGATGTTCGTAATTCCTGCCAATTGACGGCCTAATTCCATCACACGTAAATCCTGCTCCAGTTTATCATCCGCATAGATGACCAATTCCCATTTCCGGTCGGGGTAAAACTGAAGGGCATGTTGAAGAGCGTACCACGCAGGATGCCCCTTGCGAATTTGCGTCTCCCCTGCCAGTTGAAACTGATTGATCTCCAGTTCATTCCGCTCATCAAAAACCAGGTCATTCAAAGCATTTGCGGCAAAAGAACGTAAGATTTCTTCATTATTAAAATAAGAAGCCTCTGGCAATTTTAGTGCTACGATGTCTTTAGTGCCAGGACTTGTCTTGTTGCTTTCGCCGGAAATATTCACCACCTCGGAAGACTTTGACAATTCGGGCATGGCAAATCCTTCCAGCTCACAGTTGGGCAAGCGCTCAAAAGCCGATGCAGCATCTAACAAAAGGTGACCATTGGTTGGTTTGAGCAAGTTGTCGGGATAAAAAGCTTCCAACATAATGGAAGCGTAGCTATTTTTCAATGGTTTGATGATGAAAGTATACACTTGCCAATCATTGTGCTCCACCATGGGCGACTCGGCCAATAACTCCTCCTGTTGGCAATTGCCATTGGAGCCCCATATTCTTAAACGCGTAAGGTCAGAATAATTGGCTTCTCGCCCAGTGGCCCTACTGAACGAACGGTATTCGGGAGAACGCGCAATTGCGATACTAAATCGGTAACAAACATTTGCCTCCAAAGGCTCAGTAAGGTTGGCGGCTACAGCTTCCCAGGTATTGTTATCCCTGGTTACTAAACCCAGATAAGTATTGCCCGCGTAAGGGGGCGTATTTACACCAAAGACAAATTGCCTTTCTGGAAAAACATCAGGAGGCGACTCTCCTGGTGAACCACAATTAACCCAATGTCGGGGTGTAGTACTATGCGCCGGCGTATCTTCAAAGCTAGGGTTTCGAAGACTTATGCGCTGGGCATTGAGGTGGAAAGCGATAAAAAGCGAAAAGCAAAATAAGCCAATAAGGTTTTTCATGAGCTGCGTATTTAGTAATTTGACGGAAATAACTTATTCCATTTTTTCCAACGATTCGCGAATATTTTCACGCAAGCTCCTTTTAGTTGCTTGCTTAGAAAATTTTAGCGAATCAAACCTGCCTACCTGCGGTAAGCAGGCAGGAATGGAATCAGTTATTTGTGTTCCGTCACTTAGCCCAAAAATAGGATTTATCCTCCAATCCTTGTACGCATGTCGGCAAAAAACAAATTGGAAACTAATTTACTGTTTTATCCATTAACATCACTGCACAGGATATTTTAGGCTAAAGCACAATAATCCTCTCCGCCACCCACGATCCTTTGCGACCAAAATTGAGGAAGTAAACACCTGCTGGTAGCAGGCTGGTATCAACCGTAAAAAGGCGTAAGCCCCCCTCTCCTACTTCCTCTTCCTGGTGCAGTACCAGCTGGCCGAGCGCATTGTAAATTTCTGCTCGATAAGTACCATTCTCTGGAACATCGTAACCTACCGTCAGCGTCCCTTTTACGGGATTAGGGTAAAGTGTATTGATGGCCAAAGGATGGAGTTGATTACTAAAAGTGGCGATAAGTCGTTCCATCGCATTACCTAGATTCAGTCGGCGCCCACTCAGGGTACGGTTCTCTAAGGAGGGGAGTAAATCTCCGCTTTGCACGAGTAGCTCTTTTATTAGTCTAGCCGTCAAAGATGGCTCATTGATTGCAGCTGTGGCTAAACCAGCAAGGGGTCCGCTGTACAACAAGGCAATTGCCCCTGTCACATGAGGGGTAGCTGCGCTGTTTCCACCAAAAACGCCGTAACTGTTTCCTGGTTTCACTGTAAAAGTCCCCTCTCCCGGCGAGCCTATATCTACCGACATTGCACCGTAAGCAGAATTGTTGTAAAGGTTATCGTCTTCATCCGTATTGCAGGAAACCAGCAGATAATCAGAAGGGCAAGTTGCAGGCATATCGCCAGCATTATCCACATCGAAGCGATTGTTGTCTACACCGGCACTTGACAGAATACCTACTTCTCCCATTAAATCATACATACTCCCCCAAACGGGCTGTTGATCGCACCATATTCGCCCTTGGCCAAAGCTATTGTTGGTCGCAACGACAAAGGCTCCTTCTGCACCGTTTGATTCGTTAAACCGCTGCCGCTGATCAATCACATATTCGTAAGCACTCACCAAATCAGCCACACTACTAAAACTAAACAGCATCAAGTCCACATCCCAATTGACACCGGTTACCCCAATGCCATTGTTTCCTTGGGCACCAATGATGGAAGCCGTCGACAAACCATGGTTCCCGGGCGCCACGTTGGGGGTGTTCGAAAAATAATCCCAACCCATCACATCGTCTACGTAACCATTGTTGTCATTGTCTACGCCATCTGCTGGAATCTCAGCTTCATTTGTCCAAAGATTGGGGGCCAGGTCTTCGTGGTTGATATCAAACCCGCTGTCCATAACCGCTACCACGATGGAAGTTCCATTAGCGGTTGTACCGCCAGTGGTATGCCCCCAGGCCGCAGGAGCATTGATTATCTCCATATCCCATTGTCTAAAAAACTCATTATCATTAGGTTCTGTTCTAAAATCTACATAATAGTTATACTGAACTGCTCTTACATTGGCAATGTTTTTTGCTTCAAGCAAGGCCTTTTCCGCCGGGATTTGATTTTCATCAAAAGCCAATAAAACCAATGGATGGCGAATACCTAGTTCTCTAACGATGGTCAAGGATTCGGTTCCATCTCCTTGCAAAAGATTTTCTTTTGCCCACTCATCCACGAGCCTATCCTCTTCTAAACGAACGATAATTTCTCCGCGAATGCGGTTGGGGAAGTCTACCTGTGCAGACAGGTAAAGCAAGGGGGTAAGCAATAGTAAGGTTATGAAAAAGCGCATCATCTCCATCCTGATATGTGATTGTTATTCAGCTTCTCGCAAAGTACGGAAATAGTCTGCTGAACGCAATAATCGACTTCCATACCAGGAAAACAATTCGCCATCTACGAGACGAACTTCTGCATTCGGACACACTGATGACAATTCCACCAGGTGTTTTTCCCGAAAAGGGAAAGGTTCGGAAGAAAGCAAAATCCATTCTGGCTCAGCCGCCGCCAATTGTTCCAAACTAATTTCCGGGTAGCGATTTTTATGAGCAAAAACATTTTTAAAACCAGCTATTTCCAGCATTGCGTTGATAAAAGTATCGCCCCCACTTGCCATGTAAGGCTTTCGCCAAATGAGATATGCGCAGGAACGTAACGGAAATTTCTTCAGCTGCGTAAAACAGGTATTGATTTTCTTCGCTAATTGCGCCGCCAGACCTTTTGTACCTGTGGCTTCACCGATGCCAAGTATCATTTCCAATGCCGTTGGCACATCTACTACTTTACTCACCCATACGGGAAACTCCTGTGCTAACATTTCTACTTGTTCCCGGTCATTTTCCTCTTGATTGGCGATGATAAGGTCCGGCTTTAGTTGTCGAATTCGATCCAGGTGCAGTTGCTTGGTTCCACCGACGATGGTTTTGTCCTTGCGCCAGCTGGAGGGATGAACACAAAATTTTGTCAAGCCCACAACTTGCTCTTCCAAGCCGAGATCGGCCAGAAGTTCCGTTTGCGAAGGCACCAAGGAGACGATGCGCTGTGGCGGATACACTGACAAACCCACCTTTCTATCTAATTGATCTATCAACAACTTTATCATCATGACAACAAAAGTACGTTGCTACGCCTTATATTGGAAAGAAATTCCCTTACCAGATGAGCCGTAATCCCCAAATTAAATTATCTTTTTCTCCAGGCATCCGTGTAATGATCCCTCTCCTTTATGCTGCTTGGTCGGATCGAGTACTTACCCCTTCGGAAGTAAAAACACTTCAAGAAAAAGCCGCTCAACTCTCGTTTCTGACGGAAGAGGATAAAGCACAATTGTTGCAATGGAGCAATCCACGTCGACCACCAGCGCGCGACTTGTACAAATTCTGGGAAATTAGTTGCCAGGAAGCCGCCGTTCAATTGGAGGGCGATGCACAAAACCTCATCGCCTTAGGCCTTATGCTGGCCGAAGAAAACACTAAGCGCCCCGATTGGTTAAGTAAGCAAGATGAGCTTCAACTGCAACAACTTGAAACGGCTCTTGGTCAACTCAATGTAGCTACTTTCCGTAATCTCTTCTTACCTGACACTGGTATCGTTCATCAGGAAGAGACCGACAAAGCAAGCTTCTCAATCAGTGAACTCGCCGCCCTACTTGATGGTGATTATGCAGCCACCAAAGCCAAAACACTCACCATTTTACAAGATCCCACCTTTAAATTAAGGCATATCCCCGTAAAGGAAGACCATCGTGAGCAAGTCTTACAATGGTGCAAGCTATTGGCTGATCAGGGCATGGGCGCACTCTCCTACCCCGAAGCGCATGGGGGCCAGGGAGATATGGGCCTCTACGCTGCCGTTTTCGAAACCCTTGGCTATCACAGTCTCAGTTTATCCATCAAATTTGGTGTACAGTTTGGTCTGTGGGGAGGCAGTGTACTTAACCTGGGAACTGAAAAACATCACGCCAAGTACCTACGCGCCACCGGTACTCTGGAGCTAGCTGGTTGTTTTGCGATGACTGAAACGGGCCATGGTTCCAACGTGCGTGGTTTAGAGACAACTGCTACTTACGATTCGGCGACGGACGAATTGATTGTTCATAGCCCGCGAGAAGAAGCAGGTAAGGAATACATTGGAAATGCCCTTCACAGTCGGGTTGCGAGTGTTTTTGCTCAGCTCATTGTTAATGGAGAGAACCATGGTGTTCACGCGGTCGTCGTTCCTCTACGTAATGAAAAACATGAATTATTGCCGGGTATCCGCGTTGTGGACAATGGTTACAAGCTGGGACTCAATGGGGTAGATAACGGTAGAATATGGTTTGACCAAGTACGCGTGCCGCGCGAAAACCTGTTGAATCGTTTTGGAGAAATTACCGACGATGGTCAATACCATAGTCCTATCCAAAATCCTTCTCGGCGCTTCTTTACCATGCTGGGTACGCTGGTTGGTGGTCGGGTATGTGTCCCTCGTGCGGGGTTGAGTGCAACCAAAAAAGCACTGACTATTGCTATCAGGTATGCTACTGAGCGACGGCAGTTTGCCCCCTCGGCCATGGCTCCGGAGACGCCCATATTGGATTATCCCAGCCATCAACGACGATTGATGCCATTACTGGCGAAGACCTACGCGGTACAATTTGGCTTAGATGATCTAGCGAATCGTTACTTGCACCACGAGGGAGAAGAAATGCGAGAAATTGAAACATTGGCAGCAGGTATGAAATCCTACGCAACCTGGTTCACCACGGCCGCGATCCAGGAATGTCGGGAAGCCTGTGGTGGCAAAGGGTACCTTGCCGAAAATCAATTCGCTGCGCTCAAAGGTGATACCGATATTTTCACCACTTTTGAAGGTGACAATACCGTCTTGATGCAACTGGTCGCCAAAGGATTATTGACGGATTACAAGCAATCGTTCCACGAAGATGGGAACATGGCCATCTTGAGGATGCTGGGGCAAAGGGTCAATACGGCCTTTGCGGAAACCAATCCTTTTGCCATCCGGAATACCGACGAAAATCATTTGCGTAGCACCGAATTTCAACTGGCCGCCTTCCAGTTTCGCGAAAGACGACTGCTTTTCTCCCTCGCGCAACGGCTCCGCGGACACATTAAAGCAGGTAAAAGCGCCTACGAAGCTGGCCTGATTTGTCAGACCCACATGTTAGCACTTGCTGATGCTTTTGTGGAGCGCGTGACCCTGGAGGCTACCGCCAAAGCGGTAAACGAAGCCGAAGGAACTTCTACCTACAATATGCTGCGCAAATTGCGCTCGCTCTACGCCTTGCATACCATCGAAAAACATGCCGCTTGGTACCTAGAGCAGGATTACCTGGCCGGCACCAAAAGCAAAGCTATCCGCAGACAAGTCGATCTACTTTGTGGCGAACTCCGCCCTGAAGCGGTTGCACTGGTAGATGCATTCGGTATTCCAGCGTCACTCATAGCTGCGCCGATCGCCTTGGATTAAAACTTCTCGTGTCTTTTTTTTATTTTAAAAACTATTCATTATATTTACACCGGAATTATTCCCCATCATCGGTAATTACCCCCATTCTTTGGGGCATTCAGAGGTATAAGTTTGGATATTGCGTGGCACTCGCTTTGGTGAGTGCATAAAGTACTATGGCCATGCCCCATGGTTTGGGGAGTGGTCGACGGCGACTGAGGCTTGGGTGGGTTGACCCACCGGGTCCGCCGATAACTATGAGATCAATGCTGCTACCGCGAGGAAAGCTTTAATACGCGCTTTGGTTTTGATCACTAATACTTCAAACACATGGTCTTGTGTTTTCCCATCGCAGGCAAAGTGACCATCATAAGATTTCCGTATTCTGATTCATCAAAGGCAGGATATGACTGGGTTCCGTCTAGTAAGCCTGCCAGTGTCGGGGTTGAATTGGAATGACCAACCACTAGCACCGTCTTACCTTGGTACTCTTTTTGTAACTTTTTGGCGAAAGCGGGCAGATCACTCGGATCATAATCCATGATAGGCAAGCCTTTTGCGCTAGCCACAGGATCGGCCGTGAGTTCCGTGCGGCGAAATTTTGTACTAAAGATAGCATCCAGCGGAACTGCTTCCAAAAGATCGGCTAACTGCCGTGCTCGCAATTGCCCCTCAGGGGTAAGACCAGGGTTATCACCGGTCTCTTTTTCCGCATGTCGTACTAGAAATACCGTCAAGGGTTCAGTAGTCTCCACTTCGGATTGTGGACTAGGCTGGGAGGGCGTCTGGCAAGATACCGTACTGATTAAAAACAAACAACAGATGGTCCAACGAATCATAATGGGTTGTTTTTGGTAAAAAGGCTGTTTTCTATTTTCCTAAAAAGGAAAGATCGGAAAAATACCCAAAATAATTAGTAAGTCCCGATTATTCTCGTTGCAACCCCAACATAATGTAATCCCTTATTAAGTTGTGCCACAACTTACTATCTTTAGCCGCATGTTACCCAAGTCCTTGTCTCATCCCCTCCGGTCGCGCCTTGCTCCTACTCCTAGCGGATTGTTGCATGCTGGTAATGCTTTGAATTTCATTTTAACCTGGTCGATTACCAGAGCTCAAAACGGACACCTTTTGCTCCGTATCGATGATCTGGATAAAGCCCGACGCAGAGATAAGTACCTCAAAGACATTTTCAGAACCATTGACTGGCTGGAGCTGGACTATGATGAAGGCCCCCAAGGCATTGTCGACTTTAAAAAAAACTGGTCACAAGATTTGCGCCTAGAGCTGTATGATCATGCGCTTCTGGAGCTACGCAATAAAGGGCATTTATTCGCATGCAAATGCAGTAGGCGAGATATTCGGGCAATTTCAGCAGATGGCAATTACCCTGGCACTTGCGCCAAACTATCTGTAGATTTTGATCAGAAGGCCACTGCATGGCGTGTTCACCCTCCCAAAGCATTGCTACAACTTCCCTTTCATCAGCTGATCGGAGCAGATCGGAAGATAAGTTTTGAAAATCTTGATGCTTTTATTGTTAAACAAAAAAATGCTTATCCCGCTTATCAACTCAGTTCCATTATTGATGATGAATATTTCAAGATCAATACCATCATTCGCGGCCAAGATCTCCTTGATTCTACGCATTACCAATTGTACCTGGCTTTTTTGATGGGAAAAAGTGGTTTTCTTGACACCTACTTTTATCATCACGATATGATGCTTGATGAGCAGGGCGAGAAGTTATCCAAAAGCAAAAAAGCTACTTCGCTGCAAAGCTGGCGCGAACAAGGCCGAGCACCTGATGAATTATTCCAAAAAGCAGCTACTCTTTTAGGGCTAAAAGGTAACTGCACCAATGGCCAAATGTTGGTCCAAATGCTAAGAACTATCCAATGACAATTTCGAACGATAAAAAAAAGTGGTACAATTATATTCCTCATCCGGTAGTCATGCTTTTCGGCATTTTGGTCTTAGCGGCCCTACTTACCCATATCCTACCGGCAGGCTTGTACGAGCGTGAGGTCTTTGGGGAACGGACCAGGGTTATCCCGGGATCTTACCACACTGTTGCCGCTACTCCTGTAAGTTTTTTTGGCTTGTTCAAGGCCTTCCCGGAAGGGTTCAAAACTGCATCAGCCATCATCTTTGTGGTACTCTCCAGCGGAATCATGTTTGGTATTCTGGAAAAAACGGGTACCATTGAAAACATGGTTGGTACAGCCATTAAAAAGCTGGGATTAAAGCGCCGTTATTTGCTCGTGTTCTTGCTTACGTATCTCTTTGGCCTGTTGGGTGTCGTGATTGGCTACGAAAACAATATAGCGATGGTTCCCATTGCTGCTGTGGTAGCACTTGCCTTGGGTGGAGACCTTATTCTGGCGGCGGGCTTGTCCGTAGGTGCTATCACCGTGGGCTTCGGTTTATCACCCGTCAACCCGTACACGGTAGGTATTGGGCACCAGATTGCCGAGCTGCCTTTGTTTTCTGGTGCGCCTCTACGAACGGCCCTATGCTTTATGGCTTTAACCCTTATGGCTTGGTACAATGTCCGCTACTTCCGCAAACTGATCGCTCAGCCAGAAAATGGCTTAGGGGAGGGCTTGGACGTAGCGGGATTAAAACTATCCAGGCAATTAGAGGATTACGCTATCAGTCGTAACAATGCCCTCGTTGGCCTTGTTTTTCTTGCGGGTATTGGCATCATGCTTTATGGCATTTTTGTCTACCATTGGTACTTTACCGAGATTTCCGCCATTTTTATCATGATCGCTATTGCGGCCGGATTGGCCAACCGCATGTCTGGACAAGAACTCAGTGAGACAGCTCTCCGTTCTATCGGCGTGGTGGCTCCCGGCGCATTTATGGTAGGCTATGCTACCACCATCAAAGAGGTACTCGAATTGGGGCAAATCAACGACACCATCTCCTACCAACTATCCCTCTTGCTCACTGATTTGCCAACCACTGCTTCAGCTTGGGGCATGAGTGTATGCCAGAGCATCATCAATCTACTTATTCCTTCAGGCAGCGGGCAGGCCCTTGCGACCTTACCCATTATGGTCCCCTTGGGAGAAGTACTCGGCTTGACGCGTCAAACCACCATCCTGGCCTTCCAGATTGGCGATGGCGTCACCAATCTTTTCAACCCCGCCCTTGGTGGACTGATCGCTATGCTCAGCTTATGCCGTGTACCCTTTGATCGTTGGCTCCGCTTCATCCTTCCGCTGACAGGTATGCTGCTGATCTTGTCGTGGTTGTTTTTGGTCGGTGCGGTTTGGTTGGGGTATAAATAAAAACCGGTCGCCCCATTACAGGGCAACCGGAACTGCTTACCTATGAAAAACTAAAAAATCTTTTTGTCTATTTTGGGGAAAGAGCCGATTTTCTTCGTTTTGGGGTACCTCTTGCTTCTCTCTCCGCCTCCCTGGTGCATGCGCCTTCAAAGCGGAGAACAAGTACGGTAGGAGATTTATCCCAGTACCAAGTACCTCGTACCCAATACCTTTTTTACTGCTTCACCACCATCGTCTGCGCTACCGCTTCACCAGATTGTACACGCAACAGGTAGGTGCCGCGGGCAAGCCTACGAGGCGTTGGCCACTCCAACTCCGTCATCTCCTGCTGGTTGGAGATTACCTCCTGGTGTACCAGCTGCCCCACCATATTGTACATGCTGATGGTCACGTCATCTACCTCCGGCAGCTGGATGGTGACCAGGGCGGTGGTGGTGAAGGGGTTGGGAGTGGGAGTTAGGGTGAGGGTGAGGGGGGGGTTACCTTGGAGGGGTCTGATGGGGCCCCCATTTCCGCCTAAATCGCCTTTGGGGTCATCAGAAGGAGGAGGTGGGGGTGGTGGTACAACATAATTACCAATGTTTAAAACTCTACCGTTTTGTACAGTATTTTCTAATTCAGGGACCTCTTCCGCCAAATTATAAAGCATATTTTTTATTTGAGTCATATTTAGGGAAGGATTCATTAAAACTAGCTGAGCAACTACAGCTGTAACCATGGGTGCGGAGAATGAAGTCCCTGAGGACAAATAGTATTGTCCATTTGATTGAGTTAATACATTCCTAGCTTCAGCTGCTATTTCATAATAATCGGAACTAGAATTAGTATCATCCCATGGTTGAGAAAAGCACTCTTGTGTACCAGCTACTGTAATTTCATTTGAAAAATCGATTTCTCCTGGAAAAATGTTCCTCCCTGAATCCAACATTTGATTACCCGCAGCACTTATGAGAACAACGTTATCATAAGGTATATAAGGTAAAGTTCCGGCATTACTGCCAAAAACAGTAGCCCATTGGTATTTAAGTAAGTCTGTCGAAGAAGGTACGGCTTCTCCAGTGTATAAATTAGCACTGAAATTAATAATTATTCTATCTTCTGGGCCCCACCTTCCAGACTCGAATTGATCATTAAGAAAAACAGCTAATTCTATAAGAGTTCCAGCAGTTCCTGATCCTTGCTCATCAAAAGCTACCAGATTCAAATACTCAACATCCGTAATACCTGACTGAGAAAGAATATTATTAATTACAGAATAAACTTTATTACCATGATCTCCTCCATGGTTACTCTCTCCAATAATTATATCAATGCTCTCTATACCTGGAATAAGTTGATCTACGATAACGATCTTTACATTACTTTGATAAGGATTCCCACTCTGGTCTTCCCCAATCAAGCGATCATTATGAACATCATCACAATAAGGCAAAGGATCAAAGCTACCATCCTCATTGAATACCCCATCCTGTCCTAGTTGGAGAAGGTGGTTAAGATCACCGTTATTGATGATGGCGGAGGTCTCTGTTCCTTCTTCATTTCCTTCTTGAATATTAATATAATACAACAACTCTTCAACATCATTAATAATGGTAGTTTCTCCACTTTCCGTAACGGTGATAGGAAATTGAATTCCTTCCCAAAGTTCAATTCCATCACCGATGTTGGTGGTAGTGGTAATGCCAAAAAGATCGCGCACCGCCTGCTGTTGGGTATTGGTCGTTCCTGCCACATACTCTACGATAAACTCATCCGCGACAAAGTTTTGGGCAAATAAGGCTATTGAAAAAAATAATGCTAAAAAAGTACTTACAACTGTTTTCATCTTTGTTCTTATCTTGTTGATTGAATAATCTGTCCTCTATATAAGCTCAAAAAGGGCAAAACGTGACATTTTTTTCTTGTCTTTTTTCTTTTTTTCAGAAACACGAGGTACTTCAAAAAAAACAAACACACATAATTCATTGATAAAAAGATGATTAAACTACAATTTTCATTATACACACACAAAAAGAAGGGCATGAAAAAAATCTTACTTTTTCTCTGCTTTTTGTTTTGTCTTATCTCTATCCGGAGCCAATCAGCCGACTCTCTAGCTCATAATTTGGCAAATCAAGCACAAAAATTTAATAATAAAGAAAGCCTACCCTACCTGAAAGAGGCTTTTAGTCTTTGTGCAAAATTAGGATGTGCTGATTCAACAATTGCTTTATTATACCAAAGGAAGAGTGTTGCTTATTATTTAGGTGTTATTGATTATAATCTCTCTCTTAACTATACAGACTCAGCTATTCATTATTACCAATTAGCTTACGGAAAAAATCATATAATCACGGCAAATTCCTATTTCAACAAAGGAGTGATTCAAGCATCTTTAGGCCGATACGCTGAGGCTAAGCCAGTTATTGAAACAGCAATAAAATTTCTAGACGATGTGACTTTTTCTTCATTTGCGGAAAGAGACTCTTTTAGACTTCGCTGGAATTATGAAAACATGAGGATAAGTAGACGATTAGGAGATTTTAATATCGCATTAAGGTTAGGAAAATCTATTTTAGAAGCCAAAAAAATACCTCTTTATGCAGAAAATGGCGCTACATCAATTACAGGATTAACTTATATGGATCAAGCTAAATTCAGTGATGCCCAAATTTTGTATTCTAATTATATAAAAAAAAAGGGGCCACTCGTTGATCAAATATTTAAAGAAAACTTAGGGCTAGCTTATTTAGGATTAAATGACCTTAACCCTGCAGAATCCTTATTAATTGAAACACACAGGCACTATTTGAGCAAATCGTCCTCTTCTGATTCAAACAAATACAGAATTTACCTCTCCAACTCCCACGCCAACCTCCTCCAACTCTACCTCCAAAAGAAAGCATACGACCAGGCTGAATATCACTACTCGGAGGCACTGCGCCTGCTACTGGAAGTAGACAGCACCGGCCGCCTGCCGCGCTTCGCGGAGATTTACTTCAAAAAAGGGAAGCTGGAGCATGCGCTGGGTAAGTATGATAGCAGTCTGGCCTTTTTGGAGAAGGCCATGCAGGTGGTGGCTCCGGAATTGAAAACCACTGGGGCCGATGAGAACATCAGTATTGTTGGGCCGTTTAAGCGGGTGATTGAGATCATTGGTTTTCGCGCGCGCGTGCTCGCCAGCAGAGGAGACCCCAAGGGCGCGCTCCAGGATGTGGCCCTGCTCAATCGACTCGTGACCCAGAGCAGGCGGAGCTATCAGTCGTCGCTTTCAAAATTTTACCTCATCCAACAGGTGATGCCGGTTTATGAGTTGGGCATCCAGCTCAATCGACAATTGTATGCCCAAACCGGCAAGCAGCAGTACCTTGAACAAGCCTACGCCCTCAATGCCCGCAACAAGGCCATCCTCTTGCTCGAAAGCTTGCAAAGTGATCGCGCAATGACTTTCGCCAAACTACCGCTATCGGTGCAGGAAAGGGAAAAAGAACTCCGCGATGCGCTCTCCGAACAGGAGGGCTTCCTCTATGATGCTTACCAAAACGATAAGCCTATCGACAGCCTCCAAAGTGTGGTCTTTGAAAAGGAACAGGCCTACTTTCAGTTTATCCAACAACTCGAAAAAGACTATCCGGCCTACTACCAGCTCAAATACAGCGCAGATCAACCACCGCTGGTGGCCGATGTGCAAAAGCAACTGCACAAAGACCAGGCCATGCTGGAGTATTTTGTGGGTCAAGACAGCATTTACACCTTCCTCATGGATGGCAAAAACTTCAAGGTCTTCGCCAAAGCTACACCCACTGGTCTAACCGACTCGGTGGAGCTGTTCCGGGAACTGCTCACCAATGGCATCGAAAAGGATTGTGAGCAGACCTACCTCCGGCTGGGGCGCTATTTCTACCATCTGCTATTGGCAAAACCACTGGCGCAACTCGGTGACCAGAAAAACAGGTTGGTGATCATCCCCGATGGGCTGCTCAACTATTTATCCTTCGAAGCACTGCTCTACAAAGACATCCCCCAGATGAACGGCGCCGACGGCTTCCTGATCGAAAAATATGCGTTTAGCTATGCCTATTCCAGCAAGCTGCTTATTGAGCAGGCGTATTATCCGCGCTCCGCCAGCAAAGGTTTTGTAGGTTTTGGGATGGAATACGATGACCATACGCTTGACTACCTGCGGCAAATGGATTACGGTAAATTTGAAGAAATTGATACCACATTCACCCTCCCTTGCGGCTTTACTGTGGATACCACCCGCCGCTATTTGGGCAAACTGGCTTACTCCGACGATGAGGTCCGCGATATCGTAGCCATCACCGAAGGCGATAGCTGGCTCAACGAACAGGTTACCAAAGAAAGGTTTCTCCAGGAAGCCAGCGACTACAACCTACTGCACCTCTCCATGCACGGCAGCTACGACCTGGAGTTCCCGATGAATTCGGCGCTGATCTTTACCCGCAGCGATTCTTCGGATGTGTTCTTGCGTGCTTCCGAAATCTATGGCCTATCCCTCACCGGAGAGATGGCGGTGCTCAGTGCCTGCAATACCGGCTACGGCAAACTACAACCCGGCGAAGGGGCCATGACCCTGGCCCGGGCATTCCACTATGCGGGCATCCCCTCGGTCGTAGCCAGTTTGTGGAGCATTCCCGACAACTCCTCCTCCCGATTGATGAAGCTCTTTTACGAGCAGCTGAGTCATGGTTATCCCAAGGATGTGGCCTTACAAAAAGCCAAGTTGATCTACCTCAAAGACGACCAAATCAGTAGTCCGACCAGTCGGCAACCCGTACACTGGGCCCCCAGTATTGTCATCGGCAGTGTCGATCCGGTAAAGGTGCGCTCGGCGTCGCCCTGGTGGCCTTTGGCGGGGATACTGGTGGTTGGACTGGGTTTCTTGATTGTGTTTGTGCGGCGGGATAAATAGACACTAAGGCACGAAAAACACGGAATTACACAGAAGTTTTTTTTGCCGCGGAGAAAGGGAGACGCGGAGGTTTTTTTGACGCAGATGCACGGAGGTTTTTTGCCACTAAAGCACGAACCTGCCTGCCAGCAAGCTGGCCTTGCGGTCAAGGGGCACGGAAATCACAAGCCGCAACCTCTTGTGTAAAAACCTTAGGTGCCTTATGTGGTTCAAAACCTTATATAGTTCAAAACCCGCAACCCACACTATGAAGTCGGAAAGCGGAAAGCGGAAGTATTTAAACTCCGCACCTCGCACAAAGCACTAATAGTCAAAATTGCACAAAAGTTGTTTCAGTCCTCTTACCTTTGCACAAAACCGATACTGCATGAATGCTCAGGAAATACTGGCCCAGCTTGTTTCTTTTCCCGTATTAGGAGGAGAAAGTAATCTCACCATTTTGAAATGGATCACTGACTACCTCGACCGTTACGAAATACCTTACCAATTGGTTCCCAACGAGGAAGGTAACAAAGCTTCTTTGCACGCGCGGATTGGGCCAGCCGTGGATGATGGAATTATCCTTTCCGGGCACATGGATGTGGTACCTGTTGAAGGCCAGGATTGGCACACAGACCCTTTTGTCCTTACAGAAAAAGACGGAAAACTCTATGGACGTGGCAGCTGCGACATGAAGGCTTATCTGGCCTGCACCTTGGCGGTCATTCCCCAAATGATCAGGGCTGATCTCAAGCGTCCTATTTATCTCGCGTTCTCTTATGATGAAGAAGTGGGTTGCGTGGCAGCACCGGAGCTGATTCAAGCCATCACGGATTTCTACCAAGAAAAGCCAAAGTATGCGATTATCGGTGAGCCCTCGGAATTGCAACCCGTTGTAGGGCAAAAAGGAATTTGTGTTTACAAAACAACGGTGTACGGTTCTGCGGGTCACAGTTCCAGAATTCGTAAAGAAGTGAGTGCTATTCACGAAGCGGCCCGATTGGTTATCTGGCTAGAAGACAAGATGAATGCTTTGGTCAACTCCGGACATACCGATGATCGTTTTACGCCCAACCACACCTCCTTGCACGTGGGTATGTTCAATGGAGGTATTGCGCACAACGTCATCGCTGATGAGTGTTCATTTTTATGGGATGTCCGTAATATTCCTCAAGATAAAATTGAGGATATCCAGGTTGCTTTTGAAGCCCACTGTGCAGAAGTTCTTCCCTCGCTGCGGGAACGTTTTGCTGGTGCAAATATCCAAACAACCATGTATCACCCCCTCGTGCCAGCTTTAGATACACCCGAGCACCTGGAGATTGTGCCGTTGATCAAACAACTCAGTGGTGTGGACCAGTTACAGACGGTCGCCTACGCTGCAGAAGCGGGACAGTTTTCGGAAGGAGGCTACCAAAGTGTGATCTGTGGCCCAGGGTCAATTGCCCAAGCTCACCGCGCAAACGAGTTTGTGAGTGTAGACCAACTGACAAAAGGAGTTGCCTTTATTGAAAGGATCCTAGCCTACTCATGTGAGTAGGTTATCATTCTGTCTTGTTTTTTCCTCCTTTTATCGAAACAAGAGGAACTAAAAAGGAAAAAGTGGGATTATTAGGGACGTAATCATCCTGATCGCCACAATGGAAGCCGAAAAACGCGCTTAAAACCCTGGACAACAGCGTGGCGAATTGGATAGAACGCCTAAAGTCAGCATTATCCTTAAATTTAGAAGAGAATTGAACTTCTACCACACACGAAACGACTGCCACTGGCGGTCGTTTTCTTTTTTGGGTCTGGAATGATTACTGGTACGGTTACCCCAACCTGATCGTATGATCGTAATGGTACGAATACCCCTGTCGATCGTATGATCGCATTGGTACGATTGACCCACCGGATCGTATGATCGTATTGGTACGATTACCCCAAGTACCCACCCGGCCTAGCGATGCGAAATAGCTGCCCGAGCAACGGGCAGGCCCCCCAGGGCTGAGCGAGAAGCAAACTACGTAGCGCCTGCCTGCCGTGCCGCCCCGTCCCACAGGGCGGGGAGGCTCCAATTTAAAAAACGACGAACAGCATTCTCCCTAATTTACCATCGCATTCCCATTGGCATCTCCAGATTTTACGGCAATAAAGTCAGGCAATCGAAAGCCTGCCTCCATGGTGAAATTGAAGACATTGCTGCGCGGACCAGGCGACCATGGGTTCAATGGGTCAGGGAAATTTTGGTCGGCTGAAAAAAACTGCCAGGAAGGTACCCCTCCATCGCCAAAATCGGGGGTAACAGTAAGGATAAGCTTACGGATACGGATCATATCCAGCGTGGTCAGTGAGTTGCTATTATTGACATCACAGGCCAGCAATTTGTAAGCTGTCATTGGTTCGGTATTGAGAATATGCTTCTGCATCTTGATGAGATCAGTGATCGTGACGCCATTGCTATAGTTTTCTTCTTTAGCGAACTCCATACGTAGGTTGCCGGTTGTTGGGATATTGTCGGGAATGAGTAGTCGGCCATCGGCACCGGTAGAAGTCGTAGCAATAAACTGATCGTCGACGTAAAAACTTACGCCTACATTTGCCACGGGTTCGTTATCATCGGTGGTCACCAGCGCAGCACGTAAGCCCCCTAGTGGATCAAGCTGCATGGGTAATAAACCAAGTGGGTCAAGCCATTCTTTAAGGCGACTGCCCATATCGGGACCTTCCCAAGCCATTGATAAGCGGCCAAAATACGCGATCGTAGCATCACAAGTGGTAGTTCCGGCATCGCCATGTAACTGGCCAACAATACGATGATGTTTGTCGAGCAGGGCACTTCCTGAAGACCCCACCTCAGTAGTGCCATTGGTGTAAGTAACCCTGTAATGGTGGTTAGGAGGAGTAGTTACGCCATTGCTCCAATTGATTTGGTTGGGGAAAACCGTAGCATTGGTATTGGCTTGAGCTATTTTTTGAATATCGCCTCGGGGGTGATGAATAATAGTCGTAGAATCTGGCGCTACGCCGGAGCGGTCCCAACCTGCGAAATAAAACTCCATACCAAGCGTCGTCTCTGGAAATAAATCGAGGAGAAGAAAGTCCATGGCACGACGGCCGGCCAATGAATCACATCCCAATACAGACCGGAAATCGGGTTCTTCTGTTGGGTTCTCACAATTTGCGGAGGAGTAGTAAAAATCAAACCGCCACAGGTCATAAATCGGAGTGTAGGTATCCATACAATGGAAAGCTGATAAGAACAACAAACGACCATCTTGTGCGGTGTTATTGATCAAGGTCCCTGTGCAATAACCACTCCCCTCCTCTACCACTACAATAATACGAGCGGCAGCGTTGCGTTCGTTTTGCCACTCATCGGCTTCGGGGCAGGCTACATTATCATGGCAACTACTTGAGCTACCAAAGCCAAAGCTGAGCAGGTCTTTTTCTGGTCCGTCATCTTTGTAGACAACATCTACCCGCCAGATATGGAAGGGAACGGTATAGTTGTCTGCGGGAGCCTGGTACTCAATGATAACTTCTTCGCCATAAATAATGCCCGTAAACAAACGGTCTGTACGCTGTCGACTTTGTCCGGTATAAGCTCCAAGCACTTGGTTGGTGATCGGAGAATAGACAAACATTTGGGCACCTAAAGGCAAATTAAAATCTTCGTAAAAAAGCAGCAATCCCTGTGCATCAGGCACGCGCATCCGCAGTTGCCACACCTGGGTACCGTCTGCTAGCAAAGTCCAGTTGCCGTGGCTATTGATATCAATATCCACTTGTACCGGTGCAGCGAAGCGGTTGGAAGGGTTTTCTTCGTCGGCTTTCAGAAGCGCTGCTACATCTGGGCCAGCAACGGACAAGAGAGGTGCAGGCAGCAGCGACTTGGGTTGTGAAAGGCCTAAGGGTAGGCCGCCCAATTGAATTTGGGCAGAGAGTATACTAAAGGTAGACAACAATAATATGATCGGTAGTAGATAGCGATTCGTCATGGGACATTGTTTTTGGGATGGATCAAATTTAAGAACTTCTTTGGAAGCTACCCAATACTATTGACTTACCTTCAATGTTTTGGTCGGCAAATTTACTGAGGCAGCTGCCAATTTATAGGTGTTTTGCTATTTGCCTGCAAGTATTCATTGGTTTTTACGAAATGACCATTACCTAGGAAACCACGGTGAGCTGAAAACGGGCTGGGATGAGCAGAAGCCAAGACCAAGTGTTTATTTTCATCAATCAGAGGTCGCTTCTTTTGAGCGAAAGCCCCCCAGAGCAAGAAGACGAGGTGGTCTTTTTCCGTAGATAAGGTGCGAATGACGGCATCCGTAAAATTTTGCCAACCAATATCCTGGTGGCTTCCTGGTTTGTTTTTCTCCACCGTAAGCATGGCGTTGAGGAGGAAAACGCCCTGCTCTGCCCAAGCGGTGAGGTCGCCGTGATTAGGAGGAGTAAAGTCGGTACTGTCACTCAGTTCTTTGTACATATTGCGTAAACTGGGAGGCACACTCACCCTTCGGGGGACACTAAAACTAAGCCCCATAGCCTGCCCTGGGTTGTGGTAGGGATCCTGACCAAGAATAACCACTTTGACCTCCGTGAATGGGGTCGTATCGAAAGCGTTGAATATCAGTGATCCAGGAGGATAAACGATCTTCTTCTCCGCCTTAGCTTGTCGCAAATACTGAGCTACCGCTTGAAAATAAGGTTGCTCAAATTCATGGGCTAAGGCAGCTTTCCAGGAGGCTTCAATTTTCACATTACTCATGCCAGGCGTTTTGTCTTTTCGTTTACAAAGGTAGAGAACGATCAGTAAACCTCTTTTAAGAATGTAAAAACAACTTTATTTTTTTGCGACTCTCTCTAAGAGCGTTTGTTTAGCTACTAAAAATGCACTAACCTTGTGCTCTAACTTTAGATCAATCAATATCTATGCTTCCGCACATTAATCCAACCAAGACTCAAGCCTGGCAAAAACTGACTACTCATTTTCAGGGAATGAAAAACCAGCAGATGACAGCCCTTTTTGCTGCTGATCCGCAACGTTTTGAACGCTTCTCTCTGGATTTTGAAAGTATTTTCCTGCTGGACTACAGTAAGAATATCATCAGTGATGAAACGATGAAATTGCTGACTGAGTTGGCCCGCGAATGTGGTCTGGAAGACGGTATCCAGCAATTGTTTGCCGGAGAAAAGATCAATGAAACCGAAGATCGGGCCGTACTGCACACCGCACTGCGCAACCGTGCCAACACCCCAGTGATGGTAGATGGAGACAATGTGATGCCCGACGTGAATCGGGTACTTGACCAGATGGAAGATTTTAGTCGCCGGATCATCACTGGTGAGTGGGTGGGGTACACTGGCAAACCAATCACCACCGTGGTCAACATAGGCATTGGAGGCTCAGATTTGGGCCCCGTAATGGTCACCGAGGCACTACGCCCGTTCTGGCAGGAAGGCCGCCAGGTACATTTTGTTTCCAACGTTGACAGCACGCACCTAGCAGAAGTGCTAAGGATGGTTGATCACGAGCAGACGCTCTTTATCATTGCCTCAAAAACCTTTACGACACAGGAAACCATGTCGAATGCTCATTCAGCACGGGCCTGGTTTTTGGAGCATCCTGCGGAGGAAAAAGACATTGCCAAACACTTCGTTGCGGTTTCTACCAATGCCGAAGGCGTCGGGCAATTTGGGATTGACACTGCCAACATGTTTGAATTTTGGGATTGGGTAGGTGGTCGGTATTCGCTGACTTCTGCCATTGGTTTATCCATTGCCTGTACCGTAGGATACACCAATTTTAGCCAACTTTTGGATGGCTTTCACGCCATGGACGAGCACTTCCGCACTGCACCACTAGAGAAAAACATGCCCGTTATTTTAGGGTTGATTGGAATTTGGTACAATAATTTCTTTGGAGCTGCTACGGAGGCTATCCTACCCTACGATCAATATCTACATCGTTTTCCCGCTTACTTCCAGCAAGGCAACATGGAGAGCAATGGAAAATACGTCGATCGTGCAGGAAACCCTGTTGATTACGAAACTGGTCCTATCATTTGGGGCGAACCCGGCACCAACGGCCAACATGCCTTTTACCAGCTCATCCATCAGGGAACAAAAATGATACCCTGCGATTTTATTGCCGCTGCTACTACCCACAACCCTATGGGAGACCACCACCCTATTCTTCTCTCCAACTTTTTCGCCCAAACGGAAGCACTTATGAAGGGAAAAACGGCTGATGAGGTCCGTCAGGAGTTAAAAACTAAAGGAATGGACGATGCTGCTATCCAAAAACTATTACCGTTCAAAGTTTTCCAAGGCAACAAGCCTACCAATTCCATCCTTTTAAAAGCACTCACCCCTTATACGCTGGGGATAATTACCGCCTTGTACGAACACAAAATTTTCACGCAAGGACTTATCTGGAATATTTTCAGTTTTGACCAATGGGGTGTAGAATTGGGTAAGCAACTAGCGGTGGCTATACAGCCAGAGTTAAAAGGAGACCAGATCGTAACTGCTCACGATAGCTCGACCAATGGGCTGATCAATACCTACAAGCAATGGAGAGACTAAGAAGACGAGCATCATAAGTCAATAACAGGGGCCGTTTCTTCTATGCCCGCATTAAAATAATGCGCTGCCAGGAGGCGTTTTTCAAAAACAATACCTTTAATTGGTGTAAAAACACAGAATTCCCTATTTTGGCAGTTCCTTAAGAAAGCAATTTTCCTTCTCTTACTTATAGGAACTACGAATGACTACAAGAAATAAAACTTTATAACAGTCGGGTGATTTCTTTTGAGAGCGATATCCATTGCGGATAGTCGCTCTTTTTTTTAATCCGCTTACCCTTGATCGAAAACCTTCTTTATCACAGTACCAAATATTTTATGAATACATCGCTTACTATTACAGATTTCCTCGTCATTATTGTCTATTTCGTAGGCATCATTATCTACGGGATATCGCAATCCAAAAGAGCTACCTCCGAGGAGTATTTTCTGGGAGGGAGAAGTCTTACCTGGCCAGTGGTAGGTATTTCGCTTTTTGCAGCAAATATTTCTAGCTCTACGCTTATTGGCTTGGCAGGTTCCGCTTATTTACTGGACATGACCGTCTATAACTATGAGTGGTACGCGGTAATCGTTTTGGTGTTTTTCGCTATATTCTTTCTTCCTTTTTATCTTCGAAGCGGGGTGTATACCATGCCGGAATTCATGGAACGACGCTACGATGCCCGCTCCCGGTACTACTTTTCCTTTATCACCGTTGTAGGCAATGTTTTGATTGACACTGCGGCCTCCCTTTACGTAGGGACCATTGTTTTGGGGCTTATCTTCCCCACACTGCCGCCCTACGTTGTGATTATTATCTTGGCGGCTTCCGCAGCAGCCTATACGATTCCAGGAGGATTAAATTCCGTAGTAAAAACAGAAGTTATTCAGGCAATCGTCCTCATTTTTGGTTCCATCATCCTCACTTATTATGGCCTCCAGAAAGTTGGTGGCTGGGGAGGTATGGTTGATCAACTTAATAACCTGAACGCTGCTGGCGTCATCGACAAGAATGCCCAAGAGGCCTTGAGCATTGTGCGAGACAACTCAGGAGAATGGTGGCGACAGTATGACAGTCCTATTGTTCCTTGGTGGGGCCTCATCACTGGTGTACCGCTTTTGGGCTTCTACTTCTGGGCCAACAACCAGTTTATGGTGCAGCGGGTGCTCAGTTCCAAAAGCCTCAACCATGGCCGCTGGGGCGCCCTTTTTGCGGGTTTACTGAAGTTGCCGGTTATTGTGATTATGGTCATCCCTGGCACCATTGCTTTCTTGATTTTCAAAGACCAGGAGTTTGCTTACCAAACGGCAGCAGGACCTTGTGCTGACTTAGCTAATTGTACCGACTTTACTTATCCTTCGCTCCTGTTCAACCTACTTCCAACAGGCTTATTAGGACTAGTTGTTGCGGGTCTTTTAGCAGCGATGATGAGTAGTATTTCTGCTACCTTCAACTCTGCTTCGACCTTGATTACAATGGACTTCGTCAACAAATTCCGTCCCAACATGACCAGTCAGCAACTGGTTCGTTCTGGTCAGATAGCAACCCTAGTGCTAGTGATTTTGGCTTCAGCGTGGGCGCCATTTATTGGTCGTTACGGGGACTTGTTCCGCTATCTACAGGATGTACTAGGGTACATTGCACCACCTATCGTGTCAGCCTTTTTATTAGGTCTGTTCTGGAAGCGTGGCAATAGCAACGGTAGCTTTTACAGCCTCATGTTCGGTATTGTGATGGCCATTATCTGGGTAACGGGCATCATCGGCGAAGTAGACCACTGGTTCTTCCAAATGCACTTCTTACTCCGCACGACGGTCTTGTTCTTCGTTTGTTTGATCGTACATATTGTGGTTAGTTTAGCAACAGCACCACCTGATCCAGCAAAACTGAAGGGTATGATCTGGTCGCCTGCACTCATTGCAGAGGAAACCGAAGAATTGAAAGATTTGCCCTGGTACCAAAACTACCGCTACTTGGCCGTCATTCTTTTGATCATTACCCTCTTTGTTGTGGGTTACTTCTGGTAAAATCAATCCTGAGAAGGACTATTTTCCAGCATTAATTATTTTAGGAAGAGGGGAGCAATGCATAGGCCATTGCTCCTCTCTTTTCATTAAATATCACTACTTTTGGGCTCCTGCAAAACAAGAAAAACGAAAGCAAGTGATTGAAGCAAAGGATATTCGCAAATCCTACGGAAACCTGGAAGTACTCAAAGGTGTAGATTTGCGTATTGATGAAGGAGAAATCGTGAGCATTGTAGGTCGCTCGGGTGCAGGTAAAAGCACATTGCTTCACATCCTGGGAACCCTCGACAGCCCCGACCAAGGGCAGCTATTGATCAAAGGAGAATCGGTATTTGACCTCTCTACTAAAAAGCTAGCTGCTTTTCGCAACCAGCAGATCGGCTTTATTTTTCAATTTCACCACCTGCTACCTGAGTTTACTGCGCTGGAAAACGTATGTATTCCTGCTTTCATCCAACAGACCGACCCTGGCAAAGCCGAAACCCGTGCTAAAGAACTCTTGGACTACCTCGGCCTTAAAGACCGACTAACGCACAAACCTAACCAACTCTCCGGTGGGGAACAACAACGAGTAGCCGTAGCGCGCGCGCTCATGAATCAACCCGCTATTGTTTTTGCTGACGAACCAACGGGCAACCTCGACTCGGGAACCTCAGAAGAACTTCACGAACTCATTTTTCAGCTCCGCAAAGACTTCAAGCAATCTTTTGTTATTGTCACCCATAACGAAGAGCTCGCTAAATTGAGCGACCGCCGCTTGGTCATGGAAGATGGCCGTTTAAAATAAGCTTTATGTTTGACCCCAGCACCATCAAGTACCTCGCCCTAGACGCCGATGATACCTTGTGGATGAACGAACCTATCTTCGTCCGTACTCAAGACGCTTGTCGAGCTATCATTGGCAAGTACCTCTCCGACCCCAAGGAGATGGATAGCAAACTCTACGAATACGAGAAGAAGAACCTCCGCCTTTTCGGCTATGGTATCAAAGGCTTCATGCTGTCCATGATCGAAACCGTTGTAGAACTTAGCAATGGCAAGGTAAGTGGCGCAGAGATTCAACAAATCATTGATCTGGGCAAAGAAATGCTGGATCACCCCGTACATTTGCTGGAAACGGTAGAAAAAAGCGTCAAAATTCTTAGCGAGCATTTCGTACTTATGGTCATCACCAAGGGTGACTTGTTCGACCAGGAAAATAAGCTTGCCCGCTCTGGTATTGCCGATTATTTTCAGATCGTCGAAGTGGTTAGTGAAAAAAACGAGGTCACCTATCGCAATCTCCTGGAACGCCACAACATCCCTGTCGAGCAATTTCTCATGGTTGGCAATAGCCTCAAGTCCGACGTACTTCCTGTCCTCCAAGTGGGTGCCCAGGCCATTCACATCCCCTATCACACTACCTGGGAACTAGAAAAAGTGAGCGAGCACCAACTCGCCGATTACACCTATCTTGAATTGGGCCGGATGTCAGAGCTGGTAGATTTTCTTGGTATCCAATAAGGAACTTGCCCTTATTAGGGTAAGCTTCGGTACTAAAGACGTCAGCTAAACGTAGACGCTAGCGTATTATTTGGGGCCATGCCCAGCCCTCTCCAGTTAGTCAATTATAGCGATCAACAAGCTTAGCGGGCTGGTCACCGGGTCATCCGCTCTTTCCGCTCCTACCCCTTGTCCAGGCATTTCGTTTATGGCAACATCTCCACCTCCTCTCAAAACCAAAAGACCAGTTAACCAATCTTTTGGTTTATCAAGCGTTCGGCATTCGTTATGCCCTTGTCTTTATTACACGAGTGGGGCAGACGTTGCGGTGCAACGTCTCTACGTGTAAAAAACGGCGGCATCCCGAAGAATGCCGCCGCCCGTATTCGTATGTATCGCGTGGGGGATATTAATCCACCACAATCATCTGCTTCGTTGCGCGGTGATCGCCCGCTTTTATGGTGTAGCTTAGTACACCGGTAGCACCTTGGATCATCTGCTTGGTCACGTTGATCGTATTGTAACCCGCCGCGTAATCGCCTTTGATGATCGTCAGTACGCGACCACTGGCGTCGTTGATCGTTACCGTTGCGGTTGCATCCTCAGGTAAACTGAACCCAATCAGGGTTGCTACCGCGAATGGATTCGGCGTATTCTGGTACAAATCGAAGAAACGTTGCTGTGCAGCGTCTGTTCCGCCAAACACCAACCCCAGGTCAAACACCTGTCCTCCCCTCTCAGGGGAGATGTCCGTAAGGGCAGTGGTATATGCCTCCGCAGCCGTGTAGCGGCTATTGATACTCAACAACTCACTCAGCTTAGCATTTTTCTTCGCTCTCACGACCAAGCTGAACAAGGAGGTTTCCTGCGCTGGCTGATGATGACTAAACATCTCCGCTGGCTTTGCCCATACCATGGTGAGGTAACCCTCCTTCAGGTGACGGAAGCCAAGGTTATCTTGCCCAAAGGCAGGTGCCAGATCATAACGGATGTCCACTACTTCCAAGTCATGCCACTGGAATGTTCCTTGCAAACCACCCAATTCAGCCAAATCGTTCGCCTTGATAGGGATGGTGTAGGTCATTCCTTTTTCGAGTTCCCTATCCTCTACAGAAAGGTAGATGGTTTCTCGCAGGTACGATTCTTGAGGAGACTGAAAATTGGACATCGCTGTCCCGTTCAAATCACCAATTTTGACCCCCACAAAATCGATCTCAATCATGTCTTCCTGGACATTTACCAGCGAGACTATTTCTGGAAATGGTGTTGCCCAAGGATCCAATGGATTGGGAAATACAAAATCAGCTGCCACAAATCGCCAGCTCGTAATTATTGGGAAACTCCCCTATATTCCCCAGCAGAAGCTGTCTTAAGATATCAAAATCAGCCATCGTAATATCGCCCGAGCCATCCACATCCGCTGCGATCAGCTCAAAAGGATTTTGCAACGGCGCAGTCCCGTTGATGTGCTTCAGCAATAGGATCATATCAATCGTATTGACGCCATTTGCTGGATCGGAATTACGATAAGGAATAAGGGTAAAATTCCCTCCAAAGTCCAAATTGCCAAAATGGTAGTAACCATCAGCATCCGTTTCATCTACCAAGTTGGCGCTACCACTTAGATATACTTCTACCCCTTCAATGGTTTCATTATCTTTCGTAAAAATAACTCCCGCCAGGTCGAGGGTGCATTCCGTCGACATAGCCAGGGTGAGGTACGTTTCACAATAGTCGTAATTGCCCTCCTCATCAAAAGCATAGATGTATACTACGGTTGTCGCTTCGTCCTCCTCCGTTAGGGTTATGGAAGTATGCGTAGCATCTGGTTGAAAATCAGGATCAGCCTCTACCTCCGAAGCTAAATAAACCGCATAAGTAGTGATGATTGGCAAACCTGTTTGTGGGTTCACCGCTGGCCCTTGTCCGCTACAATCATAGATGGGAGAAGCTATAAAATTGCTTGCCTGCACGATTGCTCCACAGGTTCCATCCCCTAAAGGCTCCATAATAAAGGTCAGTCCATTGTTGCAAATTGGTGCTGGAGCTTTACAATCAACCACATCAAAGGTGATCACCTCGCTGCTTTGATTACCACAAACGTCTTCTACAACAATCATCAATGCGTGGTAAATACCCTCTCCCATTGCCGGGGTGATGATGGGGTAAGTTCCTGCAAAAGTATAGGTCTCATCATTGTTACTAGTAATATTGGCGATTACGTTGCCAGCGTCCCCCATTTCTGCGATGAATTCATTTGGCTGAATGACGTTGTCGCCATTCGTATCTATTGCAAAGGCATCCAATTGTGCCGAAACGATGCTCACACTTGTGCTCAGTTCATCAGCAAACAATCCACAAGCAGTACCTACGGAAAAGGTAATACTTACGCCTTGCTCACAGTTTCCGTCGTCATCTCCAAACTGTCCGGGCAGCAGATCAGGACAGTTTGCCGTCGGGCCTCCAAAAGCGGGTACGTTGATACCGATGCTGTCGACACCGAGCACCTTCACCAACTGCGTGTAACGAAAACGACCATAAATTCGCACCCCGTCTCCATCGGCAGGGATACAACCCGCCAGTGTCTCTGCAACATTGTCGTATTGAGCATCCGGCAGACTGGAGTCGCCGTCCACATCAGGATGATTGCGGTCGAGCAGTAGGAAATAGCGAATATCCGCAGCGTCATCGGTACCGTTTTCATCGGTACTTAAGATGCCGTCGCAGTTTTCATCATCAGGTCCAACGTCCGAGGTAATGCGCAATACCGGACGCTCGGCGGCTTCTACGCCAAAACCCGTTCCAAAAAGTTCTCCGTCGTCTTCCGTCAGGCGGGGGATTTCCCAGCCCTCCGAGCTGCCATCCCAAACACACCAGTTGATGACGTCGTAGGTAATACTTAATTGGTAACATTCGTCTCCCGTTGGAAGAAGCGATATGGGGTCACCAGTATTAATGGCCAGTACATCGCAGCCCATTGTGGTCGTCACTACACCTGGCAAATCTGCGGCATCACAATCGAGCACTGCATCCTGGGGAAAATCAATCATGAAATGATGTGTCTCTTGTACGGTAATGGGCTGCGTACAATTGTTCGTGGAACGTACAACTTCCTCTACATCGATCGTACCATTGCCATTCACGTCGCCCGCTGGGCGCAATTGCCAGGCTTCAAAACGACGTGTGATCGTGCCCCAGCCGCAATCATTCAACTGAAAGAGTGGCTGTAGTTCTACAATCGTATCTACAGCACAGCCCTCGGTACTGGTCGCTTCGCCAAACAGACTGTTCATTAAAACCGAAGTAGCTTCAAAATCATTGGCATACGCCGCTTCGATGTCTGCTGGAAATCCTGCGGGCATATCCTCGCAGCTGAGCGATACTGCTGCGGGCGCATGGCAATAAGGGAGAATCAGTACATAAGTTTCACAATAATTGTAATTCCCCTCCTCGTCAAAAGCATAGACATATACGACAGTTACCGCTTCACTATCCTCCGTAAGCGATATGGAGGTATGTGTTGAATCAGGTGTAGGATTGGGATCAGCCTCTATCTCCGATGCCAGGTAGACTGCATAAGTTGTAATCATCGGCAAACCTGTTTGCTGATCTACTTCTGGCCCTTGTCCATTACAATCAAAAAAAGGAGAGGCAATTAGATCACTGGCCTGTAATACAGCACCGCAGGTTCCATCACCAAGAGGCTCCAAATAAACGTTTAGGCCGACGTTACAAATCGGGGCAGTGATTACACAATCAATCACATCAAAGGTGATGGTCTTCTCTATTTGATTACCACAACCATCCTCTAACAAAACTTGTACCGCGTGGTAAATACTATCCCCCATCGCAGCGGTAATAACCGGAAAAATTCCTGCTAAGGTGTAAGTTCCGTCGCTACCTAGGGCTATATTGGACAATACATCTCCATCAGAGCCAGCTTCTGCTGAAAACTCTTCGGGAGATATGGTACCGTCGCCATCCGTGTCCACTGCAAAAGCATCCAATTCTGCGGAGAGAATATTGACGGCTAAACTCACATTTTCAAACACGCCACAAGCTTCCCTTACGGCAAATGAAATACTTACTTCTTCCTCACAATCTCCATCTTCATCACCAAACTGGCCAGGTGCCAAGTCTGGGCAATAAATCGTAGGACCACCATAGTCGACTACTTCAATATCAATACTCAAATTATTGAGCACCTTCACCAACTGCGTGTAACGAAAACGACCATAAGTTTGCACCCCGTCTCCGTCGGCAGGTACACAACCTGCGGGTGTCTCCGCAACATTGTCGTATTGAGCATCCGGCAGACTGGAGTCGCCGTCCACATCTGGATGATTGCGGTCGAGCAGTAGGAAATAGCGAATATCCGTAGCATCATCGGTGCCGTTTTCATTGGTACTTAAGATGCCGTCGCAGTTTTCATCATCAGGCCCAACGTCCGAGGTAATACGCAGTACCGGGCGCTCGGCGGCTTCTACACCAAAACCTGTTCCAAAAGGTTCACCATCGTCTTCCGTCAGGCGGGGGATTTCCCAGCCCTCCGAGCTGCCATCCCACACACACCAGTTGATGACGTCGTAGGTAATGCTTAATTGGTAACATTCGTCTCCCGTTGGCAGGAGCGATATGGGGTCACCAGTATTAATGGCCAACACATCGCAGCCCATTGTGGTCGTCACTACACCTGGCAAATCTGCGGCACCACAATCGAGCACAGCATCTTGTGGAAAATCAATCACAAAATGATGTGTCTCTTGTACGGTAATGAGCTGCGTACAATTGTTCGTAGAACGGTATACTTCGTTGATATCTATCGCCCAGTTGCCATTTACATCCCCCTCTGGCCGCAATTGCCAGGCCTCAAAACGACGTGTGATTGTACCCCAGCCACAATCATTCAACTGAAAGAGGGGCTGTAGTTCTACAATGGTATCCACCGCACAATTATCCGTACTGGTAGCACCTCCAAACAAGCTGTTCATCAAAATCGAAGTCACCCTGAAATCATTGGCATAAGCCGCTTCAATATCTTCCGGAAATCCTGCCGGCGCTTCCTCACAGGTAAACGACTCCGGAGCCGGAGCGTAACAATAAGGAGCAAGGGTGTCGTCAATTTCCACAACCGTCCAACAGACACTTTGCAGTCCTCCTTCGTCGGTTACACGCAGCTCTATCGTCACATCCTCGCCTATATCACAGCAATAAAAATCAACATGTGGCCCCCAGGGGCTCCAACGGTTGCCACTCAGGTCACAAGTATTATTGCGCCAATAGTTTCGGCGCAATTCCAGCGTCACTTCGCCACAATTATCAGCAGAGCCTGTGTCTACATCCTCAGGAAATACACGGGCAATGCCCTCAATGCCATTCGAAACATCTCCTCCACCGATAAGAATGGTCGGCATATTAAAATTACAATCAGCGGTAGGGGGGATATCGTCTGCAACAATAAGTACGGTTTCTTCACAGGTTTCGTTACCACAGTCATCTTCGGTGCAAGAGATGACCAAATACTCTGCTATAGGTAATTGGGCTACATCACCATCAGCAATGTTTCCACCCGCAAAGAAGGATTCGCCAAATATCAAAATGGTATAAGTCGAAAGATAAGCAGAGGAACAGCCATTGCCATCAGTCACCTCTGGTACGGGCACCACAAAGTTGGCTATACAACTGAACGGCGAAGTCGAAATCCTGATCGTATCCTGAAGGTTCACAAAAACAGGCCCCACCTCGTCGGCAACAGTCACCAACTGGGGGATCATCAGGCTTCCCTCGGCAGTACATGCATCTTCCAGGCTCCACTGGCGGCGGTACTTATAGCTGCCTTCACACACCACAATCCTTGGTTCATCCATGTAGCTCGCGCTGAGATTAAGGTAACTTGAATCAAGTTCTACATGTCCCGCAAAGCTTAGTAACATTGGCCTTCCCACGGCGGCTACCGAAGGGTTATCATCCGGGCCACCTGTCTCTCCATCAGTAGAAAAACCTTCATCACATTGCACCTTAGCGGAATAAGCAGGCCATTGCACATCTGCCAGACTTGGTAAGCGGAAGGAAATCACTTGCTGACAAGAGGCCATTGTGGGGGTACAATTTTCGTCTAATGTCTGCACTTCAAAGGTGCGTGTGATCGTAAGTGCTTCACAGGCTCCACCTTCGTTAAGTTCATCACTCAAGCGAACAATCATCGGGCCACAATCCCCACTCACTGTTGGTAGGCCCGTATAATTTAGCTGGACTAAAAAATCATGTAGCAGTATTTCGTTTCCACCAAAAAAAGTGGTCAGTGTAGCGGTGGTATCCAAGCTTCCATCTTCACCAACGATCCACTGCTGGGGTGTAGCAAAGTACACCGCGCTCGTATCGGTGAGCAGCAAATCAAACAGCAGCGGATGAGGCATCGGGTCATCAAATCCACTCAAGGTACCAGCTCCTTCGTGGTAGGCAACAAGCTCCCAGTCGCCTACCCCACCTGATAGCTCATTGGAGATCAGTAAGCTGTACGTTTCGTTAGCACGTAAATCATAACTCAAAAAATCTTCGGGCAGGGGGAGTACCGCAGGTAGAGGCAGTGGATAACTCCTTGGCATGCTCTGCATCAAGTTAGCGCAAGGGTTTTCAACATTAAAACTACCTTGATACAAACTGAAATTACTGGAAAAATCTGCCCCTAGGAAAAAGGTATACACCCCAGCTACACTTGGCGTAAAGGTGACCACCTCAAATTCATGTTCTCCCACTGCGAGCGGAAGATCCGGAGAAAAACAACTATAGTCCAGGAAATTAATGGTTGGACCGCCGAGTTCCAGGGTACCACTTATGCGTTGCAATCGCATGGTTTTCAATGCCTGCCCCGTTTCGGACGGGCACACCAAGTCAAGTGGAGGCAGTATTGGCATCTCCGAGAGCGAAGTACTTCCTATAAATAAACTTGTAAACAGGAGAAGTAAAACGTGAGTTATCACGCTGATAGCGTAGCGTCGTCTTTTCATTTTTGAGCGCTTAAAAAAGTTAATGGGAATATATCGGCTGATAAGTTACTAACTTTAAACCAATTACAATGAATACATTATTAAATATTTACAATTATAATCCAACTTCTTTCTCGAGTGCTACGACTAAAATATTGAACCCCCAAAGGCACCTAAGTGATTTTTCTGGGTTCCTTTGGGGGTACAATAAAAGCCTGTGCTTCAAATAAAGGGATATTATTACGGTGCCAGCCGCTCACGTAGCCACTCTTCGCCTACCAAGCGGTAGCGGATACGGTCGTGTAAGCGGCTACTCCTGCCTTGCCAAAATTCAAAACAATCGGGTACCAGTCGGTAACCACCCCAGTTTTCTGGTAGTGGTAGCGTCTCTTCCTTGGCGTACTTTTGTTCGAGTGCCTGGACCTTTTCGTGTAGCACATCCCGGTTGGGGATAACCTGGCTTTGTGGGGAGGCGGTAGCTCCAATTTGGGAACCTTTAGGACGGGACTGAAAATATGCTTCGGAGGTTGCTGACATAACTTTTTCAACCTTACCTTCTACTCGAACTTGCCGTTGCTGAGCATCCCAAAAAAAGACCACGCTTGCATACGGGTGAGCGGACAAATCTTGTCCTTTTTGGCTATCGTAATTGGTATAAAATACCAAGCCCCCTTCTTCCACCCCTTTGAGGAGGACAATTCGTGCCTTGGGTCGTCCATTGGGAGCAATGGTGGCCAATGTCATCGCATTGGGTTCTCGAACTTCAGACTGTTGGGCGGCCTTAAACCAGTGCTTAAATTGTTCGAATGGATTGGGTGAAGTCTCTTCCAGAAAAAGTTCATCCTTATTGTAGTCTTCTCGGAGGTCTCCTAAATCTAGTAACATAGGTCTAATCGTTTAGCTTTATACTCCTTAAAACACCATGATCAACATCTAGTTTAGGGGCATAAAAAAACCCCATCTTTTGACGGGGTTCGAAACAAACACTATGAACAACACAAATTCTTAAGAGGGTGAAAAAAATCCCCCAACTAAGGGGGGATTCTAACTATGAACAAACACTCACCCAATTGTATTTTGACGGCTTATTGCCGCAGTAATCTTTCTTACACCACAAATAAAGGTTGATATTAGTCCTAAAATATTACATATATTCAAATAAATGTGACATGGTTAACGAGACTAACGGGCAAAAAAAAGCTGGAAACTTACGTTTCCAGCGGAAAATCATATCACATGAAAAAAATTACATCTTTATATTCTCTCTAAAAAAGAGGAAGATTTCGTGTTGGTTGGCAACTATGAAATGCCGTAGTTACACTGCAAACATATATTTTTTTTCTTATACTTCCTAGGCTTCTCCTTGTTTTTTAACAAAAAATAAGTTTTATCCACCTAGCATGTGTTGTACAAGACAAAAGTCTAAACGTTTGCCAAAACCGACGAGAAA
This sequence comes from Lewinella sp. LCG006, assembly GCF_040784935.1. Classification (GTDB taxonomy): domain Bacteria; phylum Bacteroidota; class Bacteroidia; order Chitinophagales; family Saprospiraceae; genus Lewinella. The sequence goes on along the minus strand of NZ_CP160680.1, from coordinate 5,015,615 downwards.
ATAGATGTCACAAATACTACGACTCTGTTGACGTCATTTTTTCTGACTTTTTTGCACTAAATACACCTTTTGCCCAACGCTGTAAGCGATAGATTATCCAGAACATTACAGGGATAACTACTAGGGTAAGGAAAGTGGCAAAACTCAGACCATAGATAACTGTCCAGGCCATTGGGCCCCAAAACGCCTGGTTATCACCCCCAATAAAAATTTGCGGATCCCAGTCGGTTATCAAGGAGAAAAAGTCAAAGTTAAAGCCTATCGCCAACGGCACCAATCCAAGCACCGTAGTGATAGCTGTTAATAACACCGGACGCAGACGAGTCGCACCAGCTTTAATAATGCTATTCCGGACATCTTCTTCCTCCAATTCATAGATACTCTTTACTCCGTGGCTTTCGATTTTTTGTTCCACCAATAGATTGATGTAATCAATCAAAACGATGGCATTATTGACAACCACTCCGGCCAGAGAAATAATTCCTACACCAGTAAAGACAATCGAAATGTCTTGAAGAAAAATGGCATACCCTAAAAACACCCCAATCGTACTGAACAATACGGAAAGGATAATAATAAACGGTGCAGTAATACTATTAAATTGTGCTACCAGAATAATAAAAATAAAAAATAGTGCTGCGAGAAAGGCTCCACTCAAAAACTCCGTATCCTCTGCTTGCTGCTGCTGTTCTCCGGTAAATTCATAGGTAAATCCTGTGGGCATATCATATTGTTGTAAGGCTTCATCGATTTGCCCTACAATTTCATTGGCATTGTAACCATCCCTAACGTTGGAAAAGATGGTCACGACCCGATCCAAATCTTTGCGCTTAATAGAAGAGTAAGTGCTAGAGTATTCCATCTTCGCCACAGCAGAGATCGGTACTTGCACTATCTGACCATTACCCGGATTTCGGAAAGTGATCTTTTGGTTCATCAAGTCATCGATGCTGGATCTGGATTCCTCATTCAAACGCACGAAGATGGGGTAATCGTCTTCTCCTTGCTTATACTTACTCACCTCCTTACCAAACAAAGCAGTACGGATGGTTGAAGCTACGTTATAAGTAGAAATACCGTAACGACGGGCAGCCTCCCGATCAACCGTTATGATCAACTCTGGTTTCCCGATTTTCACATCGGCCTGTAATTTTTCAATACCCGGAATTTCCTGTGCATTGATGTAGGCGATGACTTCTTCCGTAAGGATAGCCAGTTGGTCAATATCTTCCCCTTGTAATTCCAGGTTAATGGGCTTACCGGTTGGAGGGCCATCGGCATTTTTATCCACCGAAACGGCTACCCCGGCGGTACCACCTGTAACCTCTCTGATTTCTTCCATGATCTTGAAAGTAGAAATATCTCCACGTTCACGAGCAGGCACAAAGGATACCGTCAAACGAGCACGGTTAGGTGAAGAACCGGGTTCTGGTGGGCCATTCGGGTCAGCAGTATCCTCTCCTATTTGGGTTAAGATAGACTGCACGACATCTCCGTAGGGCGCTACCACCCGTGTGATTTTCTCTTCCAGGTCAGCAACCACTCTATTGGTTTTCTCAATATCCGTCCCCAATGGCAATTCCACAAAGGCATTGACATACAAAGGATCAGAACTAGGAAACAAATCCACCTTGGGCTGACGAATCCCCAGTAATACCAGCGAGAAGATCAGCAGCACAAATGTTCCTGCAAAAATCATCCCAGAGTGCCGAAGTGCCCAATTCACAAAATGATCATAGGCCGTCTCCAGACGTGGTAGGAAATTATTCTGAAAACGCAAGGCCGAAGGTCGGAAAACAAAGAAATGCAACAGACTTACCAGCGTGGCAATCAGCATGAAATTAAACAACCATCCTGCTCCTGATAGTAAGCCTAAGACGCCAATCAGTAGCATTCCTGCTGCGAAAATAATTACGTTGCGAGCTTTGCGCCTGCGTTCTTCTCTAGTGCTGGCAATTTCCTCCATTTTCATGAAAGTAGCAGACAATACCGGGTTGATCACCAATGCGACAAACAAAGAGCTCGTCAGTACAATAATCAGCGTGATAGGCAGGTACTTCATAAAGCTTCCCACCAAGCCCGGCCAAAAAGCGATGGGCACAAATGCTGCCAACGTCGTTGCAGTAGAAGCAATAATAGGTAAAGCTACCTCGCCCGCCCCTTTCTTCGACGCATCTACCAGCGAATGCCCTTCTTGCACATAACGATAGATGTTTTCTATGACGACAATTCCATTATCTACCAGAAGCCCCAGGGCTAGAATTAGGGCAAATAGCACCACAATGTTCAGTGTCACCCCACTCATGTAGATAAACAAAATACCCATCAACATACTCAAAGGAATCGCGATCCCTACAAAGAGTGCGTTACGTAAGCCAAGGAAAAACAATAGAATCAGCGTCACCAGAATAACCCCCGAGATAATACTATTCTCCAGGTTAGCGACCTGCTCTCGGGTATTGTCAGACTGGTCATTAAACAAGCTAATATTCAGATCCTTAGGCAAAACATCTTCTTGAGCTTTGGCAATAATTTCTTTCAAATTATCGGCCGCCGACAAGAGGTTTTTTCCTTGCTTCTTGATGACGTTCAGCGATACTACGGGGTCGCCATCAGCGCGGGCGATACTCGTGCGCTCTTTGTAGCCGAACTCAACGGTAGCAATGTCCTTTAGATAAATCGGGCGAAGATTTTCACTCTTCACAATCATATTCTCAATCTCTTCCACCGATTTGAATTCACCGACAACTCGCACCGCACGGCGAAAGTCATTGCGGACAATCTCTCCACTTGAAAGCGTGAGGTTTTCGGAAGCAATTGCATTTTCAATATCGGTGAAGCTCACCTCCATGCTTTCCATGCGGCGTAGATCCACATCAATTTTCATCTCTCGATCCCGGTCCCCTTTAATCTCAGCTCGGGCAACTTCGTCGAGGGTTTCAATCTCGTCTTGTAAATATTCCGCATAGTTGATCAGCTCATCCAGTGAATAATTACCAGAAATATTGACGGTAACAATGGGAATCTCTGCTAAATTGATGTCCAGCACGGTAGGGTCCTGGTCCAAATCAGAAGGCAACTCCTGCTTGGCTACATCCACAGCGTCCTTTACTTTGCGAACGGCTTCGTCGATATCTTCTCCACTATTAAATTCAACGGTGATTACCGAAAAATCCTGGATGGAAGTAGACTTGATGGTTTTCACACCATCTACTGATTGTAATTCCTTTTCCAGCTCACGCGTAACCAGGCTTTCGATATCTTTAGCAGAATTACCGAAATAAGGGGTATTGACGTAAACCTGAGGAAACTGAACCTCCGGAAACTGCTCTTTGGGTACTGCGCTATAACTACGTAGTCCGAAAAGCAAAATCATAAAGGCCAGAATAAAAATACTGGTTGCATTATCAACGGCCAGGTCTGTAAGCCCAAACGAGCGATATTCTTTATTCTTAGCCATTATTAGCCGGTTGATTTTCAATGATTTTAATGATTTGACCATCCGTAAGGTCGCGGGACCCTTCGGTGATCAGTTGTTCTCCGCCTACCAGGCCTTTGGTGATGACCACCGTACCTTGGTAAGCATCTCCGATTTCCACGTAGTGTTTACGGGCAATCATATCCCCGTCTTCATTTTCGTCTAAGACAAATACAAAGCGTTTACCACTTACTTCTTGCTGTACCCAATCCATTGAGATGGTCACTGCATCTTTAGCGACAAATTCTTTGATTTTCATTTCGGCCAGCAGATTGGGCTTCAAATCAGGATTAGCAGGGAGCTTAACTTCTACTTTAAAGGTGCGGTTGGCAGGATCAACCGTTTTGCCAATTAGGCTTACGGGCAGCGTACGTTCGATGCCTAAGGCAGGCACAGCTACTTCCACTTGCTCTCCACGGCTTACCGAACGAATATAGTTTTCGGGCACATCAGCGGCCAGTTTCAGTTCGTTGGTATTGAGGATTTGAACGATAGGTACCCCCGGGCCAGCAAGCTCGCCCGATTGCAAGACTACGCGTTCTACGATCCCCGAAATTGGTGCGTAAACCTTGTTTTTTGACAGTTGTAAATCCAGGGTTGCCAGGCTCTTTTCCAAGCGTTCTTTATTGTTCTTAGCTTGGAGGAACTGAATTTCAGAACCGATATTCTGGTCCCAAAGCCGCTTTTGTCTTTCGAAAACATCATTGGCCAGACCAAGGCTCGTTTCCAACTCTTCTCTTTGCTTTTTGTAAGTTTCAACATCCAAAACAGCAATCAATTGGCCTCGGCTAACCGACTGCCCTTCTTTCACTTGAAGTTGGAGAATACGCCCTCCTATTTCAGCCGTTGCATCAGTCAGGTCTTCAGCTGTTACACTGCCTTGAAGGACAACGTAGCCCGCAAAGTCACCTTTCTCTACTTTTGCTGTAGTTACCAGTACCCCGGCATCCTGGCTATCAGGATCTTGTTCGGCGATGGCATCTTCGAGGGTTTTGATTTCGTCGCTTAAGGTCTTAAGTGCGATCCGTTTTTCCCGTAAAAGGGTTTTCTTTTCTTCTAAATTTGCGGGGAGTTCCCCTTCTGGCACTTCTGCCTCGCAGCTGGCAAAAATTAATGCCAGCATCATGAATGGAATGAAAAATTTCATAAGGTATGCTAATTAGCAGGTTGATATTTTACAATTTTATTGTGCAGAAAATAACTTGAGCGTTCGCTTCGCGGCTACTTCGTGGTCTTTTAGGTTTCCCAAATAGCTGATACACTTGCAATGAATCGCTTAATTAGCTATTTGAAAAACGTCGGCTCAATTTATTTTCGTGCCGTTCCTTAGTTTAGCCCCAGTGCTTCTTCGAGGGCAATTTTAGCCTGTAGGACCTCGTAAATGGCCTGCAAGCGGTTGGTCTGAGCAGTGTAAAGTGCTTGTTCCGCCTGATTTACTTCCAGGCTTGAGCCCACGCCTTCCCGGTATTTCACTTGAGTGGTATCGTAGATACGTTGGGCAAGTGCCAGGTTATCCACACGATCATTAAGTCTTTCCTGGGCACTGAGATAGGTAGCCTGGGCATTTTCCACTTCCAGGTCAATCAAACGCTGCACTGTCGAGCGTTGTACTTGTACTTGCTGCCGTGTGATGTTAGCGCGATCAATCTGGGAGCGCTTAAACCCACCATCATAAATAGGTACATTTAATGTAAGACCTACAAAACCGGTGGGAGCCCAGAAGCCAGATTGAAAATCATTGCCCTGGTATTGGTACTGGTAGCCAGCAAAGCCACGAAGACTAGGCAGGTAACGGGTTTTGAAATTCTGAACATTTAAATCACTCAGTTCAATCGCCTTGTCCAAAAGATTGATTTCCGGGCGTCGGTTGTAATTCACTGTTGTGGTCAACATTTCCGGATTATCATCGCTCAGCATGGCCTCCATGTCATCAGCAATGGTGAGTTCTTGCCCGGCCGGATAATTGATGGTGAACTTGAGTGCCCGCAAAGCATTTTGGTATTGCCGATCCAGGGCATCGCGCTCGGTGCGCAAATTGGCCAGGGAAAGTGCCAGTCGATCTACATCCAACTGTTCCGCAAAACCTGCTTCGTAAATTTCCTGTGTTTC